>JADJJY010000005.1 GCA_016706275.1 Chloracidobacterium sp. | reverse complement strand
CTGAGGCTGTCGCCCGGTGGCGAATTCAACGATATTAAAGAAGATGACGCTGAGGAACTTTACGACTACGTCGTCAGAAAGTTGAATGAATACAATCTTGCTTATCTGCACATCGGCACATTCGACCAGAATCGCAACTGGTATCCGGTCTTGCGGCCTATCGTCAAGAGTCTATATTTCGCAGGTTGGGTTTGACAGGGCGAGCGGCGAGCAGTTGTTGAGTGGATGGTGCCGACGCGATCGTTTACGGCAAATGGTTTCTAGCAAACCCTGATCTGCCGGAGCGGTTTCGCACCAACGCTCGGCTGAATGCGCCGGACGAGGCGACATTCTATACGCCGGGTGAAGCCGGTTATACAGATTATCCGTTCATGGAAAAGGCGGACGCAGCATAAATTAAAGATCAAATAAACTTAGGAGAAATAATAATGGCAAATGGTATTTACGAGATCCCGGTGAAAAAGATAGACGGCAGCGATGCGTCATTTGATGAGCATAAAGGAAAGTGCTGCTTAGTCGTCAACGTCGCATCAAAGTGCGGGCCTGACGCCGCAGTATGCGGGGCTTGAGAATCTTTATAATGAATATAAAGATCAGGGATTTGAAGTGCTCGGCTTTCCGGCGAATAATTTTCTGGCCCAAGAGCCCGGAACTAACGAAGAGATCCAGGATTTTTGTAAGACAAACTACGACGTTACATTTCCGCTATATCAGAAAATATCGGTCAAAGGTGATGATCAGCATTTGCTCTATCACTATCTAACGGACGAAAAGCGCAAGGCGGATATCACAGACGGCAACGCGTTTGAAGAGAAGCTTGCCGGATTTGGCCAAAAGCGTGAAAAGGCAAACGATGTGCTTTGGAATTTTGAAAAATTCTTGATCGCCAAAGACGGTTCGATCGCTGCCCGGATCGCTCCCGATGTTACCGCCGAAGACGAACGTGTTGTTGCCGCCGTGAAGGCTGAGCTTGCGAAATAATGCATATGGCCACTGGCTGCGCTCACCATCGATCGAAAGATCGGCTTGGTAAACGGTTGATGAAAAGTTAATATAAACACAAATTTGCGGCGATAGGCCGCAGACAATTTTAAGGAGCTATAATGGGAAATTTTGCAAAGAAGTAACAGATACAGCGTTTGAGACGGACGTTCTGGGTTCGGATAAACCGGTTTTGGTCGATTTTTGGGCCGAATGGTGCGGGCCTTGCCGCATGATCGCTCCATCGGTCGAAGCGGTCGCCGAGGAGTATGAAGGCAAGGCGAGCATCTTTAAGATGAACGTTGATGAAAACCTCAACGTGCCGCAGCAATACGGCATTCGCGGTATTCCGACGCTTGTCCTCTTTAAGGGCGGGCAGGAAGTAGAACGCATTGTCGGAGCGGTTTCACGAGAAGCGATCGCAAAGGTGATCGAAAAATACGTCTAAGCAGACGCAAACTGAGTAGTAGAGGCCGGGGCATTAGTTCCGGCCTTTTCTAATTTAAATTTATGCAGTTAACTGTATCGATTTTGTTACAATTGCTAATACTCAGAGGTATTACTGTGACGGCAAAGATGTTTTTGATCTTAACGGTTTTGTTTGGGGCGACGGCTATGGCGGTCGCGCAAGACGAGGTCATTCGCGTCGACACTCAGCTTGTCGATGTGCCGATCGCGGTAAGTTCCGCAAACGGTCTGCCTTTACGCGGCCTCACAAAGTCCAATTTCATAGTCTATGAAGACGGCAAGCGGCAGGAAACGATCGATTTCTCAGCCACTGCGGCTCCGTTCGAAGTCGCTCTGTTGCTCGATACATCCGGTTCGACACGTAACGATCTGTATCTGATACAGCGGGCGGCGAAAAGCTTTATTGCGGGGCTGAGGCCGGGCGACCGGGTTTCCATCGTTGCGTTTAATACCAGCCGTACGAGCACCGAGGCTTTTGCGGTGAGCGAGATCCTGATCGGGCTGACGAGCGACCGCGCGATGCTCGGCGGTGCGATCGACAACCTAAAGACGAGCAACGGCACGCCCTATTACGATTCGTTGATACAGGTGATCGAAAAGGTCTTTCGCGACAAACCAAAGGACGAGTTTCGTGGGCGGCGGGCGCTCGTCGCGCTGACGGACGGCGTCGATTCGACCAGTGCCGAGGGTTTTGCGACCGTTAAAGAAGAACTCGGACAGATCGGTATTATCTCGTTTTTTATCAAGGTCGATACCCGCGAGTATTTTGAGTCAAATCTGCTCGGCGACTGCAGAGCGGCAACACGTTTCTCGCAGGCCCAGATCCGCCGCTATTACAAGAGCTTTAACCCAAAAGCGAAGATGGAAAAGGCGGTTGATTTTTGCGGCCTTGGCGAGTTTGAGCGGCTTGCTATCAGCAAAAAACTGTATGAGATCGCCGATGCTGAGATGAATGAACTTGCAAAAAACTCCGGTGGTAAGGTGTTTCCGGTTGCGGATCTGAGCGAGGCACGAAATGCGTTCAAAAGTGTCGCAGATGAGATCGGGACCAAATACACGCTTGGCTATTACCCGTCGAACGACAAACGCGACGGAACTTATCGAAAGATAAAGGTCGAGGTTACGGGATTGCCGAAAGGCACCACCGTTCGTGCCCGCGAGGATATACCGCACCGGTAAACTAGAAATTTCCCCAGATCGCTAGCGTCAGTCCGGGCGTTTGAATATTAACAAACAACGTCGCCCCATCGGGGCTAAATGTGCAGCCGGCAAATTCATAACTTTCGTATCCGGGCACTATGTTCTTTGCGAAATCTGACAGCGATCCATTTGGTGACAGAACGCGGACATAGTTATCGACGCTACCGTCCTCACAGATATACATATTGTTTTGCGGGCCGAAACATATATTATCGGGGAAATCTAGTACCGCTGAGCTCGGCGATTCAAAGATCAGAGCGAGCGTTCCGCGTGCCGGATCTGCTCCTGGGTGTAACGCCAAACTTGTCCCAGTCCTGATTGCCGCCATTTGTCGAGGTGAAGTCGATAGTTCCAGCGTTGGCGAAGCATCCCTCAAGCCTGGTAAACTTTGCTCCACCAAGAGCCGCACCCTGCAGGTAAACTGCAGCCGCATCCGTATCGGCCAACGCGGGATCGGGGTCTGCGATATTTACCCATTCGACGGGGATCGATGCGTTCAAGGTTTGTCCGGTCCTGAGGTCGGCATTCGGACGTCCAGTGACGGCAAGCATTTGCAGACTTCCCCCAAGAGCGAGTTGGCCTCTAACATTGGGAATGTAACGATAAAACCCGGCGGGCGTATTGTCTTCGGTCAAATAGACATTTCCAGACGCGGCGTCAACCGCCACAGCCTCATGGCGGAATCTACCCATTTGTTTTAGCGCAACCGGCTGTCCACGTAGCCGCCGACCAACTTCAAAGCAGTAACCATGTGGTTTTGCCAAACCGCCCAGGGTTCCGACGGGTGTTTCTTCGCAGCTGATCCAAGTGTTCCATGGTGTTGGCCCGCCGCCACAATTCCGAACCGTCCCGGAGAGACTTGGGAACGTATTCACTACGAGCCGCGTTTGTTTATCGACAATTAGCGTAGTCGTACCGCCCGCTGCGTTCGCGTCATATGGTGTTGTGCCTGTGACGGCTCCGCCGGAGCCGGCAAAACCACTATTTTCGTGGTTTCGAATAAGAGCCAACGAGTTAGGAAAACCGCGATACGGAAATGCAGCCATGCCGTCGTGCAGCGTTGGTGTTGGCATACCGTTCGACATCAGCGAACCGGCACGCCCGATGACGTTATATTGAAATCCCGCGGGCAGTGAGAGAAATGTTTCGCCTGTGTTTGCTGACGCAGTTGGCAGCAGCGGGGCCAAACAACGACTTTTCTGTCGAGAATGCGTCGGCACCGTAGGCGTTGAATCGATCGAGGCGGTTGATCAGACCCGTGAACCCAAGAAATGCACCGCCTGCAAGCGAGCTTCTTAGAAAATTACGGCGGTTAATGTCGGTCATTGTTATTAACGATGTTAGCTGAGATGTCGTGACATTGGCAAGATGTTTAGTTGGCGAGTAAAATAAATATTATGACAAGAAAGTTTGGACGCGTTTGTTTAATTGTTTTGGATTCGGCGGGGATCGGCGAGATGCCGGATGCGGCGGCTTGGGGTGATGCCGGGTCGAATACGCTCGGGCATATATTTGAATCACGGACCGTTAATGTTCCAAATTTACGGGCACTAGGTTTGGGGAACATCACTCCTTTGAAGGGACTCGCGGGTGTTGACCATCCGACCGGCTCATACGGTAAATGCACGCTCAAATCTGACGGCAAGGATACGACGACGGGGCATTGGGAAATGGCCGGGATAATCTTGAAACAGGTTTTCCAAAGTTTCCCGATGGGTTTCCGCCTCGTATAATCGATGAGTTCGTCCGACAGGCTAACGTGCCCGGCGTGCTGGGCAACGTGCCGGCGAGCGGGACCGAAATTATCAAAGACCTCGGCGAAGAACATATTCGCACGGGCAAGCCGATCGTTTACACATCGGCGGACTCGGTCTTTCAGATCGCGGCCCACGAAGAGATCGTGCCTATCGACCGTCTTTATGAGATCTGCGAGATCGCTCGTAATATCCTGAACGGCGACGACGAGGTCGCACGTGTCATCGCTCGTCCGTTCCTAGGCTCAACCGCTGACAATTTCAAACGCACCGAGAATCGTCACGATTACGCAGTGCCGCCGCCAAGCGGGAACCTGCTGCCGCTGCTCAAAGACGCCGGGCTCGACGTTGTCTGCATCGGCAAGATCGCTTCGATCTACGACGGGATGGGCGTGACCGAGGATCTGACCGCAAAGAACAACGATCAGATCATCGATGTGACCATCCAGGCCCTTAACGACGACTCACACGGCATCATATTCAGTAATCTTGTGGATTTTGACATGCTCTACGGTCACCGCCGCGATGTTGAGGGCTATGCGACAGCTCTCGAACACTTTGACGCTCGCTTGCCTGAGATCATCGACGCTCTAAACGACGACGACTTGCTCATAATGACCGCCGACCACGGCAACGACCCGAGCTATCCCGGCTCCGACCACACCCGCGAATACGTCCCGCTGCTCGTTTACGGCAAAACAGCCGCCGCGGGTGTCCAACTCGGCACACGCCAGTCGCTTTCGGACATCGGCCAAACCATCGCCGAGAATTTTGGTGTAAGGATCGCCGACGGCGTGAGTTTTTTGGGTGAGATCTGACGCTACTTGCCCGCAGTTGTATCTGATTGATTAATATGAGCGATAAGTGCTATAAAGACCTGCGCTAATACATATTACTCAACCGAGGAGATGCCAACTGCTATGAAGCGAATACTTCTGTTTGCGACGGTTTTATTCCTTTCCTTTCACCTGACCGGGCACATCTACGAGATGCTGGTGCTTGTCCCGAACTGGAAGTCGGGCGAGGTTTCGGATGTGGTCAGATACGTTGATTTCATCCGTATCGGCATGCCGTCTCATTTCTTTTCAATCGCCCAGTTCGGGTGTCTTTTGCTGTCACTCGTAACATTCATTGCGGTCTGGACCGAAAAAAGGTTCGTATGTTTGCCGGCTTACCTTACTCATTTCCGGTGGCTGTAATGGCGGGAACCTTTATGATCTTTGTCCCGATCAATATCTACATGGGCTCGACGACCAACTTCGACCCGGTCGAACTCAAGACAAAAGTGACGACGTGGGTCAATTTTGAATACATACGTATCGTCGTCATTGCTCTCGGGCTAGTCACGTCTATCGCTGCTTTAGAGTTCTACGACCGAAAGCGTCGAACAAGTACGTAACACTTATCGCATGTGATTGTTAGTAAGTGGTCACCTGACCTTTCTGTTGTTCCAAAAACTTGGATCGCGGGGTCGGGGGAGGGTTTTGGCGGGCGTGTTCGATCTGGCGGGCACGTAGCTTTAGCTCTTCCTGATGCAGGCGGCGGCGCTCTTCGCCGGTGGCGGGTGGTTTGCCTCGCTCGCCCCAGTAATACTTAAGGGTCACGAACAGCAGTGCCCCGCTCCCGATAAGCGTGAGCAGTAGCACAATAAATATCACCCCGGCAAAGTTCGACATATCCGCACCTTTATCTACGATGATAACACCGCGAGGCATTCTCTATTCCACGGCGATTTTGAAATCCGGCGGATTGGTTTAGAATTTTGAGAGAAAGGGACAAGTGACGAGGCAAGATCATGAAAATCATTACTAAGCTAATTTGCGTGTGTGTTGTTGTGTCGATGTTTGCCCAGATGGCGGTGGGGCAGAGGGACGAGCTGGCGGGGTATAACGATCCGCCGTCGCGGCTGCGTGGAGTGATCGAGCGGTTTGATGCGGATGTCGGGATACTGAACCGGTTTTATTCGGCGGGGACTTCGGCAAAGCGGTCGGCGAGGTTTAGACAGCTTTACGCGGATGGGTTAAGGGTGCTGGCGGGGCTGAACTTTGATTTGCTTAATCACGACGAGCAGGTCGATTACATACTTTTTAAGAATTACCTTGAGCACGAAGACAAAGAGGCCATGAGGTATCAGGCACAGCTTACCGAGATGGCGTCGCTGATGCCTTTGCGGCGACGATCAGCGACCTCGAGGACGCTCGGCGTCAGCTTACGCCGATCGATGCGGCAAAGTCGGCGGCGTTGCTCAATGACCTTGCGAAACGTATCGCCGCAGTGCAGCGGTCGTTCGAGCAGAAAGAAATGCCCAGCCCAAAACGCACCGTTGCCAATCGTGCCGCCCGGACAGTCGGCGAGCTGCGTAATACGCTGCGGCGTTGGTACGGCTATTACAATTTGTACGACCCGACGTTCACCTGGTGGTGCGAGTCGCCGTTTAAGGCGGCGGACGATGCGCTGGCGAAATATCAGGGTTTATAACTTCGCGGCTTGTCGGCATCGCGGCGGATGATAAGACGACGATCATCGGCGACCCGATCGGGAAGGGAAGCGTTGATACAAGAGCTTGAGTTCGAGATGATCCCGTACACGCCGGAGGAGCTGATCGAGATCGCCAATAAGGAATTTGAATGGTGCATCACCGAGTTTAAGAAAGCGTCGCGTGAGATGGGCTACGGCGACGATTATGTGAAGGCCATCGAGGCCGTGAAACAGAAATACGTCGAACCCGGCAAACAGCCCGAACTGATCAAAAGCTCGCATACGAGGCGATCGAGTATGTCGAAAAGAACGATCTCGTGACCGTGCCAAAGATCGCACGAGACGGTTGGCGGATGGAGATGATGACGCCCGAGCGGCAGCTCGTCGCGCCATTTTTCTTAGGCGGCGAGACGATACTCGTGTCGTATCCGACCGACGGCATGACGCACGAGCAAAAGATGATGTCTATGCGCGGCAACAACCCGCATTTTGCCCGAGCCGTAACGCATCACGAATTAATTCCCGGCCATCACCTGCAAGGGTTTATGGCACAGCGTCACCGTGCATATCGCGGTGATTTTCGCACTCCGTTCAACACCGAGGGTTGGGCGTTGTATTGGGAGTTTCTATTGTGGGACAGAGGATTTAGCAAGACGCCTGAGGACAAGATCGGAGCGTTGTTTTGGCGTTCGCACCGTGCGGCACGCATTATCTTTAGCCTAAACTTTCACCTCGGCAACTGGACGCCCGAGCAATGCGTCGATCTGCTGGTAAACAAGGTCGGGCACGAACGCGACAACGCACTTGGCGAAGTGCGGCGGTCGTTCTCGGGAGATTACGGCCCGCTGTATCAGATCGCGTATATGATGGGCGGGCTTCAATTTCACCAGATGCATCGCGACTTGGTCGATTCGAAAAAGATGACTGACAGGCAATTCCACGATGCCATTCTAAAAGAAGGCCCGATCCCGGTCGAAATGGTGCGGGCCGCGCTGACGAACCAAAAACTGACGCGGGACTACAAGGCTAATTGGCGGTATTACAAGCTGAATTAACGTCGGATTATTTTACCTTCGCCGAAACGCGTTCGAAATTAGCCTTTGCCGACTTGGCAAGATCGGCCTCGCCATGAGCTTCGGCCAGTCTGTAAGCTTTCTCGTAGTTTTCCTTTGCTAGTTTTAGGTCGCCGTTCTTTTCATATCCGGCCGCGAGGCTGTCATAGCAATTTGCCGCGTACGGATAACTTTCAACGTTTGTTTTGAATGCCTCGATCGCTTCGGCGATTCGATTTGCCTTGAGCAACTGATATCCCATTTGATTTAGAGTTGTCTCAGGGATCGGTATCCTGTATCCGAACCGGTCAGATAGCTTTTTGTAATGACTTTGCAGTTCCCCGACGGTTCCGCCCTTTGGCTGCCAGCCCGCGAAGATCTTTCGCATACCCGCATAATACCCAGGCAAAACGACGGAGCCGTGATTTTCATCTTTGAATTGCCGAAATTCGTATTCTAGGTCTTTGGGCTTTGATCGTTTGAGCAGATCCTGTAGAGCGTTAAAGGCTTTGAGATATGTCGGCTCATCTCCGACGGCGAAAAAGAATGTCTTGTTCCACTTTTTATCTTGCTTGAGGATCTCTTCGGTACGTTTGATGACGTAACTGTCGTCATACGCCAGAGCAGGACTTGCCGCGATGTAGGCGTTAAATAGCTCGGGCCGCGAAATAAACGCATACATCGCAAATAACCCGCCGAGCGAATGTCCCGCGAATATCCGGTAGGGCTGGGTGCGATAATTTTTTTCTACAAGAGGTATGACTTCGGTTTCGATGAACTGCAGGAATTTCGGCCCGCCGCCGACATTTCCGCCTTTGCCGTCGTCGGTCGGCGTCAGATCGCGCGAACGATCGGTATTTTGGATGCCGACGAGGATCATCTCAGGCATCATCCCGCTCCAGGCTTGCTGTTCGATGATCGCCGCCATCACTGCGTTTTGCGGTGGATGAGCGTCAAGCATGTAGACGACGGGATATCGGCTAATGCCGCGTTCATAATCCGCCGGTACGCGGACGAGGATTGTTCGTTCTTCGTTTAAGACGGTAGAGCTGATCTTGTATCGCGCATGGGCGACGCTCGCGACAAGCTGCGGCTGAGCGTTGGCAGAACTACAGGATATTAAGCCTGCAAACATCAAGAGAAAATGTGCGAACGCACAAACCACAAATGATCTCGTTTGTTTTAACATAATTACCGGATCCCGAAACATTTTTACAGTCTTAGATGCACTATCGAATACAAGGTTGTCGAAGCTCTGGATGTATACGGTTAGGATCAGAAAATAGATCACGAATTGCAAAACAAAATTGTAGGGAACTGCGTTAAATAAACTAACTATGAAACACAATTATTTCAAACGAACGATTGCCGTCGCTGCTCTGTTGCTGGCGGCGAACATATTTAGCCTTGCTCAATCGAGCTGCAAATTGACGATCAGCGAAACGAATGTTCGAGCGGAGATGAACTTTCTTGCCGGCGATGCGATGCAGGGACGCGGCAGCGGGACGATGTTCGAGCGGATCGCAGCCGAATATATCGGATCTCAGTTCATGCAGTTTGGCCTAGAGCCCGCGGGTGAGATGGGGCCGGACGGGAAGCAGACATATGTGCAGACCGTGCCTTTTAAGTCGCGGCGAACCGGGGTTGAAGGCAAGACGTGGAACGCGATGGGTAAGATCACTGGTAGCGATAGGTATTTAGCGTCGGAGGTCATCTTGCTAACATCGCACCTCGATCATCTCGGTGTTCGCGACAATGCTCCCGGCGATGACAAGATATTTAACGGTGCCGATGACGATGCGTCAGGTTCTGTCGCTGTGTTGGAACTTGCTCGGGTGCTTGGCAGTGGCAAGCGTCCTAAGCGGACGGTTTATTTTGTTTGCTTTGGCTCGGAGGAAGCGGGTGGTTATGGGGCGACATATTTCGTCAACAATATGCCGTTTCCGAAAGAGAAACTAGTCGCGAATCTTGAGTTTGAGATGATCGGACGGCCGGACGCGAAAGTTAAGGCTGAGGAACTATGGTTGACCGGGTATGAACGCTCAAACCTCGGGCCGGAGCTTGCGAAACGCGGGGCAAAGCTTGTGCAAGATCCGCATCCTGACCAAAACTTTTTCTTCCGCTCGGATAATATTCAGCTTGCAAAGGCCGGAATTATAGCCCACACCGTGTCGAGCTTTGGGCTGCACACCGACTATCACAAGGCGAGCGACGAGGTAAAGACGATCGACTTTAGCCACATGACGCGCTCGATCAACTCGATGGTCAAACCGGTGCAGTGGCTGATAAATTCAAAATTCAAACCCGCATGGAACGAAGGTAAGAAACCTTAACGAGCAAGGCGATGGCCAAATAACGTAATAGTAATAAACATCAGTAAGCCGATAACGATGAACCACATTGGCTGGCCCGGCAACATAAAGATATTGCCGATCATGCCGAGAGTTAGGAAAGTCCCGACGACCACCGGTAACGTGATGCCTTGGGAAACCTGACGACTCATCTTTGTAACGATAAAGCCACCGGCGAACGAGGCGAGAAAATAGCCAATGAGCACGATCACATAGCCGAGCGGAGGCACATTTGCCATAAAATCGCGAAGCCTTACCGAGTCTTCCATGATCTCGGCGCTTGGCGGCATGACAACTAACGTATTGATCATTTCGACGATCATCATAATGCCAAACGATACGATCAGAGCGACGACGACAGCCAGAATTTTACGTCCCATTAATACCTCCAGTGGTCAGATCGATTTTGTTAACCAACGCTCATATTTATACCCAAACTAGTGTGCAAGTCAAGATGGTATCTATCGTGGCCTGATTTCCTTTTCCGTGATTCGAACTCCTTTCGCGTCTACCATCTGATAACCTATAGACATGCTTATTTTAGGCATCGAAAGTTCGTGCGATGAGACGGCTGCGGCGGTAGTGCGTGACGGGCGTGAGATCGTGTCGTCGGTGATCGCTTCGCAGATCGAGATGCATAAACCATGGGGCGGCGTTGTGCCTGAACTTGCGTCACGGGAACATCTCGAAAAGATCGAGCCGATCGTCGCCGCGGCCATCGCTCAGGCAGGAATTTCATTTTCTGATATCGACGCCATCGCGGTGACGCAGGGACCTGGATTGATCGGATCGTTGCTGGTTGGGGTTTGCTATGCAAAATCGCTTGCGTATTCGCTCGGAATACCTATTGTCGGTGTTAATCATATTGAGGGCCACGTTTATTCTGTTGCGTTCGAAAATCCGCCAGTCGAATACCCGGCTCTTGGACTGATCGTATCGGGTGGCCACACGAACATCTTTCACATACCCGAAGAAGGACAATATAAGGTAGTGTCGCGAACCCGTGATGACGCGGCGGGCGAGGCTTTTGACAAGGTTGCGAAGATGCTCGGCCTCGGCTATCCGGGTGGCCCAATAATCGAGAAACTCGCGTTGCTGGGCGACACAAGCGGCGTAAAATTTCCAAAAGCAAAGATCTCCGATGGGCGTCCGGATCTGAGTTTTAGCGGCCTAAAGACGGCGGTTGCGAGATATATACGGGAAAATGGAATTGCTCCGATGACTAACGGCGACGAGCCGTCGCAAGAGATCAAGGATCTCGCTGCGAGTTTTCAGGCGGCGGTAGTACATGCCCTTGTTGGCACCCTCGAAAAACTCGCAGATGAACTGCAGCCAAAAACGCTCATCGTAGCCGGTGGCGTGGCTTGTAATCTCGCTCTCATATCTGCCGCCGAGGACGCGGGAAAACGGCTGGGACTGCCGGTATATTTTCCGTCAAAACATCTATCGACAGACAATGCGGCGATGATCGCAGCGGCGGGTTATCGGCAATTGGTGCAGGGGGACAACGCAAAATTGGATATGACCGCTGACGTGACAATGCGGCTCCAAAACGTTGATAATGAGGAAGCAGAATTAAGGCAATTACACGTAAAATACCGTCTATAAACTTCTTGTGTTTATAACGGTCGAACGGCTATTATAGAATTATTAGGTTCAAAGAGTTTTAACGAGTATTGATATGAAAAGAATTAGTAGTTTCGGCGTTTTAGCTGTTTTGGTTGGGGCGTTTTTCAACATTACGTTTGGACAGGATGACCGTAGTATTTCGATCTCTGAGGACGAAAGCCCGGCCGCGATCACACTCCAGCCGTTTCTTTCCGGCCTCAGTTCACCTGTCTTTATGACAAGAGCAACGGACCGCAGTCAGCGGTTGTTTATTGTTCAGCAAGGGGGATTGATCCGTGTGCTCCAGCCGGGTTCGACTACGCCAACAACGTTTCTTGATATATCGGGGCCGGTTCTTTCGGGAGGTGAGCGAGGGCTTCTGGGGCTCGCTTTTCACCCGCAATACAGGACCAACCGACGGTTTTTCGTATATTACACGGCCGATAGCCCGGTAGGGGCGATCAAGATCTCTGAGTTCCAAGTATCGGCGACTAACCCAAATGTGGCTGACACGACTGAAAAGAACATCATTACTATCCTCCACCCGACAAATTCAAACCACAACGGAGGTACCGTAGCTTTTGGCCCGGATGGATATCTGTATGCTGGGCCTGGAGATGGTGGCGGGTCGAACGATGTACCGAACAATGCGCAGAATATCAATTCTTTGCTAGGAAAGATCATCCGTTTGGATGTTGATAATGTGCCTGTGGGTCAGGTGCCGCAATACAACATACCGCCCGATAATCCCTTCGCAGGAGCCATCCCAGGTGCCGATGAGATCTACGCGATTGGAATGCGCAATCCGTATAGATTTTCATTTGACCGGCGCGGAACGCGCCAATTGTGGGCGGCTGATGTGGGTCAATTTTCTTGGGAAGAAGTCGATATTATTACCCTCGGCGGCAACTACGGCTGGCGTGTATATGAGGGATTACATTGTACCGGCAATGACGCGGGACTTTGTACGCCGACAAACTATCTGCCGCCGCTATTCGAATACAGTAGCGCAGGGGCGGGTAATACCCGATGCTCGATTACAGGCGGTTACGTATATCGCGGAAGGCAGAACACTTTTCCAGACGGGAGTTATATTTATGGGGATTATTGTTCCGGTGAGGTCTTAATGTGGAACAACAATACTCAGACGGTCCTACTCAGCTCAGGACGGAGTATCGTCGGTTTTGCTGAGGACCAGTCAGGCGAGCTCTATCTCATTGGCCAAAGCGGCACAATCGAAAAGATGGTCGGAAGTGCTGCCAGGCCAGCGGAGAGCGTTGAAATACGCGGTGGAGCACGCAAGAATCCCTAGAGTTTTTGTATCTAGTTCATAACGGCGCGAGCGAGTGTAAATATATTCACCTCGACCGCTCCGTTTTTCTTTAGAGCTTTGGCACAATATGACGCGGTTGCTCCGGAAGTAAAAACATCATCAACCAATAGTATTTTCTTTCCCGCGATCAGCTTTGGCCGCAATACTTCGAAAGCATTCTGAACAGTAAGTTCTCTCGCCCGCTTGTCCATACCCACGCGGTGAATCGGTGTGTGGAGTTTTCTCGAGAGACTCGCTTTGTCGATATGTATATCTGTGGCATGAGATATCTCATTGGCAATAACCTCAGCCTGATTAAAACCGCGTTCGATTCGTCGCTGTTTTGATAATGGAATCGGGATGATAAGGTCAGCTCTGCCAAACCCATTTCTTTCGATCGCAGCCGGGATAAGCTCGCGTAATCGTTTTGGCAAAACTGGTTGTTCCTTTAGATTGAGCACGGTCGCGGACATCGCTTTTTCATACACGCCAACCGCAGCAGCTTTGTCGTAGAAATGATCGTCGCATTTGTGGCAAAACACAGCAACGGGGGCAGCTTTGTCGCCAAAGAACGCGCCACATTTGTCGCAGAGCATCTCGCTGCCGTCGAAGATACGAGTTTCGCTCCAACACTTAATGCAAGAAATGCCGTCGCCCGCATTCTCGACCTGAGAAAAACAGACACGGCATTCTTGTGGATATATTATCGAGAGCAGGGAGTTTTTAAGCTCCTTGAGCATAAGTCAAAGCTTAGTCTTCGTCGAGCAGGCCTTTCTCAAGCAATTCCTGACAATCGAGACAGTATCTTGCCCAGGGGATCGCTGCGAGACGTTTGGGGTTGATGTCTTTTTCGCAGTTCTGACACGTACCGTATTCATCGTCCTCGATACGCAACAGAGCCTCGTCGATGAGTGTGAGCTGTTTGCTTTCGTTTTCCGAAACAGCAAGCATCACATTTTTAGAATAATTGCGGACCGCCAGATCGACCGGATCCGGCGTTTCGGCATCGTCGATCGACAGATCGTTGCCTTTTAGCTTCTCGATAAGTAGGTCTCTCTCAGCGAGAAGTTTTTCTTTTACTTCTTTTAAATTCGATTTACTCATTTTTGGTAAGGGAAACCCCTAATAATTGTATAGGCCCGGTATAATTGCTCTAGCATAACGACACGAGCCATCTCGTGGGTAAAAGTGAGAAACGATAAAGATAGCACGAGCGAGGCACTTTCAGCAACCTCGGACGAAATGCCATCGGGGCCGCCGATCACAAACGTTATCTCTTTGTGGCCGGCGTTCTGCCATTTCTCGATCTCAGTCGCCAGCTGTGGTGACGAGATGCCGCGGCCCGTAACATCAAGCAAACAGACGAAAGAGCTTTGATTCAATTTTTCGAGAATTCGTTTGCCCTCAATTTCTTTGCCCTCGTGCGGAGCAGAATCGCGAACCTCGACCGTCTCTGTTTTGACAAAATGCGAAAGACGCTGCAGATATTCGTCCTGCAGCGCCGCGTAATTTTTATTTTTGGTCTTGCCGACCCAAATAAACTTGAATTTCATTAAATGTCTGCCGGCAGTTCGACTTTGCGTGCATCCAGCCACAATCGGGCGAGGTCGTAAAACTCACGAGCCTCTTTATTAAATACGTGAACAATGAAATCGCCGTAATCGACAAGCACCCATTCGCCGCTGGCATATCCCTCGATACGCACGGGACGTGAGTTGAGCTGTTCTTTTAGCTGCTCCTTGATCTCATCGGCGATGGCCTGTACCTGACGTTGGTTGGCTCCGGTTGCGATAATAAAAAACTCGGTAAAGCTGGCAATGCTGCGTAGATCGAGCGCGACTAGGTCGTATGCCTTTTTGTCACTGGCACATTGGATCGCGAGTTTTACTTCGGGGTCGAGTTCGGAAAACTTGGTTGGCTTTTCTGCTATTTCTATCTTGACCGCTTCGCGTTGAAGCGATCTTTCCTGTGTTTCTTCCATTAGCTATAAATCTGATATTTTTCGACGTAATTTGCAACCTCGGCAGTTACATCTTCGTGCCATGTCGGGTCTTCTTCGCGGATCTTACGGCGAATTTCGGTCGCGGAAATGTCCATATTGACCGCGTCGGTGATGAAAATAGATTGCGGATTCGCCCGCTCTCCTCTTCGCCTTTTCTCCTCTTCGCCATTCCGCAGATCGACTATCCTCTCACGGATGTTGTCGGTAACATGATCAAAACCGATCTCGACGCCCGGCCGCGTGACGACAATGATATTGACCATTGTCATGACCTTTTCCCATTCACGCCAAGTCAGGATGTCCCGCCAAGAATCTGCACCGATGACAAAATAGATCTCGTCATCCGGCATCTGTTCGAGGATCCGCGAAAGCGTCTCGACCGAATACGGTCGTTCGGGCATCTCGATCTCAAATTGCGAAACGGTAATGTTTGCCGAATTCTGTGTCGCGAGACACAGCATCGTGTAGCGATCATAGGCGGATGTTGGCTTTAGCCGGGCCTTATGCGGGGCATGAAAGGCCGGGATAAAAACAAACGCATCGAGCCCAAACCGATCGACCAACGCATCGGCTATCGCGAGATGCCCGCGATGCGGCGGGTCAAATGAGCCTCCATAAAATGCGATACGTTTCATGCTAAACCGCAGCCGCTTTCTCAGCTTCTTCTCTGGTTATTTCGTCTAACGCGACCGCAACTGCACTCACCAGATCTTTTACGCCTTTGTTCGTTACTGACGAGATCTCAAAGAAAGGCATTTTGTCCTTTTTCGCCCTTTTCTTTAAGGCATCGAGGCGGTCGGGGTCGTCCATGGCGTCGATCTTTGTTGCGACGATGAGCTGCGGGCGTTTTGCGAGGTCGGCGTCGTAATTGGCAAGCTCTCGGTTGATGATCTCGTAATCCGAAACCGGATCACGACCCGACAGCGACGAGACATCTACGAGATGCAGCATCAGTTTTGTCCGCTCGACGTGGCGAAGAAAACGATGTCCAAGCCCCGCTCCGTCCGATGCACCTTCGATGAGTCCGGGGATGTCGGCGACGACAAATGTCCTGAAATCACCCATATCAACAACGCCTAAATTGGGCTCAAGCGTCGTAAAAGGGTAATCGGCGATCTTTGGCTTTGCCGCGGAGATGACTGAGATCAGCGTCGATTTGCCAGCGTTTGGAAAGCCGACCAGCCCGACATCGGCGATCAGTTTTAGCTCAAGCTGCAACTCGCGTTCGCCGCCAGGGCGGCCGTTGTAATGATATTTCGGAGCCTGCCGCGTGGCGGTCGCAAAGTGTGAGTTGCCCCAGCCGCCTTTGCCGCCCTTAGCCGCCATATAACGCTGTCCGGGCTCGGTGAAATCAAAAAGCAGTTCATTAGTCTCAGGATCAAAAACTTGCGTGCCGACCGGTACCTTGACGACAGCGTCTTCGCCGTCCTTGCCATAACGGTTAGAACCTTCGCCGTGGCGGCCGCGTTCGGCCTTGTGTTCGGGATTGTAACGCAGGTGCAGCAGAGTGTTGAGCCCTTCGTGCGATTCCATATACACGCAGCCGCCAACACCGCCATCGCCTCCAGAGGGTCCGCCGCGAGGGATAAATTTTTCGCGCCGAAAAGCCGTGACACCGTTGCCGCCGTCACCGGCCTTTACCTTGATCTTTACGCGGTCAATGAACATAACTTTCTATTCTAAGCCTTTGCCGGCGATAGGGGAAGTCGAACAAATTCCACGAACTCGCGCCAAAAAACAAAAGCATCGTCCCGGTTGCCCGTTTCGATGCTTTTATTTTCTTTGCCTTTCACCGAAGTGTAGGGTAAAGGTTTGGCGGCTCTCGCATGTACACGTTCGAACCGCCGATTTTGTATCCCGAAGCTCTTCCTGCGGAGGACTCTCTCCGGTCAGCACCCAAAATGAATAAATTCAAACTGTTGTGCTCGAAAGCACGGTGCCGTTAGGTCTTTTTTTGGTGGCTTTTCCTCCACCACCGGTTACGTTCCCGGCAACGAGGCCCTCGTCTTTCGACGTGAGCGACATAGCACCCTTTGGCTGATCAAGTCCGTCGGGCGTTGTCCGTTTTTATCCGAACAACTTGGCCTTTCTTTCGTCCGGCCTTAGCAAGCCTTTCGGCTTCGGCTCCGAGCGTACCAAGCAGCGGCTTTCCGCTCCTTCTGCTCTCAAACGATCGCGTCACCGCGTCCGCTCCACCTCTCGGTGCCGGTCAAAGTTCCCTTAGCAACCTCGACTGTGAAACCAGTTTACACCCAAAAAAACGGAAGTCAAGTAGAAAGTACTTTAACTATTGCCTTTATTTTACAGGCCTTCTGTGGAAATGCTGTGGATTTGCCTGTGCAAAAAATGTGGATAAGATTGTGGAAAATCCAGTAACGTTTTGGTTCAAAGGATTTACGGCGCAGTGCGATCTGCACCCAATTATTATGTAGTTTCCCTAAGTTGTAGGAAAAAGATCACAATAATTTTTCTGAGCGATATATTTTCAGATCAAAAAGTATTTGTTCGATACTGCTACCTGCTTTTTTGAAAAAAAATAATAGATTTTCGGCTAATTGGTGTATGATAACGTCAAAAAAAGATCGGAGGTTAAGTTTTTCTATGATAGGTATGAAAACAAACAGGGGCGTGATAGCCGTTTTGGCTCTGACGGTCTTTGCTACGACCGCCGTGTACCTGCGTTACGGCGCAGCTGTCGCGGCAAGTACAGACGTGGTTGAGTCGGTCTCGTTGTTCGACTCTTGTAAGAACGTGAAATTTGCGTTTCGCAACGGCCGGAGAGTAGATATCCAGGTCACTAAGGTTCAGTATTTCAACAGTACTGACGGGAAATGGCGTACGGAGAGCCTCTCGTACAACACTTGCCGGCCCGGTCAGAGCTGCTATACGGGCGGCGATAATTTGTCTAGTGCAGAAGGGGACAACATCACCAAGATAAAATACGAATTTAAGGAGCGTATGGGCAACGGATGGACCGGCGGTTTTATCAGTCAGGAGTTTCGGCCGGAAAGCCCTGCGTGCCGTGCCAATAAACAGTATGGCGATTCATTTGCTTGGGCGATCGTTGGTAATACGACCGGATCAAATACGATTGGCGATTCTTGTGCCGACGTTTCATTTGTTGTTTGGAATAAAACGGGAAATAGTTCCAACGTTTTGAGTAGGAGCGATGTAAAGATCGACAAGGTCAAATACTTTAACCGGAATAGCGGTAAATGGAAGACCGAAGAAGTAAATAATGTGACATGTGAGCCGGGTCAGAAATGTACTGTCGGCCCAGACACATTAGCTGATGCGGATGGCGAAGACATTACTAAGATAATTTTTGTGTATAAAACCCATTCTGCTGCGGACCCCGGTTTTTCGGCGGGTGAGTGGTCCGGGCCTTTTGAAAGTAAGACGTTTGTTCCGACGGACCCACGCTGCCGTCCGGGTAAGGATTATGGAACAGGAGCAAGCTGGTCGATCACAAAGGGCTCTGCGTCAAGCACTAATAACGCAACAGGGAATCCAACCAGGAAGACGCCGGCACGAGTTGAGAATCCCGCAGCAGGAGCAGCCGTTAACGGCACGACCACGACGACGGTCAAGAAACCCAGGGTTAAAAGGCCTAACCGGAATAAGCCTTAAGGCGTTCCATAATACAAAGCAAAAAAGCACGCGCCGTACGACGTGTGCTTCTCAATGTTGAGTATTATCGGGGTTCAATAACCCGGTATAGCAGGTGGTACTGAAGTGACCTAGGCAGCGGCTTCGGCGACGACCTTCGGGGCAAGTTCAGGGGCTCCGGCGGCGTAGACGCTGATGAACGTGCGATGATTTTGCCGCCGTATACATGCTCGCCGCCAAATTCGCTAAATGCGGTCATTCAGTGGTGGGAGAAAATGACAACCTAACGTTGAAATGGAGTTGAGAAAATGAGATCTAGAATAAAACTTACGATCACAACTGTCATGGCAATCGCGGCGATAATATACGCTCTTAACGGGTGGGGACAACCCAGCGGTGCGAAGTCGCTTGTCAACGATTCCCTCGATGCGAGGTTTGATTCGTGCCAAAATGTCTCGTTCATCGTGTGGAATGTCGGGCCCGGCCCGGTGGAGATCAAGAAAATAAAGTATTACAACCGGACCGACGGCAAGTGGAAAACGGAGGACACACCCAATAAAACCTGCGCAAGAAATGTCGATTGCAAATTTGGCTGGGACAATCTCGGTAGCGCTGAAGGTGACGATCTGACCAAGATCGTTTTGTGTTCGAGGATAAGAATACGAAAAAGACTATGAGAGCCGCGAATTTGTTCCGTAGAGTCCGCGATGCGTCCGCGATAAGACCTATGGGTTTGGGCAACGTTGGGAGATAAAGGCTCCGGCACCGGTTCCCGAGAATCCGAGCGGTTCGTGTAAACAGGTGACCTTTGAATTCAGGAATGGTACCAACAAGTTTATGAAGGTAACGGCGGTCAAGTATTTCAATCGTCGTACAGGTAAGTGGAAGACCGAGACGATTCAGCAGAACCAGAATTCGATTAGTTGTCCTCCTAGGGGGCAGTGTGTGACATTTGACGGTGCTGCGGATATCCCGACTCCAATCGGGATCACTGTCAACTTCGGCAACAATACGCAAGGTTCCGATCTCGAAGGCGCAAATGGTGACGATATAACTAAAATAATCTTTGTTTACAAAACCTCGATCGTGAGCGACAAAGGGTTTTCGGCTTCGAAGGAGAGCAAAACGTTTGTACCGGCGTCGCCCAAGTGCGTCGAAAATAAGAAGTTTGGTTTCGGTCAGAACTGGACGATCGGCGGGAATTAGGCCTATAGCAAGACCTCGAGCCCGATTGCATTTACAGCTCGCTTGAACCGCATTCCGAGGCTCGTTGGAAACTCACCAGATGGCGTATAAGCGATTTGTATCCTGAGTGAGCCTAGTCGGAATTCTTGGCGGCGAGAAGTTTTTATAGTTGATTCTCCCGCAGTTCACCAGTGAATGTAGGCACGTCAAAACCCAGTCTCTTCAATCTGGGGCGGTCGATCTGAACCAGGAGCAACTCTACCGTCTCGCGGTCGTTGGCGGGGTTTTCAAGGCCCTTCAGGCTTCATGGAGTCAGTTCTAGCTGATTATACCTACGTTAAGGGAAAAAAAGCACACGCCGTACGACGTGTGCTTCTCAATGTTCAGTAATATCGGTGTTCAATAACCCGCTATCGCAGTTGGTTCTGACAAGAACTAAGCAGATGCTTCGGCAACGACTTTCGGTGCTAGTTCAGGTGCTCCGGCGGCGTAGACACTGATGAATTTGCCTTTGCGGCCTTTGTCTTCGAATTTGATAAAGCCTTCAATCAGCGAGAACAGCGTGTCGTCTTTACCGCGACCGACGTTGTTGCCCGGCTTCCACTTGGTGCCGCGCTGACGGGCTATGATGTTGCCGCCGAGAACATGCTCGCCGCCAAATTTTTTGAGTCCAAGCCGCTGTGCGTTTGAGTCACGGCCGTTTCTGGATGAACCTACACCTTTCTTATGTGCCATATCGTTAGTGGTCAGTGGTCAGTGGTCAGTGGTCAGTCCTGCCAAGCCACTAGACTTAGATCTTTTCTATCTTGATTTCCGTAAAGCCTTGTCTGTGGCCTTGTTTGCGTTTGTACTGTTTGCGGCGTTTCTTTTTGAAAACAATGATCTTATCCGCTTTGCCGTGGCCGACGACGGTCGCTTTGACCGTTGCTGCGCCTACCTTGTCGCCAAGGACAAGAGCTTCGACTTCGACCTTTGCACCGGCCTTTTCATTGATGGTCGGGACACGAAGCGTCTCGCCGCCCTCGACCGCAAATTGCTTTCCGCCTGTTCTTATAACTGCGTAACTCATTTCTTATCTTAGCTCCTCTCGATTGACGGCATTTGCTTAGTTAATCGAAAAGTACAGATTATACGGAAAACGTCGGGGGTGGTCAACCGTGTAGTGAAAAAATCAGCAGTGTTGCCAAATATTAACGGATCGTGTCGTATCAAAATGACCAAAACGGTCATTTTGGTATAAAACGTGGGTCATTAGGATATCTTTTTCACGATCCCGCCCGCGTTTCTCCACGTCACCGCGCCACCCGTAAACCGGCAAATCTCCGCGCCGCCGCGTCAACCGCATTTGCGTGACAGATCAGGCAACAGACGGATCGATCACGACTGCGATGAACGGCAGGTTGCGATAGCGGCCGGCGGCGTCGAGTCCATAGCCGACGACGAATTTGTTTGGGATGACAAAGCCTGTGTAATCGACGACGAGTTCTTTTTTAATTCGCGGTTCGGGCTTGTCGAGGAAAGTCGCGATCTTGATCGAGGCCGCACCGCGTGAATCGAGGATCTCGACGAGGCGTGTAAGCGTCAGGCCGGTGTCGATAATGTCTTCGACAATGAGGACGTGTTTGTCGCGGATCGAATTGCTCAGATCTTTGAGGATCTCGACATCGCCGGTCGATTTAGTGCCGTCTTTGTAGCTTGAAACGGACATAAAATCGATCGTCAGCGGCAGATCGATCTCGCGCATCAGGTCGGCCATAAATACGCACGAACCTTTCAAAACGCCGACCAAAACGAGGTCTTTCCCGGCGTATTCGGCGGTTATCCCGGAGCCTAGTTCCTTGATACGGGCCTTGATGTCGGCCTCAGAATACATCACTTCGAGGTTAGAGTTGGTGAATTCGGTAGTTGCCATTTTGGTTGATCCGGTTGCCATGGTTTCCTCGCAAATTTGAAAGAATTGGTTTTTAGACATACTATTCAAACATAGGTTGAGTTTCAAGCTGACTGGTTAGAAACAGCTTTCAAAGTGCCGTAACTTTCGTGCGGGCTTCTGCAAAAAAAATGGCTGACGTTGATAAAGATACACGCGACCGAGTTCGGGAATTGGTAAGACAGGTTTTGGCGACCGTGCCGACCGATGGCGATGCTGTTCAGTCGCCAGGGGCGGCGGCATCGGCAGTCGAGCATGTTGTCGTAAATTCACTGCAGGGTAAGTTTGGCAAAGCGTTTGACCGGGACGAATCGTCCAAAACACTTCTAACAGAGGACGACCTGCGAGGGCTTGAACCGGGATCGAAACTTCGTGTTGCCGAGAATGTAAAGTTTACCGCTCTCGCCCAAGACATTGTCAACGACCTAAAGATCGAGCTGATCCATAAACAGGCCCGAAAGAATACTGCAAAGGTTCGTTCGGTTGCGGTCGGTTCGGATCACGGCGGGTTTAAGATGAAGGAACAGTTGAAATCGTTCCTGACCGATTTTGGCCTGAACGTGCGTGATTTTGGCACCGAGAGCGAAGAGGCGGTCGATTACCCTGATTTCGCCCATGCTGTTGCCAAATCGGTCGCCGGCAAACAGGTCGATGTCGGCATTATCATAGACGGTGCGGGTATCGGTAGTGCAATGACGGCGAACAAGGTGCCGAATGTGCGTGCGGCGGCATGTTATTCGACGGCTCTTGCGAAAAATTCCCGCGAGCATAACGGTGCAAATGTATTAACGCTCGGTGCGGGACAAAACTCTTTTGAGGAAATAAAACAGATCGTCGAGGCGTTTATCTCGACGGATATTTCTGAAGAACGGCACATGAAACGCGTTGGTAAGATAGACAATATAGAGCGTCAATATCGAAAGTGATAATATAAATATTCATGCAGCAGAACGGAAATTACGACCAGCTTATCGACCAGATCACCAATATGGTGCTGGCAAAACTCACGGGTGAGGAAGATTGCCCTACGTTTTGCCGTGCCGATGTCGAACGCATTGTTGACGCCGGGGCGGAGCGTATCGGTATCGTTTTGGGCGAGACTGCGACGGCTCACGACTGGGCGAGCCTGATCGATCACACTCTGCTCAAACCTGAGGCTTCCGAATCGGACATTAAAAAACTTTGTTCGGAAGCTGCCGAATTTGGTTTTGCATCGGTTTGTGTAAATCCCGGCTGGGTAAAAAGTGCGGCTGAATTTCTAAAGGGAACGGGCGTTCCGGTTTGTACCGTGATCGGGTTTCCGCTCGGAGCGACACTGCCAGATGTTAAGGCTTACGAAGCCCGCCGTGCGATCTTTAACGGTGCCGAGGAGGTCGATATGGTCATCAATATCGGAGCTCTCAAATCGGGCGATGATTGCCTGGTCGAAGACGATATTCGCGCCGTGGTAGAGGCGGCACACGAAAATCACATCCTCTGTAAGGTCATTATCGAGACCGCTCTGCTCACGGACGATGAAAAGGTCAGGGCTTGTCTTGCCGCCAAGAATGCCGGAGCCGATTTCGTCAAAACCTCTACGGGTTTTGCCAAAGGCGGAGCGACGGCGGACGATGTCTCGTTGATGAGAAACACGGTCGGCAGTTCTCTGGGCGTTAAGGCGTCGGGTGGCGTGAAGGGAATTGAGGACGCAAGAGCAATGTTCGAAGCCGGTGCAACCCGCATCGGAGCCTCCGTCGGCGTCAAGATCGCTCAGGAAGCAAGCGGGATCAAATCAACTATTGTTGCAGGGAATTATTAAGAGTTATTTCGCCGCAGCGGTTCGCCGGTCAAAGTTTTTTCGATAGTCATCGCCGCCGATCATCACCGTCTTACACATTTCGTAAAGTCTCGACCTCACACGAACTCCAACTCGGTCTTCCAAAGTTTCTTCGCGTTCGTTTGGCCGCTCGTCGAGATAATTTGTCGTAAACACCGTAAATTTCTTTTCGTTGTAGCGCGAGTTAATAATGTGGGTCATTGTGTCGCGAACCCAATCGGTCGGTTTTGACGCGCCTAATTCATCAAGCACAAGTACATCTGCGGTAAAGACCGGAGCGAGAACGCTGAGTTCGGACGAACGAGTACTCGGGTTGTACGAATCCTGGATCTCTTTTAATAGCGATCCGAATTCGTAGAAGAGGCACGAAAAACCACGTTCGGTCAGGCCTTTGAGGATGGAGACCGCGAGATGTGTTTTGCCAACGCCGACACTTCCCATTAGCAACAAGCCGCGATCGACAGCAGGGTATTCAGTTGTGAACGCCATCGCACTTTTGAGTGCGGCGGTTTGTGTAGGATTTTGTGCCTTGTAATTTCCAAAATGAAAGCCGTCATAACGCTTAGGCAGACGGACACTTTCAAACTGCCCTTTTTGCGAATTGAGCTTGCGGCATGAGCAGGTTCTCGCTCCTTTGCCGGGAACGATCTCCATTCCGGTGCCAAAGCAAATCGGACAAACGTCATCCATTCCGTTCATGGCGTCGCTGTCATTCTGGACGAATTTTGGCACGGCTTTAAGCCTGTGATCTTTTGCTTTTTCCTGCGGCATTTTTTGTATTTGATGGACCGGACAGTTGGATTATAGCACCGCCAATTTCGAATTCAAGTTTGAGTTTCGGGCACGGCCAAGGGGCTATGATATATTATTTTAGCGGCTATTGTTATGAGTTTTTTACGTAGTTTGTTGATACGATTTGGGTTAGCGGACCTCAGTGTCGAGCGTGCGTCGATCAGCGTTATGCTGCTTGATGACGACACCCGTCGGCATCGTTGGTTTGCGAAAAGATTTAAGGGTGATTTTCTCGATATTGCCGAAAATGTAGCTGAGGCAAAAGAACTTTTGGCTAGCGGGAGCTACGACGCGATCTTTCTCGACCACGATCTACTGCCGCATCATTACGATTCAAATAGTCACGGTGATGTTGAAAACACAGGTTTTGCGATCGCCCAATGGCTGACCGAGCGGCCTGAATTGCAACGCGGTGCAAAGGTGATAGTACACACTCGCAATGCCGATGCCGGCGGACCAATGGTTGAAAAACTGAGGGAAACGGGCCGCAATGTCGAATACTGCGCTTTTCCCTATCTCGATCTAAAGATCAAAAATTATTGGCGGCGTTAGCCCTAGCCGATCAGCCTGAACAAATGTAGTGCCACGAAAAATATGGCCAGCACGCGGGCAATTATCATTATCACTTTCATACCTGGTTCCTTTCCGCTTATTTTTTCAATCCGTTAATCAACAGATCAGCAGTTTTCTTCGTGCGCTCTGCAACGTCTTTGCGGTCGCCTAATTCGAATGCGCTTAGACTATAAGGGAGTAGTGAATTGGTCGCCGTTACAAGGGTTTGAGCAAGGTCGAACGGGTCGCCGGCGCCAAAGGCTTTTGTCTTTTGGCCCTCAGCGATGACCTCAGAAAAGATGCGAGCTTCTTCGTCAAAGTATCGTTTTCGGCGCTCTAAAAGCTTTGGCCGAAGATATGCGAGCATTTCATTAAGGCTCTGTGAATAATGGTGGACGCTGTCAAAGCGAAACATTACTCGTTCGACAAGCATCTCGCGCAGCTGCTTTTCCGGGCTCGCTGAGCCGTTACTGATAGCACGCAGTTGAGATTTTAGCCTCTCAATAATGCGGTCGATCTGAGAAAGAGCGATCTCTTCTTTGCTTGGGAAATGTAGATAGACGCTGCCCTTACCGATGCCAACCTCTTGGGCGAGGTCGTCGATCGTCATTTTTTTATATCCGTATCGGGCGAGCAGCTTGTCAGTTGCGTCAAGAATGGCTTCGCGAGTATCTTTTGTTTGAACGGCGTGTTTCATAAATGACCAATGACCAAAAACGTCGTATGGTCATAATATTAAAAGAAGCGATCTTTGTAAAGGTCAACGCAGCCTAATCAAAGTACTTACGGCCACGCAATTTTTCAGGCAGCAGATCACCGTCAGGATCGTTGCCCTCGTCCTTGCCGTAGCCGAGATCTTTCATCAATTTTGTCGGTGCGTTACGGATCTTCATGGGAACGGGTAGGTTGCCGAGCTTTTTCGCGTCTTCCATTGCCGCACCGATGGCGTTCGTTGCCGAGCGGTCCTTTGCGGCGTTGGCAAGATAGGTGACGCCGTGGGCGAGATTTAGCGTGCATTCAGGCATTCCAATAGTCGTTACGGCCTGGAATACGGCGTTTGCCACGACTAATGCTGTCGGTTGAGCAACGCCGATGTCTTCGGATGCGAAGATCACCATGCGGCGGGCGATGAATTTTGGGTCTTCGCCGGATTCGAGCATGCGGGCGAGATAATACATCGCAGCGTCAGGTTTGCTCGCACGCATCGATTTGATAAACGCCGAAATGACGTTGTAATGCTCCTCGCCCTTTTTGTCGTAGCGGAGAAATTTTGATTGTAGCGTTTCTTTGAGCGTTTCGAGTGTGATCGAGTCATAGAGCCGAGATGTGTTCTCGATCATCGTGATCGCCTGGCGGGCGTCACCATTTGCCATTTCGATCAGCCACTGCTTGGAAACATCGTCTAGCTCAAAACCAGTCCGGTCGATGATCGCACCCATATCAGCGTCTGAAAACTCTTCGAGAACAAACACACGAAGCCGCGAAAGCAACGCCGGAATCACCTCAAAACTCGGATTCTCGGTCGTTGCTCCTATCAGCACGAGCTGACCGTTTTCTACAAATGGCAGCAGAAAATCCTGCTGGGCTTTATTAAATCTGTGGATCTCATCGAGAAATAGCACCCGCGGACGGCCGTCGATCGTTGGCGTTTTTACGATCTGTCGAATGTCTTCTTTACCAGCGGAGACGGCTGAAAGCTCATAGAATTCAGCTTTGATGGCATTGGCATAAATGCGAGCTAGAGTCGTTTTACCTGTTCCGGGCGTGCCCCACAGGACGAACGAAAATATATGGCCTTGCTCGATTGCCAGTCGCACGGGTTTCTCCGGCCCGACCAGATGCGTCTGGCCGACAAATTCGTCGAGGCTTTTTGGCCTGATCTCGTTTGCTAGCGGCTCCATAAGTTGAATGAGAGGATATTATACATTAAACAAAAAACGAGGCCCCTAGGATGATGGGTGGGCCTCGTTCAGAATTCGCTAGCTAGTATTGCGAAAAGCATTCGCCCTATGGGATGATCTTGAAAAAATAAGCGTGCCAAATAAAACCCATTGGTGCCTGAATGATATAGCCATACTTGTTTATCGCATCAAACTTCTCCTTTGAGCTGGTTGTGTATAAATGATCATCGCCGCCGCCGTTTATCGCATTGGATTTAGCTTGATTAAGGGGTTTTGGAGCCAGATACAGATGAAAAAAAGGAAGATTGCTGTCATCCTGTTTGGATGAGACATAGCAGCAAATGCCTTCTGATTTGTATCCGTCATTGATGGCCGCGTTTCGGGCAACCGAGTTAATAGCGTAATAGTGTCTCGTGCCGTAATCAGGTATCTCTTTGACAAATCGATAAAGAGCAACAGTTCCAGGAATCTTTTCTGCAAAGACCCATCCTGCAATCCCCTCATCGACGTAATTAGCATTATTAATGGCACTGTCGCGTTCCGCTTTGTCAGTTGTGTAGAAGTGATGAGAACTACCATAAAGCCGGTAAAGAGGGACCGCCTTTACAGTTTTTGCATTAACGGCGACCTGAACAGATAGCAGCATTGCCAAAATTACGGCTAAGTTGCGAAAAAAAACCATAATATTTTCCTCCATTGTTTTTCCGATATTAGTTACAAAAATTAATTAGAATGAGAGCCACCCCTCATCGCGAAACTCTTAAATATCATCCGAGTGTTGGTTCACATAATCACGGAAATAAACTACTACGTTTGGCAAGATACCGCAAACAAAAAGCGGCTCCGCAAAAGAAGCCGCTAGCGATCGAAATTTATGGTGGCCAGAGACGGGGTCGAACCGCCGACACGCGGATTTTCAGTCCGCTGCTCTACCAACTGAGCTATCTGGCCAAAACGCACCCAAACCGTATTGGACGCGAATTTGTAAGTGTAAATAAGCCGTTTAGCTATGTCAAATCCGGTGTTAGAACAAGATTCACCACAGAGGCACAGAGAACACAGAGTTTGTATAAAAATTCTCAGTGTCCTCTGTGTCTCTGTGGTGAACTTTCCTATTCCGCTACCTCTTCCGTTTCTTCGGTTTCGGCCTTAGCGGCCTTGCCGGCTGCGGCGGCCTTTGCTTTGGGTTCGGCCATTACAAAGCCTAACGCTTGCTTGACGTCGAGCTCGATGCGTTCGAGCAGCGGCAGATCGCCTTTTAGCATGTTCTTGACGTTGTCACGCCCTTGGCCGAGACGTTCGCCTTTGTATGAGAACCACGCTCCGGATTTTTCGACGATGTTATGATTAACAGCGATATCGAGCAGGTCGCCCTCGCGCGAGATGCCTTCGCCGTACATGATGTCGAATTCGGATTCGCGGAAAGGCGGTGCACATTTATTTTTGACCACCTTAACGCGGGTGCGGTTCCCGACGACCTTGTCGCCGTCTTTGATCGCACCGATGCGGCGGATGTCGAGACGTAGGCTCGCGTAAAACTTGAGAGCCTTGCCACCGGTCGTCGTTTCGGGTGAACCGAAAAATACACCGATCTTTTCGCGAAGCTGATTGATAAAGATAAACGTCGTGTTCGAGCTCGCGACGATCGCCGTGATCTTACGCAACGCTTGCGACATCAGACGGGCCTGCAACCCCGGCAGGGAATCGCCCATTTCGCCGTCGAGCTCGGCACGCGGCACGAGTGCGGCGACCGAATCGATGACGATAACATCAACGCTGTTTGAACGGATCAGTGTTTCGGCGATCTCAAGAGCCTGTTCGCCGGAATCCGGCTGCGAGATGAGCATGTCGTCGATATTGACGCCAAGCTTGGTCGCGTATTCCGGGTCCATCGCGTGTTCGGCGTCGATATAAGCACACACGCCTCCCGTTTTTTGAGCCGAGGCAACGACCGTCAAAGCAAGAGTTGTCTTACCCGAGCTTTCCGGCCCGTAGACCTCGATAATGCGGCCGCGCGGAAATCCACCGACGCCGATGGCGAAATCGAGGCTCAGACAAGTGGTCGAGATTGCCCCGATATCCTCGTGCGGACGCTCGCCGAGCCGCATGATCGCACCCTTGCCAAATTTTTTCTCGATCTGCTGCAACGCAGATTCGATCGCTTTTCCTTTATCTAGACTCATACCATTTCCTCTCCCGTCCATAGTGTTTGCTCCATTCTCACGACCGAGACATTTGATTTATCCGTTGCACAAATGCAACATAGGTGTAGTTGTAGCACACAATGTTTCACGGATGCAACGCAATAATGCCCTTTGAATGAGAAAAAGCAATAAAACCGTCAATCAAGCTAGTTTTGTCAGGAATTTTAGACCAACTTTTGCCAAATATCAACCCGAAATTAGCCAGCCGGTCGATTTGATTCAAATAGGACGTCGGTACTTGGTGCTGCTAGGTTTCCCCTGATTTACATACCCTTACGACAATCAGAAAACATTAGTGGGTGTGCCGTCGTAAATACTTGCAAAGGTAGAGCGAAAACGGTTAGAGTTTGCAGTTATAGACAACATGAATCAGCTCGATTTTTTAGGCCAGACACTGGATGGTAAATACCACATCGAACGCGAGTTGGGACGAGGCGGTATGGGGACGGTGTATCTTGCGACCCACCTCGGCACGGAGCGGCCGGTGGCGGTGAAGATCATTGCGCCGCAGTATATGAAGCGCGCCGAGTTTGTCGAGCGTTTTCGCCGAGAGGCGCGCGCTGCCGGGCGGTTGCGTCACCCAAATGTGGTCAACGTCACGGATTTTGGTTTTGCGGATTCGAATCAGGGCCAGGTCGCGTATCTTGTGATGGAATATCTCGACGGCTGTACGCTTGGCGAGATACTGGAAGAGGAGCGAAATCTGCCGGTCGGATGGACGCTCGATATTCTCGAACAGGTCTGCTCCGCCGTGCACGAGGCACACACGCAGGGCATTATTCACCGTGATCTAAAACCCGACAATATTTGGCTCGAACCCAATCAACGCGGCGGCTATACCGTCAAGGTGCTCGATTTTGGTATCGCCAAGCTTGAGGAACACGACGACGTGGTATCGACGGGTGAGCATGAGGCTTATGTAAGCGCGGTGCCAACGTATAGTTCGAGCGGGAAAGCGACGATGGCCGGGGGCGAGATAGACGGGACGCAAGTTGATGGCAACTTTATCTCGACACAGGTTGCCGAGGCCGCGACAATTGCTGGCGGTAAAGAGCGAGCATCGATCGCGTCTGAGGCGGGAACCATCAATCTGTCGCCGATCGCGAGCGAGAATGAGACGGCGATACTTGATGACGGCGATATCTCAGATGACTTTCAAGATAAGGTCGGGACAGGGGCTAGACCTTTGCAGGATGCCACGCCGCAGCGTGAAAATCCGACGACCAACAGATCGCTTTATGATTCGAAAAACTCGGCCGAACTGACGCGTGTTGGGGCCGTTTTGGGCACGCCGCTTTATATGTCGCCGGAACAATGCCGAGGCGAACATCTCGATCCGCGTTCGGACATCTACAGCCTCGGCGTGATCGCATATCAGATGCTGTCGGGCCGGACGCCGTTCGAGGGTGATTTTAAGGACGTGATGGAATCGCACAAGACCATCGACCCGAAACCGCTTAAGGCCAAAAATGTGCGGCGTAAGATGAAAGCGGGTATTCATTTGGCTCTGCACAAGAACCCCGAGTTTCGCCCCCAGACGGCTGAGGCATTTGCAAGTAAGTTGCGTGCGAGATCTGAGGGGATCTGGGGATTGCTAAGGCGGGCTCTGGTCATTTGGAGCGAACATCTTCCGAAATTTCTCTTGCTGACGGCGTTTTTCTCTCTGCCGATGATCGTGCTGACGCTTATCCTGCTGACTCTGTCGTTCCTGCGGGTGAGCGAGATGATCTCTGAAACTGTCGGCAGCGTCTCGATCGCCATTGATGGGTTTGCGTTGTCATTAGCGAGCGCATTTTGTACCAGCCTGATTGTTGGAACCATCTCTTGGATCGTCACACAGTATCTCTCCGTTCCGTTGCGGCCGGTGCGGCTGCGGCCCGCGCTTGTTGAGGCCCGAAAGAAGTGGAAACGTATCGCGGGAACCGCATTTTTGACGGCGATATTACCATTTGTCGTGGCAGGTGTAGCCGGAGCCTTAGGTTTTGCGGTGGGAGCGATGTTGGGGCTCATTATTTATCCGGTGACCCGATCGGTGGCTCCGATCCCCGTTATGGGTTTTATACTCGGGTCTCTATGCGGGCTTGTTGGATTTTTCTGGGCGTATATCTCGTGGATTCTTGTGCCGCCGGTCGTGATGATGGAAAACGTCGGTATTCGTGAGGCTTTGAGGCGTTCGCGTTTGCTAGTCAAACGCTCTTTTTGGACAGCGTTTGGCGCGATTTGCATTATGATCCTCATCCCGGGAATCATCGCGGGAACGATCTCCTTTGTAGTTAATGTGTCAGCCAAAGCGTTCGATCCAAAACCAAAAGCGGGGATCGAGACAAAGACGCAACCCGCCGCATCTGCCGAGCCAACGGTTTTGTCGCCACCTGTCACAGACGCTCCGGTTGCCGAACAGACGGGGGAGAAAAACGACGGTTGGAATTGGTCCCTAAATCGCCGCAACTCGGCCGGTTCAGGCGGCAAGGATATGGATATGAGGACGCGTGTAAAATACACCATTCTCGAATCGCTCATTCAAATATTCTGGCTGCCAATGCAGATCCTCGTGTTTTCGTTTTCTGCTATCATAGTGGCATTGCTCTATTTGAAAACCCGGCTGGCTGGCGGTGAATCGATGAACGATCTGCTCGAACGATTTGAAGACGACGAACGCCCGCGTAAAAAGTGGCAGGAACGCGTCCGAGCACGCCTGATCCAGTCCGGCCGGATACCGAGCAAACCATGATCAGATGCGGCTTGCGATAACCAGATCCCTATTAATAACCGCCGTTACACTCGCGTTTTGGCTAGCTACGCCCGCACAGGATGTGACGCGCGAGTTGAAGGTAACTTCGGGTTCGACTATCGAGATCGTTAATCGTTTTGGCCGTGTTGGTGTTAAAGCCGAGACCGTTGCCGACGAAAAAACTCTGTCGGGAAAGCTCGTTGCTTCATCGCCAAAAGGCGTTTCCGATGGTGAGATAAAGATCGGCAATGCGGGTGGTAAGACGACAATAACCGTCGTGTCCAACGATCCTCGAAAGCGCATAGATCTCGTCCTCACTCTGCCTGAAAGATCCAACGTCATTGTCCAAACGCTTGCCGGAGCCGTCGAGGTGAACGGTAATTTTGCATCCGTCGCGGCGACTACTGATACGGGTACTGTAGCGGTGGATGTTCCAAACGAAGATGTGACTTACAACCTGCTCTGGACGGAGTCGAAACCGCGCGTCGTCGCTGATTTTGACCTCGCCGCGATCAAAGAAAAGAACGCGGGGCGGTTTGAGATCCGCGGCCGAAGCGGCCTCGAAGGTAAAAGTAAAAAGGCAAAAGGCAAAAGTGCGGAACCTGGATCGGCTGACGAACAACCAATGGCAAACGACGAGCAGCCGAGACCTGTAAGGCTTGACCTCACAACCGCACGAGGGATCATATTAATCAACGTCCCGCCGAATGAGGTGATGAGCGATCTGCGCGAGCGGCCTTTGACTAATGCGGCAAAGGCGATCGTTCGCAGCGGTGACAGCTTACTGATGGAGGCGATCCGCAGGGCGGCACCGAAATATTACGGCGATTACGCCCGCAGTCTGCCGCCGATGATGTTTGAGCCAAAGTTTTCGGCCAAATCAGCCCAAACCGAGAATCCGAACGCTTCGCTTAAAACCGCTTTGGTCCGCGTGACGGATCTCAAGAATCGCTCGATCGCCGGTCTGACAACTAGTGATTTCGAGATCACAGAGAGCGGGACTGCCCGCGAGATCGTGTCGGTCGAACGATCTACGGCACCGTTCAACCTCGTGTTGCTGTTGGATGTGTCGGGCAGCGTAGAGAATTACGTCAATTTTATCCGCAAGGCGGCGCGGGCGTTTGTGAACACGGTCGATGAAAAAGACCGTGTGTCGATCGTGATATTCAACGACGATGTTAAGGTGCTGTCAAAATTTACGACCGACAAGGGCAAACTGTCTGAGAGCCTAGACACCTTTGACGCTGGCGGCGGTACGGCCTATTACGATGCACTGGCTTATGCTGTGAGCGACACTTTGCGGCAGTTTAAGGGCGAACGCACGGCAATTGTGATCCTGACGGACGGGGACGACAACCGCTCTTTCCTGGCATTTGATGCGCTAGCGGGATCTATTCAGGAAAGCGGTGCCCTGATCTACCCGCTTTACGTGCCGTCGGGGTTGATCGCCGCAGCGGCAGCAAATCCTAACGCCGACATCGATCCAGTTCGCCGTAAATATATGTCTGTTTCAGCAAAGGCAGAGGGTGAGGGCGAAAGGCTTGCTCGCGTCTCCGGCGGAGTCTATTACCCGATCAAAGAGATCGCCGAGATCCAGAAAGCCTATGAGGATATCGTTGTCCAACTCCGCTCGGCCTATAACATCACATTTAAATCTGAAACGTCGAGCGGAAATTCACCGAGGTTGAAGATAAAAAGTAAACGTGAGAATACTTTTGCGACTGTCACTTCGGTGGTAGCGTCTCAATAGATGACGTTCGTTGAGGAATATTGAGTTTATGGAACGCAGAAACTTTTTAGGCAAATTTGGAATGGGGGCTGCAGCGTTAGGCTCACTTGCTGCTGTACCGGATGTCGGACAAGCAGCGGGGCTTGCGGATACATCAGATCGTAATTCTTTCAGGGCAGCCGATTTTGGTGCTGTCGGAAATGGCTTGGCGGATGATACGGGTGCGATACAACGTGCGATCGATGCGGCTTATAAACTTGGTGGGGGAACGGTCTATCTAGAGGGGAGTGCCGGCAGAGATTTCAAATGTGCTGGACAGATCTCGCTTGATGAAAAACGCGGGGTTCGAATTATCGGCAACGCCGGGCCAAATGTTCAGGGCGGTCAGGGAGCAGCTCCCGCTCAACTAAACTATACGGGCACAGCTTCACCGTTTATTTCGATGAAGTCATGTTTTTCAGTCTCGTTAGAAACTATCAGCATCAGTTATAGCAATGCTTCATTCAGAGGGTCTCTGGTCGAGACGGGGCACAGCGTCAATGCAAAGGCGGATTCCGGGTACCTGATGTTTGATCGTTGTCGTTTCATGGGTAGCGGTCGAGCGAATGCCGCCGAATATTTGCTGAATTTATCATTGGCGATTTGTTCTACCGTCAGAAATTGTGAGTTTCAGGCTGCAAACACGGGTGTAGTCGGTGCGCCAAACAGGGGGATCTATTCAAACGTAATTCAGATCACCGACTCGGCTTTTCGCGATCTAAACGAAGTCGCGATCCGGAGCGCTGGAGAATCCTGGCTTATCTCCGGGTGCACATTCGAACCTCTTGTGAGCGGACGTTCAGGGGCTTATTTGCAAGGTAAGGATACTACGGCGTACGGATTGAATATCATTGGATGTTGGATGGGCGATGTTAATAAGCCGGGCGGATGCTGGATCGATATTACCGCCGCACCGGCATTAGGATTAACGATAATTGGAAATAGGATCGCGCCTGCCGGTACCGATGCCCGCGACACAGCCATCAAACTGGGAAAGGGAAATCAAGGAGTTACGATCGCGGGCAACCGTATCGAAGGCCCAATTTGTATTGATTTCACGGCTGGGTACACATTTGGGGCTTCGGTCACTGGCAACGACTTGCAAAGCGCGACCCCAATCGCGAACCTGAAAAATGCGATGCAGCATTTTGTCGCTGGCCAATATCAGACCCCAAACTATCTCAGCGGACAATCTAATTTTCAGGTCGGGATTTTTAGCGGCGACGGTGTCCGGGGTAGCATAAATCTCGCACCGCAGACTTGGGGGCCGCCAACAAAGCCGCAGAATGGCGATATGTGGACGACCGACGCGGGAATGTTTGTCAGGATAAACGGCGTAACGAAAAAGGTCTCGCTCGTATGATCCAGTAAAGATTTGTTCTGGAGATCTCTCTTTTGAATCTAACGGCTCACCTGTGTTCAAATTAAACCTGATTTGAACGACGAAGTATTACATCCATTATTAGACGGCACCGAGCATCGTCCGCTGACGGTTACCGAGCTCAATACGGAGGTCAGGGACGTTCTTGAGCTCGGGTTTTCGGGCGTTTGGGTCGAGGGCGAAGTTACGGGATTTGTTGCCGCGGGGTCGGGGCATTGGTATTTTACGCTCAACGACGGGACGTCGCAGATCAGGGCGGTTTGTTGGAAAGGTACGAATTATCGCATCCGGTTTAAACCGCAAAATGGTATTGCGGTGCGGGTTCGCGGCAAGGTGACGCTTTATCCGGCGCGGGGCGAGTGCCAGCTGGTGGTCGAGTCGCTCGAACCTTCAGGCGAAGGGGCTTTGCGCGCAGCGTTTGAGCAAATCAAGGCGACGCTCGAAGCGGAAGGTTTATTTGCTCCTGAACTAAAACGCGCCATACCGTTTTTGCCGAGACGTGTCGGTGTCGTGACTTCGCCAACCGGAGCGGCGTTTCACGACATACTTAATGTGCTGACGCGGCGGGCGAGATCCGTAAGCATTGCGCTTGCTCCGACGTTTGTGCAGGGTGAAGGCTCGGCAGACAGCATACGTCAGGCGGTCGCCGATCTCAATGCGTACAACCTTACGCTCGATTCAGCTAATAAGATCGATGTACTTATCGTCGGACGCGGCGGCGGGTCGCCCGAGGATCTGTGGGCTTTTAACGATGAAGCTTTGGCCCGGGCATTGAGGTCAAGTGAGATACCGGTGATATCGGCTGTCGGGCATGAGATCGACTGGTCGATATCCGATCTGATCGCCGATCTGCGGGCAGCAACGCCATCGGCGGCTGCCGAGATGGTTGCGGGCCGCGAAGAAGACATCATCCACGGCCTACATCTTTGCGAAGACCGTTTGGCAGGTTTTATCGAGCGCCAAATGTATGAGGCTGCGATCCGGGTTGAGAACGCCTCGACGGGGTTGCGGACCAGTTTCACATCGGGTGTGCAATCAGCACAGATGCGGTTTGCGAACGTTGCATCGCGGCTGACTCCGGCGACGCTGAAAGCAAAGACGGTCGCTGCGGCAAACTCGCTCGCAGTGCTCGATCAACGCCGAATTACCGCGACGCAGCATTCGCTCAAAACCAAGACCGAGGCTCTTAATGTGCAGATGGCAAAGCTTAACGCCCTGTCGCCGCTCGCGGTGCTGACGCGCGGGTATTCGATCACGCAGACGGCGGACGGGCAGGTTTTACTCGACGCCGGACAAGTTAAAAAGGGTGATAAATTGAATATTCGTCTCAAACGTGGAAAACTGAACGCCGAGGTTTTGTCATCTGAATTGTAATGTCGAAACGTGTATTCGCTATCGCCGGAATTGTTTTATTGTTGATCCTGGCGGTCGTCGGGCTGGGCAGTTTTTTGTATTATCAGAGTCTCAAGGACACGCCTCAGTATTCGCTCGCTCTGCTTGTTGACGCTGCGAAACGGGACGATAAGCCCGAGATCGACAGGCTCGTTAATATTGATACGGTAGTCGATGATTTTGTCCCGCAGATAACGAATAAGGCTGTCGAGATGTACGGTCGCGGGTTACCGCCGGCAATTATCGGCAAGGTCGCCAAGCTCGCGACACCGCTATTTCCGGCATTAAAGCAACGTGCAAGAGCCGAGCTGCCGCGGGTGATACGCGACCGCACAGCGCGTTTTGGCAACGTGCCGTTTTTTGCAATGGTGATTGGAGCCGAGAAATACCTCAATATCACCGTGACCGGCGATACCGCGCTCGTCAAAAGCAAACTGCCCGAGCATACGCTTGAAATGACGATGCGGCGAATTGACGGGCGTTGGCAGATCGCCGGGGTCAAAGATGAAAAGCTTGCGACGGATATTGCACGGGCGGTCGGGCAGCAGATCATCACGATCGCGATCGGCGGGTTGAACAAAGAATCGGCGGACACGCTCGGTGTCGGGAATCTCGCTGACCTGCTCAGACAGGCCGAGGAGCTTGTAAGGTAGTTATGGAAAAATCGTTTGAAAAATCGTTGGTCGAATTAGAAGAGATAGTGGTAAAACTCGAAGGGGGCGATCTCGCTTTGGAAGAGAGCCTCGAGCTTTTTGAAACGGGGATCAGCCTTTCGCGTTCTTGCCGCGAGCGGCTGACGAACGCCGAGCGGCGTATCGAGATCTTGATGAAAGATCCCGACGGCGGATTCACTGCGGAAGAGATCGATCCCGATAGTCTGCGTGATTAATTCATTGCTACCATTAAGGCGATCGCTCCGACCAACACGAATACAAAGATACTGATCGCACCCATGTAGATAGCGATTCCAACCGTATTATCCTTGCCCGATTTACCGTTAAACTTTTTGCCGCAGGCCGGACATTTGACGTGCGTCAACAATTTGGGCCCGACGAGCCCGCCCCACCACGTGAAGCTTAATAATTGAGCGTTGGTGTCCCCGCATTGGGGACACGCTGCGTAAGTCGCCATGTATTTATCGGCGTGAGCTAAAAATGCTCAAAATATACCAGAACAACAATGCGACGCTGGCAAATAACGTCAGAGCAGCGGCAACATGCTGTTTTGTGTTAAAGCGATGGAGCACTTGAGACGTCTGGTACAGGATCGATGTGCCCGCAAACGCGACCATAATAAACGCAAAAACATTACCCAGCGTAAAGCCGAATATCGCGCTAGCGACAATAAATCCCAATGCCGCAAATCCGCCGATACCCAGGATCGGAGCGAGCCACGAAAAATCGGTCCTTGTCACAAATACGGTAAACGTCAGTCCGGCAAACAGGCCTAGCGAAACGATGCCGGCCTTGAGAATTACCCCGGGATCACCCGAATAATAGGCAGCCATTACGAGCAACGGCACGAAAACGACCGCTTCGGCAAGGATAAACAGACCGAGCCCCATATATTGAACCGCTTGCGATGTCTCCGACACCGCCCAGCGGTTGGACAGATACGAGATACCCATGAACAAGCCCAGCACGACCAGCCAGCCGATGCTGCCGCCCGAAAAGATGAGCGATGCGATCATTAGGGCAATGCCGGTCGAAAAGAAAAATGCTTCGACAGCGATAAACGCAAACACTGCGACCGCTAACAGTAGATAGGTTTTGCGGATAAATGCCGCTCTCTCAGCCGGTGCAGCCAGTGCAGCAGAATCGCCGTATGTGGTTGTAAAGTCTTCCATAATACTCCCGTCTTTTAGATACGATTATCGTTGCGATGTTTGCATCGAAACTAACCGTCGCTTGAAGCCGCACGGCTTCCTTTCATCATCCCGTCAACGCTCAGCATCCCCGAACCGTTGGCCGCGAAATAAAGAAATGCAAAACAATACAGCACCGCGGTTTCGCCGCCGTTCATTATCGGCAGAGCACCCTGCGGCTGATGTGCCATAAAATACGCAACTGCCATCGTGCCGCTTGCCAGAAACGCCGCAAAGCCCGAGAAAAAGCCTACCATTATAAGAAGTCCGCAAACCAATTCGATGATCGCAGCGGCAAGGATAATGCCCGCTAACTCACCGCCAGCTTGTTTCGCCGGTGGCCAGCCAAACAATTTTTGCGTTCCGTGCAGCATGAACAAAAAGCCGAAAACGATGCGAAAGATGGCGTAAATATAACCTGAGTATCTGCCGAGAAACTTGTCCATTTTTTGTGCTCCTTATTTTCCTAATTTCGAACAGTATAGCGCATCGCTGCTGTTTCCAAATAAAATGGGCGGCCCAAATGCGGACCGCCCTTTATTAATTAATCGTTATTCGAAACAATGATTAGCTCGCGGCTTTGACGGCTTCGGCCGGTTCGGCACGCGGTGCGGCCAATCCAAGCTCAGGAGAACGCCACAAGTTTGATACCAGCAGCTCGCGGATGAACGTCATTTCCTTAGGCAGACGATCGTAAAGCTGGAAGAAAAGTTCGTCGTGCATGGCGATCTCTTTGAGCCACATATCGCGGTCGAGATTCATCACCTTATTAAACTGCTCCTCGGTAAAATCGAGCCCGCGCCAGTCCATGTCTTGGTATCGCGGCATCCAGCCTAGAGGTGTTTCCGTGCCTTTTGAAACGCCGCGTGAACGCTCGACGATCCATTTCAGTACACGCATATTTTCGCCATAACCGGGCCAAGCGAATTTACCGTTCTCGTCCTTAAGGAACCAGTTAACCGAGAAGATACGCGGCGGTTCAGGGATCTGGCGGCCAAAGTTGAGCCAGTGTGAGAAATAGTCGCCCATGTGATATCCGGCAAACGGCAGCATCGCGAATGGATCGCGGCGAACCTCGCCGATGTTGCCGAATGCGGCGGCAGTCATCTCTGAGCCCATTGTAGCGGCCATATAGACGCCGAATGCCCAGTTGAACGACTGTTGAACAAGAGGCACGACCGAGTTGCGGCGTCCGCCAAAAATAAATGCCGAAATGGGTACGCCTTTCGGGTCATTGAAAAGAGGATCAGCGACGGGGCATTGGTCGATCGGGGCGGTGAATCGGGAATTTGCGTGTGCGGCTTTGCCTTCGCTTGCCGGGGTCCAATCGTTACCCTGCCAGTCGATCGCGTGGGCCGGAGCGTCGCCGTCCATGCCTTCCCACCATACATCGCCGTCGTCGGTCAGAGCGACGTTAGTGAAAATGGTGTTCTCTTTGATCGACTCCATCGCGTTGGGGTTGGTCAAATAATTTGTGCCCGGAGCGACACCAAAAAAGCCATTCTCGGGGTTGATCGCACGGAGTTTGCCGGTTTCGTCGGGCTTGATCCAAGCGATGTCGTCACCAACTGTCGTGATCTTCCAGCCTTCTTCTTGGAACGCCTTGGGCGGAATGAGCATCGCGAAATTTGTCTTGCCGCACGCGGACGGGAACGCCGCACAGACGTAATCTTTTTGGCCGTCAGGTGACTCGACACCGACGATGAGCATGTGCTCGGCAAGCCAGCCCTGGGCACGTCCAAGGGTCGAAGCGATACGCAATGCGAGACATTTCTTGCCTAAAAGTGCGTTGCCGCCATAGCCGGAGCCAAAGGATACGATCGAATTTTCTTCAGGGAAATGGACAATATATTTATCTTTTGGATCCGGCGAACACGGCCATGCTACGTCGGCTTGGCCTGCCGCAAGCGGCATTCCAACGGAGTGGAGACATTTGGTAAACTCGCCATCCTCAACCTTTTGCAGGGCGTCTAGGGCCTGTTTGCCCATGCGGGTCATGATCCGCATGTTGACCGCGGCATAAGCCGAATCGGTGATCTGCACGCCAAACTGCGAGATCGGCGAACCGATCGGACCCATGCAAAACGGTACGATATACATCGTGCGGCCGGTCATGCAGCCGTCAAATTTCTTTTTCAAGATGGCCTTCATCTCGAGCGGGGCCATCCAATTATTGGTCGGGCCGGCGTCGCCCTTTGCGCGCGAACAAATGTACGTGCGGTCCTCTACACGCGCAACGTCAGACGGGTGCGAGCGAGCAAGAAACGAATTAGGCCGCTTTTCAGCGTTTAGTTTGATAAAGGTGCCCGCGTCAACCATCTCCTGGCACATGCGGTCATATTCCTCTTGCGAGCCGTCGCACCAATAGACGCTATCGGGTTTGCACAGCGTGACAGCCTCAGTGACAAAGCGTATCAGCTCTTCGTTAGTGATGTTCGACGGTATCGTTAGATCGGTCATATTAAAAGATTCTCCTATGGGAATTCTAATTAATTGAATTCTTAAATGGAAAAAACGAGTAATAAGACTCGTTTTCAGCAGTTATTTGATTAGCTTATCACAAGATAAGGAAAATAGTAGTCAGTGGTCAGTGGTCAGTGGTCTGTAGTCAGTGGGCGGTCGGATCTCTATTTTTTGATAGCCCGGACTAACAAGATCGCGATGACCGCAATGATAGGGCCGCCAATCATGGCGACGATAAAGTCAAGACCGACGCCGACGACGGATCGGCTGGCAGAACCTAGAAAGACGCCGCCGACGAGGCTTGCGATGCCGCCGATAATGACGCTCAGTAGGACACCGAGGCCGTTACCGCGGCCGTTCATTAGCGAGTTCATCGCCAGGCCGACGATAATTCCGAATCCGAATAATAGGAACCAAGGAAGCATAATCTCTCTCCGTTGTGACTAAACGTTTTAAGTTTTTGTTGGACGGGATGATGATATGCCGATTTCTGGCTGAGAGCAAGGCGGTAAGGAATTGAGAATTGATGGGTTCGCAATATTGCAGATTAATCCTCGCTCAAGACGATCACGAAGTCTTTGTCTTTGAACGTCACTTTTTCCGACTTATTCGGGTTTAGGCGGACGCCGTAGTGTTTGTCGGGGTCGGGGGTCTCGGCGGCGATGCGGTAGCCGATGGCGGATTCGCCGAGTGCGGCGGCGGATGCGACGACGGTGTAGAAATCGACTTCGGTACCCGTGCGGACGTAGCGGTTCGATGGTTTGAGATAGACCTCGGAGCCCTCGGCCTGAAACAGCACGTCGTATACCTTTTTGAGCTCGCGGTTTTCACTCAGCTGGCTGAGCATGAGGCTGATGAGGTTGTCGCTGACGACAAAATCGTCCGCTTTGGCGACGACGCCGAGTTCGCGGTTGCGCATATCGAGCATCTCGGTGACGATCGAGTAATCGACGCCTTCGGCCTCGCTGATGCTGCGTAGATGAAGCAGAGTGATGAGCGTGTGAGCGTCGCTTTCCTGGATGTCGATGTTGCGATCAGAAAGGACAATGATGTGATCGAAACCCTTGGTATTTACATCAAGGAGAGTTTTCTTATCGACGGGGTCGCCCTCGCAAAACGCGATCCGCTGATTCTTGACTTGGGCTTGCAGCTTGGTAACCTCGGCACCGACCGCCGGGTCGTGAGAGATAACCAACACCATCGAATCTGCCTTTACGTAATTATCGACTTCGGTGACGATGCGAGGTGCGATCTCGTTCCAGCCTATGATCAGCGTATGTTCTTGGACGGGACTGCTTTCTTCGCCGTGCTGGAAAAGTGAAGTGTCGATACCGTCTAAGCCCCGGCCGTTGGCGATAACGGTGTCGTCGTCTTCGGAGATCGCGATGACGGATTCACCGTCGCTGTAGGTGCGGTCCATCGGAGGATTGATAAGTGCCTCGCCCGACGGCGTAAACACACCTATCACAGACGATGTCTCATACGCGAAAAGCGAATCTTTGTACGTTTTGCCTATGAGCGAATCGGGGATCTCGCTGAAATAGATCTCGTCGCCGGCGAATTCGAGCAAGTCGGCATAAACGACGCTCAGTCCCGACTGGCGGCAAGTCTGTGCCATCACTCGGGAGATGAGGTCCTCGCTGAGGACGTAAACGGCTTCGCCGTTGCCGACTAGCTCTGCGGCGTCGAGGTTACGTTCGTCGCGGATCTCGGCAACTACGTGATACGCGTCAGCCTTTCGGCGGCGGCCGTTCGTTATGCCGAGCACGGTCTTGATGACGTATGTGTCGGGATTTGCGGTCTCGGGTGACAACACAATGATCGAGCGAGCTTCGTTGATATTCACCATCTCAGCAGCGGACGATTCTAGAGTAGAGCCGCTACGGACGACGATCTTTGTGTTGCGGGTGTCGGGGATTCGGGACTTGATTTCGTCTTCAGCCTCGACCTTGTCCTTTTCCGAGAGAATAACGATGCACGGGCGTCGCTGGTTGGCGTTCGCCTCGACGAGCTCGGTGACGACCGTGAAGATCTTTTCGGACCAGCCGAGAATGAGCGTGTGGTTGCTGTCGAGTACGCGAGAGCGGCCGCGTTTCAATTCTTCGATCTTTTGATCGATGCCCGACGCGATCGAACCGATAAGTATCGAGATCAGGAAAATTCCGATCAATGTTGCCGTGAATCTCACAACGCGATAATCCCAGCCTTCGTCACCGCCCATCGTTCCGGGATCGAGCGTTGCCATCAGGCTTTTCCATGTGCCCTCAAGAAAACTGAGCGGCTCGGCACCCGGCTCGGTCGAGCCAGTGATCCCAAGCAACACAATTATTCCACCAAGCACTACAACCGATACGACCGAGACGATCGCAAGCCATCTGATGACCGCGATCGGGCCGCCGGACATTGTGTTCTCGAAGTGGTATTGAAACTTTTCTCGGAGCGTGTGTTTGGGCATATGATTTTGGGGAAGTGTAGCGAAAAATAGGCGATAAATTCAAACTGCGGAACGCTGCTGAACACGATATTGTGCGAGCGTGTGAATGATGACCGTTGCGATTATGATACTGCCGCCTAGTATCGCCCAGTTTGAGGGGCGTTCTCCGATGAAGAGGAATACCCAGACGGGGTTGAGGAGCGGTTCGATAAAGCCGATGATGCTGGCATCGAGCGGGCGTGTGCCGCCGGTGACGCCTTTGATAAATAGGATATACGCGATGCCGATCTGGAATATGCCGAGAAATCCGACTGCGGCGTAGTCACGCCAGGTCGCGGTCGGAAATGCCGCGATACCGCTGGGCAGCGTTAGCAACGCCAGCAGGAAATTGCCGTAGATGACGGTGATGACGGAGTTCATCCCTGCTGCTTTCGGATGTTTGAGCAGCATGATGTAGAGCCCGAGGAAAATGCCCGAGCCGAGGGCGGCGATGTTGCCTTGGTAATCGCCGATGGTCAGGTCGCCGACGAAGAACAGGCTCATTCCGGCGATGCAAAAAACGACGGTGATCAGGTCACGGACGTGAAATTTTTCGCCGATGACAAATGGAGCGAGGACGAGTATATAGATCGGCGCGGTGTATTGAAGGAAAATGGCGTTAGCGGCAGTCGTGTGTTTGGTCGCCCAGACGAATAGGAACAGCAGCGTTGCGTAGATTATGGATGCGATAACGCCAAAGCCATTGATCCGCAGTCCGTTTTTGCGTGTGATGATGAGGACGGTGAGCCCCGCGAGCAAAGAACGAAAGAATGTTACCTGGTAAGCGTCGAGATTTGTCGCGAGCTTAATGAACATCCCGCCGGTGCTCCACAAAAGCACGGCCATGACAACAAGGGCGACGGGGGGAAATGGTTTTTTGTCTTCGGGCACGGAGATATATTACCGCAATAAGCCAGTTTAAACGCAGAGACCGCAAAGGCCGCAAAGGAAGATAAGGGAAGAAATCTCTGCGATCTTTGCGGTCTCTGCGTTTAACATCCTATTCGCCGGATGTAGCCGAGGCGATGGTTTCGCGTAGGGCTTTAGCTGATGTTGTCACGGGTTCGAGTTCCACCTCTTCGATATTGCCATAGACCTTTTTGCCAAAGACGGCGTTCCAGGGTGGGATTACGAGAGTGACGTTGCCGGTTGCACGGGCTTGGCACGCGAGACGCATGAACGGCGTTGCCTCATCTGTCTGGTTGTAGCCAAAGACTTTCATCGCACGGCGTTCGCGGCGGCCGACCTCGGTCATTTTCTCTTGACCGCCAAGCACACCTACCCAACAGGTGCCGCATGATGCTGCGGTGCATTCGACCGGGACGGGGCCTTCCCAGCAGCGGCTGTCGAGTGATTGCCAATCTTGGGAGCGGTCGTTTGCCGACGCTGCGGTGATCTCCTGCTCGTTAAGCAAAGGGAATTTGCCGCTCGAATTTGCAGCAGTGTATGTAACCGAGAATTTTTTGTTGACGGTTTTGAGAAAGCCAAAAACGCCTTGCGAATCGTCTTTTGCACGCTCCGCTACGATGGCGTCGGGCGATTTTGTCATTACACCGCTCGGCTTTTCGACCTCACCGGTGGCGGCGTTAAAGGCTTCGAGGCCGACTTGGTTGAGCGTCATTAGCCCGACTAGGACGATGGCGTTGACGAGTTGGCGTTCGACCTTGAGCTTTTCGGCGACGAGTATCCCGATCTGTTTGACCTCTTCTTTTAGGTCGTGGCTCTGATCGGTAAAGACAGCCGCCTCGGCCTCGATCGCGGCTTTGACCGTTTTCCAATAACGGTGGCCGTAAAGAAAATGGTGCGACGTGTCGATCTGATCTTTCAGCTCAAAAACGCCTTGCATCGCAAACCCGTGCAGCGTCGCCTCGCGATCTTCGGCGGCGTCGATAAAACGCTTGAGGCTCAGAGGGTAAAAGCGGAACCAGATCTGAACGGCGTTCTTATCGACCTCGTGAATGCAGGGAAGCAGTTCGTCGAGAGCGGCGAGCCAATCGGTTTCATTGTAGTTAGCTAGATACGATTCGAGATTTGTCATGCTTTATTTATTAGGGCGAAAAATACCCGCTTATCCAAAGGTGAGATTCTACTAAAGAAATGCGTGATTTGGCAAAAGCGGGCTTGACAAGAATCTTCCAAATTCATAATATCTAAAGTTTCGGACTTTACCGTTCGTTGTATCTATATGCTCCGCGTGAGTTTACAGATAGGATTTTTGAGAATTGAAACACGGATTGTAGCGTAATAGGTGGGCATCACCGTCCATTGGCGAATTACACATATCTAATATGCCACGCTACAGCAAAGTAACAATTCTTAAGGGTTAGAACATAAACTTAATTCATTCAGCTTTAGTGCTGCTTGAGCTAACTGCCGGATATTATCCGAGCAAGAGTCAGGTAAGACGGTAGTTTTGCCTACTGGAATTTTAAATAGAGAAAACGATGCCTACTATCAACCAATTAGTACGTAAGGGACGCAAGCGGATCAAGTATAAAACCGCGAGTCCCGCTTTGCAGGCAAACCCGCAGAAACGCGGCGTATGTACGCGCGTTTACACGTCGACACCGAAAAAGCCTAACTCGGCTCTTCGCAAGGTCGCACGTGTGCGTTTGACCAACCAGATCGAAGTTACTACATATATCCCGGGTATCGGGCATAACTTGCAGGAACACTCGATCGTGCTCATCCGCGGCGGCCGTGTAAAGGATCTGCCGGGTGTTCGTTATCACGTTATCCGCGGAACGCTGGATGCCTCAGGCGTCGCGAACCGAAACCAGTCGCGTTCTAAATACGGAGCAAAACGTCCGAAAGGAGCGAAATAAGAAGTTATGCCAAGACGTAGAGTTGCAGTAAAAAGAGAAGTTTTGCCGGATCCGATCTACAACAGCATCGCCGTTACCAAATTTATCAACGGTTTGATGCTCGCGGGTAAAAAGACAACTGCCGAGCAGATCTTTTACGGAGCGATGGTCAAGTTGGGCGAAAAGGCACAAGACGAGCCTTTGAAGGTATTTAAGGCCGCTCTCGATAGCGTTGCACCGACCCTCGAAGTCAAATCACGCCGTATCGGTGGTGCTACATATCAGGTGCCGCTCGAAGTTTCGCGTGACCGCCGCAACACACTTGCGATCCGATGGATCGTGACAAACGCACGCGGACGCAGCGAAAAAACGATGGAAGACCGCCTCGTAGGCGAGCTCCTCGACACTGTGAACGGACGCGGCGGAGCAATGAAGAAGAAGGAAGACGTGTTACGCATGGCAGAAGCGAACAAAGCATTCGCACATTATAGGTTTTAGTTAAATGGCAACGATCAGCTTAGACAAATATAGAAACATCGGCATTATGGCCCATATCGACGCGGGTAAGACCACGGCGACGGAGCGCATTTTGTATTACACGGGTGTTTCGCACAAGATCGGCGAAGTTCACGAAGGAACGGCGACGATGGACTGGATGGAGCAGGAGCAGGAACGCGGTATTACGATTACCTCGGCTGCGACGACCTGTTTCTGGACACGCAACAACATTGAGCACCGTATCAATATCATTGATACACCGGGACACGTTGACTTCACTATGGAAGTTGAGCGGTCTCTTCGTGTTTTAGATGGTGCGGTCTGTGTTTTTGACGGTGTCGCCGGCGTTGAACCGCAGTCCGAGACCGTTTGGCGTCAGGCTGACAAATACGGCGTGCCGCGTATCTGCTTTATTAATAAGCTTGATCGTGCGGGAGCTTCGTTTGACCGCAGTTTTCAGTCGATCCTTGATCGCCTTGGTGCAAATGCTGTTGCTCTGCAAGTGCCGATCGGTATCGAAGAGCATTTCAAAGGCGTCGTCGATCTGATCACGATGAAGGCTTTTGTCTGGACCAATGAGGCGATGGGGGCCAATTACGATGTCACTGACATCCCGGCAGACCTGCTCGAGGTGTCGAAAGCTCAACGCGAAAAGCTTGTCGAAGCCGTTTCGGCGATCGATGACGATCTGATGATGAAATATCTCGAAGGCGAGGAGATCTCAGAAGACGAGATCCGCGTCGCTCTTCGTGCGGGAACGCTGGCGATGAAGATCGTCCCGGTCGTTACCGGTTCTGCGTTTAAGAACAAAGGCGTTCAGACATTGCTTGATGCCGTTATTGATTTTCTCCCGAGCCCGCTCGATATTCCTGCTATCGAGGGCGTAAATCCTAATACAGACGCGACCGAAAGCCGTCCGCCTGATGCTAAAGCTCCGTTCTCCGGTTTGGTATTCAAACTGATGGCGGATAAGCACCTCGGACAGCTCGCATTTGTGCGTATCTATTCGGGAACGGTTTCTTCGGGTTCATATGTGACGAACACGATCAAGGATTCGAAAGAGCGTGTCGGCCGTTTGATGCTGATGCACGCGAATAAACGTGAAGACGTTGAAACGGCGAGTGCGGGCGAGATCGTTGCTATCGGCGGTATGAAAAATACCACGACCGGCGACACTATCTCGGACGAGTCAAAGCCAATTATCCTTGAGTCTATGGACTTTCCGGAACCGGTCGTGCGTGTCGCGGTCGAACCGAAAACCCGTCAGGACCAAGACAAAATGGGTATCGCCCTCAACCGTCTTGCACAGGAAGACCCTTCATTTCAGGTCAACACCGACCATGAAACGGGCCAGACGATCATCGCCGGTATGGGCGAGCTTCACCTTGAGATCATTGTTGATCGTATGAAGCGTGAATTTGGCGTCGAGGCTAACGTTGGTAAACCGCAGGTTGCGTATCGTGAAACGATCACGACCGCCGCACCGGGTAAAGAGATCTACAAGAAACAGTCGGGCGGCCGTGGTAAATTTGGCCACGTCGAGCTCACTGTCGAGCCGGCTCCGGGCGAAGGTTTTGTTTTCGAAGACAAGATCACCGGTGGTTCGATCCCGCGTCAGTTCATCAAGCCGACGATGGAAGGCGTTCGCGATGCTATGCAGCGTGGATATCTTGCTGGCTATGAACTCGTCGATATCAAAGTTACGCTCTTATTTGGTTCGTATCACGAAGTCGACTCGGACGAAATTTCATTCAAACTTGCCGGTTCGTATGCGTTTCAGGACGCTGTGAAAAAGGCAAAACCGGTCCTGCTCGAACCCATCATGCGTATCGAAGTTGTTACGCCTGAGGAATATATGGGTGCGGTCAACGGCGATCTTAATCGCCGCCGCGGCCAGATCGACAAGATGGAGCCGCGTCCGGGTAATGTTTCGGTCGTCACGGCATTTGTGCCGCTGTCGGAGATGTTTGGTTACACGACCGACCTTCGCTCGTCAACACAGGGACGCGCAACGTCGAGTATGCATTTTGAGCGTTATAACGAAGCTCCGCGTAATGTCGCTGAAGAAGTTATTGCGAAGATCAAGGGAACGGGAGCAAGTACTTAAGAAATCTGAAATTTCATATTTGAAATTTGAAATAGCTAAGTTTAGGAGAAAGTCATGAGCAAAGAGAAATTCGATCGCAGCAAGCCGCACGTGAATATTGGAACGATCGGTCACGTGGATCACGGCAAGACGACATTGACAGCGGCTATCACAAAGGTGATGTCAAAGCACAATGCAAAGATGACGTTTCGGTCGTTTGATTCGATCGACAACGCACCTGAAGAAAAAGCTCGTGGTATCACAATTGCGACGTCGCACGTTGAGTATGAGACGGCTAATCGTCACTACGCACACGTCGACTGTCCGGGCCACGCCGATTATGTCAAGAACATGATCACGGGTGCGGCACAGATGGACGGAGCGATCCTAGTGGTTGCTGCGACGGACGGCCCGATGCCGCAGACACGTGAGCACATCCTGCTCGCACGTCAGGTGGGTGTGCCTTCGATGGTCGTCTTTATGAACAAAGCCGACATGGTCGATGACGCAGAATTGCTTGAGCTCGTCGACATGGAGATCCGTGAGCTGCTCAGCTCGTACGAATTCCCCGGCGACGATACGCCGATCATCCAGGGTTCAGCTTTGAAAGCCCTCGAAGGCGACGCTGCCTGGGAGCCAAAGATCGATGAGTTGATGCAGGCTGTAGATGATTTCATCCCGACACCTGCCCGCGAAACAGACAAACCGTTCCTGATGCCTGTCGAAGACATCTTCACCATCCAGGGCCGCGGAACAGTTGCTACGGGACGTATCGAACGTGGCGTTATCAACGTCAACGAACCGGTCGAGATCGTCGGTATCAAAGAGACACGCAACTCAGTTGTGACCGGCGTCGAGATGTTCAAGAAGCTGCTCGATTCGGGTATGGCAGGCGACAACGTCGGACTGCTGCTCCGTGGAGTTGAAAGAAAGGAAATTGAACGCGGACAGGTCATTGCCAAACCGGGCTCGATCACGCCGCACACGAAGTTCAAGGCCGAGGCCTATGTTTTGACGAAGGAAGAAGGCGGCCGGCACACGCCGTTCTTCACAGGCTACCGCCCGCAGTTCTACTTTAGAACAACGGACGTGACCGGTGTCGCAGACCTGCCGGCAGGAGTCGAAATGGTCATGCCGGGAGACAACATCCAGATGGAGATCACGCTTATCGCACCGATCGCCATGGAAAAAGGCCTCCGCTTCGCCATCCGCGAAGGCGGCCGTACAGTCGGTGCCGGTACCGTGTCAGATATTGTGGAATAGAAATATGTTAAACGAAAAGATCCGCATCAAGTTAAAAGCATACGATCACCGCGTTTTGGATCAGTCCACCGCTGAGATCGTAGAAACGGCAAAGAGAACAGGGGCGAGGATCGCAGGTCCCATACCCCTACCGACCATCAAGAATAAATGGACGGTCCTCAGATCGCCGCACGTTGATAAAAAATCGCGTGAGCAGTTTGAGATCAGAACGCACAAGCGTTTGATGGACATTCTCGACCCGACAGCCGAAACGGTCGATGCGTTGATGAAATTGGACCTGCCGGCCGGTGTTGATGTAGAGATCAAGGCGTTCGGAAAGAATTAGTTTAAGGAGTTTGTTGAGTTCGTAGAGTTTATTGAGTGAACTGCTCAAAAAATCTCAAAGAACTCAAAAGACTCAAAACTCAAGGAACTCGTATGATTAGTGGAATCATTGGTAGAAAAGTCGGAATGACGCAGCTTTTTGCTGAAGATGGAACAGTAACTCCGGTTACGGTCATCAAAGCGGGGCCTTGTGTCGTCATCCAGACTAAAAGTGCGGCGGGCCGCGACGGTTATAACGCCGTCCAGCTTGGACTCGTTGAGGACAAGCCGATCCGTCTGAAAAATGTTTCAAAGCCGCTGCAAGGGCACTTTGAGAAAACGGGCGGCGGCACGCCTCCGACCCGTGTTTTGAGAGAGTTTCGCCTTACGGCTGAGCCGGACGCGGCGGTTGGCGATCAGGTCAAAGTTGACGTCTTTGCGGACGGCGACAAGATCGATGTCATCGGCAAATCAAAAGGACGCGGTTTTGCCGGTACGATCAAACGGCACAACTTCAAACGCGGCCCTGAGTCGCACGGTTCGATGAACGTTCGTGCACCGGGTTCGATCGGCCAATCGGCTTATCCTTCGCGTGTTATTAAAGGTACGCGTTCGTCGGGACACATGGGCGATGCCCGCGTCACCGTGCAGGGTTTGACCATTGCACGTGTCGATGTCGAGAACAACCTTATTATGGTTCGCGGTGCTGTACCGGGGCCGAATGGCGGACTTGTAATGGTCAAGAAGGCCTAGTTAATGCTTTGCGATGTGATCTCAAATTTGAGATCTGAGATCGCAAAGAAACGGAGTGAGAAATTATGCCTACCGTAAAGGTTCGCAACTTAAAAAATAAAGAGGTCGGGGACGTAGAGCTTCTGGACGCCGTGTTTGGTGTCGAATTGAACGAAGCACTCATCCACTCGGCTGTGATGAACTATCAGGCCAACGGCCGACAGGGAACTTCGGCGACTAAAACTCGCGGTAATGTTTCCGGTTCGGGCCGCAAGCTCTGGAAGCAAAAGGGAACAGGCCGTGCGCGTATTGCATCGCTTCGATCGCCTTTGTGGAAAGGCGGCGGTAACGTCCATGGCCCGCAGCCACGCGACTGGTCCTATCAGATGCCTAAGAAAATGCGCCGCGGTGCATTGCGTTCGGCTCTGTCGGAAAGATTGCGTGAGGGCAACCTGCTCATCATTGACGAATTTACATTCAAGTCGCCAAAGACCAGTGAGTTTGTCGGTGCTGTCAGCGGACTCGCTCTTGCGACCAGCAAAAAGCCGGTCAAGACGCTGATCGTCGATTCGCTTGATAATCAAAATCTGATCTTGTCGTCGCGAAATGTCGAAAAGACCAAGGTCACGAATAGTTTCGGGTTGAACATCTACGACATCATCTATCACGAGAAACTGCTTATCTCGAAAGCCGCTCTTGAAGAATTGACGGCATTGCTCGATCCAAAACGTGAAGGCACTGCTTCCGAAGTTGAGGCTGTGGAAGCAAAGCCGAAGGCAAAGAAAGCGGCACCTGCGGCAGCAGAGGCAGCGGTCGAAGAGAAGCCAAAAGCTAAGAAGGAAGCAAAGCCAAAAGCGGAAAAAGCCCCTAAGGCTGAGAAAGAAGCTCCGGCCGTAGAAGCCACCGAGGAGGCGACTGACAATGAGTAATTTAGGTGTTTGGGACATTTTGAAATCGCCAGTCGTCACTGAAAAGAGCGTCATTCTGAAAGAAGATTCGACGGACGAAGATAGTGGACGCAAGGCCGGGCAGGTATTGACCTTTAAGGTCGACAAAAAGGCTACAAAGCCGGCGATCAAGGCCGCTATCGAAGAGATCTTTAATGTAAAGGTCGCAGCGGTCCGCACGGTTCAGTACGACGGAAAAGTTAAAAAGCGTGGACGGATCGAAGGACGCCGTCCGGCTTGGAAAAAGGCTTATGTGACCTTGAGAAAAGGCGAGCCGATGGTTGATTACGCAGAAGCGATATAGAATTTGTGATCTCAAATTTGAAATTTGAAATTACAGAGCAGGAATTATGGGAATCAAGAGATTAAAACCGACATCACCGGCCAGGCGTTATCAAACGTACCTGACCCGCGATGAGTTGACTAAAGGGGCAGTACCCGAAAAATCACTGCTCGAGCCGAAAAAGAAAATTTCCGGCCACAACAACGACGGCCGTATCACGGTTCGACGTCGCGGCGGAGGACATAAGCGTCATTACCGTATTATCGATTTCAAACGCGATAAATCGGGTATTCCGGGCAAGGTCGCTCAGCTTGAGTACGATCCGAACCGCAGCTCGCACATCGCGTTGATCAATTATCTCGACGGTGAGAAGAGATACATTCTCGCACCTGTTGGGTTAACGGTCGGAACGATGATCGTGAGCGGCGAAGATGCCGATATTTTGCCGGGTAACGCTTTGCCGATCAAAAATATCCCGCTCGGTACACAGGTTCATAATATTGAATTGCGTCCGGGGAAAGGCGGCCAGATGGTTCGCTCGGCTGGTGGTTTTGCACAGATCGTTGCTAAAGAGGGCGATCACGCACAGCTCAGAATGCCTTCGGGAGAGGTTCGCAAAGTTCCGGTCGTCTGTATGGCGACAGTCGGACAGGTCGGCAACACCGAGCATGAAAATGTTTCACTTGGTAAAGCCGGACGTTCACGCTGGATGGGAAAACGTCCTAAGGTTCGCGGCGTCGCTATGAACCCGGTCGACCACCCCCACGGCGGTGGCGAAGGTAAAACATCAGGCGGACGTAATCCGGTAACCCCTTGGGGTAAACCGACTCGCGGTTATAAGACACGCCGCAATAAGCGGACGGATAATATGATTGTTAAAGACCGGAGGAGAAAGTAATTTCAAATCTCAGGTTTGATACTTAAGAAAAAGATATGCCACGTTCATTAAAGAAAGGACCATTTATCGATCTCAGCGTTCAAAAGATGCTGCGACGTATCTCGGACGGAGGTCCGAAACCGCAGGCGATCAAAACTTGGTCGCGACGCTCGACGATCACGCCGGAAATGGTCGGATTGACCTTTGGCGTTCACAACGGCAAACGCCATATCCCGGTATTTGTTACCGAGAATATGGTCGGCCACAAGCTTGGTGAGTTTTCGCCGACGCGTATGTTTAAGGGCCACCCGGGTACTAAAGCGGAGAAGATGGCTAAGAGGAAATAGTAGTCAGAAGTCAGTAGCCAGTAGTCAGTTGTCGGAAAAGACAATCATTGACAACTGACAACCGACAACCGACAACAGACAACTGTTATGGAAGCTGTAGCAAAAACAAAATATCTGAAAGGCAGCCCTCGCAAAGCGCGGCTCGTGATCGATCTGATCCGCGGCGTGAGAGTATCGAGAGCCTTGTCGATCCTTAAGTTTACGGACAAGCGTGCGGCAGACCCGATCGCTCAGTGCCTGAATTCGGCAATTGCCAACGCGACGTTCAAGGCGGAGAATGAAAACATCGCTATCGATCCGGACGATCTATGGATCAAGCTTTGCTTTGTCGATATGGGGCCGCACAAACACCGCAGCCGCATGCGTCCGGCTCCGCAGGGACGTGCATATCGTGAGCAGAGGCATTATTGCCACATCACGATCCACGTGACGAGCGAAGAAAAGCCTAAGACTGAAAAGGAATTGGCAATCGCCGCGTCGATGGCTAACAGGCCGGTCGGCAAGAAGCTTGCCGCTAAGGCTGCCGGTAAAGACACAAAGAAAGCTAAGACCGAAAAGGCCGAGACCAAAAAGCCTCTGGCCGAAGAGGTCGTGGCGGCACCGGTCGAAGAGGTAGTCGAGACAGTCGCGGTTGAAACCGCTCCGGTCGAAACAGTAGCAGAAACAGTCGAGGAAACGACGGTCGAGGCAGCTGCTGCCGATCAGGCCGCAGAGGGTGATGCTGAGGTTGCGGACGCTAAGAATGTTGAAACGCAGACCACCGCTACATTGAACGAAACAAAGCCGGCTGACGAAGCTCAAGAAAAGATCAACGAGGACCTCGAACGACAGTAATAGGTTAATTATGGGACAGAAGGTACATCCATACGGCTTTAGGGTCGGATACAACAAAGATTGGCACTCGCACTGGTTTGCGAAACAGGAATACGCCGCATTTCTCGCTGAGGATCTACAGATCAAGCGTGATCTGAAGAAGAAATTCGCCGGCGGCGGTGTCTCGCACATCGATATTGAGCGTGCAGCCACCCGTTTGAAGATCGTCATTTACACTTCGCGTCCGGGTATCATCATTGGCCGCAAAGGTGCTGAGATCGATGCTCTTCGCGAGGAGCTTGAGAGAAAGACCGGCCGCGAAGTGATGGTTTCGATCCTTGAGATCAAGCATCCAGAGCTTAACGCTCAGCTTCAGGCCGAAAAGATCGCACAGCAGCTCGAGAAACGCATTATGTTTCGCCGTGCAATGAAAAAGACGATCGAGGAAACTCTTCGTTTTGGAGCACAGGGCATCAAGGTTATGATCGCCGGCCGTTTGAACGGTGCTGAGATCGCCAGAACCGAATGGTCGCTACAGGGCCGCTTGCCGCTGCACACCTTGCGTGCCGATATCGATTTTGGATTCGCTGAGGCCTTGACCACATTTGGCATCATCGGTGTCAAGGTGTGGATCTATCGCGGTGAGATCCTCGACCCAAATGCTTCGATGGCACGCGGAACGACTACCGACCCGATGAACGAGGTCAAGGTCGACCGAAATGCGATGAGAGAAAGACGTCCGAGACGGGACGATCGCCGATAAATATTTGTAAGTATTAGGCAGCCGCAGTAGGCAGCCGGAACCGGAGAAGTTATGTTACAGCCTAAAAAGGTCAAACGCCGCAGAGTAATGAAAGGCCGTATGCGCGGAAAAGCGACACGCGGCGAAAAGCTCAGCTTTGGTGATTTTGGTCTTATGACATTAGAAGCGGCGTGGATCACTGACCGCCAGATCGAAGCGGCCCGTATCGCAATGACGCGTCACGTCAAACGTGGCGGCAAGATCTGGATCAGAATGTTCCCGGATAAACCCATCACCAAGAAACCGGCCGAAACTCGAATGGGTTCCGGTAAAGGTGCACCAGATCACTGGGTTGCCGTGGTCAAACCGGGCCGCACCTTGTATGAGATCCAGGGAGTTGAAGAAACATTAGCACGAGAAGCTTTTCGGCTCGCTGCTCAAAAGCTGCCGATCAAGACAAGGTTTGTCAATCGTGCAGACCTCGAGGGAGGCGTAGTTTAGAACGATGAAACGCAAAGAACAGCTCGAACAGCTCACAGGTATGAGCACTGAGGAACTTAAGGATCAGGCAGATGCACTCAAAGAGTCGCTTTTCCGCTTGAAATTCCGCAAGACCTTGGGTGTTGGCGAAACGGTCAATGACATTCGCCGCGAAAAGAAGACATTGGCGAGAGTTTATACCTTGCTTAATAAGAAAGATGTGAAGGAAGAGGCCCCTAAAGCCTAGTCCGCACGGGAAAATATAATGCCAAGAAAGAAAAAAGACGAAGAAATAGCAGCCGAAGGCGTCGAAACAGCCGTTGAGGAGACCGTGGTCGAAGAGATCGCAGTCGAAGCTCAGGCCGAAGAAGCGGCACCGGTTGTGGAAGCAACTGCTGCCGAAGAAAAGCCGAAGAAAGCTGCCAAGGCACCGAAAGCAAAGGCTGAGAAAAAGGCTGACGCTGGAACGGACGCGACGGTAAAGGTTAATAAGCGGGCTGAAAAGGTCGGCATCGTTGCTTCGGACAAGATGGATAAAACGGTCACCGTCCGCGTTGACCGCCTCGTCAAGCACCCGATCTATCGCAAGTACGTCAAAAAGCGCAAGAAATTTATGGCGCATGACGACCTCGGAGCAAAGATCGGCGATAAGGTAAAGATCGTAGAAACGCGGCCCCTTTCGGCAAGAAAGCGTTGGCGTGTCGTTGAGATCCTTCATAAAGCAGAGTTATAGAGTTTATAGAGTTCATTGAGTTCGTTGAGACTCAAGAAACTCGATGAACTCAGTGAACTCAACGAACTTTTCGAACGGAGTGAGAAAGTTATGATTCAGATGCAGACCTCGTTAACGGTCGCAGACAATTCAGGTGCAAAGCGTGTCGTTATGATCATGCCGGTCGGCGGTTCGACGGCAAAGATCGCACGGCTCGGCGACACGATCAAGGTGACGGTCAAAGAAGCTTCGCCCGATGGCACTGCCAAAAAGGGAAAGGTTTATAACGCAGTTATCGTCAGAACCCGAAAAGAAGTTCGCCGCAAGGACGGAACCTACATTCGCTTTGACGAAAACGCAGCCGTGCTTATCAAAGAAGATGGCACACCGGTCGGAACGCGTGTTTTTGGCCCCGTGGCCCGCGAACTGCGTGAAAGGAATTTCATGAAGATCGTGTCATTGGCACCAGAGGTTATTTAACCAGTTGGCAGTCAGCGGTAAGCAGTTGGCAGTCAAAAGAATAAAGAAATGAAAACGGAAAAGACAGGAACAGTAAATAGCAGGATCAAGCGCGGCGACCAAGTCGTGTTTATAGCGGGCAAGGAATATAACCGTTATGACAGCGCCGGTACTCGCCAGCCGTATCGCGGCAAGGTGATCGCGGTCGATGCCCGTGCGGGCAAGGTCAAGGTCGAGGGTGCGATGATCGTCAAACGTCACCGCAAACCGGTACCGCAGCTCAACCGCGAAGGCGGCATATTTGAGCAAGAGGCTTGGGTTAGCTCGTCAAACGTTGCTTTGATCGATCCGGAAACGGGTAAGCCGACCAAGGTCAAATACGAGATCCGTGATGGGAAGAAAGTGCGTGTTGCTAAGAGCGGCAAGCTTATCCCGGAAACCGCCTGGGCCAAGAAAGAAGGTAAAAAAGCGGTCGAGGATGAGGAAGCACCGGCGGAAGAGACGAAATAGTTTTATCGTTTGGAAACGGAATATTTCCGGGACCCAAATAAACGGAAGATAAGAAAATGGCTAGATTAAGAGAAAAATACAAAAAAGAGATCGCTCCGGCTTTGGCCAAAGAGTTTGATATCAAAAACCCGATGGCGATCCCCAAGATCGAAAAGGTTGTGGTGAATATGGGACTCGGCGAAGCTTCGGCAAACGCTAAGATCCTGGATGTCGCAACCGAAGAGCTTAAAGTTGTGACAGGTCAAAAGCCCGTTGTTACCAAAGCAAAAAAATCGATCGCGGCTTTCAAGCTGCGTCAGGGAATGGCTATCGGCACGATGGTCACGCTGCGTGGTGAGAGAATGTACGAATTTCTCGACCGTCTGATCTCAGTCGCTCTGCCGCGTGTTCGCGATTTTCGCGGCATCTCAGGCAAGGCGTTTGACGGACGCGGAAATTACACACTTGGTATTCGCGAGCAGTTGATCTTTCCGGAGATCGATTTTAACAAGGTCGATAAGACCCGCGGTATGAATATTTCGATCGTCACGACGGCTCGAAATGACGATGAGGCCCGCTCGCTGCTGAAAGCGATCGGTATGCCGTTCAGACAATAAGAAAATGGCAAAGATAAGCAAAATAGTTACAAACGAACGCCGCAAGGAAAAGGTCAAGCTCTGGTCGGCCCGCCGTGCGGAGGCAAAAAAAATCATCAATAACCCTAAATCGACGGTCGAAGAAGTCGATGCAGCCGTTATCAAGCTGCAAAAGATGCCGCGTGACGGCAGCCCGATCAGGGTCCGCAACCGCTGTTCGCAGACGGGACGGTCGAGAGGTTATTTGAGGAAATTTGGTATTTCCCGCATCGCTTTGCGTGAATTGGCCCTCGAAGGCCAGATCCCGGGCGTTGTTAAGTCGAGCTGGTAGGTTTTGATTAAGGCAGGCGGGCGACAATGCCCGAACCGCCATAATATTTACGGAGTTATTAAGACATGACAGATCCAATAGCCGATATGCTGACGCGAATTCGCAATGCAATTGCAGCGAATCACACACGCGTTGATATCCCGGGCTCAAAGTTAAAGATGGAATTGGCCCGCATCCTCAAAGACGAGGGCTACATCAACAGTTACACGACCAAGGGCGAAGGCGTGAAATACATGATCCGTGTATTTCTTCGCTACGACGCCAAAGGCGTTTCGTCGATCACGCATTTATCGCGTGTATCGAGCCCCGGCCGCCGCGTTTATGTCGGCTCGGACGCTATACCTAAGGTCCTCGGCGGCTACGGCGTAAATATCGTTTCGACGTCGCAGGGACTTATGAGCGGCAAACAGGCCCGTCAGGCACACATCGGCGGCGAGATCCTAGCGGAAGTTTACTAATAGTGAGCAGTGAACAGTGAATAGTGAATAGTTTTTCACTCGTCACTTGTCACTCGTCACTTGTCACTAGAATATATGTCAAGAGTAGGAAAAAAACCGATCTCGATCCCGTCCGGCGTGACCGTGACGATCAGTGAATCGGAGATGGAAGTCAAAGGGCCGAAAGGCACATTGCGTAGTCCGATCCCTAAGGGCGTCAGCTTTAAGCAAGAGGACGGCACACTTACGGCGGAGCGGGCGAGCGACGATGTTGCGGCCTTTCACGGACTGGCGAGAGCATTGGCAAATAACGCGATCGTCGGCGTGACGGAGGGGTTTACGAAGGATCTCGATATCGTCGGCGTCGGTTACAAGGCTGACGTGCAGGGTAAAAAGATCCTGTTTGCACTCGGATATTCGCACCCGATCGATTACCCTCTGCCGGACGGCGTTGAAGCCAAGGCAGAACGTGTAAATGCAAAGACGTCGATCAACCAGTATCAGACGACGATCACGCTTAGTGGCATCGATAAGCAATTGCTTGGACAGGTCGCGGCCGAATTGAACCGTCTGCGAAAGCCGGATGCATACAAGGGCAAGGGCGTGAGATACGCGGATAAGTATTACAGATTGAAACCGGGCAAAACCGGTAAATAGTTCGTAGAGTGCATTGAGTTTGCTGAGTTCGTTGAGAAAAATGGTTCTCACAACTCAATGAACTCAAGACTCAATAAACTCGGAGAGTTATGGGACAGAAAAGCAGAGCAGACATCAGAGCAGGTGTTCACAGCCGCATTCGTAAAAAAGTTCGCGGTTCGGCTGACAGGCCGAGACTAGCGGTTTTCCGCAGCCTCAACCACATCTACGCACAGGTCATTGATGACCAGAGCGGAACGACGTTGGCGACGGCATCGACAACCGAAAAGGCGCTTGGCATCAAGGCCGGTGGTAATGTCGAGGCGGCAAAGTCGGTGGGTAAAGCGATCGCCGAGCGTGCCCAAAAGGCAGGCATTTCGACCGTTGTGTTCGATCGTGGCGGATATCTTTTCCACGGACGTGTCAAAGCGTTGATCGACGCCACCCGCGAGGCCGGACTTAACAAGCACGAGGCAGCCGCTGCAAAGGCTGAAAAGCAAGAAGGTAATGATGAATAATAATAAGAAGATCAATCCGGGCGGTTTGCTCCTCAAGGATCAGTTGATCTCGATCAATCGAGTCACTAAGGTCGTTAAGGGCGGTAAGAATATGTCGTTTGCGGCATTGGTCGTCGTTGGCGATGAGGCCGGACACGTTGGCTTTGGAACAGGAAAGGCAAAGGAAGTGCCGAACGCGATCAAGAAAGCGGTCGAAGCAGCCAAAAACAGTCTGATCCGTGTGCCGCTTATCGATGGCACGCTGCCACACGAACTGATCGGCAAATACGGTGCAGGACGCGTCTTGCTCAAGCCGGCATCAGAGGGAACTGGCGTTATCGCCGGTGGAGCCGTGCGTGCAGTGTTGCAATCGCTTGGCGTTCACAACGTTCGCACCAAGATCCTTGGTTCGAACAACCCGCACAACGTCATTCGCGCAACTTTTAACGGCCTGACGAGAATGAAGGACCCGCTCGAAGTTGCAAGATTGCGTGGAAAGCAGGTGGAAGAGTTGGGGTAAATATCGAATTTCGAATAACGAATGATGAATCTTAAAGCTGATTCGAACTTCGATATTTGATATTCGAAATTTGAAATATCATGGCAAAGAAAACAGAAAATTCGGATAGCTCGCAGATCAAGATCCAGTATTACCGGAGCATGATCGGCTACGCTAAGAAACAGAAAGACATCGTCAAAAGCCTGGGCATCACAAAGTTGAACCAGACGGTTGTCCGTGAGGACACGGCGGCGTCACGCGGCATTGTTGCAAAGATCCCGCATCTTTTGAGGATCGTGGAATAAATAATGAATGCTGAATATGGAATGATGAACATAAGAATTCATCGTTCGAAATTCGTAATTCGACATTAACGTTATGGTACTAGCACTAAATAATTTACGTCCGGCAAAAGGTTCGACGCATAAGAAAAAACGTATCGGGCGTGGTCCCGGTTCGGGAACCGGTAAGACTGCCGGTAAAGGCCACAAAGGTCAGAAATCGCGTTCGGGTTATAGCCAAAAGATCGGTTTCGAGGGTGGACAGATGCCTTTGCAGCGTCGTCTGCCGAAGCGCGGCTTTACCAATATCTTTAAGAAACAATGGATCGAGATCAGCCTCGCTAAGATCGAAGAAAGTTTCAAGGCTGGTGACGATGTCACGCCGGAAATTTTGCACGAACGCGGCCTAATCAAAAAGGCCAAGCACGATCTTGTGATCCTCGGAACTGGCGAGGTGACAAAATCGTTAAATATTTCAGCACACCGCTTTACCAAGACGGCTAAAGACAAGGTCGAAAAGGCCGGTGGAACTGCTACGGTCATCGAAAAGTACAAGGAAGCCGAAGCGGCTGCTTAGTCCGTTGTTCGTAGTTCGTAGTTAGTTGCTGCATCCGCCATACGGTTCGCCTAACAACTAACAGCCAACCACGAACGACCACCAAATTTATGGAAAAGTTTTTTGGCGCCGTTCAAAACATGTTCAAGATCCCCGAGCTGCGGAAGAGAATACTCTTCACACTCGGGCTTTTGGCTGTGTATCGCTTTGGTGCTCACGTTCAGGCACCGGGCATTAATTCCGCGCAGCTTGAAAGGGTTTGGGGCGAAGTGGCGGGAACGCTGCTTGGCGTTCTCGATCTGTTCTCAGGCGGTAATTTCCGTACTATTTCCGTATTTGCACTCGGTGTAACGCCATATATTACGGCGTCGATCATCATGCAGCTCCTGCCTGTTCTATCGCCTGCGATGAAGAAAATTCAGGAAGAGGGCGAGGTCGGACGGCAAAAGATGAACCAGTGGACGCGGTACTCGACCGTTGTTCTGTGTGCGGTCCAGACGTTTTTTGTTTCAACGTGGCTCTCGCGAAATCAGATCATTCCTGAGACTTGGTGGGCGACGGCGATGATCGTTGTTACGCTGACCACCGGTACGATCTTTGTGATGTGGCTAGGTGAGCAGATCACCGAACGCGGCGTCGGCAACGGCATCTCGCTGTTGATCTTTGCCGGTATCGTTATCGGATTGCCCCGCGGTATCATGCAGATCTCGGAGCGTGTAGGCTCGGGTGATACGACACTTATTATTGGCGTTGCATTTCTCGTCGCGGTGCTCATCGCACTGATCGCCTTGATCGTCTATGTCGAATCGGCACGGCGAAATATCGCCATAAGCTATGCCAGCCGCAAGGTTGGTAATCAGACATTTCGTGGACAAGAGACTGCTCTGCCGCTAAAGATCAACATGGGCGGTGTTATCCCCGTGATCTTTGCTTCGTCGGTGCTTGCGATGCCTCAGACGCTGTTTTCGGCATTCCCGGCGGATCCGGCAAACCCTGATTCGGCTTGGTCTAAGGTGTTTACATTTTTCCAGCAGTTTCATGGCGGCGATCCTTATTACGAACTCGTATTCCTGTCGCTGATCGTTGTTTTCACGTTTTTTTACATCACGATCATCTTTAATACGGATGAGGTGGCGGATAACCTGCGTAAGCACGGCGGGTTTATCGCCGGTATTCGTCCGGGTGCTCCGACGGCGGATTATCTGAACGGTATCCTGACGCGGTTGACGACAGTCGGTGCTATTTATCTCGTGTTGATCGCGTTTATCCCGCAGCTGTTGCTGAGTGGATTTAAAGTCGCACGTCTGCCATTCATCGGCACGGCGGTTGATAATTTCTTGACCTCGACATCGGGACTTAACTGGATCCCGACCGGACTTGGATATCAATTTTATTTTGGCGGCACATCGCTGCTGATCCTCGTCGGCGTGGCCATGGATACCGTTTCGCAGATCGAAGCACAGCTCGTGATGCGTAATTACGAAGGTTTCTTAGGAGCCGGTTCGCGTCTTCGCGGACGACGAAGTTAGTTTTTGACACCACAAAGGCACCAAGAACACAAAGGCTGAATAAGTCGTTCTTTGTGTCCTTTGTGCCTTTGTGGTGAAAGTTTTTTAATGGATAAGATCATCATACTCATAGGGGCACCGGGAGCCGGAAAGGGAACTCAGGCTCGGCTGCTCGATGAACGAAAAGGCATACCGCAGATATCTACAGGCGATATGTTTCGCGAGATGAAAAAGGCGGATACGCCGCTGGCTCGTGAGGTTCAGGAAACAATGGCGTCGGGCAAGCTTATTTCGGATGATCTCACTTATAAGATCGTACGGGAACGGACGGCGAAACCCGATACTGCGGGAACCTACGTGCTTGACGGATATCCGCGAACTGCGGTTCAGGCTGAGCAACTTGAGCAACTCGCGGTCGAGCAGGGAAAAGAGATTCAGGCGATCGAGGTCGATGTGCCGCGGGATGAATTGTTCAAGCGTCTGACCGGCCGCCGAAGCTGCCCGGTGTGCGGTGAGATCTACAATATTTATTCGCGTCCGCCAAAGAACGACGGGTTTTGTGACGATCATCCTGATGCAAAACTCGACCATCGTGCAGACGATAACGAGGAAAGCGTTAGAACGAGGCTTGATACGTATAAAACCAATACGGAGCCGCTGCTGGCGTATTACGAGCGTTCAGGAAGGCTCAAGAAAATCGACGGAACCGGAGAGGTCGAAGACATTTATTCAGAGCTGGAAAAGCTCATAGCTTAAGATCAAAAAGAGATGATCATCGCGAAATCAGCCAAAGACCTTGATAAAATGCGTGCCGTCGGCGAGCTTATCGCTGAGGTGCGTGAGGCTTTGCGGGTGATGGTCGAACCCGGCATTTCGACGATGGATCTGAATAATGCAGCCGAAAAGATGATCCGCGATGCGGGTGCTCTACCGACATTTATTGGTTATCACGGGTTTCCGTATGCGATATGTGCGTCGGTCAATGATGAGATCGTGCACGGTTTTTCAAAGACTACACCTTTAGTAGAAGGTGATATTGCCTCGCTTGATATGGCCGCGACTTATGACGGTTTTGTCGGAGATACAGCGATGACAGTTCCCGTAGGCAAGATCAGCGAGGAACTGAAACAGCTTATTCGTGTGACAGAGGAATGTCTTGAGTACGGTATCCAAGCCGCTCGGGTCAATAACCGGATCGGTGATATTGGTTGGGCTGTTCAAGAACACGCAGAGAAATTTGGTTACGGAATTGTTCGCGATTATACGGGACATGGTATTGGCCGCCAGATGCATGAGTCGCCACAGATACCAAATTACGGGCGTCCGGGCACAAAAGAGCGTATTCGTGCGGGCTATTGTTTTGCGATCGAGCCGATGCTCAATCTCGGAACTGCCGCTACAAAGACGCTTGGTGACAAGTGGACTGTAGTTACATTAGACGGCAAACCTTCGGCTCACGCAGAGCATACGTTGGCGGTGACGCCGGACGGGCCGGAAATTTTGACGCTTACAAAAGAGCAGAAACGGCTCAGGCAAGAGAATGGCGCAGATAATGCGGCTTTGGCGACTTGAAAAATTGGCCGTTAGAGGCTAATATTATTGGTTTGCTCAACTATTCAGCAAGTTGGCGTTGTATGTATGTCTAAAGAAGAAGCGATAGAGGTCACAGCGACAGTGCTGGAAACATTGCCTAATGCAATGTTCAAGGTTGCCGTGGACGATAATAACCACGAGGTTTTGGCTCATATTTCGGGCAAAATGCGTAAGAATTTTATTCGCATATTGCCGGGCGATAAGGTTTTAGTCGAGCTTTCGCCTTATGATCTGGGACGTGGGCGAATTACATATCGCTATAAGTAGGACAGGTGAAACAAGATGAAAGTTAGGCCATCAGTAAAGAAAATGTGCGACAAGTGCAAGGTGATCCATCGCAAGGGCATCGTGCGTGTTATTTGTGAGAATCCAAAGCACAAGCAAAGACAGGGTTAATAAATCGGAGAAATTATGGCTCGTATAGCAGGAGTTGATCTACCGCCCAATAAGAGGGCACAAATTGGAATGACCTACATCTATGGTGTGGGCAAATCGCGTGCGACCGCGATCTTGGAACAGGCCGGTATCGGCATTGATTCCAAGATCAAGGATCTCAGCGAGGACGAATTAAATAAGATCCGTGCGATTCTCGACGGAATGGATGACATCGAGGGCGACCTGAGAAAGCTCACCCAGATGAACATCAAGCGGCTGATGGATATCGGATGCTATCGCGGCTTGCGTCACAGACGCGGACTGCCCGTTCGCGGACAGCGCACCAGCACTAACGCACGAACAAGAAAAGGGCCGCGTAAAGCAGCCGTTGCGAAGAAGAAGGCACCAGGGAAGAAATAGTCGTCAGTGGTCAGTGGACAGTGGTCAGAAAGATCACCGCCCACTGGCCACCGGCCACTGACCACTAATTAAAAATGGCAAAAGCAGCAACAAAAAAGAAGGTTTATAAGAAGAAAGAGAAAAAGAATATACCTGTCGGTATCGTTCATATCGCGGCGTCGTTTAATAACACGCTGATTTCGATCACCGATACGCAGGGAAATCTTGTTGGTCAATCTTCGTCGGGAGCACGCGGTTTCCGCGGTTCGCGAAAGGGAACACCGTTCGCGGCACAGCAAGCGGCATCAGAAGTTGCCCGTAAGGCACTCGATGTCGGTATGCGTGAGGTCGAGGTTCGGGTCAAAGGCCCGGGCGGAGGACGTGAATCTGCAATTCGTGCGATCGCACTGGCAGGTATTCGCGTGACATCGATCCGCGATACGACACCGATCCCGCACAACGGTTGCAGGCCGCCGAAACGGCGTAGAGTTTGATCTATTTGGATTTTTTTAGATCCATTTCAGATTTGAGATTCGAGATTTCAAATTAGACTTGGTGATTATCGAAAGGAAGAAGGGCTCCGGCTCGTAAACTTTTCCGTAAAGGTACGGAGGCAGAAAACATAATATGGCTAGATATAGAGATGCGGTGTGCAGGCTTTGCCGTCGCGAAGGTGGAAAATTATTTTTGAAAGGCGACCGGTGTTTCAAACCGTCGTGTGCTATCGAGAAACGCGGAACTAACCCTCCGGGTCAGCATGGTGCGGCTCGCCGCAAGATGCTCCAGGGTTATGGTGAGCAGCTTCGCGAAAAGCAGAAAGTAAAGCGTATTTACTTTATCCTCGAAAAGCAGTTTCGCAACTACTTTGAAAAGGCACGTCGTCAAAAGGGTGTTACGGGTGAGAACTTATTGTTCATGCTCGAACGCCGCCTCGACAACGTCGTTTACCGCTCAGGTTTTTCGACCTCACGCCGTCAGGCACGTCAGCTAGTAAATCACGGACATATCGAAGTAAACGGCCGCAAGGTCGATATCCCTTCATTTCAGGTGAAGGCTGGTGATTCGATCGCCGTTAAGGGCCGCAGCCAGAACAACACGCACGTCGAAGGTGCATGGTCGACGGCAGCGGGCCGCGGACGTCCGGCATGGCTTAGTGCCGGCGGACAGGAGTTTACGGTCAATGTTTCGGCAACACCGAGACGCGAAGATATTGACGCAAACATTAACGAACAGCTTATTGTCGAACTTTACAGTAAGTAATACACACGAGTTGGCTAAAGTAGCCGTGGCCGAAGAGTTTGTTCTTGCTAGGGAGGCCCCGGGGACAAAGCCAACTCATAGACTTTTTATAACAAGAACAATATGACAAGCAATAATTGGACAGATTTTCAGATGCCGAGCCGCCTAAATGTCGATACTGAGACATTGACCGAGCGGTACGGAAAATTTTATGCATCGCCTTTTGAACGTGGGTTTGGTACGACCATCGGTAACTCGATCCGTCGTGCACTGCTCTCGTCGATCGAAGGGGCCGCTGTTACGGCGGTCAAGATCGAAGGCGTTGAGCACGAGTTTTCGTCGATCAAGGGCGTTGTCGAAGACGCAACTGACGTTATTCTCAACCTGAAACAGGTTCCTTTTAAGCTGCACGGCGGCGGTGTAAAAACCCTCTCGATCAGCAAAAAAGGTGCCGGCGAAGTGACCAGTGCCGATATTGAGACCGACGGTGACGTCGAGGTGCTCAAAGACGACGTCCACATCGCGACGATCAGCTCGGGCGGCAACCTCAACATCGAGATGCGTCTCAAACAAGGACGCGGATACGTCTCGGCTGAGCTTAACAACGACGAAGACCTGTCTGTCGGATATATTCCTATCGATTCGGTCCACACGCCGATCAAGAAAGTAAATTACAACGTCGATAAGACGCGTCAGGGTTCGAACACCGAATATGACCGTCTCACCGTTGAGGTTTGGACTGACGGTTCGGTCAAACCCGAAGATTCGATCGGCCTCGCCGCTAAATTGGTCAAAGATCACATGTCGATCTTTATCAATTTCGAAGAGGAAGAAGAAGAATACAAATTTGAAGATATCGCACGTCCGCCGCTTATGCGAAATGACCTGCTTGATAAGTCGGTAGATGAGTTGGAGCTTTCGGTACGTTCGTACAACTGTTTGAAAAACGCCGATATCCGCTCGATCCGCGACCTTATCAAACGCAGCGAAAAGGACATGCTGCACACCAAGAATTTTGGTAAGAAATCATTGACTGAGATCAAAGACATGCTGCACGGCATGGGACTCGATTTCGGAATGGATTTTGACGAACAAGGCAATCCGATCCCGGGATCGGGTGGACGCGATTTGGACTAAAGTCCGGTAGGCAGTTGGCAGCGGCACTAGGCAGTAAAAAAGCAACTGACAACCGACAACTAGAGAAATGAGACATTTAAAAGCACATCGTAAATTAGGACGCACGACCGAGCATCGCATGTCGATGCTCAGGAATCTCGCGACTTCGCTGATCAACGCTGACAAGGAACACATCGTTACGACAACGCCGAAGGCTAAAGAGCTGAGGCCGTTCATTGAGAAAGCGATCACCTTGGCCAAGAAAGCTGCGAACCTCGAAGGCGAAGATACCGTACTTCGCGGCGTACACCTTCGCCGTCAGGCGGCTGCGTTTTTTCACGCGGGTAACGGCACGTTTAAGAAAGAACAGAGCCGTTTTCGTGGTAAAAAGGGCGAGACTAAAGAGCCGATCGAGCGTACCGCAGGCGTAAAAGCGCTTCAGAGACTTTTCAATGAGCTCGGAGCGCGCTATAAAGACCGTGATGGCGGTTATACGCGTATCATCAAACTCGGACGACGTCAGGGCGACAACGCTGAGATGTCGGTGATCGAGCTAGTTGATAGCAAACGGGAACTTGCCGCTAAAGGTTAAAGCTAACGGAGGCTTGTTGAGATGAGTGAAAACACAGCATCAGCAAAAGCACAGGGCGGAGATATAGTGGCCGAGAAAAAAAGCGACAAAAAACAAGACGTGACCGATCCGTCGTTTAACATGGACGAGCTGCAGGCACTTGCCTCACTGGTCAATGAACACGGGTTTACGGATTTTGAGTTTGAAAACGAGAATATCCGAGTGCGTCTCAGCAAGATGACGGCGGCACCTGTCGCACAGGCGGCTCCAGTTTCCGCTCCCGTCGCACAGGCGGCGACGGCTCCGGTTGAAGCTGCACCTGCGGATCCAACAGTTGATCCGGACGCGGGGTTGCACAAGATCACTTCGCCGATCGTCGGAACATTTTATCGTTCGCCCGGCCCTGATAAAGACTCTTATGTCAGCGAGGGCAGCAACGTCTCGCCTGAATCGACGGTTTGTATCGTCGAAGCGATGAAGTTGATGAACGAGATCCAGGCCGAGGTTTCAGGCCAGATCGTGAAGATCTACGTCGAAAACGGCCAGCCAGTCGAGTACGGACAGGCACTCTTCGGAGTTAAGAAATAGAATTAGCCACGAATTACACGAATAGCACGAATTAAAAGAATTATTCGTGACATTAGTGTGGCTCGTGGCTAAAAATCTTTATGCGGGAAATTCGCAAAATACTGGTAGCAAATCGCGGTGAGATCGCTAACCGCATTATTTGGACGTGTAAGGAGATGGGCATTAAGACCGTCGCCGTTCACTCCGAGGCGGACCGTGAGGCTTTGCATGTGCGATTTGCCGATGAGGCGATCTGTGTCGGGCCGGCATCGTCGGCTGAGAGCTATCTCAATATCCCGTCGATAATCAGCGCCGCCGAGATCACCAATGTCGATGCGATACATCCGGGTTATGGCTTTTTGGCCGAATCCGCGACGTTCGCCAAGATCTGCGAAGATTGCAATATCAAATTTATCGGACCGTCACCCAACGTCATTGCGATGATGGGTGACAAGGTCGAGGCCCGCCGTACGATGACCGCGGCGGGCGTCCCGATTTTACCCGGCAGCCCCGAGGCGATCGAATCAAAAGAAGAAGCTCTTGAATTGATCGGGCGAATAGGTTTGCCCGTCATTATCAAAGCCGCTGCCGGCGGCGGCGGACGCGGGATGCGTATCGTTCGCGATGAAAGCGAGGTTGAGACCAGCCTCGAGCTTGCTCAGACCGAGGCACTAAACGCATTTAAGAACGGTGCGGTCTATATCGAGCGTTACATCGAGCGGCCGAGACATATCGAAATACAGGTTCTCGCCGACGAGCACGGCAACGTCATTCACCTTGGTGAACGCGAATGCACCATCCAGCGTCGGCATCAAAAGCTGCTTGAAGAGGCTCCGTCGCCTGCAATCACGGTAGAACAACGTGAAGCGATGGGTGCTGTCGCAGTCAAGGCGTGCCAGGAGATCGGATACTCAAGCGCCGGAACTTTTGAATTTTTGCTTGATGAGGATGGCAGTTTTTATTTCATGGAAATGAACACCCGCATCCAGGTCGAGCATCCGGTGACCGAGATGGTCACGCTCGCCGACATTGTCCGAAATCAGATCCGCATCGCCACCGGCGAGAATATCGGCTATTTGCAAAGCGAGGTCCAGATCGTCGGCCATTCGATCGAGTGCCGCATCAACGCTGAGGATCCGGTCAAATTTACGCCGAGTCCCGGGAAGATCACGGCATTTAACATCCCCGGCGGACCTGGCGTTCGCGTCGATACTGCTGTTTATCCTGGCTATGTCGTGCCGCCATATTACGATTCGATGATCGCTAAACTCATCGTCCACGCCCGCACACGCGAACTGGCGATCGCACGTATGCAGCGAGCCCTTGATATGATGGTCATTGAGGGAATTAAGACCACGATCCCGCTACACAAAGCGATCATGGCGGATGAAAATTTTCAGAAAGGAAATTTTTCGACCAAGTTTATGGAAGAATTCAAGTACGAGGTCTAAATTGTCCTTAGTGCTTGATTATGTTAGAGTTAAACCAACAATTATTATTAGTTGTTTTAAGTTTTAGAAGTTAAATCTTCGTGGTTACCGTTCGTTTGAACGGAGTTACTGCGAGCAACAGGAGAGGCTATTTTAGCAAGACAATATGTCAACAGTTAAAGAATTAAAAGAACAGATCGTAGGTGACTACAAAACACACGGATCGGATACGGGTTCGTCGCAGGTGCAGATCGCTCTGCTCACGCAACGGATCAACGAATTAACAGAGCATTTTAAGATTCATAAGAAAGATAACAATTCGCGTAGAGGCTTGCTCATAATGGTCTCGCGTCGTAGAAAACTGCTCGATTATCTCAAACGCCGCAATATTGGCGAGTATCATGAGATCATCAAGAAACTTGGCTTACGCCGTTAAGTTCGTTGAGTTCGTTGGGTTAACGAGTTCGTTGAGAATGTTTTTCTCTCAATAAACTCAAAGAACTCAAAAGACTCTGCAAACTAAGATTAGGCTTCTTCGAGCCTTTAATAAAAGATAGATCCATTCGAAGAAATTACCTGCGGCGGCTGAACGTGACAGCTGGAAATGCCAAAGGATGAATTGGGATCTTCGTCAAAATCAATAGTTTTTCAGAGACGAAAGGGCTTCACGGAGTTGCTCTTTCGTCTTTGTTTTTAAGGAATACAAATGACAAAAAAATATTTGAGTGAATCGATCAAGTTGGGAACAAGAGAACTGATCGTAGAAACAGGCAAGGTTGCCAAACAGGCCGACGGTTCGGTCGTTATACGTTACGGAGACACGATGTTGCTGGTTGCAGCCGTCAGTGCCCGCACAGCCAGGGAAGGCTTAGATTTTTTCCCGCTCACGGTCGAATATCGTGAAAACTCTTTTGCCGCCGGCCGCATTCCCGGAAACTACTTCCGCCGCGAAGGCCGACCGGGCGAAAAGGAAATTCTTACGTGCCGACTGATCGATCGTCCGATCCGTCCGCTGTTCGCTGATGGATACAGATTTGAAACGCAGATCGTTGCTTCGGTCATTTCATCGGACGCCGAGAACGACCCCGATGTGATCGCTATCACGGGTGCGTCTTGTGCCCTATATCTGTCGGACATCCCGTTCAACGACCCGATCGCCGGTATCCGTATCGGCTTGATCGAAGGCAAGTACATTATAAACCCGACTTTTGACGAACGCCGCGAATCGCAGCTCAACCTCATCGTCGCTGGTACCGAAGAAGCGATCTGTATGGTCGAATGCGAAGCCGAAGAGGTCGAAGAAACGGTCATGGTCGAGGCGCTGATGCTCGCACACCGCGAGATCAAGCGTCTGTGCCTGTGGCAGAAAGAACTCGGAAAGGCTCTTAATATCACCAAGCGTGAATTCACCGTGCCTGAGCTCGATGCTCATATCGTTGCCGACGTTGAAAAGACCTGGACGGACAAACTCCGCAAGGCTCTAGATTCGACCGGACGCGAAAAGATCGAGGTCTATGCAGGACTCGACGCTCTTAAGAAAGAGGTCGTCGAAAGCTATCCGGAGGATGATCCGGGTGCCCGTGCGACGGCAGGCAAGGCTTTTGGCCAACTCAAGGAAAAGATCTTCCGCGAGGATATGCTAACTAATAAGCGTCGTCCGGACGGACGTAAATTCTCAGAGATCCGCCCGATCACGGCGGAGGTCGGCTGGTTGCCGCGCGTCCATGGTTCGTCGCTCTTTACCCGCGGAGAGACACAGGCGATCGTCACCACCACGCTTGGCACAAAAATGGACGGACAGTTCATGGACGACCTTGAAAAAGGTACCATCGACCGCCGCTTTATGCTGCACTATAATTTCCCGCCGTATTCGGTCGGTGAAACCGGCAGATTTGGCAGCACATCACGTCGCGAGACTGGCCATGGCAATCTCGCTCGCCGTGCGATCCAATCGGTTCTGCCGGACGAAGAGGAGTTTCCGTACACGATACGTATAGTTTCAGACATCACCGAATCAAACGGTTCGTCGTCGATGGCATCTGTCTGCGGCGGCATCCTGAGCCTCATGGACGCAGGTGTGCCGATCAAAAAGGCAGTGGCCGGAGTCGCGATGGGACTGGTGATGGAAGGCAATCGCTACGCGATCCTATCTGACATTGCCGGAGCCGAGGACCACTATGGCGACATGGACTTTAAGGTCACGGGTACCGAGGATGGCATCACCGCTCTCCAGATGGATATCAAGATCGGCGGCATTAACGCCATGATCCTCCAGGAAGCTCTCGAGCAGGCCAAGAAAGGCCGTATGCATATCCTTGAGATCATGGACAAGGCGATCTCAGAGCCGCGTGAGGATATTTCGCAGTATGCTCCGCGAATCATCACCATCAAGATACATCCGGACAAGATCCGCGACGTTATCGGTAAGGGCGGTTCGGTTATCCGTTCGATCACTGAGGAGACCGGTGCGAAGATCGACAGCTGCATATTTCGGAGATATCAGATCGGCGTGTCAAGGATGTGCGTGACGAGCTTAAAGAAGGCCAGCAGATCCTCGTTAAGTGCATCGGCAAGGAGGGCAACAAGGTCAAGTTGTCGAGAAAAGCGATAATTGCCGAGGAAAAGGGTAAAGGGGAACCTGAAGGCGACGAATAATTATCGCCGAAAAGGCGAATTTAATTCGGGAAACAGACACCGGTTATCACTATATTGTGATAGCCGGTTTTTTATTGCCGGTATTGAAAATAAAAGTTGAAAAAAATTCGATATTTTCTGGAATAGGTGTTCTATTGAGCATTTTTTCCCTCTGAAATAGCGTAATTTGTGTATTTTTGGCGAAAAAAGGCAAAAATAAGAAAAAAACACGTGCATTTACATTTGTTTTTTGCTATATTTGCCGGACTGCCCCAAAAATCAATTCAACAGTGAGTGCCACCGAACTGTGAAAACGAATTCGTTTTCGCCGTAATACCGTTTAGTCAGGTAATTAGACATGAAAAACTTTAACTATAGAGTAGTACTCTCGGCCATTGTTATGGTCTCGATTTTGGCGGGCTTTTCGCAGGTATCAGCCGGGCCGGTGCGTTTTGATCAGGTTGTACAGGTCGTAAATGCAAAACCGGGTAAGGCAACGACCGGTACGTTCTCGCGTCTTGCAGTCGCGGGCGACTATAGCTCGATCCTCATCAGCGATGATGATGACGACAAAAAGAAAAAGCAGGACGGCCGCGTCATCACCGAGACAAAGACCGAGATCGTCGAGGACCCAGCCTGTGACTGTATCGGACCAGATGTCGTAAGCCGCGGATTTCCTAAATGGTGGTTGCTTGGCCTCGCAGCGATCCCAGTTGCGTTCATCTTGATCAAACGCAAAAAAGATACGCCGACGCCGACGCAGACGGTGCCAAATTTCACTCCGACGCCGACCCCGACGCCGACCGTGACACCAACGGTCACGCCAACGCCGGATAAGACACCGCCGATGACCCCGACCCCGACTCCTCCGGAGCCGGTGCCTGAGCCGGTCACGATCCTGCTCTTTGGAACAGGTCTGGCATCGATCGGTCTCGCTGCTCGCCGAAAGTTCGGCAAAAAGGGCGAGAGCGGAGATGAAAAGGAAGAGGAATAGAGTTATTATGAGCCTGAGCGTCGCCGGAGATATCCGGTGACGCCTCGGCTCTATATCTCTGATACAAAGATATACGGGCGGGAGCTTTATCTGCCCAACCAAGAGGACATTAAGATGCGAGCTATTAGATACAATTTTCTATTCGTGATCGGGCTGATGATGACGCTAGGGTTGACCACAGCGTTTGCAAACGGCGGCGATAACAAGAATAAGGCCCCCAAAAATATGGGGACGCTATCGATCAAGACCACACCGGCGTCTTATCCGATCAAGGTCGATGGACAGTACATCGGCATGAGCGGAGTCGGCACCGGGGCGGAATTTTACCTCACGCCCGGATTTCATACGGTCGAGGTCGCGGGCCCCAATGGCAAGGTATTTACCAAAGAGATCGAGATCAAGCGAGAGCAAAAGCATTGCATCTGCCTCAAGCTGGTCGAAGAGACCACCTCGCGAGCATGTCCGTACAGATTCAGTTTGGACGGACCTGACAGGATCACAGAAGGTGACACGGTAACGTTTGCTGCGATCAACTCGGGAACAGCCCCGATCCCGATCAAATACGCGTGGCGTGTAGCCAACGGACGTATCGAGAGCGGACTCGGAACACCATCGATCACTGTCAATTCGAAAGGACTGGGTGGCAAGACTATTGACGTCGAGCTGGATGTCAATGACGATGTCTATGACAACCGTTGCCGTCAGGTCATCTCGGTGCCGACATTCGTCGAGCCGATCAAAGAGCCGCCACCGATCACTAAGATCGGATGCGATCAGTTTGAAGCCAAATCGGCTGATGACGACAAGGCCCGTTTTGACAACTGTGCTATCCAGGTTCAGAATACGCCGGACGCAAAACTCTACGTCATCATCTATCCGGGAACGGACAGAGTGAGCATGACGCGTAATACATACGATCGCCTGTCGCGACGAACGCTCGACTATCTCGTCAAGACTCGCGGTGTTGACCCGAGGAACATTCAGATACTAAAGGGAAGTCCGCGAACACGGACCGCCTACGAGATCTGGATCGTCCCGGCCGGTGCAGAACCACCTGTCGTACAGTAACGACAGAAAACTGACTAAACACGAAAAGGACGGGCTTTACGGCTCGTCCTTTTTGCTTTACGAATAGTGAATCGTAAATCGTAAATTGATAGAATCTACTTTCTATTAACGATTCACTATTTACTAATAACTAACAAATGTCTTCACCAAACATCGAAACCATCGTCTCTCTCTCAAAACGCCGCGGATTTGTCTTTCCGGCTTCCGACATCTACGGCGGGCTTGGCTCTTCTTGGGATTACGGCCAGCTCGGCGTTGAGCTTGCCAATAATATTAAGAAAAGCTGGTGGAACTGGGTCGTTTACGAACGCGATGATATCGAGGGGCTCGATTCTTCGATAATCCAAAACCGTAACGTCTGGAAATACAGCGGCCACGAAGACACGTTTAGCGATCCGTTGGTCGATTGTCGCGATTGCAACGCGCGGCTCAGGCTCGACAAACTTGATATCGATCCAGCCGATGGCAAAGCGATGTGCTCGAACTGTAATTCTAAAAATCTGACCGACCCGAAAGATTTTAATCTAATGTTTCGAACAACGGTGGGGGCGGCATCGGCGGATGACGATCCGACGGCACTCGCATATTTGCGGCCGGAAACGGCACAGGGGATCTTTATTAATTTCAAGAATGTGCTCGACACCTCGCGGCGAAAACTGCCGTTTGGCATCGCTCAGATCGGCAAGGCATTTCGCAACGAAGTAACGCCGGGTAACTTCATCTTTCGTACCCGCGAATTTGAGCAGATGGAGATCGAGTATTTTTGTCGCCCCGAAGACGCTCCTCGAGTGCATCAGGAATGGATCGATGCGTATGGCGAATGGCTCGGGACGCTTGGTATTTCGAGTGACAACATCGTTCATTACGAACAGACCGAACAGGAGCTTGCCCATTACAGTGACCGGACGGTCGATTTTCTTTATCGATTTTTTCCAGAACGCGAAGATGAAGAAAAGCAGTTTGACGAACTGCTCGGGATCGCAAACCGGACTGATTACGACCTGCGCGTTCACTCGAAAAAGCCCGAGGATGCGGATGGAAAACGCATTAACCCGGACACGACCGAGGACCTGTCATATTTTGACCCGCAGACGAACGAGCGGTTTTATCCGTATTGCATCGAGCCATCGATCGGCGTAAATCGCACCCTACTCGCGGTGATGATGGATGCCTACACCGAAAAGGTGAACGACAAAGGCGAGGTCCGCGTCATCCTAAAACTCAAGCCCGAACTTGCACCTATCAAGGTCGCCGTTTTACCGCTTGCGAAAAATAACGAGGGTATCGTAACGTTAGCCAAAAAGCTCAAGCACGACCTGCAACCGACAATGCGTGCGGTTTATGACGACACGGGCGGGATTGGAAAGCTGTATGCCCGCCAAGACGAGATCGGTACACCGTTTTGCGTAACAGTCGATCATGAATCGCTCGAAGATAATGCCGTCACCGTCCGCGACCGCGACACTTGGGAACAGGAACGCGTGTCGCTTGATTCATTGAAAGAGTATCTGCAGAAGAGGTTGTCGTAATATCTTGCGGCTCTGCCGCTTTATTTGCGGAAAAGCTATGCTTTTCCGTTAGTGGAAGTCAACTTTGCGGCTATGCCGCCCTTTGATGACAGATTCAAAGTCATGAAGAAACTAATTGAATGCGTCCCAAATTTTAGCGAAGGCCGCGATATGGCGGTCATGAAGCAGATCACCGACGAGATCGACCGGGTCGAGGGCGTAAAGCTGCTCGACGTCGATCCTGGCTATTCGACGAATCGAACCGTTGTTACGTTTGTTGGGACACCTGACGAGGTTGTCGAGGCTGCGTTTCAAGCCGTCAAAAAAGCGCAAGAACTAATCGACATGCGTCGCCACAAGGGCGATCATCCGCGATTTGGTGCGACGGACGTTTGTCCACTCATACCGATCTCGGGCGTGACGATGGAAGAAACGGCGGAATACGCACGTGCGTTAGGTAAACGCATCGGCGAAGAACTCGGTATACCAGTTTACGCTTATGAAAACGCCGCCACGGAAGAAAAACGCCGTAATCTAGCCAACTGCCGCGAAGGCGAGTACGAAGGCTTGAAGGACAAGATGTCGTCTGCCGATTGGAAGCCTGATTTTGGCCCGTCGGACTTTAACGAAAGCGTCGCTCGTTCGGGTGCGGTAGCGGTCGGTGCAAGAGATTTTCTCATCGCGGTTAATTTTAATTTGAATACAACCTCAACACGGCGTGCGAATGCCATCGCGTTCGATGTTCGAGAAAAGGGCCGCACAAAACGCGAAGGCAATCCGATCACTGGCAAGATCGTCACCGACGAGGCCGGTGAGCCTGTGATGCTACCGGGAACGTTGAAAGGGACAAAGGCCATCGGCTGGTACATCGCGGAATATGGCATCGCACAGGTGTCGATGAATATCACCAACCTCGCCGAGACGCCGCTGCATATCGCTTTTGAAGAGGTTCGCGAAAAAGCTCGTAATCGTGGTCTGCGTGTGACGGGGCTTGAGATAGTGGGACTTGTGCCGAAAAAGGCGATCATTGACGCAGGTAAATATTATCTCGCCAAACAAGGGCGTTCGCTTGGGATCACGGAAGCAGAGACGATCAAGATCGCGATCAAATCGATGGGCCTCGACGATCTCAAACCGTTCGTCGCTGCGGAGAAGATCATCGAATACGTAATTGCGGCTGAATACAAAACCGAAGCCCTCGTCGATCTGACGTGTCGGGGCTTTGCGGACGAGACGGCCTCTGAGTCACCCGCTCCGGGCGGCGGTTCGATCGCGGCTTATTTGGGTGCGCTTGGTGCGGCACTCGCGACAATGGTCGCAAATCTGTCTTCGCACAAAGCCGGTTGGGACGACCGCTGGCAAGAGTTTTCCGACTGGGCCGTCAAAGGCCAGCAGATCAAAGACGACCTTCTCTTTCTGGTTGACGAAGACACCAATTCATTTAACAAGGTGATGGATGCCTTTGGCATGCCAAAAACCACTGACGAAGAAAAGGCCGCCCGCACGGCCGCGATCCAAGCCGCGACCAAATACGCGACTGAGATCCCTTTCCGCACGATGCAGCGCTCATTTGACGCCTTTGAGATCATCAAAGCGATGGTCGAGGACGGCAACCCAAATTCCGTTACCGACGCCGGTGTCGGTGCCCTCTGTGCCCGTTCCGCCATCATCGGTGCCTATATGAATGTCCGCATAAACGCCTCGGGCCTCAAGGACCGCGCGTTTGCCGATAGTTTGCTCGCCAAAGGCGCCGAGATCGAACGCAAAGCCATCGAACTCGAGGCCGAGATCATGGGGCTTGTGAACAGCAAGATCAACACTTGACGGTGCGGGTTTAGAAATGTCTTTCGAGCGTTCCAAATGAACCAAACCGGCGTCCTAAATTCCAAATTACTTCGCTTCGGCATATCCGTAGCCGCTGTGCTATTGTCCACGGTTGGACTGGCAACTCTTGCCGAACATGTCAATCTGATCACCGTCTCGCTAACGCTGCTGCTGATCGTGCTGGCTTCGGCCACATTCTTTGGACGAAACCCCGCATTGCTGGCGTCGTTTGTGGCGATGCTTTGCTTTAACTATTTTTTCATCCCTCCGATACATACCTGGACGATCTCAGACCCGCAAAATCTGGTCGCGTGGGCGGCGTTTACGATAACGGCGCTTGTGGCGGGCGAACTTTCGGCATACGCGAGGCGTCGTGCCCGCGAGGCTGAGTTGCTGTACGAGGAGTTACAGAAAGCGTTCAGGTCAGCGACGGAGGCCGAGGCTTTGAAACAGAGCGAAAAGCTCAAGTCCGCCCTTCTCGACGCAGTGACGCACGATCTCCGAACACCGCTAACGTCGATCAAAGCTTCGGTGACGACGCTGCTCGATAGTGAAGGCGGCCACCGTACCATCGAGCTCAATAGCGAAGGGCGAGCTGAGTTTCTTGCGATCATCAACGAAGAAACTGACCGCCTCAACGGCTTTATCGAAGGCATGGTCCAACTCGCCCGCATCGAGGCGGGTTCTGTGAATACGACGGAAACGCTCTCAAATGTTGAAGAGATCATTACCATTGCGCTGGAACGTGCCGAAGCCGTTGTTTCGAAGCATCATCTCACCCTTAACATCCAAAGGGAGTTGCCGCTTATCCGCGTTGATGCGAGAGCGATCGCCGAAGTGATCTACAATCTCGTCGAAAACGCCGCGAAATACTCGCCGCCTGACACGACGATTACGATTACCGCGGCATCACACGGTAATGCCGTTTTGATCTCGGTGATGGACGAGGGCAAGGGAATCCCGGCGGATATGCGTGAGAAAGTATTTGAGAAATTTGTCCGACTCGATGGCGACCGCACCGACGGCCTTGGTCTGGGACTTGCCATTGCACGTGGCATTGTCGAGACACAACACGGCACGATCGAGATCAAATCTGGTGAGAACGAGATAGGCACAAAGGTCACCCTGACGCTGCCGATAGGAGAGGGATGAGCGAGCCGCAAAAAGTATTGGTCGTTGACGACGAGCCGCAGATAACCCGCGTTTTGCGGCACAGTCTGACGGCGCATCGCTACGATGTTCGCACGGCAGCTGACGCTCTATCTGCCCTCGACACCTTTCGCGATTGGCATCCTGACCTGATAATCACCGATCTGCAAATGCCCGAGATGGACGGCATCGAACTGTGCCGTGAGATTAGAAAAGTTTCGACGCTGCCGATAATCGTTCTTTCAGTTCGCGGCGAAGAGAAAACAAAGGTTCAGGCGCTCGACGCTGGTGCCGACGATTACGTCACTAAGCCATTTGGCATCGATGAACTGCTAGCACGTGTTCGTGCGGCGCTTCGGCGTTTGCCGGATGTCCATGAAGACTCGGAATCGATACTCGAAGACGGCGATTTTCGCATCGACCCATCCACACGCGACGTGACTGTCAACGGCGAGTCGGTCCATCTCACACCAAAAGAGTTTGACCTGCTCGTTTTCCTATTTCGCAACCGCAACAAGGTCATGACGCATCGTTCTATCCTCACGGCGATCTGGGGAGGTAATTTTACCGAGCAGACCGAATACCTTCGCGTGTTCGTCGGCCAACTCCGCAAGAAGGTCGAAGAAGATCCATCGCAACCCAAATATATTCGCACCGAACCTTGGGTCGGGTATCGTTTTCTTACCCAACCAGGGTCATAAAAATCTTTACGAACTTTTTATTAATCCCTTACTCAACCCTTATTCCGCTGTCGCTAATCTCTAATTGTCGGTTGCTCAAACGCACGACAAGGAGATCACGCAATGAAAGGCGATACCGGAACAACTGCACCGATCCTCGGAAATACTTCGCTATCGGGCATGAAACGGCGAAGAGCTAAGTCGAATACCCGGCTTCGGCCGCTGGTCTTTTCGATACTCGCGATGTTCGGTGTTTTCGGCGGTATCTCTTCGCTTTTTGTCGGTATCGTTTGCGTCATTATTCACGGTACGATCTCGCAGGATGTGGTATTTAACCAGGTTGGCACGGGATTGTTGATCGTTGCCATCCCAATGATCTTATTAGGCTCGATCTTTTTAGATGAGATCGAAGGAAAGAAATGAAAAAGCAATTATTCTTAGTGGCGATCCTGCTTGGAACGTCCGTTTTTGTCCGCGCTCAGCAGACTATTTTTAATGTTCCGACGACCGATGTCTTAGACAAAGGCAAGGTCTATTTCGAACTCGATGCTTCGTTTAAGACGAATAACCAGATCGCTCTGAACCGGTTTTCCAGTTTTGTTCCGCGAGTTGTTGTCGGTGTTGGCGGCAATGTCGAGGTCGGATTTAACGTTACGGGAAATATTCAACCGGGAAGCGATTCGACCACATTTGTGCCGACCGTCAAGTGGAAATTTTATCAGAACAAGAAAAAAGACACCGCGTTGATCGCCGGAACTAATTTTTACATCCCAGTGCGCAACCGCACTTACAACATAGGGACTTACTCGTATATTGCAGTTAGCAAGACGATGAATAAAACACGGCTGACCGCAGGTGGTTATGTCGCGAGCAAGAATGTGTTCGCAGCTAACGCCGTGCGTGCCGGCGGACAGTTTGGCATAGAGCAGACCGTCAACAGTAAATTTACCGTCGCCGCTGACTGGATCACCGGAAAGCATGCGAGCGGATATTTTACCCCCGGCGTCATTTACAAGCCGATCCCGAGCGTTACGACCTACTGGGGATATTCGATCGGTAACAGCCAGGCAAGACAGGGCAATCATTATTTCTTGTTCGAATTTGGCTATAACTTTAACTAGGAGACACCATGACCGATCTGATCTTTATTGGCGTAATTCTCGGATTTTTTATCATCGCGATAGGCTATATGGCCGCTTGTGAGAGTCTGCGAAAAGGAGCAAAGAAATGAGTTGGGAAAGCATTTTGGCGGCACTCTGTGCGGTTTTATTGTTGATCTATTTGGTTTATGCGCTGCTGCGCCCTGAGAAATTCTAAAAGCCATGACTTATAACGGACTATTACAAATTCTTTTCTTTCTTGTTGTACTCACACTTTTGGCAAAGCCGATGGGCGTGTTTCTGCTGAGGGTTTATAACGGAGAAAGTACGTTTCTAGACTTTCTGTTTAAGCCAATTGAACGGCTTATCTATAAGGTCACGCGGGTTGATGCGACGCGAGAGATGAACTGGAAACAGTACGGCATCGCAATGCTGATATTTAGCCTGGTCTCGTCACTTGCGCTTTACGCAATGCAGCGTTTTCAGTTTTATCTACCGTTGAACCCACAATCGTTTAGCGGACCTAGCGAGCATTCGTCATTTAACACGGCGGTCTCGTTTGTAACTAACACCAATTGGCAAGGCTACGTTGGTGAAACGACGATGAGCTATCTTACGCAGATGTCGGGCCTTGCCGTACAGAATTTCAAGTCTGCTGCGGTTGGAATGGCCCTTGCGATCGTTTTCATTCGCGGCATATCCCGGTTTGAGACCGAAAAGCTTGGCAATTTTTGGGTAGACCTGACGCGCGGAACTCTATATATTTTGCTCCCGCTGTCGTTTCTTGCTGCGGTATTTTTTGTGTCGCAGGGCGTTGTTCAAAACTTCAAACCGTATGACACGGCAAAGCTGACAGATATTCAGACAGTTCAAGTTGATAAGAAAGACGCCGATGGCAATGTCGTTAAGGATGAAAAAGGCGAAAACGTAAAAGAAGATCAGATCGTTGACACGCAGACCATAGCTCAAGGTCCGGTCGCGTCACAGCTTGCGATCAAGATGCTGGGTACCAACGGCGGCGGTTTTTTTAATGCAAACTCTGCCCATCCTTTTGAAAATCCGACGCCTTTGTCGAATTTCATTCAGATGTTGCTGATCTTGCTTATTCCCGCCGGGTTCACCTACACGCTCGGGCGAATGGTCAAATCGCAAAGCCACGGCTGGGCAGTCTATGCGGCGATGATGATACTGCTGGTCGCAGGGGTTTTGACTCTTTATTATGCGGAATCACGGGGAAATCCGCTTTATCCAGCAACCGTCGATCAAACGGTAGTTGGCGGCAACTTTGAGGGTAAGGAAACGAGATTTGGCGTCGCAAATTCTGCATTATTTGCGACGGTGACTACCGACGCTTCATGCGGCGCTGTCAATGCTATGCATGATAGTTTTACGCCGATCGGTGGACTCGTTCCGATGGTTAACATTTTGCTTGGCGAGGTCATTTTCGGCGGCGTCGGAGCCGGCCTGTACGGGATCCTCATAATGGTGATCCTTACCGTTTTTATTGCCGGTTTGATGGTCGGGCGGACGCCGGAATACCTCGGTAAAAAGATCGAGGCATACGACGTACAAATGGCGATGCTTTATATCCTCATCTTCCCACTCATTATTTTGGGCTTTACGGCGATCTCGTCAATTTCCCCGGACTTTGGCCTTACGTCGCTAAATAATCAGGGGGCACATGGTTTATCAGAGATCTTCTACGCGTTTACATCCGCAACGGGCAATAACGGCTCGGCGTTCGCGGGTATCAGCGCAAACACACTTTGGTATAACACAACGCTGGGGATCGCTATGCTCGTTGGGAGATTCATGATGATAATCCCGATGCTTGCGATAGCCGGAAATCTTGCACAGAAGAAATCCGTACCTGCGAGTCTCGGCACATTTCCGGTCAACACCGCACTCTTTAGTATTTTGCTAATCAGCGTGATCTTGATAGTCGGAGCATTGACTTTCTTTCCGGTATTAAGCCTATCGCCGATCCTGGAGCATTTTCAGATGGTGAACGGACAGACATTTTAGTTATATGAAAAACGCAATTTCAATTTGGGACAGCAAAATAATCAAACAGGCATTGGCCGGATCGGTGCAAAAGCTCGATCCGCGTAAGATGCTGAAAAATCCGGTGATGTTTGTGGTCGAGGTCGGTGCGTTATTCTTGAGCATCAAGCTCGTGTTAAGCATCTTTACCCCTTCGTCACAAAGCAGCTTTGGATTTGAGATACAGATCACGCTTTGGCTTTGGTTCACTGTTCTCTTTGCTAATTTTGCTGAGGCGATGGCCGAGGGACGCGGTAAGGCACAAGCCGATACGCTGCGTAAATCAAAGACCGAGACCAGTGCAACGTTGATCGAGGCCGACGGAACAAAACGAACGGTCGCGGCACCAGAATTACGCAAAGGCGATGTCGTTTACGTCGAGGCGGGTGAGTTTATTCCCGGCGATGGCGAAGTTGTCGAGGGCGTTGCTTCGGTTGACGAATCTGCTATTACCGGTGAATCCGCTCCTGTCATTCGTGAATCCGGCGGTGACCGTTCCGCGGTGACGGGCGGCACGCGTGTGTTGTCCGACTGGATAAAAGTAAAGATCACCTCGAATCCGGGCGAGACGTTTATCGACCGCATGATCGCCCTTGTAGAGGGGGCATCACGGCAAAAAACGCCGAATGAGATCGCTCTGCATATACTGCTAGCCGGACTGACCATTGTCTTTTTACTCGCCGTGGTTACGCTGCAACCGTTTGCCATGTATTCAAACGCGACGCAGACGATATTTGTACTCATATCACTTCTTGTTTGTTTGATTCCTACGACGATCGGGGGATTGCTGTCGGCTATCGGGATCGCCGGGATGGACAGGCTGATACAGCATAACGTGCTCGCGATGTCCGGTCGTGCTGTTGAGGCAGCGGGTGATGTAAATACGTTGCTCCTTGATAAAACCGGTACGATAACGCTTGGAAACCGGCAAGCTAGTGAGTTTATTCCGTTGTCCGGAGTTTCGGCGGAGACATTTGCCGATGCGGCGCAACTTTCATCGCTTGCTGACGAAACGCCCGAAGGCCGGTCGATCGTTGTTTTCGCAAAGGAAACATACGGATTGCGTGGACGAGAAGTAAGCGAACTATCGACTGCTAAGGCAGAATTCATTCCATTTACCGCACAAACCAGAATGTCGGGTGTGAATCTCGATGGCCGCGAGATCCGCAAAGGTGCGGTCGATGCGATTGAAAAATATGTCGCGAGCGGCGGACACCAATCGCCCGCGGAGCTGCGTGAGGTGGTCGAGCGGATAGCAAAAGCAGGCGGAACCCCACTCGTGGTCGCGGATAATCACAAACCTCTCGGCGTAATTTATCTAAAGGATATTGTTAAAGGCGGGATGGTAGAGCGGTTTACGCAGCTTCGCAAAATGGGGATCAAGACCGTCATGATCACGGGTGACAATCCGCTGACTGCCGCGTCGATCGCACGCGAAGCGGGGGTCGACGATTTTCTTGCCGAAGCCACGCCCGAAGACAAAATGGCTCTCATCAAACGCGAACAGGCCGAGGGCAAGCTTGTCGCGATGACCGGAGACGGCACTAATGATGCCCCGGCCCTTGCCCAAGCCGATGTCGGCGTTGCAATGAACACTGGCACGCAGGCCGCCAAAGAAGCCGGCAATATGGTCGATCTTGATAGTGATCCGACCAAATTGATCGAGATCGTAGAGATTGGTAAACAATTGTTGATGACGCGTGGAGCGTTGACTACGTTTTCAATTGCCAATGATGTCGCGAAATATTTTGCGATCATACCGGCGATGTTTGCGGCGACTTTTCCGGTGCTAAATGCACTCAACATCATGGGCCTTAAGACGCCACAGTCGGCGATCCTTTCGGCTGTTATTTTTAATGCACTGGTAATTATTGCGTTGATCCCGCTCGCTCTGCGTGGAGTAAAATACCGCCCGATGTCGGCGTCTAGCCTCTTGCAGCGAAATTTGTTGATCTACGGCCTGGGCGGTCTGGTCGCACCGTTTATAGGTATAAAGCTGATCGATATCGTTATCACAGCGTTGGGATTAGCCTAAGGAAAATATATGAAAGACTTAATTACATCCGTATTAATGTTGGTCGTTTTGACCGTTGCTCTCGGTGTTCTCTATCCGTTCGCGGTTTGGGGCGTCAGCCAAATAGCGTTCTCCCATCAGGCGAATGGCTCGCTGATCGTCAGAGATGGGAATGTTGTCGGTTCGCAACTCATCGGCCAGACGTTTACTTCAAAGGGATATTTTCACTCGCGGCCATCGGCTGCGGGCAATGGGTATGATGCGGGGGCATCGAGCGGGTCTAATCTTGGGCCGACCAATAAAAAACTGATCGATCGCATCGGTGCTGATGCCGAAACGATGCAGGCCGAAAATCCTGATGCAAAAGTTCCGGCTGATCTTGTGACAACAAGTGCGTCGGGCCTCGATCCGCATATTTCACCGGAGGCGGCAGAGTTTCAAGTTACTCGCATCGCAAGAGAAAGAAATATGGCCGAAAGCGATGTCCGGCAGATAGTACAGAAGTTTACCGAGGGCCGGCAGCTTGGTTTTTTTGGCGAACCGCGCGTAAATGTGCTTATGTTAAACCTTGCTCTTGATAAGAAGTAGTTTTGACGAGAGAAGAGAGTGATTAACCAAAGAAAAACTTCTTCTCTTTGTTACAAAGCGGTAAGAATATGTTCGTTGACACCGAAATAACAGAAATGCCAAACCGCGACGCCGCGATACGGCCTTCGCCGGAGTCTCTTTTGGAGAAACTGCATGAGAACGAGCGGGCAAAGCTGCGCGTTTATATCGGTGCGGCGGCCGGCGTCGGTAAAACGTATCGAATGCTCGAAGACGCCCACCAACTGAAAGATCAGGGAATTGATGTTGTCATTGCGGTCGTTGAAACACACGGCCGAGTCGAGACCGAAGAACAGATCAAAGATCTCGAGATCATTCCGGCTGCAAAGATAGAATATCGCGGCAACACGTTTGACGAAATGGACCTCGCCGCTGTCATCGCGAGGAAACCGGCGGTAGCGATCGTTGACGAACTCGCACACACCAACATCGAAGGAGCAAAGAACGAAAAGCGTTATCAAGACGTCAAAGAGCTGTTGGAAAATGGAATTTCGGTCATCACCGCCGTCAACGTTCAACACATCGAATCGCTAAATGATGTTGTAACAACCACCACTGGAGTTCAGGTGCGTGAAACGGTGCCTGACTCCTTCTTTAAGAATGCGGACGAAGTGATCGACGTTGATATTTCGATCGACACTTTGCGAACCCGCTTGCGGCAGGGGAAGATCTACTCGGTCGAAAAGATCGAACAGGCTCTCAATAATTTCTTTCGCAAAGGAAATCTCGCGACGCTACGCGAATTAGCTCTACGTCACGTCGCCCAACAGCAATCGATCCAGGACACGGAATATCGCGAGCGTGAAGGTCTCGATCACGCGGTGATCCCTGAAAAGGTAATGGTGTGTATGGCTTCGCGAGGAAGTGCGAAGAAGATATTACGAACGGGAGCACGCATTGCGGGACGGTTCGCAAATGAGGACTGGGCGGCGGTTTATGTCGAGACGCCGGACGAAGAATTGGGCAGGATCACGCCCGAATCCCACGCGGCACTCCAGGAAAACATAAAATTTGCGGAAACTCTCGGAGCAAAGGTGGTTTGTCTTAAGGCTCGTAATGTCGCAGACGCACTGCTTGGCTACGCCCGCCACAACGGCATCACCCATGTCATCTTTGGCCAATCGGCCCGAACCCGCTGGGATATTTTCTGGCGAGGGTCGGTCATCAACCGGTTTCTCGCAGAGGTGCGCGACGCAGCCGTTCATGTGATTCCTATCAACAAACGCGACGAAGAGTGATCGATCGTCTTTTGATTCGCCATCATCGGTGCCTATATGAATGTCCGCATAAACGCCTCGGGCCTCAAAGACCGCGAGTTTGCCGATAGTTTGCTCGCCAAAGGCGCCGAGATCGAACGCAAAGCCATCGAACTCGAGGCTGAGATCATGACGC
>JADJJY010000004.1 GCA_016706275.1 Chloracidobacterium sp. | reverse complement strand
CGTCCGATGCGATCTCTGGTAGATTTCCGAAAACCCTCGCCTCAAGGATCGTTTTTGTTTCCACCGTTGTAAATTTTACCAGACACGCAAGTTTGGCAAGGTCCTCGTCAGCGGACCCGAAAGAAGGCATCCAGTCGGTTGCATTTTCGGTTTTGAGGACGAGTGAGTGGATTTGGCCGGACTAGTTTACCGGAATCGGTGATGGATTTACCTCTGGGTAACCAGAACTCACCGCCATTTTGCATCAGCGGCGAGTTTGCCAATCGATATTTTCGGGTCGGCGACCACATAGGAGCGTCCTTACGACCACGTTTGTTCCCTTTTCGGAGGATACCCTCGGCTTCGCTTTGTAGAAAGATCTTTGCGAGTTTAGCGGTCAAGGGCTTTGGGTCTTCGAGAGTCCCCAACGCCTCAGTGTTTAGCGTCAATTTGCCCGTCTTTACGGTTGTTGCAGGCTTTGCGTCCGCCTGTTCTGACGGCACCGGTGCAGCGGACTTTAAGTACTGGCATCCAGATCGAGAAGTGACGCACACCGTCAAGATCAGCGACGGTATCAGAATATTTTTCAACGCAAAACACTCTATCAAAAAAACAAAAAACGCCACCGGGGCCGATCCTCGCTGGCGTTGTTTGTGATCATGAAAAATAAGACTACTAGTCTTCGTCGTCGTGTGCTCTCACGCCCGGCGGCGACAGCTTCGTCAACTACATGGCAAGCAGGTTGCCGGGCGGCGGGTCGTAATGCGAAAACTGCATGTGATACGAGCCGCGGGCCTGGGTGACGCTGTTTAGTTTTGACTGGTAATCCGAGCATTTCGGCGAGCGGGACTTTGGCCTTGATGACCTGTTGCTTGCCGCGAACCTCCATGCCGCCGACGCGTCCGCGACGACTGTTTAGGTCGCCCATGATGTCGCCAGAAACCTCTTGGGGCGTAAACACCTCGACATCCATGATCGGTTCGAGCAGGGTCGGCTTAACTTTCTCCATCGCGGCACGAAACGCTTTGCGTCGGCCGCACGGAATGAATGCTCATCAGAATCTACAGCATGAAAGCTGCCGTCAATTAGCGTCACCTTAAAATCGACGAGCGGATAGCCCGCGACGGCACCGCTGGCGGCTTCGATAATGCCTTTTTCGATGGCGGGGCGGAAATTTTGCGGCACCGAGCCGCCAAGATCTTATCGACCCACTCAAATCCGGCACCGCGTTCGGCGGCTCAAATATCACCTTACAATCGCCAAATTGCCCGCGTCCGCCGGACTGTTTCTTATGGCGGCCCTGAACCTCCGCCTGCGTTGTGATCGTCTCTTTGTAAGGAACCTTCGGTGGATGGAGCGCAACCTCGACGTGATAACGCTGTTCCGGGTTTTTTGACGACCGTCTCAATGTGAAGCTGGCCGCTGCCTGAAAGTATGAATTCGTTGGTCTGTGGGTCGCGGTCAAAATGAAGTGACGGATCTTCTTCTAGTATCTTATGCAGAGCACCGGAGATCTTGTCTTCGTCCGCACGCGACTTAGGCTCGATGGCAAACGCGATCGCGGCCTCAGGGTATTACCGGCGGAAAACGATGGGCTTTGCCTTGTCAGACAAGGTGTCGCCGGTCTGTGTGTCTTTGAAAGCGGCGACGGCAATAATGTCGCCGGTCGCGGCGGAGTCGACCTTATCAAGCGTTTTGCCGGAGATGACATGCAATGCACCGAGACGTTCGTCTGTGTCGCGGGTCGTATTTCTTACGCTAGCGTCGTGTCCGATCTTGCCGGAAATGACCTTCATCACGTTGATTCGGCCGGCAAACGGGTCGGCGATTGTGCGGAAAACGTATGCCGAAAACGGCTCGTCATTATTATATTTGCGATTGATACGGTCGCCGGTCATTTCGTTGTCGGTGAAACCATGTTCCATCTCATGCGTCGCCGGGTTTGGAGCAAATTCGACGAGGTGATCAAGCAGATCTGCAACCCGACGAGTGTCGTCGCCGAGGCAGCATAAACCGGGCAGAGTTTGCTGGCCGCGATAGCACCAGGCGAGGTTTGGGATAATATCTTCTTCGGGCAAAGTGCCGTCCGCAAATATTTCTCCATCAGAGCGTCGTCAGATTCGGCGACGATCTCGATCAAGCGTTCGCGTGTCGAATCGAGCAAACCTTTTCTTCGCTCGGTATCCCGATCGCTTTGGCTTTTCCGTCGGCGTCAAATTCGTATGCTTTTTGATGGACGACATCGATCACGCCGCGAAAACTGCCTTCGCGGCCGATGGGCAGCGTGAACGGCACGATCGAGCGGGCAAACGAATCAGCCGCTGTTTCAAGCGCGTGGCCAAAATCCGCGTGCTCTTTGTCGATCTTGTTGATGACCATAAAACGCGGCAGCAAAATTCGTTGCGTATTGCCAGGTCTTTTCGGTCTGCACCTCGATGCCGTGCACGCCGTCAACGACCACTAACGCACAATCGGCAACGCGAAGCAGGCCGTGCATGCGGGACAAACGCGGCGTAGCCCGGCGTGTCGATAAAATTTATCTTGGTGTCCTGATATTCGGCGTGGGCAAAATTGTTGTTGAGCGAGACCTTTCTTTCGATCGAGTCTTCGTCGTAATCGGTGATGGTCGTGCCTTCGTCGACCTTTCCCCAGCGTTGCTGGCTACCGGCGACGTGGATAAGGGAACTGACGAGCTGGGTTTTACCTGCGTCGCCGTGTCCAATGACGGCTAGATTTCTGATATTCTCAGTTGCGAATGCTTTCATGTTCGGCAAGCTCTCCTTCTTTTAAATCTTCGAATTCCGAGTTCCAGGTTTCGAGTTATTCTGATCGCCAACTTGGAACTTGGAAGTTTAACTCGAAACTTTGTTAAGTTGTTGGTAACTTTCAAATTTATATCAGACAGAGACAATAGGCAAGAAACGATGGGAAACCCGCGTGAAAAGTTTGTGCATCGAAAAGATGGTTTATAGTATTGTTGTTATCGTTTGACCAAATAAGATCGTGAGGAAAATGAATGTTCAATAGGTCGTGGATGTTTCGAGCCGTAACAGCGGCGGTTTTGATAGCGGCGTTTGCAATGTCGAGCCTGCCCGTCGCGGCACAGGATCTCGTCGCGGTGGTAAGCGAGCGGTAGCTCAAGCGTGTTTATTTTTCGCAGCGGGTCGCGTGGATCAAAACCGCGTGTCGCAGCCAAACCAACGCGGACAAAAGCAGCGGTTGGAATCAGCTGTAAAGATCAAGAAACAATACGAAAAGCTTGCCAAGGTCACGCCTAAGGTCAACCGGGCAAAGATCATTGACCCGAACACACTCGGCCCCAAGGGCGGGCGTGATCTGCCGCCGGTTCAGGCGTCCAAACTATTTGCCGGTGTCGGTGGGTATTATGTCGATAAAGCAGAGTACGAACACGCATTTGAATTTTCCGCGAAGCGTCCGGCTCGACCCGAAAAACTTGATGGCCAATACCGGATACAGTGAGGCTCTGGCTCTGAACGGTAACGCTCTGCTCGTCGCTGATAAGGGCGAACAAGCAAGGTTATTTCCTCGAAGCGATCAAGTTTGACTCCAAAATGCCGCGGCATACTTTGGGCTTGGTGAGCTTTATTCTGAGACCGACAAACAGGCTGAGGCCATCGCTTCGTATGAGAAATCTCTCGCTACCGACAAGGGGTTGACTGAGATCTACGTTCCGCTGGGTATTCTCTATTATCAGGCGGGCGAGATCGCCAAGGCTGACGATCTGCTGACCAAGGCTCTGCTGACCTCAGGGGAAAGTGCCGAAACACAGTTTTTCCTGGGGCTCGTAAGAGCTGCACAAAATCGAAATGACGAGGCTTTAGCGGCGTTTCAAAAGGCCAAGACGATAGACCCAACGTATCCTGAGGCTTATTTCAACACCGGCGAGATACTCGTCAGGCTAAACCGCACGGCTGACGCTATTCCTGAATACAAACAAGCGATCAGTCTGCGGCCAAATTATCTTGACGCGATCGCCGGGCTCGGCCAGGCTTATTTTGATCTGGGCAATTATCCTGACGCGATCATACAGCTAAAAGCAGCGGAGAAATTGAAGAGCGATAACTGGGAAGTGCTCATAACCTTGGGCGATGCTTACCGGATGTCGAACGAATTTAACAACGCCATCCCGAGGTACAGCAACGCACTGCTCTTTTACACAAAACAGCCAAATTACAACAAAGACGTTGCGGCAGATCTTAACAGCAAATTAGGATTTTCACTTGGCAAACAATGTGAGGCGAACACGGCTAGATTTGTTTCCTGCGAACGGCCGACAAACCTCTGGCAGGGTGCTGTGACGGCAATGGAAAAGGCAGTCGATCTGAGCGGCGGCAACGCGATCGATCAGGCTAATCTAGGCTGGGCTTATTATAATTATGCCCGACTGGATATCGACTCAAATAACAAAGCAGGAGCAGATGCAAAACTTGTTTTGGCAAAAGCCGCTTTGCAAAAAGCCATTGCCGGAAATCCGATCGTTGCCGATGGGGCTCTGCAAAACCTCGGCGGCGTTCTGATCGATATGGGTGATTTTGCCGGTGCTGTGGAAGCGTTAAAACAAGTCGCCGGCAAGCATCCCGAATGGATCTTTTCGGGCTACGCTGGGCACCGCTTATTTTAGGCTCAATGATTTTGATAATTCGGCAAAGTGGTTTCGTGCCGTGCTCGAGCGAGAGCCGAAATATGTCGGTGCTTTGACGAGCCTCGGGTATGCTGAGATCAAACGCAAAAACGGCAAAGAGGTCAAGCGGATCGTTGAAGTATTAAGACCGCTAAGTCTGGGCGATGCGATCAAATTGGAAAATGCGATGAAAGCGGCGCGGTTGTAGTTATTTTCGAATAGTATTTTGTTGCTAAAAGTCGGACTTACGTCCGGCTTTTACATATATGAGTAGTTTTATCGAGATCAAAGAAAATGTGCGGCTTGCACCGCTGACCACATTGGAGGTCGGCGGTAACGCGAAGTATTTCGTTAGAGCTGAGAACGAGGACGCTGTTGTCGACGCGCTTGCTTTTGCTGAGGAAAACGGGTTGCCGGTTTTCATTCTCGGTGGCGGCAGCAATGTTCTGATCTCGGATACCGGGTTTGACGGTCTTGTTATCAATATTGGGCTACTTGGCGTTTCGGAGTTTGCGGAAAAAGACGGGACGAGCTATTTGACCGTACAGGCGGGTGAGGATTGGGATGGCTTTGTTGCGTACTGCGTCGAAAATGACCTCGCGGGCATCGAATGCCTGAGTGGTATACCCGGATTTGTTGGCGGAACGCCGGTTCAGAATGTCGGGGCTTACGGGCAGGAAGTTGCGGAATCAATTGTATCAGTGCTGTGTTACGACCGCCGGCAAAATGAATTGGTAACGCTTACCAATGCGGACTGTGGTTTCTCTTATCGCAAAAGCATCTTTAATTCGACTGAACGGGATCGATACGTTGTTTTGAGCGTGACATTTGCTCTGCGTAAAGGCGGCGAGCCAAAGGTCGTTTATAAAGACCTGATCGAGCATTTTGGCGAGCGGCAGCCGTCGCTGGCAGAGGTTCGCGAGGCGGTACTGAAAATACGCCGTTCAAAATCGATGGTCATTGACGCGGACGATCCTAATTCGCGGAGCGCCGGTTCGTTCTTCAAAAACCCGATCGTCAGCCGAGATAAGCTTGCTGAATTACAGGCAGAGATGGGGAACATCCCCAATTTCCCATTCGGCGACGCGTTTAAAATTCCGGCGGCGTGGCTGATCGAAAAGTCGGGCCTGCACAAAGGTTTTGCCCTCGGCAACGCGGGCATCTCGACAAATCACACACTCGCGATCGTCAATCGCGGCGGAGCTTCTGCGGGCGACATTTTGCAGTTAAAAAATGAGATCCAGCGCACGGTGGCTGAAAAATTTCGCATAACGCTCGAACCTGAGCCTGTATTTGTCGGGTTTTGACCGATCAGAAAAAGATCAAAGATCTCACCCGTTATGGCGTATAATTTTCCTAGTTTTGGGGGCACGCTTTTCTCATGAAAACAAATTTATCGCTGTTGGTAATCGCTTCGGTTTTCTTTTCACTCCTGCCGCTGCAGTCCTCGGTCGCGGCACAGGATCTGGTCGCGACGAACGATATCGCCGGCGGGTCGAGCGTTTTTGTCTTTCGCGGATCGCGCAAAGCTCCACAGGCTCGTGCCGGCGGGGGCAAGGCATCGTTGGGCGAAGGCGGGGGACGAGTCGGCGGCGGCTCAAAGGCGGCGGGCGGACAGATCGCTGCTGCCGCGAAGAAACGCCGTGCCGATGCCATCGCCGCCCGTAAAAAGGCCGCCATCGCCGCTGCCAATAAAAAGATCGCCTCGTCAAACATGTTGACCGCGAAAGCCGAGACGGCCTTTGACAACGACCAAACCGATCTCGCGATCACAAATTACCGTGCCGCTCTTGTCCAAAATCCTAAAAACACACGTGCGTCCGAGGGGCTGAGCAACGCTCTGACCGCGAAGGGAATTGACGTTGCCGGTGACACAAATAGCGGAGCCGCCATCGCCCTATTCGAAGAGGCGGTCAAATACGACAAGCAAAACGACGTCGCCTATGCCAAAGCCGGTGCGATCTATGACGCTAATGGCAAAAACGACAAGGCTGCTCTCAATTACGAAAAAGCCCTCGCGATAAACCCTGCGTACACGATGCTATATCCGCCGCTGGGCGTTGCGTATCTGGATAACGGCGAGATCGCCAAAGCCGAAACCACGCTGCAAAAAGCCAACGCCGCGGGTATCGACACCGTAGAAACGCGTTACTTGAACGGCGTGATACTGTTCAAACAAAACAAGAATACCGAGGCACTCGCGGCGTTTGACCGTACTTTGGAATTGGACGCAAGTTTTGCCTCCGCCCAGTATTATCGCGGCCAGACGTTCGACCGTATGGAGCGGCCTGATGACGCGATCGCGGCGTATAAGAAGACGCTTGAGATTGACCCGGCGAATTCGGCGGCGTCTTTTGATATGGGCGTTGCATACTACAACAAAGGCGATTATCCAAATGCCGCTGCCGCCTATCAGCAAAACCTCAAATACGACCCGAACAACGCACAGGCACACGCAAATCTCGCCAGCACTTACCGCCAGCAGGAACGCTATTCGGAAGCCAACGCCCAATACAAAGCGGCCGCGGACAAGGGCATCAAGTCTGCTGATATGGAATGCGAGTGGGGATATAGCCTCGGCAAGACCGCCGAGTGGGATGCGGCAGTCGCAAGGCTCGAATCTGCCCGTCAGATGAGCCCCGGAGCCGTCGATAACAACAATGTCGGCTGGGCGTATTACAACGCCGGCTATACGCAAAAGGCCGCTAAAAACGACGCCGCTGCGACGGAAAATTACGAAAAGGGCAAAGTTGCTCTCAAAGAGGCACTCGTTCAGGAACCGCAGTTTGACGCCGCTTATGTCAATCTTGGAGCTACGCACAATGAGCTTGGCGAGCACCAAGAGGCCGTCGAGGCACTCAAAACCGCCGACAGGCTGCACCCAAACTGGGATGTGGCGTTAAGTCAGCTGGGCCGTGCATTTCGCGGGCTCAAGGATTTTGTCAACGCCATAGCAAATTTCAAACGCGTGGTCGATTTGGACAGCAACAGTGTCGCCGGTCTTTTTAACCTTGGCGAGGCATACAACGCAAGCGGCAATAAAAAGAGGCCAAAAGAATGTACGACCGGCTCAAGAATATTGATTCGTCAATGGCAACGGCTCGAGAATGCTTTTAACGGAAAGATAGACGCCGCCAAACAAAAGCTCGAGCAAAAGTACCAAAACTGCCGCGATTTCCTTGATCGTAGTCAGAATAGAGGTTATTCAAAAGTGCGGTTCGAGTGGACAGCACTTTTTTTGTATAATCGTGAGTTTAGAACAAGCCGATAAATGCCAAGACGCAGCGATATTCACAAGATACTGATCATCGGTTCGGGGCCGATCGTCATCGGACAGGCCTGCGAATTTGATTATTCGGGGACACAGGCGTGCCGCGCTTTGCGGCAAGAGGGGTACGAGGTCGTGCTGGTCAATTCAAACCCCGCGACGATCATGACCGACCCTGAGATCGCCGATAAAACCTATATTGAGCCGCTCACGCTCGAATCCGTCACCGCCATCATCGAAAAAGAGCGTCCCGACGCCGTGCTGCCGACGGTCGGCGGCCAGACGGGGCTAAACCTGTCGGTCGAGCTATATGAGCAGGGCGTTTTCGAAAAATACGGCGTCACGATGATCGGGGCCAATATCGACGCCATCAAGGTCGGCGAGGACCGCGAGCTATTTAAAGCGGCAATGGACGAGATCGGCGTGCCGTCGTGCAAGGGCGGTTTTGCACACACTTGGGAAGAGGCGCGCGAGATAGTCGAGACGACCGGTTATCCGGCGATCGTGCGGCCGAGTTTTACGCTTGGGGGCACGGGCGGCGGTGTGGCGTATAACCCCGAGGAATTCGAAGAGATCGCACGCGGCGGGTTGGCTGCGTCGCCAAATTCGCAAATTCTGGTCGAGGAATCGATCCTAGGGTGGAAAGAGTATGAGCTAGAGGTAATGCGCGACCTCAATGACAACGTCGTCATCATCTGCTCGATCGAAAACTTTGACCCGATGGGCGTGCACACCGGCGATTCGATCACGGTCGCCCCGGCGCAGACGCTGAGCGACGTCGAATATCAGCGTCTGCGTGATATGTCTAAGGCTTGCATCCGCAAGGTCGGCGTCGAGACGGGCGGGTCGAATATACAGTTTGCCATTAACCCCGCAAACGGCGATGTCCGCATCATCGAGATGAACCCGCGTGTGTCGCGCTCGTCTGCATTAGCGTCAAAAGCAACAGGCTTTCCCATCGCAAAGATCGCCGCCAAACTCGCGGTCGGCTACACGCTCGATGAGATACCAAACGACATCACCAAAAAGACGCCGGCGTCGTTTGAGCCGACGATAGATTACGTCGTTACAAAGATACCGAAATGGGCGTTTGAGAAATTTCCCGGGGCCGAAGACGTGCTCGATACGCAGATGCGTTCGGTCGGCGAAGTGATGGCGATAGGCCGCACTTTTAAGGAATCTTTGTTTAAGGGGTTACGTTCGCTTGAGGCGGTTAAACCTCTGCGTTTGCAGGATATACCTGATGCCGAGCTGCAGCGTAAACTCGCCCGTCCAAATTCGCAGCGTTTCTCGTATATTACATACGCGATGCAAAACGGGTACTCGCTCGAAGAGATCCATCGCCTGACAAAGATCGACCCGTGGTTCCTCGATCAACTGTCGCAGGTAATGGAATTTCAAGCGAGTCTCGACGCCAAGCCACTCGCCGATTACACGGCGGATGAACTGCGTATAGCAAAAGAATTTGGCCTGTCCGACCGGCGGCTTTTTTACCTGACCGGCTCGACGGAAAACGAGGTTCGCAAATACCGAAAAGACCTGGGCATTACACCCGTTTATAAACGCGTCGATACATGCGGGGCGGAATTCGAATCCTTTACGCCCTATATGTACTCGACCTACGAAGCGGAATGTGAGGCTGAGCCGACCGATAGGCGAAAGATCATGATCCTCGGTTCGGGGCCAAACCGTATCGGGCAGGGCATTGAGTTTGATTATTGCTGCTGTCATGCGAGCTTTGCTCTTCACGACGCAGATTTTGAGACGATCATGGTCAACTGCAATCCGGAGACGGTTTCTACCGATTACGATACATCGGACAGGCTGTATTTTGAGCCGCTGACATTTGAGGACGTGATGAACATCGTCGATGTCGAGCAGCCCGAGGGCGTGATCGTCCAATTTGGGGGACAAACACCGCTCAATCTGGCCGACAGGCTGCATGAGGCTGGTGTTCCGATCATTGGTACATCACCCGATTCGATAGACCTTGCTGAGGACAGAAAACGGTTTGGAGCTTTGCTTGATGAGCTAAAAATCCCGTGTCCTGAGAACTCCAGCGTTACATCAGCCGACGAAGCAAAAGTTGTTGCAAACAAAATAGGTTATCCGATCGTTGTGCGGCCGAGTTTTGTGCTTGGCGGGCGTGCAATGGCGATAGTTTATGACGATCAGACGCTGGACGAATATATGCGTTCTGCGGTTGATGCTTCGCCTGAGAAGCCGATACTGATCGATAAATTTCTTGAGCGAGCGGCTGAACTCGATGTGGATGCTCTCGCAGACGAAACGGCGGTCGTGATCGCCGGTATCCAGGAACATATTGAGGAAGCCGGCATACACTCGGGCGACTCGTCGAGCGTTTTGCCGGCACAAAAGATCGCAGCCGAGCATCTCGAGACGATCCATCATTACACCCGACTTTTGGCTAATGCTCTCAAGGTCAAGGGGCTGATGAATATCCAGTACGCCATCCAGGACGACCGCGTTTATGTGATCGAGGTCAACCCGCGTGCCTCGCGGACCGTGCCGTTTGTTGCCAAGGCGACCGGTGTGCCGATAGCAAAGATCGCGTCGCTCGTTATGGCGGGCGACAAGAAACTTTCCGATTTTAATTTGCCCGACATCCTACCGGTGCCTCTGATATTTGTTAAATCGCCGGTGTTCCCGTTCAAAAAATTTGCGGGTGTCGATCCGGTGCTGGGGCCTGAAATGCATTCGACAGGTGAGGTAATGGGCGTCGGTGCGACATTTGGCGAGGCGTACGGCAAGGCTATGGAAGGTGCGGGGCTTGGGCTGCCACTTGAAGGGAAGGCGTTTATCTCGGTCAATAACGCCGACAAAGGCCAGGCTGTCGTGCTCGCACGCCGTCTTAATAAACTGGGGTTTGGACTCGTAGCGACATATGGCACGGCTATTCGTCTGCACGAGGTCGGCTTACCATGCGAATCGGTATTTAAGGTCAACGAGGGCCGTCCAAACATCGCCGATCTCATCCGCCAAGGTGAAATAGCCCTCATCATCAACACGCCGCTCGGCAAATCGTCATTTTACGACGAAAAAGCCATCCGCAAGGCCGCTTTGCAATTCAACGTGCCTTGCGTAACCACGATCACAGGTGCCGAGGCGTTGGTCGAGGCTATCGGAACCAAAATGTCTGAAAAGCGTGTAACCGTCCGTAACCTGCAGGAAATACATGGAGCAAAGGTCGCTGCCGCCGACGATATCCGTTAAAAGTCCACGAATTCTTGACCTATCCCACTCTTTCCACTAACTTTAAGTAAAGTTTTTCTTAATTTAGCAGTCGTAAATAAGTAATGAGTGAATCGCATGACCGCGAAATTATCGGCGGGCATCTGCTCGTGATCGGCGGGGCAGAAGACAAATATAATGAGCGGCGGATCCTGAAAAAGTTTCTCGAACTCGCAGGCGGCGATAAGGCGGAGATCCTGATCGTGCCGGTTGCATCGGACTATCCGGAGTTTGCGGCGGACGTTTATACACAGGCTTTTAGGAATTTGGGCATCGCAAATCCGCGAGTTTTGCGTGCGACATCGCGTCAGGACGTGGTCAATGCAGATATCGAAAAGTTGTGCGAAGGCATAACGGGAATAATAATGACCGGCGGCGATCAGATGCGGCTCGTGTCGCTGTTGGGCGGTACAAAGCTTGCAGAAAAGATACGCAAACTGGTACGCGAAACTGATGTCGTTTTGGCCGGGACGAGTGCAGGTGCGGCGGCGATGAGCACGTCGATGATCGTGCGTGGTGAACCGACCTCGCATCCGCATAAGAATGCGGTCCGTTTGTCGCCGGGGCTTGGTTTCTTGAAAAACATAATCATCGACCAGCATTTTAGCGAACGTGGCCGCATCAGCCGTCTGATCACGGCGGTGTCGTTTAACCCTTACAATCTCGGTATCGGAATTGACGAGAATACGGCGATCATTTTGGATGGTAAGGGAAAGCTTGAGGTCTTTGGGCAGGGCTCGACGACCATCGTTGACGGTTCACAGATCACTTTTAATGAGATTGCCGAAGTTGCTGATAACGAAGCATTTAGCATCTGCGGCGTACAGTTTCATGTGCTGCGTGAAGGGCTGGTTTATAACTATATCGAACGCAATCCGATCCAGCCGCCTAATGAGTTCTTATTGCCCGATCTAGGGTGAGCAGTTTTCGAACTCACGGATCAAAACCAGATCTTCTTTCCGTACAAATTTTAACGCTCCGGGCTGTTTCGCTTGTTCGCGGATTCGGCCGGAGTCGTATTTTGTGAGTATCAGGATCTTGGCTTCAGGATGTAATTCGGTGATCTCACGAGTTGCGGTAATGCCGTTCATTTCATTCATCTCGATGTCCATCACAACCCATTCCGGAAGGTGATTTTCGTAGGCCGCCAATGCCTCTGAACCGTCCTTGCATTCGTAAACCGACATTGCGATGTCCTCGACGACGCTTTTGATTAAGCGCCGCATTACGGGGTTGACATCGACAATGAGCAGATATTAGAGCATTTCCTTTCCTCAGTAAATAAAGCGGTCGATCACAAGCACACTTATTCGACAAGTAAATAGAGAGTAATGGTTATCTTTTTGTTGGTCCTATTATCGACCGTCAACCGGTGATCCCCGCTTTTCTTGACTAAAAATTCATTCGGCTCTTTCGGTCCCGAAGACACCGAAACAGCCTGCGAACCTGGCTCGTATAGGAAGGCGTCGATATCGCTGTCATCGAAGTCATAGCCGACGGTACATTCCATTGTCTGGCCTTTTTGGACATTCATCAGGAAATCGATAGAGCCTTTTGCTGGGATATCCTTGGTCACCGAAGTGGAAATTTCGCCTTTCGGAAACTGAACTCTGGTAGCGTTCGGCATTGTTTCGGATGGTGCAGACGCTGGTGCTTTAGTCGGGGCCGGTGCTTCCGTTTTCGGAGCGGCGGCCGTGCTTGTTGCCGTTTTGTTTTATGCCGGGGCAGTGTTGCTTTCGGTTCCTAGATTGACCGTACAGCCGGTTGCCGCGACCGCGATCAATCCGATAATTAATGTTTTCCTCATCGTTAAGTACGTTCCTTTTTCTGTATTTGTGGGAGCCTGATTATTGGTTCACGTTTACAGGATGCTCAACCCAAATTCGAAAGTCACTTTTTTCCCGGTCTTGTTGACGACCTGAACGGTATGGATTCCGTTTGATTTGATCCTAAATTCGTTGGGTTCATCGGCTATTCCGCTTTCGATAAAGTCCTGCGCTCCGGTCTCCATAAAGAACAGTTCGAGATCATTGCTGTTTCGATTGTTGTTCATGTTGTAGTTGACGCTGTAGACCATCCTCTGGCCTTTCTTGGCGTAGAACGAGAACTCGATCGAGCCGTTGGCATCAAGCGTCCGTTTTAGAAAGGACGAGGTCGCACCTGGGGCAAAGCGGACTTCTTCAGTGATGGTTTGGGGCGTTTGGGCTTGCACCATACCTGAACTGTCGAGTATGACCTCAAGATTGAACTTCACTGATCTAGACGATTGATTGATAACTTCGATCGTGTACTCTTGGCTCTTTGTGAGTTTGCGGGTAACTTGCTTATTTAGGGCAATGGTCGTGTCAGCCTTTTGGTTTTGGCTTTCGTTGAAAACGACGGTCAACTGATTGGTTCGGTCAGTTACTTGTACTAAGGCGTTTATGCCCTTTGTTCCATCAAAAGTAAATTTAATTGTGCCATTTGCCGGGATCGTTTTGCTTACCGTTGCCATGTCTGAGCCTTCGAAACTAAGGGCTTCGGTCTCAACATCTGCACCCGGATCTCTCATATCTTCGGGATCAAAAAGATCCAAATAAAGTGTCGTTGTGACCCTTTTATTCGTCTTGTTTTCGACTACAACCTGATAATCGCCGGTTTTCTTGACCAAGAACTCATTCGGAGCCTTGGGTCCCGAACTTTTCAATTGTTCGTTATCTTTCAAGAGATATACCAAAAGATCGCTGTCTTTAAAGTCGTAGCCCGCAGTGAACGAGATTGTTTGCCCGGCACTAGCTTTAAAAGTAAAAACCACATTGCTATTCGGGGCGAGTGTTCTCGTCAAAGATTTTCCTTCACCTCCGGCTGTTAGCTGAACTCTGATGTCCTGAGCGAACGAAATCACTGCCAATGAGCCAATCATTATCATGGCCGCGAAACTTTTCATTGTTAAAATTTTCATAATTTTCTCCTTTCTATTGCTTTGCTTCGTTTTATTGAGCATCCAAATAAAGAGTAACCGTCAGTTTTTTGTTGGTTGTGTTCGTTACCTCCAGACGGTGGTCGCCGGATTTCTTTGCGACAAATGTTTGCGGGGCTTTCGTCGTGGAAGGTATCGAAGAATCCTGATCGCCCGGTTCACCCCGATAGACCGTTATGTCGCTTTCGTCGAAGTCGTAAGCAACCGTATAGTCGACCGTCTGTCCTTTTTGGACATTGAAAACGAAGTTAACCGAACCATTTGCGAGAATGTCTTTGGTGACGTACGCCGATGTATCGCCTTTGGCGAATTGAACTCGGGTCGTTCCCGGTTTAACCGCAGAAGACCCCGGATCAGGCTCCTTCGGTGCTTCGGCTTCCTTTTTGGGGGCGGCAGCCGTATTCGTTGTGGTTACGGGTTTGTTGTCTGCTGTCGTTGGAGCACTAGCAGTTGACGTATTGCTCGGAGTACCAAGATTGAAAGTGCAACCTGTGATCGAAATAGCAAAGGTAATTGCGCCTAAGGTTATAAATTTTTTCATATTCGTGTTATCTGAAATCTGGAAACGCCGTCAAGGTAGCGTTTCTATTTTTTCTAGTTACCGTTCTCTTCTAGAGTTTATTGATCGAGGAAGAGCGAGAGCATGATCGTCGCCTTTCTGTTGGTTGTGTTCGTAACCTCCAAACGGTGGTCGCCGGATTTCTTAACAGTAAATTTTGTGGGGACTCTTGAAACGGAAGTTACTGAAGAATCCTGACCGCCCGGTTCATTCAAATAGGCGACGATGTCGGTATTTTTGAGGTTATAATCGACTGTGTAAACGATTTTTTGTCCTCTTTTGACATTGAAAAGGAAATTAACTGCACCATTGGCGGGAATATCTTTTGTAGCAGACGCAGAAGTTTCGCCTCGTGCAAATTGAATTCTTTCCGCATCGCCAGAAGAATCAGTTGACGCAGCTGTTTCAACGTCAAGGAAGAGCGTAATTGTCGCTGTTTTCCTGGTAGTATTCGTAACCTCCAAACGGTGGTCGCCGGATTTCTTAACGACAAACGTTTGGGGGGCTTTCGAAGCGGAAGGTATTGAAGTATCCTGATCGCCCGGTTCGCCCAAATAGACTCTTAGGTCACTCTCTTTGAAGTCATAATCTACTGTGTATTCAATTGTTTGTCCTTTTTTGACATTGAAAAGGAAATCAATTGCACCGTTGGCAGGAATAACTTTCGTAACTGATGCAGACGTCTCACCGGCGGCAAAACGAACCCTTTCTGTGGCCTGAGCAAACGAAATCACGGTAAGTGCTCCGATCATCATTAAAAGCGTTAAGACTCTCATCATTATGTTTTTCATCATATTTCAATTCCTCATTAATTTTTTGGATTTTGGAGCGATCCATTGGCATAGGGAAGGCCATGCGGAATCGATAAAGCTGTTTCACACGGAAAAATGACCAAAAATTGCTCTCAATAAATAAATGGTGCAAAAATTTTCACGCAAGAGCAAGGGCATCAAGCCGAATTCAGCAGTCAGAAGCCCTTTTGCCTTTTTCGTTGCAAAATGCTACGTTGACCCCAAACAAAAAAAAGACATCGACTCGCCCATTTTAGGATATTTTTCCGATGTTTGCTGTGTTTTGGTGCCATTCAGCGGAAACGGGATCAAACCAGTTTTCGACAGGCAACTGGATGGAAGCTAAAATGAGTGCTTATGATCTTAATTGGTGTAAGATGCAATTTGAGTCAAAATACGCAGTCGACTCGGGTTGTTTGGTCCTACGTTTGATGCATCGATAAATGATATGGTAATTCTCGAAACACGCACACTTCGCGGCCCAAATTACTGGAGCGGCTACTGGAAAAAGCTCATTATCATGCGTCTCGATATCGGTGCGTATGAGAAAAAGCCGACGAATAAGATCAAAGGGCTTTATGACAGGATGCTCGATGTGCTGCCGTCGCTGCAGTCGCATGGCTGCAGTTACGGGGAACCCGGTGGATTTCTAAAACGCGTTGAGGAAGGTACTTGGGCCGGTCATGCGATCGAGCATTTTGCACTGGAAATGCAGACTCTTGCGGGAATGGATACCGGTTACGGACGGACGCGGGAGACCGGCGAAAAGGGGATTTACAACGTTGTATATAGCTACCTAGAGGAAGAAGTCGGGCGGTTCGCGGGACGTGCTGCTGTCCGGCTATGGCTCGATCTGGCCGAGGGCAAAGACATTGGTGTTATTAAAGAAGGTCTTGCCAAAGACATTCAGGAGATGCGTGAGATCCGTGAGAATGTGCGGTTTGGGCCGTCTACCGGTTCGCTCGTCGAAGAGGCCGATAATCGCGATATTCCTTTTATCCGGCTTAATGACCAGTCGCTCGTTCAGCTCGGTTACGGCGTTCATCAAAAGCGAATTCAGGCGACGACGACGGTTAACACCAACATGATCTCGGTGGACATCGCCGGGAACAAACACGCGACCAAAAAGCTGCTCGGCGACATGGGCGTGCCGGTACCAAAAGGGTATCGTATTCGCGATATTGAGGACCTCGAAGACACATTAGATAGTGTCGGCTATCCTGTTGTCATTAAACCACTTGATGGCAATCATGGCAAAGGGGCAACCGTCGGTATTAAGACGCTCGAAGATGCCAGGATCGCGTTTGAAAAAGCTCAGGAATACTCGCGTTGGGTCATAGTCGAAAAGCAACTTATCGGCGAAGATTTTCGTGCATTGGTTGTTAATAACAGGCTGATCGCCGTTGCCGAGCGGGTTCCGGCTCACGTTGTCGGCGACGGCAAAAGCTCGATCCAAAAGCTGATCGATAAAACCAACGAAGACCCGCGACGCGGTTACGGACACGAAAATGTGCTGACCGAGATCGATATCGATAACCAGACGCTGCGATGCATCAAAAAGGCCGGTTACGAACTTGAAAGTGTTTTAAAAAAGGGCGAGGAATTGCGGCTCAAAACGACAGCAAATATCTCGACGGGCGGGACGGCGATCGACCGCACGGACGAGGTCCATCCGGAGAATGTTTTCCTGTTTGAGCGTATCGCAAAGATCATCGGACTAGATGTCGCGGGTGTCGATGTCATCGCACCAAACGTCAGCGAGCCGCTAAGCGAAAATGGCGGCGGCATTATCGAGGTCAACGCGGCTCCGGGATTTCGTATGCATCTCGCCCCAAGCGAGGGCATCGGACGTAATGTTGCCGAACATGTGATCGACATGCTTTTTCCGCCGGGAACTCCATCCCGCATACCGATCTTTTCGATCACTGGAACGAACGGCAAGACGACAACCACGCGTCTGATCGCTCATATTCTCAAAAACAGTGGCCGCACCGTCGGTTTTACAACGACGGACGGCACATATATTGGTAACCAGCAGATCACGGCAGGCGACAATACCGGGCCGGTTTCGGCACAGCTTGTGTTAAAAGACCCAACGGTTGATGTTGCAGTTCTCGAAACGGCTCGCGGCGGTATTATCCGTTCGGGATTGGGGTTTGACCATTGCGATATCGGTGTTGTGATGAATATTGCTGCCGATCATCTGGGGCTAAAAGACGTCAACACGCTTGAGGACCTCGCCCGCGTTAAATCGGTGGTGCCCCGTGCCGTTTCAAAGAAAGGCTATGCCGTGCTCAACGCCGAGGACGCTTTAGTTTACAAAATGAAAGAGCTAGTGGACGGGCAGGTCGTTTGTTTTTCGATGGACGAGAATCATCCTAATATTAAAAAGCGTGCGGAGCGAGGGCGGATCTCATGCGTTTATGAGAATGGCTACGTCACGATCCTCAAAGGCAAGTGGAAGGTTCGGATAGAAAAGGTCACCAATATACCCATCACTTATGGCGGACGCGCCGAGTTTATGATCCAGAATGTGCTGGCGGCGACGCTCGCCTGTTTTGTCCACGGCGTGTCCTTAGAAGATCTGCGAAACGGCTTGTCAACCTTTAACGCCGGCACCGCGCAGACGCCTGGACGTCTTAATTTTGTTGAGGTTGGCGATGTTACGGTGCTGATGGATTACGCTCATAACCCGGCCGGGCTAAGTGGATTGGCCGCTTTCATCACGAAATTGCCGCATAAATACCGCACCGTTGTCCTAAACGGAACCGGCGACCGCCGCGACGATGATATTCGTGAATTTGGCAGGATCGCGGCTGATAATTTTGACCGCATCGTTATCCGCACCGGAAATTATCTACGCGGACGCGACCCTGAGGATCTGCATAAGCTGCTGCAAGAGGGAATTGCGAAGAGCAAAAACACCCCGACCGTCCGCATCATCCCCGACGGCCGCACCGCCATCCACCACGCGATCAAATACGGCCGCAAAGGCGAATTGGTTGTTACGCTAGCTGATCTAGTGCCGAAAGACATCAGCTATGTGCAGGAATATCGGGATATGGTGAATGAGAAGAAATAGCGGGAAAGCCCCGAGTTAAATTGCCTCCAGCTTTAGCTGGAGGACAAGATGTAAATAGAATTCCGGCTTTAGCCAAATGTCCGGCTAAAGCCGGAAACTATTTTGAAGTTGCCCACGCACTAAAGTGCGTGGCAATTTAACAGGATCAAGAACCGTAAATTTCGACGTTTATTTGTCCGATTACGGTAACGTAACCGCGATACATGCCGTCGGAATTGAATGGCAAAGTAATATTTCCCGCAGTATCGACAGCGATCAGGCCGCCTTCGCCATTGATCTTGGTAAGGTGGGCGATGGTTTCGCGGGCGGCGTCTTCTAGGGACAAACCCTTATATTTCATACGCGCGGCTACGTCGTAGGCTGTAACCCCAAGCATAAAATATTCGCCGTGGCCGGTGCATGAGACGGCGCAGGTGTCGTCGGCGTAATTGCCAAGGCCGACGAGCGGTGTGTCGCCGATCCGGCCAAATTTTTTGTTGGTCATGCCGCCGGTCGATGTGGCGGCGGCGAGGTGGCCATTTATATCGCAAGCGACTGCACCAACGGTTCCGATGGGCTTGGCGACCGCATGATCAAGCTGAACACGTCCCTCGGCCATTGCTTCTTGGAGTTGGAGCCAGCGGTGCTCGGTAAAGAAATATTCGTCTGGTTCTGTATGCACGCCGATCTGCTCAGCGAATTGGTTTGCACCTTCGCCGGCGAGCAGGACGTGTTCGGTTCTCTGCATTACTAGGCGAGCAAGGCTAACGGGATTTTTAATGTTTTTTACAAACGCTACGGCACCGGCTTTGAGATTGTGGCCGTCCATTATGCAGGCGTCCATTTCCTGTTTGCCTTCGTGGGTGAAAACCGAGCCGCGTCCGGCGTTGAACAGGGGGAAATCTTCGAGTGAGCAAACTGTTGCCTCGACCGCATCCAGTGACGAACCGCCTCGCTCAAGTATCTGCCAGCCGATCCTTAGTGCTGTGTCAAGCCCACTACGATATTCCGCTTCGAGTGCAGTTGTCATCTGCGATTTGAGTATCGTCCCGGCTCCGCCGTGTATTGCTAATGCTATCTTTGCCATAGATGGATTTTACCGCAGAGACGCCGAGACGCAGAGGAAGAAAAGAAGGTTTCACCACAGATGAACACGGATAGACACGGATAAGAAATAAATATGCCTTTCTATCTGTGTTTATCTGTGGATGACTTCTTTTTTTTCAGCCGGTTCAAAGTTTTGAGTTTCGGAGCCGCAGGGCGTTGGTTATTACCGAAACTGAGCTAAACGTCATCGCTGCGCTGGCGATCATTGGTGATAGTAGCAAACCGAAAACGGGGAATAGCACGCCTGCGGCGATGGGGACGCCGATGATGTTGTAGGCAAAGGCAAAGAATAGGTTTTGGCGGATGTTGCTCATTGTTGCCTTGCTCAAATTGATAGCTTTTAAGATGCCGTCGAGGTCGGGTTTGAGCAGCGTGATGTCCGCGGATTCGATAGCGACATCGGTGCCGCTGGCAAAAGCAATGCCGACATCTGCTTGGGCAAGAGCCGGAGCGTCGTTTACGCCGTCACCCGCCATCGCGACGATCTTGCCTTGGGATTGCAGCTCTTTGACCTTGGCAGCTTTGTCCTCGGGCATTACCTCGGCAAAGACTTGATCGATGCCGAGCTCTTTTGCCACTGCGGCGGCGGTTGCGCGGTTGTCGCCGGTCATCATAACGACCTCGATGTTTTGGCGGTGGAGTTCCGTTATTGCGGCTTTTGCGGTGGTTTTTATTGCGTCCGCAACGTCGATCGTTCCAGCAATTTTTCCGTCAACGGTAACTGTGAGAGCGGATTCATCTTGATAGCGACCAATAAAAACCTTTTTGCCGTCAATTGTGCCTTTGATACCAAGACCGGTTGTGGATTCAAAACCCTCGACTTCAAGTGGCTGGATATTTTGTCTAGCCGCTTCCGCGGTGATCGCTGATGCAAGCGGATGTTCGCTGTGCCGTTCGAGCGAAGTCGCGAGTTGCAGGACACCATCCGATGTAGGAACCCAGTCGCTATCGCTCCCGGTTCTGACATCCGGCACCACGTTTATCCCGACAACTCTGGGTTTGCCCTCTGTCAGGGTGCCGGTTTTATCGACGACGATAACGTTTACCTTTTCGAGCGTTTCGAGGGCTTCGGCTTTTTTGATTAGGACGCCGTTTTTTGCTCCGTGACCGGTGCCGACCATGATGGACATTGGGGTCGCGAGGCCGAGGGCACATGGGCAGGCGATGATGAGGACAGAGACTCCGGCGACGACGGCTGAGGCAAAGCTGCCGAGGACGAGCCATACGATAAATGCAACGATCGCGACGATGATGACTGCCGGGACGAAATAGCCTGAGACGACATCGGCGAGGCGTTGGATGGGGGCACGGCTGCGTTGGGCTTCGCCGACCATGCGGACGATCTGGGCGAGGAGAGTGTCGCTACCGACTTTTTCGGCACGCATTTTGAAACTGCGGGTACCGTTTATCGTGCCGCCGATGACTTTGGCTCCGGCTTGTTTTTCGACCGGCATTGATTCGCCCGTGACCATTGATTCGTCGATGGAAGTATTGCCATCAACGATCTCGCCGTCGGTCGGGACCTTTTCGTTTGCTTTGACGCGTAATGTTTGGCCCGCAGTCACGTGGCGAAGGTCGATGACTTCATCGGTGCCGTCATCTTTAATAACGGTGGCGGTTTCCGGTGCTAGGCGAAGCAATTCTTTGATCGCCGACGAAGTTTGTGAACGTGCTTTTAGCTCTAAAACCTGACCGAGCAAAACGAGCGTCGTGATGACAGCGGCTGATTCGAAATAGCCGGGGATCATGCCCGAATGCAGATCCCGCATTGTCGCGGGGAATCTCTGCGGAGCGAATAATGCCGCCAGGCTCAGCAAATACGCCGCTCCCGTGCCGATCGCAATGAGCGTGAACATATTTGGGCTGACGTTTTTGATCGACGCGACAGCACGTTGAAAGAAAGGGAATCCGCCCCACAGGACGACGGGTGTAGCGAGGACGAATTGTACCCAGACAGAGGTTTGTGGTGAAACCAGGGAATGAAATGCCGGGAACATTTCGCCCATTGCAAGCACGAATACCGGCAGCGTTAATGCCGTACAGACTGCGAAACGGCGCTTCATGTCTATGTATTCCTGGTCTGGGGCGTCATTGAGCGAGATCTCTTTTGGTTCGAGTGCCATGCCGCATTTTGGGCAGGAGCCGGGCCCGATCTGGACGATCTCGGTGTGCATTGGGCAGGTGAATTCGATGTCAGAACCGCCTGCGTGAGCGGGCGGCCAGTGTGCCGGATCGCCATTCTGGCCGCCCCCTGACGGAGGCGGTTCTGACAAATAGGCCTCTGGATTCGCTGCAAATTTATCGCGGCAGCCGGGCATGCAGAAGTAATATGTGACGCCTCTGTGATCGTAAGTAGCGGCGGCGGATTCGGGTAAAACCAGCATTTTACACACCGGATCGATGTGGGGTTCGGGAATAATGTCGTCCGTTTTTTTTCTGCCTAATGTGACTAGCGGTTGCTGCATAAAATAATTTTACAGCATTCTGAAATGTTTTATGGAAGTGTCCAACTATTAAATATATTGTTTAACTAGGTAAAACTACATCGTTTTACCACCTTATCCGAAAAGGCAAGTGTCCGTGAGGGCATACGCAAAGCAGGGAATCTCGATAATGCGAGAAAGTCCGGCTGCCGAAGTGAGGTTTACATGCATAAAAAACTCTTTCTGATTCTTGGGCTTTTTGCCGCGTTCGCAACCGGTGTCGTTGCCCAAACAAGTAATTCTTTAAAACCCGTAGCGGTCAGATGGGTCGTCGGTGAGACCGGTAGCGGCCCAAACGACAACGACATTTCTGATGGCGAACGCCCGCGTGTGGTGCAACCAAAAATGCCGAGACAAAGTCGGGCGTTAAATCGGAGGCCTATGTTAAGGTCGCGTCAGTTCAGCAAACGGTTTTTAATCTTATCAATCAAAAACGTGCCGAAGTTGGCCTAAAGCCACTGATCTGGAATGACGATCTGGAAAAGATCGCCCGCGGGCATTCGGAAAACATGGCGGAATATGATTTTTTCAGCCATCGCGGACTCGATGGCAAAGCCGTCAGTGACCGTGCAGATGCGGCGGGACTGTCGAAATGGCGTTCGATCGGTGAGAACATTGCATTTAATCGTGGGTATCAGGACCCGATCGCAAAAGCAGTAGATCTGTGGTTGAATTCGCCTTCGCATAAGAACAATCTATTGTCAGCAAGTTGGAAAGAGTCGGCTGTGGGCGTTGCGATCACTGAGGATGGATCGTATTACTTTACGCAGGTATTTTTGTTAAGGAAGTAAGAGAGACTTTTAAATTACAAATTTGAAATTTGAAATTTCGAATAATTCCGGATCTTCTACGTTCGTAGGAGATTCGGAATTTCTATTTTATGCTTGATTGATGCAGTCGGCTTTCACATTACCTTCATTTGCCAAGATAAATTGGACGCTTCGTATTTTGGGGAAGCGTGGCGATGGCTTTCATGAGCTTTTTACGGTGTTTCAGACGGTTTCGCTGCACGATACTATTTCGTTTGCTGAGTCGGGTGCCCTTGAACTGACGTGTGACGATCCGGCGATTCCGGTTGATGGGCGTAATTTGATATTAAAGGCGGCGGCGATCTTGCGAGCCCGGTTTGGGGTGGCACAAGGTGCGACGATACATCTTCAGAAACGCATACCTTCGCCGGGTGGGCTAGGTGGTGGATCATCTAATGCGGCGATAGCTTTGATAGGGCTCGCGAGGTTGTGGGAGCTTGATGAGGGAATCGACATACATTCCATTGCCGCCGAGCTTGGTTCTGATGTGGCTTTCTTTCTTTACGGCGGAACTGCTCTTGGCACCGGCCGTGGTGAGGAGATCGAGCCGATCGAGGACAAGGACGAGCCATGCATGCTGATCGTAACGCCGCAGATAAGCGTTTCGACGCGAGATGCGTTTGGTGAGATAAATGCTCCGACCTTGACAAATGAGGCTCGTAATCATATTCTTTCTGTTTGCCGAGAAGAGGCCGGATCTTTAGATCCACGCTTATCGGTATTGACAAACGATTTTGAGCGAACAGTTTTCTCCGCTCATCCTGAGATCGAAAATGTGAAAAACACATTACTAGACCTTGGGGCAGCAAATGCCGCGTTGAGCGGTAGCGGAGCAAGCGTTTTCGCAGTATTTGAAAAAGAAGAGACACGACAAGCTGCTATAAAAGCCCTCGATCTAGCATCGACCTGGCGAAAGTTTGCCGTATCAACCATCTCGCGTAATAAGTATCGCGAGGCGCTTCATTTGCGTTAGGTTGTTTCCGATCAGTTTCTTTAATTCGCATTGGGGCGTAGCCAAGTGGTAAGGCACCGGTCTTTGGATCCGGCATTCGTAGGTTCGAGTCCTCCCGCCCCAGCCAATTAGAAGTAATGACGGACGATCTATGGTGGGGTCGTCCGTTTTTTATTTCGAACCATGAGCGTAACGGGAAAGATCAAAATATTTTCGGGTAATGCCAATCGCGAGCTTGCGGCTGAGATATGTGGGCAGCTTGGTATTGAACTGGGAAAAGCGAGCACCGAGCGGTTTTCGGACGGCGAGTTTAATTTTCAGATCGAGGAAAATGTCCGCGGTCATGACGTATTTATCGTCCAACCGACGTGCCCGCCGTCTGATCGCCATTTGATGGAGCTGTTGATCATGATCGACACCTTCGTCAGGGCTTCGGCCGAGCGTGTTACTGCTGTGATCCCGTATTTTGGTTACGCACGGTCCGATAAAAAAGATCGTCCGAGAGTGCCGATCGCCGCAAAGCTCGTCGCAAATTTGATAACTAAGGCGGGTGCACAGCGTGTTTTGACGATAGATCTGCACGCGTCGCAGATACAAGGTTTTTTTGATATCCCTGTAGATCACCTTTATGCGGCACCGATCGTGGTTGATTATTTTAAGGCGAATCCGATCGAAAATCTGATCGTCGTTGCACCTGACACCGGCGGGGCAGAGCGTGCACGGGCATACGCAAAGCGTCTCGGTGCGGGGCTTGCACTTTGCGACAAACGCCGCGAACGTGCGAACGAAGCCGATGTGATGAACATTGTCGGTGATGTCAGCGGCAAAAACTGTTTGATAATCGACGATATGTGCGATACCGGCGGCACCATTTGCAAGGTTGCTGAGGCGTTACACGAAGCAGGTGCCAATGAGATCTCGGCGTGTTTCACGCACGGTGTGCTATCGGGCAAAGCGGTTGAAAATATCAGCGGATCGTATTTGAAAAAGGTCATCGTGACCAACACCATCCCCATCAGCGACAACGGAATGCCGCTGGTCAAGGGTGGCAAGATCGAAGTTTTGAGCGTCGCCGAGCTGCTGGCTTCGGCGATCAGGTCGATACATGACGAGACGAGTGTTTCGTCGCTGTTTATTTGATAGTGGTCAGTGGTCAGTGGTTAGTGGTCAGATTAAGATCTGATCTTGCTGACCACCGGTCACCGGTCACTGTCCACTAACTAAAATTATGGCAGAAAAAGTAATTGTAAAAGCAGTACAGCGTGACACACGCGGTAAGAATGAGAATCGTCGGCTGCGTGCTGAGGGCAAGATTCCGGTCATCGTCTATGGCGGTGGTACTGAGAGTTTTGCGGCGACGGCAGAGTTAAAAGATCTGGCGGCGATCATCCGTTCGGATTCGGGCGTCAACACCGTGTTTGGACTCGATATCGAGGGCCAGGGTGTCAATGATGTCATTTTCCAGGATCGTCAGATCGACGCCGTTAGGGGCCGTCTGATCCATGCCGACCTGCGAAGATTTGCCAAGGGCGAAAAGATCGAGATGACCGTTGCCATCCATCTGACCGGCCATGCAATTGGCCTCCAGGAAGTTGGTGCCGTGCTGACGCAGGTAATGCGTGAGATCAAAGTGCTTTGCGAACCGGCAAATACGCCTGAGTCGATCGATGTCGATGTGACCGATCTGGAAGCAGGAAGTTCGATCCACGTTTCTGACCTTAAGGTTGGAGCTGGTATCGAGATCCACGACAGCCCTGAGACGGTCGTCGCTACGATCATCACGGTAAGCGAAGCTGAGGCCGAACCGCAGATCGAAGCTGGTGCACAGCCTGAAGTCATTGGCGAGGCTCCTGCTGAACCTGAAGCCGACGGCGGTGAATAATTGACCGACGCGGACGCAACCAATTGGCTCGTTGTCGGGCTCGGAAATCCGGGTCCGCAATATGAAAAATCGCGGCACAATCTCGGGTTTATGCTCGTGGATATGCTTGCGGGCCGGTTGCAGACGCAGGTCAAACGTGATGAATGCAGAGCGTTGATAGGACGCGGCATTATTGACAATCAAACGGTCGAGTTGGCCAAGCCACAGACGTTCATGAACCTGAGCGGCGAATCGGTTAGCTGCCTGATCGCGAAAAGCGATAGGTCGGTCAAACGGCTGATCGTCATTTCGGACGATCTGGCGTTACCATTTGGAACGATGCGGATCCGTCCGCAGGGTTCGCACGGCGGGCAAAACGGCCTGAGATCGATCATCGATTGTTTGAAAACACAGGAATTTATCCGATTGCGGATAGGAATTCAGCCGGAGCATCCGGTAGCGGATGCGAGCCGGTTCGTTTTGGAAAATTTCGCCAAGGGCGATGCCGAAACGCTTGATAAGACATTGGATATAGCCGCCGACGCCGTGGGGTGCATCATTACGGATGGTGTGGACGCGGCGATGGCGAGATTTAATTAGCTTTTGAATTATAGAGAATCCTTACTTCATCTCAGTTGAAGATGAGGTTTGTAACCGAAAGGAGATAGGAAATAAATGGGAAACAGAACGTACGAAGTAATGTATATCGTCGATCCGGCAACGGAAGCCGATAAGATCGAAAAATTGAACGACGCTGTCGCAAAATTGATCGAAAAAGAGGGCGGCGAGGTCATCCGTATGGATGATATCGGTATGAAAGACCTTGCTTATCCGATCCAGAAAAAGAACACCGGCCACTATGTGCTCTTTGAGATACAGGGATCGGGACAAGAGATCCTGGAACTCGAACGCCGTATGCGTGTCAACGATATGGTCTTGCGTTACATCACCGTCCGCGTCGATGAGGATCGTAAAAAAGCTGAAAAGCTCCGTAACAAACGTGAGGCGAAGGCAGCAAAGCGTGCAACGTTCCGTGCAACGGCGGAAGCGGGTGAGACAACCGATACAGCGGAGGTAGAGGCTGAGGCTTAACCGCTGAGACCGAGGAGAAAAGTTATGGCAGATAATGAAATGGAAATAATGGATGACCGCGGTGGTTTAGGCGTCGGCGAAGACGTAATTGGCGACCGCCCGCGTCGATATCAGCGCCGCCGCCCGCGCAACATGGTGCCGGACTATGTCGATTGGAAAGATGTCGATCTTTTGAGAGAGTTCGTGCCGGAACGCGGCAAGATCATGCCGCGCCGTATATCGGGCATCACCGCTAAGGATCAGCGCCGCGTCGCCAAAGCGATCAAGCGTGCGCGTTCGATGGCAATGCTGCCGTTCGTAGATGATTAAATTGAAGAAGCCCTTCGTCGAGTAAGGGCGTATCACTCAAGTCGGATGTTCCGCCCTTGCTAACGCTCGGGCCTCCGCAAAGGAAATATAATGGCAAATACTACAGTTTTATTACGCGAAGATATCGATAATCTTGGCGGCCGCGGCGAGATCGTCAAGGTCAAGGCCGGTTACGCTCGCAACTACCTGCTGCCGCAGGGTTTTGCGACGCTCGCGACCAAGGGCAACGTCAAACAGATCGATCAGGAAAGAGAGGCACTCTTAAAAAGAGCAGCTGTTGAAAAGGCGACCGCTGACGCCCAACGCGATCAGATGGCGAGCATTTCGCTCACCTTCGAACGCAAATCGGGCGACCACGGCCAGCTTTTTGGTTCGGTCACGTCGATGGATATCGCCGAGGCTCTTCAGGCCAAGGGTTACGAGATCGACCGCCGCCGCATTTCGCTTAAAGATGCGATCAAGGAAACGGGCGAATACACCGTCAACGTCAAACTTCATCGCGAAGTGACATTGGCTGTGCCTGTAACCGTCACCGCCGAAGGCGGCGAAATGCCGGTCAAAGAAGACAAGAAAAAGGCCAAGGCCGAAGAAGTCAAGGCTGAAGAAGCCTCTCCGGTTGCTGAGGAAACAGTTGCAGAAGAGGTTGTTGCTGACGAAGCACCTGCCGAAGACGAAGCTGCTGCCTAAATACAGGTAAGATCTAACCGCGAAAAGAGCGAAATATACGAATATTGTTTTCGGGTATTTCGCGTTTTTCGCGGTTAAATTCTAATTGACCTACCGTAAATATCCGCTTTATTTAGGGTTACCAACTTTCGATATCGGCCTTTAGACAAGGCCGTTTTTTGTGGCTAAAATTAGCATCACTCAACAAGAATTTTCATCAAAATGGCAAGTGTTTTTCCCGACAATCGACGAGAGCAGTATCTCGAAAAGCCTTTACCCTCGAGCGAAGAGAGCGAGCGCGTTATTTTGGGTGCGATATTGCTTGATAACTCGGTCATCGCACAGGCTGTCGAGCATCTTAAACCCGAGGATTTTTACTCGCCGCTAAACCGCCGCGTCTTCGCCGCGATGATTGCTCTGTTTGAAAAGCAGACTCAGATCGACCCGATCCTGATCGGCGAGGAATTGAAAAAAGAAGGTTCGCTCGATTCGATCGGCGGCATTACGACGATCACAAATCTGACATTTGGCCTGCCGCATTTTTCTAATGTCAAGGAATACATCAAGGTCGTCCGTGACAAATCGGTCATTCGCACGCTGATCCGGACGTGCAACTCGATCACAGGCGAGGCCTTGGCCGAAGAAGAAGATTCCGAGATCATACTCGACCGCGCCGAGCAGGCGATCTTTGCTCTTGCTGAAGCCCGGACGAATCAAAGTTTTTCTCGTATCGGGCCAATTTCCGATCGGGTGCTCGCCCGCGTTAAAGAACACGCCGCTAACGGTTCCGGTCATGGAATAACGGGCCTTTCGACGGGATTTTATGAGCTTGATGATCTTACTTCAGGTTTGCAGCGGACCGATCTGGTCATTATCGCCGGACGTCCGTCGATGGGAAAGACTGCGTTTTGTCTAAATTTAGCTCAAAATGCGGCTGTCAAATCGAATGCGGTCGTGGCTGTTTTCTCACTCGAAATGTCGAAAGAGCAGCTTGTAACCCGTATGCTCAGCAGCGAGGCGAAAATTAACGCCCACCGTTTTCGCACGGGGCATCTGATGGGCAAAGAATGGGAAAATCTTGCCCACGCGATCGGCACGCTTTCGGATGCACGGATATTTATCGATGATTCGCCCGGCATTTCGGTGCTTGAGATGCGTGCAAAATGCCGCCGCCTGGCGGCCGAGCAAAAACAGATCGATCTGATCGTCGTCGATTATCTCCAACTTATGGGTGGCAACAGCAGCGGCCGCCGCAGCGAAAATCGTCAGCAAGAGGTTTCGCAGATCTCGCGCGAGCTAAAGGCCCTGGCAAAAGAACTGGATGTGCCTGTCGTTGCCCTGTCTCAGCTTTCCCGTGCACCTGAAGCTCGTAATCCGCCTCGGCCTTTGATGTCGGATCTTCGCGAATCGGGCAGTATTGAGCAGGATGCGGATGTTGTCGGATTTATCTTTCGTGAGGATTATTACAACGAAACTGATGAGAACAAAGGGGTTGCAGAATTGATAATTGCGAAACAGAGAAACGGCCCGACGGGCACGGTAAAGCTCGCATTTATCAGGGAATATACTTTGTTCGAAAACCCTTACAGAGAATAGGCCGTAAAATCTGAACTATGTCACAAGACCTACGCTATCCTATCGGTGAATTTAACGCCGAGTTTGAGATCTCACCCGCAGCCCGCGATGCGAGACTTGCGGTAATTCGGGCATTGCCGAAGGCGGTTGCCGATGCGGTCGCCGGACTAAGCGAAGCTCAACTCGACACACGATATCGCCCCGACGGCTGGACGGTTCGCCAGACGGTACATCACCTCGCCGACAGCCATTCTAATTCCTTGACGCGATTCAAACTCGCATTGACCGAAGACGAGTCGCCAACCATTCGCCCGTATTACGAAGAGCGCTGGGCCGAGCTTGGCGATAGCAAATTGCCGATCGACGTTTCTATAAAAATGCTCGAATCGCTGCATACCCGCTGGGTCGCTTTGCTCGAATCGATGAGCGAGGAGGACTATCAGCGGTCGTTCATCCACCCCGAAACCGGCGAATGGACGCTCGAAGCCGCATTGGAGCTCTACGCGTGGCATTCGCTGCATCATACGGCGCATATTAAGCATCTTCGCGACCGCGAAGGCTGGTAAGAAAACTTTTGCCCGCGAATTACGCGAAAAGACGCGAATAAAATAGAATATGAGGAATTGCTCAAATTCTTATTCGCTTGATTCGCGTTATTTGCAGGCAAAGATCTTATGGCCGAAAATAGGCTGATTTCGTTAGATGTTTTTCGCGGGCTGACGATCGCGGGGATGGTTTTGGTCAATAATCCCGGTGGCTCCCCTGTCTATTGGCCGCTCGAACACGCCGAATGGCACGGCCTGACTCCTACCGACTGGATCTTTCCTTTTTTCTTATTTATCGTAGGCGTTTCGATCTCGATCTCGTTAGGCCGCCGGTCAGAACCCTCTGCGTCAGCGGAGGGCGAGTTCGTTACACACAAACCTAGCCGACGATACACAAAGTTCTTAACGCGTGCCGCGTCCATCTATCTGCTCGGAGCCGCGATCTCCGTCGTTCCGTTCTTTCAATTTCAATCCACCGACGCTCCGGATCCTTTAAAGATGCTGATCTGGCTGACGTTCTGCGCGTCGCTGTTATTTCTGTTGCTGAGAAATTACAAGGTCGCGACGGTCTTGTTTGTTACGGCTCTGCTTGGTATCGCGGGCATGAATCTCGCCGGTTACAACGTCGTTCCGTACAACTATGGAACGCTGCGCATTTTTGGTGTTCTGCAGCGGATCGCGGTTTGTTATCTCATCACTTCGATCATTTTTCTGCATACAAATTGGAGACAACAGGTCGGCATCGGCCTGGTCTTGCTTTTGGGCTACTGGCTCTTGATGACCGTTATTCCCGTGCCCGGCTGCGACGTGACCAGCATTAGCGACAAGGCCTGCAATCTCGCCGCATATATCGATCGCCTTATCCTTACCGAAAACCATATTTGGCGCGGCGGCAAGGTTTATGATCCGGAAGGAATTCTTTCGACGATTCCGGCGATAGTGACGACGATCTCGGGCGTGTTGACAGGCAGTTGGCTGACAAAGGCAGAACCGCCTGCGTTAGCAGGTGGCACCGGCGTCGGATCGCACGGGACGTCCTCGCCACTCGCTTACGCGAGCGGTTCTGCCCTAAATCGGGTCAGTGGTTTGTTTTTCTTTGGCGTTACTCTAGTAGCTCTCGGCCTGATCTGGAACAGCTATTTCCCGATGAACAAAGCTTTGTGGACAAGCTCGTACGTCCTTGCTACCTCGGGGCTCGCGTTGCTCGTGCTTGGGTTTTGCTATTGGCTGATCGATATCAAGGGGTACGAGTTCTGGGCATGGCCGTTCAAGGTGTTTGGGGCAAATGCTCTTGCTTTGTTTGTATTTACAGGCTTTTTTGCGCGGATGATATCTGCCTATCGCGTCACAGGAGCGGACGGGCAGTTGATCTCGATCCAGAAAGTGTTGATGCAGAATGTGTTCCTGCCTATCCTTAACCCGATCGACGCTTCACTTGCGTTTGCGGTCAGTTTTATTTTGCTGTGGCTGTTTTTGATGTGGCTGCTGTATCGAAAACGTATCTACATAAAGGTGTAAAAAGAAGTAACCGCGAAATACGCAAAAAACGCTAAACAAAGAGTTTTCTTAATTTAGCGTTTTTAGTCTATTTCGCAGTTAAATTATCTTATCCCGCGGCTGCGACCACCTTTTCGGCGGCGTCCTGCATGCCTTGGGCGGTTTGGATGCCGATGCCTGATTCCTGTAGGACGCGGCGGCCTTCTTCGACATTTGTGCCTTCGAGACGGGCGACGATCGGGATGGTCATGCCGAGATTACGGTAGGCCGCTACAACCCCGCTCGCGACCATGTCGCATCGGACGATGCCGCCGAAGATGTTGATCAGCACGGCTTTAACATTTTTATCGGCGAGCAGGATCTTGAACGCCTGTTCGACACGCTCCTGACTGGCCCCTCCGCCTACATCGAGAAAGTTTGCAGGTTCACCGCCCGCGAGCTTGATGATGTCCATCGTCGCCATCGCGAGGCCGGCACCGTTGACCATGCAGCCGATATTGCCATCGAGCTTGATGTAATTGAGGTCGTATTTCGACGCCTCGATCTCGAGCGGTTCTTCTTCGTCAAGGTCACGGAGATCGGCAAAGCCAACGTGGCGAAACATCGCGTTGTCGTCAAACGTGACCTTGGCGTCGAGAGCGATGAGACGGCTGTCTTTGGTCAGCAAAAACGGATTGATCTCGACCAGTGATGCGTCGATCTTTTCGTACGCATCGTAAAGCGAGAGCATAAATTTCGTCGCTTGGCCGATCAACTCGGCCGGTATGCCGAGACCGAAGGCGAGTTTGCGTGCCTGAAAACCGCGAAGCCCAACCGACGGGTCGATGGTCTCTTTGAGTATCAACTCCGGTGTTTCTTCGGCGACCTTTTCGATGTCCATACCGCCTTCGGACGACGCCATAAAGACATTGCGTCCAGTGACGCGGTCGAGCGTGATGCCGAGATAAAATTCACGGTCGATCGGTAAACCTTCCTCGATGAGCAGCGTCTGCACCTTCTGGCCCTCGGGGCCGGTCTGGTGGGTGACGAGTTGCATCCCAAGGATCTCGGACGCGATCTGCTTCGCCTCAGCCGGAGATTTTGCCAGCTTGACGCCGCCGCCTTTGCCTCGGCCGCCGGCATGGATCTGGGCTTTGACGACGACAACGTCAGTGCCGAGTTCGATAGCCGCTGCTTCGGCCTCTTCGGGCGTGCGGGCGACGATGCCGCGCGGCACGGGAACGCCGTATTCTTTGAGGATGGCTTTGCCTTGATATTCGTGAATTTTCATAAATGCCTAAAGCTATTTCTTATAAACGATGCCGTCGATGGTCATCTCGCCGTTCTCAGGTGCCTTGTCGATCTTCATCGGCGAGCCCATGCCGAGCATAGCTACTCTCAGGGTCTTTTCCTTTTCACTTACAAGGGCTTTGCCGCCCGAAACGGAAGTGCCGCCGATCTTGTAATCCGCACTGCCGTCGGAACGAATGGTGATGAATGAGCCGTCATTGGCTTTCCAAGCGCCGACATACTCAGGCCCAGCCTGTTTTTCGTCCTCTGCTTTTGGGGCACCGCCGCCGCAGGCGAGACCGATCGCGAGCAAAGCAACCATTACGAAAACAATATTTAAGCGATTATTCGATAGTTTGTTCATTTCTGTCTCCTCAAAGATCTTGCAAGTCTATTACTGTGATTTTTCGACAAGATTGAGCAGCGTCCTGATAGCAACGCCGGTCGGGCCTTTTGCCTGATGCGGACGAGCCCCGTCCGCCCATGCGGTGCCGGCAATATCGAGATGAGCCCATTTTGCTTTGTCGATAAATTCCTGAATAAAGACGGCTCCCATGATGGTGCCGGCCTTGCCGCGAGGGCCGATATTTTTGATATCGGCGATGTCAGAGCGGATCTGTTTGCTGTATTCGGCACTGACCGGCAGCTGCCAGAAGCCTTCGCCGCAATCTTTGCCGCAGGCAATGATCGCGGCGATAAATTTCTGATCGTTGCCCATGATACCGGTGTTTTGATCGCCAAGCGCGATGATAACGGCTCCGGTAAGCGTTGCCATATCGATGATCTGGGTCGCACCCTGTTTTTCGGCGTAAGCGACCGCGTCGGCAAGCACGAGTCGGCCCTCGGCGTCGGTATTGAGGATCTCGATGGTTTTGCCGTTCATGGCGGTTACAACGTCGCTCGGTCGCGAAGCCGCACCGTCGGGCATATTCTCGACAGCCGCGACGACTCCGAGCACAGGAACCGTCGGTTTGAGCAATGCGATCGCCCGCATCGCACCGATAACGGTCGCTCCGCCGGACATGTCGTATTTCATCGCGTCCATGTTTTCGCCGGGTTTTAAGCTTATGCCGCCGGTGTCAAACGTGATGCCTTTGCCGACGAGAGCGAGCATTTCACCCTTTTTTGCGGTCGATTTGGCCGGCGTGTATTTGAGGACGATCATTTTGGCCGGCTGTGCCGAACCGTACGAAACGCTCATCAGCGAACCCATGCCCATCTTGGTCATTTTGGCTTCGTCGAGGATCTCGCATTTTAGGCCGACCTCTTTTGCCATCGCCGCGGCACGTTTTGCCATCTCGGCCGGCGGCAGGATGTTGGCCGGTTCGTTGGCGAGATCGCGCGTCAGATTCATCGAATCGCCGATCGCCTGACCGCGTGAGATGCCGGTTTTTAGATCAGCGGGTTTCGATCCGTCGATACATACGACGACGCTCGTTACGGCTTTGTTATTCTTATCTTTGGTCTTGTATTTATCGATCTCGAACTGGCTGGTGATCGCTCCGCAAACTGTCTGCTGTGCGGCCTCGACGGCACTCACGCCGCTTCGGGGTAGCAAGGCAAAGCTCTTGACATTGCGTTTGCGCAAATAACGCGTCGCGGTTCCGGCAAGTGCGGCAACCGAGTGCGATCTATATTCGGCCTTATCGCCGACGCCAACGAGCAGCAGACGTGTTGCTTTAACAGCTCCTTTTGCGGCAAAGCGCAAAAGAGCGGTCTGGCCCGCGTCGCCCTTAAATTCCTCAGCTTTCATGACCTCGGCGATCAGACCGCCGGTCAATTTGTCTAGTTCCTTGAGCTCCGCGCTCGCCGCTTTTTCGCCCTTAAATACCGCAACAGCCAATGCTTCCACATTGGCTTCGGTAAAACCTCCGGTGATTCCCTGGAATTTCATCGATACCTCTATATTTACTGTCTAAAATGAAAAAAACTCTTTAATATGTATAACTTATCTGAGGTGATGTTTCAATTCGGCTTTGGTGTCTTTTTCGACCGCCTTGCGCATTTCCGTCTCACGTTTGTCGTATAGTTTCTTGCCCTTGGCGACGCCGATCTCAAATTTTATCCGTCCGTTCTTCCAATAAATGCTCGTGACGACCAGCGTCATGCCTTTTTGTGTCGTTTCTTTTTGGAGTTTTTCGATCTCGCGGCGGTGGAGTAATAGCTTACGCGGCCGTATAACGTCGTGGTTATTAATGTTGCCGTGCGAGTAGTGCGAAATGTGTGAACCGAGCAGCCACACCTCGCCGTCCTTGATCTGGACGAAAGACTCTTTTAACTGGATGCGGCCGAGCATAATGCTCTTGACCTCAGTCCCGAGCAAGGCAATCCCCGCCTCGAATTTATCAAGTATGTGATATTCGAAATATGCCTGGCGGTTATTAAGTATTTCTTTGTCGAGCGACATAAACTTCTATTTTGCCCGTCGCTAGGAGTATTCGCAATGCGAGTTGACACGGGGCGAGTCGGAAACGTAAATTATTATTACGCTGGGAGATCGTCTAATGGTAGGACTGCAGTCTCTGGATCTGCCTATCGGGGTTCGAATCCCTGTCTCCCAGCCAACATTTCTATGGACGAATGGCACGAAACTGAGATCCGCGTCCGCTATGCTGAGACCGATCAGATGGGCATCGTGCACCACGCCAACTATCTCATTTGGTTCGAGACGGGCCGCAGTGAGCTTTGCCGGGCCAAAGGATTTTCTTACAAAGAGATGGAAGATGAGGACGACGCCCTGATGGTCGTTGCCGAGTCTTACTGCCGCTATAAATCACCCGCATATTACGAAGACCTGATCACGATCCGCACCCGCGTGACCGAGATCCGCAGCCGTAGCCTTAGATTTTTCTACGAAGTATATCGAGCGACCGACGACACGCTGATCGCCGAAGGCGAAACGCTCCACGTAGTTACCGACAGCAATAAAACCGTCAGAACACTGCCCGAGATCTACCGCAACCGCCTTTTGGCCAAACCCGAAAAGTCATTTCCTGCAGATCAAGCACCTAGTTAAGGCAGAACGCACAAGGCACAGTGCACAATGCATAGTGCTCAGTGTTAAAGCTAGAATTGAGCTCCATTTTGCATTGTGCATTTTGCACTCTACACTGTAAGTATGCCCGGAGCCGGACGAGCCGAAGTTTATTTCATCGCAGCGATGATGATCCTGATCCTCATTGTATGTGCGGTCGCGGTCGTTTTTTTCTTCAAAACTTATAAAAAGGAAATGGCGGATAAGGCAGAAAGACAAAAGGCGAAAGTTAATGGAACAACCGAGCCGGTGCCGCCGACCACTGACCATTGACCGCTGACTGCCGTAAGATATGGCTCATCCTAATTTACTTGATCCAAAAACTACGGCGCTTGCCGTGATCGATATTCAGGAAGGGTTTCGCAATGTTATTGCGGATTTTGAAACCCTTGCTGCGCGAGCGGCGACGGCGGTGAGGGGCTTTCAGATATTGAATATTCCGGTGCTGGTCACCGAGCAATATCCGCGTGGATTAGGAACGACTGCCAGCGAGATCAAGGCTGTTTTGCCACCTGATTTTGCGGCTTATGAAAAGACTGCGTTTAGCTCGTGCGGAGCGTCGCCGTTCGTCGAAAAATTAAATGAGCTCGGCATCAAACAGGTTGTTATTTGTGGGCTTGAGGCACATATTTGCGTCAGTCAAACTGCTCACGACCTTCTTGACCGAGGTTTTGACGTACATATTTTATGCGATTGCGTGAGTTCGCGATTTGAGTACAACCGGCTTGCGGGACTAGCGAAGATGACACGTAGCGGAGCGATCGAATCATCGATCGAAATGGCGTTGTTCGAGCTGATGCGGGACGCCAAACATGAGCAGTTTAAAGAGATACAGGCCCTTATAAAATGACCCTTCTAGATTCACTAAACCCCAACAGATCGAGGCCGTTAAGACGACCGACGGGCCGCTGCTTATTCTCGCCGGTGCCGGTTCGGGAAAGACCCGCGTTATCACCGTGCGCATCGCGTATCTCATTGCGGAGAAACAAGTTGCACCGCACAACATCCTCGCCGTGACCTTTACGAATAAGGCGGCGGGAGAGATGCGTTCGCGTGTCGAAGAGCTGATGAAAGGCCAGCGGATGCAATCTGCGCCGCTTATCTCGACCTTTCACAGCTTATGCGTCCGCATTCTGCGGCAGGACATTGACAAGCTCGACGAGGGATATAAAAAATCGTTCACGATCTACGACACCGACGACTCGCAAAAGGTCGTAAAGGCGTGTATCAAGGATCTCGGACTCGACGAAAAACAGCTCGCCCCGCGATATGTCCGCAACGCGATCAGCTCGGCCAAGAATCGCGGTGAGGATGTCGAAATGTTTGCCGCCCGGGCCGAACAAGGCGACCCGAAAAAGGCTGCGATCGCCAAGATATTTAAGATGTACGACGAGCGTCTGCACATGGCGAACGCTCTGGATTTTGACGATTTGCTCATCAAGACCGTCCAGCTTTTACGACGCTCGCCCGAGACCCGCGAAAAATACAACGAACGCTATAAATACATCCTGGTTGACGAGTATCAGGACACTAACGCACTGCAATTTGCACTCATAAGCTTTTTAACCGAAAAACAGCAAAATATCTGTGTTGTCGGTGATGATGCACAGAGTATTTATGGGTTTCGACAGGCCGACATCCGCAACATTTTAGGATTTGAAGAGCATTTTAAGGATGCCAAGGTCATCCTGCTCGAACAAAATTACCGCTCAACGCAAACGATCCTCGATGTTGCTCACGCGATCATCGAGAACAACATCCACCAAAAGAAAAAGAAGCTCTGGACCTCAAATCCCGGTGGCGAACGGATTTTTTACTATCAGGCTTTTGATGCCGACGGGGAGGCACGGTTTGTCGCGTCAAAGATCGAGGAGCATCAACGTCGATCTTTGAACGATCGCATCGCGGTTTTGTACCGAACCAATGCCCAGTCGCGTCTGTTCGAAGAATCGTTCCGCCGTATGCGGATCGAATATAACATCGTCGGCGGATTTTCGTTTTACGAGCGTGCCGAGGTCAAAGATGTGATCGCGTATCTCAAGCTGGCGATGAATCCATTTGACGATATCGCCCTGCTGCGGGTAGTAAATACGCCGACACGTGGGCTCGGGAAAACCAGTCTTGACGAGGTACAGCGGATCGCAAAATCCACGAGTTCGTCGATCTGGATGACGATCGCCGAGATCACAGATCCGGCATACGGGCAACCTGTGAGCCTGACGCCGCGTGCAAAAGAAGCTCTGCGGGCGTTTCGCAAAGTGATCGAAAATCTTATTGCAAAGGTCAATGCCTCAACGGACTCTGACAATCCTGTTTCTGAGGTAATTATTGCTGCTATTGAGGATACGGGCTATGCGAATGTCCTGAGAATGGAGAATAGCGATGAGTCGACAGCTCGTCTCGAAAACCTCGAGGAGCTCGTAAACGCGGCTGTTGATTACGACCGGCAAGAGGAAAACGGGCTCCGTGATTTTATCGACCACGCTGCACTTATCTCAGACACCGACAAGTTTGACGGTACGGCACCGGTCACATTAATGACCGTCCACATGGCAAAGGGGCTGGAGTTTCCGATCGTATTTCTTGTCGGGCTTGAGGATGGTATTTTTCCGCATTCGCGGTCGATCAGCGACTCCAAAGAATTAGAAGAGGAGCGTCGGTTGGCTTATGTTGCGATCACGCGGGCGGAAAAAATTCTATACGTCACACATTCAATGCGCCGCCGCGTCTACGGCGAAGAGATCGCGTCCGAGCCGTCGCAGTTTCTAAACGAAATGCCGCTCGAGTTGATCGAGGACCTGTCGAATGGAGCGTCCTGGCTCTCGTATGCGCGCAGCACGCCGGCGATGGCCAGCAAGGCCGCGGTCAGTGCTCTGCGAGGCGAGAGCGAGCCGGTAAAACCCCGTACACCCTATACCGGCAAGACCTACAACAGCAGCGAGGCGATCGCGGAGTTTTTTAAGAAAAAGGACATTTTGCCAAATAGGGCAGAACCGCCTGCGTCGCGAGAAGTGGAAGAGAAAGGGAGTGGGGGAGTGGGGGAGACGACGCCCGCTTTATCAACATTAGAACGGCTAAAAGCAGCGGGCAGCAAAGCGTCTGCTACTCCTATTCGGCAATCGCCTGCCATCAACGGCCTTGTCCCAGGCACTCACGTCCGGCACGAAAAATACGGCCGTGGGCTTGTGCTTCGTCGCGAGGGTTCGGGCGAAAACGCAAAGCTGACGGTTAGTTTTCCGGGATTTGGGCAGAAAAAGCTGATCGAAAAATTTGCAAAACTGCAAAAAGATTGAACAGCTTCGCACAAAATCGCGTATCCTGTCAGATATGAAAAATCTATTTCTAGCTTCGTCTGCATTAATATTGTTAACGCTCGTTGTTTTGGGTTGCGGTTCGATCAATCCATTTTCGGACAAGACAAAAACCAATACAGCGTCAAATAAAACGCTGACCGATAAAGGTGTCGACACGGTTGTCGGCGAAGAGACGACGGGCGTGCCGGAGTGCGACGAGGTGATGAATATGCTCGCCGCCGAGGCGAATAATCCCGACGACAACTTTGTCACCAAGGCGATAAAGGCCACGTTCTTAAACAAGATCAAAGAATCGATAAAGGAAAGTGTCGAAAAAAATAAGAACAAAAACGGAACGGCAGATCTTGCTAAGACCTGCCGCCAATTTAAGGCTGAGCTCGAAAAATACAAAGCCGAAGAACAGAAAAAGAAAGGTCAATAGCGAGGATCAATAACCGCTATTGCCCCTTTTCTTCTTCGATCAGCTTGGCGGTCCAAGGGCTGTTCGGATAGCGTGTCTTTAGATATTTGGCATACTCTTCGCGGATATCTTCGTCATTGCCGCAGCCGTATTTTGTCCAGCCATTTGCCCCGATCACGATAAACAGAGCCTCCGGGACGCGTTTGTCAGTCGGGGATTTCTTTGCCCATTCCATCACGCGTTCCGCCAGATATTTTGGAGCGTCGCCCATGTCACGCAGTTTCTTTCGTTCTGACTGTGCCGTCTGTGTTTGGGCGGCTGTCAGGAACGGCGGGCGTTTTGGCAAAGGTTTTGGCACCTCGCTACTCGTCGCGTCGTCATAGGTCGTGTCGTACGGTGCACACCACCAATCGTTCGAATCCCACTGACCCTGCTCGTTATCGCTCTTGCCCAGGCCATCTTCGAGATACGGCGTCAGAATTGGATTTTTTAACACAAAATAAAGCAATGCGGACTCTCGCGCGGCTTCGGTTTTGGCGGCTGAGGCCTTTGCGAGCGGAGCTTCAAAATCGGGCTGATACTTTATCAACTCGGGCGTCATTTTTTGCAGCGTGGCAGCGTCTTTGAGCAGATAGGCCCGCACCCATATAGACATCACGAACCGTTCGCGCAAATATTCGGGCAATGCCGGCGACTTTTCAACCTCGATCAGCATCGCGGTCGGAAATAGCTGGTTAAACGACTCGATGGTATCCGAGTCAAACATCATCCTGCTTTGCCAGAGCCGTTCGGACTTGTAACGATCCTCGACCTCTTTTTCATAAGCCTCCCGTCCCTCTTTGTTATATTCTGGGTCGTACCATTTTTTCTGCTCGGCGATGATGTCATCAACTGATCCAACGTCGCCGTCAAAATCAAACCCGAAAGGCTTACGAAGGCTGTAGGTCAGATACTCGTCCATAGATTCGACGGTTTTGAGCTTGAGGCCGAGAAATGAATTGCGGGCCGAGATCGGTATCTGATCGCCGGTTTCGAGCATTTCGTTGATGATCTTGCGGGCGTCAGCCTGTTTGTTTTGTTCAAGCAGGATGCGGGCGGTGTGATACGCGATGGTCGGATAACCCGGCGACGAACGCCCGGTCTCATTTGCAGCTTGGATCAAGCGGGGAAGCTCGGTCGAGCTTTTTTCGGCCTTTGACAGTGCGGTCATCAGCCACAGTTCGGAGCTTGTTGCCTTATACTTTGACAGGGCGTAGAGATACGCCTCGGCCCCCTGCATTTGGTATGTGTAGAGCCAATCGGTCAGTTCGTCCTGTTTGAGAAAGGCGGGCAAGAGCGTCGGCGTGAATTTGATCTCGCCCCAATATCCGCCCTCGTACGCCGGGCCCTGATTGTCTTTGAATCTGTTAGCATACGCACTCTGACGCATTTCGCGAACCTGTTTACGCATCTCGTCGGTGATCTTAGATCCGATGACGCGTTCGGCTTCGGCAACAGCGTCGGCATCCGTCGCATCGGCTTTGACCGTAATAGTCCAAGATTTATCGCCGGTCGGTGAAAATACGTTTATCTCAAGATCTTCGTCATTCTTTTTATTGCTGTTAGATGTGTCCGACGTGTTCGTCTCGGTATTTGCCGCTGTATTGGCAGAGCGGCAATTTGCCGTTACGCCTGCTGTGCACGGCGGCAATTTGCTGACCTGTTCCTCAAGTTTTCGCTTTTCTTCCGCGAGCAAAACTTCGTTTTCAAACTTATCGAGCAGCCATGTGTAATCGATAATGTTTTGGCGAAAATTTTCATTGCCGGCGTAAAAGCTGATCTGCTTGGCAAGCTCGCTGACGCGTTCCTTTGGACGAGTACGAAACTTTACGAGGCCCAGCATTCGTTCCGATGACGGCGTGAATTTACCGGTGCGGGAGACAAAACCTTCGAGGCGTAACTCGGCGGCGGCGTAGTATTCTGCAGCTTTTTCCTTTGATTTAGAGAGGCTCGCCTGACGGATGAGTGTTCGGGCAACTAGGTAATCGGCGGTTTCGGCCCAGGGCGATTCGGTGTCTTGAGCGATCTCGGCAAAATGTTTTTTGGCGGATTCGTAATCGAGCGAATAAAACTCAGCGGCGGCCTTTTGGTAGGCACGATCTTTTTGCAGCCAGTCCGGGGCTCCGGGAGCGGTGTCGTCGGGCTGCTGTTTGCCGCTGGCGCAGTTTTGAAAGACCTGATCTTGTGCCCGCACCCAATTTTGAACGTTAGTGTCGCTGGGGCCGTGGGCGGTTGTGCGGTCTGAGAGCGTTTCGGCCGCCGTTTCAAATGCGTTCTTCGTGCAGTTTGGAAAAAAATCGTATCCGCCGTACGAACGCTCAACGTAGATATCCGGTGTTTTCTCTTCTTTGCCGACGACCTCTTTTCGGCGTTCGACCCAGGCTTTGACGGCAGCGTCGATGGTGTCGTCGGCGAAATCTTTGTTATCGATCTCGGCCTTCCAGACCTCGATCATCGCTTGCTGTTCGGCGGCGTTTAGGCCGTTGCCGGCGATGTGTTTATAGGCGGCGATCAGCACTGAGCGGTGAAACGAAGGTTTTACTATCCCAAGCCGTCCGGACGCGTAATCGGTGTACGGATTTTCGGGTGCCGACGACGTATCGAATAACGGCGTGATATAACCCGGCCCGCAGGGGATGGTATTTGACACGAAAACGAACAGTAAAACTAGCGATACGACCGGACGGATAATGGGCTTCATAGAGTTATCAAAACGGCGACAGATTTCAATAAATATACTCCAAATCAGGAACGATAGAAAGCGGTAAATAATACACGCAGCAGAGATGAAAATAGCGCTGTCGGCGATGCACACAATATCTCAAAATTGTTACGATATAGAGAGCTTTAGGTCTTTTTTTATGTACATCTCAGCGTCCGACCGGACCTCAAATTTTCGTTACGCAATTAGAAATGTCGTTGCCGCCGCAGATGTCCTGCGAAAGCAGGGCCGCGACATCGTTTCGCTCAATATCGGCGACCCGCAGACGTTTGGTTTTAAGCCGCCGGAATATGTCATCGACCCGGTGGTGCGGGCCTTGCGGGACGGGTTTACCGGATATGCGTCGTCGGCCGGGTTGTTCGAAGCCCGCGAAGCCGTTTCTATCTATGCAAATGCCACTGGTGACAATATCTCGCCGGACGATGTTGTTTTGACGTCAGGTGCGTCCGAGGCCGCCGATCTTGTGCTTACAGCGTTGCTGAACGAAGGCGATGAGGTTTTGATGCCGGCTCCGGGTTATCCGCTTTACGATGCGATACTTAATAAACTCGGTGCGGTACCGCGATATTACCGGCTCAATGACGCGGATAACTGGCAGCCGGATATCGACGAAGTTAGGTCACTCGTTAGTCCTCGAACACGGGCGGTCGTGCTGATAAACCCTAACAATCCGACCGGTGCGATCACTGCGGATGCGACGACGACAGAGTTTTTGCAGATCGCTGAGGAAAATAACCTTGTCGTGATCTCTGATGAGGTCTATCGCGATCTTTGTTTTGAGACGGCGCCGACACCGGCTTCGGTTTTGGCGAAGGGGGTGGACGTTCCGGTCATTACGCTTGAGAGTTTGTCTAAAACGCATATGCTGTCGGGCTGGCGGATCGGCTGGATGCGGTTTGCGAACACGGCAAAGATCACCCGCCTGATCGAAGCCATTCACCGCCTCGCAAGCGGCAGGCTTTGCTCGCCGACGCCCGCTCAATACGCCGTCCGTCCGGCTCTGACGGGCGAAAACAGCGATATCGAAGCGTTTATCGAGCAGATGAGGTCGCGGCGAGACCTAGCGGTCAGGATGGTCTTGGAAACAGACGGCATTTCGAGCACGGTGCCACAATCGGCGTTTTACCTGATGGTAAAGGTCGCGGATCTGGGCGGACGTACCGACGAACAGTTTGTCATCGATCTGCTGCAGCAAAGCGGCGTGCTGGCCGTACACGGCTCCGGCTTTGGCACGCGGCCCGACGAAGGCTATTTCCGCATCGTCTATCTCGCCGACGAACCGACATTAAAACGTGCATTTGACGGCATCGCTCTGATGACCGGTAAACACCGAATCGGAACGCATTTGGGGGAGGTTTCGAGCGGGGCCGTTATTTGCTAACAATTGACGAGGGACGAGTGACACGTGAAAAGAAAAAGCCGCAAGCATTACGCTTGCGGCTTTTTTGAACTATTCGTCAGAGTCTAGACACTCATTATCTCGTGTTCTTTGTTTTTGCTGAGCTCGTCGATCTTGGCGATGTAGGTGTTTGTTAGTTTTTGGACGTCGTCGAGGCCGCCGCGTTCGTCGTCTTCGGAGATCTCTTTGTCCTTGAGCATCTTCTTGAGCGTGTCGTTTGAACGCTGGCGGACGTTGCGGATGGCGATGCGGTGTTCTTCGGCGATCTCGTGCACTTGTTTTGCAAACTGACGGCGACGCTCTTCGTTGAGAGCGGGAACGGTCAGGCGGATGATCTTGCCGTCGTTTGACGGGTTAAAACCGAGGTTTGCGGCCATGATCGCTTTTTCGATAGCGGGCATTGCGGTCGCGTCCCACGGCTGGACCATTATGGTCTGAGCCTCGGGCACGGTGATGGACGCCATCTGGTTGAGCGGCGTCGGTGTGCCGTAATAATCGACCGAAATAACGTCAAGCAGCCCGGCGGTCGCACGCCCGGTGCGAATGTTGGACAGCTTTCGTTTGAAATCCTCGACGACGTGGTCCATTTTTGGACCGGTTTCTTTGATGATGTCTTGTACGCTCATAAAGTTGGTGAACAGTGAATAGTGAATAGTTTTAAGAAAAGAGCTTTGTCTTTCTATTTACCATTTACGATTCACAATTTACTAATTTTTTTTATTCGAAACAAGCGTTCCGATCGAGAGATCGCCGCCGACGGCTTTGACGATGTTGCCCGACTGGCGCATATTAAAGACCATGATCGGCAGGTCGTTGTCCATGCAGAGCGAGATCGCCGAGGCGTCCATTACCTTTAGCTGTTTTTCTAAAACTTCCTGATACGTGATGGTATCAAACCGCACAGCATCAGGGTTTTTGACCGGGTCGGAATCGTAAATACCGTCAACTTTTGTCGCCTTAAAGATGACATCGACCTTCATCTCAGCCGCACGCAGTGCCGCGGCCGAGTCGGTCGTAAAGAACGGATTACCTGTACCGGCGGCAAAGATAACCACACGCTTTTTCTCAAGATGGCGGATCGCACGCCTGCGGATAAACGGCTCCGCGAGCTGGGGAATGTCGAGAGCGGACATCGCCCGCGTGTAAACACCAGCCTTTTCCAAAGCATCCTGCAACACGACGGCATTCATGATCGTCGCCAGCATGCCGATATAATCGGCCGCCGCACGGTCCATGTTGCCCGCCGACTCCGAAACGCCGCGAAAGATATTACCGCCGCCGACCACGATTGCGATCTCAACGCCGAGATCATAAACGGTCTTGATCTCCTGCGCCAGAGCTTCGGCGACCTTTGTATCGATGCCGTAATTCTGATCGCCCATCAGGGCTTCGCCTGATAGTTTGAGCAAGATGCGTTTGAAAACTGGAGTTACCATTAGTTTATTGAGTTTGTTGAGTTCACTGAGTTCGTTGAAATAATACTCTCACGACTCAATAAACTCAATTAACTCACTGAACTCAACGAACTAACCAACCATCGATGCGACTTCGGCGGCGAAATCGTCGGCTTTCTTTTCGATGCCTTCGCCCATTTTATAGCGCGAAAAGCGGCGGATCGAGATGTTTTCTTTGATCGACGAAACCTTTTCGGTCACAAGCTCACCGACGGTCTTCGACGGATCTTTGACGAAAGGCTGATCGACCAAGACGTTGTCTTCATAGAACTTGTTGAGACGGCCCTCGATGATCTTTGTTAAAACTTCGTCCGGCTTACCGGCGTTTTTCGGGTCATTTTTGAGCTGTTCCATCAGGATCTCACGCTCTTTGTCGAGGTCGCCGGCTGGTACGTCTTCGCGATTAGTGTATCGCGGATCGGTCGCAGCGATGTGCATCGCAACGTCTTTGACCAGCTGTTGAAACTCTTCGCCGCGTGAAACAAAATCGCTCTCGCAGTTGATCTCGACGAGCACGCCGACCTTGCCGCCCATGTGGATGTACGAACCGACCGCACCCTCAGCGGTCACGCGTCCGGCTTTTTTGCCGGCCTGTGCCATACCTTTTTTGCGGAGCAGATCCATTGCCGCGTTCTCGTCGCCATTTGCTTCGACGAGGGCGTTTTTACAATCGACCATACCCGCACCCGATTTTTCACGCAGTGATTTTACTGCACTTGCTGTTACTTCTGCCATAACTTAACTCCAAAACGATAAAAATAATTTCTGTCTATAAAAAAGCGTAGCCAATTTACCGTCATCGGAAAACGAGCCACGCTTCGAAAAAATAAAAAATGTGCTTAGCTAGCCGTTGCTTCGGTGCTCTCTTCCGTTTTTTCTTCGGTTGCCTCGGCCGTTTCCGCCGGAGCCTCAGCAACTGCTGTTTCCTCGGTTGCCGCAGCTTCCGGAGCAGCTTCAGCCTCGGCTTCGACCACATCGTCAGCCTCTTCCTCTTCTTCGGGAATTTCAGCAGACTCGATCTCAGCTTTTTCGTCTTCGCTCAGGTATTCCTTAGGAATTGACGTCAGAGCGATCTCGGTCTCGGCAACTGGTGCCTCGCCTTCGACTGCTTCGGTATCCTCAGCTATCATCTGGCTGCCTTCGGTGCCGACCTGTTTGCCTTCAATGATCGCATCGGCGATACGCGAAGCAAATAGACGGATGGCACGTAAGGCGTCGTCGTTACCCGGAATAACATGATCGATACCATCAGGCGAGCAATTTGTATCAACGACCGCGACGATAGGGATGTCGAGACGATTTGCTTCCTTAATGGCGATATCTTCTTTGCGGACGTCGATGATAAACATCATGTCCGGCATGCCATTCATATCTTTGATGCCGGCGAGATTCTTCATCAGGCTCTCGTACTGGCGATCGAGCCCAAGACGCTCTTTTTTAGTGAGCATCTCAAAACGGCCGTCTTCGCGCATCGTTTCGATATCTTTTAGCTTTTGGATCGATTTCTGGACGGTGCCGTAGTTTGTGAGCAAGCCGCCGAGCCAACGGTTGTTGACGTAAAACTGTCCGCAGCGTTCGGCCTCTTCCTTAATGGCCTCCTGAGCCTGACGCTTGGTGCCGACAAACAGCACTTTCTGCTTAGGACGCTCGGTGAGCGATTCCGTCACATAATTCAGAGCGTCGCGGAAAAGCTTCTGCGTTTTCTGCAGATCAATAATATAAATGCCGTTGCGTTCGCCAAAGATGTATTCTTTCATCTTCGGGTTCCAACGGCGAACCTGGTGGCCAAAGTGAACTCCTGCTTCGAGAAGTTCTTTCATCGTAACTGTTGCCAAAACTTTATTCTCCTAAATTACTGGTTTTTGTACTCGCCGCGGTCTTGCTCGATAAACCAAAGGAGCCGCAGCGATGGATTAAGTTCAGAGTGCCCGACAAGTCGAGCACTCTGAACGATAAAATTAACGTTTCGAGAACTGGAATCTCGCACGGGCACCTTTCTGCCCGTATTTCTTACGTTCTTTCTGACGCGGGTCGCGTGTGACGAGGCCTGCTTTTTTGAGTGCAGGACGCAGGTCAGCGTTAAATTCCATCAGGGCACGCGTAATGCCGTGACGGACCGCACCGGCCTGTCCGGCCTGTCCGCCGCCATCGACGTTTACCAAAATGTCGAACTGCTCGACCGTTTCCGTCAAAGTCAGCGGCTGACGAATGATCATCTGCAACGCTTCGTTGGGGAAATACGAGTTAAAATCGCGCTTGTTGACAAGGATCTTGCCGCTGCCCGGACGAAGATAAACGCGTGCTGTCGAAGTTTTTCTGCGGCCTGTGCCGTAATACTGAATGTCTGCCATATCTTTGTAGTTGTCGGTTGTCGGTGGTCAGTTGTCAGTTGCAGGATCTTTCCGACAACTGACAACCGACTACTGACAACTATAATTCTCTCGTTTCCGGTTTCTGAGCGATGTGTCTATGCTCAGCATCCGCGTACACTTTTAATTTCTTGCCCATTGCTTTGCCTAGTTTGGTTTTCGGCAGCATGCCTTTGACGGCGAGCTCGATAACCTTTTCAGGCTTGGTCTCAAACATTTCTTTGACCGTCGTCTCACGCAGACCGCCTGGATACAGCGTGTGACGGTAATAGATCTTTTGGTCGTTCTTTGCACCCGTAAACTTGGCGTGACGGGCGTTGATGACAACGCAGTGGTCACCCATATCAAGGAAAGGCGTCCATGCCGGATTGTTCTTGCCCGACAGGATTCGTGCGACCTCAGTTGCCAGACGTCCGACCGTTTTGCCTTTGGCATCAACGACGAGCCATTTGCGATTTTCTGCTAAACCTTTTCCGCTAGGAAAGTAAGTAGTACTCATATTCACACACACACTGATAGAAATATCCGCAAAAATGCGAACGCATAGAATATCGAAAACGGAAGTAGAGGTCAAGTGGATACGGCGTTAAAGCGTGAACCCAAAACGCGAACCGGCAAGGGCGGTGCCGGCGATGGTTTTTGCGTCTTCGATCTCGCCGGAGCGGATGCGGTTGAAAATGTCGGGAAATGAGAGGCGTTCGATCTCGATAAACTCATCTGCGTCGAGATTTTGCGACGTCTCGGTCAAGCCGGTGGCTAGATAGACATACATCTTTTCGGTCAGAAATCCGGGCGATATGTAAAATTCGCACAACTTTTCAACCTTTTCTGCGGTGACGCCGATCTCCTCTTCTAGCTCGCGGATCGCACCTGTTCGCGGATCTTCGCCAAGCTCCAGCGTCCCCGCCGGTATCTCCAGCAAATACTTACCCGCCGCGTGACGATACTGCCGAACCAACGCGACCGTCATATCCTCAAATACCGGCACGATCACAGCACTTCCGTTGTGAGCGACGATCTCACGCTCATATTCGACATCGCCCTCGCGGATCTTATCGACGCGGAGGTCAAAAATTCGGCCCTTGTAAATTGATTTTGATGATAAGGTAGTTGGCATAGACAAAACCTGAAGAATCCAATCATACCATGCGGATCGGCGTCGAAAAAAAATGAATCCGGTTTGCCGCTGTGTCCGAATAACGATGGTTTAGGTTATATTATTGTGAAAAACCGTCAGAGGTCTGGCCGGAGAACTTAATACAATGTTGCTAGATTCAAGACAAGAGGACACGAAACTGATCGACCAAGGTTTGCAGGAATGTAAGGCGATCACGCGTAAATACGGAACGAGTTTTTATTTTGCGACCCAGTTTTTTCCGCGTGAGACGCGTGATGGGATCTATGCCATCTACGCGTTTGCGCGCATTCCCGACGAGATTGTTGACGATCCGGATAAGGGCTCGCAACAGGAAACGCTCGCCAAACTCTCCGAATGGCGGCAGAGTTGGCTGGCCGCGATGGCGGTCGGCGGCAGTTCTGATGCGGTGATGAACGCTATTGTCCATACGTTCCTAAAATACAAGATCCCGGTCGACGTCGGCGAGGCTTTTCTTCGATCGATGTTTATGGACGAGGAGAAGTTTGAGTATGAAAATTACGGCGAGCTTGAAGATTATATGTACGGATCAGCGGGCGTCATCGGGCTAATGGTGACTCGGATCGTCGGATTTTCGTCTGAGGCGGCATTTCCATACGCGATCAAACTAGGCTACGCATTTCAGCTGACCAATTTTCTGCGTGATATCCGCGAGGACTATGAGAACCTTGGCCGTGTATATATGCCGCAGGACGAACTGCGGCGTTTTGGGCTTGCCTCCGATGATATAGCCGCCCGTGTGCATGACGAACGGTTTGTCGATTTTGTTAAGTTTCAGATCGAACGAAATCGCGAGGTCTATCGTGAGGCTTTGCCCGGCATACCGATGCTTGCGTGGCGTGGGCGGTTGGCGGTTCGGGTTTCTTACGTCCTTTACAAGGCCATATTAAGACAAATCGAGCGTGCAAACTATAATGTGTACCTCGGCCGGGTCCGGACAAATTTTCGGCAAAAACTGTGGCTGTCGATGAAAGCACTCGTGGGTGTTTATGAATAAAAAGGTTGTCATTATCGGGGCAGGGATCGGCGGTCTTGGGGCCGCCGGTCTTTTTGCCCGCAAAGGCTACGATGTGACCGTGGTCGAGAAAAATGCCAATCTCGGCGGGCGGGCAAATATTTTTGAACATGACGGTTTTAAGTTCGACATGGGGCCGTCGTGGTATCTCGCACCCGATATTTTTGAACATTATTTTAACCTCGTCGGCGAACGAGTCGAGGATCATCTCGAATTAAAACGGCTCTCGCCGTCCTACCGGATCTTTTTTCGCAAAAACGGTGATCCGCTTGATATCAATTCGGACATTGAAAAAGACACCGCCACGTTCGAAGCGATCGAACCCGGAGCGGGCGAAAAGCTGCGTGCGTACCTCAAGCAATCGAAATATCAGTATGAGGTCGCGACGCAGAGTTTCATGTTCAAAAACTACGACCGCATCTGGGATTTTTTCAACAAGCGGGTGATGACCGAGGGGCAAAAGCTGTCGGTTTTCTCAACGATGCATAAGTTCGTTTCGAAATTTTTCACTTCGAAAAAGCTGCAGCAGGTCATGGAATACACGATGGTCTTTCTCGGCACCTCGCCGTACGAGGCACCGGCCCTCTACAACCTGATGTCGCACATGGATTTTAACCAAGGCGTATTTTATCCGCAGGGCGGTTTTTACGAGCTGATCAAAGCTCTCGCAAATATTACCGAGAAAAACGGAGCCGTTTTGCGGACGAATTCGCCGGTTGACAAGATAATTGTCCGCGACGGAAAGGCGGTCGGCGTAAGGGTCGAAGGCGGCGAGGTCATCGACGCCGATATGGTTATCTCGAATGCGGATATGTGGTTTACTGAGACGCGGCTTCTCGACATTCCGCAGCAAACGCATAAAGAAAAATATTGGCAAAAGCGCACGATGGCTCCGTCTGCTTTCATAATGTATCTTGGCGTTTCGGGAAAACTGCCGAGCCTCGTCCATCACAATCTACTATTTAGCGAAGACTGGCGTAAGAATTTTGACGAGATTTACAAAGACCCTTGTCTGCCCGATGAGCCGTCATTATATGTATGTGCACCGAGCGTAACCGACCCGTCGGTTGCTCCGGAGGGTAAGGAAAATCTGTTTGTGCTCGTGCCGATAGCGTCGGATCTTGAGATCACAGACGAGCAAAAAGAGATGTACGCCGACCGGGTTTTGGCTTTGATGGAGCAGGAAATGAACCTGCCGGGGCTTAGGGGAAAGATCGAATACAAACGCATTTACACGGTCGAAAATTTTGCCGCTGATTATAACGCTTTCAAAGGCTCGGCTCTTGGATTAGCCCACACACTTCGTCAGACGGCGATATTCCGTCCCAAAAATAAGTCAAAAATGGTCGATAATCTCTTTTATGTCGGGGCCGGGACCAATCCGGGCATTGGTACACAGATTTGTTTGATAAGTGCGGAGCTTGCGTATAAACGGGTGCACAATATCACGACCGCCGAACCGCTGGAATCGCTCTAGAGTAGTTTGTCGAGGGCGATGTTCCAGAATATGACAAAGCCAGCCGCGACGTTGATGAGCGGAAATGAGCGGTATAATTTGAAAAGTGTTCCTGTTTTGACCGATCTAGCTGAGGCGAGCATCAGCAGGACATAGGCAAAGCCGATCATGATGCTTGCAAAGCCCAAATATTCCGCCGCGATGACGGCCGCTGTCGCGTACAACACCGCGCAGATCGCGAGCGTGAGATAAGGGCCGCAGACGGTCGCGATAGTTTTCAGGCCAGCCGCTTTGTCAGCATCGATATCGGGAATCGCAGAATAAGCGTGCATCGCAGCGGTCCAGCAACCGGCGGCTATGACGATCGACGCAGGTGGAAATTGTCCGGTGACGAGCGAATAGGCAAAGACGCCGGGTAGAACGTAAAGGATATTAAATGCCGAATCGAGAAATGGTTTTGTTTTTGCCCGTATCGGCGTAGCGGAATAGAAGATCGAGAAAAAGAGAAACGCGGCACCGGCAATGACTGCGGGCAAATTGTTGAGGAATAAAATACCTGCAAACGCAATATTTGCCGCAAAGATCGCCAGCCAAAGTTTTGATCGGCGTTCCGGGGCGACGAGGGTTTCGTAATCGCTCTTTTTTTCGTTTAGCTTGTCCGTCTCATAATCGAAAATGTCGTTGACGCCATAAACGAGCAGATTTGCGGGAAAGGTGAAATAGATCCCGAATAAGAGATAGATCAGCTTGTACAGTTGCTGCGGATACTCGGCGGCGGCGACAAGCCCGACAATATACGGGCCGAAGATGTAGAACCAAAATCGCGGTCGGCTGACTTTTAGCAAAAATCGCATATTTCGATCAGGTACGTCGAGAGCTAATTACCAATTATCAATTAGTAATTACTAATTAACAATTTGAGATATTTGTTGACGAAAACTCAATTGATCATTGGCGGGTTTATCCTAGTGATACTCGCGACCGGCGCGTTTTTTATGGCGAATGTCGTCATTCCGCCGGAGGCTCGATTTGTGTCGGGTATTAACGTGATCCTGTTTGCAATACCCGTGTTTTGGGCGACGGTGATGTGGCTCGGGCGGCGTGATGCGGTTTTGTTGTTTGGGATACTGGGCGTTTTGGCCCTCGCGATCGAGACGTCGGCGATGATCACGGGATTTCCGTATGGGCATTTTGGTTATTCGGAACTGCTCGGTTATCGGTTGTTTGGCCTAACGCCTTGGACCGTTTTTCTGGCGTGGACGCCGCTTGTTTTGGCGGCTTATGGGATTGCGGCAAGACTGGTAACGGGCGGTCGGTTATGGGCGGTGCGGATGATCTTAGTCTCGATCATCCTCGTCGTTTTTGATCTGGTGCTGGATCCGGGAGCGGTCAAGATCGGGTTTTGGCGTTATGAGGGCGGCGGAGCGTTTTATGGCGTGCCAATGTCCAACTTTGCCGGATGGTTGTTTTCCGGAGCGGTCGGGGCGGCCGTTTTAGAGATCTTTACTTTTTTTAGAAAGCCGCTCTTGCCCGCCCCGGCACAACTAATCTCAAGCACCTTTTTTATCATTTTCTTTTGGTCGGCGATCGCCTTTTTTTCTGGGATGTGGATTCCGGTGATGATCGGAATGGTCGTGCTTTTGATGCTAGCGGCGTATTACATGCGGTATCGCTACGCGTTTGACGATATGATCGTCTATGTTGACGAGGCCAATAACGCTATTGGCACCGCCCCAAAACTCGCCGCCCACGACGGCGACACAAAACGCCACCGGGCATTTTCCATCTTTCTTTTCAATGGAAAAGGCGAACTCCTGTTACAGCAGCGTGCGTTAACCAAAAAAACATGGCCCGGCGTATGGTCAAATTCGTGCTGCGGCCATGTGATGCTGCACGGAACGGTTGTCAATGCTGCAAAACGCCGTTTGAAATACGAACTCGGCATCACAGGCGTCAAACTCGATGTCATCTTGCCGGATTTTCGCTATCGTGCTGAAAAAGACGGTGTGGTCGAGAACGAGATCTGCCCTGTGCTGGTTGGATTTACCGACGCAGTACCGAATCCAAATCCCGCCGAGGTCAATGATGTACGATGGGTTGATTGGGAGCAGTTTGTTCAGGATGTAGCCGACCCCGCTAACGGATATTCGCCATGGGCAAGAGAAGAGGTGGAGCTGTTGATGGATTCTGATGGATTTAGAAAACTTGTTAGATCTAACCCGACACCTTAGCGACGGAAGTTCCCGTCGTAATTAAGAGTCTGATCCCTTATTTATTGATAATAAATTCCGTTTCGAGCACGAAATCCCCGTCGGCGTTGGTCAGGAGTTTGCCGAATTTACTCCAGCGTTGTTTTGCCTCAGATACAGGAAGCGAATCTTTCATTGAAAGAACGTACTGAAGCTTGAAATATGAATGTTCAGGTATCGCTAATTCGATTGGAGCACGCCGTTTATCAACATTTGGCTGAACTTCCAATTTATATCCAGACTTAATAGAGATTCGATCACCCGATTCATAACATTGCCCTGCTTCGATTATTGCAAATCGATAGCGTGACGGTTCCGGCTTACCCAACTCATCAATGAACCCGGGCATCGGATCGCGTCCTCCGGAATAGACGAAGCCGCTAACTGCCTCAGACACTTTACTGTCGGTTGACGGTAACTCAAGAAAAAGGATCTTCTTTTTTTCGTTGGGAAAAGAGCTGCTCATGGGAACTATCAAGGCAACTTCGCCGTGATTACAGTACTGTAATTTTACTGTGACGTCGAAATAGGGATCTTTTCTTTCATAAGGATATTTTGGGTCATTTATATCAAAAGGAGTAAAGACCAGAGGCCCTTCGACCTTTACTCCTGTTATTGCACCAGAGACCACCAAGGGAGATCTCTGAGCGAGAGATCCTGAGGACAGCAACATTAACACGAACATTGCCCAATATGTTTTTCCTACAGCCATATTCTGAACCTCTCGCAATTCTACCATTGGAAAGTAATGTGGTGTAGACTTTTCTCGTATGGCGAAATATCGCATAGGTTTAGGGGTGACGGGCGGGATCGCGGCTTATAAGGCTGTCGAGGTTTTGCGGCTGCTGCAAAAGGCGGATTGCGATGTCTCGGTGGCGATGACGCGGCATGCAACTGAGTTTGTCCAGCCGCTGACGTTTCGGGCTCTGACTGACAAGCACGTGATTGTTGACGATTACGACCCTGAAAATCCCGATCCGATCGCCCATATCAATTTTTCACAAGAGATCGACCTGCTGCTGATCGTCCCGGCGACGGCGAATATTATCGGTAAATTTGCGAATGGTGTTGCGGATGATTTTCTGTCCTCAACATATCTTGCGACGACAGCAATGGTCATGGTCGCTCCGGCGATGAATACCACGATGTGGGAACAGCCCGCGACCCAGCGAAATGTCACACAGTTAAAGGCGGATGGTGTTTATTTTGTCGAGCCTGTGGCGGGTGAGCTTGCGTGTAAAACGGTCGGGACGGGGAAGCTTGAGGATGTTGAGAATATTGTGAGACAGGCTCTCGCGTTAGTGGGGGAGTTGGGGAGTAGAGGAGTAGGGGAAACAAATACCCATGACCTCAGGAGTGAACATTTTCTGATCACTGTCGGTGGCACCCGAGAGGCCATCGACCCTGTCCGCTTCATCTCAAATCACTCATCGGGCAAGATGGGATTTGCAGTTGCTGAGGCTGCCGCTACTAGAGGGGCAAAGGTCACTGTTGTTGCGGGTGTGACGACGGTCGAGCCGCCCGCGAACGTAAATGTCATCCGTGCCGTTTCCGCCGAAGATATGCACACGGCCGTCAAAGGTGAGATCGCAAATGCGACTGTTTTTGTCGGTGCGGCAGCGGTTGCCGATTATGCTCCGGCAAATGCTGCGGATGCGAAGATCAAAAAAGACGGCCGCGATGTGATGACGCTCGAACTCAAAAAGACGCCGGATATTTTGTCCGAGGTTTCGAAAAACCGCCGCGACGGAATGCTTGTCGTTGGTTTTGCTGCTGAGACCAATGATGTCGTTGGCTATGCGCGTTCAAAAATTGAAAAGAAAGGCCTTGATCTGGTTGTCGCCAACGACATTACAAAAGCCGGCGCCGGATTTAATACCGACACGAATATTGCGACAATCCTGACCCGATCGGGCGGCGAGATCGAATTGCCGTTAATGTCAAAACGCGAAATGGCGGATCGGATATTGGACGAGATAGTCCGCCTGCGAAAAGGATAATGCCAGCCACCGAGAACACAGAGATCACTGAGTTAATAGCCGATGTGCGTGAGCAAGTGCTGTATTTACAGGAGCTTGGGGTTGAGACGTTGGAATTTTGTGGAGAGTTGAGAGTTGAGAATGAAGAATTAAAAACGGAAAGCCGCGAACCCCTGCAAATTTCAAATTTGAGATCTGAAATTTCAAAGCCTGATGCAATTTCAAACCTCAGATCTCAAGTTCCCAATATCAAGCCAGCAAATGCCAAACCGCCCGAAACAAAACCCGCCGGTTCGCGGCTTGCGTCACTGCCATCATTATCAAAACTCTCCGGTTCTGGTCCGGTCCGGACCAAGGTGGACCAGGGTGGACCAATCGAAATGGAAAATGCCCCTATCATATTAAATACTGTCGAATTGCCGATGCTACCGGAACCGACCGAGACAATTGAGCAGATCCGGGCGGAGATCGGGCCGGATTGTACGCGGTGTAAACTGAGCGAGCTTGGACGGTCAAAGGTTGTTAATAGCACAGGAAATTTTAACGCCGATCTGATGTTTGTCGGCGAGGCTCCGGGGGCGGATGAGGATGAGCAGGGCAAGCCGTTTGTCGGACGTGCGGGACAGCTTTTGACCAAGATCATTGAGAGCATCGGACTCACGCGTGACGATGTTTTTATCGGCAACATCAATCGCTGCCGCCCGCCGGGCAATCGTGCGCCGGAAACGGATGAGACTATTGCGTGCAAGCCATATCTAAAACGTGAAGTTGCGGTCGTCAGGCCTAAGGTAATCGTCGTTCTCGGAGCGACCGCTGCGCAGAATCTGCTCGAAACCAAAGTGCCGATCGGCAAGCTCCGCGGACATTTTCACGACTATCTCGGTGTCAAAGTGATGCCGACATTTCACCCGGCATATCTGCTTCGCGACCCGCACAAAAAACGCGAGGTCTGGGAAGATATGAAGATCGTCCGCGACTATCTCAATACCCAAGGATGATTTGCCCCCGAAACGCGCGAAACATACGAAAATTAGAAGGAATGCCGAAATCTTTTTCGCGTCCTTTCGCTTATTTAGTGGGCTAAAACTCTTATGTTATCAGCAGAAGTTATTGCTATTGGCTCAGAGCTTTTGACGCCGGATAAGACTGATACGAACAGTCTGTGGCTGACGCGTGAGCTTAATAATATTGGCATCGAGGTCATGCTCAAGACCGTGGTCGGTGATGACGGCGCGCGGCTTGAGGAGGCGGTGAGCGATGCTTTGCGGCGGTCGGATATTGTGATAACGACGGGCGGCCTTGGCCCGACTGAGGACGATATTACGCGGCAATTTACGGCGAATGCGATCGGCCGGAAATTGGTCTATCACGACGATATCGAGGCGCATTTGCGTGAGCGGTTTAAGGCTTGGGGACGCGAGATGCCTGAGATCAATAAGCGTCAGGCTTATGTGATCGATGGTGCGGACATTTTGCCAAATCCGAATGGTTCGGCGGTTGGGATGATGGCCGAGATCGACGGCAAGATACTTGCAATTCTTCCGGGACCTCCGCGCGAAAACCAGGCGATGTTCACGGCTCATGTTTTCCCAAAGTTAAAAGCTGTTGCCGGTGAGGTTTATGTAAGACGACGTATTTTGCGTGTCTCGGGGCTCGGCGAATCGGCGGTCGATGAGATCGCGGCTCCGATATATACGTCCTATAAAGATGTGCAGACGTCCGTTTTGTTTAACAAAAGCGAGGTCGAGATACACGTTGCGGCCCGCTCGGACAATGCCGACGTCTCAAAAGCCACGGCGGATAAGCTCGCCGATGAACTGGCTGCGGCGCTTGGAAAGGCGGTATTTTCGACCGACGGCGAAACGATGGAACAGGTCGTCGGATCGCAGCTGAAACAACGCGGCGAGACGCTCTCCGTCGCAGAAAGTTGTACCGGCGGACTGATCGGCCAGCGATTGACGGATGTGCCGGGATCGTCGGCGTACTTTATGGAAGGTGCGATCACTTATTCCAACGAGGCGAAAATGCGGACTCTCGGATTGTCTGCTGAGATCTTAGAGCAACACGGTGCTGTCAGTGCCGAGTGTGCCGAGGCGATGGCCGCCGGGATGAGGAAATATGCAGGAACCGACCATGCGATCTCGATCACGGGCATTGCCGGGCCGGATGGCGGATCTGACGAAAAGCCCGTCGGGACCGTATTTATCGGTTATGCAGGGGCAACGGTCGTTAAATCTGCGAAGCTCGTGCTGCCGGGCGACCGATACTTGATCCGGTGGCGTTCCAGTCAAGCCGCGCTTGATTATCTGCGTAGACAATTAAAGTAGTTCGGTGACCTACGAAAGAACCACCCCGTCAGCCGAAACGGCTGCCACCCCTCCTTGGTAAGGAGGGGAGCTTTTTGAGTTGCAATTTCCGCCTAATAAACCGAAAATTAACCTGGATTTTTTTGAAACTTTGCCCTCCGGACGGCGTGTTAATCTCTGGCTATTAGTGGATTTACACAGTTTGTTTTTCGGAAACTGCCGATATCAATATGAAACGATCAACGCACCTGACCTTTTTTGTGACATTATTACTGGTTTTCGCGATGCTGATGCCGACGGCTGCTTTTGGCTTTGCGGACGACAAAAAGCATTTCAAAGAAGGTATGAAGTTTGAGGCTGCTGAGGAATGGGATCGCGCCGTCGAGGAATTTGCGCTTGCGGTTGCCGAAAGCCCTAAGAATCCTGAATACCGGCTGCATTTGGTGCGGGCATTGTTCAATGCATCGCAGCTCTATATGAAGAAGGGTTCGATAGCGGCGAATGAAAAGGACTATCCTGCTGCGTACGGAGCGTTTAGACGTGCATATGCATTTGATCCGACAAATGAGCTTGCCAAAACGGAAATGGATCGGATGGTCCGGCTGCAAAAGTCGCTGACCGAGCCCGACATTGATCCTAAAACAGGCTCCGTAAAGATCGTTCCGACCGCCTATGTTAATGCCAAGGGCGAGCCGCAGATGCCGCAAAAGCTTGAAAAATTGCGTGATGTGTCATTTCCGACCGGTATCGATCTGCAGATGATCATTAAAGAATTGGCGAAAGATCTAGATCTAAATGTCCTGTTTGACCGTGAGTCGTTTCAGGCGGCGGGGCGTAAGACCAATATTGACCTAAAGGGCGTGACGCCGGCCCGTGCTCTCGATTACATATTTTTGCAAGAGGGGCTTTTCTTTCAAAAGGTTGGGCCGCGAACGATCATGGTCGCGACGCAGGCACAGCGAGTTAAGTTTCAACAGCTCGTGCTGCGGACGTTTTATCTCGCAAATGCTGCCCCGAAAGATGTCGCAAAAGTTGTCCAAACAGCTATTCCCGCACAGCCGGGCCGTAGCGGAACGATCGTCCTTACGGACGACGCGACCAACAGTGTCACGATCCGTGATACGCAGGAGAATATTCTGCTTATAGGCCAGCTTATCAAATCGCTGGATAAAGACCGTGCTGAGGTCGTGATGGATGTTGCGATCTATGAGGTCAATAAGAGTGACCTGTTGCAGTTTGGCAACCAGATCGGCACGCAGAGCCAGCTCACCAGCCTTGGCGGATCGCAGCAGGGACAGGTCGGTATCGGCCCTAGAGGGCTAGCGAGCACAGTGGTCGGAGCAGTTACCTCAGCAGCCTTACCGTATTCGATCGCCACCGGTATTGTATTGCCATCGATGAATCTGTCGGCGTTTCAAAGCAAATCGGACACCAAGCTTATCGCTTCGACCCAGATACATGCTTTTAATAACGAAGATTCGTCCGCTCGTATCGGCCAACGTGTGCCGGTGCAGAGTGCTCAGTTTGTAACCGGAACCGGTACGACGACAGGTAATGGCGGTGTTGTTTCAAACGTTATTAATTACGAGCAAGTCGGTTTGACGTTAAAGTTTAAGCCGCTTGTTTTCCCAAATCAGGACGTGCAGGTCGCGATGGAGATCGAGTCAAAAGACGTCGCGGGTGCATCGACGCTGACGCCGACATTTACCGAGCGTACGATCAAGGGGACGGCCCGAATCCAGAACAACAAAACACTTTTGCTGGCTAGCGTCGCACAGGGAACTGAGACCAAGGGCAAACAGGGTTTGCCGCTGCTGGGATTGATACCGATCCTCGGGCGTCTGTTTACCGCACCGACGCGTGACAATCGTCAGGTCGATATCGTCATTGCGGTCACTCCGCGTGTGATCCGTGCTCCGGCCATCTTGCCTGAGGACGAGATCGAACGCCCAACGGGAAGTCTCGCGGTGCCGACAAATAGTTCGCTTGAGGCGATGATCGTTGAGGAAGATCGTCAAGATTATCTAGCGGCAATGCGTCGTCTGCCGACAAACACGGCGGTCCAGTTGCCTGATCGTGCGGCGGAGGCTCCGGAATACGTCAAGACCGATGCAACCACATCTTCGACGGCGAAGGCGACCGAACCAAATGGTCCGAATCTAAAACCTATCGATAATAGCGTTAAGACTTTGCAGTTAAATCAAACCGCTGACGCCTCGGCACAGACCAATGAGGTCAAAACCGTTGTGCAGGATGCTGTCGCGGCGGATCCGACACCGGCGATCGGGCCAAAATTTGGCATTGAAATGCCGGAGATGAAAGCGGGTGAGCGTCTGAAAATACCAGTGCTCATCGACGGTGCCGGGAACTTTAGATCTGCTGTCATGGGGCTGAAATTTGACGTTAAGAAAGTCGCTGTCCGCAGTGTCTCGTATGGCGACGTGTTTGGCGTGACGGCTAATACGTTAGCAACACCATTCCTAAATCAGAACGGCAAGATGTATGTCTCGCTGACGTCGAAAGACGACGCGAACGCCGCCGGGGTTTTTGCTTACGTTGAGATCGAGGCTCTTACTGCGGGAAGGCCCGAGATCGCTTTTGACCGCGATGTGCTCAATTTTATGACCGTTGACGGCAAGAGCTTTAAGCTGAAATTTGACTAATAAAGTGACTGGTTGCCGGATAAAAAATAAGCGTATTCAGATGGGCGGATATAGCCTATTTGAGCTGATAATCACGCTTGGTGTGCTGGCGATACTGGTTGTCGGCACTATCCCGCTCGCACAAAACTCGGTAAAGCGGCAAAAGGAGCTAAAACTACGTGAAACACTACGGATGCTGCGCAGTGCGATAGACGAATTTAAACGCGACACTTATGGATCGTGTCCGCAGGGTGCGATCACAAACGGTAATCCGACCGCTCCTAATTCGACATTTAACACGCCGGCAGATCCTCGCAGCCGCGTGGTCATTGACGATTGCAAGATATTTGAGACGGATAATCTTGACCGTTTTCCTCCGAGCCTCGACACTTTGGTCCAAGGCGTTCGCGTTCGTGCTCGAGGGGTCAATATTACAAGCGGTAGCGGCATTACCGACAAATCCCCTCAGGCGACCGAAATCAATGAAGATAAAGAGGTGATCAAGGTATACCTGCGTGAGATACCCATAGATCCGATAACCGGCGAAAAAGACTGGAAACTACGATCATCGTATCAATCGGCCGACTCGGACAACTGGGACGAGGTAAATGTTTTTGACGTCAGGTCGGCCTCAGATGGAGAGGCGATGAACGGGGAGAAGTATAGTGATTGGTAGCTTCGCAAGGCAAAAGGTAAAAGGTAAAAGGCAAAAAGGCTTTTCGCTGCTTGAGCTGATGATCGCGATGTTTATCATGATCATTTTGCTGTCTATCGCCGTGCCGACTTATGAACGTAGCGTCAGGCAGGCTCGTGAGACGGTGTTGAAAGAAAATCTCTGGCAGATGCGTCGGGCCATCGACCAATATACGGCCGACAAGGGCAAGCTGCCGCAGAATATCGACTCGCTTGTTGAGGCAAATTACCTGCGTGAAAAGCCGATCGATCCGGTCCTCGAAAAAACCGAGTGGGATGAGGTTCAGGGTGACGATGCGAATTCGTCCGAGGGCGGACAAGGTCTAAAAGACGTCAGGAGCCTCGCCGACGGGGTGGACAGCAATGATGTTCCATTCAACAAGTATTAAAATATGTTTTCTTCAATAACCAGTCCCAGCTTTCCCAACGCGGCTCTCGGCATCGATAAAAATAGCATCTCGGCCGTTGCCCTACAGGGCAGCCGCCGCAACTTGGGCATCAAACAGGCAGCGACCGTTGCTCTCGCTGACGGCGTGCTCGACCCCGGGTTTTTAAATACTAACATCGTCGCACCTTTCGAATTTGTCTCAGCACTACGTGAGGTTGTTGAGATCGCTGGTCTGTTAAACCAAAAAAAATGGTCCGTCTCGCTGCCGAGTAATACCGCCCGTGCGGCGATACTCGCGCTCGACAGCGAACCCGCGTCAAATAACGAACGCGACGAGATACTCGACTGGAAAGCCGAGCAGAGCTTTGGGGCACCGGCGGTACATCTGCGTATTGCGATGGAAAAGATCTCGCCGGACAAAGACGGGCGCGTCCGCTATTTTGCTACGGCCGTCAAGCTGGCCGTGATCGACGAATTTGAAACACATTTTGAGGCGTTGGGCTGGAAAGCAGGGCTCATCGTGCCGCGTGCTATGGGCGAAGCAAACTGGTTGATGGGCGGTGACAGCGGGCTTGATTCGCTGCTGATCAGCTCTAATAATGACGGATTTACAGCATTGCTGCTCAAGGGGTCTGAACCGGCGGTTGTCCGTTCGGTTACGTGTACTGCTAACGAGATCGATGACGAAGTTTACAGACTTGTGATGTTTTATAACGATAGATTTGGTGCAGCCGGGACGCTCGATAGCGTAATGGTCGTCGGCGGGGAATTTGCTACGGCCCGTATCCAGAGCATAGCGTCGGAGGCATTGGGACGTGATGTCAGAGTGCTTACGTCCGATGATGTCGGCCTCAGCCTGCCAGGCGGCGGCCTTAATTTCAACGACCTTGCATCTCCCGCTGGTCTCGCAGCACTTAGTTTTTAAGATCTAACCGCGAAAAATACTAAAAGGCGCTAAATTGTTATTTATGTTTAGCGTCCTTCGTTTATTTTGCGGTTAAATTTCTTTTCAGGCGTCTTGCGAATTGAAACAATTTAAATAAAACTACCGTAGTACCCCTACACGATGGCGACACGAGCGATCTCAATCGAAGGAATTAAGGGTTTGACCGATGGCGAACTGATAATCAGTACCATTGGCGGACGTTCTGATGGCTTTGAGGAGCTTGTTCACCGTTATCAGCGACAGATCACGAGCTATGTTTTTCGCATGCTCGGCGATTACGATTCGGCTCTGGACGTCACGCAAGAAGTCTTTATCAAGGTCTATAATTCGCTGAGTAAATACAGTGCCGAGTACAAATTCTCGACCTGGCTTTATCGTATTGCCCACAACGCTGCGATCGACCATATGCGGCGCAATTCGATCACACCGCAGAGCATCGAGACCGAAAACGCCGATGGCACATACCAAATACAGATCGAGAGCGGGCGTCCGTCGCCTGAGAAGGATCATGAGGTGCGCGAATGGCGGACCGAGATCGACGCGGTTGTGAATTGTTTGCCGCCCGCGTATCGTGACCTGATCTTACTTAGACATTCGCGTGATCTGAGCTATGACGAGATCGCCGATGTTACGGGGTTGCCGTTAGGCACAGTAAAAAACAGATTGTTTAGAGCACGTGAGATGATGCGCACCATCTTTATCGAGCGTGGTTTTACAGGATTTTGATGCAGATAGAGGAATTACAATGCCCGACCGACGAGATCGCCGCCTATGTGGACGGCGAGCTCGATGCGGCGCTTGAGATGCGGATGGACCTTCATTTCGCGTCCTGCAGGGCTTGTTCTATCGAACTTAATCATCAAAAAGAATTTCTGAGAAACTTAGATATCAGTCTCGGTCACGAACGCGAACTAGAACTGCCCGCGGATTTTGCAAAGCAGGTCGTTGTCAATGCTGAAAGCACTGTGAGCGGATTGCGTCGGCCGAGTGAGCGGTTTAACGCGCTGTTTATCTGTGCGGGGCTTGCTCTGTTTGTACTATTTGCGATGGGAGCCGAGGCCGGATCGTTATTGGACAAGGCTGCTGAGGCTTTGGGTCAGACTGCCGCGATCGGTGGCATATTTGGCCACTTGGTCTATTCGCTGTTTATCGGGCTTGCTATCGTTGTCCGCAGCATTGCCGGACAGGCTCAGATCGGCGTTCTCGCTGTTGGAGCGATGGCGTTGATGTTTGCGGGCTTTTCATTATATATCTCGCGTAGGGTTTTGAGGACACTCAAAACTTAATAAATCCCTGCCACAGTGAATTATTTAACAGAGACAGCATTTACAAGCCGCGTCTTGCCGCAAAGACTGCTCACGTTTGCGTTTTTGCTGCTCGCCGCTGAGGTGGTCTGCGTCTTTGGGATGGAACCGAATCCTGAGATCACGGTCTCCGATGACCAAATGACAGTCATCGTCAACGACGCTCCAGATCAGGACATCATTGTTTTCGGTAAATCCATAATCATCAAAAAACGGGCAAAAAGCGCCCTTGCTGTCGGTGGAGATGTTTCGGTCGAAGGTACGGTCGCCGAAGATGTGGCGACGATCGGCGGTAACGTCACACAAAAAGACAATTCTCATATCGGCGGCGATGTGTTTGTGCTTGGCGGCGTTTATAAGCAGGAGGGCGAGGGCAGCACGCGGGTGCAGGGGAAAGAGACCGTCACACTTGGTGCGTTTGAGGAAGAACTGCGAAACTTTGGACAAAACCCGACACAGCTTTTTTCGCCGACCTTTTCGATCAGTTTTGTTGCACAACGTGTGGTCGTCGCGCTGTTTTGGTTCATTATCTCGATAGTTATAACGACTATCGCTCCGGGTGCCGTTGGCCGCGCCGTCGCGCGGATACAACTGTCGTGGCTCAAGGTCTGTGCCCTCGGTGCAGGTGCGTTTCTGTTTGTAATGAGTGCCATCATCGCCGGTGCCTTGCTGTTGCCAAACTTCATCGGGGCGACGCTCGGACTGATGGGAATGCTGGTACTCGTTCTTGGTTACGTTTTCGGCAGAGTGTCGCTTCAAGTGAGCCTTGGCAAGTTGATCCAAAAACGATTTCTCTCTGAAAATAACCGCTCTGAAACGCTCGCCACGCTCCTTGGCGTAGCGGTTTGGACGCTCCTGCTTTCGCTTCCCTATGTGTGGCTGATCGCACTTTTTACCGTCTTTGCTTTTGGCATCGGGTTGATCCTCACCGGCCGCTCGACGGCCAAATGGCAAAACGCGTAAGTGCTACGCTTGCACAATTTTACATTTCTTTACAAATAGCCTCGAACCTTACTGATAGAATTAACGTCTTATACTGTTGAAGCACGCAATAAAGGCGTTTTCAAAACGTATAAAAACAAGGGAAATTATACTTATGCTACAAAATTTAATTATTTCTGTGATGATATTCCTGGTATCAGGTGTTTTCGCACTTGTATCCGGACAGACACCCGCAACCGCGGTAAAACCGACATATTTGAGAGGTGATGTTGCGGCGATCGACGGTAAGACGATCAGTGTCACCACAGATACGGGAAAGGTCGATGCCGTAATAACCGAGAAAACAGCATTTAAGAAGGTATCCGCCGAAACGCTCGATTTTGCAAAAGCGACGGACGGAACGTTGGCTGACATCGCTGTTGGGGATAAGGCTACTGTATCGGCCCTCGCCGGTGCGGATGGCAAATCGCTCAATGCTCGCACGGTCTATTTCATTACAAAAGCGGATATTGCAGCAAAGAACGCTAAAGAAGCAGCCGAGTGGCAAAAACGTGGTATCGCCGGCAAGGTGACCATAGTCAACGCGCAGACGGGGCAGATCACAGTGGATGTTCGCAATATGACCGTCAGCACGGTGATGGTCGTGACGCCCAAGGTTGGTGCGAAGTTTATTCGTTACGCTCCTGACTCCGAGCGGTTTGACGAGGCAAAGCCGAGCACGCTGGCCGAGATCAAGGTCGGCGATATGCTCCGTGCCATAGGCGATAAGAATACTGAGGGCAACGCGATGACCGCGGAAACGATCCTGACCGGAGCGTTTCAAACGGTTGCGGGTACGGTGGTTTCGACCGACGTAGCTAAAAATGAAGTTGTTATCAAGAATTTACAGACGAATAAGGAAGTGACCATCGAGGTCGGCCCGAGAACTTTATTAAAGAATTTTCCTGCTGAGATGGCCATGCGTATGGCCGGTGCTCAGATGGCAGGCGGTACGACGGGCCCGCGTCCAGGCGGACAGGGCGGGACGGTTCAGGTTGGCCCCCCGACTACCGGCGGACAGCCTGCCGGTGAAGGACAAACACCGGGCGGACAAGGCCGGCCTGGAATGGGCGGCCGTGGTGGCGGCAGCGTCGACGAGATGCTCGAACGCTTTCCGACCATTACAGTCGAAAATCTAAAGGTGGGCGATATGATCGCCGTCTCGAGTACGAATAACGGAAACATCACCCGTATGCGGGCGATCAAGCTGCTTGCCGGTGTTGAGCCATTTATTAGAATGGCACAGGCATCAAGCGGCGGACGACCAGGTCGCGCAGGGGCACTGGATATCAATATCCCGGGGCTCGACGGTGCGGGTTTCCCCTAAATTTTAATTGACGATATTGAGGAAAGGGCCAGTTAGGTCCTTTGCCCTACGGAACAAAGCAAAAATAACTAATTTATTATCATGAAACTCATAAGAATTTTTATATTGACAGGCATCATCTCTGTCATCTCAGCAGGAGCGGCGTTTGCACAGACGGCCGGTAGTATCGGCGGCTCTGTCACCGACGCGCTTGGTGCGATCCTGGTTGGTGCTTCGGTCACGGCAGTTGCCGCTGACGGCAAGCAAAAACAGGCGATCACCAACGCTCGCGGCGAATATGCCATCACGGGCCTCGCACCGGGTAAGTACACGGTCAAGGCAATAGCTGCAAAATTTGCCCTTTACGAAAACGCCGAGGTAATAGTTACCGCCGGCGAGCGTAACGACCTGATGGTCGTTTTGACCGTCGAGGGTGTTCAGGAAAACGTCGAGGTTAGCAACAACGGAGCGGTCTCGACAGATGCCGACAATAATGCCAACGCGACGATCATCTCCGGCAAAGACCTTGACGCACTACCGGACGATCCTGATGAGCTACAAGCTGCATTACAGGCGTTAGCGGGTGCTTCGGCAGGGCCAAATGGCGGGCAGATCTATATTGACGGTTTTACCGGTGGACAGTTGCCGCCAAAAGAATCGATCCGTGAGATCCGTATCAACCAAAATCCTTTTTCAGCAGAATATGACCGGCTCGGATTTGGCCGTATCGAGATATTGACGCGTCCGGGTTCGGACAAATGGCGTGGTTCGGCCAATGGTAGCTTTAACGACGAAAGTCTTAATTCGCGCAATCCGTTTGCAGTAAATCGAGCCCCGAGTCAGACCCGTGCGTTTGGCGGTAACATTTCAGGGCCGCTTTCAAAGGGCAAATCATCTTTCTTTTTAGATATAAACAATCGTCAGGCTGATAACAACGCGATCATCAACGCTCAGATACTGGACAGCGGTTTTAATATTGTTGGTTTTAGGCGAGATGTCCGCGTCCCGAATAAGCGTTTCTCGGTTGGGCCGCGTATCGATTATGCGATCAACGACAAAAATACGCTTGTCGCACGGTACAACTTTAGTGCATCGAGTGCGACCAATCAGGGCATCGGTGACACCTCATTGCTTTCGCGGGCATTCACGACAAGCAGCCGCGAGCACGAGATCCGTCTCACTGAGACGATGATCATCAACGCAAAGACGGTAAACGAAACGCGCTTTGAATTTAGTAATTCGCGTCGTCAGCAGCTGGGAGATAACTCGATACCAACGATAAGCGTTGCGTCGGCCTTTACGGGCGGCGGAGCACAGATAGGTTTGGCATTTAACCGCAATCGAGTGTGGGAGCTCAATAACTTTACGACTACCTCATTTGGCAAGAATCTGCAGCACTCGGTCAAATTTGGCGGCCGACTGCGTCAGGTAAATTTAGCTGACCGTTCAGAGAGCAATTTTGGAGGAACTTTTCTTTTCCAGGGTTTCTTTGCTCCGGCGGATGCTTGCGACATTGACACAGATCTAGTGGTCTCGTCGATCGAGCAGTATCGTTGTAAGGTCACCGGTGTTGCGGGTGCCAGGTATAACCCCACGCAGTTTTCGATCACGACCGGCAATCCGTTAGCAAAAGTGTCGCAATTAGATGGCGGCCTTTTCCTTACAGACGACTGGCGTATTAGCCCGGCGTTACTGCTGAGCTTTGGCGTGCGTTACGAGAATCAGACAAACATAAGCAGCAAGTTTAACTTTGCTCCTAGGTTTGGTTTTGCTTGGTCACCGGGTGCCGGTGGAGCGAAATCACCTAAGACCGTTCTCCGCGGCGGTGCCGGTATTTTCTACGATCGCTTTAGTGAAAACTTTGCCCTACAGGCGGCTCGTTTTGACGGCGTCCAGCAGCTTAATCTACTTGTAAGTGCTAACGATACCGATCCTGTACGTCGTGCAGCGGCTTTGGCTTTGCTTGCACAGCCCGTCTTTACATCTACCGGTGTGACCAACGTCCCGACGGCGGCACAGATCCTTGCGGTTCTGCCAGGTTCTAGTACGATCCGCCGCGTCGGCAGTGACCTACAGGCTCCGTACACGATACAGCTTGCATTGGGTGTGGAGCGTCAACTGCCCGCAAAGACGACGTTGTCGGCGTTTTACATCGCATCGCGATCGCTGCATCAGCTTCGCACGGTCAATGTAAATGCTCCGATCTGCCCGCTGCTCATAAATTGTTTGAACGCACCTCGTCCGCAGCCGACGCTGGGCAATATCAGTGAGTATCAGTCGAACGGTACTATTACTCAAAACCGTCTTAACATTGGCCTGCGTACTAATTTCAGCACGAAATTCTCGCTGTCAGGAAATTACAGCATCGGGTTTGCCAATGGCGACACCGACGGTGCTGGCAGCAGTCCCGCATACGCCTACGATTTTAATGGCGAATATGGCCGCGGATCTTTTGACGTCCGTCACAGCTTGGTGATTTTTGGAAATGTATCGTTGCCTTGGGGCGTGTCGCTCAACCCGTTCATTATCGCTAACTCAGGCCGTCCATTTAATATTACTCGGGGCATCGATGTTAACGGCGACGGCGTCTTTACTGAAAGGCCGACGTATGGCGAGCTTCGTACGCGTTGCACCGAGCTCAATCTCAATACAGCATTCTGTGATATCGGATCCAACGATCCGAGCTCGATCCTGCCGCGAAACTACGGTGTCGGACCAGGCAGTGTCAGCGTAAATCTGCGTGTTGGCAAGACGTTTAGTTTCGGCAAATCTGCCGGTCAGGCAACTGCTAACAGTGGTGGTGGAACCGGTGGCGGGCCCCCGGCAGGAATGGGTGGCGGCGGTCCCGGCGGTGGGCGTATGATGATGGGCGGCATGGGTGGTGGATTTGGCGGCGGAGGCGATGCGCGTAAACCATTCAACTTGAACGTCGGCATTAACGTCTCGAATCTATTTAATAAGGTCAACTTAGCCAATCCCATCGGTGGACTAAGTTCGAACCGTTTTGGACAGTCTGTATCGACGGCCGGTGGATTTGGTGGATTTGGCGGCGGGGGTGGAGGCGGCGTAAGCGGTCCTAACCGCAGGGTCGAACTGCAAGCCAGATTTAGCTGGTAATAACCACGGCACGAAGTATAATGAAACGAAAGGGAGATGAGAACGTATATGATCTTATCTCTCTTTCGCTTTACTGTTAGCGAGCAACAATTATGAATAAAGTTATCTTATCCGCACTCGTTATATGCTTGGTGTCTCTTGCGGCATTTTCGCAAAAGGAACCGGTTGTTCAACAGCCCGCTGCCCCAAAGCCTGCGGCAGTTGATACAGCGTCTATGGACATTGCCAAGGCAACGCTCGCCGCCCATGGCGGAGATAAGCTGAAACAGTTAAAGTCGCTCGTGATGAAAGGCTCGGCTGATCTAACCTTTATGGGACAGGCCCTGCCGGGAGCATTTTCGACGGCGGTCAGCGGGGATAAGTACTATTTTGAATTGACCAGCGCGGTGCAATCTCTAAAACAGGTATGCGACGGCCGCGAGACTTATTCGTCGGTACAGGGTTTTGCTTTGCCGCCGGTCACGAGCCTAGGGTTTCCCGTGCTGCAGCGTATCGGGGACGCGGGGTATAAAGTCTCTGAGCTTGGTGAACTGCTCAGGAAAAAGAAACGCGGCTTTCGCATAACCACTCCCGAGGGATACTACACCGATTTTTTTGTTGATGAGAAAACAAGCCAGATCAAAGGTTATGAATCAAGCTACGAGGTCAGCGGGCGTGTTGTGACGACATCGGTCGAGGTGGATGAGTTTCAAACGGTCGAAGGCCTGGTAGTGCCCAAAAAATATTCGCAGCGGTTTGATCTAGGGCAGATCACCGCGTATGCAAACTTTAAAACAAAAGATATCCTCGTAAATTCGCAGATGGCGGACGATGCGTTTGCGATCCCCAAATAAAAGATCTATTTAGCGAAACGGCTGCCCTTCCACCAGTCGATCGTGCGGCGGAGCCCTTCTTCCAACCCGACTTTTTGTTCATACCCGAGCCATTCGATAGCTCGGGTATTGTCTGCCTGCGAATCTCGAACATCGCCTTTGCGCGGAGCCTGATGATCAGCTTGAACGTCATCTTTGCCGGTAATCTTCTTTAACACACTCAATAATTCGTTAAGCGTGATGCGGTCGCCGTTGGCGACGTTTAGCGTCTCGCCGATGCCTTTAGCCGCATTCATCGCCTTAATATTTGCATCAACGACGTTGTCGATGTAAGTAAAGTCACGCGAATGTTCGCCGTCACCGTAGATGACCGGTGTTGTGTCGGTCATCAAAGCATCGACAAACCGCGAAATTACGCCCGAGTACATTGATGCCGGATTTTGTCTTGGGCCGAAGACATTAAAATAACGGAGCGACATCGTCTCTAATCCGTAGACGTTGTTAAATGAGCGGCAATAAAATTCGCCGGTGATCTTTGCGACGGCATATGGTGAGAGCGGATCAGGCCGCATCGTTTCGACCTTGGGCAAAACGGGCTGGTCGCCGTAAGCGGAGCTAGAGGCTGCGTAGACTACGCGACGGACGCCAACGTCTTTTGATTTGATAAGCAACTTTAGAGTGGCGTTGACGCATGCCTCATGAGTTTCGGCAGGGTCATCGACTGAGCGCGGAACGCTCGGAAGAGCGGCTTCGTGAAAAACTATTTCGCATCCGTCGATGGCTTTTGAAAGAGCGGCGTCATCGTTGATATCGCCTTCGATAAAAGCAAAATCACCATTGATCTCCTCAAGGTTCTCACGAAATCCGGTCACCAGATTATCGATTATCGTAACCTTGGCGCCTTGACGGATCAATTCCTCTGCCAAATTTGAGCCTATGAAACCTGCTCCGCCGGTTACTAAAACTTTGCTTGTAAGCGACATATTTCTCTTAACGCCCAACCCCCACGTATACAAACCCAAGCTCGATCATATCCTGCGGCTCGTAAATATTGCGGAGATCCGCGATCTTTGGTGCCGCGAGCAATGACTTGACCTTTTCCATATCGAGGGCACGAAACTGGTTCCATTCCGTAACTATGACCAATGCGTCTGCACCATCGATCGCCTCGTATTCGTCAGTGGCGTAAGCGATGTCCGGCAGATAATGCTTTGCCTCAGCCATTGCGACCGGATCAAATGCCGTGACGCTGCCGCCGCGAGCTATCACAGCTTTGATGATATCAATAGCCGGCGATTCGCGCATATCGTCTGTCTCAGGTTTGAACGACAGGCCGAGCACACCGATGCGTTTGCCTTTGAGGTCGCCTACCAGTTTTTCGATCTTGCTGATCATTGCGTCACGCTGGCGTTCGTTTGCTTCGATAACAGCGTCAACGATACGTGTCTCGACGCCAAACTGATCTGCCACAGTCGTCAAAGCCCGTGTGTCTTTTGGAAAGCACGAGCCGCCGTATCCCGGGCCCGGATGCAGGAATTTGCGGCCTATGCGGTTGTCCATGCCCATTCCGCGGGCAACGTCGTGTACGTCACAGCCTATAGCATCGCAAAGATTGGCGATCTCGTTGATAAATGTGATCTTGGTCGCAAGAAATGCGTTTGCAGCATATTTAATAAGCTCAGCGGCCTCAAGCGAGGTGATGACGATCGGCGTTTCTATCAGATAGAGCGGACGGTAAAGCTCTTTCATTACATCGATCGCACGCGTGTCGTTGCTGCCGATCACGACGCGGTCGGGACGCATAAAATCAGTGATCGCAGCCCCTTCGCGCAGGAATTCGGGGTTAGAGGCAACGCCGAATTCAGTATCGGTCGCTAGGTTAGCCGTTACAAATTCATGCAGCCATTTGCCCGTGCCGACGGGGACGGTGGATTTTGTGACCAACACCTTGTAACCATTCATCGCCTCGGCGACGTCTTTGGCGGCCTGGCGGTAATAGCTCATGTCGGGCGTGCCGTCCGGCTGAGGAGGCGTTCCTACAGCTAAAAAGACGACAAGAGCGTTCTCGACCGCGTGTTTTATGTCCGTGGTGAAATGGAGCCGGTTGGCCGCTACGTTCTTTTCGACGATCTTATCCAGGCCAGGCTCGTAGATGGGAATAATGCCGTTGTTGAGATTATCAACCTTTTGACGGTCGACATCTACGCAGGTGACATCAACGCCAAACTCTGCGAAGCACGCTCCGGTCACTAAGCCAACATATCCGGTACCGATTACTGCGATGTGCATAATGGATCAATAAACTAACAAAAGTAAATAAAGTATCAATCGTGAGAAAAATGGACAAAGCTATGCGGGTCACGTCAGATAACATGACCCGCATAATTATGAGCTGAAATAGTGATTAATTAACTGAACCTTGTGGCCGTAATGGGCTGACAACAGTACCGTTACCGCCGGAACCATCGTTCCCGCCTGTAAGTAAGACGGCAGTAAGGGCACCCGCGCCTGCAACAAGGATCAGCCAAGGCCAACCCGCGAATGCAGGAGGTGTTCCCGAACCCGGACGCATACAAGGCTTGCAACCCGTCTGGACGAGATTGCCTGCAGTTGCCGACGTGCCGGCCGAAACCTGTTTGTCATTAGCACCTTCACGCATGGTTGCCGAGCCCGAGGTCGTGTCAATGTGGCTGTGCGAACATTCGGCTTCGACGAGGAAATTATCAGCCTGAGCAGAATCGCCCATAAAGGTCGCATTCTTGGTCGTGACGGTTGAAGCGACCCCAACTGGTGTTGAAACACGAACCTTGCCCGAATCAAGCATTGCAATGATGCTGCTGTCGGTGAAGTTCAAGGACATCGTTGTGTCTTCCTGAACTTCAACACGGCCAAGCTTGCCAAGGCTGACAACTGCACTGGAGCCTTTAGCGGTAGTGATCGACGATCCTGATGTGATCGTCGAATTCGAGACCGCAGTCTGACCGTTAACGGTTACCTGGCCTGTTACGGTGATCTCAGCACCTGCGACCAGAGGTCCGGCCAATGCGATCATCGATGAAACACATAAAAGTGTAGCAAGCGTGGTTAAAGTGACGAATTTACGAGCAATGTTTTTGCCTAGCATCTGTTTAATCTCCTCCTGAAAATCGATCCTATTTCAAATATATAACTGTTTGAGACCCTATATTAATTTGGCCAGCAAATCCTTAATTCCGAACCTGCATTGTTGTCTCAAAAATCAACTCTCTCAATCTTTTACACGAATTAATGCTCCGTGTCAATTAAATCCGGGCTGTCAATCGTGTCAATCGAGAGAAAATTATTTCCCATGGCTTAAAACTGCCTAAGCTAGGATTTGATTCATATTTATAGCACAGTTCTTTCCTTATTCAAAGGCAAAACACGAAAAAGAGAATATTTATTACATACGTAATAATTGTCATTCTTATGCCGGCATGTATCTGCATACAATTTGGTGAAAAACCTAAATTGCCCGATCAATAAATTTTTGTTCTAATTCCCTCAGTTGAAAATATATTTTCGGAGAAATTATCGATATGAAAGTAAGAGGGTTTTTGCTGTTTACAATATTATTTTTAGCAGTCGGTATGGCCGCCTCTTGCTCGAGCGGGCCAAAAGAAAAGCGGATCAAGATCGGCTTTGCGATGGACACGCTCAAGGAAGAGCGTTGGCAGCGGGATAAGGATGCGTTTGAGGCACACTGCAAACATCTCAATGCCGATTGCGTCGTGACTGTCGCAGATAATAAGGCCGACAAACAGGCGAACGATGTAGATAACCTGTTAACGCAGGGCATCGACGTGCTTGTGATCGCTCCGCACGATGCGACCCAGGCCGCGTCGATGGTCGATAAAGCAAAGGCTCAGAATGTGCCTGTTATTAGTTATGATCGGCTTATTAATTCGGACAAGATCGACGCGTACATCTCGCATCAGGTCCCGGTCATCGGCAAGAAGATATCCGAGTACGCCTTAGCAAAAGTGCCAAAAGGCAAATATGTGATGGTCTATGGTGCATCGACTGACAACAACGCGGTCATTATGAAAAAGGCCGAGCTTGAGGTTTTGCAGGCAGCGATCGACAAAGGCGATATCAAGATCGTCGCGGATAATTTCATAACTGACTGGAAACCGGAAGAGGCTCTGAAGATGGCTGAAAATGCCCTAACGCAAAACAATGACGATATTCAGGCGTTCGTCGTGTCTAATGACGGCATGGCCGGCGGGGTTATCTCGGCACTCGCAAAACGCGGGCTTGCCGGAAAGGTTCTGGTTACCGGGCAAGATGCCGGACTCGAGGCTCTGCAAAATATTGCCGAGGGCAAACAGTCGATGACCGTCTATAAGCCGATCATCCCCCTCGCAAATGCGGCCGTCGAAGCAGCGGTCAAACTCGCCAAAAAAGAAAAGCTCGACACCAAGCCGTTTATGAACGACGTGCTCAAAAAAGAAGTGCCCTCGATCTTGCTCGAGGTGACGTCGGTCGATAAAGCTAATTTGATGGACACCGTTATTAAGGACGGCTTTGCAAAATACGAGGATGTTTATAAAAACGTGCCCGAGGCAGATCGTCCGAAAAAGCCAACGAGCTAACCTTTGTATATGGCGAACGTCGTTCTTGCCGCCGATCTTGGCGGAACAAACATGCGGATCGCGGCCGTCGACAGCGTCGGCACGATCCTGCATCTGACAAAACGTCCTGTCCCAAAGGGCGTTTCACCGGAACAGCTTATCGAGATGGTTCGGGAAATGGCTGGGGAATGTGGTTCGTTCGACGCAGTGGCTTTCTCAGCTCCGGCTCCTGCTGCAAAAGAATTTGACGGCGTGCTGGCCAAACTCCCAAATTTGCCTTCACTTGTCGGGATGAATTTGAAAGCCGCTCTCGACGATCTTTTTCACCTGCCGGTTACCATCGAAAACGATGCGACCGCCGCCGGTATCGGCGAAGACTGGATCGGAGCGTCACAGGATGTCAGCACATCTGTTTGCGTCACCCTCGGCACAGGGATTGGCGGGGGTATCATTATTAATGGTGAGCCGCTCCGCGGGCTTGACGGTACGGGCGGTGAGGTCGGCCATATTTGCGTCGAACCCGACGGCCGTCCTTGCGGGTGTGGCAGCCACGGATGCATCGAGCAATACGCATCGGGCACCGCCATCGAGCGAATGGCGTCAGAGGCCGGTATGAATGTAACGACCGCCGCTCAGGTTTATGAGGCGTGGATCACCGGCGACGAACAGGCCAAGGCCGTTTTTGATACCATGGGCCGTTATCTGGGCATTATGCTCGCCGGTCTTGCAAACACACTAAACCCCGAAATGTTCGTCATTTGCGGAGGCGTCACACAGGGCTGGGATGCTTTTGCACCCCGCGTCGAAGCCGAGATCCTCGCCCGAGCCTATCCGGCAGCTGCCAAGCGTGCAAAACTCGTGCGCGGCAAGCTAGGCGACAACGCCGGACTGATAGGGGCGGCACGCTCCGCCTTTCAACGTCATTATTCATTGTAAATATCAGAACGCTGCTCGCCCGTTTTATACTTGCACAAAAGCTAATGTTCAAGTAAGATAATCGTTTGCTGAGATGCGCGGGAATCGTGTCAAGTGGGTTTCGCACCCACTTTTTCTTTTGGGTTGAAAGTGATGGATAAGCATCTCGTTATTGAGCGTGTTGGAAATATTGCGGCCAAGGTTGCCGCGGATACGGGCGTCGAATTGGTCCACGTCGAGATTGCGGGCATCAAGCACGATATGGTCGTGCGGGTCTATATTGATAAGCCCGAGGGCGTGACGATCGACGATTGCTCGCGGTTTTCTAAGGCGGCTGAGGAGATACTCGACGCTGAGGACATAGTCCCGACAAAATACGTATTAGAGGTTTCGAGCCCCGGCATCGAACGCGAGCTTTATTCGCTAGCCGATTTTGTAAAATTTACCGGCAAATTGGCCAAGGTCAAGACAACGGCGGCGATCGGTGGGCAAAAGATATTTATCGGAGAGATCGTCGAGGCGAGCGACGAACGGATCGTGATCGACGACAGGACGCAGGGCAAGGTGACGTTCACATACGCGGACGTATCCAAGGCAAATTTGAGGATCGATCTGGCGAAAGAATTTAGCCGTTAAGACGGCATTGAGTGAAGAGTTATGACATCATCCATCGGACAGAGTATAGACCTTTTATGTAGTGAGCAGTCGCTCGACCGCGACATGATCATCGAGGCGATGAAGGAAGCCGTTAAGGCGGCCGCTCGCAAGCAGTTTAAGGACAAGACGGGCGACAGCATCCAGGTCGAGTGGAACCAAGAGGAAGGCGAGATAGAGGTTTCGGCAGAGAAAACGGTTGTCGAAACGGTCGAAGATCCGCTGACCGAACTCACTCTCGCAGAGGCGCAGGAGCTTGCCGGTGACGAGATCGAGATCGGCGATATGCTGCTGCTGCCGCTCAACCGCGAGGAAATGGGCCGCATCGCCGCACAGACGGCAAAGCAGATCTTGGTGCAAAAAGTACGCGAGGCCATCCGCGAAAAGGTTTACGAAGAATACATAGACCGCAAGGGCGAGCTGATCAACGGTACCGTCAAACGCTTTGAGCGTGGCGATATGATCGTCGACCTTGGCAATAATCTTGAGGCTATCGTGCCCCGCCAAGAGCAGTCACGCGGTGAGATGTGGAATCAGGGCGAACGTATCCGCGTTGTCATCGCTGATGTTTCTCGTGAGCAGAAAGGCCAGCAGATCAAAGGGTCGCGTGCTTCGTCAGAGCTGTTAAAACGGCTTTTTGAGATGGAAGTGCCTGAGATCTACGACGAGACAGTCGTCATCAAATCGTGCGTCCGCGAACCTGGCGACCGCGCAAAGATCGCGGTTACATCTAATGAAAAGGATGTCGATCCGGTCGGAGCCTGCGTCGGTATGAAAGGCTCGCGTGTGCAGGCGATCATCAAAGAATTACGCGGCGAAAAGATCGATATTATTGAGTGGAGCGAAGAACCGTCGGTGTTTGCGGCAAACGCTCTGTCGCCGGCAAAGGTTTCGCAGGTCCGCATCACCGATATCGACAACCGTCTGATGGAAGTTATCGTCGGCGAGGATCAACTGAGTCTCGCGATCGGCAAAAAAGGGCAGAATGTCCGTCTTGCGACCCGCCTGGTCGGTTGGGAGATCAAGATCGTTAGCGAAGAGCTGATCAAGCGAGAGATCACCCAGCAGATGGGTAAAATGATGGCGTCGGGCGAGGCCGTGCCGATCACCGCTCTTGAGGGCGTGACCGCACCTCAGGCAGAGACGCTGGCCGAGAAAGGTATTAAGGATGTTGAGGCTTTGGCCGCTGCGTCGGTCGATGATCTCGTCGATTTCCTTGACGTTAGTATGGATCAGGCCGAGTCGATCAAGGCGGCAGCCGCTGCGATAGTCAGTGCCCGAAACGTCGAAATGGGTGTCGAGGTTCCGGAAGAAGCTGTTGAAGAAGCACCTGCTGTCGAAGGAGCACCTGTTGAGGAAACTGTTGACGAAGAGGCTCCGGTCGAGGCAGTAGCCGAAGAAACGGTCGAAGAAGCTGTCGCTGAAGAGGTGCCAGTCGCAGAAACAGTGCCCGAGGCTGAGCCAGCCGCTGCTGAAGTGGCAGAGGAAGTCATGGCAGAAGAGACTGAAACTCCGGCAACCGAAGGCGATGCTGATACGGCAAAAGATGCTTAGGTCCGAGTGGTAATAGCCGCCGCATATCCGCGTTGGCGCGTGAACGAACAGAGTTATTAAATATGGCGATCGGTAAAAGTATTCGAATATACGACCTTGCAAAAGAGGTCAAGCAGGACACAAAACGTGTGATGGAAGACCTGCGCCGTGAGGGCGTCGATGTCAGCGTTGCGTCCAACTCCGTCCCGTACGAGGTCGCTGAAAAGGTTCGCGGTAAATATTTTCCTAAGACCGAGGTCGCACCAAAGCGTGCTATCAAGATCATTAAGAAAGCCGCCAAGACGGAAGACGCCCCTGTCGCCGAGACCGACATTTCTGTCGCACCGGATGCACCGGAAGTTGACGCAACTCCTGCTGCGACCGAACCCGCGGCAAAGCCAGCCGTCGTTGTCGAGGCAACTGCTCCGCCGGTTGAGGCCGAGGACGCGAAGGCCGGCACACCGTCGAGCGTAAAGAAATTAGCTAAGAAAACGGCTGCCGAACCTGTTGTCGAAGAAGTGGCGGAGGTTGCTGAAACAGCTCCTGCTGAACCAAGACGTGTAGCAAAGCCAAAAGTTGGTGTGGCTGAGGAAGTTGCTCCGGTCGAAGCCGTCGAGACGGAGATCGAAGCACCGCCCGTCGCCGAGGTTGAGGAAGCCGCACCTGTGGCTCCTGTTTCAAAAACGGGCACGACCGTAAAAGTTTTAACGCTTACCAAAGACGCGATCGACAAGGGCATCAAGGCCGGCGACAAGCTTGTTAAAGATGCTCCGACGCAGACAGGGCGGCTTATTGCTGAACCGTCTCGCGGTCGCCCCGGCGATGGGCCGCGCGGACTTCGCGGAACGCCCGGTGAAAATGCGGCTCCGCAGATGACCTATATCCCGCCGGCGGACAATCGGCGTCGTCCGGGTCGTGGAGGGGGTCGTAAGGGAGCCAATGACAAGGGCGGCAGATTTGCCGAGCGCGATCAAGATGCACCGCAGAAACGCACTATCGAGGAACGAATTCTCGAACAGGTCGGTGCGATCAATGATGACGGATTAAAGGTTATTCGCCTGGTTGAGGGTGCAACGGTCCGCGAGTTTGCCGAGGCCTTGGGCATCACCCCGCGTGACATCGTGCAGCTGCTTATCAAACGCGGCGTTTTTGCTACGCTTAATCAGCCTATCGGCGAAAAAATGGCGACCGAGATGGCGTTTGACTACGGATTTGACCTCAGCTTTGTACCGTTCGAAGAAATGGTCATCGAAGAGGAGTTTGAAGAGTTGATCGCCGCCGATGCCGATGATGTCGAGCTGACACGTGCCCCCGTTATTACGGTTATGGGCCACGTCGATCACGGTAAGACCAGCTTGCTTGACGCCATTCGCTCAGAAAATGTCGCCGAGGGAGAGGCCGGCGGTATCACGCAGCACATCGGTGCTTACAGCGTGATGGTGCCAAATGCCGACAACCCCGACGTACCGCGTCGCGTTGTTTTCCTCGATACACCTGGCCACGAAGCATTTACCATGATGCGTGCGCGTGGAGCCAAGGCGACGGATATCGTTATCCTAGTTGTGGCCGCTGACGATGGCGTGATGCCTCAGACGATCGAGGCGGTTGAACATTCAAAAGCCGCCGGTGTGCCGATGATCGTCGCGATCAACAAGGTCGATAAGCCCGGTGCTAACGTCGATAACGTCAAAAATGGTTTGGCGGCACTTGGGCTGCAGCCGACCGATTGGGGTGGTGAGACGGAGATGGTCGAGGTTTCGGCCAAGAATCGCCAAAATCTCGATACATTATTAGAAACAGTTTTGCTTCAGGCCGATATTCTCGACCTTAAGGCCAGCCCGACGCGTCGTGCGTCAGGCGTGGTACTCGAAGCCAAACTTGATAAGGGTCGCGGAGCTGTCGCGACGGCACTCGTTCAACAGGGAACGCTGAAGGTCGGTGATCCGTTCATCGTCGGACAGTTTTCGGGCAAGGTCAGAGCGATGTTCTCCGACCGTGGTGAGGCAGTTTTAGAAGCGTTGCCTGCAACGCCGGTCGAGATCTTAGGTTTACAGGGTGTACCGCAAGCCGGTGACACTTTCCAGGTCGTCGCCGACGTTGACCGTGCTCAAACAATTGCCGGGCAGCGACAGATGCATGTCCGACAGGCCGCGATGCTCAAGACCACCAAGCGTGGTATCGAATCGCTCGGCCTGGCAGAGATCAAGGAATTGCTTGTCATTCTCAAAGCCGACGTTCAAGGTTCGGTCGAGGTGCTCAAGGGAACGCTCGAAAAACTTTCGACCGAAAAGGTCAAGGTCCGCGTTATTCGTGCCGGTGTCGGTGCGATCGCCGAGTCGGACGTATTGCTCGCTTCGGCGACACAGGCGGACGATGCTTCGACAGCGGTCGTTATCATTGGATTTAACGTTCGGCCCGAGGCTCGCGTTTCGGATATCGCCAAACACGAGGACGTTGACATCCGCCTGCACTCGATCATTTACAAGGTCGAAGAAGAGATCACGGCCGCGATGATCGGTATGCTCGACGCGATCGAGAAAGAAACGATCCTCGGCAAGGCACTTGTTCAGGAAACATTTAAGGTGTCGAAACTTGGCACCATCGCCGGTTGCCGCGTTACCGAAGGGCTTATACGCCGACAAGCAAAAGCAAGGCTTTTGCGTGACAGCGTTGTCATTTGGGAAGGTGACATATCGACGCTCAAACGTTTCAAAGACGATGTCAACGAGGTCAAAAACGGATTTGAATGCGGTATCAGCCTCGTTAACTTTAACGATATTAAGATCGATGACGAGATCGAGGCGTTTGTGATCGAGAAATTTGCCGCGACGGAATTGTAAGATATGCGACGGCCCGAGAGATTTGCTGAAGCATTGAAAGAGGAGATCGCTGAGGTCGTCGGTTTTGAACTGGACGACCCGAGGCTCGAGACGACAACCGTTACAGAGGTCGTCGTCTCAGAGGATCTGAGAGACGCCAAAGTTTTCGTACTCGTTCACGGCAGTGACGAAGATATTAACAAAGCACTAAAGGCTCTCGGCAGTGCATCGACTTTTGTCCGGCAGCAGGTAGCGATGAATCTATCGCTCCGCTATGCTCCGCATTTACATTTTGTCCGCGATACCGCCGAAGAAAATGCTTCGCGTATCAACGCCATCTTGAGCGATCTAACGCTCAAGGGTGAAATAAAAGAGGAAGAGAGCGACGAGGGATGAGTGACAAGTGACGAGGGTTAGGACTAGGATCCTGAAACTCCTCACTCATCACTCTCCACTCATCACTCGCACAAAGAGTGTTAAGCCAAGTAGTAGAGTTAATTGAAACCAAACATACGTTTGGAATTACGACCCACATCAAGCCAGACGGCGATGGCGTCGGCTCGTCTTTGGGATTGTGCTGGCTGCTTCGCAGTCTGGGCAAAGAGGCTGAGGTCATTGTTCGCGGCGACGTGCCGCCGGCATACCGCAGTTTACCCGGTGCAGATGAAATTCTCGACGTTAGTTCGGTCAACGGTAAATACGACGCCATTTTTGTCATCGAATGCTCAGACGTTGATCGCCCCGGTATCGTAGGACTCGATAAACAGTTCACTGTCAATATCGACCACCACGCAACCAGCGAACATTTTGGCACGATAAACTGGATCGATTCGACCGCATCGGCTGTCGGCGAGATGATCTACAATCTCTGCAAAGCCATCGGCGGACGGATTACGAAAGAGATCGCCGAGTGCGTCTATATGGCGCTCGTCACCGACACCGGTTCATTTCATTTCCCAAACACCTCCGACCGCACGCTAAAGGTCGCATCCGAGCTGATCAAAGCTGGTGCCAGGCCCGCCAAGATTGGCGAGGCCGTCTATAACAATTACCCTTGGTCGCGTATCGAGCTGATGCGTCAGGTGCTCGGCACCGTTAAACGCGACGAAAGCGGACGTATCGCCTCACTAAGGCAAACCCTTGAAATGCATGACTCTGCCGGCGCGATCGACGGCGATAACAATGGTTTTGTAAATATCCCGCTCGCGGCAAAAGATGTGGTTGCGGTCGTTTATATGCGTGAAGTTGCAAGCGGCAAATACCGCTGCAGTCTTCGCTCAAAGGGGGATATCAACGTCGCAAATGTCGCTGAGAAATTTGGCGGCGGCGGACATAAAAATGCTTCGGGATTGGGCATCGAAGGGGACTGGGATGAAAAAGAAGCCGAGATCGTCGCAGCTTTGCGAGAAGCGGTTGAACGATCTGAGGTATAAAAAAATATTGCCCGCGAAACACGCAAAAGTTCGCGAAAAGTTTTTATTTCCAATTCTTTTTTCTGATTATTTCGCGTATTTCGCGGGCAAATGCTTTAAATGGCTGAAAAACGTTACAAATGGCGGCGTGACGATTACCGCGAAAATACCAAGGGCCTGTTGATGCTCAATACCGGCGACGGCAAGGTAAAACGACCGCCGCTCTCGGGTTGATGGTTCGTGCGGCTGGTCGTGAATTAAAATGCGCGATGATCCAGTTCATGAAAGCCAAAGGTGACCGTTACGGCGAGCACGAATCCTTAGAAAAGCTCGGCGTCGAGGTCCACACAATGGGCGACGGCTTTACCTGGGACACCAACGACAAAACCCAAGACATAAAAACCAGCGAAGAAACGTGGGCACTCTGCGTCGATAAGATGCGGAATGGCGATTACGATTTGCTCGTGTTCGACGAACTGCTCTATGTTCTAAGCTATGGTTTTCTCGACATCGACGCTGTCATTGCCGAGATCCGTTCCATTCGCGAAAAACAGCCGCATCTACACCTCGTTTTGACCGGTAGAAATGTAGATGACGCACTTGCGAAGATGATCGACGAAGCTGATCTTGTAACGGAAATGCGTGAGATCAAGCATCCTTTTAATGCAGGTATCTTCGCTCAACAGGGAATCGAATTCTAATGAAAACCCCCGTCGAAAAACGAAAGCCATCCGGCATCGTCGATTACGTCGCGTTGATGCTCACGACGTGGGGTGTTGGCTATTTGCCGTTGATGCCCGGCACGTTTGGTTCGATGGTCGGGGTTGCTATCTACGTTGGGGTGGTTTGGTTTGACGTTTTTGCGGGCCTTCGGTTTTTCACGGCTGGATACACTCCGGAACAGATCAGTGCCCTCGTCTGGGCATCAAATTCGATCTTGCTTGTCATTCTTATTATTGTCGGCATTTGGGCATCGGGCAGGACGATCCCGATACTAGGTAACTCAGACCCTAGCGAAGCGGTCGTCGATGAGGTGATGGGACTGCTTGTAACGCTGCTATTTATACCTGCCGGAGCAAGCTGGATATACATTCTCGCTGGGTTTGGCCTTTTTCGTCTTTTCGACATTTGGAAACCGTATCCGATCGATAGTCTGCAGGATCTGCCCGGCGGTGTGGGCGTTTGTGCCGATGACTTGGTGGCCGGCGTTTACGCCGGTATGTGTCTCTCGATCGCGTATGCGGTCACGATATTGATATGATCTATCACGTTTTACCCGGCGATGCGGTCGCTGGTGTTTTCAAAGAAGCGAAAATTGGCGGCGAGTTGATCGTCTGCCGCGAGGTGTTTGTCACGGGACCGATCGATGCCGAAAATATCGATGAATTTTGGGACGAACGTGCAAAATTTATCCTTGCCGATTATGGCGAGGACGAGATCTTATATCACGAAACCGTCGCTGACCAACTGGCAAAACTGGGCGATCTGACAGCGGATAACGAAGTCTATCTTTGGTTTGAGTATGAGCTGTTTTGTAGCGTGAATATGTGGTTTTGCCTGTGGATGTTGAGCCAAACGGGAGCAACCATTTATCGGGTCGAGCCGATAGGACTGGAAATAGACAATCGGTGGGACGGCTTTGGAAAATTTGAATCCGACGATCTCAAAGCGTGTTTTGAAATGAGGACAAAACTCAGCGACGCGGACATCGCTCTCGGTTCCGCACTTTGGCAGGCATATCGCCGTAAAGATTTTGTGCAGTTGAAAGAGCTGGCCAAGAGTGCGACAGACGCATTTCCGTATCTCGGAGAGGTAGTCGCGGCGGCAATCAATCAGGACGTCGAGCCGCTTAAAGTCGTGCGTGCGATCACATCGGGCGGCGAAACGGATTTTGGCAAGATCTTTGCCGAGTTCAAAAAACGCGCCGGCGTTTATGGTTATGGCGACTTACAGGTTCAGCGAATTATCGACGCTCTAGCCTAGCAACCAACAAAGACCTACGTATTTTCAAAATCCTCTTCGGGCCGCTCCGGCTTTTTCGGTACGACTATTTCTGCCTCGCCCTGGAATATCCAACCTCGCCGCCAAAAATAGATCAGCAATATGATCGTGAGGAACGCCATTGCACCGAGCGTCATAAAATATCCGCGTTCGGTCTTTAGCTCCGGCATGTTCTCGAAATTCATCCCATAAATACCGGCGATCAGCGAAAGCGGCAATATGATAGCAGACAACACGGCGAGGGTTTTCATCACGTCGTTGGTGCGATTGCCGACTACGGCAAAATGGATGTCAAAGAGACCGGCGACGAGGTCGCGATAACCTTCGGAAAGGTCGGAGATGCGGAGTAGATGGTCGTGTACGTCGCGGAAAAAGGGCAGGATCTCGGTCGGTATTTGCGGAAATTCGCCGTGCGACATTCGATACAAAACCTCGAGTTGCCGTGAAGATATGCGCTTCAAACGGGCAACACTCCGGCGGACGTCCATTACCTCTGCAAGCACCGAATTGCTGCTACGTTTCATATCGAAAACGCGATCTTCGAGATCGTTTATCGCCTCGTCAAAATCGTCGACGATCGGCATATACAGATCGACGAGTTCGTCGAGGATATGATGCAGTAGGTAAGCAGGACCGCGTTTGCAATGAAACGGACTGCTGCGGATGTGCTGTTTTACGGTCTTGATACTGCGAAAACGCTGGACGTGAAATGTAACAACAAAATTTGAACCGAGATATCCGTCGAGTTCTTTGGTGACAAAATTCGAAGGGTTTGTTTCCTCGGGCTTGATGCCGTGGACGATAAAATAGAGATACTTCTCATAAGCCTCGACCTTCGGCTGGTTTCGCGTTTCAAGACAATCCTCGACCGTCAGATAGTGAAACTTAAAAACATTTAGCAAAACGTCTTTCGATTCCTCAATGGAAGCCTCGGTTTCGCCTTTCAGATCGACCCAGACGACGTTTGTTTGATCGGCGAGCAATGCCGGGAGTTCGTCGCGCGTAAAACCTTCTTCGACCTTATCCGACCCTTGTCTGTAGCAGAAAATTTCCATAACGAACACTCTTTGTCGCTACATTTGCGAAATGCTAAACTTACCGCAAATAACACTTACGGTTTTACCACTGACTACTGACTACTGTCCACTGACAACTGATATGAAAGTTTTTGTCGCCGACGACGTTAACGAAGAAAAATTGGCTCCGCTCATCGATGCGGGTATAGACGTTGTCAAAGAGACAAAGCTCGGCGATGCCGAGTTGGCGAATCGATTGCAGGACGCCGATGGCGTCATCGTCCGCAGTGCGACGCACATCACGGCGGAGCTGATGGACGCGGCAAAGAACTTACGCGTCATCGGCCGTGCGGGCGTCGGCGTCGATAATATCGACGTCAAAGCGGCAACACAACGCGGCATCGTCGTGATGAACGCCCCCGACGGCAACACCATCACCACCGCCGAACACACCATCGCCCTGCTCGTCTCGATGGCCCGCAACGTGCCGCAGGCGCATGCAAAATTACAAAGCGGCGTGTGGGATAAGAAAAGCTTTGTCGGAGTCGAACTAAACGGCAAAACCCTCGGTGTTATTGGCCTTGGTCGTATCGGCAAGCACGTCGCTCAGATCGCACGCGGGTTTGGGATGCAGATCGTTGCGTTCGATCCGTTCACGTCCGCCGATCAGGCAAAAGAACTCGGTATCGAGACGGGCACTCTTGATGAAGTGCTCGCGAGTGCTGATTTCCTGACGATCCACACACCGGTAACTGACGAAACGCGCGGCATCATCGGCAAAGATGCGTTCGCTAAGGTGAAAAAAGGCGTACGTGTTGTCAACTGTGCACGGGGAGGGTTGGTTGACGAAACTGCTTTGCTAGAAGCCATAGAAAACGGCACCGTAGCCGCCGCCGCTCTGGATGTGTTTTCAACTGAGCCGCTACCGCCTGATTCACCGCTGCTTGGCAATCCAAAAATAATCACAACGCCGCATCTCGGAGCTTCAACGACCGAGGCTCAAGAGGGTGTTGCTCTGACCGTTGCCGAGCAGATGCGTGATTATTTGATCGATGGAACGCTGCGCGGAGCGGTCAATGCTCCGTCAATGGCGGCGGCTGAGGTCGAGGCTTTGCAGCCGTTTATTGATCTTGCCGAGCGTCTTGGCCGCTTTCAGGCGCAGCTGCTCGATGAAGGTGCGATCTCAAATGTCCGGCTCGAATACACCGGAGCCCTCGCTACAAATGACGCCGGACCGGTCACGCGGGCATTTCTCGCGGGCCTGCTCCGCAACGTTTCGTCACGCGTCAACGTCGTCAACGCTCTGCTCATCGCCGAGGAACGCGGCATCAGCGTCACTACCAGCTATACGACTGCCGGTAAGACGGTGAACGCCGACATCCTGACAAGCGTCACATCCACCGACGGCGAACAGACCGCATCGGGCCTAGTCTTTGCGAACGGCGAAGGCCGCATCACAGCGATCGGCAGCTTTTCGATCGAAGCCGTACCGCACGGCTATATGCTCATCACCAAAAACCGCGACGTCCCCGGCGTCATCGGCGAACTCGGCACGATCCTCGGACAAAATGGCGTTAACATCAGCCGCTTTTACCTCGGCCGACAGGAAAAGGGCGGCGAAGCCCTCGCCGTGGTTGAGATCGATTCCGCTCTCGAAGAAAATGTTCTGGAAAAATTGCGTCAGATTGATGCGGTGATCTTAGTGAAGCAGTTAAAGTTATAGCAAGTCAGTATTATGGGCAACTCAGAAGCGACCCTGCGGGTCGATAATGTGACAAAACGCTTTGGCGATTTTACGGCGGTCGAGGGGCTGAGCTTTGACGTGCGTGCGGGGCGAGTTTTTGGATTTCTCGGGCCGAACGGTGCGGGTAAGACGACGACGATTCGCATGATAGTTGGCATTACGGCCCCCGACGAAGGCAAGATCGAGCTGTTTGGGGAGCGGATGTCGCCGAAAATGCAGGACCGCATCGGCTATCTGCCGGAGGAGCGCGGGCTGTATAAAAAGATGAAGATCGTCGATCAGCTCCGATATTTCGCGGCGCTGAAAGACGTCCCGCAATCTGTCGCCGACAAACGCATCGACAAATGGCTTGAGCGAATGAATCTCGCCGAGTGGAAAAATAAAAAAACGACCGACCTATCGAAAGGGATGCAGCAAAAGATACAGTTTATCTCGACAGTGCTGCACGACCCGGATCTGCTCATTTTGGATGAGCCGTTTTCGGGGCTCGACCCGGTAAATGTTGAGTTTATGATCGATGTGATGTCAGAATTTAAGTCACAGGACAAGACCATAATATTCTCGACGCACCTGATGGAAACCGCCGAGCGTCTATGCAACGACATACTGCTTATCAATAAATCTAAAAAAGTGATCTCGGGCAGCCTTCGCGAAGTAAAGGCCAGCTACGGCAAAAACCTGATCGCTCTACGTGCTGTCGGCGGTGAAGCAATGCTTGGCGACCGCTCGCTTGTTGCAAAAGCCACAGAGCACTCAGACGAAATAGAGATCGAACTTGCTGAGAATGCGGATCCGCAGGCATTGTTGAAAAAACTGATCGAAAGCGGAGCGAATATCTCCAAATTTGAAAAGGTCGAGCCAAGTCTCAATGACATATTTATAGATCAGATCGGAGGAGTAAAATGAGAAAATTCCTCGCTGTCGTAAAACACGAATACAAAAAGATCGTCTATAAATGGACGTTTTTGCTCGGGACGCTGCTGTTTCCTTTGATCGGGGCTTGTTTTGCGGTGATCCCGGCGATCATTTTTTCGATCAAGGGTGAGCCGACGCGGATCGTCATTGTGGATCAGGGCAACAAGATCTCGTCGCGTGTGCGCGAAAATCTTTCGGTTGACAAGATCGCGGCGAAGGCTGAACAGGCAGCAAAAGACGCCATCAAGGACCTGAACGCATCGCAAAACGAGCGGGTAAAACAGAGTTCGAAACAGATGGCCGAGGGGTTTATCTTTGTCAATTACGACGCTGCGGGCAAATCTCCGGAGCAGATCCGTACCGAATTGACTGCCAAGGCGGTCGCCGATGAGATCGATGCTTATCTGCTCGTGCCTGGGAACATCGATGCAGCGGATGCGAAATTTGAGTTTCTATCGCGAAAGGCAGGTGATTTTGTCGCCGGTGATCTGCTCAAAGACGCTCTAAACGACGCCGTCCGATCGCAGCGTCTGGCGGATGCGAATATTGACGAAAAGATCGTCTCAAGCCTCGGGAAGCGTGTAAATATCGACACCAAATCGATCGACGAGACCGGCCGCGAAAAGAACAGCGATATGCTGCTGGCGGCGTCGTTTGTGATCGGGTTGATGATCTACATCACGCTGGCGATCTACGGCCAGGTCATTATGGGAGCGGTCGTGGAGGAAAAAGAGACGCGTATTGCCGAGATACTATTTTCATCGGCACGCCCGTTTACGCTGATGTTAGGCAAACTAGTGGGCGTGGGGCTGGCCGGGCTGACACAGATGTCGATATGGATCGCGTCGGTTGTCGCTCTCGTAGCTTTTTTGTCGATGCAGGCTGACATGTCGCAGATGTTCGCGGGGCTGCCGCATCTGACGCCGTTGATGATCGGCTATTTTCTGCTGTTCTTTTTGCTTGGTTATTTTATTTACGCATCGTTTTACGCACTCGTCGGCTCGATGGTCACTACCGTACAAGAGGGCGGACAGTTTTCGCTCCCGGTGACGATGATATTGCTCGTTGGGTTTTATTTCTGTTTTGCGGTGATCCGCGACCCAAATTCGAACCTTTCGTTTTGGGTTTCAATTGCTCCGTTTCTCGCACCGCTCGCAATGCCGGTGCGGATAATCGCCGAGACGCCGCCGTTTTGGCAGATCGCACTCTCGGTCGCGCTAAATCTATTAGCGATCGCAGGACTCGTCTGGCTCGCGTCCCGTGTCTATCGTGTCGGAATGCTGATGTACGGGAAACGGGCGACGATACCAGAGGTTTTGAAATGGATACGACAAGCGTGAAACAAATGCAGAATTTCGAATGTCGAATGGTGAGATCGCTTGTTACCCGTCCATCGTCACTCGTTGCTAGCTTTGGAACATTAGTTATAGTAAGACGTAGTCATTCACGTGGGAGCATTTAAGTTCTTTGACTAAAGGAGAATCAATATGATCGGACAATTAATAGGCGGTTTGATAGTCGGAATTATCGCGAGGCTTTTGATGCCCGGTAAAGAAGCGTTGCCTGCCGGCGTCGTCGGCTGGATCTTAACGGCGGTGCTTGGTATCGGCGGTGCCTTTGTCGGCGGATTTATCGCAAGATCGCTCTGGGCCGGCGAAAACTACGCCGCCGGTTGGATCATGTCCATCCTCGGAGCGGTGATACTGCTTTTCGTCGTCAGGCTCATCTTTGGCAGAGGCTCAGCCAACTAACTTTCTTGCCACGAATTACACTAATCGCACGAATGGGCATTAAGTTGTTCATTCGTGCTTTTTATTTATTGATCTTACTTTCGATCCGCTTGTCAGGGACTAGCCAGATGAGGGCGACGATGACGTAGATCGCGTGTGAGATGTTTTGCTGGACGAAAGCGAGCGGGATGGCGGCGATGTATATGATCATAGAGATCTTGCCTTTTAGGTCGCTGCCGATCGCTTCGGCAAGCAGCGCATTCTCACCGTCGGAATGTTTCGTAAGTTTGTTTTGCAGCAGTGTGTAAGAGATTGCACAGAGCAGCAAGACCACGCCGTAAAGCGCGGTCGGCAGCGGGGCAAAATGGTTTTCGCCCATCCAGCCGGTCGCGAACGGCACCATCGACAGCCAAAACAGCAGCAGCATATTGCTCCACAGCACTTTGCCGTTGACTTTGCGCGTCGCCTGGAGCATGTGGTGGTGGTTGTTCCAGTAGATGCCGAGATAGATAAAGCTCAGGACGTACGCGAGGAACACGGGGATGAGCGGTTTGAGCGCGTCGAGGTCGTCGCCGTGCGGGATCTTTAGCTCAAGCACCATGATCGTCATGATGATCGCGATAACGGCATCGGAAAAGGCTTCGAGACGGGTCTTGTTCATAAGAAAAGATTTTTTGCCCGCGAAAAACACGAAAAACCCTAAATAGAATGGATTGGAACATTCGCGTTCTTTCGCGTAGTTCGCGGGCTACTTCGTACTTGGTAATTCCATCTTCACTAAACCATCGAAAGCGACATGATACGCGACGCCTTTTATCGGGACGGCCATTTCTTCTTCGGTCTTGCCTTCGGAATTGGCGATGCCGACGCTGGCGAAATAGCACGACGCGTCGTGGTCACGGGCCAAGCGGCAGAGATGTTGGAAAACCTCTTCGCCCTCGATACGGCCTCGTCCGGGGTGCATCGCCGTTCGCACAACAAAGAACGCAAATTCGCCATCGCGGGTGGCGACGATCTGCGGATGTTCGGTTCGCTCGCTGTAAACGTCGGCGGACTGGATATCCCAACCGGCTTCGACGAGCTGTTTATAGACGATCTCGATGCCAAATGCGTGGACATCGGACTCTAGCATTAATTCAGGTTCGGTCATTGGGTATATTTTACAAGGATTAGCCACGAATTACACGAATGGCACGAATTAAGAAGAAATATTTGTGCGATTCGCGACATTGGTGGCGAATGATATATTACGTTTATGGACATCAACGATATCAAAGCCGCCCGTGACCGCATCGCCGGATACGTCAAGCGCACGCCGCTCGAATACAGTAGCAGCTTGAGCAAGCATCTGGGGACGAATGTGTTTGTGAAATACGAGCTGTTTCAAAAGACGGGGGCATTTAAGGTTCGTGGAGCTTTTAACAAGCTGATGTCGATGTCCGACGAAGAACGATCGAGGGGCGTGGTCGCAGTCAGCGGAGGAAATCACGCTCAGGCCGTCGCTTATGCAGCAAGCGTGCTCGGCGTTGATGCTGTCATCGCGATGCCCGAAAATACACCTGAGACGTATCTCAACGCAACACGCGGTTACGGTGCGACGGTCGATCTGCAGGCGACGATCGCCAAGGCGTTTGAGCGCGTTAAAGAATACGAGGCGGCGGGGCGGATTTTCCTCCATCCTTTTGACGACGAGCTTATCATCGCGGGTCAGGGAACTGTTGGGCTTGAGATCCTAGAAGATGTGCCGGATGTGACGGATATTTTTGTGAGCATCGGCGGCGGCGGGCTGGCCGGAGGTGTCGCGATAGCGGCAAAAGCCGCGAACCCCGATATCCGCGTCTGGGGCGTCGAAACGGTCGGTGCCGATGCGATGTCACAGGCTCTTGCGGCCGGTGAGCCTGTGACGCTTTCCGCGATCACGTCTATTGCTAAGACACTCGGGGCTCCTTATGTTACCGAATCGACGCTGACCATGGCCCGAGACCTGCTCGAATCCGTCACCGTCATCACAGACGCCGAGGCGGTAAAAGCACTCACATTCATCGCCGAGCGGCTCAAGGTTATTACAGAACCCGCAGCGTCTTGCACGCTCGCGGCGGCGGCGAAACTGCGGGACAACTTTTCAGCCGACAGCAAAGTCGTGCTGATATTCTGCGGGGGAAATACGTCGATCGCCGATGCTTGTGGGTATTTGGCTATGTAGTCAGGGCTTTTTAACGGGCGTTATTTTAGGGTAAATAATGTCTTTTGCCTTTATCGTCGGCGTTGACTTTGGCATATCTGCGCCGACCGGAACGATCCATAGTTCGAATGCCGGTTCTTCTCTAAAACCACCATCAATAATACCGATGCGGTCCGACGTGACGCCGTTTGCGACGATCTGTGCTTTGATGCGTTTGAGAGCAGCGGTCGCGTAGCTGCGGGGGCTGTTGCGCCCGGCATAGACGATGACGAAAATATTGTCATTGACACCGTAAAGGCTGTCAGTGAGATCCTTAACATGCCAGGATTCTTTTTCAGGAGTCAGTTCAGCAAACTCATCAACTTTACGGGCCGGTCCCGCCACCCTAACGGTCTCAGAAAATTGCGATGTACATTCTGCGGGGTAACCGCTTACCCAAAGACTGGCAGTGATCTGACGGTCGATAGCTGCTCCGTTCGAATCGATGCTGATGTTTCGCGTGCCCTGGCCGCTGGCGATAATACCAGCCGAAGTAGACCAGACGAAGGTCGCTGCTACCGCAGAGTCGCCGCCGGTTACGGCTACCGAGATGGGGATCTGTTCGCCCTCGCGAACGATACGGTTGCCAACGCCGCGCAACTCGAATCGAGGACACGGAGCGGCAGCGGCAGCCTCAGCTTTCTTGGCTTCGATATCTTTTTTTTCAGTTGATTGGCCGTTAACGGCTACCGCGTATGAAGCGGCGAGCACCGGTATCAGCAAAAAGACTACCTTTTTCATTGCGTAAAAACCTCCGACAAGGAATATCGGAATGATAACATAACTAACGTTTGGCGTAATACAAATCGTTTGCCTGAGCTAAACGGACAAGAATCGCGTCCTGCCCGTCCGAGGAGTACGGCTAGGTTCTGACCAAGATCCGACAGCGACTGTCAGAGAGCCGCGTGTAGTCAGACTTTAGGTCGTCGGTGATAGTTCAATTATATTTAAGTCGTTTATTGTAATGACCGCACTAAGACTTTTTCTTAACGGGGGTTTTGACGGCCGGTTTGGGCGCGACTGTCGGCGACGCTTGAGGTGGGGCCGCTCCTTGTGGAACGAGCCACAGCTCGCCGGCCGGGTCTTCTCTTAAGCCGCCGTCAACTGTCTTGAAACGGGCGGCATCCATTCCACGTTGCCTGACCAAATACGTTTTCATTCTTTTGATCGTAGCTGCGGCATAACCTTTTTTACTCTTTCGTCCACCATATACAATGATGTAGCCGACAGCTCCAGGATCGTTTTGCAGGCCGATCGCAAAGTTATCAAGCCGCGCCCATTCGCCTTCAAGGTTCTCCGCTCCGAACTCGTCATATTTTTGAGCCTTGACCGCTGCTTTAACCATCGCGGTAGCACTTGCCGCTTGATAACACTTCTTGTCAAATCCTCCGATCTCGACAGTAGCGGTAATCGACTGTCCGTCGATGCCCGTTGAATCCGCGGTCATAACCGGCGTGCCCTGACCGCTCACGATCTTTCCGGCAGAAACTACCCAGTTGTACGTCGGAAATACTTTTGCGTCACCACCGGTCACATTGGCAACGAAAATAATGCCGTCACCGGGCAGTACTTCGTCCGTGGGAGCCGCAATTGTGATCGCCGGACATTGAGCGGATGCTCCCAACGCCGCCGCTGCAGTGAAAATAACTGCGAGTATTGATTTTTTCATCGTGCTCAAATGATCTCCGAATGGAATAAATCGCTGAGTTTCGTTTCAAGAAACACTAACACTTGGATGCGCGAATTAGCAAGGTAATTGCAAGCAGCCCGCGAATACAGTATTTCGATGGCATTTATGTTGTCTGCATTTTCCCTAAATGTTGTGTTAAAATCTCAGAAATTATACTTCACTACAATTCCATCGAAGGAGATCTGTCAAAATGAAAACTTTGATTGCCCGACTTTTATTTTTGGTGCTCGTTCCGGCCGCGTATTCTCAAAAGGTTGGAGATGAGGTTCGTTATCAATGCTTTTGCTTTGGACAGGAATGGGTAAGGGCAACGGTCGAGCGGATTGATGGCGGAAATGTGCGGGTACGATACGGTAACATGGATAATCAGGTCGTAACCTTGCCGATAAATTCCCCAAAGCTAAAGATCGGCAATGCCGCCCGCAACCCGCTCGAAAGTATCCCGCCTGACTCAATACAAAAGGCGTTTATGAACGAGGGCTCGCGGTTCGGCAATGCGGTTCGATACTTTGCTCCCTATTTTGATCCGCAATTTACCGAAGGCGGCACTCCGGTTCCGGATTCAGCTCAATGGAAAAATACGGTCGCTGAACTTGCTGAGCTTGACCAACTCTGCAACACGCGGTTTCGCGGACTGACCGATTACAACTCGCCGGGATATATTCGCCCGGGCTCGACCGATTACCGATTTGGCGTGTGGTGCCAGATCGCGGCAAACCGCGTCTCGCTGGAGAAAAAAGCGAGGATCGGTGTTGTTAAAACGCTCGTAAATCTCGGCTATACCGAAGAGAACCTCAATTTTGGTTTCAACGAACCGGAAAATCCCATACGATGGGAAACGCAACAGCTTATTTGGGAACGCGAAAAATGGCGGGCGGAAAAGCTGGCGTGGCTTCGGCCTAAATACGCGGTCTATAAGACAGAGGTCCCGGCCGATGCGACCGCCGCTGCTGAGGCCAGAGCGGACCAGTTGAAAGCTATGGTCTTGCGTGACGCTCCCGGCCGCTCGTACAAACAGCCGCCATACCGCGACGCCTCGGTCGAATCGGTCGTCAAAACCGCTCTCGCCAAAGAATATCCCGGAGCGCAGGTCATCAAGATAGGTCTCGATTACCGCACTTGGGTTCAACGTCAGAGCCTCGATTATGTCGCCAGCGACGATCTGTTTCGCTATTACAAGGTGAGCTATAACTCATACAAACGCGGTACCGTGCTATTAAAAATACCAAACCGGCCGCTGTGCCAAATGCAAGATTTCGTCGTCGGCCTAAGCGGCGGAAAAGTCGTACCGGCTGGCGTCGGCGGCAGCGGGACATTTATGAGATGTGAATAATTTTACGTAGCGGATTTGTCTCGTGCCAGCAGTAGGTAAGCGATGAAAAGCACGATCATTATCGCATCGGCGATAACCGCCGTGCCTGCGCCAAAGCTCATGTATTGTTTGCCGTAGCACAGCACCAGCGTGATAAATATTGCCTTGCTCAATGCTGCAATAACGAGTGCAAATTTCCGCACCGGTTCGACGAAAGCACCATAGACGAGCATTACGCCCATCAACCCGATCAGTGCTCCCCAATTGCGGACGATGATCTCGTTTGCCGCGCTACCGGTCATCGTCTCGCCAAAATTTGATAGCAGTGACGATTGCGGAGCAAACAGTCCGAGAAACATCGAGCACGTCAGCATCCCCGATATCAGCATCAGCCACTTAAAGTTCGAAACAAAAAAGCTCATATATTAATTCCTTTTGCAGTTTGGATATTTATAGTTCAAAGTCGCATCAGGTGCAAGGCTCGTTGAGAACACGGAGATAAATTCGTGTGTCCGAAGTTCTACTGAATGTGGCCGCGAAGCTAGCGGTAACTGGTGTAATGGGAGTATTATTAGTTTTAAGGAGTTATATTCAATATGAAAAGTGTCATTATATCGACGGTTTTTGCGATCGGGTTAGTCTTGCTTGGTGCGGGCAGTATGTCCGCTCAGACGTCAGTCGCAGGTGAATGGGACGGGGCGTTTAACACTCCGGGCGGAGCCAGGCCAGTCAAATTTATCTTTAAGGTTGATGGCGAAAAGCTCAGCGGAACGGCCAAACGAACGAGCGGCGATGTGCCGCTGACAGGCACGATCAAAGGGAATGTCATTACTTTTGCGTACACGGTAAATTACAATGACAACGCTTTGACACTCAGCTTTGGCGGAACTGTAACCGGTGACAATATGAGCGGTACGGTGTCATTTGGCGAAAGCGGCGAGGGGGCCGATTGGAGTGCGAAACGTACGCCGAAACCACCAACGCAGTAACGGCGTTTGTCGTGGATATGGCAATTTGGTATCTTTGACGCATGGCTAATTCAACCGCATTTTCAAAACTGGCAGGCGGCATCAGTTCATTGCTGGCCGTTGTTGGTGTTATCGCATTTTTTGTTGGTATATTTGGAGGACCGAGGTCGTTCGCTTTCGGCGGCCTCGCTCTTATCGTCGCCTCTCTTGTCGGATACTTTATCGAAGAGCAAGCTAACCGTAGAGCATAAATAAACTAGATCAGATATCTCTTTAAAGCCCGTTTCGACGGGCTTTTTCCGTATTGGGCGGTCTGAGCATTTCGATATTCCACCGATCCTTCCGTGCGATAGCACACAGACGCAACCTCCTGTGATTTGATTCAATCATACTGGCTTATCAGGTAATTTATGTTGCTCGGGCTTTGCAGAAGGTGGAACGCCGTGGTTTTCGGCTAGGGTTCGTTCTGAACGAGGAGAATATTATGGTTTCTTTAATTATTTGGTTGATATTAGGGTTTGTAGTTGGTTATCTGGCCAAAATTTATCTTGCCCGGCCGTGACGGCGGCGGCATTATCTTGACAACCGTTCTAGGAATTGTCGGAGCGGTTGTCGGCGGATTTATGGGCAAATACCTATTTGGATATCCGCTGATCAGTTCGTTTGATAACATCGCGAACAATCTTCCGAGTTTCTTTTCGTCAATAGTAGGTGCACTCGTCGTACTGATCATCTTTCGCCTGGCAAACGGACGTAGGATCGGCCGGTAGGGACCTGAGTTAATAGGTTTTGGACGTGGTATTGCCTCTGACGTATGTTCGCTAACGTACAGTCACGGGTGACACTACGGCGCAACAATGTAGATAAGGTTAAATCTCTCTATAGGCCTTTGTTAAAGGAGAAAATTATGAAAAAGACCATATCTATATTATTAATTGCAATTATGTTTGCCGTATTTATGCCGTTTATGCCAACGGCAACCGCTGCTGCGGCGACAACAGCGGTCGAGTCGGGGGAATTCAAACCCTGCCCGGGCGGAACGTATCGTGTACGACGCAACAGCAAACGCGGCAGAACGCTCGTTAATGCTCTGATAGCCGGCGGCATCGGTACGGCTATCGGTGCCGGTATTGGAGGCAAACGCGGTGCCCTGATCGGTTTAGGATCGGGAGCCGGCGGCTATCTCGTCTATCGATGGGTCAGGGACCGTCGCGGACGCTGCGTTCAGCGTTATGTGAGAGGATAAAGTCCTTTAGCGTCTATCAAAGAAAAGGCTCGGTCTATCTCTAGACCGGGCCTTTTATGTCTGAAGATCTGGTGCTATTCTCAGATGATTTTCTGGGAAAACGTACCGAATAGCTATCTATTTGTGCATGGTGAAAATACCTGACAATCATTTTAATGGATCGAAACTCGCGGGCAAGCTGAATGTGGCGCTCGTGCGTGCGCCGCTTATCTCACGCGAAGGTTCGCTCAACAACGAGGCATCGCCAGCCATTGGGCTGGCTTATATTGCCGGGTATCTGCTCAAAAAAGGACACAACGTCGAGATCGTGGACGGCACGGCTGCCGATCTAGGCACCGTTCGGCCGCTGAAAGAATACCCCGGCTTTCAGATCCAGGGAATCGACCTCGACGAGTTGGTGGAACTCATACCCGCCGACGCCGACGTGATCGGTTTTAGCAGCATGTTTTCTTGCGAGTGGGTTCTGCTAAAAGACCTGATCACGCGGGTCCGGAACCGTTTTCCTCACCAGTTGTTGGTGGGCGGCGGCGAGCATTTCACGGCGCTATCTGAATACAGCCTTCGCGATTGCCCTGCGCTTGACGTTATCGTAAAAGGCGAGGGTGAACACACGCTGTTCGAACTGATCGAGGCATGGTCTGCGGGCGATCACAGCGAGGTCGGCGGCATATGCTACCTTGACGCGGACGGCAAACTTCACGACAACGGCGGGCTGCCGCGCATCCGCGAGATCGACTCGATCCCGTGGCCGCATTGGCCCGAAGGCTATCTCGAACGTTTCTGGGAAGCGGGCAAATCTTACGGCATTTCATCCGAACGCGACATGCCGATGCTCGGTTCACGCGGATGCCCGTACAAGTGCAAGTTTTGTTCTAGCCCACAGATGTGGACGACGAGCTACGTTCTGCGTGATATCGATGACCTGATCGCTGAAATAAAGCATTATCGGGAAAAGTATCAGATTACCTCGTTTCAGTTTTACGACCTGACCGTGTTCACAAAGAAAAGCTGGACGCTGGAATTTTGCCGCCGTCTGAAACAGGAGGATCTGCAGCTTGCGTGGTCACTGCCAAGCGGTACCCGCAGCGAAGTGCTGGACGAGGAGGTGCTGACGCTGCTCCGCGACACAGGCTGCCGCTATATGGCATACGCGCCCGAGAGCGGTTCACCCAGGTCGCTAAAGATGATCGACAAAAAGGTCGATCTCGGCCGGATGATCGCATCTCTGAAGGTCGCCGTTCGGCTCGGGCTGATCGTTCGCACAAATCTGATAATAGGTTTTCCGCACGAGACCCGCGGCGACGTTCTTCGAACGCTCTGGTTTGGCCTGCGAATGGCCGCGCTCGGTGTGGAAGAGGTGCCATTCTTTATCTTTTCGTCTTATCCGGGCACCGACATCTTCAAACAACTGCAAAGCGAAGGGAAAGTCTCGCTGAACGACGCCTATTTTATGTCGCTCGTTTCGTTCAACGGAAAGTTTAACTTTCTCAAGCCGCAGGGAACATCAAACCCGAACATGACCAACTTTGAACTCGCTGCGGTCAGGGTGTCGTTTATGCTGCTCAACTATTTTGTCGGCTACGCGACACATCCCAGCCGCGTGCTTCGCACGATCCGTAATCTGATCAGCGGCGAGCAGTCCTCGACGGTGCTCGAAAACCGTCTGCAAGATGCGCTCGGACGAAAGCGTCACCCGGTTTCCGCAGGTTGATCCGTCGCTTGGCCGATACTATGTTCGATAAGAAAAAGGCCGCTGGGCGTAATGTTCGCGGCCTTTTTGTTTTGTCCGGTGCGTTGTTTATCGCTTTTTGGTTGGTGCCGGGTCTTTGAGCAAATTGGTCGTGTTTTCTGTCACGCTGACGGGTACATATTCAAAATCACCGATCGGCGATAGTTTTTTGGTCGTCGGAGTATTTGCCGGTAATTCGGGAGGATTTGCGGTTTTGTTGCGATTTTTGAGTGATGATGCGATCATCGGATACCCTGCGATAAAGAACATGCCCGAGATCGAGATAAATGCTCCGATGAGCACTACGGCGCGTATCTCGAACATCCCTGCAGCGATCGCGATCAAGATGCCGCCAAATGCCATCATGAGCCCCCAAAGCTGAGGGTTGATCCTGACGGCCCGTTCTGACGTCAGCTGACCGCCGCATGAGCGGCAAAATTGTTGTTCGGCGAGCGTTTGCGAACCGCATTGTGGGCATTTCATAGGACGCTTCTTCTTGATCAAAAGACTACTCCATAATATACGCAGGTTCAAGGATCTTTGTTCCGTACCGGCATCAAAGCAGAAAGCCAAGGCGAGGCCTGCGATATCGCGACCTAACCAGTAGATCAAAGAAAAAGGCCGCTGGGCGTAATGTTCGCGGCCTTTCTTCGTTTGGAGTCCCGGCTTGAGCCGGTATCTTTGGTCCGGTCCGGACCAGGTGGACCAAGGTGGACCAAGGTGGACCGCTTAATTAAGCAGTTGATCATGCATACCCTGACCCCTTGAGCGTTTTGCAATATCCCGAGTCTGGTATATCATCACGAAACCGCAAAAGGTGAAAGGAGAAATGCCCGTGAGAAGAATAAATTATATAAAATTTGTCGTCCCTGTTATTTGTTTATTGATCGCCGCCTGTGGCGGCCCGCGTTCGACGATCGAGATTAAAAGCGAAGGCACCGCTATCCCGTTTATTGAAAAAGGGAGCGGAGCTACCGTGCAAAAGGCTCTTTTCTCCGGCTCGGACGCCCCTAATCAGGAGCACGCACTTCGCTGGATAACGATCCGCAATTTCGACTCTGACGGAGCGAAAAGAGATCCGCACGGCGATAAGCTGACGGCGTCCGAGCAGGTCAAGATATTTCTCTCGCTTCACGACGAAGCGGGATCGACGGTCGATACGCCGTTCAAGCCCGCGTCATACAAAGGCGCCAAAAGCACTGGGCCGATGAGCTTCGAGCTGATCAACGTCTACGTCTTTCGCGACGGCAAGGAGCAGCGGCTCTATCTGTACCCGTCTCAGCAGACCGACCCCGCCACATGCGAGGTAAAGATAATCTCGGTCGAAGGCGACACCGTCAAGGGTGAGATAAACGTCTCGGGCAAACAGGACGGCAAAGAACTTATTGTCAAAGGCCCGTTTACCGCTCAGATCAAGAGGTAAGAACCCGAGCCGAGGGAAAGTGAAAATAAGATCGCGGGCTCAGGCACTGCGATTTTCAATATCCACCGGCAAAAAGGCCGCTGGGCGTTGTGCTTCGCGGCTTTTTTATTTTTGGTCAGGTCCGAAACAGATGGACCGACATCAAACAAACGAGATTATTTCATTCCGTGTAGCGTTACCTGCGATCTCGCTCCACGCCGAACCGTCTGGGCTTCGTACCACACATCAACTTTGTCGATACGGCGGTCGGTGCCGACCAAGTCGATAACGCGAGTCGAGCCACCGGCCGGAATGTTATTTCGCAGTTCGATATCCTGAGTCTGACCGTTTTCAAATTTGACCGTCAGCTTGATAAACCGCACGGCCCTGTGCTGCACCGTCAACTTGATCTTGCGAAATTCGCCTTTACCGGCTCCGACGTTCCATGTGTCATGATCGGCTCGATCATTGACCGTTCGCGAACCTAGGTTTTCCCAGTTTTGGGCGGAAACGATTGACGTACCCAAAGTAAGAGCGAACAAAACCGACGAAATAATGAATAATTTTCTCAACATTCTTTTCTCCTAAAAGATAAATTTAATTGTGTGCGGGATCACGCAACATAAATATACGAAATTTGCCGCAATGTAAAGACGCGACAAAGCCCCGTTTAGCCGAAGAAAGTTACGGGTTCGACCAAACGGCGTTGTAATCAAAAACGCGGTTTGAACAACGCCTGCACGTCTTATGTGCCAGCGGCTTTAGCACTGGCCGAGTTTTGCGAGGCCAGAATCGCAGGCCTGACCCCGTAGTCTGACCCTCATTCTGTTAATATCAATAAGGGTTACTAAGAAATTACGCCATTAAATAACGTGCTGTTGTAGAGAATCTTTATGAGTTATAAACTTTCGATCGTGGAGGATCCTGACTACTTGAAACTGATAGCCACCGGCGATCATTCGGCAGCGGAGATGTATTCCTTTATCGATCGCATTAAAGCCGAGGCCGTCCGTGCACGTAGGCAGAAAGTGTTGGTCGATTCGTTCGGTTATTCCAGCCTGATGTCAGAAACTGAAAAATTTAGCCTCGGGTGTCACCTTGCAAAGGTTTTCGGTCCTCAATTAAAGGTTGCCATCATGCTGCCTGCCGAACATATTTCCAAATTGGGCGAATTGACCGCCGAGAATCGAGGTGCCGACCTGCTGGTAACTTCATCCGAGACCGAAGCGATCAGTTGGCTCCTCGCTTAGACTATCCATCAGTATTTCATGCCGCAGTTTCCCGCTTAGGGGCTACCGCAACATTGGCTTGTTGTTTGTGCCAAAATCGTGGCGGTTGAGAACAACACTGGCACGTCTTTTGTGCCGGAATCGCAGGCCAGACCCCGTATGCATTTAGACCCCGTATGTATTTAAGGTTCGGTCGCGATCAGACGGTGCCGGCACGGCGTCCGGTAGTGTTTTTCGGTGTAATGCGATATATCACTTCGTCGTCTCTTACTTCCTGTACCCAGGTGTCTAACCAACGATAACTAAGCGCTGGCGTGAGATTGGGATTCACACCTTTGACCAAGTCATATGCCTTTTCCACTTCCCATGAATGCTCCAGTCTTTCGGCCTCGCCAAAGATGATAATACTCACCCAATTTTCATTATCGACGATTTGTTCAACTTGCAGACAGACCTCAGGATTAGAATCGATCATTTTCGCTTTCTGGCCTTCGGTCGTAAAAAAGTAGATCATCTTGCTGTCGTACGCGAAATGAATGGGCAGAACATAAGGTTTATTGTGCATAGCACACCCGAGATGCCCATACCCAACGCGGCCAAGAACGGCCTCGACTTCGTCCGCCTTCATTGCTTTTACTTCGATCATATGAACCTCCTCGGATCAAACTACCTCGAAACTCTAAGTTGTTTTCTTGACATTAGTCCAATCCACGTATCGTTTGCAAATCCGGGAATTGCGAAAGTCAGGAACACAAAAAAGCCCCGTCGATTGACGAAGTGGATATCACAAAATTTGACGAACAGAATCCCGGCCAATGACCGGCCGCTAGTCCAAATGAAAAGGCCGCGGGCATTATGCTTCGCGGCCTTTGTTGCACTGTCCCGGCCTGTCCCAAGAGTTGCTGGGACAGCGAAAGCATTGTGCGGTAATGACTTAGACTTGCGAAACCGTCGAATTTCTTAAATTTTCAAACAATATTATTGCAAGCTGTGTTGCATATATGATACATTGTATCATATATGTCAAGCCCCGCGCCTACAATGCGATCTGAGATACCGCGACTTGTGCCGCGACGGGCAAAAGATGCGGTGAAGGGGCGCGAGCGACGGCCGCCTGAGGCTTTGTTTGACGTGTGCTGGCGTGAGGGGGAACTCGCGTTGCTCTTTGGTGAGCCGGGTTCGGGTAAGAGCGTGCTGGCGGTGCAGATCGCGGAGTCGCTCGCTCGCGGCGAGCCGCTAATGCAAAATGGCGCGTCAATGCAAAATGCAGAGTGCACAATGCACAATTTAAGATCGAAAAGGCAGAAAAAACGGATGAAAACGCTGTATATCGACCTCGTTTTGAGCGAAAAGCAGTTTCGCGAGCGGTATGCGGAGTATAAATTTGACGGAAATCTGTATCGCGAGACACCGTTTGACGGCGAAGACCTGTTTGAATTTGTGGCTGAGATGGTCGCGAGATGGGGATTTCGGGCGGTGATCATCGACGATCTTTCGCTCGTTTCACGCACGGCGGACGGTACGCAAGAGGCTCTCGCGTTGATGCACGCCCTGCGGCAGATGACGGTCGATCGAAATGTTTCCGTATTGGTGCTGGCCGACACGTATCCGTTCGTTTACGAAAACCAGTCGCCCGAACGCGGGCTGCGGCGTTCGCGGGTGTTGTGCGGCGTCGCGGACAGCGTGTTTGCCCTATACGACGGCCAGGTCATCCAAACGCGTTCGCGCTCGGGCGAAAAGGTCTGGACCGAGAAAAACAAGCTCCGCTACCGGATCGAAGAGCTCGACGACGGTATGCTCGGAGTGGTGCTCGAACCGCCCGAGATCGACGACGAGACGCTTGAGCAGATCGTTGAGATCAAGCGTATGCACGATCGCGGTGGCAAGACCTTTCGCCAGATCGCCGCCGAGATCGAGATCTCAAAATCCCAGGCCCAAAGGCTCTACAGCCAGTGGACCTCCGAAATAGAAGCGAGCGTTACAGAAACGAGAAAGCAAGAGGCCCGCCAACGCGCCCACCAAGCCAAACTCGACGCCTGGGTCGCATCCGGCGGCAAGATCACGTACGACTACAAGAAACAACAATGGGTAAAGGCCGAAAACGGACCCCGATTCTTGAACCGTCGGAGACGGTGAAAGCATAAAGCCCCGTGTGTGAGCACGGGGATCGGGGTTGATAATGTGATCGAGCTATCGAAGATAGCGGCAGCGTATTGTTTTTAGCGTGAAGGTCTGTCGCCCGCCAACGCGGGCTTTTGATATGAATGCGGCCTGACATCGGGCTTACGCCCGATGCTTTATTCTGCCGTCCGCTTCGCGGACTGAAGACCCGAACCGTCGGAGACGGTGACTTCAGGCTCCCCTCCTTACGAAGGAGGGGTACGGCGGTAGCCGGGGGGTGGTTCTTTTCTTGGCTTCCATTCAACGAGAGAACCACCCCGTCACGCAAAAAACGCGTGCCACCCCTCCTTCGTAAGGAGGGGAGCAATATGCCGCCGGTCCCAACGGCTCGTGGGTTTGGTTGGTGCCGTTCCCACCGTTCGCACTTTGGGCTACAAATATGCCGTCCGCTTCGCAGACTCAGGAATTTTGCATTGTGCATTCTGCATTGTGCACTGAAAAGAGCATTGTGCATTTTGAACTGTGCATTTGTTACGTCGCAGGCCTGACCCCGATTCTTTGACCCCGATTCTTACGCCAAGTTCGCACTGTGGGCTACAAATATGCCGTCCGGTTCGCGGACTTAAACATTATGCATTGTGCATTTTGAACTGTGCATTTGTTACGTCGCAGACCTGACCCCGATTCTTTTGTTTGCCGGGTTTGGTGTAGGATTGTGAAATGATGAATTCGCTTAGGAGCGATAAGGTTGCGGGGATACTAACGGCGCTCGTTGGGCTCTGCATGGCGGGATTTGGGGCGTTTAGTTTAGCGATGGTCGCGTTTAAGCGGATGATGATGTCATCGACGCCGCCGGGTCCCGCTCACTTCGAAGAAATGATGCGTGCTATCCATACGACTTGGATCACTTATTTTCCATTTATGATCGCTGGCGGAGTGGTCTTTGTCGTTACCGGGTTTTACATTTATCGTGGCTCGCCGCTCGCCCGCCGAATCGCTCAATTAACCGCAGTATTAGGCATTATCTGGATTTTCGCGTATGTGATCGCGGCACAGAGGGTTATTCAAACTATGACGGAACTGCCTTTTGCTCAAGAGCCGGTCTTTCAATGGGTCTTAATTATCGTAAACCTGATATTCCTCCTCGCCTTTCCCGCCGCCCTGCTATTTATCCTTAGCCGACCCAAGGCCGACGAGACCGTGTGAGTCTATACCGTGGGGCTACAAATATGCCGTCCGTTTCGCAGACTTAAACATTATGCATTGTGATTTTTAACTGTGCATTTGCTACGTCGCAGGCCTGACGCCGAGTCTTCTAGTTGAGCGGGCACGCGACATTCATATTCCACTTATCGAAACACGCTACTTCGGGTACGGGCGTAAACTCAAAGTACAATTTGAAATCCTCGCCATAGATCTTCAAACCTCTGTTGGTCCGCTCGCTTCGGAGACCAACACGAGTTACCATTTGTTCGAAGTTTGAATGAAGGCTGTGTTTGTCCGTCCCTTGGTCAACGAACCAGTTGGTATTAGTCGGACCCGGAATTCTCCAAATGCTTATGTGGCCCTTGCTGCTCGCGTCAGCTGAAAAATAGACGAGGGTATACGGTTCGCTCGCCTCCCGACACGAACAAAACAAAATTGCCAGAAGAAATATAGTTACGACACCCGTTCTCATATAAATTGGCATCCTCAATTTTATCTTGAATATTGCGATTCGGTATGCCCCTCGACGTCGAATCGCAATATCGCAGGCCTGACCCCGTCTTTCGCCTTAATATGCCTCATTACCTGCTTCACACTGACGGGCTTTGGAGCCGTCGTTTGCGCAGTGGACGAAAGCGAAATGAGACTTCCGGCGTCCATCTCGAAAAATATCCGTATATTCGATCATTCCCCAGCAATACCACTGCGTCGTTCCGTATTTCCAATCCGCACTTTTATCTTGGGCCACAAAGGGTACTGGAAATTCAGGGTATTCTTCTGGTGCAATAACTCCGATGCTCGTCATAGTCCCCACGTCCCAAATCGCGCCCTCGTGCACTCGACAGCATTCAGGTGCTTCTTGCAGCAGCGCGATATTCCAGAAAATGACGACATTGTTGGCCGGTGTTCGCCCGAAATTCTCAATTTTCAAAACAAATTTGCTTTTTTCGAAGTTGTGAACGACCTCTACAACGCCGGCGGTTACGTATGCTCTCTGAGAATAAATCAATGTCTGTTTACTTTGTTCCACCGCTTCATCGGCTTGGGCCAAGCTATCTTCCATCAAATCTACTTGAGCCTTCATTGTGCCAACAAGTTCTGTGTTCTGCGCAATAATCCTGTCGGTACGAGCAAGTCCATCTTGCATCGTGTCCGATTGCTTTTTGTAAATGTAGGTCTGGACGAACATTGCCATCAAAACCAGATAGCTAACGGCCGCAGTCAAAAAGGCAGGAACGCGATCTTTTTCAAGTGGAATGTAGTTGAGACACACCACCCAAATGAGGAGAATGCCAACGAGAGCGGTAAGAAAGATAACGATATATGGCTTCGAATTTCCTGACACAGTAATGTATAGGTTCAACCTGTTGCTGATTACTTCATTGGCGGCTTTCCGGCCTCAGCTAATTTCGCGTTCAATGCATCACGCTTCGCCTTTGCCTTCGCAGGTTGGACATAGTAGAAGTCGAACAACTGCTCCAACACCTCCAGCGTCCACTCGGCCTCATGAGGCTCTACGGGAAGTATCTCGCCCGTGCTGCTACTCTTTTGCGGATGAGCAGAAAAGTTCCCAATGTTCCTAATAGCATCAATGTTTTCGGCGATATGGGTCGGTAGTTTTTCAGAATCTAATAGTTCTTGTATTTCGTTAGACAAGTCTGACTTCTTAACCCCCGCGGACGCTCGCAGTAAGTGTTGAAGAGCTCGCCGCCCCAGGGCGGCGGAGGCCTTTGGGGAGTCGTTCATTACTAGACATGCCTCCGAATAATCTTCTGCGATTTCTGCTGGAACATCGGCCGGACAGGGCGGACGGTTCGAACCTCGGGGCCGCACCAAGGTGCTGTCGTAAACGTTTTCCAAGGAAGTGGCTGCGTCATTCGGCCGCCCCCGTGCAAGGAAGATTACTGCCTTAGAGCATGCGGGGCAAATACAAGAGGCTGCTGCCCAATGACCCGCCGTATCTTCGGTGATCATCGTTTCTTTCATTTTCGCGTGAAAATTCTCAAGACAGTGTGGACATTTCATATCATATTTGGCTCTCAAAAAAAAGGCTTCGCCCAACGAACGTTAGACGAAGCCTTTCCTATTTACGTGCGGACTAAAACTACAGTCCGTAGCAAGTGTGATGACTCGCCTTGGAATGATGTAGCTCCCCTCGGATAAGAACGCCCTTACTGTCGTGCAGGCTTCCGCAACTGAGGGGAGCTATAGGATTACATTCCCATTCCCATGCCGCCGCCCATGCCGCCCATGCCGGCCATTGGGTCGCCGCCCTTGTCGTCCTGGACGTCGGCGATCATGGCTTCGGTCGTCAGCATGAGGCCGGCGATCGAGGCTGCGTTTTGGAGAGCGGTGCGGGTGACCTTTGCGGGGTCGATGACACCGGCTGCGACGAGATCTTCGTACTTCTCGGTCGCTGCGTTAAAGCCAAAGCTGTCGTCGCCTTCGCGGACCTTGCCGACGACCACTGCGCCTTCCATACCGGCGTTGCCGGCGATCTGGCGAAGCGGCTCCTCAAGAGCACGACGGACGATGCTGACGCCGATCTGTTCGTCGGTGTCCTCGCTTTCGGTGTTGAAGTTGTCGAGAACACGCGATGCGCGGACCAGAGCGACTCCGCCTCCAGCCACGATGCCTTCTTCGACAGCCGCACGGGTTGCGTGCATTGCGTCTTCGACACGAGCTTTCTTTTCCTTCATCTCGGTCTCGGTAGCGGCACCGACCTTGATCACGGCAACACCGCCGACGAGTTTCGCCAGACGCTCCTGCAGTTTTTCACGGTCATAGTCGCTGGTCGTGTCTTCGATCTGGTTGCGGATCGTTTTGATGCGTCCGTCGATCGCTTCGCCGCTGCCGGCACCTTCGACGACGGTTGTGTTTTCCTTGTCGATGGTAACTTTCTTGGCTTTGCCGAGGTCTTCGAGAGTGATGGTCTCGAGCTTGATGCCGAGATCCTCAGAGATGACCTTGCCGCCCGTGAGGACCGCGATGTCTTCGAGCATTGCCTTGCGGCGATCGCCGAAGCCGGGTGCTTTGACAGCAGCAACGTTCAAGGTTCCGCGAAGCTTGTTCACAACCAGGGTTGCGAGTGCCTCGCCGTCAACGTCTTCGGCAATGATGAGCATCGGACGGCCCATTTTTGCTACCTGCTCAAGAATAGGAAGCAGATCGCGCATGTTCGAGATCTTTTTCTCGTTGATCAGGATGTAAGGCTCGTCGAGGACGGCTTCCATACGGTCGGCGTCGGTGACGAAATACGGCGAAAGATAGCCGCGGTCAAACTGCATGCCCTCGACGACTTCGAGAAGCGTGTCCATCGTTTTCGACTCTTCGACGGTGATAACGCCGTCTTTGCCGACCTTGTCCATCGCTTCAGCGATGATCGTGCCGATCGTTTTGTCGCCGTTAGCCGAAACCGTGCCGACCTGTGCGATCGAATCGCCCGAGACGGGCTTTGCCATCGTGTGGATCTCAGCAACTACGGCTGCGACTGCTTTTTCGATGCCGCGTTTGAGAGCCATCGGGTTTGCACCGGCAGCAACTGTGCGGACGCCTTCTTTGAAGATCGCCTGTGCCAGAACCGTCGCGGTCGTCGTGCCGTCACCGGCTACGTCGCTGGTTTTCGAAGCGACTTCGCGAACCATCTGTGCTCCCATGTTTTCGAGGGTGTCTTTTAATTCGATCTCTTTGGCGACCGTGACCCCGTCTTTGGTGATCGTCGGCGAGCCGAATTTCTTGTCGATAACTACGTTACGCCCTTTCGGCCCCAGTGTAACTTTCACTGCGTCCGCGAGCTGATTAACACCACGCAGGATAGCTGCGCGTGATTCTTCTCCGTGTACTACTTGTTTAGCCATTTTGTTTTTACTCCGTAAAAAAAGTTTGTTGAGTTCTTTGAAAGTTTGTTGAGTTCGTTGAGAGTTTATTGCGCCCAGTTCTCAATGAACTCAAAAGACTCAATAAACTCAATGAACTGCTTAAGCCGCTGCTCCTGCGCGTGAAATGATGCCGAGGATCTCGTCTTCGCGCATGATGATGAATTCGTCGCCGTCGAGTTTGATCTCGCTGCCCGAATACTTGCCGAACAGAACGCGGTCGCCGGCTTTGACGTCCAAAGCCTGACGCGTGCCGTCTTCTTTATATTTACCTGCACCGGCAGCGATAACCTCGCCCTCTTGCGGTTTTTCCTTTGCCGTGTCAGGGATATAAAGCCCGCCCGCGGTCTGGTTAACGTTGTCTTCGATGCGACGGATAATGACGCGATCGTGTAGTGGTGTAATGTTTGTTGACATAGTTGATTTACTCCTAATTTAGTAAAATAACGGCAGATCACTAGCGATGAATATAAGTTTTAGCACTCGTGATCTATGAGTGCTAGTATATGGAATCTTGACATTAGAGTCAAGTATTATAGGGGTTTGGAAAGAAGAATTAACCATATAGGAACATAGAGCACATAGTTAGTATGAATAAAATCTATGTGACCTATGTTCCTATGTGGTAAAAAATCCGATATGCATATTGCTGAGATAAACATTTATCCGATCAAGTCGCTGAAGGGAATTTCGGTGGGTTCCGCCGTTATCGAGGAACGCGGGCTGCAATACGATCGCCGTTGGATGCTCACCGACCGCGAGGGAATGTTCTTTACGCAGAGGGAATTTCCTAGGATGGCGACGATAGCTGTCGCAGCTGAAAGTGGACAGTTGAAAGTGGAAAGTGAGGGCCATGGCGTCATGCACGTGCCCTTTGAGCCGGACATGGGTGAGCGGGGGCGTGTGACCGTTTGGAACAGCGTTTGTGACGCTGAGATATATAATGGGCAGGTCAGCGAGTGGTTTTCGGATGTGTTGGGGACGAATTGCCAGCTTGTTTATATGCCGGACACGTCGCGGCGAGGAATTAACCCGAAATTTAACCTCGGCGATGATGTTGTGAGCTTTGCGGATGGCTATCCATTGATGGTGATCGGCGAAGGTTCGCTGGCGGATCTGAACGAGAAAATTGCAAATAATGCCGAAAAGGAACATCCCGGCGGTGAGTTTACGTTTGAGCCGCTGCCGATGAACCGCTTTCGGCCAAATCTGGTCGTGGCGGAAACGGACGCATTTGCTGAGGACGCCTGGCAAAAGATACGGATTGGCGAGGCGGCGTTTCGCTCGACAAAGCCTTGTGAGCGATGCGTTATCACAACGGTTGAGCAGTCGGTTGGGGAGTTTGCGGGTAAAGAGCCGTTAAAGACACTTGCGACCTATAGAATGGCAAAGGACGTTATTCCGGATCGATACGAGTCTCTCGGCGTCGGGGCAAACGCAGTGTTATTTGGCCAAAACCTTATCGCCGAAACGCCCGGAGCGACGATTAGTGTCGGGGGCGAGATCGTTGCGCTCGGCTAACTACTCAAATGTCTTCCCCGAAAGCAGTTCGTACGCTTTGATATAGCGGTCGGAGGTTGCTTTTGCGATCTCGTCGGGGAGCGGCGGCGCGGGAGGCGTTTTGTCCCAGACGAGCGTTTCGAGATATTCGCGGACAAACTGTTTATCAAACGACGGCTGAGCGTGGCCCGGTTCGTATGTCGCGGCGTCCCAAAACCGCGAAGAGTCAGGCGTCAGAACTTCGTCGATCAGCAAGATATTACCTTTAGCATCCAATCCAAATTCAAATTTGGTGTCGGCGATGATGATGCCCTTGGTCAGCGCATATTCGCGGGCGTTTTCGTAGATCGCGAGCGTCAGGGCTTTTAGCCGGGAGGCGGTCTCTTTGCCGAGGATCTTTAAGAATTCGAGCTGGGTAATGTTTTCGTCGTGGCCGGTCGCGGCTTTGGTCGCGGGTGTAAAGATCGGCGCCAGCAGCCGGTCGCATTGCTGCAGACCGCGAGGCAGTTCATGGCCGCAAACCGTTCCCGTTGCTTTATAGTCTTTCCAACCCGAACCCTCGAGGTACCCACGAACGACGCACTCGACTGGGAAAACCTCTGTACGATGGACCAGCATCGAGCGTCCGCGTAACTCTTCGTGGTCGCGGATCGGGGCGGGCATGTCGTCGATGTTGGCCGTTATCAGATGATTAGGCGTGATGGATGTTAGTCGGTCGAACCAAAATGCCGACAGCGTGGTCAACACCTCGCCCTTCTTTTCGATCGGTGTGGGCAGGACGCAATCGAAAGCCGATAGACGGTCTGTCGCGACGAGCAAAAGGCGTTCGCTGTCGACCTCATAAACATCGCGGACCTTGCCTCGATGCAGGAGATGCAAACCGGGAATTTGTGATTCGGAAATAGTTGAAAAAGCGGTCATATATATGGAGGGTAAAAAACAACTTTATTACGAACCTATACTGACCGTAAAGCCCGTCAAACATACAAACATATTCTGGAACACGTATTGTGTTGAAACTTTATAAACAAAGTTGAAATTTGTGGTGACAAATGACGACGGAATATGCATAATTGTAATTGGTCGTCTGTCATAGAACAGCAGGCCGTCCCCGCGTCGCACAGATATCTCACCCAGTTATCGCTGAATTTATATGTTTAAGCGATTCCCATACATGAAAGGTAATTTTAATAAAAAGCAATATTTGTTATGGCTGCTCTTAGCGGCCAGCACCTTTGTGGTAAACGTCGCGGCACAGCAGTCGCTTGCCGAAAAGGAAAAAGAGTTTGTCGATGGCTCAGGTGACCGCATGTGGTACACGATGGGCTTTGTGGTCTTCGCATCGCTGGCCGCGGCTGTATTTTTATGGCGGCGAAGCCGGAAAGGTAAGGATCAGCCGCAATATAATTACGGCAGCCGTTATCAAGATTATTACAACAATCAAAGCTACGACATGGAAGGCGTAGACGCCGAAAAAGAACTTGAGTGGCTGCGAAAAGCTAAAAAGTCTGGATCGGGCCCGTCTAAAGTGACGTTTGATATGAAAAAAGGCGGTGTTAAACGGAAGACCGGTATCACCGCAACGAACTCCGCGGGCATTGACGAAGCCAATCTCGACACAAAGATCTTTCAGGAAAAGATGCGCAAGCTGCAATATGCACAGTTGCCGATCAATTCATTTAGCGAGCTTGTGCCTTCAAAGAAATTCGAGATATTGCCGATATCTGATGACCAATCGTTGTTAAATGCGATCGAACAGGCAAACGAGGAGTACGAGGAAGACGAGAGCATCCGCGAATTGGCGGTAAAGATCCTGTCGGCTTTTCGCACGCAAAACTCGATCGAGGCTCTGTCACAGATAGCTTTGTACGATCTGTCCGCAAATCTTCGTTCGAAAGCGGTTACGACATTAACCGATTTTGACCACGAATCCGTATTCGAGCCCATCTTGCTGGCCTGTGCAGACCCGACCCGTGAGGTCAGGGCTGCCGCCGCGCGTGGGTTGTTTCGCTTAAATTTTGACCGTGCCGACGCATGGAAACGCATCCTCGAAACGAACGATGAATTTCGCATGCGTCACGCGGCGAGAGCTGCGGTCGAAGCCGGAATCGTATTGAAAGCATTTGAAAGGCTGGTGCATGACGATCTGAAGATCGCCTATGAGGCATTTGTTCTGGTCGCAATGCTCATCAAAGCGGGCGAAACCGAAGAGATCTTTTCGGCGATCCGGGAGCATCGCGACGAGCGCGTTAAATTTGCGCTCCTGCATGTGCTGAGATCCGTCAAGGACGAGCGTTCGCTCGATAGTTTGAACGAACTTCGCACTAGCAATACGTTTCCGACGGATGTGATGGATCGTTTAACGGACACTATCAAGAGTTTTGAACACGTTCCGGCCTAGCCCGATCTATCAAAAGCTAACCAAGTCACTAATCTGCTCTCGATTTTTGCGTTTCCTTTAGTTATGATTAAAGGATGCAATTCCGTCTCATTTCTGAAAATACCCCAAAGGGCGACCAGCCCGAAGCAATAAGACAGATCGTCGGGAATCTGAACGACGGCACCAAGGATCAGGTGCTGCTCGGCATCACAGGCAGCGGCAAGACGTTTACGATCGCTAACGTTATTGAGCAAACACAGCGGCCGACGCTGGTGCTCGCGCATAACAAAACGCTTGCAGCGCAGCTCTATCAGGAATTCAAGACATTTTTCCCCGACAACGCGGTCGAGTATTTTGTTTCGTACTACGACTATTACCAGCCCGAGGCGTACGTTCCCGCAGCGGATCTCTACATAGAAAAAGAAGCGACCATCAACGAAGAGATCGACCGCCTGCGTCTGTCTGCGACCCGAGCGCTGTTCGAACGTAGCGATGTGATCGTCGTTGCGTCCGTTTCGTGTATCTACGGACTTGGCGATCCGGATGCATATTTTGGGATGCTTATCTTTATCGAGCCGGGGATGAAGATCAAGCGCGAGGAGTTTTTGCAAAAGCTGGTCGAATTGCAGTATGAGCGGATCAACGTCGATTTTGAACGCGGGTCTTTCCGTGTGCGCGGCGACGTGGTCGAGTTGTATCCGAGTTATCAGGATCAGGCCTATCGGATCGAATTTTGGGGTGACGAGATCGATGCAATCTACACGATCGACCCGCTGTTGGGCGAGGTCATTACAAAACACGAAACTCGTGTGCCCATCTATCCAAAAACTCACTATGTGATGACCAAACCGGTCGTCAAACGCGCCGTCCAGACGATTCGCAAGGAGCTGGACGAGCATGAAAAATATCTCGTCGGCGAGGGCAAGGTCGTCGAGGCACAGCGTTTACATCAGCGGACGATGTATGACCTTGAGATGATGAAAGAGATGGGCTTTTGCCGCGGCATTGAGAATTATTCACGGCATCTGACCGGCAAATTACCCGGCGAACCGCCGCCGACGCTGCTCGATTATTTGCCATCGAATGCCTTGATGGTTATAGACGAGTCGCACCAGACGATCCCGCAATTGGGTGCGATGTTTAAGGGCGATCAGTCGCGCAAGGGAACGCTCGTCGAATACGGTTTTCGTTTGCCGAGTGCAAGAGATAACCGGCCGCTAAACTTTCAGGAGTTTGAAGAGCGTGTCGGCCAGACAATATATGTATCGGCAACGCCGGGGCCGTATGAGCTGACAAAGGTCGAGGGCGAGGTGATCGAACAGATCATTCGCCCGACCGGCCTGCTCGATCCGGTCGTCGAAGTGCGTCCGGTCAAGGGCCAGATCGACGACCTGCTCGAAGAGTGCCGCCTGCGAGCTGAACGTAACGAACGCGTATTGGTCACGACATTGACCAAACGCATGTCCGAAAACCTGAGCGAATATTTCGCCGAGGTCGGCGTTAAGGTGCGTTATCTGCACAGCGACATACACACGCTCGAACGGATCAAGATACTCCGCGATCTGCGTCGTGGTGAATATGATGTGCTTGTGGGCATCAATCTTTTACGCGAAGGCCTCGATCTGCCTGAGGTGTCGCTGGTTGCTATCCTCGATGCCGATAAAGAGGGATTTTTGCGTTCGCAAAGCTCGCTTATCCAGACGATGGGTCGGGCTGCCCGCAACTCGGACGGCAAGGCGATCCTTTACGCAGATAAGATCACCAAGTCGATGGAATACGCGATCTCTGAGACCGAGCGCCGCCGCAAGATACAAGAGGAATACAACACTGAGCACGGCATAACGCCGACCACGATCATCAAATCGATCGACGCGACGCTCGTCACGGCGTACGAGGCAGATTACTTTAAGGTGCCTCTGGATATCGAGTCGTTCGAAGAATATTCGCCAAAGCAGCTCAAGGAAACCATCGCCCAACTCGAAGCCGATATGCGTCACGCCGCCAAAGAGATGAAATTTGAACAGGCGGCGGAGATCCGCGATAAGATGAAATATCTGCGTGAGCGTGAGCTGCAATATATCTAGTCGGAATCGCCTGAGTTAGCAGGCGGCGTTTGTCTTTTGTATAATCCGTTGTGTGCAGGTAAAAACCCAACTCGAAGACATACAAAATTATCTAACCGATTCCAGCAATATGCAGGGTGGTAACGCCGAGCGTCTGTTCATCCCGGAAAGCACGGATGAGATAGCCGCCATCCTTCGCGATGCAAACGAACAGGGCATTTCCGTGACAATTTCCGGAGCAAGGACAGGAACGGTCGGGGGCTCGATACCGTTTGGCGGATATGTCATCTCGCTCGAACGGCTAAATAAGATCAAGAGTATAGACAATGACGCGAAGTTGGCGGTAGTCGAACCCGGCGTGATACTTGGCGAACTGCAAAAGGCGGTCGAGGCTGACGGTTTGTTTTATCCGCCGGACCCGACCGAGTGGAGTTGTCAGATCGGTGGCACGGTCGCGACGAATGCGTCAGGGGCGAGGAGCTTCAAATACGGGGCAACGCGCGAATATGTCCAGCGGCTAACGGTCGTGCTGGCATCCGGCGATCTCGTTAATATACGCCGAGGCGAATATGTTTCGTCGGACGAAGGCGTGATCGTGATCGGTGAGACCTCGATCAGGGTCCCGACATATGAACGGCCAAACGTGCGAAAGAATGTGAGCGGATATTTTAACGCGCAACCGCTGGATGCAATAGATCTATTCATCGGCAGCGAAGGCACGCTTGGGGTTATTACAGAGATAGAGTTGTCGCTGCTGCCAAAGCCCGAAGGCTTCTTTAGCGGGATCGTGTTTTTTGATCATGAGGTCGATCTATTGGCGTTCGTTGATGCCGCTAGAGATGCATCATTCTCATCGGCTAAGAACCCAGTCGCTATCGCTCCCGGTTCTGACCACCAGATGGCCCTTGATGCGTCGTTAATAGAGTATTTTGACTCAAATGCGTTAAAGTTTATCGCGGAGAAATTTCCCGAAACGCCGGATGCTGCGGGAGCTATCTTTTTTGAGCAGGAGACAACGGATAATACCGAGGACGCTCTGCTTGAACAGTGGAATAAATTGCTCGAAACGCATAATGCCGATCTGGAGAATTCATGGTTTGCAACCAACGCACAGGATCGCGAAAAGATGAGAGCGTTTAGGCATGCTCTGCCGCTCGCAGCAAACGAACGTTATTCGCGTAGCGGGTTTCGAAAGATCTCAAGCGATATGGCCGTGCCGGTCGGAGAGTTTCGGTCTTTGCTCAAATTTTACGAAGACCAATGCGGGCCGAGCGGGATTGACCATGTTATTTTTGGACACATCGGGGATTGTCATTTGCACCTCAATTTATTTCCAAAAAACATTGAGGAAAACGAACGTGCACGTCATATTTATGGCCGGTGTATCGCTCACGCGATCATGCTCGGCGGATGTGTCTCTGCGGAGCACGGCATCGGAAAATTAAAGCGAAAATATCTGGCGGCGATGATGGGCGAGCGATATCTGAACGAGATGGCAGATATTAAACGGGCATTTGACCCGAAACGTATCTTGGGACGTGGGAATATGTTTGACGAGAGTTATTTATGATAAAGGCAATATTGTTTGATTTTAATGGCGTCATAATCGATGACGAACCGATCCAGATGCGGGCGTATCAGGAACTGCTGTCGGCTGAGGGCGTCGAACTGACCGCAGATGATTATGCGGCTTCGCACGGGATGGATGACCGCACGTTTGTCCATGCAGCATACGAGCGGCGGGGCAAAACCGTCACTGACGAAAAGGTCAATGAGATCATTGATGCAAAGTTTGGCAAATGGCAAGAGATCGTTGGCGACAAATTGCCGCTGTTTGAAGGCATCGGCGATTTTGTCGAAAAGATGTCGCACGAATTTGCTCTCGGCGTTGTCAGTATGGAACGCGGCACACAGATCGAGCACGTTTTGGAACGAGCAGGGATGGCTAAACACTTTTCGGTCATTGTCAGTGCAACAGACGTTGATGCGTGTAAGCCCGACCCGCAATGCTACCGTGCTGGGTTTAACAAGCTCGATCTGCACCGAATAGAGCAGGGGCACCTGCCGATGACGCATGGCGAATGTTTGGTCATCGAGGACACGGTGCCGGGAATTCAAGCTGCGAGAGCCGCTGATCTGCCTGCTCTTGGTGTTACAAATACGGTTTCAGCGGGTGAACTGCGTGCTGCCGGTGCGGCTGCTATCGCTAAGGATCTTCGAGACTGGATGCCGGAATCGATCCGACGTGTTTTTGTTTAAGAAATATGGCTGAACATTTTATTTCACTAGAACAGGCTGAGGGCGATCTGCTTTCGGCCGCGGCGTTTCTCGCAGAGAACATCAAAAGCTCCGATGGCCACGCTGAGGCGATGAAAGCCATTGTGCCACTATACCTCGCCAAGGGAAACGTCGATCTTGCCGCCGAGCTAGCGAATGAGGTGGCCGAGCCGTTTTCTCGCGATCAGATATTGATACTCGTCGCTGCAAAATGTGCCGAGACTGATGATGACGAATACGCACTGCAATTGGCAGACGCCGTTGAAGATCTGGGTATGCGGTCACAGGCATTTGAGCAGCTGGCGTTAATTGCAGCCGCCAAAGGGCAGCCGGAAGAGGCTCGAAAGATCGCCGGACAGATGGAGCATACAGATTTCGTGACCGGAGCGATCGCGGTCGATCAGGCTGCAAAAGGTGACGACACAGGTGCGCTGGCAACGCTCGAAACCATTGATTTTCCTACCGCTCGGGCCATTGCATTGCAACAGATCGCCTCGGCAAAGATCGAGGCTGGCGACACAGTTAAAGCAGCCGATATGCTTGACCTTGCGCTTACATCCGCGACTGAGATCGAGCATGACGAGGAAAAGATACGTGCCATGTGCGACATCGGCAGCCTTTTTATTGAGGCAAAACGGAGCGATAAGGCTATCGAGACTTTTGACGCAGCAAAAGGCTTCGCCGAGGTACTCGATAATACTCACCAAGATTTCTTCCTAGTCAATTGTGCGCTCGGCTTTCTCTACGCGGGAAGCACCGACCTTGCCGACAGGACGCTTGACCTTGTGACCGACAAGACACAGATGGCTTCTGCTTTGCTTGGGTTTGCGCGTGATTATTGGAAAAAAGATCAGAAAGACGATGCACTTGAGGCACTTGATGAGGCTCACGAGATCATCGCTTCGCAGCGGGAATTTGAAACGCGCGACAGCCGAGCAAGGAACGCTCTGATCTCGTCTATCGCCGTTCAGTTTGCCGGATTTGGTAACTCGGAACGCGGCATCGAGATCGCCCGTGAAACTCAAGACCCTGACGAACAAATGTCATCTCTGACGCAGATCGCCCAGATCCTGACGATCCAAAATGACGATACGCTCGCGGCGAGTACACTTGAGTTGATAGCGGAACCCGCAAATCGTGTGTTTGCTCGGATCTCCGTCGCCGATGCAAAGGAGAATCGTGGCGATAAGGACGCCGCCATTGCCGACCTCGAAGCGGCTATCGATTTGGTAGAAACCGTTCCGCAGCTTGCCTCTCGCTCAAGTGCTTTGAATGAGCTGGCGACGCGGTTTGCGGCTTACGGCAACACGGAGCGAGCGAGAGAGCTGGCGGTCGAGAGTATTGATGCCATCGGCGGGATCCGTGATGAGAGTAGCCTGGCCGTGGCGTTGGCAGGGCTTTCTGAGGTTTATGACGAGGCTGGTTTCGAGCTTGGCGATGCCGAGCGTGACCGCGTCAGGACGCTATTGTTTCGGGTTCAATAGATGTCGTTTGCGATCAGGTCCTCGAAACTATCGCGTTTACGGATATGTTTCACCTCACCTTTAGAAGAAATAAGCACGACCGCCGGCAAGAAACGCCCGTTATACTGCGAAGCCTGAGCGAGCGAGTACGCACCGCAATTGAGCAACGCGAGAACTTCGCCGGGCCCTACATTTTCCGGCAGAAGACGATGTTCCGGCAACCGATTCATACCTTCAATATCAAAATACACATCTCCACCGTCGCATAGCGGCCCGGCAAGTTTGTACATCGTTGCGTGCGATTCACTTGCTCGTGTTGCCGAAATCAGAAGGTAGTACCATTTGTACGTTTCCATCGAGAGCAAGATGTTGAAACCGGCGTCAGTCATTAACCAGTGGTCGGTGGTCAGGGGTTGGTGGTCAGTAGTTTCCGAAACCGGACGAATTTTGGCGTTACGCACAGTCGTCAGACAAATTCCCGCGTCGGCGATAATGCTGCGGCCGGGTTCGAGGAGTAATGTTATGTCATCAAGTAAGTGTCGGGCGTTTTCGTCATCTGCGGCATTGCTGACTATTTGCCAAGCAGTCTGGACAGCCGCCGCTGGTTCGAAATCAGCAGAGAACATTTCGCTTTGTTCAGCAGGGAAAGCCGGGCCGCCTTCGTTTAAATAATTGACCGGAAAACCGCCGCCGAGGTTTATGTGTTTTAGCCTAGTCCCAGTTTCATTGAAGATTCTGACCATGCTGTCAAACAGCATTACGAGAGCCTCGGAATAGACGCTCGGGTCCGGATTTTGAGAGCCGACGTGCAGATGTATGCCGCAAAGATCGAGGTGCGGTGAATCTTTATAGGTGTGAAACGCCGAAAATGCTTCGTCGGGCATCATGCCAAATTTTGAGGTTAGCAAAGCGGTTTGCAGACCAGAATGTGTTCCGCTTTCGATCTCCGGCACCAGCCGAAGGCTGACGTTTGCACGTTTACCGCGCCGTTTGGCGGTTTCTTCGACCAGTGACAGCTCATAAAGCGAATCGACCTGAATCGCGTAGATACCTGCATTTATGGCGTTTTCTATCTCCCACACCTCTTTGCTCGTGCCGTTAAAGATTATTTGTTCGCCTGTAAAACCCGCGTTAAGGGCTTTCCACAGCTCGCCGCCGGAGTTGACCTCGATGTCGATGCCCGCCTCTCTTACCGCCTGCAAAATCCCCATCGTGGACATAGCTTTGGCGGCGTAGCAGATCTTGAGCGGGCAGGGAATTGCGTCACCCGCCCGTTGCAGACGGGCGATATTGTGACGGATACGCGATTCGCTGAAAACGAACAGCGGCGTACCGTGTTCACTGGCAAGGTCAACGGCATCAACCTGGTCGATGTGTAGTCGACCGTCGCGTATTTCTAAAAAGCCGGGTATCTCCCAAGGGTTCATATCGTTTCTTTGACCAGATCTGTTATTTTTCAGGTCTAATGTCGGGAACCGGATCGAATTGGATACCGGTTCCTCGAGGGTAGAGTCCCGGCAGGGAAATTGGAAGGCGGCCGGTTATCCGCTGATTTCCAAGTAACGATTGAGCGGAAGCTCGCTGCAGGCTAGACATATCGCCATAGGCAACAATGTAGGTTTTTAGCTCTGGGAAACTGCTAAGGATGTACGGATTGCCAAAGCTGATACCGATCACGGTCTTTCCGGCTTTTAACAGATCTCTCAGTATTATTGCTCCATTTTCCGGAATACCCACACTGTTTTTGGCACCCGAACGGACCCGGCCGTACAATCCGACGATGACGATGTCAGCCTCGTTTACGGCTTTTTGCGCGGCGTTGTTCTGATCTGCGGTCGAATTCTCCTGAAGATACGACGAGGTAAAACGAAGGCCGCTCGTGCGTAGTGTTGAGACAAGGCTGGCCATTGTACTTGTGCCGTCAAATCCATTTGATATGCCGAGGATAGCAATCTTTTGGTTTCCATTCAGGGGCAGCACGCCGCCATCATTTCTGACCAGGGTTATAGCTTTAGCGGCGATCTCATTTGCAAGAGCCTCGACATCAGGGCCCGAGACGATACGGTCGATCTGGTCGAGCGGTGTGATCTTTTGTTTCGCGAGGCCAAGCTGGTATTTCCACGCGAGGATCTTTCGGACGGATTCATTTAGACGGGCTTCAGTGATGCGGCCGGATCTGACGGCTTCGATCAATCCGTTGAGCATCGCCTCTGTGTCAGCAGGTTTTTCGAGAATGTCGGCACCCGCGAGAAAGGCACTAACGCCCGCCTCTTTTTGGTCAAAATATAGCGTCAGGCCGCTCATGCCCATCGCATCGGTGACGATAAGCCCCTGAAAATTCATCTCTTTGCGTAGGATCTGCGTTTGGACTATCGGCGAAAGCGTTGCGGGCAACGTCGTTTTGAGATCGACGATCTCGGCACCGTCTTCGGCTTCGACGCGCAAGGGCTGTTTTAGCGGTTTGATCTCGGTCGGATCGATCTGCGGCAGGCCGATGTGGGCGATCATTATTGAGCCGACACCAGCGGCGATAGCACGGCGAAACGGCACAAGCTCGGTCTTTTCGAGGCTCTCACGCGAATGGTCGATGATCGGTAGACCGCGATGCGAATCAACATTTGTATCGCCGTGGCCGGGAAAATGTTTGGCGGTCGCGAGCACTCCTTGGCCTTGTAACCCTTCTATAAAAGCAACGCCAAAGCGTCCGACGGTCTCGGGGTCTTCGCCGTAGGAACGGACGTTTATCACCGGATTGTCGGCGTTGTTATTGACGTCGAGGACCGGGGCAAAGACGTGCTGGATACCCATTGCTTTGGCTTCGCGGCCTGTGACCGCTCCGATCTTACGGGCGTATTCGGGGTCGCCGGTCGCGGCGACGGCCATGTTCCAAGGGAAATTTGTCGCGTCGCCAAACCGCATCCCGATGCCTGTCTCTGCATCGATCGAGATCAACAGCGGCACCTTGGCGTTATCCTGCATTCGGTTCACGAGATGGACCGTCTCGTACATCGGTGCGCCGAAAATGATGATGCCGCCGACCTTGTTATCGACCACGTCGCGTTTTATCGCCTGAAAATATTCGCTATCCTGATTGGCAAATTTTGCGTTGATGCCGATGTGGATGAGCTGGCCGACCTTTTCCTCGACCGTCATTTTCTTGAGCAGTTTGTCGGCGTGTTTCCAAGCGGCTTTTGAAGGTTCGAGGCGCGACGAAACCTGAGCGGCGACACTCGCGTTCGCCGTCAAAGCACAAATAGTAATGAGACTAAGCAGAAACTTCATCATTCTTTATAGGTATTACGAGCGTAGCGACCCACGCGACGGCCAGCGTAACGAGGCTGCCGATCAGGGCGTACCAGGTCCACGCGATCTTAGTGCCGAGCAAGATATAGATCATCAGCGAAATGCTCACGGTCATCCCTATAAGAGCGTGGATCTCTCTTGCACGTTTCAAAAGTGTGCCAACGAGAAACACGCCGAGTACCGGGCCGTTGATCAGCGACGCTACTGATAGAGCGAGACCGAGGGCGGACGAATTTGCGTCCTTAACAGCGATGGCCACAGCGATCTGTACAAATCCCACGATGAGCGTTAGCCAGCCTGAAACTTTTAGAAAATGTTTGTCGGCTTTGTTTTTAGCAAACGGTTTATAGATATCGTTGACGGCCGTCGCGGCTATTGAGTTTAGCGAAGAAGACAATGCCGCTGCGAATATCGCCGCGATGACCAGCCCTGAGAGGCCAGTCGGCATGTGTTGCGTAATAAAATCGGGGAAAACCTTATCGCCGCCTGAAAACGGTACGGTAGCGGGAACGCCTGAATTTACAACCCCGGCTTGAGCATATTCGACCAAGTTATACGGTGCGTAAAACGCAAAGAGCAGCACACCGATGAATAGAAAGCCGATAAATTGCCCCAGCACGACCGCACCGGACGATAGCAAAGCGGTCGCGGCGGACGACGGTTTATTTGTGCAGAGATATCGCTGGACGAGATATTGGTCGGTGCCGTGCGTGGACATTGTCAGGAAACAGCCGCCGAGCAACCCCGACCAGAACGTAAAGGTTTTGGTCATGTCCCAGCCAAAATCGAAGAGGCTAAATTTGCCGTATTGTTCGCCCAAAGACATGACGGTCGAAATCCCACCGTCGATATGATTTATCAGCACGACCGCCGCAGCAACAGCTCCGCCGATGTAGATGACGAGCTGGACTACCTCGACCCAGATGATCGCCTCGATACCGCCGTAAAACGTAAATACGATCATCACGAGGCCGAGTAGGATGATCGAACCGACGACGATTGTGTTTGAATCAGCCGTCGGAACGAATGCCGTATAGACCGCCGCAAGGACGAGAGCGGTCAGCAGCAAACGGATGCCGTCGGCTATGTTTCGCATTATGACGAACAGGCTCGACGCGATCATCTTTACCCTTATGCCAAACCGGTCGCCGAGCAACTGATAGACCGTCTGCAGCTCGCCCTTAAAATACATCGGGATAAAAAAGAGCGAGATGACGACGCGGCCGAGCATATAGCCGAAAACGAGTTGCAGAAATTGAAAATTGCCGTTTTTGGCAAATGCTATCCCGGGCACTGAAACAAACGTGATCGTACTCGTCTCGGTCGCAACGATCGACATCGCGATCGCCCACCAAGGCACGGACCGCGAGCCGACAAAATAGTCCTCGGTAGTCTCTTGTTTGCCCGAAAACAGTATGCCGAACAGCGTAATGCCGACGAGATAGCCGACGATGATGATGAGGTCGAGTGTTTGCATCCGTTGCGACATAATAACCGAATTTCGATGATTTTATTAACTCAAAATCAAATTCCTAGCTCCGCGCACTTGACTTGTAATCCGCTTTAATGGAATTTATGTATTCAATAAGAATATCTGATCGACAAAACGGTTTACCGATATGGAAATACGACAGTTAAAAGCCTTTCTGGCTATTGCTGAGGCTAAGACCTTTACGGCCGGGGCAAAGATGGTGAACGTGACGCAAGCAGCGATCTCGATGCAGATCCGTCAGCTTGAGGAAGAGGTCGGTTTGCCGCTGTTTACGCGGACGCCGCGACGCGTGATATTGACCGAGGCCGGTGAGCATCTGCTCGAACGTGCCCGTCGTATGCTGCGCGAACATGACGCAGCTGTCGCAGAGATAGCTGAGCTTGGGGGCGTTGAGCATGGGCGTCTGCGGATCGGTTCGGCGTCGGCGGAATTTGCGACCGTCCAATTGCCGCACATCCTGCACGCCTTAAAAGATGCATATCCGAACTCCGAACTGAGCGTCAGTGCGGGGACGAGCCAGACGCTCGTCGATAAGATAATGCACGGCGAGACGGATATTGCGTTTGTCAGTCTGCCGGTCGAAAACTCGAGCATAACGACCGATTTGCTTTTTAGCGACGAGATCGTCGCCATCGCTCATCCAACGCATCCGCTTGCAAAAAAACGAAGCATCAGTGCATCTCAGCTATCAGAAGAGAAATTAATACTTGGCGAACGCGGCGGTAATACGCGGCGGATGATCGACGATTTTTTTAACGCGGCAAATGTCCGTCCAAACATCGTGATGGAACTAACGCGGCAAGAGGCGATCAATCAGATGGTCGAAAATGACCTTGGCGTCGGCACGGCGGGAGCAAAGACCATCAACGACGAGATCCGCGAGGGGCGGCTGATCGCATGGGAGATCGAGGGCTCGGAGATCAAATGGGAACAAGGCCTAGCCCGCTTGCGGGGTGGTTATGTCTCGCCGATCGCAAAAGAATTTATGCGGCTGTGCAAAGAGAGCTTTGTTGAACGAAAGCGCGAGCTAAAAGCTCGCAAGTAAAAAGGTAAAAGGAAAAAGGCAAAATCAGAATGTTTAGGAAAGCTCTATATTGGATTTTATCGAACGGCGTCAATGGCGCTGTTATTTTTGCCTTTTGCCTTTTTACTTTTTACTTTGGGCAAGCCCAGGGTTTGCCGGTTGCGGCGCCGCAGACGGTTGGGATGAATGCTGCGAAGCTGAATCAGATCGACGCTCTCGTTGCGGCCGACATCGCCGCCAAGAAACTTCCCGGAGCCGTTGTGCTCGTCGGGCACAAAGGTAAGATCGTCTTTCGAAAGGCTTACGGAAATCGTTCGCTCGTTCCGACGGTCGAGAAGATGACGGCCGATACGATCTTTGATCTGGCTTCGCTGACGAAGCCGATCGCGACGGCGACGTCGATAATGATCCTCGTCGAGCAGGGCAAACTGCGACTTAATGACACCGTCGGGATGTACATCGCCGACATCGACGACCCGCAAGCCAAACGCGTCACCATCCAGCAACTGCTCACGCACACCTCAGGCTATCGCCCCGATTTCGACCTAGGCGAAAAATGGACCGGCCGCGAAGGCATGCTCGCCGCCCTTAAAAAAGAAAAGCTGCGAACCCCGCCAGGAACGAAATTTGTTTATTCGGATATTGGGTTTATTGTGCTCGGGGAGATAGTTGAGCGTGTGGGTGGACAGACTGTAGCCAAGTTTTCGGAGGCCCGTACTTTCGGTCCGGCCAATATGACCGATTCAGCAATGCGAACGCAGATACGGATGTCGCATCCGATACCTTCCCTTGTCAAGACGATTGAGGCTCAAATTAACCGAATTGCTCCAACCGAAAATATCAGAGGTCAAAACAGTTATCTTGGTGCGAAGTTCGAGGACGATGAAAACACCGGAAATCAAATCTTGCGTGGGCAAGTTCACGATCCAACATCATACCGAATGGGCGGTGTTGCGGGACACGCCGGACTTTTCTCGACTGCGGACGATCTTGCTCGATATTGCCAAATGCTCCTCAATGGCGGGGCGCTTGATGGGACGCGGGTGGTGTCGGCTCAGACAGTTGCTAAGATGACGGCGCCGATCGTTGTGTCGGAAGACGGAGCTACACGCGGGCTTGGGTGGGATATTAACACTTCGTTCTCGTCGAATCGCGGTGAGCTTTTTCCGCTTGGGTCGTTTGGGCATACGGGGTTTACGGGGACGAGTGTTTGGATCGACCGGGTTTCGCAGACGTTTGTTGTGTTTCTGTCGAACCGCGTCCATCCCGACGGTAAAGGCGATGTCACGCCCCTGCGAGCAAAGGTCGCGACGGTCGTTGCGTCGGCTGTCGAAGACACGCCGGTCGAGGTGTACCGCCTTGCCGAGAGTACATATAATTCGGCGGTGGCGGCACAGATTCCGAAATTTAGGACTGGAGGGCAAGCATCCCTGCTTGCCACGTCGCAGAGCGGCGTTCCGCCGCTGGCAAGCAGGATGCTTGCCGCTCCAGTCCTGAACGGCATCGACATTCTCGCTCGCGACAAATTCAAACAGCTTGACGGATTGAAGATCGGCCTTGTTACCAACCAAACAGGCCGTAACCTCGACGGAAAACAGACTATCGATATTTTGAAAGAGGCTCCGAATGTTAAGCTTGTGGCGTTGTTTTCGCCGGAGCATGGCATTCGCGGGTTAGTTGATGACAAGGTGAGCGACTCGGTTGATGAAAAGACGGGGTTGCCGATCTATTCGCTTTATGGCGAAACACGGCGGCCAAAGGCGGAGCAATTGAAAGACCTCGACGCGATCGTCTATGACATTCAGGACATCGGTACACGGTTTTACACTTACACGGCGACGCTCAAAAACGTGATGGAAGAGGCGGCAAAGCTGGGCAAGCCCGTATATGTGCTCGACCGTCCAAATCCGCTTGGCGGCACGGATGTAGAGGGGCCGCTTGCGGATGAGGACAGGTTGTCGTTTATTGCGGCTCACACGATACCGGTTCGGTACGGCATGACGATAGGAGAGCTCGGCATGATGATGAACACCGAGCGAAAGATCGGTGCGGATCTGCGTGTCATCAAGATGGAAAACTGGTCGCGGGCGATGTGGTTCGACGAGACGGGGCAAACGTGGATCAACCCAAGCCCAAATATGCGTTCGCTGACCGAGGCTACCTTGTACCCGGGCATCGGCTTGCTTGAGGCGAGCAATCTCAGCGTCGGACGCGGAACGGATACGCCATTTGAGGTTATCGGGGCTCCGTGGCTCGACGGGCAAAAGCTGGCAAAGTATCTCAACGAACGCGGTATCAAAGGCGTGCGGTTTGTACCCGTCAGATTCAAGCCAAACGCATCTGTTTTCAAAGACGAGCAGCTCAGCGGCGTGAATATCATCATCACAAACCGCGATGAATTTAACTCCGTGCGAACGGGAATCGAGATCGCCGTTGCTCTACGAAAGCTCTATCCAGCAGAGTGGAATGTCGAAAAGTATTTGAATCTGCTATTAAACAAAGACATTTTCGAGCGTGTAAAACGCGGCGATACTCCCGAGGAGATCGAGCGGGCGGCGAAAGCGGGTGTTGATGATTTCTTAAAACGCCGGACGCCTTTTCTGCTATACAAATAAAAAAAAGAGCCTCGCGGGTGCAGCCGCGAGGCTCTTTTTCCATTGCACTAAGAGTCTTTAGAACTCTTCGCCGCGAGGCTTGCCGTTACCAAACTTTCGGTCCTTAAAACGCTCCTCAAATTTGGTCCGCATTTCAGCGGCTTTGGCTTTCTGTTCGTCGGTCAAGATCGCAAAAACCTGTGCCTTTGCTTTTTCTTTCTCGACGATCAGCTTTGCCGTAATGTTGCCCTGCTCAGCGGCGAGTGTCTCGACCTTTGCCTGATCGAACGCACCGTTTGTGCCAAGTTCGGCGATCTGCTTGTGATTGGCGTGCATCTGCTGCATCAAAGGCTCGACGTTTCCGCGGGTCGCCTCCATGATCTCTTTGACCTTGGCTTTTTGCTCGTCGGTCAGATCGAGGCCCCGAAGAGCCATCATCGGCCCGCCGTGATGTTTGCCAAAACCCGGTCCGCCGTGATGACGTGCCACCTTTTGCCCAACAACAAAGATCGCTCCTGTCGTTAAAATTACTGCTGCTGCGATACCTAAAATTATCTTTTTCATGATGAATAAACTCCCTGTATGATTCCAAAAATGGGACTCTGTATTTTCGTCCACACTGTACTAGACGAACGGCGAACAGGCGCGAATGTATGGGATTTGTAGGGTTGTGTAAAGAATTGTAAAAGGCACGCACAGGGGCTTTTTTTCGCGTAGAATCGTTTTTGTATGGATAAGATCCTCATCATCGACGATGACGAAGAATTGTGCGAGCTGGTCTCAGAGTATCTCGGGGTCGAGGGCTTTGACGTTGAGTCCGTCAATGACGGTGAGACTGGCCTCAAACGCGCACTGTCCGGCGATTATGACATGGTGATCCTCGATGTGATGTTGCCAAAGATGAACGGTTTTGACGTTTTGCGCAATTTACGTGAGGAGTCGCAACTACCCGTCATAATGCTCACCGCCCGCGGCGATGATATGGAGCGGATCGTCGGGCTCGAGATCGGTGCGGACGATTATCTGCCTAAACCTTTTAATCCGCGTGAACTCGCCGCAAGGCTCAGGGCTATACTTCGCCGAGCAACTGCGGACGAGACGGAGGGAGTGGACGACGACAAGCTGAGCGTTGACGGCGTCGAGGTTGTTGCATCGGCGAGAACTGCGACTTGTGACGGCAACGACCTGAATCTTACGTCGGTCGAATTTGAGGTGCTGGCCGAACTTCTACGAGAGGCGGGCAAGATCGTTAAGAAAGAAGATCTCAGCGAACGTGTGCTTGGGCGAAGCCTGTCGCCGTTTGACCGCAGCCTGGATATGCACATCAGCAATGTCCGCAAGAAACTCGGTCCGCGTGCCGACGGTAGCGAACGCATTAAAACGATACGGTCGGTCGGGTATATTTACACGGTTGTATGAAGCTTTTTGTAAAGATATTTCTGTGGTTTTTGGTGGCGATCGGTTTGATGGTCGGCGTGGTGATATTTATCACCCGCACATTTCAAACCGAGCCGATGTTTGCGCGTTGGCAACGAAATGCCAAGACGCAAATGACCATTTATGGCGGCACAACGACCCAGATCTATAACGCCGAAGGCGAAGCCGGACTTAGAGCGTACCTAGCTCGCCAAAAAGACTCTGAATCGATCAAAGAGATCGGGTTAGTCGACATAAATGGCAACGCGGCGTTTGGCGACGGATCGAGCATGGAGACGTCTGAATTGCTAAAGAGGGCGTTTGAAAGTGGTACGTCAGAGATAGATGTTTCTCCGGAGGATGCCGCGTACGGAGCTGTCCCGGTCTCATTTTCAAATGGGAAAAAGTTTGTCCTGGTCGTCAGGTGGTCTCCGCCTAGAACGCCGTCCTTGTTCATGGATTCTTGGCTGGGTTATTTGCGGCTTGCGGGCTTGCTGCTAACTGCTCTAATCGTCTGTTACATATTTGCGCGTTATCTGACATCGCCGATCAAAAAGCTCCGTACCGCGACGCAAAAGCTCGCCAAGGGCGACCTCAGTAGTCGAGTAGTGCCGATGGTGGGTCGCCGTCGTGATGAGCTGGCTGATCTCGCACGCGATTTTGACGTTATGGCCGAGCGGATCGAAACGCTGGTCGTGTCACAGAGGCGTCTGAACAGCGACATCTCGCACGAGCTGCGCTCTCCACTCGCTAGAATGAACGTTGCCCTCGAACTGGCAAAACAAAAGTCGAACAAAGAGACGGAGCCAATGCTCGCCCGAATTGAAAACGAATCTCATCGTTTGAACGAAATGATCTCGCGGCTACTGATCCTTGCCAAACTCGAAACAAACAGTGAGATCGTCGAACCCGTCCGCGTTGATCTTGCCGAGATCGTAAATGACGTTGCGGAGGACGCCGATTTTGAGGCTCAGGCGAAGGGGCGTTCGGTTACCGTTTCGGCACAGGAGAATTGCACCGTCATGGGTAGCGAAAATCTGCTGCGGAGCGCGATCGAAAATGTGCTTCGCAATGCGGTCCGATATACCGCGGAGGGTACGGTCGTGGATGTGTCGCTCACGGCAAACAACGGGCACGCCATCCTGCAGGTGTCCGATCATGGCGGCGGCGTTCCAGATGATGAATTAGAGAATTTGTTTCGTCCGTTTTACCGCGTCGGTGAGGACCGTACGCGTAAGACCGGCGGCATCGGGCTGGGACTTGCTATCGCCGAACGCGCGATCCTCGCACACAAAGGCACGATATCCGCGAGGAATACTGACCACGGGCTGTTAGTTGAAATTCGTTTAGATAAAGACGCTCTGTCTAATAACTAGCCGTTATTCTTTCGAGCGGCGGCAAACGACCGGATCGCAAGTATCGTAAAGATCAGACAAACCAATCCCATCGCGATCTGCGACACGACTGCCGCCGATAGCGTCAACTCAGACATTTTTGATATTAGACGTCCGGCGGGGAAAATAAATCCGAGCAATGCGAGAATTACCGCAACGTGCATCAGATGTTTGCGAAGCCCTTCCTTAGCTCTTGCCAAAACGCCCAAGATGATAAAAACGGATCCGACGAATGCCGGGATAAGGGCGGTCACGCTGGCTTTGCCCGACATTACTCCGTGGACATAACCGATAATTCCAATTAACTCTAGTAAAACGCCGCATGCGATGGCTGTAATAGGCATGCTTTTATATTATCGCGTTCAAGGGCGTTTAGGCGAGAGGGCGGTTATCTTTGCCATCAATTTGTCGGCAAGATCTTTGTTTAATGGCGTAAGGAGAGCGTACTGCTTTTTTGCGCGGACGAGATCTTTTTGCTCGAGATACGCTTCCCCAAGTCCCTTTATCGCATAGACGTTGTTCGGCTCGATTGAGAGAGTATTATTGTACGAAACGACAGCGAGGTTGAGTTGACCTGTTTTGGCGTAGGAATATGCAAGATAAAGATGGTTCGAGTGGTTTTTGGGCTCGGTTTCGATCGCCCGTTTGTAGGCCGAGATCGCCTGAGCAAATTCTCCAATATTGTAATAACAGCGGGCGAGCGAACGGTTGCCTGTAAATTTTACCGGGTCGATGTCGTACGAACGCTGATAAGCGTCAGCCGCTGCTTTGTATTCTTTTTGCTTTTCGTTGGCGACGCCGATCTCGTAAAACGCTTCGGCATTTCGCGGGTCGACCGCCAATGCTTTCGCGTAAGCGGCGAGTGCCTGATCGAAATATTTAAGGTTGTCGAGTGAGTTGCCGAGATAGACATAGGCATCGACCATGTCGGGCTTGCTCTTGATGGCGTTGCGAAGAGCGGGCACCGCACGGTCATATTGCCCGAGAGCGTAATAGCTCATCCCGAGATTATAATTTGCCGCCGCATCGTTTGGAGTTAACGCTAGTATTTTGCGAAAACTGTCGATAGCGGCCTCGACTTCGCCGTTCTTAAGTTGCTCAGCGGCGAGTTCATTGAGCGCACGCGTGTCCTGTGCCTGTGCAAAGGTTGAACAAAAAAGAAATAGCGTTATTACGACTACGGGTGAATAAAAGACTCTCATACCGTTGTAAATAGGTGCAATAACGGCATTTCTTCAGAAATCAGACTGGTATTTGATCGCATAATTACGGTGGTTATTTCCTTCGGACACATGTCTCAGCCCCTCGGACACGTAAATATCTCTTTCAGATACATTTCCGAACGACTCAGACATGTTTCCGAACCATTCAGATACATTTCCGAACGACTCAGACATGTTTCCGAACCTTTCAGATACGTTTCCGAACGGCTCAGATACATTGCCGAACCGTTCAGACACACAGCAAAATAGTTCGGAAATGTTTCCGAACCACATATTCACACATGTTTTTGCTTAATAAACTGGTTCTAGGATAAATTTGTTTCGAATCTTTGGCAGATTCGCGTTTCCTAACGCCACAATGTCGTCGAATATGTACTATTTCTTTAACGACGCGGCTTTTGTCTCGTCGGCGGTCGCGAGGGCGGTTTTGCCCATTTTGCGATATGCATCGGCCCGATTGGTGTAAAGAACGGCGTCCTCGGGGAAAAGTTTGATCGCGACCGTGAGGTCCGCAACGGCCCCGGCATAATCTTTGATGATGGTTTTTGCAATGCCGCGATTTTGATAGCCGTCTGCCAAATAGCGAGTGTTATCGGTATTCAGCGAAATATATTTATCGTAATCGGCTATCGCTTCTTTGACCTTTCCGGAAGCTTTTAGAGCGATGGCCCGATTATAATAGGATTCATTTTCCGATGGGTTATAAAGGATCGCGTTGGTAAAATCGGAGACGGCCCCGGGATAATCTTTCAGCGTATTTCTTAGGCTGCCTCGGTCAAAATACGTAAATCCGTCCTTAGGATTCGCTGCGAGAACCTTGTTAAAATCCGCCATCGCCCCAACATTGTCTCCTTGTGCCTCACGAAGGTTGCCGCGTCCCCTTAACGCATAGGAGTAGTCCGGTTTGATGCTGATCGACGAATTATAATCCGCCATCGCTCCTGTTGTATCCCCCGATTTCTTTTTCGCAAGTGCCCGATTTGAGTAGGCAGAATAGTCGCCCGGAGCAAGCTCGATTACTTTGGTATAGTCTGCAATAGCGCCGGCTTGGTCACCGGCTTCGGCACGTTTGTTCGCCCGGTCAAAATACTCTTTGGCCGTAGAAAGAGTCTGAGCGGACGCGACAGAGCTCGCAAGAAGCAATAAAAGGGTTACAAAAAGAAATCGATTTCGCATTCGAACCTCCATGGATACTTTTGTTATTTGTTGAACGGAAACAGTCGGCTTACCCGCAAATTACTACTAATTTCGCATATTCTCGATCATTTCCGCAATCGTCTTTTTTAAATGAGCGGTTACCAACGCGTACTGGTCGCTTTCGGGTTCGTCGCTTACCTTGCTATCACCGACGACGTCGCGGGCGTAAAACGGCTCGCCGACGATGATCTTGACCTTTGCTGGACGGATGCGCCAGGAGTTTCGCGGCCAGACCTTGTAGAGGCCGTCGATCGCGATGGGGACGATCGGAACATCAAGTTCGGTCGCAAGAATGGCAGCTCCTTTTTTAAAGCCATGCAGATCGCCGTCAAACGCACGTTCGCCCTCCGGATAGATGTTCAAAACCTTGCCGTGTTTGATGCCGATGGCACCGGCTTTCATCGCCCGCATCAGCTCCGTGTCGGGGTTGACGGGGACGACATTGAGCAGTTTTGCGACGTATTTTGTCAAGCTGTTGTTAAAAAACTCGCTGGCACCGACGTGAAATATGTTTTTGAACAGCGGGTACGGATAATTTGAACAGATGACAAATGGGTCAAGAAAACTCTGATGATTTGGGCAGATTATGAACGGTTTTTTGAGTTTTTTGAGTTCGTTGAGTTTTGAGAGTTCTTTGAGATTTTGGAGCCCGGAAACCTCGAGCCGCATAAAGATCTTAAAGATGACCCAAAAGATCTTGTAGATCACGAAGGCAAACGCACCGAAGATTGGACGGTTTTGGAGCACGCCGCGAACCTCAGGGAAATCATCGTTAGCATCACGCAATATCTCGCCCCAGTTTAGCTCGACCGACACATTCTCAACGTCGGCACCGCCGTGTTTATTTACAAGCTCGACGACGTTTGCGACAGTGAGGGCGGTCGCGGCTTCGTCACCGTCAAATTCGGTTGAGAAAGCCTGCTCAAGCGCAGCGAAAGTTTCGGCGCGTGCGAGGCTGTCGAGACCGAGATCGAGTTCGAGGCTCATCGACGGATGGACAATGTCGCCGTCTTTGGCGTTTTGCCGGATAGCGGCAACGACCGCTTTTCCGGTGGATGTTTCGACCAACGCGGTGTCAGCGTCGGTAAACTCCCAAGCCTTTGTTTCTTTGGCTTCGGTCGCGATAACGCCGGTCTCGATCTCTTTTTTGAGCTGAAAACGCTTGATCTTGCGGGTCGCGGTTCGCGGCAATATTTCAGCCCGGATTACGTAATCTCGGACTCGTTGATATTCGGGCAGTTCGCGGCCGAGGCTGTCGAGCGCGTGGCGGATCGCTTCTTTTGAATTGGCGATCTTAGCCTGTTTTAGATAATCAAAATCTGGCACGACCACGGCCGCAAGCTTTTCGGCTCCGGCACGGGCCTCGGATTCGTCCTCGATGCCGATGATCGCGAGTTCGGCAACGAGCGGGCATTTCAGATAGTGAACTTCGAGATCCTCAGGATGAACATTTTTGCCCGACGGCAGGACAATAACATCTTTGCCGCGGCCGACGATATAGAGATGGCCGTCGTCGAGCCGCCCAAGGTCACCGGAGCGGAAAAATCCGTCCTCTGTAAAAGCTTCGGCATTCGCGGTCGGGTTTTTGTAATACCCGGCAAAGACCATCGGGCCTTTGATCAGCACCTCGCCGACGCCGTCTTTATCTGGATCGAGGATCTTGATCTCAATTCCGTGCATTGCTTTGCCGACGGAACCGACGCGGTTGTCGTCCTCGTATGTGGCGGTCGCGGCACCGCTAGTCTCGGTCAGGCCGTAACCCTGCAATATTGTGAATCCGAGGCGGTGAAAATCAACGGCAACATCCTCATCAAATCGCGAACCGGCAGAGATCGCTACCCGCAGATCACCGCCAAAACCGGCGTGAACCTCACCAAACATTTTTCGCCCAAGGTTAACGCCGAGCGTATCGCGAAGCATACCATTTGTCGCAAGCATTACTTTGAACAGCTGTTGCACGACACCGGATTTTGCTTTGACGCCGTCAAAGATCTTTTTGTGAAAGAGATACCACAGACGCGGGACGGTCGTGAGGATCGTCGGCTTGAAACTCTTCATTGCCTTGGAAAGCTCGTCGGGCGTTAGCTCTTTGAGGTAGCCGACCTCACAGCCATAGGTCGTCGCGATCCAAAGATTGACGATCTGCAAATAGGCGTGAAACAGCGGCAGTAGCGAGAGGATACGCTCTTTGTCGGACAATTTTAGGACAAGATTGACGCCCTCAAGCTCGGCGCTGATGTTGCCGTGCGTCAGCGGGACGCCCTTTGGCGTCCCGGTCGTGCCGCTGGTGTACATCAGGACCGCCATGTCGGTCTCTTTTGCAGGCGGCGGCTGTTTGATAAAGCTGTCGGGAACGTCAGTCTTTGCCCATTCTTCAAAGTGCTGGAAACCGTTCGACGACGTTTCCATATTCCACACAACCGCGGGAATATGGCGTCCAAGCTTTTCCTCGATCTCCGAAAACCGGTCTACCTGATCCGGCGATAGAAACGCGACCTTAGCCTCGGAATTTTCGAGAAAGTTCGTGATCGTTTCGATCTCGCCGTGCGGATCGAGCGGGACGATGACGGCGCCGATAAAGAGCGTTCCCAAATACGCAGACGCCCAATGCGGATGATTTTCGCCAATGAGGACAACGCGGTCGCCAAACTGCACGCCCTCTTGGGTAAGACGGTACGAGATGGAGCGTACCTGCCGCAGCAGGTCTCCGTATGTGTAAGTATCGGTGTCGCTGCCGACGATACGCATCGCCGTTTTGTCGGGACGCGACTCAAATGATTCGATCAAGCGCTCACAAAATGATGTTGACATAATAAACTTGGGGTTTGTTTAGCTTAGTCTGCAAGCAATTTGAGCGCAAGCGTCCGTGCCTGTGTTCGGATCTCAGGAATTGCCGTCGATTCCCACAAAATGCCTTTTAGAGCGGTGCCGAGGGTAAAGACGACCTTGGACGGAGCATTCGTTTTCCCGATGACTTGTCCGTCAGGTGTGGCGTCGATGCCGAGGTTGAGTTCGTCGTTGCGGATATGTTTACGACCGATGAGATTGCGAACAAACTCCGTTTCGATCTTTGAAAATGAGCTTTCTGAGCCGATGCAGTTGACGAGCGCGTCCGCCTCGACGCCGTGCTGATTATTGAGCGTCTTGTATTTGACCGTAAATTTTGTCCCGTCATGGGTGATGTCGGTAAGACGGCCTTTGAGGATCTCGAGGCGCCCGTTTGCTTGCATTTCGTCGAGGATCGCGGCAACCTCGGCCGGCATACGATGACGGGCGACGTTCCAATAGCGGCTTAGGTGCTGTTTGAAGTAACGCTTTTCCGCGAGCGGCAGATTCAGCCATAGCTCCTGAGTTGCCGGTCGCAGACTATCGATGACAGCACGCCAATTACTGCCGTCGGTCTCGGCGATTTTAATGTGACGGCGGACGGCTTTGAGCATGTCGGTGATGCGGGTCATCGATTTTAGCTCGTCGGCGAAGGTTGGATACGTGTGGCCGAGTTCGTGCGGTGCTGGGAGAAGACCGCGTGTTGATATCGCGTAGATCTTGCCCTGGTGGCCGTGGCGATGAAAGTGCAATGCCACATCCACCATCGAGAGGCCGGTGCCGACGACAAAGAGCGAATTATCGCGTTTTATCGTCTCGTATAACCGAGAGTTCCATGGATCCTGAAAATACATCACCGACTCAGTGAATGAAAGATCGGCGACGCTCGGGTGCGGCGGCATAAAATTGCCAAACGCGAGCACCACTCGATCGGTCTGTATGATCTCGCCCGAACGCAGTATGACCTCACCCGAATCATTATTGACGGACATATCGACCGCTTCGTCGTCGATCAGATTGAGCGTGACGTGCTTGGCACTGCTTTCAGCAGCATCGGTAAAAACCTCACGCAGGTATTCGCCAAAGATCTTTCGCGGAACGAAATCGTGTGAGTCAAACGTGTGGCCCGTTGCCGTCAGCCATCTGTGAAAATGCTCGATATCGTCCGGAAAGGCTCCCATGCGGCCCGCCGGAACATTTAGCAAATGCGAATCTTTTTCGGTTCCGAACGCGACGCCGCGGCCGATCTTTGACCGGCGTTCGACTAGGTTGATCTCAAGCTCGTGGTCGCCCGCGTTACGCAAAAGATTTACCGCCAGTAAGGTGCCGCTCGCTCCGCCGCCAATGATCGTGATCTTTTTCATATCAACAAATACAAAAAGAGGCTGTGAAGCACATTCACAACCTCTCGCGAGAAATGTCCTTCTTCGTTAACGCCTGCGAGGTTAGCTGTCGGGCTGGAAGCGAAGAAGTCTTCCTCTGTTGGTCAGATAAGCCCCGTCCTGACGACGTCAGGTTTTGGTTCCCCCGCTCCCGAACAAATCGGAATTCGGCAATAGATTTTGAGTAATATTACAGGATTTTAGCCGCGCAAGGCAAGATTTTTGTTCGAATAATCAAAGATGAAATTTCCAACTGGTTCCCAGCACATTCAGATCGCCCGGGTGAGAATAGCCGTCGTTTTGTCGCAGATAATAGACGTCAAGCGTAAGGTGGTTGTTTATGACCTTGCTAATGCCGAGACTGAGGCGGTTACGCGAAAATTTGCGGGTTGTGGAAACGTAAAACGGTTCCTCGGTAATGAAGAATTTTGCTTTTGATAGAAACTTTTCGGGCAGAGCTTTTTCGAATGTCAGCGACGGTCGATAACGCCATGAATTTCCCGATGCCTTGACCCGATATTCGTACCAACTTCGATGCGAAAGGCCGAACGACTTGACCGGAAACTTATACGTAACCGCGAGATTAAGCCGGTTTTCAACCGTAAATTTGCCCGCGGCGTTTCTAGCGTAGACAAACCAATAAAACGGCGAGACCGAAATGGACTTTGTCGGTTTCCATACAAAGCCTATCTGGTAACGGCCATCATTTAATCGTGAGATATTCCTGCCAAATCTCCCCGTCAATTTAGTTGTAAGGTCGAAATGAGCGTTTAGCTTCACAGTTAGCTGCAAATCATTCCAAGACTGCGTATCGTCGTCGTCGATAGCCGTCTGTGAGCGGACAACTGTGCCAAACGTTACGACGAACAAACTGGACAACAAAATTAACCGAAAGAGTGATCTCATGGATAAATCATCACATTCTTGGAACGCGTATACGAAGAGCGTCCGGCAGGATCTCATAGACCGCGGGAAGCTGGCCGGGGAGTTCGCCGTCGGTTTCGAGGAAAATCTGTTTTGCCGTATCGACTGATGATATCTCGATCCGGCGGGCTAAGGTGTTCTTGACCTCTTTGAGACTATCGTGTGTGCCACGATAGATCGAATGTACGTTTAAGAAGATCTTTGCGGTGCCGATGTCCCCGATATTTACCACGTTTAACAGGCCGTCGTTGATCTTGGCGTTCGGGGCGATCAACATACCGCCGCCAAAGTAACGCGAATTTGCCACGCAAAAGGCGATAGTCTGGAGCGTCTTTTCATCGCCATCGTCAAAACGTACGCGGACAAGATCGGGTTCGAGACTCATAACTTCTTGTAGGGTTGAAACCGCAAAATTTGCACGTCCGCGCATCGATTCGACCGGTAGCCAATCGAAGACCTTGGCGGATTTGACTCGTTTGACGATGTCAGCGGCAAGGCCGACGGACGAGACGTTTAGGAAGTAGCGGCTCACCTCGTTGCCCGAATGGTCATGAAAGGTGACCTTGCCGACGTCCATCTGTTTTGTCTCACCATCGCGGAGAGCTTTTGCCGCCTCGCGGTTGGTCAGTGGCAGTCCGAGCGTCCGCCGAAGATCTCCGCCCGTGCCCGACGGCAGTACGCCAAGTTCGACGTCTTTGCCGGAAAGCAAAATCCCGTTCGCAACCTCGTTGATCGTACCGTCACCGCCGCAAGCGATGATAAATTTTCGACCCGCTTTTGCCGCACGAGTGGCGATCGCGATGCCGTCGCCCTGACATTTAGTAAATGCCACGGCAAAAGGGCCGAAATGCGCCCGCACGTCGCTCGCCGTCTGCGACCATTTTTCACGGGTCGAGCCCGATGCTGATTTCGGATTTACGATGATCAGCGGGAGCGAAGTGTCGCCTGATGTGCTTTTTGGATTTGCCACAATATGTCTGTGCTAGATTTTGAATCCATATCGGTCTGATAGTCAAAGGCAAAAAAAGATAGCGGCCATAAAAGCCGCTATCAATAATGAGGTTCGTTCGTAGAAAACTACCGAATTGCCAATGTTTGGCCGAACAGATCGATCTTCTTTTTGCGTTGGCTAAGTGGCACTTGTTTTGGTGCCGTTGCCATAAATGCCTCGATATCCGCGATGGTGCGGGGCAGCTTGCCGCTCATCCACTCGACGCCGGTCGCAGTGACAAGCATATCGTCCTCAATGCGGACGCCGATGTTTTTGTATTTTTCAAAAACGGGCCGCACTTTGTCTTTGAACGCCTTAAATTCGGGCGTGTCGGGCAGATTGTCGAGAGCGTCTTCGCGGATGTAGATGCCCGGTTCGTTGGTAAAGACCATGCCGGGTTGGAGCGGCAATGCGTAATCGCCGACGTCGTGGACGTTCATCCCGATCCAGTGGCCGAGTCCGTGCATGAACCAAATTCTGGACTGGTTTGAAGCCTTATCAGTAACGAGGCCAAGTTTAAAAAGCCCCTCATTTATGACGTTTCGAGCGATGGTGTCTAGTTGGCCGTATCTCACGCCGGGCTTGGTCGCTTTGGCGACTGCCTCTTGCGCGTCAAAAACGATCTGATATAGCTCCGCCTGTTCTTTTGAAAACTTGCCGTTCACCGGAAAGGTGCGCGTTATGTCGGCGGTGTAATGCTCGTATTCGGCGGCCGCGTCCATCAGCAGGACCTCGCCTTTCTTGACCGGGCTTTGCGATTCTTCGTAGTGGAGCGTTGTTGCATTTGCACCGCACCCAACGATCGACGGATATCCCCAGTTGTCGGCGTTGCGGCGTCGATAAGTATATTCGACCTCGGCGTGGACCTCGTATTCCCAGTTGGCACGGCCAACGGTCGCCATCGCACGCATATGAGCCTCGGTGGAGATATCGACGGCGTGCTGGAGCAACTTTAGCTCGTACGGTGATTTGATGAGCCGGAGATCCGCAAAGATCGGTTGTGCGTTTTCGATCTTATAGCTTGTTAGAGATTTAGAAAAAGTATTTTCGACGCCAAACTCACGCATACCGTCGCGATCTCGGTCGGTTTCGGGCAATAGCAGATAGACGTTTTCGGTGCCCGAGGCGATCGAGACGCCGTCTTTCGCGGTGAATGCTTTCTTTTCTTTTAGCGCCGTAAAAAACGCCTCACGCTCGGACGAATCGACAAGATTTTTTAGGCCAGATGTGCTCATCGCTTGCTCGCGCGAATACATCTTGCCGGTCCATGTTTCCTGAGCCGGATTGCGTTTTGGCAAAAAGAGCGTTTCCGTCACCGTGCCGCCGTTTTTTGTGATGACGAGCGTCGCTCCGTTTTGCTTGAGGGATGTTAAGTAATAGAGATTATTTTCCTGACGATAGACGTAATCGACATCGTTTGTGTAGAGCTTTGGCTCGGCGGAGAAAAGGATTAGCACGCTCTTGTCGGCCATCTTGGCAGCAACGGCGGCGCGGCGTTTTGCAAGCTCCGTCTGACGCTCGGCGTCGGTAAATTTAGGTGCAGGCGGCGTGATCAAAACGCTGGTCGGGCCAAATGCAAATGCCGGCATTGCCGCCGCCATAAAAGCACAAAGGGAAATAAGCACGATAGTCTTCTTCATTTTATTACCTCAATATCTCAAAACTTAGGTCTTTCGACGATGTATTTCCAAAATAATCTGCGGCAAAGACGCGTAAAGTATAGATGCCGCTTGCGAGCGTCGCGGCGTCAAAAACATCCTCGTGAAACTCATCGCCGCTAACCGAATTTGTGACGATGTAATTAAATATTGTCTCGCCGGTCGCACCGGATTTGCTGCCGTTTGCATAGACCAGCGAGATCGAAGCAGCTGACGGCAGACGGTCAAATACGATCGTCCATTTTGTATCCGCCACCGCAGAGCCGTCCTGTTTTAGCAACTGATAGCCGAGTTTGAAAACGCCCAGACGCCGCTTTTCAGAGTTGCCGTCGGCCTGATCGTAGGCTCTGACCACGATCCTGGTCTGGTCACGCAGAGTAATACGCTGGTTTTTCTTTGCGGTTTCGATTTCACTCCAATTTTTATCAAATAGCGTTACGTTTTCTATTGTCGGCGGCCGTGAATCGGTCAGGCCAGGTAGAGTAAGTGCGTCGAGAGCGTTCATTTCGCTGCCGCTGCGTCCGGCGATGAGGTGGACGTGGTTCATTGCATTGAGAGTGCCGATGGGTTCGCCCGCTTTGAATTTAGCACCGCGCGGGACGCGGACGCCGCTGAGTTTGCCGCTAGTTTCTTTTTCAAACTGAAAGCGACCGTCTCCAAAGGGCACCGACTCGACATTGCGGCCCAAGCGGATGTGGATATAGCCAAGCGTCGGCATTCGGATCAGCTCGCGAAGCGTGCCAAAATTTTCCGCCGCGATCGGCCGCAAGACCTTTTCGTCGCGGACAAAGCGGGCCGTTTCGCCGTAAGCCCCGGCGATGTCGAGGCCGTTGTGATACCAGACCTGATCGCTGCCGGGTTTCATCTCGCCGCGTATCTCGCCGAGCGTGCCGGCGATGTCGCGTTTGGCGGTCGGCGGATCGTAGGGCCAACGGGCGGGTTGTAGTTGTCTGAATTCTTCGGGCTTGTCGCGAAGAGCGGCTATTTGTTCCTTGGTTATCGCGGTGTCGTTGTTTTGCGGCAAGATGTTGCGAACAAGCCTGTTCTCGCTATCGGCGACGAGCAAATTGCCCGCCGCGTCGAAAGCGAGTCCCGACGGGCGGTTGAAACGTGAGCGGTGAAGATTGCCGTCGCTGAGGCCGCGTTCGTCGGCGGAGATCGTTTGGACGATCGGGAGCACTTCGCCGGAGATCATCCGTATCGCGTTGCCGTCGGCAATATAGATCTGGCCGCTTTTGTTGACAGAGATAGCGGTTGGTTGGACAAACAACGCGGTGGACAACAGGCCGTCTTTTAGGTTTTGTTCGCCGTTACCGGCAAGCGTCCAAACAATTCCCGTTGGTTCGACGACACGGATGCGGCGGTTGCCCGCGTCGGAGATGAGGAGTTTGTCCTGCCAGACGGCGATGCCTGTCGGTGTGTCAAATTTAGCTTGGTCGCCGACTCCGTCAGCATAACCCTTGCCGCTTCCGGAGAGCGTCGTGACCTTGCCATTGTCGATCACGCGGATGCGGTCGTTGTAGGTGTCGGCGACAAACACACGGCCGTCAGCACCGACCGCGATGCCGACCGGAGCATTAAAAAGAGCGATTGTCGCATCACTGTCGGCAAAGCCTTGCTTGCCATTCACGCCCGCAATAACCGTCACCTCGCCCTTAGCATTGACGCTCTTGATCGTATGCGAACCACTGTCGGCGACGATCAGATCGCCGTTTTTGGTAAATGCGATGCCCGACGGCGTATCGAGTCCGGCGGCGAAGACGGTCGCCTTACCGTCGGAGATACGCCAGATCTGATCGTTCTGTCCGTCCGTGACAAATACGTCATTGCCCCTGACCGCGATGCCAAACGGCTCGCCAAATTCGCCGCCCGTTCCGGCAACGGTTGAGACGAATTTATAGGGTTTGACTCTAACCGTCGTACCCCACCAAAACCAAACCACCACGGCGAGCAAGGCGAGCAATATTAAGCCCGCCACTGCTGCGGCTATCGAATTTTTAACGGTGAATGGTTTTCTCGTGCGGGGCAGGGTCATTATTTGTGTGCCTAGGCCCGCACGTAAGTAAGGGCGTGACTCTCGAGTTGGATGTAACGCCCTTACTCCGTGCGGGCTTCTGCATCAAAACGTATTCTGCTACTATATCGGCACAGCAATTATTTCGAAAATCAGGAGATATAAATTATGTTTTCATTACAAGATCTGCTTGGACAGGAGCAGGGAACTCAGGCGGTCGAACAGATCAGTCAGAATGTCGGGGCTGACAGTTCGCTGGTCAATTCGGCGATCCAGATGGCTCTGCCCGCATTAATTAACGGCCTTGCCAACAACGCCGCGACACCCCAAGGGGCCGAGAGTCTCAATACCGCTCTCGAACAGGACCACGCCGGCGGCGGTGTGCTTGATAATCTTGGCGGGCTTGCCGGTATGATCTTTGGCGGCGGGCAAGAGGCGGCTCCTCCGCCGCGTCAAGCCGATGCGGGCGGCATACTCGGGCACATCCTCGGCACCAACCAAGGTGCGGTTGCCCAAGAGGTTAGCAACAAATCGGGCCTCGGGCTCGGCCAGGTCGCACAGATCCTGATGTTTCTCGCCCCGATCGTGATGAGCTATCTCGGCAAACAAAAACAAGAGCAAAACGTAGGTGCAGACGGGCTCGGCGGACTGCTCGGCGGGCTTTTGGGTGGTAATCAGCAAGCCGCTCCGCAATCGTCCGGCAACGCAATGATCGACATGGCGTCAAACATGCTCGACAGCGACCGCGACGGCAGCGCAATGGACGACATCGCGTCAATGGCGTTCAAATATATGACTAATAAGTAAATAGTTGTCAGTAAACGGTAAAAGGCTGTCCAAATGGGCAGCCTTTCTGTTTTTTGGTCCGGTCCGGACCAGGTGGACCTAGGTGGACCAGGGTGGCCAAGAATCGGTGCGGCGAGCGATGGTGAAACAAAACATTCTGGCTTGCGTAACCAATCAAACAGATCGACAATCAGTTAGTTCGAGAAAAATACATTAAAAATTGAGGAATTATATGACCACACAGAGTATTGTCCGCCGGATGTTTGCGGGCATGATGATCGTAATGTTTGTCATGTCTGCGATGGTGCAGGCTCGGCCGATGGAGCGGAATGTTTTTGTTCAGCAGGACGAAAAGCGTAAGCTGCCGCCGGTCAACTGGATCCGCAGCCGCAAGATCGACGTCAAGCATCTCGATATTGACCTGTCGTTTGACTGGGACAAGGAACAGGCGATCGGTTCGACGGTGGTGACGTTTGCTCCGTTCGCCGACACGGATACTTTTCAGCTTGATGCGGCGCTGATGACGATCGAATCGGTTACGCTGGTTGGCGGCGGAGCCCTCAAATACACTTACGACGGCAAAGCAGATAACGATAATCTTAACGTCACGCTTGACCGCGTTTATCGCGGCGGCGAAGAGGTTAAAGTTGCCGTTGTATACAAAACCAATTATGTAAATAATGCCAGCGACAGCGGCATTCTAGGTGGTTTTGGCCAAGGGCTGCGGTTTATCAAACCGACGGCGGACAATCCAAACAAACCGCGTCAGATCTGGTCACAGGGCGAGAGCGAATTTAACCGCTACTGGTTCCCGTCATACGACAGCCCTAACGATTTTCGCACGACGGACATTCGCGTCACGGTCGCAAAGCCTTTCTTTGTCGTATCGAACGGCAAATTGATGGAGACAAAAGAGAATGCTGACAGCACGCGCACGTTCTATTGGAAGATGGAACAGCCGTACACAAATTATCTGACCTCGATCGTCGTCACCGAGACGACGCCCGTCGTGCAGGATTTTGACGGCATCCCGGTCTATAACTATGGCTATGTCAACGAGACCAAAGAGGTCGCCGCGACGACAAAGAATCTACCCGCGACGATGCGGTTCTTTTCGGAGGTGACTGGCGTTAAATATCCATACGCCAAGTATTCACAGGCGTTTGTCGAAGATTTTGGCGGCGGGATGGAAAATATATCGGCCACGACGCAGATCGAAGAGATGATCCTCGACGAACGCGAGCTGCTCGATACCGACAGCGAAGGGCTGCAGTCACACGAGCTTGCACACCAGTGGTTTGGCGACTACGTCACCTGCCGCGATTGGGGGCAGATATGGCTCAACGAGAGCTTTGCGACATATATGCAGCATATGTGGACCGAAAAGCTTAAGGGCCACGATGAGTTTCTTTACGCTGATCTGCGCAACAGCCATGATCAAGTTCTTGGATCCTGGGCACAGGGCCAGCGTCGTCCGATCGTGACGAAATATTACGCAAACAAAGACGCCATGTTTGATAACTACGCCTACCCCGGCGGAGGTTCGGTGTTGCATATGCTCCGCAAACATCTCGGCGACAAACTGTTTGCCGCATCGCTGAAAAAGTACTTAACCGAAAACGCCCACCAACCTGTCTCGACCGAAGACCTGAGGATCGCCGTCGAGGAAACGAGCGGCCAGTCGATGGACTGGTTTTTTGACCAGTGGCTGTACAAGATGGGGCATCCGGTTTTTGAAGTCACTCAGGCCTACGATGCGGCTGCGAAAAAGCTGACGCTCAACGTCAAACAGACGCAAAAGCTAGATCTCAATAACGAATATCCCCAGACGGAGTTTTTCCAAAGTTATGTCGATGTAAATATCGACAACAAGGTGACCCGCGTCTGGATGAAGCCGCAGGCAGAGAATGTATTTACATTTGACGCGGCAGCAAAGCCAAAGCTCGTCAATTGGGATTACGAAGACACGCTGCTCAAGGAGATGAAGTTTGAGAAATCGACGGACGATCTGCTTTATCAGATGGCGAATGACAAAGATGTCCTCGGACGCCGCTGGGCGATGGGCGAGCTTGAAACCAAGGCTGCAAATGCTGCTGAAAAAGAACGTATCGTTGCCGCCCTTATTACCTCGGCCGAAAAAGATCCATTTTGGCGTATCCGCCGTGCCGCTTTGTCGGTGATCGCAAATATCTATTCGCCGGATCCTCCGCCAAACCAAAAGCGTCCGCCGGCCAAGCTCGATGCAAACGTCGAGGCAGCCGTAATTCGTCTGACCAAAGACAAAGAGGCTCCGATCCGCTCGGACGCCATCGAACTGCTCGGTGAGACGCAGGACAAAAAATATGCCGACATTTATCTTGCGGCTCTGTCCGACCTCAGCTATGGGGTGATCGATTATGCTGCGTCCGGCCTCGGACAGGCCAAAGATCCGCGTGCCTTTGACGCGTTGGCAAAACTCGCCAACACTCCGTCGTGGAAAGGCCGCATACAGTCTGCCGCCTTAATCGGGTTGGCTTGGCTGGAAGATAAGCGGGGGTTCGAGATCGGGTATAAGGCACTCAAGGACACGTCGCTCCTGCCAAAGGTCCGGTCAAACGCCATAATGGTCGTCGGCCTAACCGGCAAGGGCGACCCGCGTGCATTTGATGTGGTCGCTGATAGGTTAAAGCAGGCCTCGGATGCCGGCAATCGTGACGGCGTTTACGACGCACTCTATGCTCTCGTTGGCATCGCCGACCCTCGTGGCCAACCGCTATTTGACGCGATGAAGTCTAAATACAAAGATGAGCCAAATGTAATGAAATGGATATCGGAGCTCGATGCTGATTTCAAAGCGGCAATCAAACCGTAACGGCATGCTACGTTAACGTCAAAAAAAGACCACCTCCATTTCGGGGTGGTCTTTTCCATTGTCGCTGTGTTGGTTTAATTAATTTATTGCCGGCATACGCGGTAAGCCGAGTTGTAATTTGGATTTTGCGGGAAGGTGGTGATGCCCTTAAAGCAAGCTCCACTCGACGCAAAGCCATTAAATTCGACTTCGGTTCCGGTACCACCGTCGATCGTGAAATGCAGCGATTTATTAGGCAGCGTATTTTGGTCCCAGAAACCAGTGTAGGTCGGATATCCTGTGACCCCAAGCGTACCGCCAAGATTGAACTCTAGCGATAATACGCTTTGAATGGAACTTGGGAACAACTCACATTCGTAAAACGATGTCAGATTTGTCCCGGTGCATGACGATACGAGAAACGTGCCCTGGCCGACGACATTGTCGGGATAGGCAATGACAGGCGTGAACGAGCGTGTGTTATTCGTCGCGTTAACCTCGTTGGTGCTGGTTGTGGTAACAGTCGATTTGAGCGTCGGGGCGGTCGTCGCGACCTGAAACTCGAATGTGAATGATACTTGACGTGACTGATTCGCGCCGATATTGCCAAAATTACAGACGATCTTGTTCGATACAACCGAACAGGTGCCTAGGGGCGTTTGTACACCGGTAAGCTTTCCGAGGATGTGCCGGGTTGGGCTCGTGTTTGTTAATGGAAACTCTACGGTCATAATGACGCCGTTCGCCGTACGGTTGCCGATGTTTTGGACACGAGTCGTGTACTGATAGGCCGATTCGACGAGCGGCGTTGAGTTACCCTGCCACGACAGCACCTCTAGATTTGGGGCAGGTGGCGGTGCTGCAATTGCGATGGTTGTGCCGAATGCGGATGCGATGATAAGGAACGACAAAGCGAAAATGTTTTTTAACATGTGAACTATCTCCTGATTGTTTTTTAATTAGCGACTTGCGTCGTGTAACAGGAGAACGGCAGGTTGTAAATTTTCTTGCAAAAAGAATTTCACGTTCAGACGTCTGCACATCCGATGAGTTGACTCACGACTCACAACTCACTAGACTCTATACCGTAGGACGTGGTGAGTTATTGCAACTTGCGGCCACGTAAAATAAACCGCTAAACAGCAAAGAGTCGAACGAATCTTACGAAACTCTGTGCTTGTTTGGCACAGGGTTTTTTTGTTATATGCCAGAATTTCTAGAGCTATTAAAAGAAAAGATCATCGTCTTTGACGGTGCGATGGGAACGTATTTGCAGTCGTTGAGTCTGCCGATCGAGGATTGGGGCGGGCCGAATTTTGAGAATTGTTCGGAAAATCTGCTTTATACGCGACCTGACGCGATCGAGACGGTGCATTCGGCGTTTTTGGATGTCGGGTGCGATGTGATCGAGACGAACAGCTTTGGCGGCAGCGAGGTTGTGCTGGTCGAATTTGGTATTGCCGATAAGACTTACGACGTGAATTTTAAGGCGGCGGAACTCGCAAAACGCGTCGCGAGTGGTTATTCGACGTACGACAAGCCGCGTTTTGTCGCCGGTTCGATCGGGCCGGGGACTAAGCTGCCGACGCTGGGGCATATCACTTATAACGATTTAAAAGACGCGTATCGTGAGCAGGTTCGCGGGCTGGTTGACGGTGGTGCGGATCTGATGATGGTCGAGACTTGTCAGGATCTGCTGCAAACAAAGGCGGCTCTCGCGGCAATTTTTGAGCATTTTGAACGGACCAAGATCAAGCTTCCGGTGATCGCTTCGGTGACGATCGAGATATTTGGGACGATGCTCAACGGCACCGAGATCGGTGCGGCTCTGACTGCGCTTGAGCCGTTTCCGATCGATGTTATCGGTATGAACTGCGGCACCGGGCCGAAGCATATGGCCGACAGCTTTCGTTATTTGTGCGAAAACTCGCCGATCCCGGTCTCGGTTTTGCCAAACGCCGGATTGCCTGAGGTCAAGGACGGCAAGCAGCATTACGACGAGACACCGGAGAGTTTTGCGGCGCAGGTCGAGCATTTTGCGAACGATTTTGGCGCGAATATCGTCGGCGGTTGTTGCGGCACGTCGCCGGAACATTTGCGGCAGGTAGTCGAGCGTCTGAGCGGCATCTCGCCAAAAGAGAGAAACGCGAAACTGACGCCTTCGGCCTCGTCAATATATTTCCAACAGCCATACACGCAGGACGCTTCGTTTCTGATCGTCGGTGAGCGGGTCAATGCGTCGGGTTCGAAAAAGATGCGTGATCTGCTGGATGCTGAGGATTGGGACGGGCTGATCTCGCTTGCCAAATCTCAGGAGAAAGAAGGGGCTCACATACTCGACGTCAACGTTGATTTTGTCGGACGTAACGGCGTTGCGGATATGCATGAGCTTGCTTCGCGGCTTGCGACAGCGGTCAAAATACCGCTAATGTTCGACTCGACCGAGTGGGAAAAGATGGAGGCCGGGCTCGAACACGCAGGCGGCAAATCTCTATTAAACTCAACAAATTACGAAGACGGCGAAGAGCGTTTTCTAAAAGTTCTTGATCTTGCGAAACGTTTTGGCGCAGGTGTTGTTATCGGCCTGATCGACGAGGACGGCATGGCCCGCTCGTTTGATGACAAGGTACGCATCGCCCGCCGTGCTTATAAACAGGCGGTCGAATACGGAATCGAATCGCACGATATTTTCTTTGATCCCCTCGCTCTGCCGATATCGACCGGCATTGAGGAAGACCGGAAAAATGCGGTCGAGACGATCAATGCGATCAAGCAGATTCACGAAGAAATGCCGGATGCGAATATTATCCTAGGCGTTTCTAATATCTCGTTTGGCCTAAATCCGGCGGCTCGTGTTGTGCTCAATTCCGTATTTCTACACGACTGCGTCGATGCCGGAATGAACTCGGCGATCGTTAATGCGTCAAAGATCTTGCCGTTGATGCGGTTTTCGGAGCTTGAGATCGACACAGCTAGAGATCTGATCTACGACCGGCGAAAATTTGACGGTGAGATTTGCACCTACGATCCGCTGGGTGATTTTTCGAACATGTTTCAAGGCAAATCGGCACAGTCGATCAAGCCCGACATCTCAAATCTGCCGATCGAGGAAAAGCTAAAACACCACATCATCGACGGCGAACGCATCGGTTTGGAGGATTCGCTCAAGGTCGCGCTCGAAAAATATCCGCCGCTTGAGATCATCAATGATCTGTTGCTAGATGGTATGAAAACGGTTGGTGAACTGTTTGGCTCGGGACAGATGCAGCTGCCGTTCGTGCTGCAATCGGCAGAGTCGATGAAGGCGGCGGTGAAGTTCCTCGAACCTTTTATGGAAAAGGTCGAGGGTTCTAATAAAGGCGTGCTTGTGCTAGCGACCGTCAAGGGTGATGTCCACGACATCGGCAAGAATCTGGTTGATATTATCCTCACCAATAATGGCTACAAAGTTATAAATCTGGGCATTAAACAGCCTATCGACGACATTCTGCGTGCCGCTGAGGAAACAAATTGCGACGCGATCGGAATGAGCGGTTTGCTCGTCAAATCAACGCTCATCATGCGCGATAACCTCGAACTGATGAACGAACGCGGAATCAAGGTTCCTGTAATTCTTGGCGGAGCGGCGCTCAACCGGCGTTATGTCGATGCGGATCTGATACCGCTCTTTAACGGCAAGTTGTTTTATGCACGTGATGCGTTTGACGGGCTGCATGCGATGGACGAATTGACGAGTCGTGAGTTAACTGAGTCTGTTGAGTTCGTTGAGACAAAGGCCGCAGTCGTGGCGGCTGCGGATCACATTGAGACTGTTACCGACGTCGAAGATCTCGTTGGCGAGGATGCAAAGCTCGGCACGGCTGCGGCGCGGGTTTCGACTCGTTCGACAGGCGATACGACGCATACAACAAGGTCGGAGATCGTTGCGGTTGAGCAACTACCTAATGCTCCGTTTTACGGTTCAAAAGTAGTTGAGGTCAAAGACCTGACCAAGGTTTTTGATTTTATTAACGAGACGGCGTTGTTCAAGGGGCAATGGCAATATAAGCAGGGAAAATCTTCAAAAGAAGAGTATGACGAACTGCTCAAGACGACCGTCTATCCAAAATTTGCTGAGATCAAGGCACAGGCGATACGCGAAAAGCTGCTAGAGGCGAAACTGGTTTATGGATACTTTCCATGTCAGTCGTCGGGTAATGATCTGATCATCTATCAGGACGATGAAAATACCGAACGGATGCGGTTTACGTTTCCGCGTCAGCCCGTAGAGCAGCGTGGCGGTAAAAATTTATGCCTCGCAGATTATTTTGCGTCAGTCGAATCGGGCAAAACCGATGTCGTTGCATTTGACCTCGTAACGATGGGCCGCAAGGCGAGTGAGCATTCGGCCAAGCTGTTTAAGACCGATAATTATACTGATTATCTGCTATTTCACGGACTATCGGTTGAGTCTGCCGAGGCTCTTGCCGAGATGTGGCATAAACGTATTCGCGAAGAATTAGGAATTGCAGGTGCGGACGCACCCGAGATGGCGAAACTCTTTCACCAAGGCTATCAAGGCTCGCGGTATAGCTTTGGCTACCCCGCGTGCCCGAATCTTGACGATCAGACGAAGCTATTCGAACTGCTCCAGCCGGAGCGTATCGATGTCGAGCTAACCGACGAATTTATGCTCGAACCTGAGCAATCGACCTCTGCGATCATCGTCCATCACCCGGTAGCTAAATATTTTAATATCGACTAGAAAAAGCCGGTGAAAAGAGGGGTCTCTTCACCGGCTTTTAATTTGTTAATACGCTATACGTTACGGCGTTGGCGTAAAATCTACGTTCGACAGATTGCTGCCGATCGGCGTAATTTGCGGTGCGTAGGCAAAGCGTCTGCCGGCCGCTGTGATCGTGTAAGTTCCGCCGGGCACATTTGCCACGCTGTATTGGCCAAATGAGTTTGTAAATACAACGATCGGCGATCCGGTCACAGGGGTTAAGGTGACTCTTGCATTGCGAACGCCGCGTCCTCCCTGACCGAACACGCGGCCAGACACGGTAAAGCTTGATGCCGTGATCGTAAAATTAGCGTCCGAGATATCAAAGAAAATGTTGCCCGTTGCCTGAACCTTGATCCTTGCCGTCGCTGTCCCAACATTTGGTATCGTAACCGACTGACTGCCGTCGTTAGGCGTAGCCGCCGCGAGAACTGTCGGGAACGTCAATCCGCCATCGGTTGAGAGCAATATGTCAACATTTGCCGCGTTTACCGGTGAAAGATTGCTGTTTGCGACATTCCAAGTGACGGTTTGCGACATGCCGCCGGTGTAACTGACCGCAGTATTTGGAGCCGTGACGCTGAATGGGCCCGCTAGGGAACTGACCGATACTTGCGAGGTAGCCGTGTTGATGCCCCCGCCATTCGCGCGGTTGTCGCGAACGACCACCTGAAAGGTCATTGTCCGGTTCATTGACGACATTAGCTCGCCTGTCAGACACGGCGTCGCTCTGCCGCCGCAGTCGTAGGTGGACGGCGGGATATTTGCGTTATTGAGAATGTAATTTAGCGACGGAAAATACCGTGTACCGCTTGTGCTGGGAAGATACGGACGGAAAATGGGCCGTGCCGTGCCGTCGCCATCCGAATTCGGAACCGCGGAGGTTCCGGTTGACCCGCCGGTGTTGTATTGCTGCCAGTCGTACGTCAGTATGTCGCCGTTTGTATCGGTTGCACTGGCTGTGAGAGCAAACGGCGTTTGTATTGGAATCGTAAAGTTGCCTGGTCCGGTAACCGTCGGCGGAGTATTACCCGTCGGTGTCGTTGCTGCACAGTTGTTGCCCGTACCCGTTTGGCTATACGCGACGATCTCTTCTAAGCTGCGGACGTGAAAGGTGTCAATACTATTCTGAGCTAGATCCTGATTGCCGCAAATTCCCGCATAGGCCATTATTGTGATGCCGCTGCCTGTTTCATAGGAATTTGCAGCGCTGCGGTTTCCGCCGCTGCAGCTTCCTGAGGCGCCATTAAAAGTATGATTACCGCCCCACTGATGACCCATTTCGTGAGCCACGTAGTCAATTGAGAATGGGTCGCCGACAGGGTTTCCTCGTCCTGTCACACCTCTTGCTTTACTTGTCGTACATGGTACTTGGAGATTGGCTACTCCCCCTCCACCTGTCGAAAAAACATGGCCGATGTCATAATTGGCCGTGCCGATCACCGCATTAAGCTTGGTTTGGTTTTCACCGAGCATCGTTGAACCGGTCGCATTTGTGTATCCGTCATTGTTGGTTGTACATGCGACGCCGCCACAGGCGGTCGTATTGTCAGTTGCGAAAACAATTAGGTTGTTGTTGGCAACGATGTTCATATGGATCGCCAGATCGCGTTCATAAACGCCGTTGACGCGATTCATCGTAACGACTTGAGCCGCAAGACAGCCCGCCGTGGTGCCCGCCCCGACAACGTTGCAATATTCCCAATTACCTGCGAGAGCCAGCCTATATGTTCGAAGTTGTGTCCCTGATATGACCTCAGGAGCGGCCTCAGGAACAAATCTTTCCTCTCGTTTCGCCGACTTTACCTCTGAGATAGAACCAAAGCCATTTCCGTCAACTTCACAGGTGAAATCTTCAGTTTTTCGGGCGTCGGATTTGAAATAGCTCATGTAAACGTCCGGCATATTGGCCGAAAATGGATCGACGACAGTGGTACCGGTAGATGAAAGGATGTACGCGTGAAATCCGCTCGGCAGCAGGTCAAAACGAACAGTCGCGGTCGGATCGTCGATGCCCTGGCCGCGATAAGTAGCACCTAGCTCGGGGTATTTTTTGAGCAGTCCGGGTTCGACTACCAGCGAATGCTCGACCGCGAACCGAGCCAAAGTCCCATCCGGCATCGGCAGCGACAAGATCAGATCCCCGCCTCCGGTAAACTCTTCAGGTGCTTTATCAAGCAACTGTCGCAGGATCTCTTTGTTCAGCGAGAACACGGCAAATCTATCCGGCGTCTGGGTTCGTTCGACCGCGCTTTTGCGGAGATTCCCGGCATCGATTCTGCTCCAAATTCCCTCATCTGCTGCCGATATATTAATTGTGGCAAACATGACCATGGTAAAAACAATGATCGCGAAAGAGGGGAATTTTAGTCGGTACATCTGATACTCCTGCTTGAAATAAAATCTGCTAGCCAATTTTACGCGCTCCGCAATGGTCTTGTCGAACCCTAAAATACTACGCTACGCGGTAGTTGCAGATGAGCCGCTAAAGCCGAAATCCTGCAAAAATGTTAATATCTATTTTTTGCAAAATGACCGAAGATCTGACTAGAACCCCCAAGAATACGCCTGCCGTAAAAGAAGAGGCTCCGCTTGTCCCCGCACGCGAAGAGATCGGTGTGCTCGGTCGCACTGAACGCATTGGATTTTGGCTGACGCATTGGATGAATCTTGGGGTTGCTAAACGGCTGATGACGTTTGGCCAGCGGCACATCGGATCACTTTGGATCTATCTTGCCACTTACAATCTGATGAATGTTTTTGGCATCGAAAATGTCGAAAATACTGATGTCGATACGCCGCTCGTGCTGGTCGCAAATCACCGTTCTTTCTTTGATATGTACACGGTTTCGAGCGTCCTATTTAGACGCACAAAGCGGCCGATGGAGCTGTACTTTCCGGTGAGGGGAAAGTTTTTCTACGACAATCCGCTTGGGTGGTTCGTCAATCTGGTGATGGGCTGGTTTTCGATGTTCCCGCCGTTTTTTCGAGAGGCCCGCGAGGCCCGCAAGAGGGAATTTGATAAATTTTCGATGCGGCGACTCGTCCAGCTATGTGCTGAGGGACGCGGTCATATCATTGGTTTTCACCCCGAAGGAAAACGCAACTTTTCCGGCGATCCGTACTCGATCTTGCCGGCCCAGCCGGGCATTGGTAAGGTCATCTATTCCGCACATCCGCAAGTGATACCGGTTTTTATCGCCGGTCTCGGTAACGATCTGCCGAAACAGATATTGGGCAACTGGACGGGCGGGCCAAAGATCCGCATCTGGTTTGGCGAGCCGATCGAGCTACAAGAATTTTACGAAAAAGGCGACCGTCTGCGGACGCACAAAGAGCTGTCTGACCACCTAATGGCAAAGATCGCCGAGCTTGGCGAAAAGGACCGCGAAAAGTTTGGTCAATAACACCGCTCAATTTGCCCCCTGCATTTGAATCTCTAGAATAGCGATATGGAACGAGCCGAAACACAGCCTACAGCGGTCGATACGCCGCGATTGGAGATGTCGGATCGCCGACGTTGGGCTGTGGTGATCGGCGTTATGACGGGTATGGCTATCGCCGCGCTTGAGGCGACAGTTGTCGGCACGGCAATGCCGACGGTCATCGCGAGCCTTGGCGGTATCAACCATTACAGCTGGGTGTTTTCGGCATATCTTGTTACCTCGACCGTCACGGTACCTGTTTGGGGCAAACTTTCAGACCTCTACGGCCGGCGGCTACTTTATCAGATCGGCATCAGCGTTTTTCTGCTGGGAACGTTATTGTCAGGTCTGGCAACTACGATGGAGCAGCTAATTGTCTTTCGGGCGATACAAGGGCTCGGGGCCGGGGCTCTGATACCGCTCGGGATGACGATCATTGGTGATAGCTTTACGCTAAAAGAGCGGGCAAAGATGCAGGCGTATTTTAGCGGCGTTTGGGGATTGTCAAGCATTATAGGCCCCGTCATCGGTGGATTTATTACCGATCAACTCTCGTGGCGATGGGTTTTCTTTATCAACGTGCCGATTGGTATCGCGGCGGCGATCGTGATCGGTTTTGCACTCAGCGAGCCAAAACGCACCGAAAAGCCAAGTGTTGATTATTTGGGTGCCGCGACATTGATGCTGTCGATTAGCATACTGATGCTCGCTCTGGTTGAGGGCGGTAAATCGCTCGCTACGTTGTTCGCACCGGATAATTTATGGCTTTTGGGAGCGAGTGCGGTCTTTCTGATACTGTTCATATTTATTGAGACACGAGCGAAAGATCCTATCATCCCGTTTCACCTGTTTCGCAACCGGACGATCACCGTAGCGACAGCAGCAGGTTTTTTTGCGGGAATCGCGATGTTTGGCGGCATATCGTACATCCCTCTCTTTGCACAAGGAGCTTTGGGGATGACCGCGACACAGGCCGGTTCGCTGTTGACGCCGCTGATGCTGAGCTGGGTTTTGATGTCGATCGTTGTGGGGCGGCTGATGCTCAAAGTCGGCTACCGCACCATAGCGATCGTTGGTTTTATCGTGATGACGGTCGGGTTTGTGCTGTTATCAAACTTTCAGCGACAGACGCCCGTCGTATGGCTCTATGTCGAGTTGGTCCTAATCGGTGCCGGTCTTGGTTTGACGATGCTGACACTCCTAATTGCCGTTCAACAGGCGGTCGAGCGTCCGCAGCTTGGGGTTGCGACGTCGCTCAATCAGTTTTCACGTGCTATCGGCGGGGCACTTGGAGTCGCTGTAATGGGTTCGGTGCTGACATCGGGACTATCAAGCCAGCTGATAAAAGCGGCGGGTACGGGCGGCGTCCTTTCCGTCGAACAAGCGACAAGTCTCGCTTCAAATCCAAACGCGTTGATCGAACCAAGCGCAAAAGCAGCTCTCCCAGCAGGCATCCTGCCTATATTGCAGGACGCGATGGCGGCGGCGATTCATCCGGTGTTTTGGGTAGTCGCGTTTGTCAGCGTCTTGGCCCTGTTTATTTGCCTGTTTCTGCCAAAGCCAAAGGTCACAGACCACGAAATTACCGATGAGAATGTCGGTGAAAAAATGCTGATGGCCGAGCAGACGACGATCAATGCCCGCAATCAGCCGGTTGCCGAGGATTAAGGTTAATTAATTTTTCGCTGCGGTGTTTGTGTTCGTCTCGGTCGAAGCGACCTGCGATTGTTTCTCAGGATCTTTTTGCAATTCTTCGGGTGATTGCCAACCGGCTTTCTTTAACAGTTCGAGAGCAAACCGCACTGGAACGGCCATGTTTGCGGCTGTATTCTCGGTAAAGACACCAAAATTAACACCAATGACCTTGCCGGCCTGGCCAAACAGCGGGGCACCGGAGCCGCCCTCGGCGGTTTTGGCATCGTGGACGATGCGTTTTGCGTCGAGATCGGTGATCGCGCCTTGCGTGGTGAGCGGGACGATCTTTTGAGACTGGGCGAGGAAATTGATCAGGTTTTGGCGTGAGTTGCCAAAACGCTGGTTGATGGATTTTGCTTCGTCGTCATCGACCATCGCAAGCAGCCTATCCGGCCCGCTCGGGTAGCCCATCGTGACGACCGTTTTGCCGACGGCGGCAGATTCCGAGTCGAGATCAAGCGGCACGGTCGGTATCTCAGCCGGCAGCATCGCAGGGTCGATTACGGCGATAGCGATGTCTTCGCGTGTGCCGAGTTGTCTGACGCGAAGCGGAAATGGCTGAGCAAAATTGGGAAAATATATGACAAGTCGTTTAAGCCGTGCCTGGCCATTGGCGGCACGCATCATTTGTTTGACCTGATCGTCCTCCTCCCACGGCCGGACGACGTGGCGATTCGTCACGATATAACCGCCGCCGACGTGAAAGCCCGTCCCGATAAAATCGTATTCGACGGTGGCACCGTTGCCCTCGGTCGTCAGGCCGATCTGCGGCGGCATTTCAGGACGGCCCGGATCTTCGGACTGCGTCGGTTCGTAAGGGTTTGGACGGAAACTCTGAGGGTCGGCGTAGCGGAGCACCTTGCCGTTTCGTTTATCGACCAGATCATAAACCCCGACGATCAGACAGACCGCACCGCCGTAATCGACCCGCAGGTTTTGCGCAAGTGAGACTTGTTTGATCAGGTCTTTGTTGGTCTTGTCGAGTTCACCGATCTGGTCGCTCGTCTGGCCGAGTTTGTCCTCGAGCCGCTTGATGATGTTTGCCTGCTCCTCGGATTGCTTGCGGCTCTGACGCAGCTCAGAGTTGACGGCAAAGCCGATGTACAAAATACCGGTGATAAATGCGGCTATGAGCACGAGAGCGATCAATTTTGTTGTCAGCGAAATCTCACGGGAGAGTTCGCGGACGAATTCGCGTAAAAATGCTTTTGCGTCGTCGCGTTTGGCGGACGAGGCAGATTCGAGAGCTGCGTCTTCGATAAAACGTGAGATCTGCGGCTGTTCGCGGTTCGTCGTTATCAACGAAGATTTGGTCTCAAGTGAAAAGAAAGCGAACGAGATATCCGAATCATCGACCGCGATCACGTCGCCATCCGTGATCGCGATAAAGCGGCGAATCGGTTTTTCGTTGATCCGCAGATCAAGCTCAGCGTTAAAATCGACGATGCGATACACGCCGTCGGCGTTTTCGAGGTCAAACCACGCTCCCGTACCGTCTTTACCGGGCGTATGTATCTGTAGGTCGGAGTGTTCGTCCGAGCCGATGCGAATACGTTCCTGCGAAAAGAATTCGGTGCGTTTCTCAAGGCCGACCGTGATGTGGATTATGATGCCGACTGCCATGGATAGTGAATAGTGAACAGCGAACAGCGAACAGTGATTAGCATACCAAAAAGCTACCGTATTAAACTATATTTTTCGCTCTTAATCTTAACTATTCACTGTTCACTATTCACTGTTCACTAATATGGCAAAGCAAAAATTTGTTACTGACCGCCAAGAACTCGAAAAACTCGCCCCGATGCTCAAAGCACCGATAAAGCGGCAGGTTTTTGTATGCACAGGTAAGTCATGTTCGGCGGTCGGCGGGCAGGAAGTAATGGCCGAATTTGAACGAATCCTCGTCGCAAAAGGCATCCGTCAGGGCAAAGAGACAAAAGGCCGCAACCCGATGGGCGAAGTCGTCCTGACCGAATGCGGCTCCATAGGTTTCTGCTCCATCGGCACCGCCGTCATGGTCTATCCCGACGGCACAATGTACGGCCAGGTCCAGCCCGAGGACGTGGCTGAGATAGTTGAGGAGCATTTGGAGAAGGGGAATGTGGTTGAAAGGCTGGCGTTGATTGAATTAGGAAATATTTAGATCGAACTGGCTTACGGTTTGACGCTATACAAGTATTCGTCGAATTCCAAGGCCAGTTCTTGGTTGGGGGCGTGAATGAATTTGATGAAATCGGTCCCGTCATACCATACAATCGACGCTTTTCGCTCAACCGTCTTAGCTACCAAGAGATATCTTCCACCATCTTCGGGCATAAACGACCCGCTGCCGCGTTCTATGACGTCGTTTTCTGATAACAGCCGCTGCAATTCTTTCCGTGCGTCCCTAGCAGATTTAAAGGACTCGACGCCTTCATCTACCTTTTGGCCGTCGTTAGTAATGTAGAACTGAGTGTAGCCGTTTCCACATGCCCGTTGGGAACGAGTAAAGCGTGACTTCGGAAGTATTAGATCTAACGGACGAATAAGGTCACTATTTACCGAGAGAAGATCCCTTAGAAAGAAACCTACCCAGACGCCTGACGTGCCTAATACAAAGGCAAGTATCAGAGTCGACAAGTAAATTGCTGTCTTTCGCATTCTGTTCATCTTAGACGATTATTCTCAGGCACAAGTTTGCCAACGTCGTTGATAATACACCAATTTCGGTATTATCAACGACGTAAGATATCGAAAAACTAAGTCGTTTTCGTTTTCTTGGTGAGGCCAGATTCGCGTTCGGATTTGCGGACAAAGCCCATTGCGCCGTAGAGGGGGCTGTCGTCGCCGTCAATATCCCGCCCTGATATTATGCATATAGCTCAAGAAAACCGAGCAAAAAAACTCCCCTCCTTACGAAGGAGGGGTGGCACCCGCTTCGGGTGACGGGGTGGTTCTCTAGAAGCCCGCACTCACTCAACGTCGTGGAAACCAATGTAGTGAACCACCCCACGGCTAAAGCCGCACCCCTCCTTCGTAAGGAGGGGAGTTCTAATCTTCTTCGTGTGACGGGGTGGTTCTCTCTCCGCTGGGGAGGAAGTAACTTCTGATAACATCAAGAACCCATTGCGTGTCTTCGAATACTCTTTTGTTCTCGAACCGAATTACCCTGATCCCGTGCGACTCTGCATATTGGCGTTTGGTTCGATCGTTCAACCCCGGATGATCGACGAAATGGCCTTCTCCATCAAGCTCGATTGCGAGTTTCTCTGACGGGCAGTAAAAATCGAAGATGTAGTTTCCGATGCTGTGCTGGCGGCGGAATTTGCGGCCGTCGAGTTTTGCATTCTTGACGAGGTTCCAGAATGCGGCTTCAGCGGGAGTTAGGTTTTTACGAAGTTCGTCGCGGTATTTTGCGACTGATGTTAAAGAGTGAATATCGGTTTTGCTTCTTTTGAACGTCACTTCTTTGTCATCGAGAGAACCACCCCGGCCTAAAGGCCACCCCTCCTTCGTAAGGAGGGGAGCTAAGAGGTTACCCCCGCATTGCCGTTAATATTTCGTCAACAACCTTTTTCGCATCCCCAAACAGCATCAGCGTGTTGTCTTTGTAGAACAGGGGGTTGTCGACGCCGGCGTAGCCGCTGGCCATGCCGCGTTTCATGACGATGCAGGTGCGTGATTCCCAGACGTGGAGGACGGGCATACCGGCGATGGGCGAGCCGGGGTCGTCCATGGCGGAGGGGTTGACGATGTCGTTGGCACCGATGACCCAGGCGACGTCGGTCGTGGGGAAATCGTCGTTGACCTCGTCCATTTCGAAGACGATGTCGTAGGGGATGTTGGCCTCGGCGAGCAGGACGTTCATGTGGCCGGGCAGGCGTCCGGCGACCGGATGGATCGCGAATTTTATCTCAACGCCTTTTTCCTTGAGTATCTTGCAGACCTCGGCCAGCGAATGCTGCGCCTGCGCGACCGCCAGGCCGTAGCCGGGGACGATGATGATCTTTTTGGCGTCAAGCAGCAGTTCGGCTGCACCGGCAGCTTCGACGGAATGAACCTCGCCTTGCGGTTCGCCGGTTGCCGTCGAAGGCGTACCGCCCTCAGTGCCAAATCCGCCGAGCATCACGCTCACGAACGAGCGGTTCATACCCTGGCACATGATGTAGCTCAGGATCGCACCGCTTGCACCGACTAGAGCACCTGTGATGATAAGCAGGTCGTTGCCGAGCATAAAGCCCGCCGCCGCCGCCGCCCAGCCGGAATAGCTGTTGAGCATCGAAACGACCACCGGCATATCCGCCCCGCCGATCGCCATGATGAAATGGACGCCGAGAATTCCTGTCAGCACGGTCGCAATGATCAACGGCCATTGTCCGGCCGCCGTATCAGGCGACATTAGAAAAGCTGCTCCGAGCGCGACCGTGGCGATCAGCATGATCAGATTGATCAAATGGCGCCCGGGGAGCATGAACGGTTTGCCGCCGATGGTTCCGCGAAGCTTTAGAAATGCGATTACCGACCCTGTAAATGTGACCGAACCGATAGCGACGCCGAGGAAGATCTCTACCAAGTGCAACGTGTGCTCGCCCGACGACATTGCCTTGTGCGGCCCGAGATAAGTAGCGAATCCAACCAACACGGCTGCCAAACCAACGAAGCTATGCAGCATCGCCACCAACTCAGGCATCGAGGTCATCTGCACACGGGCGGCGAGGATGGCTCCGATAACGAGGCCGGGAATGAGAGCCGCTGCAAGAACGGCATAGTTGCCGTCTTTCATCGCGAATACAGTCGCGACCAATGCGATGAGCATTCCGAGGATGCCGTACAAATTTCCACGCCTGGCAGTGGACTGTTGCGACAATCCGCCCAGACTCAAGATGAACAACGCGCTCGCGGCGATGTAGGCGATTGTAATTAAGCTTTGGTTCATTTTCTAAACATCGCCAACATGCGATTAGTTACGAGGAATCCGCCGGCGATATTGATCGCGGCGACCAGAACGGCGATGGCTCCAAGGATGGTGGTAACGCTAAGTTCGGTGCCTACAAGCTGGAGCATGCCGCCGACCAAAATGATCCCGCTGATGGCGTTAGTGACACTCATGAGCGGAGTGTGGAGAGCCGGTTTGACGCTCCAGACGACCTGAAAGCCAACGAAGCAGGCGAGAATAAAAACTGTCAAATGACTCAACGTATCGCCCCCTGCGGCTTTGACCTCGGATGGGACCAGGAAGCCGATGCCAAATAACACGAGGCCTCCGAATGCAAGGACCCAAGGGTTGATGCCATTGCTTTCACCGTGGCCGTGGCCACCTGATTTTTTGGTGCTGGCGGCAGCGACAGCCGCACTGCTCTTTGTCGGAACGCCGGGTTCGGGCGGAGCCGCGGTCGGCGGTGTCGCTGGTGCGGGCGGCGGCCACATCATCTTGCCGTCATGCAGAACTATCGCACCGCGAACCACCTCGTCATCGAGATTTATTTCTAGGATGCCTTCTTTTGACAGATCCGCGATCAACGCAACGATGGTCGCTCCGTATAGTTGGCTCGACATTGACGCCATTCGCGATGGCAGGTCAGTGTAGCCGACGATGGTTACGCCTTTGTGATGTACGATCTTTCCGGGTTCGGTCAGAGCACAGTTGCCACCCTGTTCGGCCGCTAGGTCGACAATGACCGAGCCGGGTTTCATCGATTCGACCATGCCGGTCGTGATCAGTTTTGGTGCGGGTTTGCCGGGAATGAGAGCGGTCGTGACAATGATATCGACCTGCATTGCCTGTGCGGCAAACAGTGCCATCTCAGCTTTGAGAAAGTCGTCCGACATTTGCTTGGCGTAGCCGCCCTTGCCCTCGCCTTCTTCTTTTTCTTTAATATCGAGATCGAGAAACTCGGCTCCCATCGAAGCGACTTGATCCTTCGTCGCCGAACGCGGGTCAAATGCCCGTACGATCGCACCTAGGCCTTTTGCCGCACCGATCGCGGAAAGCCCCGCAACACCAGCACCTATGATCAAAACCTTAGCCGGATCGATCTTTCCTGCTGCCGTGATCTGTCCTGTAAAAAATCTGGGAAAATGATTCGCTGCCTCTATGATCGCCCGGTATCCGGCGATATTTGCCATCGCGGAGAGCGTGTCCATTTTTTGTGCCCGCGTTATACGCGGGACGCAGTCCATACCAAAAACGGTTGCTTTTCGCTTGGCAAGACGATTGAGTAGGTCCTTATGCTGTGCCGGCCAGACGAATCCGATGAGCGTCGCACCTTCTTTCAAAAGGTCAGCTTCATGCACGCCGAGGGCTTTGTTTTCCTCGGGCGGGCGGACCTTCATTATCACGTCAGATGCAGCCCAAAGCTCTTTGGTGCCGTCAATTACGGTCGCACCTGCCTCGCGGTATTCGCTGTCGATGGCGTTGATGCCATGGCCGGCATGTGATTCGACGACGACGTCAAAGCCTAGCTTTTTGAGTTTTAAAATGGTTTGCGGAGTCGCTGCAACGCGCTTTTCGCCCGGATGTATCTCTTTGGGGATCCCGATTGTTGTCATTCGCCTTTAATAATTGCCCGTAGTTTTGGCGCCACTCATAGCCGCCCCTAAAATTCTAATAGAACTATTGATATCAGACAAATATAGAGCCTAGACTTATGCGAGGCGAGCGGCAGTGATTGATGTCACTAGTGTCACTAAAATCGTGTTGATCAGCCGACCGTAATCGTTACCGATGCTGCGGTGCCTTTTGCCGTGTGCGATGCGAGCGATATGTCGGCGGGGCCTTCTTTGACCGAGCCAGTTCCGGCGTCGAATTTCGAACCGTGTTTCGGGCAGACAAACTGTTTACCTGCCGCGTCATATTCGACAATGCCGCCTTTGTGAGTGCATTTGGCTGAATAAGCGATAAACGCAGCCTCTCCGGTCCGAGCGACGATGATCTTTCCTGCGGACGAATCAACGACGACCGAGCCGCCGATCTTACTGAGCGGGCTCGAACTGTCAATGTTTATCGAAACGTCCGCAAACGATCTGCCCAACGCCGAACCGATACCGGATATAGTTAAAACCAAGCCGCCTGCGAGACCGGCGGTCTTTACCAAAAACTCACGGCGGCCGCTGCAATCCGAATTTTTATTACAATCTTTCACTGATTTTCCCTCTCTGAATTTGTGATGCAAAAATGAACCGTAAGGTGCGAGAATACAATAGATCTGCGTTTAACGCATATAGTTTACGAAGGCCCCGCCGAAAAAGATATAAAAGCTGCACAAAATGACCTCGCCAACGCCGACCGCCGCGATAAATTTTGCAAAATTCATCCTAGTTGTACCGGCAAGATAACAAACAAGATCGGTCGGGACGAGCGGAAAAAATGCCCAGCCCGCTACGAATAAAAAGCCAAGCGGATGCTCAAGTTTTGCTTTGATCTTGTGCGAGAGGTCCGGGTTTTTGCGTTCAAAATACTCGTCAAAACCTAATAAGTCCGAAAAGTAATAGATCATTGTCGATGAGAGCAGTATGCCCGTCATCGAAACGCTAAGCACTGCCCACGGCTGGCCGGGGAACAGCATCGTTCCTGCCAAGACGAGAGGCGTGCTGGGTAGCAATGTGATGCCGCGTAGTATCGAAAATACTAAATATACGAGCCATATCGCACCCTGAAAACGCTCGAGAAATGCCGCAATATTCTCAGCTGTAAACGCCGACGGGTTTGCGAGATAATATCCGACGCACAAGACGATGACCGCCAGCCACAGGCCGATCATTACCTGTCGAAGTATTTTAGTTGTTGCGGATAGCTTAGAAATCATTCAAACAAAAAAGCCGTGAGCGATATTCTCACGGCTGGATATCAAAAACTAATAGCGACAAGTCTATTTGATCATAACCGTTAATTTGTAAGTCGCATTGCCGCGTGTGCCGCCGACGATGATCTTGTAATCGCCCTTGGCGGGTAACTCGCCCGTAAACTCCATCGCATCATCTGTTTCACCGGCTCCGTCTAGATATTCGCCGTCAGGCGCTTCAATCTGAAAAACGGCGTTATCCTCAAGCGAGGTGATCTTGACCGTCATCGTCTGGCCGGCCCCAGCACCGGCAAGATATGTGTCACGATCGCCGCGAACAACACTGTTCGACACGGTCGCCGAATGCTTGCCTTTGGCAAATCGGATACGTTTTGTAACGCCGTCGGCCGATGTGACCGCCGCGAGGCTCAATACAGTAACGGTGAGTAAAACTGATAACAAAATTCTGATCTTCATATTTCTCCTAAGCGGCTTTCGCCGTCGATTCCATGTCTTCGCGCCAGCGCAAAACAGGTTTACGGGCCGCTGTCGCTTCATCGAGACGTCCGATACGCGTCGAGTGCGGGGCGTTGATGACGAGTTCGGGGTCATCCTGAGCCTCGCGGTCGATGTCGATCATCGCTTCGATAAACGCGTCGAGATCGGCGCGTCCGACTGATTCAGTCGGCTCGATTAGCATCGCTCCCTCGACGACGAGCGGGAAATAGACCGTCATTGGGTGAAAGCCGTAATCGATCAGACGCTTAGCAATATCCAGCGTGACGACTCCTTTCTTCGCCTGGTGCTTATGCGAGAAGATCGCCTCGTGCATACAGTCGGATTGGTAGGGTTCGTCGTAGGTGTCCGCAAGTTTGTGTGAAATGTAGCGAGCGTTTAGGACCGCCGCCTCGGTCGCCTCTTTAAGCCCGTCGCTGCCGTGAGTGTAAATATATGACAGGGCACGTACCATCATGCCAAAGTTGCCGAAAAACGCCTTGACGCGCCCAATACTTGTTGGAATATCGTAGTTCAATCGATATGTCTCACCAGACTTCTCGATACGAGGTGTTGGCAGAAAGGGCGCCAATTCCGCAGAACACAAACACGGTCCGCAGCCAGGGCCGCCGCCACCGTGCGGGGTCGAGAAAGTTTTGTGCAGATTTAGGTGAATGACGTCAACGCCCATATCGCCGGGGCGGGCGATGCCGACAAGGGCGTTCATGTTGGCACCGTCCATATAAACAAGGCCGCCGGCAGCATGGATGGTGTCACAGATCTCACGGATATTTCGTTCAAAAATGCCGACAGTATTTGGATTTGTCAGCATTAGGCCGGCAACGCCGCCCTCGTTGCAAAGCTCACGAAGGTGGTTCATGTCGGTCAAGCCTTCGGCAGTTGAATGAATCGTCTTGACGGTAAAGCCCGACATCGCGGCCGATGCCGGATTTGTGCCGTGTGCCGAATCCGGAATGAGGATCACGCGCCGGTCCTTCGAAGCCTCGCCGTCGCGCTGGTCCAGAAACGCACGGATCAGCATCACGCCGGTCATCTCGCCCTGTGCACCGGCGGCGGGCTGTAAGGACACTCCAGGCAGGCCTGTGATCTCGGCGAGATCCTCTTGCAGCTTGTAGATCAGCTCTAACGCACCCTGCGACTCAGCCTCAGGAGCAAGCGGATGCAGGCCCGCAAATCCGCCGATACGCGCGACCTTTTCGTTAAGCCGCGAGTTGTATTTCATCGTGCACGAGCCGAGCGGATACATACCGAGATCGATCGAGTAGTTCCAAGTAGATATCCGCGTAAAATGGCGGACAACATCGACCTCCGAGACCTCAGGCACGCCTGCGAGGTCATCGCTCCGGCGAAATTCGGTGGGGATGACATCTAATGTCTCCGGCACATCGAGTTTTGGCAGACGATAGCCAACACGCCCGGTCTGCGACCGTTCAAATATCAACGACTCATTCTGCGTTGGGTGCTGTGTAACTTTTGTAATGCTCATGGATTTTCTAAAACCTTTATTTCTCTTAATTAATAATTTTGTAATTAATAATTATTTTAACGATCACGCTTTTGGCAGCCCAATTTTTGCGATGCTTGTGACCACTTCACAAAATCTATCCAGTTCCCAAAGCGTCGTATAGACGTTCGGCGTTATGCGGATGCCGGTAAATTCGTCGTGGACGATAGGCGTCGTAAAAATATAATGTTTGCTCATCAGATAGTTGCCGATCTCGACCGGGTCGATGCCGTCGATCTTAAAATTGGCGATCGCACACGACTGTTTGGGGTCGAACGAAGTATTAAATCCGACCTTTGGAACATCTTTGAGACGGTTCATCCAATATCGCGACAGGTATCGCAAACGCTCTTCTTTTCGCTTGCCGCCGATGGCGTTGTGAAACAAAACAGCCTCGCCGATCGCTAGCCGCATCGCCGCCGAGTGGGTGCCGATTTCTTCGAATTTGCGGATGTCGTTCCTGTTCCTGTCCTCGGACGCCATCAACGCCCAGACCTTGGCGATCTTGTCTTTCTTGACGTAGAGCATCCCTGTGCCCTTTGGAGCGTAGATCCATTTGTGCAGCGAGGTGCCGTAATAATCGCAGCCGAGATCGTCGCGTTTGAAATCAAACTGGGCAAACGCGTGTGCCCCGTCAACGATGGTCTCGATGCCTTTTGCTCGTGCCATGTCGCAAATTTTCCTGACCGGCAATATCTGACCCGTTAGATTGATCTGGTGCGAAACGAGAATCAGTTTTGTCTTTGGCGTCACGGCACGTTCGAAAGCCGCAGCAATGTCATCGACGTTTTTTGGGGCGAGCGGGATCTTGATGAGATTGAGTTTTAGCCCCTCGCGCATTTCACGTTGTTTGAGCGTCGTGATCATTCGCGGATAATCCTGCGTCGTGGTCAATATCTCATCGCCCGACTTAAAGTCCATGCCCATCAGCAATATTTCGAGCGACTCAGACGCGTTTCGCGTGATCGCGATCTCCTCCGCCGAGCAGCCAAAAACTTCGGCAAGTCCCGTACGAACCGTCTCCGACTGCGGTTCAAGTATCCGCCACATCGTATAGGCGGTCGCGTCCTCTTGTTGCCAGGTGTAGCGGACAAACGCCTCGGTCACCATTCGCGGACTAGGAGAAACGCCGCCGTTGTTGAGATTTACTATGCCCCGAGTTACAGAAAAAGCCTGTTGTATCGCCGCCCAATAGTCTTCGTCCATTGCGGCTTCGATCGGTGATAGATGTTCGATATGTTTGCCGGCTGCGACGACTTGGTTGAAAAGCGAACCGACCGTTGCCGAAGTAAGTGCGGCAAGGCCGAGGCCTTTGCCGGCAAAGGAGAGAAAGCCGCGTCGGTCGATGTCATTTCGAATTGTCATTCATCATCTCCTTTCTTTCGATTTCTCAACACCAGCGTCACGCCGATGACGGCAATGACCAAAAATACCGGCACGATGCAGATCAAAATTTCAGTCGCACCGAAGATCATTTATTTACGTTAGTCCGGCGACAAGTTTATCGATCTGCTCACGCGAATTAGTCTCGGTAACGCAGACGAGGAAATCGTTGTCGTGGCCGCCATAATACTTCGACAAAGCAAGCCCGCCGATGATGCCTTTTTCGCGAACCGATTCCAGTATCTCAGTTGCAGGACGTGGGCCTCGGACGACGAATTCGTTAAATGTCGGTGACGAGAACGCAGTCTCATAGCCATCGATCGCTGCGATCTGGTCTTTAGCGTACGCTGCCTTTTGAGCGTTTTGCATCGCCACCTCTTGCAAACCCTTTTTGCCCATCGTCTCCATATATATGGTCGCGGCGAGGGCGATGAGGCCTTGGTTCGTGCAAATGTTAGAGGTCGCTTTTTCGCGGCGGATGTGCTGCTCGCGGGTCGAGAGCGTCAATACGAAACCGCGATTGCCGTTCTTATCGTAAGCCACGCCGCACAGACGCCCCGGCATCTGTCGGACAAATTTTTCCTGCGTTGCAAACAGTCCCACATGCGGCCCGCCAAATGACATCGGCACGCCCCAAGACTGGCCTTCGCCGACTACGATGTCGGCACCGCATTCGCCCGGCGTCTTAAGGAGGCCGAACGAGATCGCTTCGGTCACGACCACCACGAATAATGCTCCGACCGCGTGAGCGGCGTCAGCGAGCGTCTTGAGATCTTCGATACAGCCAAAGAAATTTGGCGATTGCACGACCAGTGCCGCGGTCTTGTCGTCGAGAGCCTCGAGGCCAATGACACGCCCCGTAGCTTCGTCGAAACCGATCTCCACGATCTCGCTGTCGCCGTGCTGATCATACGTCGTGGCGACTTCACGATATTCCGGGTGAACGCTCTTAGCGACGACGATCTTTTCGCGCCGCGTTACGCGTTGAGCCATCAGATATGCCTCCGCCATCGCCGTCGAGCCGTCATACATCGACGCGTTAGCGACCTCCATACCGGTGAGTTGGCACACGAGAGTCTGGAATTCAAAAATGTATTGCAGAGTGCCTTGAGCGATCTCGGGCTGATACGGCGTGTAGCTCGTGAAAAACTCGCTTCGCTGGATCAGATGATCGACCACGGTCGGCGAAAAGTGCGAATAAACGCCCGCACCAAGAAACGACGGTTTTGTCGTCGCGGTGTTTTTTGCGGCCATCGTTTCCATGGCAGCGATGACTTCGCTTTCAGCAAGCGGGTCGGTGACGTTTAGCGGGCGTCCGAGCTGGACCTCTTTTGGTATCGAGCGAAAAAGCTCTTCGGCGTTTTTGAGGCCGACCACGGCCAGCATCTCATCACGCTCTTCGGGGGAATTTGGTATGTATCTCATAGAAAGTGAATAGTTAATAGTGAATAGTGAACAGTAAGAATATTGATTTCACTATTCACTGTTCACTGTTCACTATTCACTGTTAGGCGCTTGCTTCTAAATATTCTTCGTATTCGGCGGCGGACAGCATGCCGTCAGCTTCGCCGGGGTTGTCCATTTTGATCTTGACCATCCAACCGTCGGTGTATGGGTCGTTATTGACGGATTCGGGTGTGTCGTTGAGGCCGTCGTTGACCTCAGAGATCTCTCCGGCGATGGGCAAAAAGATCTCACTTACGGCTTTGACCGATTCCACCGAACCAAAAGCCTCGTGAGCGCTAAATTTATCGCCGACACGCGGCATATCGATATACACGACGTCGCCAAGCGAATGCTGTGCGTAATCCGTAATGCCGATAGTCGCAATATCACCGTCAACGCCGACCCACTCGTGGTCTTTGCTGTAACGTAAATTTTCTGGAATGTTGTTTGACATAGTTTGGTTATTGATTTTAGACCTTAGGTCCTTAGTTTTGGCAAAAAACCAACGCCAAAAACCGGGAGCCTAACTCTATTTTTGCCTCTTATAAAACGGCGTTGGAACTACGACCGCCGCGAGATGTTTGCCTCTTACATCAATTCTAATTTCTTGTCCGATCTTTGCCAAGTCGGGCGGCAGAAATGCGAGTCCGATGTTCTTTTTTAGAAATGGAGCGGGACTGGCAGATGTGACAACACCCACTTTTTCACCGGCGACATAGACGTCAAAGCCATCGCGGGCGATGCCGGGTTCGGTCATTTCAAAGCCCGCTATCTTGCGCGTCAAACCACTTTCTTTTTGTGCTGCAAGCGCGTCGCGGCCGGTAAATCCATCTGGTTTATCAAGTTTCGTGATCCAGCCTAGACCGGCTTCGAGCGGAGTGATGTCGTCGCCGAGCTCGTGGCCATAGAGCGACATTGCCGATTCGAGCCGCAGAGTATTGCGTGCCGCAAGCCCGCAGGGAAGTATCCCGCCCTCACTGTCATACTTCCCGGTATCGAGTAGTTTATTCCAAAGTTGTTCGGCGAATTCGGGGGCCGCGTAAACCTCGAAACCGTCTTCGCCCGTATAACCCGTACGCGAGATGATCGAATCAACACCGTCAACCTCGCCGGTCGTGAAGTGATAATACTTGATAGCTCCTAGATCGGTCGCCGTGAGTTTCTGCAAGATGCCTGTTGCGTCAGGACCTTGGACAGCGATCTGGCAATATTCTGCCGACGCATTTCGCAAGCCGAGGTCGTCGTGTTCCGAATGGTGCGACTTGATCCACGCCCAATCCTTTTCGGTCGTACCTGCGTTTACGACGAGCAGCAGCCGGTCATGGCTAAATCGGTAAACGAGCAGATCATCGACCACTCCGCCTTTGGCGTTGGTCAGAGCAGAGTAATGTGCCTGGCCGTCGATTAGTTTGGTTACATCGTTGGTCGTCAGGCGATTAACAAAATCGACGGCGTCCGGTCCCTCGACCCAGATCTCGCCCATGTGCGACACGTCAAAGAGCCCCGAACGCGTGCGGCAGCGCATGTGTTCTTCGATCACGCCCGCCGGATACTGCACGGGCATATCCCAACCGCCAAAATCCACCATCCGGCCACCGAGCGCACGATGAACGCTGTTCAACGGCGTTCGTTTCAGTTCTGTTTCAGACATATACGAGAAGTGTAATTTAGAGGAATTAGCCGAGCAAGTATAAGCGAGAGAATTGTGGCTAATTCTTTTCTTTTTTGACGGCAGCGGGGAGTTTCGCCACCGAGGCGATGACGTCTGAGCACAGGTCGAGCGTGGCTGATATCAATCCCTTTTCCGCATTGTCGGTCGATCGGTCGAGTTCGGCTTTGAGTACCGGTTGGTACCGTTCGCAGGCTTTGGCTAGCGAGCGGACGGCTTTGGGGAAAAGTGCCGCAAATGTTTTCGGACGCTTTTTGTCCGGCTTCTCGTCTGGGTCGACCACCATTGACTCGGGCCGCTCGGCAAGATTGTCGATGTCATCAATGGCCTTTTGTAAAATACGTTTGATGTCGAATAGCAGCTCGACCCGCGTGCCGGTCGGAGCCTTGCCCCATTCTCTGTCGTCTTTTTTTACTTTTCCTACAACCGGGACCGAAACTGGAGCGTTGAGAGCCTCAAATCGCCGGTCGATTGCTTTGACGAGTACGTCCATGCGGTCATCGATCTGCTGTGCATCGCGGATTATCTCGACTTCTTCGGCTGTAAGAAAGTCGCGAGACTGCGCGACTGCTGTCGCAGTGAATAGTGAACAGTGAATAGTGAATAGTGAAAGAAAAAAGAAAGCCCCGCCAACCATAAATTGAAACGGTCTGTTGCGGGAGCGATCGTTTAAGGCTGATCTAACCAACTTCTTCATATTTTCATTCAGGCTTATCGGGCTGAGCATTCGGAACGATCGCATCTTTAAAGAACGGCTCTGCGGCTTTTGTACGCATATCTCTCAAATGGATCAAAAGCTTACGGACATAATCTTCGTATCGTATCGGCATATCGCGGCGGATGCCTTCAAGACGAGTTGAAAATCCGCGAAGCCCGATCTCAAGCCGTTTATAATTATCAAGCACCTTAATGTTTTGCGCATTTTGACGCTCGAGGTGTGCCATCGCGTTGTCCAGCAGGCCGTGAAAACCGCCCAGTTCTCGAAACATCGTGTCGAAATCCTGATCGGTATTATATTTTTCGGCAGCCGTGAGATGCGAGTTCATCAGATCGAGCGAAAGTTTTGTGCGTTCTTTAAGATCAGCCAAAGCGTCGAGCTTTTGCCGTTCGATCTTGGTCACAATAATGACCGGCGGCGGGATCGGTTCGGGATCGGGCTGGCCGAGGGCAGTGAATAGCGAGCAGTGAATAGTGAATAATAAAGTGACGCCTGCAAATCCAATGCTTCGTGCCGAAATGGCGAACGCCAGTATTTCCTTCACTTTTACCTTTCCATTTTTCACTTTTAGTTCTTTTTCCCTTTTCCTTCCTTTATCAGCTTTTGTAACTGAGGTAGGCGGAGATTTATCTTTTCAATGTCGAGTTTATTCGCGACCGGGTCGGCGAGCAGCAGGTACGACTGGTAATTTGCCATTGCATCCATATACTCGGTCAGATGATCGTGGGCGATCGCTAAAAAATAGTACGGCCCCGCGAGCGTTGGTTCTTTTGCCGTCAGCCACTCAAATTCGGGTTTTGCCTCGGCGTAACGATCCAGTTGGAAAAGTGCTGTTGCAAGATTAGCATGTGCCGTGCGGTTATCGGGAAATTTTTGAAGAATATTCCTCAACAAATTTACCGCCGCATCATACTGTTTTGCCTGAACCAAAGCCGCCCCGTAACCGACAGCATGGCTGACATTTGTCGGTTCGAGAGTGTTAGCCCGGCGGCAATAGGCGAGAGCTTTTTGCGGGTCGTCTTTTCTATACGCGTTACAAAGCCGGCCGAGAAGCTGGACATTGTTTGCATCAGTGGCAAGCAGCTTTTCAAGATCGGCGGGACTGGTTGTACGCGAGGCGTTGATAACGGAGCGTAAATCTGCCGCCTCGGTGCCCGGGGTTTTCATAGCATCCAGAAATTTGATGGCCTCGTCAAAATTGCCCTGGGTCGCTGCGATATTTGCTTTGAGGTAATTTACCGCGTCGGGGGTTTCGTTGATAGCTTCGAGCCGAGCGGCGATCTGTTTTGCACGGTCGATATCGCCATCGCCGATCGCTAGGTTTGCCGCCTGTAATAGCGCAAAGCCGTATTTAGGGTCGATCGCAAGCGACCGTACGACGCTCTGTTTGGCGGCGGTAGTATTGCCGAGGGCTATCTCAAGGTCGGCGCGAGCGGACCATAGTGACGCGGACGGATTCATCTTGGATGTAAGCGAGGTGATCGCTGTTAGCATTTCCTGCAAGACGGCCGGAGACGCTTTCGCCCGTTTTCTCAGGTCTGTAAGTGCGATGAGAGCCGACGAGTTTTGGGGCTCCATCTCGACGACCTTTTTCAAGAGTTTTTCAGCCTCCGCAGTTTCGCCTTTCTTGACGAGCAGGGAACCGAGGCTCGTCATCGCAAGCGTCCAGTCGGGTTTTAACTCGACCGCACGGCGAAAGCCTTTTTCGGATTCGATGGTTCTTCCGAGCGACTGCAAGGCTGCCGCTCGCTGATATTCGGCTTCCGGGAATTCGGGCAGGATATTTATGGCCTTTTCGTAGAGCACGATCGCCTCGGCCAGCTTTCCTTTTTCGTGAAGGGACTGAGCTTCGTTAAATATAGCGACGGCATCATCCGCGTTGTCAATGTCCTGCGCCGCGATGGGGAGCAGCGTAAACGACACCATTATTATTATCATCACGACACGCGCCATACGCCCGCCGATGGTGAACAACGATAATACTGTGTCACGGCTCATCTGCATTAAAGGATAAAGAAATACTAGCATTTGCGTAAGGTAGCGTCTATATCAATTCGTCCAACCCAAGCGGACATTTTGGACGGCATCATTTGCGCTCACTATTAATGGTGAGATAAGATTTTCTAGTTGAAAGCGTTTCAATGTTCTTATTTTCCAATCAAATAAAGTGTTTCTTACTTGTCACTGACCGTCGCCTAATGGCTGCGATCTGATTGACGAATTTGTAAGATGCGTTTTGATGACTAGCTGTTGTCGGGTTTTGGCGGAAGGTGCATACGAGACGATAAGATCTATTATATATCTGGAGATTTTTTAACAATGGCAAATCCGATGGCCGACGAAAACCGGCGGTTTCACGGCAGCGATGAAAAAAACCCATTCGAGGCAATGAGCGAGCGCTTTGACCGTGCGGCAAAACTGCTCGGCCTTGACGAAGACCTTTACGCTGTTATGCGTGTGCCTAGCCGCGAGATCAAGGTTTATATTCCCGTCCGAATGGACACAGGACACATACAGATTTTCGAAGGGTTTCGCGTGCAGCACAACTTTGCCCGCGGCCCTGCAAAGGGCGGCATTCGTTATGCACCCGATGTGAGCCTCGATGAGGTCAAGGCTCTGTCGGCGTGGATGACCTGGAAATGTGCGGTCGTTAACGTCCCTTTTGGCGGCGGTAAGGGCGGCATCATTTGCAACCCTCAGCAGATGTCTTTGGGTGAGCTTGAGCGGATGACACGTCGTTACACCGCAGAGCTGATCGATTTTATCGGCCCCGACAAGGATGTGCCGGCTCCGGACATGAACACTAACGAGCAGACGATGGCCTGGATCATGGATACATATTCTATGCATGCCCGCCACACCGTCACGGCGGTAGTCACCGGAAAGCCGGTCGCTCTCGGCGGCAGTCTCGGCAGACGCGAGGCCACTGGCCGTGGGGTTTTATTTTGCGTCAACGAAGCGATCAAACGGTTTGACCTGACTCCGGAAAAAACCACCGTCGTGGTGCAGGGCTCCGGCAACGTAGGCGGCATCGGCGCGGAGCTCATGCATGCCCAAGGCTACAAGGTCATCGCGATCTCAGATGTCGGCGGCGGCATACATAATCCCGACGGCCTCGACATACCGAACGTGCTCGACTTTCTGCAAAAGAACCGGACATTAGAAGGCTATCCCGGCGCGGAACAGGTTTCGAACAAGGATCTGCTCGAGATCGAGTGTGACGTGCTCGCACCGTGTGCGACCGAGAACCAGATCACCTCGGAGAACGCAAACCGCATTCGATGCAAGATCCTCGCCGAGGGAGCCAACGGGCCAACGACCCCCAAGGCCGATCAGATACTGCATGACAATGGCGTCTTTGTTATTCCTGACATCCTGGCAAACGCGGGCGGCGTGACCGTTTCGTATTTCGAATGGGTGCAGGATCGTATGGGATATTTCTGGTCAGAGGCTGAGGTGAATGCCCGTCTTGAGGACAAGATGGTCGCGAGCTTTAACGAGCTGGTGCACTATGCGGACAAGCATAATGTCGATTCGAGGACCGCGGCGTATATGCTGGCGATCGACCGCGTAGCCTATGACACCAGAATGCGCGGAATATATGCATAGAAAAAAGAATGCATATTTTGTCTGCAACGCTTGATTTTCAAAAAAATGTGCGTTAAGGTCGTAGCCAAGGAGAGTTAAAGTTTTTTGTAGTAATCATTGACTTTATCGGTGTACTCCATTATAAACATTACGTTAGTATAGATTTACTTTTTGTGGCCACGCGGAATTTTGCAGGGCTTAGGCATTAGCAAGTTTTCTGTGTGTGCGATTTTTGAGCAGTTTAAGGCTGCAACTATTTGACTGAAATTTTCAATTTTGGCGGAGGAATGTGATGAAACTCGCTATCAAGGCGTACGCTGTTACGCTCATACTATTAATGCTCGCGTTTGCGGTGCCGGCACAAAACTTGTCGGAGAAAGATGACCGTAATACAGCTCCAACAATTGCCGGCCCTACAGGCCTATTTACCGTTTATGACGGCAAGACACTTAGAAAGGGTGAATACACCTTTAGTGCTGCTGTCAATAATTATGACCGCGATCCTGGTAATGCTGACATCACGACAGTGCCGGCTAATTTCCAGATCGGTTTGACGAATAACCTTGAGTTGTTCTTCAACACTGAGATGTATCGTGGAATCAAGGTTAACTCACCACGTAATCTTTCAGGTTTTTACCTGCCGAACACCGGCGGATCCGGATTAGGGGCGATCGTCCTGGCCCCTGGAACGACCGGAGCATTTGCCGGACAGGCTGTCTATCGGCCTAATGGTATGCCGTTTGCTGCGTTTCCTTTTACGGGATCCAGTGCGGGTAACTATCAACTCGCCTTCTCAGGACCCACATTCGGATTTCCGGCCCTTACTAACGCAACATTAGGGCCACCGCGTGCGGGTACCGGTAATGCTTCATTATTCCCGGGCGTTGGTTCGGTTTTCGGCAGCATACTTCCGGGCGTCGTTCTCCAGTCCGCTATTGTTAGCGGCAGTGACAGACCGACATCATTTTCGGTAGCCCCCTCATATCTTCCTGATGCACCATTTATAGCCCGAAGTTGGGCCATGTCGTCGTTCAATTCGATGGATTTCGGATTCAAATGGCGCATGAATAACTCGATGAAAGCGGTCGGCTATGGTATCCAAGCGTTTTATCGCTGGTACCCTGATACCGCCCAGAATGGAGGCGGCTTTAATATGTTGCAGCGTGGAGCCGGACCTGGTTCGCGCCGTGGCGATATTGGAGCAACCTTCTTTGTTGATGCACGTCTGGCTAGCTGGGTGAATTTGTCAGGTAACGTAGGGTACACATTTGTGTCTAACCCTAAGTTTGGCAGTTTTGTATTGCTCGATCGTCCAGATGAATTCACGTGGGCAGTCGGACTCGATTTTCCAGCCAACAAGTATTTCCAGCCGATGCTAGAATTTTCTTCAAAGAAATACGTTCGTAGCAGAACGCCTAACGCATTTGAGCAGGATCCTATGGACGGGATCGCAGGCGTAAGGATCTTCCCGCGTCGTTGGTTTGGTATGAGTCTTGGATATCGTATCAACTTTAACCAGCAGGATATTGATTCCTTTAGTGGAGCAATCAATTCAACTGCAGTGTTGATCCCTTGCTTGTCGTCAAGCTCTTGTAACAATCAGTCGATCGTTACAGTCTCGGATGGTGTGCCGAGAGGATTTACTCCTTCGACAGATCCGCATGGTTACATCGCTCAGTTCTTTATCGGCCGTCGCGACAAGCGTGACGGTGACGTAGAGAACAAGGTTGCTAATGTTAACTCGGTCACTCTTAGTGACTCAGTTATCTCATTGCCCTGCAAACCTGGTTTCAGGTCACGCTCGGGTGCTTGCAACGATAGCAAGACCATCAGCGTTCAGACCTCGGCCAGCGATCCTGAAAATGACCCGCTTGTTTACAACTACACCGTCTCTGGCGGACGTATTGTCGGAACGGGTGCTAACGTTCAATGGGATCTGAGCGGTGCTCAGCCTGGAACATACACGATCACGACTGGTGTGGATGACGGTTGCGGCGTTTGCGGCAAGACCGACATGCGTACAGTTAAGGTCGAAGAATGTCCTGACTGTGTCCAAGTTTGCGAATGTCCTACCCTTTCGGTCAGCGACGGTGGTGTTGTAGCACCTGGTTCGGCGATGAATTTCACCGCTAACCTTACAGGTGGTGCAAGCGTTACCTATAACTGGACCGTCTCGGCAGGTACGATCTCAAGCGGACAGGGAACCTCGAGCATTTCGGTTGACACAACCGGACTCGCAGGTCAGAACGTAACAGCTACTGTTGATATCGCTGGACTTGATGCAAGCTGTAATTGCACAACCACGGCATCGGGTAGCGGCAGCGTTTCTGCTAAACCTGAAAAGACACTCGTCGATACATTCGGCAAGGCTCCAGACGATGACGTTAAGGCTCGTGTTGATGCGTTCTATATCACGCTCAATAACAACCCGAACGCACAAGGCTATATCATCAACTACGGAACAGCCGCTGAGATCAAGAAGCGTAGAGCTCAGATCATGAAGGGGATCAACTTCCGTAAGTATGACGCAGGCCGTGTGACATTCGTCGACAGCCCGGGTGCTGCTGGTATCAACACCAAGTTCTACCTCGTTCCTGCTGGAGCTGAGGCTAGCAATTGGTAAATAGCTTTGCATCTCTTTAGAGATGCAGACATCTAATAAAGCAGTTGAGGCGGTCATCACCAAGCCTCAACTGCTTTTTTTGTTTGATTTGGCCTGCGGTTGCTGTAAAATAGGTGATGTTTGAAAGCAGTTACTGCAAAAGATCCTAAACGATGGGTCTCTTCCATTTCACATTCCGCAAAGTTTTTAGTCAGAGGATTTACCAGTTATGTTCAAGATCTTTAGAAACCGAGCCGCGATCACTGCTTTTGCTTTGCTTGCGATATTTAATGCGAGTCTTTCCGCCGCTGGTCTGATGGCGGCGACTCCGGAGACAGAGGCCCCTAAGTTCGATAACTGGCAGGTTGTCGGACCTAGCGGCGGCGATGTTCGCGTCGTTGCGATCGACCCTAGGGATAAGGATCGTTTGTATGCAAGCACGCTTGATGGCCAGATCCATACTTCGGCAGACGGCGGCAAAACATGGCAACTACTTGCTAATCTTAATGAGCCAGAGTTGGTGCTCGACAATATGTTTGTTGATTCGCGTGACTCGCAGAAGATATACGCCTCGGGCCACAGGCACAAGGCTCCTGGCGGATTTTTCCGCACGACTGACGGCGGGGTGACTTGGAAAGAATCAAAAGAATTGCATAAGGAATCGATCCACGCTCTTACGCAGTCAACCGTTGATCCTAATATTTTGCTTGCGGGAACTATCAATGGCGTTTGGAGGTCTAAGAATTCGGGCGGCGATTGGGAAAAGATCTCGTCCGCGTCGATGCCGGTAAATATCGATTCCTTGGCGGTCGATCCACGGTCCGCGGATACGATGTATGCCGGTACGTGGTGGCGGGCTTATAAAACGACCGACTCAGGGAAAAACTGGCGTCTGATCAAAAACGGTATGATTGACGACTCGGATGTCTTTGCTATTACGATCAACCCTAAAAACCCAGAATACATCGTGGCCTCTGCGTGCAGCGGCATTTACGAATCACAAAATGCAGGTGAAAAATGGAGTAAGATCCAGGGTATCCCGTCGCAGTCGCGTCGTACGCGTGACATCGTGCAACATCCGTCAATACCGGGAACGATATACGCGGCGACGACCGAAGGCTTTTGGATGAGTAGCACCGGCGGCAAAACCTGGTCGCTCACCACACAGCGTGATCTCGAGATAAACTCGATCGCGGTTCACCCCGACGCTCCAAACCGGGTCTTTATCGGTACGAATAATTACGGCGTAATGGTTTCGAATGACGGCGGACGCAGTTTTGCTCAGACCAATACCAATTTTTCGAGCCGGTTTACTTATTTTGTTACACCAGACGCCAGCCAACCCAATCGCTTTTATGCCGCGACGCATAACACGGCGACGGGCGGCGGGTTCTTTTTTGTAAGTGCCGACGGAGGTCGCACGTGGCAACAGTCACGCGGACTCGATGTCGTCCGTGTCCGTCCTTTCGTTGTGCGCCAGGATGCGACAAACCCGAGCTTGATGTATCTCGGCACCAATGTCGGTATCTATCGATCGGTCGATCGCGGAGCATCATGGTCCCAATTGACCGCCGCCAAGGTTCCGGCGAAACCAGTCAAAAAGCCGGTCGCGAAAAAGCCTGTTAAGAAGACGGCGTCCGTCGTCGCCACAAATACGCCGGCTTTGGGAGGCGCAAAACTGGTCCCGTCGATTACGGACAAGGTTAGGGTCATTGAGAATCTTCCGGATGGCAAAGGCCTATTCGTAGGCACCGACAAGGGGCTTTACCGCACCTACGATGTCACTAAAGGATGGGAGAAACTTTATTTGGGTGTCGGTATCAACGAAAGTATCTTTGCAGTCCATGTTTCGCCTACACGTCCCGAAACTATCTGGGCAGGTACGGCGACCTCAGGTGTGATCGTCTCGCGTGATAGTGGTAAAACCTGGGCTAAAGCGGGCGGAGCACCTGATAATGTCCCCATCAGTTCGATCCGTACTGATCCGGAACGCCCTGATTATGTTTACGTCGGCACGATACAGACATTTTACACCTCGCGTGATGGTGGTAACACTTGGAATAGACGCGGCGGAGGGTTACCGCTTGGTAATTTCACCAGCATCCTGATCAATCCAAATAACACTGATGAGGTCATCGTTTCGAGCGCGTTAGATACAGATGGCGGTATGTTTATCTCGAGTGATGCGGGCAACAAATGGAAACGTGTCGACGGCAAGGATATGAAACTTGCCAGCCGACGTCTGTGGTCGATAGCATTTGATCCGCAAAATTCCAACCGTATTTTCGCGGGAACGCACTCATCGGGCGTATATCGAATAGAGAGGACAGCTGATTAATTACGATATCGATCAATGCATCTAACGGGGCGGCTTTAGATGGCCGCCTCTTTTTGTTTTTGAGTTTGGAAGTTGTCTGACTGAAATCTATAATTTTAGAAACGAGGAGCCAACATCTTGAAGCAGGAATCAGCCCGCGAGTTCTTACACGGAAAAGCACAATTCCGAATCTCGGATCTGCCATTTGCGCAAATTCCTGCACAGTCGCGGCTCTTTCTTGAATTTCAAACCGACCCTCTCTCGCTAAAACGATTTTATCCCAACGCGGTCGCCTCGCCGTCTGATATCGCCAAATTTGCTCCCGAGGTATTGGCTAACTACAAGACCGACCGCGCAGCCCTCTGCGACGCTCTTGCCGAAATAAATACTAAAGCCGGAGCCGGTCAAAAAACGCTTGCCAACATCGAACTATTGCGTCAGAGTTCGACCGCTGCGGTCCTGACCGGCCAACAAGCGGGACTCTTTACAGGTCCGCTCTACACGATCTACAAAGCGCTGTCGGCGATCAAACTCGCCGATGAACTACGGCTCCAGGGAACTCCGGCAGTGCCGGTATTCTGGACAGCGACTGAGGATCATGATCTTGAGGAAGTTTCAACGACTTATTCATTGGCTAATGACGGCGGGTTGGTCCAGGCTGCGTACATTGCAGATGATCGTTTTAGTGGCTTGTCCGTTGGCGATGTAAAGCTCGATGGCTCAGTGTCGAGCTTGATCGACGAGATGTTCTCGGAAATGAGCAACACGCCGTTTTCGGCTGATCTAAAAGCTACATTGGCGGTTGCGTGGAAAGAAGAAGCCGGATTTGGCGAGGCATTTATTGGTTCGCTGGCGTCTGTTTTCGCCGAACTTGGGCTAATATTCATTGACCCGATGCACTCCGGGATCAAACGCCTCGCCTCGCCGATCTATGTTAGTGCGGTCGAGAAGTCGGACGAGATCGTAGCGGCGATACGCGAACGCAACAACATGCTTGTGGCAGAAGGTTTTCATTCACAGGTGCTTGTTGAAGAAGATTATTTCCCGCTCTTTTGGCACGACGATGAGGGGAAAAGACGGTCGTTGCGGAGAACCGGCGATGGGGTTTATCGGGCAAAAAAAATCAAGGTCGAGCTGACTTGCGACGACCTGATCACGCTTGCCGTTAACGAGCCGCAGCGTTTGAGCCCCGGCGTGATGCTTCGTCCGGCGGTGCAGGACTATCTACTGCCGACGGTTTGTTACTTTGGCGGAGCAGCGGAGATAGCGTATTTTGCCCAAAACAGTGAGGCATATCGTGTATTAGAAAGGCCGGTGACGCCGATAATGCATCGTCAAAGTTTTACCATTGTCGAGCATAAGCTGCGGCGGGTTTTGGATAACTTTGGTCTTGAGCTGAGCGATCTATTCGCGGGTATTGAACAGATATCGCTAAACCTTGCATTACGAGACACTTCGGATACCGGACAATTGTTTACCGAGGTCGAACAGAACATAGCGGCCGAACTTGATCGGATCGCGTCGCGGGTCGACGAGATCGATACGACAGTAGCTGCAAATTTTGCAAAACGCCGACGCAAAATGATCTATCATCTCGGAGCAACGCGGAAGAAAACGCTGCTTGCCCAGATGCGTAATGACGAGGTAGCCAGCCGTCAGCTTGCGAGCCTATTTACGTCGCTCCTGCCAAATGGCGGGTTACAGGAACGTAGCCTGAACGTCTATACATTTCTTAATAAATTTGGCCCGAATTTTATCGACTGGCTCTATGAGGCCATAGACCTTGAGGACAAAGATCATAGGATAGTAGATCTATAAGATGAACAAGATCAAGGTTTTACCGGACAATTTGGCAAATCAGATAGCGGCCGGCGAGGTCGTCGAGCGGCCGGCGTCCGTCATCAAAGAGCTCGTCGAAAATGCAATCGACGCGGGCGGGACGCGTATCCAGATCGAGATTGAGCTTGGCGGCCGCCGGTTGATGCGTATTAGCGATGACGGCGAGGGCATGACCCGCGATGACGCGATCCTTGCATTTGAGCGGCACGCTACCTCAAAGATCCGCACCCTCGAAGACCTGGGTGCAATTGCCACGCTTGGCTTTCGCGGTGAGGCTCTCGCGTCGATCGCGTCTGTCGCAAAGGTTGAGTTAGTCTCAAAGACCGCTGACGACGAGATCGCAACACGCGTAAATGTCGAGGGCGGAAAACTAGTCGATGTCAAAGATGCCGCCCGTGACACGGGTACTACGGTCACGGTCAGCGATCTGTTTTTTAACACACCTGCCAGGCGTAAATTCATGCGATCCGAGGCGACGGAAAATTACCATTTGACGAGTATCGCAACTCACTACGCTCTAGCCCATCCTGAGATCGCTTTTACGATGACAAATAACGGACGCGAGGTGCTGCGAGTGGCCCCCGCGAGAGATTTGCGTGAGCGGGCGTTTCAGATATTTGGCGGCGGGTTGCTAGAGAGTCTGCTGCCGGTCGAGGGCGGACGTGAATATGTTGCTCGTGTCTCGGGATTTGTTTCGGCGCCGCGTGAACGGCGGACGACGCGCGACGGCCAGTATTTCTTTGTAAACAACCGATTTGTCCGCGACAAGACCATCGCCGGCGGTCTGCTTGAAGGCTATCGATCCGTCCTGCCGCACGGTGTTTATCCGGTTGCGTTCCTGTTTCTAGAACTGCCGCTCGAAGAGATCGATGTCAATGTCCATCCCGCCAAGACCGAGATCCGCTTTCGACGCGGCGAGGCGGTCAAGGACGTGATCGCGGAGGCAATTCGAAACGCTTTAGCAAAAGCGGGAATTACTGGTGACGCGCGGCCACAGTTTGATAGATACGAGCCTGAGGTTCGTCAAAGCGAACCGGTAAACGTCGAACAACCTCAGCCGGAACAATCCAATATTGCGTTCGAACCGTCGGTTATAACAGATGAACCTCTGCATTTTGAGGAGAGATCCTTTTCCGCGACCGCCTTGAGCGAAACTGCACCTCCATTGTCATTTGAAAGGGAAGCGACGGAGCCAATAGAGAATGTCCCGACCGAGGTCACGCTTAATTTTGAAACGCTTGCATCTGAACCGTCAACAACCGGTATCGCGGGCTACGCCGAATTGCCCCCTGTAAATTCTGCCGACAAACTCACAAGATCTATCGAGGTCGAGCAGATATCGTCAGCGAAGATACAGCCCCTGGGTCAGCTCCACGAGAGTTTTATTATTGCTGTCGACGATGAGGGATTGTTGCTGATCGATCAGCATGTTGCCCATGAGCGCATCCTTTTCGACAAATACCGCAAGAGCGAGACTGACCGTCCGATCGAATCGCAAAATCTGCTCCTGCCTGAGACGATAGATCTTAGTCCGGCACAGTCGGAGGCTTTTCAACTGATCGAGAACGATCTAGAAACTCTCGGCTTTGGCGTAATGAAACTGTCGGGTCGCACCATTGCAATCAAAAGTATCCCGACCGATCTGCCTGCATCCGAGGCTCGCAATTTATTTGCCGAGATCCTCGATACCATCGAAAATGAGAAAAAGGGTTCACCGAAATCCACCTTGCGGGACGATATAGCCGCGAGTCTCGCCTGCAAGGCGGCCGTCAAGATCAACATGAAACTGACGCCCGAAAAGATGCATTGGCTTATCGACCGTTTGCTTGTAACAAGTTCGCCGACGACCTGTCCCCACGGCCGGCCGGTTATTTTGAGATTGTCGATGAAAGACATCGAGCGGGGATTTCATAGGACGTAAACAAATGAGCGAAGGCAAGGGGCCGAGTCCGGAAATGCCGGATCAATTTTGGAGAAAGATATACGTCGCGGTCGTGATAACAACGGTCATTGTGATAGCCGCGCTCTGGGCGTTTGGGCGCTATTTCCGATAAGAAATGAGATCACTAGATTGGGCAATTGTGGTAGCGTATCTGGTCTATGTCGTCTGGGACGGTATTCGCATGACCAAGCACACCGGCACCAAAGAGGGCTATTTCTTGGCCGATCGTGGGCTGCCGTGGTGGGCAGTCGGTCTGTCCGTAATGGCGACCCAACTATCCGCAATAACGCTGGTTGGTACTACAGGACAGGCGTATAGCGACGGGATGCGGTTCATCCAGTTTTACTACGGTTTGCCGCTGGCGATGATAATCCTTTGCGTGACGGTCGTGCCGTTTTTTCACCGAGCTAACGTTTTTACGGCGTATGAATATCTCGAAAAACGCTTTGACGTAAAGGTCCGCATCCTCACAAGTTTCTTTTTTCTTATTTCGCGTGGACTAGGTGTTGGGACGATCATCTCAGCTCCATCTATTGTCCTCTCGATCGTCTTTGGGTGGAATCTCACAGCGACGATCTTTGCGATCGGACTTTCGACGACCGTCTACACCGTTTTTGGCGGAGTACAGGCTGTTACATGGACGGATGTAAAGCAGATGATCGTTATCTTTTTTGGACTCGGCGTCTGTTTTGTGGTTATATTGTGGAGCTTTCCGACTGGCGTTTCGCTCGGCGACGGGCTGCACCTTGCAGGAAGTCTCGGGAAACTGAACATGGTCGATACAACCTTCGACCTCAAAGAAAAATATACAATTTGGTCGGGTTTGATAGGAGGATTATTCCTGATGCTCGGCTATTTTGGCTGCGATCAAAGCCAGGTACAGCGGTTCTTAACAGCTAAATCCGTTGCCGAGGGGCGGACATCCCTGTTGATGAGTGCTTTCTTAAAGATACCAATGCAATTCGGCATTTTGCTGATCGGGATCATGGTGTTCATCTTCTACCAGTTTTCCGCACCGCCCATCGTTTTCAATCGGGCAGAGGTGGCCAAGGCACAGCAGACCGAGGGATTTCGTGACATTCAAACCCGATATGATGCCGCCCATGCAACGAGGCGCGACGCGGCGATCAATTTTTCGTCCGGTGGCGAAAGTGCCAGGCAGAGTTACATCGACGCAGACAAACGTTTTAATGAAAGCCGCAAGGAAGCCGTCGCATTTGTCCGGCAGACGAGCAATCCTACTTTTAACGACGTCAATTATGTATTCCCGACATTCATTCTCGAAAATATGCCCATCGGAGTGATCGGACTGTTGATCGCCGCGATCTTTGCAGCCGCAATGTCGTCGATCTCGGCCGAGCTTAATTCTCTTGCGACAGCGACGACGATTGATTTTTACCGGCGTTTATACAAACCCGAGGCCACAGACAAACACTACGTCATGGTCGGGCGTGCGACGACGTTTATTTGGGGAGTATTTGCCTGCATAGTGGCGTTGTTTGCAACCAATTTGGGTTCGCTCATTGAGGTCGTAAACAAATTTGGGTCTTTCTTTTACGGCTCGCTACTGGGCGTTTTTGTATTGGCCTTTGTCGTAAAACGTGCAAGGGCGCGCGGAGCTTTTTTTGGCTTGCTTTGTGGTATTGCCTCAGTCTGGATAGCGAGTTTATTAACCGATATCGAGTTTCTTTGGTTCAACGTGATCGGGTGCATTGTTACGGTATTCTTTGGCTATCTAATTAGTTTGACGGTTCGCAACGATCCAAAGTCCGATGAGAGCGTCGAGACCTTAATATGAGAATAAGAATTACGATAAACGCTTTGAGAACGGCCTTAGTGGTTGCCGTGCTTTCTCAATTGCTTTTGCCCGTGCATACGCAGGCTCAGGTCCGTCCTGTAAATGATTACGGAGCGATCGGCCTTGCCCAACTCTTAAAACGCCTCAATACTACAGCCAGCGTGATGATGATCGGAGCTCATCCTGATGACGAAGATTCGGCTCTGATCGCGTACCTCGCTCGCGGCGAGAATGCCCGCACAGCGTATCTTTCACTGACACGCGGCGACGGCGGGCAGAATATTATCGGGCCTGAACTATTTGAATCTCTTGGTGTTATCCGTACCGAGGAATTGCTGCAAGCAAGACGGCTTGACGGTGCAGAACAGTATTTTGCTCGAGCGTTCGACTATGGATTTTCTAAGACTCTCGATGAGGCAAAGTCCAAATGGCCGCAGGACGTCATTTTGTGCGACGTTGTTCGTGCGATACGCTCGTTTCGTCCGCTCGTTGTCATTTCGCGATTTTCCGGCACATCCGCCGATGGTCATGGACAACATCAGTATGCCGGATTCATCTCTCCGCTGGCCGTCAAAGCCGCCGCCGATCCGCAGCAATGCACGCAGTCGGGGGAACCGTGGAAAGTCTTGAAATTTTACGCCGGACAAGGATTTTCCGCAGGTTCGACCGCAACGCTCAGGCTAAACACCGGTGCGTACGATGCTGCCCTAGGGCGCTCATATTTCGAAATAGCCATGGAAGGCCGCAGCCAGCACAAATCCCAGGGCGAAGGCCGTCTCGAACTCAAGGGTGATCTATTCTCAGGGTTGAATCTTAAGGAAAACTCCGTGACCGGAAATGCACCGGAGTTGTCGCCGTTCAGCGGGATTGATATTTCGATAGCGGGAATTCCCGCGATCACAGACAATTCCGAGGACCCGGTCAAAAAGAAGGCTGTTGAATTACAGGCAAAGATCGAAGCGGTAACGGCGAAATATCAGCCATTGGGCAAATCAGCGATGCTTTCCGATCTTGTCGCGGCTTACAAACTTGCTGTCGAGTGCGAGTGGTCAACCCGCCAACCACGGACCAAGACAATGTTCCGCGTAGTTGAGGCAAATCTTGCCGCTTTAATTGCGAATGCAGCGGGGATCCAGATCGACGTACCGGCTGATCGTGAGACGGTCGTTCCCGGCGAGAGCATTTTTTCGACGGTGAATGTGTTCTTTCCGAAGTCAGCGGCAATCACGATAAAAGACGTTTCGCTCAGGAAACCGGTCGGATGGGCAGTGACTAACGCAGAAGCTCCGAAGGAAACTACACAAGGTTTTAGCCGGCGTGAAGCGGCAAACCAGTCTGCATATTTCAATGTCAAAGTGCCCGCTGACGCGAGGCCAACACAGCCGTATTGGCTCGAGGACCTGCGAGACGGCGACTTGTTTCGATGGGCCGCTAATGAAGATCAGAATCAGCCATTTTCTCCAGCGGATATCACGGCGAAGGTAACGGTCGATATCGACGGTACTGACATATCTTTCGAACGCCCAATTCAATTCCGCTACGCCGATTCCACGAGAGGCGAGATACGGCGTGATCTGAACGTGGTCCCGGCTCTTTCCGTCAGCGTCGACCATAAGCTGCTCGTTGTGCCGCAGAGCAACAAACCACAGACACGAACTTTGACCGTGGGCATTACGAACAATTCGGCCAAAGCGATCGCGGGCGTCGCAGGGCTGAACATCAACACGCCTGACGAATGGAAAGTGACTGCCGCGAACCGGACGTTCGACCTAAAGAAAAAAGGTGAACAGATAAGCGTTGCATTTGAGATCACGATTCCCGCAAAGACAAAGCCCGGAAGCTACAACATCTTTGCAAATGCGTCGGTCGGCGAGGGCCTAGCAATGCAGACGATGAATACGATCGCCTATCCGCACATCCAGACGCACCGCTTTTACACGCGTGCCGAGACTAAGGTCGAGGTGCTCGATCTCAAGGTCGCACCCGTAAAGGTCGGCTACGTCATGGGCAGCGGCGACGAGGTTGCGGATTCGGTCAAGAAAATGGGCGTCGATGTCACAATGCTCGAGGAAAAGGACCTTGCGTCTGGCGATCTGTCGAAATTTGACACCATCATCGTCGGCATTCGCGCAACGGAAACGCGGCCCGATTTCGTCGCGAATAATCAACGTCTGCTCGACTATGTAAAGAACGGCGGGCATTTGATCGTGCAATATCAACGTGCAGGTTTGGAGCAGATATTGCCCTTTCCGGTGAACGGAAATATTCGCGTCGTCGATGAGAACGCAAAAGTAACGATCTTACAACCTGCGGATCCGGCCTTCAATTTTCCAAACAAGATCACCGACGCGGATTTCGCCGGTTGGGTGCAGGAGCGGAACGCCTATAGCTTCGGTACGTTTGACCAGAAATACACGCCGCTGCTCGAATCGCATGACGCGGGTGAGCAAGAAAACAAGGGCGGATTGGTGATAGCAAAAATCGGGAAAGGGAATTGGATATATTGCAGTTATTCGATGTTTCGCCAATTGCCGGCGGGAGTGCCGGGAGCATATAGGCTATTTGCAAATATGCTGAGTATGCCGCGAGGGAAATAGTTATTCGATAACGGCGAGGACATCGCCGGCGTTGACGGTGTCGCCCTCGGAGGCATTTATCTTGGTGACGGTGCCGGTTTTAGGGGATCTCATTTCGTTTTGCATTTTCATTGCCTCGACGACGATGACCCCGTCGCCTTTTTCGACCGCGGCACCGACCTTAACAAGGATCCGGACAACCTTGCCCGGCATTGCTGTTTTGATCTCGGCAACCCCGTCGACGTATTCTGATTCTGATCCCACACTCCTGAGCCGTTTCGGGTCGGCGATCTCCACTTCGAACTCATTCCCGCCGACGACGACTTGCTTGCCGTCCGGCGAAACAAAAGCCTCGGTCATCTTTTGGCCGTTTCGCAGAGCAAAAATGCCAGGCTCGGGCTGCGATATCTCAAGCTTGTATTCGCGCCCGCCAACGACCGCTCTGGTTTTCCCGTCCTGCTCGACGATCTCGATATCGAGTTTCTCGCCGTTGATCTTTGCTTGAAGTTTCATATACTCTTTCAACCGCCAAAAACGCGAAACCAGCAAAATCAGGAAGCTCTTACCTTTCGCTTTTTTCGCGTGTTTAGCGGTTAATATCTCTTATTTATTCGGCTGCGGCGTCACGCGTAAGTATGGTTTGATCTCGTTCCATCCCTTCGGGAATTTTTCCTTCGCGTCTTCGTTTGAAACTGCAGGAACGATGATGCAATCTTCGCCGTCCTGCCAGTTTACGGGTGTGGCGACGGAGTAGTTGGCGGTTAGCTGCAGGGAATCGATCACACGCAGCAGTTCCGCAAAGTTCCGTCCGGTCGAAGCCGGATAGGTCAGCGTCAGTTTTACCTTTTTGTCGGGCCCTATCACAAACACCGAGCGTACCGTAAAAGTGTCGCTGGCGTTCGGGTGGATCATGTCGTATAGATCGGCGACCTTCCTATCGCTGTCGGCGATCATCGGGAAATTAACGGCGGTTCCTTGGGTTTCCTCGATGTCTTTTTCCCAACCGATATGCGATTCCAGCGGATCGACACTCAGTCCGATGACCTTGACGTTTCGCTTGTCAAACTCCGGCTTGAGTCTCGCCGCCATTCCCAGCTCGGTCGTACAGACCGGCGTGTAATCCTTCGGATGCGAAAACAGCACGCCCCAACTGTCGCCCAGCCATTCGTGAAAATTTATCGTCCCCTGCGTCGTCTCCGCCGTGAAATCCGGTGCCTCGTCGCCTAATCGTATTGCCATAATATTACCTCCGTCGTTATCCAAGATCATAACCCAAACTGTATTTTAATCGTCCGCATCTTCGTCTGTTTCGGGCGGGTCGGCTTTTCTCAGGCGGAGGAGCGTGATGCGTTTTTCGTCTGCCTGCAGTATTTCGATGGCGAGGCCTTTTAGGTCGAGTTTGTCGCCTACTTTGGGAACGTAGCCGGCTTCACTGGTGACAAGGCCCGCGATGGTTGTGTATTCGTCGTCTTCGAGTTCGATGTCGAAAATACGTTCGACCTTATCGATCTCGGTCGATCCGAGTACGTCGTAATAACCGTCGGTGCCCTCGATGATCTCGATGACCTCTTCCTGTTCGGTGTCCTCGTCCTCGATCTCGCCGACGATCTCTTCGATGATGTCTTCGACGGTGACGAGGCCGGCGACGCCGCCGTATTCGTCGATAACGACGGCGATCTGGATGTGATTTTGCTGCATCGATTTGAGCAGATCGGCGGCCGTTTTGGTCTCGGGGACAAAAAACGCGTCACGCATGATGGTCTCGACGGCATTTTCCTTTTGTCCGGTCGCGAGTGCCGCGAGCAGGTCGCGGACGTAGATCATGCCTTCGACATTGTCGATAGTGTCGCGATAGACGGGCAGACGCGAATATTTTTCTTCGATGATGACATCGCGGGCCTCTTTGATCGAGGTGCCCACCGCGATGCCGACAATCCCGGTGCGGGGTGTCATGATCTCGCCGGCGAGCGTGTCGCCAAAATCGATCATCGTCTCGATCAGCTCGCGTTCATCTTCTTCGATAATGCCCTCGGCCTCGCCGACCTCCATCAGCGCCTGAAAGTCTTCGGCGTTGTCGTCGGCACGGTCTTCGGAGCTGTCGGGTGCGAGCGTGGTTTCGAGTCTTTGCAGGGCTTTAGCACGTTTGCGGTTGGCGATCGGATCGACAAAGAACGAGACGAGTGCGTAAATCGGGCGGATCGCCGGCAGCAGAAAGAGCAGCTTTTTCTCGGTATTATTACGGACAAAAAGTCGCGGTATGATCTGCCGGACAAGAACGGTCGCGCTGATGCTGATGGCGAGAGCGGCGGCCAATAATCTGAATTTTGGAGGGATAATCTCGGATACGATCACGGTCAGCAGCACCGCAAAGCAGATCAAAAAGACCTGTATCACCGATGAGAGAGCAAAGCGGAAGCGCGGACGGTTCTCGAGGATCTCACGCAGAAAGCTGGCCGATTCTTTTTTATTGGCAAGCTCCTCGTCCGACGCGAGGCGCCGCAGTCCAACATCCGAAAGATGCGAGAACGCCATATCGACCGTCGCCGAGAAAACCAAAGCGAGGAGTATGGCCGCCGCAATGATGATTTCAAGTTCCATAAAGTGTTTTTGAGATATGTCCGCTGTTCATTAATCGATGTTTTTCCAGGCACGGCCATCGGCTTCGAGCAGGTCGTCAGATTCTTTTGGCCCCCAACTGCCGGCGGCGTAATTTGGAAAACTTCGCGGTGGCAGAGCACTCCAGACGTCGAGAACCGGATCGACGATACGCCAGCTCGCCTCGACCATGTCGGCCCGCTGAAAGAGCGTCGCGTCGCCGATCATACAGTCAAACAAAAGGCGTTCGTAGCCGGTCGATACCTGTTCGCCAAAATGCTCGACATAGTTAAAATCCATATCGACGGGGCCAATGTTGACGATCGGGCCGGGTATCTTGGCACCGAAATGCAGCGTTATGCCTTCGTCGGGCTGGATGTGGATGACGATGCGGTTTGTCCGCAGACGCTCGACCGGTGTGCCCCGAAAAAGGGTGAACGGCGCCTGTTTGAATTGAATGACGATGCTCGAATGCCGCTTTGGCATACGCTTGCCCGTGCGGATGTAAAATGGCACGTCCGCCCAACGCCAGTTGTCGAGCGTGAGTTTTAGCGCGGCAAACGTCTCGGTGTTTGAGTGCGCGGCGATCATCTTTTCGTCGCGATAGGCGGGGACTGTCTTGCCATCGATCTCGCCTTCGCCATACTGGCCGCGGCTGGTTTTCTTTAGAACGTCTTCAGGCGTAAACGGCTGGATGGACTGCAATATCTTAGCTTGTTCATCGCGGACCGGATCGGCGTCAAACGACACGGGCGGCTCCATCGCCGTCAGCGTGACGAGCTGCAAAATATGATTCGGGATCATGTCACGCAGAGCTCCCGCCGAATCGTAATATCCGCCGCGACGCTCGACGCCGAGAGATTCGGCGACGGTGATCTGGACGTGGTCGATAAAATTGCGGTTCCAGATCGGCTCGAAAATGCTGTTGCCAAAACGAAAGACCAAGATGTTTTGCACCGTCTCTTTGCCGAGATAATGGTCGATTCGGTAGATCTGCCGCTCGTTGATCGTCTTGAGCAGATCGGCGTTGAGTGCCTCAGCCGATGCAAGATCGTGGCCAAATGGCTTTTCGTAAATGAACCGCCGCCAGTTGTTGCCCTCTTCTTTTCCAAGCCCGTTCTTTACGATCTTTTGCGTGACATTCGCAAACAGGTTAGGCGGCGTCGCCAGATAATAGAAATAGTTGTCAGGGATCTGGTGCGTCGTCGTGACTTCGCCAATGAGGTCTTTGAGGTCGCCGAAAAGTTTTTTATCGTCGTCAAAATCGCCGCCCGTATAATAAATACGCTCCGCAAACCACTTGACCAGCTTTTCCTCAGGCCCGCCGGGGATAAACTCTTTGAGATTCGCCAGCATCTGCTCACGAAACTCCTCAGTCGTCATCTCCTGACGCCCCACGCCGATGATGGCGAATTTATGCGGCAGGAAATCTTCTTTGGCTAGATTATAGAGCGCGGGAAACAGCTTGCGTTTGGTCAGATCGCCCGTCGCACCAAAGATCACCATCACGCAAGGGTCGGCCATTTTTTTGGAGTCAGACATAAAAGTGAAACCACAGATTAACACAGATAAACAAAGATTTAGAATCGATCTTACCCGTGTTTAGCGTTGTCCTTCTGTGGTTAAATTCCCAATTCTTCACGCAATTGCAGTTCGCGAGTGTTCATCTCGCCGTTGTCGGTTTCGTGGTCAAAGCCGCAGAGGTGGAGGAGGCCGTGGAGGATGAGTTGTTTGATCTCGGCGTCGAGCGATAGATCGTTTTCGGCGGCTTGTTTCTGCGCCTGTTCGGCGGAGATGACTATATCGCCTAAGAAGATAGTTGTCGGTTGTCGGTGGTCGGTTGTCAGTGTTTCTCCATTATCGAGCGAGAGAACCACCCCGTCCGCCGAAGCGGCGTCCACCCCTCCTTCGTAAGGAGGGGAGTTGGAAGTGTTGAACTCATCGGGTTCGTGGGGGAATGAGAGGACGTCGGTGGTGGTGGCTTTGTTGCGAAAGAGTTCGTTGAGCTGTTTCATGCGGCCGTCGCCGATGAACGCGACGGTGAACGTGGCGTTTGCGGATTCTTCGACGTTGGCCGAGAGATCAGCCACGAATGCACGGATGGGGGCGAGATCGAGCTTGATCTTGCGTTGTAGATTGACGACGTCGATCATAGGTCAGTGGTCGCCGGGTTCGTTGTTTTCGGAGTTTTCCTCGTAGGCTTTGACGATCATCTGGACGAGCTTGTGGCGGACGACGTCTTTTTCGTTGAAATAGACAAACTCGATGCCTTCGAGATCGGCGAGGACGTGCTCTGCCTCTTTGATGCCGCTTTTTTGCCCGCGAGGCAGATCGATCTGGGTCTTATCGCCGGTGACGACGGCCTTTGAGCCGAAGCCGATACGCGTGAGGAACATCTTCATCTGCTCGCTCGTGGTGTTTTGAGCCTCGTCGAGGATGATGAATGCGTCCGAAAGCGTGCGGCCGCGCATAAAGGCGAGCGGAGCGATCTCGATGATGCGTTTCTCGAGCATTTTTGTCACTTTCTCGCCATCGACGAGGTCAAACAGAGCGTCGTAAAGCGGGCGAAGATACGGGTCCACTTTGTCCTGCAGATCACCGGGAAGAAAGCCGAGCCGTTCGCCGGCCTCGACCGCCGGTCGCGTGAGGATGATGCGGCTGACCTGCTTTTTCATCAACGCATCTACCGCCATCGCCACCGCGAGAAAGCTTTTGCCCGTACCTGCGACGCCGATGCCGAATACAAGATCGTTGGCCGCGATCGCGTCGAGGTATTTACGCTGATTAGCCGTTTTGGGTGCGACCGATTTCTTGCCGGACGGGTTGAAACGTGCCTTTAGGAAATGGTCTTTGAGACTGTAGGCACGGTCTTCGGCAATCTGTTTGAACGCGTCGCGGAGCTCTTTGTCGGTAAAACTGTTGCCCTCGGCAAAGAGGTCGCTGAAATCCCGCAGGATCTGTTCGACCGTCTTGATATCGCGTTCGTCGCCGTCGATCAGCAGCTCGCTGCCCCGCGCACCGATGCTGACATCGAGCAGAGTTTCGAGATATTTGATATTTTGATCCTGAACGCCGAACAGCGTGTTGAGGCCTTGGGTTGGTAATTCTAGTTTTTGCAAATGTTTATTTTCCGACAATAGATATGCCTATCTTAAGATTGCCCAATTTGGTTTTAATTTGATCAACAAGCGGTGAAAGATACTTATATTGATTTGAAGGTGCAGTGAGAAGTATTACCGCGACGGGATACTTTTCAAAATTTTGTTGATGCTGGAGATTCTTATCAAAAGTCAATAGTACGTCAAAGCTATTCTCGATCATTAGACTTAGTAATCTACCATTGCTAATTCCATTCCAGTTCATGTCACGAACTGTATACGCCTCAAAACCTACAAAGTCATTTTTGAGTTTGCCCGGCAGGTTTTCGTCAAGCAACAGTTTCATATATCGATTCAAATTTGCTCGATGTTAATACCTCACCAGCTATTTCCAAAACTTCCACAGCTTGGTCACGTGTGACCGTCGGGAAATCACTAAGAAACTCATCGATCGAAACGCCATCCTCTAAATGGTCAAAGAGGCTTTCAACAGGTACGCGAGTTCCAGCGAATACCGGCGTTCCTCCCAAAATATCGGGGTCAATGTTTATTACTTTACTGTCTCTCACAAATTAAATCATACAACAAATCATGGCTGTTTAGAAAATAATACCCTATAGCACCATCGAATAATACTGCCCCCTTTGCACGGAATTAAATCAATATGATATTCTTACTCCTTTGTAAATCAGACGGGTATTTACCTGTTTTTCAGGAGCAATCTATTAATAATGGCTAATGAAGGAAGTGGACAGATCGGCAAAGTCGTGCAGATCATCGGGCCGGTCGTCGACGTAGAATTTTCGGATAATTATTTGCCGCCTATCTATCAGGCTCTTCGCGTTACCAGCGAAGGTTTTGATGTCGAAACAAAGGTCGATGTCATTTGCGAAGTGCAACAGCACCTTGGCGAAGGCCGTGTGCGTGCGGTATCGATGCTGCCGACCGACGGTATGGTTCGCGGGATGAAGGTCGAGGATCAGGGCGGGCCGATCATGGTTCCCGTTGGGGCAGCGACACTTGGCCGCGTGATGAACGTCATCGGCGATCCGGTTGATGAGCTTGGTCCGGTCAATAGTGAAACCAAATCTTCGATCCACCGTCACGCTCCGTCGTTTGACGAGCAATCGACATCGCTCGAGATGTTTGAGACGGGCATCAAGGTCATCGACCTTGTCCAGCCGTTTCTTCGCGGTGGTAAGATCGGCCTCTTCGGCGGTGCCGGCGTTGGCAAAACGGTTCTTATCATGGAGCTGATCAACAACGTCGCGATCGGTTCGGACGGATTTTCGGTGTTTGCCGGTGTCGGCGAACGTACGCGTGAAGGCAACGATCTGCTCCGCGAAATGGTCGAGTCAAAAGTTATCAAATACGGCGATGCTTTTAACGAGAACATGGAAAAGACCGGCGAATTTGACCTGACAAAGGTTGATAAAGCCGAGATCCCTGGCTCGAAAGTGTCGCTCGTTTACGGCCAGATGACCGAACCTCCGGGAGCTCGTCTTCGTGTTGCTCTGTCGGGGCTGACGGTTGCTGAATATTTCCGTGACCAAGGTAATGACGTGCTTTTCTTCGTTGATAACATTTTCAGATTTACACAGGCTGGGTCTGAGGTGTCAGCACTTCTCGGACGTATGCCGTCCGCTGTGGGATATCAGCCGACGCTTGCGTCGGAAATGGGCGAGATGCAGGAACGCATCACATCGACCAAAACCGGTGCCATCACGTCGATCCAGGCTGTTTACGTGCCCGCCGACGATTACACCGATCCGGCTCCAGCAACGACCTTTGCTCACCTTGATGCGGTTACGGCTCTTTCGCGTCAGATCGTTGAGCTCGGTATTTACCCGGCCGTCGATCCGCTTGCGTCAAACTCGCGTATTCTCGACCCGACCATCGTTGGCGAAGATCATTACAACACCGCACAGTCGGTCAAAAAGATCCTCCAGCGTTACAAAGATCTGCAGGATATCATCGCCATTCTCGGTCTTGATGAGCTTTCAGAAGACGACAAATTGACCGTGGCACGTGCCCGTAAGATCCAGCGTTTCTTCTCTCAGCCGTTCTTTGTCGGTGAGCAGTTTACCGGCCTCAAGGGCGAGTACGTCAAGACCGAAGACACCATCAAGGGTTTCAAAGAGATCCTCGAAGGTAAGTGCGACGATATGCCTGAGCAGTCGTTCTACATGGTCGGCACGATCGAACAGGCGAGAGAGAAAGCGTCGAAGATGGCAGCCGCTGCGTAGCGGCAAATTACGAATTAAGAATTACGAATTACGATGTTTTGGATCGTAGCTCGTAATTCATGATTCGTAATTCGTAATTGAATTATGAAATTAGAGATCGTCACTCCTGAAAAACGTGTCCTCGATGCCGAGGTCGATTCCGTCACGGTCCCGACGGTGTCGGGTGAGGCCGGTATTTTGCCTAATCACGCGTCGCTCGTCTCGGCTCTAAAGCCGGGTATTTTGAGCTATACGCAGAAAGGCGGCGGTGATAAATTTGCCGTTTCGGGCGGATTTGTCGAGGTCAGCGGCGGCACGGTTTCGGTGTTGGTCGATACTGCCGAGAGTGCTGACGAGATCGACGTCGATGCCGCAAAAGCGGCTCGCGAAACTGCCGAAAAGGCACTTTCCGCTGCCGGACAGGCATCCGTCGAAGAAAACGAATCCACCCGTGAAGCCCTCGATCACGCACAAACACGAATACAACTAGCGTCGAGTAAGTAACAATCGACTCAATATAATTTATAAAAAGGCGGCTCTTCGGAGCCGCCTTTTTGTTTGCGCAGGCAATTTTGTTGACAATTAAAAAGTACGCTTTATACTAATAAACAAATTTGTTGTAACACCTGATACTCGAAATTGGCCGATCGCTTGTCTCATATGCAAGCTGATTTGGCCGGTAATGTTTCTTTTTACAAAGGGAGAGGACTAAATCCATGTTTGCATCGAAAAGCTCAAATCGTCTCGTTCGCGGTATTACTAGTTTTGCATTTGTTGCCGCATTTCTGATCTTTGCATCGACCGCATTTGCTGGCCAGCGTTTTACGGCTGTCTTTAGCGGTGCACAGGAGGTGCCGCCAACTGGATCGACTGCGACAGGATATGGCTATGTGGAAGTGAACGATGCTCAAACATCGATCACCGCGTACTTTGGGTTTTCGGGACTCGGCACGGCTGCTACCGCGGCTCACATACACACTCAGGCGGTCGGGCTAAACGGGCCGGTCACATTTCCTTTTGCAGGTTTTCCACTTGCGACTTCCGGCACGCACACGCAGACATTTGCTATCACCGCCGGACAACTCGCTACCCTACAGGCCGGCGGCATGTATTTTAACGTTCATTCCAGTGGTTTCCCTGGCGGTGAGATACGCGGACAGATACTGGCACCAACTTGTGCCACCGCAGGCCCGATCGAGGTCGAATCAACCAGTGGAACCGCAGTTGGCGTGCCAACCGCTTATGCGACTCTTCAAGCGGCTTTCGATGCTATCAATCTTGGTGTCATTCATACCGGAGCGATCAACGTCGAGGTTTGCGGCAACACGACTGAAACGGCAAGTGCCTCGTTGAACTCGGGAACAGTGGCTCCGGCATCATATACCGGCGTAAATGTATATCCGGTCGGAGCGGCGCGGACGATCACCGGTAATATTATCGGTGCGATCATCAAACTTAACGGTGCCGACAATGTGACTATTGACGGGCGCCTCGGCGGAACCGGTACGACTCGTGATTTAACAGTCACAAATAGCAGTACATCTGCGGCAACCGCTGCGGTATGGCTGGCCAGCGTTGTTGCGGGCAACGGAGCCAGCAATAACGTCGTGCGAAACCTTGAGATTGCTTGCGGAGCGACGCAGAACACTGGTACTAACAGTACGATCGGCATCTACATGGGGGGAACTACGATCAGTACGTCTGCCGCGGATGGAAATGATAATGACAACAATTCGTTTATTGCCAACCGGATCATCAGATCTCGTTACGGCATTGTGACGCGAGGATTGATAACTAATTTCAATATCAGCCCGGTTATTACGGACAATATTATTGGCCCCGCCGCGTTTGGCGCGGACCAGATCGGCAAAGTCGGTATTTTTATGCAGTCAGACACCGGGGCTACGATCAGCCGCAACACGGTTCAGTTTGTCGGCGGTGATTTTGCCAATTCAACCGGCGGTGCTGACCGTGTAGGTATTGCCTTGGGTGTTGAAAGCTGGGCAGGTGCCCCGGGTACATTAGCAGGTTCAAATTATACGGTTACGAGAAACATCGTCCATGATGTGATCGAAGAGCGTACTTTCTCCTCGGTTGGCGTTTTACTTGCTGTTACCGACGGTGCAAATGCGACCAATAACCTAGTAGCTAACAATTTTGTTTATAACGTAAATGCCAATGGAACTGCAGGCGATACCGGCGTAGGTATTGGTATTGCTGCCGGAAACGGCGACCGGATCGTCTTTAATTCTGTCCGGATGGCCGGCGATTCTGATCCGAACGCAGGTGCAGGTACGCCAACTCAGACAAATGTTAATTTGCGTATTGCCAACACGCCGACCAATTTGACGGTAAGGAACAATAGTCTTTACAATGATGTTTTTTCTTCGTCTGCTCCTGCGTTGCTTAGCGCAAACATTCAGGTTCAGACAGCTACCTTTGCATTTGGCACGGGCGGCTTGAGTAACAATAATTACTACTTCCCCGCGGCCAACCTAACAGCACGCACCGGTACGATCGGAACTGCGTCACTGGGAACCACGTTCTTTGCTACACTCGCAAACTGGCAAGCGGCAATTACTCCGGCCCAGGATGTAGGTTCGATCCAGGCCGACCCTCAGTATCTTTCAGCAACCGATTTGCATATTGGTTCAATTTCGCCAAATGAAAGTGCCGGACTTTTGATTGCCGGAGTTACCGATGATATTGACGGAGATGCTCGTGCAGGTGCAACCGACATCGGAGCCGATGAAATTACGCTTGCCGGTCCCGGAACATTACAATTCAGTTCAGGAACATATGCAAGCAACGAAGGCACAACCGTTACAATTACGGTTAACCGTGTTGGCGGTGTAACCGGAGCAGTTGCAGTAAATTACGCGACCAGTCCGGGAACAGCAACGGCCGGAACATGCGGAGCGGGCGGAGATTATGTGGCTGCCAGCGGAACATTAAACTGGGCGAATGGCGATGGTGCGGCAAAAACATTCACCATACCGCTTTGTACCGATTTAGTTTCTGATCCGGCTGAAACAGTAGTCTTAACGTTATCAAGTCCGGTCGGCACAACAATTACGGGAACAAATCCGGCAACATTGACCATCGGCGATGTTCCGCCGCCATTTAACGGAACATACACGGTTGGTTCCGGCGGAAACTATCCGTCTTTAACTAACGCGGGCGGTATATTTGAAGCAATTAATCTGGGTGGAGCATCCGGCAATATCACGATCAATATTACTGCGGATCTGACCGGTGAATTGGGCACTAATGCACTCAATGAAATTGCGGGCGGTTTTAACGTCTTGATCAAACCGAGCGGAGCGCCGCGCACGATCACGGGCAGTAATACAGGAGCGTTGATCAGATTCAACGGAACAGATCGCGTGACCGTTGACGGTTCCACTACCGGTGCGACCGCGACGGGCGTAGGCGGCAACGCCGCGCTCCGTGAATTGACCATTCAAAATACGAATGTCGGAACGGGCGCTGCGGTCATGGTCTTCTTATCTGGGGTTAGCGGGGCCCAGAATAACACGGTTCGCAACGTCAATATTCTGGGACAAGATCCTACGACCACGCTTATCGGCTTGGCCTTCGGTGGTAATACCGTAGGAACTGTCGGAACGGATAACGACAACAACCGTGTCGAAAACTGTTCGGTCAAACGGGCCATCTTCGGGATCTATTCAGCTGGCGCGAGCTTGGCTAACCCGAACACGGGAACTGTCATTACGATGAACGAAACTTCGGCTGTTGCGACTGACCGCATCCGCCGTGTCGGTATCATGGTCTTCAACGACAACGGCATTCAGATCACCCAGAACAGCATCAATGGCATTTCGACGACTGAATCGGCAGACGGTATCGGTATTGCAGTCGGCACGCAGGGCGTAGATACAACCGGCACCACAAGCGGCGGTATCACAAATGCGCTAGTCGCAAGAAACAAGATCAATGGTGTTTCAAGCCTGAGCGCGGTCGGTTTCTCGGCGGCTGGTATCACGGTTGCGGGAGATGTCGGCGGTGCAAACACGATCGCCAACAATATGATCACGGGTGTCACCTCTCCGGCGACCTCGCCTGATATCGTCGCGGGAATCTTTGTTGTCGGTGCGACCGGCTCAAGCACACGGCTCTATTACAACTCGGTTGCAAATACCGGCGACAGAGGCACGGTAGCGACTCAATCACCGAGTTTTGGTATTGCCGTTACCGGCACTGACCCAACGGTTGAACTGTTTAACAACATCTTCTATACCACACAGGTCGCGTCCGGCGGCGGCGTCAATGCCAAGAGCTATGCTATCGGCATGGTCACGACGACGTTTGTAAATCTTAATTCAAATTACAACGACTTCTTCTCGACCGGTGCAAATGACGGCGGGTTCCGTAGCGGTTCATTAACTGCGGCTGCAGGAACCGACTATGCAACCGTTGCCCTCTGGGGTGCGGCTGTGGCTGATGACGCCAATTCGATAACACTTGGCGAAGTTGACCCGGGATTTGTCGACCCGCTAACTAATCTTCATCTAAAGTTTTCCCCAGTAAGCCCTGTTCTCGATAAAGGAATTGCTGTTAGCGTTTTAGATGACTTTGACGGACAGATCCGCTCGATCATCGGCCTTACCGACTTTGCTCCCCTCGCTGGCGGTATTCCTGATATTGGTGCGGATGAGCTTGGGGTAACGACTGCAGCGGGTGTCAGTGTCGGCGGCCGGGTAATGGCCGGTGAGGGACGCGGGCTGCGTGGTGCCGTGGTCACGATGACCAGTATGGACGGGACGATGCGAAATGTAGTTACCGGAGCGTATGGTATGTTCCGGTTTGACGATGTCGAGCCGGGCCAGACCTATATCGTCAGCATCCGGTCGCGGCGGTTTATGTATAGTCCCCAGACCGTTGTCGTAAATGACAATATCGCTGATCTGAGCTTTATAGCGGGACAATAACCGAACGGCAACGTTACTAACTATAGACTGGCGGTTCTTCGGAGCCGCCTTTTTTACGTCACACCGGTTTTAACTGCACCAGTCCACGGAGCCTCGAACAAGCGATAACCTTGCCAAAATACGATTTATTAACTACTATTTGTGAAATTAGCTGTTTTATGTGCTAACTAACGTGCATTTCACTTATGTCCAAGATCTTGGACGTGAGCTTGAGTAGGCCACTTTTTTACATATTTACCCGGAGGATACAGATGAAAGAGTTGATCGACCGTATTTCGCACCCGAAACCATGGATGATAGTCCTATTTTGTTTTGTCACGATCTTTGCGTTGCTGGCGTTTCCGCTGCAGAGCATGCGGACCGGTGCTCAGACCGACAAGGAGTTAAGTTCACAATTTCAAAAGGGCGGGAAGATCGATACCGGCGGCTCGGTTGACGTCATTTCGATTGATCCAAGCCTCGTGCCGACAGATCTCGATCACCGTGGTTTATCGAAAACAGAGATGACTCCGGCCGCCGCCGACCAGCCTTTGGCGACACCGTCATTGGATGTCGAGCCAAATGGTACGTCGGCCACCGCCTCACCCATCGCCGTACCGGCAAGGGTCCGGGGTAACCTCTTTCCTAATGGCGACATTGATTTCTATTCATTTAGTGCAACGGCTGGGGATAGGGTTTACGCCGCGGTTATGACTAGCGCGTCCGCCGGCAGTAGTACCGACAGCCAACTGACGCTTTTGAATTCTGATGGGACGACAGTAAACGAATTTGACGATGACAATGGTTCGTTTAGCAGTACATCTTCGTCGATCGCCGGAGCGATAATACCATCGACCGGAACATATTTTCTCAAGGTCAATGATTTTACGGCAGGTACCTCCTCGGAACGGTACTACGAACTCTACGTAAAGACACAGAGCGCAGCTCCGACCCCGGAGGTCGAGGGAAACGATACGCCCGCGACAGCCAATGTTCTGCCCGCCAGCGGCCATGTTAGTGGCGCGAGAAATCCGGCGGCGGCGACCGAGCAGGATTGGTACAGCATGACTCTAAATGCTGGTGATACCGTTTATTTAAGTATGGACCTGGATCCGGAAGATGATCTCGTCGTATGGAACGGACGTCTCGGGATGGCGTTATTTGGTGATGCTGCCAATCAGATCCTCGTCGTCGATGACGCCGGGGCAGCGGAAGGGGCAAACCCGTTACGGCCGTCCGAAGCCTTATTTATGACGGTCAAGACGGCCGGTACATACTATGCGTTTGTTGACTCAGCCACAGCGGCCACCGGCGGCCGACGGCGACGTATAACCTAAATGTCACGGTATTTCCAAAGGTAAATGAGGGCGTCAACTGTACGACCTATACCAGTACGGATGTGCCAAAAACCATAGGTCCGGGAGCCGCATTGGTCAGCTCGACTATTACCGTACCGGGCAACCCGCGTATTGCCGACGTTGACGTTAGTGTCCAGCTTAATCACGCCGTGATGGGGCAGATCGATGCTCACCTGCGTTCACCGGCGGGTAATGATAACGGCCTGTTTACTGACATCGGAGCTGGCGCAGCGGGCGGGCAGGCTCAGATGGATACTACGATTGATGATGAGGCTGGGTTAACGCCCGCGTTTACGGTTCTGAAGGGTATCAACATTAAACCCGAATTAGCCTATCGCCTCAAGTGGTTTGACGGCGTAAATGCCGGCGGTACATGGACGCTCGATCTGTATGATGATACGGCTGATGCCAACGGCGGTACCTTGACGGGGTGGAGTATGACCGTCTGCGAAGAGCCGCCGCCACCGGCGTGTCCGGCTGGCTATGCCCGCACGACTGTATTTAGCAGCGATTTTGAGAGCGGGGCCGCCGGATTTACCCACTCCGGAACAGGCGATCAGTGGGCACTGGGCACTCCAAATTCGCCTGCGACCACAACGACCAAACCCGCTTGCCGCATTTACAACTTGTACTAGCGGCACCAATTGCTGGAAAACCAACCTGACCGGCACCTCCAACGTCTCCACGACGCACGACCTGATCTCGGCGCCGATCAATCTGACTGGTATGGTCTGTCCGGTGACCGTTAATTGGGCCCAGAAATATCAAATGGAAAGTGCATCGTTTGACCATATGTTCGTCGATGCCCAACAGGTTGGCGGGGCAACGCCGGTCAGGCTGTTTGAGTTCCTGGATGCGACGATGGTTGATGGCCCCGGCAACCCCTTGGTCAATACCGGTGCCAGTGCCGGTTGGGGATCATTCTCACGACGTGCCGACAGCCTGGCGGGACTAAACACAGAGTTGAGGTTCCACGTTGACGGTGATACAACGGTCAATTTCCAGGGCCGCGCGGTTGATGACGTGTCCGTCACGGCATGTCAGCTATCGTCGGCGGATCTGTCCATTACAAAAACTGACGGTGTTGCCTCGGTGACGCCGGGCGGGTCCACCACGTACACCATTACGGCTTCGAATGCAGGGCCGGACGCGGTTTCGGGGGCGACGGTAGCGGACACGTTCCCGGCATCTCTGACGGGCGTAACATGGACATGCGTCGGTGCCGGTGGTGGCACTTGTACGGCTGCTGGCTCAGGCAATATTAACGATACTTCGGTTAATTTGCCTGTGGGCGGATCTGTAACCTACACCGCAACTGCGTCGGTTTCGGTCACCGCCAGTGGTTCGATCGCAAATACTGCTACCGTTAGCAGTTCGACGACCGATCCCACACCGGTAATAACTCGGCGACGGATACAGATACCGTCGGGGCGGGATCTCAGGCTTGTACTCTAACGGCTGGCGGAGCATCATACGTGATACCCGCAACGTCGCACTATGACGCTACTCAAACCGTTAACCTAACTGGCGTCGGGACCGGCGACTATTTGTTTGAAGACGGATGGTGGTTCCGCGTATCCGGTGATACTGCAGAGTCGTTCTTCCCGGTTCCAACGGGATCGGCCTGTTCCGGTGCGAATGGCACTGTCGGTTGGGCAGATGTCGGTAACCGCGGCCTGTTTAGGGCGGTGAATTCGCTGTCGCTTGTAAGCGCTTCGCCTAATACGGGCCGGCTTGTCTTAACTATGGCGGTCACTAACCTGAGTGCGGTCAATCCGCTCACGATCAGTCTGTTCCACGGAGCGGATCTCGACGTGAACGGTTCCGCGGGCACTGATAACGCCACGTTGTTAGTTCCGAACAACTATATGCGTGTTACAGATACGACCACAGGGTTTGCCGATTACGGAACGTTTACTCCGGCCGTTAACGGATACCTCGTGAGGCCGTTTGCTGCAACTACGGATGTGTTTGGTTTATTGGCAGACACCGGTCTGACAAACTTTGACAATACGGGCCTGCCGGCCAGTAGTTTTGATTTCACTGGTGGATATCAGTGGGATCGGGTCATCCCGGCTAACGGCACGGCTACGGTCAGTGTCATAATCACGGCCAATACCCCACTGACAGCTTCTGGTGTTGCAGTTGGTGGACGTGTCCTCACGTCGGAAGGACGTGGTGTGCGTGGTGCCAATGTGACCATCACTGATGAAAGAGGCGTTTCGCATACGGTGTCGACCGGAGTCAATGGCACGTTCCGGTTCGAAGATGTCCAGCCCGGCCAGACCTATGTTGTCAATGTTCGGTCGCGACGGTTTAGCTATTCGCCGCAGGTCATCCAGGTCAATGACAACGTCGCTGATCTGCAATTTGTCGCGGGGCAATAACCCGGACGATATTTAGTCTAACTTTGACTGGCGGCTCTTCGGGGCCGCCTTTTTTTGTTAGTGAACAGTGAACAGTGAACAGTGAACAGTGAACAATGAGAACAGTGAATGGTGAATAGGAACAGTGAATAGTGAACAGTGATCCGACAACTGACCACTGACAACCGACAACCGACAACTGCTTTAGGGGTTGACTTTGCTCCCAAAACACTTATAATCCACTCAAATCGTTTAGAAAATTAGTTTGATAAATTTCATTGGCCGCAGTCCGCGCTTTTTGCCACTTTCACCTTGCTAGGTTAGGGCGCATTTCGATTGCAAATTCTGCCGGGAGGCCGCAATGGCCCGCTAAAACCAAGAGGAGCTAGTCCGTTTACGGATATTTTAGTTATGTTCAAAGCCACCAAATCGTTTCGTTTTATCGT
>JADJJY010000003.1 GCA_016706275.1 Chloracidobacterium sp. | reverse complement strand
CCCAGAGATTTAGTTTCGCGTTGGCCTTTCCTGATTGTTCCTGTAACTTGCTGTTCCATGTACGTAGTCCCAGTAGTTAATTTCTTGGTGAGGGCCGGTCTTGACAGCCGCCTCGGTCTTTCGACTCAGCGCGATCTTCGGGGTCGCGTACCCTCTGTAAGATGCTCCGGGACAACCGTCGAATTGCATGGCCCTGTGCCTTTGCTCAGCTTTCCATGGGAGATCCATCCACATTCCGGACGGGTCAAGAATAGTGTTCACCTCAGGCCTCTCGGCCAGCGGTCTCCGGTCCAGATACGGGGCGTAATGCAAATGCCGAGTATTATCATCGGCGTCGATCTCAACGTAGAGAATCTGCTTGGATATGACTTTTCTATCTCCGGATCGAGTTTTGGAAGCGTCCTGGATCGAGTGCTCAAGGAAGAACACTACACGCGGTTTCACACCATTGTCGCTATCGTCCACCAAGATCGCACTTCGCCGGAGCAGGTCCTGGTCGCGTTCAAGGAAGAGATCGATCGTTGCATCGGAGCAATTGATGGCCAGGGCAGATAAACGCTGCTAGGGTTGGCCCTGAGGTGGCCAAGCGACTTTTTCAAAAGCAATCCGTTCGTGGAACGGGGTTGGACCGGTTCCCCTATCCCGATAAACCGATCTCGATTCCTCACGACGGCCGGCACATTCGTGATCTCGTAGCGTCTGGGCTCACGTTGCTTGACGGTTCCTCCGAGCCTCTTAAATGCTTCCATGAAAAACGACTCAATATAATGCGGCTGCAACCGCCTGGCATCCGCCCGTTCCATATCCTCTCGAATCCGATTAACGCGAGTCGAATCCATCGAATCCCGGGCTAAAGCACGATCATCAAGCAGATCACGGATCTGATCCGGGTCAAATGCAGATTCAACGGCCTGGTTTAGTCGAGCGCGAATCTCAGGGCGTTCGCCATACCGGATAGCCTCGATCAATAGTTGACGCAAGGCGTGTCCTTGGAACTGAAGTTTGCCAAGAACGTCGAAAACCTGTCCGCCTAGAGCCTTCCGAGCCTCCTCGAGCTTTTCAAGAAGCCGCCTATAAACATCTCCCTCTCGAGTCTCGTCGGCGACCAAATTCCAAAGATGGCAAACCTCGGTTTGTCCGATGCGATGAATGCGTCCGAATCGCTGTTCGAGCCGGTTTGGATTCCATGGAAGGTCGTAATTGACCATCAAGTGAGCCCTCTGCAGGTTAATACCTTCGCCAGCCGCGTCGGTTGCAAGTAAAACCTGTACCTCTGGGTCGTGTTTGAAGGCTTCCTGGGCATTCAGTCGCTCTTCTCGGCCGATGCCGCCATGAATAACGACAACAGACCGTTCTCGTCCTAACAGCGTCTTCATGCGTTTTTCGAGATAGTTGAGCGTATCCTATGTACGGTGAATATAACGAGTTTTTGTCGTGAAGACCTTACAGCGCCTGGTCCTTTTCGACCCATCCACATCGGGTGTTCTCGCCAAGGTACTCGACGGCGAGAATATCTCATTAACAGCGAAGCCAATTCAACCCATTTTTTATCTTCTCCGCTTTGCCGGACTGCGAGGGCCAATGATTCGAGTTGTTTCAACGTCTCAATCTCTGCCTTCAGTTCAGATATTGTGCCGGCAGCAGTCGCTTGATCAAGTATCTCTTCCTCGGCGGCCTCCGCCTCCTGATCAGGTGAATCCTCAAACTAAAGTCCTCCCCGCATCGGGACAGATCCTCGGGCTTTGGGATCGCAATGCCAGCTGTCCCCCTGCGCCAAAATCTCCATTTCGCGGAGTTTACTTTCCAGGCGTTCCCGCCTTCGATGAAGTGATTGATAGATAGCCTCCGGGGAAGACGCTCAGCCGACGCTGGAGAATTGTCAGTGCGAAACCAACTGTTCCCGCCCGCTTATCGTTTTGCAGAGCTTCGGCTCGGTTGAACTCTTCGCGGACGTAATCGGTAACAGCCTTGTACAACGTTGCTTCCGCCCCCGATAATTTGTATGGGACCGTGTAAGCTTTACGCTCGGGAAATAGCGGTGTAGCGTCAAATTTGAGCAGGCTTTCCTTTACCATTCGCCGCATCATGTCAGAAACATCAGCGACGTGGACGCCGTCGCGGAATTTACCTTCAAAGCGGTCGCCATCCAGTAGTGCCATGAACAGTTGGAAGTCTTCTTCCTTACCGTTATGAGGAGTGGCCGTCATTAGCAAAAAGTGCCGAGTTATTGTCGATAGTAGTTGGGCCAGGCGATATCTCTTTGTATATTTAACCTCGCCGCCGAAGAACGTCGCCGACATCTTGTGGGCCTCATCGCAGATTATCAAGTCCCAGCCGGCATCTGGAGCCTTGAGCTTTTCCTGAACATCTTCGTTCCGCGATAGCTTGTCTAATCTCGCGATGCAAAGTTTGGTCTCTTGGAACCAGTTGCCCGTACGTGCAGCTTCGAGCTTGTCGTTCGTCAAAATCTCGAACGGTAGATTAAACCTATGCCACAACTCGTCCTGCCATTGTTCCGCAAGGCCTCCCGGGCAAACCACCAAGCATCTCTCAAGATCGCCTCTTGCTATCAGTTCCTTGATCAGAAGACCGGCCATGATCGTCTTTCCCGCACCTGGATCATCGGCAAGCAGAAATCGCAGTGGCTGTCGCGGAAGCATTGATTCGTAAACCGCGGTTATTTGGTGAGGAAGCGGTTCAACCACTGAGGTATGTACGGCCAAGACTGGGTCAAATAAATAAGCCAGGTGGATGCGCAATGCTTCGGCTACAAGCCGGAATCGATCACCATCGCCATCAAAGCTCCAAGGCCGTCCTTTCTCGACAAGTTCCAGGCGATCCTGGTCGGAACGGTACAGGAGTTCATTGGCGACCTTGCCGGTGGACGATTTGTAGGTCATCTCGACAGCATCCGACCCAAACCATTGAACGTTAACAACAGTTACCACACCATCGGGGAGGACTCCCCGTAGAATCGCGATGGGTTGCAGATCTTCGAGATTGATCATATTTTGGCGTTGACTGTGGGCTAAATCATACCATGCAAAGGGCGAAATGAAATTTTGAACCCCACAATGCTTCGCATTAAACCCATGCCGTTTCACATCATCAACAGTGATGAAAATCGTATTGAAGTAACACACGATCCATATTGATAGTAATGGACAATACCGGAAGACTATCAAAACAGGGGACTTAAGTGGTGTATGCGCCTAAAGACGGCCAAAGGCTAGATGATCGTATCGCTCAAAACCTTGGCCAAACATCTAATAATAGCCTTTATCGGTTATCACATGCCGAACCCCGCCGCGGGGATTCGTAACGTCTCCCGATCTCCGTGGAATCAAATGTATATGGGAATGGAAGATTGTTTGGCCGGCACTCTGTCCGTTGTTCATTCCGATATTGAATCCCGTAACTGTAGGGTCATTGGATTCGATCCTTTCTTTTGCCTCTTTTAGGAGATAATTGCAGGCATTTATCTCGGCTTGTCCAAGTTCGGAAATAAGTGGCAACGTGACGTTTAGGAATAACCAAAGAATGGGCGTCGGCAACCGGATATGCATCGTAGACCAAATAGGCGAGTTCGTTATCATTTACTATTCGTGAATGAGGGATCGTACAAAACAAGCAGTCATGTTCCCTATGGTCATAAGATGTTCTGATCTCACGAAAATCAGTGTCATCTCTATCACGTTTCATAGCGTTATGGCTGTAGCACAATGCCTGAAAATTCGAGATGTCATCGGAACCGCCTTGGCTTCGCGGAATGATGTGGTCGACCTCAAGAGCTTTACATCGGCGGAAATGCCGCAGAGTTCGCATCGAAACCTGGCTCTTTTAAAACTTCATAACGGATCGTTCCGCTTATGTACCCTGAAGATTTTCGGCGATGCTGATAGATCCGATCGCCCCGCTTCGCCATAAAGTCGTCAAGCTTCGCCTGACATAGGTCGATGAGATTCTGAACTTCATCCGCCGAGAATTTTTCAAAATTCAGTAAATGGTATGTCTTATTGTCCTTGTCTCGTTCGACGAGACCATGACTTCGCAGCACTTTGCCAACCATATTGTTGGTGATGCGGGTGTAATACTCGACCTGCGATTGGTCATGGAAAACGAGATTGCGGGCAATATTTTGCTCATGAGAATGACCGCCGGAGCGTAGCAGCGTCATTAACATGACGGGCTGATAAACGTGCGACATACGCATTCGGTGCTTAATAAAATCGGCAAATTCCTGGTACATGGTAAAGACTTCCTTGTCGATCAATTGAGGCCTGAATAAAAGGAATTTTAACCGAAACTATTTGAAAAACTAAGACGGCAAACATAATCAAACTATCAGAACTTACTGACGATCGTCGATTCCATTTAAATTGGAAGATCCCTCGACCCCGCCCAAAGAAAAAGGAAGTATGTTTTCACACTTCCTTGAGTTTTGATTGATCAGGCGGCGGCTCTCGCTGCTTCCTCATCGACCATTGAGTCTATTTGATCCTCAGTATCGCCCCAGTCGGATGCGTCCCGAATCTCTTCCTCCTTTAATTCTCCGTCCGCGTCGTCGACCAGACGGTACCTTCCGGTGCCGCAGTCGATTAATGGCCGCGGCTCGGAACTCCTTGCGTCACTCTTTAACTCCGACATATAGTCCAAGTTTCGCCGTGGCCTCATACTGCTTCAACGGACCTAGTGCCTTGAACGCAGAGGTAAACGCATTCGATAACGACCAAAGGTTTCGAGACCGAAATTCCTCATGACCGGGATCGAAATAGTTCGCGTGCACCGTGGGCATCATCTGTCGCGGAACGCCTTTGAGAGCCTTCTCGACAAACGCGCGATAGATAATAAGCCGTGCGTCATTGTCGGTAAGGCCATGTTCTCGCATTAGCTTTATCTGATCCGCTATTGAATCAAGGCCTCGATAGATGCGATCGACGGCGATGGCAATTGAATCCGTAAGATTGAAGTTCGACGTATGCTTGTGAAGCAGCGGCGAAAAATCTCCGGAAAATGCCATGTTGTCGCAGACGAAGACACGATAGCCCGCCGTTAATGCGAGCCTCATAGACTTGTCGTTCGAGTTCCGAAGCCCGATCGAAAACCGACCACCGTCAAATGCAGCGTCGAGATCCATGACCCCAAACATCTTCAAGCCGTCCTCGGAGACTGCATACTCGTCTTTTACGACACGAAGATGCCGGAAAGAAAGAGCTTCCTCGAGAACCTCGACTATCTGGACATGTGGGAGCGGCTGGTGGGTCTTTGTTGCCTCAGGTAGAGGCATCTCCTTCAGCTCGTCCCGTGTGACTTTGCGCGGAGAACGATATCGTCAACAAAGTCATTGACAACTTGGTCCCGGCCACCAGATCGCCAAAGGTTCTCAACGGCCTGCGGATCGAAGGACTCGATCTCGCCGTCATAGAGCGTTGGCATATTGGCCTGTTTGGTCCCGGGAAGACCAAAGAACGTGACGGCCCCTGCTTCGACACGAATCATCAGCTTGCCCGCGTCTGTATAGACTGTGTAGACGTATTCCTCGCCACAGTCGCGTCTCCCTGCCGGATATAGATAGAATCCGCCGGGTTCTTTTTTGAAGTGGGCGATAAGCTGGGCTGCGAGGCAGTCCATCCCATTCGCCACTCTTTTCTCTTTTCCCAAGCCAAGCCCGTTTACTATCTGAATTCCTTCTAAAAAGGATTTCAGTTCGGCGCCGTGGCCTGTCGGATAGCCGTCATACTGTCGGTAGAGGACGCAAATTTCCGCGCCCCCGTCTTCTTCAACGATTGTTAAACATCGAGTTCCCATATGGTTCCATCCCCACTATTAGGCGGCTGCCTTGAGAGTAGGGAATTGTTCCTCCTCATGCGGCTTTTCGACGCCGTTTTCAGCTTCGAATCGCTCTCCATTAGACTTGGGTTCACGAATGTTGAATGTAAGGCCCGGATGGATATCGAGCCGTAAGTTCAAGCTACCGTCACGGCAGACAAAGGCGCTGCCGGCCGTCCTCCAAAACGTTTGCCGATTGGGTTCAAAGCCCCGTTCGACGATCAAATACACGATCTTGAAATCTGACATATTTTCCTCCGTTGTGTTGTTGTTTTGTTTTTGTATTGTGTTCCCTGCGATAAGCGACAAACGGCTTTCGCCAGAGCGTCGCTCTGTCAGGGAACCTTTTTGGGTGTGTTCGACTATTCTGTTGCTTTCCATTTTTCGGAAAAGAGTTTGGGTGCATTCGCATCCTTTTCTTTCTTTCGCACAGCGTCGAGGTAGGTTTTGTGAGACTCTTTGTGCTTCTTAGCGGAAAACTCGAGTCTAACTTCGGCGTCGATAAGGGAATAATCAGCCCCGAATTCGGTGGCAAGCTCCTTCACATCCTTTTGCGATCTGTAATTATTGCCGTGGCCGATCGTTCCTTTGTGACCATGTATAAGCAGGAACAGAATGCGGAATTGCATCCCACGGTCGACTTTCTTGAAATAGTCGATCGCGGTCTGGCCATGGCCGATGTAAATCCCATCGCGATGGCTCTCTTCTCCTTGCCACTCGTTTACGACGGACTTGACGACGCTTTGCAGGTTGTTTGAGTCACCTGACGAAGTCATACCCCAAAACCGGGCGATAAGCTGCGGCAGAAACTCTGTTCCAACTTCTGTGATCTGGAACTTCTTTTCGAATTTTTCCGCCGCTTGTTTGAAAATACGAACCCGGACCGCCTCAGCAATCTTTGCGTTCCAGATCTCCTCGCGTCGGCCGCGATGTGCTTCCAATCGTTCGGTAGCTTGATCTTCGGCGGATACTTCCTTATTGGATTTGGCCTGGGACGAGGTTGTTGACTTCGCCCAGTGGACATTGCAGCCACTGGTCTTGAGACATACCTGAACGATCTGACCGTAATTCTCGGGTTCAATATCGATCCCACTAACGGCGTGTTCGCAATTCTTGACGTTTCCGCCTCGTTTTGCTCCACTGATAACCGCTGCGGATTCAGTCCCTAGGTAGTCCTTGCTATCCGTATAGCACCAACTCTTGACAATGGGCACTTCGGACGGCTCGACCTGGCGAAGTTCAGCCAGTTCGCGACGGCGGATCTGTACGTGGTTGTGGACCTTCTGCAAATAGCAGGCAGGGTTCAAGCACGCATCCCTTTTCCGACCTGATTTGGCTCGAAAAGGCTAACCACCGCACCGGTCCGTTCAGAGCATTTCACGCAAGCAAGGCCATCTGATCGAAGATCTGTTGCCTTGGGATCAAACGGAGCCTTGGAAAGCAGTCGGTGGATGTGTGTATTGATCCACTCGAGAAAGTTCTTCCATGGCACCGTCTCTCCTTTTATAGGCATTTCGATCCAGTGGTCACCTTGGTACTTACCCTTCTTCCGGTAGACCTCGGCGTATATCACCTTTTGGATCTCCGGCGTGTACTTCGCGAGTTCAAGGGCGTAGGTAAGCGGAAGATGTTCGTTATCAATGTCTTTTTGCGCCTCCTTGATCAGCAAGTTGAGCTTGAGTCGATTGAGAACATAACCTTCCGGTTTTCCGACCCTCAGAGCGAGCTCCTTGACCTCACAGCCGAGTTTCTCCTTGAGGAATTGATAGGCGAATGCCTCGTCCATCGCGTGGATGTCCTCGCGATGAAGATTTTCGTGGATCTGGATATCGAGCACCTGCTCATCGGAGAGCTCGCGAACGAGACAAGGCATCTCGATCATGTCTGCGACTTTTGCGGCGCGATAACGCCTTTCGCCGCAGACGATCTCGAACTTCTCGCCCTTTGGCCGGACGATCAGTGGTTCGAGAACGCCCTGAGTACGGATACTTTCCGCGAGCGATTCGATCGTCTGTTCGTTGATCCTTCGCCGGGGGTTGGTCGGCGATGTTTGAAGGTTCTCCCAAGGGAGAGTTTTATAGTCCGGCGGTGACGCCGGTGGTGTGCCGCCATTGCCAATAACCTGGACCGTTTCATCCGTTCTTTCTACCGTTACTTTTTCTGTCATTATCTTCCTCCTGATTGTTTTTGTTTTTTGAATTACTGCTGGAGCGTGGAAGTTTCGGACCGGGTTGCTACGCCGGTCGACGTTTACGGATCGGGAGCTGTCGGGGTCGTTAACGTCGCATTGCATGCTTGTCGGGTTCGGCTGTTAGAGCCGCACTCGCTCGCTCCCGCGTGAGAATGAACCCCTCGTCACAGCAGTAGTAACGCTGAGCATCGTCGCAAGCTTTGCAAAGAATTTCGCGGCATCCCCGGCATTGCCGCCAGTTGCAATCTGGTGTTTCGTGGTGAACGATGTAAACGTATTTGTCTACAACCGAGTCCGTGACAATAAGCGCTCCGATCAACTCTCTCTTGCACCCTGGGCAAAGAACTCATCTGCCATAGAGCAGTTCCTCCTGAAATTTGGATTTTGTTTGCTAGGTCCCGAAGAGGTGGGTTAAGGCGTAACCCACCCCCGCGAGACGAGACAAACAAAGAACCGGACAGAGGTTTTAACTAGGGCGAAGGCGGGAGAGTCACGGCGCTGAACGGTTGGGAAACGTTGCCATCGATCATCAGTTTTAGATAAACATGATAATTCGGAAGGTTCGTAAAGTCTGAGATCTTTATCTCCGGTGCAAATTCCATGGCGAGCGTATCGGCATCATTTGCCCCGATGCGAAAGACGACGATCGTCCCGATGTTCCCCAAGATCGCGTCGCGGATGGGCAGTTCGATCTGCGTCAGGTACTGTTGGGCAAGCACGAGTGACAACCTGTACTTACGCAGCTCAGAGAGCATGAAGATAAGGCTTTGGGTCGTGAAGTTGTGGAATTCATCCAGATATAAGGTAAAGTCCCGCCGCTCGCTTTCCGCGATATCTGCCCGGCTCAACGCGGCTAGATCGAAACGCGAAATAAGCAGGGAACCAAGAAGATTTGCGGTGTCCTCGCCGATACTGCCTTTGGCCAGGTTTACAAGAAGGATCTTTCCAGAGTCCATAATGAGGCGCAGACTCAGCTTCTCTGACGGATCGGTGAGGATCTTGCGAAGCAACGGATGGCTGAGAAATGCTCCGACTTTGTTTTGGATCGGGCTGATAGCTTCGACCCGAAAGCGCTCGGGATACTTGTCGTATTCGTCGGTCCAGAACTCTTTCACTTTGTCGTTTTGGACAAACGTCATGACCTTATTGCGGAATTCTTTGTCGGAAAGAATTTTCGAGATGTCGGACAAGTCGGCCGGCGGATAATCGAGTAGCGCAAGCAAACAGTTACGTAAGATGTGTTCGAGCCGCGGCCCCCACGAATCGTTCCAAAGATGTTTGAACACCTGTATCAGGCCCGAACACGCAAGCGGTCGTTTGTCGACGGCGACGTTTGCGAGCGGGTTAAAGCCGAAGGGCTGATCCGTACGCGTGAGATCGAAATCGATCACGTCAGCCTGTCGTTCGTCCGGGATGAGAGCACGTACACGCTGCACAAGATCGCCATGCGGATCCAGCAAGGCCATGCCCTTGCCCTTGCGAATGTCATCGAGCATGAGCGTTTCAAGCAGAGTGGACTTGCCCGTACCTGTCTTACCGAGCAGATACATGTGAGCCCGGCGGTCAGTCTGACGGATCCCAAACGGCTTCAACTCGTTTCGGAAACTGGTCTGTGCGAAGACAGTGACCTCGTTTGTAGCGGTTGGTTCGATCTCTGGCAAGGTGTGAGGAGTTAATGATTTTGTTTTTACCCTCAAATCCTAGCTTGGCCTTCGAGTTAGGAAAAGGGTGAATATTAAGACGGGTGGGTTTTGCTCGTTACAGACGGGCCCAGTGCTATCGGCGGCGGACCCGGGCGGCTATTGATCGGCCTCCACTTCGTTATATGAATGATGAGTGATCGGCCGGTCCGTTCGGTGACGATATAGTCGTTGTCGCGAAGGGTTTTGAGCCAGATCTGAACGGTGCGTTTGGACATTCCGGTATCCTTAGCGATCGTGCCGACGCGGCGGTAAAGGGTTCCCGTTCGCCTATTGGCGTGGATGATGAGGTATAGGAAAAGCCACACCGACCGCCCCATCGCATGATAATGCCGCGCCGATGGCGAGACGACAAGGCCCCGCCAAACGAATCCCCACCATTGAGAATGCGGCCTTCGAAGTAAATTGTTTGCGAGGATCGATTTGATGTGGTTGGACATAATTTTTAGGATTAATGGCCTTCAAATTATAGCGGCACGACAGGCATTCGAAAGGGATAATATCCAGACGCCGACACGGATCTTTTACCCAAGTTATCAACAGGGGGGGAGCTATTTAAATATCTTTCTTTAAATTCTTTATTTGTGAAATCCCTAAAGGTTCGAAATCTGGCTTATCCCGACACCAATTCCTCAAAAAAAGGATCCTAAAAGTGAAGTAAACAGGTGTTCTGACGCGCAAACATAATGCGGCTCACACGTTCTAGTGTTTCGGACATGATCAATATTTCCAATCAACCTGGCTAACGGCCAGACGATAGAGTGATCCTTTAGCGATCGCCATCTAAGGCTTCCTCGTAAGCTTTGTCATGAGCTTTATCATGGTCCGCTACTGTTAATCCCATTTCTGCTTCTTCATAGCTTAGTCCTGTGGACCTCATTTTAAGCTTTATAATTTCATCCAGAGCTCTCTTAAAGGCTTCGGCAGTCACAGCAGGACGTCCCGGTCTTTTATCTAATTGTGCCAAGAAGTTTAGAAACTCTGCCTCTTTGTTAGCTTGCGACAGGCTCCGAATCACTTCAACATCGTCATCTGTCAGAGAATCGTTTTTTTTATCCAATATTTCACAAGACGCAATCATCCATTCCTCAAACTTGCGTTCATGCTTCCAGGGGTCATAGGCTTCGCCCAGCATGCGAGCGATAATTGTTTTTTCGAAATAATCCCCCCTGAGGGAGGCCCGAGCCCGCAATTTAAATGCCCGGAGCCCTTCCACTCCCCAAGCACTGTATCGTTCGGCCCATCAGAGCTGAGTTCAAGCGTAAAATACTGACATGGACATTTGTCACCTCGTTTTGCATCAATCGGAATTACGATCGCCACAAAAAAGACTTCGGTCGGTCCCAAAGGCTCAGGAAACTCGACAATTACCGCGCGATATTTATCACCGATCAAAAAAGGGTAACACGCGATGTCGTCTGGTTCAATAAACTCGTCTTCCGGGTCTTTAGACGTTAAACCCGTCGTCATCCATAGCATCTTGAGGTATTGTGATCCGCCATCTCGCGATAAATCATCGACTGTAGCTGCCGGATTGCCAAAGGCTTTGTCTCGCAGGAAACGGTGTGCAAACAAATAATGTTGAAGTCGTGGCTTGCTCAAAAACATCGTTTGTTATCCTCCTTTTTAAGATCTTGGGGTCATCTGGCTTCATACAATTCGTCAGCTATTCGCTCGATCTCCGCTCTTAATTCCGCCGCTCAAGCCAATCAACGGGAATCGCATCAACGCCATGCAATGTCCCAAGAATGTTGCCTGTGATCACGCCAGTGCTGTGACTGTCGCCGGAATGATTAACCGCCAGCAAAAGAGCGTCATTGAATTGATTTTCGTGAACCACTCCTTCCGTGCTTCTCTTTGTACTCCAGATCTTTCGCTATATGGTTCCAATCTATATCTTTCTTCATGATTATCTTGTCCCCGTTTTTTCGATTTAGACTCGTCTCTTTTTTTAAGTGGTAAGGTAACACACAATGGTGTCGTAACAACTCAACACGGTTCGATAGCTAATTCTTCCGCGTATGATTTGGCGATGACTGCAATCTTTATCCCAACTGCAAAAGCAAATTCAGCTACGACCGCATAGTGGCCAGTGCGGACGAAGATTGCCTTCGACTCGGGCTGAGGGTGCTCGAGTTCGCACGTCTCAACGACGATTGTCGTTAAACCAACTATGCAAGGAAGACCTCCAATTTTCTGACGTGTTCGTAAGGTTTCAATTGCGGACTCTGTGCAGAGTTTTCAGCAACAATCGAAGCACTGAATACAAGATCTTCGGACTGCTCGTTTTGCTTCGATTTGACTTCGAGCATTTCTTCAACTTCGTTGGCATGTTCAAGACCAAATTTTAAAGCACGTTGAATAACGCCAAGTATCCCATAATATAGGGCTTTGTCCGACACATCGAGGAATGTCTCTGAGCATATTTTTCCAACTTCAAAATCGAATGGAGATATTCGTTCTCGCAAGCGCTCGAATTCATCAATATCTTCAGGAGTCATCTTGAGACTCGTGAGCTGCGCTTTTTGGTAGGAGGACAATTTACCTTCGCTATTCCAAAAGATGCGTATGAAAGAATCTATGAATCCCATAAACTATCCTGTGGCTGACTCTCTTTCGATGACCTCCGCCCAGGCCAAATACCAAATCACAATCTGCGGATCAACAGACTTGCTTCGCTCTGCTTCAGCCCGAAAATAATCTACCACTCGCAATTTATCTTCTTGACTCAGGCCCTTGCGTGATGTCACCGATACCTGCATCAGTGTTAATGCCACGTCGAGGCCGCTCGTAAGACCTATTTGGAGCGGAGTCATAAAGGGAATACCTGCTTTATCATACGCAGCCCTAGCAATCTCGCCGACCGAATTGCTCAATTCAATAATGTCCATTGTTTCCTCATAGTAGTGTCTGTAACATTGCTGCGTGCAGATCGTCGGCTACTTGTTCGATCTCGGCCTTTAATTCAAGCCGTTCAAGCCAATGCGAGGGAATTGCATCGATTCCGTGCAACGCCCCGATGATGTTACCGGTGATAGCCCCCGTGCTGTCACTGTCGCCGGAGTGATTAACGGAAAGTAGAATGGCCTTTCCAAAATCATTTTCATGAACAAGTGAACAATAAATTGCAATTGCTAAAGCCTCTTCGCCAATCCATCCTCCGCCAAGCGATTCAATGGTTTCGGGCGACGGCTCGACGCTCTTGTCACCAGCCAGTTGAATGGCACGATTTAGAGCCGCGAATGTCTCTTCAAAATTATTATGTCGCGGAAGTTCCTCATATACCGCTTGGCAAATAGCATCATACAGACTCGCATCTTTCAAGATATTACTTATTATCAACGCGAGTACAGCGGCACTCAAATACCCCGCCGGATGACCATGTGTTATGGCGGCAGCATCACGAGCAAGAATAAACGGATTCTCTGCAATCAGTCCAACAGGAGCGACCCGCATTACTCCACCACAGCCTTTGCTGTTATTGAGAGGGTTTATTACTGTTCCCATTCTGCCGCTGTGGAGCGCAGATATACAAGTTCTTCCAGCGGCGCGGCGTGAGTTCAATTCTGGAAGCGTGACCAACCATCCGCTTGGTGCGGCGGGTTGTTCCCCGAATCTTTCGTCAATGATGATTCTCTGTGTATATAACCATCCGAGATAAGATTGATGAATCGCTTCCGCTGGGTCGGAAATGCTTCCATCAGATGTTAAATCATGTGATCGAAGCAATCCTTCCGCCGTAAACAAAGTCATTTGCGTATCATCGGTTATCGCCCCAAGCCTACCGTACGCGATTGCATAATCTGTCAGTCCGCTTTTGGCCAAACCGCTCCCAAATTCGTTCAAGAGAATCAAACTCGATTGCTGCTCCCAAAGCATCACCGACCGCACCGCCGAGAAGGGATCCCTTAAATCTGGACGTTTTGTTGACTATCGGGGTTGATCGGTCCTGTTTAATCCTTTTTATTTGGTACCGTCTTTGTCTGCTCACCGAACGTATTATAAACTAATTGAATATCGATGAATTTACTTTGTTCCAAGGAAAAACGGCTGTTCTTCTAAGCGGCGGTCTTGACTTGACTTCCGCATTCGCCATCGCGATTACACCGACCTTGTCATAGATGTTTGGAAGTCAGCCGTCGAGCCATTTTCATGAAAGAACTGTAAAACTTGGCTTAATAATGCGGGTAAGGTTCGAGAAGTATCCCGAAACGGGCCACCACTCAGGCCGCCTGACCGATCGTGCACGCGATCGAAGGGTGGTTTTAGCTTAATTATGAGGTTTTTTCCGTCGGCTACAATGTTCGAGGAGACCGTTTCGATTAATTCCCTTCGTTCCTCACCAATTGCCGATCGGAAGCTTAAATAAGCGGACTTTACGAGTTCGAGAAAATCCTTCAACCGCGCGGTATTCTGCTCCGAATTCTCGTCCAGCCGGGCGGTCATTTCCAAGATTTCTATACGTTCGCTCATCAATGTGTTCTTTCGGAGCGCGTAGGTTTCCCGGTCGAAGACGCCGTCCATATATGCGTCCGCGAGTTTTTCCAGCCGGGATGCGTTTAACTGTTCCCTCATCCGTAGCTCCTGGCGCAGCTTCTCGGCTCCTTTGGTGCTTCTTGGCTGTATTTCTCGATCTCGATTTCAACGAATCTCAGTTCGTTCTCATTAAACTGGATTTTCTTAAGAGCCTTGCAAAATTGGTCGATCACAACTTCTTCGCGAAATGGCCTTTGATTGCAGCCTCCGGTGTGGCAGCGATAATACACATGACCCTTTTGACGCTCGGCCACGAGCACATTCTGACAGGAGCCGCAGGTGATCTGCCGACGAAAGAGGAAAAAGTGGGTAATCGTTTTCTTGACACTCTTTCCGTCGAGGGCTCTCTGGACGCGGTCGAATAACATCTTACTAACAATGGATTGATGCTGTCCGATGAAACTCTCTCCCATCGATCGCAATTTTACTAGTCCCATATAGAAAGGGTTACGGAGGCAGACATTTAGGGCGTTTTTAGACAGCTTACCCCCATTTCTATTACGAAGACCTTTCGAATACATTTCTTCGGCAAGGGCAATCAAACTGTGATTGCCGGCGGCATAGACTTCGAACGCCTTTTTGATCAATGGACCGCGAACTGGATCGAGCGTCTTGGCTTTGGCGGGTCCCGCATCTTTATACCCGAGAGGCGCCGGTAGCGGATAGAACCCTTGCTTGACGCGGCCGCGCATTCCCTTGATTGTTTCCTCGCGCAGGTTTCGAATGTAATCCGATGCAACAACCGCTTGAATGTCTGCAGAAAGCCGGCCCCCGCGGGAGGTAAGATCGAGACTCTCATTTGCAAAGTGTACTTCGATACCCAAGTCGATAAGCGACCCGAGTTCGGCCCAATCGCGCAGGTTTCTGGCGCTACGGTCGATCTTGTGGATGAGTACGCCCTGAGCTCTACGCTGCTTTAATGCCTTAACCATATCCAAAAAGATCGGACGGCCGGTCTTAGCTGCGGTTTCGCGCTCCTCAAAGCGTTTAATGATCTCCAGGTTCCATGTCTTAGCGTAACGGTCGATGGCGGAAGTCTGTTCGGTAAGTGAGGTCCCGTGCTGTCCTTGTCTCTGCGTGGAAACGCGGACATAGGAAAAATAGCCCTTTGACATTTTGAAAGTTGGTTAATGAATCGCAGGCGGGACGCCTGGCCTCATAAATCTAGCTGCCACGGGATTTTCTGTCAATAGTGTCGGATCGCCGCCGCTGATATATACGCCAAACGAGGTGCACGTACCGCTGCAGATTTTGCTGATCCACCGGTGTTGTCGGGTCGGAAGCAACATGGTTGCCCGTCTCAATTACCTCACTGCGCTCCGGTGTATTAATGATTGTCATTCGACGACTCCTTCGGCAGAACCAGCTGCGGCAAACCCTGTGGCCACCATGCCCGAGCCGATCGCCGTGAAAATGTGTCCGTAGTACCGCCGCTCCCATTCACTGCCGCCGCTCGCATATCGATTAAGTTCAGGAAATAGCTCAATGAGATTGGTCAATACATTTGCCTTCGACGGTTTGCCATCTCTCGTAAGGTTTTGCCGCATTTGAACGGGATCTTGCATTACAACTGTCAGCTGATTCCGTGCGCAAAATTGTCGGACGGTTCTAAAAAGACTGCGGAGTTCGGGCGAGTGCCGCTGCTGCTTGTTCAACTTTGGGAATGCGATCTTGCTAATGCCATGATTCTTGACCAATCCATCGAGGGTCATGACCATTCCCCGATTGCGGACCAGATTAGTTCGGTAGCGACTCAATGTCCTGCCGGCATAATAATCCAGATGCCCATGCCGAAAAACCGCGAAACCAAGCCGGTTTCTGCTGAAAGAGAGAGATAGGATGTTTGCGTTAATAGGGGCCATGAGAGTTTTGGTCGCGGTTTAGGATGACAGCTGCTATAGCCCGGCAAGGAGCCTAGCGAGCTTTGTTACGTGGTCACGGACATGTGGAAGAAACTCCGCTCTCGAACTCGATTCGAGCAACGTCTGTTCGTAGCTACAAGTATTTATCCGGTGCAACAGGCTATCGGCCGAGGCTGGTGAACGAGATCGTATCGCTGTCACTTTAGACGACAGCTCCTGGCGAAACCCCGCGTACTTGAGCGGAAAGAGATCTTCCAAAGACCATCCGTAGATAACTGAAAGTTTTACCGCATTATCAAAATTCGGTTCAGCTTCGCCGCGCTCGTATCTCGCTAGAGCATCGGAGTTCTTGTGGCCTAGAAGCCAGGCGGCCTGTTTTCGCTCAAGGCCGTTTTTTCGGCGGGCCCTCCACAAAGCCGTGTTGGGAACCTTCGCCGGGTTCTGGATAGTTTTCATGGTCGGGGGAAGGGGAAGTTAATGGTGGATAACCGTACTACAAGCCTAGGACGAAACGCCCGGGGCAAAAAGGGTAATTTTAAGACGGCCGGCAATAAAGGCCGAATGCCGAAGAAAAAGGCTTATTTGAGCGGGTTTAGGGTTGGAGGTCCAGTCAGACTTGGGGTAGCAATATCAGTGACGTCCTAAGTCGACCCGTAACAATAGCGGGAAAGATCGAGACTGTCAAGACCCGTAAAGACGGGCGAATCTCGCCCGGATGTCCTACATTTACGGAAAACGGTTCCGCTCATGGCTTAGCACTTCTTATGGATACTGCGAGCCTTTGTCTGAAGGGACCGGCCATGGTTCTTCACAAAGTAGCGGCAATGCTGGCACATCTCTAATGCGGTTTATCTCACGACTTAGCGTTTTACCCTCTTTACATCGTTAGCAACCTCAGTCGAGATTCGGCAAGTCACTTCTTCGAGGTCGACTAATAAATTATCTGCTCGTCGGTAAAGTAGGTGTTCTTGGATGAGACCTCTTCCTGACGTATACAGAATCCAGTCGGGGAATGCGACCTGTTGGGGTTGTGAACGTTAAGAAAATCCCGGTGCTCGCCGTTGATCGCATCTGGAGCCGCCATTGAGATCGAGTCGATAGCCGATCCGAGGACGATCTTGATCGAGTCGAACAACTGATCGATCGCGGCATCAGGCAAATTGTTCGACGCCGAATGCGGCGATATGCGGGATGCCCAAAGGATCTCATCGGCGTAGGCATTGCCGATGCCCCTTACGATATTTTGGTCGATCAAGAATGCCTTCATCGTTTTCGCCGGGCGAGTCTTTAGTTTTTCGCGTAGGTAGTGAACGGTGAAATCCTCCGACAATGCGTCCGGCACTGGGGACAGGTCAGCGTCGAGGGTGAATGTCGCCCAACCTTTAGGGTCCGACACCACTAGATGGCCGCGGGAGCCGAATCCGAATGAAACCAGTTTATTGTCAATTTCGGCAGGGTCTGCCGTGATATCGAACTGCCCTTTCAACATAAGATGTATGGACACGCTGTGACCCGAAGAGAAGCGAAATTGAAGTTCCTTACCTTCGCGCTGTATATCGACCAATTTCGCGTCACGTACCGCTTTGTCCAAGGTACCGGCTGGAACGTTCAGCCGCTTTGCTCCGAATACACAGACCTCTTCAACCTTGTGGTCCATGAGTATTCTTTTTAGGTTTCGCTGATAGATCGTGAGATCGGGTAGTTCCGGCATAGACCTTCCTCTATTTATTATTCCTAATCTTAGTTAACTTCGACTTTGAAAGCTCTGGTGTCGTTAGCAAGATCTTTCTATCGTCTTCAAAAAAGGCCCAGTACGGGCTCTCGGGCGAAAGTTCGAGGGTTGGTACCTGGTGTCTGGTCACTACAGTCGGGTACATTGCAGCGATCAGTACATCGTCGAACAGATAGAAACTATAAGTTGGATAATGGTCGAAGCGACGTATCGATACCTTTCCCGGAAACGCGAAGTAATATTCGGCAAAATCCTCATACGCCTCTTTGGTCAGATGTGGAATGGACTGGCCGTCGAGAAAGCCGTCCTTCAAACCTTCCATCAAAACCTGATTATCAAGGTTAGGGAGAAACACGGTGAGCCGTGCATCCCGTCGAGCGAGGAATGCGTTAATTTCATGGCGATGATTTTCCCGCCACCGTCGAGAGTGAATGAAGTGGACCGTTAAGCTCTCGGCTTGGGCGAACAGCTCCGAAAAGCGCTCGGTATAGTCTTCGAAAAATCCATGGCGGCTGAAATAGCTGACTAGGTTTCCGTCATGACTTCCCGGACATGGACGCACATTACCATCAAATAGAAATCCGCGCTTTTTCTCTGTTTTGATGTACCGCCTTCCACCGTACTCCAGGAAGAGTTTTCGCAGCAGATATATCTGTTGCCCCGCGCCTTGATCCTCCACAGAAACAGTCCAAGCTTCAGCAAGCAGTGAGTCCTTCGAGACAACGCTACCGGCATTTCTCAACAGGACTTTCAAAACCTCCGCCATTTGTCGCTGAATGGGAATCCGATGGCCTTCGTGCGTCAAATACCCGCCGTTCACATAGAAACGAAAGGCGTCGAATTCGTAGCAGCTTACCTCACTGATCGTCATTGTATGGCTCGTGAACTGATTGCTTCATTGTAGGAAACCGTCAAGAAATTTCAAGTCTCACAAGGTCGAAAAGGTCACGCGTAACTCAACGCGAATCTTCACAAAACAATTGATGATTTGATGACTGGAATTTGACGTTTGACGAACCGGATCTGTGTAATCCTTTCCGTGTGAGGCTGATGGCAAACAACAATGTCCACGAACCGCTTGCCCGGATGGTCGGAATGACCACTCGGACGTTCGGCTAGACGGAACCAACCAGCCCGCCCGCCGAATCCCGGCGGAAATAACGAATATAAAGGAGTAACGATCATGAAGCAAATTATCATTTCGGTAGCGGGTACCGACGGCACCCGGGAATACAAAGACGTTCAGCTCTTACCAGGAACCAAGCCGCGAGACGTTCTGGCACAACTCAACCTGAACGGTTTTCAGCTGAACAAGGCCGAAGGAGGAGCGTTTGGCTTCAACGACGACCTATATCAGGCGGTCGCCGATGATCAGAAGATCTTCGCGACGAAGTCCGATGTCGAGGCCGGGTTATTGGTCCGAGCCTGAACGGGGACGCAGCCCAGCAGGGCGGCTGACTCCCGACCTGCTGGCATTTTATTTTGAAAACAGATGCCGACATTAATCAGACCATCCATTCCGGTAGCGGTGGGGCCATCAGGCTCCCCGCTATTAGTCCGCCCGTCCACGCTCGTTCAGGTACGCCCTCGGACGTTGTTGGAGATAAGGCCGTCGCAGATCTTGAGCGTTACGGTTCGCCCGGTTATGCCCACCGCGATCACGCCGATAAGGGCAGAGACGGTTCGGCCGCCCGAGCGGGGAGCCTGGGACGAGCGCGGCTGGACGAGGCGGCGGGATGGGAACAACGAAGTTTACGAAGGGCAGTATCAGGTCGGGGATCGACGATTCCGAGGAAGGATAGAAATGGGAAGAAGGAATCGAATCCAGGCCTACATTCACGAGCCACCGCGTGAGATCCGGCGGCACCGGCATCATGCATGTTTCCAGCAACACGGAATGGGCACAGGCTGGTACATCTTGCATTGGCAGCGTTCGCCGCGAAACGTGGACGAAGCTTTTATACTTCGAGCAGATCCTGGATGAATCCATCAATAACAGATAGACGGCAATAAGAAGAGGTAAAACATTATGTTGGAACAGATCAAAAAATTTCCTGAAAAGGCTCTGCAAATCCTAAGATCCGATAAACGCGACGACGCCCGCGGTTCCTTGAAAAACGTCGAGCAAGAGCTGCGTAAGGAGTGGAACGACAGCCTCTCATTTGTTAGTACCGCTTCGTGTCTCGATCCGGAACAGAACGAGAGCGTGCAGACCGTTATTGAGAATTTGACGGAATGTCACACCACCATCCGGCGTCTCTACAACGCAAACGAACCCGTGGCTCCGCAGGCGGCAGCGACCGTCATCGCGACTCAGTTGAGTAACACACAAAAACTGATCCGAGCCGGTGCGATCGGCGATCGTGCTAAGAATATCGCAAACAAAACCGGGAATCTGCTGTTTGCTGCGAGTCAGGAGATCCAGAGCACCTTCGGTGTTAAAGGTCATGCTAATAAACCCGAGGCCGTATCGCCGTCGCCCGTTCAAAGTGTCGAAAGGAAAGCCCAAGGGCCGGTCATGGAGTTGCCCTCGGCAATGATGTTTGGGCTGAGGCAATCTCTCTTTCCGGCCGAGCGAATGATCGTGGGAGCGGGCCGTCGTTCGGCCGGACGGGTCGCAGTCGAGGCGTTGTTCGATGTGACCGGTATCGCAAGCCCGGGCGGCGTCAAGGCGGATCCCGGTCTTCTTGGCCAGGCCCTTATAGCGATGTCGCAGAGCGGAACCTATTTCGCTCTCTGGATACATTCGCATCCGGGCAGCGGCCCAGGAGCTACCCACCCGAGCACGATCGATCTGCGGCAGCACGCGGACTGGCTCAAGAACTACTCTACGGATCTTGTATCCGCAATCATGGTCGCCGATCGGTATTTGCGTTTTTGGGGAACGGCGCTCGATACCGGTACGATCGCGGTCTCGATCACCGGGGACGGTGTTGTATCGGTATCCGCCCGCGAACATATCTATAAATTGGAGGTATAAATACAATGCAGGATCCATTTGAAAGCATGATAAACACGACCGCTGATGAAGATGCGGGCCCACTCGATGATTTTCCGGAATCGCTTCTGGAGCTCGGCGACCCACTTGAGTTGGTGCATGCGGACGAGGTGCCCTCGACACATCCGTTAGAGCCCGGACTTTTTGCACGCCACGACGGCATACCGGCCCACGACCAGAAACTGTTGGAAGGCTCTCGAATCCTGGGAGTCGGGTGCGGCGGTCTTAACGGTGCAGTTTTTGTGCGCATGGCCCGGAGTGGATCGAAAGTAATGACGTTGCTCGACGGTGATATCGTTGACCGCACAAACCTATCGAGGCAATTTTTTTTGGGCGATGACCTGGGTCAGCTGAAAGCAAAACGGCTCGCTCAGCATGTGGCCACACACGCTGTCGGAGGTGCTGATGTGACTGGTATTGGCCTGCCATTTGATGAGGCGATCGAAAAATACACCATCCCTGCAGACCTGATCATCGCGGGTGTCGACAACAACGAATGCCGTCTTCAGGTTGCGCGTGAAGCGCGACGGCGGGGCAAACCCGCTATCTTCTCGATGCTGAGCCGTGATGGAATGCGCGGCAACGTCTTCCTTCAAAGCGGGTCGCCGTTAGAGCCCTGTCTGTGGTGTGCGTTGCCGAACCTTGACCCTGACCGCATTATGCCATGCGCGTCGGCGATCATTTCCAGCTGCTTTATGATGGCTGGTTTCACGATCTTTTTTGCTCATAGAGCGTTGATGGGGTGGGGCGATCTTAAGCCGTTCAACTGGCGTGAAGCCGACCTTACAGGTATCGCACCCGACCGGATCGGCATGATCCGAAAACGGCCGGGATGCGTTGTCTGCGGCTAGCAAGTCCTTGTGGAGGTTTCTGATGGGAGCAATGAGCAGGAAAGTGACAATGTTTTTCGAAAACCGCGTTGGCCCTTTTGACTGGTACGAGGATGACAGCGGGGGTTTCAAAGCCTTTAAGGGACGATTTCTTATCTATGACCGGGCGGGAAAGATCCAGGACTTTGTGCTCGGCCAAATAGCTCTTAGAAATCAGAGGACCGCCGAGGTTTATCTCTACGACCCGCCGCTGTACATAGGAAAGCACAGGCACGGCCGATGTATGCAGCTCCTAACGCCTGGCGGGAAATGGTTCAGGCTCCACTTCGAAAAGCCAGCATCGACGTTTGGCGATGCTTACACATTTGTTGAACACATGCTTACGGAGGCGTTTAACCTTACGCACTGAGAAATGGATAATGGGTCTGCATCGCTGCTGTCATGCTTGTCGCTGGTTCTTGCGCTGGTGATTATCGCGTTTGCTATGTCATGGCTCGGACAGCACCTGCTGCCACGTAATCCGCTAATTCGGCGTGCGGTCCGGGGAATTCTCAGGCTGATCTTCATAACACCCTTCCGTGCCTTAAACCAAACCGGCCGATGGTTATTCAACGCAGTTAATAATACCCGTCCTGATTACCGAAGGCACCAGCTATTCTTCGAGCGTTATCCGGTCTCACCACTTGAGCTCTATCAGGCAATCGACGACGTGTTCACGCGGCGTCCTATCATCGGAATACAGATCTCACGCGTGTCTCGCCTTGAGTGGCATCTCCTGTCAACACGTCGCACCTACGTGCTGCTGAAGTACCGGGACGCCGTTTGTTTCATCAGTGCAGTCCCGGTGGGCACAGGCCTGCTTGTGTCCTGGCGATACGCTGCGATGCCATCGCGGTTATCGATGATCTTGTTCGAGATACCGTACTGCGGGTTCATTATCGAGCGGATGATCTCGCCCCCGACCTTCTACAGGACCGATATCTATGACGCACTGGAGCAGGCTATCCGGGGCTGTGTCGTTGAGGCCACGAACATACTCGCAAACCGGGGCGTGCGGCCGCTAACACAAGCCGAGCAGCGCCCGCTACTGCGTGAATTTTATCGGTAATGGAGCACGACCTTTGGACTACATCGATCAGCAGCAAATACAGGCGTGGGCTAACGCCTTCAACGCCTGGGAGCGTCCCGGGCGAGGCTGGGACCTGTGGGATGTGGCCGTTGAGCTCGAACCGCCCTTTAGGAGAATAACGACGGAGGCCGCGCCGCAGCGACAGGTCAACGACGATGCCCGCACTTCCGGCGGGATCCGGAGACTCTTAACCCGGGGAAGCGTCCCTCGCGACGCCGCCCCGCGAGGAGCTTCCCTGATACCAAGCGGTCAGTCAGCGGCCCGTCCGCCCGCATACTACCGAACGGACCCGATCACAGAACTCCACCTTCAGCTTCCCCGTGAGCTCGATGTGAACGCTAGTGTTGCCGAGCAATTACTGCTATCGCTTGGCCATTTCACGGAGCCTGTCGCCTTTGAAATATACGGTGACGGAACGGCAACATCGATCCAGCTTGCCTGCAGTAATACGGTCGCAACCCATGTAACCACACAATGGAAAACGATAATGCCGACCGTCACCATCGCGCCGCGGGACGGATTTCTAAAAACACAATTTGAAAGACCGTTACCAACCGCGATCGCCGATTTTGCGTTATCGAGCAGCTTTCTGCTTCCACTGCGCGAATTTCGCAACTTTAACCCCGATCCGTTAGGCTCCCTTATCGGATCGTTCGTGCCGCTTATGACCGATGACCGTGCGGCATTCCAAGTTCTTTTCGTCCCTGCGAGATCGCCGTGGAGCGACACTCTGCGTGCGGTACAGTCCGACCCGGAGCAGCGGAAAATGCTCAACGAACTTAATCCGAGCTATGCTGCATCGGTAAAGGAAAAGTTTTCAACGCCGCTGTTCGCAACGTCCGTTCGTCTGATCATCCAGTCTTTAACGCTCGAACGCTCCTGGACCTTGATTCGGCAGATCGGCGGAAGCCTTCGGCAGTTTAGCAATCCACGCAGCAATGAGTTGATAGCTCTCAACTCGGATGGATACAACCAAAACGATCATCGGCTCTCGTTCTTCTCACGCACCAATTATCGAAGCGGCTTTCTGCTGAATACCTCTGAACTAGCGTCGCTGGTCCACCTGCCGACTTCATCCGTAAGAACTGATAAGTTGACCCGTTCGGCATCAAAGACAAAAGGCTTACCCCAGCTTGCGGCCGGGCACACGCTGACCCTCGGGGGAAATATTCCATGATGGACATACGCGTCTCGCGACGCTTTCGGACGAACAGCGAACTCGTCACGTGCATATCATCGGAAGCACCGGTTCGGGTAAGTCGAGTTTGCTGTTGAACTGCATCAAACAGGACCTCGAGGCTGGCAGAGGCCTGTGTGTGATCGATCCGGCCGGCGATCTGATAGATGCGGTCTGCTCGAACCTGCCTGACTCCCGGATCGACGATGCGATCCTGTTTGACCCTTCCGATACCGAGTTCCCCATAGGCTTTAACGTCATGCAGGCGCACAGCGATCTTGAAAAGACGCTGATAGCTTCCGATCTTGTCGCAGCGTTCAGGCGCATGGCAACGAGCTGGGGCGACGTAATGGACGCAACGCTTGCGAATGCGGTTCTCGCGATACTTGAAAGCGACCGGGGCGGCACCTTGCTCGACCTAAAGCGCTTCCTTGTCGAAAAATCCTTTCGCGAGGAATTTCTACATTCGGTTAAGGACGACGAGGTCAGATATTTCTGGACCAACGAGTTTCCGCTCGTCGCTGGAAAGCCGCAGGCGTCAATCCTTATCCGGCTCGATCAGTTTCTGCGTCAGCGAATCATTCGTCACATCGTCTGTCAGAAAAACAATAAGCTCGACTTCCGCTCGATAATGGATGATCGCAAAGTCTTACTTGTGAAACTTTCGCAAGGCATGATTGGGGTTGAGAACGCCCATCTGCTCGGCACCTTGATAGTGACAAAGCTCCACCAGATCGCGCTTAGTCGTCAGGACACAACGACCCGGCCATGCTTCGCGATATATCTCGACGAGTTTCACAACTTTGTCGGGCCGAGCATCGAACCGATCCTGTCTGGAATCCGCAAATACAACATCGGTTTGTCGCTTAGTCACCAGGGATTTCGTCAAGTACAAAGTCAGAGTCAGGAGGTCGCGGCGAGCGTTATTGCGAACTGTTATACGCGGATCTGTTTCCGGCTAGGCGATGCTGATGCCGATCGCTTCGCCGGCGGCTTTTCTTATTTCGATGCCGCGGACCTGCAGAATCTCGGTATCGGCGAAGCGATCGCTCGCGTTGAAAGAGCGGACAATGATTTCAACTTGAAGACCAGTGATCCAGGAAAGATGGACGACGCTCGGCTTGAAGCGAAACGATCCAAAATACTGAACCTGTCGCGTTCGAGATATGCGATCTCTCGGAGTGCGGCAGAAGAGGAAGCCTCGCGGACGCGAAAGCCGACAATTACAATAAAGGCAGCAGTATCACCGCCTGAGCCCTCGACGACTTATACCCGGTCATCAAAGGTCAACTCGCTGGAACCGACCGATGGAAACGCAAGCGAACATCAGTACTTGCAAAAGATCGTAAAGCGGATCGCTGAGAAGTACGGCTTTATAGCGACGGTTGAAAAGCAGGTCTTCGGTGGTATCGGCCGGATCGACGTCGCCCTTGAGAACGGTGCCATAAAGGTCGCCTGCGAAGTCGCAGTCACAAACACGGTCGAGTACGAGGTTCAGAGCATACAGAAGTGTCTGAGCTCTGGATATGACAGGGTGATCGTACTCTCGGTCAACGAACAGCACCTAAACGACATCGAGGGGTTGGCGGCCTCAACTATCGGTGCCGATCAAATTGAGGCCGTGGCATTTCTTAAGCCTGATGATTTTCATTTATATCTCGAACGACTTTGTTCGGATAATCCTGACGTGTCTGGTGATGCAAAGGTCAAGGGGTATAGGATCCACACCTCGTACGCGGATGCAACACCTTCCGCAGCGGAACTGATAAAGGGAACTATTGCCGAGATTCTGGGGTCGGAGGTTTCAAAGTGACCGAGAATGAATCAGTCAGATCGCGCGGAGGTGCCGCACCGTTCGGGTATATGTGGCGAGATGGCTGCCTCGAAATTGACGAGAAAGAGGCTCCGGTACGTCGCCTCATCTTTGACCTTTTTTTGAGGCATCGCAGAAAGCGAACCGTGGCCAAGATGCTAAACGATCTTGGCTATAGAACTCGCAGTGGAGCGGATTTCTCGGATATGGCGATCGACCGGCTTCTAAGAGATACAACAGCGAAGGGATTCCGTAACGAGGTTGGCATACAGGTGAATGTTGATCCGATCGTAGGCCTCGACATCTGGGAGCGTGCCAATCGTCTGCTTAGCGTTCGTGAGGGAAAGCAGCCGGCCAATACTTTTGCTGGGCGCACGCGCTGCTCATGCGGCGGGGCTATGAACATTCCTTCGAAGTCGAATAAATATGTCTGCTCGACATGTCGTTTTAAGATCCCTCAGGAGGATCTTGAATACATCTTTGCGTCACAGATCGAGTCCCTTACCTTTGGGGGGCATCGGGTAGGTGAACGGTGGGCCTTATTGTCAGACGTCAATAAGCGACTGATCGTTGAGCACCAACACTTGAGCAACGTTCGGAACCCAGTGCCGAAACCCGGCACGAACCCGATACCGATTCCGAAGATTCACCTGACGTAGTCGAGCCATTATTGAGTGAGGCGGAAGCTTCGCAGTTCCTCGGGATTTCCAAGGTGACCCTTCTCCGCAAGCGAAACGCAGGACTTATCGGATTTTTCCGCGTCGGCTTCCGCGTCCTGTATTCCAAAGAAAAGCATTTGTTGCCCTACCTGGCAATTGCGAGGTCCAACAACAGCGTTAGATATCGCGAAGATAACCTCTGTTGTCATAGATAACTTTATAGATAAACAACAAAAGCCCGTCAAACGTTGACGGGCTAACTTGTTGATTTAATTGGCTCCGCAGGTAAGACTCGAACTTACAACCCTTCGGTTAACAGCCGAATGCTCTGCCATTGAGCTACTGCGGAATATGGCACGCCGACGAGAACGAAGGCGAACATAAAGATTAGAAATTCCGTCTGTAGATGTCAAGCGCAATTGCCCGCGCTGCTTTCGCCAATGCAGAAAGTCGGGTAAAATCTGCGTAATCGTTCGCAAGGCCAAACTACAATGTCAATAATCACGCCGTCACTATTGCTCGATCACATGCGCTGTGTGCATAAGGTGTGGCGTGATAATCATGGCCCGAAAGCTGAGTTTGTCGGTGAGGCCAATCCGTTTTTGAAACTGCTTTGGGATCGCGGCATACAGCACGAGGCCGATGTCGTCGCGGGGTTCGGTTTTGAGTATGTCGATTGCGGTAAGGGCACCGAATCCGAGCGTATCGCTCAAACGAACGCGGCACTTAGCAATCGAGTTGAGTATATCTATCAGGGAACGCTCGCCCACGGCAATCTGTTTGGCATACCCGATCTGCTGCAATTTATCGACGGCGAATATGTGCCGATTGAGATCAAATCGGGCTCCGCGGGTGAGGGCGGCGATGACATCAGCGACGGCAAACCCAAAAAAGAGTACGGAGTTCAGCTCGCGCTATATGCCGATATTCTCAATAAAAAAGGCCTCAATTCATCGCGTCGGGCTTTTGTAATTGATAAGACGGGCGAGCGTGTCGAGTATTTTCTGGACGCACCGATGGGGGCACGCACGCCGGAGACGATGTGGGAGCTTTACCACCGCATCCGCGCGGATGTCGAGGCGGCTCTTCGCGATAAGCTGCAAAACGATCCGGCGATGTGCGGCTCGTGTAAGGACTGCGGCTGGTACGCCTCGTGTAAGAGTTGGGCAAAGGAAAACGACGATCTGACGCAGCTTTTTTACGTCGGGCGGACGGCTCGCGATACTATCCGCCGGAGCCTGGAATCGGGCCGTATCGACGATCTGATCGGACGCGACCTTGACGCGATCGTCGCTCGGAAAAAAGCGGACAAGGCGTTTCTCAAGGGCATTGGCGAATCGACGCTGGCCAAGATGATCGCCCGCGGACGTCTGCTCAAATCGGGCGGCGACCCGGTGATGTATGATCGATTCGATTTCCCGGATGTCGGAACCGAGCTTTTCTTTGACATCGAGACCGACCCGACGCAGGATTTTGTTTATCTGCACGGTTTTTGGGTCCGCGACCGCGATGGCGAGCGGTTTGAGCATTTTACTGCGACCGAGATATCGCCGGAGAACGAACGTGAGTTTTGGAAACGCTCGATCGATTTTATGCTGTCGTTCGACCCGGACGATGTTGCGATCTATTACTATTCGGCGTACGAGCGGACGACCTACCGCCAGCTGCAGCGGAAATATCCGGATGTCATTACCGAAGAGGCTCTCGACGCTTTGTTTGTCAGAGCGAACATGATCGACCTTTACAGTGATTTTATTATCAAGAGCACTGATTGGCCTTTGGGCAGCTACGGCATCAAGGCGATCGCGCAGTATTTAGGTTTTAAATGGCGTGACGAAACGCCATCCGGAGCACTTTCGATACAGTGGTATAACGAATATCTGACGACCGGGAACGAGGCTCTGCTCAAGCGTGTGCTTGAGTATAACGAGGACGATTGTAAGGCGACGCTGGTCGTCAAAGACTATCTAAAACAACGTGTGGAGGCGATGTAGCAATGGCGAAAAAGGTTGAGATCAAGACGTCGGAAAATGACGGAAACGTCGAGGATTTTCTCGCGACGGTCGAAGACGAACAACGGCGTACGGACGCCCTAAGCGTGCTCGAAATATTTAAGAAAGTGACCGGTGAGCCTCCAAAGATGTGGGGAGCAACGATCGTCGGGTTTGGTAATCGCAAGTTGTATCGCAGCGACGGCGGCGAACTCGACTGGCTCATCACCGGATTTTCGCCCCGAAAGGCAAGCCTCACGCTCTATGTGCTAAACGGTGCCCCGAATCAGGCCGACCTGCTCGCAAAGCTCGGCAAACACAAGGCCTCGGGCGGTTGCTTGCATATCAAGAAGCTCACCGATGTTGATTCAGCAGTCCTTGAGCAGTTGATCGCCAATTCGGTAAAGAAGGTCACCGGATAGATCACTGCCTACTTGCGCTTTCTGACGATCGATCTCTTTGGATCAACGCCTTGATGACACTCATCTCCCTGTCAAATTTGTTGCCGATGTCGTCCCAACTTCGCTTGATGGCTATGTCGGGGATGATACTTTCGTCCTTTGCTTGGTTCATTGGTGCCTGAAAATAGAGCGGGACATCTATCTCGATCTTTGAATTTGGCAGGGACAAGAAAAGGTAGTTTCCGCCGTTTATTCCTTGCTTGTTGCCGCCCGTGGCCTGGCCGAAGATCGTTGCAAGGCGATTTTGCTGAACGTAATCGAGAAACTGAAAAGTCGCTGACGCGTTGCTTGAATCGGCGATTATAAATGCCCGGCCCGTAAACCTGTTTTCGTAGGGCACGACGGCTGGATAGTCTTCGCGGCCAAGAATTTGGAAGTAATTGTCGTCAAATTTTCGGAATAGGCTCGCAGGCACTCCCGACTTGACGCCATTCATGATCGCGTCGTCGTAGGTGCTGATGTATTTGGCTACATCCGGCTGCCCAGTTACATTGCGAACTAGACGGCGGCTTTGAGCGTATGGCGGCAGGTTTTCCTTTGCTAAATAACGCGATATCTCAAATCCCGGATCCATATCGCCACCGCCGTTTCCGCGAACATCAATGATAAGGTTTTTGATATTTTTTGCCCGTAGCTCTGCAAACGCATTTGCTAGAAACTCCTTGAACTTGATCGTCTTGAGTCGCCAGGTGATGAAGTTTTCTATCTTCAGGTAAGCGGTGGACTCATCCTGGATCTCAAACTTCCAGCCATCGTCGTACGTCGGGGTCGGGCCGTATCGTTTGGCCATTTCCTCCGTTCGTTCGGCCTGGGTCATTGCAAGGACGCTGAACGTGGCTGTTTTCTTGGAAGTAAACCCAACCGCCTCGATGTCGAAGACCTCATCTTTGATCGGAAACATCAACTGAAAATACCAGTCAAACAGGGCAAATTTTTCGGCCTCGCTGCGGGAAAGGCCGATCGAATCGATGCGGTGTTCGAGCGTGCTCGTACCGTCGCCCCTGGTCACGGCCAGCAGTTTCGCGATGATATCCTTGGCCGCAACGCCGTTGATCTTAGTGATCTCACTTCCAATCGAGACATCCTTTGCGGAGGCATTTGCTGTAATGACCATCCGGCCGTCGACGATCTGAAAGTAAAACGGCAGGTAAGTGCGGCCCCCGAAAAGACGGGCCTTGAGCGTTTTGTCCTGATTATAAGGATTGAGGTAGGTATGGCCGCAATTTAACTTGTTTAGGAGCTGCGCGACCAGCACAAAGTAATCGCCCTCGGTCATCGGTGATCCGAGTTTAGTTTCGAGTACCGCAAATTCCCGTTCGATGTTTTCGAGGGTATTGTAGCGGTAAATGCCGGGATGGAGGGTCGTAAGGCTTTTCTGCAAAACCGCAGTGTCCGCCTTAAGCTGTTCCGGCGAAAGCGTAACAACGGGTACCGCGTTCTCGGCTAGCCGCTTTAGAGTGTAAACGTGGCGAAACGACCATGGATCACGAGTTTCTTTCAGTATTGTCAGGCTGTCGTTTGAGTATGTGATCGTTTTCCGGGTCGGTTCGACAGTATTGCCGTCTTGCGTCTTGCCGATCAGCACGATCTTTCCGTCTTCGATCGAATCGATGGTGAACTCCGTCTTGTCTTCGACGAATCTTTTTGCGGTAAGGTCGATCTTGTCGGTTTCCGAAGCCCGATAGATCTTTCCGAAATCGTCATAGATAGTTTTTACGGTGGCTGAGTTTCCGTTGCCCGCAGGCTCGATCGTTATGATCACCTTCATCGTTACGAGCTTGTTCGAAGTATAGTCTTTGTACTCAAGCGTGCCCGTCCATTTGCCGGCGACCGTTTGAAAGTAAGTTTGTGCCTGTGCGGCTGTGCTGATCGATAACGATGCTACCAATATCATCATTGCTAGTATTAGTTTCTTCATTTGTTCCTCTCGATAAAAGTCTTGTCTAACATGGTTTGAGATTACCCGTTGGAAAAGCAAGAATCGCCTCAAATTACGATCTGAGACGAAATTGTTGTGATTTGAGTCTGATTTCGTGAATTGAGACTAATCTTCGGCGAATTTCTCTTGATATTCTTTCGGCGAGACGCCCATGAATTTTTTGAATGCTCGGTTGAAAGTGGCTTTTGAGTTAAAGCCGCAGTCGAACGCGATGCCGAGCAGCGTGTCGTCGTCAGTATCCCGGAGTTTCGATTTGACCTCGTTAATACGATATTCGTTGATAAAATCGTTAAAGTTCTTATCAAATCCCTTATTGATCGCGTAAGACAAAATAGTCGTGTTAACGCCAACAGCCCGGGTAAGGTCGGTCAGTGTGATCGCCGGTTCGAGGTAAGGGCGTTCTTGGCTCATCACAATTTTAAGTTTCTCTTTCAGCCTTTCAAGCTCCTTGTCCGACAGTAGCGACCGTCGAGATTGAGCTGTTTCATCTGGTTTGTCCGAGAAAGTTAGTTCTATGGTTTTCGACCGCAGATATCCGGCTACCGCAAGATAGTACGTTGCCAGAGCCAATACGATCTCAAAGTAAAAGTACTGAATATACGACAGCCGAAACAAGAAGCTATTTGTAAAATCAAAAAATGCGCCGAGCAGGAGAACCGACATGAAAACGTAAAGAAAGTTGCGGAGCCAGTCGAACTTAATTTTTTCGGTATCCGAAAAATTCTCATTCAGCCACACGCGGTATTTTCGATAATGCCTGATCGAAAGAATCAGCAACGCGAGACCCCAGAGCGCCTCCGTAACGAATATCACGGCCTCGAAAATGTCGCCGTAGTTCTTTCCAAACCAATCTTTCCACTCCAAACTGTGGCTAAAAAGAAAGAATCGATACGCCAGATAAACTGCAGTTGGAATAAACAATGCAAGATCACGTCGCGTGAACCGGTGCCGGGAATCAGTCAGGTTAATTGTGTAATACCATACCAAAACACCATAACTGTATGCGATCGAGAACGGAAAGTAGGTCAGCCACTGATTTTTGTCATAGACATTGGCAAAACCAATAAATGGGGTAATGAGGCTTGAGCAGAGAACGAGGATCAATACTGCCAACCAGATGTCTGCTTTAGATCGCTGCCGTAAACCACGAGCTATTAACAGCGCGGCAAAGACTCCACCTTGCAAAATACAGATGAAAACCAGGATGCTCCGAAAATTTAGAAAGTCGTATTCCACTTACAGTGTATGGCTGACCAGATAGGCATTCGCTCAAAGTTTAATCGAGGTTTCACAAAAGGGCGAAATTTCGTTAACGTTTTTCGTTATTGACCAACCGGTCCTTGGGCTCTGACAATCGCGGACAAGGGACGTATAATGGTATTCTGAGCTACCTAGGGAGCCATAACTTGCACCACGAAACTATAATTATCCTCGATTTTGGCTCGCAGTATACGCAGCTTATCGCTCGTCGTGTGCGTGAGCAGGGCGTCTATTGTGAGATTCATCCGTTTCACTTGTCGGCGGAGGCGATCGCGGCGAAACGGCCGATGGGCGTGATATTGTCCGGCGGGCCGTCGAGCGTGACTGACGAGGACGCTCCGCGTGTCGAGTCCGGTTTTTACGACAAAGTAAATGTTCCGATCCTCGGTATTTGCTACGGAATGCAGCTCGTCGCTCTTGACCTCGGTGGTGCTATCGAACCGGCCGCCCGTCGCGAATACGGCCACGCAAAGGTCAAAGTTCTTAGCGGGGCGACGGCTCTGTTTAACGAGCTGCCGTTCGAACTCGACGTCTGGATGAGCCACGGCGACCACATGACGCGGCTACCCGACGGCTTCAATCCGGTCGCGACCAGCGAAGATATACCGACCGCTATCGAGAACGCGGCACGCGGCATTTACTGCGTCCAATTTCACCCTGAGGTGTCTCACACGCCGCTTGGGAAAGAGATAATCCGAAATTTTTTATTTGATATTTGTAAATGCAAAGGCGACTGGACGCCTGCGCAATTTATCAAAGAAGAGGTTGATAAGATCCGCGAGATCGTCGGCCCGACTGGCAACGTTGTCTGCGGGCTGTCGGGCGGTGTCGATTCGACCGTCGCGGCGGTGCTGGTGCACGAAGCGATAGGCACACGGCAGATGTGTATCTTCGTCAACAACGGCCTACTCCGGGCAGACGAATTTGAAGACACTCTCAAACTTTACAAAGAGCATTTGCACCTAAATGTGATCGGTGTCGATGCGAGCGAAGATTTCTACGCGGTGCTCGACGGTGTTATGGATCCTGAGCTAAAACGTAAGGCGATCGGTGCGAAATTTATCGATATCTTTGACGCCGAGGCAAAAAAGATCGGTGATGTGAAATGGCTCGTCCAGGGCACGCTTTATCCCGATGTGATCGAGTCGGTTTCGATTCGTGGTTCGTCCGTAACTATCAAATCGCACCACAACGTCGGCGGTTTGCCGGAGAAGATGGATCTGAAACTCATCGAGCCTTTGCGAGAGTTATTCAAAGACGAAGTCCGTTTGATCGGGAAAGATCTCTGCATTCCCGACGAAATTCTGCAACGGCATCCGTTCCCCGGCCCCGGCCTCGGCGTGCGTATTCTTGGCGATATCACTCCCGAAAAAGTTGAACTACTTCAAAAGGCTGACCGCATCTTTATCGAAGAACTAAAAAACTTTGGCATCTACGGCGACGTTTGGCAGGCCTTTGCGGTGCTGCTGCCGATACAGTCGGTGGGCGTGATGGGTGATTTTCGAACTTACGAAAAGACCGTTGCCCTGCGAGCTGTGACCTCGACAGATGGCATGACTGCCGACTGGGCGCGTTTGCCGCACGATTTTTGGCGGCGGTTTCGTCCCGCATCACAAGTGAGGTTCGAGGCGTCAACCGTGTCGTGTATGACATCTCGTCAAAACCGCCGAGCACCATTGAGTGGGAATAAATGTTTGGTCCGGTCCGGACCAGGTGGACCAAGGTGGACCACTTAGATTTAGATATTAAATATGCCTGAATCCCCGATCGTCGAGTTTCGCAATGTTGGCTATTCGATAGCCGGTGTTCCGATCCTAGATGGGATTGACTTTCAGGTGTCACGCGGCGAGATATTGATCTTGCTTGGCGAATCCGGCTGCGGAAAAACGACCACGCTCAAGCTCATTAACCGCCTGATCGAACCGACCTCGGGCGATGTGATCGTTGAGGGTAAACAGACCACGCAGTGGGACGCCATTGCACTGCGTCGGAGCATTGGTTATGTGTTGCAAGACGGCGGCTTGTTCCCGCACATGACGGTCGGGCAGAATGTGGGGCTTACATTAAGTCTGCGTGATGCTGACGCAGCGGTCATATCAAAAAGGGTAAGTGAGATGCTCGATCTTGTCGGGCTCGATCCTGCAAAATTCGAGGGCCGCTATCCGCACGAGCTTTCCGGCGGGCAGCGACAGCGTGTCGGAGTTGCGAGGGCTCTCGCGTCTGATCCCGTTCTACTGTTGCTCGACGAGCCATTTGGGGCACTCGATGCGATCACGAGGACCAATTTGCAAAAAGAATTCGCAAAGCTCGTCCGCGAACTCGGCAAAACCGCAGTGTTTGTCACCCACGACCTGCACGAAGCCATGCTGCTGGGAACGCGGATCGCGTTAATGGAAAAGGGAAAAATTGTGCTGCTTGAGGATGCCGAGGGTTTCAAACGATCCGATATGCCGCTCGTACGAGCGTATCTCGACACGGTTTTGATGCCTATATGATTGGACATATTATCTGGAAAAAATTATGAGCAAAATAGATCAAAGCAGACGCGAATTTTTAAAGACAGGTGCGGCGGGCCTTGCGACGCTCGCCCTGTTTGGAAATGTTAAGGGCAAGACGGTTGACGCTGATCCGTACCCAGAGCTCGTCGAGGTCACGATACCTCAGCTACAGGCAAAGATGAAGTCGGGCGAGCTGACCGCACGGCGGCTGACCGAGATGTATCTTGAGCGGATCAAAGTGATCGACGTTAAGACTTTGTCGGTGCTTGAGATAAACCCTGACGCTCTCGCGATCGCCGATGGGCTTGATAAAGAGCGTAAGAAAGGTAAGATACGCGGACCGCTGCACGGCATCCCCGTTCTGATAAAAGACAATATCGACACCGCGGACAAGATGCACACAACCGCCGGCTCGCTGGCATTGTTGGACGCTCCGACGCCGAAACATGATGCGTTTGTGGTCGAAAAACTCCGCAAAGCCGGTGCCGTTATTCTCGGTAAAACTAATCTGAGCGAATGGGCAAATTTTAGAGGAAATCCGCGCGGCAATCGCGGAACAAGCGGATGGTCGGGACGGGGCGGGCAAACAAACAGCCCGTATTTTCTCGATCAAAATCCTTGCGGTTCTAGCTCCGGTTCCGGCGTTTCGATCTCGGCAAATCTGGCGGCAGCGGCAGTTGGAACGGAGACCAATGGCTCGATCATTTGTCCCGCCAACACAAATGGCCTCGTCGGTATTAAGCCGACCGTCGGCCTTATATCACGCAGCGGTATCATCCCGATCTCTCATACACAGGATACCGCGGGGCCGATGACGCGGACCGTGACCGATGCGGCGATCATGCTCGGAGCAATGGCCGGAAAGGATAAGCACGACTCGGTCACAAGCGAGGCAGATAAAAAGGCGGCGAAAGATTTCACACAATTTCTTGATCCAAGCGGTCTCAAAGGAGCACGCCTCGGCCTCGTCTTGCAGTTTATACAAGGACGAACGGCGGACCAGACCAAGGAGTATTACAAACCGTTCATCGACAAACTGATCGCAGCCGGAGCGACGCTCATTGATGTCACATTTGCGGTCGATTACAGCAAGGTTCAGACTGAGCGGCTCGATGTTTTGCTTTATGAATTTAAGGCCGATCTGAATAAGTATTTGGCTACCCGAGGTTCAAAGTATAAAACGCTCGCCGACCTGATCAAATTTAACGACGACAACAAGGACAGGGAATTGCAGATATTTGGCCAAGAGTTGTTTATCCAGTCGCAGGCAAAAGGCGATCTAACTGAAAAGGCATATCTCGACGCTCTGGCAACCGTAAAGCGGGTGGCTCGCGAAGACGGCATCGATGCCGTGATCGCAAAAGACAAACTCGACGCTCTCGTCGCCCCGACCGGAGGCTCAACGTGGGCGATCGCCGCAACTGCGGGTTATCCGTATATCACTGTTCCGCTGGGCCTCCGCGACATACCAGCGTCAACGAACGCGACAGGTGCCCCGATCCCAGAATCTATTCAGGCGACCGGAATGGCGTTTTTTGGACAGCCTTGGTCCGAGCCGTCTTTGATCAAATATGCCTACGCATTCGAACAAATGACTAAGGGTCGAGTGACACCGCAGTTTTTGCCGACCTACACAAAAAAGAAGTAAACTTTTCCATCGACGATACAGAGATGGACGAAACAAGATGAAAATAGCTTACGTTCTTGATTCATTAAATCGCGGTGGTGCCGAGATCCTCGCATTGGATGTCTTTAGAAATGCCCCGAGACATGGTTTGGAAATGACGCTGGTCGCGACAGGGGGCGGGACGCTCGAAGACGATTTTAAGTCTTCGGGTGTTGAGTTTATCTCTATAAAACGAAGGCTCCCGGTTGATCTTATGGTCGTCAAACGGCTTAGAAAAGTCCTCATCGAGCGGGAGATTGAGGTCGTCCACGGCTATCAGGCGGTTGATACGCTTCATACGTATCTTGCGACCATCGGCACGAATATCAAGCGTGTGATGAGCTTTCATGGCCATATACCCGACTCCAAAAACCGTCTATCGTTAAAATTCCTTATCCCGCGAATGGACGCAAACATCATCATCAGCCAGGCATTAAAAAATTCACTGTGGCGGGACGATGGCCTCAATCTTGAACACAATCTCAAATTTATCTTTAACGGCGTCGATGAAACGCGGCTCGACCGGCCTGAACGCGACATTCGCAAAGAAATTGGGCTGAACGAACATTCTTTTCTTATGGGCATGGTTGCCAATTTTTATCCGGCCCCGCGAAAAGATCATTTGACAGTTTGCAGGGCCCTGCCAAGAGTTTTTCGCGAGATTCCGGATACCCATTTCCTGTTTGTTTATGCGGGCGGTCAAAACGAAGATAAGAACAAGATAAAGGCTTGTATGGATGTTTGCGAGTCTGAAGGGATCAGCGACCGTGTACATTTTCTCGAAAACCGCTTTCCCGCAATAGATATAATTCGGGCATTGGATGTGTTCGTTTTTTCATCTTTTCATGAAGGGCTGCCGATAGCGGTCAAAGAAGCGATGCTGCTCAGCAAATCTTGTGTTTTGTCAGACATCGAACCTCTCATAGAAATTTCGGACGGCGGAAAACATGCTGTTTTGTTTAGAACTGGGGACGCAGACGATCTGGCAGAAAAGCTGATCGGCCTGCTCGGCGATCCGCAAAAACAGAAAGAGCTGGGAGAAAGCGGTCACAAATGGGCTTCGGAAAAATTTAGTATCGATGCACATATCCGTTCGCTGAAAGCTCTCTACCAGGAGCTCGCGGCGGCTTAAATTTTTTTAATGAATATCTTAGTTACCGGCGGCGCCGGATACATCGGCAGCATCCTAACGGAAGAACTCGTCGCCAACGGCCATACAGTCGTCGTCTACGACAATCTCGTAATGGGCCACCGTGCGGCTGTTCACTCGAAAGCGGCTTTTGTCGAAGCAGATATTGCCGACACGGGAGTTTTGACTCGAACGTTAAAAGAGCATTCAATCGAGGCGGTGATGCACCTAGCGGCTTATACCTCCGTCGGCGAATCGGTCGCGAATCCTGAAAAATACATCCAAAACAACTATGTTGCGAGCGTCTCTTTGCTTGATGCGATGGTAGAGGCGGGCGTTACCCGGATCGTATTTTCATCGACCGCTGCCGTTTACGGCGAGCCAAAAAAACTGCCGTTGACTGAAGAGGACGAAACCTCGCCGATCAATACCTACGGCGAATCAAAGCTCGCCGTTGAAAAAGCTCTGTGGAAATACAACGAAAACCACGGCCTGCGGTTTGTCGCTCTCCGCTATTTTAACGTCGGCGGAGCGAGCCTCCATAACGGCGAATGGCACGACCCGGAAACGCATCTGATACCTGACATTCTAAATACTGCACGCGGCAAGGACGAGATCCTCGAGATCTACGGCAACGACTACCCGACGCCCGACGGCACATGCGTTCGTGACTATATTCACGTCAAGGATCTAGCAAATGCCCACATTCTTGCGCTCAACGCCCTCGATGATTTTTCCGGTGTTTACAATCTTGGGACCGGTATCGGCAATTCGGTTCGCGAAGTCATTGAAGCGGCACGCCGTATAACCGGCGCACCGATCCCCGTCAAATTTATCGAACGCCGCCCGGGCGACCCCGCCGTTTTGACTGCGAGCGCCGAAAAGATCAAACGCGAACTCGGCTGGAAGCCCCAAGATGACAACCTTGATAAGATACTTGGTTCATATTGGCTTTGGCTGCAAAACAATCCTAATGGTTACGACGACAAAGTGTAAGTTGAGATCTCTCAATGGCCAATTTTGCACGATTTTTACAAAATAACTGGCCCGAGCTGCTCACGCTGACCCGTGAGCATATCTTTCTCGTGGTTATTTCGACGGGATTTGCTGTTTTACTGGGCGTACCGCTAGGGATATTGCTAACGCGGGTCAAGTCGCTACAGACGCCGATACTTGGGTTTGCAAATATTATGCAGACGGTGCCTAGCCTCGCGCTTTTTGGGCTGCTGATACCGATCCCATTCATCGGCGGTATTGGTGCGCGGACGGCGATAATCGCTCTCGCTCTGTATGCTCTATTGCCGGTTATTAGGAACACGGTGACTGGAATCCTCGGCATTGACCCAAAGCTGCGTGAGGCAGCGGTTGCGATGGGAATGACCGGTGGACAGATGCTGCGGCTCGTCGAGTTGCCGCTTGCGATGCCTGTGATATTGACGGGAATTCGTGTTGCGGTTGTGATCTCGGTCGGTGTCGCGACGGTCGCGGCGGCGGTCGGAGCAGGCGGACTCGGAACGTATATTTTTCGCGGCTTACGGCAAAACGATAATAATCTTTTGCTTGCCGGAGCACTCGCGTCGGCGTTATTGGCATTGTTGTGCGATTTTGCTTTAGGGCAATTTGAAAAAAGCTATGCCATTGGCGAGCGGGCGTCGACGCGGCGACGGTTCGTCGGCCTTAGCGTAGCAGGGTTGTTGGCTATTGCGGTCGGTATCGGATTTTTGCCGAATTTCAGATCTCAAATTTCAAATGTGAAAGCTGGATCTGAAGAGAACAAGAGAATTGTCGTCGCTTCAAAAGACTTTACCGAATCGATCATACTCGCGGAGATACTCGCACAAATGCTTGAAAAACGCGGGATCGATGTGGAGCGTGAATTTGAGCTTGGCGGCAATCTTGCTCATGATGGATTGATCTCACGTCAGATCGACGTATATCCCGAATACACGGGTACCGCTTACACCGCCATACTAAAACATCCGCCGATCACCGACCCGCAAGCGGTTTATGATCAAACAAAAACCGAATATGCGGACAAATTCAAACTGTCCGTGAGCCCTCCGCTTGGGTTTTCAAATGATTTTGCGATCCTCGTGAGAGGTGAGGTAGCGAGAAAAAACAACCTCAAGACCATCTCTGACGCCGTACCACTTGCCAAGAATTGGCAAGCCGGTTTTGGCCAGGATTTTATGTCGAGGGCTGATGGTTATCCGGGCTTTTCGAAAGCGTACGGCTTTAATTTTGCCAAACAGCCGCGTGAGATGGATCTGTCGCTGACCTATCGGGCATTGCGATCAAGCGAGCTCGACCTCATCGCCGGCAACTCCACCGACGGCCTCATCGCCGCCCTCGATCTTTTTCAGCTCGAAGACGACCGGCACTACTTCCCGCCGTACAATGCTGTTTTCATCAGTAGACAGGAGTTTGACGCACTCGATGCAACCCTCGAGCAATTAAAAAATGCTATCTCAACCGAAGAGATGCGGCGGCTAAATTATGAGGTTGACGGCAAGAAGCGTTCGCCACGCGAAGTTGCGGCCGAGTGGGTCGGTAATAAATAGCTTGCTAATTATTTACAAACGCGCTAATCTCATGGTTTGATAATTCCGTATCTCATACGTCGACGGTAAATTCGCCTATATGTTTAGGCGTAACAGATAGTTCGAGAAACGGTTCGTTAATAACTGTTAGAAGATGTTCCCCGATAGGGTGAACTCCTCGAACGTAGATCCTTCCTTGCTACCGTTACACTGAAGAACACTCCGCGTTAGTACTTCTTATTACATCCCGAAGAATTTTGTTCGGATCCGTACCGGTAAGCCAATAGTGTGCTTACAAGCGTATGGCATCAGGTGAATTGTATATTTACCTGATCGACGCGGACCATCCTTTCAGTAGATAGAGATTTTAATCACAAATGAGTTTTAAAGATTTAGGCTTGCAGCCCTTTTTGTTGGGCCGTTGCGAGTCATTAGGTTTTACAGAGCCTACACCTATTCAGAAACAGGCAATTCCCATCGTATTTGAGGGCGGCGACATTATCGCGACCGCCGAAACCGGAACCGGCAAAACCGCCGCTTTCCTTTTACCAATATTGCAGCAGATCGACGTTAATCAGCAGAAAGGGACGACCGTCCTGATCCTGTCACCGACGCGTGAGCTGGCAAATCAGACAGACGCGGCTTGCCGCGAGCTGGCACCAAAGCATATTCGCTGTACGGCGATCATTGGCGGTTCGGGTTATAAGGCCCAGATGGAAGCTCTGCGTCGCCGGCCAAATCTAATTATCGCGACGCCCGGACGTCTGCTCGATTATATGGAGCAGGGGCTGATCGATTTTTCGAAATTGACCACGCTTGTTCTTGATGAGGCTGACCGCATGCTCGATATGGGCTTTATGCCGTCGATCCGCCGCATTGTTAAGGCAATACCGGCAAAGCGTCAAACGCTATTTTTCTCGGCGACAATGTCGAACGAGATCGAGCATATCGCTCTGACCTTGCTCAAAGACCCGGAGTACGTCGCTGTCAGCAAACGCGGACAGACCGCTGCTCTGATCGAACAGACGGCGTATCCGGTTGCACAACAATCGAAAATGCCGCTCCTGCTCGACCTGCTCGACAAAGAAGATTTTGACCGCGTACTCGTTTTCACACGCACCAAACGCGGTGCCGACCGTATCGCTCATGTGCTAGAAAAGCGTTCGCACAAATCGAACCGCATCCACGGCGACCGTTCGCAGTCACAGCGTGAAGCCGCACTTCGCAGCTTCAAATCGGGCCACACAAATGTGCTGGTCGCGACCGACGTTGCAGCACGCGGGATTGATATCGATTCGGTTTCGCATGTGATAAACTATGACATACCCGAGGCTCCCGAGGATTACGTCCATCGCATTGGCCGTACGGGCCGAGCGGGAAACAAAGGACGAGCGATCACGCTATTTACGATCGCCGAAGAGCATTCGATGCGGGCAATTGAAAAATTGACCGGCCAAAAGGTCGAACGCGTCGTGTTGCCGGATTTTGGCGGACACGATATGCCGATCGGATTGGTCAAGAAAGCGACCGGCCCGGCAAAACGTACGTTTAGATCGTTTGGAGGCCGTCGCGGTAGGTAGGTAAAATTTATGGCAGTTAAGAAAGAAGTTTATGCGGTCGATGGCACGATCGAAATGATGTGCTCGTCATGTGACAGTGACCAGGCTCACACGATCGTGACCGTTACCAAGCAGGGACAGATCACCAAAGCGGCTTGCGCTGCGTGTGAGACTGTCAGCACATTTACCCGCGGCGTCAAAACCTCGGTCGGCGGCGGTACGGGTAAGGCGGCTTCGCCGTATGACCGGACCCGCAAGTATAAAAAAGGCCAGGCGATGACCCACGACAAATTTGGCCGCGGCGAAGTAACCGCTGTCATCGAACCGCACAAGATCGACGTCCTATTTGGCGACCAAATGCGACGAATGATCCACGATCAGACCTAATTAGTCATTACTAAACAAGAAAATGCCGCGAGATCAATAAAGACCTCGCGGCATTTCTGTTTTTGGCCTTAACTTACTTTCGACCGCCGCGCAGGATCAGCCCTAACACCAATCCGACCGCAGCCGAGATGAGTATCGTCTGGCCCGGCTTTTGACGGGCAAATTCTTTTGCGTCCTCGACCAATTCTTTCGGATCTTTCGCTGAGATCTCTTTGAATTTGTCGCCGGCCTGCGCAAATTTGTCATTGGCAAAATCGCGTGCCTTGCCGGCAGCGTCCTGTATCTTTTGTCCGTATTCCTGTGCGTGCATCTTTAATTCTCCTAAAAATTCGTCCTGTTCGACCTTTTCCGTAAAGGGTTCATTTGACAACACCAAACCCTGCTCAAGTTCCTGTTCCGCCTTTTTTACTTCTGCTTCAAATTCCGACATGATCCGTTGTTCCTCCGAATAAATAGTATAAATGCCCAGGCGAGCCGTGTGGTCCGCCACTAATAATGCGCCCTCTCTGATGAAGTGGGCCGCAATAAAGTTGTAACGAAATTTTGCGGCCGATTGTTCGATTTCTTTGCGTCCTTTGCATGCTTTGCGGCTTTGCGGGAAACCGGCCTTTTATCACGCAAAGACGCCAAGTTCGCAAAGGAAAGCCAAAGTTAAGAAAGCCACGAGATTGCCGCTCATTGATTTTCCTGTCGGTAATTACTAATCTTTAGTTTTGCCGCCATGCTCAATATCAGATCAATCGAACTCACCGAGATAAACCTGCCGCTCGTCCATTTTTTTGAGACGAGCTTTGGCAGGACGTATGAGCGCCGGATAATTTTGGTGCGTGTCGAGGATACGAGTGGTGCCGAGGGTTGGGGTGAGATCACCTGCGGCGAGACGCCGGGCTATTCGGACGAATGGACAGATTCGGCGTGGGTGACGGCAGAACAGATACTCGCTCCAATGGTTGTCGGTAAGGAATTTGAAACGGCAGCGGACGTTTGGGACGTAATGAAATGGGCACGCGGCCATCGCATGGCAAAGGCCGGTATTGAAACCGCATGTTGGGACCTCGAAGCAAAAAAACTCGGCGTCCCGCTCTGGCGGCATCTTGGCGGCGTCAATCAAACCATCGAATGCGGCGTTTCGATCGGCATCCAAGACTCGGTCGGGCAGCTTTTGGAGAAGATCCGCGTTGAATTAGAGGCCGGTTATAAACGCATCAAGATCAAGATTTCGCCGTCGTGGGACTATGATGTGATCAAAGCCGTACGTGCTGAGTTTGGCGATATCTTGCTGATGGGCGATGCAAATTCCGCGTATACACTCGCGGATATCGACCTGCTCAAAAGCCTCGACGAATTTGACCTGATGATGCTCGAACAGCCGCTCGGTTACGATGACATCATCGACCACGCCAACCTGCAGGACGCGATCAAAACGCCGATCTGTCTCGACGAACCGATCAAATCGCCTGACGACGCACGCAAAGCTATCGAGCTAAAGTCCGGCAAAATAATCAACCTAAAAAACGGTCGCGTCGGCGGCCACACACAGTCAAAAATGGTCGAAAAGATCTGCCGCGAAGCCGGAATGCCCGTATGGTGTGGCGGCATGCTCGAATCCGGCATCGGCCGTGCGCATAACATCGCCATCTCAACCCTCGCCGGCTACACAATGCCGGGAGACGTCTCAGCCAGCAAACGCTACTGGCACGAAGACATTATCGAACCGGCGGTCGAGGTTTCAGCAAACGGAACGATCACGGCACCGGATAAGCCGGGCATCGGTTTTGAGGTCAGGCGGAATCGCATTGAGAATTTAGCGGTGCGGACCGCGAAGGTAATAAAGAAATAGCCCGCAAAATACGCGAAAGAACGCTAAAAACCCCGGTTTTTTCTTAATTTCGTTTTTTTCGCGTGTTTCGCGGGCACGCTGTTTTTAATATGAGCAATCCAGAACCAAACAAGATCATCTTTTCGATGGTCAAAGTATCTAAGTTTTACGACAAAAAGCCTGTCCTCAAGGACATTTATCTTTCGTTCTATTACGGGGCAAAGATCGGTGTGCTTGGGCTGAACGGCGCGGGTAAATCGTCGCTGCTGCGGATCATCGCGGGCACGGACAAAGATTTTAACGGCGAGGTCGTTTTTTCGAAAGGCTACTCGGTCGGCTATCTCGAACAGGAACCAAAGCTTGATGAGACGAAAACCGTCCAGCAGATCGTCGAGGAAGCTGTTCAGGGAACGGTTGATCTTCTCAAAGAATTCGAAGAGATCAACGCCAAATTTGCCGAGCCGATGGACGACGACGCGATGAACGCGCTGATCGAACGGCAGGGCGAGGTGCAGGAAAAGCTGGATCATGCGGACGCGTGGGATCTCGACAGCCGCCTTGAAATGGCGATGGATGCGCTCCGATGTCCCCCAGCGGATACGGTCGTCAAAAATTTGTCGGGTGGTGAAAAACGCCGCGTCGCTCTTTGCCGGTTGCTGCTGCAAAAGCCTGACATTTTGCTGCTCGATGAGCCGACCAACCACCTCGACGCCGAGAGCGTCGGCTGGCTTGAGCTGCATTTGCAAAAGTACGAGGGCACGATCATTGCGGTAACGCACGATCGGTACTTTCTAGACAACGTCGCGGGCTGGATCCTCGAACTTGAGCGCGGGAATGGATATCCGTACGAAGGGAACTACACCTCCTGGCTCGAGCAAAAGAGTGCTCGTCTTGAGCAGGAAGCTCGCAGCGAAGACAAGCTGCAAAAGACACTCGACCGCGAACTTGAATGGATCCGGATGGGGACAAAAGGCCGTCACGCCAAGGGAAAGGCACGTATCCGGGACTATGAAGAGCTCGTTGCGACCAAAGCCGAAGAGCGTGCCGACGCGCTCGAGATCTACATTCCGCCCGGCCCGCGGCTTGGCGACATTGTCATCGAGGCGCACGGAGTTTCAAAGGCTTACGGCGATACGGTGTTGTTTGAGAATCTCGACTTCTCGCTCCCAAAAGGCGGCATTGTCGGCGTCATTGGCCCAAATGGTGCCGGCAAAACGACGCTATTTCGCCTAATCACCGGACAGGAGACGCCTGACGCGGGAACCTTTAAGGTCGGCGAAACGGTCAAGCTTGGTTACGTCGATCAGTCGCGTGACACTCTCAATGCCGAAAAGAATGTGTTCGACGAGATCTCGGATGGTTTGGACAACGTAACGTTGGGAGCGCGCATTATGAATGCTCGAACCTACGTTTCAAAATTTAATTTCTCGGGTGCAGATCAGCAAAAATTTGTCGGCCAGCTTTCAGGCGGCGAACGCAACCGAGTTCATCTCGCAAAAATGCTCAAGACCGGTGCCAACGTACTGCTCCTCGATGAACCGACCAACGACATCGACGTCAACACGATGCGTGCGCTTGAGGAGGCTCTCGAAAACTTTGGCGGCTGCGCAGTCGTAATATCTCATGACCGCTGGTTTTTGGATCGCATCGCGACGCACATTTTAGCGTTTGAGGGCGACAGCCATGTCGAGTATTTTGACGGTAATTACAGCGAATACGAAGCCGATCGCAAACGCCGTCTCGGCCACGACGCCGACCAACCGCACCGGATCAAGTATCGAAGTTTGACGCGGGCGTAAGAGTATTTTTTGATGCAAAGTTTTAATAGAAGCATTCTCCTGATCATAGTATCGGGAGCTATGTTGATCACGCTCGCGTGTTCCTCAAAAATAGAGACAAATCAAAACGACGCTTCGCCGGCGGCGCAGATGCCGCCTCCGCCCACACCGCAGGCTTCGGTCCAGCCGACCTCGTCGATACCAAATCTACAGGCCGAGTTGCTCGACCACAAAGATTCGACCACGGCTTTCGCTATCGGCACGTTCGATTTTAAGAATTACACCTACGAACTGCCACGCGGCTGGCAAAATCCGGACGGTTCGACTGAGATCACGCTGATAAACGGCAAGGTTGCACCCGTCGAAACCAACACCAACGACAAGATGGACGACGCGGCGAAGGCCGCCGCTAAGGCCGAACGCCGTATCGGTTTGTCGTATGTCGCAACGAAATATTTTGACGTAACCGGCGACGGCGAGGATGAGGCGGTCGTCGTGCTAAAGATCGAAACGGGCGGTTCGGCGATACCACAGGTGGCGTATGTTTTTACGTGGAAAGCCGGTAAGCCGGAGCTGATCTGGCCGTTTCGCACCGGTGATCGCGCGGATGGTGGCTTAAAAAATGTTTTTGCCGAGAACGGGATGTTCGTCGTCGAATTGTATGGACAAGACCGCTTTTTGCTTGGTGAGATCGAGACCGGCAAGATCACCGACGATGTCGAACAGCTTTGTTGTCCGACCAGCTTTACACGATCCGCTTATATGTGGAACGGCAGGAATTTTCTGATGCAAGGAAAACGGCTGACTTTCTTAACCGCCGACCGCAACGCCGCACCCATCGAGAATCTTGGCGACAAGACAAACAATCCTCAAAAATCCAAAAAGTAATTATTTGTTTTGCGTGCGATAGCTGCCGCGTGCCCGGACAGAAACGTCCGGCCGCGATACCTTCACCCGCAGATTGTGGAGCGTGGAGTCCCCGGTCTCTTCGGCCGGATAGAACCCGAGACGGTATTGAAACCGCAATTCGTCGACGATGGCGGCAAACGTCTTTTTCAACTTCCCGTCTTTGCTCGAAAAGAGACGCCCGGCGGTGAGGTCTGACAGTTGCTGTAAAAATGCCTCGGCAATTCGGTTTTCCTGCTCCATGCGTTCACGCTGACGGTCATCACGGCGTCCCGGAAAGCCGATCGGCGGAAAGCGTCCAAATATCCCGCCGCCACGCCGGCCGCGTGGAAAGCCTCCAAACATTGGCCTCTGCGGACGGTCGTCGGTCTTGAAAAAGACCGTGTAAACGAGCGTGTCGCTTTCCTCCATTCCGTATAGCAGAGTCTCGCGTGATATGCGGCTGCCAAAATCCTTGCCGTCAGTCAGCAGGATGATCGCCTTTCGTCCGGTCAGCCCTTTGAACGCAGTGTTAATGGTGTCATAAACAGCGTCACGCAGCGTCGTTCCCGCTAATTGTTTTGGTATCTCCGCCGATTTGATGGAGTTTTTGAGTTTTTCCTGATCGTTTGTTAGCGGGCTGAGCGTGTGTGCGGCAAAGTCAAAGCTGACGATCATCGCCCTATCGGCTGGAGTGAGCAGCTTAATAAATGATTTGGCCGAATCTTTGATATCGCCAAGCACAGGCCTTGTGCTTTGGCTCGTGTCGATCAGCAATGCGACGGTGATCGGCTCCTCGGTCGCCGCAAAAAACTCGATATTTTGCTGCACACCGTCCTGAAAGATCTGAAAATCCGCCGCCGTCAGATTTGGGATATACCGCCCGTTACGGTCGCTGACGGTCGTTGGCACACTAACAAGCTTGGTCTCGACCTTGATCGTCTCATCCGGCGCTTTTTCTTGGCCAAAGGCGCAACCCAACCCGACAACTAGTGCCAAGCCGAGTAGTGCGGTGAGCTTGCTAAGCATAAAAACTTTTCTGTACATGACTTTAGACGCTAATAATGGCGCAAAAGTCGCACTTATCTATCCATTTGTGATTTTCGTCACGTTTTTTACAGAACCGGTAAGACTATCCTAAAACAAATAGAATGACAGGATCACTTGGTTGTCGGTGCGCCGGCCATATTGTTTTCGGATCATTGCACTGAAAAAATGGGAGCATAGCTTATGGAATCCAACACTCTCGACCGCATCCAATTTGCATTTACAGTTACATACCACTATCTTTTCCCGATGTTGACGATGGGCCTGGCTCCGATGATCGTCATTTTTAAGACTCTCGCTATTAGAAAAAATGATGAGCGTTGGAATGAAATAGCGAGGTTCTGGGGCAAGATCTTTGGCATCACTTTTCTTTTTGGCGTCGTCACGGGTATCCCGATGGAGTTTCAGTTTGGCACGAACTGGGCCGTGTTTTCGAAATACGCCGGAGGCGTGATCGGGCAAACGCTCGCGATGGAGGGCACGTTCGCGTTTTTTCTCGAGTCAGCGTTCATTGGGCTATTTCTGTTTGGTGAAAAGCGGCTCGGGCAAAAATTGCACTGGCTCGCGGCGTTCTTGTTGTTTATCGGAACGTGGTTATCCGGTTGGTTCATCATTGCGACAAACGCATGGATGCAGCACCCCGTCGGATACGAAGTTGCGGCTGACGGCTCCGTACAACTAACGAGTTTTTGGGCACTCGTGCTAAATCACTGGGCGATCTATCAGTACATGCACAACATGGGCGGAGCGGTTGTCGTCGGTGCGTTTGCGGTTTCGGCACTTGGTGCGTTTTACATACTTTCAAAACGCAAGGTCGAATACGGCCAAATGTTTATGAAGGTTGGCGTAGTTGTCGGCTGTATCGCGAGCATCTGGATGCTCTTTCCATCAGGCGACCGCCAAGGCAAAATGATCGCCGAGCATCAACCAGTCACGCTTGCGGCGATGGAGGGGCTATTCGACACTAAGGACGGTGCTCCTCTCGTACTGATCGGCCAGCCGGATATGGAAAAACAGCGGCTCGATAACGCCATCCATATTCCCAATATGCTGAGCTTTATTACCTATCAACGCTGGGACGCAAAGGTTAAAGGGTTGAACGAATTTCCAAAAGAAGATCATCCGACCAACGTTCCCTTGCTCTATTACAGCTTTCACATAATGGTCGGGCTGGGGACGATGTTTATCGCGATCATGTCGATCGCGGCGTTTTGGCTGTGGCGTGGCTGGCTGTTTAGTGCGAACTGGCTGCTTTGGATATTGATGCTCAGCTTTCCGCTGCCGTTTGTTGCGAATACGGTCGGCTGGGCGGTCGCGGAGCTCGGACGACAGCCGTGGCTGGTCTATGGCCTGTTCCGCACGGAACACGGACATTCGCCGCTGGTGTCGGGCGGCAATGTGCTGTTCACGCTCCTCGGATTTGCCGGGATGTACACGATCCTGTCCCTGCTCTATGTTTTCCTGATGCTGCGGCGAATTGATCAGGGCGCGGACGAACTGGGCGCGGAAATTCAGGCAGAGGCAAATTAAGGAGGACGATATGGAAACAGTTTGGTTTGGGATAGTTGCATTTATGTTGGTCTGTTATGTCGTCCTCGATGGTTTCGACATCGGTGCCGGCATTGTTCACTATATTGTCGGACGCAATGCTAACGAACGTGCGGCCACCATCAGTGCGGTAGGCCCCGTCTGGGACGGCAACGAGGTCTGGCTGCTCGCGACGGGCGGCACTCTTTACTTTGCGTTTCCCGCGCTTTACGCTTCCGGATTTAGCGGATTTTATCTGCCGCTCATTATGGTTCTGTGGCTGCTAATAATGCGTGCCGCCGGTATCGAATTGCGTCATCAACTCAATGATCCGCTGTGGACGAGCTTTTGGGATTTTGTATTTTCGTTGGCTAGCATTTTGCTCGCGATATTTTTCGGAGCGGCGCTAGGTAACGTCGTCCGCGGTGTGCCTCTGGACGCGACCGGCTACTTTTTCGAACCGCTATTTACCGACTGGAGCACCACTGGCGCGACGGGCATCCTTGACTGGTTTACGGTGCTATCGGGTGTTGTCGCGTTTGTTGCTTTGGGCGTACACGGGGCAAATTACCTTGCTCTAAAGACCGAGGGTGAAATGAATACACGCTCGCGAAAAGTGGTAAGTCTTGGCTGGTTTGCCCTCGTTTTGGTTACGATCGCGAGCCTCGGCGCAGTGCTATACGTACGGCCGCAGATCCTGGATAATTATTACTATCTGCCGGTCGGATGGTTGATACCCGCCGGCGTGGTCGCGTCGCTCGTCGCGATCAAGTTTTTCAATACTACAGGCAATGACAAGGGAGCATTTCTCTCGTCCTCCGTTTACCTAGCGATGATGCTAGGCGGTGCGGTCTATGGACTATATCCGAACGTGCTGCCCGCGCTTGATCCGGCATATAGCCTGACCGTCCACAACGCAAAAGCCGGTGCCTATGGCTTGAGCGTCGGGCTGATCTGGTGGCCGATCGGCATCATCATCGCTCTCGGCTATTTCACGTTTCTTTTCCGCACATTCAAAGGCAAGGTTGCGGTCGAGGAGCATCATTAGGGAATCGCGACTTGAGTCTGATTTATGGGCGGCCACGAGCCGCCCTTTTTTGTGCAACTCTACATACTTTGTAATATAAAGTACTTGACAATCAGTATTACTTGATGTATCTTACCCTTACTATGGCGAAAACAAACGCGATGCCAAAAGATGACAGAGACGCCGGTAACGCCGTAAATATTGGCGACCGGGCGATCGATAACCTCGAATTTATCCGCGAGACGATGGAGCGTTCGACCCATTTTACGGCCGTCCCGGGCTATGGCGGGATGCTGATGGGCGTGACCGCACTCGTCGCGGCGTACATTGCCAGCACTCAGATCTACCTTCGCGACAATCTGTTTACATGGTTGATCGAGGCGGCACTCGGGTTTTGCATAGGGTTATTAGCAATGTGGCAAAAATCGAGAATTGACGGCCAATCGCTCGTTTCCGTTCCGGCCAAAAAATTTGCACTCGGTTTTGTGCCGCCGCTGATCGTAGGCGTCGCGGTCGTGCTGGGGCTCTGGAAAAACGAATATTATTACGCGATCCCGCCGGTCTGTATGTTGTGTTACGGCGCGGCGGTCGTGTGCGGCGGGGCGTTCTCAGTTCGGATCGTGCCGGTGATGGGCTGGTGCTTTATGGCATTTGGCTCCGCCGCATTTTTACTGCCAACAAGCTACGGCAACCTGATGATGGCGGCTAGCTTTGGGCTGCTGCACATCGTCTTTGGAGCGGTCATCGCGAGACGCTACGGCGGTTAGGAGTTTATGCCCACGAAACACACGAAATGCACTAAAAAAAGAGTTTTATTATTTCGTGAATTTAGTGTATTTCGTGGGCAAATAATTTTATGGCAAAGAATCTGGCAATAAACAACAAAGAAGAGTCGCAAGGCTTGCACGTCGCCCGTGCGGCTGAGAATGTCTCGAACGACCTCGACAAGGTCATCCACGAGCGGATGCGGCTGGGCATCATCTCAGCGCTTGCGGCAAACGACAAGCTCAGCTTTACCGAGCTCAAAAATCTGCTCGCAACTTCCGACGGCAACATCAGCGTCCACGCCCGCAAACTCGAAGAGGCCGGCTACGTCACCTGCGAAAAATCATTCAAAGGCCGCATGCCGCTGACCGAATTTGCGATCACAAAAGACGGTCGAACGGCATTGACGAGATATCTGGATCACATGGAAGCTCTGATCAATTCGATGAAGGCTCGTGGCGAGGTGAAGTTATGACAGCCAAGAAGCCCCTTTTTTTTCTAATCGTCTTGGGAACCGGGATTATCCTCGGGTGGATTTCATGGCCAGCGTATAGGATTGGCACTGGTCTTATCGGGGGTCGACACGTTCAGACCTTGGACGCTCCAAAAGGGCCGCACTCTGCAAGTCTTCTTAAAAAACACAATTTATCTGACATCAATTTTATTGTGAAGGTGGATGGAGACACGGTTTATGTGTCGCCTGATTTCATGGGATTTCCGGATCATATTTATCGCGAAACACTTGTTTGGGACGAGTCCGGTTCAGTAGTGGTTTTCGAGATGATGGGAAAACGCGTATTTGCGTTCGACGCAAACGAGAAACGCAAATTAGGAAAAGGCGCACTAGCGGGTCATAAATTCTACCCGTCTCTAACAGATAACTATTTTTATGCTTTCGTCCGCGATATTGATGAGGAGGTTGAGGAGAAGTAATATGGGCGTGCTTTTGATGTTAATGACGATCGGCGGGCTGATAACGGCAATGATAATGCTGGTTATCGCGACTGTAACTAAAAAGGCGTGGCTTGCGAAATTCACCATTGGCGGCGTTGCGGTGTGGTTAGTGTTTTACGCGGTGATGCTGCTAGGTTTTTCGCTGGCGAGTAGTGAAAAGACGCTCAGTGTTAAAGAACCGAAAGCGTTCTGCGGTTTCTACTTAGATTGTCACATGCATGCCGTTGTCGCCGGGGTGAGTCCGACGAAACGCATTGGCGACCGGATCGCGAAGGGCGACTTTTACATTGTGGCAATAAATGTTTTCAGTGATGCAAAAAATCCGAATATTGCTTTTCGTCTCATCGAGCCGAAAGTCGTAGTTCTGGATGAAAATGGCGTCCGCTTTCCACGTGACCTCGAAACCGAAGCACTCCTGTCTACTGCGAGTGTAGACATTGGACAAGATATACGCGGTCGTCAAATTATCCAGAAAGAGCTTGTATTCGACTTGCCGGATAACATAAAGAGTGGACGCCTAGATATTCGAGAAGGTTACGGGATCGACCATGCTATCGAAGCAGTGCTTATCGATGATGAGGACAGCATTCTGCACAAACGCATTTATCTCGATATTTCACCTCCAGTGCTTTGATTAGAACTAGGTAGCGTACCAAATGGACACTTCAACCCCAACAATATACAAAGTCCTATTCATCGTCTGCGGCATTGCTTTTGCCGCACCGTCAATATTCTTTACTTATTACACAGTTCGGCTGATCTATCTCAATCTAACGATGGAAAACGCTGCCGCTTATCGATCGGGCGGGATGTTGATCGGGGCGATAGTATTCCCGCTTGCTGCTCTTATTTTTGGATTTATAAGTTGGCTATTTTTTAAGAAGGGTTTTAAGACGAAATGAACGGACGTACAAAAACTGGTTTAGAGATCTTATTCGTCGCCGCGATACTAGGTGTTTGCGGCGATATTTTTTTGCGTGTCACGCCTTGGGGGTTGAACGTGCTGCTGTTCAATCTGATGTTTGCCGGTGGCACGCTCACTATGCTTTGGCGGCATGCTCCGGAGCGTTTGACCGGGCAGACTTACGCTCTGCTTGGAGCGTTAGTATTTTTTGCGTCGATGTTTGCTTGGCGTGATGCTATTGAGTTGCGTGTCGCCGATACGTTCACGATCATTGTGATTCTTGGCGTACTGTTTTTGCCAACGCTGCAGATCACGGCGAAGGTGGCCGGTGCATTGCAGTATGCGATAAGTACGGTTTGGGCGGGCTTGAATTCGATATTTGGCCCCGTTGCGTTGCTCGCAAGCGATATCAACTGGGGCGAGTTTCCGATGACCGGCTGGCGAAAACACGCTGTTGCGGTATTTCGCAGCGTTCTGATCGCAACCCCGTTGATTCTCATTTTTGGTGCTCTCTTCATGGCCGCGGATAAGGTCTATGACGGATGGGTGCGAAAAATACTCAATGTCGATTTTGAGACGATCTTTTCCCACGGGGCTTTGTTCATGGTATTCGCTTGGCTGACGGCTGGTTATTTTCGCGGGGCGATCTTTGCCGGTGCCGGTGCCGTCGTCGAACCGCTGATATCGATCATTGATTCGGCTGTTGAGAGGACCGATGAAAGCAAGGTTGACCAATTTAGAGCCGAATCGGGCGAGGATCCGGTCGTCCTGCCCGACAACAAAACCGTTGTCGAACACATCAATCGCTCTGATGCGCCGAACGTCGGGGCTGAAACAAAAGCAGACTCTCGGCCTTCAGATAACGAAACCTCTGAAAAGAAAGCCACTTGGAGTTGGGCCAATATCGATAACTCTATCGTTCCCAGATTTACGCTCGGTACGGTCGAGATCGCGGTCATTCTTGGGCTGGTAAATCTGCTGTTCCTGAGTTTTGTGATCTTTCAGGTGCCATATCTTTTTGGCGGGATGGACCTGGTGCAAAACACGCCTGATTTCAAACTGGCCGAATACGCCCGACGCGGTTTTGGCGAACTCGTTGCTGTTTCAGCACTCGTGCTGCCGATGCTGCTTGCTACGCATTGGCTTATTCGGAAGGGGAACCGTTTGACCGAAAATCTTTTCCGCGTCCTCGCGGGTGTTCAGATTGGCCTGCTATTCGTAATTATGGCGTCCGCCGTCCAACGGCTCGTCTTGCTGACCGGCAATCTCGGCTACGGCATGACGACGGTACGGCTTTATCCAATGATCTTTATGACGTGGCTCGCGATCGTTTTTGTGCTGTTTGGTGCGACGGTGCTTCGCGGTGCGCGACAGCACTTTGCGTGGGGTGCTCTGTGGTCGGCATTCCTCATACTCGGCGCGACGCATGTGCTCAATCCGGACGCATTTATCGTCAAGACAAACATCGCTCTTGCCGAACAAGGCCGTGAATTTGATGCAAGGTACAATTCAGAACTAAGCGATGACGCGTTACCGGTGCTGATGAATTCGTTCGAAACCCTAAATGCCGAGTCTCAACAAATCGCAATTCGGCGAATCGCAAAACGTTACTGCCAGAAGCGAGACGAGGGTGACTTTCGCAACTGGAACTATTCACGTTCAAAGACATTGGAAATCCTGAATTCCAATCAGGCATTGGTGAGCGAGATCGGGAGTTGCGACCAAGAGTTTCTTGGATACAGAAGCCATGAGGAGCGGGATTAGGATAATTTTCTTGCTTTTCACACCGTGACTTCGTAGCATTAAGACGCGCCACCCGAATTAGCTGGTACGCGTCTTATTTTCTTTTAGCATCACGACAATCATGCCTCAAGATCTACGCCCTAAACGTGACCTGATCCGCGAATACTTAACGTATTGCCGCGTCGAAAAGGGGCTTGCGGCGAATTCGATCGATAGCTACGGCACGGATCTTGGTCGACTGGTTGGCTGGGCAGAAAAACAGGATCTCGATGTGCTGACGCTCACGCGACAGGATCTGCGGGAATGGCTGATCGATCTCGGCTCGGAAAAGTTGTCTGAGAATTCGAAACGGCGGTTGATAAGCGCGGTGCGGGGGTTTTATAAGTTTTTGATGTTTGACGGGCATGTCACCAAAAATCCGGCCGAAGATCTCGTCGCTCCGCAAAAGGGCGTTTATTTGCCACGATTTTTGAATCAGACCGAGATCGAGATGCTGCTGCGGACGCCGGATACATCGACCGATACAGGTTTACGCGACCGGGCAATTTTGGAATTAATGTATGCGTCCGGTTTACGTGTTTCTGAGGCGGTCAACCTAAAAATAAATGATGTTGATATAGATGCCGGTATTGTGACGACGACCGGAAAGGGAAATAAAACCCGCCGCGTCCCGGTCGGAGCAAGTGCCGTCGAATGGCTGAAAAGCTATCTATCTGCGCGGCGAAAGATCGAGAATATCGAGATCGATAATATGTTTGTCACGCCAAGCGGCTCATCGCTCAACCGGCAGACGATCCATGCGTTTATTGTCGAGTATGCCGAGAAATGCGGACTTTCCGGGGTTTCACCTCACACGCTCAGACATTCGTTTGCAACGCATCTGGTACAAAATAACGCCGATATCCGCAGCGTCCAGCAGATGCTCGGTCACGCCGATATTTCGACGACGCAGATCTACACGCACATTACGAGCGTGCAGATGAAAAAAAACTACGATCGGTTTCACCCGCGTGCCGGAGCTAAGTAGCGCTAAAAACTACACTTACCGCGCTTGCATGTTGTAAAACCCTTAGCTATTATTAAGAATTTGCTAATTGGCTCTAATTGCCGATTACTGCATCAAGAAAGATCACGCATGGGTGGTCGAGCGGTCAAAGGCAACGGGCTGTAAACCCGTCGGATTAAATTCCTACGTAGGTTCAAATCCTACCCCATGCACCATTTTTGGATTTTGAAATTTCAGTGATGGGGAATTTCAAAACGAGCGGGAGTAGCTCAATTGGTAGAGCGTCAGCCTTCCAAGCTGAATGTCGCGAGTTCGAGCCTCGTCTCCCGCTCCAATTAGTTGTTTGTCAGGCGAGACGGAGAACCGGCCCAAGTAGCTCAGGGGTAGAGCGCATCCTTGGTAAGGATGAGGTCGCGGGTTCAAATCCCGCCTTGGGCTCCAGTTTTTATTGATTAGAATATTTTGAGAGGACTAGAAAAGAGATGAGCAAAGAGAAATTCGATCGCAGCAAGCCGCACGTAAATATTGGAACGATCGGTCACGTGGATCACGGCAAGACGACATTGACGGCGGCTATCACAAAGGTGATGTCAAAGCACAATGCAAAGATGACGTTTCGGTCGTTTGATTCGATCGACAACGCACCTGAAGAAAAAGCTCGTGGTATCACAATTGCGACGTCGCACGTTGAGTATGAGACGGCTAATCGTCACTACGCACACGTCGACTGTCCGGGCCACGCCGATTATGTCAAGAACATGATCACGGGTGCGGCACAGATGGACGGAGCTATTCTTGTAGTAGCGGCGACAGACGGGCCTATGCCGCAGACACGCGAGCACATCCTGCTCGCACGTCAGGTCGGTGTGCCTTCGATGGTCGTCTTTATGAACAAGGCAGACATGGTCGATGACGCAGAGTTGCTCGAGCTCGTAGACATGGAGATCCGTGAGCTGCTCAGCTCGTACGAATTCCCCGGCGACGATACACCTATCATCCAGGGTTCAGCTTTGAAAGCCCTCGAGGGCGACGCTGCCTGGGAGCCAAAGATCGATGAGTTGATGCAGGCTGTAGATGATTTCATCCCGACACCTGCCCGCGAAACAGACAAACCGTTCCTGATGCCGGTCGAAGACATCTTCACCATCCAGGGCCGCGGAACAGTCGCAACGGGCCGTATCGAGCGTGGCGTTATCAACGTCAACGAACCGGTCGAGATCGTCGGTATCAAAGAGACACGCAACTCGGTTGTGACCGGCGTTGAGATGTTCAAGAAGCTGCTCGATTCGGGTATGGCAGGCGACAACGTTGGTCTCTTGCTCCGTGGTGTTGAGCGTAAAGAGATCGAACGCGGACAGGTCATTGCCAAACCGGGCTCGATCACACCGCACACCAAGTTCAAGGCTGAGGCTTATGTCCTCACCAAAGAAGAAGGCGGACGACACACACCGTTCTTCACAGGTTACCGCCCGCAGTTCTACTTTAGAACAACGGACGTAACAGGTGTCGCAGACCTGCCGGCAGGAGTCGAAATGGTCATGCCGGGAGACAACATCCAGATGGAGATCACGCTTATCGCACCGATCGCCATGGAAAAAGGCCTCCGCTTCGCCATCCGCGAAGGCGGCCGAACGGTCGGTGCCGGTACCGTGTCAGATATTGTGGAATAGGTTAGCAGTGGGCAGTGGTCGGAAACGACTAAGAACTGACCACTGACCACCGACCAATGAGGGAATTATGCCAAGAGATAATATTATTTTGCAGTGCACCGAGTGCAAAGAGCGCAATTACGTAACGACGAAGAATAAAAAGAACACGCCAAACAGGCTTGAGCTTAAAAAGTTTTGCCGTCGCTGCCGTTGCCATCAGCTGCATAAAGAAAACAAGTAGTTGATAGTGGAGAGTTGATAGTGGAAAGTGGCAGAGTTTTCTACCACTTTCCACTTTCCACTCTAAACTTTGCACTAATATTCAGGGGTATGGTGTCAATGGTTAGCATGGAGGTCTCCAAAACCTTAGGTCCGGGTTCGAGTCCTGGTACCCCTGCCAGTTAGATAGGAGAGAAGAAGTGTCAGAGATGGTCACACCCGTTGAGGGTAAACATAAAGAGGGAATCGGCGAGTTTGTAAAAAAGACCCGCAGCGAACTCGACAAAACATCATTTCCGTCGTCGAACGATGTTAAGAATACGACGATCATTGTGATCATCAGCGTTCTCTTTTTCGCGGCATACTTGTTTCTGGTCGATCAGGGATGGGTGTACATTTTGCAGGGCTTAACTTGGGTGGTCAATAAGATCGCCGGAGCCTAGAAGGATATTTGAACATGAAGCAGTGGTATTTTATCCACACATATTCGGGTCACGAGAACAAGGTTGTCGAGAGCCTGAATGCGCGCATTCGCGACATGGAGCTGGCCGAACAGATAACCGGCGTTTTGCTCCCGAAAGAAAAGGTCGTCGAGATGCGCGGCAACAAAGAGTACGTTTCTGAGCGGATGTTTTATCCCGGTTACGTGCTTGTCGAGATCGAGTGCGGCGATACCGGAAAGCCGCCTGACAATGTTTTTCACGCGATCAAATCGACGCCAAAGGTAACGGGTTTCTTGGGCGGTAAGATGCCGACTCCGCTGTCACAGGCTGAGGTCGATCAAATCGTCCACAATATCGAGGTTGCGACCGAAAAGCCAAAACCAAAGTTTACCTATACGGTCGGCGAGGTCGTCAGGATCAAGTCGGGACCGTTCGCGAGCTTTACCGGCAAGGTCGAAGAGGTCAACGAAGACAAATCGACGCTCAAGGTTTCGATCACCATTTTTGGCCGCTCGACACCGTACGAGCTGACGTTTTTAGAAGTAGAAAAAGTTACGTTTGCAGAAGAAGAATAAATGAGGACATTCCCAGCGTAAGCGGGATCGTTAATCGAAAACAGTTATGGCAAAGAAGATAGAAGGCTACATTAAGTTACAGATCCCTGCCGGTAAGGCTAATCCGGCACCGCCGATCGGCCCAGCATTGGGACAGCACGGCGTTAATATCATGGAGTTTTGCAAGGCGTTTAACGCTAAAACGCAAAACGACGATCCGGATATGAAGATCCCGGTCGTTATCACTGTTTATGCGGATCGCTCGTTCACATTTGAAACGAAAACGCCGCCGGCGGCCGACCTTTTGAGAAAGGCTTCGGGTATCGCCAAAGGTTCGGGCAAAGCTAATCGTGAAAAGGTCGGCAGTATCAAACGCTCGCAGATCGAAGAGATCGCCAAAAAGAAAATGGTCGATCTCAACACGACCGACCTCGCTGCCGCGATGCGGACGATCGAGGGAACGGCTAAGTCGATGGGCTTAACCATTGAATAAATTGGTCATATAGGACATATAAGTCCTGTGTGTCTCAAAAGGGAGAACGCTAACGCGTTCGTTAACACCTGGAGGTAAAATGAAAAGAGGAAAGAAATACTTGGCGGCTCTGGAAAAGATCGAACCGCACAAGAAGCACACACTTGAAGAAGCGGTCTCTAAATTAAAAGAGGTCGCATTTGCAAAGTTTGACGAAACCGTCGAACTGACGATGTGGCTGGGCGTCGATCCGCGTAAAGCAGATCAGCTCGTCCGCGGAACCATCGTATTGCCACACGGACTTGGTGGTGACGCCAAAAAGGTTGTTGTCATCGCACAGGGCGACAAGATCAAAGAGGCCGAAGCAGCCGGTGCGGATCTAGCGGGCGGCGATGAGCTCGTCGAAAAGATCAAAGGCGGCTGGCTCGACTTCGACGCACTCATTGCGACGCCCGATATGATGGGCAAGGTCGGACAATTGGGTAAGGTCCTCGGTCCTCGAGGCCTGATGCCAAATCCAAAAACAGGAACCGTCACGATGGACGTTAAAACCGCCATCGAAGAGACCAAGGCCGGAAAGGTCGAATATCGTGTCGATAAAACGGGCGTTATTCACTCGCCGGTCGGCAAAGTGTCGTTTGACGATGCTAAATTGGCCGAGAACACCAAGGTTCTGATCACTGCCGTGATGAAGGCAAAGCCGACCACCGCGAAAGGCCGTTATCTAAAGAAAATCAACTTAGCCGCAACGATGAGCCCGGGCGTATTGCTCGATGAGCTTGCGTACGCATAAGTGAGGAGCGAGTAAAGAAATGAAATCAAGAGAAACAAAAGCACAAGATCTGACCGCCCTCACCGAATCGCTGCAAAATTCAACGTCCGCTATGGTCGTCAGCTTTTCGGGAGTGACGGTCCAAAAAGACCAGGAATTTCGCAACTCTCTGCGTGAAGCCGGTGCGAAATACGAAGTTGTAAAAAACACTCTAGCCCGTATCGCCGTCAAGGGAACGCAGTTTGAAGATGCAAGCGAGCACTTCAAAGGCGTGACCGCGATCGCGTGGACAGAAAATGATCCGGTTGTTCTTTCGAAAGCAATTTCGAAGTTCATGAAAGACAACGCCGACATTTACACCTTTAAAACGGGTGTCGTCGATGGCAAGCTGGTAGACCTTACACAGCTAACGACGATCGCAAATCTGCCGAGCAAAGAAGAGCTTATTTCCAAGTTGTTGTTTGTTCTCAACAGTCAGGCACAACGCATCGTCACGGTCATTAATGCCGTGCCGCGTGATCTGGCAGTTGTGATCGATCAGATCGGTAAGCAAGAAGGCCGTGCAGCGGGAACGCCCGCTGTCGAAGCTGCTCCGGCGGTTGCACCTGCGGTCGAAGAGGCTGCTCCTGCGGAAGCGGAAGTAACCGAAGCACCGGCAGTCGAGGCTGCGGTTGAAGAAACAGTCGAAGCGGCTACAGACGAAGCTCCGGCAGAAGAAATTGTAGAAGAAGCTCCCGAAGCAGAAGCTGAGGAAAAGGCCGAATAACCAAGTTTTGAGATCTATGGATCTCAATTGAGATCGAATTTGAAATTTCAGATTTCAAATTTGGAATTGCGGACAGAAAACGTCCGTGAGCCGTACCAAGGAAAACGGGCCGGGTGATTTGTCAGGTCACAGGCTTCGGACAAGTAAGGCGAGGTGATGCAACCCTCCACTAACGAGTCCCTGGGTTCTAGCGGCAAAAACAACCGTTCGTGGTTCATAGAGAACGACGGGCAAGTTATTAACAGAACCCTAAATAGGAGATAGATAAAAAGTCATGGCTATTAAAAAAGAAGATGTAGTTGAGTATTTGAAAGGTATGTCGCTTCTCGAAGCGTCTGAATTGGTCAAGGAACTCGAAGAAGTATTCGGCGTTTCGGCGGCCGCAGCGGCCCCTATGATGATGGCTGCTGGTGCCGGTGCAGGTGGCGGAGACGCTGCTCCTGCAGCCGAAGCTAAGGATTCGTTTGACGTAGTTCTGCAGTCGGCCGGCGGCAACAAGATCGCTGTCATTAAGGTCGTCCGCGAAGTAGTTGCCGGTCTTGGCCTCAAAGAAGCCAAGGATCTGGTCGATGCCGCACCTAAGACGCTCAAAGAAGGTGTCTCACAGGGCGAAGCCGATGAGATCAAGGCTAAGCTGACCGAAGCTGGCGCAACCGTCGAGCTCAAATAGTAAGAGCAGTTTTAACGCAGAGTACGCCGGGAACGCAGAGTTGAAGAATTATTTTTATCTGCGAACTCAGCGGCCTCTGCGTTAACAACTGTCACGCGGCCTTGCGGCCGTAAAATTTTATTGTTAAACTAACTGGTTCGCGCTCTATCTATTTATCAGGACGCGATGACCGGTTGGATCGGAAACGCTTTTATTGTTTTCGTTTGTTTTAGACGCGAGGCTCTGCGGCCCGCAAAAGTGGAGAGTGGGTGTCTCTTTTCGGCACGCTCGGAAAATCAAGATAGCAGCTATTACTGCTTAAAAAGCGGTCTGGGTAAACTTTGCCCTCGACCGCGTTTGCTGTCTTTATTCGCAGAGATTTTTGCAGGAGCCTTTTTGTTACGGGAATCGTATCAGCAAAGCCCGCGAAAATCAACAGGTTTTTTTTCAGCCCGCTATTAATATATATGATCAACAATCCTCTACAAAATAACTCGAACGGACTCGGACGACGCACAAGCCAGTCGCCGGTGCGAGTGGATTTTTCTAAGATCTATACGTCAGCACAGATCCCAAATCTGATCGAGGTTCAACGCGAATCCTATAACCGGTTTCTGCAAATGGATCTGATCCCTGAGGAGCGCGACTACATCGGTTTGCAGTCGGTGTTCTCGTCGATCTTTCCGGTGTCGGATTTTCGCGAGACGGCGACGCTCGAGTATGTCGAGTATCAGATTGGTAACTGGCAGTGTAAATGCGGCAACCTCGAGGGCCTCGAGCACTTACGTGCAAACTGTAAGAATTGTTCGGCCAAGATCAAGGTTGACCCGTTTAACCCCGCCGAAGTGCTTTGTAAAAATTGCGGCACGTTCAACGCCGTCCGCCCAAATCTCTGCAACAACTGCGGCGAACCGGTCGGCCTCAAACACAAGCACGATCAGCAGGAATGCCAAGAACGCGGCATGTCGTACAGCGTCCCGCTCAAGGTCAAGATCCGTCTGACCGTTTATGACAAAGATCCAGAGACAAATGTCTCGACGATCCGCGACATTAAAGAAGAGGATGTTTTCTTTGGCGAGATCCCGCTGATGACCGACAACGGTACATTTATTATTAATGGTACCGAGCGGGTTATCGTATCGCAGCTTCACCGTTCGCCCGGTGTTTTCTTTAAGGGTGAGCGTGACGATTATCTCGCAAAGATCATCCCGTACCGCGGTTCGTGGGTCGAATTTGAATACGACCAAAAGGGCATCCTGCACGCGCGTCTCGGCAAACGAAAGATCATCGCGACCGTATTTCTTCGTGCACTCGGCCTGTGGTTAAATCCGCAGATCGATATGAAGACCGTCTCGGATCAGATCCTCGAAGAGGTCGTCAAGAATGCTGAGTATCCTGATTCGAACATCCTAGAGCTTTTCTATGTAACGGATGAGATCGTCATCGAAAAGGGCAAGCTTTCGATCAGTGTGAAAGAGAGCGGTGACACGCACCTCGTTGGTATGCGTGCCGAAGACGACATTAAGGATAAGAAAGAAGATGTCACCCGGAAGGGCAAAAAGATCACCAAGAGCGCGATCGCTGACCTCCGCCGCATGGGCGTTGGGTCGGTTGCCGTCGCAATCGCCGATCTTGAGGGAGCATTTGCTCTCGAAGACGTGGTCAACACCGAGACAGGTGAGGTCGTCGTCGAATCGAATACCGAGATCCCGGCTGGCAAGATACAGCAGATCGTGGAAGAAGGCATTTCGAGCGTTAAGGTGTTTTTCCCGAAACGTGACGTAATCGGCGAGATCATCGCTGCGACCCTCAGAAAGGATCCGATCGGTAAGCCGGTCGACGCCCTGCTTGAGATCTATCGCAAGATGCGTCCGGGCGATCCTCCGACCGTTCCGACAGCTTACCGCTTGCTCGAAGGCATGTTTTTTGACACGCGTCGTTTTGATCTGTCACGCGTCGGGCGTCTGAAATTTAACATCAAAATGGGCCGTCCGGATTTTGACCGTATCAAAGATCCGCTGCTCGCACCGACCGATTTTATCGAGGTCGTCAATTACCTCCTTCGTATGAAACGCGACAGCGAAAATTACGGCCAGGACGATATCGATCATTTGGGCAACCGGCGCGTCCGCGCGGTCGGTGAACTTCTCGAAAATCAATTTCGCATCGGTTTAGAGCGTATGGAACGCGCGATCAAGGAGAAGATGTCCATCCAACAGGATATGTTCACCACGATGCCGCGTGATCTGGTCAACGCCAAGCCGGTGACGGCTGCGGTCCGCGAATTCTTTGGCTCGTCGCAGCTTTCGCAGTTCATGGATCAAACCAATCCGCTGTCGGAAATTACGCACAAACGCCGCCTGTCGGCGTTGGGGCCAGGTGGTCTTTCGCGTGAACGTGCGGGCTTTGAGGTTCGCGACGTTCACCCGACGCACTATGGCCGCATCTGCCCGATCGAAACGCCTGAGGGCCCGAACATCGGCCTGATCTCATCGCTGTCGTGTTTTGCACGCATCAATGAGTACGGCTTTATCGAGTCGCCCTACCGAAAGGTCGAGGACGGCCGCGTTATCGAATACGTTCGCGTTTTGAACGGCGGCGATACCAAATTTAAGCCCGGCGAGCACGTCCCGCTTGAGGATGTCGAGGCAGCTAATAAAAAGATCAAGGACGGTAAACAGGCTGACGTTGAGCCGTGGCCATTTTATCTGACCGCTTGGGAAGAGGATCGCTACATAATCGGCCAGGCAAATATTGAGCTTGATGCCAAGGGCAACATCGTCAATGAGCGTAACGCTGCACGGCAAAAGGGCGAATTTATCACCGCCGACCGTGCCGAGACGCAGTACATGGACGTGTCACCGAAACAGTTAGTTTCGGTCGCAGCATCGCTTATTCCTTTCCTCGAGAACGATGACGCCAACCGTGCTCTCATGGGATCTAACATGCAACGTCAGTCCGTGCCGCTGCTATGTGCCGAGTCGCCGTATGTCGGAACCGGTATGGAAAAGATCGCCGCCCGCGATTCGGGTGCGGTTGTTATCGCACGCCGCGACGGCGTTGTCGATTTTGTCGATAGCGAACGCATCATTGTCAAAGCTGACCATCAGGTCGACGGCACGATCTCGCGTGAGGTGACGGCAGATATTTATTCGCTCGTTAAATTTAAGCGGTCTAACCAGAACACTTGTATCAACCAGCGTCCGATCGTTGAGGTCGGCGAACGCGTCAAAAAAGGCCAGGTGATTGCCGACGGCCCGTGTACGGATCGCGGCGAACTCGCCCTCGGCCGCAACGTGCTCGTGTCATTTATGCCTTGGCGCGGTTACAACTTTGAGGATGCTATTTTGGTTTCCGAGAAGCTGGTCAAGGACGACTATTACACGTCGATCCATATCGAGGAACTCGAGATCGAGGCCCGCGATACAAAGCTCGGCCCCGAAGAGATCACGCGTGATATCCCGAATATCGGCGAGAACATGCTCCGCGATCTCGACGAGAGCGGCATTATCCGCATCGGTGCTCAGGTCAAACCTGGTTCGGTTTTGGTCGGAAAGGTTACGCCAAAGGGTGAAACGCAGCTTACCGCAGAGGAAAAACTTCTCCGTGCCATCTTTGGTGAAAAGGCCGGCGACGTAAAAGATGCATCGCTGACATGCCCTCCGGGCATCGACGGCACGGTCGTCGACGTTCAGATCTTTACCCGTAAAGGGCAGGACAAGGACGAGCGTTCACTCGACATCGAGGGAATGGAAGAGGAAGATTTCCATCGCGATCTCGAGGACGAAATTCGTATTCTCGAGGAGCAGCGTAACGAGCGTATCTACGAACTCTTTGACGGCCGCAAACTGAACAAAGATCTTGTCGAAGACAAAGAAGTCATCCTCAAAAAAGGCGAGACGCTCAATCGTGAAAAGCTGCAAGGAGTCGATCCTAGGCTTTTGAGAAAGGCTGACGTTGCCTCAGGCAATATCGATGTCATAGCTGAGATAAAAGAATACGAACAGCGTACCGAACGCCAGATCAACATCTTGCGTGATATCTACGACGAAAAGATCACCAAGCTCAAGCAGGGCGACGAATTGCCGCCGGGCGTGATCAAAATGGTCAAGGTCTTTGTCGCAATGAAGCGTAAGCTTTCGGTCGGTGACAAAATGGCCGGACGCCACGGTAACAAGGGTGTTATCGCCCGCATCTTGCCTGAGGAAGATATGCCGTACCTGCCGGACGGAACGCCGGTCGAGATCGTGCTAAATCCGCTCGGTGTGCCGTCGCGTATGAACGTCGGTCAGATCCTCGAGACACATCTCGGATGGGCCGCCCGCGTGCTCGGGCTCCACTTTGCGACCCCCGTTTTTGACGGTGCGAGCGAAGAAGAGATCAAGGGTTACATTACTCAGGCCAATGAGAAATACGACGAACTCGGCATCCCGGCTTCGGTCGGTCCGTCGGGTAAAACGCGTCTCTATGACGGTATGACGGGTGAGCAGTTTGAGCAAAAGGTGTGCGTTGGATACATCTATATGTTGAAACTCTCGCATCTGGTCGATGACAAGATCCACGCACGTTCGATCGGGCCATACAGTCTGATCACGCAGCAGCCTCTGGGCGGTAAAGCTCAGTTTGGCGGACAGCGTTTCGGCGAAATGGAGGTCTGGGCACTCGAAGCCTACGGTGCGGCTCATATCCTGCAGGAATTGCTTACATGCAAATCCGACGATGTGGCCGGCCGCTCGAAGATCTACGAAACGATCGTTAAGGGCGTTTCGAACTTTGAGCCGGGCATACCGGAATCGTTCAACGTGCTCGTCCGCGAGCTGCAGTCTTTATGTCTAGATGTCGAGCTGATCCAAGAAGATCAGATCGATCCGGACGAGATCATCGCAGGCGTTGATGCACTGGTAGGAGTTGATTAATTAGTGATGAGTTCGTCGAGTTCGTTGAGTTTATTGAGAAAAAGATCTCAACGAACTCAATGAACTCAAGAAACTCAACAAACTCTCTTGGAGAAATATGTTTCGATTTAATAACGATAACAAGACGCAATTGACCACAAATTACGAAGCGATCCGCATTTCACTGGCGTCGCCCGATAAGATACGTTCATGGTCGCACGGCGAGGTCACCAAGCCGGAAACGATCAACTACCGAACGTTCAAACCGGAGCGCGACGGCCTGTTTTGCGCACGTATTTTCGGCCCGGTCTCTGACTGGGAATGTCTCTGCGGTAAATACAAGCGGATGAAACACCGCGGCGTCATCTGCGACAAATGCGGCGTTGAGGTCACACAGTCTAAGGTCCGCCGTGAACGTCTCGGCCACATTGAGCTCGCCTCGCCCTGTTCGCACGTGTGGTTCTTTAAAGGATTGCCGTCGCGTATCGGCCATCTGCTCGATATCACCTTGCGTGATCTCGAAAAGATCCTCTATTTTGAGACGTACATAGTCGTCGATGAGGGTGACGTGCCTGATCTGAAGCAGAAAGACCTGCTGACGGACGAGCGTTTTCGCGAGCTGTCGCGTGATTATCCAAATCAATTCGTCGCCAAAATGGGTGCCGAGGCGATCAAGGACCTGCTCCAGCAGATCGACATTGCCGAGTTGGTTGACGAGCTTCGTGCCAAGATGAAGGACGAAACGTCGCAGCAGAAAAAACTTAAGTATTCCAAGCGTCTGAAAGTTTCGACGTCGTTCCTCCGTTCGGGTAACAACCCCATGTGGATGATCCTCGACGTGATCCCGGTCATTCCGCCCGAGCTTCGCCCGCTCGTGCCCCTAGACGGTGGACGCTTTGCGACATCGGATCTTAACGATCTCTATCGCCGCGTCATCAACCGTAATAACCGTTTGAAAAAGCTCATCGAGCTTCACGCTCCTGAGGTCATTGTCCGCAACGAAAAACGTATGCTGCAAGAGGCAGTCGATGCGTTGTTTGACAACGGCCGCCGCGGCCGCGTGCTGCGTGGTGCGAACAACCGCCCGCTCAAATCTTTGTCGGGAACGCTCAAAGGTAAACAGGGACGTTTCCGTCAGAATCTGCTCGGTAAGCGTGTAGATTATTCGGGACGTTCGGTTATCGTCGTAGGCCCGGAGTTGAAACTGCACCAGTGCGGCCTGCCAAAGAAAATGGCTCTGGAGCTGTTCAAGCCCTTTATCTACAACAAATTAGAAAAAGACGCCCACGCGGCCACCATCAAACAGGCTCGCGAAATGGTCGAGCGTCAGGAGCCGATCGTTTGGGACATTCTCGAAGAAGTCATTCGCGAGCATCCGGTTCTCTTAAACCGTGCACCGACGCTTCACCGTCTCGGCATCCAGGCTTTTGAGCCTGTGCTGGTTGAGGGTAAGGCGATCAAAATCCACCCGCTCGTCTGTACGGCCTTTAACGCCGACTTTGACGGGGACCAGATGGCCGTGCACATCCCGCTGTCGCCTGAGGCACAGATCGAGGCGAGCGTTTTGATGCTTGCGTCAAACAACCTGCTCTCGCCGGCGTCGGGACAACCGATCGCGGTGCCGTCGCAGGATATCGTTCTCGGCTGCTATTACCTGACACTCGCCCGCGATGAAATGCGTGGCGATAACAAGGCTTTTGGCACCATCGACGACGTGCTGCTCGCACTCGATGCGGGACTCGTTGAGACACAGACCAAGATCCGCCTGCGTTGGAAAGGCGATCTGATCGACCTCGGCATGGAGCACAACAATCAGGACGTGATGCGTGCGACCATCCGCGAGGGTATTGATCAGGTCATAGACACCACCGTCGGACGTGCCATCTTTAACGAACGCCTGACGCGTGACGGCTTGCCGTTCGTCAACGGCGTGATGAAAAAGAAAGGCCTGCAGTCGCTCGTAACGTTTTGCCATCTCAAGCTCGGCCACGACCAGACGGTTGTTCTGCTCGACGATCTCAAAACGATGGGCTTTTTGTACGCGACGCTTGCCGGTGTTTCGATCGGCATCGACGACATGGTCACGCCGTCGTCGAAAAAAGGCATTATCGAAAAGGCTTTGAAAGAGGTCGAGAAGCTTCGCAAACAGTACGAAGACGCGACCATGACCGACATGGAGCGTACCAACAAAGTTACGGCCATCTGGTCGGATGTGACCGATCACGTTTCTAAGGAAATGTTCAAGGCCATGCACACGCGTGAGAAAGAACGCAAAGAACTCAATCCCATCCTCGTGATGGCCGATTCGGGTGCTCGTGGTTCGGACGCTCAGATCCGTCAGCTCGCCGGTATGCGCGGCCTGATGGCAAAACCGTCGGGTGAGATCATTGAGAATCCTATTCTCGCTAATTTCCGCGAGGGACTTGACGTTCTCCAATACTTTATTTCGACGCACGGTGCCCGCAAGGGTCTCGCCGATACGGCTCTCAAAACGGCTGACTCGGGTTACCTGACACGCCGTCTGGTCGACGTCGCTCAAGACGTGATCGTTTCGGAACAGGATTGCGGCACGATGCGCGGTGTCTGGGCCGAGGCCATCATCCGCAACGGTGAAGAGGTCGAATCGCTTCGCGACCGCATCGTCGGCTGCACATCGCTCGATGACATCATCGATCCGGTCGACGGCAGCGTGATCGTTGCGGCAAACGTCGAGATCGATGAGGATCTCGGTGCCAGCGTCCAGCTTTCGGGCTTGCAAAAAGTTCGTATCCGCTCGGCTTTGACCTGCGAATCGCGACGCGGTATCTGCGTCAAATGTTACGGCCGCAACCTAGCGACCGGCAACACTGTCGAGATCGGCGAGGCTGTCGGCGTTATCGCCGCACAGTCGATCGGCGAACCGGGCACACAGCTCACGATGCGTACATTCCACGTCGGTGGTACGGCCCGTCTCGAACAAGAGACCAAGCACGTCGCCGCGATGGACGGTACGGTCAGGTTCCTTGGCGATACTAAGGTCATTAAGAACCGTGTCGGTGAATTCGTTTCACTGAGACGTCAGTCCGAGATCGCCCTTGTTGACGAACGCGGCCGCGAGGTCGCTCATTACAAGGTCGTCTACGGCGCTCAGATCCACGTCAAAGACGGCCAAAAGGTCAAAGAGGACGATATCCTCGTCACTTGGGATCCGTTCACCTTTGCCATCCTCACCGAGGAATCCGGTTCGATCAAGTATCAGGACCTCAAAGAAGGCAAGACGGTCGAAGAAGAGATCGATAAGGTCACGGGCCAGAAACGTCTCGTGGTCAAAGACTCGGATGAGAAAAATCAGCCGCGTCTCGAGATTCGCAGCGGTAATAACAAGGTGCTCAAAACCTATCAGATGCCGATCCGTGCACAGCTGATGGTCGAGGACGCCGACGAGGTCAAGGCCGGTGACGTCATCGCCAAGATCCCGCGTGAAACCACCAAGACCAAAGACATCGTGGGCGGTCTGCCGCGTGTCGTCGAGCTTTTCGAAGCACGGCGTCCGGGCGAAACGGCCATCATGTCGGAGATCAACGGTACCGTTAAATTTGGCCCGATCTCAAAGGGTAAACGTAAGCTGATCATCATCGGTGATGACGGCAGCGAACGCGAATACGACATCCCGCGTGGTACGCACATCAACGTGCAGGAAGAGGATCGCGTCCGCTCAGGCGAACCGCTGATGGACGGCCCGCTCAACCCGCACGATATCCTGCGTGTTCTCGGTATGGAAGCGCTCCAAAATTACCTCGTAAACGAGATCCAAGAGGTCTATCGTCTGCAGGGCGTTAACATCAACGATAAACATATCGAGGTGATCGTCCGCCAGATGCTCCGCTGGGTCAAGATCAAAGAGGTCGGCGATACCGAATTTTTGCTCGAAGAACAGGTCGATCGTTTCCGTTACGAAGACGAAAACCGCCGTGTTCAGGACGAGGACGGCCAGACATCGGTCGGCGAACCGCTCTTGCTCGGTATTACCAAGGCGTCGCTTTCGACCGACTCGTTCATCTCGGCGGCCAGTTTCCAGGAAACGACCCGCGTGCTGACCGAGGCGGCGATCTCGGGACGTATCGATTACCTTCGCGGCCTGAAAGAGAACGTCATCATGGGACGCCTCATCCCGGCCGGTACGGGTATGAAATATTACCGCAACGTCAAGGTCGCGTATGATGCCACGGAAAATCAAAAACCGACGGATGAATACGACGAAATGGGCGACTACATCCGCGGCGGACTCGAGGCACCTGTGCCAATGGTCGAGCCCGACGGATTTGACGGCGAACTCCTAGACGTCGAGGACATCGACGGCGAAGAAGCCGAGATCGAAGCGATCGAAACATTCGACATCGACGAAGCCATGAAGATCGAGGTCGACGACGACGAACTATAAATGTCAGTAGCGACGGCGTAAGCCGTTGCGTAAGCCGTTGCGTAATTTAGCAGAATGGCCGCGAGCATATAGTTCGCGGCCTTTTTTTGTGTCTCCGCGCGTCGGAAATATGTCTCCGCGCGTCGGAAATATGTCTCCGCGCGTCGGAAATATGTCTCCGCGCGTCGGAAATGTGTCTCCGCGCGTCGGAAATGTGTCTCCGCGCGTCGGAAATGTGTCTCCGCGCGTCGGAAATGTGTCTCCGCACGTCGGAAATATGTCTCCGCACGCCGGAAATATGTCTCCGCACGCGGGAAATATGTCTCCGCTCGCCGGATTTGTGCACCGCCCACTGTTCACTATTCACTGTTCGTTGTTCACTATCTCTGCTAACATCCTAAAAATGAAGACATATCGCACAATCGCTACTGCGTTCATTCTTATGCTTAGTCAGGTATGGGGCGTTGGAACGGCAATTGCGCAATCGAAGGAACCGGACAGCCATGCACTGAGCAGGCTGATTATTTGCAGGTTTTTGAGTAACTGGGACTCCGACAAAGGCGAGCTTCTTTTGCTTCGTCGGAATCTTCCGTCTGAGTTAGTGATTGCGGAGATAAACAAAACGAGTACACCACAAGTTAGGCTGGTGGACGAACCAATTGCCGGTCAATATATTCATTCGTTTATTTCCTTTAACCTACGTTCTCGACAGGGAAAGGTAACATTTGCAAGGAAGTGGCAAAGTCCAAGTGGATCCGGTGCGACAGAAAGCTCTTATGATTACCAATGTAAAAAGAATCGTGGGGTTTGGCGATGTGACCTCATTAGAATTAGTCGGTCGCAACCCTAATAGACCGAAAAAAAGAGATTATGCTCCACGAACGTCCGTGATAATTCAAAAAGGCTTCGCATATCGCGAAGCCTTTTTCTATTCAAACGATTGATCGTCCCTTTACCAGATCTCGCAAACCTTTTCGCGGATCATCTTTTGGCCGGTTTTGCAGCCGAATGCTTTGGCGAATTCGGGCATGTTGGACATTGGGCCGTTGACGCGCCAGCGGGGTAGGGCGTGGGGGTTGCCGGCGACCTGTTGGCGTTCGGCTTCGGGTGTGTATTTGCCCGCCCAGACCTGTGCCCAGCCGAGGAAGAAACGCTGTTCGGCGGTAAATCCGTCGATGTCGGCCGGCCGCGGTTTGCCCTGGAGCGATTTCAGATAGGCGTAATACGAAACGGTCAGTCCGGCAAAATCGCCGATGTTCTCTCCAAGCGTGAGCTTGCCGTTGATAAAGAGCCCGGGCTGGACCTCGTATCCGTCAAACTGTTTGGCGACACACGACGCACGCTCTTGGAAATTAGCGAGGTCCGTCGGCGTCCACCAGGATTTGAGATTACCCTCAGCGTCAAAGCGGCTGCCCTGATCGTCAAAACCGTGCGTGATCTCGTGGCCGATCACACCGCCGATGGCGCCGTAATTGATGGCGTCGTCAGCGTTAAAATTAAAGAACGGCGGCTGCAAAATACCGGCAGGGAAAGTGATGTCGTTATTCTGCGGGCTGTACGAAGCATTGACCGTCGGCGGCGTCATTCCCATACGCGTCTTGTCGCGGGGCTTGCCGAGGTCTTTGAAATTGCGGGCGATCTGAAACTGATTTGCACGCAAGATGTTCTGAGCGTACGAATCGCGTTTGACCGTCAGCCCCGCGTAACCGCGAAGCACATCCGGATAACCGATCTTACGCTTAAACGTCGAAACCTTGACCTTAGCCTGTTTCTTGGTCTCGTCGCTCATCCATTTGAGCCCGTCGATCCTCTCAGTCATTGAAACCATGAGGTTGTCGATCATGACATTCATCCGAGCTTTGGCGGCGGGAGTAAAGGCGACCTTAGCGTACTCCATACCGAGAGCCTCGCCGAGTGCTCCGTCCACATTTTGAACGCAGGTTTTCCAACGCGGCTGACGCTCTTTTTGCCCGCTGAGGTGCTTGCCGAAGAAATTGAAATTCTCATCGGCAAAAGCTTTTGGCAATGACGGAGCCGCCGAATTGACGACCATCCATGTCAGATACGTTTTCCAGTCGTCCACCGAAACGTCCGCCATCATCGTGTTCATTTCCTTAAAGAACTTAGGCGGAGCGATATTAAAGTCATAGTTGGTCGCCACGCCGCGCGTCGCAAAGTAGCTGTTCCAATCAAAATTTGGCGTCAAGGCCTGAGCATCGGCAACGGTGATCTTGTTATAGCCAAGGTCAGGGTTGCGACGCTCGACCGGTGTCAGCGACGCCGTCGCAAGACGCGTTTGGATCGCGAGCACTTTGGCGGCTTTTGCTGCCGCTACGTCAGGAGCATCTCCAAGCAGCTTGAACATCGCGGTCATATATTCAACAAACTTACCGCGTGTCTCGGCGTATCGAGCCTCGGTGTAGTAATCGCGGTTAGGCAGCGTGGTGCCGCCCTGTCCGGCATTGACGATCATGGTATTGGTAGATTTGAGATCAGCACCCGCACCAAAACCAAACAACGAAGGCAAGCCCATATTATGGAGCTCGGCGATCTGCCGCTGCACATCGGCCGCGGTTTTTGCTTTGGATATTGACTTGAGATATTTTTCGATCGGCTTGGTACCCGACTTTTCGATCGCGGCTTCGTCCATGCATGTGGCGTAGAAATCGCCGATCATCTGGGCATCACTGCCGGCCTTAGCCTTTGTCTTCGTGGCTTTATCGAGAACGCCCATGAGGATCGAGTTATTCGAATCGCGGAGCATATTAAATGTCCCCCAACTCGCCTCCGACGCCGGTATCTGGGTATTTTTTAACCAGGTGCCGTTAGCGTACTGAAAGAAATCATCGCAGGCCTCGGTCGTGCGGTCCATACGTGATGGGTCAAAGCCGGAACTCTGGGCAAGTACGCCACCCCAAAGAGACAGCATTATCGCGAGAGTCGTAACAAAACGAAAAAGTCGTGTGTGCATTTTTTACTCCTAAAGAAATTTTAGTTAATACGGTTATACATTAAAAAGGTTTAGGCCGCCTATTTGACGGGAACAAAACTGTCCGCGACGCGCTGTCGCAGTTCGGCGGCGAGCAGTTTGCGGTCAGGATTTACCACGGGTTTCTCGCCAAAGTTAATAGTGGCGGTGTATTCGCTGACTTTGAACAGCCGCCAGAGATGCGCAAAAAAGCTGATGTCTTCCCACCAACAAGCGGCAAGGTGCGCGGGCATTTCTCCTGGCGGTGTTGAATAGCTGATCGAGGCGTAACTGACGGGAACACCGCCCTTGGCGGCGAATTCGAGAAATGACGAATTGAATTGAAGCAATTCTTCTCCCTTTGTGCTCGTGCCTTCGGGAAAGACGACGACGCCCTCGCCCATATCGAGCCGCTCGACGATCATTTCACCGGCTCGCGGTATGTCGCGGCGGTTGGTGCGGTCGATAAAAATAGTGCCCATGTCACGGCAAATGCGTCCGGCGACCGGCCAGGTCTCGACCTCTGCCTTGGCGACAAAGATGCCCTTAGCAGCGTTTCTGATCGCCGGTATATCGGTGTAGCTGAGATGGTTTGTTACGAGGAAAAACGGAGGTTCCGGCGGGGTGCCGATGACCTCGATCCGCATATTTGAGATGCTCACAAAACTCCACGTCCACGCTCCGAAAATAAATTGTCGCCAGCGTACCTTATTAGGTATAAAGACCCGCAAAATATACCAGCTCCAATAAAGGCCAAGCGTTGAGGCGACGAATAAGACGGTCTTTATGGCTGCCCTGATTGTTCTCATGCGATATCTAAAGCGGCTGTTTATCTACTTTCTTAAAATTGTATCGCAGTAAAAACCGCATCGGCAACGTTTTGCCATTACGCTCGGCGGGACGCCAATTCATCTGTCTGACGGCACGATCGACCGATTCGTCCAATCCATATCCGGCCCAACGAACGATCTCGGCCCGCAAGATCTTTCCCGCCGCATCGAGATCGACCATTATCTCGACCGTCGCCGGTACCTCGTAGAAAGCGGCTTCGGCGGTGTATTCAGGTTTGATCCGGCGAAAGGGAATGGGTGCGATGAAATTCTTAGCCTCGGGTGATTTGGGGTCAGGAGGTTCTTCCATCGGAGGTAACGGAGATTCGGCGATCTCGGATTTTGTAGCCGAATCTATCTTTGCTTTTATCTCTCTGGCAAATTCCGGGACGGTCACATCGAGAAAACGTGTCGCCGCCTTGGCATTTATCGCCTCAGATTTATACAGTGCCCAGTGGATCAATCGTCCGGTTCGGACGCTGACGACATATATCACGGCATATGCTTCGTAATACTCGCCACGTCCTGATGCATTGCGTCGCTGGTTGGCAGTTCTGATCAGTATGATGTGATCGCACCCGATAGCCACGCCGACTCGTTTCGCCTCGTCGATAGTCATATTAAATGGAGCGACCGGCGGTTTTGAATTGAACGCGGCCTTAGCCAGATCCATATCTAATACCTTGAGATCTGAGATCAAAAAGCTGGTTAGGCGTTCGGATACCTCTTCGCTCATTTCCGAACCGTCCGGTGAAAGTATGGCAACGCGCTGAGGTGCCGAAGCGTAAGTGAAAAGGCAAAAGGCAAAAGGTAAAAGTATGAGACTGACCTTTCTATTACTAAATTTTATGGTAAAGCTCGGCGATCTCATTTTTTAATTCGGCGGGGAAACAGATGCGGTGGATGCGATAACCCTCTTGCAAGCCGCGAATGGCGGGACTGACCGACGAGATCTCGCGAATCTCGGGCCGAGAAAAACCATCCTCGACATAGATCAAGTTCTTAGGGTCTGATGCGTCTTTTGAATAGAACGAATATGGAACGTTTCCGGCCGAGTCTTCGACAAAATAAAAGTCCGGGTCAAACCCTGCATTTACAACAAGTTGACGTGATGCGGCGATAAAAGCCGACCGCTCGGTCTCGGGCATATCGAGGTCAAATGCTTTGAACAAGCGGCGATCTAAGAATCGCTTTGCCAAATCAGAAAGTATCTTGTCGCCCGAATGCTGCCATCGCTTGATGCTAAACATCACATCGGTATCGTCAAGCTCAAGATGCTCGCTGAGGTTGAGTTTTTCGCCCGCCAATATCTTTTCCATCGGCGTGCCCACCGCGTGCCAGACGTCGCCGCCGTCAAGATAGATCTGCAATGCACGACGCAACAACACCTTTAATATAGCCTCAGCCGAGCGCAGCGTCCGGTGAAAATACACCTGTCGATACATATAATACCGAGCCTGCAGATAGTCCTCGACGGCGTACAGTCCCGGAGCCGACACATATAGGTGATCCTTTTCCTCGTTGATCTCGATGGATTTGATTATCCATTCGAGGTCGTAGATGCCGTACTTGGCTCCGGTCATCAAACTGTCGCGGAGCAGGTAATCCATACGGTCAACATCGAGCTGCGACGAGACAAGTTGGGCGAGGGCAAGCGGTTTGAAATCACCGCGAATGATCGATGCGACATCGTTCGCAAGTGTTGGAGAGTAAGCGTTTAGCAGCTTTCCGATCTCGGTTTGAGGACTTAAGACGGCCTCGATCGTAAATTCTTCGTGATGAAAACCGAGGATCGATTCGATGACGTGCGAGAACGGCCCGTGGCCAATATCGTGAAGCAGAGCCGCGACACGGACAGCCGTCTGAGCCTCTTCGGAAATGGTGTAGCTTAGCCTGAGCTTTGCGATCATCCGACCGGCGAGATGAAACGCTCCTAGCGAATGAGTGAACCGCGAATGCTCCGCCGCCTGATAAGCAAAATACGCGAGCCCGAGCTGACGTATCCGGCGCAGCCGCTGAAACTCGGGCGTATCGATCAGCGAGACAACAAGCCGCCCCTCGTCCGAGTCGGTATTGACACGAATAATATTATGAACGGAATCGCGGTATATTCTCTCTGCCAAACCAACTCCTGCTCGATCAGATCGCTTTTGAACAATCTTGGTTCAATACGATGGTTTTCGCAAGTCAAAATGAGCAGATTCAATACTATGGACAAAATATGAATTTTCGTATAAATTCTGCAATTTGCTTTAGCCGAAAGACCGATAGCTTCATGCTTGTAATGCTGTAAAGGTAAGTATTTTCAATAACTTAGTGCCCTTTTTGGGCACGTTGCCCGGTTTGGCTCTCTAATTGCATAAAACAGGGTGAACAAATGTCCTAATTTTGGGCTTTTAGTCTTCACAAGAATACTTTTAAGGAGTGAAAAATGAGAAACAATTTTAAATGGCTCGTTTCGATGGTTTCGATGGTTCTCTTGCTAAGCGCTTTGGCGTTTGGTCAGAACACCGTTGGATCGATCGAAGGAACAGTCAAAGATTCAAAAGGAGCTGTTGTACCGGGTGCTAGTGTCACCGTTACGGGTACATCTGTTGGCTTTAGCCAGACAGTTACTACAAACAGCGACGGTTTTTACCGCATTGAGCGTGCACCGACAGGACTCTATAAGGTCTCTGTGGCAGCGATCAGCGGTTTTGCCGCGACCACAGTTGATAACGCTCAAGTCGTTATTGAAAAAACGACCACAGCTGATGTAACGCTTGGCATCAGCTCGGTGAACACCGTCGAAGTGGTTGCCGATCCCCTCGGTGTCGTTTTGGACACATCGGACAGTAAAGTACAGACGAACATCACGTCTCAGCTGTATGAACAACTGCCAAAAGGCACGAGCTTTACTTCGCTGCTCAAGGTATCACCAGGAACGAGAGCTGAGTCTAACTCAGGTGGTTTCCAGGTTGACGGAGCCAGCGGTTCGGAAAATACATTCATCATCGACGGACAAGAAGTTACAAACTTCAGAACCGGAGTGTTGAATTCAACGAACAATATCCCCACAGCACTGATCAAAGAAGTCCAGGTCAAGACCAGCGGATTTGAAGCAGAGCATGGCGGAGCGAGCGGCGGTGTGATCTCGGTTGGAACCAAATCAGGAACAAATGATTGGCACGGTGAATTTGGCACGGCGATCGAAACGTCTAAATTGCAGCCGAACAATAGATTTGCACCGTCCGTGTTTCAGCCTGCGGTTGGAACACAGTTGGTCTATGCGATCCAGCAGCCAAAAGATGCTTCAAACTTTGTCTACCCGACCGCCACTTTAGGTGGACCGATCGTAAAAGACCGTTTGTGGTTCATCGGCAACTACTCACCGCAGTTCTTTTCGACTACGCGTGATACCCGTTACTACAATTCATTTAATGCTGCTAACGGTACGCGCTTGATCCAGAGCACGACCAACCCGCAGACTGACCGGTACGTTGCTGAAACTACCTATGAGTATGCTCAAGGCCGTCTTGACTATGCACCGACCAAGAACACGACTGGATTTACATCGTTTCTCTGGAACCCGACCATAATTGACGGATTGCTTCCGTTGTCTGCTACCTCAGTTGGCGGTACCCCCTCGACTGCATTTGGTTTGACCGGCCCTGATCTCGCAAGGGTCACTGGCGGACGAATCAACTCGAACATGTTCACGACTCAGTTTTCGTGGACACCGACCAGCAAGTGGGTTATTAGTGGTCGTTACGGTCACGGTTTCCTTAATGAAAAGGGTGCCTCAGCCTATGGTATCTTTGGCGGTACCCGCTTCCAGTGTTCAGGACTTTCATCGTCAGCTGCTTATACAGGCGGAACGGCAGGTTGCACACCGGGATTTCAGAATACGACCAATAACAACTTGTCAGCCAAGGATGTGTCGAAACGTGACACATACAACGTTGACGCTAGTTATTTTGCCAGCGGTTGGGGCGGCAGCCACAACATCAAAGGCGGATTTGAGTATGCCAAGATCACAAACGATGTAGATAATGGTTACAAGCTCAAGGGCATTGTTACCCTTCAGTATGGCCGTGACTTTAACTTTTACGGCGTTTCGGCTTCTTGTGCAGCTATCGTTAACTGTATCGGCGTTGGCCGTATGCAGCGTTTTGGTACGTCTGGCATAGCCAGCAACAAATCGATGGCGTTTTATGTCCAGGACAAATGGCAGGCCAATAATCGCCTGACGCTAAACCTGGGTGTGCGTTTTGAAAAGGAAAATCTTCCTGCGTTTAACACGGGCGGCACCGTTTCCGGTGGTAATCCTATCGAGATCCCTTGGGGACGTAAGATCGCTCCGCGTCTTGGCGGATCATTTGATCTTTTTGGAAATGGAAAGACCCGCATCTTTGCAAGCTATGGATGGTTTTATGACCGTCTGAAGTTTGAATTGCCCCGCGGTTCGTTTGGTGGTGATTTCTTCCGTAGAGATTACTTCCCGATCCTTTCGACCAATCCTCAGTACACGTATTACACTTTGGCACGTATCGTAGGCAGCTTTACCGATCCGATCGGCGGCGGTAATCCTTCGACAGCAGGCGGCCTCAGCATATTCCAGGCTGATTTCCGTATCCCGTCGAACATTACTCCGGCAACTTACACAGCTCTCGGCCTGCCCCAGGGCGGCGTCGATCCTAACTTGAAACCGTTCAAGCAGGAAGAGATGACGTTTGGTGTTGAAAGTGAAATTTCGCCTTTGTACATTCTGTCGGCTCGTTATACGAGAAAGAATGTTAAAGACGCTATCGAAGATCAGGCTAACCTTGGTCTTTTCGAAGCTGAATCATACATCATCGGTAACGTTGGTGTTGGCTTGGCATACACCTCACGCGTTGCGGGTGGTGTTTCGAAACAGACAACGGTACAGCGTGTATACAACGGGTTTGAAGTTGGCATTACAAGAAGGTTGTCAAACAACTACTTCTTTAGTGCTAACTATACATACAGCCGTTTGTTCGGTAACTATTCGGGACTTGCAAGTTCGGACGAGTTTGGCCGTACATCGCCTGGTGTCAACCGTTTCTTCGATTATCCGATCAATGGTTTTAACGCTTTAGGCGTTAAGGATAATGGCCTGTTAGCAACGGATCGTCCACATGTCTTCAAGGCATATGGTGGTTACAACTTTGACTGGCGTGGCAGCAAGACTCATACGACTGAAGCATCGTTCTTTACGACATATATGTCGGGAACGCCGCAGACCACGTTTGTAAACGTTGTCGCTACAGCGGTTCCGTTGTCAGTTCGTGGTGATCTTGGTCGAACCCCGATGTTTTCATCGACGGATCTTGCCCTGTCACACTCGTACAGATTTGGACGGGATAGTAAGTATAAAGTTGTTGCGGATATCAATTTCCTCAACGTATTCAACGAAAATAACGTAACCTCGTTAGACACAAATCGTTGGATCAACAACAATACTGTCTCCGGTTCGGACGTCGATCCTTTGTATGACGATTCAACCCAGACACTGATCCCTATCTTGAATAGGGTTCTTGCCGGGCAGATCGGACCGCAGCTTGCGGCTCTGGATACACTGGCTGGAAACAGAAACGTTCTGTATGGCAAAGCTAATGGTTACCAAGCAGCACGTAATGTCCGCTTTGGATTCAGATTTGTATTCTAACTTAGGTTAGAACCACAAACCTCGAGGGCCTGCTTTTAAGCAGGCCCTCTTTTTTATGCCCTTACGTTTCATTGGACAGAGAATATGGTTGTACCGCAAGCGAAGAAAAGTGTGCTACGAGCTATCGTCTGAGTTTTAATAGGCAGGCCGTATGTAAGTATGAGAGTCGAGGCGAAATGCTCTCAACATAGGTGCAGCATTCTCCAAGGCCTAGCGGATCAATGGACATTAGACCCAGGAATTCGGAACGTAGTTAGCGCATCATGCCGTGGAATAAGGAACCGTTAAAACCAGTTACTTTTGTGTCCGCAGCTTAGCGATCAGTTCTTGAAGTTCCCTCTTATTTGATGCGTTTGGTACGAGCTTTAGATAGGTCTCCAGTTCATTAGCGGCATCTTGATTACGTTTTACCTTGTTATAGAGTAGTGACAGCTGCCAGTGGATCTCCGAGTTGGGGGTTTTAGCCAAACTCTTAGCTTTAAGCAAAGCTTTTTCAGACAAAGCATAGTCGCCGTTAAGACGTAATACCGTACCTAAAAGCAGATGAATGTCCGTAGATGATTGGTCAAGAACCGCCGCGGCCATCGCCGCTTTTGCAGCAGCCGGATATTGCTTTAGCTGATAAAAAGCATAGCTGAGACTGTAATAGCAGGTATCACAACGCTGATTTAGATCAATTGCTGTAAGAAGAAAAGGGTAGCCCTTTTCATATTCTTTACGGGAAACGTACTCACGGCCGAGTCGGCTTAGCGCGTCAAAATACTGTGGAAAGATCTTTATTGCTGATTCGAGATCACTCAGGCCTTGATTGTCCTTCTTCGCTAATTTTTCGATGCCCGAATCATATAGTTTTTTTGCACTCTGAGGAATATCTTGAACATAGATGGTTTCTCCCGGGGTGCCAGTTGCTAGATTAGTTATGCGCTTGTCTATACGTAACCTAAATTCGACGATCACCAGATCGCTTTGTGAGGATTGGTTATTTACCTGAACGTCTTGGGAGTCCTCTAACAGATTAGTGCCATATGGCCTCACCTTGATGGTGTAATTACCGGCGCTCATTCCCCTAAAGGTAAATCGTCCCTGCGTCGAGGTCCGGGCCCGGCTAGTCAGTACATTTACGTCGTTATATAGTTCAACAAATGCATTGAAAACGGGATTGCGGCGTTCGTCGTAAACGGTGCCCTCGATGGTGTTGGTCATTACCGGTCCTTTAGCGAAACCGATAGTCACGCAACACATTACGAGGGCGGATAATAATATCGTACGACAATATATAGACATGTTCATTACCTCACTTCAAATCGAACAAATGGCCCATCTTTTCTTTCTTGGTTTGTAAATAGTGCGCTGCGGGCTGTTCCGATTCGACCTCGATCGGGACGCGCTCGACGATGCGCAGACCGGCACGTTCCAGGGCGGCCAGTTTGTCCGGGTTGTTTGAAATGACCCTGACCTTACATAGGCCGAGGTCAAAGAGTATTTCGGCGCACTGTTGATAATCACGAAGGTCGCTGGCAAAGCCAAGCTCCTCGTTGGCCTCAATAGTATCGGCTCCTTCGTCCTGCAGGGCGTAGGCACGGATCTTGTTGATGATGCCGATACCGCGGCCCTCTTGCTGTTGATAGACAATGGCTCCGCGACCCTCGGCGTCGATCATTTCCATTGTTTTATGGAGCTGCGGGCCGCAGTCACACTTGATCGAACCAAATACGTCACCGGTCAGACACTGAGAATGGATGCGAACGAGTGTCGGCACTTCGCCGTTCATCTCGCCCTTGTACAGCACGACAAATTCCTCGCTGCTGGTCAGCGACTTGTAACCGGCGATCTTAAAATCACCGCGTTTTGTCGGGAGGTTGGCGGTTGCTACGCGTTCGACCGTAATTGCACGGGCGGGCCATGAGCAATCGCTGCCGGTTTCCGGCGTGTTGGTATTGTCTAACATCTTTGCACCTATAAAGAAATAATACTCCGATTTAACGAATTAGTGTAGAACTAAATCGTCCCTAAGGTTTGTATCCGCGAAACGCGAATTGGTTGTGAATTATCAAGGATTAACTTCGTCTATCAGGCAAGTCCAGATTCAAGGGGTGCGTCGCTGAGAGCATCGCCGGTCACGTGGAGTTTTTCGTCGGAATATTGGAGCTGGTACAGCCGCCAATATAGGCCGCGCTGGCTTAGCAGTTCGTTGTGGGTGCCCATCTCACGCAGTTCGCCATGATGCAGCACGATAATGCGGTCGCATTTCTGGATGGTCGAGAGCCTGTGAGCCACGACGAGCGATGTGCGGCCGATCATGACACGTTCGACGGCTTGCTGGATAAGCTGCTCGGTCTCGGTGTCGATGGAGCTCGTTGCCTCGTCGAGGATGAGGATCGTTGGGTCAAAAGCCAACGCACGAGCAAACGAGATGAGCTGTTTTTGCCCGACCGACAGGCCTGCACCGCGTTCGCGTATCTCGGACTCGTAGCCGCCGTCCAGTTTTTGGATAAAGGCATCCGCGTGCACCTCTTGGGCCGCCCACTCGACGCGGTCGCGGGTAATGTCGCTGTTACCGAGCCTAATGTTATTCTCGATCGAGCCGCTAAATAGGAATACGTCCTGCAAAACGACGGCAAAGTTTGACCGCAGATCGTGCAGCGCCCAATCGCGGACATCGACACCGTCAACCAAGATCCGTCCTTTCTGCACATCGTAAAAGCGCATTATCAGATTGGTGATGGTCGTTTTGCCTGAGCCGGTGTGACCGACGAGGGCGACGCTTTCGCCTAGATCAACTTTGAAGGAAACGTCTTTCAGCACCCATTCTTCGTCGTTGTAGGCGAACCAAACGTTCTCAAACTCGATCTGTCCGGTGGCTTTTCCGGTCTTTTTCGGTTCTGAGGGCGTAGTGATCTCGATGTCGCGATCGAGCAAAATAAATATCCGGTGCGAGGCGACGATTGCGGCTTGCAACACGTTAAACTTATCCGACAGGTCACGGATCGGCTGAAAAAGCTGGAGCGAATATTGGATAAACGCCGCGAGAACACCGACGCTCAGAGCAGCCCCGGCAGCCGAAAACCCGCCGAGCGTCCCATAGCCGAACGCGAATATTACAACCGCGATGCCGACCGCTCCGATAAAATCGACCAGCGGATAAAATATCGCGTAGTAAAAAATGGTCTCGATATTAGCGTTGCGATAGTCGTCATTGATATGACGAAAACGCGAGAGGGCTTTGTTTTCAGCGTTGAAAAGCTGGACGGTCTGTGCTCCCGAAATATATTCCTGCAGAAAAGCATTGAGCCGTGCATTACGCGTACGCACGCGGTCAAAGCCGTTGCGGGCGTGTTTGCGAAACCAGTTCGTCGCGGTAAAGAGCAGCGGCACGGTCACGAGCGAGACGAGCGCGAGTTTCCAGTCGAGCCAAAACATTATCCCGATGATCGCAAAGATGACGACCAGATCGCCGAGCACATCGATCACGCCTGACGTGAAAAGCTCGTTGAGAGCATCGACGTCGGAGGTGAGCCGCGTCATGGTGCGGCCGACGGGATAGTGGTCGTAATATGCGACCTCTTGTTTTTGCAGCTTGGTAAAAAGCTCTGTCCGCAGGTCAAACATTACCCGCTGGCCGACATTATTAAGCAAGATCTCTTGTGCGTAAGAGAACAGAAACCGAAAGAGGAACACTCCAAAAAACGCGAGGGCAAACAGCCAGATGCCATCAACGCGTTTCGGCGTGATAAAATCATCGACCGCCATCTTGGTAAAATACGGCTGCGTGCTGATGAGGATATTGGTCAACAAAGTGAGGACGATCGCCGCCGCCGCATAGCGCCAATAAGGTTTGATATACCGCACGAGCCGGCGGGCGACCCGGAAATCGTAGGTTTTTCCGATCGCTTCTTCTTCGTGGTATTTGCGGGCTTCTTCGGACATTGGCTAATACTTGATTTTAGTGACACGGGGCTTGAACCAAAACGGCGGAGTCAGATTCACCCGAAGAAAGCTCCCACGGTTACAGAATTGTTAACTTTTTGCCGGCGTAGCAACTTAGAGATTTGCGATTTCGTATGGAGTTTATGCAATATGTAAGTTGGTCCTGAGGGGGTTTTATGTCTGATTTGATCGTACTAGGCGACGGAACTGTAAATCCGTACCATACCACCGAGCATTATCTAAGGAGAGTGTTGGTCGGTGATCGCGAAAGTGTCAGAAACCGTTTGATCGCGGCGATGGAGCGGCTCGGTTATGACATTCTGGATGATGAGGAAAGTGTTGTTCGCGGACGCCGTCAAGCGCGCGGCTGGGGAACGGCATATTCGTCGGCGGACGTCCTAGATTATCCGATGACGCTGATGGTCAAGCTTAAACCGCAAGGTGAGCATGCGACCAGAGCGACGTTTGACTACGTGGTCAAGCATCCTTCGCTGTCTAAGGGAGAGAAAGAAATACTCACCCGCGAGGCAGAGGCGATCTCAGCCCTCGCGACCGTCCGCGCGATTGACAAGATATGCTCGGCCTGCGGTACCGAATCCACGGACGATTCGAGATTTTGCCGCCGATGCGGGGCTAAAATGATCGTGGAGTCAAACGAGCTTGAATTACTCAGAATGTCCGCAGAGATCCGTGCCGGGTATACGTCCGTAGTGTCAACTTTTATAGCGTCGCTCGCGGGGTTTGGCGTCACAGGTGGGGCATTGATCTGGATGGTGGCGACAGGGGCTTTCGTAAAAGGAATAGGTACGCTCGTGGTAATTGGCCTCCTGCTAAATTTTCTAAGCTTGTTATTCGTCGGCTTTGGTTGGAATCGGGTTAGCCGTTCGCTTAGCCGACCAAAATCTACGGACGAATTAGGTGCTGAGCCTGCATCACCGCTGCTTTTCCCGGCCGACTCAAAACCGCCAACGCCGGTCGGTTCCGTTACTGAACGCACGACAAATCTACTGAGCGTCGACCATGATCCCGGAAAGACGGGAGAATTTCCAAATTAGATCGCCCGAAAAATGTGAATCGATTTCTCGATCAAAACAAAGATAACTGGCAGCGGCTCGAGGATCTACTCTCGATGCACCACGGCACGGGCTTGCGTGGTTTGTCGCGGATGGAAGTGCGCGAATTTGGCGAGCTTTACCGCCGCGCGGCCTCTGACCTCGCCATCGCCCGTGCGGAGACGCGTGATCCCAAACTGATCAACTATCTCAACAGCCTCGTCATTCGCGCCCACGGCCGCATCTATCGTGCCGAAAGCCAGGGTGCGAATCTGATCTGGAAATTTTTTGCCGAGGATTTCCCGCAGACATTTCGCCGTAACTGGCGGTATATGATATTGGCGTTTGGCGTCTTTGCGGGGTTTGTCTTGTTTGGTTTTATTGCGACGTGGATCGATACCGATTTCACCCATTTTGTAATGCTGTCCGGCATCACCGAACAGATCAATTCGAACAATCAATGGTGGAAAGGGCTCAATGACGCCAATCAGATCGGGGCGACGCATATCCTCTCAAACAACATACTCGTTACGTTTCGCGTTTTTGCGATGGGAGCTTTTTTCGGGATCGGTGCGTTTTACGATCTGGCGTTCGAAGGGGCACGACTCGGCAGTGTCTTTGCGGCGTGCTATAAACTCAATCCGCCGTTTGGTAACGCACTCGCGAGCTTTGTCGTCGGTCACGGCGTGATCGAGCTATCTACGATCTTTTTCTGCGGCGGTGCGGGAATGATGATCGGCTACGCGATGATAAATCCGGGCGATCTGACCCGTAGTCAAGCCCTAAAGAAAAAGGGAATTGAGGCTGCAAGGATCGTTATTGGCTGCGCTTGTTTTCTCGTCGTCGCGGGAACGATCGAGGGCTTTTTATCCCCATCGGACATGCCCGCGATAGTTAAAATAGCGACCGGCGTAGGCACAGGTCTAGCTATGTACAGTTATTTGTTTTTTGCCGGAAGGTCACTGTCAGAACCGCCTGCGTGAGCGGGCGGTCAGTTGGCTATATCTAATTTCGTTGCTTTACCTATCTCGACTCCAAAGGCATTTCTCGCCGCCCGCTTCATGGCGACCGCATCGCCGGTTGTTAGAAAGACATCATTTCCACTTGATTCCGGCCTCCATTTCCCAACCTTTTTGACCAGATCTTCGGCCGGATCAATCAGTTTGGTTTGGGACGAAACATATTGCCGGATCACTGCTGTGATCGCCGGATAATGCGTACAAGCGAGCAGAATGTGAGAGCAGTTTTTGAGCGGTGCGAGGATACGTTTGCATTCATATTGCAAAGCGTTGGATGAAACATCGCCGCTCTCGATAAGACCGGACAGAGGCTGGGCGATGCGTTGGTTGACGGTAATGTTTCGGTCAGCAAATGCATTCCGATATACCCCAGAGACGACAGTCCGCCGTCCACCGATCAGTCCGAGGTTTTTTGGTTTTAGTTTCGTTACAGTTTCGACCGCACTGTCGATGACTCCCTCGATGGGGATGCCGTGATCGTCCAAAAGCGGGATCGCGGTGCTTGCTGCGTTGCACCCGATCAAAACGTGCGTAACACCCTGAGTTTTGAGAAATGAGATGACAGCATTGAGCCTCGCGACCAACTCCGGGCGGGTCAACTTGCCGTAAGGTGTGACGCCTGTGTCCGAAAAATATGTGACCGGTACTGGCCCGAGCCGCTCTTCTATCAGCTTATAGATGCTGATGCCGCCGATGCCCCAATCGATGATTCCTAGACGTTTCATTAGGGGTAAGAAAGTTTGACCTCGATGCCGTTTTCGACCGGGCCGCTGTCAAAAGCGACGATCCGCGAATGCCATGCCATATTGAGGATCTCCATTTTCTGCCCCGGAAAACGGCTTTCGAGATACCATTTCATTTCGTGTTCTGAGCGGATCGGGTTGTATTCGACCATCTTTTTCCAGTCGGGATGCGACACTAGTTTTTGCAAAGCGGCGTTAAATTGGGCATTAGCTTTCTGACCACGCATGGTCTTGAGCTTGTCCGTAAGCACACGCGGATATTCGCCGACCGCGACCGGAACCGTAACCATATCAATAATTAGAAATTTGCCGCCGGGCCGCATTACACGTTTGATCTCGGCAAGTAGGGGATCCCAATCGAGATATCTAAATGACATCAGCGATGTCACAACGTCAAACGAATTGTCCGGAAATGGCAAAACAGGGCCGTTGATCTTTGTAAAATTAAGCTGCTTGTTTGACGCATTTTTGATCTTTGCTCGCTCGATGATCCCCGCAGATTCGTCAACGCCGTTGCCCGAATTTATCCGGTCGCTCAGCGCATACAGCAACGCACCATTGCCGCAACCGATATCGAGCATGTCAAATTTACCGGACGGCAGGTGCTCGCCGAGCCATCGCCACTCGTCCTTGCGGACGCGAATATCGACAAACGCGGCGTCATAGAGCTCAGCAACGTGATCGTAGCTTGTATCGCCGTCAGGTGGCCTCGGCTCAAACCGCTTCATTTCTTCGGCGGGTTCAAGCCCTAGACGTTTTTTCGCCGCACCCAAATAACCATGGGATTTGCGGCCTTTGCAGCCGATCGTATAGAGTTTGCCGTCGGCTTTGTCTCCGGCGGAGACGTATTTTTCTTTGCTGCGGGAAAAGGTCGTGTACCAGAAAAATCCGTATGTCGGGACGTTAAATGTCCTAGCAAAAAACGGTGCAAACCAGCGTGCCGACCGGCAACAGAAAAAGTACGCAGTCGCATCATCAGCAAATGGTATGTCCATTTGCTCCCATTCGTATGGCGAAAATTGCTCGGGAAAAGCGACTGTTCCGTACATCGGCCCATACATGCCCGAGTGCCCTACAAAGTGAAATTCCTTTATCCGCTTACCCGCTTGCTTGATCTCGTCGATGGCTTTTAGCACGTCGAGTTTGCTTTCGACCGCTTGAGTGATGATGTCACCGTCAAATCCGCCATCGCGTTTTTCGTCAGCCAGCGTTTGAGCTACGACCGGGAATTGATGTCCGCCGAGGCGATATTTGGTCGTGTAAATTATTAGGATTACTTTAGTTTGCGGCATTTCTGTTAGTAATAAAATAAGGGTTTTTGCACGCAAAGAAAAGCACCGCCGATGTCTTTCGACATGATCGACGGTGCTTTTTATCAATTCGCTGTGGTTTCAATTTAGAAATGATAATTGATCCCAAATCGAACGTTATTTGTCCTGAGGTCTGACGAGTGCGTAAACACGTTTGTTGCATATGCAATTGACGGTCCGGGTATGAAAGAAGCCGTTCGTCCTAATGACGCGATGGTGGAAACTGATGTTGCGTTAAGATTTGTGCTGGTCGTATTTGTGTCGCCAAAATCTGCATACAGATATTCACCCTTGACCGACCAATTGCTGCCGACCTTAAATTCGGCTCCGCCGCCAAGTGTCCAACCTGCTTTGTTTTTCTTAAAAGCAGCACTTTCGGTTGCGTTACCATAAGTGTCGGTGAACGTCCCTGCATAATTCACGTCCGTCACGGCCAAGCCGGCGGTTCCGTAGATCATTGCACTGCCGACGGCAACTCCGATACGCGGACGTGCCGTTAGCAACCAGCGGGTTTTAGTCGCTTGGTTGATCGTAAATCGTGCGGTGCCGCAGCAGGGATATGTTGTTCCGGACGACACGCCCTCGTTGGCGTTCATCGCCCCGAAATCCAACTCGGCCCCGACGACTAATGCGCCTGACTGATGGTTGTAACCAAATGTACCGCCGCCGGTAAAGCCGTTGGGTTTGATCTGTTGGGCACCGGCCGTGTTGATCGCGGTCACGCTTGTTTGCACAAAATACCCCGTCGTTGAGTATATCGTGGAGGTCGCGACATTGGACCGGTTAAAGGTGCCGCCGCCATATGCTCCGACGTACCAGCCTTTCCAGGTTCCGCTAGATGCGGCACGAACAGGTGCAGACGATGCTCCAGTACTATCGGCAGTCGCGGGTGTCTGAGCGGTTATTGCAAGCGAGCTTGCGGTAATAGTGAGGAGTACGGCCAATGTCGTGGCAGCGATCCCGGTAACTATGTTTTTATAGTTAAATTTCATTTTATTTCTCCTTAGTTCATGGCCGTAAAAGCGGCCGGTATTACTTTTATTCAGGCCATGAACGGCCGTCCTAACTTATGTAACAGCAACAGATATGGTTATGGACTCTGTCGCCGGACAACGATTATCCGAGCCCACCTGATGCTCAGGCAGGTTACGCCAACGCGGCGTTATTTCGGTTTCGTATGTTGAACGTGAGGAAACAGAAATCTTGCCAAAAAGCAGCAAGATTTATTGAGAAAAGCTTTTTTTGTAGTGATCTAGACGGTTTCGCCGCGGCTTACCCGCTCGTTGCGATGAACCTTGTCGAGGTAGTTTTGGGCCGCCTCGGTCTTAAATAGATCGCGCTCCTCTTCGTGGTCAGTGACCGGTGCCAGAGCGGTGTCCATATAGTCAAAACGGGCGGGATCGCGTTTGACGCGCTTGTAAATGATACGCATCCGGATATAGAGCGAGATCCATTTTAGCTGCTTGGAAAGCGTTTCTATAACGTAACGGGGGTAGAATACGAGCGGATTTTCGACGGGCAAACCCTCGCGCCTATTCCTACGCGATTTGATCCGCAAGAAGCCGCCCTCGAGTGGATGGATACTCTCGATGCCGATACACCCGCGAAACCAAACGATGAAAAAGGTGGTTTTCCCGGGGCTCGTCCCGGTGGCGATGCAGCGGCGAATGACGGTCTCGATGTGTTCGTCCGTATAGTAAGTTTCCCACGCCTTGTGGTACGTTTGACGCCACTCGTCACGCGACATTTTCGAATGACCGGTTACGTCATGGTTAAGGTCATACTTATTGAGATCTTCGTCCATCTCGATGCCCGCTTCATGCAGTTTTTGATGATCTTCAGAACCCGGCAGCGGTGTCAGGTAAAAAAACTCGAGCAGGTCAACGGGCAATTCGCGTTTGATCACCTCGATATCGCTGATGATAGATTCGGGCGTGTCGCCCGGAAACCCGAGAATATAGCCGCAATATGTTACGACGCCGACGCTTTTCCAGGCAAGCAACATCTGTCGGTAATCCGTGATCTTGTTTTGCCGCTTTTTGGCCCCGAGTAGGTTGTCCGGGTTGATGTTTTCAAGTCCGATAAATACTCGTTTCACCCCGGCCCGCTTACATTTCTCAATAAAATTGGGCAGTTTATGACAAAGCGTGTCGACCTGGATGATAAAGCTGATCTTCAGCTTTTCGACCTCGCGGAGCATGATAACGCGGTCGAGTATAGCCTCCCAGTCTTTGTTACGGGCAAAATTGTCGTCGGTGATAAAAAACGAATGTAAGCCCTGAGCGAGATTTGCCCTAATGATCGCCTCAATATCATCCGGCGAACGGCGACGGGATTTGCGGCCCTGGACGTTGATGATAGTGCAAAACGAACAGGCAAACGGGCAACCGCGTCCGGCGTCAAAACTGGTCGTTGCCCCGGCGGTCAGGTGGACCCGCTCAGCCGGCAGCAGCGGTGAAGCGACGCCCTCGATATTAGGCAGGTCGTCCATGAAATTATAGACGGGGTGCAGTTCATTCAACGAAGCGTCGAGCAAGACATTGCCGAGTCGTCCCTCGGCCTCACCCGCGAATAGCGAAACACCCATGTCCAGAGCCTTTTGAACATACGGATCGCGATCCTTGAGCATAGCCATCGTCCCGGAAACGTGAAATCCGCCGAGCGCGACCTTGATGCCCTTTTCGCGAAGCGGCCGGGCGATATCCAGAGCGCGAGGAACTGGTTTGACTGAACGCCGACGAGCATCACCATCCCGTCATCGCCGCTTTGAATAAGCGCGGCGATCTTGTTGTGGTGGATCACGGTATTAGTTTCGTCAAAGGCATGGGTAATGATCTCAGTCTCGGGGCCGAGAACATCGTCCGCCGCACACTCGAGGGCGAGACCATAGAGAGCGGCGAGCGAATTCGATGGTATCGCCGAGCGAAACCACTGGATCACATAGCCATTGTCGTCGTAATGTGACGGCTTGACGAGAACTAATACAAAGCGTTTTTTCATCTACTGTTGTATGAAATTGTATAACACCGACATTTACAAGAAAAACAACATTATAACAGCCCGCGTTCTTTAACCTTCAAATAACTTTCCAACAGCTTTGGTGCGAGCGTCTGAGCGGTAACATCCAATGCCAGTCCGCCGAGAGTCTCGACTAGCCGCAACGCCGATTCGCGTTGATGGATGATCTCTTCGGCGGCGGATTGGGTGAATACATCTTTGATATCTTTCGGGGCGTGGCCGACGGCGGCGTTGAGGTCGCGGTCGCCAATGGTTGCGACGAGCGGCAGGTGACGAGGCCGCAGCAGCTTGAGTGAATTTATTAATTCTTTAGAGCTGTCTTTATCAACTAGATCGGTGAGGATCACTACGAACGAACGCTTTTTTGTATTCGATGCGATGAACTGAAACGCTCGTGCATATGACGGTTCGATCAGCTCGGGTTCGAGGTCGTGGAGCGATTCGAGCACGGCATCGATATGTTCGAGCCCGCGTTTTGGCGGCAGATATTTGCGTATACGCCGTCCAAAAACGACGAGGCCGCAGTTGTCGCCCGCACGGGCGCTTGCCGACATCAATGCCAAGGATGCGTGGATCGCCGTGTCAAATTTTGTCTCGTCGCCGATGCGTCCCGTCATCAGTCGTCCGGCGTCAATGGCGATCATTACGGTCTGGTCACGTTCGATCTGATATTGGCGGGTCGTCAGTTTGTTACGTCTCGCTGTCGCCGTCCAAGAGATATGCCTCAGCTCATCGCCGCGAACGTAGTCGCGCATCGATTCAAATTCACGCCCCTCGCCGCGTCTGACGGCACGGCGCTGTATCGCTAAAAACGAACGTGCTCCGAGAGCTTTGAGTTCCATCTCGCGGGCACGCCGCATATTTGGATAGACCTTTACGGTTTGTGGTTCGCCAAGTTGGCTCTGACACCAGACGAGGCCAAGCCGCGACAGATGGCGGACGGCAATGCGGCCAAATTTGTACGCTCCGCGTCTGTGCGGCGTGATGTGATAGTAAAACTCGGCAGTGGTTTGGGCGGCAACGTTAAACTCGGCTTCGCGTGATTCGTTGAGAGTCATCTCAGGTGGATACTCGTCTTTGACGATGACGCGTAAGTCCTGAGCACTCGCATTGTCGACAACGAGGCTGACCTTTGCTGCATCGCCTATCGCAAAGCGACGGTCAAACTCACGCTTGATGACAAATTCCTCAGGCAGTTTGCGGCTCATGAAAAGATCTACGATCGCCGCTCCGATAAGCAAAATGTCATAGCCGACCACCGCATATTTCAGCGACGGAAACGTCCACGCCAGCCCGAGCGGCACAAGGCCCGCCGCCAGTAAAATATAGAACCTTCGTGTAAAGACAAATCGCATCAGATGCCGAGATTATATCATCGCCCACGGCAAATTAATTATTTCCGGTAAAAGCAACTAAATCAGGTCTCGATGGCTCAAATAGCTAGCTATTTTTGGAGAGTGCGAAGCGTGAAATTTTTATACACGATCCTGTTTTGCTTTATTTTGTTCGCCGGGGCTTTTGCTCAGGGCGATACAGTCCCGGCTCTAGGCGTTAAGGAACTGTATCTCGCAAAGGACGACGGCAAAGGCAAGGCGGGCGAACAGGTGAGCGAATTTTCGACCGGCGATATCCCGATCTATTGCGTTGTGATGCTCGACTCGGCAACAAAGGTGACGGTCAAGATGAATTTTGTTGCCGTCAGTGTCAGCGGCGTAAAGCCCGACACCAAGGTCGTGACGGCCAGCTATACGATGAAAGAGGGCCAAAACCGCGTAAATTTTACCGGCACGCCTGAGGGGAAATGGACGCCCGGCAAATACCGCGTCGATATATTCATCGACGGCAAGATCGCCCGCGACCTTGTCTTTGAGATCAAAGGCTCCGGCGGCAACACTGACGCTGGAAGATCATTTGCCCCGACCGACACACCAAAATCCCTGCCAAAACGGACACGCAAACCGTAAGATCGGTCACTTCGAAAACGGCTCCCTGCCTCGATACGTAAAATCAGCAAAATCCGCATAATACGTCAAAGCCCGCAAAATAGCATTTCAATCGATTCGCCGATCTGATAGATTTAATACACTTTTGGATCTTCGAAAACGTACGAATTTTTATTGTGGGACAGTTTTTCGGCGGTTGACACGTATTCCTTGGGTTATTGAACAAAAAAAGAGACTGCCTTTCGGACAGCCTCTTTTCTTAATTTCTGACGCTCAAACTACCAGCGTCCGCCGCCACCACCACCGTAGCCGCCGCCTCCGCCGCCGCGTCCGCCGCGGTCTTCGCGGGGTTTGGCTTCGTTGACTTTGATCTCACGGCCGGCAAATTCGGTGCCGTTGAGCTCGGCGATAGCTTTTTCGCCATCTTCCTGGTTAGCCATTTCGACAAAACCAAAACCGCGTGAGCGGCCTGTTTCGCGGTCTTCGACTACGGTTGCTGATTCGACAGCACCGATCGACGCAAAAAGCTCTTCGAGGTCATGGCTCCCCGTTTGAAATGAGAGATTACCAACATATAGTTTCATTGACATAATAAATATTTACCTTTTCCCGCAGGGGAACATTTAAGCAGGACGTGATCGTGGCTTTATCGGAAAATCGGTTCTGTGTCCGTATAGATCGCGTTTTGCTCTAAATGAGCTGCTTTTAATACCAAATACCAACCGACCCTCGAACCATCCAAAACACCGCCAAAACCTTACGCTAGTCGTGGGCACATCACCGCTGATGTGCGAGAGCAGGATTAACAGCGTTTATGATGCACCGTTAGACGCGGCGTTGCAAGCCCGAATTGGAATTTTTACGAGTCTGGATCTATAAGGCTCTTTATCGCGTCGATATGAGAATGGGCGGCTTGTTCGCCGAGCTCGATAAATTCGTCGCGTTTGCCGATCTGGTCGGGCCTGAGGTGCGCGATCTGCGGGACAATTACCAGATCGGCGTTTTGGTGCTGATGCAGCGAAGTCGCCCGGATCAGAGCCAGTACTGCCCTAATACCGATCGACAGGCCGTTCGTCGCTGATGACTCAAATCGTTCGCCGCAAGTCAGCACATCGACGGCGATCACGATGTCGGCTCCCATCTCGCGAACAACGTCCACCGGCATCACCATTGTTACGCCGCCATCAACGAGCCGCCGTCCGTTAGCGTCTTTGACGGGAGCAAAAAGCCCCGGCACCGCACAGCTTGCGCGGATGGCCGTTATCAGATCGCCCGTGTCTTTGAGGATCACCGTTTCGCCCTTTGCCGGATCATATGCGACTGCGGCAAACGGGATCGCGAGGTCCTCAAATCGAGCAATGGGGAAATGACGCTCAAAAAATCGGCCCATCGGAGCGTTTGATAACAAGCCACCAAAACTCAGCGATGGCCGCATCATATTGGTAAAGCGTACTTTTTGCGTCATTGCGATGATCTGATCGACCGTCATGCCCGCCGCCAGAGATCCGCCGACGATCGACCCGGCGGATGTGCCGGCGACCATATCGATCGGTATGTTGTGCTCGGCCAGCACCTTAAGGACGCCAACGTGGGCAAAGCCGCGAGCTCCGCCGCCGGAAAGTGCAAGGCCGATCTTTTTACGGTCCATAGATGAAATTGATTTTACCTGTTGTATATGAAAAACTTGAAATCCAACGATGACTCCTCAGGAATCAATTTTATCTGGCAGTAAAGCCGCTGTTTCCGATCTCGCGGCGGGCGGTGACGTTTGCCCAGTCTGCGCGCGTTTGCCCAAGGACGGTTTTGTCGAGCTCGGTTCACTTGCGTCAGATATTCAACGGCTGATCCGCGCAAATGCTCCTGACACGGGCGAGATCAGCGAAGTGTGCGGACGCTGCTCGAGGCTTTTTGAACGAGCAAAGGATCAGATCATCCAGGACGCCGCCATGCAAAAAGACGGCTCGCACGTGCTATCGACACCGTTGAGGCTTGATGCCGATGAGCGTTTTACGGGCAAGGGCGTAACGATCGCGTTTCTCGATTCGGGCTTTTATCCGCACGTTGATCTGCGGGGCCGCATTCAAGCATATCGCAACATGCTTGATGAAGAGGGCGATACATCATCGCTTTTTGAGCCGGATGTCGCGAGCTGGCACGGGATGATGACCTCGGTCGTCGCGGCGGGTAACGGCTCGCTGTCCAATGGATTTTATCGCGGCATTGCGCCAGACGCTGATGTCGTGCTCGTAAAGCTCGCCGAAACGGGCCGCATCACCGATCAAAACATCCAGGATGGGCTCGAATGGGTGCTCGCAAATCATGAAAAATATGATATCCGCATCGTTAATATCTCAGCCGGTGGCGATGACGAGCAGAGCTATCTGCACGACCCTCTGTCGCAAGCGGTCGAGGCGTGTTCGGCGGCTGGCATCACGGTCGTCTGTGCCGTCGGGAACGCCGGGCATCTGCCAAATCATCCGGTCGTGCCGCCCGCAAGCTCGCCGTCGTGTATCGCGGTCGGCGGTTTGGATGACAATAATTCGATCAATCGAGCGCGACGCGGTATGTACCGCTCGTCATATGGGCCGACGATCGATGGGCTGCAAAAACCCGAGGTGATCGCTTCGTCGATCTGGGTCCCGGCACCGATCCTGCCGAACACGCCGACGGCTCAACAGGCCGAGCTGCTCGACAAACTCGATAAAAGTCTCGATGCCGAGTTGCACTCTATCATTCGCGAAAACGCGAGGCTAGACCCTGAGCTTGACGCTGCGCTCGACCGTCCGGTACACATCATCCGTCAGATCATCACGCTCAAACTCCGCCGTGAAAACGTGATAACCAAACACTACAAATACGTCGACGGCACATCATTTTCGGCCCCGATCGTCTCTTCGGTCGCCGCTCAGATGCTCGAGGCCAATCCTGACCTCACACCGTCCGACATCAAACGAATCCTAATCTCAACCGCCGAACGTCTGCCGCACTACGAAGTCGACCGCCAAGGCTGGGGCGTCATCGACCCGCGAAGGGCGGTCGAGTCGGCACTTTCTCATAAATAAAGCTCGTCCGCGGCTTTGCCGCTAACGCACGGCGCCGAGGCTTGCCTCGACGTACGGATTCCACCCGCCTCAAAAGAGGCTATGCCTCTATGGTTTCGGCGGCGTAGCCGCGAGGTCATTTTAAAATACAAACGGCGAGGCAAGCCTCGCCGCATTGCTCCTGCGGCTAAGCCGCTAGATCTTAATTTTCATTCCCCGGTGGTCTGTTGCCGGTCATAGTCGGCGGACGCGGGCCCATGCGCGGGGTTGGCGTCGTTGCCGGGCGGTTTGTGTTTGCCGGACGCGTCGGTGTCGGCGACGCTGCAGGCGTTGCAGTCGGCGAAGGTGTTACAGACGGGCTTGGTTTTGGAGTCGGCGAAGTCGTTGGCGACGGCGTCGGCGTCTTCACGTTAGCGTTCAAATTTGTGTTGAGGTTGGTGTTGAAATTTGAGTTGGCGTTAAAGTTGAAATTCGAATCAAACCCGACATTTGTGTTCAGATTTACGTTCTGATTGGCGTTCATGTTCGTGTTGACGTTCATATTCGCCGGTTTGTCTTTTTGCAGGAACCAGAAAAGCCCGGCACCGCACGCCAGTAGAAAGAGCGTTCCAAAAATCGTCAGCACAACGGTTTTTGCAGTGTTCGGTTGAGGCGGCGGCGGAACATATGCCTGAGATGCCCGCGGACGGACTGGCGGCACGGCGGCCGGTTGCGAGGTCGGTATTACGATACGCTCGCCCGATCCGGTCGTATCGGCCTTACGGATAATGACCGTCTCTTCGCCAAGATCGTCCTCGACATTTTCGCTCGGCATGGCGGTAAAACTCGGCTGGGCGTCTTCGATCAGGGGCGTGCCGTCCTTGGTGCAAAATTTGATGATCTCTTCGTCAAACTGCTCGTTGCATTTGGGGCAATATTTCATAATGTCGTACCTGGGCCTCGCTTTTGATATCCGGCGGGAATTTGGAAACGTCCCATTTTATCACGATTCCAACAAACAAAAATAGTTAATAGGTCCAAATTCGAAATGAATACGGGGATCCTAACCATTGTTTTTGGGTGTCACTGTATGTGATAATTCCCGAAAATTCATACGATTTGCCGCAGGGAGGACGTGGGATGATATTTCGACAAATGCTTGGACGGATCGCGACCGTAACCATTTTGGGAATACTTACAGGGACCGCTGCGTATTCGCAGGCCACGGCGCCTTGTTCTCAATTTTTTGAGGAGGCTTTTGTCGGATGGCGTTCACCACCCGTTCCAAGCAGCGAGCAATGCGTCGAGCGTTTCAGAGAGGTTATCAACGGGAAAAAGTATATCTTTGTTGATGTCGTAGGCTACACTCCGACGGGTTTTCGTAACAGGTTGAGCCTTGCACACGAGGCAATCCAACGTTCGGTAACGCTATATAATAGCTGGTTTGCCACACCTCCTGCGCTAATAATTTCGGGACGGTCATCAGAATATTCCCAGTCGATGGCAGACAATGATAGCGGGGCTATCGCGGAAACACACGGGCGTTCGGGTGCATGTGCGATCTGGCTGGACGACGAATCGCTACGCACTAACCTTTCAGAAGATAGCAATCAAGATCAATACAAGCGAACTGTTGCCCACGAACTATTTCACTGCGTACAGGCGTCTGACCCGACACTGGACCATCGTTTTGTAAAGTGGAGGGACGAGGGCACGGCCGAATATTTTAGCGGGCTTGCCATCCCAACATCAGTTCCCGGATCTTCATACTATGACAAGATCCACAACATAAAAGAACGTCCGATATACACCCTACGCGAATCTGCATATCCCTTTTTTGCATTTTTAGGCAGAGAACGTCGTCCTGACGCAGTTGTAAGTTTCTTACAAAATTCGGGCAGGGCGGGCTCCCGTCCGGGCCGTTACGGAGGTGACGGGACCGAGACCGCGGCGATCAGCAGACAGACCCTGCGCACAATACCCGGCATCGACGAACTATTTCACGAATTTGGCAGGCGTTTGGCAGACGGGAAATTGACTGACGAGAGTGGGCGCCCGTTGCCTACTGATCCGCGCGTAACCCCGGTCTATGAAAATATTACTCAGACAGCAACGGTCACTATTCGAGACGTGATCCCGTTTACGGTAAATTTTCGATTCTACCGATTTGAACAGGGTGTAGCTTGGAAAGTCACTAAGCCAAACGTAGACGCTGTTCGCGGAGGGATCCGCGAGACGTCTGGCGATACGTGGTCGGACCTGCCCACGGCGATCGATAAGTGTCAGGGGCCATATTCAGGCATTGCATTGTTTACCTCGACGGCGGATCAAGACGGACCTTTCACCCCGACGCTGAATGTCAAAGAGGAGCCGTCTCGCGGGTGTCCGTGTCCGCAAGGAGACTGGTATATGAATACCGAGGGATTGCGTGCATCGCAATTTAGGGGGATGATGCCGGGCGAACTGGTCAGCGGCGGGATGACGCTGAGATTTACGGCGGACGGCACGGCTACGGCGATCTTTAACGCTATTACGTTTGAATCATCGATCTCCCGGGACGGGGCTATACGCTCCATACTTCGCGGAACCGTAAAATGGACGTATAGGCGCCGGCCATTTTCTAGGGCAGAATTGGCCGAAGCTCCGCCCACCGGCCCCGGGGTAGATGCATTTGCATTGGAGCGCGATCTGGTTGATTCGGACGCCGTCTGGCGAACCGAATTTCTTAACAAGGGAGCGGTCGTAAATGCGACTTCGACCCCCTTTCAACGTGACCAGAGCGGCGGCGGCAAGTCGATCGCGGCGGCTTATTGTGTCGGCGGATCTGAACTACATATTGTAAGCGGACGCGCGTCAGTATTTCCTAGCACAGCTAGATCCGGGCCGCCATACACGGGCGTTTTTAAGCGTTAAAAATGCGGCCCTTTGAGCCGCAAAATTGATAATTGAGCTGTTGCTTTTTGACTCAAACGGCCTAAAACGACTGTTTGCGTGTGTCAAAAGGCAATCGTTATCGCTGGGCCGCCTGCGGGTCTCCGCTTCACCGCGTCACCCGCAAAACGCGTTGTCGCCGCGACCGCCGTGTCGACTCTATTGGATGATCGTCGAGAGCGACGGCTTTTCCTCGTCCTTTACTTTCGTGCGGGCTCCATATGTCGCGAGCAGTTCTTTGACCTCGTCGTCGGATGCCATATCCCAGGCGTTATCGCCGTCCTTATTGGTAGCGTTTACCTGAGCGCCGGCCTCCAGCAGCATTTTTACAGTTTCGGCACTACCATTTTCCGCGGCCCGCATCAGAGCAGTTTGTCCGTCATTATTAGCGTGATTGATATCCGCACCCGCGTCGATGAGGGCCTGCAGAACGTCAACCGTAGCATAATATGCCGACTGGATAAGGGCAGTATTGCCCTCGTTATCGGTGAGGCCGACCTTGGCGCCGCTGCGGATGAGCACAGCGATAAGCTCGGGCGTCGCGTCACCATCGATACGCATTAGCGGCGTCTGTTTTTGCTTGTCACGGGCGTTGACCTTTGCACCCGCGTCGAGCAGCATCTGCACGATCTCGATATTGCCCTGTTCGACAGCGACAAATAACGGGGTGATCTTGCTGTAACTGTCCTCTTTGGCGTTGACCTTTTCGCCTTTTGAGATCAGATCGCGGACGGCGTCAACATCTTCGTTAGCGACGGCACGCGAGAGGGCGGACGTGTATTCGACGGCGACCATGATACCGCCCATCTCCATGATCTCGCGTTCCGGTATAGGAAGATCTTGTATCTGTTGCGACGTAATGACATTTCCACGTGATGATCCGTCATTACCCGTAACCGGACTAGTGACGACAACTGGCTTCGAAACCTGAGGCTGGCTCGTCTGTGCGTAAGTCGCTGTCGATAGAGCCATCGATGCGGTCATTACACCCGCAGCGATGCCCGGAGCCCGCCGTGTGATCTGATGTAACTGGTTGGAAAACATCGGCCGCTGGCTACGCGGATCGACTTTGTACCGAATACAGATATTGCCGTCCGAGGCACGGACAAATCTTGTGGCCTCTTTGCGCGTCATTTCCGACAGGTTATTGACATGCTTTGAGCAGTGCGAACAAAACCGGAACTTGTCGTTGCCGTCCATCTTTGCCCAATCTTCGCTACACACCTCGCCCACCTTTACCGAATCTATAAAGCTCTTTGTTGACATAGTTTTCCCCCCACAGACGGCACCATATTTTGCCGTGCGTCTGTTAATTAGACACCTGCTATTAAAGAATGTTCCGGGAAGAGTTTCTTGCGACTAGTCTTATCAGCGTAGATGCTATGAGTTTTGGAAACAGTTGCTTTGGGCGAGAAGAAATTTATCGATACCCCTTATCTGATCGGGCAAAATCGGTTATCTTATATGAGATATGAAAAGTGTTTTTAAGATTGCTGCAGTTTCTCTTTTTCTTGCGATAGGGTGCTTTGGACTGATCCCGACGGCGGCATCTGAAAAGGTGTCGGCTGTTGAGACGTCGGAGCTTGCATCGCTTTACGGAACGCATTGTGCGAGCTGCCACGGCGGTGACGGCCGGGCAAACACGCCTAAGGGCCGCGACACCGACGCCGACGATCTGACCACGAGCAAGGTCCAAAATATGAGCACGGCCAAGATGACGCGCATCATCAAAAACGGCAAGGGCGACATGCCTGGATTTGCCCGTAAACTGACCGCTGCCCAGATCGCAGCTATCGTGCAGCACGTAAAAAGCTTTTAATTAGCCGAAGATGGTAAAAGGCAAGGTGCAAAAACTTTCCGTATGCATGGTGGCGATACTCTCGCTGCTTGCCTCGGCGGTGTCTGCGTGTGCCTGTAACCATCACGAATCAAAACCCGTAACGGCGGTGGCGTCGTGCCACTCTGAAACGCACGAAGCGGTTTTTGCCGAGGGCGTCCCGACCGGGGATGCCGTCGAGACAGGTTGCAACTGTTTTGTAAAAGACCCGACGCCGTTTATCCTCGCCAAATCTGAGAGCAAAAAGCTCAAGGTACAGAAAAAAGCTCCCGCAGCTATAGTTGAGACGGTTGACGTCGAAAGCATCGATCTCGCAGTTATTTCCGTTTCGTTACTTTCGTCCGTATCGCGGCAAATTTACGCCGCCCCACCAAGCCGAAGTGCGCCTGTACGCGGCCCGCCCGTACTGTAAACACAACAAAACCTAACCATTTGTTGCCGCTATGCCGGCGCGTTTTATGTGCGCGGCGTAAGGCGTGTTTTACATTATCGGAGAATATCATTTCGTGAAAAATCTATTATTTCTGGGCCTGTTTGTGTTCGTATTGAGCGCGACCGTATTTGCCCATGAGCCTTTTACGCTGGTCAGCAGCGAGAAAAAAACTATCAATTTTGAGGATCTGCTAAAGATCGAAAAAGAACGAACCATTGGAAAAAAAGATGGCTCGACGCTCAGCTTTACCGAAAAAGAGATACGCATTGTCATCCGCACCGGCCCTGAGGACGATATGCTGTCGTATCGTATTTTGGGCATGCGAAACCCTACGCTTGTCGTGCCAAGCGGGGCGACGCTGCGGATATTGTTTGTAAATTCTGATACCGATATGCGGCACGACGTGCGGTTTGGGCACGTGGAGGGTGAGTTTGGTATCGCACCTGAGATCGCGAAAACAGTTGGCTCGACCCGCCTAGATCACAAAGCGGATGACGACCGAATGCAGGCAGAGGAGATCGTCATCAAAGCCGCCGATGACGGTACATATAAATATTTTTGCTCGATCCGCGGCCACGCCAAGGGCGGTATGTGGGGCAATATCGCCGTCGGAGTCAAACCCGGTGAATTAAAGCAGCCCGAAAAAGCAAAGCACGTTCATTCGCCGGACGAAGACAAAATGGATGAGACAAAGGACGCAAAACCTTCGCCCACACCAACGCCAAAGCATGACGATATGCCCGGCATGGACCACTCCAAAATGAAAATGCAGATGTCGTCGGTGACAAATATCGGCGACCCGATGGAACGTGAATCGTCCGGCACGGCGTGGGGGCCGGATTCGTCGCCGGTCTATGCCAAGATGAAAATGTTTGACGACGGCGGGATGCTGATGTTGATGGGAACGGCATATCTGCGTTATACCAGCGTCGGTTCGACACGTGACGTGTCGGTGGGCGGCAAAGGTTCGCGAAACCGTGCGGACGCGCCGAATATGTTTATGGGGATGTATTCGCGTCCGGTCGGTGAGCGGTCGCAGATCGGTTTTCGTGCGATGGTCAGCCTCGATCCGGTCATCCAACGCGGCTACGGATATCCGCTGTTATATCAGAGCGGCGAGCTTTATAAAGGGCTGCCGATCCACGACCGCCAGCATCCGCACGACCTGTTTTCTGAGCTGGCCGTGACCTATTCGTATAAGTTCGACGATAAAAAGTCGATCTATCTGTATGCCGGCTATCCGGGCGAACCGGCGCTTGGACCGCCGACTTTTATGCACCGCATATCGGCGTCAAACAACCCCGACGCACCCATCGGCCACCACTGGCAGGATGCAACGCATATTACGTGGGGCGTTGTAACGGCGGGCTTTTCGTTTGGCAAGGTCAAGGTCGAGGCGAGCGCTTTTAACGGCACTGAGCCGGACGAGAATCGCTATAATTTTGACAAACCGCGCCTCAATTCATTTAGCGGGCGGCTCTCGTGGAACCCCACAAAAAACTGGGCGTTTCAGATCTCGCACGGCTATCTCCGCAACCCCGAACGCAGCGAACCCGACGTCCGCATCCTTCGCAAAACGTCCGCCTCGGCGATCTACAACCGAAAGCTCAGCGACATGAGCAATTGGGCGAGCACATTTATCTGGGGGCAAAATTACGCTAACGGCGAGCGGAGTAATTCATTTCTCTTTGAAAGCAATTATGATTTTGATAAAAACGCGGTGTTTGGGCGCTTCGAGACTGTAAAAAAGAGCGGCCACGATCTCGTGCTACCGCATCCGCTCGACCACGAAACGTTTTGGGTTAACGCCTTTTCGCTCGGCTACGTCCGCGACCTCGTCCAAGGGAAAGGCATCGACGTCGGCATCGGTTCGATGGTGACGATCAACCGCAATCCCGCGACGCTCACGCCGGTTTACGGCGGCACAACGCACGGCGGCTGGCAGATGTTTTTGCGGTTCCGGCCGTCAAAGACCCGGCACTAACGCTTTTTCTTAGGCAATGTCTTGGTCAGCTCTGCAAGCTCCGTTTTTGCTTCTGCATGATCGGGTTTAATTTTCAAAGCTTGCTTGAGGTCAGCAATGGCCTCTTTTTTCTGTTTGATATCCAGATATACGAGCGCCCGGTAATAAAAAACGTCCGGATCGTCGGGAGCCAGTTTTAGCGATGTTGTGTAATCGGCGATCGCCGCGAGCAGGTTGCCAAGTTGGTGGTGCTCACCCGCACGCCGCGTGTATGCCAGCGTAAGCTCGGGGGCTAAAGATATCGCCTTTGTATAATTAGCGATCGCTGCGTTGTGGTCATTTTTATCGCGGTAAGCGTCGCCGAGATTAGCAACGGCGTTGGCATTTTTGGGGTCGAGTTTGATAGCAGTTTGATATTCGAGGATCGCCCCATCGATCTCTTTCTTAGAATGCATTGCCATACCGCATACAATATGAGCATCGGCATGATCGGGCTTTAGCCGATAGGCCTCCTTGCAGTCTGAAAGCGCGGCATCGTAACGGTTCTCATTCAGATGGATCAGGCTGCGGTTATAAAGCGCCAGGACAAAGGCAGGCTTTAGCCGGATCGCCTCGGTATAGTCGGCGAGTGCGGCGGCGTTGTTGCCTTTTCGAAAATACGCGTTGCCGCGGCCGTTAAATGCACCCCATGCAACGGGTAACAGCTTTATGGCCTCGGAATAGTCAGCGATCGCGGCGTCATATTCTCCCTTATCAAATACCTGATTTCCACGATCGAAAAACTCCTTTGCTGTCTGCGGCGTTTGCGCCGACAGGGATCCGGTAGCGGCAATAATAATGGCAGAGATGATAATTGCGAGCTTGTGTCTTGAAAATTGTATTTGTGTCATCATTAAACCATTCATACCATAGAAATTTTCAAAAAAGAACTGCATTTGATCTCATTTATTTTTCATATCACGCACGCTTTTTAAGCGTGCCGGGTCATTTGTGATCAACGCTCTGATGCCAAGTTTTTGGCAGCGTTTTATCCATTTTGGGTCGGCGGCGGTCCAAATGGTTACGGGCATTCCTGCTTGCGACGACAAGGCGGTGAGTTTTTTGGTGACGAGCGAATGATGGAGCGAGATCTGATGGGCGCCAAATTCGCGGGCCATCGCGATGATGTATTTGCGGCGGCGAAGGTAATCCAATATCTGTGGAGCAAAAAGGGCGGCAGTCTGAACATCCGGCAAATGATGGCGGATCTCAGGTATCGCGGCGAGCTTAAAACTTTTGACGATAATGCGCGGGAGCGGCGGCGAATCGCGAATGACATCGCAGACGGCCTTTGCCAGATCGCGATAATCAGTGTCGGCAGCTTTTAGCTCGATGTAGATGAGGCCGTCGGTGGATTTTAACAGGCGTAGCACTTGAGCCAGCGTCGGGACGGTCTCTTGGGCAAACTCGGCGTTTGCGCGCCTTGGATATTTTTGGTTGAACCACGTGCCGACATCGATCTTGCCAAGTTCTTTGGACGTGAGATCAGCAACCGCATCTTTTCGTCCGCCGGTTCGTTTTAGCGTTGCGTCATGGATGACGACCGGCACGCCGTCTTTGGCAAGCTGCACGTCAAACTCGACGCCATCCGCTCCGGCGTCGATCGCCATTTGAAACGCGGCGAGCGTGTTTTCCGGTGCGTGAGCACTTGCCCCGCGATGGCCGATTATCAGCGGTAAATTGCTCATTTCTTTTCAAGCAAAAAGATCGTCTTCGACCACGCGATCGGCTCGATGATCGGAAATTCGTAATTGCCGACGATGTTGAAATACTTGGCCGCCGCGGTGCGGACAGCGGCTTTTTTGTGCGTCTTGAAATTGTAGAGCAGCTCAAGCACCGTCCCGACGACCGATGGTTTTACGGGCAAAAAACGAGCGGCTTGCCCTTTTTTAGCACACGGGCAGCCTCGGCGAGGCCATCGTCGAGCGGGGTGTATTCGAGCACGCCGCACATAAGTACGAGGTCAAATGTGTTGTCGGCAAAGGGCATCGACAGCACGTTGCTCTGGACGGCGGTTGTGGCATCGGCGTATTCGACGCGTTTGGTAAATTGCTCGCGGGCGACCTCGAGCGATTTGAAAGAAAGATCGAGGGCGACCGAATGCCGGGGTTGAAAGCCCGCATCCTGAAACGCCATCGTGACGATACCTGTGCCGCAACCGGCGTCGAGTATGAGCGAATCGGGGCCGAGATCGAGGTTGAGCGATCTGAGATATTTGGCGACCGATTCGCGATAGCCGTTGAGTTTCATCGCCAGATTTTGCACATCGGCGATGCGGTCGTAGAGTCCTTGGGTTTTCGCGGGATGGCCGTTTCTGGGCATCGGTTATTTTTCAGCTACGAGTTTGTACACCATTTCACGCATCTGCTCGATCCGCGCGTCGCTGGTACCGGTCTCAATATACCTGATAATGCCCTTGCGGTCGATTAGCACGGCGGTCGGTAGAGCGGTCGCACCGTACAGAAATTGGATGCTCTGGTCCTTGCCGACTACGATGTCGTAATTGAGTTTTTCCTTGGTGCGAAAGCGCTTTAGATACTCGGTTTCAGCAAGCGGGGCGGCGACAACGCCGCCGATATTACCGTAATAACGCGTCACGCCGAGGATCTCAAACCCATGCGGCCCGAGATCCTGCTGCCACTCGATGAGGTGCGGATACGCGTCAAAACACGGCCCGCACCATGTCGCCCAAAAATCAAGCAGAACGACCTTGCCGCGAAGCTCAGCGAGCGTCTTTTGCTTGCCCGGAAACCACTGATCGATCAGCGGCATTTCCGGGGCGATCTCACCGAGCAGGGCGTAATGCTTTTGCTTTTTCTTGAGCCGGGTAAGGACATCGGTTTGCTGGCCCTTGCTCGCAAAATCTTTTTCAGCTTCTTTCAATGCGGACTGATAAAGCTGCAAAGCGGCGGGCTTGCGGCCGGTCTCGACGAGAAATTTTATCTTTTGATCGACGGCGTAATAGTAAAAACTCGGGCTTGTGGTTTCGACCGCCACGGCTCGCATATCGTCGAGCGCGGCCTCGGCTTTTTGACGCTCACCGCTGTCGCGATAAGCCTCATAGACAAGCATTCCGGCGTCTAGAATCTCGTCCAAACCGCGTGATCGTGATGCGGCATCTTTTAGCAAAGCCTTTGACGCGGCGTAACCGGCCTCGGCGTGCGGGGCCATTTTCGCAAACTTTCCTTGAGCCTGATAAGCCTTGGCGATCTCGCCCTCGATGCGGGCCTTTTCGGTGAGCTTGGAGGGCTCAGTTTTTAGGTATTCGGCGAGAAGGGCTTCGGCTTCGTCAAGCTTTTTTTGCTTTGCCAAAACGACGATCACTATTGACCGTGCGGTCTGTTGCCGGACGGGCTCCGCAACGTCGAGAGCAATAAACTTTCGCAGAGCTTCGGCTGTGCCGTCCATATTTTCGGCGACCCAATGGAGCATACCGAGATAATAGAGATCATCACCCGCGAGGTCTTTGCGGGCCCCTGCGATCGCAGCGTATTTGGCGGCCAACTGCCGCTGTTCGAGCTTAGCCTGGGCAAAGAGGCGGTCGCTGAACAGGACTTTCTTCGCGTCGTACTCGGCTCCTTTTGCCCGGATAAAGCCATTGACCTCGTCAAACAGTTCCCTGACGGTGGATTCATTTGCCGCAGCTAAGGGATCGGTCGCGACAACGCGTCCCGACTGCGCCGCCGCGGTGATGGCAAAACTCAAGATGAAGAGAGAGGTTAAAACTTTCATACTACTTAACTAACTTTGCCGACGCTGCGCAGGCGAAACCGATCCGGGCTGAACGCCGCAAGAAATGGCGGCTCGACACTTTTCAACAATTTGTCCGCGACGATCTTAGCCGTCAGCGGTGCGAGCAAGATGCCGTTGCGATAATGTGCGGTCGCGATCGTCAGGTTGCCGATGCCGGCGAAAGACCCAAGAACGGGAAGCCCGTTCATCGCAAATGGCCGCAGGCCAGACCAATGATCCGTTATCGCGAGGCTCGACAGATTTGGTGCGATCTCAGCCGCCATTTGACGGAGAGCGCTCGCGGCCACGTCCGTCTCCGCTTTTTCAAAACCTTTATTTTCACTGGTCGAGCCCGCCAAAATTCGGCCGTCCGCACGCGGCACAATGTAGCCGCGTCGGCTGTAAATGACGTGGCCGAACAATCTCTTTGCCGTTTGAAACGCGACGATCTGCCCGCGAACGGGCTCGACCTTGAGCGGCATATCTGCGTCCCCGAGTTTGATGAGCGAGGTCCATGCTCCCGTTGCAAGGATCGCGTCGCTCGCGAAAAACGTGTCGGTCGCGGTGCGTGCCCCAATGACGCGGTTATCCTCAACGATCAATTGTTCGACGGGCGAATCTTCGCGGATCTCGATGCCGTTCAACTCGGCGTAGCTTTTTAGAGCCGCGAGCAGTTTGCGATTCTCGACTTGCCAGTCGTCCGGGAACAACAAAGCACCGCGAACATCGGTCGAGATAAACGGTTCGGCCCGGCGAGCGTCATCTGCAGATAAATGTTCGACCGGCAAGCCGGCTTTTAATTGCCATTTCAGCCGTTTGTGAACCTCCGCAACATCTTCGTCAGTGAATGCCAAATAGAGCGTCCCTTGTCGGTCAAGCTCAATATCGACGCCTGTCTCGGCAAGCAGATCTGTCGCAAATTTCGGATACATCTCGCGTGATGTGACCGTCATGTCAAAAAACGCTCCGCCCTCGTTCGCCTCAGCCTGCGGCCCGAGCATTCCGGCTGCGGCCCACGACGATTCTTCGCCGCAGCGGCCTTTTTCGAGCACGGTGATACGCTTGACGCCGCTTTTGTGTAGTTCGCGGGCAATGCTCAGGCCGATCACGCCGCCGCCGATTATTAATATTTCAGGGTTCATTTCGAAATGCCGTTTTGTCCCGTGCCACTGGCCGTTGTAAATTTTATTATAGGATAAGGTTTATGAAACACACTATTACACTAATTCCCGGCGACGGCATCGGGCCTGAGATCACGGCGGCGACTGTTCGCGTGATCGAGGCGACGGGCGTCGATATCGAATGGGAAACGCAGATCCTCGGTGCACAGGCACTCGAAAAATACGGCGAAACGCTGCCCGAGGCGTCGATCGAGGCAATGCGGCGCAACAAGGTATCTCTCAAAGGGCCGATCATGACGCCGATCGGTAAAGGGTTTACATCGGTGAACGTTGGCCTGCGGCGTGCTCTCGACCTATATGCAAATGTGCGTCCGGTCAAGGCTTTGCCAAATGTGCCCTGCCGTTATCCCGAACTGGATCTGGTCATCGTTCGCGAAAATACCGAGGGGCTTTATTCTGGTCTCGAACACATCGTAATCCCCGGCGTTGTCGAATCACTCAAGGTGATCACTGAAAAAGCCTCGACGCGGATCGCTAAATATGCGTTTGAATACGCCCGCGATAACGGACGTAAAAAGGTGACGGCTGTCCATAAGGCAAACATCATGAAGCTCTCAGACGGCTTGTTTTTAGAGTGTTTCTACAACCAGGCAAAGCTTTTTCCCGAGATAGAGGCCGACGACAAGATCATCGACAATACCTGTATGCAGCTCGTCATGCGCCCCGAACAGTTTGACGTCATGGTGATGGAAAATCTCTATGGAGATATTCTCTCGGATCTATGTGCAGGGCTGATCGGCGGGCTCGGGCTTGCTCCGGGAGCGAATATCGGCGAGCAAGGAGCGGTTTTTGAGGCGGTTCACGGTTCCGCACCCGACATCGCCGGACAGGGAATTGCAAATCCGACGGCGTTGATGTTATCGGCGATCGAAATGCTTTGGTACATCGGCGAACGCGATGCCGCGGAGCGGTTTGAAACCGCGCTGTTCGATGTCTTTAAGGAAGGGAAGTCGATCACTAAGGACCTCGGCGGCACCGCAAAAACAAACGAATTCGCCCGTGCTATCGAGGACAAGATCAAAGCCAGTGCGACGGCCGCAGCGTGACGCATACTTCGATTTACTGCAACGCGAAGCACGGCATTTCGTTCTAATGTCATGTGGTGGCACGTAGTCATTTGCCACGAGGTATTATGAAAAAGTTTATTATCATTACGTTGATCACGCTCTTAATGGCTATGGCGACACTTGCAAAAGACCCCGAAACATTTAGCGTCCAGATCTGTGAACAAAAGGTCACGACACTGGGCAAGATCACGGTCAAATTTCTCGAGGTTCTCGAAGATTCGCGTTGCCCGCCAAACGTTACTTGCATCTGGGCGGGTAACGCAAAGATCAAGATATCCGTCAAAAAAGGCCGAAAGGCTGCAAAGACATTTGAGCTAAATTCGGGGCTTGACCCCAAAACGATCGTCTATGAGGGCTATGACATCACCTTTGTCGATCTGAGGCTGATACCCGGCGAGCAGGTCAAAGTTCGTGAGTTCCCTAAAACCGTGACTTTAGCGATATCAAAGCACAAAAAATAACTGTTTTCGACACAGTTTGAACGACCGGTCAGCTCAATAAACGGCAGGCCGGTCGTTTTTTTTGTCTAAAATCGCAGACCATACGAGCGCAAAACGCACCATACAGAGCATTTTCATCTCGCGATAAATCTTTCATTCCCGCCTAAACCTAGCCGAACAATAGACATCCACTCGGTGGCACGATGATTGTTATATACCATTGTGAGATTGATAAGTACTTAGCTATCAATCATTTACAAAACTTTACATATTACTGCATTAGTGAAAGTAAAGAAAAGTTCTAAGGGGCAATACAAGGAGTACAAAATGAAATTATTCGATCTTAAAAAATTAGCAGTGGTGACAGCATTTGGTGTAATGACGATATTGGGTACAAGCGAATTGGCAAACGCTCAGGGCCGCGGCCGTGGCCGCGACAAAAGCGAGAGCACCGACAAAAAGGACGACTATAGGCGCGAACGCGACGGCGTACGTGATCGTGAGCAGGATAACAAGGAGCGTATCAAGGCCGAACAGAGACGCATTCAGGCCGAGCAGCGTCGTCAGGCAGAATGGAACCGTCAAAATACGCGGGTCCGTAGTGGCAACGACCGTTCGAACGGCAACGGGTATTACAACGGTAACTCCAATGCGAATACCAATCGGAACCACCGCTATCGCGTCTATCGTAACGGTTCGTATTACAACACCGATCAGCGGGGAGCCCAACTTCTCCGACAGGCTGTAAACGCCGGTTATCGCCAGGGATTCGAAGCCGGACGCCGCGACCTTGACGGCCGCCGACGTATCAGCTACTCAAATTCGAACGTTTACCAGAGCGGTACTTACGGTTACCAAAGCTACGTAAACCAGAGCCAGTATCAGTACTATTTCCGCCAGGGTTTTCAACGCGGATACCAGGACGGTGCGAACAGCCGATACCGCGATCAGTACAATAATAATAACTACGGCCAGTACAACGATTACGAACAGCAGTATCAGTACGGTACACGCAGCAACGGCGTATTGAGTATATTAGGTTCGATCCTTGGTCAGATCCTGAATATTCAGACTTACTAAGACACAAGTAGACCGTTTATTGGTCAACAGCCCCGGTTTTAATGGCCGGGGCTTTTTTATGCTTTTAAATATGGATTTGTGAGAAACATCAAAATCATTAGCAGGATAAAGTAGGGCACGAGAACGGCGGCTCCGGGATAATCCTTTGCGACGCGCTGGCCAAAGAATAGTGCGGTGATCGAGAGGGCACCTAGAGCCGCCGCCCAAAATATCAACACCAGCGAGTCGGTCACAAGGAAATATATGATTCCCGCAAGGCTCAAGATACCGGTTGCAAGCTCCATGATGGTGATCTTCGCGAGCATCAGCGGCACCATTCCGGCGAGGAATGTCTTTTCAAAATGGCCCTTTAGCCAACCAACATTGCCACCCCAATCAAAGACCTTGTCCAGGCCGGATTGGATAAACAAGATCGCGACGAGCAGGGCCGCGATTAGGACGGGGAGATTTTTTGCTATGTCTTCGATGTGCATTGTGTTGAGTGTTACGCCCTTAGTTCTGGCACAAAAGACGTGCCAGTGTTGCGGGAACGCCGCAACTAACGTACGGGCTTCTGCATTAATGCTTCGATCTCGTCCGGGTCTTTTGTCACTTTGGCGGTCAGGTTTAGATTACCGTCTTTCGTGACGAGCACGTCATCCTCGATGCGGATGCCGATGCCGCGGTATTTTGCGGGGGCCGATTTGTCGTCGGGTGGGATGTAAAGACCCGGCTCGACAGTTAGTACCATACCGGGAGCGTATGGCTTCGACTGCTTGGCTTGTTGGTCGACGAAATACCGACCGGCATCGTGTACGTCGAGGCCGAGCCAGTGGCCAACGCCGTGCATATAGTATTTCATGTACGACTTCTTTTTGATCAGCTCTTTAGTTTTGCCTTTAAGCAGGCCGAGCTTTTTCATGCCTTCGGTCAGCAGCTCGATCGAATATTCTTGACGTTTTTGATGCGTATTACCGACGACTGTGAAATCGATGCATTTGAGCTGAACGTCGAGTACAACGTCGTAGACCTCGCGTTGAGCCTTGGTGTATTTTCCGTTGACGGGAAACGTGCGTGTGATGTCCGACGCGTAACCCTCGACCTCAGCACCGGCGTCGATGAGGATCAGATCGCCGTCTTTGAGCGGCATATTGTTTTCGACGTAATGCAGGATCGTCGCGTTGTCACCGCCGCCGATGATCGAATTGTACGCAACGCCGCTCGCCCCTTTGTCACGCATATAGGCTTCCATGAGCGATTCGACCTGCGATTCGTTCATGCCGGGGCGGACCTTTTTCATTGCCAGGATGTGAGCCTCGGCAGCGATGGTCGCGGCCTTTTGCATCAGAGCGATTTCTTTATCGTTTTTGTGCAGCCGCATCTCGCCGATGATCGGCGTCGGGTCGATGATCGTGTGCGGCGGATATGCGTTTTTCAAACGCTGGACGCGCTGGCCTTTGAAATAGCCGAGGATCTGCTGGTCGAGGGCCGCATCGAGAGCAAAACGGTAATAGAGTTTGTCGTAGCCGTCGAGGATCTTGCCCAGATCGGCGGCAAATTTTTCGATAGGATACGACCGTTCGGCTTTATAATTTTTGACCGCGCCATCGACACCCTGCCGACGGCCAAACCACGTTTCCATAACCGGGTCGCGCGGGCGGACATAGAGCGTGTAGCTCACCTTGTTTGCTTTGGTGATCACGGCGATGGCATCCGGTTCGGGGAAACCGGTCAGGTACCAAAAATCCGAGTCCTGACGAAACTTAAACTCGGTGTCGTAGCTGCGCGTCTGTTCGTGAGCGGCGGGTATGATCGCCACTGAGTTGTCATCCATTGCCTCGATAAACTTTTTTAATTGTCCTCGCATAATGAAAATGAGTTTATCGTAAATCGCCCAAAAGGAAAATGCTGATATAATTCACAAAAATTCTGCATCGATAAAGGAGATATCACCATGAAACGAATTATTTGCCTGACAACGCTTATGCTATTGGCCTCGGTGGCGGCTTTTGCAGATATTGCGCGGCCCGATCCGACAAAAACGCCGAAACCGGCGAAGGGCGTTAACACGTCGATGACGATCCGCCTCGACCGTAATGCAACCGAAGTCAAACTCATCATCCCGAAATCACAGATCAAGCAGCTCCGGGCTGAGCTAGAGCAGCTTGACGATGATTCGGATAATACGGCAGCGGTCACAAATCCGTCGTCATTTTCGCGAACACAGACGATCGTCAGCGGTGCGTTTTTGAGCCTCGCACTCGTTTTTGGCGGTATGTGGTTTGTCCGGTCGGGCAAAGCGACGACAGGCGCGGGTAAATCATTGGTCATTCTTGCCGTGGTCGCGGGTATCGGGTCGGCGGCAACGTTGGTCTATGCAAATGCGGGCCCGCCGCCGATCACTAAAATTACGAGCAAGATCTTTAACAAGGATCAATTTCGATATCGCGACGTCAGCGGCCCGGTAAAGATCGAAACGACAAACGAAAAGACTGCCGAGCTAATCGTTCCCGACCCGCAGCCTACGGCAACGCCAAGTGCGGATGAATAAACCCGCTTACTAAAAAAAGTTGAAAGGAGATCTCGATGAAAAGAATATTATGTTTGGTGATCTTATTGTTAGTTGCAACGGTCGCGATGTTTGCTGATATTGCTCGACCCGGCAAACAGACGAAACCCGTTGCTAAGCCGGGCCTCAAGGTGTTTTCAAATTCTACGTCGGACCTGACGATACGATTTGATTCAAATATCGAACGGCCGACGCTGAGGATACCGAAAACGCAGCTCGGCTATCTGCGTGCTCAAAATGAGAACGGCGAAGGTGACGAAAACAACACCGCCGCCGTGACGGCTCCGGGTGGTTTTTCGCGAACGCAGACATTTGTCAGCGGAGTTTTCCTGAGCCTCGCGATCGTTTTCGGCGGTATGTGGTTTGTCCGTTCGGGCAAAGCCGCCTCAAAAGAAGGAAAGCCCTAATATTATTGGCGGTAATGGCAGGGCTCGGCTCGGCCGCGACATTTGTCTACGCCGACATAGCTCCGCCGCCTCTTCAAAATGATATTACGAGCAAAATATTTAACCAGGATGCGATGTGGCGCGGCGAGGCTTCGTCGTGGAACGTCAGGATCGAATCTACGAATGGTGACAAGATCGAGCTGTACGTTCCCGATCCGCCCGCTCCCGGTTCGCCGGCTTCGAACGTGAATAAGTAGAGCATGCTGCAGATCCGAACCGCACGATTTGAGGTTACGAACGCGCATTATTTTTTAATGGCGTTCGTCGCCTCGTGCGCGGTTGCGGCGGTGTTGATCGGGAGTTTTCCTCTGCAGGCGTCGATCGCGACGATCTTTTTATTTGCGGGCTTCCATAATTTTATGGAGTTTCGCTATTTTGCCGCGAGGATGCCGCTGCGGTGGGGACGTTCGAGGCTGTTTTATTCGGTCGGTATCGGCGGCGTCATCGTGCTCGCGGCAGTATATTTAACGCTCTACTTTGCAAGCGGTAACTGGCTGTGGAGCTTGGAAAGCTGGGCAATTTTTGCCGCTTCGTGGAACACAGCGTTTATCCTGTGGGTCGCGTCGTTGTTCTATTTAAGGGGCAAACAGCGTCCGAAAAGCGAATGGGCTTGGGCGTTTCCGATAGCGTTTTTGCTCGCGGCACTGGCGTGGCTCGTGCCGCAATATTGGAGCCTCGCGCTTGTTTATATTCACCCGTTCATCGCGATGTGGTTTCTCGAACGCCAGATCCGCCGAACGCGGCCAGATTGGCTGCGAGCGTATCATTGGTGTCTCGCGACGATCCCGGTTTTCCTCGTCGCCCTGTGGCTCGCATTTTCGTCGCAGCCAAATCTGTCGGAGGACACCAACCTTTTCTGGCGGATCACGCAGCACGCTGGCAGCCAGATATTGCCGGGTATTTCGAGTCATCTGCTCGTTGCAACACACGTTTTTTTAGAGACGATACACTACGCTGTGTGGATCGTTCTGATACCGCTGATTGACCGCCGTGCGATGCCTTGGCGGTTAAAAGAGATACCGCTGTTTGCTAACGCCAAAGGCTTTCCAAAGCTCGTGGTAGCCGCTTTGGTGGTAAGTCTCATTATAGTCGCAGCGTTATGGGGCGGTTTTGCGATAGATTACACGACCACGCGGGATGTATATTTTGCCTTTGCGATCGCGCATGTAATGGCGGAGTTTCCGTTTTTGATCAAGATGTTATAGCAAGATTTAGCCCGCGAAAGACGCTAGATAAAAAGAAACGTTTCTAGGTGACGTTCCTCCACAAATATTTCTTCCTTTTTTAGTATATTTCGCGTGTTTCGCGGGCAAAATTCCTATGTTTTTATTTGATCTAGCAGAACCAGTCCAGACACAGAGCCTGCCATTGAGCGAGCTTTGGAAATTTTTGCCGATCGGCTATTTGTTCACGATCTTGATCGAGACGCCGGTGCTGCTAGTCGGGCTATCGCCAAAGGTGACGTTCAAACAGCGGCTCTGGTGTGGGGCATGGCTGACGGCGTGTACGTATCCGATAGTCATCCTCGTGCTCCCTGCGATATTTTTTGGCGAATCGCGGGCATTGTATCTCGCGGTCGCCGAGACGTCTGCACCGGTCGCAGAATGTATATTATTTTGGATGGCATTTCGCGGCAGAGACGTTCTCGAAACCGGGGATTGGATACGTTGCTTTGTCGCCATTGTGCTCGCCAATCTCGCGTCGTTCGGCCTTGGCGAAGTTGTTAATTATGTCGGGTGGTTCGGATTGTTTTAGCCACGAATTGCACGAATAGCACGAATCAGAAACGTCAATTTCCACGCTCGTTGATTTACCAAAGTATCTCAGGAATAATCAACAAACATTCGTGCCATTCGTGTTATTCGTGGCAAAAATCTTATGGATCTGCGTATTACAGAAATTTTTCTCTCGATCCAAGGCGAGTCGTCGCACGCGGGGCGGCCGTGTGCATTCGTCCGCTTAACGGGCTGCCCGATGCGGTGCGTGTGGTGTGACAGCGAATACACATTCACCGGCGGCGAGCACATTTCTTTCGAAGACATTTTTGCAAAACTTGATGCATTTGGCTGCAACCTAGTAGAAGTCACGGGCGGCGAACCGCTCGCGCAAAAAGCTGTATTTCCATTTATAACAGAGCTTTGCGAACGCGGCTATGAGGTTTTGATCGAAACCGGCGGATTTGTCTCGACCGAGCAGGTGGATGAACGTGCAAAGATAATCCTCGACATAAAATGCCCCGCATCACGCGAAGCCGAACGCAACCACTGGCCAAATCTCAACCGTCTGAGTGCCGACAAAGATGAAGTAAAATTCGTCATCGCCGACATGGCGGACTGGGAATTTGCGAAAGAGATAATTGCGAAACACGACCTTGTTAGCCGTACAAAAGAGGTGCTGATCTCACCGGTTCATGGCATTGAGAATTTAGCTGAAATTACGGAGGCGGTCTTGGCCAGCGGGCTGAAAGTGCGGTTAAATCTGCAGCTGCACAAATATATTTGGGGAGCGGATGTGCATGGGGTCTAAGGCGATCATTTTGGTTTCAGGGGGAATGGACAGCTGCGTCACGGCAGCGATGGCGTGTGCCGAAAACGAAAGTCTGGCGTTTTTGCATATCTCATACGGCCAGCGGACCGAGGCTCGTGAGCGGCGGGCGTTTAATGATATTGCTGATCATTACGGCGTCGAAAAACGCCTCGATATCTCGATCGAGCATCTTGCAAAGATAGGCGGATCGTCGCTGACGGATGAGAATATTGCAGTTACCGAGGCTGATCTAACAACGACGGAGATCCCGACCAGCTACGTTCCGTTTCGCAACGCAAATATGCTAGCGATCGCGACGAGTTGGGCCGAGGTTATTGGCGCGAATACGATTTATATCGGAGCGGTCGCAGAGGACTCAAGCGGCTATCCGGATTGCCGGCCTGAGTTTTACGCGGCGTTTCAACAGACAATAGACGCTGGTACAAAACCTGACACACAGATCGAGATCCGGACGCCGATAATACAATTATCTAAAGCTGAGATCGTCAAAAAGGGCATCGAACTCAACGCTCCACTTCATTTAACATGGTCGTGCTATCGAAGCGAAGATCTGGCATGCGGGACGTGCGATTCGTGTGCGTTGCGGCTGCGTGGGTTTGAGCAGGCTGGTGTTTGCGATCCAATTGAGTATAATCACGACAAATAATTTCGGAGGGTAAAATGAAACTAAAAGCATTTATTTTAGCGGCTATCGCAATCGCGTGTTTTGCCGTGTCGATCTCGGCACAGGGCAAACCGGCGCCAAAATTTACGTCCGTTTATACGAGTCTCAAAACGACTTGCAGGGACTTTGACGGGTCGAACGGCTCTGACGGATATTCGATCTGCAAAGGGCCGGGCGGATATACGGTACGGATCTATTATTCGGCTGCCTCGACCCATTTCAACGCCGAACGAAAGGACGGGAGTTTTCCGATAGCGACCGCTAGCTTCGGATTTATTTGGGAAAAGACCAAACTTGAATGGCGGCTCGCAAACGGCAAGCCGTTTGCTGTGATCATTCGGATACCGAAATATGGTGAGCCTGCCGACGGTGAATATTATGGAAAGGTCAACGGCCAGGAATTGGTCGTTGCCGGGTTGTCGGGATTCGAAGATCTAAGAACTAAGGTTGATGCCAAGACGGCGGGAGCCAACGCACTGGCACGCGAGGCAGCCGACTCAGCGTATCTATCAAAAAACTGATCGCTACTCGCCGCCGGCAGCTGTAAGTTCGGCTTTTCGCTGTTCGAGCTCGTCGATCCGTGCCCGCAGCTGATTTATTTCGATGTTGATAGTGTCGATCTCGGTCGGCCCTTCGGCGTGGCTCAGTTTGTGAAAAACAGGCGTCACGACCGTGAGGGCGGCGATGATGACAGCAAGCGTGCCGATCACGCGGCCGATGAGATCGCCGTTAGATTCGGGTGTGAACCAGATCAGATACAGCAAGATCGCCGATAGTATCCAGACGGCCGCATGAGCCGCATATCGCGACCAGGCGAAACGCCGGTCTAGCCGGGCGAGCGAAATGAGCGATAAATGCGAGCAGGCGACCGCCAGCAACGTCGCGGTCAGCAAAAATTTTACAAACGTATCATTATTGTTTTGCCATGCCCAGATGGTAAACATCCACATAACTGCCGAGACGACAGCGCAGGCGATACCAACGAACGGCATTAGACGCCCGCGTTTTGTTTCGAGATAAGCTCCGCACGCGAGCCCGAGGATGCTCGTTACGGTAACGGTCATTGCTGTCAGCAGTACCTTGGTTTCGAGTTCGCCAAACTCGCCAAAAAGAATGACACCGATGCCGATCAGAGCGCTGAGCGTTACCGAGGCGATCAGCAGGTAAAGGAATATTCGTTTTAAATTCATGACGATCCTTGGTGGGAGCAAGCTAAATATACATCAATTTGCCCCGTCGCGCGCTAACTTTGTGGTGTATCAAATGGCGAGACGGCCGCGGTCGATCTTGAGGTCGCTGAGATCACCGAGTGCGGCAAACGCAATTTTCTCGGTGCGGAAAAATTCCCGTGCGAGCGAGTGGATATCATCCGTCGTGACGGCGTCAAGACGGCGAAGCGTTTCCTCGACGGGGATCTGGCGGCCGTGGGTCATCTCGCCTTGGGCAAGGGCGGCGGCACGCGAGGCTGAGTCTTCGAGACTGAGCAGGATCGAGGCGACGGCCTGTTGTTTGGCAAGCTCGAGTTCATCCCCGGTCACGCCGTCATTTACAACCGCACGCATCTCGGCGATCGACAGGTCAACGACCTCCTCGACCTGATCCGGCGAAGTCGCCGCAAATATCGAAAACATACCGCAATCCTGATAAGAGATCGACGACGCACCGACGCTGTACGCCAGCCCACGCTCTTCACGTACCTTTTGCCACAGGCGGCTCGACGTACCCCCGCCGATGATATTTGCCAGTACATCGGCAGCATAACGGCCTGGGTCGGTTGCGGACGGGAATGGCGTCGCGATGATGAGGTGTGCTTGTTCGAGATTGGAGTTTTGCTTGATAAGGATCGGAGCTGCCGTGACTGGAGCTTGGAGTCCCCGCTTTAGCGGGCTTTCCGGCGACGGCCGACTAAAGTCGGTACTCCAAACGCTTGTCGCAAGCTCGACGATCTGTTGATGATCAACATTCCCCGCTGCTGCGATCACAAGATTCGCCGCATTGAAAACCTCGTTGTGGTATTTTCGTGTCGTTTCGCTCTCAAAGCTGCGCACCGTTTTCGGCGTTCCCGCGATCGACGCTCCCAACGGGTGATCGGGAAAGAACGCCTCGCTGAAAATTTCGCCGAGGTATTCCTCAGGCGAATCTTCGATCATCTTCATTTCCTCGATGATGACCTTTTGCTCGGCTTTGAGATCGGTGTCGTCAAACCTCGGGTGCACGAGCATATCGGCGATCAGGTCAAATGCCCGCGGCAGTTGGTCGTCGATCACCTTGATCGCAAAGCCCGTCTCCTCGTGCGTCGTAAACGCATCGAGGTTGCCGCCGAGACGGTCTTGCTCGATAGCGATGTCGAGGGCGGAGCGTTTCGCCGTGCCCTTAAAAACGGTGTGCTCGATAAAATGTGAAATGCCGTGGAGTTCACCCGGCTCGTCCCGCGCACCCTTGCGGAAAAAGAACCCAAGCGTCGCGCTACGCACTCCGGGCATACGGTCGGTAAGTATTGTCAGGCCACTAGGCAGACGGGTTTCTTGTATATCTTCTTTCATTAAAGAGCTTTTGCCACGAATTACACGAATGGCACGAATAAGGAGTTTACCTGACCAGGCGTTCGTACTCTAATTTGTACTTACCAAAGTTAATGAGGAGGGCAAGTCGATAGTTAGTGGCTTTTAGATAGTTTAGGGTTTGTGCCTTATGGATTTCGGCAATACGGTCTTGGGCTTTTAGTTCAACAATTATTGAATCATCCACTACGATGTCGGCCACATATTCCCCAACTATTTGTCCGTGAAATGGAACGACAATGGGCACCTGGCTGACCGCTCGGATACCATTTTCCTCGAATAAGATCATCAAAGCGTTTTCATAGACCTTTTCAAGAAATCCAAAACCCAATTCTGTATGAGCCTGCATCGCAAGCCCAACTAATTTATAGGAGAGATCCTTATATAAAATTCCTTCTTCCATTCGTGCTATTCGTGTAATTCGTGGCAAAAACTCCTACTGACTTATCGCATTGAACAGCAGCGGGAACGTCGCCAGAGACTGCCCACGATACTGCGGCCGAAAGCCGAAGAGGATGATCTTGCCTTTGCCTATACGCACCTCGACAAGCGCGGCTTTGCCTGCTATCTTTTCCGCACCGAGTGCCCAGCCGGAGAGGAGGATCTTCGACGGGTCGGACGGGTACTTTGCAATAACGCGAGCGTCTCTAGGTTCGTCGATGTACGTTGGCCGCTTCATGTCCGCCGCATCGACGCCGGCGGGCGGTGGTGGCGTCTGAATGAGCTCAAACACCGGGCCGTTTTCGAACCAGGATATCGACGCTTTTGGCATTCCTTTGGCAATCGGGTTGGTCAGGTCGAGTTCGGTACGGAGTATTGAGCCGGGAATGTAAAAATCCTTGCGGGCGAGGCCCTTTGTTACGTCCCGGATCGGCAGGTTGAACTGCTCGATGGCAAAATCGGACGAGCGGTTTAGAAAGACGAGCGTGCCGCCAATCTCGACAAATTTCTTGAGATTCGCGACGCCTTCTTTACCCACGCCGCCCGTGTATTCATCCGGCATCGAACCTTTCGCATAGCCGTTAAGGATCTGAGCGGGCGGTTGGTCGGGGAAGATGATGGTGCCGGGTGCGCTGACGTTGCTACTCCAAGTTAGAGCCTTAATCTGATTGTTTCTTATTTGCGGGTTGGTCAGCGAACTGTATGTAAGTTGATCACAAGGAGAGATGAAAGGATGGCGTTGAGATCTTGAGTTGTTCAGGGACCAACGCGTCCACCCTTCATCCATGGATGGGATCGCAGAACGGTAAACTTGTACCTCATATGCCTTGGCAACACATCCGACATCGGTATCGGCTTCGACCCGCTGATATTTGGGTTGCTTTAGGGAAATGATCTCAGTAATTGGAATAACCTCCCGATCAGCGAGAAGCGACATTGTATGGGCCGTGACATCATACGGTGATATCGGGTTACCGTTCTCGTCGAGCAGGTGTGGATAATCCTGTCGTTCAAGTAACGCTTTCGCAAAAGCGGCATACGGTTGAGCCAGCCATATAACCTCAGTTCCTTCCTTGAATGTACGCCCGTTGTAACTGAAGGATTTTGGCGTCTGGATTTCGACGTTCCCTCTATCAAGCAGGGAAGACACGAAAGTCTCACCTTTGGTGGAATATTCTCCCCTTTTAGGTAGTATAAATCCCATCAATTCCCCTTTCTTCCTCGGCCGTACCGCTTCTTTCCCGATCTCATAAAATCTCGTCAGCCATTTTTCGCGGTTGGCGGCGGCGTGAACGAGTAAGGCTTTCGCGGCGGTAGTCATGTGGTCGGTTATTTTGCGGAGGTTCCATTCGCCGCCTTTCCAGACGGGGCCAAAGTTTGCGGATTCTTTTTTCGCGTCAAAGCCTTCGCTGCCGCGTAGTTGGTCAAAAGTAACGGTGATAGGTGTTGCGAGTTTTGCCGACGCGGTCTCGCTCAAGATGCGGACGCCGCCGTGATAGTGCGAATAGGCTCGTGCGGGTGTCCATGCGTCGTAGGTCGAGTTGGTGGTTATTCCCTGATAGCCGACCTTTCGCATCGATTCGGCCATGTAGTTACCAAGTTCCGTGTAACCCTCGACGATCTGTTTTGGGACGTTTGGCTCGACCGGCTCCATATACGGCGGCAGGAACAGCCGCGAACCAAAAGCCCCTTGTTGGTGGATGTCGTGGACGATCTGCGGGTGCCAGACGTTGTGGATCTTATCGACGGTGAGCTGCGTCTCGACCTGTGTAAAAGCGTACCAGTCGCGGTTGTTGTCGTGGCCGACATATTTGTGATAAAGCTCCGGCGGCTCAGTGCCCTCAAATTTTGTCCCGAGCGTTTTGTCGTACCAATTCTTAACGATATCGACGCCGTCGGGATTAAGGGACGGGACGAGCAGGATGATCGTGTTGTCGAGGATCTTTTTAGTTTCCGCGTCGTTCGTACCCGCAAGCCTCTGGGCGATAAGCATCGATGACAAATAGCTCCCAACCTCAGTCGAATGCACGCCGCAGGTGATGAGGACGATGGTCTTGCCCTGTGCGGCAAGCATCTGAGCAACAAGGTCCGGAGCCATCTCCCGGCCGTTGCGAAGTGGGATCTTTTTAATTGTTCGCGGGTCGGCGAGCTGGGCGTTGATCTGTTTGTACTTTTCGAGGTTCTTAAGATTTTCGGGGCTTGAGATCGTCGCATAGACAAACGGTGCTCCCATTGTCGTCTTACCGATCTCCTGAAACATCACGCGATCACTCGCGGCGTCGAGTTTCTTAAAATACTCGACCGTTTGAGCCCAACTCGCGAGCTTGCGGTCATCACCGGGTGTAAAGCCGAGCACATCCTTTGGCGCGGGGATCTGGGCTGCGGCCGCAACGGCAAACAGAAAAATTGAAACGCAGAGGCGCAGAGAGGGATATAGATTTTTCATATTTGAAGGTAAGTCTATTTGTTTTTTTATCAGAATAAAAGAAAATAGACGCAAAAAAGCTCCCCTCCTTGTATAGGAGGGGTGTCCGGGTTTCCCGGACGGGGTGGTAGTTCTTAGATCCTATGAAAGGCCGGCAAAAAACACGAAACGAAAGGCCCCACAATCGACCCTATCTGGCTGAACATCGAACCGGTCTACGTAAAACTCTTACTCCGGCCGAGGCTACACTTTGGAAAATTCTAAAAGGCTCTAATCTTGACGGGCGAAAATTTCGCAGACAGCACAGCGTTGGCAACTATATCCTTGATTTCTTTTGTGTTTCGGAACGGCTGGCGATCGAGTTGGATGGAGAGGTTCATTGTAACGCTCTTGCGGAGATTCACGATCAGGAAAGAAAGCGTTATCTCACAAGTCTCGGAATCAAGACACTTCGGTTTGAGAACAAATTGATCTTTGAAGAAACGGAGTATGTTCTTATGCGAATTCGCGAGAATTTTGGATGGTGGAAGCAGGAGATGTAAATCCGGAGTATTTCTATATATTACGAGGAACATCGTGGATCTACCACCCCGTCAGCGGCAGCCGCTGCCACCCCTCCTAAACAAGGAGGGGAGCTTTTCTTCCGCAAATCACTTGCTTGAAAACCAAATGCGAGGTAAATTGCTTGCAGACCTTTCCCCAATCAAATCAACGCTCAAGGAGACATGCCTGAGATGAAAAATCCGTTTTTAGAGAATTTTAAGTCGTATATTCCGGACAAAACCACTTTACGCGAACTGACGCCGTTTCCGCTGATCGTCGGCACGCTGCTCGGCATCATTTTTGGCGCGTCGTCGCTCTATCTCGTGCTCAAGACGGGTTTGACCGTGTCGGCGTCGATACCGGTGGCGGTTATCGCGATCACGTTATTTCGATTGCTGTCCAAGATCGGGATGAAAGACGCGACGATCCTTGAGGCAAACGTGATGCAGACCGCCGGTTCGGCGGGCGAATCGATCGCGTTTGGCGTCGGTGTAACGATGCCGGCGATCATGATCCTCGGGTTTGATCTGGAGTTGTCGCGGGTAATGCTCGTGGCTATCCTCGGCGGTTTGCTCGGAATCCTGATGATGATCCCGCTGCGGCGTGCTCTCATTAAGGACCAGCACGGCATCTTGAAATATCCTGAGGGCACTGCGTGTGCTCAAGTGCTGATCGCAGGTGCGTCAAAGGAATCGCGTGATGCGTCGCATGACGGCGATGTTAAGGGCGATGACAGCGCGGCTTTGCAGGGCGGCAAGATCATCACGGTTGGCTTTATCATGGGTTTTGTTTTCAATGCTCTGATGAAGGTTTTCTTCTTTTGGAAAGAATCGCCGGGTTACAATTTTTCTGACAAAACCTTTAAGGGCGGCTCGGTCGGTTCTGACAACGACCCGACGCTGCTCGGCGTCGGCTATATCATCGGCCCAAAGATCGCCGGCCTAATGATGGGCGGCGGCGTGCTGTCGTACCTCGTCATCATCCCGATGATCAAATTTTTTGGCGACGCCGTAACATCCCCGGTCGCACCCGAGATCAGCAAAACCATCGCCGAGATGGCGCCAAATCAGGTTCGTGGGGCATACGTCCTGTATATCGGAGCCGGAGCGGTTGCGATGGCCGGTATTATCTCGCTCTGCCGTAGTTTGCCGACGATCTGGCACGGGCTGAAAGGCGGATTGGCTGACTTACGAGGCGGCTCGGCCGAGTCGAATGCAAATCTTCCGCGTACCGACCAGGACATCTCGATGAAATGGGTCGTCGTCGGCGTGGTCGTGCTGATGCTCGCGATCATGCTGTTCCCGCAGCTTGGGCTGAGCGTTTTTTCGGGCCCGCTCGTTTCGATCAGCGGAGCCATTTTGATCGTGATACTTGGGTTTTTGTTTGTGACCGTTTCGTCGCGTCTGACCGGTGAGGTCGGATCGTCGTCGAACCCGATATCGGGAATGACGGTCGCGACTTTGCTCATTACGTGTCTTGTGTTTTTGGGGCTTGGGTGGACGGCAGCTGATCCTTACTTTGTCACGGCGCTGTCGATCGGTGGCATCGTGTGTATCGCGGCTTCGAATGGCGGCACGACATCGCAGGATCTCAAGACAGGCTTCTGGGTCGGCGGTACGCCGCGTAATCAGCAGATCGCTATCTTGGTCGGTGCGACCGCGTCGGCTCTCGTACTCGGTTCGCTGTTGATCATGCTCAACAATAACGAGACCTATTTCCAAAAGATCGCTACCGACAATCCAGTCGCGGCTAAAACGATCACCGAAGACAAACTCTTCAAACAAGGCGGCCAGTTTCAATCTGAAAAGGTCACGAACGGCAAGTACAAAGATACCGACACCAACGCCTATCGCGTCTGGCAGAACACCGATCCGGCGCAAGGTCAGGTCGGCAAGTATTTTGTGGACCAATCGGGCAAACCCGTCTATTTTGTTGATCCCGGCATCAACGGCGTCCTGAAAAAAGACGACGACGGCAACGACCTGACGCGTTACGACGCGCCAAAGGCGACGCTGATGTCGTACATTATCAAGGGTGTCTTGGGACAAGATCTGCCTTGGGGACTCGTGATCCTAGGTGCGATGATCGCGGTCGTGCTTGAGCTTGCGGGTGTGCCTTCGCTGGCTTTTGCCGTGGGCATCTATCTGCCGCTATCGACATCGACGCCGATCTTTATCGGCGGTATCGTCCGCTATCTGGTGGACATTTACCTCAAACGAAAACTCGCCGCCCAAAATCTCAATGACGACGAGATCGCTGCTGAGACCGATAAGTCGAACGGCGTGCTGATGGCGTCGGGCTATATCGCCGGCGGTGCGATCGCGGGTATTTTGATCGCACTGTTTGCGGTCCAGCCAACGCTCAAGGGCATTCAGGACAGCGCTGAGCATTGGGCGAAAGACGGAAATCCATTCTTTTCGTCGGATATTTTAGGATTCCTGCCGTTTTTGGTAATTGCAGTCGTTCTATATGTTGTGGGCCGCGAATGGTGGCTGGCCGGTAAAAAGGCTAATTGATCTGTCTGACAAAGGAAGGCCGTCTTTGTCGGATATCGTTCGATGAAGACGGTCTTTCTTGTATATTTTTGAGTTATGAAAGCTCTCATATTGTTATTACTGTTACTCCTTGTTTCACCTGCTATATTTTCTCAGGGCGAAGATGAAACCCCGCCGACGCCAAAGGTTGTGCGGCCTCAAGCGGCAAAGACCACGCTGCGTGCCCGCGTATATTACGAGGACACCGGCCGATCGGTCAGGCGAACATCGGTAATGCTGATGCCCACCGAGGGCGGCGGGCGTGACGTGTCCGGCATCACGGATAACGAAGGCAATCTTGAGATCAAAAACGTTCCCACCGGGCGCTACTATGCATTTATCAATGCTCCCGGCGTCGTTTCACCGCTAGGCTATGCCGACCTGCGTAAACCGGAAAAAGATTCTCTCGGAGACGCCGCGGCCAGCTTTCCCGTAATAGACGTCGACGGGTTTTCTGATCTCAATATACAGATCGGTGCCCGCCGCGGCGGTGCGATCGGCGGACGTATTACCTATGCAAACGGCGACCCGGTGATCGGGGTCAAGGTCGAGATACTCAGAAAGCTCGGCGACGAATTTCTACCGGTAATGCCAAATTTCTCGTCATTTGCCAGCATGTTTGCGGGCGGCGGCGTCTTTCAAACTGATGATCGCGGTGTTTACCGTCTCTCGGGCCTGCCCGAGGGGGAATATGTCGTCAAGGTCACTGAGAGTGCAAATCACGGCAAGGTCGACAGCAGATCTTCGTACGGCGGCGGATTTGAATCGATGCTCTTTGGCGGCTCGTCGATGCTAACGGTATTTTTTGAGAACGCTTTTGAAATGGATAAGGCTCAGACACTGACATTGCAACTCGGCCAGGAACTCAGTGAGATCAATATTATTATCCCGGATCGAGCACTACACTCGATCGAGGGTAAACTAGTCGCCGCCAAGGACAAGTTGCCCGTCCGTAACGCAAAGCTGACCATCAAGCAGGCGGATGATGACACCTCAGATGAAAGGGGGCTATTTGCTAAGATGCCGCAAGTTGTCTATACCGATGGCAAGGGAATGTGGCGGTTTAACGAGCTGCCAAAAGGCAACTATAAGATCATAGCCGAGCCAACGAGCTCCGAATTTGACGCAAAAGATCAGGCGTACGGCGATGATCCAATTGACCCCTCGGAGATGTATACGGCGAACACGGCAAATGCTGCGGCAAACGCCGTCTATTACAATACAAACGCTTACGGCGGCGATCGCGGTCCGGTAAAGCCTCCGGAACCGGAATTTACCAAGACGATCAAGGAATTCAACATCGAAGAAAAAGACTTGACGGAGCAGGTCATCGAACTTTCTTTTGGTGCGACACTCAGCGGTACAGTTGTGTTGGAAAAACCAAAAGGATTAAACGGCGGCATCGCTATAACCGCGACGAGCGGTAAGGACGACATCAAGGCGACGACAAGTTTGTCGTTTTATGAATTTGCTCCTGACGCCGGGAAAGCTGTTAAACCCCAAGATTTTCGGCTGGACGGTATTCCGTCCGGCAAGAACAGCATTTCGATCACACCTAGCGGACAAAATAGCGATTACTATGTCAAAAGCGCGGCGTCGAATCAGATCGATCTGTTAAAAGGCCCGTTCGATTTGAAGGATCGCGAGGTTTTTGCAAATATCCGGATCGTGCTTGCGAGCGACGTGGGTGTTTTGAAGGGAACCGTGATCGACTCGAGCCGACAGCCGGTCGTAGGATTGACGCTGACGTTTGTTCCAACGGATGCGGCAAAATTTTCGACCGCGACATATTACCGTACGGCGAAGACGAATGCGGAAGGGAAATTTGAGGTAAAACTGCCGCCGTTTGAATACGCCGTAGTTTTTATCCCTGCCCGAACAAAGAACCAGGATGACCTTGCGAAATGGCTGACGACGGCGGTGAAACAGGCTCAAACATTTAATATCGAACCTGGGGCGACATCAAAAGCAACCATCAAATTTGACCGTTCAAAGTAGGCTGGTAGCACCAAAATATTGTTTTACATTTTTTTACGCGGCACGATATAATGAAAATTAGACGTGTCGCTTTTTTATCATTTAACCTCTTCCTTTTCACTTTCGTTCAAATGAAACGTTACATCCTTTCAACATTTCTGGTCGTATTTTCAATCAGTTGCTCTGTCGCGGAGCCTAAAAACGTCGCTCTGGCAAAGCCCGCGGCTAATGCTCCGGCCAATGCAAACAGTGCCGCTGAACCAAAGGGTGCGACCATCCCGATCGAGGCGGGCGGCCCGGCCGATACGGTCCGTGCGTTTTATAAATTGCTGCGTGATAAAAAGTTTCGCGAGGCTTTTTTCCTGACAAATCTACGGCCTGCGATCGAAGGGCTGACCGAGACGGAACTCAAGGATTTCTCACTTGATTTTGAGGCGATCGCCGGAGCAATACCGGCAGAGATCGAGATCAACGGCGAGATCGTCACCGGCGACCAGGCGACCGTCACCGCAAATCTGCCCAACGACGACGGCGATAAAAATGAGATCCAGACGATCAAGCTCAACAAAGAAAACGGCATTTGGATAATAATGACCGCCGACCAAGAACCCGCGAAAAAAATAAGAGAGCAGGGTAAAAATTACTTTTACAATCTGCGCATCGACACTCACGAAGAAGAAGCCCGAAAGATGCTTGAACGTATCTCAAAAGCCGAGCTCGCCCACAGTCTGCAAAACGGCGGTGTCTGCACCGATATGCAGACGCTGATCGCGGCAGGTCTGCTGCCACCCGACATAGCGACGAGCGCATCGACGGGATACAACTACGTGATAGATCTTGCCAGCGATAAACGGTCTTATACGGCGACCGCGACGCCCGCCGAATATGGTAAAAGCGGCAAGCTCTCGTTTCTGTTAAAGCTTGACGGTAAAGGGGTCTCCCGCGTTACTAGCAAAGACAACGGCGGCAAACGGTTGACGAAGTAACAAAATTGTTAAAGTCTGTGGAAAACCTGTTGATATTTCTTGTGAATAGGTTTATAAGTTAATTTCCTGTTGCTTTTTATCAGGCTCGATCAATATGATACGTGAGCTGATCAACAAATTTAACCGCTCTCTGTCCGGGAAGATGATTTCGTCGCGCAAAGGACATCAAGCACCGATCAAGATCTGGTTTGACCCCGATATCAAGACGGAACGAGCACTCGAAGCCGCTCGTGCCGCGTGTGTATTGGGCCACACGGTCGATATTAGCCGCACAGGCATCGCTTTCCTCGTCCCCTCGATCCGCGTCAAAGAAAAATATCTCGTCGGCCATGAGCGGATGCTCAATGTCGAGATAGATCTGCCGTCCGGCAAGATAAATATGCGTGTTATGGGCAAACGATATGAGATGGTCGGCGAACATTCGACGACCGAGCGGTTTCACGTCGGGGCGCATATCGTCGAGGTCGCGGGCGAGAGTAAAGAAAATTTCAATTCATTCTTACGCAAGGGAAATCGCAAGACCGGGCTCCCGTCGGTCGGACTCGAATTAGGCTCCGATTGATCTAAATTAAATATTGGAAGAGAGCACAAAAGCGTTGGGTTCGTTCCTGACGCTTTTTTGTTATTCTGAAAATATATGAAAGACAAGGTCGGCATAGGCGTGATCGGGACCGGATTTGCCCGCAGGGTACAGATACCGGCGTTTCTAAAATGCGACCGTGCGTTTATCGCATCAGTCGCCAGCGGCAGCCTCGAAAATGCGCAGGCAACAGCCGCCGAGTGCGGAGCGGGGCATTTCACCGCCGATTGGCGAGAGACGATCGCTCACGCGGATGTTGACCTCGTCTGCATCACAACGCCGCCTAATTTGCATCGTGAGATGACTTTGTTTGCCGTTGAGTACGGCAAACACATCCTCTGCGAAAAGCCGATGGCGATGAACGTTGCCGAAGCCGAAGAAATGACGGCAGCGGCGGCAGATAAGCCGATACTCGCTCTCATCGATCACGAATTGCGGTTTCAACCCGGTCGACAGTTAGCGTACAAAATGCTCCGTGACGGGGCGATCGGCAAGATCCGGCACGTCAGATCAACATTTCAAGCACCGCACCGCGGCGACCCAAACGTCCCTTGGAACTGGTGGTCGGACGCGGCGGTCGGCGGCGGAGCTTTGGGGGCTATCAATTCGCACATTATTGATTCGCTCAACTGGTTTCTCGGCACCGACTTCTCCAGCGTCTCGTGCCAACTGCAATCACAGATCAAAGAGCGACGTGACGCGTCCGGTGAGATGCGTGCCGTTACCAGCGATGACGAGGCAAATATGCTGCTGCGATTTGCTGACGGTGAACTGACAAGCGATGCCACCGGGCTCGTTGCAGTCTCGATGACCCAAGGGCCAAAATTTCAAAATACGATGGAGTTTTTTGGCGAGCTTGGCACCCTGCGGGTCGAACATCTAGGCGAATTGTTTATCGCCAAACGCGGTGAGAGCGATTGGACAGCTATCGAGACGGATCTCGGAACGCTTTTGCCTGGACTGCCTGACACCGGATTTGCACGCGGTTTTCCACCGTTTGCGATTGCGGTCATCAACGCGATCCGAAACGATAGAACGGAGATCGAACACGCCGCAACGTTTAATGACGGCGTCAAAGTGCAAAGGACGCTCGATGCGGCCCGTCTGTCCGATCGCGAAGATCGCTGCGTTTCTATTCACTAGCCTAAATTAATTGTTAAATTGGCCTACTATTTGGTTCCGTTTTTGGCAGAAACGTGCGTATAATGCATTGCTGAAGACAAATTCTTAACTTAAAAATAGATTCACGCCCTAAGAAAGGAACTCGGAACGGACGTATGAAGGATTCGTACTTGCCATTGAAGTGTATCGGATTGGTGATCGCGGTTTTTGCGTTCGCCGGCATTTCCTCTGCCCAAAAATACAATAAATGCCTGCCGCCTGATATCAAGGAGGATACGGTTATCGGTTGGGATAACCCGGTAAATTCTGAAAGGCCCTCAACGCCCATTACAGTGAGGCAAACTCTCGCAAAGTTAAAAGCGAAATGTGTATGCGATAAATTAGTTAACAGTCGCGGTAAAAAGATTCGCTTTTTTCAGATGCAGGGGTGTTGGGGAAATCCGCCGTCGGATTACCTAGAGATAATGGAAAACCAGAGAAAAGAGATCGAAAAGCTAAGAAAGACCTATGAAGTAATTGAGGTGACGTGTGATACGGGCGTTCCCCGTTACTCGATACCGTAGTAGATTTTTGCTGACAATAAGTCAGTTATTTTTTCAGTCAAAAAGCAGTAATTTGTAGGGTGAGGAGACATAATGAAGAGATCGTTCGTAGTAGTACTCATAGTCGTGGCGGCGATAGGCATTGCCATAGGTTTTTATTTTAGTCCTGATGTTAGAGCGGGTATCGAGAAGATCTTTCGCGGCGATGAACCCGACCTTCCTGATTTCGCGCGGGAAGATGTTGATAAAGAAGATTTTATGCTTCGCCGTGCTCAGCAATTATCGATGTATCGCGGCATTCAAGAAGGCGTGCCGTTTGACCCTCAAGACAGGATTGAGGCAATTGCTCAGATGGAACGCCAGCAGGAAGCCTTGCAAAGAACTTCTGCCCCGATGGCCGCCTGGACAGAACTCGGTCCGAATCCGATCCCGAATGCACAAGTCGGGACTGGGCCTGCGACGACTGCGAGTGGCCGTGTGGTGGCAATTGCCGTTCACCCGACAAATCCGGATATTGTCTATGTCGGAACGGCGCAGGGCGGGCTCTACCGATCGACCAATGGCGGCACATCGTGGACGCCGCTATTGGATAATGCCTTAAGTCTTGCGATCGGAGCTATCGCCATATCGCCCTCTCAACCTGAAACGGTTTATGTCGGGACTGGCGAAGCTAATTTTTCACTTGATAGTTTTTTCGGCGTTGGGGTATATCGTTTGGATAATGCGAGCTCCGCTAGTCCTACAATCACGGGTCCGCTGAACAAGGACGCTGGCAACGCCGATATTTTTACCGGACGAGCCATTGGCGAGATCCTGGTGCATCCAACTGACCCGAACATTATCTTTGTCGCATCAGCAAGCGGTGTTGGTGGGATCGGCGGCGTCGCGAATAATGTTCTTCCAAGCCGCGGCATCTATCGCTCTGTTAATGCAACTACGGCAAATCCGACATTTGCGAAATTGACGGGACTCTCAGCGGACGTGAATGCCAGTGTCCGTGATATTGCTTTCGACCCTTTAAATCCTAATCTGTTAGTTGCCAATTCGATCCAATCGGGCGGAGCCGGTGGCATTTATGTTTCGACAGATGCGCTGGGTGCGACCCCGACCTTTACTCAGCGCGTTGTTTTTAACAGCACCAGTACTAGCGAATTGACCGGCGAATTTGCCGTCCAGCATACGGTGGGCCAACCAAACCCAACCTTTTACGCGGCTGTCGGTAATGCCTCGGGTGGGCTGTACATCAACACGGATGGGGGAACCGTGTGGACTTTACAAAACACAACAAATTTTTGCAGTCCGCAATGTTTTTATGACATTGCTGTGGCTGTAGACCCAACAAATGCGAGCAGCGTTTATATCGGGGGTGCGCCGGCATTGGTTTTTGGCCGTTCTACCAACGGTGGCACGACTTTTACAGCAAACGGCGCGAGTTTTACATCCGGATTGCACGTTGATTCTCACGCCATCGCGGTTGCACCGTCGAATCCGTTGATCGTTTACTTTGGCTCAGATGGGGGCATTTATCGGACAAACGATGTAAGCGGGGCAACGATCGCATGGACAAGTTTGAACAATTCGACATTCAGAGCCACGCAATTTATGAGCCTTGACGTCCATCCGACCGATCCAAATATTACGATCGGCGGAACACAGGACAACGGAACAAACCGTTATACAAACGCCGCGGCTTGGACGCGGACGGATTTTGGTGATGGCGGGTATTCGGTAATCGACCAGAGTTCATCAAACACGACCACCTTTAATCAATATCACACGTATTTTAACGGCAGTACTTTGACTGGCTACGCCTTCTCGAACAGTTCGACAGCGTTTGAGAATTGGACGTTCCGCGGTTGTACGGGAGCAACTGCAAACGGCATTACTTGCACTAGCGTGATCAACTTTTACGCACCTTTGGAACGCGGGCCCGGTACGCCGAACACGATTTATTACGGAGCAGATCGCCTTTATCGATCAGCTGATACCGGTCTCAATCATACGACTGTCAGTCAGGTATTCGCTTCGCCGATCAGCGCGATCGGCATCTCGGACCAGGACGATAATGTTCGGATCATCGGGCAAAATAACGGCGGTATTTTTGGCACCGGGACAACACCTGGAACAACCACGTTGCAAGATCGCGACCCGGGCAATGCTATTCCAAATAACTATGTCGGTCGTGCGGTGATCGATCCGCAAAATGTCAATACGGCCTATGTTACTCTCGCGGCATTTGGCGTAACAAACGTATGGAAAACAACTAATCTTAACGTCGCCTCGCCAACCTGGACGGCTGCAAACACAGGTCTGCCTGCGGTTCCGGTTAATGCTTTTGTTGTTGATCCGCTAGAAACGACCCGTCTCTACGCGGGCACTGACATCGGCGTTTATACCTCGGGCAACGGCGGAGCGACCTGGACTCCTTTTGGAACAGGGCTACCCCGTGTAGCTGTATTTGACATTGCGATCGCACCCGGCTCACCACGGCAAGTTCGTATCGCTACTCACGGCAGAGGTCTGTGGCAAACACCTGTAGCACCTCCGACAGCTACAAATGTATCGATTTCGGGACGTGTGCTAACAGCCGAAGGCCGCGGACTGCGCAATGCTGTTATTACGATCACCGATCAGAGCGGAAATGCACGAAATGTGATGACCGGGCCGATGGGAACATATCGCTTTGACGACCTGGCCACCGGAGCGACTTATGTGATCTCGGTTCGTTCGCGTCGGTTCAGCTACGAGCCACGCGTCGTGGCACTGACCGACGAGCTGACTGGTTATGACATCACGCCGATGGGTGCAGGTCGTGGCGGACCCATGAACATTTTACAACCAACAAAGCCGCTTGGTCGTAAAAAGTAGTGGCAAACGCCGTAAACAACTAAGGATGTCCCGTGGGCTTATGTCCACGGGACTCCTTTTTTGCTGTATCATTGAATACGAGGAGAATTCTTTAGATGAAAAGATCTTGGTTGATTCTGATCACATTGTTGGCGTTTTTCACCTTTCTGGCGGTTCCTGCGGTCTGGTTTAGCGGAGCTGGCGAAAAACTGAGGAAGATATTTGACCGGAACGAACCTGATCTGCCGCCATTTGCGGAAAAGAAAAGGGGATACGAAAAGGAGGAAGATGGGATAGACAAAGAGGACTATCTCATCCGGCGTATCGAGAACCTTGATCTGCTCCAAGGGTATGACACCGCTAAGCAAGACTCGCGCGTTAAGGCTATCCAGGAAATGGATAATGCCGAAGCGGATCTTGCTAAGCTCCGTGGCGAGTCTCCGGCGGCGGCATGGACACCGCTAGGCCCGGTGCCGATCCCTATAAGCGCGTCGGTAGCGTGGTCCGGACGCACCAGTGCGATCGCCGTTCACCCGACCAATCCAAATATTGTTTATGTTGGCACAGCCCAAGGCGGGCTTTACCGAACTCTAAATGGCGGAGCGACATGGACGCCGTTGATGGATAATGCCGCAACGCTTGCGATCGGAGCGGTGGCGATATCGCCCTCAGACCCGACGATCGTTTATGTTGGAACGGGAGAGTCGACGCAATGCGGGAGCGGCTGCTTCATCGGCGTCGGCCTTTACCGCATCAATACTGCCGATACCACACCGGTGCTTACCGGCCCGTTGAATAAGGATGCGGCGAATAATGATGTTTTCTCGGGCCGCGCGATCAGTGAGGTGCTTGTCCATCCGACCGATCCGAACACGGTTTTCGTCGCGACGACCAGTGGAGTCGCAGGTATCGGATCGAGCACCACGGGGCTTAGTTTGCCAACCCGCGGTATTTACCGCACCACGAACGCAACCGCGCCAAACCCAACCTTTGCGCTGATACCGATGGGTATCACAGAGCGTAATGTCACCGACCTCGTGATGGATCCGTCCGATCCGAACAAAATTTGGGCGGGCGTGATCACAGCGGTCGCGGGTGATGGTGGCGTTTTTGCCACGACGAATGCTTTAGCCGCAAGTCCCACATGGGGTCAGGTGCTCGGAAATACTTTTACCGTTACCGGCTCGCAATCTCGTGTTGAGCTGGCCGCGGCTAATGTCGGCGGCACGACAACGGTAATCGCAGCGGTCGGTGAAGGGACCGGACAGACATTTAAATCAGTTGGCGGCGGTGCATTTAATTTTATGCTCGACAACAACTTTTGTAACGCGCAGTGCTTCTATGACATCGCGATCGCGATCGACCCGACCGACGCAAACAATGTCTATCTCGGTGGATCGCCGACGCTCGTATTTGGCCGCTCAAGCAACGGCGGCACGACCTATACGAGCAGTTCGAGCGGGCTGCACGTTGATACACAGGCGATCACCGTTGCCCCGTCGGATCCGAATACGATCTATTTTGGCAGTGACGGAGGCATATGGAAATCGACCAACGCCGGTGTGAATTGGACGACTCTTAATAACACCACGTACAGCGCCACCCAATTTATGGGGCTTGCGGTCCATCCGACAGAAACGAATTACACACTAGGCGGCACGCAGGACAACGGAACGCAATATTTAGTCGCCGCGGACAGCAGTTGGGTCAACTCCGACGGCGGTGACGGCGGATTTGCCGTGATCGACCAAACATCGACCTCCGCAACCAGTATTACTGCATATCATACCTATTATAACCAGACGAATAATCAGATAGGATTTACTCGTGCGACGACCACCGTTGCCAATGGCGATCCTAATTGGAGCGGCTTTCTTGGCTGCGGCGGCACGGCGAACGGTATCGCGTGTACTGACGCGACGCTGTTTTATGCGCCGATGGTCGGCGGACCGGTTGCGTCTGACAGTGCAGCAAAGAACACGCTCTATTTTGGTTCGAACAAGCTTTACAGATCGGCAAATATTGGTACAACGATGACGGCCGTCAGCCAGCAACTGCCGGGTGGCAACGAACGCGTGTCTGCTATCGGCATCTCGCCCCAAAATGACGCGGTACGGTTGATCGGATCGACCCTGGGCAAGGTTTATTACTCAAATACTGCAGGGGCTGTGACGATGACCGACGTGACCGGGACTCTGCCGGCACGTTATGTTGGACGTATAGCTTTCTCACCGACTGACCAAAACACGGCGTATGTCGCATTAAATGGTTATGGTATTCCCGGCCAGCATGTAATGAAAACCACGAATCTCAACGCCCCGACGCCGACCTGGACGAATGCCGGTTCGGGCATCCCGGACGTTCCGACGAACGCCCTTGCGATCGATCCGATCAATGCTAATAACATTTACGCCGGAACCGATATCGGGGTTTTTGTTTCTTACAACGGCGGTACAAACTGGGCTCCGTTAGGTACAGGATTGCCGAGGGTGGCGGTATTTGGTGTAGCGATCCAGCCAACATCGAGGACACTGCGTATCGCGACACATGGCCGTGGAATGTACCAGATCTCAATTGCAACTCCGACGACCGCAACCGTATCGGGCAGAATCCTAACGGCAGCGGGACGAGGGGTTAGAAATGCGACCGTAACGATGACCAATTCGCTGGGTGTGGTTTTACAGGTCAGGTCAGGGCCATTTGGAAACTATCGGTTTGATAACGTACCGACTGGGGTGACCTACAATATGGCCGTAATCTCGAGGCGGTTTACTTTTGCACCAAGCGTCGTCGTTCTCAGCGACAATATTGCTGATAATAACTTTATTGCTCAGTAGATAAAGTATTAAAAAGGCCTCGCAATTTTAGCGAGGCCTTTTCGTTTTTACTTTTTCATATGTTTATCCAAAAAATCAGCGACCAGCGGGTATAGATCGAGCCGGTTTTTGAGTTTTGAGATGCCGTGGCCCTCGTCGTTATAGAGTTTGTACTCGACGATCGCTCCACGTTTCTTTAGGGCATTGACCATTTGCTCGCCTTCGGTGTACGGAACACGCGGATCGTTTAGCCCTGAGATGACAAAGAGTGGCGTTTTGATCCTGTCGATCTTTCGGATCGGTGAGATGCGGCGAAGAAATTCGATATCTTTGTCGAGTCGGCCATATTCGACCTCACGCTGACGGCGTCGATAGCCCGATGTATTTGTCAGGAAAGTCTCCCAATTTGTGATCGCGACCGTGCCGACCGCTGCCGCCCACAGATCCGGATACAGCGTTATCGCGGCCATCGTCATGTATCCGCCATAGCTGCCGCCAACAACTGCGATACGCTTTGGATCGGCACCGCCTTTTGTCTTGAGCCATTCGGCGGCAAAGGCGAGATCCTTGACAGAATCTTCGCGTTTTTCAACATCGTCGAGATGCGTGTATGTTTTGCCGTAACCGGTCGATCCTCGAACATTCAGATCGAGCACGGCATAACCTCGCGATAAATAGTATTGGAACAGTGGATTGAAACCCGGACGCGACTGCCCCTCGGGCCCGCCGTGGACCGAGACGATAACCGGAACTTTCACGCCGGAGAGCCGCTGATTTCCGTCCGTACCGACTACTTTGGAGAACGCGAACACGCGGTTAGGCTGATTTTTCATCCGCATGTATTCAACGCCTTGCGGCGGGTAATACCAGGCCGGAATTTCGAGTCCGTCGAACGATCTATACTTGATCAGCTCCGGTACGACGAAGGTTTTCGGATCGATCCCTGCTTGGTCGCTGCTAGTGATCTGTTTCAACGTCCGATATTTCAGATCGTAGACCCAGATCTCACCGCTGCTCTTGGGCGAACTGTACGAGAACGCAAGTTTCGTTTGGCCGCGGTCGATCGTCAGGCCGCCAACTACACCTTGGCCCGGAAGTTCGATCTTTTGTGGTTTGCCAGCAAAAAAGGTGACTAACGGCTTGCCGTCGGTTTCGATCTGGTGGAGCCAAAGTTCCGAAAAGCCTTCGCGGTTGGTTGCGAACGCTATCGTGCTTGGCGAATCCGACATCGTGATGCCGGAAACATCATGGGTCACAGCATTGATAAACCGCAACTCGCGGTTGGCGTCGCTCCAGTCATTCGAATTTGCCGCATTTTTTAGCCGCAGATTGGCAAGCGTAAAAAACTCACGGCCTTCGTCCGAACCGAGAACGAGCGATTTGCCGTCCGGCAAAAAGCTTACGCCGCCATATTGCGTCGCGTCTTTGTGCGGAGTCAAAAGCTGCTCTTTTCCGGTCTTGGTGTCGACCAAATAGAGGTTGTTGTCTAGGCTAAATTCGATGCCGTCACGCGAAACGATCAGTTTTGAGCCATCGCTATTGACGGCGGCGACACTATTATTTCCGTCCTGCTTATACAGCAATTTCTCTGCACCCGATTCGAGATCCATCGAATAGATGTCAAAAAATGTCCGGTTGCGTTTATTCGATGCGTAGTAGATGTATCGGCCGTCGCTAGAGACCTCGCCGAAATTATGGCGGACAGTAGGTGCATTCGTCAGGGCCTTTACGCCGGTACCATCGGGTTTCATCCAATAGAATTGGGTGTTCTCATCCCCGCCTTTGGCTTTGCCGAAAATGATGCCGCTGCCGTTACCCAGCCACTTTACGAAGCCAACATTGTCTTCGTAATTGGTCAGCCGTTTTGGCTTTGGTGATGAGATGACCGCCGACCATACCTGCGTCGTGCCTGTCACATTTGTCAGATAGACGATCTCACGCCCGTCCGGCGACATAGACGGCGAACTCGCCGATCTGATATTCAGATATTGCTCGATCGTGTAGGGTTTTTGAGCAAAGGTAAATGCTGTAAATAGCAGAACAAAACTAAGCAATAGCGTGCTTTTCATGGATATGCCTCTCTTGAAATTAGTTGGTTGTCTTGTCAGACAGGATAGCGCATTTTGAGCGTTTAGCCGCGCTAAAATTGGCTTGGAAACATAAACTGCCAGCCGTTTTTATACACCGGCGTGTGCTGGACAGAGTTTTTGGCGATGATGCATTTATCGCCCTCGAGGTTCATCTGTTCGACCAAATTGGCAAAACAGCTGTCGATGAGGATCAGCTTTTTTGCACGTTCAAGCGTCAGCAGCCAGTCAAAAGGGCTTTCGGTGTCGGACATTTTTTCGAGGTTAATGATCTGCAAACCATCCGCCATTCGCTCCGGCAAGACGAGTGGTTCGGGCATATCAGACGACTGCCCGTGAAAGCAGACGTAGTCGCCTGTGATCTCTAACGAATCAAAAAGCGACTGTTCGCGAGCCATATCGCGCTCGTATCTGAGATTCCACTTTTTTGAGAAAGGCACGCCGGCGATCGCGTATTTGTATTCGTCAAACTTTAACGAGCCCGACAAACGGCTGTCATAGATATTCAGATCGCTGAGGTAGGAATACAGGATGACCGTGCGTTCGCACTTTTGCTCGCCGATGAGACAGACCGGATCGTGAAAAAAATAACCCGCACCTTTCTCAACCGGCAGAAACGTTATCTCGGGCTTGATGGGCGCAAAAATACGGACAAAGTCGGCGTCGATCGGCCACACGACCTCATACCCTAGCTCAATGAAATGATCAGCGATCGGCAACGCAATGATAATGTCGCCGATGCCACGCGTTTGGATCAGCCCGATACGTTTTGCCATTATTACGAACTATGGTCGGCGACGATCCGCCAGCCTTCTTTGAATTTGCGAAACAAAAGCGTGAATTTGCCTTTCGGATCGTCCTTTTCACGCTTCAGGTGCCAACTGCCGGTGACGAACGCGGCGTCTTTGGATAGCACCTCGATCTCGAGGTCGGAAAATGTGAGTGTGCCCATCAGAGCCTTGGTGGCGTAGGTGCGGTTGTAGTTGTCGAGTGTTTGTTGCCAGCCGTACGTGATCCGGTCGCCCGAGACAAATTTGAGCTTGTCTGAGCGCCAATAACCGATCGACATAAACGCATCTAGGTCGCCGCGATTCCACGCCGCCGCCTGGTCGTCCATTACCTTTCGGATCGCGACGGCAGACTTTTCTGTCTGGGCGAAAATACCGGAGACGAAGACGATGCTGATGACGAGCGAGAATAGGATCTTCATAATTTTTTAGGCCGGAGCCAGTTTAGGGCTACTTGGCCGGAAATACAGATTTGTCCAAATGAACGAGAACGCCGACACACCTACTACCGCAATGAGCAGACCCGACGGTTGGTAGAGCTGGTTAAAGGCGATCACCGCGTAGAGCGTCGTTATGATCCGCAGGTTTTCCGAGATCCAAAGCCAGCTTTTTGCTTCGAGTATGCCGCTCCAATTTATGATGTGCCACCACAGCAAGCCGGCCCCAAGCCAGCGTTGGGTTAGGTTCCATGCCAGCAGATTTGAGATGACGCCGAGCATCAAAAAGACACCGACGACTAGTTGGACGATGAGATAGAGATGCGATCTGCCAAACATCGTCGAGCGAAATTTTACCTGATTTTCAGTCGTGATCTCGACCATTTCTTTTTGCGGCAAGCCGCGTGGCCGCCAACCGGCGGGCATGAACCACACGCGGATCTTGTCCCACCAAAACGGCGCGGCGACGGCGTATCGCCAGAGCACTATGAAGAAGTGAAAGTTGATGCGGATCGGATTCCAGCTTCGCGGGTGGTCGTAGATACCATAGACGACCTTTTCTTTTTCCTCGGCAAACGAGCCAAACATCTTATCCCAAATGATCAGAAACTCGCCAAAATTCTTGTCTAAATATGGGAAGTTCACGCCATGATGCACACGGTGATGTGACGGCGTCGTAAAGTATTTTTCAAACCAGCCGAGCTTGCCGATAAACTCCGTATGGTGCAGAAACGCGATAAACAGGTGAATGCCCGCCATCATATAAATGTAAAACGGCGGAAAACCGATCAGAGCGAGCGGCCAGAAAAATAGGAATGAGCAAAACCGCTGAGTCACGCTCGCCCGCAGAGCGACCATGAAATTCATCTCTTCGGCGGAGTGGTGCGGCGAATGTGCGGCCCACATAATATTTATCGCGTGCCCCCAACGATGTACCCAGTAGAAAATAAAATCAACGCCAAGCAGCAGCAAGATAAATGACCACCAGTGCATCTCAAACGTCCAGATGCGGTAGTTTTCCCACAGATAACCATAGACGACATAAACACCCGCCGCGACTAGCACATTCACCGTTTGGTTGCCGAGAGCTGTGCCGAAATTTGCGACCGCCTCAGGAAACGAAACATAGTCCCGCCGATATATGTAACAAAGTGCGACCTCGATCAGCACGAAAAAGATCGCGATCGGTGTGAGATATGTGTAGACATTAGCGTCCTGCATTCGCGATAAATATAACCCGAAACGGCGTGTTCTACAAAAAAGGCCGATGCGCATTAGAGCACCGGCCGAAATTTTTTGATTCTTGGTCCGGTCCGGACCAGGTGGACCAGGATGGACCAAGCTAATTCTTTGGAGCCTTTGCCGCGTCGTATGCTGCCTGAGCGGCGACCTGCTCTTTTTGCTTGTCGGTCAACGCGATGCCCGCTTTTTCGAGCGTTGCGGCATTGATGCCACCGGTTTCTTTTAGGCCATTGGCCTTTTGATAGGCTTTAACGGCATCTTTCAGAGCATCGCTACGTTCACCATTTGCCTCGCCGGTGAACATCTTTCCATCTTTCAACACTTTCTGAAGTGCAGTGATCTGATCTTTGTTCGCCGAAAACGGAGCCGGTCTTTTCGGGCCATCTGACGATTTGGCGTCGGTCTTTGCCGCACCGTCTGTTTTAGCGCCTTTGCCGTCACTTGAGGCGATGTGGTCGGGATTTACCGGTATATCTTTTTGCTTGTCGGTCAACGCGATACCCATTTTCTCAAGCGTCGCGCGGTTGAGCGAACCGGTTTTCGTCAATCCGTTGTCACCTTGATAAGCCTTGACGGCAGTTTTCCATTCGGCACTGGAAACACCGGTCACCTCACCGCTAAACTTGCCCTTAGATTTGAGCATTGTCTGCGCTTCTTTGACCTGATCCTTGGTCGAACGAAATTGAGGTGGCTTTGCCGGCTTATCAGCAGCCGCGGTGGTTGGGGCCGGTGTCGGCGTCGGCGGCGGTGTCTGAGCACCTGCGAGAGAGGCGAATACAAACATTGCGGACAGTAACAAAAATATCTTTCTAACCATTATGTTTCTCCTAAGTGGGTATTACGGCCAAAGTTAAAAGTCCGAAAAAACGACAGCCGCTTCTTGGTTTCAAATTCTTAAATTATTTGCTTAACTTGAGAAGTATTAACCGATTTTATTTTCATGTCAAGAGCATTTTTAGTAGCTCAGTAGTTCAATGAAAGCTGCAGTCTATCAAGAATTCAAAGGGCCAATAATCGTAACCAAAGTCGCCGATCCGCAAGCCTCGCCCACCGGTGTTGTGCTTGCGGTCAAAGCCTGCGGGATCTGTCGCAGCGACTGGCATGGCTGGATGGGCAACGACCCTGACATCAAGCTGCCGCACGTGCCGGGGCATGAGCTTGCGGGTGAGGTCGTCGCTCTCGGATCTGAAATTAGAAATTTCAAATTAGGCGACCGTGTGACGCTGCCATTCGTCTGCGGCTGCGGAACGTGCGAACAGTGTGTTTCCGGTAACCAGCAAGTCTGCGACCATCAGTTTCAACCTGGATTTACTGCCTGGGGCGGATTTGCCGAGTTCGTCGCCATCGAATATGCCGACACTAATCTTGTTCGTTTGCCCGACGAGATCGATTTTGTAACCGCGGCTTCGTTGGGGTGCCGATTTGCGACATCTTACAGAGCCGTCGTCGATCAAGGGAAAGTCGCCGCCGAACAATGGGTCGCCGTCCACGGCTGCGGCGGTGTCGGGCTGTCAGCGATAATGATTGCTGCCGCATTTTGTGCTAGAGTGATCGCCGTCGATATCGCGGAAGACAAGCTGCAATTTGCCCGTTCGATCGGAGCCGAGGTCGCAATTGATTCGAGCTACGGAAATCCGGCTGACGCCATTCTGGATATTACCGAAGGTGGTGCCCACATCTCGATCGACGCTCTCGGTCATCCGGATATTCTCGTCAACTCAATTTCGTCGTTGCGAAAGCGGGGCAAACACATCCAGGTCGGTATTATGGAATCGGGCAAGCACATCACGCCGATCCCAATTGACAAGATCATCGGCCGCGAGCTTGAGATCATCGGCAGCCACGGAATGCAGGCCCATCGTTATCCCGAAATGCTTGAAATGATACGCAGCGGAAAACTCGAACCTCAAAAGCTGATCGGGAAAACTGTCACGCTCGAGGAATCGGTCAACAAACTTGTGGATATGAATAGTTTTTCCGGAACCGGCGTGACGGTGATCGACCGATTTTAGAATCATTGTTTTACTCTGCGGGCTTTGCGGCTCAGCGGGTGTGAAGGTTCCCGCTAAATCGCAGAGACGCAAAGATAACGCAAAGCAAATTATCTAACGGGGCTTCGCTTTGAGCTTGCTGAATGAACATTCATTCAGTTATAATTCCTGCAATTAGAAGCGCTAAACTTTGGGAAGTAAGGACAAGTTATGAACATCGCAAAAGCCGCAGTTTTAGGTGCGGGAACAATGGGAGCGGGCATCGCCGCACATCTATCGAACGCCGGTATTCCGACGCTACTGCTCGACATCGCGCCGCAGGACGAATCGATCACGGACAAAAACCAGATCGTCAATTCGCTGTTCGAAGCAGCTAAAAAGTTAAAGCCCGCGCCGTTTATGCTTGCGGACAACGCCAAGCTGATCACGACCGGCAATTTCACCGACGATCTGCACAAGATCAAAGACTGCGATTTTGTCATTGAGGCCGTCGTCGAAAACCTTGAGATCAAGCACAAGCTTTACGCTGAAGTCGATAAGCACCGCAAGCCCGGAGCGGTGATCGCATCGAACACGAGCGGCATACCGATCGACTCGATAGCCGAGCCTTTCTCGGATGATTTTAAGGCACATTTTGTCGGCATCCATTTCTTCAACCCGCCGCGTTATATGAAGCTCGTCGAGGTCATCCCGGGCTCGAAAACGAGCGGCGAGATCGCATGTAAAATTTCAGGCTTTCTTGATCAAAGGCTTGGCAAAGGCGTCGTTCCGGCGAAAGACCGGCCAAATTTTATCGCCAACCGCATCGGCGTTTTTGGCATGATGGCCACGATCCACGAGATGATCGCCGGTGGGTGGACTCCGACCGAGATCGATCAGATGACCGGCAAGGCGATCGGCCACGCATCGTCGGCGACGTTCCGCACGTCGGATCTAGTCGGCCTCGATGTGACGGCGCACGTTACAAATAATCTCTATCCGGCCGTGCCCGATGACGAAGACCGCGATGTTTTTGTTCTTCCGCAATTGATCCAAACGCTGCTCGACAAAAAGCTGCTGGGCGACAAGACCAAAGGCGGGTTCTTTAAGAAATCAAAGGACGCCGAGGGCAAACGCGTCATTCTCGAACTCGACCTCAACACATTCGAATACAAACCTCAGACAAAGACAAAATTCCCGTCGCTTGATGCTGCAAAAGGTATTGAGGACAAAGCAAAACGCGTGAAAGCCCTCGTTTGGGGCGACGACCGTGTTGGCGAATTTCTTTGGAAAACGACCTCGCGCGTTTCTCGTTACGCCGCCAATCGCATACCTGAGATCGCCGATACAATTGTTGAGATCGACAACGCGATCAAGTGGGGATTTGGTTGGGAAGTTGGTGTTTTTGAGGCTTGGGACGCGATAGGCGTTACCGAATCCGTTGAACGGATGAAAAAAGAAGGGCAAGCTATTCCGGCGAATGTCGAGAAAATGCTTGCGTCGGGGGCGACCAGCTTCTATAAGAACGAAGGCGGAAATCATTCGTTTTACGATCTTGTCTCGGGCGAATACAAACCGATGCCCGCACGTCCGGGCGTGCTCATTCTCAAAGACATCAAGGAACGCACCGGCGTTATCAAATCCAATCCGGGTGCGTCGCTCATCGACATCGGTGACGGTGTCGCGTGTCTCGAATTTCACTCTAAGATGAACTCGATCGGCGGCGATACCGTTCCGATGATGAATTTTGCCATCGACGAGGTCGAGAAAAATTTCACCGGGCTCGTCGTCGGCAATCAGGGCGGCAATTTCTCGGCCGGTGCCAACATCATGATGCTCCTGCTTGCCGCTCAGGAAGAGGAGTGGGATGACATCAATATGATGGTCCGTGCCCTCCAAAACGCCGTGATGCGGCTGCGTTATTCGGCAAAGCCGGTCGTCACGGCACCGTATGGCCTGACGCTCGGCGGCGGCTGCGAGATCGCGATGCACGGTGATAAGGTACGTGCGGCGGGCGAAACGTATATCGGCCTCGTCGAGGTTGGCGTCGGCGTTATTCCCGCCGGATGCGGAACAAAGGAAATGACAATGCGTGCGATGGACGCGGCAGCAAAAGCACCTGACGCCGATCCGCTCGCGTTTCTCAAGAAAACTTTTGAAACACTCGGCATGGGCAAGGTGGCGACCTCGGCACAAGAGGGACGAGCTTTTGGTTTCCTCCGCGACTCTGACGCCATTTCGATGAACGGAGATCGTTTGATACAGGATGCTAAACAAGAGGTTTTGAATCTGGCCGCCGCAGGTTACGTCCAGCCGGTCGAGCGGACCGATATCACCGTGCTTGGTGAACCATTGGAAGCAGCATTAAAACTCGCACTCCATATGATGAAACAGGGCGGATTTATCTCGGAACACGACCAGAAGATCGGTCACAAACTGGCTCACGTCATGGCTGGCGGCACGATCAATCATCGGACTCAGGTTAGCGAGCGTTACCTGCTCGACCTCGAACGCGAAGCGTTCGTCTCGCTCTGTGGCGAGCGTAAAACGCAGGATCGCATCGCGGCGATGTTGAAAACGGGTAAGCCGCTCAGGAACTAGTTGGGGGTTAAAAGACAAGAATTGTGTGATCCATACGTTCCTTGAAATGACTTATCAATTTCAAAACGAAAAGGAGATACCAAATGAAACTTTCTATTGTTCTGTTCGCTTTTCTGATGACGATACGCTGCGGCAGCGGCACGCCGGTCGAATTCGCGAATGTCTGTGACAAGGCCAACAACGAAAAGCGCGTACAGGTTGTTGGCTATCTCGACAACAACGGCAGCGCGATGTGTTCGAGCGGCTACGGCAAGCCGATGCATTGCCCGGTGAAGTTTAAGGCTGATCTGAGCAGTGAAACGTCGATCAGCGCCGACATCGATAAGGGCAAAGGTTCGAGCGAGATCGACGTGTACGAAGAGGGCAAGGGCCTCAAGATCAAGGACGATAAGGGCGAAATTATCGAACGGACACAAAAAGTAAAGATCATTGCGGACGTTAGAGTTTATGACACCCCGGAACCAACAACCATGGGCTGTTATGTAATGGTCAATACGATCGAGAAGCAATGAAACGCTGCACCTGGGCATCGAACGAGCTAAATATCCAGTACCACGACACTGAATGGGGCGTTCCGGCACACGACGACCGGACTTTTTTTGAGTTTTTGATACTAGAAGGCGCTCAGGCCGGTTTGTCGTGGGACACAGTTTTGAAAAAGCGGGATGCGTATCGCGCGGCGTTTGATAATTTTGACCCGGCAAAGGTTGCCAAATACACGGACGCAAAATGTGCGAAATTGATGCTCAACGAAGGCATCATCCGCAACCGTCTCAAGATCGCCTCGGCAGTGCGAAACGCCAAAGCATTTCTTGCAGTGCAAAAGGAGTTTGGCTCGTTTGATAAATACATCTGGGGCTTTGTTGGCGGCAAACCGATCGTCAATAAGCTAAAAGGCCACGGTGATATTCAGGCAAAAACCGATATTTCAGACGCGATCTCAAAAGATCTGAAAAAACGCGGCTTTAACTTTGTCGGCTCGACGATAATGTACGCCTTTATGCAGGCGACCGGAATGGTGAATGACCATTTAGTAACGTGCTTTAGATATAAGGAATGTAAGACATTGGATGCTTAAGTCGATATTAGAAAAAAGTCGCTATATCGTGATCGTACCGGTGCTGGGCTCGTTACTTGGGGCGATCGCGCTGATAGGGCTAGGCGTATTTGAGATCGTCGAGCTTTTGTTAAAGTTGTTTCACAATGGGGCTGATTCTAAGGCGATCATGCTCGGTTTGATCGAGATCGTCGACGGGTTTTTGATGTCAACCGTCTTCCTGTTGATCGCCGTTGGCCTTTATGAATTGTTCATAGACCCGACGCTCGTCGTGCCCGATTGGCTCGAGATCAAATCACTTAATGATCTCAAGGCCAAGCTGATCGGCGTCGTGATCATCGTTTTGGGAGTGCTGTTCCTGGGTAACACAGCTCGTTGGACGGGCGGGGCCGACATACTGTATCTCGGTGGTGGCGTCGGAGTTGTGATCGCCGCGCTAACTTTTTTTGTTAACAAGGCAAAATGAGCAGCGATCATCCGGTGACCTCGGCGGTCAGATTTTTACGGGAGAAGAAGGTCGATTTTGTGCCGCACCTTTATGATTATGTCGAGAAAGGCGGTACGGCGGAATCGGCAAAGCAGTTGGGCGTGGACGAACACGCGGTCGTTAAGACCTTGATATTTGAAACGAACGAAAAAAAGCCTCTGATCGTGTTGATGCACGGCGACCGACAGGTTTCGACCAAGAATCTGGCCCGTCACATTGGCGTCAAATCGGTCGAGCCCGCAACGCCTGAGCGTGCATCTAAACACACAGGCTATCTCGTTGGCGGCACATCGCCATTTGGTACGCGGACAGCGATGCCCGTTTATGTTGAATCGACGATCTTTCAACTCGACAAGATCTACGTCAACGGCGGCAAACGCGGGTTTTTAGTCGAGATCGATCCGGCGGTTTTGAAGGCGGTCTTAAACCTGGAAGAAGTTGCAGTCGGAATTGACAGCTAATTATGGCGGACTGGAAAGAACTGGCTGGTGACGGAAAATATGTTGAGGCCGAGGCCGACATGCTTGCGGAAACAGATCGAGGCGTAGGTTTTTTCCCGGATAACGAGATACGTGCAAGTTTTTACGAGAATTGGGGCGACACGCTTAGTGGCGAAGAACAGATCGCTAAGTATAAAGTGGCATTGATTAACTGGGGCCAGTGGGCATCATGCTCAACAAGCGGCGGCGAGGGAACGGCACGGATGATGGATGTGCATCGAGTTTCGAAAATGATCGATGATCTGGAAGGAAAACAAGTATGAAAGAAGCAGTAATAGTATCGGCCGTGCGCACGGCTGTGGGTAAGGCGCCAAAGGGCACGTTAAAGAACACGCGTTCGGATGAGTTGGGGGCGACGGCGATCAGAGAGGCGGTCGCACGTGCTGGCGTTGACGCGTCGCTGATCGATGACGTGATCATGGGCTGTGCGTTTCCGGAGGCCGAGCAGGGAATGAACGTCGCACGGACCGCGTCGATACTCGCCGGGCTGCCGGTCGAAGCGTCGGCAATGACCGTTAACCGTTATTGCTCGTCGGGTCTGCAGACGATCGCCCTTGCCGCTGAACGCATTATGGCGGGCGGTGCCGATGCTATCGTCGCCGGTGGACTGGAATCGATGACCGTTATCCCGATGGGCGGCAACACGTTTCGCCCAAACCCGGGGCTCGCGGACACATATCCGGATTACTATTTGAACATGGGCCTGACGGCTGAGAATCTCGCCAAAAAATACGAGATCACACGTGAGCAGGCTGACGAGTTTTCATACAATTCGCACCACAAAGCTCTCGCCGCTATTTCGGAAGGCAAATTCACGGACGAGATCGTGCCGATGAATGTTTTTGTCGATGAGATCGACGAAGCCGGACGTGTCCGCCGTAAAGAGATCGTCTTTGCTCAGGACGAAGGCCCGCGTGCCGACACGTCGGTCGAGGGGCTTGCAAAGCTACGAGCCGTGTTTCATGTCAACGGTACGGTCACGGCAGGGAATTCGTCGCAGATGTCTGACGGTGCAGCGGCAACGGTCGTCATGTCCGCTGACAAAGCAAATGAGCTTGGGCTCAAGCCGCTTGCACGTTTCGTCTCATTCGCAACCGCAGGGTGCCTGCCTGAAGAAATGGGCATCGGCCCGGTCTATGCGATACCAAAGGCTTTGAAACTTGCGGGCCTTACGCTCGACCAGATCGACGTCATCGAGCTTAACGAAGCTTTTGCCGCACAAGGCTTATCGGTAATGAAGGTCCTCGAAATGGATCCGAGCAAGGTCAACGTCAACGGCGGAGCGGTCGCTCTTGGTCATCCGCTTGGATGTACCGGAGCTAAATTGACGGCGACCGTTTTGCAGGAACTAAAACGCCGAAACGCCCGCTACGGCATGGTAACAATGTGTGTCGGCGGCGGTATGGGCGCGGCCGGGATATTTGAGAGGATCGATTAATAGAGGCGACGGATATGCTAACGAATGCCAAACCCGTAATTCTCATACCGACGGTCAAAAAGGACGAGGCCAGGCAGTTTTACGAGATGACGCTCGGGCTTGCCTTCAAATCCGACGATGGCTTTGCACTCGTCTTTGATACGGGCGGCATCATGTTAAGAGTAACCCCGGTCCAGACGTTTACGCCGCACGAGTTCTCGGTGCTTGGCTGGGAGGTTGATGACATTGCGGCATCCGCGATGGATCTTAGTTCCCGCGGCGTCAAATTCGAGTTCTACGACTTTCCGTGGATGACGCAGGACGAGCAAGGTATCTGGGCGGCACCCGACGGAACAAAGGTGGCGTGGTTCAAGGACCCGGACGGAAATCTGCTGTCGATCTCACAGCACGCGAAATAGATCAAAAAAGAGGAGCATTAAAATGGAAGCACAAATGGAAAAAGAATATGTAAAGGGCGGCGAGTTTTTGATCGCTGACCAGACGACGTCCGAGGTATTTACACCTGAGGATTTTACCGACGAGCATCGGATGATCGGCGAGACCTGTCGCGAGTATATCGACAACGAGGTCGCCCCGCAGTTGCCGGCTCTTGAGAGTCACGCATGGGAAGTCGCTCGTGATCTGCTCAAAAAAGCCGGTGAACTTGGGCTTTTGGGAGCAAATATTCCTGAGGAATACGGCGGCATGGCTCTAGACCAGACATCCGGCTGTATCATCGCCGAGATGGTCGGCCGCGGCAGCGGTTTTGGTTCGACGTACGGTGCTCAGACCTCGATCGGCTTGCTTCCGATACTCTATTGGGGAAGCGAAGAGCTCAAAAAGCAATGGATCCCGGGAATAATTTCCGGCGAGATCGTCTCGGCATATTGTCTGACCGAATCAAGCTCAGGGTCTGACGCACTCGGCGCAAAATGCGTCGCCAAGCTGAGCGAAGACGGCGAACATTATATTCTCAATGGCGAAAAGATGTGGATCACCAACGGCGGATTTGCCGATGTGTATCTTGTCTTTGCCAAGGTCGATGGCGAGAAAGATAAATTCTCGTGCTTTCTCGTCCCGCGTAGCGACAATTGCCGTCCCGGCAACGAAGAGCACAAACTCGGCATCAAATCGTCATCGACGACTGCGGTCATCCTGTCGGATGCAAAAATTCCGGTCGGCAACCTCATCGGCAATGTCGGCGACGGTGCAAAGATAGCGTTTAACGTCCTAAATGTGGGCCGATTCAAACTCGGAGCTTCGGTCACGGGCGGGGCAAAACTCGCTATTCACGAGGCAGTTCGATATGCGAATGAGCGACATCAGTTCAACAAGCCGATCTCATCGTTTGGTGCGATCAAGCACAAGCTCGCTGAGATGGCGATCCGCACTTGGGTTGCCGAATCGATCACCTATCGCACCGTCGGCATGATCGATGCTCTGATCGGCGACGGCGCCGACAACGCGACTAAATTGCAATCGATCGAGGAATACGCGGTCGAATCGTCGATAAACAAAGTTGCTTGTAGCGAATCGCTCGATTACGTTGTCGATGAAATGGTGCAGATCTATGGCGGTTATGGCTACTCGATGGATTATCCGGCGGAACGTGCTTACCGTGATTCGCGCATCAACCGCATCTTTGAGGGCACTAATGAGATCAACCGTCTCCTCATCCCGGGCCAATTGATGAAGCGTGCGATGAAAGGAAAACTCGGCCTGCTCCAGGCAGCGACAGCTCTGCAAGAAGAGATCCTCAATCCGCAGATGTCTTTTGACGAGGATACGAGCCTGCTTGCGGCTGAGACCAAGCTTGCACAAAACGCTAAGAAAACTGGGTTGATGGTGCTTGGCACAGCTGCTCAAAAATACATGATGGAGCTCGCAAATCAGCAAGAGGTTTTGCTCAATTGCGCTGACATCATCATGGACGCGTATCAGATGGAAACCGCTATCCTGCGTGCCAAAAAATACGCCGCCGCCAACGGCGAAGAGGCCGCCGGCCGATACATCGATATGGCATCGGTCTTTTGCAATGACGCCATGCAGCGTGTCGAGGCGAGTGCCAAAAACACCATCGCCGCCATCGCTGAAGGTGACGAAGGCCGCACATTGCTGGTCGCTCTTAAGCGGTTTACTAAGAACAATTCACCCGTCAACACGATCGCCGCCCGCCAGAGAATTGCGGATGTGTTGATCGCGGCGAATACTTATACTTATTAGTTCCGGTTTATCGGTGAAATTTTGGCAATGATGGCTATTCCGTCATTGCCATTTTTATGTTTAATTTGAGATTTGAAATTTCAAATTAGGGGTCGGAGATCTGAGATTTCAAATTTGAAATTTCAGATTTGAAATGTAGAATGTTCTGAAAAAAGAAAGGAGCAATTTAATCTCGATGAAGTATTCAACCTTCGAAGAACTCCCTGTCTGGAAAGCTGCGATCCAGTTTGCTCTTCGGGTATTTGAATTTACTGCAAAAGCTGATTTTCGCGGGCTTGGTGATACAAAAAATCAGCTTGAGCGGGCGGCTCTTTCTATTTCAAATAACATAGCCGAAGGATTTGAACGAGGATCCACGAAAGATCTGATCAACTTTCTATATATTGCCCGTGGGTCGGCCGGTGAATCGCGGTCGATGTTGCGTTTATGTGAATCCACTCCTCGGTTTTCAAATTTCAAATCTGAAATTTCAAATTTGATATCTGATGCGACAGGTATTTCAAAACAACTGCACGGATGGCTCGGTTCGCTGAAAGACAGCAATATAAAGGGCGTTAAATATTTTAATAAGCAGACCAAACGCAATGTCGAGCAGGACAAAGAATTTGAAGAATTTGACCGCGAGATGGCGAGGTACAAGCGAGAGCTTGAAGAAAAGTTAATGCAGCGTGGGGGCGACATGCAGGCATAGTAGGGTTTGAGAATATAAAAAGCCCCGGAAGCCGTAATTGGCAACCGGGGCTTTTTTCATGACCAATCATCAGTGGTTTAGTAACCGTAATATATAGTCTTTGGTTTTGTTTTCTTAGTAATGATCGCACCCGCGGCGACACCTGCACCTGCACCGATCAGAGCACCTTTCTTGCCGCCGATCAACGCACCGATGATCGCACCGGCACCAATTGAGACACCATAATTAATTTTCTTTCGGTGCTTTTGATACACACTACGGTTGTCGTAGCCGTAGTATGAGCCGTTGTCGTAGTAGCCCGACTGGTTTTGCTCTTGATAATACGCGTCGCTGTAATTGCGGTTATCGTTATTGCGGCCTCGGCGGCCGTCACGATCTTGGTTTTGATACGAAGCGTTGTTGTAACTGCGTTCGTTGTAACCGCGGTCTCGGCGTCCGTTCGAATCGCAATTTTGTCTCTGAGCAAATGTCGCCGTCGCGGACAACAATACCGTGAGCATCCCGCCCATTAGAAATGTCATTGTCAATTTTTTCATTTTGTTACTCCTTGTTTCGGTCGAATGTTGCCGCTCGCGGCGGTTTCGCCTTTATTGGGAGCAACCATTGTGCCAAAGGGTCGATGTTCTTGTGTTATAAGGGTTTAGCTGGAGTATAGGTTGTTATTGTTGGCGACAGCCAAACCATATACGCCACGAGACAGACATTTTGGTGCGCCGGATCTTAAGAGGGCGAAAGCGTGCCGATAAGGTAGAAGATCGATAGGATCACGACCGGCAGGAGATTTAACATAATGCCTGCTGCGGGAAAGAGACGTTTGTTCTTTGGCAAAATAATACCGATCACGCCCATCAGGAGTCCGAAGATGTGACCTGCCACCGGTATCAGGAAAAAGATCACAGCGAACACCACGACGGCTGTGCCCATGCCGCGAAAGTCTGATATGCCGCGTGAATCAGGCAAGAATAGGCTGCTCAGTAGCTTGGTAAATCCATCGACATAAAATACCAAATACAGCATCACTACAAAATACAACCATATACCAAATGCCATCAGGCATGATGCGATGCCAAGTTTTGAATGGCGTTTTTGTGTGACCGCGTCCATTATCAGCACATATTACTCCCGAATTTATCCCAATACAAATTTGCGCGCTGTTTAAAAAAGTTGTTTCATTTTGCGCGCCCGTGTGTTAGACTTTCGTTGTTTGTAACCCTAAGCGCTAGACCACATTACCTTTCAACGGTTAAACCACCTCTTTAATAAATGCTCAAAAGTCCAATTCACGAGCTTGCACTGTTTTTTGACATGGAGTGGGTTCCGGATGCCGCCGGGGCCAAGCGGCTATTTGACCTCGACGACGACACGACCGAGCTCGACGCGATGCAGCGGCTGTGGGAACATTCCCCGCAGTATGATGCCGAGAAAAATCCGCGGCCGTTTCTCAAATATATGTTTTCGCGGGTCGTGTCGATCGCGTTTCTTTCGCGAAAGTCGTTTTTTAACCGCGATAACGAAAGAGTCGTCGAGTTTTCGCTAAATTCGCTGCCAAAATTACCGCTTGAGGAAATGGATGTTGACGAAGCGTCGATCATCGACCGGTTTTTGTACATCCTCGGCGAACGGCGGCCGCAGCTTGTTGGGTATAACTCGGCCGAATCCGACCTACAGGTGCTGATCCAACGCGGGATCATCAACGAGGTGACCGCACCGGCGTTTAACGAGCGGCCAAACAAGCCTTGGGAGGGCCCAGATTATTTTGACGCCCGCAACAGCGAGGCTCATTTTGACATATTAAAGAAACTGTCGGGCGGTGCGATGTCTCCAAAGCTGGATGAGCTTGCAAAGCTCTGCGGCTATCCCGGCAAGATCGATGTTAAGGGCGATCAGGTTACCGATCTGTGGCTCGAACGCAACCTGACAAAGATCGTCGAATACAACCAGATCGACGTGCTAAACACTTATCTCGTATGGCTGCGTGTCGTGTATTTTGCGGGCCAACTGACCGAAGAACAATACGTTGAAGAGCAAGAGCAGTTCCGTGAGTTTCTCGAAGCAGAAACTGAAAAGCCCGAGAAAGCATTTATCAACGATTTCCTGGCCAAATGGCCGCAATAACCACCCTATGAAATTTGGTAATATCTACCACGAAAATTGTATCGATACGCTGCAACGGCTGCCAGACGACACGATCGATATGACGATCACCAGTCCGCCCTATGACGATCTGCGCGTCTATAACGGATATCATTTCCCGGTCGCGGAGATTGCACAAGCGCTGTTCGCAAAGACAAAACCGGGCGGCGTCGTGCTGTGGGTGGTCGGCGACCGCACAGTAAATGGAGATGAAACACTGACGAGTTTTAAGCACGCGTTTGCGTTCAGAGAGGCGGGGTTTAACGTCCACGACACGATGATCTACGCCAAAAATAACCCGATCCCAAGCGATTGCGGAAAGCGTTACCGGCAGTGTTTTGAGTATATGTTTTGCTTTTCTAAGGGACAGCCAAAAACGTTCAATCCGCTCACCGAGCCGACAAAGTCTGCGGGGCAAAAGATCAAGGCATTTCGCATAACTGAGGTTGGGCGGGGCAATCTGCCGGACGAAGATATCGGACGCGAGATCAAGACGCAGCGAAAGGTAGGAAATATCTTTTATTACAACGTCGGCACATCCAGCTCGCGTGACAGGATCGCGTTTGAGCACCCGGCAATTTTTCCCGAGCAGCTTTGCGAGGATCAGATCCGTACGTGGACCAACGAGGGCGATCTCGTGTATGACTGTTTCATGGGCAGCGGCACGACCGCCAAGACTGCACATCTGCTTGACCGCGAATGGCTAGGCTCCGAGATCTCCGCTGAATATGTCGCTCTCGCCGAGCGGCGTGTCGCCATTTATCAGGGCGAACTGAAAGTATCCTCGTTCAAATAACAACCAATCCCGCCCCACAAGCGTCTAAATATTGAACGACAAAAGGCTCTCCTTAATCTACCGTTCAGGAATTATGAACATATGAGATCGATATTTATTGCGGCCGCTTTCGCCATTTGTTTTACAGCGGTCGTTTCGGCACAGCCGAGGCCGGTCGACAAAACACCAAATGCTGCGGCAAAGCCTGCTCCGGCGTCGTTTGAGGCAAAGTACGAGGGCGGGATGTTTGGCTATAGCGACAAGATCGACGGCACGCTCAATTTTGACGACGCGAACCAGCGGCTTGTTTTTCGAGGCAAAGATAACAAGGAAAAATTTGGCATTCCGTATGAGTCGTTTCAGGTGATCTATCCCCAATCGCAATCGGTCACGTCAACCGGCGGCAACGTCGTTAGCCATATTCCTCTGCCGGGAGCGGGGCTTGCGAGTTTGATCAAATCAAAGCGCCGCTATTTGGTGGTGCAGTTTGATGACCCGGACGTCGATGTGAAAGGAACTACGAGCTTTAAGATCGATGATAAGGAATTGCTGGATTCGGCAATACAAACGCTGGCGCAAAAAGCCAAGCTTTCACAGCGTGGAGACGCATATTTCAAGCCGAAAACTCCAAAGAGCGATAATTAATTGAGATCGCCGAAACGATGCTGGAGGATCGCAGTGATCGCGATAGCCGCGGTTTCGGCACGAAGAGTACGGCCGCCGAGAGTTACGATATTGATATCGTGTTCGGCGGCCATTTTTAATTCCACATCATCCCAACCGCCCTTTGGACCGTAAAGGGCGGTTATTTTTTTGTCGGCTGTGATGGTAGAAAAATCGACGCCGTCGCGTTCGGAAAACAGAATGGCATTCTCACCATTTAGTTCACCCAGCAATTTATCAAAAGCTGCCGGTTCGGTGATCTCCATCAGTTTTGCGCGTCCGGTCTGTTTGGTCGCTTCCATTGCGATACGGCGCCAGCGTTCAAGACGCCGGGCGGCATCTTTTTGTTTTACGTCGCAGCGGATCGTGATAAGCGGAATGAGTTTTGTGACGCCCAGCTCGACTGCTTTTTGAACGATCAGATCGTACTTTTCGCCGTTTAGTACGGTGGCAGCGATGGTGATGGCAAACGGCGATTCTGGTGACGATGGCTCGATCGCACCTGTGACTGCCAGCACCGTCTCTTTCTTGCCGATCTCATTTATCGTGCAGGCAAATTCTTTTCCAGCACCGTCAAACACTGATACTTCGTCGCCTATCTTTAGTCGCAAAACATCACGCAGATGCCGCGTTTCATCAGCATCGAGCGCGACCGTTTTGTCGTAAAAGCTTTCTTGTGGTGCAAAAAATCGCCGCATTATTGATCTTGTTTTTCCTGCCCAAATTTATCGATAAAGTCCTGTGAACGCTGCCGCAGATCGACCCACGATTCGAATATCTCCGGCGTTTGCAGCCACACGCGAAACCACTCAGCGATCTCGGCGTTTATCTGCCGCGTTATTGCATCCACGCGGATTCGTTCGGCTGTCTCGGCGGCTTGCTGCTTTGCCGTAAGGGCTACTTCCCGCGCCAGCCTGACACCTTCTTTATCGCCGTCATTTTTATATTTTGTCCGCAAAGACTCAAGATTGCGTAATGAAGTTAAAGCGCTTTTTAGCCCGCTGATATCGAGCACATTGCGAAACGCTGCTTCGTATGGGCGATTTGATGCCCGGGCAATGTACAACTCCATTATCTCGGAGTGTCGGAGATCTGCACCTTCGTCAGCCAATAGCCTTGCGATCTGCATCGGCGAATCGACCGCCTGTTCGCCATACTGTCCGCGAACCGCCTCTTCGATAGCCTCGATCTCGTTGGCGCCGATATTTTCGCAGTCGAGCTTTTCCCAAACCTCGATGACCAGATCATTTTTTGTGCGGGCAGTCCACATAAGAAAGTGGAGGAGAAGAGGAGAAATTGTGCTTCATCCCTTATCCTGCTCACCTCTTCCCCTCTTCTCAATAAGTTCGGTCGAAGAGTGATCCTTCGGGTCGCCGACGATGGCGACGCGGCCGCCGACTTCGCGGATGATGTCGCGTTCGGGTACGGTGTCCGTCGTGTAATCGGTGCCTTTTGCGTGAATGTTGGGACGGATGTCGCGGATAAGCTGCTCGACCGTCGGTTCGTCAAAGATGGTCACAATATCAACGCTTTTTAAAGCCGCGATCAACTCCGCCCGTTCGTTTTCAGGCATGAACGGTCGGCCTTCGCCCTTTAGAGCGTGAGCTTGCTGGTCCGAATTTATGGCGACTATCAAAACACCGCCGAGTTCTTTGGCACCGGCCAGATAACGGATATGCCCGACGTGTAGCAGATCAAAACAGCCGTTGGCTAACACGATCGTCGATCCTTGTTCGCGAGCATCGGCGACACGTTTGACGAGTTCTTTTCGGCTTAAGATCGGGGCTGATAGATCAGACATTGTCGTTTATTTGGCGTGGTTGGCAACTGCCGGATCATTGTTCTCGGCGATCGAGGTTGTGAGTTCGGCGGCGGTCACTGAGGCTGTACCTTTTTTCATTACAACAATACCGCCGGCGTGGTTGGCTATTTTCGCGGCCTCGGCGAAACTCATGCCTGATGCGAGACCCAGTGTATAGGCCGCGATGACGGTATCGCCCGCACCAGTGACATCGACCGGCTCGGCTCCGCCGACGGCATTGATCTGGAGCGGTGATTGACCGCTCTCAAATAGCTGCACACCGCGATTGCCGTTAGTCACTAGCAGAGCTTTGAGCCCAAGCCGCTCGCAAAGCTGCCCGCAATCGTCGCTTGTAAAATCTTCACCAAGTATCTGTGCGACCTCGTCGCTGTTTGGCGTGGCGCTGGTTGCACCGATAAAACTTTCGAGCCGGAAACGCGAATCGACGACCAGGGGTATGCCGCGTGCCTGCGATATCGCAAGAGCGTCGGCAAAGATCTCAGGAAATACCGCACCGTAATTGTAATCCGAAATAATGATCGCGTCCGCGTTTGGTCCGGCCGCCTTGAGGCTGTCACGCAGTTTTTGCTTCGTCGCGGCGTCGAGGTCGGGTGACGCTTCGTAGTCGATTCGTATGACCTGCTGTCGGGCGGCGTAATGCTGTCCGGCAAGCACGCGGACTTTGGTTGTCGTGGTCAACGATGCATCCGTGACGATATTGTCCGTAGCGATACCAGACTCACGCAAAGCATCTAGCAGCAAGCCGCCGTTGGCATCCTCACCTGCGAGTCCTATCAACACGGGCTTGCCGCCAAGCGATGCTACATTCACCGCCGCATTTGCGGCGGAGCCGGGAACCGTTTTGGTCGTGTCGTGACGCAAGATAAAGACGGGAGCCTCACGCGAAACGCGCGAGATAGTGCCGTTTAGAAACTGATCGGCCACGAGGTCGCCGATGATGACGACGCATTTCGTCGGAAAGGTCTGGTTGATAATGTTTGTCAGATCGGCCATTTGCAATACTCAAAAGCTACTATAATTCCCCGCGGGAAACAAAAATGGCCGGAGCATTAAGCCCCAACCACTTAAGATCTGGCATTCAATATTTATTAACGTGTTTGATAGCTCGCGATAGGATAGTCGTTGACGACGCCCCAAGCAAAGCTTGACGAGGTCATCGTCAGTGCGTTAACGATCGTAAATGTTGCGGTCGAATTATCCCAAACGGCGAGATCCGTCCGGTTATCACCGTCGTAGTCGTTCTGAGCGTTATACGATGTGCCGGTAATGCCCAGGTCGACAACAACTGCCGTTGTGTCAGAGCTGCGGCGGATGAGCCACTTGAGCGGATCGGTTTGCAGCTTGCCTTCGCGAAGCACAGCGTAATCGGTTTTGAAATCACCGTCATAATCACCGGCGATGATGAGGTCGCCGTTAAGTCCCCAGGCAACAGATTCCTGCAGCCCGGTCGTGCTCAATTTAGTGATAAAGGTCGTGAGTCCCGTGTCGGTTGTGGCCGCACGGCGTACGCAAAGGTCAAATTTGCCGTCACCGTCATAGTCGCCCGGACAGGTCGAGTCGGCAGCAAATCCCCAATCTGTCGACTCGGTAACGTTTGCTGTCGTCACCGGATTTGCCGTACTCTTTCGAATTATCCAAGTGATAACGCTCGTAGATTTGCGGGCAACTGCCAGATCGGTCTTGCCGTCGCCGTCATAATCGCGAGCCACCGGTTCGTCGCCTGATAATCCAAAGTCGATCGTGACCAGTGCGCTCGTCGAGCTATACATGATGTACCACTTATGTTCGGAGTCGCGAAACACTGCGAGATCACCGATCGAGTCACCGTCGTAGTCGCCGGGGACAAAATAATCCTGTCCACGGATGCCAAACTGTTGGCTGATCGTGCCGCCGCCACTCTTAGCAATATTCCATTTATTTGTCGCGTGGTTAAACACCGCAAAGTCAGCCTTGCCGTCGTTATCGTAGTCCATCGCAATGCGGAGTTTATCAACCGGCGGAGGCGATTTGGCGGGCGGTTGACGCCGCGGAGCCCGCTTTGTTAACTGTGCAAAAGCGGGCAACGACAACAGCAGCAAAATGCTCGCGAAAATAAATATTTTTCTGATCATGAAAACCTTAAATTATAAAAATCAACAATCAATAGATGCCTTTCCCGTTCGAAAGGTTGGCAATGTTAGATGCCCTTGCGGCCGCTGCCGCCCTGTACGATCGTGTAAATTTGTCCGCCGATAGTGACGGTGCCGGTTCGCGGCATGCCGACATTACGTCCAACGGTGATGCTGACGGTATTGGTTCCGCTCATTACCTCGGCAGTATTGCGGGTCACCCAAGCGTTATTGCTCTTTACAAAATAGTCGCAATTTGTCGCCGCAGGTATGCTTATCAAAAACGTTCCGCCCGCGGCTCGTGCCTGAATACGTGTTGCTCCGTTATTAAACGTGCAGACCGTCGGGTTTTGCATCGCCTTAAATACATTAAGCCGCCCGCCTGTTTTTACAAGTGTGCTCCAAGCCGGCAACAGGTCAACGTTGTTCAGCAGTGATGCCTTGAGCGAAGCAACCGAAAGGTCAGGCCGATACGAGGCGAGCAAGGCGACGGCTCCGGTCACATGCGGCGTAGCCATTGATGTGCCGCTGATCGTACTTGTTGCCGTGTTTGAAGTGTTCCAGGTGCTCAAGACACTCGATCCGGGTGCTGCAAGATCGACCGACGTCAGTCCAAAACTTGAAAAACTAGATTTCGCATCGGTCGATGTGGATGAAGCAACCGAAATGATGCTCGGGCTTGTGTAAACGGACGGATATGAGATGCCCGGATTTGTGTCGTTATTGTTGTTGTCATTGCCGGCAGCATAGACGTTTACAACGCCGACCTCGCCCATGCCGTCAATGCCGTCCTTGGTCGCTTGGTCGTAGCCGCAAGCCTCGCCGCAGTTGCCGTACGAATTGTTGGTTGCCCGAATATTTACCCCGCGGAGTTTCATCATTCGCACGTAGGCATAAGCATTTACGAGCATTGCGGAGGTCGAATCGGTGCCGAGAGGACTGTAGATCTTAAGCGGCATGATCTTTACATTCCAGTTAACACCCGTCACATTCAGAGCGTTGTTGCCCGCAGCTCCTATTGTGCCGGCAGTGTGGGTTCCGTGTCCGCCCGAACCGCCCGGAGTCGGGTCTGCTACGTTATAGAAAAAATCCCATCCACGAACGTCATCGATATAACCATTGGCGTCATCATCTACTCCAGCTATCCCGTTCGCTTCTGCCGTATGGAGCCAAGCGTTTGGTGCAAGATCCTGATGAGTGTAGAGCATGCCGCTATCAATGTCTGCGACAACAATTGACGAGCTGCCGGTCGACAGATCCCACGCAGCCGGTGCCGCGATCTTGGTCAGGCCGTACATCCCGGAGCTTGTAAATTGCGGGTCGTTGGGAGTAGCGAGTAGGTGGTAATAATAATTTGGCTGGACGTAATCGACGCCGGATAACAGGGAATAACCTGATATCGCACTCTCGACGCTCATACCATCGGGCAGTTTTACACGCTGCCAATTGTTGTCGCCAAGCGTCTCGACGGCGGTCGTGCCCATTATGCTGTTAACGCTGCGGGCAAAATTTGACTCGGCACCGCCGGTGAATTTAACGAGCAGTTCGCCGGGGACGTAGGGCAGCTTATTCTCCAACGGAGCGCCTTTCCGTTGTCCGGTGATCGAACCCATCAGCGCCAGCGATAATAATACAGCCGATACGAGTAATCGCTTTGAAAATATCTGTCGACGCATAACATCACCCGCGAACGTTAAAGAATAGAAATGGGGCGGCTAGTGGGGCTCGAACCCACGACCTCCTGAACCACAATCAGGCGTTCTAACCAACTGAACTATAGCCGCCATAACTAATATTTGAAATTTCAAATTTGAAATCTCAAATTGCGAAGCATTTGGTACCCCCGGCACGGCTCGAACGTGCGACCTACGGCTTAGAAGGCCGTCGCTCTATCCAACTGAGCTACGGGAGCACATAAAAAGAGCAACTTATGATTTTAAGGTGCGCACGTTGATTAAGTCAACTTTTAAGCCGCAGAAGCGCGTTTTTCACCGACCTTTGCGAGCATCTGCTCAAAGACCTCGTACAGGTCCAATTCGCTCGTGTCGATGACAACCGCGTCGTCAGAGATAGTCAGCGGCGAATCTTCACGTGAAACGTCGCGTTCGTCACGCTCGTTGATCTCGGCGAGCGTCTGCTCGTAAGTCGAGATTCGCCCCTTGGCCTGATCTTCAGTATGACGGCGGCGGGCACGGGCCTCGGGCTTTGCCGTCAGGAAAAATTTGATATCGGCGTGTGGAAAAACAACGCTGCCGATGTCACGCCCCTCAAGCACGCACCCGTTCGGAGCCGAATTGCCAATGATCCGCTGATGCTCCACCATGATCCGCCGGACCTCCGAGATAGTCGAAACGACCGACGCCGATTGGGCTGCGTCCAATGTGCGGATATCGACCGACACGTCCTCGCCGTCGAGCATTACCTTCATCGCGTCGGGTTCGCCGACGAGATCGATCTCAGAATTTTCGGCAATATCCGCGATCCGGTCTATATCGCGAAAGGGAACCCCGGCCCGCGTCACGGCCAGAGCAACGGCACGATACATCGCACCGGTGTCGAGATAGAGCAGATTCAGTTTTTTGGCAAGCATCTTGCCGAGCGTCGATTTGCCCGCTCCGCTTGGGCCGTCAATGGCGATTATCATTGTTTGGAGTACCTGCTGTAGCAGGCTCTTATTTGATAGTTTTCTTTACCTTGGGAGGTAGTTTATCAAAAACGAGTTGGTATGACTTCTCAATGAGTGCTTTTAATTCATCGGCAGTTACCGCATTAAGATCCGCGATCCGCACCCATTTATACCGCCCGACATACGCCGCCGGATCGATCCCCTCGCGTTCGATCAGCTCGTCAAACTTCTCCGGCGTGCATTTTATCGACATCCCCCCGGATATTGAATCCGCACCCGTCACACAAAACATCTTAGCCCCGACACAAAAACACAGATCGGCTCCCCATTTAATATCCTCAGTCGCACCGGGGAATGAGAGGCAGTATTTTCGGAGTTGTTCGATGTTCATAAGATATTTCTAAGTGCGGCGATTGTCGTGGCAATATCACCCGCTGAGATATCCAAATGCGTCACCATCCGTATCAAGTTGCCAAAGCCTATCGCGAGAATGCCGTTGGCTCTTAGTGCCTCGACGATCTCGGCGGATGTTTTGCCTGTGCCGGAGATGTCGAAAATGACGATGTTTGTGACGACCTTTTCGACATCGATCGAGACGCCATTGATATTGGTGAGGCCTTCAGCCAACGCACGAGCATTTGCATGATCTTCCTCCAAACGTTCTGGTCCTTCGTCGAGAGCGATCAGTCCCGCCGCCGCGAGGATTCCGATCTGACGCATACCGCCGCCTAGGCGTTTTCGCCAGATGCATGATTCGGCGATGAAATCTTTCGAGCCAAGCAAAATCGAGCCAGCGGGAGCACCGAGCCCCTTAGACAGCGTGAACATCACCGAATCGCAATGCCGCGTTAGATCGGCGACCGTCTCACCCAACGCGACCGAGGCGTTAAATATCCTCGCTCCGTCCATGTGAACGGGCAGGCCGACGGCGAGCGACCGCTCGCAAATTTCGGCACAGGCTGCTGCCGTCATCACACTTCCGCCAGCGAAATTATGTGTGTTCTCAAGGCAGACAAGTGCGGTAGCAGCTTGAAAATACGGCGGGTCGATCTTTAGCGCCGGCTCGATCTCGCTCCAGGTCAGATGCCCCGAACCGTCGGCACTTTTGACCGCACGGATCGTTACGCCCGAAATGACCGCCGCCGCTCCGAGTTCGTAATTCAAGATATGCCCGCGATCTTCGGTGACGATCTCCTGCCCGGGTTTTGTATGCACCTTGACCGCGATCTCATTGCCCATACAGCCGGTCGGTACCCACAACGCGGCTTCCTTTTCAAACACCTCACACGCGCGTTCTTGCAAAAGATTGACCGTCGGGTCATCGCCAAAAACATCATCCCCAACCTCAGCCGCGGCCATTGCGGCCCGCATTTTGTCGGACGGTTTTGTAACTGTGTCGCTGCGAAGATCGATCATTTTGATAGTGAATAGTGAACAGTGTTTAAGAGGGCTTCCAAATTAATTCTTCGATCGGCCAACCGGCTCGTTTTGCTCCCGCTTGATAGGTCGATTCGAGAAAATCGAGTATCAACTTGCGTGCATTTTCGGTATTGCGAATGTCGTCGTACATCAACAAAGCCATGCCGCCGTCGGGTGTCCGGAATGCGGACTCGGGTTTGAGCGGTTCACTTTCCAATCCGTCAGGTTTAGGGGCTGTGTACGAATAAAATGCCGGGGCGGCGACGCTGTTTTCTTTGTCGTCGCCAAACCAGAATCCAAAGCTGATGACCTCGTGCGAATATGCTTCGCGGGTGACCATGTTGGCTCCGTCGATTGCGGGTGCGGGCTTGCCGGAAAACCGCGTTAACGCCAGGTCAAAGCTGTGCCAGAAAAGATGCACGGGCGTGGATTTGCCGGTAAAACGGCCGCGAAACTCTTCGAAAATATCATCGACCGCAACCAGTACTTTGTGAAAACGCTCGACGTACTCTTTGTCGTAAGAGCAGTTTTCGTGGTCGTCGGCAAACGGCGTGGTGGACGGAGCTTCGTACGGCTCGGCTTTTATCTGAGGCCGCAGGCCAAGTTTGGCAAGGTTTGAAAACAGGCTCGCGTAAAAATCGGCGACCGACAGTCCGTCATACAAAGCAAAATCCTCATACCGGCCGTCGCTTGTTTTGATCTTAAGAGCGTGTTCGTGGAAGTCGAACTCGATCTCAAAACTGCCGCCCGCATTTGGTATCGTCCGCGTCGTCAGCCCACGGGGAGAAACATACAGCGGCACATGCCACCAATGATTGACACGCGGATGCATCTGCAGACGGATCTTGCCGACGATCTGCAAATACAGATGCAGGGTGTTCTTGGTAGCACGCCAAGCATCGAGTGGAATTTCAGGAAATTTCGGATCCATCAATTTTATCTGCGGAGCGAATCGAACTTTTTAGGTTAAGGTCTTGACCAGAGCGGCACCATGGCCGTTAAGAATTGACCTCATTTTTTCATCCGTCATCTCAGCACCGGCACCGTCAAATTTTTGCCCGACGAATGGCACTGCGATCTCCGCTGGCAGCACATGGACGCCCATCAGCGTAAACACACCGCGAAGGTGAACGAGGCATCGAATGCCGCCAAATTGCCCCGGCGAAGCGGTTATCAATGCTGCCGTTTTGCCTTTGATCGGCTCATACATTTTGTATTTATCATTTGAGCGCGAGACCCAATCGATCGCGTTCTTAAACCCGCCCGGAATGCCGCCGTTGTATTCAGGCGACGATATCAAAAACCCGTCGTGCTCATTAAATAGGTCCTGCAAGCGCAGAGCGTGTTCGTCAAAAGCCCCGCCGTCCTGCATATCGGCGTCATAGACGGGCATCGGATAATCGCGCAGGTCGATGACAGTGACCTCGGCTCCGGCTTCACGAGCACCGTGGGCGGCGATGGAGAGAACGCGTTTGTTGTATGAATTTTCGCGATAGCTGCCCGCGATGGCGATTATTTTAGGCATAGGATTAGCATAGGTCGTCGCTCTCGATCTGAGAGATCTTATCAACTCGCGGGGCGTGTCGCCCGCCTTCGAAATCAGTGGTAAAGAAAGCCTTTACGATCTTTGCCTGCTCGTCGGCCGCGACAAAACGCCCGGCGAGTGCTAGGACGTTGGCGTTGTTATGCTGGCGAGCGAGCCGTGCAATTTCCTCGTTCCAGGCGACGGCGGCACGGACGCCCTTAACCTTATTCGCCGAGATCGCCATGCCGGTTCCTGAGCCGCACACAAGCAATCCTTGATCGACATCGCCGCGAGCGACTGCCTCACCGACCATGCGGGCGTAGTCGGGATAATCGACCGAGTCGCACGAATTGGTGCCCATATCGGTATATTCAACGCCGATCTCATCGAGCGTTTTTTTGATCTTTTCCTTTTCCTCGTATCCGGCGTGGTCGGCGGCAAGTGCGATCTTCATAACTTTATTTGGCTGAAATCCAAGTTTAGCCTTTTCTGGCCGCCGCGCAAAATTTTTGCACACCGGTTCAAAAAATTCTGCAAGAACTCAAAAAATCTCCGTTCTAAAGGCAAATCTTTTTAGGAGCGTACACAAATGAAAAACAAGTATTCAATCCTTTTGCTGATCACCCTTTTATTCTCGGCTACCGCATTTGCAGCAGGAAAACCCACTGAAACACTGGCTGTCGATGCTGTTTCGAATGACACGGCAACGTCGCTACCCGCGATCCGCGAGCTCCGTGCGATGGGCAGCGTCGGGCTTGATGCGTTGTTTACTCGGTATGCCGCTGACATCGACCGCTTTGTAAAAACTGGGAATGCGACCGCCGATTGGAAACGCATTGCCGCCGCTCTCGACACCGTCGCGATGCAAAAAGACGCTTACACCGCGCACCTATATTGGTACACCGACCTCGAAGCTGCCAAGGTCGCTGCCAAGGCAAAGAACAAGCCGATATTGACGCTCCGTCTGCTCGGCAACCTCAACGAAGAGTTTTCATGTGCCAACAGCCGCCTGTTTCGTGCGATCCTATATTCGAACGCAGGTGTCTCAAAATACCTTCGCGACAACTATATTTTGCACTGGAAATCAGTCCGTCCGGCTCCGCGCATCACGATCGATTTTGGCGACGGCCGCAAGATCGAACGCACCATTACTGGCAACAGTATCCATTATGTGATCGATGCTAACGGCAGTGTGATCGACGCGATCCCCGGGCTCTACAATCCGGCAACGTTTCTTAAATACATCACCAAGTCGAACGAGATCAACAAATCGGTGCAGCAATTGCCGCTCGCCGAGCAGAATCGAGCATTGCTCAAATACCGCAAAGACGGTTTTGAAGCGATTGTTGCCGAGCGTAAAAAGACGATCGAGACGGCCGGCGTTCAGATGACCGAGACCAAGACTGGTTCGCTCGCGATCCTCGCAGCTCCGATCGCGGTGGCAAAGATGATAGTCGTTGACGAATACTCGATCCTGCGTGTGTATGACGATTTTGCAAAGTTTGAGCAGTCAGTGAATTACGACGATTGGAACAAGCTCGCCAGCGTGTATTCGGCAAACAACGCTCTAGATGCAAACAGCATTGCAATGATCCGCCGTCAGAACGCGAAGACAGGGCTGTCCGAAGCTGAGTTTAAGGGGCTATTTGCAAAGCTCAACAGTTTTCTCGCCCTCGACACGACACGCAACGATTTTCTGTTTCACACCAAACTCTACGAATGGCTCAACCGTGACCGCCCCGGCGATCTCGAAAGCCTTAACGCACAGGTGTACGACAAGATTTTTCAAACGCCAAACAGCGACAAATGGCTTGGGCTGTATTCGACGGATGTTTATACCGCACTCGATGGTAACGGGATAATCAAGTAACTCTTACATCTTGTTTTGCTTTGCATCTTTGCGGCTTTGCGGGAAATTCTCCCTCAAAGCCGCAAACTTTTTTGCAAAAAACTTGGGTTGCGACGTGAAAGAACATATAATCAGCGCGTCGCCAATGTTTCGCTTAACTGCCAAAATTTTTCCTTTCCTTTTCGTGTCTTTCGTGTGTTTCGCGGGCACATCCCACGCGCAGGATTTTTTGCCTGAGCTTGTCAAACGCATCAAGCCCTCGGCCGTTGCGATCGAGACTTTTGATTCGAAAGACAACACCTTAGCTCGCGGCAGTGGATTTTTTATCGCCGCAGACCGCGTTATTACGAACCGTCACGTAATTGAGCGTGCGACGCGTGTCGAGATCCATCTGCTCAACGGTAAAAAATATCCGGTTCGCGGTGTGCTGGCGGTCGATGGTGAGGGCGATCTGGCTTTGCTGCAAGTCGATGTTCCGCGTGAGTTGGCCGTGCCGCTGCCGATCGTAAAAGCCGCTCCGCAAGAGGGCGAGTCGATCGTCGTCATCGGCAATCCTTACGGACTCGAAGGCTCGGTCTCGAACGGCATCGTTTCGGCGGTACGCGAAATTTCCGGTTACGGAACGATCATCCAGATCACGGCATCGATCTCGCCGGGCTCGTCTGGTTCGCCCGTCGTAAATATGGCTGGGCAGGTGATCGGTGTCGCAACATTGCAGGCCGCCGAAGGGCAAAATCTGAATTTTGCCGTTCCCGCCGAACGTATCTCACAGCTAAAAATCACGGACGTTCAGACGTTCTCATCGCTCGTCGCCGAGGCGCAAAAGAACAAACGTTCATCCGCCGAGCGGCTTTATTCCCAAGGCCTCGCCCAGCTTTCGCGTGACGATTACGCCCGAGCGTTGCCGTATTTTGAAAAGGCGGCTGAGGCCGATCCAAATTATGCCGAGGCTTGGTATCAGGCGGGGTATTGTTATGGTGCACTGAGTCGTCACGCCGAGGCGCTAAAGGCTTCGCGCATCGCGGCAAAGCTCCGGCCCGAATGGTCGGCGACGTTTATCAATATCGGTGCGTCGAGCTATGCTCTCGGCGTTTACAAGGACGCGGTTGATGCGTACAGGCAGGCGATCCGCCTCGATGACAGCAATGCCGACACGCAGTATTTCCTCGGTTTGACCTTTGGGAAAATGGACCGCACCGACGAAGAGATCCTTTCTTATCGCCGTGCGATAACGCTGAAACCAGACCACGCCAACGCCATCGAAAAGCTCGGACTCGCGTTGTTCAAACAAAAACGTTTTGCCGACGCGGCCGTCGCATTCGAACAGCTCAAACCCTACAAACCCGACGGCAAAACATACAATTATCTCGGTGAGAGCCTGCTCGAATCCGGCAAGGCCGAGGAAAGCGTCGAGGCTTTTAATAACGCCGTCGGAGCCAATCCGGACATGGACAAGGCCCGCTACAACCTCGGCCGTGCCTACATCAAACTCGGCAACCGCGACATGGCACAGGTCCAATACGAGATCCTCCGAAACTCGCGCTCCGAATGGACCGACCGTTTGTTTGTGTTGCTAAATCCTTAGGGCTGTTTTTGCTCTGTAACTGCCAACGCACTCAAGAAACTGTCCTGTATCGGTTTATCCAAAAAAAGCTTTGTGTGCGAGATGCAGCCGAAAAGTGACGATGTCGGTGCGAATATCGGTTTAATGGCCGTTTCGTCGCCAGTCTTGTTTGACGGGTCGGCGGTCAATAGTGAACGCGCCGTCACGGTTCCGTCACCCAGCGTGAACATCGCGGCTCTGACCTCCGCTTTTTTGTACTCCTTGCCAGCCGCCGTTTTAATATCCTTTGCGTCGGTCAGCGTTGTCCACGTCCCTTTCTTTTCGTCGCGGATCAAGACGATCGCGTCTAGCGTCGGTTCGCAGTTACCACCATAGACAAATAGTTTGACGGTTGTGGTTTTCGCCGGAGCATCGAGAGCCAGATGAAAACGCTTTGCCCGGCTTAACGCCGAGGCGAAGTAGGCGAGGGCTTGGGCGACGGTTGTGCGGGCAAGTAGACGGTCGTCGGCGTTTTTGTCTTTTGGGTCGTTAAGAGCTTTTAACTCCTTTTCGCTCAGGACCGATGTGTTGCCGCCACGCAGTTTAGCTAGGAATTTCGGATCGTTGATCGCACCCCAACCGTATTTCTCCCACGTTTTCGGATCGTAGATGTCGAGCTTTAGCGGCTGCAGGTTTTCGTCTAGAAAACGCGCCGATCCCTGATGCGGCAACACCTGAAAAGCGGCCGGATTTGCCATCACGTCTTCGGGACGTAGGTCGTCGACAAACGGCAGTTTGCGGTCGGCAATTATCGGATAGCCGTTGAGAAGGGCATCGATCGATCTGGCTGAGCCTTCGTTGGGAGTGCCAAACATCATCAGTTTGTTAATATGCAACGCACCTGCCCAAGTCGGCACCGGAGTGACACCGTCCCGCCCCAGATCGGCAGTGCCGTACATTGCGGCGTAGCGAGCGATGAGTCCGCCCATCGAATGTGCGAGGATGTCGAATTTTAAGTCCCGGCTTCCGCAGAGTCTTTTTGACCGCGGCCATCTTTTGCATCAACAGCCGTGCCGATTCTACGTTGTCACGCCGCCAGTCGTAGGCAAATACATAAAATACATCAGTCGCTTTCGGTTTTTTCCAGTCGGCTTCGGTATAGCCTCGTTCGATGAGAGAGTCGATCAGCTTTTGATACACCTCAACGTCGGGCAGCACGGGCACCTCGATCTTACGGATAATGTCACCGGCCTTTAGCCCGTCACGATTAAACGCGAGGTTTGGCGAACTGATCGGCAGCCGCAGGTCATCAGCTTTATCGCGTTTGGCGCTAAACCAGACGGTTTTGCCCGTCCTAGCATTTAATATTTCAGAACCGGACACACCCGGGATGATAATGACCGGATCTTTTCCGGTCGTTTGAGCCGCAGCGTCAATGCAAAATATCGCAAGCGCCAAAATACCTATCGATAGAGATCGTGATTTCAACATAATTTTTGCACGGATCCTATTTTCGAAGGGCATAGCGGAGTCATAGCCGTGAGCGACTCCCACTAAGGTGATGCACCTATAAGATAGCGTATTTCGTCACGCAGTTGCTTGATTTATCAACCTGTCGCGGAATTCGCTTTATTACTTCACGGCAAAAAAGCTAGAATCAAAGCTATAGATATGGAACTAACACTGGCGATAACCGGGGCCTCCGGCACGATCTACGCACACCGAACCTTGCAATTGCTGGCCTCGAGCGGAGTGGTCGAAAAGATAAATCTGATAATGTCCTCGACGGCGGCGACTGTCGCGCAGGTCGAGATGGGCGTAAATCTCAAAGACCCCGATTTGACACGAATAAACGAATGGCTCGGCTTGCCGGTCGATTCGCATATTATCCGTTACTGGCGGCTCGACAATTTTGCCGCCAAACCTTCGTCCGGCTCAAACAAACAAGCCGGTATGATCATCGTCCCTTGCTCAATGGGCACGCTCGGATCGATCGCCTCAGGTGCCGGTACGAACCTCATCCACCGCGCTGCCGATGTATGTCTCAAAGAGGGCCGCAAGCTCCTACTCGTTCCGCGTGAGACGCCATACAACGCCATCCATCTCGAAAATATGCTCCGCCTTTCGCGTGCCGGTGCTCAGATACTGCCCGCGAGCCCCGGCTTTTATCACCGCCCTAAAACCATCGACGACCTTGTTGAACAGTTGTGCTTTCGCATCCTCGACCAGTTCGACATCCCGCACTCGAAAAAATCCCAATGGACGGGCGAAGAGGTGTCGGAACCGCCTGCGTAAGCGGGCGGCCAGTCGTTTTCTCCCAGATACCGGCCAAAGTTTTTCAAACTGCCTCGACCAACCGCGTACGATAACCAAAAAAAGATTTATCCATTCATGATGGAGTTCTCTTCGTTTTCCGGCGTTATTAAATAGAGCCAAATTTTTTAACCGCTAAAAGCACGAGGAGAGATCATGAAAAGGACTTTAATTGCATCGGACCGTTCGACCTGCACCCGTTTTTGTTTGCTATTTGTTGCGATCACATTGGCCCTTGCCGCGACTGTGTCAGCTCAGACCAATACATTTACCTATCAAGGGCGGCTGACCGACAATAATCTGGCGGCAGTCGGGACTTATGAGATGCAGTTTCGCGTCTTTGACGCGGCGCTCGCGGGTAATCAGTTGCCGGTGGGCACACCGGTCACGCTCAACTTTACCGTCGCGGGGACAAATCCCGTCACGGTGTCGAACGGAGCGTTTACCGTACAGCTAAACTTTGGTAACGGGGTCTTTACCGGAGCTGATCGTTGGCTTGAGATCTCCGTCAAAAAACCTGCAGAGGCAGGTTTTACGTTGCTCACGCCGCGACAGCCGATCACTTCGTCGCCATATTCGATCAAAACCCTCAATGCGGCCTCAGCCGACTCGGTATCCTGTAATCTCTGCATCACCGATGCCCAGATCAGCGGCATCGACGCGGGCAAGGTCACAGGCGTTGTCGGCATTGCCAACGGAGGAACGGGATCGTCAACCCAAAACTTTGTCGATCTGACCACCCCGCAAACCATCACCGGGGCAAAGATCATGTCCAGTGCGACAAATGTCTTCACCGGCAGCGGAGCGGGCCTGACCAACATCAGCCCGACAAACATCTCTCCCGGCACAGCCTCAATAAACATCGCCGGCATCGCCGCCGCCGAAGCGGTCGTCACATCCGGTGCAACGCCATCAGTTGCCAACCGAACAATGCTCACGCTCAACTACCCAACCCCGACCGAGATCAGCGATCTTACCGGAGGAGTTGACGGACAATGCGTCGTGCTGCTTTCGCTGAACAATAATATTTCCTTTGCGACCGGCGGGAATTTTAGGTTGGCGATTACCTTTGACGGCTATGTCAGCAAGAGGGTCTTCTCTGACAGTGCTTTGACTATTTGCCGCAGCTCAGCCAGTGGCAGCCCTTTCTGGTACGAATCCGCTAGGTCTATTAATTCAGTCATATCTAATTTGAACGTAGGAAAAAATGGTACAGGGAACGGAACAGTAACCAGTAGTCCTGCCGGGATAAATTGCGGTACTGGCGGATCTCAATGTCAAGTTCCGGTTCCCAGCGGGGAAACCGTCATTCTCACTGCTACGCCCTCACCGGGTTCCGCCTTCTCCGGATGGACAGGTTTGTGCTCGGGCACCGGTACTTGTACTGTAAGCGGTCCTTTCGCGACTAGTGCAGTCGCAACCTTCGACCTGATCACATTCCCTCTGACGGTCACAAAGAACACGGGAGGCTCGGTCGCAAGCTCTCCGGCGGGCATCAACTGCGGTAGTGACTGTAACGAAAATTACCCTGAAAATACCCCGGTGACATTGACCGCAACGGCAACAGGTTTCGGAGCCACGATAATTGGTTGGACCGGCTGCGACTCGGCCGCGGGGAATACCTGCAACGTAACGATGAGCAGTGCGAAGAATGTGTCCATAACATTCGGATTCCCACTTAGCGTTTTTAAAGCCGGCAGCGGAACCGGCACCGTCACCAGCAGCCCCGGCTCGATCAACTGCGGGGCAAACTGCGGGGGAGTCTTTGCGGGCGATTCGCTACCGGTCTTAACGGCCGTTGCCAGCCCCGGCTCAGTATTTACCGGATGGACGGCCACGGGCTGTTCGGGAACCGGCACTTGCACTCAGCAGATGAACACCCCAAGGGACGTGACCGCAACATTTGCCCTGCAGCAGTTTCCACTAACGGTTAGTCTGGCGGGAGCAGGTTTCGGCGGAGTTTTCAGCAACCCTTCGGGCATCAATTGCGCTCCCTCCTGTTCAGCGTCATTTGATAGCGGTACCACGGTAACACTGAATGTATCACCACAATCGGGTTCGACATTCGTCGGCTGGTCGGGGGCTTGTTCGGGAACAGGGAGCTGTGTGGTGTCGATGACGTCAGCGAAAAACGTGACCGCAACGTTTGCGCTGCAGCAATTCACGCTCACCACCACACTTTCGGGCAGCGGCACCGGCACGGTGACGAGCAGTCCGGCGGGAATAAGCTGCGGAGCCGACTGTTCGGAGCCATATAATAACGGCACCACGGTAACACTCACCGCCACACCAAATGGCGGGTCGACATTCGTCGGCTGGTCGGGGGCTTGTACGGGCGTAGGGAGCTGTGTGGTGTCGATGACATTGGCAAGATCCGTGACCGCAACGTTTTCAGCGGCGGCGGCTGTTTTGACTCTCACACCTGAGACCCAGGACTTTGGGTTGATAGCTGCGGGTACGTCGAGCTCGAATATAACGTTTACAGTTACTAACACCGGGGGCTCGTCATCGGGTTCGTTGCTTGTATCTAAGATCGGAGCGGATTCCGGAGCTTTTGATATCGTAACCGACAACTGCACTGGACAGGTATTGCCTACGAATGGCACATGCCCAATATTCGTTCGTTTTAGCCCCACCCTACCCGGCTTTATGTACTCCGCGACTCTTTCCGTAACCGGAACTCCCGGGGGCACGGATAGTTCCACAATGACGGGCACGGGTGTTTAGAGGAGATGGTTTATGTATCTAAGAAAAATGAACGCAACTAATATGTTCTTCGCCGCTATTATCTCGGGAGCTCTATGCATAACTGCCAACGCCCAGATCTCGACCGGCGGTGCGTACGGGATGGAGCAGAGCGTGACCGCAAGCGGCGGGGGCTCAAGTAACGCGACGATCTATAAGCTTGAGGGCACACCCGGCCAACCTGCGTCAGGTGTAACGTCGACCGGCGGGCGTTACGGCTCACGCGGCGGATTTTGGCAGCCGATGCCGCTGACACCTTCGGCGGCTGGGGTCACGCTTTCGGGCCGCGTATTAACTGCTGAGGGCCGGGGCTTGAGAGGTGCGATCATCAGGCTAAACGGCAGCGGCATGACTACGCCGCGTATCGTAATGTCCGGCGTCAACGGCACATTTTCATTCGCCGATGTCGAGCCGGGACAGACCTACGTCATCTCAGTCGCCTCGCGCAGATTTGGCTTTGCCAACCCAACCCAGGTCATCTCGGTCAGCGATAACGTCGCCGATATCATTTTCCAAGCCGGTTGGCAAAATCAACAGTGATGAATAGCCGAACGCGGGTCTTTGAGATCCGCGTTGCATTGCTTCCTCCGCGGCTTTGGGTTAATACTCTCATATGACCGATACCGTCGAGCGTTTTTCAAACCGCGTCGAAAATTACGTCAAATACCGCCCCGATTATCCGCGTGAGATCATTGGGTTTCTCGAATCGAAATGCGGCTTGACGCACGAAACGGTGATCGCCGATGTTGGCTGCGGAACGGGGATCTCGTCGCGGTTGTTTTTGGAGAATTGCAATCGCGTCATCGGTGTTGAGCCAAATGCGGCGATGCGAGCGGCGGCTGCCGAATATCTTGCGGAGTTTCCGGATTTTACGATCGTCGACGGCACATCTGACGCGACTACACTCGCGGATGGCTCGGTCGATATGGTCGTTTCGGCTCAGGCGTTTCATTGGTTTGACGCTGAAAAAGCCCGCACTGAATTCAAACGCATTCTTAAACCCGGCGGCCACATCGTCCTGATCTGGAACGAACGACAACTAGACACAACGCCGTTTTTGATCGAATACGAAGCATTGCTCGTCAAATACGCCTACGATTACGGAACTGTCCGGCATGAAAATATCAAAAAACAGGAACTCGATGATTTCTTTCAGAAAGAGTACGGTTCGGCGTCGTTTCAGAATGTGCAGATATTCGATTTTGACGGGCTAAAAGGCCGGATGTTGTCTTCGTCATATATGCCAAATGAGACGGACGCCGTATTCCCAACGATGATCGAAGACCTACGCTCACTGTTTGCCAAACACGCCGAAAACGGTAGAATAAAGGTTTTCTATGACACGAGAATGTATTTCTCGCAGATGTGATTTATGGCAGTAACAGAAGAACAAACTCCCGGTATCCGCACTATCACGGTCGCGCATTCGCCCGATTCGGATGATGCATTTATGTTTTATGGGCTGGCGACAAACAAGCTCGAGACAGACGGTTTGAAGTTTGAGCACACGCTCAAGGATATCCAATCGCTTAATGAGGATGCCAAAAATGGCGTTTTTGACGTGACGGCGATATCGTTTCACGCTTACGCATACGTTTCCGATAAATACGCTCTGCTGCCGCACGGCGCGAGCATCGGCGACAATTACGGGCCGATCGTTGTTTCAAAGGAGCCGCGTGAGGCGAGCGAGATCGGTTCGATGAAGATCGCTGTCCCCGGCGAGATGACAAGCGCGTATCTTGCCCTCAGGATCTACAACAAAGATTTTCAGCACGTCGTCGTGCCGTTTGACGAGATCATCGAAACCGTCCAGAGCGGCATTGTCGATGCCGGTTTGCTCATCCATGAGGGCCAGCTTTTTTACAATCAGATGGGCCTCAACAAGGTGCTCGACCTCGGCGAATGGTGGTTTGACAAAACGACCCTGCCGCTGCCGATGGGCGGCAATGTGATCCGCCGCGACCTCGGCAAAGACCTGATGACCCGAGTGTCAAAACACCTGCACGAGAGCATTCAGTATTCGATGGACAACCGCGAAGACGCGCTTGCCTACGCGATGCAGTTTGCCCGCGATATGCAGCCTGAGCTTGCTGATCGTTTTGTCGCAATGTGGGTCAATGACCTCACGCTCGATTACGGCGACCGCGGCCGCGAAGCAGTCAAACGCCTACTCGCCGAGGGCCACAAAGCCGGCATCATCCCGCACAAGGTCAAGCTCGATTTTGTCGATTAGCCCTTTGCGGCCGAAAACCTGCGATGGTCAAATTTGATAAACGCTTTCTCCAACGGTTGCGCGTCCCGCTCGGGTTTCTCTTTGCGATAGTTTTTATAATTTTTTCCCGCCCGACGCCGTTGCTGCTAGCGATCGGCGGTGTTGTGGCGCTCGTCGGCGTTGCGATACGCGGCTGGGCGTCCGGTCATATCCGCAAGGCGCGCGAGCTCGCGATTTCCGGCCCCTACGCATTTACACGAAATCCGCTTTACGTTGGCAGCCTAATTCTCGGCATCGGATTTACTGTCGCGGGGGGTGTGTGGTGGCTTGCGTTGATATTTGTTGCTCTATTCCTCGGCATCTATTTGCCCGTTATGCGCGTCGAAGTAGATGATATTCGGCAGATCTTCGGTGCGGAATTTGACGAATACGAGCGAAATGTTCCGATGTTTATTCCGAGGCTGATGCCCTGGAAAAAGTCAGACGGGAAATTTGATTTTCAGCTATACTTGCAATATCGCGAATATCGAGCGGCCCTCGGAGCCGCTCTGGCAATAGTCGCTCTAGCCGCCAAGGCTTACTTTTTTGGTTGATCCGATGAAAGCGGTTTTCTTTAAAATCATACTGATCACAACGGTCGCATTAACGTCCGTTTCGGTGCAATTTGCACAGCCGGAGGTGAAGGAAACTCCGGGTAGGATGTTCGTCGGAGAAACGGCGAAGTACGAAGCTAGATTTAGCAAATTTATCAGCTTTTCGGTCGCTGAACTGACCATAACCGCCTCTCTCGCCCCTAATGGCTCGGACCTCATCATCAACGGCGACGCCGTTTCTAAAGGCACGCTTATCAGGATGTTCGGCTTTAGCTTTTTGCAGCAATACGTTTCGACCGTCGATCTTAAAGATTTTAGGATCCTAAAGACAACAAAACACGACGTTCAGAAAGAGCGTGTACGAGATAGCGAGGCGATCTTTGATTACGGCCAAAAGCGTGTCAGCTACACCGAAACCGATCCTAAGGACCCTAACCGTCCGCCGCGTCGCATCGCGTCGGATATCGACGAGACGATGAATGATATTTCGTCGGCGATTTTTGCTATGCGTATGTTGCCGCTTGCGGTCGGTAAGCGTTATGAACTGCCGGTTAGTGATTCCGGCGTTGTTTATAAAGTGCCTATCGCCGTTACCAGACGCGAATTGATCAAGACCGCGATCGGCAAGGTTTGGTGTGTGCGTGTCGAGCCAGAGGTTTTTGGCACCGGCCGTCTCATCGAGGAAAAGGGTAAATTGGTCATTTGGGTGACCGATGACGACCGCCGCGTCCCGGTCAAAGCGCAGATAGACGCATCGATCGGCAAGGTCGGGATCAAGATCAAAGAATACAAAAAGACGCCATAATTTAGGCTAGACCTTGTTAGTTTGACGCAAAAGCCGCATACTTATAGTTTGCGGTTTTATTGTTTTATGGAGAAGAAAGTTACAAAAAAGGCCACGGTAAAGAAAAAAGCAGTGGTTGCGTTGAAAGACGAGTCTGTTGCCGTCGAGGCAAAGCCTATTAAAAAGCGAGTTGTAAAGGCTGTCAAGGAAGTCAAAAAAGTGTCGAAAGACATCGTCCTCGACCCGTTTGCAGAGGTTGCTGAGGCGGTTTCGCCGGTCAAAAAACGTGCGCCGAAAAAAGCGGTAGCGACAAGAGACTTGTCAGTACCGGAAGCAATAGCGACCGGGGAAGGTAAGAAGACCGCAAAGAAAACGGTTAAGAAAACGGTTAAGAAAACGACGCTCGATGCGACGGCTGAGATTGCCGCCGTTGAGCCCAAGGTTGAGCTTTCGCCTGTGTTCAAAGCTCTCGCCGACGTGACTTTACCGGAGCTAAAACGCGAAAATCGCGCCCGTCTGCAGATGCAGACGCCGACGCGTGTTTATTTTTACTGGTCGATCAAAGAAAACCCTTATCAACTGCTTAAACGCATATTTGGCGACGACACGGGCAGCTACACGCTTGTCTTAAAATTGACAAACCTCCGCAACGACGTCGAAGAGATCCACGCGTGTGAGCCTGAGGGCAACTGGTGGTTTAGCGTCGAACCGGACGGTGAATATCAGGCTGAGGTCGGATTTTACGCCCCGAACCGTCCGTATTTTCGCATCGTCTATTCAAACACCATCGAAACGCCGCGCCGTAGCCCAAGCCCGCATCCGGCTAGCGAAGCCCGCTGGACCGTTTCGGCTAATAAGTTTGCCGAGGTGCTCGATGTGGCCGGATTTTCGCGTGACGCTTTTGACGTCGCGATGGCGGGTGATGATGTCTACGCCGCCACAGACGCGACGCATACGGCTTTTAACAATTTTGTCGGTGCCACGCACGACCTCAACGGCGTTTCGGCCGAAGACATACGTTACGCGATGATCGCCATCGCCGCCGGAGCGACTCTTGAAGAGCTGCGTTTTCGTGTCAGCCCCGCGCTATTTGCGGTGCTCCAGTCAAACGCCGAAAAGCTCAACGCTGGCAAAGCGATGTCAGCTCTCAGCGAGCATTTTGACATCGACGAAGCCGAGTTTGTCGAGGAGGAGTTTGGCTCTGCCGTGTTTGGCGCCAGCCTCGTCAATTTTCCGCGAACGCTAAAAACCCGCACGGCGTCGGCAAAATTTTCACCGCGTTACAACCCGGTGAGTTCGCATAGTTTGCGATAGTTATAGCTTGATTTAGACAGGATGGGTAAGATCTACAGGATATTTGAATTTTATCCTGTCTATCTTGTCCATCCTGTTTTAATATACGCTTAACACTATGCCCTTGGGATATTTCAGCCTCATCCTCCACGCTCATCTGCCTTTTGTCAGGCACCCGGAATACCCGTCGTTTCTTGAGGAAGACTGGCTTTTTGAGGCGATCACCGAGGTCTATCTTCCGCTAATTTTTATCTTTCAAACCCTGCACGAATCGGGCGTAAAGCCGCGGCTTGCGATGAACGTCTCGCCGCCGCTGTGCGAAATGCTGGCTGACGAGGTGCTGCAAACGCGTTACACGCGTCATCTCGAAAACCTACTCGAACTCGCACAAAAAGAAGAGAACCGCACACAAACCGAGGCTCCCGAGTTTAACGCCGTCGCAAAAATGTACGTCGACAACCTGTCAGCGTCGCTCGACCTGTGGAACAACCGCTACAAACGCAACCTGATAACGGCGTTTCGCGAGCTGCAGGACGAGGGCGTGATCGAGATCATCACCTGCTGTGCGACGCACGGATTTATGCCGCTGATCTCGACGGTCGAAGCCCGTCGGGCGCAGGTGCAGATCGCGGTCGCCAATTACAAAAAGCATTTTCACCGCCAGCCGCGAGGCATCTGGTTGGCCGAATGTGCGTACGAACCCGGCGTCGAAGACCTGCTCAAAGACGCGGGCATCGAATATTTCATCTCCGACACGCACGCCATACTCTACGGCGACCCGCGTCCGCGTTACGGCGTCCATGCTCCGGTCGTGACGCCCAATGGCACCGCCGTTTTTGCCCGCGATGTCGAGACGAGCCAACAGGTTTGGTCGGCGGAGATCGGCTATCCGGGCAACGATTTGTACCGCGAATTTTACCGCGACATCGGCTGGGACGCCCCGCTCGACTACATCCGGCCATACCTCGACGACGACGCTAACCGCAAACATCTCGGCCTAAAATATCACCGCATAACGGGCCGCGATGTGCCGCAAAATCTCAAGCAGCCGTACATACCGTCGCTTGCGAGAGACAAGGCCGCGGAGAACGCGTCGCACTTTATCGGCGAACGCATCAAGCAGGCCCACAAACTACGCGAAACGTTCGATGGCCACCCGCCGCTCGTCGTATCTCCGTATGACGCCGAGCTTTACGGCCACTGGTGGTTCGAAGGGCCGCAGTTCATCGATTTCTTTTTTAAGAAAATTCACTTCGATCAGGACGAGATCCAGTGCATCACGCCCGGCGATTTTCTCGACGCGGGACTGCCCATCCAGGTCCAGCAGCCCACCGCCTCCAGCTGGGGCGAAGCCGGCTATTACAAAGTCTGGATCAACGAAGGCAACTCATGGATGTACCCCCACCAACACGACGCGGAACGGAGGATGACTCTGATCGCCGATTGCCTCTCGTCCCTCGTCCCTGAACCCTCGTCCCTCGAGGTTCGCGTCGCGAACCAAGCCGCCCGCGAACTCCTCCTCGCCGAGTCCTCCGACTGGGCTTTCCAGATCTATCAGGGCACAACGGTCGAATACTCCTCCCGCCGTTTCCAGTCGCACATCCAACGCTTTAACATGCTCGCCGCCATGCTCGACACCGGCGAGATCGACCACGACCTATTGGACGAAATCGAATCCCGCGACAACATCTTCGCCGAGATCGACTATCGCGTATACAAAAGCTGATAATCTCACCGCCATATTTGCCTAATTTACTGCATAAAGATATTCTTATTGTTTTGTATCTCGGAGGAAAATGATGGTAGAGAAAGGTGTGGAGATAGCTCCCGCAGAAGGTAAATTGGGTGTTTTGCTTGTCGGCTTGGGTGCCGTGAGCACTACTTTGGTTGCGGGTGTCGAGGCGGTCAAACGCGGTATTTCGGCTCCGGTTGGCTCGCTGACACAGATGGGCACGATCCGTCTGGGCAAACGCACGGACGACCGCGCGCCGCTCATCAAGGATTTTGTGCCGCTCGCAAGCCTCGACGACACCGTCTTTGGCGCGTGGGATATTTTTCATGACAGCGCCTACGACGCGGCGATGAACGCCGGCGTTTTGGACAAAGACCTGCTCAATCAGCTTTCCGAGCCGCTCTCTAGCTTAAAGCCAATGGCCGCCGTTTTCGAGCAAAATTACGTCAAACGCATCACCGGCGAAAACGTCAAGACCGGCAAGAATAAGATGGACCTGGCGGAGCAGCTGATCGCTGACATCGCTAAGTTCAAATCCGAAAATAATTGCTCGCGTCTCGTCATGGTCTGGTGCGCATCGACCGAGATCTATATCGAAGAAGGTGAGATACACCAGTCGGTCGCCTCGCTTGAAAAAGCGATGTATGACAACGACCCGATGATCGCCCCGTCGATGATCTACGCATATGCCGCGATGAAATCGGGCGTGCCGTTTGCAAACGGTGCACCAAATCTGACAGTAGATATTCCTGCTCTCGTTGAGCTTGCCGACGAGACCAAGATGCCGATCTGCGGTAAAGATTTTAAGACCGGCCAGACGCTGATGAAAACCATCCTCGCACCGGGACTGAAATCGAGAATGCTCGGCCTCGACGGCTGGTATTCGACCAACATCCTCGGCAACCGCGACGGCGAAGTGCTCGACGACCCCGAGAATTTCAAATCGAAAGAGGTCTCAAAGCTTTCGGTTCTCGAACATATTTTCCAGCCGGAAACTTACCCCGATCTGTACGGCAATTTTTCGCACGTCGTCCGCATCAACTATTATCCGCCCCGCGGCGATAACAAAGAGGGCTGGGACAACATCGATATCTTTGGCTGGCTCGGCTATAAGATGCAGATCAAGATCGATTTCCTCTGCCGCGATTCGATCCTCGCCGCACCGCTCGCTCTCGACCTTGCTCTGTTTATGGATCTCGCTCAGCGTGCCAATATGAAAGGCGTCCAGGAATGGCTGTCGTTCTACTTTAAGGCACCGCAGACCGCGCCGGGCCTGTACCCCGAGCACGACTTGTTCATCCAGCTGATGAAGCTCAAAAACACGCTCCGCCACATGCAGGGCGAGGAATTGATCACACATCTGGGGCTCGAATATTACGACTAAACGGCCGGCTATATTATTAATCCGCTTTTGATTCCGCAAAAAGTTTAAACTTTTTGTTATTTTCCGGTTGCGCTGGAATTGTTTTATGTGCTAATTCTAAGATTGGTGCGGGCCTTCATACTCGCGGCCACTCTCTGGGCTTAGACCCTCCTATAATCCAAAGTCCAGCCAACGATACATCTTTTGAAATCATCATTACAGACGACAGACTTGTCGCCGGAGATGACCGGCAAGTTTGGATTGAAAATACGTTCTAGTGCTGAGGGGCAAAATGACCTCTCGAGGTAAAGAGATGAAACAGGAATCGGCTAAGAAAAAAGAATCATCAGACAAGGGAATTTTGCTGGACCCCGAGCGCAAGAGCCCGAGGGCGGCGGAATTTGAAGATCGGCTTTCGAGCCTGATCGTCGGCCAGGAACGTGCGGTCCGCCGGATGAGCGGGCTATTTCAGATCTATCTGGCGGGGCTCAATAATCCGTCGCGGCCGATAGGCACGATGCTTTTCCTCGGGCCGACCGGTTCGGGTAAGACCCGTGTCGTCGAGGCCGCATCTGAGGTGTTGTTCAATGAACCGTACACGGTCGTCAAGATCGACTGTGCCGAGTTTCAGCATTCGCACGAGATCGCCAAACTGATCGGCTCGCCTCCGGGCTACCTCGGCCATCGCGAAACGTCGCCGATGCTGACGCAGGAAAATCTCGACAAGGCACACACCGACGAGACGAAGCTGACGTTTGTGCTTTTCGACGAGATCGAAAAGGCGTCGGATTCGCTGTGGCAGCTCCTGTTGGGAATTCTCGACAAAGCGACATTGACGCTGGGCGACAACCGCCGCGTCGATTTTTCGAAGACGGTGGTCATCATGACCTCAAATCTCGGTGCTCGCGAAATGTCCGAGATGATATCCGGCGGCATCGGATTCGCTCCGACAAAAACTGACCAGGCCAAGGACGATAACGAGATCGACACCAAGATCTACCGCACCGCACTCGAGGCCGCGAAACGTAAATTCTCACCCGAATTTATGAACCGCATCGACAAGGTGGTCGTATTCCGCAGCCTCAAGGAACATCACCTGCGGCGTATTCTCGACATCGAACTGCGATCGGTTCAGGACCGTATCACCGAATCGGCAGGGACAAAGTTTGTATTTGAGTGCACCGACGAAGCAAAAGAATATTTGCTCGGCGAGGGCATCGACCTTAAATACGGTGCCCGTCACCTCAAGCGTGCGATCGAGCGTTTCCTCGTATATCCGCTTTCAAATCTCGTCGCGACCGAACAGGTCGAGACCGGCGATCTTTTGATGGTCGATTATGATGAAGAAAACGAAGCGTTGACGTTTACCAAGCAGGCAGGCAAGCTTATCGTCGCCGACACGCCGGATCGTGATGACACGGATGACCAGCCTCTAGTGAATGCCGACGCCGTGGGATTACCGCTGCCGGCTTCGCAAGTTGCTGCTGGCATGAGCAAATCGAAGAGCGAGCAAAACGATTCTTAGTATTGGTTTCTAGCAAAACTTTTAGGGAGCGAATATTCGCTCCCTTTTTACTTTGCCCAGTGGAGCGATCTGCTAACGGCCTCGTGCCATCTGTCTGTGAGAGCTTTTGCATTAACCGACGACATCTTGGGTACGAACTTACGATCGGCTTGCCAATGCTCCGCTAGTTCCGCTTTTGATCCCCAAAACCCAACGGCCAGCCCCGCCAGATACGCCGCACCAAGTGCCGTCGTCTCTGCGGTTTTCGACCGCACCACAGGAATCTGCAAAATGTCGGCTTGAAACTGGAGCAGGGCATTGTTCTGAGTCGCTCCGCCATCGACGCGGAGTTCGGTAAGGTCGGCATTTGAATCGGCGTTCATTGCCGTGAGGAGGTTGGCGGTTTGAAAGGCGATCGATTCCACCGCGGCGCGCGATGTGGGCTTTCCCTGTGCCACGCGTGAGGCCTATGATCAGCCCACGAGCATCTTGATCCCAGTGCGGCGTTCCAAGCCCGGCAAACGCCGGAACGAAGTACACGCCGCCGTTATCCGTTACGGAAGCGGCGAGAGCCTCGACATCTGACGACTGCTCGATCACGCCGAGCGAATCACGTAGCCACTGGATGACCGCCCCGCCGATAAAGACACTGCCCTCGAGAGCGTATTCGGTCACGCCGCTCGTCTGCCAGGCAACGGTCGAAAGCAAACGATTCTCCGACGCGACCGGTTTGTCGCCTACGTTTTGCAGCATAAAACAACCGGTGCCGTAGGTGTTCTTGGTCGAGCCGCTGGCAAAACACGCCTGCCCAAAAAGCGCCGCTTGTTGATCACCGGCGATACCGGCGATCTTTGTGCCGTTTAGCTCATCGATCTTGACCTCGCCGTATATTTCTGACGACGAACGCACCTCAGGTAAGATCGCTCGCGGCACTTTAAAGATGTCGAGCAGCTCCTCATCCCACTCAAGCGAGTTGATGTTGTAAAGCATTGTCCGTGAGGCATTTGACGGGTCGGTGATATGGAGCTTGCCGTTCGTCAGTTTCCAGACCAGCCAAGTATCGATCGTGCCAAAAGCAAGCTCACCATTCTCGGCTCTTTGGCGAACTCCCGAAATGTTATCAAGAAGCCACTTGATCTTGCTCGCCGAAAAATAGGCATCGACCTCAAGCCCGGTCTTTGAGCGGATCAGATCGCCGTGTGTCTTACGGATCTCGTTGCAAATATCGGACGTACGGCGGTCCTGCCAAACGATGGCTCTTTGGATAGGCTCACCGGTCTTGCGATCCCAGATCAGGGTTGTTTCGCGTTGATTGGTTATTCCGACTGCGGCGATGTCGGCTGCGGTTAGATTCGCTTTGGATACGGCTTCGACCGCGGTATCGATTTGCGATCGCCAGATCTCGAGCGGATCATGCTCGACCCAGCCACTTTGCGGATAGATCTGAGTAAATTCTTTTTGACCGACGGACACAACGCTACCGTTACGGTCGAAAACTATCGCCCTGCTGCTCGTCGTGCCCTGATCTAGTGCGAGAATGTAAGACATATCGTGATAGACGTATATGAGCGGCTATATCTTATCTAATGCTTGCGTCAGGTCGTCGATCAGATCGTTAACATCCTCGACTCCAACCGAGAGACGGATCAGCCCGTCAGTGATCCCGGCTTTTAGACGGTCTTCCCGTGAGATTGTTGCGTGGGTCATCGATGCCGAGTGTTGCAGGATCGTTTCCACACCGCCAAGCGATGTTGCCAATGTGCAGAGCCTCACGCTATTGGCAAAGATCTTGCCCGCCTCGACTGTGCCTAGATCTAGCCCGATCATACCGCCGTATCCGCCCGGCATCTGACGTTTTGCGATCTCGTGATTGGGATGCGATTCGAGTCCGGGATAATAAACCGCTTCGACCTTTGGATGATCGCCGAGCATATTCGCGATCGCAAAGGCGTTGGAGTTGTGCCGCTCCATTCTCAAAGCGAGCGTTTTGATACCGCGAATAACAAGCCACGCGACCTGCGGTGCGATGTTGCCGCCGTAAAATTTATTCGCGCCGTGACGAGCCGACTCGACGACCTCGCTCTTACCAACGAGCACGCCTGCCGTCAGGTCGCTGTGGCCGCCGAGATATTTAGTGGCACTATGAATAACAGCGTCAACGCCGAGTTCGCAAGGCCGCTGATTGAACGGGGTCGCAAACGTGTTGTCGGCTACAGTTGCGATGCCGTGTTCGCGGGCAATGGCGGTAACAGCCTCGATGTCAGTGACGAGGACGAGCGGGTTGGTTGGCGTCTCGATCCAAAACAGTTTTGTGTTGGGCTGTATCGCTGCACGATAATTCTCCGCGTTCGTAGCATCGACAAATGTCGTCTCGATATCAAATCGTTCTTTTAGATGATGCAGAAAGTTTGTCGTCGTCGCATACATCGACTGGGGAGCGACTATATGCTCTCCGGACTTTACAAGCGTAAAGATCGCGGCCGAGACAGCCGCCATTCCGGATGCGAGAGCGAGGGCGGCGTCGGTATTCTCAAGTTCCGCGACGGCTGTCTCCAATGCCCGTTGGGTAGGGTTTCCAAGCCGTCCGTAATAGTAGCCGTCCTTTTCCTCGTTATGGATCGCCGCTCCCTCGTCGGCATCGGTAAATGCAAACACCGACGCAGGGTATATCGGCACCGACAAAGCCCCGTAGTGTGAGGAATGGTCGTCGCCGGCATGGACCGCCTTTGTGTACATCGATCTGTCGCCCATTTATGTTAAATGCTCCTTTCCCGATAATCGTAAAGCTAAACGCTCGGAATCGCAATCTGACGCGGCGTGCGTCTGGATTGCATTACATATATGGTTGGCGTAATATGAAGATGACACGTTATGAAGGAATCAACATTTACAGCCCTTGAACATCTATTTTTAGCATTATCCGACAAGACGCGTCTGCGGCTTCTTGCGTTGATGGTGGATGGTGAGGTGCCGGTCGGCGTGTTGGCTGAAAGCTTAGGCGAAAGCCAGCCGAAGATCTCGCGGCATCTCGCGTATCTGCGTAGCGCCGGGCTCGTTTCGACTCGCCGCGAGGGCAAATGGATCTATTACGGTATAGAAGATGGAATGGACGCTGCCGTCACGCGTGTGCTGGATGCAACGCTTCGATCGATCTTGTCGGACGGAAACGAACAGCCTGTCAGCCAGCCCGCAGCGTATGAAGAGTATGTTTACGAAGAGAGTGTATACGACAGCGAAGAGTGTGTGTCGGATTGGGTCCCGCAGGAGCTAGAGATCCACCTACTCTAATTCGTCACTATTGCCATACGGACAATGGCGGCAGATGTTGTTGCAACAGTAGCCTCGATTGAGCAGATACCGGCGGGTCAGAACCATCAGCCCTTCTTCAAAATAAAAATCCAGGCCCTCAACAAAAGTCTCAGCCTGCTCGCTCGTGTTCACCGCTTGTCCGTGACTATCTTGCATACAAACCTAAAAACTCCTTGTTGCCCTCGGCACCTGTGATCGGCGATTCGATCAGGCCCTCGACCCGTAAACCCAACCCAACGGCAAAATTATTTATCTCCGCGACCACCCGCTCGTGCTTTTCAGTTTCGCGGACGATGCCGCCTTTGCCGACTTCGCCACGGCCAACCTCAAACTGTGGTTTGATGAGCACAACCAGCTTTCCGGTTGGCTTGAGCAGCGGTAAAAGTGCCGGAATTATTTTCGTCACTGAGATAAATGAGACATCCATCACCACCAGATCAAACTGCTTGTCAAAATCATCCGGCAAAAGCTCGCGGGCATTTGTGTGTTCACGAACCTCGACGCGCGGGTCGTTTCGCAAGCTCCAGACCAATTGATTAGTGCCGACGTCGATGGCGACGACACTCGCCGCACCATGCTGGAGCAGGCAATCCGTAAAACCACCGGTCGAGGCTCCTATGTCAACACAATCAAAACCCGCTGGGTCGATCTCAAAGTCGGCTAGAGCTGCTTCGAGCTTTAGCCCGCCACGCCCGACATACCTTAACTCACTAGACGCTCCTTTAAGCCGGATGGTCGCAGATCTTTCAAAACTTTCCGACGATTTTTCTACACGCTTTTCATCGGCCAGCACAACGCCGGCCATCACCAATGCCTGAGCCTTGGTCCGAGACTCGGCTAAACCAAGCTCGACGAGCATTTTATCGACGCGTTCTTTTGTGCTCACAGATGTAACCTCAGACCGCGCTTAGCCATGCGAAAACCACGTCGTCTTAGATCTTTGAGAGCTTTTTTATCGCCCTGCACCAGCGGATTGCTGTGATTGAAATGGATAAAGTAGACTTTGGCCCTTTCCTTCGGCGGCAGAGTTTTTAGAAGATCCATCGTCTCGGATACGAAAGGGTGGGGCACCTCGCTCATCGGCCGTGAGATCTCGCCGTCGGCGTAAAACGTGCCGTCGATCAACAGATAGTCAGCCGTCTTAACCACATCCTCAAGCGGCGTCTGCCATTTTTGCCACTTGTCGATATCAGGTATGAAGATGAGGGTTTTTGTTCGGGAGCGGATCCGATACCCTACGGTTTCGGAAAATTCATCTCGGTGAGGCACGAGAAATGGTTCGACGATCAACCTGTCATTCAGCCGAACTTCGCTCTTATCGACAAGTGGTTGAAGCGATATATTTTTGAGCCCGACGAGCTGCGACCAAGGTGCATTTTGCTCAAGCATCTGCTTCATTCGCGGCATAGCATAGACCTTAACGTCTTTGCTGTTCATAGATTCGCGGCCAAGATACATCAGCCCGGCGTAATGGCCAATATGGGCGTGCGTCAGAAAGATACCGGTGATGTCATTTGTGCGGTCGCCGGTGATTTGCTTTAGAAATTCGAACTGCTCAGGCAGGTCGGGTGTCGCGTCGATTATCCACCGACTTTTTGTGTTCGGGTCGACAAGTGCGATCGACGATACCGTCTGCCTGAGCCGGTCATCACTCCACGCCTGCTTGCAAAACGCTGAGTCACACCCCATCTGCGGTACGCCAGCATCCTGGCCGATGCCCAGCACGACAACATACGGCGAGGCGGCCATAATATTGAACGCGTAAGCGAGAGCGAGGATTAGAACTAGCGATCGAATCATCATTTTTTTGTGCTGACGAAAGTGCTATTCTATGCAAAATGGTAACGGAAACAAAGCTGGATCGTTTTGCTAAATACTCTTGGTTCGTTGTTGCGTTCAACCTCGTCGTGATTCTGTGGGGCGTTTTTCTGCGTGCTTCAAAATCAGGTGACGGTTGCGGACAACATTGGCTGACGTGTCACGGCGAGGTTATTCCGTCGGCACCCGAACTGAAAACGATCATCGAATTTTCGCATCGCATCACGAGTGCGATCGCATTCTTCGCCGTCTTAGGCCTGCTTATTTGGACATTTCGTAAGTTCAAAAAAGGAGCTGCGATCCGCAAGACCGCTGTCGTTTCATTCATTTTTATCGTTACCGAGGCGGCAGTCGGGGCTGGCCTAGTGCTGACGGGAAACACCGCCGATACCTTGACCGTCGCGCGTCCATTTTGGATGGCCGGTCATATGATGAACACCTTTGTTTTATTGGCGTTCCTAGTGCTGACCGCCCGATATTCCAGTGGAGGACGAACTCTCAGTTTCAAGGTCGAACGAAAGTATCTTATTGCACTGGCGATCGGCGTTGCCGCTATATTTGTTGTTGGGATAAGCGGCTCGATCGCGGCACTTTCGCACATGATATTTCCGGCGGGCACTCTGGCCGAAGGAATTGCAAAGGACTTTTCGCCGACATCCAACATCATTTTGCGACTACGGCTGCTTCATCCCGTGACGGCCATATTAACGGGCGTTTTTCTTGTATTTCTGACCGGTTGGATGGTCAAGGAGTCCGCCGGCGACAAAAAGATCTCACGTTGGTCTAATCTGCTCGCCTTGCTCGTTCTTACCCAGCTCGTATTCGGGGCAGCTACGTTACTAATGCTTGCGCCAATCGTAATGCAGCTTGGGCATTTGTTTTTGGCTGACGCGATCTGGGTTTGTTATGTGTTGTTTGCCGCTGCGTTCCTGTCGAGAACAGAAGATTGAGACGAACAAACCGTGAACTTAGATCATTGAGTTTATTCTGAGCGGCCGCTCCAGGCTGCGGCTTGTTTTACGAGATCGTCAAGTGAGCGTTGCACTTCCGCGAGTTTGGTGGTTACTTCATCGTCGTCGGCGTTAACGTAGATTGGTTCGCCTATGATCATCAAACCTGAGGTGAAAGGATGCGGTATCTGGAGCTTATCCCAACTCTTTAATATCCAGGATTTTTTTGGTTCGATCACAAAGGGCATTATTGGGTTGCCTGTTTTCTTTGCAAGCAAGGCTATTCCGGGCTTAACTTTGTGACGGGGCCCCTTAGGCCCATCGACTGTAAACCCCATAGGAATACCGCTGCGCATCGCCCTTACCATTTCAACCATTGCCTTAGCTCCGCCACGAGTTGAAGATCCCTTGATCGCACCATAACCAAAGCGCTTGATAACCCGTTCGATGTATGCGGCGTCAAAACTCAGCGAAGACATAACGACAATGCCGCGGTTGCGCCAATGATATGTCGACAAGAGGATGCTCTCATGCCATGTGGTATATATCGGCAGTTTTCCTTCGGATTCAATCGCATTTAAGTGCTCGATTCCGCGAATTTTAATTCTGATAGATGAACCAACCAATTTAATAACTGCGAAAAAGGCGAGATCTGCAATTCGAATAATAGCTTTTTGCTTTAGTGAGAAACCGGAAAGCGTGGAAAATTGGTATACGATGTTATTTTGTTTCGGCACGTTAGAAAGTTACTCTTTGTATGGGGTATTATTTGCAACAACGGCAATAGACATATCGTATCCTAATATAGCCCTCATAAGCGCTTATGCAGCGACGAATTCTCATAATCGACGATCACGACGATCTCGCTAGCTCACTCGACGAAGTGTTCACCCACACGGGCCATGAGGTGCAGGTGCTTGAGCGTCGTGTAGATGCGCTGGCGATCGAGCATCTTGAAGATTTTGATCTGGTCATCACCGATCTCGACGTGCATCCGGGAACAGCGGCGACGATAAAGGGCGACGCTATCTGTTTGCCCGATATACCGGAGGTCGAGGCCGGCGAACACGTCAAGGCGTTCAAGCTGTGTGCGGCAAATTACCGCCGCGAAGAATTTGACGAGGAAGAGCTAAAAAACCTGGTCGCCACGATCCTTGATTACAAGATCAAATTTGTCGATACTCAGGCCGCCGTTGCCGAGCTGCACGAGAACATCGAGTTTGAACTACCGTCGGCACTTTCACTGATGCACATCGTGCTCGAATATTTGCTAAAGCGTGTCGAAAAACTAGGTGTCATCAACCCGGAACAGTCCAATCTTTTTGTCGCGCTCGACGAGGCGTTTGTAAATGCCGTCAAGCACGGCAATAAATTCGACGCTCAAAAACTCGTGCGTATTACCGCCGAGGTCTCGAAGCAAGAAGCAAAATTTACCATTGAGGACGAGGGCGAGGGCTTTGACGTAAAAAACATACCCGACCCGCTCGACCCCGAAAATCTTTTCAAAACCTCCGGCCGCGGCGTGCTGTTTATTTACAACATCATGGACGAGGTCCAGTACAACGATCGCGGCAATCGCTTGACGATGGTCAAAAAAGCCCATCCGGACGAAGAGCACACAGCGTGAAATGCGGTAAAATACCGTTAAATGAAAGTCACGATCGCACAGATCAATACCACCAACGGCGACCTCGCCGGCAACACTCGAAAGATAATCCAAGCTATCGAAAAGGCGCGCAGTGACGGGTCGGATCTAGTCGTTTTCCCTGAGGTCGTGACGCATGGCTACACCTCGCAGGATTGGTTTCAGGACCGAGATATTATTGAGCACTCGGCCGATCCGTTGCGTGACATCATATCGGCGACCGAAGGAATTACTGCGATTGTAGGCACGATCCGGCGCAACGACGATACGAATGGACGACGGCTATACAATTCGGCGGCTGTGATACACGACGGCGAGTTGGTCGGTTTTGCGGACAAGTCTTTGCTCCCCGAATACGATGTTTTTGACGACCCGCGTTACTTTGAGCCGTCCGATCACCGCCGGATTTTTGAGATCAACGGCGTGAAGCTTGGTGTCGTCGTTTGCGAAGATTTTTGGAACGACAAAACGTTTTGGAAAGAGCGGCTTTATGAAAACGATCCGACAGATGACGTTATAGCGATGGGTGCCGACATCATTGTTTCGGTCAATGCTTCGCCGTATAACAAGGGCAAGATCCGACTTCGCTGTGACATGGTCGCACATCGTGCCAAGCTGCAGAAAAAGCCGATAGTGTTTGTAAATCTTGTCGGGGGCAACGACGGCATAATCTTTGACGGGGCGAGCCTGATCGCCGACGAAGAGGGCGATGTTATCCTGCAGGCGACTGCCTTTGAGGAGTTTGTCGAGACGGTCGAGCTTGATGTGCGAAAACCAGACTCCCGAGGGATAACCGGCGGCGAGATAGACGCGATCCATCGGGCATTGGTGCTCGGTATCCGCGATTACGCAGCAAAGAATGGTTTCAAACAGGCCGTTTTAGGTTTATCGGGCGGCATCGACTCGACGCTGGTCGCAGCGTTAGCCTGTGAGGCGATGGGTCCGGAAAATCTGCTGTGCGTCATGATGCCGTCGCCGTTCTCGTCCGAGGGCAGCGTAAAGGACAGCGAAGAATTGGTACGGAATATCGGTTGTCAAAGCCGCATCGAGCCGATCTCTGACACATTCGAAGTCCTGCTCAAGCAGATGGATTTGCATTCACCGACAAAAGGCGGGGAATCGCTTGCGGCAGAGAATATGCAGTCGCGCATTCGCGGCGTCATTTTGATGGCGATATCTAATGCCGAGGGAAGATTGCTACTCTCGACCGGCAACAAATCGGAGCTTGCCGTCGGTTATTGCACGCTTTACGGCGACACCAACGGTGGACTTGCGGTGCTTGGAGACGTGCTAAAAACCGAGGTCTGGCAGATCGCTCGCCACATGAACGAAAAAGCGGGACGTGAGATCATTCTAAATAAGATCATCGACAAGGCTCCGTCCGCCGAGCTTGCTCCGAACCAATTTGACCAAGACAGTCTGCCGCCGTACGAAGTGATGGACCCGATCCTGCAAATGTATTTTGAGCAAAAGGCCTCGCCCGCCGAGATCGTCGCTGCCGGCCACGACGCCGAGCGAGTCTATTGGATCCTAAACAAGGTAGAGCACCCGGCGAACGAATTCAAACGGCAGCAATTACCGCCGACGCTCATCATCTCGAAAAACGCCATCGGTGTCGGCCGCCGGAGGCCGATCACGCACAAATATCGACGTCAAAAAAGCGATCAATAAAGCTGCAAGTTTACATCTAGGCTCCGTTCTTAAAACATCAGCATTTGCTGCATTTTTTATAACGGAGTTTTTATATGCCTAAATTTGATAGCCCTTTGAACAATATCCAGATCGCGAGCCCGTGTTCGGCGGATTGGAACGAGATGTTTGGTGACGACCGCAAACGCCATTGTGGTGACTGTAAGCTCAATGTTTATAACCTTTCGGGGATGACAAAAGACGAAGCAGAGTCACTCGTGATGAACGCCGAAGGGCGTCTGTGTGTGCGGTTTTACCGCCGTGCGGATGGCAGCGTGATCACTCAGGATTGCCCGGTTGGCTGGGCAAAGGTAAAGCAGCGAACAAAGATCTATGCGACAGCGGTTGCGTCTTTGTTAATGGCCCTTTTTACGGGCGTGTTGTTCGTCTCACTTTTTTCGAAGCACAAACCGTTGATGGGTGATCTGAGGATACCTTTTGCGACGCCTACGCCACAGCCGCTTATGGGAGCCGTTGCCGCTCCTCCAAAAAATACCAATGCGAACACAAATGTCGAAATGGGCGAGCGTACGGTGATACAGGGAAACGTCGCGATCGACGCCCCGAAAACCCTAACGAAATTTGAGGTTGGTAAGATGCGGGTGATCCCAAACACAGGCCGCAAAGACAGCTAAACCAACTTAGTTTTTAACGTAATAACCCTGACGGGCCCGGACGCGAAGTTCGGGCCTATTGCTTAGGCCGACGTCCAGTTTGACAAATTTATTGAGTGGAAAATCAGACTCTGAATAATACTGGATCAAATATTGTGAACGCAGTTCGTTGGCGAGTTGGCGAAAGATACGGTCGAGCATCTCGGTATTCTTACGGGTGCTGATCGTATTCTGATATCCGTCTTTTGTGTCGATCGGTTGAAATTTTGGCAGAAAAGCAGTGCCGCCGGTCTCGTCGGCAAATTTCTGCATATTTTCCTGTCCGAATACGCTCATCTTATTTAGTTGAAATGAGCTGCCCGCCGGATTTATCGAATAGAAAACAGTGTCAGCGTCTTGTAGCGCACGCGAAACACGAAGCCGCTCTTTTACGCTGGCTGCGTCACGATTTGCGACGGTTAACTGATAGAGATCTTTGTTAGTGATGGAGTTGATCCGTTCGCCGATCTTTTTGTAGCCGTCCTGAATGGCTTTTGCAATTTGCGTGCTATTGGTATCTTCACCGTCAGAAATTACCACAACGACCCGCCGCGTGCCGCTGGGGGCATTTTTACGAAGATAGTCCGAGGCCTCGGAAACGGTATCAAAAAACGCGGTCGAATCTTTTGTCGGGACGATCGCACGAACTGCGGCTGCGGCTTTCTCCGCCACATCCCGCGATGCGAGCAGCACCGCTTTAGATCCGATCGCAAAAACGGCAGCACGGTCAACGGGCCGCATTACGTCTTGCAAAAACTTAGCTGCCGTCTCTTGTTCAAACGTGAACATCTTGTCGGTGCTCGCTGACACGTCAAAAAGCAAGACGATCTCGAGCGGCACGACATCCGCCGTTCCGACACTTTCTATAGACTGGGTTCGGCCATCTTCCGAAATACGAAAGTCCTGGGCTGTCAGGCCTGTAACGGCTTGGCCGTTGGCATCGGTGATCGAGACGGGCACGACGACGAGCCGCGACTCGACTTTTATTATGTCGTCGTCGATCTTTGGTTTGGGTGTCGGGGTTGCGGTTTGTGCGAGGACGGAAAAACCAGAGGCTAAGATCAACGCTACAACCGCGAACGGATATTTTTGGATCTTGCTAAACATCATGTTCCGTTACCTCCGGGGCAAAGTTTGAGGGCATCGGGGCCGGTGAGATATTGTACACACGGCCCGGCGATGCCCTCTGTTAGCGTTATTACTTATCGTCGTTAGACTGCTTGACCTCGACATTCTGATTGATGCCGCGGCTTACCAGCAATTTGACCTCGACACGGCGGTTCTGAGCACGGCCCTCGGCGGTCGTGTTGTCAGCAACAGCCTGTAGCTCGCCATACCCATACGAAGTGCTCATCCGTCGAAGCGAGATGTTGTGCGTTTGGATCAGATAATCCTTGACGGCCTGTGCACGACGGTCGCTGAGAGCCTTGTTTTGAGCGGTGCTGCCCTCGGCGGATGCAAAACCGGTCACCTCGATGAGATAGCCCTTGAGCGTGGCTGCGGTCGTTGCAACCTGGTCCAAAGCAGCTTTACCCTCGGCTGAAAGTTTTGAGCTGTTGACCTTAAAGTTGACGGTCGCCGTTGTCTGCACGACATAATCATCGAGATCGGAGATGCGTTTGTTAGTTGCGTTGACACCCGCGACGGCGGCATCAGCGGTGTCCTGAGCGGCTTTGGCACCGCCCTTGGCGGCGTTTGAGATAGCCATCAGCTCATCGATCTGGCCCGATACCCGCAGAGCGTTTTGCTCAGCGGCGGTCAATCTGTCCTCAGCCGGAGCCATTCTAGAATCGATCGCCTGAGCCGTCTGGAGACTGGTTTTGTCAAAGCGTACCTTTGATACCGAAACGCTGCCCGTTGCGTCGCCGACGCCCTCAACTTCCATGTTGAGGCCTCGAACGATAGCGCTCAAGGCGTATTTATCTCCGCCAAAAAATCCGTTGGATTTGATGCTGGCGTTTGGCAGGACAACGATCTTTGTATCCATGCCGACCGAGTCTTTGATGACAAAGGTGCCGTTATCGTCTTTAGAAACGACAACGCCCTTGATCTTGTATTTTTGTCCGGCGACAGCGGTTCGGAGCTGTCCGTTCTGTGCAAACAGGGTGACTGCGCTGAAAACAACTGCGAGTGCGATGATCGATAATTTTTTAAGCATGATTAAACTCCTCGAAGAAAGAATGATCGTTGGTAAACACCACCAAAGGAATAGACGCAAAAAAACGGGTCGGGGTTGTCGGCTAAAGCTCCTGATGCATTTGCAATGCGATCATAAAAACCAGTGTCAAATGCGGGAGACGTAGAAACAATGTTTAAAGCATACACTAAACAGGGCACGATTTAAACCGCTGCAATCTGTCGCAAAAGCCTGTATTTACAGGCTTCTGGTCAATACGTGAAAGGTGCCTTTTCTAAATATTCCTTTAAGAAGGCCAAAAACTTCTCGGCATCGGCACCGTCAACGATGCGGTGATCATAGGTCAGGGCAAAATATGCCATCTGACGGATCGCGATATAGTCGTCACCCTCGGGCGAGGTCATCACCTTAGCCCGTTTTTCGATCGTGCCGACACAAAGGATAGCGACTTGGGGTTGATTAATGATCGGCGTGCCAAAGAGGCCGCCAAATACGCCCGGGTTTGTGATCGTAAACGTGCCGCCCTGAACTTCTTCGGGGCTGAGTTTTTTGGTGCGAGCCCGGTCGGCAAGGTCATTTGCCTTAACGGCGAACTCCGATAGCGACAATGTCTGTGCATTCTTAATGACCGGAACGAGCAGTCCCCAATCGAGAGCGACCGCCATGCCAAGATTGATATCACCTTTATAGACAATATTTTCGCCGTCGATCTGCGAATTAACGATGCGGTGCTCGCGGATCGCTGCGGTCACAGCTTGAAAGATGAACGGCATGAACGTCAGCTTGGTGCCAAATTTTGCTTGAAAATCAGCTTGATTTGCCTTGCGAAACTTTGCGACGTTAGTCATGTCGATCTCATAGACGCTCGTCACATGGGCCGAGGTCTGTTTTGAGAAAGTCATGTGCTCGGCGATCTTTTTACGCATCACCGACATTTTCTCGACGCGGTCGTCCATTGATGCCGTCGTTGACGGCGGCGTGAATGTAGATACTTTCGCCGATGTTGATGCTATCGGCATTGCCGGAGCACCTTTTACAAGCAGATCCTGTGGACGCAGAGCGGCTCCCGTTTCGAGAAACGACATAATGTCGTCCTTGGTCACGCGGCCGCTTATGCCGCTGCCGGGGATGCGTGTGATATCGATGCCATGTTCCTTGGCAATGTTGCGGACAAGCGGGCTGCTCTTTGTACGGCGAAGCTCGTCAATGGTCGCGTTGCCGTTCGAACCGCCATTTGTTGCGGCGGCTGCTTTGACCTGGACGGGCGGGGCAACAGGCTCAGCTTTTGGAGCCTCAGCTACAGGCGCCGGAGTTTCTGGTTTTGGTGGGGGTGCCACAGCACCGCCTTCGGTTCCGACTAACGCCAGAACGGAACCGACCTCGACCGTCTCGCCCTCCTGAACGTTTATCGACAACAGCGTCCCGGCGGCGGGTGACGGTACCTCAGCATCTACTTTGTCGGTAGAAATTTCGAGCAATGCCTCATCCTTGTCGATCTTGTCACCGACAGCTTTGAGCCATTTTGAAACGGTGCCCTCGGTGATCGATTCGCCCATCTGGGGCATAACGATCTCGGTCGCGTCACCCGAAGCGGCTTGGGCTGCGGCGGGAATGGCCTCAATGACCGCCGGCTCGGCGGAGGGTTCTTCGTCAGAGACCACATTTTCCGCAGTCTCAACAATTGTCGGAGCTTCTCCCGTTGACGCTGGTGCGGGGGTTGATGCTCCGGCTTCGCCCGCTTCGCCGACGACGGCAACGACCGTGCCGACCTCGACGGTCTCGCCTTCTTGCGTACGGATCTCAAGCAAAATACCGGCACCGGGGCTTGGCACCTCAGCATCGACTTTATCCGTCGATATTTCGAGGATCGCCTCGTCTTTTTCGACACGCTCGCCGACCTGTTTCAGCCACTTCGAAACGGTGCCCTCGGTTATCGATTCGCCCATCTGGGGCATTACGACTTCAACGCTCATAAGATCTCCGCAACCTTCAAAACTATCAATTGTCTAGGATACAAGAAAATGGAACTTAAGAAAACTGACGTAGGTTGTACAGGGCGTATTTATGCGACGCTGACGATCTTACTTTTGATAAATAATATCGCCCGATCGAGTTCGTGAATGGCGGAGGAGATCGCGATCTGTTTACTGTTTTTTAGGACGATAGTGCCGTCGGGACGGACTTCGCCGATCTCATCCCATTTTGCGGAATATTTACGATAAGCGACACCTTTTTCAAAGATTTCAAGAGCGGTTTTACGCTGCGCTATCCACGAAAAAAGCGTGATGATATAAACCATTAGAAATGCAGACGCCAGCAAAAAAAAGAGCAGCTCCTGGCGTACGTAATATGCCACCATCGTTCCCATAAAGAAAACGAATGACAGCACGGTAATAAACACCGCACGTTGGATATGAGCCGGCGACAGGCCGTGAACGGCGATCAGTTTGCCAAGATTTTTCTTTACTTCAGCCACAATTTCTAAATAAATAGTATCAAACAAACTGCCGCATAATGCATCGTAAGGGCATAGTGCTATAGAATATCTACATCGCTTATACCGAAACTAAATAAAATATTGACCTTGAGAAACATGATGAAAAAAATCGCGATCTTTGCCGTTCTTCTTTTTACATTGAGCATTTCTGCCATTGCCCAACAGCCTGCACTTACGGCGGCCGACTATGCCCGTGCCGAAAAAATGCTTGGCTACAACACCTCGCCGCTGGTTGACCGTAACGGTGTGCGAGCAACATGGCTGCCGGACGGACGGTTTTGGTACCGTGTGCTGACGGCAACCGGCAGCGAATATGTGCTGGTAAATCCGGCTGACGGTTCGCGAAAAACCGGCAAGACCTTACAGGAGATTGGCGTCACAGTTGCTGCTCCGGCAACGGCTGCGAATCCCGCGGATGCTCTGTTTATGCGAAACTCGGTTGCTTCGCCGGACGGTAAAAAGCGGGTCTTCATCCGGGAATGGAATCTTTGGGTGCGCGACGAAACGACGAAGAAAGAGACACAACTTACAACAGACGGTATCAAAGATTTTGGTTATGCAACGGATAATGCTGGTTGGAAACACTCGGACCGCGCGATCGTGATGTGGTCGCCGGATTCGTCCAAGGTGGCTACATACCAGCAAGATCAGCGTCATGTCAGTGATATGTATCTCGTGACGACCAACGTTGGAGCACCAAAACTTGAGGCATGGAAATATCCTCTGCCGCAGGACAAAGACATCATCAAGATACACCGCGTGATCATCGACGTAAGCAGCGGCAAAATGGTCCGGTTTAAGATGCAGCCCGACGACCGACGTGGCACTTTGTGTGACGACATCGCCTGCGACGGTGAATTTGGCGATAACGAATGGGCCGAAGACGGCAAGACGCTGGCGTTTGTCTCGAGCTCCCGCGATCACAAATCGGCAAAGTTTCGCGTCGCCAATGTAGATTCGGGCGATATCCGCGAGGTGTTCGAAGAAACGGTTGCGACTCAGTACGAATCAGGCCAAGGAACGGCAAATTGGAAATATTTACCCGCAACAAAAGAAGCGATCTGGTATTCGGAACGTAGCGATTGGGGGCATCTCTACATCTATGATCTCGCGTCCGGCAAAGTTAAGAGCCAAATCACCTCAGGTGATTGGGTGGTGACTCGCATTGTCCGATTTGATGAAAAAGCCCGTGTTATCTATTTCGAGGCAAACGGACGTGAAACTGGCCGTGACCCGTATTTTTCTCATCTATATCGTATTGATATGGACGGCAAAAACTTAAAGTTGTTGTCGCCGGAGGATGGCAATCATCAGATCGTATTTGCCCCGAACGGAAATTATTTTATCGACAATTTCAGCAAGCCTGACGTGCCGACTGTTTCAGTATTGCGGGACGCAAGCGGAAAGTTAGTTGCGGAACTTGAAAAGGCAGATGTCTCGCGTCTGAAAACAGCCGGTTGGAAACCGCCGATCCCGATCAAGGTCAAATCACGCGACGGTAAATGGGACCTGTACGGCCTGATGTTCACGCCGACCAACCTTGATACAAATAAGAAATATCCGGTCATCAATTACATCTATCCCGGCCCTCAGGGCGGCGGTGTCGGCACGCGTAATTTTGGACCGAGCCGTAATGATAATCAGGCGTTAGCGGAGCTCGGGTTTGTCGTAGTTATCATCGACGGCTCCTGTAACCCGGATCGGTCGAAATCATTTCATGATGTTTGTTACGGCAACATGGCCGACAACACGCTCGAAGACCAGATCTCCGGCCTTAAGCAATTGGCGGAAAAAAATCCGTATATGGATCTGACGCGCGTGGGTGTTTGGGGCCATTCGGGTGGCGGTTATGCGACCGCCGCGGCGATGTTCCGTTTCCCGGATTTTTACAAGGTCGGTATTTCTGAGAGCGGCAATCACGACAACCGTAATTACGAAGACGACTGGGGCGAACGCTACATCGGCCTGATGGTCGGGCCCGATGGCAAACAGACCACGTCGGTCGATGACGCGAAAACCAAGTCAAATTACACCGATCAGGCAAACCAAAATTTTGCCAAGAACCTAAAGGGCAAACTGCTGCTCGCCCACGGCACGATGGATGACAACGTACCGCCGTACAACACTTACCTGGTCGTCGATGCGCTGATCAAGGCTAATAAGGATTTTGATCTGTTGATGATCCCTAACGCTCGTCACGGCTATGGCCCTGCGAGCTATTACATGATGCGGCGCCGTTGGGATTATTTTGTAAAGAATCTTTTGGGAACGGAACCGCCAAAGGAATACGTCCTTAAGCCAACGCCTGACCCGCGTATGGCCCAGTAAACTTAAAAGGCAGGCTTTGCGGGGCCTGCCTTTTTTACTTGAGTTCCTCGGTGTCGTCTTCGCTGGCGTCAAACAAAACGCTGACAGGCGTGTGGGCGGGCGGGAGCGATTGGGTATATCCTGCGATATCTTTTTGCAGCTTTTCGACGGCGTCCCGTCCGCGTTCGAAATCGTCGGCTTTTAGTTTGAGTACAAGTTTTCCGTCGTCGTTTGGTAGGCCCGCCATTGCAGCCAATGATTTTGTACGGATCTCGATCTTGGAACCACGTTTAAAGACGCCTTTTTTGAATTTAATGTCGAGTATGTCGCTGACAGAAATACGAGCCTCTTCGACACCGACTGAGACCAGGCCGAGGATCTTTGAGTCAAATTCGAGCACGATACCGGCGCTCGAAAACTTAGCCACACCATTGACCTCGGTCAGGCCCTGATGTTTCGAAGATTTGAATGGAACGCTCGTAAAACTCTGCATAAGAGGACATTGCCACAAAAAGCACAGAAGTCACAAAACGAGCTATCTCTTACTATGTGCCCTTTGTGCCTACAACATATTTCCCGATACCAAACAGGCTGATCAACAGCCAAAAAAATTCTACTACAAACGAAGGGAAGTTAAAGTCGAAATAAAGCGAGATCAGTATCAACGTCGCCCCGACCGCGTTTAGCAGCGAATAAACAAGCTGCTCGCTCCGCACCTTGCCCCACTGAAGCAAAACGTACGTCACAATGATGACAGCAACGCCGACTGTTCCGAGAATGTCGTACCAGGCGTAAGTCATGCTAGTTATCCACTTCTTTTAACAGGGCACTTAGGTTGGTGAGATGAAAAACCATTCCGTCCGGACCCACTCCCCAAACGGCTAATTCGCCTTTCGCACCCACCGCATTAAAGCCTTCTCGACCAAAACCTCTCCAGGTTTTTCCCCCGTCCCGCGAAATGTCAGATCCACTCGAGCCGGCTGCGATCACGACATTTTTATCAACAAATGCGACGCTGGAACGATAACCCCAAAGCCGAGTGTCTGTTACCGTGTTCCTGCCATACATTGAGACCGGTAATTTGGTCTGGAGTTGCCAGAGGTCACCCCCATTTTCTGTAACGGCATAATTATAAGGTGTGAGTTCTGTGGGTTTTTCATAGTTTCCGCCTACGATCAGGCCCCATTTTTCGTCCCGCATGGCGATCGAAAAGATCCCGCTTCCGGCAGTTCCTTTCATAATGGGCGTATCAAAAACCTTCCACGTTTTGCCTCGATCATTAGTGCGAAAAACCCTAGCATCAGTGCCGCCGCTGACGAGAAATGCGGTGCTCTTGCCTTGCGTTATCAGGCATGTGCCACTGGCGGCAAAGGCAGCTTCGCCGTCTTTTGTGGGTAACCTAGTTGAATCCATAGGTGTCCAAGACTTCCCTCCGTTCTTCGTCTCGATAAGAACGAATTTGTTATCGACCGGATCGGACATCGCGATGCAATTGTTTTTATCCCAGCACGCGATAGCATCGAAGAACGCTTTTTCGTTGGTATTTTTGAACTGCAGTTTCCAAATCTTTCCACCGTCGGTCGTTTTGTAGATCCGCGAAGATTCACCGTTGCCGATGCTAAGGATGTAGGCGACTTTCTCGTCAAAAGCCTCGATGTCACGGAAATCGAGCTTGGCGGCGTCAGGAACTTGGATCACATCCCATTTCTTGCCGCCGTCAATGCTCCGGATGACCGTCCCGCCCGTACCGCTCGCCCAGATGACCTTTTCACTCACGACCGACAGCCCGCGAAAGCTCGCGGTGGTGTTGACGGTCTGCTTGATCCATTGAGCGGACGCCATTTGCGAAGTGACGATTATCAGTGCGATACCAAGTAGAATTTTCATAATGCTAAGAAAAATTAACAACAGATAAACACGGATGGACACAGATAAGAATTTACCAAATATCTGTGTTTATCTGTGTTCATCTGTGGATAAATCGTTAGTAAACCATTCGCGCGCGTATCGTCCCTTTGATGCCTTGTAGTATCTCAAACGCTTCTTTAGAAATTTTATGGTCGACATCGAGTACCACATAGCCGATCTCGTCGGTGGTTTTGAGATATTGGCCGGTGATGTTGATGCCGCCTTTTGAAAGACGCGAATTTATCTGGCCGAGCACGCCGGGGACGTTTTTGTGAATATGCAGTATGCGGTGCGTGCCGGCTTGGGGCGGCAGGGAAACGGACGGTACGGTATGCGACCCTTCGGAAATGCCGAGTTCGAGATATTTGATGAGCTTTGCCGTTACGTCTAGGCCGATGTTTGCCTGTGCCTCTTCGGTAGAGCCGCCGATATGCGGGGTCAGGATGACGTTTGGCAGATTTTGCAGCCCGCTCTCAAATTTGTCGCCGTTCTTTTCGGGTTCGACCGGGAAAACATCGACCGCTGCACCCGAGAGCCTGCCTGATGTCACGGCCTTACCCAAAGCATCGAGATCGAGGACATCGCCGCGGCTGTAATTGAGCAGCACCGCACCTTTTTTAAGGTTTTTGAGCATTGCTGCGTCCATCATGTTTCGTGTCGTTGCGTCGGACGGGACGTGGAGCGTGACGATGTCTGAGCGTTTCAAAAGCTCTTTTAGATCACGTATCTGGCGGGCGTTGCCGTGCGGCAGCTTGGTCGCCGTGTCGTAATAGGTGACGTGCATGCCCAGAGCCTCGGCCATGATCGACACCTGCGAACCGATATTGCCATAGCCAATAATGCCGAGCGTTTTGCCGCGCAGCTCAAACGAACCTGTCGCCTCTTTTAACCATTCACCGCGATGAGCGGCAGCGTTCTTATCGGGAATTTTGCGTATAAGCATCACGCACAGCCCGATGATAAGCTCGGCGACCGAACGAGTATTTGAATACGGCGCGTTAAAAACCGCGATACCTTTTTTTGTCGCTGTCGCGAGATCGACCTGATTCACCCCGATGCAAAAACACCCGACCGCCACCAGCTTATCGGCCGCATCAAGGACGTTCTTAGAAATATGCGTCTTTGACCGTATCCCAAGCAGATGAACGCCCTTCACGGCTTTGATCAGCTCAGCCTCACTCAGTGCACCGTTAATACGTTTGACATCAGCATAGCCGCCAACACGCAACTCCTCGACCGCCGCGTCCGAGATATTCTCGAGCAGCAGTATCTTGATCTTTGTTCGGGGATATGAAGTATTTGCCATAAAGAGATCGGGCCGATCGTCAGCCGCGACTGACAATCGGCCACTGACAGCTGACAACCGACATTACATATGAATCGTCAGATCATGCACACCCTCGGCGGCTTCCATTACGCTTTCCGAGACGGTCGGGTGGGCGTGGATGATGCGGCCGAGTTCGTCGGCGGTGCATTCGAGAGCCATGGCGACGCAGGCTTCGGCAAGCAGCTCGGTGGCGTGCGGGCCGATGATGTGGACGCCGAGGATCTCGTCGTATTTTTTCTCGGCGACGATCTTTACAAAACCGTCGGTCTCACCGAGGATGCGGGCTTTGCCCGATGCTGAGAACGGGAATTTGCCGACCTTTACGTCGTAACCGGCGGCCTTAGCTTTTTCTTCGGTCAGGCCTACGCTCGCGACTTCGGGGTCGCAGTAGGTACAATTTGGCACTAGGTTTTGTTTGATCGGTTCAACCTTTTTACCGGCGAGTTTCTCGACAACCAGGATGCCTTCTTTTGAAGCGAGATGGGCAAGCCACGCGGTGTCGATAACGTCGCCAATGGCGAAAACGTTTGGTTCGTCCGTCTCGCAATATTCGTTGACCTTGATGGTTCCGCGAGGATTGACGACAACCTTGGTGTTCTCAAGCCCGATGCCTTCGATCGATGGCATACGCCCGACGGCGACGAGCAGCATTTCTGCCTCAAGCGTAATGGTGTCGCCCTTGGCATTTTTGCCGGAAACTTTTACGCCGCTCTTATTTTTTTCGAGTTTGTCGAGTTTTACGCCAGTCTCGCATTTAATGCCTGCCTTTTTGAACGAACGGGCAAGCTCTTTTGACACGTCAGCGTCCTCGATCGGAACAATGCGGTCCATCAGCTCAACGACGGTCGTGTCGCAGCCAAAGCGGTGATAGACGCTAGCAAACTCAACGCCAACGGCTCCTGAGCCCATCACTATCAGCGATTTTGGCACTTTCGTGAGTTCGAGAATATGGTCGGAATTTACGACCTGTTTGCCGTCAGTCTCAAAACCTGGGATCGGCCGAACAACCGAACCGGTGGCGATGATGATATTTTTCGTCTCGATCGTCTGCTTTTTGCCGTCAGCCAGAGCGACCTCGACCTTGCCTTTCCCCACTATCTTGCCAAAGCCATTAAATATCGTGGCTTTGTTCTTTTTCATCAGATAGGTCACGCCGGCGGAGTTTTTGGCGACAACGTCGGATTTGTATTTTTGCACGCCCGCCCAGTCATAACTCAGGTCTTTGACCTTGAGGCCATAATTTTCAAAATGTCCCGCTTTGTCATAAAGATGAGCGGCGTTGAGCAAGGCCTTGGTCGGAATACACCCGCGCAGGCCGCAGGTTCCGCCCAGACGAGCGTCTTTTTCTTTCTCGATAATTGCTACTTTTAATCCAAGTTGTCCGGCTCGCACGGCGGCAACATAGCCGCCCGGCCCGGATCCGATGATCGTTACGTCAAATTGTTCTGCCAATGTAGTTTCCTCGTGTTACCAATAAAAATAATTGCTATTTACACATTATAGGCGTTTAGCGTGAGCCAATCTAGTTAAGCCTCGGCGAATTAGATTACAATAGCCCTATATGATACATTCCGAAGAATTTTTGGCCCTCGCACACGACGCTAAGAGCCAGGTTAAAGAATGCGATGTTGCCGAAGCACGTGAGCGTGTTGCCGGGGGAGGCGTGCTGATCGACGTTCGCGAAGACAACGAATTTGATGCCGGACACGCCGCCGGAGCCAAACATATGTCACGCGGCATCATCGAACGCGACATCGTCCAGACCTTTCCCGACAAAGACACCGAACTTGTCCTATATTGCGGCGGCGGGTATCGTTCGGCGCTAGCGGCCGTAAACCTGCAAAAAATGGGCTACACCAACGTCATCTCGATGGACGGCGGCTGGGCGGCGTGGCAAGAATCGGGTGCTCCGGTCGAATAAAGCGGGTTCTTACACCAATGGCAGAAAATAAAGAAGAAAGGCGTGAGCGTCTGCGTGCGTTGGCCGCCGAATTTGAAGCACGCGGCGATACGCTCGGTTGGTTTGAAGCCTTTTACAAAGAATCAGCAGGCGATATCGATCAGATACCCTGGGCCGATCTCGAGCCAAACTGCTATTTTCGTGCGTGGGCGGAATCGACCGGGCTCAAAGGCGACGGCCGCAAGGCTCTCGTAGTCGGCTGCGGGCTTGGCGACGATGCGAAATATCTGCACGAACTTGGGTTCAAAGTGACGGCTTTCGACATTTCGCCAACTGCGATCGAGTGGGCGAAAAAGCTGTATGGTGATGCAGATATCGAGTTTGTGACCGCTGACCTTTTTAGGCCGCCGCAAAATTGGGTCGGCGGATTCGACTTTGTGCTTGAGATCTACACGATCCAGCCGCTGCCGCTTGAAATGAGACCGCAAGTTATTGATGCCGTAGCCGCATTTGTCGCCGAAAACGGCAAGCTCGTCGTCGTGACACGCGGCCGTGAAGACGACGTCGAGCCTGACATCTTGCCGTGGCCGATGTCCCGCAAAGACCTCTCGCGATTTGATGAGAACGGCCTAACGCAAACCAATTTTGTCGTCATGCCGCCCGTCGATGAAGACGAACCGCCAAGATTTGTTGTCGAGTATGTCCGCAACAGCACTTCCTCTTAAGAGAACATTGCACTACGATCGGAGAATTTTGCTTTTAGGCTACCGCAGACGACATCGCACAATTCGAAGACGGTTTGGTCAGCGATCCGATAATAAACCGTGTTTCCGTCCTGGCGTTTGGCGACAAGGCCCTCATCTTGAAGCATTTTAAGGTGTTTGCTGACGTTCGGCTGGGTTGAATTCACTCCTTTCGTGACATTTGTCACACTCGATTCGCCATTTTCTAGATACTGTAATATTTGTAGGCGAATAGGCTCCGAAAGCACCTTAAATCTTGCGGCAACTACGTTTACGGCGTCTGACGACATTTTTTGATGTTTTTGTTTTTTCATACTTGACAATATAACGATATAGTTATATGCTCATACACAGATCGAGTATATTACTTAGGAGAACGAATTACAAGAATGACAATTAAACAAGCAACAGTGCATGAGATCAACGAGCTATTAGACGGCGGCGGCGAATGTCAGGTTATCGACGTACGCGAGTTTTCTGAGTTTAATAGCGAGCGGATAGCCGACGCACAGCTGATGCCGCTTTCAAATTTTGAAAAGCACGCGGACGAGATCGACCACACAAAACCGGTCTATCTGATGTGCCGATCCGGCAACCGGGCAACAAATGCGGCTGAGAAGTTGGCGGCAAAGGGTTTTACGGATATTCACGTGGTCCAGGGCGGAATGGTCGCCTGGGCCGGAGCTGATCTGCCGGTCGTCAAAGGCGAATCAAAGGTATGGTCGCTCGAACGGCAGGTGCGGTTTACCGCAGGACTGTTTGTGTTGACCGGTGTGCTTTTGAGCCTGTTCGTCAGCCCGTATTTACTTTTGCTCTCAGCTTTTGTCGGGGCGGGATTGATGTTCTCGGCGTTGACCGATACATGTGGGATGGGCATGATTTTAGCCAAAATGCCATGGAATAAAGCTCCGGCGAGCTGCGAACCCGCGAAATAAGGATCACGATGTCAGTACTTTTTATTATTGGTTTGATCTTGAGCGCGGTCATCGGCCTATCATTGGGGTTGATCGGCGGCGGCGGATCCATACTGACCGTTCCGATACTTGTCTATTTGCTCGGTGTTGGCCCGCACGAGGCGGTTCCGATGTCGCTGGCCGTTGTCGGGGCGACGAGTATTTTGGGCTCGTACATGCACTGGCGACGCGACAATGTAGATATTTCGACCGGGCTGTTATTTGGAGTCGCGGGAATTGTTGGAGCTCTGCTGGGTTCGCCTCTGACCAAACTGGTTTCACCCGAGCTGCTCTTATTGATATTTGGCCTGTTGATGCTGGTCGTTGCGGTATCGATGATTTGGCGGCGAAAACACAAGATCAGCGGATCTACGCATAAACCCCATCCGGTCCAAGGCATTTTTGCGGGGCTAGGCGTTGGAGTTTTGACCGGATTTCTAGGTGTCGGCGGCGGATTTTTGATCGTTCCGGCGTTAGTTTTTTTCGGCGGACTAAACATGAAAAAAGCGATCGGCACCTCGCTATTCGTCATCTTTCTCAACTGTGCCGCGGGTCTCGTTGGCCACATGAGCCAGAATGTTTTCGACTGGGGGCTGACGGGGATCGTGATGGCGCTCGCGGTCGCAGGAGCAATAATTGGGACGATTTTGTCACAACGAATCGCGGCACAACGTTTGCAGAGTTTATTTGCGGTTCTCGTTTTAGGAGTCGCAGCGTTCCTCGTAGTGAAAAACTACGCGGTAATTTTTTGAAATTGGTAAAATACACACAGTTACTCAGGAGAACTAAAGTTATGCAGTTCAAGCAATTTTATTTGGGATGTCTATCACACGCTTCGTATTATATTGGCTCTGACGGCGATGCGGCGATCATAGATCCGCAGCGGGATGTCCAGCAATATCTTGACGAGGCAGCCGCGCACGGCCAGCGGATCAAGTACATCATCGAGACGCATTCGCATGCCGATTTTGTCAGCGGGCATGTCGAGCTTGCCGCCAAAACCGGGGGGGAGATCATCTATGGGCAACGCGCGAATACAAAATTTCCGACCCACAAAGTGAATGACGGAGATGAACTGACCGTCGGCAAGATCAAGCTCACATTTCTTGAAACCCCCGGCCATACGCCTGAGGGCATCACGATCATCGCCAAAGATACAGCAGACGATGCTGCCCCGCTAAAAATGTTCACCGGTGACACGCTCTTTATCGGCGACGTCGGCAGGCCTGACCTTATCGGCTCGGTCGGATTTTCGGCAGCCGAGATGGGCGGCATGCTCTATGATTCGCTCCACAACAGCATTCTCGCTTATCCGGACGATACTGAGGTTTATCCCGCGCACGGAGCGGGCTCGCTTTGCGGCAAATCACTGTCAAAAGAGACTTGGTCCACGTTGGGTGAACAACGCAGATTTAACTATGCTCTCCAGCCGATGTCGAAAGAGGACTTTGTAAAGATCGTGGCCACCGACCAGCCTGAGGTGCCTGCTTATTTTCCAAAGAGCGCGGCAAAAAACCTCGAAGGGTCGGCTCCGCTGACTGAGATCGTAAGGCCGCATGAGCTTTCGACTGATGAGATCCTAAAATTTGACGGTGTCGTGATCGACGTCCGTAAGAATTTTGAATACGGTGGCGGCCATATCCCAAACTCAATAAACATAGGACTTGGAGGGCAATTTGCTTCGTGGGCCGGAACGCTCATTCCCATCGGGACGCAGATCGCTATTGTTGCGCAGACTCAGGAACAGATCGACGAAGCTGTCATGAGGCTGGCACGAGTTGGCCACGAAACGGTCAGCGGAGCTATCCTGATCGACAATTACGCAGGTGAGAAAAAAATGATCGAACAAGTATCGGTCGAGGCGGTGGCCGGGCTGACGCAGACCGAGAAGTATCTGCAGTTCGTCGATGTGCGGCGGCCAGGCGAGTACGACGCCGGCCACGCAACGCGCACTTGGAACGCTCCGCTCGACAAACTCGCAAATTTGGTCGATAAACTCGACCCTGCGACGCCCGTATACGTCATCTGTCAGGGCGGTTATCGTTCGAGCATCGGCACGAGCATTTTTGAGAACGCCGGTTTCCGAACAGTTTTTAATGTCACCGGCGGCACCGCCGCGTGGTTTGACGCAGGGCTTGAAACCGTAGCTGCTGCAACGGCGTGCGCCAGTTCGAAATAGGAGCACAAGATGAAATACATATTACTTTTTACGACCGCAATGATATTGCTTACGGGGTGTCAGAGCGCGTCGACAAGAAATACAGATTCCGGGGTGGCAAATGTCCCGACTGACATCAAGGAAGTCTCGCCGGCAGAGGCCCAGGTTGCGGTATCTAAAGCGTATTCACAGTTCATTGACGTTCGCACCCTTGAAGAATACACCGGTGGACATGCGGCTCGGGCGGTAAATATTCCCCTCGATACGCTTTCGACCAAGCTCGATTTACTCGAAAAGAACGAGCCTATCTATGTCATTTGCCAAACCGGAAGTCGGTCCAGAAAGGCGGCCGATATTTTGAAAAGCGCCGGATTTAATAACGTGTTGAACGTCAGTGGCGGGACCGTGGCTTGGCAAGCCGCTGGATTGCCCATGGAGACCACTTCTCCACATACCCCGAACTCCAATTCGAGCAAACTTGATCAGAGAACGCAAGATGCCCTAGTGTCAGCACTTGCTGACGAGCGTCTCTCTCAGGCGACATATCAGGCAGTATTGAATAAGTTCCCGGGATCACGCCCTTTTATCAACATTATCGAGGCGGAGAAAAAGCACGAATCATTTTTGCTGCCTTTGTTTGCCAAATACGGTGTAACGGTTCCTGCGAACGAACTTGATCCGGCGAAGATCAGTGTGCCGGCGGATCTGGTCGAAGCCTGCAAAGCAGGGGTAAAGTTGGAAAACGAGAACATTGCTCTCTACGATAGATTCCTTCAGTTTGTAAAAGAGCCGGACGTCAAAGAGGTCTTCACGCGGCTGCAAAGTGCGTCACGCGATAATCATCTTCCGGCGTTTACGCGGTGTAGCGAAGGCGGCGGGGGTGGCGGCCGAGGGAAGGGACGGCCTTTCTAGGGCTGGTAAAGAATGTACGAACACTTAGGGGTGTGAATGGAAAAGAAAGAGCATTGGGAAAATGTATACGCGACCAAATCTCAAGATCAGATGAGCTGGTACCGCGACCATCTCGATAATTCCCTAAAGCTGATCCTGCAGACAGGCGTCGAGAAAGATGCGGCGATAATCGATGTCGGCGGCGGCAGTTCGACGCTGGTCGACGATTTGCTTGACAGAGGGTTTAGCGACGTTTTTGTCCTTGATATCTCCGGGACAGCAATTGCGAAAAGCAAGGAACGTCTCGGTGCGTCCGCCCAAATGGTCAATTGGATCGTAGCCGATATAACTAAGGCCGATCTGCCCGATGACCGCTTCGACGTTTGGCACGACCGGGCGGTGTTTCATTTCCTCACCGACGCCGCAGATCGGCGAAAGTACGTCGATCTGGTGATGCGAGCGTTAAAACCGGGCGGGCATCTCATCGTTGCCTCTTTTGGGCTCGCAGGCCCGCAAAAATGCAGCGGCCTCGACGTTGTTCGATACAGCCCCGAGACGATGCACGGTGAATTTGGGGAGCAATTTGCGCTCGTCGAGAGTGTCGATGAAACCCACAACACGCCATTTGGAACGACACAGGAATTTATTTATTGCTATTTCAGGAAGGCTATATGAGCGGCAAATTTGATCCAAGCAACGCGATCCAAGATTTTTTGGTTTTTGGTGAATTCGGCGATGTAAATCCTTCGATCACGGATTCCTCGACGTTTACTTTTATGAGCCCTGATCGGATGGAGGAGCTTTTCGATCATGAGATCGAGGGCTGCTTTCTATATTCGCGGCACTGGAACCCGACGAATAAATTTCTTTCTGACGCGCTCGCGCGAATGGAAAACAGCGAATCGGCACAAGCAAAAGCCTCCGGTATGGCGGCGATCTCATCAACGATCGTTCAACTGTGCGACAGCGGTGACGAGATCATTTCTTCGCGAACGATCTACGGCGGAACCTACGCGTTATTTAAGAACTTTCTTCCCAGATTTGGTATTACGACGCGTTTCACTGACCTCGCGGATCTGGAAAAGGTCCGCTCGCTCATCAGTGACAACACCCGCGTGATCTACTGCGAATCGATGAGTAATCCGCTACTCGAAGTCGCCGATATTCCTGCACTCGCTGCTCTTTGTAAGGAACGAGGTATCAAGCTCGTTGTTGATAATACGTTCAGCCCAATGATCCTGTCACCGATCAGGCTCGGAGCGGACATAGTCGTTCACAGTCTGACAAAATATATCAACGGCACGAGCGATTGCGTCGCAGGTGCGGTCTGCGCAAGCGACGAATTCATTCACAAACTAACTGATATCAACTCCGGTGCGTCGATGCTGCTCGGCGCGGTGCTCGACAGCACTCGTGCCGCGAGTATTCTCAAAAATCTGCATTCACTGCATTTAAGAATGCGGCAGCATAGTGAGAACGCGATGTTTCTCGCGGAAAAACTTCGTGAGCTCGGTCTCCGCGTCTATTATCCCGGGTTGCCCGATCATCCGCAGCACGCACTGCTCACTCGACTGATGAATCCCGGCTATGGTTATGGCGGAATGTTGGCGGTAGATGTCGGAACATTGAAAGACGCAAATCAGCTAATGACTCGTATGCAGCAGGAAAAGGTGGGCTATCTGGCGGTGAGCCTTGGCTATTTCAAGACGCTTTTCAGTGCACCCGGCCACAGCACGTCGTCTGAAATACCGCTCGATGAGCGAGAAGCAATGGGACTGAGCGAAGGCCTCGTCCGGTTTTCAGTCGGGCTCGACAACAACATTGATCTCTCATTTGAGCGGATCAAGCGTTGCCTCGCCGATGTCGGCGTGATCTAAACAACTAACTTCATTCAATTCACGCTGGTTTTGCAATGTCCTGTCTTTCGGCGGCTTCGAAACTGATGTAAAATTGCGTTTTGAAAACAATAGATATGTCAGAAGCAACAGAATCAATAAAAACTCGGGTCGAAACCGACTCGATGGGGCCGATAGATGTGCCAGTGACGGCGTATTGGGGAGCACAGACGCAGCGGTCGCTGCACCATTTTAATATCGGGTTCGATGTTATGCCTCGCGAGGTCATACGGGCGCTCGGTATCCTGAAAAAGGCCGCGGCGATAGTCAATTATGATCTGGGTAAGCTCGAAAAGAGCAAGCTCGATCTGATCGTGCAGGCGGCCGACGAAGTGATCGAAGGCAAGCTCGACGCCCATTTTCCGCTGCGTGTTTGGCAGACTGGTTCGGGTACGCAGACGAACATGAACGCCAACGAGGTCATCTCAAACCGTGCGATCGAGATAGCGGGCGGCGAGATGGGATCGAAAACGCCGGTGCATCCAAACGATGATGTAAACAAATCGCAGTCGTCGAACGACACTTTCCCGACGGCAATGTACATCGCAGCCGCCGAGCGGATGACCGCTTTGATCCCTCAGGTTCAGAAAGTCCGCGACGCTATCGACGCCAAAGCCCAAGAGTACAAAGATGTCGTAAAGATCGGCCGCACGCACCTGCAAGACGCGACGCCGATGACAGTCGGGCAGGAGTTTGGCGGCTGGGCATCGCTTGTCGAACGTGACATCGAGCGGCTGCGGCTCGTAATGCCGGGGCTGTTTGACCTTGCGATCGGCGGCACGGCAGTCGGCACGGGCTTGAACGCTCATCCCGAATTTGCCCAGCGTGCGGCGGATAAGATCGCCGAACTTACAGGCCTGCCGTTCAAATCGCACCCTGACAAATTTGCCGCTCTGTCGGCACATGACGAAGTCGTCTTTGCATCCGGCGGCCTCAAAACTCTCGCCGGTTCGCTGATGAAGATCGCAAATGACATCCGCTGGCTGGCGTCGGGCCCGCGTTGCGGCGTTGGCGAAATTTCTCTTCCTGAGAACGAGCCGGGAAGTTCGATCATGCCGGGCAAGGTCAATCCGACGCAGTCGGAAGCAATGACAATGGTTGCCGTCCAGGTTTTTGGCAACGACGCGGCGATCGGGTTTGCCGGTTCGCAGGGCAATTTTGAACTCAATGTTTTCAAACCCGTGATGATCCACAATTTCCTGCATTCCGTGCGGCTGATCCACGACGCTTGCCACGGATTTGTCGATTATTGCATCTCGGGCATCGAGCTTAATCGCGACCAGATCGATCATTACCTGCGAAACTCGCTGATGCTCGTGACAGCTCTCAATCAACATATCGGCTACGACAACGCTGCTAAGATCGCGAAAAATGCTCACAACAAAGGCATAAGCCTAAAAGAATCAGCGGTCCAACTCGAGCTTTTGACGGCTGAGAAATTCGACGAGCTGGTTATCGCAGAGGATATGACGCACCCATAGCAGATAAGGCTACGGGGAACGATTTTCCTACGGAACTATTTGACGGATTTTAGAAAGTTCCGGTATCAGCCGGACGGTAGTAAAACAAAAAATAGACCAACGCAATGAACACGGCCGCAATGCCGAGGCCGATGAGGCTGATGGTGAAGAGAAAGGTTTTGGCACAGCCGCGTTTTTTTGACTTTACGGGCGCGGCTTTTACCTTGGCGGGAGCTGGCGGCAAGCCTTCGGTCTCGACGGTCTTAGCCTGATGAAAATCGGGTTCGGCAGGTAATCCTTCGGTCTCAATGGTCTTCGCTTGATGAAGATCAGGTTCCTGTTGTAACCCCTCGGTCTCAAGGGTCGTTGCCTGGTGAAAGCCGGGTGCGGTGGTAGATTCGTCAGCCGGAACGGTCGCGTGGATGCCCGCAGGCGTGTGCCCCTCCGTCGAGCGAAAGATCGGTTCCGGCATCGTCCACGTCTCGGGGCTGTCAGGTTGTTTCTGTTCGTCGCTCATCGGCGGTCAAGTTGCGTTATAAGATAATACACACTCACCCAAATTCGCAAGACTATGCCTGAATATCTAACAAGTCAGACCGCGTAATGATCGCGGTAATGCGTTTGAAATCTTCGATCAAAACGGCCGGATTACGCTGCAATTTCGATTTGATCTCGGCAAAGCTCGCGTCAACGTCGAGCACGGGAAAGCTCTTATCCATAACCTCGCTAACCTTAGAGTTGAGCAGGTCGCGGTTTGCGAGCAGCTTGGTCAGGATGCCGCTTTCACGGAGGCTGCCGACCGATCGGTGATCCTCAATTACAGGCAACTGCGTAATGCCGCTCTCGTTCATTTTTGCCAGAGCATCGCTAACGAGATCGTCGGGGCCGACAAATATTAGCTCACCGGGCGATGTGCCGTTTTTAGTCTCGGCGATCAGTCCACCGGTGATACGCTGCGGCTCGAGCAATAGTTTTTCCTTCATCCACTCGTCCGAGTGGAATTTGCTCAGGTAGTGCTCGCCCGTATCGCAGACAATAAATACGATCAGTCCCGTTTCGTCGAGGTCCTTGGCGACCTTTAACGCCGCCGCGAAATTCGTCCCGGTCGAGCCGCCGCAAAAGATACCCTCGCGACGCGACAATAGCCGGGCGTAGTCAAACGAATCGCGGTCCGTGACATTGACGATCTCGTCGACGATCTTCATATCCGCATTGCCGACTGGCAGGGATTGGCCAATGCCCTCGACGAGATACGGCGTTGCTTCGGGGACGTGGCCGGATTCTTTGTAGGTCTTAAAGATCGAGCCGTACGGATCGGCGCCGACGATCTTTATATTGGGGTTCATCTCTTTCAAATATCGCCCCGTGCCGCTGATCGTGCCGCCGGTGCCGATGCCTGCGACGAAATGTGTGACTTTGCCGTCCGTGTCATTCCATACCTCAGGGCCCGTCGTGCGGTAATGCGCCAGCGGGTTTGCAGGGTGACTGTATTGATCGGGGTAGAACGAATTCGGCGTCTCTCGATGAATGCGGGCGGCAGTCTCGTGATAATGGTCGGGCGTGCCCAACTTTGCGGCTGCGGGAACGACGACCACGTCAGCACCCATGCTCTTGAGATAACGGACCTTTTCGACCGAGACTTTGTCGGTCAAAACAAAGATACATTTGTATCCGCGCACCGCCGCAACCAGAGCGAGCCCGATGCCTGTATTGCCGCTCGTCGCTTCGATGATAGTACCGCCTTTCTTGAGGACGCCCTCTTTTTCGGCCCAGTCGATCATCGAAATACCGATGCGATCCTTGACCGAATAGCCGGGGTTAAGGCTCTCCATTTTAGCCAAGATCGTGGCTTTTATTTTGTGTTGGCGGGTGATGTGGTTGATCCGGACGAGCGGCGTGTTGCCGATAAGCCCGAGTATGTCGTTGTAAATTTTCATCGCAAAAGATCTCGTTATACGTACGTAACGAGTTTAAGCGTAAAGCGGTTTTGAGGCAAGAATAGGGGTGCTAACGTGTTTTGAAATACTATCGATGACGGTTAAGATTTATCGCAGATGATCAGAGCGAAGATATTAGCTTGCGTCGGGGCATTTGTTTTTATTTGGGCTTGCTATAGTGGCAGCTTTGCCCAAGGCGGGCCGCCGATGATAACGGATGACACCGAGACCATCCCCAAAGGCCATTTTGAAATAAACACGGCGTTTACCTTTGAACGCACTGCTGACGGGCGGCTCTTTGGAACGCCGCTCGTTGATTTTAACTACGGCCTCAGCAGCCGTCTGCAGCTAAAGATCGAGATGCCATGGCTCGTGCTCCACAACCACGGACAGCGCGGCGTCAACGGGGCGGGCAATCTAAACATCGGTATGCGCTGGCGTTTTCGCGACGAACGCGAGCATCACCGGGTTGCACTGTCGATCTATCCGGCATTGGAATTCAACATCAAAAACTCTTCGGTTCGCAAAGGCCTTGTCGATAAAGGCCCTGAGTTTCTGTTGCCGCTGCAATGGCAGACGACGGTAGGCAAATTTGGCATTAACGGCGATGTCGGTTACCGTTTCAAACGCGGAACTGACGAGATGATCTATGGCGTGGTCATCGGCAGGGAATTCAAACGGTTCGAATTGCTGGGCGAGGTCCACGGCACCGGGCCGACACGCAGCCTCAGCGATAGCGAGTTCGTTTACAATCTCGGCTCGCGCGTGCCGCTGACCAGCCACACGACGCTGCTTCTTTCAGCCGGCAAGAGCCTCCGCCGCCACTTTGACCCGCGGTTTATCGGTTACCTTGGCATTCAGGTCAATTTTTAGCAATAAGGAAAAGAAATGGAAAACGAAACCAGATCGGATATTATCAGCAAAGTTCCGCAGTTAACACTCGTGTTTTGGATCATCAAGATCCTTGCGACGACGCTTGGGGAGACGGGCGGGGATGCGGTGACGATGTCTTGGCTCGGGGAAACGACGGCTGAGGCGAACGGCATGGGATATCTGATCGGCACGGCGATATTTGGCAGTATCTTTGTACTGGCGGTGATCGTGCAGATCAAGGCAAAGGCGTTTCACCCTTTTCTATACTGGTTTACGATCGTCGCGACGACCACGGTCGGCACGACGCTGGCGGATTATTGCACACGCTCGCTGGGTATCGGTTATGCGGGCGGGTCGTCGATACTGTTTACTTGTGTGCTGGCGTCTCTGCTGATCTGGCGGCTGGTGATGGGGACAGTTTCGGTCGACAGTGTCGTTTCGGCAAAGGTCGAGATGTTTTACTGGGTGACGATAATGTTTTCGCAGACGCTGGGGACCGCTCTCGGCGATTGGGTCGCAAGCGAAGACGGCCTCAACCTCGGCTATCTCGTCAGCACAGAGGTTTTCGGCGGATTGCTGTTAGTGATCGTTGGGCTTTATTTTTTTACAAAAGCGTCACGCACGGTTTTGTTTTGGGCGGCATTTATCCTGACGCGGCCGCTCGGTGCGGTCGTCGGCGATTTTCTCGACAAACCGGTAGAGGCTGGCGGGCTGGAACTCAGCCGTCTGTCGATCTCGATACTCCTGCTCGTGCTGATGACCCTCGGCATTCTGATCTTTCGGCCAAAGGCCGCCGACGAAATTCATTAAATCGGACAACTAGGGTTTAACGCCAAAACGTTTGACCTCGGCGGGAATAAATATCACGGCCAGGGCGACGTCGCTCGTTTCGCGGCCCGGAAAAACTTGCATCGAGAGCGAACCGGCGGCGGAGCGGGTCTTTTCGGGCAGGGTTTTTTCATCGATGAGTATGACATGTTCGCCGGGAGCGAGGTCTCCGATGACGTAATATCCGTCCGCGTCGGTGAGCGTATCGCGGCCGCTGGCGGTGACGACGCGAACGTCGGCAAGCGGTTTTTCGCCGTCGTCAAATTTGCCGTTCTCATTGGCGTCGAGCCACACTCGTCCGCGAAGCCGTCCTGTCCGCACCAGCCTAAAATCTACCGTCGAGCTACTGCCCGCTTTGAGCGCCGCCGCTTGTTCGCCACCGTTGAGCAGCGTCAGATCGGCACGCACAGACATCAGGTCGAGATTTACTTTGTGATCGCCGGCCAGCACCGAGCCAAAGCTGTATTGCCCGGCGGCGTCCGATAGGACATAGCGGTTGCCGTCCACCTGTACTTTCACATCGGCTTGCGGCTTATCCACGTCGGCGTCAAAACGGCCGTCCATATTCACGTCTTGATAGACGCGGCCCGAGATTTTTGCAAACGAATTGACCTCGCTGAGCGGTGCGTTGAGAAATGCGGAAGATTCGCGTTTGCGGAACAGTGTTCCTTTGATGCTGACGAGCAGGATCGGCCCCGCGTTCGTGTTCATGTAGCTAACCTGCAGTGAAGTCTGACGCGGCAAAGTGAGCGAAGCGGTGACGCGTTCGTAGGCGGAGAATTTTGAATTTTGACCGTAGCTATATCCCGCTCCGGCGGTAAAGCTGAGGCGTTTGCCAAGCAGGCCAGACGATCGCCAATCTATCTGGCCTGTCAATGAACGCTTGCTGCCAATGCCCTGACTTACCTCAAGCGAGTTCGAATCGTTTATGAGAAAGTTGGTGCCAAACTGGGCGTTCATCGCCGCAGTGCCGAGAGTTTTGACGCGTGTGGCATTGATGAAAACACGCCAGCGTGAAAAGTCTTTGGACGCGTTAAATAGGCTGAACGCTGACGATCTAGCCTGTATCGAGCTGTTTTGCGTGTGCGAAAAATAAAAGCGGGAGCTTGTGCCGCCCGGAGTGATGGCGACGGCTACGGTCGCTGAGCGGTCTTGTTTTGTTCGATCTCCCGGGCGCTTCACAACGCTTGCGTTAAATGATGTCGAGAGCCATCTTTTTGGCGACCAGTTAAAACCCGCAGCTTTTAGGTCGAGCGGATCGCGGGCTCCGGTTTGGGGGGAGAGGAAATTGCGGCCGATAAACGCATAGCGTCCCTGGACGGAGAGGTTCTCGGCGACCTGATATGTGGCGGCAAGGTCGATCGCTGCTGCTGTGCCGTTGATCCGAATATTGTCGGACGAGTAACCGTTAAATTTGCCGAATGCAGCATCGCTTTGCAGCCGAAAGCTAGAGCCGCTGTAATTGGAGCTCGCGGTAAAGACATTGCCGCTTCTGGATGGACCGGCATAACGCATCGCTCCGGCGGCGAATGTCCAAGGCGAGACGCGGCGTGAGTTTGCCGACGCGGTCGAGATGGAAAAGCCAAATACGTTGGTGTCATAACGCGGAGCTGTAATAACCTGCGGCAGCGGATCGCTATCGAGTACCAGGGGCGTAACAACCGTGCCCGAATTTGCCCGCCCGGCAAAAGCCGTGACCGCAAAACGCCCGATCGGTGTCGCAAACATGCCTCCGCGAACATTTGCCGACAGGAACTGGAGCGCAGTGCCGGTGCCAAAATCTCCGGCGGTGAACCGCTGTCCGTTTGGCCTCTCGAGATTAAATGTAAAGTTGCGAGGTCGGATACGTTGCGATGACGATTTGCTCGCGTTTGACGTGAAATAAAACCGTCCGTCTCCGACACGTCCCACGCCCGTCAGTATGATGTTGTGCGACGAGAGCGACGAATATCGGTTTAGGTTGTATTCGTAATCGACGTTGTAAAGCTCCGCAATACTACGGCCACCGACGTTTTGTACGGCAGATGGGCCGACGCTCCCGCGGGTAATGAGAACGGCGTTTTGTGCCTCGTCATAGCGGATCGCAGCGTCAAACAGCGTCGATGCGATCTCAGCGGGCAAGATCATTTGGTCGGCGTTAGGCGTAAAGATAAGTTCGCTGGCATTGGAAACAGTAAGCATCACCGAGCCATTCTCACGAACCTGCCCGAGCCGTGCGTCGAGTTCGGCGATCTCGCCGGTTTGGCGTTTTACCGAAACTTTACGTGAAGATACATCGATGCTAACGGTGTCCCCAAGAGCCTGTGCGACCGCGATCACCGGCACCGCAACGCGGCCGTTGCGGTTGACGGCGTTGCTGTTTGGGCCGGTCAATGTGCGGCCATTTACGATTATCGCGGCGAACTGACCTTGTTTTTTGGCTGTCGCGGACTTGGCGGGTATTTTCTTTCCCGGGCCCGGTTTCGCATACGTCTGAACCGCCGCCAGCGTGAGCAGGCAAGCCAGACAGACGAATAACGTGATGCGAAATGGAAAAGAGCCGTTCATCTAATTGAGAAAGAGGCGGGTATTAGGGCTTTTTGACGGTTTTGTCGGAGGCAGCGATCTGCGGGACGGCCGCTTTCACGACCAGATCGGTGACGCCTTCGGTGGCGATCTTGCCGTCCTGAAAGTCCACGCGATATTTGACCGTGTAGTTGCCGGGCGGCAATTCTTTGCGACGAGCAGCGGCTGTTTTGTTTCCGCTCCGCCGAGGATCGGCAGCGGCTCGACGTCGGGCATGTCGGCGACGACCTTGCCCTCAGTGTCCAAAACCTTGACCGACGCGAGCGGACGGATCATGCTGTTGCCTTCGTTTTTGAGCGTTGGGCGTGACGACGATTCCTTCGGGTGTGGATTCGGCGAGCAGGTCGCCAAAGTCACCTTGCCGCGTCAGGCCTGCGACCTTTATGTAAAACACCGACGCCATACGGTATTTAACTATCATCTGGCGGACGTTTTTGTCGTATTTGAGCGTTTCGGGACGCTGTTCGATGATAAGAGCGGTGAGGTGATCGCCGGGTGAAGCATTTGCCGGAACCGAGATCGTAACGCGGATCTGGTGAATAGTGCCTGGTGTGACAGCAGCTTCGCCCGGGCTGTAGATAAGCCAAGGGCTCGCCGAATTTGCCTGTGTCCCGGCCGGGAAATATTCGACGCGGCCGTCTTTTGTTATCGTCCAGTCATTGAGCGTAGCGACGATGCGGGCGGGTTGCGTGATGTTATCACCAGCTTTGTAATCAAGATTTACGACAACCGTAGTCTCGGTGCCAGGTTTCATCTCCAGCTCAAAACGCGCAGGCCCGAGAGCCATACCGCCGCTTTGGCCAAGATCTGAAACCGAAAGAGAGAGAATTGCGAGAACTATAAAGGTGAGTTTATGCATGACTGTTATTAACAAGGCACTGATGGCCCTGCCGAGATGGTAAATGTGATAGTCGCACTCGTCGTGCCGGTCGCGTAAAACTGAGGAGTTATTGTAAATATTGCGTCGAATATGTAGCCATCGTTTGTCGCACGGGAGTTAGGGCCGTTAGATAGACGCGGGCCGCTGAGGATCGTTGTTGCCGTCGTTACATCGGCGAGGTCCGAGACGTATTGAACCCGGCCCGTTGTCGGATTGATGGACACGCTTGACGCCGGATCGTTGCTGAACGGGGAATAAAATATGTGGCTGCTGTTGTTGCAAACCCGGGAATTCGACCCCATCGCCCGCCAGTTTCTCAGGCCAAAGCCAATGTCTGATTTTTGCAATGCTTGAGCATTAGCATTTATCGCACCAGAATATGTCGCAGTCACTTTGTACGCCTGATTGCTGCGGACGGCGATCGGGACGGTAACCTTAACGATACTGTTCGTGTTTGACGGTGATATCTCGCCAAAATTTATTGTGACGTTGAGATTTGTCGTCACACTTGAACTGCCAGTGACCGAGCCGCCGACGGTTCCAGTAATTGTCGGAGCACCGCCTGATGAAATGTCGAGTGCCTGGGCAAACACGTTGCCCAGGCCTGCGAGCGAAAATACGCATACCAACAATGCGAATGAGAAGATATTCTTCGTCATTTGAGTTATGGTGCGGTTACGGTAAAGGTAACAGAAACGGTTGTCGAACCGTTCTCGTAAAACTGCGGTTTGACGGCAAACATTGCCGGAACGGTCAATCCGTTAGCATTGCTGCGGGGAACTGCGTTCATGATGAAAGCACCATTTAACGCCGTCGTTGAGCTGGCAAATGCGCTCAAATTCGAACGGGTTGCGGTGAACTCATAACGTCCGCTAGTCGCGTTGACCGAACCGTTACCAACCTGTGTCGGATCGCCCGATGTTGCGTTGGTATCGGCACCCACGGTGTTGACTCCCACGCCTGTGCGTGAAATTGCACCGAGGCCAAATCCGACATCGGCAGCGCCGATCTTGTTAGCTGTCGAGCCTGTGCTGCTGACGGTGGCGACCATCGACATCACATAAGCGGCATTGCTACGCAGCTTGAGCGGCACATTTGCCGTGACAAAGCTGCTGGCGTTGCTTGGGCCAAGTTCGCCCAGATTGACGACTACCGCCAAGGGACTGTTGGTGGTGCCGTCCGTCGTGACGCCGCCACCGGAATTACCGGCAAGCGTGACAGCTCCACCGGAGTTGATCTCGACAAATTTCGAGACGGTTCCACTCATCGACACCGTTCCGGTCGTCGTCTGAGCGTTGGCTGCAACTACAAAAAATGCAGCCATACATGCCGCTATTGCGGCTATTTTTAATGATCTGAACATTGATTTAATAATCTCCTTTTTCGACTGTGTGATGGGCGCGAGACGCAGTTCTAGCGATTCGAGAGTCGGTGGGAATCTCAAAATGCAAAAATGACTTACAGGAACGAACTGTCTCCCGGATGGACGCAAAAATACACGTCACTAGCGAGTTCAAGAACCTAGTCTGCGGATCGTAAATTGTGGGGGAATGCTGTGGGTGGGTGATGCAAAACTGCTTCACCGTAAATAAGATTATTACAGCCGCAGAACATTGTCAACAAGTTTTAACACTATTGACTGATTTAATTTCATACGGACTGTTTTTGCTGGTCAGGGTGTTACAATAACCCAAAGTGGTTGGTTAAATCTTTATTTTATAAGAGGAAAGTATGAAATTACCGGGTGGTATGGATATAAACGCGATGATGCAGCAGGCCCAGCAGATGCAAGAGCAGATGGGTCGGCAGATGAAAGAATTGGTGGTCGATGCGGCCGCAGGCGGCGGAGCCGTTGCCGTTAAGATGCGTGGTGATTTTGAGGTTATCAGCCTAACCATCTCACCTGATCTAGTCAAAGACGGCGACGTTGAGATGCTCCAAGATCTGACGGTTGCGGCACTAAACGAAGCCCGCCGCAAGGTCGAGGAATCGCTCAAAGGGAAACTCGGCGGAATGCTGCCTCCGGGGTTGATGTAAATGCTTGATTACTCCGAGCCGGTCGCTAAGCTGATCGATGAATTTAAACGTCTGCCGGGGATCGGCGGCAAGTCAGCCCAACGGCTGGCTTTTTATGTGCTGCGCCGCCCTCTGGCCGAGGTCGAGCAGTTTGCGAGCGCATTATTGGAGGTCAAAGCCAAGATCGTCTTTTGCACGGTCTGCAACAACCTAACCGACGTCAACCCTTGTCTTTACTGCACCGACCCAAAACGCGACCGTTCGATCATCTGCGTTGTCGAGGAGCCGTACAACCTAGTCGCCGTCGAAAAGACGCGTTCGTATCGCGGGCTTTATCACATACTGCACGGCACTCTGTCGCCAATGCGCGGCATCGGGCCGGACGAACTGATGCTCGCGAATCTGCTGCCCAGATTGCGTCCCGAAAATAACGAGGGTGTCGAGATCAAAGAACTGATCGTCGCGACCAACCCAAATACCGAAGGCGAGGCAACAGCGAACTACATCGCCCGCCTGCTCAAACCGCTTGGCCTATTAGTAACGAGAATTGCGATGGGAATGCCCGTCGGGGCCGACCTCGAATTTGTCGATGAAGTGACAATGGACAAAGCTCTTACCAATCGTCACGCTATTTAAAAGTTCAAAGTTCAAAGCGAAAAGCCCAAGGCCGATGACCCTGGGCTTTGCCTTTATCTATAACTCGAAAGATCAGAACCGTACCGTTTCGGTTTCCGCCGTCGAATCCGTGTGCGTTGATTTCCACTCGTCTTCAGTTCCATAAAAATTAACATCAAATTTCAACAGACTCTTTGCGGGGATGCCGTTGAATTCCTGTGGGGCGTCTTCGAAAGCCGCGATGGTTCCGATGCCGATCACTTCAGAGCCGGCTGCCTGGACGATCTCGATAGTTTCGTTGATCGCCTTACCTGAGCGGTTGATGTCATCGACGATGATCGCCGGGTAGAGTTCGTAGTCCGACATGTATTGGCGAAACTGCCGTTTGCCGTCTTCCATTTCGGCCCACGATATCTGCTGAGCGCTAAGAGCTTCGCGGACGCCGAAGGCGACCATGATACCGCCCGGGCTCGGGGAAATTATTGAGACTTTTGGCAGATGGCTGGCAATGCTCTTTTCCATTCTGAACAGGCGGCTCAGGCCGACGGCTAGAACGCGGGCGTTGTCGTAATGGCGAAACGCCAGAGGCATCTGAAAGTAATGCGAGGCATGTTTGCCGTTCGGGTAAATAAAATGGCCTTTGCGGTATGCTCCGGTCTTGACTAATATGTCCATCACCTTTTCCGGCGACGGAACCAGGTCGATCTGGTTTTCGGTCATGAAAGTTTCTCCTTAAAGTGCAATTATACAACCCGCAAGGAGCCCTCGGCAATAATGAGAAACTGGATTATTGTGAACGCTTATTCTTCTTTGCGGTTCCTTTGCGGCTTTGCGTCGTGGCGGGAGACGCAGTTGGTGGCAATGATTCAGTTTCCCGCAAAGTCGCAAAGGTTTTTCCGCAAAGAGGCCAAGTAAGAAATGTGCTCACTTTCCATTTTGGTTTTTTTTAATCTTCGTGCCCGAGCACGCGGCGGATCATAAATTGCTGGTCGAGCGCCATCTCCGGCGGCAGTTCGTCAGGCCCGAACCACGCCAACTCCGTGATCTCGCGGCTGCCGACCTTAGCGTCGCCGGTACCCTTTGCAGTGAACATTACTTCTATATGTCGTTTGAATGTGCGGACGCGATAAAGTTCGACGTCATGGACGTCGATGCCCGTCTCTTCGCGGACCTCACGGCGAAACGCCGCCTCGCTCTGTTCGCCAAACTCCAAAAATCCTCCGGGCACGCCCCAGCCTGACGCAGGCCTGAGAACGTGATGTGCGAGCAGCACCTTGCCTTCCTCATTCACAATGATCCCGGCCGCCGAAGCGGTAAACGTAACCTGCATCCGGCGGGCAACAAACGTCCGCGCCGATTTAGGTAGCTTTTTCCAGAGTTTTCCGACGAGGTTTATGATCATTTCAAACAAAAGGCGAGTGTTTTGCGCAAGCCCGCACGAAGTAAGGGCGTTACTCGCAACTTGAATGTAACGCCCTTACTTCGTGCGGGCTTGCGCCCAATCAGTTATTCACTTTTCACTGTTCGTTGTTAAATATCTTACCGGCGCCTGACGAGGGGCTTTTCGTAAGCCTTGCGGGCGTTGAGCGTTACAGAATTTAAGACAATTCGTCCGCGTGAACCCGTAACGTCAGGGTCGGCATACTCGTAATCGAACGAGTATGTAAAATGTCCGGCCGACAGTTTTTTGCAGAGATCATCACCGAGGTGAAATGAAAATGCGTCGGCGTAATGGCCGAGACACTGATCGACGTGGCCGAGCAGCTCGGGCTCTTCGCCGGCGAGATATACCGGCACCTCGGCGGCTTCGGCGATCGCGTCGCAGCGGGTATAGAGATCGCCGAGTACGTGGCGGCGCGAAATTGATAGCGGACTATATGTCATAAACAGATTTTAACACAGAATTGGGTGCCAAAATTAAAAAAGATGCCCTGTCGCTGTTACACGATAGGGCATCCCTTTAATTAATTAGCTAATTACCAGCTACGTCCGCCGTAGCCGCCACCGCCGCCGCTGCGATTGCCGCCGCCGCTGCCGCCGCGTCCACCACCGCCGCCGCCGTAGCCGCCGCGTCCGCCACCACCACCGCCACTGCGGTTTTCTTGTGGTTTAGCTTCGTTGACTTTCAACGTGCGGCCATCGACTTCCTTGCCGTTCAATTCGGCAATAGCCTTGTCACCGTCTTCGCTGTTTGCCATTTCGACAAACCCAAATCCGCGTGAGCGGCCGGTTTCGCGATCTTCGATGATGTTTGCTGATTCGACAGCGCCGACTGCGCCAAAGAGGTCATTAAGGTCCTGGTTCGTTGTCTGAAAAGACAAATTTCCTACGTATATTTTCATTTTATTTTCCTTTCCCGCTTAGGGAATTGCTAAAGAAGTGTTGCGAATACTGGCGTTGTTCTTAACCAAAAGCGGAAAGGATGCCGGTCGCGGATACTCAAAAAAACTCAAGAGCTACTTCTATTTTACTATCAAAGGCCTGCTCTCAAACTTATCCAAAAACCGTTAAAGACGAAGCGCGTGTCCCAGAGGCTCACGCTAAGAGAAGGATCAACTCGATAAGGATGACACCTCCGCAATAGAAAAGCAACTTAAAAATGGGGACGATCCAAAGATCGCCCCCATTAAATAATCCGGCGAAATGCCCGATCTATTTAAGCGACACGTCGTCCACGCGGAAGGTTGATGTTATTGAGCTGTCCATCGTCGAGCGGAATTGGACCCGGACGGTCTGGCCGCGGTAGGCGGCTAGGCTAAACGATTTTTGCGAATACGTCGATGCGGACGCCACTTTGTTAAGGTTGCTGTAAGTGGCAAGCGTTGTCAGCAAGGTGCCGGACGTGTTTCGCACCTCGACAAAGAGCTTGTCGTAGGCGGTCGTTGTGGTCGTCTCGCTCGAAGTGACGTTGAGCCAGAATGTCAGAGTTCCGGTCGCCGTTGTCGGGATCGCGACTTGCTGATACGACTGGCCGGTGACGCTGTTATTGACGCCGAAATAGATGTAACCGGTGCCGCCGTGCGGGCTTGCGCCGCTTGCGGTGTAGAAATAACCGGTTCCCGAACCTACCCAAGGGCTGGCACTCGTTTCAAATCCACCGTTTGTTAACAACTCGGTTCCACCGGTGGGTGGTGTTGGCGTTGGGGTCGGTGTACTGCCGCCCGGGCAAGCTCCGACACCGACTGCACACCAGCCGGTCGCGACCGAGTTGTATTGAGCACTCGATGCACCAAAAAGGTCGGTCGCGGCGCTCAATGTTGCGGTTCTTGCACCTGCAAAGTTAGTGCTGGCGGTCATATAGGTCGTCAGGGCACGGTAAAAGATCTTTGCCGCGTCCGTGCCGCCGATGCCGGTTACCGCAACGCTGCTGACGCGGTTCGTCCCGCCATTGGCGATCAGATAAAAGGCGTGGTTTGAGATGCTCGAATTTGTGTGGACGCCGCATTGGTCGTTCGCGCTCGACGGTGTGCAGGTGCCTTGGTAAAGCCGGAGCGTGTAGTGATCGGGGTCGCCGACCGCGTTCGGATTGTCCATTCGACGGAGTGCATCACCGGCTGTGCCGGGAGTGTATGCGTCTTCGCCGATCTTCCAAGTGTCGCCCGAAACTGTGCCGCCGTCGGCGTAAAGCTCGACCATCGAACCCATGATGTCGGACCACGATTCGTTAAGTGCACCTGATTCTTTTGCGTAGGTGAGATTGGCGGTGCGTTCGGTCACGCCGTGCGTCATCTCGTGGCCGCAGATGTCGAGCGTCGTCAGCGGCGTAAAGGTCGTGCCGTTGCCGTCGCCGTAGGTCATCATGTTTTGATACCAGAAAGCGTTGTTGTAACCGCTGCCAAAATGCACACGCGACGCGACGATACTCACACCGTTTGACGCGGCGGTCGTCGTGCCCGGACCGTAGTTGCCGTCGATGCCGTTGCGGCCGTGGACGGTCTGGTAATAATCAAATGTCTTGGCCGCACCGTAATGAGCATCGACACCGGCACGGGCATTGGTCGCCGTCCAGTTGTCGTCTGCGTCTGTGTAGCGTGATTGCGTGCCGCCGGTACCGGTCGAGGTGTTGCCGGTGTTGTTCATGTTAAATGTACCCTGACGGCGGTTCGTGTCTTCCATGTAAAAGTTCGCCCCTGACTGGCTGGTGCTGATCGTCACCGTGCCGCTGTAAAGCGACGAGCCGCTGCCGGTTTGCAGATTGTCGTAGCCGTCCACACGCTCGCCCGTGTGGGCATCGACAAACACGACCGGAACGGACGTTCCGCGTGAACCGTCAAGCCTCGGTGTTTCGACGCGATAGACGAGATGGTCGCGATCCTCGCCGCGATAGATGTACAGGCCGATGATCGGCGTATCGGTAAGTCTCGCCTTTCCGGTGTACATACCGATCGCAAAACCAAGTGCCTCTTTCTCGCCAAAATTTGGCGTCGTATTTATCGCAATATTGTCCGCAAGAGCGTCGGTCATCCCTTTGACCGAGCCGTCTGCGGCGATATGGACGATCGCCTCGCCTTCCCATACAGGGACGCCGCCGATGCGTTGGCGAACGTGCGTGTGAGCGGTTTTGAGGCCGTCGATCTCGACACGCTTGATCTCAAAATCGTCAGCGTTGCCGATGGCACGCTCTGCCGCGCGATTTCGCAAAAAGTCGAGACTTATCTGCTTTGCCATTTCACGCTCGTCTTGCGAGCCCGTATTAAATACCGCCTTATTTGCCGTAGCGCGTTTTGAAACAACGCCAAAAGCAACCAATGCGACTACGATCACTGCTAAAACACCTAGGATTTTTTTCACTGTGGTAGATCTCCTCGAAAGCTAAGATTATGAACAAGCCGTGAACGGTTTGATGGGGGGGCATCGGAAAAACCGGAACGGCAACAATGTTAGATAAATTAAGTAACTGAAAACCACCGAAATGCGGGTGATGGGCAAACATTTTATCACCACTATATATTGTGTCAAAGGGCAAATGGATAATGAGCGGATCGACTTTAACAACAGATGACATCGGACGGATTTCTGTTGAATCAAAAAGCGGTTTGGAGTAGAGTATTCGAAACAACATCCAGTAGAAATTATTTGATGCCGAAAGACTCGACCCAACCCAGCATTCGGCAAACGATCAGGGAGAGACCGCATGAATAAGATGAGTATGAAAGCCGTATTGTCAGTCGGAGCAATGTTTGTGCTGCCGCTGTTTGTACTGTTATTTGCTCCGGCAAATATGCAGGCGCAGGCACCGCCGAATTCTAAGTTTTGTGCCTACGACGGTGAGATCTGCGAATTCCAAGGCGACCGCGAGGTGATCTACGGTGCGAATAATATTTTCGTGCGAAAGGTGATCAAAGGCGGGTCGGTTTGTCTGCCGGCGACGTTTGGAATACCGGACCCGGTTCCGAATGTTAGGAAAAGCTGTTTTGTAGTCAGTTCCCCGACGGCCATCGATCTGAACGGCGAGTGGAAGATGTTTGAGGGCAACGGCAAGCAGTACGAAAAGAAAGCCACTATTACTCAGACGGGAACCACCGTTAACCTCGATAACGGTTACGGCAGCAACGCGAGCGTAAGTCTTCAGGGTTCAACGATCGCGGTGACAGCGTGGGGACTGACGGGAACCGTCTCCGCAGATGGCAAGAGGATCGACTGGTCAAATGGTTACCGCTGGGAAAGATATAACATCTTCGACAGGCCGGAGATCGAGGTGAAGCAGGAAACGCCGATACCTACCCCCTTGCCCACGCCGATTCCGACGCCTACGCCGGTGCCAAACAATCGGACATTGACGCTTCGAAACGGTGGTGCCATGACTGTCACCATTAATGTTTACAAAGCCGTGAGCGGTGCCTCCGACGCGCTTCCGGTGGCTTCGATAAAATATATAGACGGCGGTGGATCTCCGAGCACGAGTTTTGGGGCAAATCTTCCGCGGGCCGCAGAACTCGATGTCGAGATCAGTATGAAGGTCGCTGCGGGCATCGGCACGATGGACGTACCTATCTACCGAGGGCGGGTCGCCGCCGGAGCCTCGACGCTTTGTTTCGCCGTCAGCGGTTCGGTCTATGAGGCCTTCGTCAAGCCCTGTGATAATACCGTGGCGACGGAAAACGACTACGTGACTGTCCGAAACGAGGGCGTCATGATCGCAAATGTCGAGGTCGTATACACCGGAGGCACGATAAATAACGGTGATTCGAAAAAAACATTCAAGACAGACGACACGCTGCTCGGGTACATCAGAAAGATCTATACGCCCCGCGATGCCGCGTCAGCACCGAGGACGCTAAATTTTTATGGCCGCGGCAGCGAGCAAGTCGGTACGACATTTACGAAGGAGTTCAGCGCGAACGAGAAACTTTCGGGCTGTTATAAATTCTGGGGAGCCTCGGTATTTCCAAAGGTAAGCCCCTGTTCGATCAACAGCTCTGCGAGGACCATCAGATTTTGGAACAACTCCGCCGGCACCGCTTATCTGGAGATCACTTACGACGACAGCCAGATCGTCCGAACCGGCATACTATCAATTGGACAGGCAGAGAGCGTCGAGGTGCCGGCGTCGAAAACAAAGTCGCCGATCAAGGTGTCGTATATTGATAGCTTTAACGGGCGTGGAGAAGTCCTTCGCCGTTCCGCCCCGATAACTGTGCCATACAGCTTTACGGGCGAGGTCTGTTTCAAGCTCGAAGGCGGATTGTACAGCGACGGGTTTTCGACTTGCGACGATGTCGTTGGCGATGTCATAACCGAATCACGCAAGATCCGGTTTCAAAACGACGCCGGCTATGATGCGTCTATGGTCGTCACCTTTTGGGAAACCCAAACCATCAACGGCCAGAACGTGCCGATGCCGAAAACGTTTTCTACCGGAATGCTCAACGGGCTCGGCGGTAAGTTTCGCCTGATCGCCCTGCCTTTGAAAACGGCCAAGGGAATGCCGATCACTATTTCGATCGTGGCCAGCACGACGCTAAGGAACAACGTATTTTCAACCACGCTAGATGCCGACTTTGCGGGCAGCCCGCAGCCGTGTTTTAAAGTCTGGGGCACGCTGTTTGATCCGCAAGGCGGAAAGTGTGATCAGTAAAATAGTGATTACCAATAAGATATGAAAAAGATAATTTTAGGCATTGTGTTGGCTTTTGTATTTGCTGGGGTAGCATCGGCGCAGGTTTTGCCGGTCAAGATCAAGAAGTTTCTTGACGACTATTACACGTCGGGCGAGATGGGCAAGTGGCAGCAGGCACCCGGAGCTTGCAGCGGCAGGAAATGGCTGCTGACCGGAGATTTTAATAACGACGGGCGAACCGATTACCTCGTGGCACCTGATCGGCTTTATTAATGAAAAGGGCGATTACACGCCCGACCCTTTTTTAGAAGAAGAATATACGGGCGACACCAGGCGCACCGCGACCACGATCATCAAGAAAGGTTCGTCAATAAGCAGTATGATGCTCGGCGAGGGCGAAGGCTCGACCTCGATGGTCAAGTCCGACCTAGTCAATCAATACATCTGCGAGACTGACGCTGCAATCGTGTATTCGTATAAGGACGGCCAGTTTAAGAAATACGGTGATGGCGGCGGTAACGAGGTGTTGCCCGGCCCTTTGCCTCAAGTATTTCCAACGGCGACGCCTACTCCGAAACCAACACCAACGCCAATTATCAAAACGACACCGCGTCCGACGGACAATCCTCCGGTGCAGACGCCGAGCATTACGACGCTGCCCAATATTGTCGGGTCGTACAGGATCTATAAAGCCGACGGCAAAGTCGATGCTTCGGGCGGGACAGTGGTTTACGAGAACGGGGTGCTGACATTTAAGATCTCAGACGGACGAGCGTTTAGCACCGCGACCGCGTTTGTAAAAGACGGCGTCATAACGACCGGCTGGAGCCGCACCGCCACCGTTTCGCCCGATGGGCTGACGATCTTTTGGTCGGATAAGACGAGATGGGTCAGGCGTTAGGTCAATGAAAACAATAGGAGCGAAACGTTGTGAATAAACAATATTCATCTTTCGGAGCAGGGCGAAACCTCGCGGCCTGTCTAATTATCCTAGCTGCAGTAAATCTCGCGTGTATGGGTTTCAAAAAGCCCTGGCGGGATTATTCGCCAAAACCGTTCTCGTCCGCTGAGTGGCTCGCGGGCGACAAGATCGAACGCGGGCGAATGATGCGGGATATGTTTCGCAATCCGAAAATGGATATCAGCAGCCGCGAGGCCGCGATCAAAACGCTTGGCGAACCCGACATCAAAAAAACTATCGAAAACAAAGAGGTCTGGTTTTATCGCATCGATTTCGGCATTCCCGATGCTCTCGATCTGATGGCGATATCATTCGACGAAAAAGGCCGTGGCTCAAGCGGCTACGCTCACGGCGGAACGATGTCGATGGGCGAGAAAGAGAGCGAATTGAAATAATGGTTGGTTTGTTGGCACAATTAGTGTATATACAATAATGTATGTTTAGTTGGGACATACAGAAGGCAATACTCAATTTTGACAAGCACGGAGTTTCGTTTGAGGAAGCAGCAACGGCTTTTGATGATGAAAACGGATTGGATTGGGCGGATGTAGAACATTCGCGGTCCGAGAATCGACGAAAACGCCTTGCGCTATCAGACCTGTCAAGAGTTTTGCTCGTAGTTTATACAACGAGGAAGTTGGCAAATGGCAAAGAAACAACCCGCATTATCAGTTCAAGACGAGCGTCAGCGCGTGAACGCAAAGCCTATTTCGGATAAGGATATTGATTTTTCAGATATTCCCGAATCGACCCCGGATGAGCTAAAGCGAGCCGTCCGAATCGGGCGTCCGGTAAGTGGTAATGCAAAGCAAATGATTGCGTTCAGAATCGCACCTAGCCTGCTGGCAAAAATTCGCAAACTAGCCGCAAAACGGGAAACTCCGTATCAAACATTGCTCCATGAACTGCTTGAGGATGCTATGGACAAGCGAGCCGCATAGAGTCTATTTCTTGCCCAGATCGACCGCGCGTTTATAAGCCGAGTAAACTGCTTTTGAAAGCACCGTTCGTAAACTGCCTTTTTCCATTTGGTAGATCGCCTCGGCGGAGGTGCCGCCGGGAGATGTGACCATGTTGCGAAGTTCGGCGGGGTGTTTGTGCGATTCGATGGCGAATTTGACCGAGCCGAGCATCGTTTCCTGCACCAGCTCTTTTGCCATGTCACGCGAAAATCCGAGATGCACGCCCGCGTCGGTCAGAGCTTCCATCACCATAAATATATAGGTCGGGCCGGTGGCTGAGAGCGACGTCGCCATGTCGATCATGTTTTCGGTCTTGACAAACAACTCCTTCCCGAGAGCCGACAGCATCTCGCGAACGTGGCCGCGTTCTGCTTCTTCGACCGCTTCGGTACAGGTCCAGGCGGTGATCCCGGCACCGATCTGCGAAGGCGTATTTGGCATTGCACGGACGATCTTTGCGGTGCCGAGTTCGCCCGCGAGCTTTTCTATCGTGGCTCCGGCGACGATCGAAATGACCATCTGAGCCGGGGTGAGGCGCCCGCCCAGGTCATTAACAACATGCCCTAGCCGCTGCGGCTTTACGCATATTACGACGATAGAATTGTTATGGACCGCCCCGACATTTTCACTGACAACTGCTATGCCGTGACGCTCATTCAGTTCCGTGCGACGTGATTCTCGCGGATGGCTCGCGGTAATTTGCGAAGCATCGACGATCCCTTGTCGCAATAGCCCGGCGATCATCGATTCGCCCATCACGCCGCATCCGACAAAGCTTAAATGCAGATCTTTTAGTTCGTTAGCCATAAATATCCCGTTTGTTAAATAATACCCGTTAAGGCAAAATGACAGTTTAGAAAGTTGATTTAATCACCAATGACCATCGACGAACAACTCGAATTTCTCAAAAAAGGCACGGTCGATCTGATCCGTGAAGAAGACCTGCGCAAAAAGCTGGAGCGGTCCACAAAGACCGGCAAGCCTTTGCGCGTAAAGCTCGGCCTCGATCCGACCGCGCCCGATATCCATCTTGGCCACACGGTCGTGATCCGTAAGTTAAAGGCGTTTCAAGACCTCGGGCACACGGTCATTTTTCTGATCGGTGATTTTACCGGCACGATCGGCGACCCGTCAGGGAAAAACGTAACACGTCCGCCGCTGTCACGCGAAGAGATCGACGCCAATGCCGAGACGTACAAACGACAGATGTTCAAGATCCTTGATCCCGAAAAGACCGAGCTACGTTTTAACGGCGAGTGGATGGATAAATTTACCGCCGCCGATTTCGTCAAGCTCTGCGCGAAAACAACCGTCAAACAGATCCTCGAACGCGATGATTTTACAAAGCGAATGGCCGACGAAAAGCCGATCTCGCTCCACGAGCTGCTATATCCGTTAGTGCAGGGATATGATTCTGTCGCTCTAAATGCGGATGTCGAGCTTGGGGGAACCGATCAAAAGTTCAACCTCCTGATGGGCCGCAATCTGCAGCGTGAGTACGAGCAGGAACCGCAGGTCATCATCACCACGCCGCTTATCGAGGGCCTCGACGGTGTGCAGAAGATGTCGAAATCGCTCAATAATTATATTGGTATCACCGAGCCCGCGGGCGAGATGTTTGGCAAGATCATGTCCATTTCGGACGAGTTGATGTGGAAATATTATGAGCTGCTGACGGATCTGTCCGTATCTGAAATTTCAAATTTGAAATTGCAGATGGAGCAAGGCGAAAATCCACGCAACCTAAAGGTAAATCTTGCCAAGCTGATAATCGCGGACTTTCACTCCAAAGATGATGCGACCGCGGCTGAGGACGAGTTCGTCAAACGCTTTGTCCAAAAAGAAATTCCTGACGAGATCGACGAAAAACAGATCGCCGCAGGAACCTATGCTCTTTCCCAATTGCTTGCCGACACCGGCCTTGCCGCATCCAAGGGCGAAGCCCGCCGTTTGATCGAACAAGGCGGGGTTAAGGTCAATGGCGAAAAGGCCACCGCCGCGAATGCAGACATCGCCATCGGCCCCGACGGCGTGCTACTCCAAGTCGGCAAGCGTAAGTTCCTGAAATTAAAATCTTTGTAATCTCCCGGCAACAAGATATACTCGACCTATCAACAGATGAGAGAAACCGCCACAAAACGGACAAAACTCGCTGACCGCATTAATGCGATCGTAAGCGCCGAAAAGCCGTTTCGCAAGATGGCGGGCGACTGGTCTAAAAAGGCAAAGAGCGCGATGGACGAGGCAAACAGCCTCTCGCTCGAGCGTGTCGAGATCCGGCTTAAACGCCTGCCGCCAAAGCTCGACGGGTTTAAGATAATCCAACTTTCCGACACACATCACAGCCCCTTTACGAGCCTCGAACACATCGAACGCGCCATTAAGATCGCTAACCGACTGCGGCCGGATATGTTTTTGCTCACCGGCGATTATGTCTCACACGACCGCGAATACATCGCCCCAGTCGCCGCTGCGCTCGGCCGGCTCAAATCGCGTTACGGTACCTACGCCTGTCTAGGTAATCACGACCACTGGACCGACGCGGATCTCGTTACGGAGCTGTTTCGCGGAGAGGGCATTAACGTTCTTGTTAACCAAGGGTTTCGTTTTGAGACGCGTCGCGGTTCGTTTTGGATCGCGGGCGTTGACGATCACATGGTCGGCAAGACTGATGTCCCGGCGTCCCTGCGGGGTTCATTTCCCGACGAGATGAAACTGCTCCTCGCCCACAATCCGATAATATTTCGCGAAGCTGCCCGTTACGGCGTCGATCTGACATTGAGCGGCCACACGCACGGGGGACAGATCAAGCTTCGTGACGACGAAAAACGTCTCCTGCCGCAGCGAAAGCTCAAGGCCGGACTGCACACGCGTCGAAATTCGCAGGTCTATATCACTCGCGGGATTGGCACCGTCGTAGTCCCAATGCGTTACCAATGCCCGCCCGAGATCTCTCTACTGGAGCTGCGAACGGCCGAATGAGTGAACCCATCGTTTCCACAAAAATAATCACGATCCCAAATCTGTTGACGTTTCTGCGGATGGCGTTGATACCCGTTTTTGCCATCTTGCTTGTCTACCAACGCGAAGGCTGGGCGTTGATCGTATTTACCATCGCCGGTGTGTCAGATGGGGTTGACGGGTTTGTCGCACGGCATTTCAAGCAAGAATCTGAACTCGGCACGATCATCGATCCGATCGCCGATAAGCTGTTAATGACGACTGCATTTATTATGCTGACGCTCTCAAGCGTTGTCGGCACACCGCGTCACTTGCCCGTACCGTTTTGGGTGACTGCCACCGTGATCGGCCGCGATATTGCGATCATCGCCGTCGCCGGGGCAATAAATGTAATGACCGGTTTTCGCGGTTTTAAGCCCTCATGGCTCGGCAAAGCAAGCACGTTTGTCCAGGTCGTTGGCGTGATATTGATACTTGTCGCGGCGGTTTTCCCACAGCTTCGCGGGTTTTATCTGCCGACGGTTTATACGACGGTCGTCGCTTTTGCCGTATTCTCAGGCGGGCATTACATCTTTCACGTCGCCAAACTAATGCGCGAGGCCGATGCCGGCTCAACTCCTGATCAGGCATAGTTTCCACATTCCCAAATAGCGAAAAATTTAGCGGCTCCTGTGTGAAAATTCGCACAACAATGTTTAACCATTCGAAATCTTTTTGATATTTGCTAAGCAAAACCTCAGCGTCTCCGTGGAACACCGATTGCTTTAGTCAAGGCAGCCACTTTGACAACGTCGTTATCCACGTCGTATGCACATCACCTTTTTGGCCTCCCCGACAATGTTGTTTGGTGACGGTTGCATGCACATTTCATAAGGGAGGTTCTGATGGGTTCAAGGATCAAAAATATAAAACTAGGCGTACTCACTCTTTTCACCATAGGATTCGCGGTCGTATTTGCAAATTCGACATTGTTTCAGGCCGAGGCCTCGATAAACGGAGCTCCGTCTGCCCATACCGGCGCTCCCGGAGAATCGACATGTACGGTATGCCATAATGCAGGCACTAATACGGGTGTGTTTAATGTCGTCGCCCCATCAGGGTATATACCGGGCCGAACATATACGATCCAGGTCCAGCACACGACAAACGATACATCGCGCGCGGCTTGGGGATTTGAGCTGATACCGCTAACGAGCGCCAATGCAATGGCGGGTACGGTCGCAATTCTTAACGCGAATACTCGCGTAAGGGTGTCAGGTGCAAAGAGCTATGTAACCCATACGTCCGCCGGCACATTTGCCGGGCAGACTTTATCGGCCAACTGGTCGTTTAGTTGGACGGCACCGGCGACGAATATCGGAAACGTGACATTTTACGCTACCGGGCTTCAGGCTGACAATGACGGTAACGACGGCCCGGGCGATCAGACCTACGTCAAATCAGTTGTCATTCCACCCATTACGACGGCCTCGCTCGTTGAAATTTCCGGCAGGGTATTGACGCCCGAGGGCCGCGGCCTGACAAACGCCAGGGTAACGATCACAGGCCCCAACGGAGTCCGGCGAACTACGCTTACAACGAGATTTGGTTCGTTTAGACTGGTCGATGTCGAGGTAGGGTCTTCCTATGTCATTGACGTTTCCTCGAGGCGTTACCACTTTGACTCCAGGGTTGTACAAGTGATGGACAATATGACCGATATTGATTTCATCGGTCAGTATTGGAACATTCGGCAATAAACATTAACCATTGGTAGAAAAGGCGACCCTTGGGTCGCCTTTTCTTTAAATTAGAATTTGCTGGGGTCCGGCAACGGTGTTGTGTTTTTGTATGTAATAAACTCAGCGATGCCCGAGTCCGAACCCCTGCGAAATTTATACACCTGGTCCAGGCGGGCTTTCCAGTTCGCATAGTTCGGATGTTTTGTGGCTTCGGCGAGTTTACATGCTCTTGCATAAGCGTCTAGCATCAGGTCGATCGCTCCGTTGATCCTGGCCATAGCCTTTTTCGTTTCGTCGTCGCTTATCGTTTTTGCGGCTGTTTTCGCTTTAAGGTCAGTTGATAGCTTTGCGTAAACGTCCTCGTAGTACATCGCGATCAGATAGTAGGCAAGCGGGTCGTTCTTGATCTGTGAGTCGATCTGTGTCGCTTTATAGATATTTCCGGCAGCGGCGGCCGGTTCTTTTTCCAACGACAAACTGCCATCGATAAAATACATGTATGCCATCACATCGTTTTTATCGACGAATGGGGCGAACGATTTAGGCGTCGTCCCACCATCGAGCAGCTGTACGCTCTTTCGCGAGTAGCTGATTGCGTCGTTTATGTAAACCGCACCTTCCGGGGTTCCCGATGCTGCATAACCGGCATAGGCGAGATTCATTAATACATCTAGATTATCCGGCTGCTCACTGAGGATCTCTCGGCCGATCGTAAAGCTTTCCGGGTATTTTTTTGCGTCGATCTGGATAAAAAACTGATTTTGGCGATAGGCGCTAACGTACGTTTTGACCTTAGCCGTGTTCGCGTCAGTATCTTTGCCAAATCTTGCAATATAATCTTTGCCCAAAGCATACGCTTTCGCCGAATCCTCAGGCGTTTTCGTGTTGGACAGAGTGGCGATCTGTTTCAAAAGCTCTTCTTTTGTAGGCGGCTTTTGAGCATAGGTGCTCGAGATAAACAAAACCGCAGCCAGCATGACGACGACGGCCGAAAACGTTCTTTTCATAGTGGTGATAATTTCCTTAACAAACTTTGATATTCGAATACTGTAAATATATCAGAGCAGATTTTCCAGTCTCAAATTACAGATGCAGTTATTACGCCGTTCGCTGTCTTTTGTTAGATATTTTGATGGTTGTCTCTGCCTTGGCCGCGTAGCGATCAAATGACTGTAGGATTGGTTGGGTTTCTGGCCTGGCAAGACGCGGCCAGTGCTAAAGCCGTAACCCACGGAATCTTGTCAGAACCGGGAGAGGTATCGACCGGGTGCGTCGTGTCAGTGGCTCAAAAATATTGGAGGATTGTAGAAAAGAATCGGAATCGCCGGGTTGCCCCAGTCAACTTTAAAATAAAGAACCGCAGGCTATTACCCCTGCGGCTCAGTTTAGTTGTTATTTGGTTTTTCTGTCTTTGGTAATCGGTATCAGTTCCCGGATTATTCCCAGGGTCAGAACCAAAAGGTGTAGGTACAACCAACCTTCTTGGTCCAACATTGCTTTGACCTCCTTTCTTCAAATATCAAGAAGAAAGATTGTCAAGTGTCGGTTCACATCCTTTCATCTTGTACCAAAGAGATTATGGGCATTTGATTAACAGCGCATGAACCCTACATTAACAAGATGTTAACAATTTGAGCGAGAACGGTCTTAAGCGCAAAATTGGACGAAAAGGAAAGGCGGTTCTTCGAAAAGAACCGCCTAATAGTCACATTCCAGAAAAATTCAGGATGTGAACCGACAGAAAGGAATATATTGAAGCAAGCGGTCAATGTCAACCCTAAAAACTGCTGTTTACAATAATTTAACAACATGTTTGGAGGATAGAAAAGGACTGGAATCGCAGGCCTGACCCGCTTTTTTATGACGTAGTTCATTCGGTAGAAACAACAATTTTGCGGCGTCGCTCAAGATACGACACCTTCGGCACTTCTTTCGCTGGTGCATTAAGTTTCTGCCCGTCGTATGGAGCAAGCTGGCTGAGTAACCCTTCGTCATCGCCGATTTTGTCCCAGTCGATTCGAATTGTGTAGTCATCCTCGATAAGTAAGAATCCCTTCTCGAAAGCGCGGTCCATAATTAATGACAGGCAGATGCCGTTTGACGGATCTAGTCGAATGGTTTGATCTTTGCTCCACGGAACGATGTGCGCCGCAATAAGGAAGTCCTTTGTGACGATGCCAGTAATCGCACACCGAAAACCGTAGTTTGTCTTTACTTGATCGGCGAACGCTTTTTGGGCGCTACCTCTCGTTTTGACCGTAGCGGTAGAGTCTGGAACCTCAAAATCCCTCCGCTGGATTTGATCTCGGAAGACTTCGACCTCGTCGGGATCCGGTTCGGATCTCTCGGCAGCTGCGTCGCCTTGTGGTACGGGAGGAAAGGTCTCGTTTAGCAGGGTCAGGATTTCATCAGCCGACACTTTTGAACGCTCCGAAACAGGCACGCTCTGAAACCATGCGTCGTGGTTTCGAGTTGGATCGAAGAACAGACCATACCCAGGCTGTCGCCAGTAGGTAGCAAGGCGTCGGCCCGTTTCAGGATCAAAGCCGTTGATTACCGTTTTAGGATCTGTTGATTCAATTAGCCGCAACAGCGCGTCTTCGACGGTTGTGCCCAGTGCTATTCCGCCGCTCTGAAAGGTTGACCATTTGAGGGCCGAAGTCTGCGATGTTTTTGCGCTTAATATTCGTATGGCCTCTGGGACAAGCCCCATGTCGGCCCATCTAAATTCGTCAGTTGGATTCTCGAGATAGGCTCGCAAGTGCAACTTATTTGGCTCATCCCTCAGTTTGATGGCCAGTAGGTAGGGTTGCCCGGCTCCACGGCTTGCTAGCAATGCCAATTCATTTTCCGCAGCATCAAAATCAAGATGAGAAGCATCTCCGGGGATTGTCTCGGCCGAGGCGTCACTTGGTGTTAGCGACATCTTCCAAGCTTTTGGAGCTCCGAGGCTCGTCTCCCACTTCAAGTGTGGACGGTCGGCGGATAGGAATACCAGTGATCCCGCCGTCGTTCCCTTCGGCCACTGATATGTAAGTGAAACCGAACCAACGCCTCCTGCGACTGGGAAGATGTTCGAGATCGTTTCAAGGAACTCGGCTTTCCGGGAAAGCTGAATGTAGTCTTTCGTATATCGATTGCTTTTTACCTGGCGACCGTAGGTAGCACGGTGTGCCTCCGGACCATAATAGATAACGAGTACCCACTCAACTGGTTGCAAAGCCATTTAAATTCCCCCAATAATTATCGCTTCGGGCGACTGGTGCGCTTCGACTTCTCGTCGGCTGTGCGCAGCTAGTGATCGATGTGTTGTGAAACGTAGGATCTCCGCACCCGGAAAAAGATCACGGACTGATTCGGTATCGCGATTGGACATTACCCATCGCACATTGCGACGAGTTAAGTCCGCACAAATATTAGCCAAATCCACGAGGTCCGGTAGTTCAAAGGTTTTCGCCGTATACTTATTAAATTTTGCTGTGGGCTCTTTTTCAGTGTCGGGATTTGAGAATATTGGCAAGTATGGTGGGTCGAGGTAGACAAAGTCCCCGCTCGTCGCACCTTTAAGTACCCCACGAAAGTCCGCAGCTACGATGTCTGCCCTAGCCAATACTCTGCCTATCGCTGCCATTGTGGTTTCTCTAATCTCTTTAAATTGACGGTTTCCCCAAGGTGCGTTCATGGCTCCTGTCCGAGAGTTCTCGCGCCAAAGATGATTCCAGGACACTCCGTTCAGATAAAGGAAGCGTGCCGCCTTATCAAGCGATGAAGTGGGTGTAGCTGATCGAATTTGATAAAAAAATTCCTTGGAATCATTCGCCGCGTACCAAGCGAGCAGGGCTTGCAGTTCAGGTTGACGGTCCCGCATTGCAACCCATGCCGCGACGAGGTGTTCATTGAGGTCCGCTAAATGCGAGCGACCAGTGATCCGGCTTGCACATGCAAGAAAAACAGCACCACCACCGAGGAATGGCTCGTAATAGTCTTCGATCTTCTGAGGTACATGCGGGAGTATGCGTGAGAGCAGTCGCGACTTGCCACCAGCCCATCGGATAAAGGGCTTGATAGGCGCCGGATCGGGCGCAACGTTAGGAAATAACCATGTTGCATTGTCTGGAAACATCTGAGTCATGCCTTGTCGCTGGTACGTTAGACTGCATTGTGGTGTCGCGCAAACCAGTGTACACTAGACTGCATCTTGGTTCATCATCCCACAGAGGATTCTTATGTCTGAAATACAACTCGTTTGGCCAAACAAACATGTGTTACTACGGGCATCGGGTGAAACCGGTTATGAATGGGTCGAACCAAATGATTGCCGTTTAAGTGACCCTCTTAGTTTTGAGCTACTCACTGCCCCGGGGCGACAAACTCGAACGAACATTTTGGCAGTTGGTGACGGACTGGATGTCTTGCAAGCCTTGAAATCTCACACGCGCGTCTTCAACGGAGGTATTCGCCTCGTATATATCGACCCGCCCTTCAACACCCAAGTAAATTTCCGCCAATACCTCGACACAATGAATCGGTCGATGTGGCTAAGCATGATGCGTGAACGACTAATGGCACTTCGTCCACTGCTTGCTGATGACGCAAGTGTTTGGGTTCACCTGGACGATGCGGAGGTGCACCGCGCACGGATGGTTATGGACGAGGTATTTGGCGAGAACGCGTTCGTCGCATCGGTCGTCTGGCAAAAGAAGAACTCTCGCGATTCACGCGCCGCCTTTTCAACAAACCACGACACTATTCTTGTGTACGCTCCGAGTGGGCCGAAACAATGGAAGACTTCTCGAAATTTACTCGTCAAAGACAATGCGCTCCTACTCAATAGGGACAACGATCCCCGAGGTCCGTGGTCAGACGCGCCCTTCACCGCTCCAGGTTATCGAAGAGCTCAGCAATACGAAATTGTTACTCCAACGGGACAAATTCTGCGTCCGCCGAGAGGCCGCTCTTGGTATGCAACCGAACCTACCTATCGCGATCTGCTCGCCGATGACCGTATCTGGTTTCCGAAGGGAGGGGACGGTTCACCGCGCCTCAAACTTTTCGCTCATCAGCTCCGGGGTCTCGTTCCATTCACGGTGTGGGGAAGCACCGATACTGGCACGAATGATGACGCCAAACGGCATTTAATGGAGCTCTTCCCCGATCATGAAGTGTTCGATACACCTAAGCCGGAATCGCTTCTCGAACGTATTATCCACATCGCCACAAACCCTGGGCAATTGGTGGTTGACATTTTTGGCGGCAGTGGAACTACAGCTGCGGTTGCTCACAAGATGGGCCGGCAATGGGTCGTCGCCGAGCGGAACGCTCAGACTGTCTTAGACTTCGTATTACCGCGGCTTAAACAAGTGCTTGATGGAACGGATACGGGCGGAGTCACTGAGGCGACATCGTGGAAAGGAGGCGGCAACTTTCAGGTCGTCCACGTAACTCCCCGGTTCGGGAAGTTGACCGGTTCATACCGACCAGAGACCATTAAGCGGCATTTGTCTGCGTTATCTGTCCGGAGGGATCGGTCTGCGGCGTCCGAATTAGAATAATCAATAACCGACCCTAAGAAATTGAGAGTCCATCCTTCCGTTTCCTGTTTTTCCAAAGTCGAGCATCACGTCCACTTCAGGCTTTGAGCCTAAAACCTCGCCATGATCCGAAACTCGTTTTTCGGTTCTCACCTGTCCGACCTCCATTCGTTTGATGTCGATAATTCTACAACACCACTCACCCTGTCGCTGACCGGCGGAAAAGTGGCGTGGTCGCACTATCTCGCGCCGCGGGTGACGATCGTTGTGTTGACGAGATCGAGCCGCATCATTCCATTGTCGTCGATGGTTACGCCGTGGAATAGGAGCGTGCCTTTGAAAAAGATGCCGTGATGGTGGCAAAAGGCGGCTGCGGATAGCCGATGGTAGCCGGCTCTTGTGTGCTGCACGATCTTGAATGCATGCGGCGCCATGTGCGCCACCGGTCTGAGCCCGATCCGGCGTTTGCCCGCGTCAAAAAGCAGCTCCACCGCCCCAGGACTGCCAAGCTCGGTAAACGCCTGCCGGTTCAGATAAAATGTGCCATAGTGGCCCAAGGTAACCCGAGCCTCTTTCTTAGCCGTATGGCCATACTGCTTACCCGTAAAAACGTTCCATTCTTCAGTTTCTTTTAGTCGCATAGATGACACAAGTTATTACCAATGCGTCAAAAAGTAAACCCTATTTTGCGGGTTTTGCGGATTATGCAGATTTTGCGGATTTTTCAAAAAGGGATCTGCGGTTTTCTCAATTGCCACTAGCTTTAGCTAGTGGTTGCTGGTCAGTTTGATCTGGGCTTTAGCCCAACAGCGGGGAGACGCCCTGAGACCTCTTTTGGGCTAAAGCCCGGTCCATTTTATCCCCCAAACCACTAGCTGAAGCTAGTGGCAAGTCATCAGAATTCGTTAGTCCTGCCATGTTCTTTTAGTTCTTCACAGTGACCAATGACAGATCATAGAAGCGTCAAAGACCAACGCGAAAGCCCGGATCAGCCGGTGAATTTAAACTTGACAATGAGACACTCAAGTATTATCATTTCCACAGGCTCAGATAACCAGTCGGCAGCAGCAATTGGCAGTCGGCAGAGATCAGAGCAAGCAATTATTTGATAAATATAGGTTATTTAATACGATGCATCCGGCTTTCTGACCCCTGACCACTGACCACCGAGCATCTTAGCGAGGAAAACATTATGGGCAAAATTATAGGAATCGATCTGGGAACGACCAATTCGGTCGTCGCAGTTATGGAGGGCGGCGAGCCTGTCGTCATCACAAATAGCGAGGGCGGACGCACTACGCCGTCTGTCGTCGCGTTTACAAAGGACGGTAATCGTCTGGTCGGCCAGGTCGCAAAGCGTCAGGCCGTGACCAACCCTGAGAACACGCTTTATTCGATCAAGCGTTTTATGGGCCGTCAGTACGACGAGGTATCGGACGAGATCAAACAGGTGCCGTATTCGGTCGAAAAGGCCGGAAACGGCGATGTGCGTATCAACGTCGATGGCAAGCAGTACAATCCGCCCGAGATCGCGGCGATGGTCCTGCAAAAGCTGAAACAGTCGGCCGAAGATTACCTTGGCAGCAAGGTCGATCAGGCCGTCATTACCGTTCCGGCTTACTTTAATGATGCCCAGCGTCAGGCGACGAAAGACGCCGGTAAGGTTGCGGGGCTCGAAGTCCTGCGTATCGTCAACGAGCCGACGGCGGCCGCTCTGGCGTACGGTTTGGATAAGAAAAAAGACGAGATCATCGCAGTTTTTGACTTTGGCGGCGGTACTTTTGACATCTCGGTGCTCGAGGTCGGCGAAGGCGTGGTCGAGGTCAAATCGACCAACGGCGACACGCATCTCGGCGGCGATGACGTTGACGAAGTGCTCGTCAGCTGGATCATTGACGAATTCAAAAAAGATCAGGGCATCGACCTGCACAACGACAAGATGGCGTTGCAACGCCTGAAAGAATCGGCCGAAAAAGCCAAGGTCGAGCTGTCGCACGCGATGGAGACCGAGATCAACTTGCCGTTCATCACGGCTGATGCTTCTGGGCCAAAACACCTCGTGATGAAGCTCACGCGTTCGAAATTCGAGCAGCTCGTCGAGCCGATCCTCCAGCGTCTGATGCCGCCTGTCCAACAGGCCATTAAGGATGCGGGTCTTGAGCCGAAAGATATCGAAGAGATCGTGCTGGTGGGCGGTTCGACGCGTATCCCTAAGGTCCAGGAAATGGTCAAGGAATATTTTGGCAAAGAACCGAACAAATCGGTCAACCCTGACGAAGTCGTTGCTCTCGGAGCCGCGGTGCAGGCTGGTGTTTTGGGCGGCGAGAAGACTGACATTCTGCTGCTCGACGTGACGCCTTTGTCGCTTGGAATCGAGACTTTGGGCGGCGTTTCGACGCCGATGATCCAAAAAAATACGACCATCCCGACTCGCAAATCGGAGATCTTTTCGACCGCTTCGGACAATCAGACGAGCGTCGAGGTCCACGTTTTGCAGGGCGAACGTCCGATGGCGTCGGACAACAAGACGCTTGGCAAGTTTCACCTCGTGGGCATCCCGCCTGCACCCCGCGGCGTGCCGCAGGTCGAGGTGACGTTTGACATCGACGCCAACGGCATCGTTAACGTGTCAGCCAAGGATGTGGGCACCGGCCGTGAGCAAAAGATCACGATCACGTCTTCGTCAGGACTCTCGAAAGAAGAGATCGACAAGATGATGAAGGATGCCGAGTCACACGCCGGCGAGGACGAGAAAAAGAAAGCGTCGATCGAGGCACGCAATCGTCTGGACGGCCTGATGTACAGCGTCGAAAAAACGTTTAGCGAAAATAAGGATAAGCTCGATGAGGCCTCAACCGCCGAACTCGAAGCAGCGATCGCTGATTCCAAGACCGCTCTTGGCGGCGAGGATGTGGATGTGATGAACACCGCGTTCGAACGTCTGCAGACCGCATCGCACAAGCTTGCGGAAGCGCTTTATAGTCAGACAGCAGCACCCGAAGACGGTGCACCGACTGACGAACAAGCAGCGTCGGCGTCGGCAAGCGGTGACGGAGGTTCGGCCACTGCTTCGGATGAGGGTGATGTCATTGACGCGGAATACGTCGATGTTGACGAATCGACCGAGTCTTCGGAATCGACTGACGAAGATAAGAAGTAACAAATAGGGACAAGTGACGAGGGGCGCGGGGACAAGCTGAATTCGGTTTTGCCTCTCGTCCCTCATCCCTTTACACTTGTCCCTGACTGACAACAGCTTTAATGGCTAAGAAAGATTATTACAACATTCTCGGAGTCAAAAAAGACTCGAAAGCCGATGAGATCAAAAAGGCTTATCGGCGGCTGGCGCGCAAGCATCATCCGGATGTAAATCCGAATGATAAGGTCGCCGAGGATAAATTTAAGGAAGTGCAGGAAGCATATGATGTGCTTTCTGACGAGAAAAAGCGTAAGGTTTTTGACCGTTTTGGTTACTACGCCGATAATCTCGATGCGGATTCGCCGTTTAGTAGCGGCCCCACGAGCAGCGGCCCGGCAGGTGGCGGGTTTGATTTTTCGGGCTTTGATTTTTCCGGTACGCCCGGTCAATCGAGCGGTTCGAGCTTTCGCGACATTTTCTCTGACCTGTTTAGCGGCGGAGGCGGACAAAAGGCTCAGCCTGAGCCGCCGCGTCCGTTGCCAAAGAAGGGCCGCGATATCGAGATACCGCTGGCATTGAGTTTCGAAGAGGCTTTTACCGGCCTGACGACAAATATCACCGTCAACCGCAGCGAACAGTGTTCTCGTTGCCAAGGGGCCGGCGACACGGGCGGGCCGGTCGTTCAATGCCCGACCTGTAAGGGGACCGGTCAGGTGATGCGAACCGGCGGGCGGCTACAATTTTCACAAAACTGCTCGGATTGCGAAGGCACAGGCCGCCGCCGACAGCCATGCAGTCTCTGTAACGGCAAAGGCGTGACGCCAAAGACCGAGCAGGTCAAGATCAAAATACCGGCGGGCGTTGATACGGGCTCACGCGTCCGAGTGCCGAAAAAAGGCCATGGCGGACGGCTCGGGGCGGAACCCGGCGATCTGTTTATTTTGACTAATGTCGGCAAGCACCCATTCCTGACACGTAAGGGCGATAACGTTTATATCACTGTGCCGATAACCGTCCCAGAGGCAGCGCTCGGAACAAAGATCGAGGTGCCGACCGTCGAGGGAAAGGCAGCCCTCAAGATCCCTTCGGGAACTGAATCGGGGCAGAAATTTCGCTTACGCGAGCGCGGGTTTCCGAGTCTGAGAAACCCATCCTTACGCGGGGATCAATTTGTCGAGGTAAAAATTGCTTTGCCAAAGGTGATATCAGAGGAAACAAAAGAAGCATTACGGCAGTTTGAGAAACTAAATCCTGAGAATCCGAGAAAGACAATGGGATTGGAATGATCTCAAATTTGAAATTTCATATTTGAAATGAAACAGCGAGTAAGAACATATACGATCAGCGCGGTTGCGGAGATGTATGACATACATCCGCAGACCCTGCGTCTGTACGAACGCGAAGGACTGCTCGCCCCGTCGCGTTCGATCGGCAACACACGCCTCTACGAAGACGGCGATCTCGAACGTCTCGAAGTCATCCTCTCCCTCACCCGCGAACTCGGCGTAAATCTTGCCGGTGTCGAGATCATCTTGAATATGCGTTCGAAAATGGATCAGATGCAGCGTGAATTTGAGCAATTTTTCGAATACCTCAAGACCCACGCTAACGAATTCTCGCAACAAAGCGGAGCATTTTCGTCCAGCGAGGCATTGATCCCGATATCCCGTTATCGCGTTACCCGCATGCGAAGCGAGATCTCATCCGAAGACTAAAAAATTTGGCACTCAACCATCCCGACTAACCCATAAAAAGGTCTTGCAAATTAGTTAAATACATCCGCCATCGGCTTTGCTTTCCTTACATTTTTGGGATAGCATTTCTAAATTCGATCTACGAAAAATTGGTTTAGGAGAATCCGATGTTTGGAAAAATTTTATCACGCACTCTTGCGTTCACTTTTGCACTAGTAATATTTTCGGTCGCCGCGATGGCACAGGACCTGGATGACGTTACCATCTCAGGCAAAGTTACCGATTCGGCAGGCTTGCCGGTCGTCGGTGCGACCGTCACGGCGACGATGACCGAGACCGGTGAGTCACGCTCGATCGTGACAGACGGCGACGGTTTCTATCGTCTCGTCAAACTAAAACCCGGCACCTATAAGCTCAAGGTAGCTAACGGTGGTTTTGGGACGCAGGAAACACCGGGAATCCCAACAATCTCTGCACAGAATCTGCAAAAGGATTTCAAACTCTCTCCAGCCGATGTAAAGGCCGAGACTACCGTTACAGTAACCGAGGACGACGGTCCGCCGGTCGATACGACCCGAACCATTGTCGGAGGAACCATCACCGAAAAAGAGATCGAGGAAATTCCGAATAATTCTCGCAATGCCCTTGATCTAGTTTTAACCCTGGGTGGCACGTCTGAAGAGCAACTCTCGACAAATGGACTTGCAGAGGATCGCGGACAAAACCCTTCGAACGCCCCGCTTGAGCAGGGTAATTTTTCTATTTCGGGCGGCACCGCTTACTCGAATAACATCACGATCGACGGTCTAGATAATAATGACGACCGCTCATCACGTGATCGTTTCCAGCCGTCACTAGAGGGTATCGCAGAGGTACAGGTTATCCAGAACCAGTTCTCGTCTGAATATGGTCGAGCCTCCGGGGACGTATCAATATTAGGACACGTTCTGGCAGCAACAAATTTCGCGGACGGGCATTTATGTTTTTCCGCGACGAAAGTCTCAATGCTAATTCTTGGTACAACAACAGCAGAAATATTAGCCGCCCGCCTCTGCAAGAGAGAAATCCCGGATTTACTTTTAGCGGGCCGGTGATCATTCCGTTTGGCGAAGGAAAGTCAATTTATGACGGCCATAATAAGACGTTCTTTGCTATCGCCTATGAGAATAACGTATTCGACGATACGACGCTGATAGACGCGTATTTGCCGGTAGTTCAGAACCCGAGATATGTGCTTCCGTCAGCTCCGACTGGTTCGACTCTTTTTTGCGATAATGCAACTCCGTCAAATTGTCCGGCAACTGCCGGTTTTATACAGGCTTACAACAAGCAGTACGCAACACCGAACACCAGTAATGTCCTAACCGCTAGGATCGACACGAAACTATTCAGAAACAACGACTTTACGTTTGGGATCCAGTTTGCTCGTAAGAACAACAAACGTACAAACGGCAATACCGTCACAAAGTTAGAGAATGCCTTTCAGGCAAAAAATAACGACACCGATGCCTACAATTTCACGGATAATCACGTATTTGGTTCAAGTATAGTTAATCAGTTTCGTGCGCAGTGGTCGAAATATACTCCGAGCTTTGAAGCTCCGAATCCATTTGACCCTGTAGTGATCGTTGCCTACAGAGATCCTGTCTCAAACTCGGTTCGTAGTCTTGTAATGGGCAACTCAACCGTTAGCTCCGGCAGCAATTTCCCGGATACTCGCAACGAGACTCGTTGGCAATTTCAGGAATCGCTGACATGGATCAAAGGCGGACACAGCCTGAAAATGGGCTTCGATATTCAAAACGTCGTGTCAAAGGTTGTAGGACTCGGAGATGCTACAGGAACCTTTAATTTCCCAACCGTGTTCGATTTTTCTAGAAATTTCCTCAGTCAGTATCGTCAGAATTTTGGTACGGGTCAGGATGTAAAGAATCGATACTACGGAGTTTTCTTTAACGATCAAGTGCAGCTGTTTCCGACGGTTACCCTAAGCGCCGGCCTCCGCTATGAAAGGGAAACGGCGGTGACAGACAAAAATAACTTTGGACCGCGCTTAGGTTTGGCTTGGGATCCCTTTAAATCTGGTCGGGGCGTGATCCGATTTGGAGCTGGAATCTTTTATAACCGAGTTCTTCTCAGAACTGTGGGCGAATCCATTCAAAACACGGGCGGTAACCTAATAGGATTCAACTCCAACAGCATCGGGACATCAAGCTCCGATTCTAGACAGCTGGCCATTGAGGCAGCTATTAGCGCTCGTTTTCCAAACAGTTTTGCCACTGTTGCCGAACTAAAGGCACTGGTCCTCGCTGCGTGTCTTACTGCGGTGGCTCCTCTGGCGCCGTGTAGCGACAGTCTGGGTTTCACTCAGGGTGGTTTTATTGCTGGAGTGGGAACTCGCCAGGTAGAAAAGGATCTTAAGATTCCCGAAAGCTATCAGTTCAACGTTGGTTTTGAGCGTGAGATCTGGAAAGGCTGGGTATTTGAGGCCAATTACACGTGGAACAAAACAGCCCGTCTTTGGCGAGATACCAATATTAACGTTCCGGTTCTACCGTCCGGCTTTGCAAGTTTTACAGACTATTTGCTGACGCATCCGTATACGATCACGAATTCCAACGGAACACTGCGTACCTACAGCTTTGTTCTTGGAGCGACAAACGACACCTCTGGCGTGGGTACATGTAGTTTTACGACTACGAATACCTGCGTTGTGAATTTGAATTCAACCAATACAGGCTCCACGAGTCCTGCTGCGGCGAGCACCGGCAACAATAACAATGCGACGGGTAATCCTATCCCCATCGCCAAAGCGGCTATCGGAGCTCTACGTCCTTTTCCGCTGATCGGCGACGAGGTCTCGCAGATCGGCTCTCGAGGAAATGCCCTTTATCAGGGACTTGTTCTCGAGTTTAGGAGCCGTTTTCGAAAACTGGGTCGCGGTTTCGGAGCCTCGTTCCGTGCGGCATACACGCTTTCGAAGACGTTGGATGACGGGCTTAATAACACAGCTAATGCTGAGATCGACGGAGACTTTTCGCGTGAATGGGCGAGAAACTTACAAGACCGCCGGCATCGGCTGGCATTCTCCGGTACGTTTGAAACTCCTTGGTGGTTGGGCAAACTCCGCTATTCGCCGCTTGTCCGATGGGGCAGTTCGGCTCCATTTAATCTTGGAAACGGCTCTGGCGCTGATCGAAACTTGAATGACAACAGTACAGATCGTCCAAATTTTAGCGGTAATATACGGGATATAGTTTGGCGAGAGCCGGGGACCCCAATCCCGACGGCATTGCTGGCACAGTTTTCACTCCAGCCCATCGGTTCGAAGAGCGGTAATCTGCCCCGCAACGCCGGCACGGGGCCGAGTTTTTACACATTTGACCTGAGCGTTACGCGCGAGTTTAAGTTTGGCGAACGGCTGACTTTTAGGCCGGTGGTTCAGTTTGACAATATTCTGAATGCGGCCGTATTTAGTTATGGTTCGGCCTTTATTGATTTCGGAACGAGCGCCGCGGCTCAATCGGCTTTCCTTGTTCCGACACGAACCTATCGTCAGCGTCAGGTACGTCTTGGCATCAGAATAGATTTCTAATTAACGCTAAGTCGCACTACGAGGCCGCCGTTATTGGCGGCCTTTTTTTGCGCGAAAATCTTGGTGACTGGGAAAGCTCTTACGTGATAAACTAGCGTGTTGAACATTTTTGTTCACTTAAAGATATGAGCCAAGCGATCGCAGAACCATCTATCCCTGTCAGCGAGACGACCATTGAGTCGGTGTTGCTCGATGCGGATCTGTTTGTAAAATACAGCTCGCCTGAAAAGGCGTTTGCGTTGCTTCGCGGAGCGATCGAGCGCAGTCCGCGCTCGATCGGTTTGCGTGAAAAGATGCGTGACATCTGCGTCAAGCAAAAGAACTTGAACGAGGCCGCCAAGCAATGCCTCGCCTTGGTAAGCCTCTACATAGCCCGCGAAGATTTTGATGTTGCTTACGACCGCTTGCAAGAGGCAAAGCTGCTTGATCCGCGAATATCAGTCGCACCGGGGCTCGAAGCTATCCGTCGTGCCCGCCGGCCGGATTTTGCAACAAACCGGGACCGGACACCGCAAAAAGTGCGCACGGATGTTACCTTTGCCGGGAACTTAGCGTACGTGACCATTTTTGACGCGGTGCAGGTTATCGAGAGTGCAAAGATGACTGGGTTGCTCGTCATTAAATCGGATATGCATCTGGCTAATGTCGCATTTAACGAAGGCAAGATCGTCGATGCGGAGTGTAATGGCCACAACGGCGTGCCGGCCTTTCGCGAGATCATCGAGATCAACGGCGGTACGTTTGAATTTTCGACCTCAGACAATGAGTTTCCGGTCGTTATCAACGTCTCAAGCAACACCAATTTCCTGCTCGATGTCCTTACCGAACTCGACAACGAACGTGCCGAAAAACAAGGCCTCAGAAACGTCGGTGGCGAGATGATCTGAGCGAGTTTTTTATTTGACTAAATTTTATAATTACCGCAAAATATAGTGTTCCTTCAAAACCAGAGCACTATAGAATGTTTAAGCTTCAGCGCCTAGAAATAACCGGATTTAAGTCGTTTGCCGACTATACAGAGATCGTTTTTACCGGAAACGGCATCACGGCGGTCGTCGGTCCGAACGGCTGCGGCAAGTCGAACGTGTCCGATGCTATCTCGTGGGTGCTTGGCGAACAGCGTGTTAAATCTCTGCGCGGTGGAGAAATGAAAGACGTCGTTTTTGCCGGAACAAAAACCCGCAAACCCGGCGGCATGGCCGAGGTCGTGCTGCATCTGATCCGCGACGATACATTTTTTGACATTGACGAGAACGAGCTCGAGGACATCGACGAGGCTCTGAGCGGTATCGACGAAGCCGCGGTCGATATGGCAGAGATCGAAGGGATAGAGCCTGAAGCGATCGACGCCGTCGCAGACGTTGATGCTGAGAATAACGGGTTTCAAGACGATTCGGCCATTGAGGCTGAGACAGTCGAGACCGTTAAGGCAATGGCTGTCGGTTCGACCATGCCGGTCGAGACCAAGGTGAAGACTAAGCGTCACTGGCGTCCGCGTTCGTTTGCTCTGGATTTCGCTCCGGGCGAGGCCGTATCGGTCACGCGCCGTCTCTATTTGTCGGGTGAGAGCGAGTACCAATTAAACGGAAAAACCTGCCGTCTACGTGACATCACCGATCTGTTTGCCGGAACAGGGCTCTCGGGTGCTCATTACGCGATCATCGAACAAGGCCGCATCGGACAGATATTGTCGGCAAAACCCGCCGACCGCCGCAGCCTGATCGAAGAGGCCGCCGGTATCTCGAAATTTCGTGCCCGCCAGCGTGCCGCCGAAACGCGGCTTGAATCGGCAAAATCAAATCTCGCTCGTATTTTTGACATCGTTTCCGAGATCGACACGCGCGTAAATTCGCTGCGTCGTCAGGCGGCGAAAACGCGACGATTCAAGATACTGCAAGAAGAGTTTCGCGAACTGTTGCGACAACTTTACGCTGCCGAGGGCAAGTATTTATCAGATCTATCAGCGCAGTTAAAGCAGCAGTTGGTTGCGGCAGAGGCAACGGAAACGGCACTTCACGAACAAGTTGCGGCTACCGAAGAAGCAGCAAGAGAATCAACAGCGGCGGCACGTGCAGCCGAGGAAAGCCTCGCCGAGCTTCGACGCATTCACTCGACAAACGCTCTGGAGCGCGACCGAGCGGAGCGCGAGCATATCTATAAATCAGATCAGATCGTCGGGCTAAACAATCGCTGCGAGACTCTGCGTGGTGAGATCACGGCGAGCGAGCAGCGGCTAGAAATGCTCAACTCCGAGCTTAATCGTCTGCGGCTCGACGAGCAGCACGAGAGCAGCGAACATGCTAAGGCCGAGTCTGCTCTTCGCGAATCTGAGGACGCACATCGTCTCGCGGCGGATGCTTTTGCGGCGATCGAGATATCGATGGAAACGGCTCGCGGCCAGCTGATGCAGCACACCGCCGCGGCCGAACGTTTTGACGAAGTCGCACGCCAACTAGAGCATAATCTTGAGCGGCTCGCGGCGAGAGCCGACGGGCTCGATAAAGAAGGACTGCGGGCGGACGAGACATTTTCAACCAACCAAAAACAGGCAGACGAACTGGCTGCGAGTCTTGCGGACGAGGAAGTGAAACTCACCGGGCTAAACGCAGAAAAGGACGGCTTGCTTGCAATAACCGCCGATGCCCGCGCCGCTCAGCGAGCGGCGGAGAGCGAGCTGCAACTATTGCAGGACGAGCATTCGGCAAAGAAACATCGTCTTGCCACCCTGCTTGAACTCGAAGAAAAACGTGCCGTTTATACGCCGCAAGTGCAAAAGATATTTGCCGAAGAAAAGAATATCGGTGTGCGGCTAGCTGGCGTTTTGGCTGACAGATTAAATGTCGAACCTGTGGCGGAGACGGCGGTCGAGACGCTTTTTGGAGCTTTCCTTGAGGCGGTCGTTGTCGAGTCTTTGGCTGACGCAAAGCGTGTTTCGGCGTGGTTGAAAGAAAACGATATTGGCCGAACGGCCATGATAATATTGCCCAAAACTGAGGCCGGGGCGAAGCGATCAAGCAGTGGAAAAGGCGACACGATCGCGGAAATGCTCGGCGTATCTGCTGATCTCGAGAGGGTTTTGCGGTCGATATTTCCCCGTGAGATGTCGGCAAGGCTCGTTCGTGAGCTTGATGCAAGCGGCACGTCCGACGGTGACATGCTCGTAAATTACGAGGGCGACCTGCTGCTCGGCGGCAAGATGCTTGTCGGCGGCAATCGGACATCGACCGGACAAAACGAATCGCTGTTGGCATTCAAACGCGAGCTAAATCATCTCGACAAAGATTGCGGCCGCCTCGCACGCGACATTGAAAAAGCGACCGCTAAGGTCGATGCAGCACGCAACGCTCTCGTTGAGAACGAGAGCAAGATGGTCGACCTACAGTCGCTCATCATCAAAGTCGATAGGGGCATTCATGGGCTTCAGATACAGGTGCGATCTGCCCGCGAAGAGATCGAGCGAACGAAACGTCACCTTCAGGTTGTCGCCGATGAAGCCGGCCAGATCAAGGCGGAGATCGCCGATGCTCAAACCAAATGTACCGAAGCTATCGGCGGCAAAGAAGCTGCGGACGCAGCTCGCATCACGGCGACGATCGATATCGAACGCATCGCCCGCGACCTAAATGACGCACGTACAATGACCGACGCGGCGAATGCGGTGCTCAACGACAAGCGGATGATCGCCGCGACATCTGATGAGCGGCGGCGTTCGGCTGTCTCGGCACTTCGGCGTGTCGAGAACGAGGGCAAAGAGATTGCCGCCCGCCTCGCGCTGCAAAATCTTGAGATCGCCGAAGCCGAGGGCAAGATCCGAGAACTGCACACCGCGATCAACGAAATCACCGACCGCATTGCATCGGCCGGGGACGAGGTCGCCAGCGAAAACACAGAATTGACAGCGGCGATCACGGGGCTTGCCGCGGCGCGTGAAAACGCCGACCGCATGAGCGAAACACTTGCCGACCTCAACCGTCAGGCGGCGGAGGCGAGAAATGAGCGTGCCGCGATAGAGATTCGCCAGGCTGAGGCCGTGACCGAGCTAAAAAATATCGGCGAAAACTGTCTGCAAGAGTTAAATGTTTCTCTTGGCAGCCTTGTCGCCGAGGTTGAGCCGGGTGAAGATTTTGTGCTTGAGAATGCACGGCGTGAGGCCGACAATCTGAGGCAGAAGCTTGAAAACTTTGGTGCGATCAATATGCTCGCACTCGAAGAGCTGGGCGAGGCAGAGGAGCGGCATCTATTCCTGACCACTCAGCGGCAGGACATCATCGACAGCATAGCCGCTACCGAGGAGGCTCTTCGTGAGATCAAACAGCGGTCGCGTGACAAATTCCGAGCGGCGTTTGAAGCGATCAATGAAAATTTTGTCGAGTTTTTCCAGGAGTTGTTTGGCGGCGGCCAAGGGCAAATGACGCTACTCGAATCCGACGACATTCTCGAAGCCGGTATCGAGGTCGTCGCACAACCGCCTGGCAAACGGCTACAAAATATTATGCTGCTCTCGGGCGGTGAAAAGGCAATGACCGCGATCGCTCTGGTTATGTCGATCTTCAAATACCGCCCATCGCCATTTTGTCTGCTCGACGAGGTCGATGCGCCGCTTGATGACGCCAACGTCGGACGCTTTGTCGATAAGATCGCGACCATGTCCGAGAAGACGCAGTTTATCGTTATCACCCACAACAAACGCACAATGGAAGCCGCCCGAGCTCTTTACGGCGTGACGATGCAAGAGGCTGGTGTGTCGAAGGTCGTTTCTGTGAAGTTTGAATAGTTAATAGTGAACAGTGACAGGGTCAGAACCGGGAGCGGTAGCGACTGGGTTCCGCCAATGCCAACCAGCACCCGACTTGCCGCATCAAAAACTACGTCGACGCGCGATTTTGAATTCCCATCGCTTTAGATAGACTTGTACCCAATGAAACCGACTTTTAAGGCCATTATCTTATTGATTCTTTTAAGCGCGATCCCGCTTGCTTTGTCGGCGCAGGTCAAAAAGAATCCAAAGCCTAAGCCTGCTGCACCCGTTGTGACTGCCACTCCGGCACCAACCCCGACAGCAACGTCTACGCCTTTGCCGGGTAAGAAAAATGAACGTCCGGTAGATGTCAAAAAAACAACGGTAAGCAAAAGCTATACGCCGACGTATTTTTACGATTTCGACCGTCCCGGATTTACCTATTCGCACATCGCTATTGAGCATGATGCTAACGGCAAAGGGCAGATCGCATTGACAAAGGACGGTTACGACGAGATTTGGACCGACCCGCTGCAACTGACGGCGGCGACTCTCGAAAAGATAAACGCTGCGTTAGCGGCACTGGATTTTATCAACTCGACCGAGAGCTATCAGTACCCGACACGCGATTATTCGCATATGGGCAACATGACGCTCAAGGTGGTGCGGGATGGGAAAGAGCGGATCGCAAAATACAACTGGACCGAAAATAAAGAAGCCATGGCACTGATGGACGAGTATCGTCGCATCAGCAACGAATATACCTGGCGGTTTGAGATCATCCTGGCCCGCGAAAATCAGCCGTTACAGACGCCGGGCCTGATCGAGGCGATCGCCGCGTATATCAACCGCAAAGAGATCTCCGACCCGCCGCATCTCATCCCGTTTTTGACGGAACTTACTACCGACGAACGTCTCCCCCTCATGGCCCGCAACCGCGCCGCCAAGCTAATTGAGCAGATCAATAAAAAGAAAAAGTGACCGCCGCCGGTGACGAAGATGGGAATTGCAATTGAAAAAGGCCGCGAGCGTAATGCCCACGGCCTATTCTTCGTTCAGAGTTACGCGTTTACGCGTGATTTCACGGCTAAAGCCGCTACTCTTAACGCTACGGATTGAGCGTCACATAAACAGGGTCTGAAGCCTGTCCATAGTCGGCGTTATTTTTGCGAAGCTGAACGCGAACCTGTATCTGTTCTGCGTTGCCGGGTGTAGTGAGCGAGACTGATATGTCGGCGGATTTGCCGCTACATGTTTCGATTTTTGTCCATGCCTCGTCTTTCCTGAGGATATAGACATCCCACATGTCGATGCCGTCGCGTCCCGAAACGACGATAGAGAAATGATGATTGGTAGCTGCCCCGAATGCCTGAATTGTCGGTTTGAGGTCCATTTCGCTGATCGCCTCTTTGGTTGACGATTCAAACCCAAGTGCCTCACCGTCAGCCTTTGCATAGTTTGTCAGCCCGACAACTTCACGCCGAACCTCACGGATCAGAAATTCAATTCCGGGTGTCGGCTCGGCTGGAGGCACTCCCGCAAGCGCCCAATTAAATGATTTCGGCGGTTCGGCGCTCGGATTGTTTCCCGCAATGGTATTGAAATATGCGGTGAACTGCTGACTCCCGTCGGAAAAAGAGTTACGTTGAGCGACCCAGTAGGCGATCCACGCACCAGCCGCATTTAGCTCTGCCGCTTTGTCGGTGAGAACCGCATATTTAGCGGCAAACTCCGCTCTGCGAACAATAAAATTAGCCCACCACGCCGCAAGCGCGTTTAGGCCTTGTGCATACCAGTCTCGTGTAGCCATCTACTTAACCTCCAATGTGAATTTTTGTCTGGAAAAAAAAACAACACCAATATACTCAAGGTTTCCCCGTTGGTCAAGCAAATACTTCCCCCAGCAAGGCAGTCGGCGCCCGCAGTACTTAGGGAAACGCCGTCAGTTGTAAAGGGAACGCCGTCAGTGGTCAGGGAGACGCCCGCAATGGTCAGGGAGACGCCGTCAGTACTCAGGGAGCCGCCGTCAGTGCTCAGGGAGCCGCCGTCAGTGCTCAGGGAGCCTCCGTCAGCGTTCAGGGAGACGCCTTTAGTGTTCAGGGAGACAGCTAAAGACTAGAGAAAGCCCGTAAATACAGGGTTTTCTATGTTTTTTCTTATTTTTGCTGTTTTGTGCGAAAGCGTACATAATTGGCATACCGAATTGGATTATATTATTTTGGTTTACACTAGGAGAATAAATATGGCTCTGACACAGGACGAAAAAGATGATGTTTATATGACGGTTTCGATCGAGCTTGTACGAATGTTCGACATCCTGACAAACACCTTTGCCAAACCCCACCAAAAAGAAAAGGCCCAACTCATCGTTGAGATCGAAAAAGACCTCCGAGAAAAGTGGGAGATCTTCAAACTGCCGATTTGAGCACGCCTGCAGGTCTTCCCCTGTTCTTTCCGTTCTATTACTAGCGTGAAACTACTCGATCAAAAGGGTATGCTGGTCGTCTTTATTGGCTTTTTGGCTGAAATACTCGTCCCTATATTTGAATCACAGTATTTCGCCAAGCATTCACAATAAAGGTTAGGGCGAACGCTTCGCGATCAACGCTATCCCGAATACTTTTCACGATCGTTGACCATTCGTGAATTGTCGGAGGCCGCTCTGGCTCCACTTGGACAAGTAAAATGCATGGGTTTGGGTATTGTTTTTTCGCTTTTTTCACCAAACACTCTGTGATTAACTTGGAAGCTTTAGTGACCGGAGCGTCGTGATTCTCTGCTGCTGCGTGCGAAAGAACTTTGTATGTCCCTTTTTGTTTGCTTCCTTCGCTTCTAATATCTCCGTCACCAAATGTGAAGCCAGTTAGCGCTAACTCCTCTCTCGCCAGATGCTCGTTCTTTGAAATCGCTGTCGTTACTTCAAGAAAATAGTTCGCCTCAAAATACCCTTGCTCGACAAAACTTCCATCGATACGAATTTTCGCATCATAATTGTGGTTTCCGCCGTAATACTTACATTTCACTGACCTTCCCGGGATCTCAAAATGTTTCAAGAAGGCAGCTATCGGAATAATCTCTTCTATAACTTCCTTGCAGCCTCGGGGACGCATAAAGAAGTCCGTCTTGCTAATTTGTTCTACAGCTTTGTAGGCTCTGCTAACAAAGACAGAAGTTGAAAGATAGGATTTGGAGAATTTCTCGGTAACTGACACGATCATAGGCAAACCGAATAGTTTAATTAAATGTTAGCCGGCGCAATGAAATAAACAGGAGTTAATGGCAACATTGCCTTGTCTTCGTCGCTTAGTTTGTCGTAGAACTGGCGCCAAAGATCGATAAAACGTTCGAGGTCTATCAATTCGACATGGACATGCGAGCTACGAGCAGTTGATTTCGCGTCGGGTGTAAAACCGCCCGTCGAAAAGAATATGCCGACATCTCCATCCTTTTGAAGCAATCCCATCAATTGCCGAACGTCCGGTACAGGCGTTGTTGATTCACGATGTTTGATTTGTACCTTAATTCGAGGGGACTGTGTGCCTAGCGGATCACGATAGGCCATTATGTCCACGCCGCCATCTTTTCCTCGCGGAGCCACGAATGGCGTAAAGTAACCCATCGAACGCAACAGAGCAGCAGCAAGGTCTTGAAATTCGTAGGGCGTTTTGGAATTGATCGCCTTTGTAATCCCGTCTAACGCAAGGGCCTCGATTTCATCGAGTGCCATTTCACGCTGGCGGTCGTCTTCTTCATCAACTTCTTCGGTAACCTCTTGTGTGAAGCTAGGCTTTGCTAAGTCTGCTTGCTTTTTCCATTCGCGATACTTTCTAGTTGCTTCGTCGAGTAAGCCGATTGGCCCAAGTTTCAGAGTTTGTTCGCCCTCAGGGGTAATAAACCAAACACCTTTCTTTTTGACTAGGAAACCTGCCTTTATGCAGTCAATCGAAAAGAAATGTAAAAATGACTTCCAGCGAATATAGCCAGTCTTCTCGTACTGTTCTGATTCCCAAGAGTCGAACGCCACCCGCTTTTCGACGGAGCTAATTACCTCCTGGCCCCTCATCTCGCCACCGCCTTCTGACAGAACTTTCAGAGCTTCGTAAACCACCTTTGCCCCAAGGGAGCGTGACCGTGACACTTTAATTTCTTTCATTTCTTTTCTAATTTCTCCCAATCTCTTCGTAACATTGGTTGGCTTGGTCGCCAAGATCATTCGCCGTAGTAAAGAATGTTCATTTATTCCGAGATAGATTATTACCAGTTATAGCAGAAACAAAAGCGACGACGTAGATCACGGTGCGGATCATGTGGGCGTCTTCCCACGGCAGCCACAGTGCCTTAACGTTTGCGGGCGGAGAGGCGGCGTTCCATGTCATTAACAGATCGTTTAGCGGGAAATTTACCTTGACCGTCAGGATCATTGCTCCGATCGAACAAACGGTTGCTATTGCCGCCAGCAAAAAGCCCGCTGACATTAGCTGCTTTCGCAATAAGATCAGCCATACGAGGCCTGCAATTATTGCCGTTATTACGAGTGGCGGCATCAAACGAGCATAAACAACGTGAATTCCCTGCTGAAGCTGAACAAAAAGCAGACGGCTCAAGCGATAACCGAGCCGGCTCAGTGGTCGCGATCGCTATAAAAATACCAGCTATCAGTCCCGTCGCAATGATCTCGATACTGGCTGCTACTGTCAAAAGACGCATGATCGTTCCCTCCGGCCGTTTTTTTGGATTACGGACGGAACTGTAGCACTAACCGCAGTTCTTCGCAAAGAAAAAGGCCCCGCATTGTGCGGAGCCTTATTTTGTTTCGATAAGCTCAAGGCGGTTACTTTGGTGTGATGGTTCCGTCTTCGGCTATCTTTGGGGCGTTTGCTCCGAAATCCATTGTTGAGAGGTTGCGGACGACTCGGATGGACGCACCGGATTTATCCAGGACGGGTGTGCCGCGACCCTCTAGTCTAACCGCGTTGATCTTGCCTGAGATGAATTTACCGTCGGCGGCTAGCTTGGCTTCGACGATCTCGCTTAGAGCGGTCTCACCGGCGAGTTGGAACCAGCCGTAGGTGCAGAAATTGCCCATGCTATAAACGATCAGGCGATCCTTGTACATCTCCATACCGCGCATTACGTGCGGGCCGTGGCCGAGCACGATGTCGGCTCCGGCGTCGACGACCGCGTGGGCAAATGCGGGCAGGTTGCCGCGATTTTCACCCAGGAATATCTCGTTACGGTTTGGCACGTTCTGGGCGTTGGTTCCCTCGGCACCGCCGTGAAACGAGATGATGACGATATCGGCCTTTTTGTTGGCTTCGGTCACGAGCTGTTTGGCACCGTCGAGGTCGTTGACGTTGGGCATACCGTTATTATGTCCAAAAGCGATGAGAGCGACCTTTTTGCCTTTGACTTCCGTGTAGGCGATGGTCGCCGGCGGGTCGAGGCTGCCGGCGTATTTGATGCCTTGTTCATCGAGCACTTTTTGCGTGCTGGTGCGTCCCGGCAAGCCGAAATCTCCGGCGTGATTATTGGCGACGCTCATCATGTCAAAACCCGCTTCTTTCAAATATTTGCCGTATCGCGTCGGGGTGCGAAACGCAAAGCATTGCGTCGAACCGGGCCGGCATTTGCCGGACGCTCCGCTATCGACGATCGGCCCCTCGAGATTGCCAAAAGCGATGTCCGCCGCAGACAGTATCGGCGTTGCCTCTTTGAAAAGATCAGCACCGTCATTTGGCGGCATACGGCTGTCGTTCGGGTACGGCGATGCCATCATGATATCGCCGACGGCCGCGATCGTGATCGGGTCCTGATTTTTTGGCGTCGGCTCCGGGACCGGAGCATTGCCATTAGCATTAACGTCAACGGTACTCGAACAGCCGGTGGTTAGAGTTAGCAAAAGCGTAAGGATCAGTAGTGATTTTTTCATAATGTTGTGATGGTGCGTGTCAGACCGCCGCCGAACTTTCATTTGAGGTGATATTCAAGCTGTCATTGACGAGCTTGTTTTGTTCAAGATTATGTATCGCATACGAACCGGTCGCGGGCGATGCCGAAGCGTCGCGGCCGATGTATTGCAACGAAGCATTTGCCGGCAAGATCGCGGTGATCCGAGGCTCGACAAACGTCCATCCGCCCATATTTTGCGGCTCTTCCTGCGTCCAGACGATCTCGGTTGCGTTTGAATAAGATGCAAAGATATCGGACAGTTTTGCAGCCGGGAACGGATAAAATTGTTCGACACGGACGACGGAGACATCACCTTTATCATTCTCTTCACGGGCCGCGTCGAGATCGTAAAAGACCTTGCCGCTGCATAAGACTATGCGTTTGACCTTTGCACGGTCGGTGATCCGGGCATCGTCGATGACAGGTTGGAATCCGCCCGATTCTAACTCGGCCATTATCGAACTCGCTGCCGGTAGGCGCAGCAGGCTCTTTGGCGTCATAACTACCAGCGGTTTGACGACTTCTTGCTTTGCCTGACGGCGGAGCAGGTGAAAGTATTGCGCCGGGGTGGTCGGATAGCACACCTGCATATTATTTTCAGCACAAAGCTGCAAATATCGCTCAAGGCGCGCCGACGAATGCTCAGGCCCCTGCCCCTCATATCCGTGCGGCAGCAGCATCACGAGGCGGCATTTTTGCTGCCATTTGTCCTCGCTCGACGAGATGTACTGGTCGATCATGATCTGTGCTCCGTTCGAAAAATCGCCAAACTGGGCCTCCCACGCGACGAGATGATCCTGCGCCATGACCGAATAACCGTATTCAAAACCAAGCACGCCGTATTCCGACAACGAGCTGTCAAAAATGTAGGCGCGTGCATTTGGATTTGCTTCGCTCTGCAACTCGTTGAGCGGAGCCCAGCGGTCACCGGTCAGCGTGTCATACATATTGGCGTGCCGCTGTGAAAATGTGCCCCGGCCAGAGTCTTGTCCGCTAAACCGGACAGGCAGACCTTCGAGAACGAGCGAACCGATCGCCATCGCTTCGCCAAATGCCCAGTCCATTGGCACTTCGCCGTCACCCATTTTGGCACGGCGGGCGAGTTGGCCGACCATTTTTGGATTGATATGAAAGTTTTCGGGCACAAGCGAGATCTTTTCGGACACCTGCTTGAGCGTCGCTGACGAGACACCGGTTTCGAGCACTGCTGAACCGTCCTCATCGACAGCATGTGCTGCCAGGCTCGCTTTGGCCGGTTTTTTCGCGGCGATATCTTTGGCTCGAGCGAGGATACCCTCGTATTTTTCGACGACCTTGTCGGTCATCGCGGTCAATGCTTCGTCGGTGATGACGGCTTCGCGGATCAGTTGCTGTGCGTAGAGATGGCGAGTGCCCGGATGGGCCTTTACGCGAGCATACATCACGGGTTGGGTGTAACTGGGTTCGTCGCCCTCGTTATGGCCGAGGCGGCGAAATCCAACTAGGTCGATGACGACATCTTTATCAAATTCGCGTCGGTAATCAAGCGCGATCTGGACGACGCGATAGGCGGCCTCAGGGTCGTCGCCATTGACGTGAAATATCGGCGTCTGCGTAATATGTCCGGCGTCGGTCGAATAGATCGAGCTACGGCTCAACCCCGGCGAGGTCGTAAAACCGATCTGGTTATTGATGACGAGATGGATCGTGCCACCCGTACGATAGCCCGGCAGGCCGGCAAGCTGGAGCGTTTCCATCACGACGCCCTGTCCGGCAAACGCCGCGTCGCCGTGCAGCAGCAGCGGCAAGACGTGCGAATAAGCGTCCTGTCGACTCAATCCGCCGCCATCCCGCAGCTCATCCTGACGGGCACGAGCCATACCCTCGACCACCGGATTAACGGTTTCGAGATGGCTCGGGTTACACGAAAGCTGGATCTTTAGTTCGCGTCCGGACTTGGTTTTTCGGTTGCCGATCGCGCCCTGGTGATACTTAACATCACCCTCGTCGGCAGGGAAGTCGGGGTGCGAGGTGCCCTCGAAAACGGTGAAGATGCGCTCGGCCATCGCTCCGGTTTCGGGGTCGCCGACGATGTTTGACAGCACATTCAGTCGCCCGCGATGTGCCATGCCGAGATAGATCTCATCGACGCCGCGTGCTGACGCTCCCTCGACCATCTGGTCGAGCATCGGGATGACCGTCTCGCAACCCTCGAGCGAGAAACGCTTTTGGCCGAGATATTTTTTGTGCAGAAACTGTTCAAACTGTTCGGCCTCGATCAGTTTTTGAAGCAACTCGATCTTGGTCTCAGTTCTGAGCGGCTGGGTGTCAACAAACTGCTCACGCACGCGGGCACGGATCCACGCTTTTTGCGTGTTGCTGGCCATGTGCCGATATTCGATGCCGACCTTGCCGCAGTATGCCTTTCGCAGAATTTCGAGAATACGCCGAAGCGTCGCAGTTTGTTCGCCGTGCAACCCGCCGGTGATGAATTCGCGGTCGAGATCCCAAACGGTCAATCCGAAATGCTCGAGGTCGAGTTCAGACGTTCGCTGCTCGATCATGTTGAGCGGGTCGATATCAGCCAGCAAATGGCCGCGTTCGCGATAAGTATTTATGAGCTGCAAAACGTTTGCCTGCTTTTCGATCTGTTCGCGTTCTCCGCCGAAAAGCGATGGGTTATTGTCTTCGGCCCAACGGAGCGGTGGATAATTGATCTCAAGATCGGCAAAGATCTGGTCGTAAAAATGCTCACTGCCGATCAGAAACGTGTGGATCTTAGCGAGAAAGAGACCACTCTCGGCTCCCTGAATGACGCGGTGGTCGTACGTGCTCGTGACTGTAACCGTCTTGCTGATGCCGATCGACGAGAGAGCGGCATTGGTCATCGCCGAATACTCGGCCGGATATTCGATCGCACCGGTCGCGATGATCGCACTCTGGCCGGACATCAGACGCGGATTCGAGGCGGCGGTGCCGATCGTGCCCGGATTGGTCAGCGAAATGGTCGTGCCTTGAAAATCGGCGATCTCGAGTTTGCCGTCGCGGGCCTTTTTGACCGTTTCGTTATAGCCCGCAAAAAACTCGGCGAAATTCATTGCGTTCGCACCTTTAATATTAGGTACGAGCAGATTACGTGAACCGTCTTTCTTCTCAATGTCGATGGCGATGCCGAGGTTGATGTCTTGATGTTCGAGCCGCGACGGCACACCGTTAACAACGCCATAACCGACGTTGAGATGCGGATAAGCCTTGACCGACTGGATGATCGCCCAGGCGATGATATGCGTGAACGAGACCTTGCCTTTGCCTTGAGCGGCGAGGTGTTCGTTGATGATGCGGCGGTTTTCCTCAAGGATCTTGACCGGAATCGTGCGAAAACTCGTCGCGGTCGGAACCGTCAGGCTCTGTTCCATATTCTCGACGATCTTTTTTGCAGCACCGGTGATCGGACGCGATTCGGTATCAGCAGCGAGCGGAACGGCGACTGGCGGTTTTGGCTGCACCGGAGTCTCTGCCACCGGTTGGGCGGGTTGAATTCTTACGGTGCTAGATTCTGCGGTCGGCGAACCGCCGCTCAACAGGTCGCCAAAATACGCTTGCCACGATTCGTCGACCAGCTTTGGGTCGGTCTTGTACCGCTCCAACAGCCCCTCGACATAAGTGGCGTTTGAGCCAAAACTTTCTTTAATAAACTCGCTGAAATTGGTTGTCTTATCGCTCACTTTGTAATTAATGCCCTCTCGGTAAACCTCAATTTTAACGCAAAACGCGCCAAAACTGTAACTATGATATTGCCGGACGGGTTACTGCAGTAGATTTTTGATCTTGATGTCTATCTTGACCGGGACGACGCGTTTGAAGCTGAAACCAAATTTCTTAAACTTGCCAAAAACAAAGACCGTTCCGGTGACGATCCAGTCTTTTTTCGGGTCGGTCAGCTCTTTGGCGGCTCCCTTAGCAAGGCTCGTCGGTTTGATCGTTATTCGGGCCGGTTGTGGCAGCGAAACGGACTCGGCTTTTTTGAATGAGAACGGTTGCTTATATTCCTCGACATTGATAGCAACGCCGTTGACGCGAAAATCGTGAAACGTCATAAACTCGACATCGCCCGCCTTGCTAGATGACAGGATATCGGCTCCGACCTCGACTATCACGCCGCTCAGACCCACACCGGCTAGATTAAAATTGGTCAGTTTTACAGCCGCGTCGGCGTCGGTTTCTTTGTAGCCCGTATCGGTTTTGTTCGTGACGACGACCTTGGCGTCATAGACCTTGTAGCCGCGGATCTTTGACGGCAGCGTCTGGGCAAACGCAGATTGCACCAGCATCAAGACAAACAGACTTGAGCTAATCGCGGCGATCTTCATCTTTAGATTGAGTTAAATGGACGAGGCTTGTGATTTTTCCTGAACATCGGGTGCGGCTCCGTCGCCTTCGATATCGAGCCGGATGGCGTCGAGGATACCGTTTATAAACTGCGTTGCTTCGTAGGTCGAAAATCTGCGGGCGACTTCGAGTGCTTCGTTGATCGCGACACCGTTTGGCGTGTCCTGATGCAAGAATTCAAACACCGCGAGCCTCAACACGTTGCGGTCAACTATCGCCATTCGCTCGATCCGCCAGTGCTGGGCACGGGTGCGGATGAGTTCGTCGATCGCCTCAACGTTTTTTAGTGTTCCGCAAGCTAGTCGGTTGGCAAATTCGCGGGTCTTATCGTCGATGGCGGTGTCGCCGAGCTCGTTCCAATAGGATGCAACGAGCGTTTCGCAGTCGTTATGGACGAGGTCAGACGCAAAGAGCATCTGCAGGGCGCACTCGCGGGCCTTGTGCCGTGTTCCCGAACTTTTCTCTACCTTTTCAAGCGACATGCGGAAAAAACCTTACGTCAGCATTTGCACGATCCATATCGCGAAAAAGGCTGACCATTTCGACGGCGGACAGTGCCGCCTCGTACCCCTTGTTATCGGACTTTTCGCCGGTGCGTTCAAGCGCCTGCTGCATGGTGTCTGCAGTGATCACGCCAAACATTACCGGGATGCCTGTCTGCATCGATGCCTGCAAAATACCGCTTGCGGCCTGTCCGGCGACGTAATCAAAATGCGGCGTGTCGCCGCGAATGACCACGCCGAGAGCGATGACGGCGTCAAACTTACCCGTCTTAGCGGCCTTAAGACATGCGACCGGCAGCTCAAAAGCTCCGGGCACATAAAGTGTCTCGATGGCATCTTCGGCAACGCCGCGTTCGGTGAGTGCCTCGACGGCCCCGCTCGCGAGTTTGTCGGTCAGCTCGTGATTCCAACGGCTCACGACCACGCAAAAGCGAAAGCCCTCAGCCGATATTTCACCTCGATGTAATTCGGTTTTCAAATCCTATCTCCCACAGACAGTATAGAGAACGCCGCTCTTGATTGCCAAGCACTAACCTTGTTTCATTTGCAAGCAAATTTTCGGGGTTGATAATAGGCCGGTTTTTCCTGTTACAATGCTATAATTTCCGAACGCAAAACATGTTAAAATCCGGCGAAAATCTATCGTATTACAAGATAATTTCTTCTATCGGTGCGGGCGGTATGGGCGAGGTGTACAAAGCCCATGATTCCCGGCTTGATCGTGAAGTGGCGATCAAAGTGCTCCCGTCCGATCTCTCGAAAGACGACGATCGTCTGCGGCGTTTCGAGCAGGAAGCAAAGGCTACGTCTGCGCTCAATCACCCGAATATCCTGACCGTTTTTGACATCGGCGAACACGACGGCTCGCCGTTCATCGTCGCTGAGCTACTCGAAGGCGAGGAACTCCGCCAGCGTCTGGACGAAGGTCCGATACCACTGCGAAAGGTGACGGAGTATGCTCAACAAATTGTCAGCGGCTTATCCGCTGCGCATGAGAAAGGTATTGTCCACCGCGATCTGAAGCCTGAAAACTTGTTCATCACGAAAGACGAACGCGTTAAGATCCTTGATTTTGGTTTGGCCAAATTGTCAGAACCGCCTGCGTCAGCGGGCGGCCAGACTGGCAACGAAGATGCAACGCGCAAAGCACTCACAAATCCCGGCGTCGTCATGGGCACGGTCGGGTATATGTCGCCGGAGCAGGTTCGCGGGAGTTTGACCGATCACCGTTCGGACATCTTTTCGTTTGGTTTGATCCTTTACGAGATGATCACGGGCCGGCGGGCGTTTCAGGAGGAATCGCTGGCTGAGACGATGTCGGCGATCGTCAAAGAAGAGCCCCCGGAAATGACGGAATCGAACCCGAACATCAGCCCGGCGTTGGAACGGATAGTTCGCCGTTGTCTCGAAAAGAAACCTGAACGCCGCTTTCATTCCGCACACGATCTGGGATTCGCTCTCGAGTCGCTCTCCGCTCCGACGAGTTCGTCGGGGAGCAATATGACGGCGGCTGTCAGTGCGATCGGTCCTGAAAACGACAGGTCGCCTTGGAAAGCTCGGATTCCATGGATCGCCGCCGGGTTATCGACCCTGATCTTGATCTCGTTTGGCGCGTGGGTATTGCTCAGGCCGGGATCGGCACCGCCGCCATTTGTCTCGCTCGACGTTGCGGGTCCGCAGGGCTGGACGACGAGACCGACCAGCGCTCTTTCGCCGGATGGTTCGCGGCTGGCTTTTACGGCTGAACAAGAGCTGAAAAAGCCATATTTATGGCTGCGGATGCTGGCGACGGGTGAGACTCAAATGGTCGCGGATTCTGAAGGTGCGGTCGGGCCGTTCTGGTCGCCGGACGGGGCCGAGATAGCCTATTTTACGAATGAGCGTCTTCGAGCGATCAACCTCGCTACCGGACGGACGCGAGTGATCTGCGACGTGTTCGGACAAAGAAAGGGAGGTACATGGAATTCCAGCGGCGTGATCGTTTTTGCGAGCGAAAATGGCGTGCCGCTAAAACGCGTCAACGCCGATGGCAGATCACTCCCCTCGGACCTGCCGCACAAAGGATTCAGGCCATTCTTTTTACCCAACGGCAGACATTTCCTCTTTGGCAATACCGAGCGGGAAGGCATTTCCGTCGGGGATCTTGAGTCGGGCGAGGTCAAAGAGATTCCGGCCGAAGCGGCCGAGCCTAAGTACTCCGACGGCTATCTCTTTTTTAACTCTCCCGACGGGCTAAAGGCCCAAGCCTTTAACCCCGAGTCATTCAAGCTTTCGGGCGAGCCGATAAAGATCGCGGAAATTTGCTGCCTCAATTCTTACACTGGCACGAATTTTAGCGTGGCCGCAAACGGGCTGATAGCATTTCGAAGGCAGATCGTGGAACAGCGTGAGATCGCCTGGTATTCGCGGGACGGCACCCGCACGGCCGTAGGTGAACCCGGCCTCTGGAACAACCCGTTACTTTCTCCTGATGATTCGATGATAGCTCTGGGACGCGACGCAGACATCTGGTTGTTTGACGCGGCGCGCGGAACCGGGCGGATGTTCGCCTCGGGAAAGCCGACCTTTGCGTTTTCGCCGATGTGGAAATCCGACGGTAGTGCGGTTTTATTTTTGAAGGGTTCTGTTGGTGTAGTAGAAAAGCCTCTGAACGGTGGACCCGAACGAACGGTCATTGAATTAACGGGTCAAGTGACCCAGATGATCAGTGACGGCCGGGCCCTCGGTTTCAAGATTAGGGACGGAAACCGGGACATTTTCATCCAGTCATCGAATGGCGAGGAAACGTATTTTGCCCAGTCACCGGGGAACGAAACGCAGCCGGCACTGTCGCCCGATGAGCGTTGGCTGGCTTATGCTTATTCCGAGAATTCGGAAAGCGACAAGATCATCTTCATCGAAGCCTTTCCGAATGGCGGCCAGAAAATGCGCATTTCGGGCGACATTGGCGGCGTCCAGCCGCGATGGCGGCGTGACGGCCGCGAGCTTTATTTTGTTGCCCCGGACGGCAGTCTGATGTCGGTCACGGTCGAGGAAACGGGCGGCGTACTCAAGGTCGGGACGCCCAAGGCACTTTTCAAAACCACGATCTTACCCGGTAGCGGCATTGGAACCCGGGCGAGTTATGACGCAACCCGCGACGGATCGCGTTTCTTTGTGACCGAACAGAAGAAAGACCCCGTAGCCGACACCCAACCCGTAACCGTACTCGTAAACTGGCAGGGCATCGTGACAAAAAGATGACATTGCTCTGATAAATTGCCACTAGCTTTAGCTAGTGGTTAAGTTGGTTTAGGGGCAAGGCTTTAGCCGAATAGTGTATTGAATTCCTTATAGGTTCTGCTAAATTAGGCTTAAGCAATAAGCAAATTTGAATTCAGGAATTCGGCTAAAGCCGCTGATTTGTTTTGACGCTATCCACTAGCTAAAGCTAGTGGCAATTGACGAAGACAACGCACATAGTCAAAGACTCTGTTCAATACTGAAATGTCACGGCACATAATCGAAACCGAAGAGAGCCTGATCATCGAAACGCCCGAGCGCGTGCCGCTGGAGTTTGCTCTCGCGTCGATCGGTAACCGGTTTTTGGCGGTCGCGATCGATCATTTTATTCAGTATTTGTCGATAATCCTGATCGCGTGGTTTTTTCTGAGCATTGCGGGATATAACTCGAACGACATCGCCGACGCTCCGGACAAGCTGTTTTCCGAGGCACCAAAATGGACGATCGCTCTGATGATCATCATTCTGTTTCTCGTGTTTGCCGGCTATTTTATCGTTTTCGAATGGCTGTGGAACGGGCAGACGCCGGGAAAGCGGTTGATGAAGCTCCGCGTTATTCGCGAAGACGGCCGTCCGCTGACACTCTGGGAAGCGATCGCCCGCAACCTGCTGCGGATATGCGACGCGGTGCCCGGATTTATCCTGCCGGTCTATTCGATCGGGCTGATCGTCATATTTCTGAGCAACCGCGACCAACGCGTCGGCGATATTTTTGCCGGCACGGTCGTTGTCCGCGAACGCGAGGGCGAGGCTCCGACATTTGCCGAGACTTTTTCGACGCGGATCACGGACGTGGCTTTTACTCGCGTGCAGAAACAGACGGAGACGAGCGCAAATGTCGCTTTGCTCAACGAAAGGGAAGTCGAGGTTGTCGAGAGTTTTTTGCGCCGCCGCTGGGACCTGACCGACCGCCAACGGTTATGGATGGCATGGCGCATCGCTCTGCCGCTGATGTATAAGCTCAAGCCGACATTCGAGATGGAAAATTTTACCTACGAGGGTTTTCTCGAAGAGATACTCCACCGTTTTCACGCGAAACAACGGTTTTTGAACTAAGCAGAATTAACCGCAGATAAACGCGGATAGACGCAGATAAGGATAGAATAAATGTTCCGTTGATCTGCGTGCATCTGCGGTAAAATTGCTTTTGTTTTGTTCTATGAAGAATATATTAGTAACCGGCGGGGCCGGATTTATCGGGTCGCATCTGGTTGACCGGCTATTTGCTGAGGGCGGCTGGCAGATAACTGTCGTTGACGATTTTAACGATTTTTATTCGCCTGAGATCAAACACGCGAATATTGCCGAGCATCTGAAATCGCCGTATTACCGGCTAGTCGATGCTGACATCCGCGACGCGGCGACGATGGCGGCGCTTTTTGCCGAGTATAAGTTTGATGTGATCGTCCACCTTGCTGCTCGTGCAGGCGTGCGGCCAAGTTTGACCGAGCCGATCTTGTACACCGAGACGAATATTATCGGCACGCAGAATCTGCTCGAACTTGCTAAAGCTCACGGCGTCGAGCAATTTGTCTTTGGTTCGTCGTCGAGCGTTTATGGCATTAACGCAAAGGTACCTTTTGCCGAGGACGACCGCATCCACCAGCCGATCTCACCATATGCCTCAACCAAGGCTGCGGGTGAACTGCTTTGCCACACATACTCGCACCTGTACGGAATGCGGATCGTCTGTCTGCGGTTCTTTACCGTTTATGGAGCGCGTCAGCGGCCAGATCTTGCGATACATAAATTTTCCAAGCTGATCGCCGACGAAAAGCCGATACAGATGTTTGGCGACGGTTCCGCCCGGCGGGATTACACATACATCGAAGACATTATCCAAGGCGTGCGTGCGGCGATCGACTACGACCGCACACAATACGAGATCTTTAACCTAGGCGAATCGCAAACTATTGAGCTGAGAGAGCTTATCTCGCTGCTCGAACGCAGCCTAGACATGCACGCGATAATCGACCACCAGCCGATGCAGCCCGGCGATGTGCCAATTACGTTTGCGGATATTTCGAAATCAAGAGAGCTGCTTGGTTACAACCCGACAACGAAGATCGCAGACGGCATACCAAAGTTTATTGAGTGGTTTATTGACTCATCAAAGTGATGCTTTTTGACAATTTTGACGGTTTTTGTGTCGTATGGACCCATCCGTATTTATGGGTCAAGTGCCGTGCCATTCCCTTCGCTCCGTAAATGCCGACGACGGTCCCGTCCGTTTCAAACGATCCCAATATCCACGTGATCTCAGAATTACCATTGGAAAAATGTCCTTGACTTTTATGTGCAACTATGTATCATAGATGCAACATATATTGATCAGGAGTACAACGAAATGGCGATACAGTGGGATATATTCAGAGGCGGACAGACGGTGCCGAGCAATAAGCGGCTTTCGGTGTCGATAAATGCAAAATATGTGTTGACTCTAAACAAATATACTCGTGAAATATTGGGTAAGCCGGAAGCTGTCTTGTTGATGTTTAAAAAGCGGGATATGGTGATCGGCCTGTCGTCAACCCACACAGGCGACCCTGATGGCTTTGAGGTAAAGCCGAAGAGCGGCGGACAGAATTTTGTGATCCACATCGCACCATTTTGCCGACATCACAATATTTTGATCGAGGCGACGGAGCGTTTTGCCCTGCCCGGACTCAGCCGGGAGGGCTATCTTACGCTTGATCTCAAGAACACGATAAATGTCAGTAACAGGCGTAAACGGACGCCGTCACCAGCCTACTAACTCCAGCCGAAGACGCTTTTCATTATGGGCAGCAAGCGGTGACCGGTAACGGTCTCGCGGAAAAATTCTTCGTGTTCGAGTTCGACGCGGGCCATGTCGAGGAGGTCTTCGACACCGTCGTCCATCCCGAGTTCACGGGCAAAAACTGCAGCGTCTTCGTATTCGACCGAATTCTGACTCTCAAGCCGTCCGGCAAAATACATCGGCATAAACCAGCCTGAGATAAAGCACGATGGGCCAAGCACATTGCCTATCGTCCAGAATATTTTTTCGCGGAGGGGTCGCGGCTTCGCTCCGAGTTTTTCCAGCCACTCACCGACCCGTCGGCGATGGTCCCATTCCTCGGCCTCGATCTCTTTGATACGTTCTTTTTCGGGAGAGTCGTTTAATGATTTCCAGTGCCCGCGATAGGCATACGCCGCGGCGACTTCACCGGCGTGGGCGTTTTGGAGTATGCGGATGAGACTTTCTTGGGCGTCGGGCATATTAAACCAAATTGTAACCCGAAACGAAGAATTACTGCTCTTAGCCAAATTGACTTAAATTAGAAATAGAATTATTCTAAATTGAAAGTGAAAGCTATTAAGGAGATCAAACCCGGAGGTATCACAAAACAGCGAAGCGCCGTCTTGCAGGTGATCCGCGATTCCGAGGGGCATCTGACAGCAAATGAGGTCTTTGAGGACGCCAAACGGCTGCTCCCGGGTATCTCGTTTGCAACGGTTTATAATTCGCTGCGCTATCTGAGTAACGAGGGGTTGATCGGTGAGGTGCGGTTTGGCAAGGACGCGACCCGTTACGATAGAAAGCTCGATCGGCACGATCACGCGATCTGTGACAACTGTGGCAAGCTCGTGGATCTTGACCTGCGTATCCCTAACGCACTTTTCAAAGAGGCGTCTGAGCTTTCTAAGTTTACGGTCGGCACTATCGAACTTACACTACACGGCCTTTGTCCGGCGTGTATTAAATAGAAATATACAATATTCAGTTTTACTAATAATCTACTAAAAAGGGAGACGATAAATGGAAAACAACGAAGAACAAAATGGCGGCGAGGCTCTAGAGATCAATAGCTCGAGCAAATGCCCGTTTACAGGCGGCGCGATCAATTTTACGACCAGCTCCAAGCGTTCAAATCGCGACTGGTGGCCGAATGCGCTCGATCTAAAGATCCTGCGTCAGAATTCTGAGCTCGCAGATCCGATGGGCGAAGGATTTGATTACTCTGAAGAATTCAAATCGCTCGATCTCGACGCCGTGATCAAAGACCTGACCGATCTGATGACCGATTCGCAAGAGTGGTGGCCGGCTGACTTTGGCCATTACGGGCCGTTCTTTATCCGCCTGTCGTGGCATGCGGCGGGAACGTACCGCATTGGCGATGGCCGCGGCGGAGCTGGTAGCGGCGAACAGCGATTTGCTCCAACAAACAGTTGGCCCGACAACGGCAACCTCGACAAGGCCCGCCGTCTGCTCTGGCCGATCAAGCAAAAATACGGCCGCAAGCTTTCGTGGGCTGACCTTTTTGTCTTGGTGGGCAACGTTGCTCTCGATTCGATGGGCTTTAAGACCTTTGGTTTTGGCGGCGGACGTGCTGACGTTTGGCAGCCGCAAGAAGATGTTTATTGGGGCGGCGAGGGCGAATGGCTCGCGACCAGCGACAAGGCGAACAGCCGTTACAGCGGCGAACGCGACCTTGAAAATCCGCTCGCAGCTGTGCAGATGGGCCTCATTTACGTTAATCCCGAAGGCCCGGACGGTAACCCTGACCCGCTACTCTCAGCACGCGATATCCGCGAAACATTTGCCCGCATGGCAATGGACGACGCCGAAACCGTCGCTCTCGTTGCCGGCGGACACACATTTGGTAAGGCTCACGGAGCAGGCGACGCGGCACATGTTGGAGTCGAACCGGAAGGGGGATCGATCGAAGCACAAGGCTTTGGTTGGTTGAGCAGCTACGCGTCGGGCAAGGGAGCTGACACGATCACGAGCGGCATCGAAGGTGCCTGGACCGCGACGCCGATCCAGTGGGATAACAGCTATTGGGAAACCTTATTCGGCAACGAATGGGAACTGACCAAGAGCCCCGCCGGTGCAAACCAGTGGCAGCCTGTCGGTGTCGAGCCAAATGTACCCGATGCAGCCGACCCAAACAAAAAGCATCTGCCGATGATGACGACTGCCGATATGGCAATGCGTATGGATCCGGCGTATGAAGCGATCTCGCGTCGATTTATGGAAAATCCGGCGGAGTTTGCTGATGCCTTTGCACGAGCTTGGTTTAAGCTAACGCACCGCGATATGGGGCCGAAAGCACGCTATCTTGGGCCGCTCGTTCCTCAGGAAGACCTGATCTGGCAAGACCCGGTTCCGGCTGGTACGCGTATTGACGCTTCGGACATCGCGGCACTCAAGGCGAAAATTCTCGCTTCGGGATTGTCGGTCTCGCAGCTTGTCTCGACAGCTTGGGCATCGGCATCGACATTCCGCGGCAGCGACAATCGCGGCGGAGCGAACGGTGCACGTATTCGGTTCGCACCGCAGCGTTATTGGGAAGTCAACAATCCGGCACAACTCGCAGGCGTACTATCGACCTACGAAGGCATTCAGGCTGAATTTGGAGTAGGTGGTAAGACGGTCTCGATCGCTGATCTGATCGTGCTCGGTGGTTGTGCCGCTGTCGAAAAAGCGGCGAAAGATGCAGGGCACGACATCTCGGTCCCATTCACGCCGGGCCGTGGTGATGCGAGCCTTGAGCAGACGGATGTTGAGTCGTTCAAGCATCTCGAACCGCAGGCTGATGGTTTCCGCAATTACAAAAAGGGCCATCACAAAACGCCTGCCGAGGAAATGCTCGTCGATAAGGCAAATCTGCTGACGCTGACCGCACCGGAGATGACTGTCCTGGTCGGGGGACTACGCGTCCTCGGGGCAAACTACGACGGTTCAAAGCATGGCGTTTTCACAAACAGTCCCGGCACGCTGACCAACGATTTCTTTACCAACCTGCTCGATATGAGCACGAAGTGGGAATCGGCAAACGGCGATGGCCAGACATTTAACGGCATCGATCGCAAAACCGGTAGCCAAAAATGGACCGGCACACGTGTCGATCTCGTTTTCGGCTCGAACTCAGAGCTTCGTGCACTTGCTGAGGTTTATGCGTGTGCGGATTCGAAAGAGAAGTTTGTCAATGATTTCGTCGCTGCATGGAACAAGGTGATGAACCTTGACCGTTTTGACGTGGCGTAATTGTTGAGAGTGACGCCTTTAGGCGTTCTCTTGTAAATTAGAAAGGCGGCTCGTATCCGGGCCGCCATTTTTGTTGAAAACGTGAGAGCCTATTGGCAAACTGCTATCTTGGCGGCGTTTTGTTTGATCAGATCAAAGTTTTCGGCAAACGTCCGATACTTCATCTTGTTGGAAGTAGTTTCGTATGTTTTCACCTTTCCATTCTTTTCGCGTCTCATTAAGATGACCTTGTTTTGGTAGCAATCGTTACAGACGATATTACTTTGTTGATTTGTGGGTAAATCTTTGAGGGTGAAGTTCAAGTTTCCGATCAAGTCGGTCAGAGGCTGTAGCTGATCGCTAACAAACGGTTGAAACGGCTGCTCTTTGCTTTCGCCGCACGTAAATTCGGACTTTGAGGAAAGCGTGACAGTTGGCTTTCCGAGACCGGAAAATCCGCCGGTTGTGACGATGTGCAGAACCCAGGAATCAGACTTAGCAGGAACAAGCCTCGTGTCCGGCTTAAATCCAAAGTCCTTATAGGTCAATGAGTTTTGTCTGTTAAATTCTAGTCTGATATCTTCTCGCAGTTTCGCCTGATCGTCGAGGAAATCTTGCCTGCGGCTCTCTTCTGCAAGTTTCTCCAATTTCGTGTCCTTATCACTTTGTTGCGAAAATGCCGGAGCAACGCCTAGAATTAATAAGATCAGTAAACTCACGATTGTCAGTTTCATAATAAATCCTTCGGCGAATCATACAACATGTTTGCCATCAAAATCCACCGTTTTCTCTCTGCCTCTGTGGTGAATCCTCTTAATCTTCCTTTATCTGAGGTGAGCCGGTTTTTACGTCGCTTTCGTGAGCCTCAAATCCAAATCGTATTGCGGCTTCGAGGACGTCGGTGTTTATGTCTTTTAGAGTTTTGAATCGTATGCAATACCCGGTCACGGTCGCTTTGCCGAGGGTGCTGGCGTAGGTTTCGGCCAGGTATTTCTTGTCTTTGATACCCATAACATAAACAGAGATTCCACTTGTGTTCGCGCTCAGGCCGATCTGATAAAACTCTTTGGTTTTTCCATCAGCGTATTCTATGGTGCGAGATCCATAGCCGATATTGGGGTTAGAAACGATCTTGCCTTCGGCGTTCTTACCGTCGAGAAACCACAATTTGCACGCCGGCCTGACTCCCAAAATGAGGTCATGCAACTGCTGCATCTCGCTGCGTTTTGGCTCCGGGTGGCTCGCAATATGCTCTTTGATCTGGTCTTGTACGTTCATGGTTTTGGGTGGCTTAGCGGATGGAACCACATAGAAACATAGGACACATAGTTTTAGGAGATCCATCTGCCTATGTGGTTCAAATCTGCTGTCGCCGATCGGCCTATAGCGTCGCCAGCACTCTATCCAGCGACTGGTAACTCATCTCCATTCCATCCGTCATGCCGGTCGAAATGGCAGCATCGCGATCCGCCTTCGAAGCAAACTTGATCGAGGTCGCTACGTTCGTGATGCCGTCGATTTCGTTGAACGTGACCGTGATGATCGACGGTTCGCCGCCCATCGATCCAAATTCAGAGTCGCCCGGGTCGTAGAGCTGCGTATGCGCGATCTTCGAATGCAGAGCGACCTCCAGCATCTCTCCCGTGAACCCAAACTCGATGCCATCCTCTTCATTTCGCCAGCGCCAGCGATACCGCCCACCTACATGAACGGCCATCTCGCACACCGGCATCGTCCAACCGGGCATGGCCGTCAGCCAACGACGCATCAACTCGGGCTCCGTATACGCCTGCCACACCAGATCCACCGGCGCATCAAAACTCCTCTTAACCAGCACTTCTCGATCTGAGGGCATGCTTACTTCTGCAGGTTTCATTGTTTCGCTCCTTTTTCTGATAATGTGGCGAGCAGTTCTTCAAGATTTTCGAGCTGCATCTTTGTTCCTTCGACGAAGCCGCCGTCCGCCAGTATCCGCTCCATCCGCTCTAGCGACTCGTTGTAGATCGAAACGTGTACGGTCGTCTTGTCGCCGTTCTCGGTAAAGCTGAAGTCCCAGTCAGAGCCGGGAAGTTGGAGGTTTTCGTTTTCGTCGGCAAAAGCGTTAAAGAATTTGAAATTGGTTTTTGGCGTAATGGACTTGTATCTCTGAACGCTCCACCGCTCCTGGCCGTCGGGCGTGACCATCGCGTAAAACCTGCGGCCGCCCTCTCTGAATTCCATAACCTTTGTGCGTGACGCAAACGGTTTTGGAGCCCACCACTGGTCGAGGAGTTCCGCTTTTGTATAAGCGTCCCATACCAGGTCACATGCGGCGTCAAATTCTTTGGTGATCGAGACCGTTTTCGTCTCTTTGTTGACAATAAATTCCATATTATTCTTTCTTTCTTTCTTGGTTCTTTGCGATCTTTGCGTCTGCGCCAGCAACTCTCCGCCAAGCGGACCATATTCTGCAAAGGAAGGCCAACAATTCCCAGCATCAGTTGCTCGTATCCGCTCCAAACTTTCTATCCAGCCATTCGTCGATCTCTTTCATTTTTCGATCTCCAGCCGAGTAATAGATCTCGCGTCCTTTGTATTCCTGCTTTACCAGTTCACACTCCGCCAAAATACGCAGATGCTTAGAAACCGCCTGCCGGGAGGTGTCAAAATGCTCCGCAATAGCGTTCGGCGTCATCGCCTGCAACGCGATCAAAGCAATGATCGCCCGCCTTGTCGGGTCAGCTATGGCCTGGAAAATATCTCGTTTCATGACTTCGAACAGCAGTATGCAACCAAGCGGTTGCATATGTCAAGTGCAACCGAACGGTTTCATGAGTTTACTGCTAATTAGGTTGAAGGAATGCGCTAAGTCGTGTTTTTGAGCCGACCGCCGAGGATCGCCATCGGCAGCAGCATCGCCGTAAAGATAACGTGATACCAAACTGGAACATATGGCCAGGACAGGACCACGATGAGCAAGCCAAAGGCCGCGAGCAGAAATCCGAGGATCAGAGGCGCTCGTTTATTTTCACCGGCGATCAGCGCGGCCAGAGCTCCTGCCATCACCGAGACGATCAAACCCTGTACAAGATGTATGAGAAGAAGTGTCGTGTCCACGGTGAACCCCGTAGCACCATTTTCAACGGCCGCTTGAAACGCGGCTTGATGAACTCCGTACCCGTTCGGAAAAATGGCCGAAAGGATCCTCTCGCTTCCGACCCACACGGTCATCCAAGCAAAAAATCCGCCAATAACGCCCAAAACGATTCGTAGCATAAATTTCTCCTGTTTTTAATCCCAATCATTCTTGAGCAGCAACTGTTCTATCAGATAAGCGTGGTGCATTTCGTGGACGTATAGGTGCCGGAACATTATAAATACCGAATAATGATCAAACGCTTCGTGGACGGCTGTTTTTTGCCATTCGTCGGGTGATAGCTGTTTTAGCCTCGTCACGAGAGCGGCGCGTTCGCGGACGTATCTTTCGAGACTTTCGTCGAGATCGATCTCGAGCATCGCACCCGCTTCGTCCTCAGCGGAATTCTCTATCACCTCAATGAACGGTTCCGGCGTGGACAAGATATGGTCAAGCCTCGCCCGAAACGCGACATCAGACTGCGAGAGGTGAACCGCATTCTCATACGCCGACCATTTCTCCGGGCTTGGGCGACGCTTTAGGATCTGCGGCGGCACTTCGCGAATGAGCGGGATGATCACGCCGGGCGCCGTCGCGAGTGCGGAGATCAATGTCGTTGTATCGCTCATGGAATTCTTGTCTCCGAAGGAGACGCACAATAAAGCGTGGGGTGAAACCCTACGAACTGGTTACAAAAAGACGCGTCCCCAACGGGGACGAACAAATCAATCCCAAACATACCGTTCATCATATTCCACACGATATTTGCGTAACAATCCGCGGAACTCATCCTGGAAATCCTGCTTTGCGTGGTGCTGTTTCTGATTCTCGATATATTTAATTACACGCGGCACTTGCGATTCGCCGATCGAAAAAGCGCCGTACCCTTCCTGCCAAAAGAACGCTCGGTCGTGCTGCTTCATCCATACCGAACTGTCGCGTTTGATGTCGCCGATAAGATCGCTGATATCGATCGTCTTGCCCATCGAGATAAGAAGGTGACCGTGGTTCGCCGTGCCATTGCCGATTATAAGTTTTGATTTGTTGTTCTCGACAATACCATGAATGTACGCGTATAAACTTGCCTCGATCTCGGGATGAATAAGGTCGACGCGGTTCTTTGTCGAGAAGACCACATGAATTAGGATTTTGACGAGCGATTGCGGCATAGGCGGATGTCACCGAAGGCGACGGATTTGTTTTGTGTCACCGAAGGTGACAAACAATATAGCGTAGGGTGAAACCCTACGTCGAGGTGTCAAATTGTTTTTCGTCGCCGAAGGTGACGAACATTGATGCTGATTGTTCGTCCCTTTCAGGGACGGGATACCTTTTGCGTGCGTTCGTAGGGTTGCGGCCTGCGGCCTTACCCTACGCTATATTGTCAGTCTCCTTCGGAGACAAGACAAGGACTTCGTGAGCAACTTGTTAGGGTTCGTGAGCGATTGTAACCGCTTCGTAAGCCATTTGCACCGCTTCGTGAGGCACTTTCGGGGCGTCTAATGCGACGCACATCGCCTCGGAAGCGAGTCGCGGAGCAACTGACATAACAAAGTTCGGCGATTTTAATACAACTTTTAGGTTAATTTCAAGCAAAAAGTCATTGCACAAACTTTGTGCAACGAGGCAAAAGGTTTGTGCAATGCGAAATCTCGCTTGTGCAACGTGAAAACTAGCTTGTGCAATGCGAAAACTCGCCCGTGCAACACGCGTAAAAGTCTGTGCAAACAGAATAAATCTCTGTGCAATGAGAGTTCTAGCTTGCGCAATAGGAAATCAAGCGTGTGCAATGAGAATGGAGGACTGTGCAACGCGACAAAGTCACCGTTTCGAGCGTCGTGAGGAACTTTGAGGGCTTCGTGAGCGACTTGCAGTGCTTCGGAGGCTATTCGTTGCCGTCAAACCTGATCGATTCTATTATCTGAGTCGCAAGTTGCTCTTCTTTCGGGTCTGGAAAGCAAGCTGAAATAACTAACGGCGAGCCGACGCGTGGTGACGCCTCAAAACGACCAATAACACAGTATTTTTTAGACGGGTCCACGAGGAGCTTTGGGTCTCGTACCTCGTACGTAGCAATTTTTACCAGTTCGCCGTCGATGGTTTTTTGGAATTCCCTATAATTCGTGTCGCCGTAATTCTTTACGTCAGGAGCGTATATTCCCGACTCGGTCGAGATCTCCATCTTCTTATTCGTGAACTCCCAGCCGCCCGAATCGTCCCCGTGCCACGGCTTCCTACTGAATGAATTTGGTAAGATGATGGAAAAACTATCGGCTTTGAACCGGTCTGCCTTCAAAGATGCCAACACCGATGGCGTGGGCACAGGAGTTTGTTGAACGGGAGTATTCTGTTCGACGACACTCGATCTCACGCACGCGGAGACACATACCGTCAGCGCGATTAAATGGACCATCGATAATCGTCTTATCATCACAAATGTCGAATCGTAATCACCACACTTCACTCAACTCAAAACTGGACAACAAACTTACACTGCGGCGACGCGGTTGTAGACGGTGTCGCGTTCGACGGGGTCGAAGCCGGCACGGTGGATCATTTCGATGATCTCTTGTTTGGTCATTTTTACTTCGCCTTCGGCGGCGTAGGCGTGGGTGAGCTCGCCGCCGTCGGTGATGGTGCCGTCGAGGTCGTTGGCGCCGAAGTGGAGGGCGGTCTGGGCGGTGGCTTTGCCGAGCATGACCCAGTAGGCCTTGATGTGGTCGAAGTTGTCGAGCATCAGGCGTGAGACGGCGATGGTCTTGAGATTGTCGATCGCGTCGGGGCCGGGGAGCGAATCGAGCGCCGAGCCCGGCGGGTAAAACGCGAGCGGGATAAAGCACTGGAATCCGCCGGTCTTGTCCTGCTGCTCGCGCAGTTTTACGAAATGGTCAATGCGGTCCTCGATCGTTTCGACGTGGCCGTAGAGCATCGTGGCGTTTGTTTTGAGGCCGGCTTTGTGAACTTTGCCGGCAAGCTCGAGCCAGCGGTCGGCGTTGCATTTGTGATCGCAGATGATCGAACGCGTCGGTTCGGCAAAGATCTCAGCTCCGCCGCCGGGACACGAGTCCATTCCCGCGGCCTTGAGCTTTTCGATGACATCTTCGTCGGACATCTTGTAAAACCGGGCAAAGAAATCGAGCTCGACCATGGTCAGGGCTTTGAGATGGAGCTTTGGGAACTCGCGTTTTAGCGACGAGAAAAGGTCGGTGTAGTACGTGAACGGCAGTTTGCTGTTAAGGCCGCCGACGATGTGCAGCTCGGTCGCCCCTTCGGCAACTGCTTCGCCGGCGATACGGACGCCTTCTTCGACCGAGTGCGTGTACGCACCTTCCTGACGGGCACGTTTGTAAAAGCCGCAGAATTTACAGTCGGCGACGCAGATATTTGTGTGGTTAAAATGACGGTTGACGTTGTAATACGTCGTCAGCCCGTGCTTGCGTCGGCGAACCGTGTCGGCCAGTTTGCCAAGGGCGTTGAGGTCAGTTGTGTTGTAAAGAGCGAGGCCTTCGTCAAACGTCAGCCGTTCGCCGTCCTCGACCTTAAATGCGATGTCAATTAAATTTTTATCGAATGATAACTGCATAACTTTATAACTATCCTAACAGATTCTATTCGTCTCTCCGCGACGGACAGATGTCCGCGAGGACGCACTCACCGCATTTTGGCTTCTTTGCATTGCAGACGCGGCGGCCGTGCCAGGTGATCCATTGGCCGAATGGGATCCAGTCTTTTTTGGGGACGAGTTCCATCAGCTCGCGTTCGATCTTGTCGGCAGATTTTTGCTCCGAAAGGCCTAACAGGGCCGAGAGGCGGATGTTGTGTGTGTCGACGACGATGCCGGCCGCGATGCCCATTGCGTCGCCGAGAACAACGTTAGCCGTTTTTCGTCCGATTCCCGGCAAGGTCAAAAGTTCTTCCATCGTCGCGGGCACTTGGCCGCCGAAATCTTCGACAAGCCGCTGAGACACCGCACGAATGCTCTTCGCCTTTTGCCGGAAAAAGCCCGAGGCGTAGATGTCCTTTTCTAATTCTTCTTGTTCGACATTAAGATAATCCGCCGGGCCGCGGTATTTGCGAAATAGCTCGGGCGTGATCTTGTTTACGTTCACGTCCGTATTTTGCGCTGCGAGTATCGAGGCGATCATCAACTCAAACGGAGTTCCGTAATCCAGCTCAACGTGTACGTCGGGATATAGTTTGCTGAGCCGCTGGCTTATCTCGGCGACGAGGGTGCGTTTGTCCATTGACACCTATTATACAATTAACCGTCGCGAGTTCGGTCACGTTTCCGAATGCGAAAAATCTAAAGCACATAGATTCTGACCAATGACCGTATTTTTATTTTTTTAGATGTTAGAACTGATAAGGACAAACGCCGATAACGCCGAATTTCGCGAGCTTGTCGTAATGCTCGACGCCGAGCTGAAAATGAGGGACGGCGAGGATCATTATTTTTTTGCCCAATTCAACAAGCTCGCCGGTATCTTAGGTGTCGTTATTGCTTACGAGGGCGAGACGGCTGTTGGCTGCGGTGGGTTCAAAGAGATGTCGGCAAATGAGGCTGAGGTCAAGCGTATGTTTGTGCGTGCGGAGTATCGCGGTCAGCGCATCGCGGCAAGGGTGCTCGGCGAACTCGAAGCGTGGGCGGGCGAATCCGGCTACAATGCCTGCGTGCTCGAGACCGGCTTCAAACAGCCCGAGGCCATCGCACTCTACCAACGCGAGGGCTACGAAGTCATTCCAAATTACGGACAATATGCCGACGTAACAAATAGCGTGTGTATGCGAAAGGCATTAGACACGGCTGCCTGATTTTCCATCCCCGAGTGTGGCCGTGCGACAGAGCACATACACACCGTTAAACTGAACATTTCCTTTCAAAATTAGAAGTATAAACAAGCGGTAATCTGATCCGGCAAGATCGCGTGCTCTGATCGAGCGCGGTTTTTTACGGATAAGTTCACTTTATGACCGTAATCATTTTTTTGCGGACGGCACGGCGTTAAGGTCGAGCCGTAGGTAAAGGAATATTGACATGAAACATATTGAATTATTGGGCGAACTAGAGACTGACGCCGACGGCGACCTGGCCAGGGACAAGGTTGTTAACCAGCTTTATGACGGAGCGTTTCGCCGGATCGTCGCGGTGCGATTGCGGAACGGCGCAGATTTGTCGCGGCATCATGCGGATGTACCGATCACCGTTTATTGCGTATCCGGGAACGGCAAGTTTAACGCGGGATCAGATCTCGAGGATTCTCAGGATCTGCAAGCCGGGACGCTGATAACACTTGAGGCGGGAGTCGAGCACGAAGTGATCGCGGACCCCGAGCTCCATATTTTAGTCACGAAATTTAAAGACCGCTAATGACAGCTAATTTTATCTGTCGCAGGAGGATGTTGAGATGAAAAGACTTTGGATCATATTAGGTGCAGTATTTGTTTTATCGTTTGCGATATTGGGATGGGTCGGGACCGAGATATTTCGGCAGGCTCCGCCGATCCCGAAAGAGGTCGTTACGACCGACGGGTCGGTGTTGATCGCAGCCGAGCAGGTGTCGGATGGCCAGAATGTCTGGCAGGCGATGGGCGGTATGCAGGTAGGTTCGATCTGGGGACACGGCTCATATGTCGCGCCTGACTGGACCGCGGATTATCTGCACCGCGAATCGATATTTATTCTTAACACCTGGTCGAACGGAGAGTTTGGGCGTAACTATGACGCGGCCAGTAGCGAGCAACAAGCAGTTTTGCGACAGCGGCTGCAGGACATGCTGCGTAGGAATACTTACGACGAAACGACCGGAAAGATCACCGTCGATCCGCTGCGAGCCAGAGCGTTTGAGGATAATCTAAAGCACTACTCGGATGTTTTTACGAACGGCAATAAGGACTACGCGATCCAAAAGAATGCGCAATCTGATCCCGCAAAGCTGCGTTCGCTAACATCGTTCTTTTTCTGGACGGCATGGGCCTCGGCTGCGAACCGTCCGAACAACACCATCTCATATACGAGTAATTTCCCGTCAGAGCCGCTCGTCGGTAATGTACCGACAAGCTCGGCGATCGTCTGGACCGGCGTCAGCGTGATAATGCTAATCGCGGGCCTCGGTGCGATGGTTTGGTTTTACGCTGGGTGGCGAAAAGAGGCTGAGGACCGCGATACGCCGGATACTGATCCACTCATCGGCGAGACGCTGACGGCATCGCAACGGGCGACAGTCAAGTATTTTATCGTCGTGTCATTGCTGTTTCTACTGCAGATAATTATGGGTATCGTTACGGCGCACTATGGCGTCGAGGGCGGCGGTTTTTATGGCATCCCGCTTGCCGATTATCTGCCGTATGTCGTGTCGCGAACTTGGCATACACAGCTTGGTATTTTCTGGATAGCGACCGCATGGCTCGCGGCGGGGCTGTTTATTTCGCCATACATTTGCGGCAAGGAGCCCAAGTTTCAAAAGCTTGGCGTCGATGTGTTGTTCATTGCTCTGCTGATCGTCGTGCTCGGGTCGATGGGCGGGCAATGGATGAGCGTGATGCATAAACTCGGCAGCGGCGATCTGTGGTTTTGGTTTGGCCATCAGGGCTACGAATACGTCGATCTCGGCCGCGTCTGGCAGGCAGCGTTGTTTATCGGATTGCTGTTGTGGCTGTTTCTGATCGGACGTGCGGCGATACCTGCGTTAAAACGCGAAGGCACGAACAAGTCTTTGATCTGGCTTTTTATGGGCACGACGGCGGGCATCGCTCTGTTTTACGCTCCGGGATTATTTTGGGGCATGCGTTCACATCTGACAGTAGTAGAATACTGGCGTTGGTGGGTCGTGCATTTGTGGGTCGAGGGATTTTTTGAGGTCTTTGCGACGGTTGTCATTGCTTATCTGTTCGCTCGACTTAAGGTCATCAAGGCAGAGCATGCCGCACAGGCATCGCTGATGTCGGGTGCGATCTACCTGAGCGGCGGCATTATCGGCACGTTGCATCATCTGTATTTTGCCGGGACGCCGACGATCGCGTTAGCATTTGGCTCGGTGTTTAGTGCACTTGAGATCGTGCCGCTTGTATTTGTCGGCTATGAGGCGTTCGAGCAGATACGTCATTCAAAAGTCCGGCCTTGGCTTGCGCAATATAAGTGGGTCGTTTATTTCTTTGTCGCGGTGGCGTTTTGGAATCTCGTCGGTGCGGGCATCTTCGGCTTTATGATTAATCCGCCGATCGCTCTTTATTATATGCAGGGGTTGAACACGACCGCGGTTCACGCTCACGGAGCTTTGTATGGCGTTTACGGCACCCTCGGCCTCGCGTTGCTGTTGTTCTGTATGCGTGCGATGCAGCCGGAGCGTAAGTGGAACACTAAATTGCTTGGTTTTGCGTTTTGGGCGATCAATATCGGGATGATGATGGAGATATTGTTTAGCCTGCTGCCGATCGGTTTGTTGCAAACTTACCAGTCGGTCGCATACGGCTATTGGTCGGCCCGCAGTCCGGAGTTCATGCAGACAACGCTAATGCAAAATCTGCGATGGATGCGTCTGTTTGGCGACACTGTCTTTGCGATCGGAGCGGCCGCGTTTGTCTGGTTTGCATTGAAAATGATGCTGACAAAAGGGGAAAAGCAGACCGAAATGGTTTAGATATGAAAGATATCGAATCAAGAAACGATATCGATCACCTAATGCGAGTGTTCTACGAGCGGGCACTCGCCGACGACGTGATCGGATATATTTTTACCGACGTCGCAAATCTCGACCTTCAGCGTCATCTTCCCATCATCGGTGATTTTTGGGAGACGCTGCTGTTCCGTACCGATGACTACGCCAGCCGAGGCCGTAATCCGTTGGAGGTTCATCGTCAGATTCACCTCAAGTCTGCACTTGAGCCAAAACACTTTTCGCGTTGGCTTGAGTTGTTCGTGCAATGTGTCGATGACGAATTTGAGGGCGTCCGAGCAGATTTCATCAAGATGCGGGCACACGCGATAGCGAGCCGTTTTCAAGAGAATCTCGGCTTGAATGTTAGTCGCGCAGGAACCTCTGGAGCGGCTCCAGCGAATCAATGAATATCTTTCCGTGCTCGATCCGAACCATTTCCTGATCAGCAAAGCGGCGGATCACGCGGATGGTCGTTTCAGTTGTCAGGCTTGCCATTTCTGCTATATCTTGTCGACGGACAGGTATCCGAAATGGCAGTGATGCCTCTTCTTCAGTCAGTTTGATAAGGACACGTCCAACGCGGTGCTCGGGCGAGGCAGTCGCGAGGGTGCGGATCATCGAGGTCTTTTCGCGAAGCATCTCACAAGTCCAGCCGATGACCTGAAATGCGAACTCAGGCGAGTCGCGTAGGATATCCAAAAAATCATCGCGGCTGATCTGTAGCAGTTCAGTTTTCTCGACCGCGATTGCCGTAGATGGATAGGGTGCACCGTCAAATACCGGCGGCACGGCGAACATTTCGCCGGAACGAAAAATGCCGATTATCACTTCTTTACCAACTTCAGGGTTACGGATCATTTTCACCGCACCAGAGAGCACGATAGGAAGAAAATCCGCCTTATCGCCGCGGGCAAATACCTCTTGGTCTTCGCCGTATGAACTTCTATGCCCGAACGAATGTAGCTTCTCGACAAGTTCGTCGCTGATGTTTTCGAGAAGTGGTTTCATTGCTGAATAAAGACCGCCGCACCAAATGTTACGAGTAGGATGACGCTGACAAAAGCGTTGGTGGTGAAGAACGCGGCATTCATGCGGGAAAGGTTGCCGCCGCGAAGCAGGGCGTGTTGATAAACGAACAGAGCCCCGACCGCGATCACTCCGGCGAGAGCGAGCCACGACATTCCGGTTACCAACCACAGCAGCAATAACACGATAAACGCCTGAAAGTGAAAGAGACGTGCGATCCAGAGGGCGTTCTTGATGCCGAAACGTGCCGGTATCGATCGCAGTCCGGCTTTGCGGTCGTATTCGAGATCCTGACAGGCATACAGCACATCAAATCCGGCGGTCCAGATCAGAACAAATACCGACAGCAGGATCGGCACCTCGTCCATCAGGTTGCCGCGAACCGCTATCCACGCCGCCGACGGCGAGATGGCGAGCGCCGCTCCGAGCAATAGATGGGCAAAGACGGTGAAGCGTTTGGCGTAGGAATAGCCGAGCACAAAGAGAAGTGCGACCGGCGACAGCGCAAACGTGAGCCAGTTTAGCGACCATGCGGCGAGGACAAAGACGGCGACCGAAATGTATAGAAAGACCCACGCAAACGTTAGTGAGAGTTTGCCTGAGGGAATTTCTCGATTGGCGGTGCGGGGATTGGCGGCGTCGATATCGCGGTCGATGATGCGGTTAAATGTCATCGCCGCCGAGCGAGCCCCGACCATTGCGACGGTGATCCACAATATCTGCCGCCAAGTCGGCATACCGTTTGCCGCGAGTATCGCTCCGAGAAAAGCAAAGGGCAGTGCGAACAGCGTGTGCTCGAACTTGATCATTGCTAGCGTGGTCTTTAGTTTTTGCCAGATGGATGCCATGCCAAACGGAAGATTCTAGCACAATACCGCTCGCACCGCTCCGCGCGGTAGAATGTAGCGATGCCCAGCGGACGCACACATGATGTCATTACAGTTTTTCTCGCCCTGCCGGCGTTTGCTGTGACGTATGCGGTGACGCGGAATTCGTTTGCGTCGGCGATCGTTGCACTGGCTTTTATCTTTGGCGGAGTGATGTTTGGCCCCGATCTGGATACAGTTTCGCGGCAATATTCGCGTTGGTTTATTTTTAGATTTTTGTGGTATCCATACCGTTCGTTCTTCAAGCACAGATCGCGGTTCTCCCACGGGCTGCTATTTGGGGCATTGTTCCGTGTTGTCTATTTTCTCGGTGTTCTGACGATCGCGGTTTATGTGGCGGCGGTCGCGTGGTACGGCATCGCGGGTGACAATACTCCGGCGATGTCGGATTTTACTGACGCGTGGAGAAGTATCGGGTCATTTATTCGCAGAAATTTCGGCGACAATTTTATGCTGCTGACGTTTATTGGTTTATGGCTAGGGGCGGCAAGCCATACTTTTACAGATATGGCTGGTTCGTTTATTAAGACGGGACGTATCGTGAAATTTCTTTAGCCGCGGTTGCCGCCGCCGGTGCGGGCCGTGTGCAGACGTTGAGCTTGACGGCGAACTGCGTCAGAGACGTTACGATTTTTTGAGAGGGCGATCAGATCGCGTAGCTGCAGACGGCTCATGATCGTGATGGCGCTGCCGATGGGCGTTCGCGGGTTTTTGGCTAGGCTGTGGCCGATAGTGTAGCTGCGAGCCCATTGGCGGTTTGACGCGATCTGGCGGAGGATATCCTCGGTGATGGACCGCATCGATGCGATCGACTCGACCTCTTGCTCGGTGATACGCGGGTTGTTGACCACAGCGGACGATACGAGACGATTGGGGTCACGGATGAGGATGTTGCGGGCCTCGCGGTCGCCTTTCATACCGAGCTTTACGCGGTCTTTGACGCCCATCTTCATTACACGGTTGATCATCGAGATACGTTCGCCCGGTATCTCATCTTCTTCGCTTTGCAGCTCGCCGATGATCTTGTGAATTGCGGCCTGACGCTGCTCCTCAGTTTCCTCGTAGATCTCTTCGATGTATTCGAGACTGAGCCACGAATCGTCGGTTTCGCGGTCGGGGACCTCGATATGTTGGGCGAGAAACAGAGCGTCCTCGGCACTTAGGCCGGAATCGGATTGCTCGATAAACTCGGCAGCGGCTTCGTTGCCTTGGGCACGCAACTCGTTAGCGATCTGTTGAGCACCGCGTTCTTTTTCAAAGAACTCACGCTTGATCTCGGTCGCACGCCGCTCAGACTCAGGAGTCCGGCTTGGATTTTTGAGTATCGCATCGAGGATCGCAGGGTTTTGGATCAGTAGCTGCTGGTTAAGAGATATCAACTCGATCAGCGAACCGTTTTGCGTTGCGGCGGCAAATTTTGCGATAGAACCCGGCGGGGTCTTTGCGTTTGTAAGTATCGTCTCGTGGATCGCCGCCGGCAGGTCTGCACGCTCGGCAAAAAAAGCCAGCACGATCGGGGCGACATCCGCCGAACGTATCGTCTCGGTCAGCGATTCGGCATTTTGTTCGGCCAGCGTCAGCCGTGAGTTTTCTTTTAACTCGGGGTCGTTGCCGTTATAAAAACTGACCAGTATTTCAAGCAGATCGGCCTGGGGAAGAGGCAAAATGCCCCGCGACGCCGCCAGTTGGGCAGGACGAGGGGCGGTGCCTTCGACGACGGCCTTGACCACCGGATTGCTGGATGCGATCTCAGAACTCATAACGAGCTGGGGAAAACCTGCTATTAAAACTATAAATACTACGGGAGGCCGGACCGATCACGGACAGCGTCATCATAGCATAATTGAATATAATCTTGACTAACCGCACTGCTTAACATAGTTTAATACATAGGGCTTTTCTGCCAGTATCTACCATTTTATTCCGCAATTCTTTAGATATTCTTGACCAGACACATAATGATCAAAGACGAATTACAACAACTGATCTCTGAAAAAAAGGCAACCATCGGCGTCATCGGACTCGGTTACGTGGGACTGCCGCTGATCGTCGAATTCTGCCTCAAAGGTTTTAACGCCGTCGGCTTTGAGGTCGATGAACACAAGACGAGCGAGATAAGCGCCGGCCGCTCATACATAGTTGATGTGACAAGCGAAAACGTCGCAAAATGCGTCATCGAAGGCAAACTAACGGCGACGACCGATTTTAGCCAGCTCGCCAATTGCGACGTAATTATCATTTGCGTCCCAACGCCGCTTCGCAAGACCAAGGATCCGGATATGTCGTATATCCTGACGGCTGGTGCCGAGATCCAAAAATATATGCGGCCGGGGCAGCTTATCATTCTCGAGTCGACAACCTATCCAGGCACGACCGACGAGGTTTTGCAGCCGATGTTTGAGGAAAAAGGATTTAAGCTCGACGAAGGGTTTTTGCTCGCGTTTTCGCCCGAGCGCGTCGACCCCGGCAATCCGCAATTTCAGACCCACAATATCCCCAAGGTTGTCGGCGGTGTCTCGGACGACTCGACCGAGGCGGCGGCGATGCTTTACGGCCAGATCGTTGGGCAAGTGCATACCGTTTCGTCGGCTCGTGTCGCTGAGGCGGCAAAGCTGTGGGAAAACACATTTCGTGCCATTAATATCGGGATGGCGAACGAAATGGCAAAGCTCTGCAACGCCCTCGGCATTGACACTTGGGAGGTCGTCCGGGCGGCGGCTACAAAGCCATTTGGTTTTATGGCGTTTTATCCGGGACCGGGAATTGGCGGCCACTGCATCCCGCTCGACCCGCATTATTTGTCGTGGAAAGCGCGTCAGCATGGGTTTGATTCGCAGTTTATCTCGCTCGCTGAACAGGTCAATTCGACAATGCCAAATTACGTTGTCGAACTGGCGACAACGGCACTGAACGATAGCAAAAAATCTGTCAACGGATCAAAGATCCTGATCCTCGGCGTCGCGTACAAAAAAGACATCGATGATATGCGCGAGTCGCCCGCCTTGTCTATCATCGACCTGCTGCGTGCAGACGGAGCAGATGTTTATTACCACGACCCGTTCGTGCCGGAGGTGACGTTTGACCACGCATACACGATCGGAGCCGGTGACCCGCTTTACAACAAAGAGCTGACAGACGACCTTATCCGCGAATCGGATTGCGTCATCATCTGCACCGAACACACGCCGGTGGATTACAACCGAGTGTGCGAGCTTGCATCGTTGGTTGTCGATACACGTGACGCTCTGTCAGTTGAAACTCGCGGCGAGAGCAAAGCCCGGATCGTGCGTCTATAAATTTCAAATTTGAGATCTCAAATTAAACAAAAAATATTGCTCATTGCCGGTGCGCGCCAAATTTTATGAAGGTCGCGCCGATCTATGCTGAGATGAAGCGGCGGCCGGAGGAGTTTGAGCCGATGATCGTGCATACGGGCCAGCATTATGACGCGGCGATGTCGGATTCGTTTTTCGAGGATTTGGGAATGCCGACGCCGGGTGTGCATCTTGGCGTCGGTTCCGGTTCACATGCTGTGCAGACGGCGAAGAATAATGACCCAATTTGAGCCGGTTGTGCTTGAGCACAAGCCCGACTGGGTGCTCGTCGTCGGCGATGTAAATTCGACCATCGCGTGTGCATTGGTAAGCGTAAAGCTTCGTGTAAAGGTTGCGCACGTTGAGGCTGGCTTGCGTTCGCGTGACAAACAAATGCCGGAAGAGATCAATCGTATCCTCACTGATTCGATCTCAGATCTACTCTTTACAACATCGCAGGATGCGGATGAAAATCTGGCACGCGAGGGCATTCCTGCTGAACGCGTCCGATTTGTCGGCAACGTGATGATCGACTCGCTGCTTGAGCATCTCAAGATCGCGGAAGGTTCGACGGTACGGACTGATCTCGGCATTGACGGCAAAGATTACGCCGTTTTGACACTCCACCGGCCGTCGAACGTTGATGATAAAGCCACATTCTCAGGGATACTGGATGCACTGCTTACGGTCGCAGAAAAACTGCCGATAATCTTTCCGGTTCATCCGCGAACTAAGGCAAAGATCGAAGAATTTGGATTTGCCGACGCGATCGCAAAATCAAATATCCGACTTATCGATCCGCTTGGTTATATCGATTTTATGCGGCTTTATAGCGGGGCAAAGCTTGTGCTGACGGATTCGGGGGGATTGCAGGAAGAAACGACTGTGCTTGGAATCCCGTGTTTGACGTTGCGGCACAACACCGAGCGACCGGTAACTATCGAACTCGGCACGAATGTGTTGGTAGGCACGGATCCGCAGAATATCAGAGAAGCTGCCGCAGAAATACTCAATTTGAGATCTGAAATTTCAAATCACAAGATCCCGCCGTTCTGGGATGGCAAAACTGCCGGACGCATCTGCGACGAACTGACAAAGTTTTAATCGCGAGATACACGAAAAGACGCTAAAAGAGAAATTCTTGATTTAGCGCCTTTTGTATTTTTCGCGGTTCATTCTTACGGTTATTTCTCGCCGAATGCCGCCAACACTTCATCGGCGTGAGCTGAGACATCGACCTTTTCAAAAATTTTGACGATCTTGCCATCGCCGTCGATCAGGAATGTCTTGCGGAAAGTGCCCATGTACTTTTTGCCGTACATCGATTTTTCGCCCCAGACGCCATATGCCTCGACGATTTGTTTGTCGGTGTCGGCGAGTAGGTCAAACGGGAGCTGAAATTTGGAGATAAATTTCTGGTGTGATTTTTCGTTGTCGGTCGAGACGCCGAGCACACGGATGCCTTTGCTTTTATAGACATCATCGGCATCGCGAAATGAGCAAGCCTCTTTTGTGCATCCCGGCGTGTCGTCCTTAGGGTAAAAGTACAACACGACCCGCTGGCCCTTGAGCTCAGCAAGTTTTACATCATTTCCGTTCTGGTCCTTGGCATTAAAATCCGGTGCCTTATCGCCTTCTTTCAGCATAATTCTCCTTACGTAGGGTAAAATCTATTTTTTACGATTGTAACATGCGGACAAATTTTAGACCTATCAGCGAACAAAATGCCCTAACTAAGCTCGATGCCCTGAGATCGGAGTTTAGATCGCTGATCGCCGAGGTTTATGAGTATCGGGCAAAGGCTTGTGCGGTGTGCTTGACGCCGGGGGCGTGCTGTCTAGACGAACATTTTGTTAATGTTCATGTTTCGCGACTTGAGGCAGTAGCGATCGGGAAATCGATTGCTGATCTCCCAGAGCAACCGCAAAAGGCCGTACGAGAACGCACGGCTCGGACGATAGAAAAATACAAACTCGACGAGGCCATCGACACACGCACCGCTACCTATGCGTGTCCGCTATTTGAAAGCGGAACCGGTTGTCTCGTCCACAACTCGGCCAAGCCTTTGCCATGCATCATGCACGCTTGTTATTCATCTGAGGCGGATCTGCCGCCCGACGAATTGCTGGACAACGCCGAGCTTGCCGTCAACAAATTAAACGACGCAACATATCGCCGTCCGACTGAGCATCTGCCGATACCGCTCGCCATCGCAAAACTTATCTAGTTCGAACGCCTCAATTTGCCGCCGACAATTGTCATTGGAAGCAGAAAAAGAACGAACAAAATGTGGTACCACGCCGGAGCCATGTTCCAAAACACATACTCGACGGCGACGCCTACGAGTACGAGGATGACGCCCAGCACCATCGTCGATTTTTTAAATTCCCCCGCGACGAGAGCTGTCATATAGCCCGCAATGAGCGACGTAATAAAGCTGCGGACAAGATTGACTAGCACGATCGCGATGCTGCTTTCGACTGCAGTGCCATTAACAAGCGCTTTTTCGGCTGCAAGCGAGTGAGCCCCGTATTCGGCCCAAAATCTGCCAATGGTTTGCTCGCCGCCTACCCAGACGATCGACCACACAACAAATCCGACTATAATACCTAAGATGATTCGACCCATTCTTCCTCCAGTAAAAGAAAAAGGACAATAGAAATTTTAGGTAAAAACTCCCCTTGTCCTTGTTTAGTTTGCGCGAACAAAACTTTATTCGCAGTTTAATAAAATGTCAACGTTACTTGATGTTGAGTTCGAATGGCATCAACATCATCGCCTGGCCCTGCTTCATCTGTTCGAACATAGCCATGTACCGGAATGATCGGCGGATATCCGACGGAAGCGATTTGATAACAACCTCTTGTGCTTTTGCTTCGGACGAGGTTTCGTCATTGAATAAAGTCTCAAAGAACGGCCGCGGTGCCGGGAAAACAACTCGGCGCACGTCTTTGTCGGCGGGCAGATTAGCAAGCTCTTTGGCGATGCTGATGGCTTTTTCTAGGCCGCCAAATTCGTCGATCAAGCCATTCGCTTTAGCTTGGGTTCCGGTCCAGACGCGGCCCTGGCCGAGAGCATTTGCTTCCTCGGTCGTTTTCTTGCGTCCGGTGGCGACCTTAGGGATAAAGCTGTCGTAATAGAAGCCGCCGATCTGCGATTCCATCTTGGCACGTTCTTCGGGCGTCCATTTTTCGGTGGCGCGAAAAATACCGGCATTTTTGCCACGCATTGTGTATTCGTTCGAGACACCGATCCAGTCGTAAAAGCCTTTGATATTAGGCTTAAAGGCAAAAATGCCGATCGAGCCGGTGATGGTCGATGGTTCGGCGACGATCTTGTTCGCGTTACAAGCGATGTAATAACCGCCGGACGCTGCGACATCGCCCATCGAGACCACGACCGGTTTTTTGGCCCTCGCATTTTCTAGTGCGTTCCACATCAGGTCAGATGCGAGCGTTGAACCGCCGCCGGAATCGACACGGAGTACGATCGCCTTAACCGAAGTATCTTTTGCAGCATCATTTACAGCGGCGACGATGGTGTCTGAGCCAACCGTCTCACCGTTGAGCACACCGCTCGACGAACGTCCACTCATAATGGCACCAGAGGCGTAAATGACCGCGACCCTTTCGCCATTATTGAGGCCGAGCGTATCCGACGGGATCTCGCGATATTCGCCGCCGCGAATAGTGCGAAGCGTGTCGGTTTCCCGGTATCCAAGCTTTGCTTTTAGTTCGGTATCGACCTGTTCGCGATAATATGCGTCATCGATCAGGCCGAGCTCTTTGGCTTTCTTGGCGTTGTACGGAGCGCTATCGATCAACGCTTTAACGTCCTCGACAGATTTCTTTCGCGACTCGGCGATGGCATTTGTAAAACGGCCAAAAAATTCGTCGAGCAGTGCGTTCGTGACCTCACGCTGTCCGTCGCCCATCGAGGTTTTTGTATAAACGTCGGGTGCATTTTTGTATTTAGGACCGATCTGGACAACATCCATTTCGACGCCGAGCTTGTCGAGAGAACCCTTGTAAAACATCGCCTCGGCCGCCAGGCCATTGATGTAAATGTCGCCCGACGGCGGCAAAAATATCTTGTCAGCCGCGGTCGCGATGTAATACTCTTTGTTCATCCCGATCTCCATATAGGCATAGACCGGCTTGCCTGATGTTTTGAGATCCTTGATGGCGTCGCGGAGTTCGTCGGCTTTGCCCCAACCGATGCCGGGAAAATTGATATCGAGTACGACTGCGCCGATACGCGGATCGACCTTTGCTTTGCGCAGTTGGGTGAGCAGGCTCGTAAAAGACTGTTGCTGGCTAATGCCAAATGCTTTCGCGAGCGGTTCATCAGCTACATAATCCGGCAGTTCGCCCGAAACGCTGAGGATCAGCACGCTGTTATTCGCGACCGAAGGTGCTCCCATATTTCTTGCCGCATACGCGACAGCGATGATCGCTACAATAAGCAGAGCTAAAAGAACACCACCGATCAATAAAAAGAACTTGCCTGTTTTTGACATTGCCATTGTTGAAATGTACCCGCTAGATCGATCTAAAAATGTACGCCAAATACCTCGTATTACTTGAGCTATATTACGTCAATAAGAGACAAAAAGTTTAATTGTCGACGGAAGCTTTTACCGGGTGGTTTTGTGCATCAAAGGAATACCGCGTTATAGCGCCTGACGATAATTTTGGTATATTGACAGTTTATGGCAAAAAAGGCCTCAATTCTGATCTGCGACGACGAAGAGATCATGCGCGACGTGCTGGGCACGATAATGTCGAGCGCCGGTTATAAGGTCGATCTGGCAAAGACCGGCGAAGAAGCCGTCGAGATGTATTCGCAAAAAGCATACGAAGTTGTGCTAATGGACGTTTCGATGCCCGGAATGGGAGGGCTGACGGCGTTAGAGGAACTGGTAAAACTCGATGCCGAGGCCGTCGTTCTGATGGTAACTGCTTACGCGACCTTTGACACAGCGATCTCTGCCTGGGAAAAAGGTGCGGCAGGGGTTATTCGTAAACCATTTCAGAATGAGCAGATATTGGCTCATGTCGCCAAAGGTATCAAGACCCGCCGTAAGGAAGAGGAGCGTCAGGTCTTGCGTCAGGCGATGGTGCGGTCTGTTCAACGCGACTTGATCGTTGTCCATTCGCAGAAAATGGAAGAAATATTTCGTTTGGTCGATCGGGTTGGGCCGGCTCGCTCGACGGTTTTGATAACGGGCGAATCAGGGACCGGTAAAGAGCTAGTCGCCAAGGCAGTTCACGCGGCGAGTCCGCGTGCGGACATGCCGTTTGTGGTTGTAAATTGTACAAATATTCCTTCTGACCTTCTCGAATCAGAGCTTTTTGGTCATACAAAAGGGGCTTTTACGGGAGCAGTCGGTGCGAAGAAGGGGCTTTTTGAAGTAGCGGATACGGGCTCGATCTTTCTCGATGAGATCGGCGATCTGCGGCCGGAAACCCAAGTGAGATTGCTCCGGGTCATCCAGGAAAGAGAGTTCACACCGATCGGAGAAACTACTCCGACAAAGGTCGATGTCCGCATCATTGCCGCGACTAACGTCGATCTGAAAGAAGCTGTCAAAAACGGACAGTTTCGCGAAGATCTCTATTTTCGGCTGGCCGTCGTTCCGATCGAGATCCCGCCATTGCGCGAACGGCGTGAGGGCATACTTCCGTTGGCCCAGCATTTTATTCGCAAATACGCCGAGGAAAATGGCCGCAATATTTCCGAAAATCTTTCGCCCGATGTTCTCTCACCACTTGAGAATTACAACTATCCGGGAAATGTTCGCGAGCTTGAAAACATTATCGAGCGAGCTATAGTTATTGCACCAACTGACGAGATCACGGTCGACTGTCTGCGGCCTGAGGTTCGCGACCCGCAAAGCGCGATGGAGAGGATGTCGGCATCGGCCGGCAAATCCGGCAGCATTGATCTCTCGCATGGCGTGAGCTTTTACGACGAGATCAAAAACTACGAGATCGACCTCATCCGCAGGGCTCTCGATCAGACCGGGGGACACCAGTCGCGAGCGGCCCGTCTGCTCGGTCTGAACCCCACAACCCTCAACTCAAAGATCAAAAGCTATAATATCCAGACAAAATCGGCATGATACGCATATCCAAATAATTGGAATAATCTACAAAAATCCTCTCAATTCTCCCCAAAAACATTGCAAAACGTAGCCGACTTGGCACGAAAAATGACCGTATCTACTTAAAAGTCAGTAAGTTAAACATTTCTGTAACGCTAGGGCAGTTTTGGCACGAAACTTGCCATTTTCTTTGCGTATCAGTGTTTACCATAATTTCAATTTATACCGCTGCAGAAATTGCAGCACACGGCCCGGCTCAAGCTTATTGAACCACTAATTATTCGCACTTAAATTTTTGTAAGTGATTTAGATTTAATTTCTTAGGAGGAAAAAGATGAAAAGATTTTCAATCATCTCGTTACTGATACTTATCAGTTCGACGATGCTGTTTGCCCAAGGCACGGCAGGAAAACTTTCCGGTACTGTTTCTGGACCGGATGGTCTGTTGCCAGGGGCTACGGTTGTCGCGACAGATAACAGTACCGGAAAAGAGGTTACCGTAACGGCGAACGAGTCTGGTTTTTACCAGTTCTCGCAGCTTGAATTCGGTACGTATAAAATTAAAGTAACATCGCCCGGGTTTAAGACCCTGATCGCGAATGAGCAGAAGATCGACGTCGGTCGTGATGCTACATTCAATGCAACTTTGCAAGTGGGTGAGATCACGGCCGAAGTCGTTGTGACCGCCGGAGCGGACATCGTTACGTCTGGCACGGCACAGGTCAGCAACACGGTCAGTCCGCAGCAGATCTTATCATTGCCGCTGATCACTCGTAGCCCGCTCACCTTGACGACATTGCAATCGGGCGTGCAGTCTAACCCTTTTCAGGGCACATCGATCAACGGATTGCGTACATCGATGACGAATATTACCCGTGACGGTATCAATATCCAAGATACATTTATTCGATCGAACGCGACTGACTTTGCTCCTGGCCGACCATCGGTTGACGATACGGCAGAGTTCACGATCACCACAACTAACCAAGAAGCAGATCAAGGTTACGGTGGTGCTCAGATCCGTCTCGTAACACCTCGCGGTACCAAGGATTTTCATGGTGCGTTGTTTGCTTACAATCGTAACTCGTATTTTGCTGCAAACGGTTTCTTTAACAACCGCAGCACAACGCCTTCGATAGCTGCTAAGCCACCTTTTCGTAACCGTAATCAGTACGGTGGTAAGGTCAGCGGCCCGATGTGGTTTCCACATTTTGGCGAAGGAACTCCTTTGTGGTTTAAGGACAAGGTCGTATTTTTCTTCTCGTATGAAGGAATCAAAGACCCTGTAACTGCTGCCTCCACACGTACGATATTGACCCCGGCGGCTCGCGGCGGTGCGTTTACATATCAGAGAACAAACAACACTACGGTTACGCCTTTCTGCCCATCGCAGACGATCGGCAGCACGTGTGTGATCCCGGACATTCTGGGTTATGCTCGTGCAAATCTTGTGGGCGGTGCATCTATTCCGGCAACGCTCGATCCGATCGTAAATGCCCGTATCATTTCACTGTTGCCCACGACCAGTAATTTTACCGGCGGCGACGGCTTTAACACCGCTGGCTTCCGTTTGCTTCGTGCTTCGAACCAGACGCGTGACCAATATGCATCGCGTGTAGATGCCGATATCAATGACAATAACTCGATCTTCTTTATTTATAACTACAATAAAGAAGTCAACTTGCGACCTGACGTTGATACTGAGGCTTTTACAACTATTCCGGACGTACAGCAGTTTTCGGATAATAAACAGATCACGATGGGATACAGACGCGTATTTTCGTCTAACTTTGTTAACGAATTTCGCGGCGGTCTATTTAAGGCGATCGTTCCGTTTGACTCAACTAACCCGACACCTGCATACCACCTGCTGCCGACGCTCGTAAGTTCACCAAACAACACGTTCATGGATCAAGGACGTTTTACGAAGTCTTACAACTATCAGTCAAACGGTGATTGGATCTATAAAAACCATAACTTTAAGTTTGGCGGCCAGCTACAGTATTTCCAGGTTGATGCTTATAATGACGCCGGTATTACACCGACTGTCTCATTGGGCACAAACACAAATACACCTTCGTTTGTGGCAGCAAATTTCCCAGGCGGTATTTCCACCACTCAGGTTGGAACATCAAATGCGATGCTCGCCCTGTTTGGTGGTATCGTGAGTTCGAGCACACAGTCGTTCAACGTCAATGATATTGCCAAGGGATTTGAGGCTTCGCGTCAGGTCGAGCCGATCCGCCATGCCAACCATGCTCTGTATTTTGCAGATCGTTGGCAGGTCAACTCGCAGTTAACTTTGTCGCTGGGTGTGCGCTGGGAACTGTATCCTGCGATGACGCTTGAGAGCGGAGTGGGCTTGGAACCGGCTATTACAGATATCAATAACCCGCTTCCGTCGCTGCTCCGTCAGGATGGTACGTATGTGCCTATTGGTCAAAATGCTGGTAAGAAAAATGCTTACTACAAGACTAAATATACCGATTTTGCACCTAATTTCGGATTTGCATGGACCCCGCAGTTTAGCGGTGGAATAGGCAAATTCCTGTTTGGTAAAACATCGGTTGTCCGCGGCGGTTACAGCCATTCGTTTGCAAACGATTCGATCATTACATCGATCCGTAATGCTGCGATCGGTAATGCCGGTCTTGCTCGTACAGCTTCGACCGTATCCAACCAAAATGGACGGCTTTCCGGAGCGTTTTCGCTGCCGGGAACACCAACGTTCATTACGCCGCCGAGAACGTATTTACAAAATAATACGGCTTCGTTCGGTCCGTTCTTCGGAACTGTTTTTGCGATCGATCCGAAAATTGAAACTTCACGCGTAAAGAATATCAGCTTTGGTGTGCAGCGTGAATTTTTCGGCAACACCGCATTTGAGCTTCGTTATGTTGGAACCAGCAGCAACAATTTGGTTAGAAGTATTGACTATAACCAGATCGACATCCGCAACAACGGTTTTGCAGCTGATTTTAACCGTGCGTTGAACAATGACCGTTTGTGCACCGCTGCAAACGTTAGTGTCCCAGGTAGCTGTGCTACTGGTGCCGGCTTTAATGCTGGGGTTGCCGGCAGCGTTGCATTGCCTGTATTTAACCTGTTGGGTGCAAATGCTTTGCTTACCAACTCAACCATTCTTGGTTTGATCCGCGGCGGCACGCCTGCAGATCTGGCACTGACTTATATCACGAACAACCTTAACAACCATCCATCGGTTGCGAGCCCTGGTCTTGTTCCGTTTATTAAGTTCTTGCAAAATCCTGCATCAGGTGTTGTTAACCTGCTGACAAATGGTAGCTACTATAAATACCATTCGTTCCAGGCTGAAGTGAGACGTCGTTTCTCGCAGGGACTTTATTTCCAGGCGAACTATACGTTCTCGAAAAATCTGACAAACTCGGTAGGTACGTCGCAGACATTGGTCGAACCTTTCCTCGATAATGCCAACCCACAGTTGGACGTTCAGAGAGCCGATTTTGACCAGACCCAAACTTTCAACTTCAACGGTGTATATCAGTTACCGTTTGGACGTGGAAAGCGGTTCCTGAACAGCGGCGGATTTGTCGATAAGACTTTTGGTGGATGGGAGCTGTCTGGAACGTTTCAGAGATCAACCGGAGCACCGATAACCTTTATCGATCCTCGCGGTACTCTGAACCGTGCGGGACGTTCGGGACGTCAAACTGCTAACAGCAGCCTGACGGCTCAGCAGATCCAAGATCTGTTAGGCGTTTTTGAGCTGAATGGAAAGATCTACTGGATCAATCCATCGGTCATTAATACCACGACGGGCCGCGCTGCTGGCGGATTTGGTGCTGCTACGTTTGCCGGACAGGCGTTCTTTAACGTTAATCCGGGCGAGACGGGTAACTTAGGCCGTACGCTTATCAACGGCCCTAGCACACTCACGGTCAATGCTGCTTTGTTAAAGAATATCCGCTTTGGCGAAAATATTCGTCTTCAGTTTCGTGCAGAGGCATTTAACTTGCTGAACAACACGAATTTCTTTAACAACACTCAGTTCGCTGATATTAACAGCACAACCTTTGGACAGATCACGAGTGCGGGTGCTGCAAGACAGATGCAGTTCGCAGTCCGATTTGAATTCTAATTTGGTTGTTACCACAACCACTTTGCCCGCCGGTCACCAGACCGGCGGGCTTTTTTCTTTGGTGTGGTAAAATTTTCGCATCTTGTCTGCTATCGATAACGACCAAAATCTAGGTATTCGGGCATTAGGTGCGGGCGATCTGATCGATCGCGCCGTCAGGTTTTACCGCAAGTTTTTTGGTACGTTTATTCTCATTGCTTCGCCGCCGGTCATCGTCGGGACGCTTGTGTCGGTTGGGTGGACTCTGGTTGGGCGACAGATCTTTCAGCTTGGTGCCGCGGCCGAAAATACTTTTTACTATATCTTTCTATGGTTTGGCAGCGTCGTCATCTGGCTCGCCGAGACCATCGCTACGCTTGTTGTCATGGGCGGAGCATCGCGAAACTTTGTCCGGCACTTGCTGTTTGGCGAGGCGATCACTTTTCGCGAAACTTACGCCAATGTCTGGAAACGCCTGAGCGGACTCGTGGTCGCGTCTTCGCTGATAACGGTGATACTCGGAGCGTTGGGGTTCGTGATCTTTTATTTTGGTATGACGGTCGGCGTGCTGCTGATCTTGCTTATCATCTATGTGTTTAGTTTTTTGCCCGTTTTAGCATTTATCGTGTCGGTCATTGTGGGCATAGCGGTCGCGGGGGCATCGATCTGGCTATTCTTTCTGGCCGCGTCGCGGGTCGCGTATGTGCCGCAGGTGATGCTCGTCGAGGGACAAGGCGTTTTCTCTGCTGTGGCCCGCAGTGCGTCGCTCGCCGGCGGCAATGTAAAGCGTCTGGCAGCGTTGTTCGTTTTTACGACCGTTGCGGCATACTCCGCTCTCGCTCTGCTTTACGTACCGCTCGCTTGGTATGCGTCGGCGAATGGCGTCCAACTGATGTCGTTTGACGCCGATCTCGTCCCGGCGTGGTACGAGATCGCGTATAACCTGATCTGGCAGATCAGCTTTATCTTGCTGTCGCCGGTGTGGATGGCGGGGCTTTGTCTGCTTTATGTTGATGAGCGGGTGCGGGGCGAGGGGTACGATATCGAGCTGATGGCCGCTCGTCGGCTGGGCGAGATACCGAACGTCCCGACTACCTACGTCAATCCGCTGCAGCCTGCGTTAGCGGTCGCGGCGGTTAATTCGGAGCCGGCTCCGTCGGGCAAATCTCGTATTACGACTCTCGGGCTAAAATAGAATATGCGTTCTCCGTTAAGACAAAGATATCTGCGGCTCTGTCAGAGTTTTGGCCTCGGCGGTTTTATCGTGCTGATGTCGGCACTGACGGCGTCGGCAGCCACGCTGGACGATTATCGTCAGCGTGTCGAATCGGTGCATATCTATGTCGAGGAGCTGCTAGCGGACGTTGGCAGTTCCGTACAGGGGAAACGTGATGTACCGCGCGAAAACGAGGTGATCGCGCATATCCGCCGCGTGCTGCCGCCGACGGAAAAGGTCGAGTGGCCGGGCGGCTCCGTCGAGACGGCGAACCAGTGGCTGTTCGTGTCGCTCGAACAATTTCAAAACGAAGACGATCCGGCCAAACGCGGCGTCATCCTCACCGGTATTAATGAGCGGCTTACGTCCATCGCCCGCGAGGTGGATCAGCTGCAAAAAGCCGCCGCGTCGAATCGCACAAAGGACGAGGACAAACAAAAGCTCGCTGAGATACTGCAACGCGAAGAATACCAAAAAGCGCAGGCAAAAGAGGAAAGCATTTTCCAAAAATGGCTACGCGAATTTATGGAGTGGCTGGCAAAGGTATTTCCGCGAACGCCCGCCACGCCTAGCTCAGATCCCGGCACAGGTTCGTTAAAGATGGGTTTGCAGATACTCATCTTTGCTTTGGTCATCGGTCTGGTTGGGTTTTTGATCTATAAATTTGTTCCCTTCTTTGGCCGCCGTGGGCGTAAAAAGAAAAAAGAAAAAGGCGATCGCGTGATACTTGGCGAACGAGTCGCAAGCGACGAGTCGGCCGCGAGCCTGTTTGACGAGGCTGAGTTGCTTGCCCGCGAGGGCAACCTGCGTGGTGCGATCCGCAAGGGCTACATCGCTCTGCTTTGCGAACTCAGCGACCGCAAACTGATCGGACTTGCCCGGCACAAGACAAACCGCGACTATCTTCGCGATGTGCGAAAGCGGGCAGACCTTTTCGAAAATATGAACGGCATGACACTCAATTTTGAACGCAACTGGTACGGTCTGCGTCCGACGGATGCGCAGGATTGGGAAGATTTTAAGAACAGATATCAACAAACCATCGCGGGTGTAAAAGGGTAATCATTAGTGAAGCAAAAGCTTTTCATTTTTATTTTCCTGATCTTTCTGGTCGCCATTCTGGTCGGGCTAAATGCCGCGACCTATACGCAGAAAGAAAAGACGCCCGACAGCGAGGCGTTGCCCCGACGCTCGACCTTTAACTCGGGTGCGACGGGCTTGCAGGCTTTTTATACTCTGCTAAGCGAGACGGGCCGCAAGACAGTCCGCTGGCAAGAGCCGCCTGCAGCTTTGCTGACTGCTCGCAACAAACCGTCGGTCTTTGTCGTCGCCGGCCAGGTGCGAAGAGAGTTTACCCCTGCCGAGGCCGACGATCTGCTGCGTTGGGTCTCGAGCGGCGGCCGTCTAGTATTGGTCGATCGCGAACCGCCTGCAGATCTGATGAAAATGTCGGGTGCGTGGACGATAGAGGTTGAGGCGAAACCCGGCTACGAGATCATGTCGGTCGATCCGTCGGACACAAAGCAGATGACGGGCGATATGGCTGCGGCAAAACCTGTCCAGCCGTCGCACTTTACTAGCGGCGTCAACGCCGTACAGCCTTCGCAGTTTGCGTCAACCATCACTTTTGAGCGGCAGGGTAATGAAAAAGGAAATGATACGGATAGGCCGCCGCCGAGATCGATGTCGTCGAAGAGCGACCCGTATGTTGCGGTTGACGAAGCCGCACCGACCGTTCATATCGCTCAAGCTCAGGACAATTTGCTCGTCGACGTGCCGTACGGTTCGGGGCGGATCGTGATCCTGTCGGACCCTTTTATTGTCGCCAACGACGGCATTGCTCTCGTCGATAACGCCCAGCTTGCGGTCAATCTTGTGTCCACCGATGGCGTGGTCGCGTTTGACGAATATCATCAGGGATACGGTGCGGACAGTAATCGATTCTTACAATTTTTTGCCGGGACGCCGGTCGTGGCGATTTTTCTGCAAGCGGTGCTGCTCGTCGGCCTAGTCTTTTTTTCGCAGAGCCGACGCTTTGCCCGAGCGGTGCCTGAGCTGGAGCCGGATCGGCTGTCAAAGCTCGAATACGTCGCCGCAATGGCCGAGCTGCAGCAGCGAACGCGGGCATTCGACCTCGCCATCGAGAATATTTACACCGATTTCCGCCGCCGCGTCAGCCGTCTGCTGGGACTCGATAATCTGACAGTCAAGCCACGAGAGTCGTCGGCGGCGATCGCTGACCGCAGCGGGCTCGACCGTCAGCAGACCGAGGATGTGCTGTTCAAGTGCGAAGAGATCATTCGCGGCGAGCCGACAAACAAACGCGAGGTCGTCGAACTGTCGACTGCTCTGCGCGATATCGAGGCGAAGCTCGGCATCAGGCGTGCGGCCGACAAAAAGATCTAAACGATGGCAACTTACGCTCTGATCATTTTGATCGCGGTTTTTTTTGTGACAAGCGTCGTCGGCGTCGTCACGGGCAGTAATTCGCTCATTGCGGTGCCGGTGATGTTTCAGTTTGGGATCGATCCGCGAGTGGCGGTCGCGACGAATATGTTCGCGCTGGTTTTTATGTCTATCGGCGGTACGTTACCATTCGTCCGGCAGAAAAAGATCGACTACCGCAAGCTCTCGCCGTTTATCGTACTGACGGTCATCAGTTCGGCGATCGGTGCGTTGCTCGTCGGCATTATCAGCGGCGACGGGATAAAGCTGATCGTCTCGACCGCAATGATCGCCGTTGCGATATTTACGCTGGTGAGACGAAACGCCGGCGTCGGCGATGAAATCGAACCGCGGCGGTATTCCGTGCCGTTGACGTATGTGCTCGTATTTTTGCTCGGCGTTTACGGCGGGCTGTTTAGCGGCGGATATGTCACTGTGCTTACGGCGGTATGCGTCGGCATTTACGGGATGCGGTACGGTGAGGCGGTCGCATCGACCAAGCTGATCAACGTTTTTTCGTCCGCGATTGCCACGGTTATTTTTATGTGGCAAGGTTTAGTGGATTACAAACTTGGGCTGATGCTGGGCGTAACGATGTTTGCCGGGGCTTACATCGGGGCTCATTTCGTGACAAAATTAAGCGATATCTGGCTGCGGCGGATCTTTTTGACGACGGTCATATTGCTAGCGATAAAAACATTTTACGACTTTATTTAAGATGCTAACTTACACACCTACAACAGTTGCACATATCCTGAACGAGCTTCGCAAGACGATCGTCGGACAGGATGACGTTATCGAACAGATCCTCGTCGCGATTCTCGCCGAGGGCCACGCGTTGATCGAGGGCGTGCCCGGCACGGCAAAGACGCTGACCGTTAAGTCGCTCGCACAGATAATCGGGGCGGAGTTTTCGCGCATCCAGTTCACGCCCGATCTGATGCCGTCGGATATCACCGGCACGAACGTCTTTAATATGCAGACGTCGCAGTTTAGCCTGCGGCAAGGGCCTATCTTTACTGACATATTGCTCGCCGATGAGATCAATCGCACGCCGCCAAAAACTCAGGCCGCGCTGCTCGAAGCGATGGAAGAACGCCAGACGACCATCGACGGCGAACGCTATCCGCTCTCGCCGCTGTTCACCGTGCTCGCGACCGAAAACCCGATCGAATACGAAGGAACCTATCCGCTGCCAGAGGCACAGCTCGACCGGTTTTTGATGAAAATATTGATCGATTATCCCGAGCAGACTGACGAAGAAGAGATCGTCACGCGTTGGGACGCGGGATTTAATTCGCGGAACCTCGACCAGGTTCAAATCGCCCCTTTGCCGGATGCAACGGCGATACAGCGGTGCCGAATGGAGGTGCGCGAAATGCGTATGGAACCCGGCGTGCAAAATTATGTGGTCGAGATCGTTCGGCGTACGCGAACGCACCCGACGATACTCTACGGCGCCAGCCCGCGTGCATCGGTCGCGTTATTATTGTGCTCAAAGGCTTTGGCTGCGATACGCGGGCGTGATTTTCCGACGCCCGACGATATCCGCGACGTCGCTCCGCCAGTACTCCGTCACCGGTTAGCGTTACGCGCCGAAGCCGAGCTAGACGGAGCAACGACGGACGCAGTTATTTCCGACATCATCAAGACAGTGGAAGTTCCAAGATGAGGCTCTGTAGGTTAGCTACCACGGCTGCGATCGTAGTTTTATGTTTTGCTGTCTTTGCAAAGGCACAGAATGGTAATGTGCCCGACTGGATCCAGCGGGAAATGTTCCTACGTGCTTGTGAAAATGCAGACATCGGCAAGGTAAAGGCTTATCTCGCAGCCGGCATCTCTCCGAATTCACGCGACATCTTTGGCCAACCGGCGATAATCCGAGCGGCACTTGGGTTTGATGTATTTCGAAATACGCCGGAGGTCATCCGGCTGCTCTTAAAAGCGGGGGCGGATGTAAATGCGACGAACGAATTTGGTTCGACGGCTCTTTTCATTACTGTCCACGATCCAGAATCTGAAATGAACCCACAGGCTCTTTTGCTAAGTTCCGGGGCAGATCCAAAAAAGAAAGATAAATACGGAGTAACGTTCAGCGAGCGAAAGTTTGAAGACGACCGTCTTGACGAATCTGCCGAATTTGCCTGGCGATTGTTGCTGGAGGGCCGGATAAGTTGGAATGCGGCTTGGAAAAGTGTGCGGGCAATGCCGCGGCATTCGACATCGGCGACGTCGATGATGGCTGCGTCTTATTATGGGATTCAATTTGGCAGGTGGTCGGAGCGGGGCGAAGCCGAATGGCAGCGGGAGGTCGACAACAATGGAGAGAACTATCTGTTTTACATGGCCAGCCGGACAGAGATCTATGTAACGGATCTGTTAAGCATCGACCGCGTGGCTGCTAACACCGCAAATAATGCCGGGGAAACCGCGCTGATGAGAGCCGCCCGATTTGATAACGACTGGCTGGTGAAGCAAATTTTGCTTGCGGGTGCCGCGAGCGATACGCGTGACAAGACCGGCCGCACTGCTCTCGAGTATGCTGCGGAATATGGCTATTTTGGGTCCACCTTCATGTTGCTCGCCCGGTCAGATGCGAATCTGCTAAATAGTGCCGGACGTACGCCGTTAATGACAGCGGCGGAAAAAGGCAATAACCATGCAGTTCGTGCGTATGAAAACGCCAAAGCTTTTGCGGCGGGCGTCGCGGCTAAGGCTCCCAGATTATCGAAAGAGGATGCCAAAGATGCGTTGGCGACGGCGAGGGTATTCAGACGGATAAACGTCGATCTACGAGATACAAAAGGCATGACGGCTCTCATGCTCGCAGCGGCGGCGGGGCACCGAAATGTTGTCGAGGCGTTGATACGGTTAAAAGCAAAGACCAGGCTCCGGAATTTCAAAGGCCAAACTGCAGCTGATCTTGCGACGCTAAATGGACATCCAGAGATCTCAAAGATACTTAAGTAGATAATTGATCAAACCTATTGAACCTAATCAGGAGCACCATCGGTTCCTGATTTTTTGGTATCGGCAGGTTGAGTTTGTGGTTTGCCCGTAGTCTTAGGAGTTTTCGGCGGCGGTGTTGCCATCGGTTTTGGAGTCGGTTTAACTACGGCATTAGCTGCTGTGTTTGGGGTAGGTTTTGTAGTCGGAGCTGTATTTGTATCTGTCTGCACCGGAACCGGAACCGGAACAAGAATGACTCCGCTATCTTGCGGCATGAACTGGCTGCCGCCGTTCGGGTCGATGACCACGGTCTGTCCACCCGGAGGCGTGTATGGTTGCGGCATTCCGGTCGCTGGTGCTCCGGGTATCGGTGCGCCGATGGGCGGAGCTCCGTTACCTGACCAGGCATTATATCCGTCGCCGCCGGGCAGAGTTCCCGGAGGCTGCTCCATCATACCGGCTGAGGCGGCCATGATCTCGGCTTCGGTCATTTCGGGGAGTTTTGCAAGACTCTCCTCTTGAGCACCGGTTGCGGGGCCGATCGGCTGGACGGGCAAGCTGCCCGCGTCGGCAGTAAGCTGTGCCGTCGGATCGGTCTTTCTAACCGACGTAAAATATATCAACGCGGCCGCAAGCAAAGTGATCCCGGCAAGCGCTATGAACGCGGTTTGCCAAACATTGTGTTTCGAACCCGTACCGGCAGTCGCGGCGGCGGCTTTGACCTTGCCAGTCGAGAGCATTTCTAGATCCTCGGCAAATGCCGACATTGTCTGATAACGGCGTTCGGGGTCGAGGGCGATCGCACTCAAGAGGATCGGTTCGATGTCAGGATGCAGATCTCGTCTAAACGTCGAAAGCTGCGGTGCCGGTTCGGCATTCTGCTTTTTCAAAACATCGGCCGCTGTCGCACCGTCATACGGGACGACGCCCGTGAGCATCTCGTACAACATTATGCCGAGCGAATAGATGTCCGAACGTTCGTCAGCTACCGGATAAGCATTTGATTGCTCCGGCGCGAGATATCGCGGATCAGCACCTTTGGCTATATCGAGCGGGTCGCCGCCAAAGCCATATACCTTGGCCGTGTCGTTCTCAACAAAAACATTTGCCGGGGCAAGGGCAGCGTGGATTATCTTTTTCTCATGTGCGGCAGCAACGCCGGTCGCTATTTGGTGGGCAAAGCTCAAAGCACGCTTTTCATCGATGGACGCTCCGTCTGCAAGCAAGCCGCTCAGCGTCTTGCCGCTCGCCGCTTCAAACACCGCGTACGACACGCCCTTGGCATCGGTGCCAAAATCGGTGACGTTTAAAATACTTGGATGTGAAATTGAGGACGCAGAGCGGGCCGCGTCGATGAACTTTTTCGACCAGCGGGCATCGATCGCGAGTGCCTGCGGCAGCACCATTATCGTCACTGGCTTGTCAGAGATCTCGTGTTTACCCGCAAAAAGGTCGCCCGCCGACCCTTCGCGGATGAGGCTTTCGATGCGGTATTTATCAGCTACTAATTTTCCTACAATGTCTTCGATCATCAATTATTAGAACGCTTCTACTCCCGTTTAGTTGCAAGGAAAGTCAGAACCGGGAGCGGTAGCGAATGGATTCCTAAATGCCGGAGCACAAAGAATCCGGTCGCTACGGCTCCCGGTTCTGACAAGCGTCCGATCTAGAGCTTAACGAATACGATGAGCAGTGCGAACAGCACGAGTGATTCGATCAGAGCGAGTGCGATGATCATCATCGTCTGGACGGTTCCGGCTGCTCCGGGGTTACGGGCAGCACCTTCAGCGGCACGCGAACCTACGAGGCCCTGTCCGATACCGGCCAAGCCAGCTGCAAGTCCAAAACCGATACCGCCGCCGATCGCCTTTGCTGCGGCAACCGACGATTCATTATCAGCAGCACCCTGAGCCAGAGCCGGGATCGCCATCAATGCAAGTGCGAGTGTCGCAAATACAACATATTTAATTTTGTTCATTTTTTTATCTTCCTTTTATTTAAGTTAGAAGACCTGATCGTACGATCTAAAAACGCAGCTTGCGGGGTATTATTTCGCCTCATTTCCGGTATGCCGTGGATTTTATACTCCCAAAGAGTCCAAGGCTCCTGATTCGTGCGGGCCTGTGAGATGCTATGCACCTCATGCTTTTTATATGCAAGCTAAATTATCAAATCGACCGATCGCGGCCTTACCTTTTGGATTACCAAATTTATTTGGCATCTCCGTTATCAAAGAGCCTGCTAAAGCAGGGACTCCGAATGTTTATGCATGAGCGACGGCCGCTTCGCCGTGAGCGTCATGCTCGTGCTCATCGTGATCATGCGGGGCGTGTGACACCTCGCCGATATAGATCATCGAGAGCAGCGTGAAAACAAATGCCTGTACCAGGGCGACGAATACACCGAGCCCGGTCAAGATCAGCGGAAACCCGATCTGCGTTATCGGCGGATAGATGTTCGTGATCTCGACGAAAACCTTCTCGTCCGCAAACATATTCGCGAACAGACGAACACCGAGCGTGAACGGCCTGATCGAATTACTGATGATCTCGATAAAGAAAATAAGTATCGTGATCGGTATCATCAGGGCGGGTAGTTTTGGCCCCGCAAAATGCTTGATATGGCCAAATAGGCCGTTTTCACTGATGCCGACGTAGTTGTAATAGACAAACGACGAAACGCCGAGTGCGAATGTGACGTTAACCGACGCGGTCGGCGACATAAACATCGGGAACTGGCCCATCAGGTTCGACACCAAAATAAGCACGCCGAAAGTCGCGACTACCGGGAAATGCCGTGCTCCGTGATTGCCGATGATGCTGCCGATCATGTCTTTGACGGCGAGAAATCCGGCCTCGAGCGTAAGCTGTCCCGGCTGTGGATCGTCTTCGCTAAGTTTGCCCTTGAGCAAATAGACTATAAAAACGGTCAGCAGACACGCGATCACAAACATGATCGTGTACCAAGGGATAGCGTTCTCAGGGCTGTACTCAGCACCAAACACCTTTTCGGGCGTCGTGCCAAAATTGGCAAACAATTTTTCCCATACCGGCTTTGTATAGGCCATCTGAAAACGATAGACGGGCTCGCCGACGTAGTGGTTGATGAACTCGACGATCATCGGTGTGTGATGGCCGCCGCCTTCTGCAAATAGAAACATCTTAAAAATACCTTTTAGGTCGAACTAGTAAAAATACTTCGCAATCCTTGGATGACAACGGCGAATGCAAATGCTGCAAGTCCCGCTATCACCGCCCCGATGGGCAAAGCCCCGGTCAGGTGCACGGCCAATAAAACAAGGCCGAGAGCCGCGTAACGCATGATGTACTTTGCAGCCAAAATACCGGTCGAGGTCATAGCGTCGCCGCTGAACATTGCCTTGGTCACGCGGTCGAGCCAAAAATAATTGGCAAACGCGAGCACCCCGCCAAACAAAACGCCGACGCCAAACAGCGTGCCGCGAGCGGCAAAACCGGCAGCCGAACCGGCGATGACAAGCACCGCCATTATTATCAAAATACCGCGATGCGAAATCGCGCCATTGTCAGTTGTCAAAGGGTCAATATCCTCATCCACCAGCGAATCTTAAATTTTACAAATAAACACGGAAAAGTTCAAAAGTGAGGCGCGGAAAACCGGATATTTGTAGGTCGATTTTTCTTACTTTGCTTTTCCTTGGCGGTCTTGGCGACTTTGCGGGAGGAGATGTTTCCCGCAAAGCCGCAAAGTTCGCAAAGCACCGCAAAGAAAGATGTAACTTTTACAGTTTGTCGTCGTCGTCACGGGACATCAGCGGACGGATCTCGGATGACGGCTTTTTGGTGCTATAGATCTGTGAGCTGAGGCGAAAAAACTGGATAAATCCGATGATAGAACCGAGTACGATGCCGCCGACGATACCCCATGGCGAGCTACCAAACAACAGATCGGCAAGCCAGCCGAGAAATAGACAAAATGCGACCGCGCCAAAAAACGCGATCCCGGCGGACCACGCCAAGCCGCTGCGGCGGACGTTTTCCTCGGTGGATTCGGGCGAAAAGGGAACTAGCACGACGGGCTGCTCGTCCTTTTCCGGCTCTTTTTCTTCGTCAAAAATGCTAGGCGTCATCTCGCGCAATGATGACAGTTTCCGCCGGCGATTTCAATTCGTAGGTGATGCCCCGCCATATCATCCGCCGCGACGCCCACGCAGCCAGCGAATTGTAGAGAAATAGAGACGGAGCGATGAGCCACAAAGTATTTTGCGTCCAAAACTGCCGACGCAATTCAGCGTCGTATTGTGGCAAAACAAGCCTTACGGCATTGAGCCGCAGCCATGCTTTGCCTGTGCTAAATACGGTTACAAGTATCAATGTCGCTAGACTGGCCCATACGGCCACGCTATTCGTTTTACTGAGTATGACGATCAGCAACGCGGCGATCAGCACGGCGTTAAAGATCGTGGTGCCGATGAGCGAGACCACCCACAGCGGCGTGGCATAGACGCGTGTGATCTTCATCTGGCGGGTGGTAAATTCGACCGTCTCGCGTAATGTGCAATCCTCGACCGTGGCCGTAAGTGCTTGCGGGACAAAGATTATCGACAGTCCCGCCGCTTTGACAGTTCGAGTAACGGCGAAATCGTCGGACAACACGCCGCTCCATTTCTCACGCATTTCGAGCCGCTCAAAAATGTCGCGACGCATCGCCATCGAGCCGCCCCAGCAGAAATTAGACTTAATGTTGGGCCCTAGTGCGGATGTGATCGATGCGTTCCACGCGGATCGCAATTCCGAGCCAAAAGTCGGATGTTTTGCAATGAACCAGCGATATCCCGTCGCCGCTCCGACGTTTTCATCGGCAAGCGGAGCGACGAGAGCCCGTAGCCAATCCGTTGAAGGACGAGCATCGGAATCGGCGAAAACAAAGACCTGGCTTTGGTCGGAAACGTGGAGGACGGCCTCGCGGAGGTTTTCGACTTTTTGACTCGAATATTGGGCTTTCCGAGCAATCACAAATTTGGCATTAATTTTAACAGGATGTACAAGATGAACATGATAAGTTGATCCGCCGGCGTAATCGCTATTCGAATCCTGTTCACCCTGTATATCCTGTTTGAAATCTGTTTGGCCTTTGTCATCGTTTCGGCTAAGAATCGATTCGATCACTGCGACGGCGGGGTCATTTTTGTCATCGACGACGAAAATTACCTCGTATTGCGGATAGTCTTGTTTAAGAAACGCGGCGAGGTTTTCGTCGAGGCTTTTGTCGAGGCCGCGGCATGGAACTATGATCGTCGCGAAGGGCGTGTGGTCGGATCCCGGTTTTGCTAGTTGTTCGCGAAAGAATTTGAGATAGGCGATGCCGCCGAGAAATGACTTAAGACTAAGCCAGACGAGGATCGCGGCGAAAAAGTAAAAGACAAAGATCATCTGGCCCCGCGTGAGTTTAACATCGGCGTGATGTAATCGATGGTGCGGACGGCCGCTCCGCGATTATGCTCCATTACCTCGAGTGCGTTCAGGCCAAGCTCTTTTCGTTTATTCTCGTCTTTGAGCAGATCGCCAAAGGCAGTTGCAAGCGTCGAAACGGCGGTTTTTTCTGTTACAGGTTCGAGTTGGATGAGCGCGTATTTCTCCAAAAACTCATTTACCGAAGCTTCAAAATTCGCCGTATACGAGCCGGTGATGATGGGCTTGCCGATCGCGGCGGGCTCGAAAATGCTCTGTCCGCCGTGCGGTATCAGGCTGCCGCCGACAAATACGGCCTCAGCCAGCGGATATGCGGCACGCAACTCGCCGATCGAATCGAGCAGGATGATCTCGGCAGTTTTATCGCGGGATGAGACCTTTTCGGAACGTCGCACCCAAGTAAATCCTGTCGCTTTCATCAGCGCGGCGACCTCGGCAAATCTTTCGGGATGACGGGGTGCGAGCATCAGGCGTGGCAGATTGTCGCCGGACGATTTCCATATCTCTTTGAATGCGTCGAGTATCCATTTTTCTTCGGGTGAATGGGTGCTTGCGGCAATGATCAGCGGTGCGTCGGAGGCGATGCCAAAACGCTCTTGCAGCTCGGCGGTGATTGCGTTTTCGTTTTCGTCGAGGTCGTGATCAAATTTTAGATTGCCGAGCACGCGGACCTTACTAGCCCGTAGACCCAGCGACATTATGCGCGTGGCATCGTCATTTTCCTGCATTAACGCAAAATCGAGATAGCCAAGGATGCGTTTCATAAACTGTTTGATCTTGGTATAGCGGTCGAGCGAACGCTGTGACAAACGCCCATTGACGATGGCGATACGGGCACCGGATTTATAGCTTTCGCGGATGAGGTTAAACCAGATCTCGGTTTCCATCAGCAACAAAACGCGCGGCTCAAAATGCCTCAAGACGCGCCGCACCGTCCAGCGAAAATCAAACGGCACGTAGAAAACACAATCGGCGGTGTCTTTGAAGATCGCCCTCGCCAGCTTTTGTCCGGTGCGAGTGACCGTCGAGACGATGACGCGGTGGCCGGGGAATTTTGCTTTTAGCTCATCGACCAGCGGGCGTGCGGCGTTGGTCTCGCCGACCGAGACGCAGTGGATCCATACCACGGGGCGTTTATCTAATTTGAATTTCGGCAAAAACCCGAGGCGCTGAAAAAAGCCCGCCGCGTGTTTGCCACGAAAGACCGCGCTCAGTGCAAACACCGGCAGCATCAAAATAAACGCCAGCGTGTATAAAAGGCCGTACAAGAAGAACATTTTCTAAGCCTAAAAAAGTGCTAAAAGCCCGCAAAATCCTGAAAGAAACGATAATTCGAACCTCTCCGGACCTCGCGGGCTTTTTCGCCGATCAAAAACTTGAGCTATTTAACGCGCTCCATGTACTTGGCCTCGGTCGGGTTGACGCGTATCATCTCGCCCTCGACGATAAAAGGCGGGACAGACACGGTCACGCCGTTTTCGAGTGTCGCAGGTTTGTTCGAATTCGAAGCGGTCGCACCCTTGAGAGGCGGATCGGTCCGCGAGACGGTCAGGTCCATCGTCGCCGGCAGAGCAACGCCGATCGGTGTGCCGTCGTAAAACTCGACCTCGATCTTAAGGTTTGGCATCAGCCACTGAGCGGCGTCACCGAGCTCGTCCTCCGTCAGTGCAACCTGCTCATAGGTTTCCGAGTTCATAAAATGATGATGCGAGCCGTCCGAGTAGAGGTAATCCATCTTGTGCTGTTCGAGCGTCACCTTGTCGAGCGTGTCGTTCGAACGAAAGCGAAACTCAAACGAGTTGCCCGTGATCAGATTGCGAAGCCTCGCCTGGACCATCGCACGCAGATTGCCGGGCGTGTGGTGGTGAAATTCCATCACGCGTACCGGCACGCCCTCGTGGACGATGACCATACCTTTTCTAATATCGTTTGCTGAAAGTGCCATAAAACTTGATCAAATCTCCGTTATGTAAAATTGCGTTGTCAGAACCGGGAGCAGTAGCGACCGGGTTCATAAAAGCGACAATCATACATATTAACTGACAAGGAGACATCTGTCATAACCTACCTGACTCGGAACCCCGTCGCTATCGCTCAGGGTTCTGACAAATCCGTCTAGTCAACGGTCACCTTGAACCTGAACGTTCCCTTCCACGCGTCGGCCTTAGTGCATTCCTGAATCGTTAACTTATAGTCGCCGGCTACGGTCGGCGTGACCTCGTTATTAGAGTGACAATCGGCGGCCATATCTTGCTCGTAACCCGATCCTGCGGGCCCCTCGATGAATATCGAGATCGAACCGTTACCGGTGTTTTCGGTTTTCATCGTCTGACCCTCAAGGACGCGGATAACAAAGACGCGTTTCGATTTATAGCTCGACAATGTGCCAGTAACGGTTGCCGATGTGGCTCCGCGTTTGAACGTGATGCGTTTCGCGATTTGAGCCGATGCTGTTGAAACAGCGATGCCCAAAACCATAACTGCAAAAATGCTGATAACGATCCTTCTCATATTCTATTTTCCTTTTTCAAGAGTTAAGGGTGGCGGCTCCTCGCCCTCGGGCGGAGCCTCTTTGTTCATGCTGCCGTAGATCATTGTGATCTTTTCGATCCAATCTTTTGCGTCTTTATTGCTCGGGTCGTATTTCAGTGTCCGGCGATAATCACCAAGCGCCGATGCATACTGACGCGCGGCTGTCAGAGCGTCGGCACGCTTGTAATAAGCGTCGGCGAGAGCTTTCTTGGCGGCGGAATCATCCTGTTTTTTCTTAAACGCGACCTCGGCTGTCGCTATCGCTGTATCAAAGACCTTGGTGTCGATCGGGTCACCGCTCTGTTTCCATTTTGACGGTGCACCAGTATTTGTGGGCGGTGTCTGGTTTTCCGTAGTATGGGAGATCGCGGTTTGCGACTTTTCGGTATTTCCCGCAGGTTTGGCTGCATTAGTGTCTTGAGCAACAGGCTTTGCGGCGTTGTTGCAGCCAACGATAAATATTGCGGAGACGAGTAAAACTATTAATTTTTTCATAATTTAGTATAACCAACTATTTCTTATCAATATAGGGCCGGGCCTGGACGATGTAAATCTTGCCAGCCAAAATACCCCATTCGATGTCTTGTTCTTTCTTACCGCCAAAAGCTGTGCGGATGTTGATCGCGGCTTTTGCAAGTGCACGGGCTTGCAGGTCGGTCAGCACGCGTTTTTTTGCCCCGGCACATTTATCAACGGTTACTTTAAGATCGCCGTTTGCGTCGAACGCGAGTGCATTTTCCTGCTGCGACAGCGTCATCACGATCACCGAATTTGATTTCGGGTTGAACAATATCTGCTCCGGAATGCCCGTATTATCAACCACCTTCGAATTATGTCCGCAGACGGCGCTGATATAGACGCTGTTTTTGCTGCGGTCATCGAACGGGTCTTTGGTGATCATCACACCGCCGCGTTCCATATCGACGCCCAATTGGACGAGAGCCGACATATAGACATCGGACTGGCTGACATAATTGCGGACGCGAGCCTCGTATGCCTCAAATTTCCAGAGTGACGCCCAAACCTTTTTTACCGCTTCGACGAGTTTGTCCTCGGCAATAACGTTTGGCACACTCGAATACAAGCCGGCACCGCTGAAATTTGGCAGGTCTTCGCTGTTTGACGAACTGCGGACAAAGACGGGCTTGCCGCCGAGCTGGGTCTTCCATTTGTTGATAAGAGCCGTTTTTAGCCCGTCATCAAACTTGCCCTTTTGTATCGTGTTGCGAAATTCTTCGAGCTTTTGCCGCCGAAACTTAGGGTTATGGACAAAATCATTGTTGTCCATCAGATCCTCAATGATCTTATCAAAACCGTTCTCCCGCATAAACTTTTCGTACCAATAAAACGGGATCGAAAAACCATCAGGCACCGTGATGCCGGTGAGTTTTTTATTGAGCATTTCGCCAAGATTTGCCGATTTTGCTCCGTATTTTATGCTGTCTGCCTTTCGCATTTCCCGGAGTCCGGCGAGCTTAGTCGTTTTAAGGTCGGCGGGCGGGATCTGTTGATCGGGTGAGACAAATTTTTGGTTGATATCGTCTTTCGATGCACGGTCAAAGCTGTAGTCGGTCAGATTAGCACTAAGCTTCATCACGAATGTATCGTAATCGCGAAAGAGCTTGTCGGCATCCTTGATATACACATTTGGGATGTTCCAACCCTTGGCAAGGATGTTGACGTGCGAAAGAGGTGACGATGGTTTTGCGATGATAATGCCGCGAACGGGCGGCAGGTTGAGCGGCAATTCCTTCAAGATGAGGATCTCGTTATCACCGATCTCGACGGTGTCGTCGAGCTTGTCAATGATGTGGACGCGGCCGATGGCGGTGCCGGTGTTTAGAGCGAGATATGCCTGATTACGGTTTAGCTCGTCCTGCAAAATGCGGTCGATGCCGATGTTTGCGGATACATCTTCTTGCCGGATGGAGTTTGGTTTATATGCCGTTTTTTGAAAGAACGAGGCGTTGATCGTGGCGTTTGCCGTTTTGATGATCTCGGCTGAGGCCAGGTCGCCTTCCCACAGTTCCCAGGTAAATTTTTCGACCGGAGCCTGCCACGCGATCGTGCCGACGATAAAGCGGCGGTCGAGGTCGACATAGATCCCCTTAAAAACGTCGGTGCCGCGAGGTATCAGATATGTCGCGAGCAGAAAATCTTTGTGAAACCGAAACTTTTGCGAATTGACATAATAGATCTTGTTATTCGACCGGCGGTCGATGATAAACATCACATGCGGCATCGAGTAGGGCGTTCCGGCGTGATAAACCCGGGCGACCGAATCAAATGCGTTGCGCGACTCGATCTTTGGCAGCGAGTTTTTTGTCGAATCGGGCTTTTTGTCCATCGCCCCCTTTGGCTCGCGGGTCGGCGAGGGCTTACGGGCCATCTGACCGGACGCGGGAAGCGAAACGATGAAAAGGCCGATTGTGGCCAAAATCAAAATGATAAGCTTAGACCTATTCATAAATGTTACTTAAATATTACCGATACATTTAATCTCTTTCTTTTTTTGTGACGCGACTATTTTCCTTGCCGGCCATAAAATCAACTCTGAATCGTGTAGCTTCGTTTTCACCCATATTTGTGTATCCGAGGTCTCTGATGAGTCCATCGTCAAGACCATAGATCCATCCGTGAACCATAAGCTTTTGTCCACGATTCCAAGCGTCGAGAACGATGGTCGTCTCGCAAACATTTAGCACTTGACGGGCTACATTTAGTTCGCAAAGCCGGTCGATCTTTTTCGAGGTGTCGGTGATCGCATTTAGTTCGGCCGCAAATAAATGGGATGTTTCGCGTATATTTCTCAGCCAGTTGTCTATCAATCCATGGCTGTCGGTCTCGAGGGCTGCCCGCACGCCGCCGCAACCGTAGTGGCCACAGACAATTATGTGTTCGATCTGGAGCACCTCGACCGCAAATTGTATGACAGACAGACAGTTGATATCTGTGTGTCCCACAAGGTTAGCGACATTTCTGTGAACAAATATCTCGCCCGGTGACATTCCGACTATTCGGCTCGCCTCAACGCGGCTGTCAGAACATCCGATCCAAAGAAAATCTGGATTTTGCTGGGTAGCGAGATCGACGAAGAAATTTGGATCTTCGATCGTTTTCCGCTCGGACCAACACCGATTATTCTCGATCAGCCGGGCTATACGTTCCATAAGAATATATCTTACCCGTAACCGCCATTAGCGTAAAACAGCCTCAATAGCGTCACACGCAGTTTTGGTGCCATTTTCCGAATCTATGATTCGATTCAGCGGAAAAGCGTTTGCGCGATATTTGTTAGTAGCTAGGATGGCGGACAACGCTTTGGCCGCACTTTCGGCTTTGTAATTGTTGCGTCCGACGATCTCCGCGACACCGGCACGACGGCAGCGGGCGGCGTTATCCGGCTGGTCGTGGCTAAACGGCACAATAAGATGCGGCACTCCGGCACGCAAAACCTGTGCGGTCGTGCCGACGCCCGCCTGATGAACGACACACGCCGCCTGCGGGAAAACAAGCGAATACGGTGCGAACTCAAACCCGACGATATTTTCATCAAGCCCCTTTGGCGGAGCGTTGTCCCTGCCGTATAGCAAAACCGCCCGACGTCCGAGCAGCTTTGCTGCTTTTGCACTCTCGTCAAAAAAATCTCGTGCGTCCATCACTGCAGCCGAGCCAAGCGTGAAAACGATCGGCGGATCTCCGGCGTCAAGAAAAGCGGCAAGTTCGGGCTGCAACTCCAGCGTTTCGCTCTCGTCGTAAAAACAAAATCCTGTCTGTATCGTCTGCGAGGGCCAGTCGTGCTGCGGTTTTCCGATTGCCTCGGAAAACATCGCGAGATGGCGAAGCGGTGAAAATTTGTCAGTGAATATCGGATCGTGATCAGGATCTAATTCGAGTTCGCGGCGTAGTATCTTGTAAGGCTCGTACCAGCCGCTGACCGTCCAGCGCATTACGCGAAACAGTTCGCGGTGAAACACGGCTGGCAAAGGCCGAAGATATTCGAGCCACGGAGCCTGCGGATAGACATTGGGGTCATGCGACGAAAACATACAGAGCGGTGATAGGGTCGTCGTGATCCATTTCACACCGGTTTTTTCTGCGATCGACGCGGCGGTATAAACGATCTCACCGTTCAGAAATACGTCCGCACCCTCGACCGCAGCGAACATATCGTCATACATATCGCGGATGGCCGGCAGGATTATCTCGCGGATGACCATCTCAGGACCGGTGCGGGCGTCCATCGTTTTGCGAATAAGTTCGGCGTTGGTCGGGTCGAGGTCAGGGCGAAGCGGTGCAAATTCGAGCCCGTTCTCAATGATCTTTTCGCTGTAGCCCTGCCAAGTATTGACGACGACGCTATGGCCACGTTTTTTAAGTTCGAGCCCGAGGGCCATCATCGGATGCAGGTCGCCAAGGCTGCCCATTGTCGAAAGGACGATGCGTGACATATTTATTGGAATTCAGGATTCGGGTTCGTCGGTCTCGGTTTCGTTGGCACGACGCTCGTCGAGCCGCGTTTTCACCTGCATACGGATGCTTAGAAAAAACGCAACCGCACCGATCACAGCGGTGACAAACATCGTGTCATAATTGCCGCGCCAATAGAAAAACGCGGCTATTCCGGCAAAGGCGACGGCGAGCAGTTGGAATGTGCGTTCCCAGTTCATCGGACGGCCACGTCGTTAAAGCCCTCGCCGCGAAAATACGCCCCAACCGCGCGAAACATCCGCCGAAAGCTGCGAAATACTTTTGGCAAAAACCAGATAAAGAACAGGACGAACAAAAATAGCACGATAGCGATGGCCATTGGAGCAAAGACCGCGAGGATCACGCCGACGATCACGAGACCGTCTTCGAAAAACGACAACGCCCAGTTTGAGATCGGTTCGGGCGATAGATTGGCCCCGACACGCGCTGCAGCCTTGGTGCCATGCGAAGCAAGAGCGAGCCCGCCGCCGATCAATGCCGCCGGAATATAGACGCTTGAATCAAGTTGATTTGTCGCCGCATAAGCAACGACCGCCCCCGCAGGCACGCGGATAAATGTATGGACGACATCCCAGACGCTGTCGACGTAGGGGAATTTGTCCGCAAAAAACTCGATCACATACAGCCCGCCGGCGATACCGATGATCCACCAGTTATCAAGCGCGTCGAGCCCGCCCGGCAGCTTGGTCGCTCCAAACTTTTGCAGCAGCCCCAATATCGTGACCGTGGCGTAAAGATTGATGCCGGATGTCCAAGCCGAACCTAATGCGAGCGAAAGAGTGGAAAACCATTCCATGATGCTTTCTCCTTTTTTCCGTTTGGAGTCCCGCCTTTAGGCGGCCCATGACTAATATCGAAGCACGCTAGAGCGTGAACTCCAAACACAATTTACGAATCTTCCCCTTCCTCTGTTCCTTCGTCTTTCTTGAATCCAAACTTTTCTAACCGATATTGCAGCGTCCTGAACGTCAGCCCGAGTAGCTTTGCTGATTTTGTGATGTTGTTGTCGGTGCGTTCCATGGCTTGCATTATTAGGCTGCGTTCGACGTCTTCGAAATTTACGCCGTCGATGGGTAGGGCGAAGAGGTCACCTGATGCGGCAGCAGAGGCAGTGGTTCCTCCGCCGGATTGAGTCATTTCGGGCGGTAGATCGTCGAGTGTGACTCGGTCGTCTTCGCACAGCAAGATCGATCGTTCGAGTGCGGATTCGAGTTGGCGGACGTTGCCGGGATAGGCGTATTCGTCGAGCAGTTTTCGGGCGTCGGGGGCAAAGGTGATCTTGTGGTTCGTGCCTTTTGTGTGTTTGGCGACGAAATAGTCGATCAGCACTGGGATGTCGGTGCGGCGCTCGCGTAGTGCGGGCAACTCGATCGACAGGACGTTGAGACGGTAATAAAGGTCCTCGCGAAAACGCTTTTCGCCGACCATATGGAGCAGGTCACGATTTGTTGCGGTAACGACGCGGACATCGACGTTGAGTTCGCGAACGCCGCCGACGCGGCGGATCTGTTTTTCCTGCAAGGCCCGCAATATCTTTGCCTGTAGAGCGATATCGAGCTCGCCGATCTCATCGAGAAAAAGCGTCCCGCCATCGGCGATCTCAAAGAGGCCTTTTTTGTCGGACACGGCCCCGGTAAATGAGCCTTTTTCGTGGCCAAACAGCTCGGATTCGAGCAGGTTCTCGTTGATCGCGGCACAGTTGACGGCCTGGAAAACCTCGTTCGAACGCAGGCTGTTTTTGTGGATCGCACGTGCGATCAACTCCTTGCCGGTGCCGCTCTCGCCGCGTATCAGGACGGTCGAGTTGGATTTGGCTATCTTGAGGATGAGCTTTTTGACCTTGTCCATCTCTGGCGAGACCGAGATGATCTCAGCGTCGAGCATCGTTAATTTTTTAATGCTCGCGAGACGGTCTCAAGCAGCTTTTCGCTGTCGTAAGGTTTTTGCAGATACTCAAATGCCCCGAGCCGCAGAGCGTCAACGGCCGAATCGATCGTGCCGTGAGCCGTGAGCAGGATGACGATGATCGATTTGTCGAAATCGGTCAGGGCCTTGAGCAGTTCGAGCCCGCTCATGCCGGTCATCTTAAGATCGGTCAGGACGAGATCAAAATGCCGGTCGGCGACAAATTTCATTGCCGCCTCGCCCGAGCTCGCCGTCGTCACGTCATAGCCCTCGCCGGAGAGGATCGTCTCTAATATCTCGCGTTGATTTTTCTCGTCATCGACGACGAGGATGCTCTTTCTTGCCATATTTTTCGAGATTTACTAAGTCAATAGATCAAAAACGAATATTCAATTTGCTTGGTAACTGTAATCGCCTTGCCCTCTTGGTAGGCTGGCTCGAAAGTAGTTCGTTTTGCAGCGTCTAGGGCCTGATTTGCTAGGCCAAAAGGAAGGCTTTTCACCGCGGATATCGCACCGATTTCACCCGAGGACAAAAATGTCACACGCAAAATGACAGTTCCCATAATTCCATAAAAACGTGCAAGATTCGTGTACGCAGGCCGCGGTTTGCTAAGTATTTTGACGCTTGTAGTCTGCTTGACGATTGGCGGCGATACCGGGCCCGTACCAATACCACCAGTTCCAGTGCCCGATCCTGTACCATTTCCACGTCCACTACCGCTTCCGCTTGATGGCTTAGTAGTTTTGGAGTCTGGGTCAGTGGCCGTTTCTGCCGCATCGATATTACTATTCTCGACCACCACTGGCAGACTTGAACCGAGTCGGAATGAAGAAATGAATTGTTTGGCTACACGGTCGTCTTTGTCTTTACTTACGGTTTGGGCAATGTAGATACGATTTGCAGAGCGGGTCAAAACGATGGTTTGCGAATAGCCAAAAGAATCAACGAATTTCAAAACCTCGGGCTGTGAAGAGCCCGTACTCGAATTTAGAGTCTTGCCAGATGCACTGACGAAGTCTGATACGACGGAGAAATTGTTAGGTTTTTTTATCGGGTCTGAAAATATGTAAAGGTAGGTTCCATTGATTTCGCCATAATATTTTCTCGATGACTTTGCATCCGTTTCTCCATCTCTTTTTAGGTTGACGGGAGTCGTAACAAAGAATTCTTCATTGGTCGGCTCAACGTTTTCCCACGTTTCCTGTAATGGGATAGGAACCTGACCTGTGGAAACAAATGTCACAAGAGCCATCAATGCTAAGAGCAATATGAGCCGAAATTTCAATCTCACTTTATACTCCCTCCTTTCCATCCATCATTACTTCTTGGTAATTTTACCGTAAATTTGGTTCCTTCGCCCTCGGTGGATTCGACCTCGATCTTGCCGTTATGGATATCGACTATTTTTTGCACGATGGCGAGGCCGAGTCCGGTGCCGGTTTCTTTGGTCGAAAAATACGGCTCGAATATCTTTGAGAGGCTCTCGGGCGAGATGCCGTTGCCCGTATCTGTTATCTCAAAGCGGACAAATTCGCCGCCCTCGTCGGGCAATATCTTGATGCCGAGATGGCCGCCGTTCGATTCCATCGCTTGGACGGCGTTAATAAACAGGTTGTTAAATACCGAACGCAAAAATTCGGGGTCGCCCATTACCTGCGGCACATTTTCGTGCTCGACGACGCTGATGGTGATGTTTTTTTCTTCGGCTTGCGGCTCGACGATGCGGAGCGATTCCTCAATGGCCTTGCGGGCGTCGAGCGGGACGAGCTTGGCGGTCGCCGGACGCGAATAGTTAAGGAAATCGGAGATCTGCTGATTGATGCGGGCGACCTCGGTCTTCAATTGTGAGGTCAGCTTTTCAAACGTCTCACGCCGCTCGGGTTCCTCGGGTGCAAATTTTGACCGCAGATGGTCGAGCGTCAGGTTGATGTAATTGAGTGGATTACGTATCTCGTGGGCGATGGCCGAGCCGAGCCGTCCGACGACCGCAGATTTTTCGGCTTGTTGGAGCTGGGCTTCGAGATCGCGTTTCTTTTCGAGCTCGGCGGCCATCTCATTAAAGTTTCGAGCGAGCTCGCCCATTTCGTCGCTGCGTCTTGCGTCGGGCACCCTCACGAGCAGATTGCCCTCGGCAACCTCGCGGGCGGCGTTAGACAAATTTGTGATCGGCCGGGCAAAACGCCAGACGAGAAATAGCGTGATCAGCGATGTGATGAGCAGAACGCCGAGCGTATAGACCAGCGGCCGTGCGGCTCGCCAGCCGGCCTCGGTCTTGTCGTTTTTGATCAGCACCATCACGTACCAGCGGCCCTTGCTTGTTTCGATCGGAATGGCGTGAGCCTCGTCGGCCTGGTCTTTATTATATGGCGTGATAGGGTTGGGGAAGTTTTTGAGATCCTCACCGAGCCTCGAGCTTTCCATTAGCGGCGGCAGCCCGGTGATCTCTCCGATCTTGCGATAGACGACGGCGTCGTTCTCATCGCTCGAGGGCAGATAATCTGGATTTAGGCTGTCGGTAATCCGCCAATCGTTGTCGATTATGATGATGTCCTTGATGCGTTCTTTGGTCGCGGCGTCGAAAAAAGTCTGATCATTTTGATCGACGAGATCCTGTACGCGGAGGTCTTTCATCGGGATACTCGTAAATCCCAGAGTGATACCGGCGACGAGAGCCTGGGTCTGGCTTTCGCGTAGATCGTTGTTTTCCTGTTGGGTTAACAGGTTGAGATAATACTGTACGCCGAGCGACGCCATCAGCAGTAGAGCCAATATGAGCAGCAGTCGTCCACGGAATGTATTAAAGAATCTCATAGATGCCAACAAAATTACTTATGAGAAAACGCTTGCGCTCTTCGTCGGTTGAATGTTATATTCAACCTTAGTTTTTAAGCAACCGCCGGAAACGGCTTATTTTCCGGTATAGCGAGATTTCTGAGCTCCACCTGGTTTCTACAACAATCTTACGTATTCTGAGGTAAAGCATGAAGTTAATGTTCCCCAAATTGTCCCGAGTCAGTTCTTTTTTTGTGCTCGTCGTTGTTGCAATACTGCTAACAGGCAGCGTTTCGGCACAGTCGAAAAAGGCCGCGGCCGCCAAAAAGGCCGTAGCTAAGAAGCCTGCAACGACGGCAAAAGATGCCAAGAAAGATCGCGACAAAGCCAAAGCAACAGCCAAGGCCAAACAGGACAAAAAGGAAAAATTAACTGCCAAGACCAAAGACACCAAGAACGACAAAGCTAAAAAGGATCCTAAAAAAGCCGCCGAATCAAAAGCCGCTCTAGCAGAACGCCGACGCAAAGAGGCCGAACGCCGTGCCGCGATCATCGCCGAGCAGCGCCGCCGTGAACAGGCCCGCCGTGAAGCGATAGCCCGCAAAGCTGCGGTAGAAAACGGGCTCCACATTGAGACGGTCGCAAACATTTCGAAAGACAACACCGAAGGTGAGGATCTCAACATCCGCAACGCTGCGATCAATGCACTTGGCGGCCACGCCGGTTCGGTCGTGGTGATGGAAGCCCAGACGGGCAAGGTGCTGACTATCGTCAATCAAGATTGGGCTATTCGCAGTACGATTCGTCCGTGTTCGACGATCAAGCTTGTGACCGGAGTTGCGGCACTCAATGAAGGTGTTATTAGTAAAGAGGACGGCTCGGTTCGCAATGTTTCGACACGCCGCAAACTTGACGATGCGATCGCATTTTCTGACAACGCATATTTTCAGCGTGCCGGCGTCCAGATGGGCAATGCGAAGCTGGTCGAATACGGCCAGAAACTCGGCCTTGGGCAGCAAACCGGCGTCAATCTCGAGGGCGAGGCTGCGGGACGTTTGCCGTTTAGCAACAGCAACGCGCGGATCTATTCGCACGGCGATGATACAGAGGTTTCGACGATCCAGCTTGCCGTTATGGCGGCTGCGATCACAAACGGTGGCCATCGCGTGCTACCGCGTATCCCGCGGAAAGGCGTCGAGAATGCAAGATTTCAAACATTTTATAAGGCTAACGTAGATGTGCCCAGCCCAAGCGTCCGCCGCGTAATCCCCGGCATGATGGGCGCCGCCGAATACGGCACCGCCCGACGCAATATGAACCAGACGCTCGGTGTCGCCGGTAAGACCGGTTCGTGTATCGACAAAGGGTCGTGGGTCGGGCTATTTGCCTCGGTCGCTCCGATCGAGCAGCCAAAATACGCCGTCGCCGTCATCACACGCGGACAGCGTGAACGCGGCCGTTATGCGGCAGCTGTAGCCGCTCAGGTCTATAACGCTCTTGCCGGCAACATTGTCAGGACCGACCGAAATCTTGCCCAGACCGAGTTTAAGATCGCCCCAAGAAACGTTGCCGTTACTAAGGTTGACGCCCGGCTAGCCGAGCTAGCTGATGATGACGAAGCTGATGAGACTGACGCCGCAGTGACCGTTGCCGGTGACCGCAACGTGATAATCGTGCCGAGTGCCCCGCCGCAGAAAAAATTGGTCACAAAGACCGCGGATTCCCGACCCGTATTCCCTCCGGTTGTTATAACCTACGACAAGGATGAGAAGGGAAAGAAACAAAAGCCCTAAGCAAGCAACAAGTTATGGCCGAAACGATGCGAATTTTGTAACGAAATTCGCATTTCGGCTTGACTTGCATAGCAAACTTACGGATTATTTACCTTTTCAAAAGATTTCTTTTGAGCGGTAGTTTTTTACATAAAGCCATCATACGGCTGCGCGAAATATAGCAACTTTATCGTGCAGTCGGACATCTGATTTCACGCGAAACCAAAGACATATTCTTTGGGGGACGCAACTGGAAAGTTATTTTGGAATTACGCATTAGGCGGAGGAAGTATTTCGATGAAAACGATTTTTAGATCAACAAATTTGCTGCTCTTACTGGCTGCAATTATCGCATTTGGAGCTGTGGCCGGAATGGCGCAGGACCCATGCACGGATGCCGACGGGCAGACCAAAATGCAGGACGAGTTTGACGGTCTCTATGCAAACAAGACCGACCTGAATGTTAGGCAGAAGGCGATAGATTCGGGAAAGGCATTTCTTGAGAAGTTCGGCGCATGTGAATCCGCAAAGGTTCGTGCTGATTGGCTCAAGATTCAAATCCCAAAAATGGAGACCAATCTTGGCATCGCGCGTGCAGCGGCCGCTGAAAACGCTCTTGTTGGCCGTTTTGATACGGCGATGAAAGCAAAGAATTTTGACGAGGTCTATGCTGCGGGTAAAGAGGTGCTTGCAAAGTATCCTGAAAAATACCGTGCCGCCGAGATCGTGCTTGGTTCGATCGGTTTTGACGAGGCATACAAGGGCAACACCAAATACAACGACGATGCACTCCGCTTTGCTAAAGCATCGATAGCCGATCTCGAATCGGGCAAAACGTTCACGACCTTTGGCGTCAATCCTTATATCTATAAGACCAAGGAAGACGCGCTTGGTTACATGAATCTGACCGTTGGATATATCACCAGCGTTTCGCAAAAGAACCAGCTTGGTTCGCTGCCGTATCTTTATAAGACAACGCAGGGAACATCTGAGGCGAGCAAAAACCCCATTGCTTTTGAGCTGATAGGTAATTACTATTTCGCCGAGCTTAATAAGCTTGTCGAGCAGATATCAAAACTCACTGCCGATCAGTATAAGCCGGGAATCACCCCCGAAGAAGTGCAAAAGATCGTTGACGAGATCAAGGCCAAGGTTGCGTTGTCAAACGGAACCTCGGAGCGTGCGATGGATGCTTTTGCCCGGGCGTATTCGAACGGTCAGGCACCGGCGTACAAGGCCAAGATGAAAAAGAACGTCGAGGATGCTTATAATGTTCGCTTTGGCAAAAAGGACGGCGTTGACGCCTGGATCATGACAGCGGTCGCAAAGCCTTTCGTGAACCCAACGACACCGATCGAACCGATCAAGGATCCGGAACCGGTCGCCCCGGTCGCTCAGCCGACAACTGCACCGGTGACCGCTCCGGTGACGACGATCAAGCCGCCTGTTACGGCCCCGGTCAAGCCGGCTGCGACTTCGGTTAAAAATCCGGCCAAGCCGCAGGCTGTGGTTAAGAAAAAGACCGCTAAGAAAAAGACGGTTTAGTGCTGATAGTTTGATCTAAAGATCGGCCGGGTGCGTGTAAAAACGCATCCGGCCTTTTTTTTTGTTAAAATTACCGTCGATGACCCCTAAGCTCGCAAAACTCGAGGCCCTGATCGGCCACCGCTTTGCGGACGCAAACTTGCTTGAGCGTGCCCTGACGCACCGCTCGTGGGCGTATGAGAACTTGCAGGGCGAGTCGGATGAGGCTATTCGCGATGCCCAAAACGAGTCGATGGAGTTTGTCGGCGATTCGGTGCTCGGGCTGATGATCGCCGAGCGGCTATATCAAAACAATCCAAAATCGACCGAGGGCGATCTAACGCTGATGAAACACCACCTCGTCAGCACAACTACGCTTGCACGGATCGCCGAAAGCTTAAACCTCGGTGAGTACGTCCGTGTCGGACGCGGCGAAGAGAAAACCGGCGGTCGAAAAAAACAAGCGCTGCTCGCAAATACGCTTGAGGCGGTCATTGCGGCGGTTTTTCTCGACGGCGGCTATAGCGCCGCTCGAGTATTTCTCGGGCGGATATTTGCCGACGAGATCCGCAGTGCGACACCAAAAAACTCGCTTGATTACAAGACGATGCTTCAGGAGATGCTCCAGGCCGAAAAGATGACGGCACCGGATTATAACGTCGTCAAAACCGACGGCCCGCCGCACGACCGGACGTTTCTCGTCGAGGCTGTCTGGGAAACCGGCAAGGCTCGCGGGACAGGCACCTCGATCAAGGCTGCCGAGATGATGGCCGCGGCTGAGGCGATGAAGATGCTCGAGCCGCAAAAAGAAACTAAGACGAAACGCGTGGGCAAAAATTAACGTATCATTTAGCTACTGTATGAGTGACGAAAACAAAGAAACAAAGGCCGCAGCAGAACCAAAACCTACGGGTCCGCCAAAATCGGTATTTCGCGAATATTTCGAATCGTTCGTTGTGACACTCGTCATGGCGATATTTGGCATGACCTTTATTTTGCAAGCGGTGACCGTGCCAACCGGGTCGATGCAAAACACGATACTTGTCGGCGATTATCTGCTGGTCAATAAGTTTATATTTACACCGGGCGGCCAAAGCCTGCCGTTTTTGCCGCAGCGTGAGATACAGCGCGGCGACATCGTCGTTTTCAAATATCCGGGCAACAAACTGCACCCCGAGATGGACCGAGCCCACGGCTCGTCGGCGATCGCATACCAGGTCAATTACGTAAAACGCGTCATCGGGTTGCCGGGCGAAAAGGTCGAGTTTCGCGACAATCAGGTCTTTATCAACGACGTACTTTTGCCCGAGCACCGCGTTATAGGTGATGCACCGGACAGCCAGTCGGCATTGACCGCGACCGAGTTTGAAGAGCGACGTCCTGAGGATAAATGGGACGTTTATTACTCAAAGACCACGATGGACATCATCAAAGGCGGCGGCCACGTTACCCGCCGCGGGTACGAATTTGGCGTAGCGGGGAAGACGATGATCGTGCCGCCAAACAGCTTTTTTTGCATGGGCGACAGCCGCGACGCCAGCGAAGACGGCCGCGTATGGGGATTTGTCCCGCGTGAACTGATCGTCGGACGGGCGATGTTCGTCTATTGGTCATGCGACCGCGGAGCGTCGGACGGCAGTATGCTTTCGTGCATCACACATCCCCGTCTAAGCCGAATTGGGAAATTTGTGAAGTAAGTTATATTACCGTTGCCTTTAGGCAACGGTTAGAATTAGCTTCTTAAAGCGGGCTTTAGCCCAACTGTTCTGTTGGGCTGAAGCCCGTTTTGATTTGACCACAACATCCGTTCGCTAAAGCGGACGGCAATATGAAGTTAAGTATCTTAGAAGAAGTATCGAGAGCTATCGAGCAACGGCAACCGGTTGTCGCCCTCGAATCGACCGTCATTGCCCACGGTCTGCCGTACCCGCAAAACATCGAAACTGCAATGAAATGCGAGGCCGCCGTTCGTGATGGCGGTGCCGTGCCTGCAACTATAGCGGTTTTTAGCGGTGAGTTTTGTGTTGGATTAAACCGAGATCAGATCGAGCAGCTTGCGATCCGTAAAGACATCCGCAAGATCTCACGCCGTGATTTGCCTATTGCTGTGGCAAATAAGCTCGACTGTGCGACGACCGTTGCGACGACTGCATTTATCGCTCATATGGCGGGGATCAAGGTCTTTGCGACCGGCGGTATTGGTGGTGTGCATCGCGGTTTCGACGCGGACATTTCGGCTGATCTGCCCGAGCTTGCACAGACGCCGATCACTGTCGTCTGTTCCGGGGCAAAGATCGTACTCGACCTCGACCGCACCCGCGAATGGCTCGAAACTAACGGCATTACCGTTCTCGGCTGGCAATGCGACGAACTGCCGGCGTTCTACTCGCGCGTCAGCGGTTTGGAGATCGATCAGCGGGTGGATCGTGCCGATGAGGTTGCAGCGATAGCCGCCGCACGTGACCAACTCGGGTTGAAAAATTCGATACTTGTGACCGTCCCTGTTCCCGCAGAATTTGAGATCGACCGAGCCGCACTTGAGTCGATCCTCGCCGACGCGTTAAAACTCGCCGATGAAAAAGGCGTCGGCGGCAAAGAGATCACGCCATTTCTACTCTCGCAGATGTCCGAGCGAAGCGGCGGACGAACACTAGCCGCAAACATTGCCTTGCTCGAAAATAATGCTCGCGTTGCGGCTGAGATCGCCAAAAGCCTCACTTAGCCGCCGTCTTTTCCATCTTCGCTTTTAGCGCATCCAACCGTTTCTGGGCCTCGACAGCTTCAGATGTGCCCGCAAATTTTGTAACGATCTCTTTCCAAGACGCACCGTCGTAATGAAATTGCTTTGCGGCGGAGTTAAAGAGGAAGATGATGCCCAGCCTGCGATAGCGGTCGAGCATATTGAAATTGAGGTAATAGCTATGTAGCGGAGCTCCGGACGCGGCCATTTCATCACGTTTCAACTGCGTTGAGGCTGATTTTGTTAATTTCGCAGCCGCTTCTTCGAGCACGTCACCATAGAGCAACAATATTGCGGGCCGAAACTTTGACGCCGGATAAAGCTCGAAAAACTGGCCGGCCACCTCGATCTGATCAAAAGCGTCAATTGCCTGAACAAGCTTTGCGAGACGCTCCTCATCGCCGGGCCTAAATTTTCCAAAAACCGCATCCGCTTGGACCCAGCCGAAATTCGCGGGCGGAGCAGTCACCTTATAAAACTTAACACCGTCCGCCTCGGCGACACCGAGGATCTGCACCTTACGTCCACGCTGCATACGATGGACGACATCGGAAAACAGGCTCGGGGTTTTGCGGAGGATAGAGAGCGTCTCGTCGATCACGACCGCTGTTTGGCCTACCTCGGCGGACTTTGTCGCGGCTGTTTTGGGTTTTACGGGAGCCGTGCGCTTTTGTGCAAAGATGTGCCCCGTCGCGACGAGAATGATGAGCAAAATTGTGGAAACGGGGAATTTCATATAGTCTCCCTTAACTTATTATTTTTTCTTCGCGGCCTGGTTTATTCGCTCCTGCACACCCGCGTGGTGAAAATGACAGATCGCTATCGCCAGTGCGTCGGCAGCGTCGTGCGGCTTTGGCACCTCTTTTAGCCCGAGCAGTATCTTTACCATCTGCCCGACCTGCTGCTTTTCCGCGTTTCCGTAACCTACGACAGTCTGCTTTATCAAACGTGGAGCGTATTCGGCGATACCAAGCCCGCGCTGCTCGGCGAGCAATAGCATCAGTCCGCGAACTTGCCCTAATTTCAGCGCAACGCCGACGTTGACCGCGTAAAATGTATCCTCTACTGACAGCACGTCCGGCGAATGTGTCGCCATCACCTCGGCAACGCCGTCGTAGATATTGAGCAGACGCTTTGAAAAAGGCTGCTTGGTATTCGACTTAACGGTGCCAAAATCCACAAGCGCATATTTCGAGCCGCTCCCGTCGACCACGCCCCAACCGAGCGCTTCGCTGCCTGGATCGATCCCTAAAACGCGCATGTGTGTTTCAAACTACTTCCTAAATTTAAGCAAAGATACTCCAATAAATTGGTCGAATGCAAGCGTGGGAAAGAAAAGAAAATCAACCGCAGATAAACGCGGATAGACGCAGATAATTTTAGGCTATTTATTTTTAGATTCTATCTCTGTTCATCTGCGTCCATCTGCGGTTAAGTTTCTTCTTTGGGTCAAAATCTTTTATCATCTGATTTTACCCATGGACACTGCCGCCACTAATGTAATGCGATCGGTTCGGGCGTTGCTCGATGGGGCGGTGGACTATGCGGGGTTGTTTCCGCCGTCGGGGCTGTCGATGCCTGAAGCGGTGATAAACTACGCGACCTATCGCACGAGCAACTACAACTGGATGCTTGGCCGCTTTGTCGTGACGGCGGCTCGGCTCGAAGAGTTTTACGAATGTGCACGTGATTTTGTCTCGCGGGATGCGGGTAATGCTTGGCGGGTCAGCGTCGTGGTCGGCGACGAAGTGGTTAACACCATCAACGAGATAAAGAATTTTAATGCCGCCAACGGCCCGGGCGTGCGTTGCGATACGCTTGAGATCAAGGCGGATTCGGCGGGCGTTATTGAGAATGCAGCGGCCTCCGTGCCGGATGATGTGACGGCGTATTTTGAGCTTGCACTCGATGAAAAGCTGCCCGACCTGATCGCCACGCTTGCGGCGACGGGCCAGCGGGCAAAGATCCGCACGGGCGGCATCACGCCCGACGCTTTTCCAAAGACGCAGGACATCATTCGGTTTGTGCGGACGTGCCTTGCGGCAAACGTGCCGTTCAAAGCGACCGCCGGGCTGCATCATCCGATCCGCTGTTTTCGCCCGCTGACCTACGAAGAAAACGCGGTCACCGGCACGATGCACGGCTTTCTAAACCTTTTCCTCATGACCGGTTTCGCCCTCGAAGGCTACCGCGAGAGCCTGCTCGCTGATGTGATGGAAGAGGAATTTGACGAGGTCTTTGCGTTTACAGACCAGGCCGCCACCTGGCGCGAAGACTACACGCTAAACCTACGCCACATCGAGACGCTCCGCGAAAAAGGCATCCAGTCGTTCGGCTCATGCTCTTTCGACGAACCGGTGGCGGATCTGCAAAAACTGGGAATATTGTGAACGAATCACGGATAACAGGAAAATATCGCCGATAACAGCGAAAAATCACGAATTACACACGAAAGTTGTATATAACTGCGAAATATCGTATATAACACGCAAAAGTTGCATATAACAGAGAAAAGTTGCATATAACAGACGAAAACTGCAGTTAACGGACAAAAGTAACGCCATGACCTACGAAATCAACGAAACACACGACCCGGACCTCAAAAGCTGGGTCGAATCCGCCAACGATCCGAATACGGATTTTCCGATACAGAATTTGCCGTTTTGTCGGTATATCTCCAAATTTGACGGACCTTGGACCACAGGCGTGGTCATAGGTGATTATGTGCTAGATATTTTTCCTGCGCGGGAGATGGGAATAATCTCGAAGTTTCCCGACCTTTGGGGGGATGGCAACAAGGATATCTTCGCACCCACGGCAGAAATTCGAAAGGAGTTAGTAGACTTTCTTCGAGCGGACAATCTTGATGCACCAAAGATTACGGAGGAAAAGCCGGGACTTATCGTTCCAGTTTCCGATGTGAAGTTTTCACCTTTGTTCGACGTAATCCGCAACTACACCGACTTCTACTGCTCGATCTATCATGCGACGAATGTGGGGTCGATGTTTCGGCCGGACAATCCGCTTTTGCCGAATTATAAATATGTGCCGATCGGGTATCACGGGCGGGCTTCGTCGATCGTGATCTCGGGGACGGACATCAAGCGACCGCACGGGCAGAATCGTACCGATCAGGAAGCTCCGCCGGTGTTTATCCCGTGCAAGAGTCTCGATTACGAGATGGAGGTCGGGTTTTTTGTCGGGCAGGGGAATGAACTCGGCACGTCGATCCCGATCGGCGAGGCGGAGAAACATATCTTCGGGCTGTGCCTCGTCAACGACTGGTCCGCCCGCGACATACAGGCGTGGGAATACCAGCCGCTCGGGCCGTTTCTCGCAAAGAATTTCGCCACGACCATCTCGCCCTTTGTCGTCACGATGGAGGCCCTCGCACCGTTCCGCACGCCCGCGTTCGAACGCGAAGAAGGCGATCCCGCTCCGCTTGATTATCTCGCCGATGACAACAACGAAAAATTCGGCGGTATCGACATCAATCTTGAGGTCTTTATTCAGACGGAGAAGATGCGCGGCGAAAACATCGAACCTTTTTTACTAAGCCGCTCGAATATGAAAGACCTCTACTGGACGATCGGCCAGATGCTCACGCACCACGCCTCCGGCGGCTGCAACCTCCAAACCGGCGACCTAATCGCCACCGGCACCATCTCCGGCAAAGAAAAGTCCGAACGCGGCTCGATGCTCGAGCTGAGCTGGCGAGGCACCGAACCCATCGAACTACCCAACGGCGAAACCCGCCGCTTTCTCGAGGACGGCGACGAAATAATCATGAAAGGCTACTGCGAACGCGAGGGCTTTCGCCGCATCGGCTTTGGCGAATGCCGCGGCAGAATCTTACCGGCGGAATAAGAGTTTTTTGCCACGAATGAACACGAATAACACGAATAGATCCGCTTCTGATTCGTGTTATTCGTGTTCATTCGTGGCTAAATTCTTTTTGTGGCAAAATAGAAACTGATGGATCTGGCTCTCGACAAACTTCACGAGGAATGCGGTATTTTTGGCATCTTTGGCCACGATGAGGCCTCGACGCTGACGCAGCTTGGGTTGTTTGCGTTGCAGCATCGCGGGCAAGAGGCTTGCGGTATTGTGACGGCTGAGGGCGGCGAATTACTGCAATATCGCGAGGTTGGGCTTGTCGCTGATGTACTAAATCCCGACGTTTTGAAGAAACTGACCGGCACCTCTGCCATTGGCCACACGCGTTATTCGACCGCAGGTAAGAACACGCTCGATGAGGTCCAGCCGTTTTCGGTGACTTGCCAGCACGGCAAGATCGCGGTCTGTCATAACGGCAATCTGCCGTTTGCCGAGGCCCGCCGCCGCGAGCTTGAGCGTGACGGGGCTATCTTTTCCTCGACATCCGATACCGAAACCATCCTCCACGGCATCGCCCGCACACCCGCCAAGGACGCTGTTGATGCTATCAAGAAAGTTCTAGCGACGACGGAAGGAGCGTTTTCGCTGCTGTTTTTAACGCCAACGGCATTGATCGCTGTTCGCGACCCGCGGGGTTTCCGGCCGCTGGTATTGGGTAAGTTTCAGGGAGCCTGGTGCGTCGCGAGCGAGACGTGTGCGTTTGACCTGATCGATGCCGAATATGTCCGCGAGGTCGAGCCTGGCGAAATGCTCATCATCGACGCCGATGGGCTGCATTCGTCTAAGCCGTTTGAGGTCAAGGCTCACGCGGTTTGCACATTTGAGCACGTTTATTTTTCGCGTCCCGACTCGATAATCTTTGGCCGCTCGGTCAACGAATCGCGGCACAAGATGGGCAAACAGCTCGCCGCCGAACACCCCGTTGACGCAGATCTCGTGGTGCCGGTTCCCGATTCCGGCGTCGCCGCCGCGATCGGCTATGCACGCTGGTCGGGCATCAATTTTCGCCAGGCGATCATTCGCAATCATTACGTCGGCCGCACGTTTATCGAGCCGTCTCAATCGATCCGCTCATTTGGCGTGCGGCTCAAACTCAATCCGATCAAAGACCTGATAAACGGCAACCGCATCGTGCTGGTGGATGATTCGATCGTTCGCGGCACGACCTCGAAAAAGATCGTCGAGATGGTCCGCGAGGCCGGTGCCGCCGAGGTCCACATGCGCATCTCGTGCCCGCCGACCGCTCATTCGTGCTACTACGGCGTCGATACGCCCGACCGCAAAGACCTCATCGCCGCCAACATGAATGTCGAAGAGGTCCGCCAATACATCGGTGCCGACAGCCTCGGCTACCTCTCACTCAAAGGTATGCTGGAAGCTATCGGCCTCGACCCCGCATCAACCTGCAACGCCTGTTGGAGCGGCAAATACCCGACGCTCATCGCCAACGGCCAAGCTGCCTGACAACGCGAACCTTCCTATTTTCATCTCAATACTGTAAACTGACCTTCCTCAGTGTGGGGGCGACAGGCTTCGACAGGGGCTTGTATAGATCTTTGAATGCACGTCGGGCTTTTGTATGGTGAGCTCGTTAACAAAACTATACAAAAACAAATGCTAATCAAGAATTAGCTCTTGCTGCTTAGTTCACTCTAAACCAGAAGTGTCTTACCGGAAGTCAGCCTGATGCGACCGGCTAAGGCATAAAATAGTTCGGGCTCGCATCACGCCACCACCTGCGGCGTGAAGTTAAAGTTAGCCGGGTTAGCTGCCGATGAGGTCTTGTCTGTTCATCTGCTCAACGGTGGCGAAAATTAAGTGAATAGACTAAACGTGTAGATTTTACTGGTCGCAACCTTTGGATGCGGGTTCGATTCCCGCCGCCTCCACCATCTTTTTCAAATATCAAATTTCAGATCTTGGATTTTGTGACGCTACGGCGTTATGCTCATTACTTTGGTAATGAGCAATAGATCCATCAACGAAATGCCGATCGGCATATTCGATTCGGGCGTCGGCGGCCTGACGGTTTATCGCGCTTTGCACGACCGTCTGCCGAATGAGCATTTTATTTATCTTGGCGATACGGCCCGCGTGCCGTATGGAACCAAATCGATGGCTACGGTCGAGCGGTATGCGATCGAGAACTCTGTTTTTCTCGCTTCGCGTGGGATAAAGATGCTCGTCGTGGCATGTAATACAGCGTCCGCACTTGCTCTGCCAAAGATCCGCGAAAAGATCGGGCTTGACGTCGTCGGTGTGATCGGCCCCGGCGGGCGAAAGGCGGTTGAGATCACTAAGGATAATCCGCATGCAAGGATCGGTGTCATTGCGACCGAAGCGACCGTGGCGAGTAACGCCTATTACGAAGCGATTCGCAGGGCGTCCGATACCGCAGAGGTGATGCAGGCCGGATGTCCGTTGTTTGTGCCGCTCGCGGAGGAGAACTGGACCAGCGAACCCGAGACATTTTCAATAGCCAAAAAATATCTTGCGGCGATGAAAGATTTTGCACCGGACGCGCTTGTGCTGGGCTGTACGCATTATCCGATACTTCGCGAAGTGATACAGCAGACGGTCGGTGAAAATGTTAAACTTGTCGATTCCGGCGAGGCGACGGCGGATGAGGTGGCGGCTCTGTTAAAGGAAAAAGGCCTTGAAAACCCTAACGCAGTCAGCGGAACGCGCGAGCTTTGCGACGACCTCGACCATTTTTACGTAACCGACGCCGCCGACAGATTTGCCCGCGTTGCGGAAAGATTTTTAGGAACCAAGCCGTCTAAACTTGAGGCAATAGAAGTTTACGGTGTTGATGAATTAAGTAAGAGTTAGCCCGCGAAATACGCGAAACATGCGAAAAATAATTGGATAATTTTCGCGTCCTTTCGCGTGTTTCGTGGGCAAAAAATAAATGAGCTATACAAGACAAGACAACCGCACCCACGACCAGATCCGCAATACCAAGATCACGCCGAATATCTCGCCGTATGCTGAGGGCTCGGCGCTCATTGAGGTCGGCGGGACCAAGGTCATCTGCACCGCATCGGTCGAAGACCGTGTGCCGATGTTTATGCGGAATAAAGGCTTAGGCTGGGTGACGGCGGAGTATGCAATGCTGCCGCGAGCGACAAATACGCGTACGCAGCGTGAGACAAAGAACGGCCCGTCGGGACGGACGCAGGAGATCCAGCGACTTATCGGCCGCAGTTTGCGGGCGGTCGTCGATACCAAATTGCTTGGCGAACGTCAGATATACCTCGATTGCGATGTTATCCAGGCAGACGGCGGCACACGTTGTGCGTCGATCACGGGTGCGTATGTTGCCCTTGCGTTGGCTTGCCGCAAGCTCGTAAAACAGGGAACTATCAAGACCAACCCGATCATCAGCGAGGTCGCTGCCGTCAGCGTCGGCGTTATTGAGGGCACGACAATACTCGATCTTGCATATACCGAGGACTCGACCGCCGATGTCGATATGAACATCGTCTGCACCGGAGCCGGTAAATTTATCGAGATACAGGGCACCGCGGAACGCGAGCCTTTTACCCGCGAGCAGATGGACGAGATGCTTGTGCTAGCCGAGATCGGCGTTAATAGACTATTTGAAATTCAGCGAAATGCTCTCGCCGGATAAACCTACTTGCTGCGGAGTATCATGCCCGGCAGGTTATTTGTGATCTTGCCGCCGTCCCAGACGCGTACGCCATTCACAAAGACCGTCTTGATGCCGTCTGAGAAAACTTGAGGCTCGGCAAATGTCGCTCGGTCAATGACCTTGTCCGCGTCAAATAGCACGAGGTCGGCCCGCATTCCGTTTTTGATAAGGCCGCGATCTTTTAGCCGCAGTCTCGCCGCCGGCATCGCGGACATCTTTCGCACAGCTTCCTCAAGACTGAACCATTTATTTTCACGAACGAAACGCCCAAGCACACGCGTAAACGTACCAGTTCCGCGCGGATGTCGGCTACCAATGCCGCCGTCGCTCGACGCCATGACCCACGGCTGTTGGTAAAACGCCTTGACGTCCGCCTCGTTCATCGAGTTGCACACGACGCTAGCGCCGCCGTCCTTGACGATCTGGATATAAACATCCACCGGCGTTGTATTGTTGATCTTTGCAATTTGCTCGAGCGTTTTGCCATCGTAATCGCGATGGGCAGGGCAGCTTGTAACGAGAACCTTGTCGGCTCCGCCCACGTCGCTCAGGCCGTCGGTGATCTCCGCGCGGTCCTCGTGTTTGCGGCTCGGCACGAGGATCGTTATCGTCGACGCCCACGCCGTGTATGGATAGGCGTCTGCCGTAATGTCAAAACCGGCCCGACGCGTCTCGTCGATCAAAGCGATCGCCTCGGCAGACTTGCCCCAGACATTGCGGTTGCCCATTTTAATATGTGAGATCTGCACAGGTAACTTTGCCTCGCGGCCTATGCGGATCGCTTCGCGCAGAGCGTCGACCATGCCCTCTTCTTCGTCACGCATGTGGGTCATGTAGATGCCGTGATGTTTGGCGGCGGCTTTTGCGAGGGCGATCAGCTCCTCGGTCGTGGCCGAAAATCCGACATCGTATTCGAGGCCGGACGACAGGCCAAATGCCCCGTCATCCATGCTCTGTCTTACAAGCTCGGCCATTTGACGTATCTCGTCATCGGTAGCCTTTCGCAGATAGTCGTTTTTCATTACCTGTTCGCGGACTGTTGCGTGGCCGATGAATGCTCCGACATTGACCGCGATCCTGCCATCGAGTTTTGCCAGATATTCGGGGATCGGAAAAGGCGAGCCGCCGTCAGGGCCGACGAAAATGGTAGTTAGCCCTTGTGATACCTGATTTGCCGCGGTCCCTTCACTGACTAGGCCCGATTCGGAATGATTGTGAATATCGATAAAACCCGGTGCGAGCACGAGTCCCGATGCGTCGATCATCTCGTCTTCTTTTGATAGTTTGAAAGTGCCGATCTTTTCTATTTTTCCGTTTTTGATACGAACATTTCCACGAAACGCGGCCCGGCCGGAGCCATCAATGATCGTTGCATTTACGAAGACAATGGGTTTTGTTTGACCGATGGCCGCAACCGATAGTAGCAAAATGATGATGACAACAAAGGCGAAAGATAATGTGATGCGGATGTTCATAATTAAAGAAATCATAATGAACCTCGCGTTCTGCGTCCAACGCAGCGAAACGTCATTTTGACGCGGGCGGGCGCAAAAACTAGAATCATAGATTGCTGTGAGGAGAATAATAAATTGAGCGAGAAACAATTTGAAGGAAAAGCGGCGATCGTCACCGGCGGTACGCGTGGTATCGGCAAGGCGATCGTGTTGGAACTGGCAAGGCGCGGATGCAATGTTGCGTTTAACTATTCGAAGAGTGCTAACGAGGCGGAGGCGCTAATGGCCGACGTTGAAAAGCTTGGTGTAAGAGCCATTGCCGAGCAATGCGATGTCGCGAGCACCGAGGCGGCGGCGGCATTTGTCGGAACGGTCAAGGAGGCTTTTGGCACGGTCGATTATCTTGTTAATAACGCCGGTATCACCCGCGATCAGCTTATTTTGCGGATGAAAGAAGAAGATTGGGATGCGGTCATCGACACTAATTTGAAAGGGGCTTGGAATTTTTCAAAAGCCGCGATCCGTCCGATGATGCGTAATGAGAACGGCGGTTCGATATTGAATATCTCATCGATCTCCGGCGTTGTCGGTATGCTTGGCCAATCAAATTATTCAGCGTCAAAAGCCGGTATGATCGGCCTGACAAAATCTCTGGCCAAAGAGATCGCCAGCAAAAAGGTAACCGTCAATGCACTTGCACTAGGCCTGATCGAAACCGATATGGCGTCTGAAATGAACGACGAATACCGCGAAAAGATCCTCGCAATGATCCCGCTCGGGCGGCTCGGCAATGTCGCTGAGGTCGCTGAAATTACTTGCTTTATGCTCTCACCGGCCGCGGCTTACATAACCGGACAGGTCATCCAGCCCGACGGCGGTCTCGCTATGTAGGCAGATATGTCGCTCAACTACCAAACTGAAGAGGACGAGTTGCAGTTGCAACAAGACGATACGGCCGAACAGCCTGCGTCGCCGCCGCCTGTCTATACGATCGCATTTATCGTTGCGATAGGTGCGGTTGCTCTGACACAGTTTTTGACCGGGCTCGAGGCGTCGATCATGGCGGCGGGTTTTGATAAACCGCTATTTCTCAAACAGCACGAATATTGGCGGATACTGACCGGAGCAACGACGCACGGCAGCATCTTGCATGTCGCGATGAATTGCTATGCGTTTTACAGCTTTGGCCGTATTTTCGAAATGCTGTCAAACCGGGCACATCTCGCGATCGTATTTTTGCTCTCGGCAATTGGCGGCGGCATTTTAAGTCTTGTATTTCAGCCTGACGGCATTTCGGTCGGAGCCTCAGGCGGCATTGTCGGGCTGATCGGTTATTTGGCGGTTTATGCTTTTCGACGTCGTGATTTTATTTCGCCTGCGTTTCGAAAGAACCTGCTTGTGAACATCGGCTTTATTCTCGTATTTGGCTTGGTGTTGTATCAGACGATCGATAATTTTGGACATATCGGCGGGCTTATAACCGGTGCCGTTTACGGGTTTTTACAAATACCGTCAGATGTCCATATCGATCCGCGAGAGGCTGGTTCGACTGTTGAGTTTGCAGGGCTTGCATCGCTCGGTATCTATATCGCCGCTTGTGCTTTTAGTATTTTGCTCATTCTCCGTATCGTCTAATCATGGCCCGCGTCCGCGTTCATCAACACGTTAATCCGTTATCGCCGTACTACCTTCAGGAATTGGAGCCCGTAGATCTGTCAGCACTTTTCGCTGATTCCACAAAGCCGCTGCATCTCGACATCGGCTGTGCACGGGGCCGGTTTATTTTGCGTATGGCTGCGGCTCAGCCGGAATGGAATTTCCTCGGCGTCGAGATTCGAGAGCCGCTGGTCGATGAGGCAAATCGGCTTGCGGCAGAAGCCAACCTGACTAATCTGCATTACGTTTTTTGCAATGCGATGCTCCGGCTTAGGCAGTTGCTTTCAGACGTGCCCGATGGCGTGCTGCAAGTGGTAACGATCCAGTTTCCCGATCCGTGGTTCAAAAAACGTCACGCCAAACGCCGGATGGTCAATGCCGAATTGGTGGCGACAGTTGTCGATAAACTCGCTCCGGCCGGCAAGATATTTGTTCAGACCGACATCGAATTTTTGGCAGAGGAAATGTTTGATCTATTTAGAGCCGACGAGAGATTGAGCGAGATCGAGACGAGCGAAAATCCGTTTCCGGTAAAGACCGAGCGCGAACAGGCGGTCAAGGATAAAAATTTGTCTACTTATCTGGCAATGTTCAGTAAAAATATTGAGTAAACGATGTCAGGAGCCATTTCTCTAAATGTAACCGAGATAGAGTATTCTCGGCTTTCTGATGTTCTTAAACGTCAAAAACAAGTGACCAAAAGTCCGAGTCAATTCGAAATATTTCGAAATGGGAGAATCTAATATGCGGAAATTACTTCTGTTTTTGTTTATGGCTATCGTGGGCACTTTTCTCTTTTGCGTTCGCGACTGCTATGCCGGTACTTTCAGCACCCATACTATAACCCACGAGAACCTAACTCGGAGCTATATAAAATTTGTGCCGTCGGACTTGCCAAATACGGTCGTTCCCTTGGTTTTCTCGCTGCACGGCGGAACGGGCAGCGCGGCGGGGATGTCAGGTCCGAATTCACCTTGGCGCGAATGGACCGTGCTTGCCGAACGCGACAAGTTTATCGTCGTGTATCCTGACGGCGTCAACAACAGTTGGAACGATTGCCGCTCGGACAACACGAGAGTCAGCACGGCAAATGACGTTGGTTTTGTTGAATTGCTGATTGATACGCTCTCTTCGCAGCATAACATCAGCTCCAGGCAAATTTATGCAACCGGAACTTCAAACGGCGGACTGCTAGCGTGGCGATTGGCTTTTGAACTTTCACACCGGATCGCGGCAATCGCTCCCCACATTGCCAATCTGCCGGTTGATCCTTTCGGCGAATGCCCGGCTCGCCCGACTCGCCCGGTTAGTGTCGTACTAATGCTTGGCGACGCAGATTCTCTGATGCCATATCAAGGCGGACTCGTAACCAACAACCCCGCTGCTGGGACTGTCAGGTCAGCTGATGATACTGTCAATTTTTGGACTAATTTTCTCGGAACAGGAAATTCAAACATCTCAACCGTCCTGCCAAACATCAACCTGAACGACAATTCAACCGTTACAAAATATGAATACGGTTCGCAATCAAGAGCAAAGATAACGTTTTATCGTGTTTTTGGCGGCGGACACAGCACGCCGAGCATAACCTTTCCAACTACAAACTTTGGAACGGGCAGCCAAAATCGCGACATAGAAACAGTTCATGAATTTTGGAGTTTCTTGAAGCTCAGACTGTTGCAGAAAAAACGTCCCGCCTTACCACCGGCTCGAAAGTTGCATAATTAGTCCCAACGCTTTTCTTTCTTAAATCTTTTGACGACCATCTCGCGACGGAGTTTTGGCAAGTGGTCGATAAAGAGCGTGCCGTTGCAATGGTCGGTTTCGTGCATGAATGCGCGGGCGGCGTAACCGCTGGCTTCGCGTTCGAACCACTCGCCTTTTTCGTCCTGTGCCCTGAGCGTTGCGTTCATAGGGCGGACGACGACGGCGGGGACCTTGCCGACAGAGAGGCACCCTTCGGGGCTGGATTGCTCGCCATCGGTTGCGATGATCTCGGGGTTTGCGGCGATGAGTTTGACGCCCTCGCAATCCATCACAAATAACCGTAGATTGAGCCCGATCTGCGGGGCTGCCAACCCGACGCCCTCGGCGTCGTACATCGTCTCAAACATATCCGTACACAGCTCGGCGAGCTTGCCGTCAAACTCCGTTACAGGCTGTCCGATCTCAGCGAGTACAGCTCCCGGATATTCTGTTATTTTCCTAATCGCCATAAACAAGGTCTCAGTGGTTCTTTCAGGTAATTTGTCATAAAATCTTGTTCAATCGGCGAAAAGCCGAAACTCGGAACAAGTCTTACATACAAATAGTTTAATGCGGTTCGATATCGATAACAAAACAGATCTGATGAGCAACTCACGTCTATTTACCTGGCGGCAAGTATTGATCTATACGACGGCCTTTGTCGGCGTCGTAATTGTGATCCAGCGAGTGCTGCGTTATATCTCCGAGCACGTGGTCGCGTTTGACAACCCATATTACTGGCCGGTGAGCATCTTCGGACCGCGTTTGCCGTCATTACGTGATCTGTCGGTCGCGGCGGGGGTGGCGGCCGTTTTCTTTTTGTTTTGTCGCGTTCTGGAAGTTAAACGTTTTAGCATCGTGCTTTCAATCGTGTTTGGGGTTGCGTTGATCGCTGGTTTGAATTTCATCCACGGACTCGATGTTGGCTATTACGCTCCCATAGCCGGCGATGCTAGAACCGGCGTGCTCATTCCCAATACGCTCGATGGCCAGGAGTATTTTCACGACGCCCTGACAATTACCGATCCGGTCGATTTCTTTCGCCGATATAACGAGATACAGCCGACGCTACACATGCACGGACACACGCATCCACCGGGTGCGGTGCTGACGTTTTATTTTTTAACCAAATTGCTTCGAGACCCGGCGATGATCGCCGTGGTCATTATGATCCTCGCAACGATACCGACAATATTCTTTTTTTACAGGATATTGCAAACCGAATTGAACGACGAAACAGCGCGGTACATGGCGTTTTTACTCGTGCTATTACCGGCGGTTCAAATTTATTACCTCGCCTCGCTTGATGCTTTGATCGTCGCTCTTTTGACCGGCGTTCTTTATCTCTTTTGCTTTGGAAAAAGCTACAGGTCGGCGATCGGGGCGATAGTTTTGCTGACCGCGTCTTTCCTGCTCACCTTTGTCAGCCTCTTTATCTTGCCTGTGTTGGTCGGATTCGATCTGATCGTTAGACGAAGCTTAAAGCGATCCGTGCTCGTTGTCGGCGGGATGGTGGGGGCCCATGTTCTTTTTTATTTGCTCACGGGCTACGACGGGTGGCATTCGTTTCGCAATGCTTCACTTCATGAAAATCCTAATGGCTTTATGCTGTTCGTCGATCCAGTAAATTACCTGTTTACACGCGTCGAAGATGTCGCTGAGATCTTATTCTTTTTCGGGCCGTTTTTATTGATCTTGTTGATTCGCGGATTTAGGTCTAAGTTTCAGCTACGTCCGTTCGCGGATCTGCGACAGCGGCCTTTATTGGTACTGACCATTCTGGCCTGTACATCGCTGCTGGGAATGTACGCTGTCGGGGCGTGGCGGACGGGTGAGACGGCGCGAGCGTGTGCGTATATCTATCCGTATCTATTGTTTCCGGTGGGGTATTATCTTGAGGATGCGGAGGTGGGATCTTCAGGCCGGTTACAACTGGCGGCGTTAGTTTTTATGCAGTCGTTAGGAATGCAGGTCTTTGGCACTTATCATTGGTGATCTATCGACCGATAACGCCCGAGCGGGCTGTCCGGTGAAAATCGCGTTTTGCATTAAAGCCTTTTTCTTCGCGTGCGAGACACTGCCAGCAAACAACACTCTCCTCGTTCGTCGGAGATAAAAACGTATTGTAGTGATCCATTTCGCGGTCACATTTTGAGCATCTGACAGCCGGCTTTTCTGACGTTTCCATATAAATACTGCCCCGGTCACGGCAACTGATAGACCTTGTAAGTTTCTGTTTCAAATATAACAGGAAATGGATAAATTGTGCGGGTCAAAAGATAATTTGCCGCGTATTTTTGTTTTATTTCAATGATCTCGGCAGCCGAGAGTTTGGCAAAGGCCGTCTCGATATCACTTCGCGAACTTTCGCGACTGGCGATCTGTACGTTGCCGGTCAAATCGGCAATCCGCTGCCGCCACTCGGCGAGACGATCATACCTTGGATACATATACGACACTATCTGTGCGCGGTTTGAGCGGTACCAGAACTCACGGCCGGTCGGCGACGTGAGGATCGTGGTGTCGGTTGGAGTGTTTTGTGATATCCATTTGAGGCAGATTTCCGTGTCGTCGGGCTTTGCTATCCAACTCGCCTTAGTCTCGCGCATTTGACCGATCGCATTGTCAAACGGATGCAGCGGGAACAATGTCGCGACCACAATCAGGCCGATTACTATCTTTTTCTGAACCGACCCAAGCTTTGCCGCCAGATAAAAGGCCGTAAACATAAAGAACAGCGGCGTCAGGATCGGAAACAACCGCATCGGCATAAATCGCAACAGCGAGTATAGGTCGAGAAACCGCATCAGCACCCCGACCAGAAAAAACACCGCGATCGCGATCTGAAAAATACGAAAGAACCGCAGTGCAAAACTATTGGCGTTCCACAGTGCGGCGATATTAAACATCAGCATCACGCCGAGCACAAACATTCCAACTTTCGAAAAATAATACGGGTCTAAATGAAAGGGCATTTGTACCGTGACCATAAAATGCCAAAGGTCAGTTGTCGCCGGTTGGCCTGCGACCTGTTCGGTTAATAGCGGTATGATCCCCGGCAGGCAAGCCAAAAATGTCATTGCGACCACCTTCGAAAAGTGTGCAAACGAAATTCTTTCCACGAGCAATGCGAGGCCAACCGCCGGCACTGCCCAGATGCCGACCGCTGGGTGAAAACTAAACGAAAGGCCGAGCAAAATCGCCGGCAATACGATCCGTTGTTTTGAAAACTCAACTAGGGCAAAAAGCAGAAAGACATACGCGGGGACTTTAGCTTCAAACCCGCCCAATATCCATTCGGCATTCACAACCGACTGGTTGAATGCGAGCCATATGCCAATTGAGATGGTTGCTGCCCAGGACGGGATATCCCAACGATTTCCGAGCTTTAGCAGCGCCGCCAAACAAAGGTTCCAAAACGCTATTCTGCCCAACCAACCGACGATCTCAATCGACAGGAAACTAGCGGGAATACTAAATATCAGGTTAAAGAGCCAGTGTTCGTTGGCCGAATGTGAGAACGACCAGTCGTTTGGCAAAAAGCCGGGATCGAGTCGCAGTAGATATATAAACTCGTTGTTTGAGGGAATCGGTCGGCCGTGGAAGGCGAGTACGATGAGAAATAGTGAAAGGAGACACAGCCAAAAACTGATCGGCGATCTCTCAAACGAATCTAGCAGTTTTGTGATCCTCTGCATCAGAATATCGTTGAATCTTAGAGCAACGCCTCGTGTTGTGGCAATCCGGCCGGCGCGTTTGAGCGGAAAAGCCTTGCGTGCTTGCCCATATCAATCACGTCAAATTTGTCCGTGTATGTGCAAAGCAGGTCGCTGAGCATGTTCAGTTTTTTGGCGGAAGGCATGTTCATTCCCGGAAAGAATTTAAGCTCGGCAATATCATCTCCGCTTAGGAAATCTAGTGGGTGCAGTAGCAGCGAGGGCTGAACGCCAGTCAGCGAACAAGCCGCAACTGCCGTCCGCCAATATGCTTTTGCCGCCAGCGGTGAAAATGCCGACAGATATAACAGATATGTCGCGTGGATCGGTGTCTTTACGATGGGAAATGTCGTGACCGGTATCTCGACCAGACTCTTGCCGGCAGTTTCGACAAAGTGCGGTTTCAGGGTTTGAAAGCCGTCGGAAAACTTGCCAAACAGCTTCTTTAACTTTTCTTTTTCCTCGGTGCTCATTTTGGGCGATTTTAGAAAGTAGAATGCCCTTGCAAGTGGAGCAACATACGTTGGCAAGGTCGAGCAATCGTATTCGTAGCCGCGTTCGCCAAGCACGTCGATGACGGTTGGCGACAGGCTAAAACCCGGACCGCGAAAACCAACTGGCCGAGTGCCCGTTATGCTTTCGATAGCCGTTTCGGTCTTTTCAAATTCTTCAACGATCTCGTCACGCGAATAAAGATGCAGCCACGGCTCGTGGTTAAAACTGTGGTTGGCGATCTCGTGGCCGGCGTCGTATATCGACCTGATCGCCGCGCGGTTTTTCTCCAGAGCGGCATCCTGTCCGACGATAAAAAATGTGATCTTGAGATTTCGCTCTTTCAAAAAAGCAAGGAAGTGGCTAAAAAAGTTTTCAGCTAGGGCGACAGTCTCGTTGATGTTCAGCGTGCCGTTGACGATGTGCGACGAGTTGACGATATGGACGCCTTCGACGGACGACTTCATCGGGGAAAGCCCTTCGGAATATCGGACGGTCGGTATCGGAAAAACCTGGCGGACCCGTGAGATCTTAAACGCTACAACGTCTTTTTTCCTGAAATGTGGATACATCTGTTCGAGTCCGTTGAGAAAGTATCTTTCAATCTCTTCGTCCGTTTTATCAAACAGTTCGTCGTCTGGTGCGACGTATCGCGGCAGATAGATGAGGGCGTTGCCGTTAAATTCTCGTTTGTCCACGATCGCCGACATTTCGATGATACCGGTGAACGGCGTGTCATCGGTGATGTTTGTCACGTAATAGTTGGACAGCGAGCATTTCATCAAAACCGACGCACAGACGATGCCCTGATAACTGATGCTTTCGAGATCCTGCCGCTCGGTTTTTTCTAGCTGTGGCAGCATCTTGGCGGCGACATTTGACGGACAGGTCAGGATCACGCGGTCGAAAATATCCGACGAGCCGTTGCGTGGAAACTGACGAACCGTAGGTTTGGCAGGGTTTGGCTCGGTCATAAAGCCGGCTGAAAATCCGGGAGCCGTGACGGCTGCGGTCTGATATTTGGCGTATTTAGTCTTTTGCGGGACGATCTTTGGCTTAACGTCTTTGTGGCGGCGGGCGGCGGCGGGTGTGACGCGGACCTTGCCCGAATCAAGCCGCTCGATCTTATCGACGCGTGAGTTGAGCCTGATCTCGACCCCTTTTTCGACCAGCACTTCGCCAAACCGTTCGAGCACGCGGGCGTAGCCGCCGCGAACGTAGCCAAACATCTCGCGTTTCATGCCCGAATTGCGGGCGGAATACATCCGCTGGATCGTCGCCCAGATAAATGACGCTGCGGTTTCCTTGTACGCCTCGCCAAGTTTTGCCTTGAGCAGAGGTTTCCACATTTTTTCAAATGTCTTTTTGCCGGAGAGCTTTGTCAGCCATTTTTCGACCGTGATCTTTTCGAGCCGTTTCCAGTCCTTGACCTTTGAAGCGTAGAAGATGGTCGCTCCGAGCCGCAGTTTGCTGATGATGTCGAGCGGCTTGAATTTGAGAAACTCCATCGTGTCGGACATCGATAGCAGCTCGCCGTCGGTGTAGAAACCTGTTTTGGTCTCGACCCAGCGAAATTCGTCGCCGAGGCCGATCTCTTCGATAATATTGCGCGTGTGGCGATCGGACGCGAGCACGACGTGATAGTGCTTGTCCCAAACGATATCGCCGATCTCCCAAACGGAAGCCAGACCGCCGATCTCCGCAGCGGATTCGAAAAGGGTCACTTTTGCTCCCGCGTCGGCGTAACGCATGGCGAGCGTCATACCGAGAAAGCCTGAGCCGACAATGGCAATATTCTGTTTCATATCTGGTAGCTTATTTGGGCAGATCTTTTGTAACGGGCGTCAATGCAGCCGGTGACAGCGAAGGGCTGGCCGGTTCGGGTTTGCCAAACATCCGCAGCACCGCTAGATGCGACAGCAGTTTGATCGTGCCGACAATGGTCTTGAGCGTGTTCATTTTTGAAACGCCAAAGAGGCGAACGGCCAAAACGGTAGGAAACTCGACGATCTTGCCGCCCTCGAGATCGAGCAGGCCGAGCATCTCGGGAACGCCGTGAAAGCCGGGAGCGGTCGGATTGATATTGACCATCGCCGAACGGCGAAATACGCGGAAACAGCTTGTGTATGATGCGATCTTTGTGCGCAAAACGCGGCGGTATAGCACCGATGCTCCTTTTGAAAGCAAGAGCCGCCAGCCAGGCACGTTCTGCACACCGCCGTCTTTGTGATACGGCGATGCGGTGACCATATCGACATCTTCTTTTAGCAACGGGATCATTTTGACGAGCTCGTGCGGGTCAAAAGTGCAGTCGCAGTCGATCGAGCAGACGATCTCGGTCTTGGCCGCACGGATGCCGGTCATGATGCCGCCGGCGACGCCTTTGTTGACCTCGTGCTGGATTATCTGGACATTTCGATGCTGCCCAAAAAGCGAATGCATCACGTTGAATGTATCGTCCTGGCTTTTGTCATCTACAAATACCAGCTCTGATGTGTAACCGATGTCGTTGAGTCGTGTTTCGACCGACGCCAGTGTTTTTGCCAAATACGGCAGCGACTCCTCTTCGTTATAGCAGGGAATGACGATCGAGACGGGTGTCAGCGTATTTAGGTCGTGAGCGACCGGTTCGATGTCAGAGATCTTGGCCGCAACGCTTTCAGCGAGTTCGCGGCTGAGGCCTAGATGATCGGCGACGCCGGTGCAGTCGTACAAGGCAAGATTTTCGTGCAAGATCCACTCCATCTTGTCGAGTTTTCGGTAATGGCGGATGCGGTTGTATCTCGACGCGGCCATGATACGCGGCTGTTCAGGGTCGAGCTCCCAGACGTGAAAATAGAATGTGAACGGATCCTCGTGCTTGTCGTGCCAATTTTTAACCGCTTTACGCATCAGCGTGTAGGGCAGCTGGCGAAAGTAATTGCCGCCCGAGATCGGCAATAGGCCGATGCCGAGATCGGTCGTCGAATATGGAAATTCCCATATCGAATTGTCGCCAAGCTGTATCTCGTGTGCGATGCGTTTCGCTTTTTCAGTCCTCGACGACGGTAAAAATGATGCGTCGTAGGTAAATCCTTCGTCTGCCAACGTGTCCAAAACCCAGCCGCTCTGGTCAAACGCAAGCTTTTCGGCAGCACGATAGCCGATAACTTTTTGTCCGCAGGCGTCTTCGATCACACGGTTTGTGCGGCGAAGGTCCTCGCGAAATTCGTTTGGTGTCAGATTTCGCGGGCTACGGTGATAATATCCTCGGCTTGCCACCTCGTGGCCGCGTGAAGCGATCTCGCGGATCAGGTCGGGATTGGCCTCGGCTATCCAACCAAGCACAAAAAACGTCGCTTTAGTGTCGTAGCGGTCGAGCAGGTCAAGTGTTTTTAGGGTGTTTTGCTCGTATCGAGGTTCAAAATTCTGCCAGTTGCGCTGTTGAATAAGATTTTCAAACGCACCGACATGAAAATAATCCTCGACCAGAATGGTCAGTAGGCTCTTTGATCTTTTTAACTGGGCACTCATATTCGATCCTAAAAAGTGTGCTCCGGCCGGGCCGGATGCCTAAGACCTTTTGTGGGAAGACGGGGTCGTCAATCGCGTTTTCGTGCTTATCGCGGGGCTGCCGAATAAACATGAAAGGAGCCGGGTGCAAACGCCCGAAGTACGCTCCTTTGTTAATAAACTTTTAAACGGGTTGAGTTTCCGTATTTGAGGTGAAGTTTTTAATAAAAAGGGAAAGTGGGTGGATCAGAAAAGTTTGCCTTGGTCGGCTTTTGCGGCGCGGTCTTTGGCGGCGAGCTTTTCCTCGATGACGCGGACGATCCTTGCGGCTGAGCGGCCGTCGCCAAAAGGGTTTGCCACCTCTTTGACAGATTTGATCCAAGTTTCGACCGAATAATTTTCCTCAAGCATCTGCTTGAGCGAGCCGGGGCTGTTGCCGATCAGTTTTGAGACGCCGGAGCGTATCGCCTCGGGCCGCTCGGTGTTTTCACGCATTACGAGGAGTGGTTTGCCCAACGATGGAGCCTCTTCTTGCACGCCGCCGGAATCCGACACGATCAGCCAAGCAGATCGCATAATAGCCAGAAAGTCAGAATAATCGAGCGGGTCGAGCAGATATATCCGCTCGCGTTTGCCGAGGATCTCTTTGGCGATGCCCTTAACATTTGGATTTGGGTGGACGGGGAAAAACAGACAGACATTTGGCCTCTTATCGACAAAATCGCGGAGCACTTTGAGATTTGTCGTCATTGTCGAGCCAAAGCTCTCGCGGCGGTGCGTCGTGAGCAACAGACGCTTTTTGCCCTCGGTCTTTTTGATCAGCTCGGCGATCTCGGGGCTGACGTCGAGATTTTTGAGCATGTGCTTCATCGCATCGACGACGGGGTTGCCGGTGACAAATATTTTTTCGGACGGCACATCTTCGGCGAGCAGATTGCGGCGGTTCTTTTCGGTCGCGGCAAAGTGAAACGACGCGATCTGGGACACGACGCGGCGGTTCATCTCCTCAGGATACGGGCTCATCAGATTACCCGAACGCAAACCTGCCTCCACGTGGCCGACAGGTATCTTGCGGTAAAAGCCGGCCAAGGCCCCGGCAAGCGTCGTGGTCGTATCACCCTGTACCAAGATCAGATCGGGTTTCTCGAGCGCGAGTATTTTGTCGAGTTTTGACATCACCCGCGAACAAACATCCGACGGCGATTGGTTGCGTTTCATCACGCCGAGATCAAAATCGACATCGATCTCGAGCGACGCGAGAAAGGGCGTGAGCAGGTGTTTGTGCTGACTCGATGACACAACAACAGTCTGAAAAAATTTCTTTCGCAGTTCGTGTATGACAGGTGCAAGCTTGATCGCCTCGGGCCGCGTCCCAAACAGGACGAGAACCTTCATCCGCCAGTCGACGGTGCTGCGATAATTTTTTTCTTTGCTTGTTATCACGGTGTCGTGCATAAATATTTTAGGGCAAATCTTGTGAATTTGCCTTTGTTAATACACATTTAAACACTACCGCATTCCTTTTTCAATGATTTTTTCTGTTCAGCAAAATAATAGGCCATCCAAAGATCGCTTCGGACGGCCTAAATGAAATTCTAAAACGAGACTATTTACTCCGGTGGTCCGGAGCAGCCGGGGCCCATGAGGGCGGGGATCTTGGTGCTGATGATCGGGTAATTTTCTGCCTCAGCGTTCTTTTCGAGCCAATCCATATATTCTTCGGGGATCGACATATCGGAAAAGATGGCTTCGACGGGGCATTCGGGCAGGCATGCGTCACAGTCGATGCAGTTGTCGGGATTGATCAAAAGCCGGTCAGGCGTCTCGTGAAAAGCCTCGACGGGACAGACTGCGGCGCAATCGGTGTATTTACAATCGACGCACGGCGGTGTAGTGATATAGGTCATAATAAAAAGTTAATAGAGTTGGTTGAAGAGTTAATAGATTTCTTTGAGTTTCTTGAGCCTATTTATCAACGCTCAATATTACCCAACGAACTCAAAAAACTCAATGAACCCAGTAAACTCACACGCAAGTCAAACTAAAACCGTAATATCCTGAGTCTAACTTGTCAAATCAGGGGATACAAGTGGTAAAATGCCTTGAATAACCTAAACACTTGCAGGTCATTTTCCGATAGGGAAACAAAATGAAAACTATTAAAGCTGAACGAGAATTATCCCTCGATTTTCTGCGCGTGACAGAGGCCGCTGCCATCGAATCTGCTAAGACGATGGGCCAGGGCGACCGCAAATACAGTGACCACGTTGCTGTCGAAGCCATGCGCGAGGTGATGGATACCGTCCCGATGCGCGGCCGTATCGTCATCGGCGAGGGCGAACGCGACGAGGCTCCGATGCTCTACATCGGCGAAGAAGTCGGCGGCGGCATCTTTTCAGAGGATGCACGGGCAGAATTTCCGGAGGTCGATATCGCGGTCGATCCGCTAGAGGGAACAAATCTGTGTGCACTCGGTGCAAACAACGCCATTGCCGTGCTTGCTGCGGCCGAACGCGGCGGATTGCTCAACGCGCCTGACCTGTACATGGACAAGATCGTCGTCGGCCCGTCGTGTCGCGGTTCGGTCGATATTGACGCCCCAGTGACGGAAAATCTTAAGAATATTGCGCGGCGTCTGGGACGTGATATCGATGATCTGACCGTCATGTGTCTCGATCGAGCTCGGCACAAAGCCCTGATCGATGAAGTCCGAGCGGCCGGTGCCCGCATTCGCTTGATCTCGGACGGTGACCTTTCAGCAGGAATCTCGGCGGCGGTTGCCGGAACGAACATTCATGCTCTGATGGGTATCGGCGGAGCTCCCGAAGGCGTCATAACAGCAGCCGCTATGAAATGCCTCAACGGCGAGATACTCGCCAAGCTCGTCTGGGATCCCGAAAGATTAGGTGTCGATAAATCGAAAGTGCCGCCGCATGACGAGGTGATGAAACGCCTCGATGAAATGGGCATCAACGACCCGAACAAGGTCTATGACACTAACGATCTCGCTCCCGGTAAAAAGATCATCTTTGCAGCAACGGGCGTTACCGACGGTGCTCTGCTTCGCGGTGTGCGGTTCTTTGGCTCTGGCAAGCGGACACATTCGGTCGTTATGACGACGGACAGCAAGAGCATCCGTTTTGTCGATACCGTCCACGTTGAGGGCGGGCCCGACGCAGTTATAAGGTTTTAGCGATAAATGACTAGCTTAGTCGCCGTGATTAAGTTAGGATTCAATATTGTTTGGAGGATATGAATGAGTAGTGTTAGTGAGCAGAATACGAACGGCAATGGCCATGTGAACGGCAACGGCCATAAAACGAATGGAACCAAACCGGCGGACGATCAGGGTAAATTGATCGTGCTGACGGCGCCGTTGACCGAGGCGATCGATCACGCCGGGTATTTTATTCAAATGGCGATGGCATCGATCCCTATCTGGATGGAGCCGGTCATAAACCGTAAGTATCCGAAATGGCGTGAGGTCGAGCATTACGGCGACGGCTCGGCAAAATATATGCCCGCCGGTGTCCGCTTGGTCGAAAAGTCGCTTTCGCGTGTTTACGAGAGTGACGACATTGTCTCGTGCTATCCCGAGGATCTCGAGAAATTTATCGGCCCGCGTACTCGTGTTATAGGTGTTTCGACGCACAACCCGCTAGGCGTGACGTTTGCCGCCGGTGTTTATACATCGATCTTTGGCTCGTCAAAGATGCCGATCAATTCTCATTACTCACGTGAGCTGTTTGCTCAGATCAAAGGCAATCAGTACCGCGATAATTTCAAGGTGATCGTCGGCGGCTCAGGCGGCTGGCAGATCATCCAGACCGATCTTTACGAAGAGTTGGGCATCGATTGTGTCGTAGACGGACGCAGCGAATCGACCGATACGCTCGATCTGTTTGCCAAGGCGATCCGTCAGGAAGAACTGCCGAAAGAGGTAGTCGTAAAACATCCGGTCGATCGCGATTCGATCATGTTCCCCGACACGCGAACGACATTTGGCGTGGTCGAAATGACTACGGGCTGCGGTCGTCGCTGTAAATTCTGCGTGCCCGATCTCAATCCGCAGATCGATCTGCCAAAAGACAAGATCATGGGTGCAGTCCTTGCTAATGTCCGCGAGGGAAACAAGCAGATCAGTTTGGCGACCGAGGATATGTTCATCTGGGGACAGGTGCATACGGACATACCGTTCTATTTCCCTAACCGTGAGGCTTTGCTCGACCTGTACGGTTCGATCGTCGATACTCCGGGCGTTGAGCAGCACGTGCTCAGCCACGCGACCATCGCTCCGGCGGTCGTCGATCCGGTCCTTATCAAAGAGCTTTCGGATATGCTGCTGCCTAAGAGCCCGATCCATTTCCCGTACCTGAGTACCCATCCTGAGAAAAAGGCGCTTGCCCCGCTTATTGGTCTTGAGACCGGCTCGATCAAGATGGCGAAAAAAGTCATGGCGAGTAAGGGAGTGCCGTTCTCGATCGACCATTGGCAGAGCGTTGTTCTCGAAGGCCTCAGGGTCATGAACGAGAACAATTGGTTCCCGGCAATGACGCTGATCGTTGGTAACCCCGACGAGACCGACGAAGACAACATGGCGACGCTCGATCTCATTTATGAGATGGAACGCCGCGGTTTGTTTGCGTTCCTCATCCCGTCGATCTTTACGCCGCTCCACGATACGCGCATGGAGATGGAAAAAGGCGTCACGCAGACACGCGACCTGACTCCGCTGCAATGGCAGCTGATGATGAAATGCTGGAAGATGAACCTGCGTCCCGGCCAGTACAGTTGGTGGGGCCCGACCGCTTGGCGTCTCGGCTCGATCGGTATGTGGCTCTATAAGCTTCGTCGGCTCAACGGGCCAAACTTTACCTATCCGCTGCTGATGTTTGCCGGACTGCTGTCTGAAAAACGGCTCGCAAAAATGGGCAAGATCTATACCGGAAAGCCGATCGAGGTCAAGACCCGTGCCGAGCTGCTCGCAACGCTCAAGCCTAATATGCTCAAGCATTTGCGTGAAGACTGCGGTGATCTGCCAGAGGAAGAATTGGCAAGACGTGCCGCCGCTAAGGCTGCCCCGGCCGCCGAAGCAGCGACCGTTTAGTAAATAAATAGTAATGACCGAGCCGGCCTCGAATTACGTCTCGCTTGACCTCGCAGCAAAAATGCGAAAACAAGCGATACGGGTTTGGATGGCCGGTTTAGTCGTTGTTGGAACTTGGGTTTTGCTGACCGTTGTCGCTCCGCTCGCCAAGGCGAATGGCTTTGTTGGCGTTTCCTCACCGCTCTACACTTTCTTTGGCTATATTTGCCATCAAATATCGGATCGCTCGTTTCACGTCGAGGGCGAGCAGTTTGCGGTTTGTTCGCGATGTTTCGGCGTATATTTCGGCCTGGTACTCGGCTTCGCAATCTATCCGCTTTGGCGAAATATCACCGAGATCGAACCGCTTCCGCGTTTCTGGCTATTTCTCTCGCTCGTTCCCATCGGCATCGACTGGTCGCTTACCGTATTTGGTATCTGGGAAAATACTCATCTTTCACGGTTCATCACCGGCCTGATCCTCGGCGTCGCCTGCGCGACCTATATTGTCCCCGCCATTGTCGAGATCACACGAAATCTGAAGCAAAGAAGAATTAACCGCAGATAAGCGCGAATAAACGCAGATACATTTTGAATTTTTTTATCGCATCTTATCTGTGTTCATCTGCGGTTAACATTCGGGGCTCATTGTGAACTTCGAACTTTTATTGACTCGGTTTCGTAAAAGGAGCAAGATTGAAAAACACATGAGTTTTACCAGAGAATCTGCCGCTGAGCTTGCAATAACCGACCTTGCCAAACGTTTAAATATTGACGTGGGTAGCGTCGACGTCGTTGATATCGATGACAAAGATTTCCCCGATATGTCGCTCGGTGCGGCTATTGACGGCGAGATGTCGGCACAGATGATCTCAAGCGGATGGCTGATAAAACTGTCGGCAGATAGTGAAAATTACGAGTATCGTGCCGATAAATATCAGCTACGACTGCACAACTTCAAGGGTAAGAATTACGTCATACAGTCATAGATCGAGGTTTTTTCTATGAATCGCAATAATATATGGATACATATCGGCATCGCTGTGGTTTTGATCACGATGGCCGCAGTTTTAGGGCAGATCGGCCGTTGGAGAATGGCTCTGCACGACCGCTCGGACGCTGTTCAAAAGCGCGTCGAAACGATCAAAGCCGAGCAAATAGCAAGTAATGCTGCGCCTGAGGTGCTCGTGCGTTTCAAGCCCGGCGTCAGTCTTGCCCGTATCAAGTCGATAGCAACGGCGAATAACGACTCTCTCGCAGACGAGATCGAATCCGTCAGCGGCCTCGCGGTCATTGACGATCTCGACAACGCCGATGCTCAGTCGGTCGCCGACCAATACGCAGCTATGAGCGACACGGTGGCCTATGCTGAGGTTAATTACCGGATTAAGCTCGATGATCCGATCCAAAAAGACGAGATTAAAGATGGCTTGTATCGCGAAACGACAGCCGAAATGCCAAACGATCCGCTATTCGGCGATCAATGGGCGCTCAATAATCTGGGACAGGACGGTGGTACGCAGCGGGCTGACATCGACGCCTTAAAAGCGTGGACAAAGACCAAGGGCAGTGACGAGGTCGTCGTTGCCGTGCTCGACAGCGGCGTTGATTTTACGCACGTCGATCTAAAGGAAAATATGTGGACGCGGCCCGCAAATGTTCCGGCGTACACAGATGACGAGCTAGGCACTTTTAACGACATCAACGGCTACAACGGCACCGACAAGATCGCTGACCCAATGGACGACAACGGCCACGGCACGCATTGTGCGGGCATCATCGGGGCCGAGGGCGACAATGGCGAAGGCATTACTGGCATCAACCAAAAGGTCAAGATCATGCCGCTCAAGTTTTTAGGTCGCGGCGGTATGGGAACGACCGAGGACGCGATCGAGGCGATCAACTACGCAATTGACCGTAAAAAGAACGGCGTTAATGTCCGCATCATCAGCGCAAGCTGGGGCTCGACATCCAAATCAAAAGCTCTTGAGGACACGATCCGTGCCGCCGGTGACGCGGGAATCTTGTTTATCGCCGCTGCCGGAAACGACGGTTCGAATAACGACAGCCGACCACATTATCCTTCGAACTACGATCTGCCAAACGTCATCAGCGTCGCCGCTCTAGACCGCAACGACCGGCTCGCGGGCTTTTCAAACTTTGGCGTCAAAACCGTCCACATCGCCGCTCCCGGCAAAGACATCCTTTCGACTTGGCTAAATGGCGCATATCGCGAGGCTTCGGGCACATCGATGGCGACGCCTTATGTTTCAGGCGTTGCGGCCCTCATTATTGCCGCTGAACCAAAGATCTCGATGGAAAAGCTACGTGAGCGTCTGCTCTCGACCACCGATAAGATCGATTCGCTCGACGGCAAGGTCGCGACCGGTGGACGCATCTGTGCGGCAAATGCCATTGCCGGTAAGGTGCTAAACCATCTGCAACATTAGACTAACGATTTGGGACAATTGCTCCGAAATAGAGCAATTCGTCGCTTAAATAATAAAAAATAATCTGACCGTAAAGCCTTGTGAAAACAGGGCTTTACGCTTTTGGGCGCGCCATTGTCGCCGAATGGCACGCTCTTTGCCATTACTCTTGTGAGCAATGGCCACATCATTGCCCAAGTTTTATGAAAAGGGAGACAACAATGAACAAGATCAAAAGTTTAATGACAATTTCGGCATTATCAATAATGGTGCTAATTTTGCCGGCCATCGCTTCGGCTCAATACGGCGGTTACGGTAATGGCGGTTATAACAACGGCCAGTACGGCAATAACGGCTATTATTCGAATATCAAATCCACAGTCCGCGACCTCAAAGACCGCAGCAAAGATCTCAAAAAAGAGATCGAGCGTCTCGATGACCGCCGAAATAACGGCGGCTGGAACAACGGTAATAACAACGGCGGGTGGAACAATGGCGGCTATGGCAACAATAACGGCGGTTGGAATAACGGCGGTTATGGCAATGGTGGCTACAACAACAACGTTGACTTTCGCTCGTTGAAAAACCTGGCTGATCAGTTTCGCAAAGCGGCTGACAGGCTCGAGGACAGATACGATGATGGCCGCGATCAGTACAAGAGCTCAAACGAAGCTCGCCGCGTACTCGAACTCGGCAACCAGTTGGAACGCGAGATCCGCCGTAGCCGACTGAACGGCTATCTGCAAAACTGGAATCAGATCAATAACGATCTACGAATCATCGCAAACGCCTATAACGGACGCAATAACGGCGGTTGGGGAAACGGAAATGGCAACGGCGGCTGGGGTCGCGGTAATGGAAACGGCAACGGTCGTCCGAGCTGGTGGCCCTTCTAACCAGATAAGTTCACCTATCTTCTTTATGCCCGTGTCCTAGTGACGCGGGCTTTTTTTGTTATAGTCAGAGAATGGCCGGAACGCTTTACTTGGTTGCAACGCCAATCGGCAATCTACAGGACGTGACGCATCGAGCCCTCGAAGTGCTGCGCACCGTCGATCTCATCGCCTGCGAAGACACCCGCCATACGCTCAAGCTGCTCAATCATTTTCGCATCTCAAACCGCCTCATCAGCTATCACGGGCATAACGAGCTCGAACGAGCCGAAGAACTTGCGGACCGTCTTGTCGCGGGAGCATCGATCGCGATTGTGTCCGATGCCGGAACGCCTGGGATCTGTGACCCTGCATTTCGCATTGTGCAGCGTGCGATCGAAATCGGTGCGGCGGTGGTTCCGATCCCGGGAGCGGTTGCTTTTGTTAATGCCGTCGTCGCGTCCGGGATCTCGACCGAGTCAATATTTTTTGGCGGGTTTTTGCCCTCAAAAAAAGGCGACCGCCGTAAGCGGCTCGAAGAGATACGCGATATTCCGGCGACGCTTGTTCTCTACGAGACCCCGCACCGCATCGCCAAATCGCTAGTGGATTGTTTTGAAGTGTTAGGAGATCGGGGAGCGGCAGTCGCACGCGAACTGACCAAGCTCCATGAGGAAACTGCACGCGGACGCCTAAGCGAACTTGCCGAAAGATATGGTAAAGAGTCTGTCAAAGGCGAGATCGTTCTGGTCATCGAGCGGGCCGCGTTGGTAGAACCGAAACGCGAGACTCCGACTCCAAGGTCTATTTCAAAACGTGTGAATGAACTCGAAAAAGAAGGGATGGATAACAAGACCGCCCTTAAGAAGACGGCAAAAGAATTTGGGCTGAGTAAGTCAGAGGCCTATCGGCAAACCAAAGTAAAAGTAAATAGGCAGAAACACGAGCGGTAGGGAGTGTGTTCTTAGAACGGCACACTCCCTACCGCTCGTGTTTCTGCCTCAAATCAACGTCCTCCCGAAAGCTCAGGCGGTAATTGCTTATCAATTTTTGGCCGTTCTTTGAGGTCGGTCAGTTTTAACAGAGTGATGAGGATCGTCCGCGAGACCTTTTCCATCTTGGCGTAATCGATCTTGTCCGGGCTGTCGCCTGCTCCGTGATAATCGACGTGGACACCGTCAAACCAGAACGTGATAGGAATGCCGTTGACCGCATAATTATAATGGTCCGAGCGGAAAAAGAATCGGTTAGTGTCCTTAGGATCGTCATAACGCGTGTCGTAGTTCATGTTGAGATAGCCTGAGTTGACGCCCGAAACGACATTGCCAAGAGTCGAGCTCATCATATCTTTACCGATTACATATATCGCATTTTCACCAGACAGGTCTTTGTCTCGTGGCTCGGTGTTACCGTCCTTTTTGCTGCGGCCGATCATGTCGATATTGAGCTGAGCGATGACCTGTTTGATATCAACGGTGGGGAATTTATTGAAATATTCGCTGCCCCATAGACCCTTTTCCTCGCCGCAATGCCATACGAACAGCACCGAGCGTTTTGGACGTTTCGGTGCCTTTGCCAGAGCCTCGGCGATCGATAGCACAGCAACCGTGCCTGAACCGTCATCGTCGGCACCGTTAAAGATCTTATCCGGTCCGGGAGCGTTCGGGTTGATGCCAACGTGGTCGTAATGGGCACCGATGGCGACCATTTCTTTTTTGAGCACCGGGTCGCTACCTTCCCAAATGGCGACAACGTTTTGTGTCCAGGCGGTTTCGGATTTAGTGGCGATGCTGAAATTAAAATCTTTCGTGAGTTCAAACGGCGTCGTATAACCTGTCAGCGGATTACCTGCCTCACCAGCGAACATCGCATTAGCGAGCTTTTCCGACGCTAAAAACACGGTCGGAGCCGGGCCTGTCTGAGCGGTTGGCGACGGCTGTTGCAGCTTTTCGACGACCATTCGGCTGCGGCCAAACATCTGCGTGACGGCTCCCCAGTTTGCCGCGAGGAATTTTGATGAGAGCACCATGACGCCCGCCGCACCGTTCTCACGGGCATACATTGTGGCGTCAGCCCAGTCTTTTCCGCGTGTACCGGTCAGGTCAGCCTGTGTGATGCCTGCGGGCATTGGTACGAGATTACGTCCGCCCATCGGGCCTTCGCCAAAGACGGCAATGATCTTGCCCTTAACATCGAGCCCGGCATACGGATTCAAATTCTTAGATTTGACCATCCAGCCGTTTCCGGCAAAAACGATCTTTGCGGTCATCTTGCCGCTCATGTTGCCGGAGGCCCGGACGATATCGTCACCGTATGAATATTTTTGGCCGCCGATCTCGACCGATGTTGCCGCCGGGTCGATCGCGTCACGTTTGAGCGCCATCTTTTGGTAAAAAGTGCCATCGTCGCCCGCCGGTTTGAATCCCCATTTTGAAAGATTCATGCCGATAAATTTAGCGGTCGTATCAAGCCCGCGTGAAGGCGTGTCGCGGCCCTCCATTTCATCCGACGCGACAAAGTAGAGATAGTCGCTCAACTGTTTGGCGGTGACGCCCTCGGCGATCTTTTTCTCGTCTGCCGAGATCTTGATCGCAGGCGCGGCCGCTTGGCCAAATGCCGATTGCACCACAAACGCGGCGATCAGCAGATATGCAAAAATATTTCGTTTCATTTTTTCTCCAGAAATTAAGGTGTCGTAAATTCTTATAGTTTTACGACGTTTTGCGGAAATTGTTTCGTTAGAGCCGATATCAAATCTCAGATCATAAATTTGAAATTCATAATTTCTAATGTGACGGACTGCCAATGATCGAGATCTTATTTTTATTAGCAAGATCGATCATCTCTTCACGGTCAAAGATGAGAGTTTTTCCTGCGGTCAGAGAAAGACATGTCGCACCGGCGGCGATCATCGTCTCAATTGTTGAAACCCCGACGACCGGTACGTCAAACCGCATGTCCTGATCCGGCTTTGCGACTTTGACGACGGTCAACTTGCCGTTTACCAGCTCTCCGGCACGTTTGATGGTCGCATCGGTGCCCTCCATCGCCTCGATGGCAACACACGCTTTGCCACGCACAACAACCGTCTGGCCGAGATCAAGCCGAGCGGTTTCGGTCGTAATGTACAGCCCGTACCCGATATTTTCGAGTTCCATATCGGTCGGTTTTCGCTTTGTCATCAGGCCGTCAGGAGCGAGCATATCTTGAACAAAGTGCGTGGAATCGATGAGTTCGATGCCTTCTTTGCCAAGTTCATCCGCTATACCGCCGATGAGGGCGTCGGTATTCCGACGCTTTAGGCCCCATAGCATCTTGACCATTCGCATATCGGGCATCGCGGTAGAAAATAGTTGGACATGCTTTACCTGTCCGGCCATTATCACCTTTTCGACATTATATTTTTTGAAAAACGACAGCATCTTGCCAAGCTGGCCGATGCCGACCCACGCGACGTTATCCGCAATGTCGTCGATCGACGGATCGGTCTCTTCTTTGATCGCAACGACCGACAGCGAAACGCCCTGCTTGCGAGCACCGTCGGCGACGAGAAAAGGAAATTTACCGTTTCCGGCGATAAGGCCGTAGTTCATAGAGGGTTGACCGCGAGGCACTATTCAGGACTATTAGCGAACAGGCGTAGTTTTTCACCTTCGGGCGAATCAATCAAGCCGGTAAAGGTAAAGCCGAGCTTTTCGAGCAGGCGGCCTGAGACTTCATTCTCAAGCGATGTGATCGCATGAATTTCGGTAAAGCCATGCTTTTCGCGGCCGTATGTCATCATGGCTGAGGCGGATTCGAAGCCATAGCCATTTCCCTCATACTCCGGCAAAAATGCGAAGCCGAGATCGGGAAATGCGAAATGAGCGCGTTTTACAAAACCGCACAATCCGACCGCAGTGTTATCGGTCTTTAGCTCGACCGCATACAGGCCGTAGCCGTGGTCGCGATAGCTCTGGCGGTAGCGGTCCTCGATAAAATCGCTTGCATCGTCCGCCGAACGGACGCCGCGGTCGCCGATGTATTGTATAAACTTTGGCGTGTTGAGCAGTTCAAAAATAAACTCCGCATCGAGCGCGGAGTCCAGTTTACGTAATGTCAGCCTATCGGTTTCTAAAACATTCATTTTTATTTAAAGCTCTAAAGGGTAAGCCGATTCCTCAAATCCCGGCATTTCAATATTAATATTACTCACTAAACGGTTCGATCTCGCCCGGCTTGCGGAGCATTTTGTTGACCTCGTCGAGGTGCATTTCTTCGAGCAAGATCATTTCTCGAGCGTATTCCTCAAGTGCGACTGATTTGCCTTCGGTGAGCTTCATTAGTTCGTAATAGGCCGCGAGCGTCGTACTCTCTTGCTCCAGGCTTTCACGGAGAATATCGCCGATGTCGTGTTTTTCTGTTTCGAGTAACGGCCCGATCTTCAGACTCGGGTGTCCGCCGAGCATCGTTACAAATTCACCGGCTTTGCGGGCATGCATCAACGACTCGTCGCCGTTACCTTGTAGCCATGAAACTATTGGTATCCGGTTATACCCAAATACCATCAAAGCATAGTGCGTATACCGCACTACACCGGCCAATTCCAATTCAAGGATCTTATTTAAGACCTCGATAGCATTTTCTTTTTCGGTTTGGTTCATTATTTTACTCCAAGAATATTACTCTGCCTGCTCCCTTGCATGATAAGAACTCCGTGTCAGCGGCGAAGATTCGACGTGTTTGAAGCCCATTGCCATGCCGATCGCTTTCCATTCGGCGAATTCTTCGGGCGTGACGTAACGTTCGACGGGCAAGCGTTTTTCGTAGGGCTGCAGGTACTGGCCGATAGTCATGATGTCGCACGATACCGAGCGTAGATCTTTCATCAGATCGACGACCTCTTCGAAAGTCTCGCCGAGACCTGCCATGATGCCGCTTTTGGTTTTCATGGCGGGGAACTGTGTGTCGCGAAAATGGGCCGAGCGTTCGAGCAGTTCGAGTGTTTGGTTGTATTTTGCGTCCGGGCGAACGCGGCGGTAGAGCCGGGCGATCGTCTCGGTGTTGTGATTTAGGACGTCAGGACGAGCGACGAGTACGTTGTTAAGAGCTACTTCGTCGCCGTTAAAATCGGGGATCAGAACCTCAACCTTACACGCCGGGTTCATTTCGCGAACTTTCGTGATCGTCTCGGCCCAGTGCATCGAGCCGCCATCGGCGAGATCGTCGCGGTTGACCGAAGTGATGACCGCGTGGGCGAGGCCGAGATGTTTGACAGCCTCGGCAACGTGCGTTGGTTCCATCGGGTCGAGGTCCATCGGCTTGCCCTTGTTAACGGCGCAGAATCCGCAATGCCGCGTACAAGTATCACCGCCGAGCATAAAGGTCGCCGTTTTGTCCGTCCAACATTCAAAGATGTTCGGGCATTTGGCTTCCTGACAGACGGTGTGCAGATTTAGCCCGTCGATCAACTCAAGCACGGCATTCTGATTGCGCGGGTCACCGAGCTTGATCTTTAACCAATCAGGCTTTTTGAGCCGCTCACGCTGCTTGCGGTTCAGAAATTCTTGAACTAATACGCCTTCTTCTATCATCACAAATTTGAACAGGATAGACAGGATTTACAGGATCGGAAATGGATCCTGTTTATCTTGTCCATCCTGTTAAATATTACCTCTAATTTACCCAAGCCGCGAATTTACGACGTCCCAGTTAATGTTGGCGAAAAACGCCTCGATGTATTTCGGGCGATCAACCGGTGCGTAATCTTTGATAAACGCATGTTCCCAAACGTCCATGATGAGGATCGGCTTGTATCCGGCAACGTTGCCGGTCTCGTGCAGATTGATCCAGTGATTTGAGATCGCACCGTTTGATGGATCTTGATAAACCGCTGCCCAGCCCACGCCGCGCATCTTGCCGGTGTTCATAAAATCGGCTTTCCACACGTCATAGTCGCCGAAGCTCTCTGCGGCTGCATTGATAAATGCATCGCCCGTCGAAGGGTCGCCGGTGCCGTGTTTCTGCATATTTTCGAAGTAATATTCGTGCAGCACCATGCCGTTGTATTCAAAGCCAAAACGCCGTTTCATCTCGCTGAACGCCGCCGATTGTGTCGGGTCGAGCGTGCCGGTGCCGATGAGATCGGCGATGCGCTGGTTGAGGACGTTGGTGTTAGTGACGTAGCCCTCATAGAGCTTAAAATGCATCGCCAGCGTCTCGTTCGAAATGCCGGTCAGGTCGCTCAGGTCAAATGATTTTGCTGTGTATGTCGTGTTAGTTCCCATCTTGTTTCTCCTAATCCTGCGGTCTGGTTCCAGCGTCAATACCCGCAACGCTGGCCTGATTGATAACTTTTACTTCCATGTCGTTCTCGCAGCGGATCTGGCATGACAGACGCGTGTTTGGTGCAAGATCGCCCTTGGTCGATAAAATGGCTTCTTCGTCGGGGCCCATTGTCCCGGCGTCACCGACCACGACCTCGACGCGGCAAGTCGTGCAGCGCGCGTTACCGCCGCAGCGATGCAAAATGTCAACACCGTTGTCCTCGAGTGCGAGCACCAGTTTCTTACCGGTTTCCGCCTCGAATGAAATTGTTCCAGTTGCTGTTTCAGCAATAATATGTGGCATTAATATCTCCTAGTTACAGAAAGTTACAGAGTTACAGAAAGTTTCAGCGGTTGTCAGGTTGACGTAAATACTGAGCTAGTGACAATAACATTCGCGAGATCTCTGTAACTTTTAAGTATAGAGTATCGAAATTCTCCTTGTCGATGTAGCCAATGCCTGAGGCGACGTGAAGGTGAGATTGTACCTCAGCGGCAGACCCACGAGCCAGATTTAGAAAGTTAGCAAATTCTAAGTTTGATTTTCGTCCATGGCCTTCGGCAATATTTGCCATTATTGAGACGGAGGCTCGCCTAAGTTGGTCGCGCAATCCAAAATCTTTTGCAAATGATCCGTCTGATGTAATTCGATAAACGGATAGTGTCACTTCATAGGCTCTTTGCCAGGCCTGAATTTCCTCAAACTTCTTAAAAAACCGCCATCGCAACACTCTCAAACTTGCTGCAACTCCCTGCAACTTTCTGTAACTACACTCCGATAACTACCTTTTCACGTTTTTCGTTGATCGCGACAAAGATCAGATCGGCCGACGTAACGCGCACGACCTGTCCCTTATTCCCAAAACGTTCGGCTTCGACCTCGACGTGGATGGTGATCGATGTCCTGCCCACCTTTAGAGTCGTCGCGTAAAAACTGACGAGATCGCCAATAAAGACGGGCTCGTGAAAGATCACCTCGTTCATCGCGACCGTTACAAAACGCTCGTGTTTTGTGTGCCTTACGGCCTCGACACCGCCGGCGACGTCGATATAGCTCAATATAACGCCGCCAAAAACCGTGCCGTGTGCGTTTGTGTCACGCGGCATCATCGTCAAGCGTATCGCCGCATCTCTGATCGTTTCTCGTTCCATAAAGCAATTTTAACAGGATAGACAGGATGGGCAGGATTAAGGAACCGGAAATATTTCCCAGTCTTAATAAATCCTGTCTATCCTGTTCATCCTGTTTGAATTTCCTTTGTAACCCAGTCGCGAATCGTGTCCCGCAGCTCGTTCAAATGCTCGTCGAAAAAGTGTCCGCAGTTTTCAAATACGACGACCTCGGCGTGAGGGATCTGGTCGATGAGGCTGCGAAGGCTGTCGATCGAGCCAAATTCGTCTTGGTCACCGTGTACAAAAAGTATCGGTTTTTTTACTGCGGTCAGGAAATCGTAATCGCCGTATTTATCAACCGGCGTGCCAATGCTGATCAGCCGGGCGATGCGGTCATCAGCGTACCCGACCTCAAGCGCCGTCCGCGATCCAAATGAAAACCCCGCGAGTGTCATTTCTTCGCCCGGATATTGCTCAAACATATACGCGAGAGCGTCAGACACATCTTCTTTGCCGCCCTCGATCTCGTTGTGTTCACCTGTCGAATCGCCGACACCGCGAAAGTTAAATCTCAGCGTCGTCAACCCCGCATCAACTAATCCCGCCGCAGCACGAAACACGACCTTGTTATGCATCGTCCCTCCGCCAAGCGGATGTGGATGACAGACGAGTCCGACGCCGCGGTGTTCGCCCGCAGGCTCCTTGAGGATCGCTTCGAGCCGGCCGTGTGACGCAGGGATGTAAAGGTTGCCTTTTGGATACATGTTCGAATTCTTGATTTTAGGTTCTGCAGTGCCAATTCGCAAACAGCCCCGTTTTCGTGATACTTTTTCATATAATTCACACGGTCACCGCCGACAGATTTTCATGGAAGAGATCATAAACGAAACGCCCGCTACCACGGACGAAAAGACGCAAAAACCAAAGCAAAGCTGGAGCGAGTTTCTCGAGAGCGAGCATGCGGTCCGCGTTATATATCTTATTTTCGGGTTTCTCGCGATCCTGATGGTGATGACGTTTTTGCAGACACGGACAGACGCGATCTGCTGCGGTGACTGGGACGGTTATTATCACATCAAATGGTCGTCGTTGCTGTGGGAAAATTTCAAGCATTTCAAGTGGCTGCCGACGTTTGAGTGGCTGCCGTTGACGGTGCTAAACCCGGCGGATTACGCCGACCATCACTTCCTGTTTCACCTGTTACAGATCCCGTTTTTATGGTTTTTTGAGCCGGTCACGGCGGCAAAGGTCGCGACGGTTTTTTACGCAACGCTCGCCATTTTCTCCGTCTATTGGCTGATCTACCGCTACGAGATCAAGCATCAATTGCTGTGGCTCGCGGCGATCATGGTCTGCTCAAACGCCTTTTATTACCGGATGAACATGGGCAAGGCACCGCCGCTGACGATCATTATCACGGTGCTCGGCGTGCATCTGCTTTTCCAGCGAAATTACAAATGGCTGCTGCCGCTGATGTTTGCGTTTGTGTGGACGTACAGCCTGTTTCCGCTGCTGCTGTTTGCGGCAATTATCTGGACACTCATCATCGCGTGGAACGAACGCCGGTTCGAATGGCGGCCGTTTGTCTACACGATGGGCGGCATGATCGCCGGAAATATCATCAACCCGTATTTCCCGACAAATCTCTATCTTTTCTACGAGCATTTCGCCACGAAATTTAAGGTCGGCAGTGATTTTGTCGTCGCGGTCGGCGGCGAATGGTATCCGTATTCGGGTATGGAATTGCTGATGAATTTTCCGGTGGCGCTTGCGGCGATGCTCATCGGTTATATTCTGTTTGTGCCAAAGGGCAGCAAACTGCCCGAAAAAGCGTCGTTCTTTCTGGTGTTTACCAGCATCTTGCTTGCGGCACAGTTTCGCTCAAAGCGCTTCGCCGAATATTTTCCGCCGTTCGCGATCTTGTTTGCAGCGTTTGCCTGGAACGCCTTTACCGCACCAAAGGCCGCCGAGCTGCCAGACGAATTTCAACGCGACATCGACCCCTATCTCGACGCCGACAAGCCGACAGAGCGTCAGTCCTGGCTGCAAGCTGCACGTCAGGCAGCTCCGTGGGTCTTGGGCATATTGTTGTGCATTTTCTGGCTGTACAACATGATCGGGCTGCACAAATTTGGCTTTGACGAAGCCGGGATGATCGACAATATCAAAACCAACGAACCCGGTGACAAGTACAAACGTGCGATGCAGTTTGCCACGGGTCTAGATGAGACCGGTGCCGACAACATCCCGAAAGGCGAACGGATATTTAACTGCACTTGGGACGATTTTCCAAAGCTGTTCTTTTACGACACCAAGCACACTTACGTTTACGGCCTTGATCCGAACTATCTCTACTCGCAAAATCCTGACCTGTACAAGCTGCTCAAAGATCTGACCGAGGGCAAGATCGACGATCCGGCGCCCGTGATCCGCGAAAAATTTGGGGCAAACTATATCTTTGCCGATGCCAAAGAAAATACCGATATGATCGCCAAAGCTCTCGAAAGCGGCTGGGTCGAAACGATCTATGAGGACGACGATGCGCGTCTGTTAAAGATCCGGGCGGTCAAAGGCGACGCACCTGACGAAGCAAAAGATCAGCCCGCCGAAACGCCCGAGGAGAAAAAGATACTCGACGAAGAGGAACGCAACGACGCTAAGAACGTGAACGCAAATGCTGATAATGATGACCCGGAAAACTAGTAGAGGAGTAGAGGCGTTGGGGAGTAGGGGAGTTGTTGGAAAGCTCGTGCTCACCTTGTTGCTTGCTCTGACTGCTGCCTGCGGCGCAAATGACGGCATTCTCAAATCGGGCAAGGAAACGCCGGGTTCGTCAAACGCTCAGCCAAGCAAGTCCGTATTTGAAGAAGATCTCGGTTCGATGCGGACGGCAGATTTTCGTTTTGTCTATGTTTTGCGGCGTAAGGACGGAGGTAAGATCGATGCTGAGGACCGCAGCGTGATCAAAGCCCAAACTGCTGACGCTAACCGCCGCATGTCGTCCGACGACGACAAAGCGTTTATCATTGGCTCTAATAGCCAAATACCCCCCAAAAATATGTTTGTGTTGTTTGCCCGTTTTGCCGTCGAAAATTATTCACCGCCTTCGCCAACAAATACCAACGCAAACGCGAATAAGTAGCGTATATTATTAACGAATATGCCCGAGCTGAAAACGCCTAAGATCGATCCACCGGCTCCGCCTGATGTGCCAAAATCGCCCGCGACCCGTGTCGTACTCGACCCGTCATCACCGTCACTACGGTCGATATTGCGTGTCGTAGTTATCACGCTGATCATTTTGTTTGTCGCGGGTTCGGTGCAGACGATCATCGGTTCGGTGACTTCGCTTTTTTTCCTCGTGATTCTGTCGGTGTTTTTTGCATATCTAATCGACCCGCTCGTGCGGCTCATCCGGCGGCCTTTCAAAGATCGAGGTCTTGAAAAATGGATGCCGCGTTCGTTTGCGATAGTCATCGCGTATCTTTTCGTTTTTACGGTGCTCGGCATTGCGATCTCAAACATCGCACCGCGCGTAATTGATCAGGCAAAAGAATTTGGGGCAAACATCCCGTCATACGGCCAGTCATTACGGGCCCGGGGAAACGAGTTAAATCAGCGGTTCGACCGCCTGCGTATTCCTGATGAGGTTCAAAATGAGATAAATAAGAAAGCCACGGATATCGGTGGCAGCATTACGGCTGCGGTCGGCAATTTTGTGCTGATGTCGGTCACCTATCTGCCGTGGTTTTTGCTGGTGCCGATTCTCGCATTTTTCTTTTTGAAAGATGTAAATCAATTTCGGTTGGCTGTATTACGCATGTTCCCGGCCGGCCCCTATCGTATGCGTGCCGAGGCCGTGCTGCAAGAGGTAAACACGACGCTTGCCGCTTACACTCGGGCACAACTCATTTCGTGTGTGCTAATAGCGATACTCTGCACGATCGGATTTTATTTTCTTGGTCTAAAATACGCATTGCTGCTAGGCATACTCGCGGGTATTTTCGAATTTGTCCCGCTGCTTGGGCCCGTTACCATCGGCCTGATCGTTATCACTACGGCCGCAGCCTCTGACGACCCTTGGAAAGCTCTATACGTTGCGATCTTTTTGATCGTGCTGCGAATCATCCACGATTACGTCACCTATCCACGCATTGTCCGCGGCGGCATACATCTGCATCCGCTGGCGATCATCTTGTCGGTGCTTGCCGGCGAGCAGGTTGCCGGCATTCCCGGAGTGTTCTTAGCGATACCGATAGTCGCGGTCGCGACCGTCATCTACCGTCACGTGCTGGAACATCGCGGTACACGCGGCCTCGTCTCAGGTTGGATCGAAGACGCCGAATCCCACCCGGAGGCAGGAGCCTAAAATGTCCTCAATAGCATGGCTGGTCGTATTCTTTTTCGTGCTGCTCGCTCTGAGCATTCTGATCTACGTGCTCGTCGTAAAAGCATTTTACTGGGGCGATAAAAAAGAACCACCTAAAGGGCGGAAACACGACCAGTAGGGAGTGTGTTCTTACCAGATCAACACCTCAAATCCGTCCGAGTTTTCTATTTCTGTCTCGATCTCAACCACAAAACAAGGAATTTCAAATTTGAAATTTGATAATTTCACAGCGTCCTTTGTCGTCGTTAACAAAACCTCTGCTCCGGCATCTCTCGCCTCATTCTTGATCTTTTCAATATCTTTTCGCGAATAAACATAATGGTCGCGAAACGCGAGTTGCCCGTTAACCGTAATGTTATTTCTGAGAAACAACTTAAAGAAATTTTCCGGATTGCCCAGCCCGCAAAAAGCGAATGCAGGCCGTGAGCCGATAGTTACAGTTTCCGCCCTGCTCTCTTTTTCTCCCGTTTCCCCACTTTGCGGCCTCTGCGTCTCTGCGTTAAATTCTTCTAACCTTACGACCCGCACTATTTTATTCTTTGCAACAAACACCGCCGCATCCGGAGCCAAATTTGAAATTTCAAATTTCAGATCTGAAATATCTTCGACCAAATCGCCCCGCGTGATTACAATTACATCTGCCCGCAATAAATTATGTAGCGGCTCACGCAGACGCCCCGACGGCAGCATCTTGCCGCCGCCAAATGGGTTTGTTGCATCAATGCAGACAATATCGACATTGCGTTTAGCCTTGCGGTGCTGAAAGCCGTCATCGAGAACGAATGCGGTCACGCCGAATTTACGCTTTGCCCACTCCGCTGCCGCGACACGATCGGCGTCAGCTATTACCATCGCCTTACTGCGTAATCTATTTGCCAATTCGAACGGCTCGTCGCCGGACTCGATAGCGGTTGCGAGAATATTTTCGCCGTCGGATACGAGGACACGATTTTGGGGATCTTTGCGTCCGTAACCGCGAGTCAAGATACAAACCTTTTCGCCGCGTTCCGCTAAAATATTTGCAACATACGCAACGAGCGGAGTCTTGCCGGTTCCGCCTGTCGTAATATTGCCGATGCTGATCACGCGGGCACCGAGATCGTGCGATTCGAAAATTCCGCGATCGTAGAGACGATTGCGTACATCGGCGACCTTTCCGTACAGCGATGAAAACAGCGATAGCATCGTCGTTAATTATCGATTAACAACACGCTAACAACCAATCACGAACTATTTTTTATTTGTAACTTGTATGAGCCGGTCGAGTTTATTCTGTGCCTGGCCGCTGTCGATGCTTTGTTCGGCGAGACGTGCAGCGTGCATTGGGTCTTTGGCAATACCGCCAAGGAATAGGGCGGCACCGGCGTTTAGCACGATCAGCGAACGGGCCTCGTCACGGCGGCGGCTGGCAAGTACCTCGCGGATGATTTTCGCGCTTTCTTTGGCAGAGCTTGCTTTCAGATGGTCGATCTTAGCCGGTTTGAGGCCAAAATCGGCGGGTGAAATGACGTGAGCTTTGACGTCGGTGCCGGTCACGGCGGCAACAAATGTCTTGCCCGCCAGCGTGATCTCATCGAGTCCGTCCGAGCCATGCACGACCCAGGCTTTTTCCGTTTTCAGCATCGCCAGAGCCCGAGCGGTCGGTTCGAGCATCGATTGATGCCAGACGCCGATGAGCTGCCGCGAAACGTTTGCCGGGTTTGCTAAGAGGCCGAGAATGTTCAGGCAAGTGCGAATGCCCAAACTGCTGCGGACATCGGCGAGCCGCCTGAGCGACGGGTGAAATTTTGGTGCAAAGAGAAAGCTCAATCCGACGCCGTTGAGGGCCATTTGGGCGACGTCCGGTTCGCTCGACACTTTGACGCCAAGCTCGCCGAGCACATCGGCACTGCCGGCTTTGCTGGTCACGCCGCGATTGCTTTGTTTTGCAATGACGAGCCCCGCACCGGCGGCGACAAGAGCGGCGGCGGTCGAGACGTTAAATGTTCGGGCAGTCGAAGAGCCTGTTCCCGCAATGTCAAAAGCCTTTTTTGATCCCGGCACTTTTACCGCCAGCGACCTCATAACGCTTGCCATACCGGCAAGCTCCTCGTGCGTCTCGCCTTTGGCGGTGAGGGCGGTCAAGGCACCGGCGATCTGATTCGACCCGGTGCGACCGTCGGTTAGCGCACGAAAAAAGTCCGCAGCCTCGTTTGCCGAAAGGTCTTCGCCACGCAGAAGGCGCGCGAAAAAGGGAAACAGCGGCGTGTCGGCTTTTGGATTGGTGGCGGTGATCGGTGCCGAGGGCAGCCAATCGGCTCGTGTGCGGGTCATAAAAATTATTGTTCGGTGAGCGAATCGAGAGCGGCAAAAGGGAACAGATCCCTATAACTACTATGTCAGAGTTCGAGGAAATTTTGCAATAACTTTCTGCCGTGCTCGGTCAATATCGACTCCGGGTGAAACTGCACACCCTCCATTTTCAGCGTCTTGTGACGCAGCCCCATCACAAGCCCATCGGGTGACTCGGCGGATATTTCGAGCGTATCGGGCATGCTGTCACGCTCGACGATCAAGCTGTGATAACGCCCCGCGGCGAAATTATTTGGAATGCCGTCGAATACAGTTTTGCCGTCGTGGATGATCTCGACAGGCTTTCCATGCACCGGTTCGGGGGCACGCGATACCTTGCCGCCAAAATGCTGGCCGATCGCCTGATGGCCAAGACAGACGCCGAGAATCGGTAATTTATCCGCAAACCGTTTGATCGCACCCAGCGATATACCCGCCGAGTCGGGTGTTCCCGGTCCCGGCGAGATCAGGATGCGTTCGGGTTTAATGTCACCCTCGATCTCATCGACCGTCACTTCGTCATTGCGGACGACGCGCATCTCAGCCCCAAGCTCGCCCAGATATTGAACGAGGTTGTAGGTAAATGAGTCATAATTATCGATGACGAGCAGCATGTTTTACATCAAGCTCGTGCCGAGCAACCAACTCCCACCGTCAACAACGAGCGTTACGCCGTTGACGTAGCTTGCGGCGTCGGAGGTTAGAAAGAGCGCTGCGTTTTCGATATCGGCGATGCGGCCAAAACGTCCGATCGGGATCTTTTTGACAAGCTTGTCTTTCAGCTCGGGCATTAGCAGTCGTTTCATGCCCTCGGTGTCCTCGATCGGGCCCGGGGCGATGCCGTTTACGCGGATGCCGTGACGGCCCCATTCGACGGACAGATTTCGCGTGATCGCATCGACGCCCGCTTTTGCCGCCGAGACGTGTATCTGCATCGGCGTCGCTAGGTAATGCAGCGTCGCCGAGATGTTTAGGATCTGCCCCTTAGATTCTTTCAAAGCCTCGAATGACGCACGGCAGACGTTGAATGTGCCCTTGGTGTCGATATCGACGACCGTGCCAAAACCGTTTGGCGACAGCTGATCCGCCGCACACAAAAAATTGCCCGCCGCTCCGTTGACCACGATGTCTATTTTGCCGTAGTGCTCGACGGTTTGCTTGATAGCATTTTCTACAGCCTCATATTCGCGAACGTCCGCCGCGACTGTAAAACACTCGCCGCCAAAAGCTTCGACCTCGGCTTTCATCGCTTCGAGATTCTCGATCTTGCGGCTCACGATCGCGAGCTTGGCTCCGTGTTCGGCAAACGCCCTCGCGACGCCGCCCGTTATTCCCGTGCCGCCGCCTGTTACAAACGCGACCTTACCCTGTAAAATGTTGTCAGCAAATATTTTGTCCATATTGATTGGGATTTTATCATTTTATTTAACCGCAGATGAACGCAGATAGACGCAGATCAGATCTAAGAATATTATTTCAGTGGCGATCAGCCAAAATATCCTCTTTATCTGCGTTCATTTGCGTCTATCTGTGGTTAATTTTCCTCTCTTCTTGTTCAACCAAGCCGACGGATATGCGTACGCTCGTTCCGGCTGAGACGCTTGTTTATCTTGAGACAAATGACCTTGCCGCGGCTTTGCAGCCGATCGTGGACGCAAAGCCGTTTAAAGAGGTCGCAAAGACCAAACCTGACTTTTCGGCGCTCAAAGGCGTGCAGCTTGCGGTCGCTGTCACCGGTTTTGAGACCTCCGAGGAAAAGCTCACCGACGAACACAGCGTCGGACGCGTACAGCCGCATTTTGTTGCGGTTGCCGATACGCACGCTTTCAATTACCAGGCGGTAGCGTTCGCCGAGAAAAAGCTCGGCGGTTTTGTTGCAGACATCTACGACAGCGAACCGAAGCTCGAACGCAGCGACAAACACGGCGGCAAATATTTTATCTGGACAGCCAAGGATGGCCGCAAGGCTTACGCTCTGGTCATCGACAGCATCATCTATTTTGGTAACGACGAATCTGCCATCGATAAATGCCTCGCCGTAAAACGTGGGGAATCTGACAGTGTCGCAAAAGCCGGAAAGGTCAAAAGCGCGGACCCGGCAACTCTCGCATCCGGTTATGTTTCAACCGACGGCGTCGCCCAGATCGCCAATATTGTCGGCCTAAAATTCGCCTCCGAAGCCGGCGAAGACTCCGAGGTCCAATCCGCTATCGCCGGTATTTTGCCGCAGCTCATCCGCAACTCGGTTACCGATGTTGCCTGGACATCGACCAAGACCGAGCAGGGAATTGAGGATAAATATCAGGTCGGAATGCCATCGGAGATCGCTAATGTACTGAGCGAGACGATGGTTCCCGGTGATCGGATCCAGAACACGGTGATCGAACAATTGCCTGCCGATCTGCCGAGCGTGTCACTTTACAATTTCAAAGATCCACGAGTCGCATGGCGTAGTACCGTGCTTGTCGCTCAACAAAAAACTGATTCTCTTGCGGGCAAGATGATCGAGGAATTTTCAAAAATTCTGTTCGACCCCTACGGCATCCGCAATCCAGAATTATTTCTCGGGTCGCTCGGATATAAACATCAGTCGAGCCGAATTATTCTTACTGCCAAACTTGCTGCTGATTCCGAAGAATCGGTTGTTGTTGGGGTCCGAGGCGACGATCAGGCAACTATTAAGTCTCTCTCGCCCGATATGAAGCAAACTACAAAAGCTCCTCCGCCGGGCGATGGACTGAATGTGTGGACTGCTGAGGACGGCGACTTGCAGCTAGCGTTGGATGATGACGCGATAAAGATCGGCTCAAGGGACGATCTCATCAAAATTCACGGCTCCCGGCTCGGCGGTCTGGAAAACCTGCGTTCAGATGCTCTCCGCAAACTGGCGACAAGTAATGCTCCGATAACCACGATCGGCCGCGACTCGACCACCACGCTCTCTCTCGTCGATATGCTCGCCCGCGAGGGCCACGGCGAAACCCAATCCGTTTCGACGTACTTCACCGAAACCCGCTTCACCAAATCCGGCATGGAACGCAAGACGACCTCAGACTTTGGCCTGATCGGGGCGATCATCGCTCAGTTGGCTCAGGATTAATTTTTCTTTGCTTCCCGCTTCATCCGCCGGACGTTTCGTTCGATCCAGGTCTCGGCTTGGTCGTAGTATGCAAATTTTTGCTCGTCGCGCTTAAATGCGGTCGTGTGGTTGTATCTCCGGCCGTTGACGTGTTTGGTCGGGTGGTGGATGTGGAGCATTTCGTGGAAGACGACGTACTCAACCACGTATCGCGGCGTAGCCGTTGTGTCTAAAGACTTGCTGATCGTGATGTGATCGTGGGTCGCGTCATGGTGGCCGAGGATGCGGTAGGTTTTTTTGGCGGACCATGTCAGGGCCGGTTTGGGGATGGTGTCGAAAAAATATTTGGCGTTTAGCTCGGCAAATATTTCGTCGAGGTCATAGACCGAACCTTTTGAGGTCGTGACGACCTTGCGGCCTTTGGCGCGTTTATTATCGGCGGCTCGCAGGCGGATCGCTTCGGATTTAACGTACGCAGAATATACCTCTCTTGCACCGGCGGGGATCTTTTTTCGGAGCAATTTGCCGACGAGGATATAGGCGAGGCCTTTGTGGCAGGCGAGGGGCATCTCGCGGCAGATCTCGCCAATGCGGACAAAAATTTCGCCGCTGCGTATTCTAATTGTATGATTTATGCCGACATACGGGTAAAATGAAAGGTGGAGCACGGGCACGGCGCGTTTCGGATCGTACCAGCGATAAGCCTCGGCGTAAATTTCCCGTATTTCGTCAAGTTGATGCGTCACAACGATGTTTAACTTAATTTAACTATTTTTATTGACACTGCGGCTGTCAAAATGCTATTCCTTTATATGGGAAAAGCATACAGCCGATTGGCCGTATGCATCAAATCAACCCAAAATCTGTTCGTGACGGTGAAAAAAATACCGGTTTTCCCGATTCCCGCGGACAGGTTATCCTGACGGCCATTATCAACGAACACTTTGTCACGGGCGAGCCTGTTGGTTCGAAAGTGCTTGCAGAAAAGTTTGCCAACGCTAGCGGTATGAGCTCGGCAACCATTCGCAACGTGATGGGTGAACTAGAGGAAATGGGGATGCTAGAGCAGCCTCACACCTCAGCCGGACGAGTACCGACGGATAGTGGCTACCGCTTTTACGTTGACAATCTGCTGGGTGTCCTGAGCATTTCAAACGACGATCTGCACCGCATCGGTGTCGAATACGGTCTGAATGCACTGGATCCGGCGGAGACTCCCGACAGGTTGATGGAGCGGACCTCTCACTTGTTATCGGCTCTTTCTAATAATGTGGGCATCGTAGTTTCGCCTAGTTTGGCAAGTGACCGCCTGCAGCATATCGAGTTCGTCAATCTGAGCGACAACCGTATTTTGGTTGTGCTGGTGTCGGCGCCAAATATTGTCCATAACAAGATAATACGGCTCAACGTCAGCTTTGCCCGCGACGAACTGGAACGCACGGCCAACTACCTGAACAGGGAATTTGCCGGAAAAAGCCTTGCCGAAATTCGTGCTGAGATCATGATGTTGATGCACGAGGAAAAGGCACTCTTTGACAAATTGCTTCAAACGGCCGTGATCCTCTGCTCGGGAACTATCGAGGACGAGGAGGACCGGCTGGGCGAAATTTTTGTGGACGGCACGTCGAATATCCTGACGAAACGCGATTTTGCCGACCTCGAACGCCTGCGTGAGCTGCTGCACACGATAGGCGAAAAGTCGCGGCTGATGCAGATCCTCACGGAATGCATCGAACGCGATACAGCAGCCAAGGGCGACGTTTCGGTCGTCATCGGCTCTGAAAACCGCACACCGTCGTTTCAAAACTGTACGCTGATCTCGGCCCCATACCGGATCGGAAACAGCACGGCGGTTGGCACATTGAGCGTCCTCGGGCCAACTCGTATGGAATATGCCCGGATGATCTCGATAGTCAATTATGTCGCCCGCACACTCGAAAGAATGATGTCGGCCGACATCTCACAAAACTAGCATGCGCGGTTGAAAGCCTTCCCGCCACCGCATTTACATGAACCACAAAGAACAAATTCCAAAGCCCGAAGAGTCTCTCGAAGAGCTTGATATGGACGCGACCGGCTCGGTCGATGATTTTATCAAGCAGCTCGAAGAGAAGGAAAAGGACCTGCATATAACCGCCGACCTGACGATCGAGATCGAACAGTCAGAGTACGACCCGCGCAATGCACCGGCCTTTGTTCCTGAAGCACCCGCGGCTGCTCCATCTGCCTCACAGCAGCCAAGTGTTGGGGCAAAGACGCGTATTTACGAGCTTGAGCAAGAGGTTGAATCGCTAAAGAAAAGGCTGTCCGGGCTGCGTGAAGAGCGAAACGAAGTTCAGGATAAGAGCGACCGTCGGCTTAAGGATTTTGAAAATTATAAGTACCGCATGGACCGCGAACGCCGCGGTGCTTTTATCGACCAGATAAGCAATCTTGCGGCTCAAATGCTGCCGGTGCTCGATAATCTCGAACGTGCGATCGGCTCGGTTGCAGGGCTCAAGGGTAAAAAGAGCGATGAGTTTCAACAGTTTTATGACGGCATTGGCCTGGTGTATCATCAGGTGAACGAGATATTTTCGAACATGGGCGTACAGCCGATCGCCACTGTCGGCGAGGCATTTGACCCGAACTTTCACGAGGCCGTTGCGATCGAAGAAGATTCTACTGAGCCGCCGAATACCGTCACCGGCGAAATGCTTCGCGGCTACCGCATCGGCAATCGCGTGATCCGACATTCGATGGTCAAAGTAACCGCCGGCGCGGCTCCAGTCAAAAAAGAGTCTGCACCGGAAGACTCCGCTCCTCCTATTCCCGCACCCGAAGACGCTCTGCCCGATCCGGCAGATATCTTTGATCTCGATGAAAACCTCCCTGAAAAAGATTAGCCTCGCCAGGGGCTCGAAAAAGCGCTAAGGACAATACTATGGGCAAAGTAATAGGCATCGATCTGGGCACGACAAACTGCTGCGTTTCTGTTTTAGAAGGCGGCACGGTGCAGATCATTTCTAACAAAGAAGGCGGCCGCACAACGCCGTCGGTCGTCGGTTTTACCGACAAAGACGAGCGGCTGGTTGGGCAGATCGCCAAGCGTCAGGCCGTGACCAATGCAGCAAATACGCTCTACGCGGTCAAGCGTCTGATCGGTCGTAAGTTTGACGCTCCTGAGGTCGAAAAGATGCGCACGACCGTGCCTTTTGACATCTGCAAGGCGCCAAACGGCGACGCTCACATCCGTGTGCTCGACCGCATCTACAGCCCGCCGGAGATATCGGCGATCGTGCTGCAGAGATTAAAGCTCGCTGCCGAAGAATTTCTCGGCGACAAGATCACCGAAGCTATCATCACCGTCCCCGCGTATTTTGACGATATGCAGCGTCAGGCGACCCGCGACGCCGGTAAGATCGCCGGACTCGAGGTCGAACGCATCATCAACGAGCCAACGGCTGCTGCCCTAGCCTATGGTTTTGGCAAGAATAAGAACGAAAAGATCGCCGTGTATGACCTCGGCGGCGGTACGTTTGATATCTCGATACTTGAGATCAACGACGGTGTTTTTGAGGTGCTCTCGACATCGGGTAACACATTTCTCGGCGGTGAGGATTTTGACCACCGTATCATCGATTGGCTCGTCGAAGGATTTCAGACCGAGCACAACATCGACCTGCGAACCGACAGGCTTGCGCTACAGCGTCTTAAAGAAGCAGCCGAACGTGCCAAATGCGAGCTTTCGAGTGTCGCCGAGACGACCGTTAGCCTGCCGTTTATTGCAGCGGACGCCACCGGGCCAAAGCATATTAACGCGACGCTTACGCGTGAAAAATTTGAAGAGATCGTCCTCGACCTGGTCGAGGGTTCGGTCGAGCCGTGTCAGAAAGCTCTGTGGGACGCAAAGCTGCAGCCCTCGGACATTGACAAGGTCATCCTCGTCGGCGGCCAGACGCGTTCGCCGATCATCACCAAGACGGTGACCGAAGTTTTTGGCAAAGAGCCGTCAGCCGAGATCAACCCCGACGAAGTCGTCGCGATGGGTGCTGCGATCCAGGGCGGCGTGCTTACCGGCGACGTCAAGGATATCGTGCTGTTAGACGTGTTGCCTCTTTCGCTTGGCCTCGAGACGCGCGGCGGTTTGTTCGTCAAACTTATCCCGCGAAACTCGACCATTCCGCTCAAAAACACGATGACGTTTACGACCGTTGTCGATAATCAGCAGTCGGTCGAGATCCACATTTTACAGGGCGAACGCGAAATATCGAGCGCTAATCGCAGCCTCGCCAAATTCGAACTCGTCGGCATACCACCCGCACCACGCGGTGTGCCGCAGGTCGATGTAACGTTTGAGATCGACGCCAACGGTATCGTCAGCGTTTCGGCAAAGGACAAGATGACCGGTCTCGAACAGGCCGTGCAGATCACGCCTTCGTCGGGACTTGCGCCGGACGAGATCGAACGCCTCATCATCGAAGCAGAAACCTCGATCGAAAAGGACCGCGACGAAAAAGAACTGATCGTCGAAAAGAACCGTCTCGACACGCTCATCAAAAACGCCCGCCGTGCGATGAACGAGGTTGGCAAGTCATTTGAGCTTGAGGAACAACAGGCCATCAACGCGGTTCTTAACGACGCGGACGCGGCTCTCTCGACAACCAGTGTTGACGAGATCAAGATCCAGCTCGGCCACGTCGAAACCGCCGCCAACAAGATCACAGCAGCGATGCTGACGATGACGTAGGGCGATACAATGACTTGAGAAAACGCGGCAACTGTCGCAAAATAATAAAAGCGTCAGTTCATACGGATGGACTGACGCTTTTGAAATTTCAGATCTCAAATTTGAAATTGTATTAAATGAGCAAAAGAGATTATTACGAAGTATTAAGCGTTTCTAAGTCGGCCACTGACGCCGAGATCAAACGCGCCTATCGCAGCCTAGCAGTCCAGCATCACCCGGATAAAAATCCCGGCGATGCAGCTGCGGAGGACAAATTTAAAGAAGCCGCCGAGGCTTATGCCGTCCTGTCGGACTCGCAAAAACGCGCCGCTTACGACCGCTTTGGCCATCAAGGTGTCGGTGCCGGTGCGGGCGGATTTGATCCTGGATTTTCGAATATTGAGGATATTTTCGACATTTTTGGTTTTGGCGACATGTTTGGCGGCCAGCAAGGCCGGCGGCGGACGACTGTCCAACGCGGTTCGGATCTTCGTTATGATCTCGAGATCACGCTTGAGGACGCAGCGACCGGTAAGGATGAAAAACTCCGCATTCCCCGTCTCGAAAAATGCGACGAATGTTCCGGCACAGGTGCCGAAAAAGGCACGACCGCCGAGAGCTGCATCACCTGTCAAGGCAGCGGTCAGACGCGATATCAGCAGGGCTTTTTCAGCGTCATGCGCACCTGCGGCAACTGTCAGGGCAAGGGCCAGATCATCAAAAATCCCTGTAATAAATGTCGCGGAGCAGGCCGTGTCGAGAAAGAAAAGACCATCGAGATCAAGATACCTGCGGGTGTCGAAACGGGCTCGCGCCTACGCGTGACCGGCGAAGGCGAGGGCGGTGTAAATGGCGGACCGTCGGGCGATCTGTTCATCGTCTTGCACGTAGCAGAGCACGAGCAGTTTGAACGTCAGGGTGCGAATCTTTACTCCGCAGTTCCTGTAACCTTTGCCCAAGCTGCTCTCGGTGCCGACATCAAAGTCAAAACCCTCGATGGCGAAGAAGATCTCAAGGTACCGCCCGGAACCCAGACCGGCACCGTCTTCCGCGTCAAAGGCAAAGGAATGCCCAACCTCGCGGCCCGCGGCCACGGCGACCTCTTCGTCGCGGCGACGGTTGTTACACCAAAAACGCTTACAAAAGAACAACGTAAGTTGCTCGAACAACTCTCCGAGATCGAGGATGTCGATTTTTCGGATGAATCGTTTATCGACAAGGTGCGGAATATCTTTGGATAGTTCAAACATCACGCCTAAAGGCGTAACTCTAAACAAGAAAAGCCTCGTTCATAAAGAACGAGGCTTTTCTATCGACAGCGCGTCTAAAAATTAATCGTCGCCGATGGTTACGATCATCACGTTGATCGAGGCCTTGATCTTCTTTTTGGTCGGGTTGCTTATTTCGAAAACAATATCGCCGTTGGCGATCGTCGTCGCGTTGTAATTGCCGGGCTCGTCATTTATGTCAACGAGCTTTCCTTTTGTCAGCATCGTGATCTTTGCCGCTTGGTCAGCGTCAGCGATAGTCAGATCCTGGCCTTTCCTTGCACCGACTACGAATTTTTTCGACTGGCCGGGTTCGAGGTCAAGATTTTCGACCGTGTTGTCCGCGCCTTTGCTAAAGCTGATGCGTTTAGGGTCGCTGCTTGCCGGTTTGGCTGTGTTCGCATTCGCATTTGCGTTGACCGTGTTTGTGTTAGTTGGTGCCGTATTGGCCACAGTATTTGTGGCATTTGCGGTGGTGTTGGTGTTTGTTGCGGTTCCGCCGCATGCCATCAGGCACAGGCTCGCCAACGCAAAAATCGTTATTTGTTTTATCATTTTTCCTTGGGTCATTTGACCTCATTTTTGAACATACTATCCATCAACTTCTTAATTTTACCTTTTAGCTATTAACTGAGCCGGGCTTTGACGGCTTCGCTGACCATCTTGCCGTCGGTCGACTTTCCGGCCAGATGCGCCATCGCGGCTTTCATCACATTACCCATATCTTTCATCGACGAGGCTCCGGTCTCTGTTACTGCCGCGGCAACTGCGGCCTCTACTTCTTCGACGGTCGCAGCCTGTGGCAGATAGACTTCGATCACGGCGATCTCGACAGCCTCTTTCGCGGCCAGATCGCTGCGTCCCGCATTTTCATATTGCTCGATCGAATCACGCCGTTGCTTTACCAACGACTGCAAAGCTTTCATGACCTCTTCGTCGGTCAACTCGCCGCCCTTTTCGATCTTGCGGTTCATCAGATTGGCCTTGACCATCCGCAGCGTTGATAGTTTGTCGGCATCTTTCGCCTTCATCGCCGCCGTCATATCAGCGACCATTGTTTCGAGTAAGCTCATGATTTTAGTCTAAGAAACCACGCCGTTTGAGGCAAACGGCAAAGTAAAAGGGTGCGATTCTTACGGCCGCACCCTGGTTGATTGAGTAATGTGGTTTCAGGTTATTCAAAAGCGGTGACTTCGATCGTGTACGAGGTGTCCGACCTGACCTTTCCAATCTGGGTTAGCTCGGCAGCAAGGAAAGTGAATTTTAGCTGGCAATCATCGAAATAGACTGGGAACAAAATTATAAGTTATGCGGGCCGTTACAAACACTGGAATTCCCTGGATAAGAGTAGGAGAAAACAGAGCTTTGCAGGCCGCTTTTCTAGAGGTTTCCCTAAGTAATTCAGGCCCATATGATGCGCCGGCTGAGACAACCCGCCCTTCTTTATCTATTACAACCTCAACCCAGACCTGACTAGAAATATTACTAGCGTTACCGGGATACGTAGGTTTAGGTAACCTCAGAGCTTTCCCGTTTACTACACCTTCTTTAACCGTGACATCGCTTTCTTTATCAATTTTTAGCAGATCAGCAGCGGCAGCCTCCATGACGGCCTGTTTAGATGTTTTTCCAATAACCAATGTGATTACCCCCCTAGAATCAACAGGTAATCCATTATGGTGTGCAGGGGCAAATTTGGCGGTGAGGGTCGCTTTTTCCGCAGCGTCCTTTAAGTGAGAAATGGAGCCTTTTGGTGAAGAACTGCATGGCCATGCTGGGCCGCCAATGACTTCCGCATGTTTTACGTTCCCTTTCTTATCAATTTCTACTGCAACTCTCAGGATTCCTTCCAGTCCGGCATCTGACCCCTCTGCCGACATTTCAAATTCTACAGGTTTAATCAATTCTGGAAGTAGATCGGGAACATTTGATTGTGCTTGGATTTTAAGCGGACTCGGCAACAGATATAACCAGATGAGGACGGCTAGGGTTAACCAAATTCCCGCGTAGATGCTTCTCATATGCCTTCGGGACAAAAACTTAGTGTAAGTTACCTCTCTTATGCTAATCTGTCAATTCTTTTATGAAATTACGTTGGCGTTTTGGCATTATCGCGGGGTTATTTCTCGCCGTTTTTTCTCTCTATCCGCAGTTGAAGATGGTGTATCTTCGCGGCGCGGAGTGGAACGGCCATTACGCGTACAACGACGTTGACGAAGTTGCGTACGCATCGTATCTCAAGGCCTTGATCGACGGACGGCCGCGTAAGAATGACCCGTACACGGGCCGCGACGATACGCTTGAAAACCCTCAACCGGAGTCTCTGTTTTCGATACAATTTGCCGGGCCATATACGATCGCGATACCTGCACGTATTTTGGGCGTTCCCGCGACGTGGGCAATGACGATCTCAGGTGCGGTCGCGGCGTTTTTGACGGCACTCGCGATATTTTGGCTGATCGGGATGCTGACGCGGGATTCGCTCTTTGCAATGGCTGGGAGCCTCATAGTACTAGCCGGAGGTGCGCTCTTTGCCGGCGAAGGCGCCGTCGGAGAGGTTGTGGGCGGAGGGTTTTCGTATCCATATTTTCCCGGTTTCCGACGGTACATCCCGGCGATGGCGTTCCCGGCGTTCTTTGCTCTAATTGCGCTAGTCTGGAAAATGATTGGCAGAGTGAACGAGGAGGGGAGTAAAGGAGTAGGGGACGAAAGTAATTTATCCCGCCCCCACTCCTCCACTCCCCTACTCCTCACCTTGTCCTCAATCGCTTTTGGTTACACAGTTTTTTCTTACTTTTATGTCTGGACGACTGCCGCGGCTTGGCTTGGGTGTTTGGTGATTTGTTGGCTCGTTGTCCGACCTGAAGGCGTTTGGAAAGATATCAAGTTGCTAGTGTTGCTTGGTGCGGGATGTTTGCTGAGCCTCGCACCGTACGCGTGGCTGCTGTCTAAGCGTTCGCATACGATGGACGATGTGCAGATGCTCGTTCGTACACACGCCCCCGATCTGACGCGCGTGCCGGAGCTTATCAGTTATGTTGTGCTGATCATTATCGCAATGGGCATTGCGATGAAGATGTTCGCCCTGCGTGACCGTGCGACGCTCTTTGCGGTCTCGCTGGCCCTCACGCCGATCGTTGTTTTTAATCAGCAGATCATCACCGGACAGTCGCTGCAGCCGATACATTATCAGGTTTTTATCGGTAACTATGTCGCAGGACTCGCGGTCGTTTTTACGCTCGGGCTCATCTGGCGAACCGCTGACGGCAGCGAAAAGCTGGTTTCTCGCATTGCTCTTACCGTGGTCGTTCTGGTCGCCGCCGGATGGGGATTTGTCGAGTGTCATTACACGGTGCGTGTGCTTGATGATGTGAATGTGATGCGTGATGAGGCTTTGCCGGTCGCACGCCGGCTGGCGGAGCTGGCTCAGAACGACGCCGACAAACACCACCAGGTTGTCCTGCATCTTGGCATCGCCGAGGCCGACGATCTGCCGACGGTCGCTCCGCAGGCTGTGCTTTGGGCACGGCATCAGCATGTGTTTGCGGGCGTGACTTGGGACGAGAACAAAGAGCGGTATTACCAGCAGCTTTATTATCAGGGCGTTGTGGGCCGTGATCTAGCCAACGGGATGAAGAGCGGTAACGATTTTGTTTCGATGATCGCCCTCTTTGGCTGGGGCCGTCATACCGATAGGCTTAACTCACAATACAAGCCGCTCACGCTTGGCGAGATTGACGCCGAAGCTCGGATCTATGACGAATATGTAAAGAACTTTGCCCCAACAAAACCGGGCGTAGTGCGGCTCAATTACCTCGTCACATCTAACGAGCCGCAGCAATATTTTGACCGCATCGACCAATGGTACGAACGCGATGCTGGCGAAACGTTTGGCAAATACGTGCTCTACCGACTGAGGCTCAAATAAAAAAAAGACCGCTTCGAAAAGCGGTCCAAACTTGTATTACTAATAAAATATTAAAACTATTTTAGGCGGCCAAGAGATCGTTCGACGTCTCGGCGAAAACTCGTCTGCCGTTCAAAGCATCGTCAATGATCTCGCGAACAGCCGATGCGTCAGGATTAACATCCATACGTGCACAAGCCCGCAGATGTCTGATGATGCCCTCGGCGGCGATCTCTACACAATCGCCGGTCAATTTTGAGAACCGGCGTGCCTGTATATGGTCAATTTGCAAAACTCTGTCTTGCAAGGTCATGGGTCTAGCTGCTGCCACTTTTTATTCTCCTTTGTTTCGAAATTAAACCCTTTCGGGAAAAACTTGTCATGCCTCATCGGCAAAACGTTTTCGGTTGGTGTGAAACATAACACCGAACCGACGTAATTAGTTGAAACCTCCAGCTATATATTTGCTGAAAAAATTTATACGAGCCTTCGTCTTCAACCGTAAGGAGATGTTAACAAATTAAAAACTAAATGTCACTACTTTTTTTTCGGGCGGCAGGCAAAAGAAAAAACCGGTAAACCACAAGATTTACCGGTTTCTTTTAATACACATACATTATGCAGGGCTCTTAGGCGACTGCGTCTTTCATCGCTTTACCGATGCTGAACTTGACAGTTGTTTTGGCCGGGATCTTGATCACGGCACCCGTCGCCGGGTTGCGACCGTCACGAGCTTTGCGGTGGGTCTTCTTTAGTTTTCCAAATCCAGGAACGGTAAATTCACCATTCTTCACTACTTCGCTGGTTGCGAGAGCCGCAAGAGCGTCAAATAATGCTTTGACCTCGGTCTTTTTGCATCCGGTTGAATCAGCCAAGCTGCTGATGATTTCAGTCTGTGTCATACGAGCCATAATTAAATTAACCTCCAAGTTTGGTTGTGTTATAAAAACTTCTTCAGTGAACTGTCTTGACCGTTAAAATCCAATCGGCCGGGTAGGGAAATTACCAATCCGATAAAAAAGATTGGTCGGGGCAGCAGGATTCGAACTTGCGACCTCTCGCTCCCAAAGCGAGCGCACTACCAGGCTGTGCTATGCCCCGTCTGTTTCACCAAGGAAACGATTCCAAGTGTCGAATTCTAAGCCTGAATATGCGCAAGGTCAAGTCAAACCGCAATAAAATCGCGTAAAAACGGCATTATTTGCTCAAAAGCACGTGCTCGATGGCTAATTTTCTGTTTCACAGTGCCCGAAAGCTCGCCAAACGTCTCTTCAAAGCCGTCAGGAATGAACAACGGATCGTAGCCAAAACCACCATTTCCGCGTGGTGCGGCGGCGATATTTCCGGTGCAAATGCCTTCGGTGGTGTGCAGGATGCCGCCGTCAGGAGCGGCGATAGCGATCGCACAAACAAAACGTGCGGCACGGGAATGGTTGTACGACTTGTCCATCTCACCGAGCAGCAACTGCATCTTTTTATCAAAACCTACGTCACCGCCATATCGTGCGGATAACACGCCCGGACGGCCGTTCAGGGCATCGACCTCTAGCCCCGAGTCGTCAGCGATCCCAAATGAGCCGGATTGCTGTGCATAGCCGCTCGCTTTTAGCTTTGCATTGTCAATGAAGGTCGAACCCGTTTCCTCAACCTCGGTGACATTTTCGAAGTCGCTCAGGCCGATTAGTTCGATGGGCAATTCAGCAAGCAGCGACCTCAGCTCTGCAAGCTTTCCCAAATTGTGCGTCGCGACAAGTAATCTTCTCATTTCTATTAGCTTCGTAACGGGTCTAAGACTCAATTAGAACAAGACTTTTCCCTTGCCATCAAGGTAGCAAACAAGGTATAAAATACATAGCGGTTTTGCCGCTCTTACCCTTTCTTTCTTACCCGTTTTGTGAGGAATTTCCAAGTTGGCAGCAATTTTGATCGAAAATCAGATCGACGCGCAAATTGACGAACGACAGCCCGCTCCCGAGCGGCGTAAGGTCAAAGCCAAGCCGCCCGTCATAAACGAGACTGATGTCATTACCGAGCTAGGGGTCTGGCTGTCCGGGATGGAGAGTTTTCTGGCGTCGGGACGTTATTCGTTTGCGGATAGCGGTGACGTTAAAGGAACCGCGGACATGGTCAAGGAATTTCGCATTGCCCACTCGGCTCTTTTGCGGGTCGCCCGTTTGAATGCGTTACTGCTCAGCGTCCACAAAACTGAACAAACCGCTGGTCAGATCTCAGGCCGTGAACTTAGCGACCTTGCTGCCGCGATACGAGATTCGATACTTATCTCGGACAGCATGATCCGCTCGGAGTATATCGGTGTTGCCGAATGGAAAGCGTGGAGCGGCTCGCTTGCGGATAGACTGACTTACCTGACTGCGTTCAAAAAGATCGTCCGTCTTGCTGAGGCTGAAGGCGAACAGTTTTTACCCTCACAACTGCGACAGCTTATTAACGCGATGTCGGATGACCCCGAGCACGCCGAACTCGCGCTGGTGCTGCCGCGATTTGGCAAGATACTTAAATGGCTAAGCGTTGTTGGCAAAATGCTCGAAGCGGACGAGCCTCTAAAGCCCGCATTGCTGATATTTTCGAGTGTGAATGAGCAGGTGCAAGAGCTGATCGGTTCGATCAACAACCGCCTTGAGAACTTTCCCGACGAAGAGGCGGCGATCTTTGCGTCGCTCGACGCGGCGTCATATACGTCCTCGATCGAGCTCAAAAAAGTCTATACACAGGAGCTTGCCGGCCTAGCCCGGGTTCGACCGTCGCCGTCGATCTACGCCCGGATGGAGACGTCGTATTCGCTCCTTACAGAAGGCTTTCAGCAGATGCTCATTGGCTTTGCACGGCTGGTCGATCCAAAAGCGAAGGGGCATGACCTGTTCCCAAATTTTAAGAAGAAATTAGGTGAGTCGCTCGTATTGAGAACTGAACTTTCGTCGCTGGCCCGGCTTGTGCAGACCGCGGAGCAACAGCCCGAAAAGCAGAATATCGAGAAATTGCAGAGTACGCTTCGCGATTTTATGGTGGCAAAAGTTAGGTTTCTATTTTATAAAGACACCGAGACCGTCGAGCGATTTATCGAAGAGATCCTCGTCACCAAACAGAACAAAGACCTCGTGCCGATATTGCATCGTTTCGGAGCCTATTTGGATACGCTATTTGGCCAGGTAAATTTACGGGCCGTTCTCGCCGAACATCCGTTTGAATCTTAAGAAATTTTCTCCACAGATAAACACAAATCGACACAGATATAATATTCAAAATTATCTGTATTTATCCGTGTCGAACTTTGGACGATTTTTCTTTTCTTATTGTGACCTAAGCGTCGCCAGAGGTTTTCGGAACAGGACATCAAAGCTCGCGGCCACGCCGACAAATGTAACCAGCAGAGCAGTTATCAAAACGCCGCCGATGGTAAGCGGCAGGTCAAATTGCCATTCGATAGCCATCAGGTAACGGCAAACGACATACGACATACTCACTGCAAAGCCTGTCGAGATCACGCCGGCTAACAGCCCTAAAAGCCCGTATTCGGAAAACAATATAGTTGCAAGCGTCAGCCTTTTTGCACCAAGCGTTTTTAGAATTGCGTTCTCATAGATCCGCTGCGATTTGGTCAGGGCGACCGAGCCGATCAGGATCAGGATGCCGCTGAGCAAGACAAAACTGCCGACAAACGATATCGCGATGACAAAATTGCTGACGAGTTTATCGACCGCCGCGATGATGTCTGCGACGTCAAATATCTGCACATTTGGAAATTTTTCGAGTATGTTGCGTTGCAGCCGCTGACGATCAGTCGCCGGAACGTGTTTGAGAACGGTCGCCGCAAAACTCTGCGGAGCTTTGTCGAGTGTGCCCGGACGAAAGACAAAAACGAACGCTGTGCGTGCATTGCGAACATCGATCTTGCGGACATTGGCAACGCGGGCAGTGACCTTTCGCCCCGAGATGTCGAATGTCATTGAATCTCCGGCCGTAACCTTAAGCGTTTCGGCCATTGTTTGTTCGACCGAGACCTGGGGCTCGTCCGGGTTCGCGGAGGTCCACCATTCGCCACCCGTGATCGATTCGTTGTCGTCGAGTTTGGGACGATAGGTTATCGCAAATTCGCGGCCGATCTGGCCCTGTTGCTGACGGATCTCACGTTGGGTAAAATCGACGGCCTCGCCATTAACCGCCGCTATTCTTGCCCGAACAGTCGGTACCGACTCGGCTTTCTCGCCGACGGCTTTTTCGATCATCGCCATGACGCCGTCGATCTGACTTTTTTGCACATCGACAAAGATCATGCTCGGCAGCCGCTGGTTACGCGAGAAATCAAATTCCCGCACGAGATTGGTCTGCATCGCCTGGACGGCGATTACAACGAACGCACCGAGCCCGACGGCGAGTAGGATGATTCGCGTTTGGTTGCCGGGCCGGTAGAGTGAATTTATCGCCTGACGTATCGAAAAAGTGCCGAGCGATTTTGTTCGTTTGAGCACCCAAGTCAGGATCGCTGCGGCGGAATAAAGCACTAGTCCCGTTCCGGCCAAGCCGCCGAGAAAGAAAGCACCGACCTTAAGTGATCCCGCTTGCCAAACAGCAATGCCGAGTAGAGCTGTGACGCATAGGGCCCCAAACAGCCACTTTGACCAATCAAGCCGGTTGATGTTTACGTTGTTCTCATCACGTAAAAGCAGTTTTGGTTTGATCGAGCGGATCTGGAGCAGCGGCAGAGCCGAGAAAAGCACCGATATCAGTACGCCGAGCAGGATGCCCTGCCAAGCTGATGCGAAACTAACTGCGTAGCTCATCTTTGCCGGCAGGGCATCTACAAACCGCCATTTTGCGACCCACAGGCCGCATTGTGCGAGAAAAACGCCAAACAAGCTGCCGACCACCCCGAGTGTTAAAATCTGCAGCAGATAAACGGCGATCACGCGGTTGCCGGTTGCACCGAGACATTTAAGTACGGCGACGGTCTTACGTTTTTGCTCGATAAACGCCCTCGCAACGTTCCACACGCCGACGCCGCCGAGGACGAGGATCAGCAGCCCCGTCAGAGAAAGATAATTTTCAGTGCGGGCAAATTGCTCGTTGAGATTTTCCTGCTGCTCGCGGTATGAATTGACCTGTATCGTTGTGCCTTTCAGCGCGTCGCGAAGCTGCGTGACAAGCGGGGTCGGATTTTCCGAAGTCCGGTAAAGTATTCGCCTACGGATGCGGCTCGTGTTGCGGGTGATCCCCGCGTCGTCAAAAGATTTTTTTTCGACAAAGATCCTTGCCCCCATGCGAAAACCGCTAGTTCCGCCCGGCTCTTCATCGATCGTGCCGCGTATTTGAAACTCGGCCTCACCGATCTTGAGCTTGTCGCCGACCTTGACCTTTAGCTCTTCGAGCAGGATGCGGGCGATGACGGCGCCGTTATTTTCGAGGAGTTTGAAGTCGAATGTCTGCCCGTCGGACGTCACAAAGGTGCCGACAAGCGGGAACGGCTGCTCGATGCCCTTAAGCTCAACAAACTCTAGGCTCTCGTTCGCCGGATCTGACGGACGTGCCATCGAGGCGGTCGAGATGGTCTCGTTTCGAGCCTCGACGATCGTTGATCTGCCTATCACATCTTCGATCTTTGCAATATCGGTCGGAGTGAAATCATTTGTCGAGCTGACCTCAAGGTCCGCCGTCATCAACGCCCGTGCGTCATTGCCGACAACCTTTGTAATGTTTTGTATAAGCGAGCGGAGTGCGACGATCGAGCCTACACCCAACGCGATGCACAAGAAAAAAAACAACAAACGCCGCCATGAAGAGCGGATCTCGCGTCGGGTAAGATTGAAAATAAACTTCATTTTGTCTCGTCACTAGATACGCGGCCATCGGTCAATACGATCTGTCGTTGTGCTTGAGCCGCGAGCACCGGATCGTGTGTCACGAGCACGAGCGTTACCTTGTTTTGAGCGTGTAGCTGCGTCATCAGATCGAAAATATGCTGGCCGTTTTTGCTGTCAAGATTGCCGGTCGGCTCGTCGGCGAGGAGTATCTTGGGTGAATTGGCAAAGGCTCGGGCGATCGCTACACGTTGCTGCTCGCCGCCGGAAAGCTCCGCCGGATAATGGTGGCCGCGGTTTGTCAGATCGACCGCGTTGAGCAATTTATCGGCTCGAGCCGCGACACCATCGAGGCCGAGTATCTCCATTGGTATCAGAACATTTTCGTATGCCGTCAGGCTCGGGATCAGGTGAAACGACTGAAAAACAAACCCGATCTTTTCGCTGCGGATACGTGCCAGGCCGTCTTCGCCGGTGGCGGTTATCTCGTCATCATCGATAAATATCTGTCCCGACGAAGGTGCATCAAGCCCTGCGATCAGGCCTAACAATGTCGATTTGCCGCTGCCCGATGCTCCGGTGATCGCGACAAATTGGCCGTCGGGTATGTCGATCGACACGTCATTGAGTATCGTTAGATCTTCGGTGCCGGAGCGGACGGTTTTGGTAATATTTTTAAGTTCGATCATGGTCCTGTGATTTCAAGCTTTTTTGCATCTTTCGCTATTATTTTAGCGTACAATAAAGCGTTCAATTATGCGTTATCTTATTCGAAAAACAGCAGTTGTTAGTTTCATATTTCTCACGTGTTTTGCTGCGTCGTGTAGCAGACAGAGTGCCAACGAGGTTTCAAACAAACCGCTTGCGACGCCTCAGGTTGTTGCGAACCGACCGAAGATCATCGCGTTTGGCGACAGCCTGACGGCGGGATTTGGGCTGTCCGAAAAAGAATCGTATCCGTATCTGTTGCAGGAAAAACTAAAGGCGGATGGCTACGATTTTGAGGTCATAAATGCGGGTGTCTCGGGCGATACGTCGCTTGGCGGGTTGGAGCGTGCGGACTGGGTCTTCGAACAGGACAACGCCAAGATCGTCATTCTCGAACTCGGTGCCAACGATCTGCTTCGCGGCATACCGGTCGCCCAAATGAAGAAAAATCTCGACCAGATCATCCGCAAGGCAAAAGCCAAGAATTTGCGTATTTTGTTGTGTGGAATGCTCGCTCCGCCGTCGATGGGTAGCGATTATCAACAGCAATTCACCGTTGCATTCCCCGACCTCGCTACTGAGCATAAGGCCGAATTTCTGCCGTTCTTACTCGAAAACGTTGCTCTAAAGAAAGAGTTAAACCAGGCCGACGGCATTCATCCGAACGCCGAGGGCGAAAAGATCATGACTGAAAACGTCTATAGAGCTCTAAAACCGATGCTCGCGAAATGAATCCGTTGTCGTGATTCGTTCGAAAACCATTTTTATGAAAAAACTGTTCTTTACCCTCCTGCTGACACTGGTCAGCGCATTTGTAGTGGCGGCGCAGGCACCGGATCCGGTTCCAACTGCGACACCACAGCCATCTTATGTACGTCCGACCGCCGAAAAGCGATTTAAGCGATATGTCAAGGACACTGTCGGCCCGCAAGCGTGGATCGGATTGGTGTCGGGAGCAGCGTTCTCTACCGCATTTAACAGCCCTGAAGAATGGGGTAAGTCGGGCGAAGGATTTGGCCGGCGGGTCGCCTCAAATTTCGGCCGAAACGTTGTCCGCAACACCGTCATGTATGGCCTCGATGAGGCACTCAAGCTCGATAGTGGTTTTTACCTTAGCACTAAACGTGATGTCGGTTCGCGTGTCGGCAATGCGTTTATTTCGGCTGTGACAGCCCGCAAGGCAAACGGCAAACGGACGGTCGGCATCCCGCGGATCGTCGGAACATACACCGCTGACGTGGTCGCTAATCAGTTTTGGTATCCGGCCCGTTTCGACTGGAAAGACGGTATGAAACGCGGTGGCATATCGCTCGGCGTCAACGCCGCTTTCAACCTTTTTCGCGAGTTCATCTTTAAGAAATAATACACCCGGTTATTTCAGTCATTGAGTTGATTTATTCATTTTGCTCTTGTGCAGCCTCAAGATCGAAATGTCTTTCCATCTACATTTTGCCCGATCGGGTGGGCTGAATTGTTGCGTTATCGGCGGACGTAGCGATTTGAGATTGTGTTAGCCTAAAGAGGTTTACACTGTGCAACTGTCTTTGACCGCTAGATTAAATTTGTTTCGCGAATCGCTGTCCTTGGCATGGGACTCGGTTCGTGCCAATCGGACGCGCTCGGCGCTGACGATACTCGGCGTAGTCGTTGGAGTAGCCGTCGTTGTGATAGTAGCGGCGTTGTTGCAGGGTGCTCAAGCTTTCGTTGTTAATTCGACCGCCGGATTTGCTCCCGACGTGCTGCGTATCGAAAAAGCGTCCTTTCAAGACTTTGGTGCTGACGGGCAGGCATTTGTTGAGGCTCAGGCAAAGCGGCCCGACCTCTTCGTCGAGGATCTCGAATATCTAGCCGACCGTTTGGGGGATGAGATCGAATTCGGAGCACAAGGAGCCGCTGTCCTTCCTGCTCGCCGCGGTGCCAAAACGCTCGTTGGCGTTTCTATACAGGGCGTGACGCCAAACATTACGGATCTATCAAACATAAAGATCGCGTACGGACGCGGACTTGCGTCGACCGATGACACATATCGGCGAAATGTCTGCATTATCGGCCAAGATCTGGTTGACGAGCTTTTCCCAACGACCGGAGCGATCGGCGAAGATATTCAGCTAGGGCAGATCAGGTATCAGGTCATCGGCGTTGCCGAAGCTCGAGGATCCTCATTTGGGTCTTCGCAGGACGGCTTTGTTCAGATCCCGCTTGGAACCTTTACTCGTGTCTTTGGGGCACGTTCGCGCTCGCTCGCCATACTCGCCAAGGCGAAAGACACGGAAAAGCTATCGCTTGCAGATGTCGAGGAACGTGTTCGCGTGGCTATTCGTATCCGGCGTAAAACGGTCGGCACTGACAAAGAGGATGATTTCAGCTTTGTCACTGCAAAGAGCGTTCAGGCATTTTCGGCGTCGTTAACCGGAATTGTTGGGACCATCGTTTACCCGTTGACGGCGATATCTCTATTCGTCGGCGGCATTGTCGTTATGAACATGATGCTCTCGTCAGTGACCGAGCGAACGCGTGAGATAGGCATCCGATTAGCAGTTGGTGCCAGACGGCGTGACATTTTGATCCAGTTTTTGATCGAGACGACGACGTTGACGGTGATCGGCGGAGTGATCGGCGTAATGTTTGCGGCAGGCATTATCTGGCTGCTGGCGTGGGCAACAAAGCTGCCGTTGAGCCTTCCGATCTGGGCCGTGATGGCGGCGATCGGCGTATCCTGCGCGGTTGGCATAGTGTTTGGCGTGGTTCCGGCGAGACAGGCGGCGGCCTTGGACCCGATCGAGGCACTTCGGTCAGAATGATCTTATTCGTTTAAGTACAATGAATATTCAAGGCTTAACCGACACATGGCAAACGGTCATTGACTCGATCCGTAGCAACAAGCTCAGATCGGGCTTGACGCTGACCGGCGTCATTATAGGCACGGCGGTCGTCGCATTGGTTGGGGCAGTGCTCACCGGGCTGTCTCAGCGGGTTCAGGAGGTTTCGGACAAGAGTGCTCCGAACGTCATTTATTTCACCAAACAAGCGCGGATCGGCCCTTCGCTTGCACAACCGACTGCGGAGGAACGTCAACGCAAGGATTTCACCCTCGGCGACGCAATAGCCGTTTCCGAACTGAGTTCGCCGCAAGCCGTTTCCCCGCAGAAGGTCCGTGGAAGCTATGGTCCGTCGGCTGATGTGCCAAAAGTGACTGCCCGCTCTCGCGAGGGGATCAATCCGCTGATACTCGGCGTTTGGGAAAATTATCCCGACGTGATCAACGTACCGATCGAAAAGGGCCGATTTTTTACCGAAACTGAGCGCCGAGCTAGGGCATCGGTCGTGGTTATTGGCCATGGCATTGCAAAGCAGGTCTTTGAGGAGCTCGATCCGGTCGGTGAGGATGTCAAGATTGACGGCAAACTCTTTCGCGTGATCGGGGTGCTCGGCCAATCGACCGGCGAAGGCGTGATCGGGAGCGACGAACTCGACGAACGGACCGTTTACATCCCGTTTGAGACCGCGGAGAAATTCTACCCCGAGATCGAAGAGACGCTGATCGCCGTCCGGGCTCCGAACGGCCGTGTCGACGAGGTCACTGACGAAGTAACTTTCCTGCTACGGCAGAGACGCGGCCTGAAATCGTCCGATGCTAACAACTTCGGCGTAAACCGTTCGGAGCAGGTTTTCGAACTCGTCGATGACGTTATAAGCGGTCTCGGCGTTATCGTCGTGCCGATCGCCCTTGCCAGTTTGTTTGTTGGCGGTGTCGGGGTAATGAACATAATGCTCGTGTCCGTCAAAGAGCGTACGCCCGAGATCGGCATTCGGCGGGCTCTCGGGGCAACCAGGAGCGAGATATTGACGCAATTTCTGCTTGAGGCGATCACGTTGACGGGGCTTGGCGGCCTGAGCGGGATCGCGGCCGGGCTGTTTCTGGCATTTGCCGTCAGGAGTATCATTAGCTTTCCGGCTGCTGTGCCGTTTTGGGCGATCGCGGCAGGATTTGGGGCATCTGTGTTGGTAGGCTTGATCGCGGGGTTTTATCCTGCGCTTCAGGCGTCGCGGCTCGATCCGGTCGAAGCGATGCGAAGAACTTAGAGCAATAACCCGGATCAAACGAATAAGAGTCTTCGGATTCGTGTGATTTGTGCAATTCGTGGCAAAATTCTTAGAATGAATGTCACCCATCTCGAATGTGCCTTGTGCGGCCTCCGCCACGAAGCGAATACGCTGCAAAATCTTTGTATTACATGCGGCAAGCCTCTACTCGTCCGCTATGATCTCGAAAAAGCGGCGAAGACGCTTACGCCCGAATCATTGCAAACTCGCGAATCGAACCTTTGGCGTTACCGCGAAGTCTTGCCGGTCGTGAACGAGGCGAACATCGTCAGCCTCGGCGAAGGCTGGACACCATTGTTCAAGACCGATAGGCTCGCCGCGACCTTGCCTATCAAGCTCGATCTCTACATCAAAGACGAAGGCCAGAATCCGACGCAGTCGTTCAAGGCTCGCGGGATGACGGCGGCGATCTCGATGGCGAAAGAGCTTGGTGTGACCAAGCTCGCGGTGCCAAGTGCCGGTAATGCTGCCGGAGCGTTGGCCGCGTACGCCGCACTAGCCGGGATGGAGGCCAACATCTTCATGCCCGCCGACACGCCGCGGGCGAATATCGTCGAATGCCAACAGACCGGCGCCAACGTCACGCTCATCGACGGCCTCATCACCGACTGCGGCAAAATAGTCGCCGACCGCAAAGATGAAATGGGCTGGTTCGACGTTTCCACCCTCAAAGAGCCATATCGCGTCGAAGGCAAAAAGACGATGGGATACGAACTCTTCGAGCAATTTTCCTCACTTGTCACCCGTCACCTGTCACCCGTCACTCTTCCGGACGCCATCCTCTACCCGACCGGCGGCGGCACGGGCTTGATCGGGATGTGGAAAGCCTTCGACGAGATGGAGCAGATGGGCTGGATCGGGAGCGAGCGGCCGCGAATGGTGAGCGTGCAGTCCGAGACGTGTGCCCCGATCGTTCGGGCCTTTCACGCTGGCGAACGTTTTGCCGACGAGTTCGAAAATGCCTCGACCGTCGCCTCCGGGCTTCGCGTGCCAAAGTGCATCGGCGATTTCCTCATCCTCGACGCCATCCGGGCGTCAAATGGCACCGCCGTCACCGTCGCCGACGCCGAACTAACCGCCGCCGTCGCCGAGATCGGAGCCCTAACGGGCACCTTCACCGCCCCCGAAGGCGCCGCCTGCCTCCCCGCCCTACGAAAACTGATCGCGGACGGCTCGGTAACCGAAGGCGAAAGCGTGGTTATATTCAACACCGGCTCTGGCATCAAATATCTTGAGGCGTTTGAAGGTTAATAAGATTCGTAAATATTAGCCGAATTTGCTAGTATTTTACTAGGATTGGGCAAGCGAATTAGCGACCAATTATCGGTAAGACGCGAAACGGCAACTTTATCGTCGTTTCGCGTTTTTCGCGGCTAACAGATTATGAACAGTCTCGTGTTTTCAAACATGCTCCATCGCCCCGCGAGGACGGCGGTCAGTATTATCGGCATTGGAATCGGTATTTTGCTGATAATTGTGACCGTAGGGTTAGCGAACGGCAGTTTGCGTGAGCGTGCAAAACGCGAGGCAAATGTCGGGGCGGAGATAATGTTTCGCCCATCGGGAAGCATGGGCTTGACCGGTTCGGAGGTTTTGCGATTGCCCGTGACAATGGGGCCGGATATAGAAAAGGTTGAAGGCGTTGCGGCGGCTGTGCCAATCGGCCAAGCCAGCGTTTCGTCCAAAGAGGGCATTACCGGCAGCCGTTTGCTCGATGGCGTTGAGTGGGAAAAGTATGCGGCAGTCGCCGGGCTGCAGGTTACGCACGGGCGAAAGTTTGTTGATGGCAAAGACGAATTGATGACCGACAGCGCGTGGCTGTCGACGCGAAAAGAAAAGATTGGCGACAAGCTCAGCGTTTACGACCGTGATTTTGAGATCGTCGGCACATACGAACCGAGCGCTGGGGCGAGGGTCAAGATACCGTTATCGACGATGCAAACTCAGCTTGGAGCCGAGGGCAAAGCATCGGCGTTTTTGGTCAAGGTCAAAGAAGGCTTTACGCCGCAGACGGTTGGCGACAACCTGCACGCCAAATTCCCGGAGGATCAGATCATCCTCACCAGCGAACTCGAAGAGCTCTATATGCAAGGCGTTCCTGCTCTAAATGTTTTTCTGAATGTAGTCATCGGCGTGGCGGGAGCGATCTCGGCACTTATCATTTTGCTGACTATGTATACAACGGTTACCGAACGAACGCGTCAGATCGGAGTGCTCAAATCGCTCGGTATGTCTAAAACAAAGATCGCCTGGACAATTGTACAAGAGGCGTTGCTACTTAGCCTCGGCGGCATCGCTTTTGGTGTACTTGCGACCGTCGGGCTGCAATACGCTTTTGCCAAATGGACGACGCTGACGGTGGCGATCGATCCTTCGCTGGTCGGCACGATCGTAGTGGTCGGATTGATCAGCGGTATGATAGGGGCGCTTTATCCCGGACTGAGAGCGGCCCGTCTTGATGCAGTTGAGGCACTCAACTACGATTAACCAAACGGTCCGAGGCAGCATAAAATGCGTCGAACCGGAGCCGCAGTTGTTGCATCAAACACTGAGAACAAATAACAAGAATTGATCTTTTGACCCGGTAAAACTTCCTACCTAAGGTGTGCCCTCTTAAGTCAATCGCGACAATAGTTAATGATCTCGAGCAGTCTTAAAAATCAGACAAAACACCTCAGTTTTACTGCCTTGGCTGTGCTAATGGCAGTGTTTGCCGTTTTGTCGGCAAATGTCAGTGCCCAAACCGTTGAGGAGCCCTCCAATCAGATCAATGCCGAGTCGAAAGACACGCCTGATTTTCGCGTAGAAAAAATACCGGTCGCGGGCGGCGCTGAGATCATTACGATCTTTGCGCGTAAGGATAATTTTGGCGATGGTATGCGTGACGGTGCGGCGGAAATACCGTTGTTGAGCGTCATGCGGGATACGCTCGGCGACGATCGGCCTGAAAATGACCGCCTGAGATACGTTTGGGTACATTCCTATACACGGGCGTCTTTCTGGCAAAAAGCTGCGGCATTTGTGCCAGGCCTCTACATGCGAACGACAAATAAAAAAGATATCGGCACCGCTCCGCCGCCGCATGTGGTGGATATGAATAGCAACCATAATGGCGTTTGGGGCCAGGTGCTGTGGGTTGTGTTCAAAAAGATCATACTTGGTGAAATGGGCGTCGGCCCTAAGGCCTCGGCGCTCCAATACCGCCAAAATCGGCAGGATTACCGCCGTACATCAGTCGCAAAAGCTCTGACTGTGCTGTCGCTATTTGAGTCGGTCGCGGGCGAAAAGCTTTTGAGCGACGACGAATCAAAAGACATCCAGGCAAAGCTTTGGCTGACGGATAAGACCTTTGGCGCGATGATGCCGGATGAGGAACTGAACCGCGTCTATGACACGGAGATCGTAAGAAAACGCGACAGCCGCGGTCATAATTGGGAACTCTTGCGGCAATATTCTGAGGCTCAGGGACTGTATTTTGAGCCGATGGAAATGCCTGACGGCACCGCCCGGCACGCGACTGTTTGGATAGCCGCTGAGGATCTGGCTGAAAATAAAGGACGAAAGTATGACCGGCGATTTCTGAATATAAAAGACCCTTGGAATGATCCAAAACTTGCAAATTGGAAAGGCTATACGCAAGTCAAATGGTTTGACGACGACGGCCGTGTTGTCGAGTCTAACGCTGCAAACGCCAAGCCTAAGACATTGATCCCGCTGGCGTTGTATGGCCTAGATAATCCTAAAATACCCACAATACTTGTTGATTTCCGCGACACTCGTAACGCAAAGCGGCGTGAGATGTCTAAGCGAGTCCTTACAGATTTGTCTAACACCGTGATCTCGCTCTCGCCGTTTGGCAGTATCCCGCTTTTTCTTGGAAAGTTTGTCTATGACCTTGTTACGGGACGTCGCGGTATCGATATGAATCAGGCATCGCGGATCCGGTCATACGCGCAACTAAAGATGCTGCTTTCCCTCGACGCGACGCTCGATGCACATTTTCGTGACGAGATCGCGGATCGGCTTGAGAAAGTTTCGCTCAATCCACTCGAAAACGATCTCGCGGTCGAGGCGGATATCGCGCGAAAACAGTACGGTAACCTCGTCGAATATGCGAAAAAGAGCGACGGCCTGCCCGCGCTGATCGACCGCGACCGACGCACGGAGATGGTCAAACTGGCACATTCTAAAAAGACTAGGGCAGTCTTTACAGCGGCTCGCTTTCTTTCCTTTGGCCTATATGAACATCGTGAGACTACAACGCCCGAGTTGTTTGCACGGCTGGACATGCGCCGGCAACTCAATTATCACGAGAGGGTTTTGAATGAGATCGCATTTAGGTCAGCAAAGCCTGAGATCGACAGCGATATCTCCGCGCTAAGACGTTCGCTGCAATTTGTTGCCGAACACGGCGAGGCGGCGAACGAAAAAACAGCCCGCTCATTGTCAAAGATATTTTCGCTCACAGACGATGAGGACCTGCGTCTAAAATGCCTGGCCGGGCTTTTCCGGATAGACGACTCTGCCGCAAAAAATTACCTGCTTGCGATTTACAAAGATCCAAACGTCGCCGAGCGTTGGCGTAACATTGGGGCAAATTACTTAAAACAAGCGCTCATCGACGGCCGAAAGATATCCGCCCGCGACGCCGCCGCAATTGCCGGAATGACGGGAGTTGCCGGAAATTAATGACTTTCAACCATCCGGGATCTATGTCATCGAGACCCTTTTTATACAAATTATTGGGTGTGTTGTTCTTGGCGGCCACTTGTTCGGCTGCAGGTTTTGCACAAAATGTAAAACGCGTAGTCGTCGTCAAGGTTGACGGGCTGCCGGCCTATTATGTTGACCAATTTGTAAAACAACGTGATGCCGCAACCGGGAAATCTGTGTTGCCATGGTTTGATGAGATCTTTTATAAGAATGGGTCGCGGGTTAGTAATTTCTACACCCGAGGTATCAGCCTTTCGGCTCCGTCCTGGAGCATGCTCGATACCGGACAGCACCTACAGATCAAGGGAAATATCGAATACGATCGACTTACCAAGCACGGCTACGATTACCTCTATATCGTGCCGTATTATGTCCGGTACCTTTTTAAGAAAAAGGCGGATATGCCCGCGGTAGAGGTGCTGGATCAATTGTCGATACCGCTTATGTGCGACGCATTTCCGTATGATAAACGCTATACGAGCCAACAGTTGTATCAGCGCGGCAACAGCTGGGAAAACCTCGCCAGCGGCTTTGTGAATCTTTATCCGGGCAAGCCAAAGGATTTTGTTGACGAATGGTCGATCGGGCTAGACTTTCTTAATATCACTATCAATCAGGCCGAACGTGACGTCGTAGACAAGGTCGTCACCATGCCCGAACTTAATTATCTCGATTATTTTACCGGCTACTTTGACCATGTTTCCCACTCCAATAACGACACAGCCTCTCGTTTAGCCGGGTTAAAGGCGCTTGACCGCACTATCGGGCGAATGTGGGTCGCCATCCAGTCGTCCTCTCGTGCTGATGAGACGGCAATGGTCCTAGTCTCCGATCATGGATTTAATTCTGAAGAGAAAGTTTATAGCCAGGGATTTAACTTGGTTAATTTGTTTAGGAGTGCGGCGGGCGGCGGACACCACGTCGTTACTAAACAGCGCATGATGTCGGATTATTCGATCAAGGCGATCTATCCGTTTGCTCCGATCGTTACTAACCCATCAAAAGAATCTTATTACCTAAAAGATCAGAGTGGCCAGTACCCGACCGCTCTCGTCGATCTCGACGGTAATGAGCGGGCATCTATCCACCTGCGCCAAAATGATTTGAATATTTTGCAAATACTGCTGCAACAATTAAAGGTTAAGGGCCTATTGCAGCCAAAACAAACTGCCGCGGCCGACCTCTTTTTTCAGATCGTTAACAAGCATCGACGAGGCTGGCAGGAAACGGCTACGCAGTTGAGCGAAGAGATGAACGCTCTTCATCGCTCGATTGAGAAACAAGAAAAGATAATCGCCGCTCAGCCCGATAAATTTACGCCCGAGGATTATGCTCACGGTATTGATAAAGAGGCTCGCCGAGTTTATGCCCTCGCCGAACTCGCAAAGCGGTCAGAGACCGATTACCGGAAATATATTGCGATCTTGAACAATCTCATAAATTTGAAACGAGAAACATTCGACGCGAAAAACCTAAAGATCGAGGATGTGATCGCCCCCGAGGCGATGGGTGGGCAAAATAGCGTTTTCGATCTGCAAAACTATGTCGTAGGGCTATCGCCGAACGGACTGGCTCTGAACGCAGATCAAAAACTTGACCTCGACAAAAGTTTTAGACGAATCGACTATCTCGACCTATTGCACAAACAAAAGGTGCGGAGCAATGTACAGGCGGAGGTCAGCAGCCGCCCGGTTGATTTCACCGCTGTTCGCATACCGCAAGACGTTTTGGCCGATGCCTTACCGCCCGAACTGCGTTCAAGCGAGGACGCGATCTGGTTGTATGGCGGATTTGATAAGCAGGCGTTGATCCTGACCCGCGTCGATGCTGATGGCGGACAGAGCTATCGATATATGCCTATTTCAGCTCTTCGTCAGGATGCGGGTGGAAAAGTTACCTTTACCAAACAGAAATGGGCTGACGGTTTTCCGTTAAAGTATTTTGAAGACAAGGATCTTTCGGTGGCAGACCGAGAGGCTTGGGTCAATGACTGGCACGGTGAGGTGGAGTGGCTGCGGGCGACGCATAAGACGATCTATTCTAATGCGATCATTGGGTTAAATGAGCAGATCGACCGTCACATGTTACCAGGTGACGACCGTGCGGCGATATCAAACGACGAGCGACTGATGAGGCGATTTCGCCATCGGCAACGCGATATGACGCGGGTTGATATGCTCATTCTCGCAGCAAACCACTGGAATTTTAACGTCACAGGTTTCAATCCCGGCGGCAATCACGGATCATACTTTCGCGTTTCCACAAATTCGACATTAATGTTTGCCGGCGGATCAAAGACCGGTATTCCTCGAGGGCTTTTGATCGAAGAACCATACGACAACCTCAGTTTTATGCCTACCGTTTTGCGGTTAATGGGAAAGGTTGATGACCAGGGCCGCCCGACGCCAGAGCTGCAAGAACGTGGCTTTCACCCATTTCCCGGCCGGATGATCACCGAGATCACCAAAACCAAATGAGCCGCGGGGCAATAGTATGATCAACATACTGTCCGATATGGAAAACACGGCGTTTTACATGTTTATTGTTACGATATGCGGCTGTTCTGCTCAAAATTAAGTTTCGTTTCAGTTATTGCAATACTCTTACTCGTTGTACCGATAACTGCTCAAAAGCGTATCTACATTTCGCCGGATGATCATACCGATTATTACTGGACCGCTGACGAAGCGACCTACCGCCAGGCGTTCCTGACGATGATCGATTATTACCTGAATAAGATGGACGAAACCGCTGGCAATCCCTCGGATCAGCAGATGCGTTGGAATTGCGACGGCAGCCTGTGGATGTGGGAGTACGAGCGGAACCGAACACCGGCGCAGTTTGCGCGTATGATGTCGCGCGTTCGTGACGGGCATATGAGCGTTGCGTTAAATCCGCTGGTGCTCGTGCAAGGGGGTGCTCCAACCGAATCGGTGCTTCGCGGAATGTATTATCCGGGGCTGATCGAGCGGCGTCACAACGTGCAGTTTCCACTTGCTATTGCAATGGAGGATCAGACGATGCCGTTCGGACTCGCTTCGTTGTGGGCTGGTTCCGGTGCTAGGTATTCATGGAAAGGCGTCTGCGACTGTGCGACGCAGGTTACCCAATTGAACAACCGCGAGCGCGAAATTTATTACGCCGGTGGACGCGACGGCAGCAAAGTGCTGATGAAGTGGCAGTCGCAGCTCGCGAATAACAAGATGTACGGCGGATATTCTGAGGCATTTGACCCTCTGGCGTCGCTCGCCTTTGCGGAGACGGATCCGACATTCCTGTCAAAATATCCCTTTCCCGTGATCGGAGCCTTTGGCCGCGGTTGGGACGACCTACAATACACGAGCGACGAATTTATCAACGTTGCCCAGCAAAATTCGAGTGCCAAACGCAGGATAATCGTTTCGAATCAGGAAGATTTCTTTCGCGATTTTGAAACCAGTTACGGGGCGGGCCTCGAGACCTATTCCGCGTCGTTTGGCAATGAATGGGACACCCTCATTGCATCGCTGGCAGAGGTCTCCTCGCGGGTAAAGCGTAGCACCGAAAAGCTGCGAAGTGCCGAGGCGATGGCGACGCTTGTGTCGATAAATCAGCCGGCGTTCATGAATTCGCGTATCGCCGCTCGTGACAGGGCAATGATCAACTTAGGGCTCTATTTCGAGCACGATTGGACGGCGGACGGGACGATAATAACGCGAGCCGAGCGGGCGGCGTGGAACCGAAAGATCGAGCAAGAGATCACTTCGTACGTAGATAAACTCTACGACGATGCTAAGGCCGAACTTAGCTCCCAGATATCCAGATCGGGCATTGAGGAGAGGTTCGCCGTCTTTAATCCGCTCAGTTGGACGCGTACAGATTTTGCCGATGTTCCAATAAAAATACCGAGTAAAAAGGTTCACGTTGTTGACGTTTCGACTGGCCTTGAGGTGCCGTCGCAGATAATCGATGTTCGTCCGAAAAGGATGTTGCGCGTGTTGGCCGGAGACGTCCCCTCAGCCGGTTATAAGGTCTATGAGATCAGGAATGGGGCTGGAACGGCGTCCCTAGGTGGTCCGACGGTGAACGGTACGACGGTTGAAAATGCCAACTATCGCGTCACGCTCGCACCCGATGGAGCCATCACCAGCCTGATCGATAAGACCAGAGGCGATCGCGAAACCGTGCGAAATATCGGTGGCCGCGTGCTCAATGACCTAGGCGGTAACCGCAGCGGCAGCGTGACAGTCGAAAGCTCCGGAGCGGTCAGCGTAACACTAAAGGCAGTCTCATCGAGCCCGATCGCACATACAACACGTTTAACGCTTTATAAAGATATAGATCGTGTCGACATCAGCAACACGATCTCTGCGAATTTTGGCGACCTCAAGACATGGAGTTATTCGTTCGATATCAATTCACCTGACGTCTGGCACGAAGAGGTCGGAGCCGTCATTCGCGGCAAACTCACGACGAGCGGCGGCCACTATGCGACGAGGAACGCTCGTTACGACTGGCTGACGATGAATCATTTTGCCGACGTCACTGACGGTGCGACGAATAATTTTGGCGTGACAGTATCGAATGCAGACGATCATTTTATGCGGCTAGGCTGGAGCTCGGTCACGGCCCTCGATACCACGACGCCGCAGTTCAACATTCTCGCTGGGGGACAGACCGACGGCCCTTCGCTTGGGATCCCGGATCAAGGTGGCGACAGCGAGTTTTTACAGCGGTTCGCGATACAGACGCACGGAAGCTTTGATCAGGCATCGGCGATGAAAATGTCGCTCGAACATCAGAATCCATTTGTTTCGATCATGATCAACGGCACCGGCACACAGGAGCGACCCTATCCGGCGAACAATTATTCGTTCTTGCAGATAACCGATCCGAATGTTTTTCTTTGGGCGTTAAAGCCTGCCGAGGACGGGATCAGCCGAGGGATCGTCGCGAGGGTTTGGAATCAGGGCAACTCGCCGTCTAACTACTCGTTGTCACTTTCGCGGCCGATAACCGCGGCTGAGCGGCTGACGCATATCGAAACGACGATAGCTCCGGCGACGGTTTTGTCGGGCCAACTCAACGCCAACATCGATCAGCAGCAGATTCAAACGCATCTGCTCAAGATCACCGGCTCGAGACCATCAAATAAGATCAGATAGCATTTTGAGGCCGCTTTTTATATCCGCTCCTAAATGAACCCGCAATGCCCGTCGGCCGCGATCAAGCAATACCTGAAAATCGCCGCGTGACTGGGCGGATTTCACAACGCCAAAAGCATATTTTTGCCCCGGCACGGCGAGGTCAAATGCGTCGTCAGACGTGATCTGTAAAAACACACCATTGTTGGCACCGCCCTTGTAAGCCTGTCCGGTCGAGTGCAAGAATCGCGGGCCGAAACCTAAACACGTCGCGATGCCCGTTCGAGCGATAACCTTTTCACGGATTGTCTGAAGCAGAGCTTCGGTTTCGGTGTTCATTTCGATGTATCCGAGTATCGCGAAGTAATCGCCGCTCGCGACATTAGCCAAATGACTATCGAGGATGCCTTGCAACGAATTTCCTGCACCTGCCGCCATTTTGGTCGCATAGTCGTCTCCGGTGAAAAGCGAGACGCCGTCAGCTTCGAAGAAAGCTTGTTCATCGGGCAATGAGCCGGTCTGCTCGTATTCGTCGGTGATCTTTCTAGCCTCGATCTTGGCAGATTCGACATCGGGTTGGTTGAAAGGGTTGATCTGCATTACCGAACCCGCAACTGCCGTTGCAAATTCCCAGCGGAAAAATTCCTGGCCGATGTTATTGATAGAATCGAGTTCGATCTTTGCCGTTGGATGCCCGGCAGATGTTAGTTCGTTATAGGCATCATCGAATGACGTATCGCCTTTCAGACTCAGAAACGCGAAGATTCGGTCGTCGCCATATTTAGCCGCCGCTAGTATCGGTTCGCGGTCAACCGGGATTATCGAAACACCATTTTTTCCGGTCGATTCGGCAACAAGCTGTTCCATCCAAGCCCCTAGGTCGTGGATCTCAGGTGAGGTGAAGATCGTGAGTTTGTCGCGTCCGTGTTTATGGCAAAGGCCGAGAATAAGTCCGAGCAAGGCTCCGGGATTTGCCGTAACATCTTCGACTCGACAGGCATCGACCATTTCTTTTGAATTTGTTAGAAAACTCTCGACATCCAGCCCCATCGCCGTCGCCGCCGTCATTCCAAACGCCGACAATGCCGAAAAGCGTCCGCCGATCTGCGGTTTGCCGTAGAAAATGTGGCGAAAGCTGTCATCTTTAGCGACCTGTTCCATCTTTGAGCCGGGGTCGGTTATCGCAATGAACTGTTTGCCCGCATTCTCCCGCCCGACCGCCTCGGCGACTTTCTCAAAGAAATACTGCTTGAAACAATTTGGCTCAAGTGTCGAACCTGATTTGCTTGCGACAATGAACAAAGTCGTCGTGAGATCAAGTTTGTCTTCGACAGCTTTCACCTGCGCCGGAACGGTCGAGTCGAGAATGTGGAAATTTGCTTTACCAAACGTCATTGCCAAGACTTCCGGACACAACGACGACCCGCCCATGCCCATCAGCAAAACGTCTGTGAACCCAGCCGTCGCTAGGTCGGTTTGCAGGTCACGATACTTTTGCAGATCGCCGAGTTCCTCAGCGACAATATCTAGCCAGCCGAGCCATTTTGCTTCGTCGTCGTTTGTCCAAACGGATGCGTCTTTTGACCAAAGTCGCCGGATCTTTTGGTCGTCAGTCCACGAACTTATCTCATCTGTAAGGTCGGTTTGTATTGATTTAGGAAGTGAGTATTTGAAAGAATTCAGCATAGATTCATCTTCAGCAAAACACTCGCGGCTGTCAAACAAAGCGGTTTGATGTAAAATCTCAATATTCGAGATTTGATTCGATCATATTTTTATTTCAGATCATTGGAGAAAACGTGAACAAAACAAAAGATCTTTTATTTCTATCACTTGCCATCGCCATTTTTGGTGCGATGATGGCGTGCCAAAAACCAGCGGCAAATAACACTAACGACAACAAGGTAACGGCGAATACAAATCAGCCTGCAAACGCCGCAATGCCTGCACCGGCCAATACGACGACGAACTCGGCCGGAACGCCGACCGATGCTTACAAAGCCGCGTACACTGCACGCAAAAATAAGGATATCGAAGGGCTGAAAAAGGTGATGTCCAAGGACGTGATCGAGTTCCTCACAATGATCGCGGAGGCTGATGACAAGAAAAAATCGACGCTTGACGATCAGTTAAAAGAATTGTGCGACAAGCCGCAGGCCGCAACCGCCGAGGCCCGCAACGAAAAGATCGATGGCGATTACGCGACGATCGAATACCTTGACGAAAAAGGCGGCTGGAAGCCGATGGAATTTATCAAAGAGGACGGCGTCTGGAAGATGGCCTTTGGAGCACCCAAGAGAGGCTCTCCGGACAAGGCTAAAGACGACAAAAATCAAATGTAGGCCGAACTCCTGAGAGCAATCACATCAATAAGCACGAGGATTTAAGTATGTTTTCTAAAACTATGAAGATGCATCGATTTAGTTTTTTTATTTTTCTATCGCTGGTTTTTGCGGGGATAGCCGCTGGTCAGAACGCAGGCCAATTTTTAGTTCAATGTTCGGATAGTTTAGTAAAAAAGAACTATCAGGACGCCGTGGCGAAATGTACTAAGGCGATCGAGGCTCAACCGGATTCGGTTGAGGCGTTTCAATTGCGAGCGTCTGCGTACGAAAATGCTGCTTATTACTCTGCGGCGATCGGAGACTACACTTCGCTGATACGACTGACGAAAGGGGCGGCGAAGTTTCATTTTTACCGGGCCGAGCTTTACAGCAAACGTATCGAAAACCAGAAAGCAATCGATGATTACACGACCGTCATAACCAAAGAGCCGACAGGCCCGTTCACGGCCAAAGCTTTCTATGGCCGCGCTCTGATATATGACAAAGTTGGCCGCAAACCGGCGGCTCAGGCCGACTATTGGAGTGCGGTAAAACTCGATCCGGGATTTGCCGAGGCTAAGAAACAGATCGAATATCCATTTGGCGACATGACCATCACACAGGCTGCCGATAATATAATTCCGGGCATCCCGCCTACCGTGGGAATGACCGACAAAGGTGCGGAAACTAAGCCGAAACCGTTACCGACGCCGACGCCTGATATTTTAAAGGGCGGTACGATCACTGACGCGACGGATCGCATCCTTGCGGATACATTTGGCGGCGGCAAGGGGGAATATGACGGCCTTTTTGACGGCAAAACGAACTCATCAGCCGCGGCGGTCAAAGTACCCGCCGAGTGGAAACGCACGGTTCTCACGGGCACGGGACTAAGTGTGGCGTCACCGATCCCATTCAAACTAGAGCGAAGCGAACCGCTAGCGTCACTCGTCGGGAATGTCGAGGCCGAGGTGTCTTGGAAATTTGAGCAGGGTGGCTTGCGTGCGTATGTCGTCTATACAAAGGAAGACAAAGGTTATAAGGCCGTGCGACAGCATCTCGAGGATAACATTCAATATTTGCTCAACAATGCAAAGGCCGTCGAATCGCTGATACACGACACCAAGTTTCTCGGCGAAACCGGGGCGTTTTACGACGAAGTTGAGTTTGACAGGTCAAGTAATAGGTCTATGCGGCGAAAGGTGCTTGTCTTCGGCGGGCCGATCGCCTACCGCAGGATCTTACATATATTCCCGGCTGACGACACGGCGGCCGCGCTATTGTCGAGTCAGATCATCGCGTCGTTCAAGAATGAAGGATCATTGGCCGTAGGTAAACCCAGATTTCCGCCGCTCGAATGGAAACTCTACAATTTTGGCAATGTTTTGTTCGAATTTCCGGCAAAGCCGTCCGAGGGCAACTGCAAATCCGAACTGCCGGAGCGTGTCTCGCAAACCTGCGCTGTCTGGGGCGATAATCTGGTGAACCTTCACGTAATGTACTCGACCTACCCACCGCGTATACCGCAGCCGACGGCGATGCAGGCGGCAGAGGAGCACGTGAGGTTTTCGAAAGAGCTTGAGAGCAGAAACAAGGATAATACCCGTTCAGATTTTCGCATCTCGAGTTTTCCGATAAATTTCGGCGATGCGGCGTTAGTTGTCGAAAACTCGGGATTTAGCAAAAACCAAACCGTATTTATTCGTCGGGACAACGCTCTATGGGAAGTCAGCATTTCATACTCTACGGTTTTCGATCAGGCAAAGCTCGCTGGCGAGCGAGCCGTGCGGTCGGTCAAATTTAAGAATTAGACGATTTACGCTAAATAATTACAAAATGGCGCGAACTTTGGCGAAAGTAGAGTAAAATAAGCTACTCATTTTCGCAGGTTCGCGTCTTTCGCGTTTAAATAATCTTATGACACAAGCAGAACAAACATCACCGTTAAAGAGTGCTATCGAAAAGCACAAGGAATTCCTTTTCCCGGCAGTTGCCACTTACTACCAGGAGCCGATCGCTTTGGTTCGCGGCGAGGGCGAATATGTCTGGGATGACCAAGGCAATAAGTATCTCGATGCCTTTGGCGGGGTGCTGACGGTGAGCATCGGGCACGCGAATCCGCGGGTCAATGCGGCGTGGAAGGAGCAGGTCGATAAGATCTCGCATATGTCGACGCTTTATGCGAACGGACCGCAGGGGGATCTGGCGGAGAAACTGGCTGAGATCACGCCGGGGAATTTGAAGAAATCGTTCTTTTCGAACAGCGGCACCGAGGCCGACGACACCGCAATCCTCGCGGCGAAGATCGCGACGGGGAATAACGAGATCGTCGTGTTGCGGCATAGTTACGCAGGACGCTCGGCGACGGCGCTTTCGACGATCGGGCATAAGACCTGGAAGCCGATCGCTTCGCAGGTTGCGGGGATCGTTCATGCGGCGGCGCCGTATTGTTACCGATGCCCGTTCAAACTTGAATATCCAACGTGCGGGGTCGCTTGTGCGGATGATGTCGAGGAATTGATCAATACGACGACGACCGGCAATATCGCGGCGTTTATGGCTGAGACGGTTCTTGGCGTCGGCGGATTTATTATTCCGCCCAAAGAGTATTTCCCGCGTGTCGCTGAGATCGCACGCCGTCACGGCGGGTTGTTTATCTCCGACGAAGTCCAGGCCGCCTGGGGCCGCACGGGCGACAAATGGTTTGGCATCGAGCATTGGGGCGTCGAGCCGGACATCATCACTTCGGCCAAAGGCATGGGCAACGGTGTGCCGATCGGTTGGACGATCGCAACGCCCGAGGTCGCCGATGCGTTCCCGGGGCTGACCTTCTCGACATTCGGCGGCAATCCGGTCTCATCGGCGGTCGGCCTCGCGGTCATCAATGTCATCGAAGAAGACGACCTCCGCACAAACGCCCGCGTCGTCGGTGATTATTTCCATAATGAGTTGCTCAAATTGCAGGAAAAATACGCCTGCATCGGCGACGTTCGCGGCATGGGCTTGATGCAGGGCATCGAACTCGTCAAGGACCGCCAAACAAAAGAACCGGCCCCCGACCTCGTCCTTCGCGTCTTCGAAGAGACCAAACGCCAGGGCGTCCTCATCGGCAAAGGCGGCCTCTACGGCAACGTAGTGCGCACCGGCGTGATGCTCAACTCAACCACCGACTCCATCGACAAAGTCATCGAGGCGTTGGATGCGGGTTTAGCGTTGTGCTAGTTATAACAATAAATATGGAAAAGCGTTTATATCATGTCAATATTTCGGAACTGAAACGCCGGTTTAGTTTCTATCTGGGTGAAGTAAAGAAAGGGTTCGAAATAATTGTCTGCAAGAGAAATGTTCCGTTCGCGAGAATCGTTCTCCTTAGTGAAGAAGAACGGAAGTCATAGCTCACAATCGTGAATTCGCGCTGTCCGCAGGTCGAAGTTCGGTAGTCGCAGGTCGTTTCTCGACACCCGCAGGCCGCGTCTCGCAAGTCGCAGGTCGAATCTCGAATGTCGCAGGTCGCGTATGTTTCGTCGCAGTTCGGAGTTCGTGAATCGTAGCTCGAATATGTGATTTCGCAGGTTCTTTCTCACATTCCGCAGGTCGAATCTTGCGTTCCGGAGTTCGTCTTTCGTGACTCGCAGGCAATAAAAAGCGACCCGAAGTTCGGATCGCGAGGCTGAAACCGGACATTTTAAACAAAAGTTATTTCACTTTCTTAAACTCAAGCCCTTTAACCTGGGCGTATTGCGGAGATTGGGCGCCGTATAGGGACTTTACGTATTCTTTGACGAGTTTTTGGCGTTCGAAGATGCTGTCCGCGTCGTCGTAGAGGCGGGCGTTACGCGAGGCCATTGAGTTTTTCCATGCTGGTACAGCGTTTATGACATCGTCGTTGGCGGCTTCCATCGAGGCGAGAAGCGTTGTATTCGTGGCAACCTGTAAGTGAGTTTCGTTTGGTGTGTAGAGCGGTTCGGCGGTCATCAGGGCGACCATCTGGCTGAAGGACTCGGCGACCTGAACGTAGGATTGGTGCGAGACTGAGTTACCTTTTGATTCGTCGCCGGGCGTGTTCGGGTCGTCAACCGGCTTTGCTTTGGCACGGGCACCGTGAACCTGACGCTGATAGGTCTTCATGTTGTCCACTTTGTTGGCGGCGGCACCGCAAGCCTTAAACGCGGCAAGTATCTGCGTCGTGCGCGGACGGACTCCGGTGTAGATGTTTTCGCGATCCGCAACGTTGTTCTTCCACGGCACAATACTGGTCTGAACGCCGTCCATCTCTGTATCAACCTCAGCGTGCAAGGTAGTCATCGAGGCAAGAGCGAGATCCGCGTTCGAGGGTTTGTAAGCACCCCCAAATCCCGTACAAGCCGCGATCATCTTCTGCCAGTTTTCTACGTTCTTTGCATGTCCAGTTTCGGCCATATACTCTCCTTTGATGTCATTTCGGACAACAAAAAAAGCTAAAAAGCGGCTGTCCGAAGTTAGGTTTAATTGATTGGTTTTATCAATGGGATTTTCGGATGTTTGAAAGAAATTGTCAAGACTCGATACGAATCCAAGCTTGACTTCAAATGTAAGAAGGGCTAATTTCTTTATACCGAAAATCAAAGCAAGGTTTTACCGCTTTCGTTCCCGAACAATGAGTCCTTGCCCGGACTTCAGGAGCTCGAAGGAAAAAGCGTTAAAGTTGAAATAGAATCCAGCAAGGTTTTTGTACTCGTCATGAAAAACAGATATGTTCGCTGGATTATTACAGTTCTGATACTTGGCATCATGGTAGCGACGGCTGTCGCGTTGTGGCGTGGGATAATACCATCAGAATGGTTAGGATCCTTCGGATATTCCGGTCTATTTGTATTGAGTTTGATCAACGGAATTGCTCCATTTGCCGGACCGTCACAAATTGCGACCTTCTTCGCTGCGGGGCAGCTTAATCCGATGGGTGTCGGCTTTGCGGCAGGCATCGGGGGAGCAATCGGAGAATTGGCTGGGTATGGTTTCGGGTATTTTTTGCGATCGTCCCAAAAGCCAGAAACAGATGCAAAGATACAAGCGATAGCGAACTGGCGTTTTTTGAAAATCTCGCGTGAACGATCATTTTTCCCACTACTGGTTCTTGCCGCTGTGCCTAATCCGTTTTTTGATCCAATGTCGGCAATTGCGGGTTCTTTGAAGATAGGTTTAACACGCTATTTTTATCCAGTTGTAATCGGTAAGACGCTTCGACATCTAGGCATCGCGTATTTTGGATTTTACTCACTATCTATGGACACACTATCAACCATCGGCACGGCTGACTATTTATCCTCAGGCGGATTTATTTTAGCGATTATTGGCATTGCTTTTTTTGCATGGTTAGTTCGTACCCTTGCAGAATCAGAGCCAGATCCGTTTCTGCTCAATTTTACCTTCTTTGCGTTGGCTGGTCAGTGCATTCTTACTGCTGAACTTGCTCGCGCAGGTCATCTCTCTGTTTCAATTCTTGGCCTTTTACTATTGGCCGTCATTATTGTGATTCTTCAGATCGTGGTTGTTCGGCAGCAATATTCCGCAACGGTAGACTATTTTGAAACGTATCTCAAACAAAACAAGAAAGCCACCTGCACCGACACCGAAGTAGAACATTGGGCGGAAGTATTGGTTCGAATAGCTGGCATCGACTTTTTCCCTGAATTTTACGGAGTATTAAATAAGGTATTTAAGACCCGTGCAAGAACGAAGCGACGAAAGCAAGCTTTACGAATTCTTCCAGAAGACAAATTCACAATTGGGGAGAATGGAGTTATCATTGAAAACTTGGAAGTCCCTGAAGCTGACAGAAAATGGCTTTGGAGGGCATATGCATTACTTTGCTTTCTATCATGGGGATCATTCGTGTGGTGTGTGTTGCTGGCGAGGAAAGAAAATTGAGATACGTAGATGAGTATGAAAGAAATTCCCTGACGTATGTTTCAGCGTACGCTGCTCCTTCTGTCATCTCTATAGTTAGGGTCGTATTAGCTTGGATTCTTGTAAGCGAGTTTGGTCAATACCAAAACGGTCTCCTATTCTTAGCATTCGTTGGTGTGCCTTTCGTGATGTCATTAGACGCGGTTGACGGAATAGTTGCTCGCCGACTTAAAAGCCAATCGCTACTCGGAAGTTTTGTCGACATTGCAGCGGATCGTTTAGTTGAATTCATATTTCTAAGTTATTTCGTGGCCGCTGGATTAATCCCGTTGTGGTTCATAGCCATTTTCTACCTTCGGATAATATTAACCGACGCCTGTAGGATGCGCGCGTTTAGCCTTGATCGGATTTCAGCTGCCGGGATTTTCTTACCACACCCCTTGAGAGAAATTGTCCTTTCGAAGTTGAGTAGAAGTGGTTACGGAGCAATTAAGGGCATTCTATTTGGAGTACTCTTTTTAACGATTTATCGAGGCCAAACGATTCCATCAATGTTCGAGTATGTTTTGTTGGTGTCAGTCCTTGCGTTTAGTCTTGTGAGAGCCATCCCGATCCTATACACGTATCTTCCTTGGCTAAAGAAGGAAGAAGGGAGAAGTTTGGCCAGAAGTTTAGAACCCGTGAGTAGGACAACTAAAATTGCGTCGGTTTTGCAGCTAGCGTCGGATTTCTGTCTTGCAGGAGTCTTGACCTTTCTGGCTCTCCGATAGGTGTGTTGGCGCGTATTTTAACAGCTGCTTACGTTGTGCCTCAGAAATCATAATAAAAGGACGTACCGACTTAACCCTTTTCAACGCGGAATCGAAAGACATACCTTTTGATAAGAGAAAGGCAATTCCTAAAGTCGGGGCACGACCAATGCCGGATTTGCAATGAATATACACCCCTTCTTGATTTTCTCTGCATTTTTCAATAAATGAAATGCCCTCAGCAATGTCCAAATCTGATATAGATCCATCATCTTCGGTCGGTAGATGCAGATAACCCGTACTGAGCATCAAACGTTGTTTGTCATTAATATTTTTTTCTTGAAGATTTATTGAATTTCTTATTCCCGCTTTTACCAATACCTTTCTGCCTAATTTGCCATAGAAACCGCCAATAAAAACATACTCATCAATTTTACAATAGCGAAGCAATGGGATGCCGGTGGCGAACGAAAAGGATGTGTGACGCGCCCAATGCCACAACTCTCCTGACCGAAAATTCGTAAGTCTCCGTTTGATTTTCTTAAATGTTCTTTTCACTTCTTTTCGTTCCGCATCCTAATCTGCGGGGATTAAATCATCAGAATGTCGCACCCACTCTTCACTCAATGTTAAACTAGGTCAACAAAATTCCACTAACGCTAAAAGAAGGGCTTTTAAGACGATGAAAACACTGATCAAAAACGGGCGGGTTGTTACTGCGGTGGACGACTATCGGGCGGATATTTTTATTGACGGCGAGACGGTGACGACTATCGGCAAGCGGCTGGATATGGAGGCGGATGTTGTGCTGGACGCGTCGGGGAGGCTGGTGATCCCGGGCGGGATCGATCCGCATACGCATATGGAGCTGCCGTTTGGCGGGACGTTTGCGTCGGATGATTTTTTTACCGGGACGCGGGCGGCGGCGTTTGGCGGGACGACGACGATCATTGATTTTGCGGTGCAGACGAAGGGCGAATCGATGACCGCGGGCGTGGATGCGTGGCACAAAAAGGCCGAGGGCAAGACGGCGATCGACTACGGGTTTCATCTCATCACGACCGAGTTTGAGGACGGCGACGAGAAAGAAATGTACAAGCTGATGGACGAGGGCATTACTTCGTTCAAGCTGTTCATGGCGTATCCGGGCGTGTTTCTGGCGGATGACGCGACGATCTTTCGTGCGATGTCGGCAGCCGGCAAACGCGGCGGCCTCATCTGTATGCACGCTGAGAACGGCATTGTCATCAACGAGATCATCAAGCGCTTTTTGGCCGACGGACGTACCGCTCCGAAGTATCATGCGTTGACGCGTCCGACGATCGCCGAGGCCGAGGGCGTCCATCGGGCGATCGCAATTGCTGAGATGGCCGAGTCGCCGGTTTATATCGTTCACCTTTCGTGTACTGATGCTTTGAATCAGGTAAGACAGGCGAGAGATCGCGGCATCGCGGCGTTTGCCGAGACTTGTCCGCAATATCTGTTCCACTCGATCGACGATTACGACGACGGTTGGGAAGGTGCGAAGTACGTGATGACGCCGCCTCTGCGTGAAAAGCACAACTGTGCCGAGCTCTGGAAAGGCCTCAAGATGGACGACTTGCAGGTCATCTCGACCGACCACTGTCCGTTCTGTATGAAGGAACAGAAAGAGCTAGGCGTCAACGATTTCTCCAAGATCCCAAACGGCGCTCCGGGTGTCGAAAACAGGATGAACCTTATCTACAACGGCGGCGTTGTCGAAAACCGAATTTCGTTGAATCGCTTTGTCGAGCTGACATCGACAGCTGCCGCTAAGATGTTCGGCCTTTTCCCAAAAAAGGGAACGATCGCCGTCGGCTCCGACGCGGACATCGTCATCTTTAACCCCGACACCGAACATACTTTCGGCGTCGAAGCCGAGCATATGAACGTCGATTACTCTTCGTACGAAGGCTGGAAAGTAAAAGGCAAGGTCGAGACAGTCCTCTCACGCGGCCGCGTCGTCATCCAAAACGGCGAACACACCGGCAAACAAGGCGACGGGCAATTCCTCAAACGCGGAGAATGTGTAAAGGTCTAGCCGCGAATCATCAACTAATTTATCGCAAAGCTGATAATCATTTTTTTGATATCAGATTGACGGCGTTGTGACGTGCGTCCTAAAAATAAGTAACCACTGACGTTATTCTCGCGATAGGAGACTATTTTTTATTTATGGCAAGTTCGGCAAAAAACAACAAATTTGTGTATTTCTTCGGCGGTGGCAAGGCTGACGGGAATGAGTCAATGAAGGACCTTCTCGGTGGCAAGGGAGCTAATCTTGCCGAGATGGCGGGGCACCCAAAACTAAAGCTGCCGGTTCCGCCCGGTTTTACGGTAACGACCGAGGTTTGTACCTATCTGACGGCCCACAAAAAGACTTATCCAAAGACGCTGAAAGCCGAGGTCGAGGCATCGATGCTACGGATGGAAAAGCTGACCGGCAAGAAATTCGGCGACGAATCGAACCCGCTGCTGGTGTCGATCCGTTCGGGAGCGAGGCGATCGATGCCAGGGATGATGGAGACAGTACTGAACGTCGGGCTGAATGAAAAGACCATTCAAGGCCTGATCGAGCAAAGCGGGGATGAGCGATTCGCGTACGACGCCTATCGGCGGTTGATCATGATGTACGCCGATGTCGTGATGGAAAAAGGTGCGGGTATTGAGCCGAAAGGCGGCAAGGGCATCCGCAAGCAGCTTGACGAAAGGCTGGAGAATATTAAAGTCAGCCAGGGCTACAAAAGCGACACCGACCTGACCGTTCCTGAATTGAAAGCACTGGTCGCTGACTTCAAGAAAACGGTCAAAAAGGTGCTCGGCACGGATTTCCCTGAGGACCCTTGGGAGCAGATGTGGGGCGGCGTCGGGGCCGTATTCAGTAGCTGGAACGGCAAGCGGGCGGTCGAGTATCGAGCGATCGAGAATATTCCCGATGAATGGGGAACTGCAGTGAACGTCCAGGCGATGGTCTTTGGCAATATGGGCAACGATAGCTGTACGGGCGTTGCTTTTACGCGAAATCCCGGAAATGGCGAGAATAAGTTTTACGGCGAGTATCTTGTCAATGCTCAGGGCGAAGACGTGGTGGCCGGTACACGAACGCCGGCTCCGGTAAATGAATATTCCAAGAACGCACAGAGCAAGCAGTTCAAGACGCTCGAGAAATTAATGCCGGAGCTCTATCAGGAACTGTTTGAATATCAAAAACGGCTCGAAGTGCATTACAAGGACATGCAGGATATTGAGTTCACCATCGAAAAAGGAAAACTCTATATGCTGCAATGCCGTGTCGGAAAGCGCAATGGCGTTGCCGCCGTGCGAATGGCGACGGAAATGCACGCTGAAAAGCTGATCGATATCAATACCGCGGTGATGCGCGTCGGTCCGAATCAGCTCGTCGAACTGCTGCTGCCTATGCTCGACCCAAAAGCGGAACTCATCACAAAACCGATCGCAAAGGGACTGCCGGCCGGGCCCGGCGGTGCACGCGGTCGCGTGGTTTTTTCGTCGCAAGACGCTGTTGAATGGGCCAAGAAGGGTGAAAAGGTAATTTTGGTGCGAGAGGAGACGTCGCCTGAGGACGTTGACGGAATGCACAAAGCGGAGGCGATCCTTACTTCTAAGGGCGGTATGACTTCGCACGCTGCTCTGGTTGCTCGTGGCTGGGGCAAGTGCTGTATTGTCGGCTGCGCCGATATCGAGATCAACCACGATGCCAGAAATTTCAAAGCGAAAGACGGATCTATTATTCACGAAGGGGATTGGCTTAGCCTTAATGGCACAAAAGGGCTTGTTTACACCGGGAGCATGGCTCTCGTCGATATCGATCTCGATAAGAATCAGTCGTACAAAGATCTGATGAAACTGGTCGACAAGGTCAAGACAATGGGAGTTCGGGCTAATGCTGAGACACCAGAGGATGCGACGCAGGCCTTAAAATTTGGGGCAGAGGGCATCGGCCTTTTCAGGACCGAGCATATGTTCTACGGCGAAGGCGGCGAGCAGCCGCTGTTTCTCCTGCGAAAGATGATCGTAAGCAAGTCCGAAGCCGAGCGGCGCAAGGCTCTGGATGAACTGTTCAAATTCGTCAAGAAAGATGTAAAAGCAACTCTCAAGGTAATGAATGGACGCCCGGTAACGATCCGGCTACTCGATCCTCCGCTTCATGAATTTGTGCCTCACGATAAAGAGAAACTGTTAGAGTTGAGCAAAGTGCTCGACATTAGTATGAGTGTTTTGAAGCGTCGAGTTATCGCTCTCGCGGAGAACAACCCGATGCTCGGCCACCGCGGCGTTCGTCTCGGGATCAGTTATCCGGAAATAACGGAGATGCAGGTCAGAGCAATACTCGAGGCGACTGCGGAATTGATAAAGGCCGGAAAAAAAGCGCTGCCGGAAATAATGATCCCCGTCACATGTACATTCAACGAACTCAAGCACCAGAAAAAGATCGTCGATCAGATCTATAAAGAGGTCTGCGAAAAAAAGAAGCTCAAGAAGATCCCGTATCTTTATGGCACGATGATCGAAACGCCGAGGGCTGCGATCAGGGCCGGATTGATGGCCGAGGTGGCGGATTTCTTCAGTTACGGAACAAACGATCTCACGCAGATGAGCTTTGGGTTTAGCCGCGACGACATCGGCGGATTCTTGCCAAAATATCTCGACCTTGGGATATTGCCGTACGATCCTTTTCAAACGATCGATACTGATGGCATCGGCGAATTGATCCGTATGGGCATCGAGCGGGGCCGCGAGATCAAGCCCAAGCTGAAGGTTGGCATCTGCGGCGAGCATGGCGGAGACGCCGATAGCGTGAAATTCTGTCACAAGCTGGGCATGGATTATGTAAGCTGTTCACCGTTTCGCGTGCCGATCGCCAGACTCGCAGCGGCGCAAGCAGCTATCGGATCTTAGGGTGATCGGGCTAGCCATCGTTTAGGAGTAAAGAGTAAATTATTAGGAATGACCATTCGCCTTGTCGAAAGAGACCTTAAGACTAAATACGGGGTCTTTACCGAGGTCCTTTATTACGACGGCCAAGCCGAGTCGATCGCCCTCGTCTTCGGCGACGTGACGGGTGGCGAAAATGTACTTTGCCGCATTCATTCCGCTTGTATCGGCGGACACGTTTTTAACAGCGTCGAATGTGAATGTGCCGATGAAATGGCCGCTGCTCAGGCCGCAATTCAACAAGCAGGAAAAGGTGTGGTCGTTTACCTCGATCAGGAGGGCAAGGGAAACGGACATCTCGCGTTGATGAAGAGTATCCCGTTCAAAAAAGCGGGAATGAGCCAGGCCGATGCATATGTTGAGGCCGGATTTGCAGCGGACGCCCGCGAATATCGCCCGGCGGCGGACATTCTTGCAGAACTGGGTGTACGGTCAGTTACTCTGTTGACGGGCAATACGTCAAAGGGTCGTGATCTCGAAAACGCTGGAATAACAATAGCGGGGTTTCGTGCGCTCGCCGCCGCCAAATAAAAAGATCCGCTGCCGAATACTTATTCGCCAGCGGACCATGTTTTCTATCAACACTAACTATTTGATGATGTCCTTGTTTTCGTCCTCAAACTTTTTGACCTGTGCGGCGAGATCGTCCACTTCTTTGGAAAGAGCCTCGTTCTTTGTCTTGTAGTCGTTCATTTTCTTTTCCATATCCGCTACGGTAGCGGACATCAGCACCTGTAGGCCGTCCTTGAGCGACGCAACATACTCGCCGGTCTTGACGAGCTGTTTGGATTTTAAGCCAACATAGGTTTTGAGCTTGTCGCTGAGTTTTAGTTTGCCGGCGTCGTCAAAATCCTTGGCCGCTGCCTTAAACATCTCGCCTGCTTTTTCATAGGCGGCGATCGTCTCTTTAGCCTTGGCCTGATTTTTCGTCTTCAGATCATCGACCTCGCCCGCGAGCAGAGCGTCGCTATCCGCGTTGGCTTTTTCAAAGATCTTTTGAGCCTCAAGCACTTTTTGGTTCGAGGCGTTGATCAGAGCATTGGCTTCGTCTATCTGATCACATGCGATCATTAGCGCGGCTCCGCCGATGGCCGCAATGGTGAGTATCAATTGGAATTGTTTTTTCAAAATATTTGTCTCCTTTTTAAACACTAATAAGAGTTGGAACGCTTTCAACATTCTAACCAAATCCCCGCAAAAGTTTGAATTACCGCATGGTTTTTTCGAAAAATCATCGTTTTGTCCTATAATTGCCGGGCATCCAAAGCAAATACAAATGATCTATATAGACAGAGAGTTTTCTCAAAAACTAGAACGCACCGAGGCTCGCTCTAATGCGGATTTCGTCGAAACACATGCAAGACTCGATCCCGACAGCGGCGCTGAGTGGATCGAGGTTGCTGGCGTTTATGCAATGTTTGACGGTGTCGAGTCACCGCTGACGCAGACATTCGGGCTTGGAGTTTTTGATGAGATCACGGATGTTGAGATGGACACGATCGAGGAATTTTTCAAAAAACACGACGCGCCGGTCTTTCACGAGGTAAGCCCGCTGGCCGACGCATCGCTCATGGCATTGCTCAACCGACGTGGCTATCAACCGATGGAATTGACGAGTGTGATGTATCTCCCGTTAGATAAACAGGCTCCGTCCGCTCGCCCATTGAACCCGAAAATAACCACACGTGTTATCAACAGTGACGAAGCAGATATTTGAAACGAACTGCCGCCAGCGGTTGGAGTACGGAGATGCCCGGTATGGAAGATTTTATGTTCAGGTTTTGCCGGATCGGTGCTCAATGTGCCGATGCGTTCCCCTACATTGCGGAGCTCGACGGCAAGCCCATTTCCACCGGAGCTCTTTTGATCTACGACGCCGTCGCCCTGCTGGCTGGGGCAAGCACTATTCCCGAGGGCCGCAATCAAGGTGCCCAAAGTGCTCTGCTCGAAGGGCGTTTGCGGCATGCCCGTGAAAATGGATGTACACTCGCGATCATGGGTGCATCACCCGGCAGCCAGTCACAGAAAAACGCTCAAAAGAATGGCTTCAGGATTGCCTATACTCGCACAAAATGGCAAAAAATGGGTTAGAATGGTGTGCTAATTCCAATCGCAAAAACCTATGAAACGATGCCCTGCATGCGGTAGAGAATACGACAACACGATGATGTTCTGTCTGGATGACGGAACTGAACTGCTCTACGGCCCGGCCAGGTCAGACGAGTCGGGATCCCGGAATAGAAAACAAAGATGGGAGCTGCGCTCCTGCTTGTCCGCTCGAAGATCGCCATCCACCGACTTTCGCGACACGGTTAACTTGTCGTTAGACGCCAATGCACCCTTAATGCTGTAGAAGGCAAGAGCGTAAAGGATAAATTGTTACGGTTAGTCACAGGAGTCACTATGAGTTTTAGCAAACTGAAGATATGTATTCTTATCTGCATCGTACTAACTTGCTTCGTTATGATTGTCCCCAAGTGTAGCGCACAGAAAAAACCGGATATTGCGAACCCTGCGATGACGCTGTTCTCGTTCGACCGTGCCGACGAGGCGGAATGGACGGTGACCAACGATGGCGTGATGGGCGGACGATCGGCGGGGTTCGTGACGGTGGAGAACGGCACCCTGCTCTTCACCGGCACGCTCGTGACGCGGGGAGGCGGATTCACGCTGGTGCGGGCGCGACGTCAGGTGGACCTGACGGGCTATGCTGGTGTGGAGCTTCGGGTCCGTGGCAGCGGGCGGCGTTTCGAGGTGGAGCTGGACGATGGGTCTCGAGGAAATGGCCGCAGCGTGTCGCGCCGGGCCGCCTTCGAGACTTCAGCGGAATGGACGCTGGTGCGCGTGCCGTTTACCGCTCTGCGTAGCACGATCTTCGGGCAGGCAGTGAATGCGCCGCCCATCGACCTGGCGCGCATCCAGGGCGTGGCGCTCTATATGGCGGACGGTCAGGATGGGGAGTTCCGGCTGGAGGTGGATTACATCCGGTATTGGAGCGACCAACAATGACGCCTGCCCAACACCGGCGGAACCGAATCTACATCAGCAGTTACCTTTCAATCAATTCCGAGCGGGGCGGACATTGAAATTAACGGAAAGTTTGCCGGTACTGAGGTCAAGAATAGACATTACGATTAGACCCTATGAAACGATGCCCTGAATGTAAGGGAGAATTAGCTTATGATCGAGACAATTCAGCATGCAGACGGACGCGTCGAGCTAAAGGAAGAAGCTCTCAGAGAGATCGAGGGTTCGGCGCTTTATAACGAGGACCTTGCACCGGTTCCGGTCGCGAAACGCAATTGGACAACCTATAACTATGCTGCGTTGTGGATATCGATGGCACATTGCATACCGACGTATATGATGGCGTCGGGGCTGATCTCGGCGGGTATGAACTGGTGGCAGGCGTTGCTCACGATCCTGCTCGGGAACATCATCGTTCTCGCACCGATATTGCTCAATTCGCATCCCGGCACAAAATACGGCATTCCGTTTCCCGTTTTTGCCCGTGCGAGCTACGGCACATTCGGCTCAAATCTGCCGGCATTAATGCGAGCGATCGTCGCGTGCGGATGGTTCGGGATTCAGGCGTGGATCGGCGGACAGGCTTTGCAGACTTTCTTTGCGGCGTTCATCCCGGGTTGGGCGACGCTGCTTGGCGGGCCAATTGGCGGACACTCGCCGACCGAATGGTTGTCGTTCATGTTGTTTTGGGGGCTGAATATTGTCATCATCTATCGCGGCATGGATCTGCTCCGCGTTGTTGAGAATTGGGCCGCACCATACGTTTTGATCATGACCGCGGTTTTGCTCGGCTGGATATTGTATCAAGCGGGCGGAATCGGCTTTCTTTTGCATGAGCCCGGAAAATTTCACACTTTCGGAGAGTTTTGGCCGGTTTTTATACCCAGCCTGACCGCAATGATCGGTTTCTGGGCGACGCTTTCGCTCAATATGCCGGACTTTACACGGTTTGGTAAGAGTCAGAAAGAACAGGCAGTCGGACAAGTTGTCGCTCTCCCGACGACGATGGTCGTATTTGCGGCAATGGGTATTTTGATCACGTCGGCGGCGGTGGTGGTATTCCCACACATGAATCCGGCAGATGCGTGGGATCCAGTCAAACTTGTGGGCCAGTTTTCGCAACCTATTGTTGTTGCGATCTCGATGTTTACGATCGTTGTTGCTACTCTTTCGGTAAATATTGCGGCCAATGTCGTGTCACCTGCAAACGATTTTGCCAACGCATTCCCAAAGCTTATCTCATTCCGAACCGGCGGCCTTATCACCGGTATCATCGGCATTCTGATGATGCCATGGAAACTGCTTGCAGACCCAACTGGCTATATTTTCGGCTGGCTGGTCGGATATTCGGGCGGCCTTGGCTCGATCGCAGGCGTGTTGATAGCCGACTATTGGCTCATTCGACGGAAAGACCTAAATCTGGGCGATCTCTACCGCAGCAAGGGAATTTACGGCGGCTGGAACTGGCGGGCGGTCGTTGCGACGCTTTTGGGTTGCTTTTTTGCGTGGATAGGGTTGATAATTCCAACTCTCAGTGCGCTTTACGATTATGGCTGGTTTGTCGGGTTTGGCGTGGCATTTATCGTACATTGGGGTTTGATGGCGGTAATTCCGCCGCGGATAGAAGGAAATAATGAAGTATCAAAGAGTTAAAAATTTTTATGATGGCGAGTTTGTCGATAGCACCTCTGGAAATGATCTCGATGTCACGTCGCCGCTGGACGGCAATTTATTATCGACGGTGCCGATGTCGACCGTTGATGAGCTGAACAAAGCAGTTGCGTCTGCAAAGGCCGCATCGGAATCGTGGGGGCATCAGCCGATCAAGGAGCGAGTTCAGGTTTTTTTCCGTTACCGTAATTTGCTGGAACAGAACTCGGACGAGTTGACCGCATTGATCACGGAGGAAAACGGCAAGACTTGGGATGAGGCAAAGGCTGAGGTTGATAAGAGCATCGAGCTGACCGAATTTGCGTGCTCTATGCCGCAGCTTGTTTCTAACGAAGTTTTGGAGGTCAGCCGTGGAGTCGAGTGCAGGATCGAGCATTTCCCCGTCGGCGTCGTGGCGTCGATCGCCCCGTTCAATTTTCCGCTGATGGTGCCGAACTGGACGATGCCGAATGCTCTGGTTCTCGGCAACACGATGATAATGAAGCCGTCCGAACTCGTGCCGCTATCGGCACTTAGAATGGCGCAGCTTTTGAAAGATGCGGGATTGCCCGACGGAGTTTTCAACGTGATAAACGGCGGCAAAGAGATCGTCGAGGGCATTTGTGCTCACGCGGATATCGAGGCGGTAAGTTTTGTCGGCTCGACAAAGGTCGCAAAGCTTGTTTATCAGCAGAGCACACATACTCTGAAACGCTGTGTCTCGTTGGGCGGAGCCAAAAACCACCTCTTTGTCCTGCCTGATGCTAATCCGTCAATGACCGCGTCTAACGTTACCGCGTCTATGTCAGGCTGCGCAGGCCAGCGATGTATGGCTGCGTCGGCGATGCTAGCGGTGGGGGATGTCGACCCGATCATTGATCAGATCTGCGTGGAGGCTCGCAAGATCGTGCCCGGCCAGAACCTTGGGGCTGTGATCTCACAGGCGGCAAAGACGCGTATCGAGGATTATATTACCGAGGCCGAACGCAACGGCGCCAAGATCCTGGTTGACGGCCGTGGTGCCGTTGTCGAGGGTAAAGAGAGCGGAACCTACGTCGGGCCGACCGTGATCGACTTCGTTACGCCCGGGATGTCAGTAGCGACCGAGGAGATTTTCGGGCCGGTTATCTCGATCATGCGGACCGACACGCTCGACGAGGCCTTAAAGATCGAGAACGAAAATCCATACGGCAATGCAGCGGCGGTGTTTACACAAAGCGGCGGGCTTGCCCGTTATGTGATGGAACATGCGAGTGCGGGCATGATCGGTGTGAATATCGGTGTGCCGGTTCCACGTGAACCATTTTCATTCGGCGGCTGGAATGATTCCCGGTTTGGTGCGAACGACATCACAGGCAAAAGCTCGATCGAATTTTGGACAAAATTAAAGAAAACTACCACCAAATGGAATCCCGAAGCGGGCGTCAATTGGATGAGTTAACCGAATTGAAATGAAACAAAAACTGAAATTATTGGTCATTGTACTTGGCGTTGCATTGTTTGCAGCACTGGCTTTAAAGTCGCTGCGAGTAGACGCACAGACTCAGACGGTAACGGCAGGGCAGAAATTTAAGAACATCAAAGTTCTGACAGATATGCCCGCCGATCAGATGGGCCAGGTGATGAACATGATGTCGGCTTCGCTAGGATTTAATTGTGCCGGATGTCATGCCGCGGGCGATAAGGATTTTGAGAAAGACACGAACGACCACAAACTAGCGGCGCGTAAGATGCTTGAGATGACATTTGCGCTCAACAAACAGTTTTTCGAAGGCAAGCCCGAAGTCTCATGTAACACCTGCCACAACGGCCGCGAAAGGCCGGTCGCAGTTCCAAACCTCCTGCCTACGGCTCCCGTTGAAAGGCCAAAACAGCCTGCTGTAAAACCTTTGATCGATGATATTCTGACGAAATACGCCGCTTCGATTGGGACAAAAGACAGTCTTGCGAAAGTCGCATCCAGGCAGATCAAGGCCAACAGAATCGAGACAGATGGTAAAACAATCGAACCTGAAGAGATATGGCAAAAGGGCGGCAAGTTCCGTTCGGAACTCAAATACGCAGACTATGTTGTGACCGAAGTATTTGACGGCAAGAGCGCGTGGAAACGCGGCGGCAACGATCCTATTGAACTCAAAGCGTCAGAGATCGACCAGATAAAACGGGACGCAATGCTGTTTGCGAATCCGGATCTTAAGTCGGTTTACGCGAAGCTCGATTACAGATTTATGGATCGGATCGACGGCCGCGACGTTTACATCGTACAGGCAACGACCGCTGACAATCAGCGTGAGCGTCTGGTTTTCGACGTGGCGACTGGTTCGCTCGTTCGCCGTATCGCTTCGTCGATGACCATACTTGGACAGTTTCAGTATCAGGTCGATTACAGCGATTTCAAAGATTTTGGCGGCGTCAAACTGCCGGCCACCACGCGGTTTGCAGTGCCGAATATCAGTTGGGTTCGAAAGATCACCGAGGTTAAGAATGTCGCGGTGGATGACTCGAAATTTGCTCAGCCGAAATAAAAGACAAGAGGTGAAAAGGGAATGTCGAGAATAGTAAAAGCCGGCCTGATACAGGCTCACAACGTTGCCCCGACGGATGCTCCGATCGAGCAGATCCGCAAAGCAAATATCGATCATCAGATGACGATGGTCGAGGATGCTGCACGTCAGGGCGTGCAGATGCTCTGTTTTCAAGAGGTTTTCACAATGCCGTATTTTTGTGCCGAGCAGACGACACGCTGGTATGAGGCTGTCGAACGCATTCCTGACGGCCCGACGGTAAAGCTGATGCAAGAGGTCGCGAAACAGCACGGCATGGTCATCGTCGTTCCGATCTATGAAGAGGAGCAGACGGGCGTCTATTACAACACCGCCGCTGTTATCGATGCAGACGGCACATATCTTGGCAAGTACCGCAAGACACATATCCCGCACGTCGCTCCCGGGTTTTGGGAAAAGTTTTACTTTAGGCCCGGCAATCTCGGTTATCCGTGCTTTGATACGGCGTACGCGCGGATCGGAGTTTATATTTGTTACGATCGGCATTTCCCCGAAGGGGCAAGATGTCTCGGTTTGAACGGCGCCGAGATCATCTTTAATCCGTCTGCGACCGTCGCAGGCCTGTCGGAATATCTCTGGAAACTTGAGCAGCCTGCTCACGCCGTTGCGAACGGATATTTTGTCGGAGCCATCAACCGCGTCGGTACCGAGGCCCCTTGGAACATCGGCGAGTTTTACGGTCAGAGCTATTTCTGCGACCCGCGCGGCCAGATGCTCGCGGTCGGCTCACGCGATCAGGACGAACTCGTCGTTGCCGACCTCGATATGGACAAGATCCGCGAGGTTCGCAACACGTGGCAGTTTTTCAGAGATCGCCGTCCGGATGCTTACGGCCCGATCATCGACGATTAAATGATAATGAGACACAGTATTTTAGCTATTCTGTTTTTACTTTTTGCGAGTGCTGCATTTGCGCAAACGCCAACGGCTGTAGAGCGCGAGTTTGTCGGATATCTCGACAATATCTCAAAATATGGTAATTACAACGGCGGTTATGACGACGAAAAGCTGGCTAAGAACAACGCCGATCTTCGGGACAAACTGCTCAAATACGGCAAGCGTGCGGACATTCTCAAATTCGGGTTCCCCGGCCTGAAAGGTAAAATGTACGTCACGACCTCAAAGGATGGGCTCCTTCGTGTTTATTCGTGGGATCTCGAAACCGGCGGGACGATGCATGATTTTTCCAGTGTCTTTCAATATCGCGGCAAGAGCGGAAAAATATATACCTGGGCCGAAGCGGACGAGGACGAGAGTGCGGGTGTTTTTTACCACCAGATATTTCAGACCGACGCTACAGGCGGGCCGATATATCTGGGCGTTTCGACCTTTATCGGTTCGACATCTTATGCCGGTCAGACGATCAAGGCGTTTCGTATCAATGGCGAGAAGCTAGACACTGATGCAAAGGTAATCAAAACAACGTCGGGAATTAAGAATTCGATCGGTTTTGCTTTTGATTTTTTTACCGTCGTCGATCATCCCGAACGGCCCGTAAGGCTTTTCTTTTATAACGAGACGAATAAGAGTTTTCGCTTTCCCGTCGTTATCGAAGACAAACGTACGCCTCAGGGACGCGTTACGAGCAAATTTATCACCTATCGTTTTGATGGCAAATATTTTGTAAAGGTCAGTTGAGAGCGTATGGATAAGGCATTTTGTACACCGCTGGACATAACACAGATCGAGCATAATTTTGCCGAGATCAACCCGGCAATGTCTGCCGCCGAGGCGATGCAAGAGGCGAACCGCTGTCTCTATTGCTATGACGCGCCGTGTATGCACGCCTGCCCGACGCATATCGACGTGCCCGGGTTTATTAAGAAGATAGCGAGCGGCAACGTCATCGGCTCGGCCCGCGTGATATTTGACGCAAATCCCATCGGTGCATCATGTGCACGCGTGTGTCCGGTCGAAGTGCTGTGCGAAGGTGCGTGTGTCGAGAAAACGCTCATAAAAAAACCTATCGAGATCGGCCGACTCCAGCGCTACGCGACCGACCATGCAATGGCTGTCGACAAACAGATCTTTGAAAAAGGCGAGGCTAACGGCAAGTCTGTTGGCATCGTCGGGTCCGGCCCAGCGGGGCTTTCGTGTGCCGCGTATCTTGCTCGGCTTGGTTACGACGTGACCGTTTACGAACGCCGCGAACAGCCCGGTGGCCTCGACACCTACGGCATGGCGGAATACAAAATGCCGCAGAGCGTGTCGTTGAGCGAGGTCGATCATATCGCCCGCCTGGGCGTCGAGTTTCGCCTAAATACAGAGATCGTGGCCGGTTCGGCGGAAACTCTCGGACCGGTAAATCACGTAGGTGTTGAGTTGCTTCGGGAGTGGCACGACGCGATCTTTCTGGCCGTCGGGCTTGGAGAGACTAACAGGCTTAACATACCCGGTGAGGATCTCGAGGGCGTTATTGACGCCCTAGCGTTTATTGAGCAGATCAAGACCCGCGACTGGAAAAGCGTCCCCCTAGGCCGCAATGTCGCCGTAATTGGAGCCGGAAATACGGCAGTTGATGCAGTAACTCAAGCAAAACGCCTTGGAGCGGAGAATGTGATGATGATCTATCGACGTACGGAGGCGGATGCTCCGGCCTACGAGTACGAGATCGAACTTGCTAAAAAAGACGGAGTCGAATTTCATTGGCAAACGAAATTGATCAAAATCGGTGGAGAGATCAGCGTTCTCGCCTTGCTATGCTCAAAGCCCGACGGAACGGAGTTTGCGATCGAATGTGACATGGTCATCAAAGCCATCGGCCAGCAAAAAATGGCGTCGTTCTTTACCGACATCACCGGTGTCGATGTAGACGAAAAAGGCCGCGTCGTCGTCAACGGACAGATGCAGACATCAGATCCAGCGATCTTCGCGGGCGGCGATTGCGCAAACGGCGGGGCCGAGGCAGTCGATGCTTCGCAAATGGGCAAGCACGCAGCCGAAGGGATCCATCATGCTTTGACTGGCGAGAGTGTCCAATTTGCCGGATCGTCCGTTAAGCCTGTCGAAAAAACTGCGGTACATCATCATTAAAGAGTTATGGCTGATCTAACTACAAATTTTGCAGGATTAAAGTCGCCCAATCCATTCTGGCTGGCGTCGGCACCGCCGACGAATATGGGGCCGATGATCGAACGGGCTTTTGACGCCGGTTGGGGCGGAGCCGTGTGGAAAACGCTTGGCGAACGGATCACAAACGTTTCGTCGCGGCTCGCTGCCCTTGACCAAGGCCAGGTAAGGATGATCGGGCTAAATAATATTGAGCTGATCACCGATCGCCCGCTTGAGGTCAATCTAAAAGAGATGGCCGAGTGCAAAAAGAAATATCCGAACCACACGGTCATCGCAAGCCTGATGGTCGAATCGAAAAAAGAGGCTTGGCAAGAGATCACCAAGCGAACGCAGGACACGGGGTGCGACGGTTTCGAGCTAAACTTTGGCTGCCCGCACGGTATGTCGGAACGAGGCATGGGAGCCGCGATGGGCCAGGTGCCGGAATATACTTGCATGGTCACGGAGTGGGTCAAAGAGGTATCTGACATCCCGGTCATCGTCAAACTTACACCAAATGTCACGCACATCGTCCCGCCAGGGCGTGCCGCTCAAAAGGGTGGTGCGGACGCCGTTTCGCTGATAAATACGATCAACTCGGTGATCGGCGTCGATGTCGATACTATGATTCCGTATCCGAACGTCAACGGAATGGCTGCCCACGGCGGTTATTGCGGCACCGCGGTCAAGCCGATCGCGCTCAACATGGTTTCGGAGCTTGCCCGCGATGCCGAATTTAATATTCCTATTTCGGGAATTGGCGGCATAAACACTTGGCGTGACGCGGTCGAGTTTATGCTGCTTGGTGCAGCAAACGTACAGGTGTGTACGGCGGTGATGCATTACGGCTACCGCATCGTCGAGGATATGATCGACGGGCTCAATAATTATTTGGACGAAAAAGGATTTGCGAGCGTCGGCGACATCGTCGGCAAATCGGTTCATCGCATGACAGATTGGGGCGATCTCGACCTCAACTACGACGTCAAAGCCCTCGTCCACAAAGACAAATGCATCCAGTGCAATCTCTGCTATGTCGCCTGCGAAGACGGGGCACACCAGAGCTTTGAGTTCGAAGAGGTGGACGGCAAACGGTATCCCCGCGTCATCGAGGCCGAATGTGTCGGCTGCAATCTCTGCGCTCTTGTCTGTCCATCACCAGGTGCGATCGAAATGATCCGCGTTGATGCCGGCGGCCCGACCGAGAGTTGGAGGCAGCGTACAGCGGGAAATTAGATCGATCGTTTGTGCAGAGCATTTGCCGCGATCATACCCAATGCCGCGACGAATTTATCAAAGCTTGCAAACCGCTTGTCCTGTGTAAACCCTTTCACATATCTCGCGTAGATCTGCTGGGCGATGACGGCGATCTTGAATGTGCCGAAGACGTAGTAGAACAAAATGTTTGATACGTCGCGGCCGGACGCTGCTGCGTACATTTCAACCAATTCTTGGCGGGTAATGTTTTCCATCAGGACCCGCGGGTTAAAGGGCATATTCAATAGCTCATCGCCAACTTCGCGTGACATCCAATAACCGAGCGTAGTGCCGAGATCCATTAGCGGATCGCCGACTGTGACCATTTCCCAATCCAAGACAGCCGTTATCTTTGTGAGATCGTCTGGGTCGAGCATTACATTGTCGAATTTGTAGTCGTTATGGACTAGCGATGCAACGGAGTCTGCCGGAATATTGTCATTGAGCCAACTGATCGCCGATTCGAGTGCGGCGTGTTCATCGGTCTTTGCGGCGAAATAGCGTTGTGTCCAGCCTTCGACCTGACGACGGACGTAGCCGTCCGGCTTGCCGAGGTCGCCGAGCCCGGCTGCATTGTAGTCAAGTGCGTGTAAGTCGGCGAGGTTCTGGATGAAACTTTGGCAGACTTCTGTCCTATAGGCTTGAGAATTTTCGAGCGAGCCCTTATTTACGTGCGGGCTACTGACACGGCCTCGGATTATCAATCCCTTTCTCCGTTCCATTAGATAAAATTCGGCACCAATCACGGATTCATCGTCGCAGAAAAGTAGCGGTTTAGGGGCGGGTTGATACACGGCCGAAAGTTTCGATAGCACATTAAACTCGCGGCTCATGTCGTGGGCAGATTTGACAGTGTTGCCAAATGGCGGGCGGCGGAGCACATATTCAGCATCGCCGATGCGAACGAAATATGTCAGATTAGAGCTGCCGGCAGGGAACTGCTCGACCACGATGTCGCCGCTTGCGGATGGCATCTGTCGGGTCAAATACCCGCTCAGTCGCTCGATATCTAATTCCTCTCCGGCACGGACCGGTTTCGTTTCCCGCATTTTGTTATTTCTGTGTTAATCTGTGGCTAAATTTACCCTATGAACTTCGATTATTCAGCAAAAACAATTGAACTGCAAAAACAACTCGCCGCGTTTATGGACGAGCATATTTATCCGAATGAAGCCGTGTTCACCGCCGAGATCGATGCCGGTGACCGCTGGCAGCCGAGTGAGTTGATCGAAGATCTCAAAGACAAAGCAAAGGCTGCCGGATTGTGGAATCTGTTTCTGCCGTCGGAGTCGGGCCTGACAAATCTCGAATACGCACCGCTCGCCGAAATGATGGGCCGTGTCGTTTGGGCGAGCGAGGTTTTTAATTGCTCGGCCCCGGATACGGGCAATATGGAGGTGCTGCATCTCTACGGCACCGCAGAGCAGCAGGAACAGTGGCTCAAGCCGCTGCTCAACGGTGAGATACGTTCGTGTTTTTCGATGACCGAGCCGGATGTTGCCTCGTCCGATGCGACGAATATTCAGGCCTCGATCGTATCCGACGGCGACGACTATGTGCTCAACGGCGAGAAATGGTGGTCGACCGGCGGCGGCGACGCCCGCTGCAAGCTGTCGATATTTATGGGCAAGACTGATGACACCGCGCCCAGGCATTTGCAGCAATCTATGATCCTCGTGCCGATGGAAACGCCCGGTGTCATCGTCCAGCGGCAGGTTGACGTATTTGGTTACGACGACGCACCGAACGGTCATTCGCAGATCTCATATATTAATGTCCGCGTACCAAAGGATAATCTACTGCTTGGCGAGGGCCGCGGTTTTGAGATCGCACAGGGACGTCTCGGCCCGGGCCGTGTCCATCATTGTATGCGGCTGATCGGCATTGCCGAGCGTGCGCTGGAATTGATGTGTTCGCGAGCAAAGTCGCGTGTTGCGTTTGGCAAGCCCGTTGCGGATCAAGGCGTCATTCGCCAGTGGATCGCCGAGGCTCGCCTAGCCATAGACCAAGCACGTTTGCTAGTGCTCAAGACGGCATGGATGATGGACAGCGTAGGCAACAAAGCCGCCCGCCGCGAGATCGCTATGATCAAGGCACTCGTACCGCAAATGGCTCTGAAAGTGATCGACCGCTCGATACAGGTTCACGGCGGCGGAGGCGTTTCACCCGATTTTCCGCTTGCACAGTATTGGATCTACGCCCGCACCCTTCGCCTGGCCGACGGCCCTGACGAAGTACATCTTGAATCGATCGCAAAAATGGAATTGAAAAAACCTTAATAAGCCAACTGAATGCATTAGTTAAAGGCTCGCAGATATCATTTATTGCGCTTGCCAGTTCAAGTTCCGCCACCAAATAAGGTCATTCTGACCGTATCGCTAGATCAACCTGCCCGAATTTCTTTCATTTTGAGGTTAAACAATGTAAAAAACTGTTGACAGACGTTGTGCATTACTGTAAATTTTAAGAGTAACGACCTTACAGGTCTTACACCTATCGCCACCAGCGGCATAGTTTTCTTGAATTTATCTAGTTTCCGCCGATCACGCCTCGTGATCGAAACATCCGAAAAATGCGGGTTTTAGGCACATCTTATTAGTTGACCTGTCGAATGAATAGTCCCAACTTTCCGATCTATTACTAGGTGGCAAAAACCTTCACAAATCAGAACACGCATCTTCGGATGGGAACTCAAGAAAACTTTTAGTCCAAAAAAGATATTGCAGCCAATAGGAGCAAACAGAACATGTTCGGTAAAAAGAAAAGTGTGGCCGGTCTAGACATCGGATCCAGTTCGATAAAGATGGTTGAGCTTGAGGGCAAGCTTAATAATCTCAATCTGGTGAGCTTAGGCTTTGAAAATCTGCCGGGTGACACGATCATCGACGGCCAGATCATGGAGCTCAATGTTGTTTCGGACGTCATCCAGAGCGTCTGTACAAATCATCAGGTCAATGCGACCAACGTCGTAACCGGCGTGAGCGGACATTCGGTGATCTTAAAGAACATCGTTCTGCCTCCGATGAGCAAAGACGAGCTCGAAGAATCGATCGACTGGCACGCCGAAGAACACATCCCTTACGATCTCGCCGATGTCAGCCTTGATTATCAGGTGACCGCCGAGACCGAAGATTCAACCAACGTGTTGATCGCCGCTTGCAAACGCGAGCGCATCGACAATATCAAACAGGCCATCCAGCTTGCCGGAAAAACACCGGTGGTGATCGATGTCGATACCTTTGCCCTGCAAAATTGCTACGAAGTGAACTACACCCCGACCGAGGATGACGTTGTCACGCTGCTCAATATCGGAGCCTCGACAATGAACGTCAATATCGTTAAGGGAACGCGTTCGCTTTTTACCCGCGACATCACGGTAGGCGGCAGCCAGTTTACAGACGTTCTGCAGCGAAGCCTGGGACTGAACTTTCAGCAGGCTGAAGCCGTCAAACGCGGCGTCGCCGAAGCCGTCGAGGGTGTCGAAGAAAAATCAATCGAGCCGTTGATGAATAACGTTACTGAGATCGTCGCGATGGAGATACAGAAAACTTTTGATTTTTATCGTGCGACGACAGAGGACAACGAGACAGTTGTTCAAAAGATCCTCATTTCGGGCGGCGGTTCTAAGCTTGCCGGACTTTCACAGGAACTCAGCACACGGCTCGAATTGCCGGTCGAGGTTCTCGATCCGTTTCGCAATATTAACGTTGATACCAAAAAATTCGACCCCGATTATCTCAGCGAGATCGTGCCTGAAATGGCCGTAGCCGTCGGATTAGCTATCAGGGGAGTGTAATAAAAAAAGATGATCAAGATCAATCTACTCAATTCGGTTACAGAAAGACAGGGCGGTGCAGTCGTAGCCGTCGACCGCAAGATCTCGAGCGCTAAATCGCGAATGATCCTGATGTCGGTCGTCGTCTCGGTATTGCTAGCAGCGGTCATCGGATGGGACGTTATCAGCACACAGATGGCAAAGACCGAGGCCGAACGCCAGCTCGACCAGCAAAAGCAGATCGCTGCCGAGCTCGAGGTCGTCATGAACGAGCAAAAAGAGCTCGAGGCCAAGATCGCAAGTATCGATACACGTATCGAGTCGATCAAACGGCTCCGTTCGTCACAGGCCGGCCCGAGTGCGGTGCTCGATGCGATGCGCGAACGCATCGCGATGGTTCCGGGCCTTTATATCGAAAATATTGAGCAGACGGGCGACACCATTGTGCTAAAGGGAAATTCGCCGGACGAGGCGCAGGTGACGCAGTTTGGCCGCAGCCTGGAATTCTCAAACGGTTTGTTCTCGAACTTGAGTATTGAGACGACGCGTGTCGATGTCCAGAATCAGAATGCCCCGCAGAAGGTAAATGCTGAGGGCGAGGCTCCTAAGCTTTCGATCGTCAACTTTACCATCCGCTGTGCTTACACGCCGTCGAAAGCCCCGAACGCGGACAACGGTAACCCCACCACTGCGTCAGCCACGGCTCCGGGAACCCCTGCCCAGCCAGTTCAGGTCGCGAAAAACTGATCGATCGACCAATAGCCAAATAGAAGGAAACGAAAATGTTAGAGAAAATCAAAAATCTAAAGTGGCACTTTCACCTGATGATGCTTGTCGGCCTGGCCGCACTCATCTACGGCGGCGTCTGGTATTTCTACACCAGCGAAATGCGAGCAGAGGTCACAGCCCTCAACGATCAGGTATCGCAGCTGCAGGCAAAGAACGAGACGGCACGCGTAGCGACGCAGCGTATCAATGAGTTTCGTGCATTGTTTGCAAGCAAATCTGCCGAGTACGACGAGCTGAAAGTTCTCTTACCCGAACAGCGTGAGATCACGAACGTTCTGCAGGGGTTACAGGACACAGCCAACAGCAGCCGTCTGATCGTGATGCGGTTTAGCCCGCGTGATGATACGACGCAGGATTCGATCATGGCAAAGCCGGTCGAGGTCGAGGTTGACAGCAACTTTACCAATCTGCGTGCATTCTTTGACGCGATGGCAAAACTGCCGCGTATCGTATCGATCACAGATTTCAAACTCAATCAGCTTGATAAACAGACAGATACAAAAACGCTGCATGCACAATTTGTGTTAACCGCGTTCTATGCAGTCCCGGCCGATGCGAATGCCAAACCGGCAGTTCCGGGCCAGCCCGCCGCTCCCGGAGCAGCACCCGCACCCGGCCAGCCAGCCGCACCAGCACCTGTCTCCAAGTAACCCACCGATAAATGATTTACGAGAATAAAGCCATGATCAACACATCGAAAATACTTCGAAATATCAGCGTAGGAGCCGCGGCCGCAGGCTTGCTCTTATTCTGCGGGATGTTCGCACAGACACACGCTCAGCGTGATCCGTTTGCCAAACCAAGCTACAAAAAAGAGAAAAAGCAGGTCCCTGTCGGCACCAAGGCCGTAAAGACCGGCCCGTCAACATCGCTCATGAGCTACGCTCCGCCGGCGATCGAGGCTCGCATTGAGTATTACAAACGTCTGCGCGAAACTGCCGCCGCCAACGGCTCGGCGATACCCAAAGTGACTAGCGTGCTGACGCTCAACGAGATGGCCGTGACCGGCATCTTTAAGACGCCGCGTGGTTATGCTGCGATGGTCGAAGCCACGCCGATCAAGCTCTCATACACGATATATCCGGGCGAAAAGTTCTTTGACGGACAACTCGTCGCGGTCGAAGAGAACCGCCTTGTTTTCCGCAAGGTGACCAAGACGGGCGAAGGCAAGTTTGTCGCGTCGGTCGAAAACAAGCCGTTGAAACAGTATTCGATGAAAGCTCAGGTCGAGGGTACGGCACCGGCACAGTCGGACCGCCCGGCCGAGGTTGCACAAAACCAGCCCGCGGCCGCAACTGAAAAAGCTGCCAAGCCCGCATCAAACCCGTTTCTCTCGCCGCTTGACGAGATGAACAATCAGCCGGTCAAAACCGAAACTGATAAACCAAAGAAAGGTACTAAAAAGCCAGTCAAAGTCGCGAAGAACGACGGGCAGTAAGAAAGTTCTGACCTGATCGGACCCTCAATTAAGAGGGAAATGATCGATTTAGTTACGGAGGAAACATGAAGTCACTGATCAAAATAAGCGGAGCGGCCAAAAAAGCCATCATCGCGTTGGCTATCGTGAGCACCCTTGCTCTATCGGTAGCGGCACAAAAGGTTGAGCCGCAATCGCAAGGTAAAATGTACGGCGAGCCGGGCTTTCGCGGCGAACCGATCAATCTTAATGTCGTCAATGCTGACATTCGCGACATCCTGTCATACATCACCGACCAATACGGTATCAATTTTGTGATCGACAAATCGGTCAAAGAAATACCGGTCACGGTCAAGGTCAATGATGTTCCGTGGAACATCGCACTTGACTCGGTGCTGCAAGCCCAGGAACTCGGTGTGCAGGTCAATGGAAACATTCTGCGAATTGCCGACAACAAGATACTGGCAGCTGAGGGCGAGCTGTATAACGCCAGGATGAACAATCAGCTCGACACGACACCGCTCTATACTGAGCTTATTCGTTTGAACTACGCGACGGCATCAGGCGGTGCGTCACCAAGCGGCCCAAGCGCCGGAACTGACAGTAGTTCTTCTTCGAGTTCGTCTGCGTCATCAGGCGGCGGCGGTGCATCAGGTTTGCTCCCGATCATCAAGCGTCGGCTTTCGCGTCGCGGTTCGATCGAGACCGATCCGCGTAGCAATTCGCTCATCATCACCGACGTTGCATCAAACATTGCGGCGATCAAACAGCTCATCGCGATCCTCGACCAGCCAGAACCGCAGGTCGAGATCGAAGCACGCATTGTCGTAGCGTCGAGAAACTTTAGCCGCGACATCGGCGTCCAGCTAGGAGCGATCCTAACCGGCGGCCGCGGCAGCGGCGGTGTCGGTGGCACATTGCCGGGTACGACATCCGCAATTACACCGCCAGTCGGAACACCTATCCCCAGCATAAGTAACGACCTGGTCTCAAAGATCGCCAATACAGCGATCGGACTGACGACGGGAGTATTTGGAACGGCACAGATCAGTGCTCTGATAACAGCCGGTGAGCAAAAAGGCCAGGCTAAGGTCATCGCGACCCCGCGTGTGACGGCCCTCAACAACCGTCCCGCCGAGATCAAGAGTTCGACCAAGATACCTGTCACGACCATTCAGCCCGGAGCTGCCTCAGGTGGTGCAGTTATCGCAACGACGACCTATGTCGACGTGCCGCTCAAACTTTCGATCACCCCGCAGATCACCGATCAGGGAACGGTAATCCTCAAGGTAACCGCCGAAAACAGTTCGACCGCCTCAGTGGTCGGCGGAGCAAATCCGGCGATCAATACACAGAGTATGCAGACAGAGGTCGTTGTGCCCGATGGCGGAACGACTGTAGTCGGCGGCGTACTGTTTGACGACGAACGCGAAAGCCAAGACCGCACACCGGGCCTGTCGAGCATCCCTTTGCTTGGCAACCTGTTCAAGCGTAAGGGCGTGCAGCGTAATACCAACGAGATCCTGTTTTTCATCACGCCGCGTATCACGCGTCCTGATTACAACGCAGGCAATCAAAACGGTGTTGCACCGCGTCCGGCGACGATACTCCAGCCGGTGCCGATGGGCAACCCTCCGTCAAACTCACAGCCGGTCGTCGAAAATGCGTCACCAGTCGTATTTCAAACCCCGGGCGTGGTAAAACCGGAACCATCCGCTACCCAGCCGATCAAGCCATAACGGCCTGTTCGCTTGAGTTAATGTTTCTCCGTAAAAAGGCTGTCTGGATATCCAGACAGCCTTTTTTTCGTCTGTACATTTTCTTGGTCCGGTCCGGACCAGGTGGACCAAGATGGACCAGGTCGGACCAGGGTGGACCAAACTCGCCATATGTTTTCGCCAATGGCGACATGAAAAAGGCTTCGCATACCGCGAAGCCTTTTTCATTGAGCGATATAACCGGAGGCGATGGGGACGTCGCGGTTTAGGCCGAGGTTTAGGGTGTAGAGTGTGGCGTCGGTGCTCTTTCTGATTCGCCACGTGCCGGCTGCTGCGGAGATCGGAGGGCTATAGACGGCTACGTCGGTTTTGCCGTCGCCATCGTAATCGGCGGGCGTGGGTATGTCGTTAACGGAGCCGAGCGTGACGGTCGTGTTGCCGTCGGTCGATCTGTTTAATCCCCAGGTGCCGGTCGTTTTTGTAAAAACAGCGATATCGGTCAAGCCGTCGCCGTCGTAGTCGCCCTGGACGGGGCGGTCGGTGCTCGCGCCGTAAACCATCGAGGTCGAACCGAGCGTCGAGCGGGTAATGTACCAGGTGGCGTTTGACGGACGAAACACAGCGATATCGGTCTTACCGTCGCCGTCATAGTCGCCCTGTGCCGGTTTGTCGCCCGTCTGCCCGAGCGTGAGCGTCGCCGCTCCTGCGGTTGACTGGATCAGTAGCCACTCGCCGGTTGAGGCTCTAAAGACTGCACAGTCCGTCTTGCCGTCGCCGTCATAGTCACCGGGAACGGGTGCATCGGCGGCCGTACCGAGCGTGACCTCTTGATAGCCGAGCGTAGATCGCTGGATGCGAAACTTGCCGCCACGGAATACTGCATTATCCGTCTTGCCATCGCCATCGTAATCGCCCGGAGCGATACGGTCGCCGCGTCCGCCAAAGGTCGTGTTGAGCGTCGCATTGGTCTGAATATTTTGGCTAAACCACTTGTTTTGTCCGGGGCGGAAAAAAGCGACATCGCTTGCAAGATCGCCGTCAAAATTTGAGAGGGCCGATCCGGCTAATGTTGACGACGATGTCGTGTAGATATAATCGCCATTCGAATTGCCGTTGCTGTTAGCACCATTTCCGGCGGCATAAAAATCGATCTTGCCGATCTTTTGTGCCGGTGCCGTCCAGGTAAAATTCCACGTATTTGAGCCGAAAACTTTTGGGTCAAATAGGCCTGACGAAGTATGAAAAATATATTGACGCCAGAGATTATTTGGCCCGACCGGTCCCTCGTCAAACTGCGTGCGGGTCGCATTTGTAACCGCCAGCGTACCTGCCTGCGTCCCAAGCCGATTGATCGCAGTCACCTCAAAACCATATAGGATCGCATCTTCTTGCGATACCTTGACCGAAACCGTGTACTGCTGGCCGGGCTTATAGTCATGAGGAATGCCCAGGATCTCGACCGTCCCTGAACCGCTGTTGACCGGAAATGAGCCATGACAATCGGTACAGCTATTTTCGACCGGGGCACCACTGTAACCAAACGGCGGGCCGCTGGAAAACGCTTTGACGTGGTCGGTGCCGTTCCAATAAAAAGCGGTCAAAACTACGGTTGACACGACTGCGATTACGGCTAGTTTTATGGCGGCCAAACCGCTTTTTTGAGATCTCATTGAATAAAACTCCGGAAAAATCCTTACGAGAAGCTAACCTATTTGACGGCTCTTGACGCCTAAAAGTCTGCAAAACTTGTCTAGTAAAAGAATAGTTGTCAGCGAAATACCAAGTCAATCAAATTCTTCGAGTCCCAGCTTCGGCTACTCAGGCTGAAAATCTAGCCCGGCGATGTTGTCATTTAACTGAACAACACGCGGCGAATAATTAAATCGACGCGACATGATGCTAACGACATACGTTTGGCCGGGGGCTACGTCAGTAAATTGGTAAAAGCCAAACGCTCCGGTGACTGCGGTCCGCATCACGCCGTTTTGGTCGGCCAATCTAACTGCCGCACCGCGAAGCCCGCGGCCGCCGCTTGCGAAAACACGCCCGGAAACATCCACGCCCGCGGCGGTGACGATGCATTGCGAGTTGCCATCGAACCGTACGGTGTCCACGTTCCACCCGCCGCCGACCGGAGCAACGCTTGAGTCAAAGCCAAACGTCCAGCGAAGCTGCACAGATTGCCCGACCGCTGCCGCCGGCATCCGGACAATCGTCGTAACATAACCGCCTGAGTCGCCCGACCACGCGAAACGTTCACCAAGCGTGTTGGTGCTCGTCGCTGGCAGTATGGAGTTGTATCCGTTTTGGATAAATGTGCCGCCTGCCGTCACGATATCCTGAAATGCACCGCCAGAGACGCTTGGGATGCTGATATCCAAAACGCCGCCGTCAAAACCCGGCTCGCTGTTGTAGCGGTGCCGAAATGTCAGCGTCGCCGCCGGTACGGTCACCGCGATCGCCGGTGATGTCAACGTGGTGAGGCCTCCGGTCGAGGCAATGTCAGCTGCGAACATCGAATTCGGAGCCGTGTCGGCACTGACAAAGGTCGAGACCCACGGCTGTGTCGACGCACCCGCCGAGGTAACGACCCAGCCGGCCGGAACCGTCGGGGCGGTTACAGCGTCAAAATTTTGGACAAATGTCGCAACAGGTGTGCCAACCGATATCGTCCGCGTAAAGCTGGTCCCACCGAGGCTGCTGTTGACGTTGAGCGTTATCGTGACAACACTGCCGCAAGGCGTACCTGCCGGGACCGTGAAGTTTATCGTTTGGCTGGCTGTCGAACCGCTATTGATCGTGCCGTAATTTGCCGAGTTGCCTCCGACGATCTGTAATGTCGTCGTATTTGCGACTATGCCGGTCGAATTTGTCAGCGGTATCGTCAGTGCTACTGTTTCGCCCGGATCCGCAACGCCGTTACTGTTACCGATCGTGTCTGATAGTGTCAGATTTGGACTCTGGAACAGGTTTGGCAGGTCAAATGCCTCAGTGACCCGTACAGTCCCTAATCCGCCGGTGCTCGCTCCGCCAACCCTTTGGATACTGGCACTCGCTCCAAAGCCGCGCAGAGCAAATCCCGCCCACATATCTGCGACGTCAGCCGGTGTCCCGCTTGCTAAGCCTGCGGCTATCATCGCGTCGCGTTCGGATAGCGGTGTGGGGTTTAGCGGCGCCAGTTTCATGCCGTCGGTGACAAATTGTAAAACGCGTCGATTGCCGACCGCCCACGTCAGGCGGTTTATCATCCGAGCCCGGATCTCCCACAGGGCGATGCTCCAGACCTCGCCAATGTTGTGAACCTGATCGGCGGTGGAGTTAAATCGCGGAGCAAACGCCCCGTCGGAAAGATCGATCTTGGTCGTGTCGATGTCTTGAAATGTGAGTGGATTGTGCGGCCGGTTTAATGCACCGCCGGTAAACGCCATCACTGCTTTTGGAAAACGGCGGATGCCGTAATAGTTATTATTGCCACCAGGTGCCGTAAATGTGTCATAGGCTCCGAGCGCATAGATCCCGTTTATCGGATCGCTTGGTTCGCTCAACATACAATGAGCGTAAAAATCCGACCATCCTTCGCCCATGCCGCGTGCAAGATCTAGTTGGAGTCCCGAGGCATTTCCGTGCAGCCGATTTGAAAGGCCATGAGTTGCCTCATGTATGACAACCTCTGCGTCCAGATTGCCGTCAAGATCGGGCGTCGGGGCTACCCACAAATACATCTGCATACGGCCGCGGCCGCCATCCGCCGGAGTATTAAAGTTTGCATTGTTCGCACCGGAGCAATCCTGCCCCTCGGCAGTGATCCTATCGTTGCCAACGCCCTGACCGGTAAAGTTTGTGTTCTGAAAATTCCTCGCTGCTTCGGTAAATCCGAGCATGTAAGTCTCGTCGTGATACCAGTTAGCGATATAAAAAAGCTGGGTCACAGAGGCTCGCTGATAATCGACCATGCCATGCGGCTGGGTTATCGAGGAGCAGTATGGAGTGTTGGATCCAACTGTCGGCTCTCCCGCCGGGACGGGTGAATCGCCTGTATTTGTGTTTGGGTTGAACGGGTTAATTGGAAAATCAAACGTGCGAGCAACACCCGTTACGCGGCCGTTGACGGCATCGACACCGTTCGTCGTATCGCGATCAAGCCCCGCCTCGACGTTGTTGCCGTCCGTCTCGTTCCCGCCGTCCGTTATCCAGCCAAGATTATTAAAGGTGTATGGGGCCTCGTTACCGACACGTGTTATCGATGTGCGGGCAATACCGGCACCCTGAGTGCCGTCGGGTGAGATCGGACCTGGCGAGCGCGGAAACGGGCTGTCGGCGACGTTTATCATCGCGTTGGAGTTGGCGTAGACGTTGTACGTCGCTGATTGTGTTTGGTCCTCGCCAATATTTTTTCGCCAGAGCATCGTCCCGGTATGCGCATCGACGATGACGTAATATGCATTGACCGGCTGCCAGATCAAGACACGCCATGCCGGAACGGCAACGCCGGGTTCGGTCGGGAAATACATCTTTTCCGCCGTTGTCGCAAAATCACCCGTGCCAAATACGGCTTTGATACCGGTCGAGGCTTTCTCGTTTAACCGAACACGTTTCATCGTGTTTTCAGTATTGATGTGACGATAGGCGTGCGAAACGGCGGTTGCAGGGTCGCCAAAATCTTTTGAGATTTCGTAATAATCTAAGCCCGGTGCAAAGTTATTGACTACGCGGAAAAGCTCTCCGCTCTTTGTAAATCCGGCTTTGACCTCCCCGCGAAACACCGGAACGCCGCCAATCTCTTGATTCAATTCGACAAACGACAGATTGCCGTCGGGATTTGTGTAATCGGCCGCGACCTTTAGCTGGCTGATCTGTTCGCTGCCAGCACCGACGAGGTCTCTGTTTTCGTTTAGAAAGTTGAGCAGTATGTCAGAACGTTTTTGGGCAGAGCGGCGTGTAAAAAAAAGCCTTACCTTGCTGCACGTCGGGTGCGATGATCTCTGGAATTCGGATGTCGTCGTTATATTCCACGTTGAGTGTTGGAACACGTTTCTTTAATTCATTCTCACCACGTACAAACGCATCGCGGGCATCGGCGACCTCGACGGCATCTTTGCCCATTGTTGAGCGAAAACTCGCGATCTTTTCAAACGCTGCCTTGTCCGTCCGTATGTCGTAATTTTCGAGCCCTCGCTCGTGGCTTTCTGTTTTTTGATACAGTCCTTTAGCAGCGTTTGTTCTTAGTTGGAATGGCAATGCAAAGATCGCAGTAATGACCGCCAAGACAAAAAGGGCAAGAAATGCACCACGGCCGGACTCGAAGTTAAAAAAGCTCATTCAGACAGACTCCCCGATATTTGATAGCATTAAGATTATCAAAACTGGCGATAGGTTGGTTGGTAGAGGGGACAACATCCGGACCGCAGTTAGATTTGGTATTGGACGATTATCACCTAAAAACGGCCTAAAGTCAATAAATACAGGCATTATACGATGAGCGATAGTTTGGCGGAACAGGTTTTCGGCCCTGGCGGGCTTGTTTCGCAACATCACGAAAATTACGAGTATCGCAGTGGCCAGATCAAAATGGCCGAGGCGATATCACGCGCTTTCGAAGAGAAAAAGCACCTCATCGTCGAAGCCGGAACGGGAACCGGCAAGACGCTCGCGTATCTGATACCTGCGATCGAGGCCGTTGCCAAGAAAAAGAAACGAATAATTATCTCGACCGGCACAAAAAATCTGCAGGAGCAGTTGATGGAAAAGGACATACCTTTTTTGCAGCAGATCCTGCCTAAAAAATTCTCGGCTGCGTATATGAAAGGGCGTTCGAATTACGCCTGTATTTATCGCCTTCTCCAATCCGATCACCAGCCGATCCTCGATGGCGTAGGCGAGATCGATCATTTCAAGGAGGTCCGCGAATGGTCGCACGAAACGCAGACAGGCGACCGTGCCGAGCTGACCTATCTGCCGGAAAATCTGCCCTTTTGGAATCGCATCAACGCCAAAAGTGAAACTTGTATCGGCCAAAAATGTGCCGATTATGAGCCGTGTTTTATCACGCGGATGCGTGCCCGAGCCGAGACCGCCGACATTGTTATCGTCAATCATCACCTCTTTTTTGCCGATCTCAACGTTCGCGGCAACCAGTTTGGTAAAGTCATCCCCGATTACGGCGCTGTGATTTTTGACGAGGCTCATCTGATCGAGGACATCGCGGCGGATTATTTTGGTTTTCAGGTGTCGAATTTTCAGCTTGAGGAACTCGCCCGCGACGCCAGCGTTTTGCCCATATCGGATGCGGTCTTGGCGACGCAGATTATTAGGTCGGCATCACGGATCAACGGTTTTGCGGAACAGTTTTGGGTACGGTTCAAACAGGCTCGCGACGCCGACGGGCGGTTTCCGCTGCTTGCGGATGCCTTTTCACATCGTGCCATCGACGGCGAAGACGTGCTCTCGCCGCTGGGCGAAGCATTTCACGCGCTGGACGAAGCGCTCGCACGGCTTGAGACCGAGGCCGATGTTTTTAGCGAAAAACTGCCCGAGGCGGACAGCGTCGTTCGCCGTGTCAGACAAACGCGGTTCGATCTCAAATTTATCGTTGAACAGGCCGACCGCAACTTTGTCTATTGGCTCGAACGCCGCGGCCGGGGCATTTTCTTGCAAGCGTCGCCGGTCGATGTCTCGTCTTTGCTGCAGGAAAAGCTTTTTGATAAGGTCGAGACCTGCATCCTGACCTCGGCGACGCTCTCGACCAACGGCAGCTTTAATTTTATCCGCGACCGGCTCGGGCTCGATAAAAGTAAGACTGAAACGTTTATGGCCGAATCGTCGTTTGACCACGAAAAACAGGCGATACTTTATCTGCCAAAAACGATGCCCGACCCGCGAACGCCTGAGTTTACGCAAATGGCGGCGACCGAGATCATCAAGATAATCCAAGTGACGCGGGGACATGCGTTCGTTTTGTGCACGAGCAATTCGTCGATGACAGCGCTGTTTGAGATGGTTTCATCACGCATCGGCTATCCGTGTTTTTTGCAGGGAACAATGTCCAAAACCGGCCTGCTCGAACAGTTTCGCTCAACGCCTAACGCCGTGCTTTTTGCGACATCGAGCTTTTGGCAGGGCGTTGATGTTCGCGGCGATCAACTTTCGTGCGTCATCATCGACAAACTGCCGTTCGCCGTCCCGACCGATCCGCTTGTACAGGCTCGGAGCAAATTCATCGATGACAACGGCGGTAAGTCGTTTTTTGACTACAGCGTTCCACAAGCGGTGATATCGCTCAAACAAGGCATCGGCCGCCTCATCCGCAGCCGCACCGATCGCGGCGTGATCGCAATAATGGACCCGCGTCTCAGGACAAAATCCTACGGACGCGATTTTCTTAACAGCCTGCCGAGGATGAAAATAACTGCCGATCTAAACGATGTCGCCGAGATATTTACGCAATCCGGCGACGGTGAGATATAATTTTCACAATGTCCTCATTTTACGAAGTAATGATCGAACGCAATTTCTCATCCGCCCACCAACTGCGCGGGTATAAGGGAAAATGTGAGAATCTGCACGGCCATAACTACAAGGTCGAGATCTATGCACGCGGCGAGGAGCTCAATAATATCGGCCTATTGATCGATTTTGGCGATCTAAAGACTGCCGCTGACGAGATCGTGAAATACCTCGACCACCGTAATATCAACGAGTTGCCGCCTTTTGACGAGGAACTTAATCCGTCGGCCGAAAACCTCGCCCGCTACTTTCTCGAATACCTCAATACACGCGTCGGTGACGACCGCGTACGCGTCCACAAGGTCCGCTGTTTCGAAACGCCTACTAGCGTGGCGACCTACCAAACAGAGTAGTTCACCTGCTCATTTCTTCGGTTTTGAGGCTTTCGCGCACGTCCTTGGCGAAACGATCCATCAGCTTGTCCACTGATTTTTTAAGACTCTTTTCCGATTTGTCATCAACCGATCGGCGATCGTATCCGCGCCAGACCAACTCTTTTGTTCGGACATCGACAATGTCCAGAACGAGTGTCGATTGGTCATAGGCGGTACGATAGACCGTCGATGTACCCCGGCGGCGGCCGCCAACGCGCCAATATTTCCGCTCTCCGCGATGATAGGCATAGTCCCAGTTGTCGCGAATGACGTTGACACTCTGTTTTTCTTTTGTACTGAGCCGATATCGGATCATAAGGTCCGGACTGGTGTCGGAGTGGATAAAACCAGCCTTTGCGAGCCCAACCGTCAGGGATTCGCGAATATTGTTGTCCCATATCTCGTTCGACCCGAACTTGTCGCTCGAGGTTACCCTCTCCGTCATAAAATTCCAGGTTTTCACTCGGCTGAATGAAAACTCTTCGTTAAGATCGGAATTGGTCTGCCCGCTGACCGCGATACCGAATAAAAAGAAAACGACAACCAAAAGTGTGCCGCCGAACAGAAATCCGTATATTTTTTGTTGCGTTCTCATAACCTGCTACCTCGTAATAAAAGACTGAAGCCTTTTATTTTTGGCTTTTGACATCTGCCACTAATAAGACGTTCTGCACCGACATAAAGTAAGTAAAAGATCGTGGCAACTACGGCCTATGGTAGTAGTTTTCTCTCGTGAGTAATATAAAGCGGGTCTAAAAGCCAAAACCGGTAACAACAAGAGACTATAAATGATCATTTACTGCCGCTGTTTACTATTCTGTCTCATTATCTTAACCGCGCTAGCTGCCGAGACGTTCGGCCAGGACCGGATCGCCGGCACAGTCAAAGACCAGAACGGCGACGCGGTTGCTGGTGCCACGGTGTCGGTCAGCAGCGAATCATCCCGCGTCGGAATGACGACCGTGACATCGCGTGAGGGTGTATTTACATTCAACGCCGTACCTGCGGGTTCTTACACTTTGCGTGTACTCGCTCAGGGGTTTGCCGTTGCCGAGCAGACGATCGATGCGGGTACGAGCAACGTTGCTGTATCGCTTGCGATCGGCGAGAGCCGCGTCACGGTGACCGCCGACATCGGCCAATCTGAAGAAGCAAAGAATGTTCCTCAAGCGATCAATGTGATCAGCACCGAGCAGATCATGGAGCGATCAACTTCCGTCATGGGCCAGGCCGGCCAGGAAGAGGCGGGGCTTAATTATCAGCGGACGAGCCCGACCATCGGTGCGATCGTCATCCGCGGACTGACGGGTAAAAATGTTGTGAATTTTGTCGATGGCGTCCGGTTTACTCATAGCGGCCAACGCGGCGGCATTAATACTTTTTTCAATCTAAACGAACCGAGCAGCCTGCAGTCCGTTGAGGTACTTCGCGGCCCGAACGGTGCCCAATATGGTTCGGATTCGCTGTCAGGAACAGTCAATTTGGTCTCAAAAACCCCGGCTTACGGGTTTGACGCTCCTGAGTTTCACGGCGAGTTTAATCCGTTGTTTGGCACCGCCGACCGCAGCGTTGGTACGTCGGCATTGTTGAGCTATGGCACCCGCAGGTTCGGCGGCTTTGTCAGTGTCAACGGCCGCCGCATCGGCGATGTCCGCACGGCTGACGGCGTTGATACGCATTCGGCGGTCACGCGTTTTCTTGGGCTGCCGTCAACCATTCTTTATGACGTAAACCCGGGTACAGGATTTCAGCAATACGGTTTTGCCAGCAAGCTCGCGTATTCGCCAAGCGACGACCAGCAGATCACATTTTTCTATCAACGCAGCCAGCAAGATGGCGGCAAACGATTTGACCAGATGCTGGGCGGTGACGGAAACCTGATCGCCGACCTGCGAAATCTGATGCTCGATTTTGGCTATTTGCGTTATGTAAAGCGTAACGTCGGCCCGTTTGACAGCCTGTCGGTGACCGGCTCATACAACAGCCAGCGTGAGGAACGCGTCAATCAGGGCGGACAGGGAAACCCGGCTGGTGACATAACTCATCAATACGAGCGGACATCGACGTGGGGAACCAGCGCATTTCTTGATAAAAGGGTCGGCCGAAACAACACTTTGCTGTTTGGCGGCGACTTTTACCGTGAAAAGATCAACTCACCTGCTTTCATACGCAACCCCGTATCGAACGCAGTCACTATTTCGCGTCCACGCGTGCCCGATGATGCGACGTTCGTCTCGGGCGGCGTCTTTATCCAGGACGTGTGGGAAGCTATCCCAACGCGGCTTAGGATCACCGGAGCACTCCGTTATAGCGGCATGTCTTATAAGGCAAACGGAAGCAAATCACCCATCGTAGCCGGCCGCCAACTGTGGGTTAGCGATTCCTTGAAAACGAGTGATCTTTCGGGCCGTATCGGTGCGGTCATTCGTGCTACCGACGAGCTGAGATTTGCGTTTAACTATAGCCGCGGATTTCGCTATCCGAGCATGACAGATCTCGGTACGCTCGGGCTGACGGGTGATGGTTTTGAGGTTGATCACATAACGGCGGGTGCCTATAACGGAACGATCGGTACGACGGCCGGCTCCTCGGCGATCTCGACCGGTCTGCCGGTCGCACGGCAGGAGTCGGAGTTTAGCAATAATTACGATTTCTCTGTCCGCTATCAAAACAAACGGTTCGATTCGACGTTCACGGTATTTCGCCTTGATATCGAAAATGCTATCACGAAACAGGCGTTGATCTTGCCAGCCGGAGCGGTCGGCAAATTTCTCGGCAGCGATGTAATTACCAGTCAGAACGCTAACGGAACAGTATTTGTTGCGGCGTCGGGAAATCCTGTACTTGTCCGGGCAAATTTCACCGCCGCCAAGATCTGGGGCGTCGAGTATGAATTGCAGGCACGGCTCACCGACAGGCTGAATCTGAAAGGAAATTACACCTACGTTCGAGCCTCGGACAAAGCGACGGGGGTACCGCCAAATATCGAGGGCGGAACGCCTCCTGCAACCGGTTTTCTTGGCCTGCGTCACAATTGGTCCAAGTTTTGGGTCGAGGGCTATGCGACGTTTGCATCGAGACAGGATAGATTGTCGAGCGGTGATCTGGCTGATCGGCGAACCGGAGCGGGACGCTCGCGTTCGCAGATCCAAAACTATTTTCGTCGCGGAGCGTGTGTCAACGGTTTGACCACTCCCGGCGGTAGCGGCTGCGGTAGTGCCGGCGGCATCCTGGTCGCGACCGGCGAAACACAGGCACAGGTTCAAAACCGCCTGTTGCCGATCGGTGCGACCATCAACGGCGTCCTTATCGTCAATGACAGCACGGTCGTGCCGCTCTACACATATCTCCCGGGTTACGGCGTTGCAAATGTTCGCGGCGGGTTTACGATCAACGAACACGCCAAGATATTTTGGGCCTTTGAGAATATATTGGATCAGAAATACCGTAACCCAAGCTGGGGCATCGACGGCACAGGCCGCAGCTTTACGGCTCAGTTTCGGTTCAAATTCTAAGCAGCAGTTAGATATGCCTAGCAAGGCTGTCTCCGCCGGGGGCAGCCTCTTCTTTTTTACAACTGCGCTCGAATTTTAGTATCCTTTTCCAAACAAGGAGAATTATATGGAACGCAAAACCGCAGACGATTATCCACAGGAATTATTGGATCTCTTTCACGAGTATCAGCACGGTGATATCGACCGGCGCTCGTTTATGCGCAACATAGGCAAGTTTGCCGTCGGCGGGCTGACGGCCGCGGCGATATATAACAGTTTGCAGCCAAACTACGCTTGGGCACAGACGATCGCAAAGGACGACAAAGACATCATCACCAGTTACGAGACCGTCCAGTCGCCTGCCGGTAACGGCTCGATCAAGGGCTATTTTGCAAAACCGTCAAAAGGTAAAAAGTTTCCCGCCGTCATTGTCATCCACGAAAATCGCGGCCTCAATCCATATATCGAAGACGTCGTCCGCCGTCTGGCTAAGGCGGGTTTTATGGCGTACGCTCCGGACGGCCTGACCTCGGTCGGCGGCTATCCCGGCGACGAACAAAAAGGTGCGGCGGCGTTTCGCACGGTTGACGGCAAAAAGATGACCGAAGATTTTGTCGCAGCGGCCCTGTGGCTCAAAAAACGGCCAGACAGCAAAGGTAAGCTCGGTGCGGTCGGGTTCTGTTTTGGCGGCGGCATGGTCAATCAACTCGCCGTCCGTCTTGGTAAAGACCTCAAAGCGGGTGTGCCGTTCTACGGCCGTCAGGCAGGTGTTGCCGACGTGCCGAAGATCAAAGCTCAGCTCTTGTTCAACTACGCCGGCAACGACCAAGGCGTCAACGCCGGTATCGCTACTTACGAAACGGCACTAAAAGCGAACAAGGTAAAGTTCGAAAGTTACACCTACGAGGGCAAACAGCACGGCTTTCACAACGACACAACACCACGCTACGACGCCGAAGCTGCCAAACTGGCCTGGGATCGGACGCTTGCGTTTTTCGCGAAACATCTTAAGTAAGATCGGCCGATCAATGCATAACCTCGATCACCAGCTTTACAAGCTTTTGCTTCGGATTTGAGGGTTGTGGGCTCGTCACAAACGGGCCCTGAGTTCTGTCGATGTTCGCGAGCATCAATGATTGTTCGCGAATGAGTTGCCGCATCGTCAGCCAGTCCGCCCAAAACTCAGGGTAAAGGTTGCGGTTCTTTGCGTCCGCATTGAGATCGGCGTAGATGCGAGCCACGATCAGCTTGAGAGCGAGCTCCGGATCTGATGTTTCGGCCATTAGATTTAGCCGGGTGATACCTAAAATACGATCCTGCCCGTAATATTTTACCTTGAGTATCAGTCGTCCGTCTTGATCGGTCGCAGGCTCGCTTTGAAGTTCGAGATCATTGAAAAATGTCTTTAACTCTTTCTCGTTGCGAAAGAGTCCTTGGGCGATAAGGTCTTTTAGGATCGGTGCAAAACTGGCCTTGTGAGCTTTCCAAGTTTCCTTGTTGCCCAAGAGCCCGTCACCCGCGCGTTTTGGTTTTTGATCTATACCTTCGCTGCCAGGATTTCCCGCAAAATACATCAATCCCATGGTGCTTGCCGTTCGCGTCTCGCGTTCGAGACGGGCGATCTCTGCGTTGGCATATTTCTCATACGTCTTATGAACATTGAAGCGTCCGGTCAATAAATAAGTAGCAGAAAAGATGGCGATCAATTCGGGCTTGAAGAGGATCGATGGGATCAAATATTTTTTAGAAGTGTATGCCATTTCCGTGAGATTGCGATTGTCGGAACTGCGGACGATCGGGCCGGGTATTTGTGGAAACCGGCTTATAGAAAGCCCCATTTCGGGGCGATCCTTGGCATAGTTGAAAAATGAGCGTGCGATAGCTTTGGGTGTGGTAATTCCGGCATCATTGATCCAATCGCGACGGGCAGCTCCCGGGAAATATCTATTGATAATTCGCCCCGCAAAATCCGAACAATTGCTAGTTAGCGTATGAAAAGTACCATTGTTCGGTTTACTGTTTGATTCCCGTAGAAATTGAGCGTCTTGATCCGCTGTAGTTTTGACAGTAAAGCCGTAAAGATCGCGGTTAAACACCGTCGTCAACATCATCTGCCATAAACCAGCCGGCATAGTACCGTCCGAAGCGGCGGGGATGATGGCGTTTAGGTGCTTGTGGCGATATTTCTCTTTAAGGAAATTTCGGATCTTACTGTTGGCATAAATAGGTATTTCGGACTGATCGTCTACCCCGTACAGGAATGGAACCAACGGCACAGCCATCCATTCGTAGGTTGAACCGTTGCCGAAATTCCGGTAACTGCTGATAACTACGCCGGATTCATCCTCTCGACAAAGCCTAAGGCTGAAACCATCCTCTGTACAAATATTAGATAGGTAGATCGCCGCATGCCCCGAGCCGGTAAATTCTCCGGCGGCACCTATACTTTCATGCAGTAGAAACGAGATGTCGGCTCGGGCGGTCGTTGGAACCAAAATTAACGCAGCCAGTAAAATCAAAAACCATCTTTTCATCGCAAACCTTCTTGTTCAGTTAGCGATCTTTGTCTGAACCTACATTCAGGCTACTGGTATTGAGTTTTACTATCTGTGCGTTGGAACACAATAGCGAACTTTTTGAATGCGGTCTATTTGACTATCATCAGTTTTTTAGACGATTAGATCTTTTTTGCGACGTAAACAGAATTGACAGACGTTGCTCCGTTATACGGATTAGGAAATTCGACATTATGGGCGGTTGCGGTGGCGAATACTGACTTTAGATGTGCGGTAAACTCATCGCTCGCGGGGTCGTTCGACCAGAGGGCAAATGTGCCGCCGGGTTTTAGTTGGTGGCGGATCGCAGTGAGTCCCTCGGTGGTGTAGAGAGACTTATTTTTGGGATCGAGATAATGTTCGGGTGAGTGGTCTATGTCTAGTAGGACGGCGTCGAATTTGCGGTCGGGGTTGTTCGTGTCAAAACCGCTGCGGGCGAGTTCAAAAAAATCTCCTTGCCGCAACTCACATCGGGTATCGCTGGTAAGTACTTCGCCATTTGGAACAAGTCGAGCCTGATGCCAGTCGATCACGGGTTGGAACAGATCAATAACGAGTAGGCGGCTAACGTTTATATTTTTCAGTGCCTCGACCGCAGTGTAGCCGAGACCGAGGCCACCGATCACGACATCCAATTCACCGTCGAGCGGAGCGAGACCGAGAATCGCTAGCTGACGTTCGCTCTCGGTAAAAAGGCTCGACATTAGGTATTCGTCGCCGAGCTTGACCTCAAAAACCTCTCGGTTTTGCAGCAGCGGTTCGAGCCGCCGCCGCAGCGTAAGGTCGCCAAGTAGCGTTTGCTGATATCCGATTTCTTTAATGCTCATCGTGCTAAACAAAAAAAGGCTGTCCCGAACGAGACTGCCTCTTTTGCAATTAAATGGTCGGGGCGAGAGGATTCGAACCTCCGACCTCTCGATCCCGAACCGAGCGCTCTACCAGACTGAGCCACGCCCCGCCGACCAATGTAAGAGTTTATGTGACGGTCAGGTTCAAGTCAACCTGCGGCTGCTATTGCTGCGGCGTGTATTGGTTTTGAGCGATCGAATTATAGTGTTCGACCGGCGCGATGTCGTCAGTGAGTACTGGTAAGTCGGTCGGAATTCCGTTCGGATAGATATTACCCAATAGAGCAGAGATCTCAGCATCACCGCTCGCGAGTTGCGGCGGCTCGCTCGATTTTAACGCGACGATTATCAGATTTTGTAGCGATTCATCCGTGCGGTCGGTTCTTACCTTAAACACAAAAACATTCGGGAACACCGAGCGATACGTCGCCATTTCGGCGCGAAAAAATCCGCTTCCCGGTCCCGTAATTGACGACCCAAGGTTAAAAATAACGACACCATCATCCGTCAGGGAATTGTGTATCTTTTGCACAGCCTCGACCGTCGTCAGTTGAAAGGGAACTGTAAACATCGACCCAAATGCGTCCATCAGGATGACATCGTACCGTCCGGCGTCGGCGCGATTGAGGTACATCCGTCCGTCTTCGTGGATGATGTTGAGCTGCGGGTCGTCTTTCAGCCGAAAATGCTCGCGGGCAATATCGGTCATTCGCGGATCGATCTCGACCACATCAAGCCGAACATTGTCATAACGTCGGAGAAATTCCTTTGGCGTTGAATAGCCTGCACCGCCAACAACGAGCACGTCTCGAAACGCCGGTTTGAAATGCCTCGCAAGATGGTAAAAGCGTCCGTATTCGAGTGCGGGTTCGTCGCTGTCGAGAAAGATCGCGGACTGGATTGCATACGGGTCGGTCGTCAGCACGCGGATAGCCCGACCGTTGCGGTCGGTTGAGCGAAAGACTTGCACGCGGCTGTATTCGGTATCGATATCGCGGAGTTCGTTCGCACGAAAACTGATCCCGGCGGCTGCCTCGCTCCAGCAAACCGCGCAAAATAGCAGCACTAAACCTGCGATATTTATCCTAGAGATCGCGAATGGAACTAGTAAAAGCGACAGCGCGATCAATGAGCCAGCGATAATGTAAAGCGTCCGGACGCTGCCGACAAAAGGGATGAGGAAAAACCCGGCGAGGAACGTGCCCGCAATGCTGCCGACGGTCGAAAGGGCGTATAAGCGGCCAACAGTTTTGCCAACGTCGGCGAGCACTAACATTCTTAGCTTTACGGCGTAAGGCGTGACCATGCCAAGGCAGACGCTTGCGGGTGCGAACAATAGCAAGGCGGCCAGAAGCGATTGCAGCTCGACACCGACCGGTGCCGAAGCGATAAAAGAAAGGATGATCTCTTTGACAAGGACGGTGACCGAAACGAGTGTTCCTGCCAAAAACAGCACGGCGGCGAGGATTCGTACGTCCGGCCTGCGATCGGCGAGGCGTCCGCCGAACCAGTAACCGAGGCTGAGGCTCGCGAGAATGACGCCGATCAGGCTTGTCCAAACGTAGGTTGATGTGCCGATAAATGGAGCAAGTATGCGGGAGCCGATGATCTCGTACGTCATCAACAGCCCGCCCGAGACGAAGACCGTTATGTCCAGCGATATTGCCCGGAGACGGGCGAATAGCGACACTACTTGTCCTCGGCGACCTCTGCGATCTCATCGATCACATCGGGCCGCTTGCCAAATTTGTGTTTGATAAATTCGATGATTGGCGGCAACAAGGATAGGAAAACGACGACGATCACGACCTTTTCGATATGGTCCTGAAGCTTGATGCCGAGAGCGTTTTCGATCACACCGCCCAAGAAATAACCCGCGAGCACCATGCTGCAGATCCACAGCAATCCGCCGAGGATGCTGTACGGCAGGAATTGGCGATATGGCATTTCGGCAGCCCCAACGACGATCGGTGCAAAGGTGCGAACAATGGGAACGAACCTCGCAAGTATGACCGTCTTAACGCCGTATTTTTCAAAAAATGCGTGAGCCTTTTCGACGCTGCTTGGCTTAAATATCCACGAATCTTCGCGGTTAAACAGCGTCTTACCCATTACGCGTCCGGTCCAATAACCGGTACTGTCGCCGATCACCGAGCCGAGAAAAAACGCGATCATCACCCACCAGACATTTAGCTTACCGGCCGCAGCAAACAGCCCGGAAACCACCAGCAACGAATCACCCGGCAGAAAAAAGCCCACCGCGAGACCAGTCTCGGCAAAGATAATGAACCAAAGCCCGAGATACACATAGTTGCCAAGCAAAGCCAACATATAGTCGATGAGCTTTGCGGGATTTAGAAAATCCTTTGCCTGATATAAAAAATCGATTATCGAATCCATAAAATCTGTCGGAACCGGGAGCGGTAGCGACCGGGTTCTTTAATATTATACGTACCAGGAGCCCAGTCGCTATCGCTCCCGGTTCTGACTAAGTCACCAGCCATGTTCGCCGATGAGCGGCACAAATGCACAAGGGCCAAAATTTTCTTGTGTTGAGCCGCTTTCAGTGCGGGTTACGCGGATAAGCGTCTGCGATCGTTGGTCGTCGCCGACGGGAATGACGAGCTTGCCGCCAATCTTTAATTGCTTTACAAGCGGTTCAGGAATGTCAGGCCCACCCGCCGCGACGAGTATCGCGTCGTACGGGCCGTACGTTTCCCAGCCGGTCGTGCCATCAGCGGCTTTGAGCGTAACATTTGTGATGCCAAGGGTTTGCAGACGGCGAGTAGCTTCGTCAGCGAGATTTGCTAGACGCTCGATGGCAAAAACAGATCGCGCCAGCGACGCTAGGATCGCAGTCTGATACCCGGAACCGGCACCGATCTCGAGCACCTTTTCGTTGCCCGTAAGTTCGAGCAGCTCGGTCATGCGGGCGACGATAAATGGCTGTGAGATGGTCTGGCCGCCGGAGATGGGCAGGGCATTGTCTTTGTAGGCTTGCGATTTGATCGCTACCGGGACGAACAAATGACGCGGGACGCGGGACATGACGTCAAGCACCCGCTCGTCGGCGATCTTGTGTGTCGTGCGGAGCTGATCGACCATCGCGAGCCTCTGCATTGTCATTTCGTCTGTGATGGCGGTTGCGTTCACTAGTTGGTGTTCCAGTTTTGTAATTTTTCGACGCCGCTGTGGCTGGTCAAATCGCTTCGCATCGGCGTGACGGAAACGTAACCCTCGTCGATCGCCTCAAAATCGGTACCGCCCTCGGCACGAAAACCTTCGCGGACCTCGCCGATCCAATAATAGAGTTTGCCGCGCGGATCGATGTGTTCGCTGATGATCGGGCGTGCGTTCTTAAAACCCTGTTTGGTGATGCGGATGCCTTTCGGTACGCCCTTAGGCACATTTACATTGAGCAAAGTCCAAACCGGCAAGCCCTCGGCGAGAGCTTTTTTAGTTATCTCTGCCGCGACCTTTGCCGACTCTGAAAAATCTTGGTCGCGATACGACGCGAGGCTGAACGCGAGGCCGGGGACGCCAAGGATCGTCGATTCTAGTGCACCGGCGACCGTGCCTGAATACGTGGCGTCGTCGCCAAGATTTGCACCGTGGTTGATACCTGAGCAGCAAATGTGCGGCCGCTCGGCTTCGGAAAATATCTGATTGATCGCGAGCGTGACGCAATCGGTCGGTGTGCCGTCAACCGTCCAATGCCGCTCAGCACGCTGGCGAATGCGTAAAGGGCGCGACAGCGTAAGGCTGTGCGACGCACCGCTCATCTCGGCCTCAGGAGCGACGACATAGACGTCACCGATCTCGTTCAGGGCCGCTTCGAGTGCGACGATGCCCTCGGCGTGATAGCCGTCGTCATTTGTCAGTAAAATTCGTGTTCGTTCGGATGCCATGTTAAGAGAATATACGTTTAAAAGTAAAAAAGTGAAAAAGTGTCTGAGCATTTAGCTTTTTCACTTTTCCACCTTTTAACTCTTTCACTTTAGTTATCGGTTCTGCCCCATCGGCGGACGACCTGGTCCGCTGCCGGTACCGCCGCCCATCGGACGCTGCGTGCGAAAACGCTTACGGTTGCGCTTGCGGGCGTTGACCGATTTGAGCTTTGCCTTTTGTCCGGGAGGGATAAAATGAGCGTGCTTTTTGAGATCTTTGATGATCTCTTCGCTGATAACTTTACGTTTGAAGCGGCGTAGGGCCGACTCGATCGATTCGTTATTGTTTACTGATATAAATGCCATTTTGTTTGCTCACCTCCTCTCGGCTAAAATTTTGCTCAATCGAGCAAACAACTATTACACCTGATTTACCACGGAAACGCAAGGAGGCTCCGCCCGATAACCTTACGGTAAAGGCAGTGATAATAGATGCCCGCGATAGACGAAATAAACTTTCTTGCCGGGTTCATCGACCCACATATTCATACTGTTAAACCTGATCTTTGGCACTTTCATTATGGGCTTAAAGCCAAAGGTTTTGGTCTCGTAAATGCCGATCTCGGTCAATCCCTTTTCCTCGTCGATCATTGCGGCCCAGTATTCGTTGGGTTTTGCGGTCTTTTGCAGCGCACGGTAGGTTTGCTGGGCAACGGGACGAAATTCGCCGGGAGCAGGATTTGCGACTCCGGTCGCCGGATCGACGAGCAGTAAATTGCCCGGCTCGGAATCAGCGAGTGCAGTATCTTCATCGTCCGAACGGTAATAGCGATAGTCGTTTCGGATGACGAGGATCTTGTTTATAGACGGAATAAACGCGAGCGGATAGCTCTCGCCGTAGCCCTCTAACTCGACTTGATATTCCTTATTGGTGGTCAGATCGACGCGAAATATGGCCTGTCCGGATTGGTCATCCTGTTTGCCGACGAGCACCCAACGCCCGTTTGGCGTAATGACGGGGTTGCGATAATTGCCGTCACGCACCTTGGTCAGACGTCCTCGAACGACCTTAAACAATCCATCCTCTGACGCACGTATCTCAAGGTCCGCAAGCCTTGCTTTCCACTGCTCCTCACCCGCCGGGACGCCGAGCCCGTCACGCATCGGCAAAAACTCGACACCGGCGGGTTGGGATGTGATCCCTGCGACCTCGCTGCCCTCGATCTTGTACCAGGCGTAGCCCTCATAGCGACGCTTTGCCCGAAGCTCGGCCTTTTTGCCCTCGATTTCCTCGGAATAATCCTCGACCGGGGCGTTTTCATCATCCGGGTCGCCGTCGATCTCTTTTTTGATCTTGTCGCGGACGGCTTTTTCGCTTGCCGCCACGCGAAAATCCGACCCGTCTTTCCAAACGGCAACGGCGTTAAGATCATCCGCCGCAAGTACTATCTCCAGCCCCGGTATCTCGCGGCTGAGGCGGTATTTGAGTTTTGCGGGAGCTTGCTTGAGTCCCGCAAAATATTTATCAAGCCCGACAAAAAATTCAAACTCGCCGCCGCCGCCGTATTCGCCGTCGGTGCCCGTCATATAGACGCGGCGTCCGCCGACGCGACTGAGCATTATCAGCTCCTTTGCCTCGCAATACGCACCGCCGCACGAGATAAACGGCGGCAGCTCGTCAACTTTGTTATGGGCGAGATAGCCCTTGATCGCGTCAAATTCCTCGCCGCTCAGCGGTCGCTCGCGATAACGCGAATCGTCCTCGTCCCAGCTAAACATCACGCGGTCCTTGTAGATCCGGATGTAATTGTCGTCGTAGGAATAAATGCCGACTAGGTCGTCAGATTTCTTGACCTCGGCCTGTAGCTCTTTTTCGGTGGCAATGATCTGGTCGTCATTACCCGCACCCGACCAGCCGTTGTAGAGCGAACTGTCGCCGAGGCTCTGATAGACGGCGTAGAGATATTCGTTATAAGTTTCGGCAACCCCATCGACCATAAACGCACTGCGGGCCCCAAGTATCTTTGCCTCGTTCGGGTGACGTGCCAGCACGATCGCGCGCGCCTCAAGCGAATCTTCGGATTCGAGATAACGCTCGGCTGCGGTCTGCAACAGCGGATTTGGCGATTTGAGATTTTCCGCAACCTTTGGCACCTGCAGCGGCAGCCGTAGCAAACGGGCACACGCAAACAGCGCGGTCTTGCTCTCGATATTGCCGTTGTCGAGGATTGAGTCGTAATCGGCAGAGTCCTCAAGCAGACAGGCCGATATGCCAAACGCGGTCGGCGTTCCGGTCCGGATATCAAAAATATCGGTAGATTGTTTTACGCGAAGCTCCTTACGTTGGCCGAGCAATCTGATGATCGTGTCGAGATCGGCGACGCCGCGTTTCAGATCACGAAGCAGCAATATATTGATCGCCGCATTTTGCCAGCGGAGAATCATCCTCCGGTAAGCCAGGGCAAGAGGTTTGTCTTTTGTGTCGAGCACGGCGATGCGATCGACCACACCGCGGGCTAGCACGTCCGGGATCGCGGGTGCCTGTAGCAGCGTCCGCCCAAGGCTCGCGCGGATCTCAGCGGGCGTTGGGGCTCGTTTACCTTCGTTCTCGTAAGTTGTTGCGTAATTAGATGCAACGGCGTTGGCGTTAGCGGCCAAATTCGCTTCGTTGTCCATCTCGGTGCGGACGCCTTTGGCGGCTGTTTCAAGCGCGTCTAGCTGCTCAGCAAGCGAAAATCCGTTGCATTCCCAAATTGCACTGACGACAATGTCACGCTCATAAGACTGCGACATCTCGGGCAGAACGCGACGCAACGCCGGAACAGCACGTCCGTCTTTTTGTTTCGCTAAAGCCGCGACTGCCGATGACCTAAATGGAAAGGCGATGACTTGAGATGTGTTAGAAGGATCCGTGACATTTGACGCCGGACGGTTCGCCGAAATGCTCGCACGATTGGCTGCCGTATTCGCCGCATTTGCTGCAGCGTTTGCGGCGTTGAATGCAGTATTGGCAACCGGCACGGACTGTATATGCTTTTCGTCAAGTATCTTGATCAGCCCCGGAACGCTTTCCGGTACCTCGATCTCGCTGAGTTTTCGGACAAGAGCGCCGCGCGAATCATCGACGTCGATCGCCCATTTTTGATCCTCGAGCCACGGCAGCAGAGCTTTGACGACCGCCGCGTTGCCGATGTTTAGCTGGGCTATCAAATTGCGAACCGCATTGCTGCGAACTGTCGGATTATTGCTACCGACAAGCTCGATCATTTTCTCGACGTACTTGTCCTCAGGCGAATTGAGAATGAGCGTGGTGAGGCCGGTATTCGTCTGCCCGTTGACTACGAGCTTAGCAAGTGTCTCGTCACCGAGCAGCGAGAAATACCATTCGTCGCGTCCGGACCATTCTTTTTCGCTGAAAAGCGCGTCCATCGCGAGATCACGCATTCCGGGCATCGCATTTTTGTCCTCAACAAATGCTTTTAGCGCGTCGCGGTATGTTTCGATATCGCCGGTCGAATTGGTATCGAGTGCGTGGCGATACTGCGCCCAGGTCGCCAGCACCTTTGATGTTTTTAGCGAACTGTCGCCTAACAGCCGATCAATGATCGGTTTTGCCCGGTCAAAATCGACCCGTGCGAGCGAGAGTAACTCTTGTTGCCCCGTCACATATTCGCCGCTGTCGTTAACGCTCGACGCTTTGCGGGCTAGGTCGGTACTAAAATAAGGGCTGTTGTACATCAGCCACTCTTTGACCATCCGGCGTTCTTCTTTATTGATGGCTCCGCCGTTGCCTTCGCGGTCGTAGATCTCTTTGACAAAATCGGCAGCTTTCGCGTCGCCCTTTAGCACATTTAGATAGCTTGTCAGCAGAGCCGGCTTTTTGCTGATCTCTTTCATTATCCGGCTCCGGGCCTGATCGGAAATCTCCGGCATGTAACGCAGATCCTGAGCCGAATTGTTTTGCCGAAGCCAGTAATCGAGCAGCTCGTCGATAGGAGCATTGTCCTTTGGCACGTTAGATTTGCTGTAAAATTTTTCGTCGCGGTTGTAAAGCGAAGTCTGTGGGACGAGCGGATTTGGCGGTGCCGGAGCGGGCAGCCGAAGCAAAAGCTCGATAGGATCGTCCTTTGCCGCCGTCGAACCTGAACCTGCAGATGAGTAAAACAGGAAGAAATAGCCGGCGACGAGCAGTCCTACGCAAAGAGAGGCTGCTCGCAAGGTACGCTGTAAATTTGCGGTCATAGCGGGATTATATTCTTTTCTTTTCACAAATCAATCCGTTTTCCGTCAATCCGTAATCGTTTCGGTAGATGCGGACTTTAGAGGCTTTAACTATAATCAAAGTTCGCCGCGTTTTGCGAAAAAAAACCAAGTGGACGAAAACTCAAATATTCATCGGCTGACCAACAAGGCTCTGCAGCTATCTCTGTTGCTGCTGGCTCTGTGCGCTCCGCTTTCGATCGCCGGGACGCAGATCGCTTGGTCGCTGGCTCTTTTCTTTTGGCTCATCAGGCTGGCGTTCGTCCGTCCTACATTCAAAACGGACGGGATCACGACCGCGATCATCGCGTTTGTGGGTCTCACGCTAGTCTCGTCATTTTTCTCTTACGAGCCGCAGGTAAGCTTAAGAAAAATGGTCGCAGTTTCGTTGGTGACGATAGTTCATCTGGTTGCTCAAAACCTACGCGATACAAAAATGGTGCGGCGTGCGGTTGTTATTTTATTGATCTCGGGCACAGTCGCGGCTGCGTATGCGATCGGAAAGTTTGCCATCGGCACCAATCTGAAAGTCACAAAACTCACCGCTGACAGTCCGCTCCGTGCCGCAGGAGTGCAAGAAGGCGACACGATACTCAGTGCAAACGGCAAAAGCGTCGCATCGCCCGACCAACTTTCAGCGGCAGTGAATACCTCGCCCGACGGAAAAGTTGCCCTCAAAGTCTATCGTTACGAAGTGATCTTTGATTACGACATGGCGGCAACTTCACAACAAGCCGATAACATGGCACGCTTTGGCATCGAGGCGTGGTCGCGCGGTCGCGACGTTCGGGCGTCGGGTTTTTTTGGGCATTACACGACATATGCCGAGGCGGTGCAGTTGCTTGCGTCGGTTGCTCTCGGCTTGTTGATAATGGCTCCTGGCGGGCCGTTTGCTCGCCATAAATTATTGCTCGGCGCGGTTCTTGCGGCGTTTGGTTTTGCTCTATTTCTTACCGTAACACGGGCATCGTGGGCGGGTTTTATGATCTCGGCGGCGGCGATGGTGCTGATCGGCACGTCGCGAAAGACGATATTGATCTGTATCCTATGTGTCGTGCCGTTAGCGGCTGGTGGAGTTTTTTATTTACAGCAGAAGCGTAACGTCGGTTTTGTCGATACCGGCGACAACTCGACGACGTGGCGAATGACCGTCTGGCGAGAGGGTGTTGGCGTGCTTGTCTCAAACCCGCGGCATCTTGCAGTTGGTATCGGGATGGATTCGCTCAAGACGCATTGGCGAGATTGGGGGATGTTTGATAACGGCAAACTGCCGATCGGTCACATGCACTCGACGCCGCTCGCCTTTGCATTCGAACGCGGCGTGCCGGTGCTGATCGCGTGGATAATATGGATGTTTTTGTATCTGCGAATGCTGTGGCGGGGCTTTCGTCTAGGAGAATTTGACTGGTTCGAACGCGGGGTATTGCTCGGGGCTCTCGGAGGCACGACCGGTTTTCTCGCAAGCGGGCTCGTCCATTACAATTGGGGCGACTCGGAGGTCGTAATGATATTTTTCCTTATAATGGGCGTGAGTATTTCGATCGTCACAAGAGCAACTAAGCCGGTCGTGACGGCATTGACCTGACCACATCATTGAGATCCGAACTCCGACAAAAAGTTTCGCTCAGTGTCGTTTTGACTCTCGCGTCTCGGTTTTGGAGTAGCGAACGCCAACTCGTTTTTCACCGTCGGTGGTATCTGACGAAAAATTATTTATGCGTGTTTTAGTAGGAATGCCTGACAAAGATTCGCTCGGCGGGCCTATTTATTGCGAGCCGCCGTTCGTCGCCGCCCTGCGTACTAGCGGTGTCGAGACGGACGAAGAGGTTTACGTATATGGCGACGGTGCAAAACCGACGCCGCTGCTTAAACGCGTCACTCGCGTGATCGATGCCGCCCGCCGTTTGCGTCGCCGGACACGCGAAACACAGTACGACATCGTCCATCTTAACACCTCGATCGACGAAAAATGTGTGCTCCGCGATTCGTTTACATTTGCGCTTTTACGGTCGTCAAGCGTGCCCGTCCACCTAAAGATGCAGGGCTCGGACGCCGGTTTTCTCGCAACAAAAAATCCTTTTTGGCGCTGGGCTACGCGGCGTTTGTTTGCAAGGGCCGCCAGCATCGGCGTGCTTTCGACTGAGGAATATGCCAATTTCCTCGCCGCCGGATGCCCTGCGGAAAAGCTCTCGATCGTCAAATACGTCGTCGGAGCCGAAGCATTTCGTTACGACCCCGGCTTTCACAAAAAACACGGCCTTGCCGACGGCACTCCAATTTTGCTATTTAGCGCAAGGTTCGTCCCCGCCAAAGGGCTGCAAGATGTCATCCGTGCGTGCGCTGAGTTAAGAGAAGCCGGCCGCCAATTTGCGTTGTTTTGCCTCGGTGACGGACCCGTCCGTGCCGAAGCCGAGATCCTTGCCGCCGAGCTTGGTATTGCCGAGAACACGCGGTTTTTCGGCTACATTCCGGAGGCCGACACCGCCGCCTTTCACGCAAACAGCACCGCGTTCGTCTTTCCGACCTATCATGACGAAGGCTTTCCGCTCGTCATCCTAAAATCGATCGCCGCCGGTCTGCCCATCATCACGACCCGCATACGCGGTGCCGCCGACTACATGACCGACCCCGAAAACTGCCTCTGGACCGAACCCCGCAACCCCGCCGCCCTGGCGGAGCGCATCACCAAACTCCTCGACAATCCCGATCTCCGCCAAAAAATGTCCACCAACAACCGCCACCTCGCCACCCAATTCACGGCTACGGCCGTCGCCAAAGAGTATATTGAGCTTTATAAGAGTCTCATGAGCGAAAAAGGAGGCTAGGTTGTTGCTCGATCACCCACGAATAAATTGAATAAACTCGTTATTTCCCTTACAAATAATTGAAATCCAAAGGTAATTCGGTCTTTATTTTGGATGGAGCACTAGCGCGGTCCGCCCCGATCGTGTGCTTGTAGTTTGCCTGTTAGAGTGCCATGTCTAAGCTTTTACAAACACCAAAAGACCCTAACCTTATCTTTGACGTCGGGCTGCATCGCGGCCAGGATACGTCGTTTTATCTCAAAAAAGGCTATCGCGTCGTCGCGTTCGAGGCAGATCCTGAGAACGCAGCGTTTTGCCGCGAACGTTTTGCTGAGGAGATCGCCGACGGGCGTCTGACCATCGTCGAGGGAGCCATTACCGAGGATCCGGCGGCGAGCGAACCCGACGGCAAGGTCCGTTTTTACCGCAACGAGGATCATTCGCTGTGGGGCAGCACGTCGGTCGATTGGGCCGTGAGAAACAAGGTTATGGGCACGACGAACGAGATCATCGGCGTGACGGCCGTCGATTTTGCCAAATGCATCGAACAATACGGCGTCCCGTACTTTTTGAAAGCCGATATCGTCGGTTCGGAATGCATCTGTCTGCGGGCGATGCTCAAGTTTGAGAACCAACCCGATTATATCTCGATCAGGTCGGAGAAAGTAATATTTGACCGGCTCGAAGACGAATTTGACCTGCTTGAGCAACTCGGATACGATCGTTTTAAGGCAGTTAAACAGGATTTTGACGGTATCATGCCGGAAGTGCCTTCTGATGGCGACCGGCAGTTTCACGTATTCGAAGAGGGTGCGTCCGGGCCTTTTGCAGAAGAGTCACGCGGTGATTGGAAAGACCGCACCGGAGCCGTCAAAGATTACCGAAGCGTGTTCGTCAAATATTGGTTGTTTGGCGATTATTCGTATCTGATCCAGACCGAAAAGGGCCGGAAATTCATCACCTTTCTCGAGCGCATCGTGCGGCGTTCCCTACCAGGCTGGTACGACACGCACGCTCGTCACAGCTCGGTCACGCCCGCCGCAAAAGCGGCTCCGGTGCCGACAGAGTCGCTTCGTCAACAGAGCGCGTGGCTGCTTGCGGCTAAGGTCATAGGCTTTGCTCTAAGCTTTATGCTGCCACTTGTGATCGTGCGTTCACTGACACAGGAGGCCGTCGGGCATTACCGCGAGGCGTTTCAGGTGATCATGAACGCCGCGACGATATTGCCGCTCGGCGTATCGATGAGCGCATACTATTACCTTGCCCGCGAGACGCACGAGCGCCGCGGCACGGCGGTTTTCAATATTTTGGTGTTCAATTTTGTCATGGGGGGCCTGGCCTGCCTGACGCTCACGCTTTTGCCGAACCTCATCGGTGATATATTTCGCAGCGAAGAGCTGACCCGGCTTGCACCAAAGATCGGCATCGTCATCTGGATATGGATGTTTTCGACCTTTCTCGAAACCATCGCGATCGCCAACCAAGAGGCTCGCGTAGCGACCTTTTTCATCGTCGGGGCCCAACTTAGCAAGACGCTACTGATGGGCGGGGCGGTGCTTTTGTTCGGCACGGTCGAGGCATTCATCTTCGCCGCGATGATCCAAGGCGTAATCCAGACATTTATATTACTCGGCTATATCCGCTCGCGTTTCCCTGGTTATTGGCGTGGCTTTCAAGCACGATTTTTTCGCGAACAAATAATGTATGCGCTGCCCTTTGGCGTCGCCGCCATTCTCTGGATAGCTCAGATCGATATCCATAATTATTTTGTCGGGTACAAGTTCACATCCGCGGAATTTGCGATCTATGCGTATGGCTGTTTTGAGATCCCGCTTATGGCGATGCTTGCGGAATCTGTCACGTCGGTACTCATCCCGCGTATGAACGCCCTGCAAAAGGTTGGCGACCGTGAGGAAATGATCCGTCTGACGGCACGTGCGATGCAAAAACTGGCGTTCTTTTACTTTCCCGTCTATGTGTTTTTGATGATCACCGCAAACACATTTATCATTACGCTCTTTACTAGTGAATATCAGGCGAGTGCGTCAATATTGGTCATAAATCTAACCCTGCTACCATTTAGCATACTCATCACCGACCCGATCGTACGGTCGTTCAAGGAACTTGGAAGACTATTTTTGCTCGTTCGTGTCGTCGTACTAGCGTCCATGATAGGTGTTTTGTATTACGGCCTAGGTTATTTTGGATTGACCGGTATGATAGCGGTCGCTGTCGGCGCGATCTTGTTAGAAAGAGCCATCACCGAAACGATGGTCATTCGCAAGCTCGGTGTCGGATGGCAGCACTTGCCCCTTTTAAAGAACGTCGTAAAGACAGGACTCGCATCCCTGATCGCAGGTGCTGTAACCTACGTCGTCTATCGCAATGCCCACGTGTATTTGCTGGGTGTTGGCGAGCATTTTGCCGAAGAGGCATTTACGACGCACCGGCTAAGTACGCTTAATTTCTTTGGCGGCAGCTTCGTCATGCTGATATCGGCCCTCGTTTTTGCACCGATCTATTTGCTCGCCGCCAATTTTTGGGGCGTTATAGAAGACGATGAAAAGAGGTGGGTGAAAGACCTTTTGAGAAAGTTGTCGCCCAGACGTGTTGCCGGACCTCTACCGGACAACGGTTCGTAACAAACCCTGCATTGTGAAAGATCTAGGTTTAGAAAATATGACCACGAGGCCCGATAATTATAAGGATTACGCTCAGGCGTCCTTGGCAAGTTTTGCCCAGAGGGACGCGGCAGCGAGGAATGTGTTGGTGGACGCGGTGGGCGACCGGCCGGTTCGCCGCGTTCTCGATGTGGGCTGCGGTGCTGGTCAGGACCTGCTGCCCTTTTTAGACGAAACGATGGCATTATGTGTCGGGATCGATGTCGCATCAGGGCTCGGCCAGATAGAAGGTGGCGAGCCTTTAAGTCAGCGAAGGGCACGCTTTGTCCGTGCCACAGGAGAGAGAATGCCGTTTGCGAACGATAGTTTTGATGTTGTCATTTGCCGGGTTGCACTGCCATATATGGACAATAAAAAGACGATCGCCGAGGTGGGGAGAATCCTGAAACCAGGCGGGGTTTTTTTGTTAAAAACTCACCGCTTTCGATTCTATTTGGAGATGATCTGGTCACGCTCAAAAACACTAAACCCAAAGCTGATTGCATATCCATTGATCTGCCTAGCGGCCGGATTATGGCATGAATTGACTGGGCGACAATTACAAAGGGGTTTCTGGCACGGCAAGGAGATATTTCAAACGCGGCGGTTTTTGGAAAGGGAGTTTCGCAGACAGGGACTTTCGATAAAAAAACTTCTACCAGATAGCAATTCATTGGCTCAATCGCAATTTGTCGAAAAATCGTTGAATGCATAAAGAAAACACTACATTTGTGACAAAGCTGGGTTGGAACCTACCGTGGCTCGTGAGGTATCCGGTGTCGCGTCTGGGTTCTATGTTAGAACAGACCGCGTTTGAGAAAAAGCACATCGTCATCACCGTCGCTAACCATTTCGAACCCGCTTGGAGCGAGGCGGGCATTCTTGATCACAGGTCGCAGATCGAGCGGCTCAAAGCGTATCAAAAGCTGGCACGAGCAACAGGCGAAGCGACTCGCGATGCCGACGGTACAAAGTTTCGCCACACAAATTTTTACCCGGCAGAGCAATATCACCCTGAGATCCTCGATATCATGGCGGAGATGCAAGCTGAGGGGCTCGGCGAGGTTGAGGTGCATTTGCATCACGGCGTTGAACAGCCGGACACGGCTGAGAATTTGCGAAAAGCACTCGTCGATTTTCGCGATACACTCGCGACGCGTCACAAATGTCTTTCGCGAATGGACGGTGCGGGCGACCCGATGTATGCGTTCGTTCACGGTAATTTGGCTCTTGCTAATTCATGCGGCGGCCGCTTTTGCGGCGTTGATGTTGAGATGGAGATACTCCGCGACACGGGCTGCTATGCAGACATGACCTTGCCGTCGGCTCCTGACCAGTCGCAGGTCGCCGTCATAAATCAGATCTACGAATGCGGTTTGCCTCTCGACCAAGCCGTGCCGCACCGAACCGGAAAACGGCTTTCTGTTAATGGAAACGCCCACCAATTACCACTGATATTCACCGGGCCGCTTGTTTTTAATTGGACGCGAACGATCAAGGGGATTCCGGTGCCGCGTGTCGAGGATGGTGCGTTGACAGCAAACCAAGGTTTGAACGCCGCCCGCTTCAACCGCTGGCGATCGGCAAATGTGACGGTCGCGGGTAAATCGGATTGGGTCTTTGTAAAGCTCTATTGCCACGGATTTTTTGACCACGATCAATCGACGTGCATTGGCGAGGACGCCAAGCGGTTCTTTAACGAGATGATCGAAGCGGGCGAAAAAACGGGCAGCTACAAAGTGCATTTCGCATCGGCGCGTGAGGCGTTTAATATCGCATCCGCCGCGGCCGAGGGACTTCGGGGCGAGCCGGGGATGTATCGCGACCACCGTCTCAGATCGATAATGACGGAAACCGCGTAAAGGTTGATAATATGGCAGTTGAGGCGATGGCGAAACCGCTCGAAAAACTGAAAAAGATCCGAAGCTGGGACGAGATACGTACCCGGGGCGGGCAGGCTTTTTCTGTTTTTCGTGAGCAGAAACGCATTCCCCAGGTGCCGACCGATTGGGAACTCGTCGAGTTGATCGATGCTGTTCAGTTTGGCTCCGCACCGATCATTTCCGAGACTCTCTGGCAGAAATTTTATAAGAACGGCGAGACCGGATTTTTCCCCGCATTTACGGATCTCGAACAAACATCCGCGTCTTTCAGATCTACTTTTGCCGAGTCGGCCGACAGTTTTATCGAGGCCGCCGAAGAGATACTCGAGGGACGCATCGACCTGCTCGCGTTTAAAAATCTATATGTCGGAACGCAGATCGATTGGCACCGCGAACCGCTATCGTCAAAACGCTCGCCGCTAAAGCACTGGAAAGAATTTGACGATCTTGAGACCGGCGAGACTGGCAACAAAAAGGTCATCTGGGAGCTAAACCGCCACCAGCATTTCTTTACGCTTGGCGTGGCGTTTGTGCTGACGGGTGATGAACGGTTCGGAGCCGCTTTTGCCGATCAGCTTGAGTCGTGGATGGAGCAAAATCCTCCGGCGATGGGCGTCAATTGGTCGAGCAGTCTAGAGGTCTCATTCCGTGCGATGTCGTGGATATGGGCGTTTCATTTATTTCGCGAATCCGACAGCTTAACGCCGGATCTGTTCAAACGGGCGCTCAAATATCTCTATCTGCACGGCCGCCATATCGAGCAATATCTCTCTAAATATTACAGCCCGAACACCCATCTGACCGGCGAAGCCTTGGGGCTGTATTATCTCGGAACGCAATTGCCGTTTTTTAAACGCTCGGAACGCTGGCGAAAACTCGGTGAGGATATTCTCTTTACCGAAGTGATGAAACAGATCCACCCGGATGGCGTTTATTTTGAGCAGAGCACCTGGTATCAGCGATATACGGCGGATATTTACAGCCAGTTTTCGATCTTGCGTTCGCTTGATCCAGAGGCTGGATTTGACCTGCGGGGGCAGGAATTTGAAGAGCGAGTCGAGCTTGCGTTTGACCACATGATGCACATGACGATGCCCGACGGCACGACGCCTCTGATCGGTGACGACGATGGCGGACGGATGCTGCCGTTGACGCACACAGCTTCGGATGATTTTCGCGGAACGCTGGGCGTAGGCTCGGTATTATTTGACCGGGCGGATCAGAAACAGGTCGCTGGTCGTGCAAGTGAAGAAATTTTCTGGCTGATGGGTGCGGCGGGTGTTGCGGCTTTTGATGCTCACGCGTCAACCGAACCGGATGTGGCATCAAAGGGATTTAAGGATGGCGGCTATTTTGTGATGCGTGACGGCTGGGACACGACCGACAATATGCTCGTCGTGGATTGCGGCGAGGTCGGCTCGCTCGCGGGCGGCCACGGCCATGCTGACGCTCTGTCGATCGAAGTTGCGGTACATGGCAAGACACTGCTCGTTGATTCCGGTACCTACACATATCACGAATCTCGCGAGATGCGCGACCATTTTCGCTCGAGCATGGCTCACAATTCACTGACCATCGACGGTCTGTCTTCGTCGGTCCCGGGCAATACATTTAATTGGAAAACGGAGGCGAGAAGCGAGCTGAAAACCTGGATCCAAGAAGATCGCTTTGACCTTTTCGAGGGCTCGCATGACGGCTATCAGCGGCTCGAACACCCGGCGACTCATCACCGCAGCATCCTATTTGTAAAGAACGATTATTGGATCGTTCGCGACACCGTAGAGACGCTGGGCGAGCACGAATACGCTCTAAATTTTCATTTTGCAAACGGCGTCAAGACGGCGATCGGCGGCGATGGTGGCTTTGTAGGCGGCGACGATCACCGCATTTTTACCTTTGGTGACAACGGCGGGTGGCAGCATAAAGAGAGCTGGATATCGAACAATCACGGCAACAAGATCAACGCGCCGTTCATGCGTTTTGTCTCACACGGGGCCGGAACGCAGGAGTTTTTTACCATCATTGTGCCGGTCGGCGTAGGCGTAGAGCCGCCTATCGTTACCGAAATGCCGACACGCGGCGGGCGTTCCTTTGTCATTAAATACAACGGTTACACCGACCTGTTTGTCTTTAATGACGAGCCGGGCCAGATGATCGAGACCGAATTATTTGCTACTGATTTCAAATATTCATGGGCACGCATGACCGACGCTGACGCTCTGCCGGACGAGTTTATTATGATCGAGGGTGATAAACTGCGTGTTGATATGACCGATATTTTTGATGAGTTGGTCGACGGCTACGCGGCGGTTCGTCGTCTCGGCGGTGAATTTTACATCAACGCAGCGAACGGCCGGCGGAAAACGCAGCTAAAATAACACCGTACCAGGTGAAAAAACGCATATTACAATTTATCGGCAGCTTTCATCAGGGAGGTTCCGAACGCCAGGCAACGGCTTTGTCCTGCGCGTTAAAAAGCGAAGGGACGCACGATATCTATGTCGCGACGCTCAATAACGACGGCGTTTTGCGTTCAGGAATGGAGGCCGCAGGATTTACGGACATACCCGAATTTCCGTTGACATCATTCTTCAACGCAAGCTTTGTCCGTCAGGTCCGAAAATGTGCGGCGTACCTGAAAGACAACAAGATCGACCTCGTCCACACGCACGATTTTTACACAAATGTTTTCGGCATGGCAGCGGCAAGCCTCGCTGGCGTTCCGGTAAAGATCGCGTCAAAACGTGAAACGGGCGGGATGCGTTCGTCGTCGCAAGAATTTGTAGAAAAGCTGGCATTTGGCCGTTCGGATGCGATCGTTGCGAATTCAATTGCGGTTCGTGATCATCTGACCGGACGCGGGATCTCGCCGGACAAGATCGACGTGATCTACAACGGTCTCGATCTGTCGCGGTTTGAAAACGCCGAGAGCAGCCGAGAGAAATTTGGCCTGCCTACAGACAAAAATATATGCCTTGTCACGCTCGTCGCGAATCTGCGCCATGCGGTCAAGAACGTCCCGATGTTTCTCCGGGCCGCAAAACGTGTCGCAGAAGCAATCCCAAATACACACTTCCTGATCGCCGGTGAGGGTGAACTCGAATCTGAGTTAAAGGCGATGGCCGTCGATCTTGGCATAGATAAAAGGGTTCATTTTATTGGGCGATGTTCCGACGTTGCTGGGCTGCTTTCGATCTCTAACACGTGCGTTCTGACATCGACAGCCGAAGGGTTTTCTAACTCGCTCCTCGAATACATGGCCGCCGGAAAGCCGGTTGTTGCGACAAATGTCGGTGGTGCAGTCGAGGCAGTTATTGAAGGGGAAACGGGTTATTTGGTCTCATCGGATGATGACGCAAAGATGGCGGAACACCTGATCGAACTTCTCAACGACGATGCCAAAGCGACCGCCTTTGGCAACGGCGGAAGGGAGATCGTTCGTGAAAAATTTTCAAACAACGCACAACTCCGCAACACGATCCGGTTGTATAATTCGCTTTTGGAAAAATGATGCCGCTACACGTTTTACAACTCGGCCCCGTGCCGCCGCCGGAGGGCGGCATTAGCCGCAACATGCTCGCGATCCGTTATGAATTGCGGGCGGCGGGGCATCGATGCTCGATCATCGCGACATCAAAAAGTACCGTAGAATCGAATGAGCCGGACATTTATTATCCGCGTTCAAAGACCGCTTTGATCGGACTATTACGCAATTTGGATTACGATGTCTTGCATCTGCACATCGGCGGTGAGGTGACAAAACGCGTGCTCGCGTTGGCGTTTGCCTGTACGATCTTTGGCGGCAAACGGACTGTGCTGACGTTGCATTCCGGTGGGTACGCCACGACCGATGCGGCAAAAAATGCAAAACCATCGTCTCTCGCGGGGCGCATTATCCGGCGGTTCTCGCGAATCGTTACAGTTAACGAAGGCCTCGCTGACGTATTTCGTCGCTATGGCGTCGAAGATGAAAAGCTCTCTGTAGTGCTGCCTTATTCGCTAAAATCCCCGGATGAAAATGTCTCAGTTCCGGTAGAGTTGGCATCGTTTTGCAAATCACATTCTCCGCTGTTGCTCGCCGTCGGTGGGCTTGAGAAAGATTACGAACCGCTTATGCAGATCGCAGCAATGCGCGAGATCGTCCGCGATCTGCCAAACGCCGGACTGATGATCGTTGGCGGCGGTCCGATGCAGAGTGAGGTTAAGGCCGCTGTTAAAAACAGTGGCTGTGCCGACAATATTTACCTAGCCGGAAATGTCGATCACGCCGTCACGCTTCATCTGATGAAAGATGCGGATATCGTTTTGCGGACGACGCGTTTTGACGGTGACGCGATCTCGGTCCGCGAGGCTCTCTTTCTTGGAACGCCGGTAATTGCAACCGACAACGGAATGCGGCCTGAGGGAGTCGAACTGATCGGAGTTGGTGATGTGGCGGCGCTAGTTGAGAGCGTTAAGGAGATAGCGAAACGCGATAAGCCGGTGAAACCAGTCGGACAAACGGACACCGAGAACATCGCTGAGATCTTATCTATTTACAACGATCTTGCTAGTTGATCCGGTCTGTTCGAGCACGATGTTCAAGCTATTTGCGATCATCGCGTCGGGACGAACATGGGCGTTGTAATACGCAAAATTATTCGCCATTATCTCCGACCGCAAAGTTTTGTCTTCGATCAATTTTACTGCGGATGCGACGAGGTCGTCCGCATCGCTGAATTCAATATAATTTTGCCCTGCCTCAAAACTTCCCGGCACTTGATAGACGAGCGGCTCGGATAATATTGCTTTCGAATGAGCGACATACTCGGCCAATTTCCATCCGTTTGAGCCATTAAGCCCGACGGTCGCGACGCAGATGGGGAACCGTTTTAATATCTCCAGATAGTTTCGTTTTGACGAGCTTGAGTCGTCGGTCAGTAGGGCGTTGCTAAAGTATTTTTTTGAATAATCGTCATGGGCGAGCCCGCCGAAGAATTTGTCGCCCAGCTCTTTCCGCAGCACCTCGATACATTTGGCGCGTGTTTCATTGATAGCCTCGACCGCCACCTTTTGTTTCTTGGATTCGATCTTTTCGGGGTTCCAGGCGCGTGCCATAAACAGCACTCGCGGCTCGATATCCGGATCGGGTGCGGCCTCAAGATTATCGATCCGCTCAGTTTCCTGCTGGCGAAGTAAGTTGTCTATTCGCAATCCTTTAAGCGTCGCTTTTATACGGTCTTTGCCGCTGTAAAACGCTGCCCTTTTGAGCTTAAAGATATCAAATTCCGAGCTTGCGACTTGGTAGTTGAGCCCAAGCGGAAACACCTTATTGCCGTGTTCGAGTGTTGAAATAAATGAGGGGTCGTAGCTTCTTTTGAAATAAAAATCACACTTGGCGAGAATCTCTTCGTCGATCCAATCCCAATCATGGGTGTCATAGCAAACGCGGGTCGTGCCATTTATGATGACCGTCGTATTGAAAAATTTGTAGTTGACCCAGCGGTCGGCTCCACGAGCTTTTTTCACTTCGTTTGGGATCGTTTGGCGCAAAGTGATCTTACCCTCGCGATGGAGCCTCGCAAATCCGGTGTAGATCTGCTGCAAATGTTCGACATCAGATCCGGCGATCATTTCACAGTTAAACTTCATATCGATAGATTATCGGGCAATGTCGGCGGAGGGAAGTGAGCAGCCGATGTCGGTGTTATTTTTGCCTTTACCTTTGTAGCGGCTGTTTGGCGCGAGTCGATAGTCGTCAGCGGCGGCGTTAGTAAACCCTACGGTGTTCATATCTTTGGCGACCATATTGTCGGGCGGAAATAGATAATCCGACGACGGCACCTGGCGGTTATTGATAAAGAGATTGTTCTGAAACATCGACCGCTCGACCGCCGATCGCATATCGCCGAGCCCGTTAATGCCGTAGCTGCCGTGGCCGGTGATGTTGTCCTGAAAGATAAAATTACGTGGACGTGCGCCATGAAACGTCGCGATATTGCCCTGATTAAATACCGTGTTGTTAGTGATCGTAATATCCTCGCCGTCCGAAACCTGCACAAAGTAACCCGAGCCGTCGAATTCCCCGGTGCCGATATCGAGAAACAGATTGTTCGTGATCGTCAGCCGTTTCAGCGTCATGCTGGTATAAGTGTCGTCCTTGCCGAGAATATTTACGCCCTCGCCGGAACCTTTAATTACGTTGTCTCGGATGGTCACGTCTTCGATCGTCGAGAATGGTGCCCCATCGTCCTGATTGCGAACCGTGACGCGGAACGCCGAGCCTTCCCAATTGTTTGTCAGTAGATTGCCGGCAAAGATAACCCGTTTGGCGTTTTTTAGCTCAAATAGCGTTTTGGTCGTCACTTTTTTCTTCCACGCGAGCGGTTTGTTCAGATGGTTGCCGCGTATTTCTATGTCCGACGGTATCAGATCGGCGCTAGCCGGGTCGGCACCGCCAAACATAATATTTTCGGCACCGCCCTCGATATAGTTATTTAAGATCTTGATATTTTTCGAGCCCGACCAGCCGCAGATGCCCTGCGTCTCTTCGCTCGGATATGCAATGCCTTCGATGTAACTGTTTTTTATCGTGGTATTTGCGCTGTTTAGTGCGATGCCGCGACGCGTTGTGCCGGATTTGTGCGGGTGGATATAGCTGCGGTCGATCTCGATATCGTGCGGCACCTTGTCAACTCTAGATTCACTGTTGCCAAGCTGAATAATGCCGTAGTTATAACTCGAACTGGACGGGGCAAACTCGATCCCGACAAACCGGTAATGATGTGCCCCGTTGGTCGCGGCGACGGCGGCTCGGCCAAGCATTCCCGACAAAATCGTCGCCATCGACGACCTTTGAGCAGGGCTGACACGCTTGTCCGCAGGCAGATCGGCGACAGCCGAAGACTGGATGGTAACGTAATCGGTTAAGGGTTTATTTGGCAGATTTATCTGGCCCGAATAAACGGCACCGGCTTGTAGCTCGACAATGTCGCCGCTGTTCGCCTGATCTATGGCGGCTTGTAGATTGCCTCCGGGCGGCACTTTTATGACGCGTATTGCTCCCCGTTGCTCCGACTCAAAATGCACAGGAAAAACTCCGAGCATCCCGCCGTAAGCGTCAAAACCAAGCAAGCCCGAAGTGACGGCGACTGCAGCAATAGCTACGTATTTGAGCCATCGCACGTCAAACCTGCGGCGCGGAGCCGCCGTTTTTGCCCTTACCCGTAATACATTTTCAGTCATGCTATATGTTTCGCTCACGTTTCTTACGGCTAAATAAACGCCGATTTGACGCTTATATCCACTTTGTTAGGATGAAAAAATGTGGCTTTATACGCTAGAAAACGCTAATATTTAAATAGCCCTCGGCTGAGGGCCGACCTCCCAACAGAATTCTCTGCAAAACACGGGCGATTTCCACTTTATTTAGTATAGTTTAGCGGCTGCTGATACGGGCGGTGCTCTCCAATTTATGTGCGGTATTAACGGCATAGCATATTCCACGCGATCCGGCAGACAGGTTGATGAAAAGCGGTTGATCGCTATGCGCGACATCCTGCATCATCGCGGACCGGACGGCGGCGGCGTCTATGTCGATGGCAACATCGGCCTCGGCCATCGGCGCCTAAGCATCGTCGATGTCGCACATGGTGCCCAGCCGATGTTTAACGGCGACTGCACCTGTTCGATCGTTTATAATGGCGAGGTCTATAATCACGCCGACTACCGCGAAAACCTCATTGCTCGCGGCTACAAATTTCAAAACCGCAGCGATACCGAGACGATCCTCCACCTTTACGAGGCCCACGGCCGCGATTGCGTCGAGTATCTGCGAGGTATGTTTGCCTTTGCGATCTGGGACAAGCGAAAGCAGGAGCTGTTCATCGCCCGCGACCGCTTTGGCGTAAAGCCTTTGTATTATGTCCACGACAGCGATGGAAATCTATTTTTTGCGTCAGAAATAAAAGCTCTGCTCACCAGCGGTGCGGTCAAGCCGGAGATCAACTTTAACGCTTTGCCCGACCAGTTTGCCAATCACGGCACATCCGGTGATGAGACGCTTTATCGAGGCGTCAAACGACTGATGCCCGGTCACACAATGGTGTGGAAAGATGGCAAAATTGATATTCGCGAATTTTGGGATCTTAGCTTTGAACCGAAACATGAGGTTCGCTCTGACGCCGAGTATATCGACGAGTGGCGTGAGCTTTTTCGCCAGTCGGTTGAGTTGCGGTTGATGGCAGACGTGCCGTTGGGGATGTTTTTGTCGGGCGGCATCGATTCGTCGGCGATCGCCGCGATGATGTCCACGATGGTTACGGAACCGATCAAGACTTTCTCGGTCGCTTTTAACGAGCGAGAGGCAAACGAACTCGAATACGCCCGCCTCGTCGCCAAAAAATTTGGCACCGATCACCACGAGATCACGATCACGCCAGAGCAGTTTTTTGAGGCGCTGCCAAACCTTGTCTGGCATGAGGACGAGCCGATCGGTTTTATCGCTTCGGTACCGCTCTATTTTGTTTCAAAACTCGCGCAGCAGCACGTCAAAGTCGTGCTCACGGGCGAAGGTGCCGATGAAACCATGGCTGGTTACGGCCGATATGCCAAGGCTCTCAAATTGCTCAGCTACGGCGAAAAATATGAAAGTGTCACGCCCGGATTTTTGCGTGACGCTGTTCGCGGCGGCGTTGCGACGCTGCCAGCGTCGATGAGCCGCAAACTTGGCCGCACATTTTTGTCCCGCGAATCGGACATCGAAAATCTGTTTTTTGATAATTTTTCGGTGTTCTCAAAGTCGATGCAGAAAGAACTGTTTGCCCGCGAAACACGCGAAAGGATCGAAAATAAAGATCCATATTTCCTCCAAAATGTATTGCTCGATAAATGCGATGCCGAGGACGTGCTCGACAAACTGCTTTACGCCGACACCAAAACCTATCTGCACGAGCTACTAATGAAGCAGGACCAGATGTCGATGGCCGCGTCGATCGAGAGCCGCGTTCCGTTTCTTGATCACAAGCTGGTCGAATTTACCGCCCGGATGCCACGTGAGATGAAGCTGCGTGGCGGCACGACAAAATGGATACTTCGTGAGGCGATGAAGGGAATTTTGCCAACCGAAATTTTGGATCGTCCAAAGATGGGTTTCCCTGTGCCGATCGGCGGATGGTTTCGCGGCGAATTCAAACACATTGTTGACGAATATGTCCTCGGGAGCCGAGCGATGGGACGCGGTATATTTGACGCCGGCTTCGTCAAAAAACTAGTCGCTGAGCATAACGCCGGAGCAAATCACGACGAGAGGTTATGGTCGCTCGTCAATTTTGAGATATGGCAGCGTCGGTGTATCGACGGAGAGGCGAAATGATGTTGGTGGACATTCCTTCAAAAAAAGAATCGCTCAAAACCGGCACACTTCGCGGCCGCGATATCCTCTGTTTTTCGCACGACTGGACCGGCGATCCGTTGTCAAAAACGCACCTGATGCGTGTGCTCGCAAAAGAGAACCGCATCCTCTGGATCAACGCCATCGCCAACCGGATGCCGACGACTTCGTCAAAGGACCTGTCCCGCATCTATAAAAAACTAAAGAGCTTTACCGAACCGATCCGCGAGGTCGAGCCGAATATCTTAGTCTTAAATCCGCTCGCGATCCCGGCTTATGGCAACAAAACTATTGTCAGTTTGAACCAGCGATCGCTTGTCCGTCAGGTCAAAAAGGCGATGCGAAAACTCGGGTTTTCAAATGTAATCAACATGGTGTTTAATCCCGCCGCCGGCATGATCGCCGGGAAACTGGGCGAGAGCGAGTTGATCTATTATTGCGTTGACGAATACACCGCGTTTACCGGTTCGTCGGCGTTGAAAGAGATCGAAGAAAATCTCTTCCGCGACGCCGATCTGGTCGTGGTGTCGGCGGAAAAGCTTTACACAGACAAAAAACATTTTAATCCAAACACCTATATCATCCGTCACGGCACCGACTGGCGGCATTTCCGAACAGCTTTGGATGACGCGACTGTTGTGCCCAACGAGATCGCAAATCTGCCTGGGCCAATTATCGGGTTTCACGGCCTGCTCGCCGATTGGGTCGATTTTGAATTGATAAAAAAAACTGCCGAGCATTTCAAACACGGCTCGGTAGTGCTGATCGGAAAGATTGCGGTTGACGCTGAGCAAAAAGTAAAGATCCTCGACGATGTGCCGAATATTCATTTTTTGGGCCGCAAGCCTTACGCCGAACTTCCGGCGTATTGTAAAGGCTTTGACGTCGCTCTAAACCCGTTTGCGATCAACGAGTTGACTCTTGCGGCCAATCCGCTCAAGGTCCGCGAATATCTGGCCGCCGGCTTGCCAGTCGTCTCGACTGACATTCCCGAGGTTCGGGTGCTTGATGACTGTCTTGTCGGCACGAGTCACGATGATTTCATCGCCAAGATCGAGCAGGCTCTCGCAAATCCAAAGCCGCGTCATGAGGTGAGCGACGCCATTGCCCATGAAAGTTGGGAAGCAAAGATCGAAGAGCTGCGGGAGCTCATGGAGAAAAGGTGAGGCGGAAAGCGACTCTCACGCTAATTTTCTGCCTGTTGTTTGGTGTTTGGATCATCGTCGCACCATTTCTTGCGACCCATCTCATCGTCGAAAAGCCGCTCGAACACGCTGACGCGATAATGGTTCTCAGCGGTTCTGCTGTTTATAAAGAACGCACGAAAAAGGCCGCCGAGCTTTATAAACAGGGCATCGCACCGATAGTGATCGTGACCGACGACGGTGAGCGTGCCCGCTGGTTCGACTCTGACAAGACAAATCCTACGATTGTCGAACTCGAACAGCGTGAGCTGATCGCCAACGGGGTAATCCCCGAAGCCATCCGTGTTTTGCCGGGGAAAGTTGCGGGTACAGATGACGAAGCAAAAGCCTTGAGAGACGAGATCGCCGCTCGCCCGCTCGGTTCGGTTTTGATCGTGACCTCGGCATATCACACCCGGCGGGCCCTCGCGACTTTTGAAAAGATACTTGCCGGAAAAAACGTCACGTTAGGTATCGCTTCACCGCCGCCGGGCGACTATACGCCGACGCCCAATTATTGGTGGCTCAAGCTGCGAGGCTGGCAGACCGTCGCCGGCGAATATGTGAAATCCGCAGTCTATTGGGCATATTATTAATATGGTTTGCCCCGAATTATTATGAGTGCCACATTGACCAAAAACATCGAAATTGCCGAACAGCACGGCCGCGAAGTAGCGGACGGAAAACGCTTTGAGTTTGGCAAAAACTGGACCGCGTTTCTCGCTGTGCTAGATGACGAGCGCATTGCCAAAGCCGAAGAGTCCCTCAAAGAAATGCTCGAGTGCGACACGCTTTTGGGCAAGACCTTTCTCGACATAGGCTCAGGCAGCGGATTGTTTTCGCTTGCGGCAAGGCGTTTAGGAGCAAAGGTACATTCGTTTGATTTCGACAGCAACTCGTTTGCGTGCACTCAGGAACTGCGTAACCGGTATTTTCCAAACGACCCGAATTGGCGTGTTGAGCAAGGCTCAGCGCTCGATGCCGACTACGTCGCATCTTTGGGCAAATTTGACATCGTGTATTCTTGGGGCGTGCTGCATCATACCGGCGAGATGTGGCGGGCTCTTGAAAATGCCGTGATCCCGACGACCTCCGGCGGCAAACTTTTCATCGCGATCTACAACGACACGGGCAGCCAGGCGCGCCGTTGGCACTGGATCAAAAAGACCTATTGCCGATTGCCCAAACTATTAAAGACGCCGTTTGCGGTTGCCGTTACGCTACCCGACGAGTTGAAAAAACTCGCGGCGAGCATCGTCACACTCAAACCGCAAACCTACATCCACTCATGGACACGCTACAAAAACGGCCGCGGCATGAACCGCTGGTACGACATCATCGACTGGGTCGGCGGCTTTCCTTACGAAGTCGCGACGGTCGATGAGATCTTTGATTTTTACAAAACAAAAGGCTTTACGATGACAAAGGTAAAAAGCGGCGGCGTCGGGCTAGGGTGCAATGAGTTTGTGTTTGTCAGAACCGGGAACAGTAGTGACCGGGTTCATGGCCGCAACTTTTAGGAACCCAGTCGCTACCGCTCCCGGTTCTGACCTAATCCCCGTTATTCATCTTTTCCATCAACTCGGCCCAACGCGGGTCTTCGCGGAGACTGGCAACGTTTGTGTCGTTTTCAAAATACGGGCGGTTTTGGTTGCCGAGCTTGACGGCTTTGTTGAGCCATTTGAAAGCGAGGTCTTTGTCACCCAGCAGGGCGTAGGTCGAGCCGACCCAATATGCCATGTCGTGATCCGAGCGTGAAACAGCTAGTGCGTCATCGGTGAGCATTGCACGGGCCTCGTCCGGGTGGCCGGAACCGGCGAGAAATTCGGCGGCGAGCGGGCGGATGCCGTCCATTCGCGGATTATCTTTTAGTACCGAGGCGATGAGGGCGTTGGCCTCATCAAATTTGCCTTGATAAAAGAATACACCCGAGCGGAATATCTTTATCATCGGATGATTTGGCTCGGCCTTAGCACCCTTATCAAGCATCTCAAGAGCCTTGTCAAAATCGCGTTTGTAAATGTAAATGCGGGCACTGTTATACGCTGCGACGGCCCGGGCGGCGGGGTCGAGACGCGACAGTTTTTCAAACGCTTTGAGCGATTCGTCGTATTTGCCGTCGAGACGGTGAACGACACCAGTCACAAAATAAAGAGCAGCATCGTTTGGAAACTGTTTTTGCAGCAGTTCGATCTCGCCGCGGGCTTTTTTCTTTTCGCCGCGGGCCATGTAGATCATGACCATCAACACCCGTGCCTCGACGACGTTCGGGTCGTAGAAAAACGCTTTGCTAAACGCCGCCTCGGCGTAGGTGTAGTCTTCGGATTCGCCAAGCCCCTTAAAGACACGATTCGCATAACACGCCCCGAGCCCGCTGTACGCAAGTGCAAAATGTGTGTCGAGTTCGATTGCTCTTTTGAAGTTAGCGATCGCGGCGTCGCAATCTTCGGCATCGATGGTGCGAAAGATAAAACGTCCAAAATTATCGCGGCCGCGCAGATATTCTTCCCAAGCCTCGGCGTTGTCGGTCGCCCGTTTGCCGAGTATTTCGGCTTCGAGATCGGTAAGTTCTAGACGCAGCCCTTCGAGGATACGGTGAGCAATGCCGTCCTGCAGAGCAAGAATATCGCTCCCCTCGGCGTCGATGCGGTCGCTCCAGAGAATGTCGCCGGTCACGACGTCTAGTAGTTGAGCAGTTACCCGAAGCTTATCTCCTGCTCGAATAAACCCGGCGGACAGTACGGCGTGAACGCGCAATTCTTTGCCTGCTTCACGCGGATCGACCTCTTTGCCCTGGTATTTTGCGATGACCGAGCTTGGCCGCACTATGATCGAACGAATCTGTGCGAGCTCGGTGATAACGGAATCGGCTAAAGCGAATTCGTAAAAGCTAGACGCCGGGTCCTGACTAAGATTTTGAAACGGCAAAATGGCGACACTCTTTTTTTCGGTGCCGGTTGCGGTCATCGAGATATCCGGCGTGAACGACGGTTGACTCGATGATGATAATTGCGAGGGGAACGACGCCGACGAAGTTGCCTCAGGCACCGATTTGCCCGTGAACCAATTGAGTACGCGTTTTACCGTACTGCCGTCGGCATAGCCGGGTGTAAAAGTATCGCTCGGCATTACCGCGAGCCCGGCGATCTGCTGCAAAACGGCACGCAGTTCGTCACGCATCTGGGCGATCTTTTGATAACGGTCCTTTGGATCCTTTGCGAGAGCCTTATCGACGATCTGCTGTATTTGCGGCGGTAGAGGTTCTTTGCGAAGCTCCGCCATCGGTTTTGGCGTACCGTAGAGCACCTGATGCCGCACGTCAACAACGTTTTTCCCCTGAAACGCCCATATGCCGGTCAGCATCTCATAGATCAATACGCCGGTCGAGAAAATGTCCGAACGGTGATCGGCACGCTCGCCTCTCGCCTGTTCAGGAGCCGCATAGGTCGCCGTTCCATACGGGATCCCGAGCTCGGTGATCTCGTTACGGTCATGCCCCTCGTTTTGGCTCGCATGATCGTCTTCGAGCAATTTGGCGAGTCCGAAATCGAGTATCTTGACCTGGCCCGACTCGGAGACCATTATATTGCCGGCCTTGATGTCGCGATGAATGATGTTCTTTGAGTGGGCGTAAGCAAGAGCGTCTGCGACCTGAATCGCTATCGACAAAGCACTTTTCAGCTCCAGCGGACGGCCCGCGACGAGCTGGCGGACGTTCTTTCCCTCGACATACTGCATCGCGATGTAAAACACACCGTCGGCGCTATGAAAATCATATATCGTGCAGATATTTGGATGATCGAGTTGCGAGCAAAGCTGAGCTTCGCGCTCAAAACGGCGAAAATTTGCTGTCTTTTGCGTCAGTTCGGGCGGGAGCACCTTGATGACAGCGGTGCGGTTAAGTTTGGTGTCTAGAGCCTTATAGACTGCGCCTTGTCCGCCCGAGCCGATCTTTTCTAGGACCTTGTATTGATTGATCTGTGAACCGATCATAGAAATGCAAAATGCAAAATTATGAGATGCAAAATTGCTGACAAACGGCTCATATTTCGCCGCGTGAATAAAATGTCGAACAGGTGCAACGAAAAATCTTAATCCAACCGCTCCGATTTTGCACTTTGCGTTTTACATTTTTCAGAGTCTTGGCACACCTGCCCGCAATACGGGCTACCCGGACGTGCGAATCGTACTCTTGCCATTGTTCAAAATTACACCTTTTCGCTAAGATTATCTAGTTTAATCGGCACCGCGTTAAATCTTTGTAACACCTTATACTTATGACCTATCCCGACATCTTCGAGCCCTACGACAAACTCATCGAGATCGAGATCTTAGGCGAGAGCCGTATGGTCCCGGAGAACAATTCGCTCCTCCGCTGTTTTCAGTTTCTGGCAATGGAAAATATTTCGTATGGCGAGTTTTGCTGGAACGGCGAATGCCTAAACTGCCAAGTCTGGGTCGAGCAAGGCGAGAAAGAAAAAGCTTATATGTCCTGTCGCACGATGGTCACCGAGGGCATGAAGATCGTGAGGTTGGCTGAAGGCATCGATCTAACCGAAGACTAATATTTTGGCACGCTCGGGTCGACGTCGTTTGACCAAGCGGTGATGCCGCCTACCAGATTTTTCAAGTTTCCCTCAAAACCCGAATGTTCGAGAAATTCGATCGCGCGTGCGCTGCGTCCGCCCATTTTGCAATGGATGACGGTGTCACGTGTCGGGTCGATCTCGTCTTTGCGCGACATGATCTCGCCGAGCGGTATCAGTTTCGCTCCCTCGATCTTAGCAAACGCATATTCGTCCGGCTGGCGAACGTCAATAAGCTGGATATCGTCCCCTGCGTCGAGCTGGGCTTTTAGTTCGGTTGCGGTTATTTCTTGCATATTATGACTGACCTCTCGGTAGTTAATTTATGACAATATTTTAACATTCGCGAGGTTGATCAGCACAATTACACGCTAGGATTGCAGTCATTGTCGGCCATTTTTCATACTATCCGTTGACAAAAATTTACATATAAATTGTCTAGGCATGCGGCGTAGTGTTGTAAAATATGAGACTTAGACAATTTATCTATGTGGAATACACGTCTAAAAGCGCTCATCTGCGTCGCCGCCATTCTTTCTTCATTGGCCTGTGGTTCGTCCTCATCCAACAGCGGGAGGCGGGGCAATGCGAACAGCGACCAGCAAAAACCTGCAACCGCAATAACCGTCGGCAAAAGCGAGTCGCGCGATGTGGCGTCTGTCATCCGTGCGACGGGCAGTTTGACGGCCCAGGAAACGTCTAACGTCGCTCCTAAGACCGCCGGTAAGATCGCGAATATCCTCATAAACGCAGGCCAATTTGTTTCTCAAGGGGCAGTTATCGCACGGGTAGATGACCGGGACGCACGTCTCCAACTGGCGACCGCTCAGGCCGCTGTAAAGCAGGCAAGAGCAGGCGTCAAACAGGCCGAGGCACGGCTCGGATTGCTCGATGGCCGCAGATTTAATGCCTCGACGGTGCCGGAGGTTCGGGCGGCTGATGCAAATTATCAGCAGACGCTTGCGGAGTTGAAGCAAGCCGAGGCAAACGAAAAGCGTTATCGCGAACTGACCGAGACCGGCGACGTAGCGATGATCACCTACGAAACTTATCGCATTGCTCGCGACACAGCCCGTACTCGTGCGAACGCCGCTAAACAAAATCTCGACTCTGCCGTTAACACCGCAAAGCAAAGCAATCAGGCGATCGTTAGTGCTCAGGCAAATGTCGAATCGGCACAGACGCAGGTCGCCGATGCTCAGCAGGCGATCGTGGATACAGTCATCAGAGCACCATTTTCGGGCTTTGTCAGTAGCCGTCCGGTCGCTGTCGGCGAATACGTTTCGTCCGCGTCCATAGTCGCCACGATCCTTAGAACCAATCCGATCAAAGCCCAGATACAGGTGCCCGAGGCCGACGTTCCGTACATAGCTGTCGGACGCGGCGTCTCGTTCGAAGTCGATGCGTATAAAGATAGAAAATTTGCGGGAACGGTTTCGGCGATCAATCCGGCGGTCGATCCGGTATCCCGTTCGGCGATCGTCGAGGCGCTGATCGAAAATAACGACAACGGCCTGCGAACCGGTATGTTCGTCACCGCTCAGATCAATCGCGAAGGCGGCGGCAAGGGCGTGTTCGTTCCAAAGACCGCCGTTTACAACGATCAGGGAACCCAATCCTATCGCGTTTTCGTGATCGAAGAAGGCCTTGCCAAACTCCGCGTCATCCAACTCGGCACCGAAGAGGGGGATTCGTACCAAGTCATCTCCGGCCTCGACGCTGACCAAACCGTCGCAACCAGCAATCTCGACCAACTTTACGAGGGAGCAAAGGTCGCATTTTAAAGTTATATGCAATGGTTGGCTGAGATCTGTGTTCATCGCCCGGTGTTTGCGACCGTGATCGTCCTGTTTTTGACGGTCGTCGGTGGGTTTAGCTTTTTTACGTTGGGTGTTGACCGCTTTCCAAAGATCGATCTGCCGACCATCTCGATCGGAACGAATAATACCGGTGCCGCTCCGCAGGAGATGGAAACCGAGGTCACCGACCCGATCGAGAGTGCACTGAACACCGTCCCCGGCATCGACGAGATGCGTTCGTCGTCGTCACGCGGCGGGTCGAACATCACGCTTACCTTTAATCTCGAAAAAGACCCAGACCAAGCATTCCAAGAGGTCCAGCAAAAACTCAGCACCGTCGTCAACCGTCTGCCCGAGGATGCTGACCCGCCGGTTGCCCGTAAGGCCGACCCGGATTCGATGCCGGTGCTGATGTATTCGATCAGCGCTCCGCGAAATGTTATTGAGCTAAGCGATCTGGTCAGGACTCTTATCCAGGAAAAGATAGAGTCCGCCGACGGCGTTGGTGAGGTGGTGGTCTTTGGCGGACGTGCAAAGCAGATCAAGCTGCTTATCGATCCTGATCGGCTTAGGGCTTATGGCCTTTCAGTCACACAGGTGACGAGTGCGGTTTCGTCTCAGAATCAGGAGCTGCCCGGCGGAACCCTTGTCGAGGGATCGAAAACTGTCGGCCTAAGGACGATAAGTAAGTTGACCAAGGTCGAAGAGTTTAACGACATCGTCATCGCGACCAAGAACGGTTTCTCGATCAAGCTCAAAGACATCGGCCGCGTCGAACAGGGTGGAGCGGAACCGACAAATGCGTTCTCGCTGGACGGCAATCCGGCTGTTTCGATCGGCGTTCGCAAGCAATCGGGTGCCAACACCGTCGCCCTTATCAGTGGCGTAAAGCAGCGAATGGCGACGATCATCCCGACTTTGCCAAAAGATTTTAAGGTTGCCGTCGTCCGCGACCAATCCGAATTTATCGAGACCTCGCTCCACGCTATCGAGGAGCATCTCGTCCTCGGAGCCCTTTTTGCGGCGGTCATCGTTTTCTTTTTCCTCTGGAATATACGCACGACCATCATCGCATCGCTCGCCATTCCGGTATCGATCATTGCTGCTTTTGCTCTGATCGCGGCCTTTGGTTACAGCTTAAATCAGATGACGATGCTCGCCTTGACGCTGATGGTCGGCATCGTGATCGATGACGCGATAGTTGTGCTCGAAAATATCTATCGTTTTGTCGAAGAAAAAGGGATGGACCCGTTTCAAGCCGCCGTCGAAGGCACACGCGAGATCGGCCTGGCCGTGCTTGCGACGACATTGAGTTTGCTTGCGGTCTTTATCCCCGTCGGCTTTATGACCGGCATCGTCGGCCGTTTCATGTCGTCGTTTGGCCTTACCTCGGCAGCGGCGATCGCGGTATCGTTGATCGTCTCGTTTACCCTGACGCCAATGCTTGCGGCGAGGTGGATTAAGAAGAAAGTTCCAAGTTCCAAGTTCCGAGTTCCGAGTTCTGAGGTCGAAGGATCTATTGGTGACGCTGATGAACAAAACGGCCAAAAACTCGGAACTCAGAACTCGGAACTCGAAACTAGTTCCAAGTCCGGGTGGTTTTATAGCAAGGTCGATGGCGGTTACACGTGGATGCTCAAGCTGGCGATGCGTTTTCGCTGGGCAGTCGTGCTTATCTGCGTCCTGACTGTCGCCTCGATCGTGCCGTTATATAAATATGTCGGCATGGCGTTTTTGCCGGACGAGGACGAATCGGTATTTCAGATCAGTGTTCGCGGGCCGCAAGGCACTTCACTTGCAGCGACTCAATCGATCCTCGACCGCATCGCGCGTGACGTTCGCGAACAGCTTCCAAGCCTGCGCAACACGGTCGTCAACGCCGGTGGCTTTGGCGGCGGTGGTGGAGGTGGCGGCAACAGCGGCAGCATTACCGTCAGTCTCGTACCTGTGAGCGAACGCAAGCAAGGTCAGGCTCAACTGATCAATCAGGCCCGCCAGATCGTCAAACAATACACGAACAAGGACTGGCGTGTTAATGTGTCGGCTTCGTCGTCGATCGCGCAGGGCATCGGGCTTGGACGCGGCGGATCGGGCATTGGCTATTTTATCTCGGGCCCCGACATGGAGCAGCTCAATAATTACGCCAACCAACTGGTCGAAAAGATGAAACAGGACCCGAGCTTTCGCGACCCTGACAACTCTGTTGACCTCGGTACGCCTGAGGTGCGTTTTGTCATCGATCGAGCAAAGGCAGCTGACCTCGGGGTCAATGCATCGGACATCTCGCGAGCTCTTAATATTGCCGCCGCCGGACAGCGCGTCTCGACCTTTAGCGAAGGCACGCAGCAATATGATGTCGTCGTCCAGGCCGACGAAAAGTTTCGCCGGACGCGTGAGAATTTACAGTATTTTACCGTCGCGTCGAACAAAAGCGACCCGGTCGCACTCGACCGTTTAGTGACCCCGCAAGAGGCTCGCAGCCCGTCAACCATCGCCCGTTTGAACCGCCAGCGTGTCGTGACGATTTCGTCGAGCTTGCCGCCAAATACGTCGGAGGCCGACGCCCTGGCAAAACTTGAGGGATACGTTAAAGAGCTAAATCTGCCGTCCGAATATTCCAGCGGCGTCCAGGGCCAGTCAAAAGAGCTACAGCGGGCGTTCGATTCGTTCCTGCTCGCCTTTCTGCTCTCGTTTGTGTTTATGTATCTGATCCTCGCGGCGCAGTTCGAATCGTTTATCCATCCGGTGACGATCCTGCTCACGCTGCCGCTGTCGGTGCCGTTCGCTCTGATATCGACAGCCCTCGCGGGACAGACGCTCAATATCTTTTCGGCACTCGGCATACTGCTGCTTTTCGGTATCGTTAAGAAAAATGCCATCTTGCAGATCGACCATACAAACACGCTGCGTTCGCGGGGAATGGGACGCTACGATGCGATCATCCAGGCAAATCGCGACCGGTTGCGTCCGATCCTGATGACAACGATCGCTCTAGTCGCGGGTATGATCCCGCTCATCATCGGCAGCGGAGCCGGTGCGGCGACCAACCGCTCGATCGGTATTTTAGTCGTCGGCGGCCAGTCGTTGTGTCTGCTGCTAACACTCCTCGCGGTGCCTGTTTTCTATTCGATCTTTGACGACGCCCAAGAACTGACCATCTTTCGCAAGATCGGCGGAGCGTTTAGCGGATTGGCATCGAAATTTAAGCGAAAGCCAAAAGAGGGAGACAGGAACGTAGAGAGCAACGAGGAGGGGGAAACGGCATGATGAATGTCTCATCTCCAAACATCTCTCGCCGAACCTTTTCGGTAGTATTAGCGATTTTCGGGTTTTTAGTTTTGGCTCATGTGGTAAGTGCTCAAACGCTGACCCCAACGCCTGAGCCGACGCCTATTCAGCCGACATTTACGACCCCGCTCAAACCGATGCCCGACCCTTCGCGTGTTGGCGTGAACACTGCCGATCCGCTATCGCTTTCTCTCACCGACGCGATCGACATGGCGCTCAAGAACAACAACGACATCGACGTTTCGCGAAATGATGCTCAGATCTCGGACTTTAACCTCAAAGCGTCAAAGGGAATTTACGATCCGTTCTTTAACTCGCAGACGTTTTATGAGAGCCGCACGACGCCCACGGCATCGACCATCGGCGGTGCGGTCAATGGTTCTGTGACGCAGCGGCAGTTTTTTAACGACATCGGCCTGTCCGGTTTTACGCCGCGATTTGGCGGTTCGTATGACGTCATTTTTAATCAGGCACGCACGGTCACGACCAACCGCAATGCGACGCTTAATCCGCAATTCCCGACAAATCTGATCGCGACATACACACAGCCGTTGTGGCGTGGGCTTCGAATTGATGCCAACCGACGCAGCATAATGATCGCCGGTAAGAACACCGAGATTTCCTCTTCGCTCCTTAGGCTGAAAGCGATCGACTCGATCTCGTCTGTCGAACAGGCATACTGGGACCTCGTCTTTGCTCTACGCAATCTACAGGTGCAAAACGACACGCTCGCACAGGCACGCGAACAGCTTGAGAGCAACAAACGCCTCGTCGATAAGGGCGTGCTGGCACCGATCGAGATCGTTGCCGCACAGGCACAGATCGCGACGTTTGAACAGTCCATCTTTTCCGCACAGGAAAGCGTCACCCGCGCCGAAAACGTTCTAAAAACTTTGCTTCTGCCCGACCGGTCCGCCGCTGAATGGTCGCGGCCGATCATGCCGGTGACATCGACAAATCCTCAGATCCCGCGTATCGGGCTCGAAGTAGCGACGGCTGAGGCGATGAAAAACCGCCCCGAGATCGAACAGCTCGAAATGTCCGCCGAGATAAATAAGATCGATCAAAGATTTTATAAGGATCAGACAAAGCCTCAGATCGACCTGGTCGGTTCGTACACGGCGGCGGGACTTGCGGGGACGCCAAATCCGCTCTCGTCGGGTGCGGCAAACGTTCCGCCAAACCTCGTCGGCGGCTACGGCTCGTCGCTGGGAAATCTCGCCGCTCTCGATTATCCGACCTACCGCGTCGGCGTTCAGATCGGGCTGCCGTTGAGAAACCGAACGGCAAAAGCAAATTTTGGCCGCTCGCTGGTCGAGGGCGACCGCATTGCAAACAACCGTGCCCAAACCGAACAGGTCGTCGAAGCCGAGGTCCGCAACGCCCTGCAAACCCTGCGCTCCGCCGAGTCACGTCTCGCATCCGCAACCGCAGCCCGCACCGCCGCCGAAGAGCTTTACGCCAGTGAGCAGCGTCAGTTTCGCGGCGGCACCACGACATTTTACCTCGTGCTCCAACGCCAAACCGAGCTAACCGCCGCCCGCGGCCGCGAACTCCAGGCCCAAACCGACCTCAACAAAGCCGTCTCCGAATTTCAACGCTCCATCGGAGCAACCCTCACCGTAAACAACATCGCCGTGTCGAAATAGCCCGGTTAAGAGGATCGCAGTGTCTGAACCCGATTTCTCTTTTCTCGGCCGCAAACAGCCGCGAGCTCGCCACCCGTCTCTGCCAAAAATACCAAGTCAACGGCCAAACCGCCTGGAGCCTCCTCCAAAAAGCCGAACGCTTTGATATTAAAATTGTGACAAGCCTCGACGAAGCAACAACAGCCGCAATGCGGCTTAAGAATTTTTCTCCGTCGGAACTAGTGTCGTCACCCGAAACGGGGTTCATTATTCCGAGCGGAGCGAAGTTGGCTATTCGCGTGACCAAATGATTTCCCGCACAACGAAAGCCGTTGTATAATTGCCCATCGAAACAATGGAAGCATCCCAAATTAATTCCCGAGAAGGCATATCGGATGATGGTGAGGTAATTACACTGCCCGAGTTTGCGAATTGGTTACCCGACCAGTGGAAGCCTGCCAACGTTGCCGCGACCCGCGACGCTTTTTGGAGGTTTTTATGTTGATTACAGTTGCCGACTTTTGCGTACGTGTAAATTCCGAAATCGGTCCGCTGGTTGCAGAACTCAAGGAACAGACGGGGCGCGGAGGAGCCAGTGAGAGCTTTGCCTGGGAATCCTCGCTGCCGCGCCTGGCTGAGGCTCTGTCGGCGCCTTCGCTGCAACCGCTTCACCTGTTCTTTGACCGAAAAGGGCAACTCGAACTCGAATATCGACTTCCCGCATCAGGATCATGGTGCGACGCCGTGCTTCTTGGGCAAGGGCCTCGCGGTCCTGCGGCCGTTATCGTGGAGCTGAAACACTGGACAACCGCAGATGATCGTCCGGGTCCAACTGAACCGCTGATCTACCATATGGGCAGTTTGGTGTCGCACCCCAGCGTCCAAGTTGGCTCTTACGTTGAGTACTGTCAGCGCTTCCATAGCAGTGCAGAAATACGAGTCCACGGTCAACGGCTGTGTTCTGTTTACTCGGTCAGCCAGCCTTGATGCCTACCTCCAACCTCCGCACAGCGCACTAGTCGAGTCCTACCCCATATTTGGTGCAAGCTCCAATGATTTACAGACCCGGTTTCCCGAGTGGGTATTCGAACGTATTCGTGAACCCAACGAAAAGTTTGCCAACGACTTTTCCAACGGTGTCTATACGCAGGACCGGCGATTTGTGCGACACGTTTCGAGCCTGCTGAGTGACCCGAAGTCATCGCCGTTTGTTTTGCTGGACGAACAGCGTCGTGCTTTCGACCTAATAATGTATGAGCTAGAGGAACGTTTCAGCGGTGCATCGCGACCCGAGCGTCTGGTCATAGTCGTCGAAGGCCCGCCTGGCAGCGGAAAGTCGGTCCTTGCCGCACAACTGTGGGCACGCCTCGCTTCGCACCCCGAAGTTGATGGCAACGTAGTACTGTGCACGACCTCGGGCAGCCAGCGATCAAATTGGGAGAGTATATTCAGTAACGTTGCACAAAACGCTGCTGGAGCAGGTTTAGTAGTACCTGCGAACGCCTTTAATCCTGGTCTCACTCCCCAGTGGGTTAAATCAACCCGGCTGCTAGGTCACGAAATGCCCGTTTCCGGATGGAAGGACAATTTGGAGGTATTCAAGAAATCCGGCAAGCAATGGAGGTCTCCAGATTTACACTTCGCGGCCACCATCGTCGACGAGGCTCACGCGCTTATTGACCCGACCGCTCCCAATGCGGAAGGAACGCCGCCGTCAGGTTGGTCGGTCCATGCGGGCCCTCAAGCCTGGCACATCATTCGATCTTCCAGGGTGTCAATGTTCTTAATGGACTCTGAGCAGAGCTACCGCGACAACGAGACGACTACGCCGTCGTCCATTGAACAATTCGCTAATGACCTTGGCGACACTCAAGTCGTCAAATTGTCATTGGCAGGAGCTCAATTCCGCTGCGGCGGCTCTAAAGAGTACACGGACTGGATAGAAGGTGTTTTATCCGCTGATGGTCCGACCATGGACTCCAGAACTTGGCGGCGATCCTCTCAGAATCTTGAAGGCAAATTCGAGTTCGAGCTGGTCAGCACACCGCGAAAGCTTGAGGCCGCTCTCCGCAGCCGGTTTGAGCAAGGAGCGAGCGTGCGACTTATAGCGTCGTATGCGCGGGAATGGGTCACCAAAAAGGAGCCGAGCCCGCACGGCCTGCCGGGGGACCGCAAAGATTTCCATTTCGAACCACCGCAACAAGATGACGGAGATCCATGGTCGAAGATATGGAACTACGCCCCGGAACAGGATTACACTTACTTCGTACAAGGGCGACCCGGGACGCCAATCGGCAACGATCCGTTATGCGAGGTCGGCTGCCCGTATGTGGTTCGCGGCTTCGATTTTGATTTCGTCGGCCTGCTTTGGCTGCCCGACCTCGTTTGGCGAACAGACCACTGGGAAGTCCAACTCGAGCACGTATTCGAGACTGCTTGGCCCCGGACGAAGGCTGCCGTCAAAAGAGACATGGAGGATTCCCAAGCCATTGCGAACTTAATGTTGCGTGTGCGTCGCGGCTACCGAATTCTGATGACCCGTGCAATCAAGGGCGTGTATGTTTGGTGCGAAGATCCCGAAACTCGAGACCATTTATCATCACTTATTCGTTAACTTGCAGAATCGCTGAAGCCCTACTACAAGTCGCCCTTAAGGAAGCCTTAGAACCTTAACAATATTGACAATGATATGGACCTTGAAACATTCAAAAAACTGTAACTGAAAAGCTGTACGAGGCATTTTTCTCCAGAGATTCGGTAAACCTCAAGACTTTGTGTGAAGAGACTAAAGCAGATCACACAGCCTTCTGGAACCTTGTGGATCGGCTTAAGGACGAAGGTATCCTCAAGGGCAGGATGGGTGGATGGTACGAGTTGACTCCAATCGGGGTGATTCATGCGGAGCAGAATGATCTGGCTCCTGTCGAACTTCGCGGTGAGAACGATGAGGTTCGTACAAAGATTCTAGTGCGCTGTGCTCAAACTTATCATGAGCAGGGAAGCCGCTATCACACGCATAAACAGGTAATTGAGGCAGAAACTGATCTCACCGATCCACTACTTACGGCGAATCTTCTACTTCTGGACGGAGTGGGTTACATCGAGAGTTCAGGCAACATGGGATGGAAGCTGACCCATCTAGGACTAGCCGCCGTCGAACAGTTTGAACAGGGCAAATCCGTCGTTGACTGGTTTGAATCAATTATTGATGAAACTCCGCAGAAAAGAGGACGGGAGTTGCAGAAAATTATTGCGGCGGCGGTGGAAAAGCATTCCAGTGGGTGGACGCAGGAGGAGGGAGCACGGACATCAAATGAGGAGATGGATGCGGTTTTCTCCAGAGCCCGCGAATATTACCTTTTGGAGAGCAAATGGGAAAAGGATCCAATCGAAGCCGCCGTGGTGAGGGAGCTATATGGAAAGCTTGGTAACCGAATTGACGTGAGAGGCATTCTTGCATCAATGTCCGGCTTTTCGGCTGGAGCCGTCAAACAGGCTGAGGATTACATTGGCCAAAAGGTAGTGCTTTTCTTCGGCCCCGATGATATAACTTCCCTAATCTACAACAAGGCATCACTTGAAGAGCTGCTTGATGCCAAGTACCGTGAACTTATCATACGGCGAACAATATCTTTTAACTAAAAAAGCGGCGTCAAAAACAACTCCAACGACTGGGCCGATGCGGTGAGAAAAAATAGGTATATTTTGGACCTGCTGTGAGCATTATCAATGTCAGCGTCCAAACTACCGACATCGTTAAGCAACTACCAAAAGTTAAGTTGAGTGAAAGTTTCGACGGAGGCAGTAATAAAATGTTTCACAGAAACGACGGGAAGGGTAAATCATTCGGAGACAAGTTGAATTTCGTTTGGCAGCACGATTCGAAACCCGTTTTTGTAATGGACAATCATTTGGCTGCTCTTTGGTGTTGGTTGGGCACGCTTCAACCGGCGGAAGATTATCGTCTTTTCCATATCGACCAACATTGGGACTTGGCATAAATGGAAAGTAAAACGTTGAAGTGATTAGAAATGCGAACTTTACTGATTTGACGCGACTTGACGAATTTACGGCTCTCACACGCCACGACAATGCGTTTCCCGTCGTTGGTTGGGCGGATTATATATCACCTCTACCTAAACTTCGGAAGGGCATGCAATACGCGTTATTAACCTCGGATCAAGACGAATTTGAGGGATTTGACTACAATCCGCAATTCAAGCGAGTTCCCGTTAACGAATTCTTCGACGAAGCCTCTCACAGAATTGCTACCCCATTTAATGGAAGGACGTTGTTTAATGTTGATATTGATTTCTTTTTCCGTACCGGCGGAAGTCGAGCATATTCGGATGAATATATACGCAAATTGGCGGATCTTATTTTGCCATCGCTCGAAACCGATACAACAGTTTTGACAGTCGCATTAAGTCCGGAACTCTGCGGTGGGTATGCTCCGGCTGAACGAATATGTGCAAAGCTTCTTGATTTGTTGGGAATTGATCATCCATTTTGACCGTACGAAGCAAAATCGCAGAAAATCGCAGGGTCAGGCACCGCGATCTTATCGAAACTTATGAACATCACTGAACCAGCAATTACCGTCAAGATAAACCAAACCTACCGCGAAGGCATGAGTTCCGGGGAGCTGTATGAGATCAGCCGAGGTATTTGGAAGATCGACAAAAGACGGCGTGACACGATCCGGTATGTCTTGGCGGTCGCTGACGGCGTTGTAAAAGAGGTTTACGAAGCTAAACGATGGCAGGATGCGGGGACGGATCGCTATCAGTTTCGCGTACATGCACCGAGTGACCTTCGAGATCGCTCTGAGTTTGTCGGCGAGGTCGCTCCTGCTGCTGTTAGAGACAAATATATTGGCCGCCCGTTTAAGTCATACCAAACGGTTAACTATTTCAACTGCGATTAGATCGAATTTTCGAGAAGATTCCGCTCGAAACTCCCTGAAAGCCCGCACACACGGGCTCTTGTGCGTTTTGTGTTGGGGTTGGATATTAAACGAAGGCAATTGTTAGTTTGTCGGAGTGCTTCGATAGTTTATCGAAGGGCTTCGATAGACTTTTTATGGGCTTCGATAAGTTGATGAAGGGCTTTGACAAACTTTTTATGGGCTTCGACAAGTTGATGAAGGGCTTCGACAAACTTTTTACGGGCTTCGACAAGTTGATGAAGGGCTCCGACAAACTTTTTATGGGCTCCGACAAGTTAATAATGGGCTTTGACAAGCCCAAGTTGGGGTTACACAGATCTATGTAGGCGTTGAACGGGATAATATTGGGTATAATTTTTTTTCTTATAAGCGAAAAAAATTTAAAAAAATGCTTGCTTTTTTAATTTTGCCTATGTAACAATATCTCCACTTCCAGTCCAGATCTAAGGTAAATGATAGTTCGTCAGATGTGTGATCACGTCTGGGCGGGTTTTCGTGCGTGCGGATTGACACTTAGATCTGGAACTGGAAAACCATGTCCGCAGAAATGTGGACACGGTCTAAGTGAAACCGCACGTGCGGCTCCTGCAAAGCGGCTATTAGTTACCTGCAATACGGATCCGGATCGGAAGTCTTTTTGACAACCGACGATCTAAATCTAAAAAAGGAGAAATAACTAATATGGTACCGAGTCCTTCGTATTTTCCGACTAATCTACAGGAGCGTGCCGCGTGGTACGACAATTTTGCGGCGGCTATACAGGCATTGGGGGCCGCGCTTGGGCTGACGGTGGCTGAGCTGGCTCAGATAACGGCCGACAACGCGATGATGCAGTTTATGGCCGCGATCGATGTCGAGGTCAATGATTATGCGGCGTCGGTCCGCAGCTTTCGCAAGGTGATGACCGAGGGCGATGTCGGTGATCCGACGCCGTTGTTTCCGGCTGATGTCACGCCGACCGTACCGGCTGCGGTTCCGACCGGTATATTTGAGCGGCTCGACGGGTTTGTCAAACGCATCCGCGTCGCACCGGGTTACACGCCGGTGATCGGTGCAAAGCTCGGCATCACCCGCCGTCAGGATTACATCGCGGATCAGGCCGCGGACGGCACACAGCAGCCGACGATCACCGCCACGCCGCAGCCGGGTAATGTGGTCAATGTAAAGTTTGTACGCGGCAGCTCGGACGGAGTGTTTATCGAGACCCAGCTTGATAACGAAACGGCCTGGACCACAGCCGGCCGCTATCCGAAATCGCCCGCCGTCATCAACATAGCACAAAATTCCGACAAGCTGCCCCGCAACGTCCAGATCCGCGCCCGTTACCTGGACGGCAACGACCCCGTCGGCGACTGGTCACAGATCGAGGTGGTGCAGTCGATACCGTAGGAAAGTGAACAGTGGACAGTGGACAGTGGACAGAAATGGTAAAGGCCGCGAACGTGATGCTCGCGGCCTTTTTCGGTTGGTAGTTTCTCTACGCCTGCCTATTTGAGGTGGATCGACGTGCCGATCGTGAACGAGCGGCCGCGGGCGGGGGCGAAGACGAATTGTTCGCTGTACGCACGGTCAAACAGGTTTGAGACGCCGACGTTGATATTAAAGCCGTAGCGTTCGCGCCCAAAATAATATCCGCCGTTGATATTGTGCGTGACAAACCCGGGCTCGGGGCCGCCGTTACCGCCTTGGTTGACGGGCAGGAGAAAGGCGGGCGAGAGCCGCGTCTGTTTTGTAACGATGCGGGCGTTGTAGTCAAAGAAATACGCCTTGCCAAAATTATTCCAGCGAAATCCGGCGGTCGTTCGCATCGGGCTGATGATGTCGAGCGGCGTGTTGAGCCGCGTATTGTCGCCCCGCAGATAGCTGAAATTGCCGTTTGGCGTGAGATAGCCAAAGCTGATCTTGATCGGCACCTCAAACTCGGCTTCGAAACCCTGGATGAGAGCCTTGTCGAGATTTTGCGTCTGATACACGCGAACGGGCGGGCCCGGTTGATTTAAGAATATCGGTGCACCGTTACGATCGACCGCCGCAACGATGTTGAGAAAGTTTTTGTACGAGTTGCGGAAATAGGTCGCGGAAGCGGCAAACTTTGAGGTGTGGTATTTGAAGTTCGCGTCAAAGTTAACACCGCTCTCAGGTTTTAGCTGCTGGTTTCCCACGACAAACACTCCCGAGATCGAACCGGCGTCGGTAAAGAAAAACTCAAAGATATTCGGCGTGCGGAAAGACCTGCCGACTCGAGCGGAGACGCTGATCTCGTTATTCACACGGTAGATCGCCCCGACATCGCCGGTCACGGAGGTATTTGAGATGTTCAACCCCGTCGCGAGGCCGCCGATACCGAGATCGGTGATCTGTGCCGCCGTCAGGTTTGGCAACACGAAACCGGTCGTGGGCTGTGAGACAGTCTTAAAATTATCGACCCTGATGCCGCCGACGAACTTGAGACGGTTTGTGACGCGAAATTCGTCCTGAGCGAACGCCGCGACATTGGCGAGGCTGGCGTCCGGGACGCTTTTGGTATTTGTGATCGTCCGGTTAACCGATGCCGGCGTGGTCGATTTAGTGATCTGCCGATCGTCCTTATTAGTGTCGCGGAAAAAGCTCGCTCCCGCCGTCAAACTGTTGCGGCCGCCCAATGTCCAATCGGTCTGCAGGTCAAAGCCTGAGGTTTTCGTATTCGTAATGGTCTGGCTAATTTGATAGATACCCGGGAAAAAAGGAGGGGCCGGTGCGACCGTCAAGATGTTTGTAAAATCACGGTCCTGTGTCTGGTAGAATCCGCTGGCGGACAGACGCTGGAGATTTTTGGTCAACGCGGCGACATCATAACGCCCGCTAAACTTGTCGCGGTTTGAAAACGGAAAGAATCCGTTGAATACGTTGACCAGTCCGGCCGAGCCGATATTTGCACCGCGTCGGCGTTCGTAGTTTAGCTTGATCGTGCTGTTATCGTTTAGGAAAAAACGGGTCGTCGCCTGAGTATTGCCGCCGTGCGACTGCGAGTTGGGCACTTCGCCGTCGTTGGTGATCGTGCCGGTCTGAGTTCGAAAATCCTGCAGGAAAACGGCGTTAGGCTTTCCGGTAAAATAGTTATCAAACCGTTCGAGCGACTGGGCGAGACGAAACGCGAAATGCTTATTCGCACCGTTCACCGCCAAACTACCGCGTCGGCCATTATCGTTAGAACTATAAAAAGTATCGAGAACCGCCCCGAACCTAAATCCGCCGTCCCGCCGCATCGGCGTATCGTTGGTAATGATGTTTATGGTCCCGCCGAGAGCGTCCGTGCCGTAAAGCACAGAGCCGCTGCCGCGGATGACCTCAACGCTTTCGACCGTAGAGAGCTCGACCAGCCCGGCTTCGACACCCGATTGGCCTGTCGACGTGCGGCTGTTGTTAAGACGCTCACCGTCGACGAGGATCAGGACGCGATTGCTGTCTAGGCCGCGGATTCGCGGACGCACCTGAAATGCACCTTCGTTAGCGGTCGAGGTGCCCGGCAGGGTACGAAAAATGTCGCCGATCGAGTTTGGAGCTTTGCGATCGATATCTTCGCGTCCCACAACACTGACCGGAACTGCAGTCTCGGTCGTAAGCACCTGCGTGCGAGTCGCTGTAACTGTTACTTCTTCGCTGATGGGGCTTGGCGTAAGTGTTAGCGTAACGTCTGAGTCACCCCCCGACAGCGGTTTGACGAAACGGCCAAAGCCTTTGGACAAGACGATCATTTCAAACTGTGCAGCATCACCGTCTATCGACAATGAAAATCTGCCCGCAATATCCACAGTCGTGGTGCGCTCAGCACCAGTCTTAATATTCCGGATGATGACAGTAGCACCGGGTACCGCAGCATTAGCCGAATCCTGAACCGTACCGCTGACGGTTGAGGACTGTGCAGCGACACCCGCCGCAGAAATAAAGAGAAAAATAATTAACGTATAAATTCGATTGATAAACATAATGGCCACCCTGTTTAGAAAAATTTTTCGACCTACAACTCTAACTCTACTCTATTGGCATCTTAATATTTGATCAAAAACATAAACATTATACCGTCGATGCCAGGAATCTTTAAAAAATGCGGATACCGGCCCGCCCGAAGATGCGGAATAGAGCCGTCCGGGAGTTTTGGGTCCGTCCTGGTCCACCTGGTCCGGACCGGACCAAGAAACGGCTGCGAACTTAACAGTCGAGGCCGCACAACAAAAAAATGCCGGCCGGGTTCAACCAGCCGGCTAATGCGTAAGGCCCACCATCACATAGGACTTACACAAACTTGAATTCGGAGTAGGCACGCTCGTTTACCGCGAGCGTGCCTAAGATGAGACGCCTGTTTACCAGAGGCGTTTCTACCGAGACGCGGGATGGTTACCGCGAACTTACGTTTGCCGGGGCAGTTGCCGTAATGGTAAAACGTGATCCGGCAGCGAGGTCGAGGTTATCGCGGCCCTGCAAGACCACAGTACCGACTCCCGCACCTGCACCGATGCCTGCACCGATCGCGGCACCATCGCCGCCGCCGGCGATCGCACCGATGATGGCTCCGAGCACAGCTCCGATACCGGCTCTCACGACCGTCGTGCCTGTCTGGCTCTTGTCCTGGACGGTGCCTTCGTTATTGACGGTTATCAGTCTGCCGTCGGTGTCCTCCACCTGCTCGACGATACCGGCAAAGCGGTATGTCTGGCCATTGCGAAGACGTATCGAGTTAAAGCTGAGCGTCAGATTTGCCCGGCCCGATACGACGCCCGAACGTTCGCCGACGACATTGCCCTCGATCACAGCACCGTTGTACTGCGACGGTGAGGTAACGGTCATCGAAAAACGGTCGCCATCTCTGGCTGTACGGGTCGAAACCGCACCATCAAGTGTCGCCACGATGTTGGTGTTGTTCGGGATGATAAATCCGTTCGTGGTTCCCGTATTTACAGGGTCCGTAGTGTTCCATATCGCCGTCGGGCTCGTTTTATCATAGACGCTCGTCGATGTGACGGTCGTGTTCTGGTTTTCGAGATAGAGCCGGCGCGTGACCTTGAGCTGATTATTAGTGATCGGCATAAAGCTGACGTAAAAATCGTTCATCCGGTCGCCTTCGTAGTTGATCGTCAGATCGCTGCGCGTCGCGGTGACGGTAGTGGTCACGGTGCGGCCGTTCGGCGAAGTTTCGGTCTGTTTCGTGCCGTCGGCGTTGAGCACTACAGACGCGGCATTTGTCGACGACATCGTTACCTGACGGCCGTTTTTTTCAAATGTCAGAGTCTCAGGCGAGGCAAGCCTGCGTTCGAGATTGCGACGCATGCGGTCCTGCTCATTCGAGCTGTAATTGGCGTTGCGGATCGCACGATCGACGATGGTCGAGACGTTGTCGCTCATACCCGAGTTCAATCGATAGGTGCCCGTCAGACGAGTGTCAAAACTCATGTTCTGGCCGCCCTGATTGCCGTTGTTGTTATACGGGTTGTTCCAATCAAAACTGACGCGATAATAGCCCGCGAGCGTGGTCAGGTCGTTTCGGACGATGACCCATTTGTTCATCACGTCGCTATTGGTGCGGTTAGAGCCGATATAAGTGTTGATCTCGGCGGCCGGACGCATTACATCATCGATACCACGCGAATTGCGGTTGAGGTTGTTGTAATTATTACGAAGGTCGATGAGCGCACGTTCGAGTTCGTTGGTTGAATCGACGACCTCACCCGCCGTGGTGTTTTGATTGTAGCGGTTATAGCGGCGGTTCCAGCTATTGAAACTCGTGCGAAACCTGTTGTTGTTCTGCTTGATCCGGTCCAATATCGTTCGGATCTGAGCATCAGTTGTGGTATAGCCGCCCTGATTATTCTGCCAGCCGCCGCCGTTGTTATTGACCGTGTCGATCCAGTTTGCACGCGTCTGGTAATATCCCGCGATGGTGTTTAGATCAGCTCGGATCTGCGCCCACAAGCTCTGGGCGTTTTGCGACAGACGATTGTTTCGCATAAAACTGTTGACCCTAATGGCCTGAGTTAATACGTCATCAACGTCATTTGTCGTCGAACGCCGTGATCTGAAATTATCTTTCAAACGGTCGGTCGCGTTCTCAAAATTCGAGATCATCGTATTGATCGAATCTTCGCGATTTGTGCCGTCGACATTGCTGTTATCCAGATTGCGTTCGACCTCGTCTTTGAGATCGTTCGTTTTGTCTTCGATACGATCAAGAACGTTCTGGACCTCACGGTCCGAGACGCGATATGGACGATTTTGGGCCTGTGTGGCCGTGCTAAATGTGAACGCCAGAGCGATCAATGCTAAAAATATGCTGTTTCTAATCTTCATAATGTTGGTCCTCCTTGGACCGAATGTTTGTGGGAGACGGTGCAGGAGAGCAATTTTGGTTTGGGCCTAGACGATATTCGTCGACTTACGGCCGTTACCTATCTGTTTTGAGACCTGCTCGGCCTCGTTCTGAATTTTTTCGATACCGTCAACGACGGCTCCGGTGGCGGACGTTGCCGCATTATTAATGGCTTCGGTGCCGGCAGAGATCTTTGCCGAAGCAAAATCATAGACAGCCTCGGCCTTTTCCTTGACGGCGGTGACGGCCGCTGCCGACTGGTCTCTTAACTCTGTCGCTTTCTCGAGCGTTGCGTCGTAACCCTTGCGGGTGACGTCGGCAATGTCGCTGCGAAGAGCGGTGCCCGATTTCGGAGCAAATAGTAATGCAAGCCCGGCGCCGATGCCGCCGCCGATAAGTAGATATGTAAGTCCGTTAGTAAATGTGTGTCCGCAATTTTTGTTGTCTGTCATATCAATTTCCTCTTATTAGTTCGAAATACCTTTTTATTCACCGTCACGGTGTCCGTTTCTTAGTTGATTGTTAGGGAGTGGTAAACAAACAAGATAGGCCCGCATTGCGGTGTATTTGTAGTATGGAGGCCAAAAGGGGGCGCGTCTGTGCGGTAGCATACACAGCGGTCTATGTTGGCAGGCGGGAGAGTTTTGGCGTTTATGCGCCGTGTATTTTGATGTATTTACTGAGGATGCGGTCGTACTGTTCACGTACGACCTCGTAACATTCGCAGGCGGCTTTCAACAAACCCGGCCGGTCGAGTATTGTCAGCGTTCCGCGTGAATATTCGATCAATCCGCGGTCTTTTAACCCGGAAGCGGCGAGCGAGACGCTTTCGCGACGGACGCCGAATACATTTGAGATCTGTTCGTGAGTCATCGAGAAAGTTTTTGTCCGTAGATTGTCGTGATTGACGAGCAGGTAACGGCAAAGCTGCTGCTCAACGGTGTGGAGCCGGTTACAGATCGCATTTTGCGAGATCTGGGCGATGAGCGTCTGGGTGTAACACATACAAATATCCTGAAAATCAGGACAGTTGGCAAACTCTTCTTCGACGTCATCGGCTTTCATGCGAAATGCCTTGCCTTCGCGCTGCACGACCGCACGTTTTGCCATCCGCGAGTCGCCGATGAATGTGACGACGCCGACCATCCCTTGCCGCCCCGTCATGCCGACCTCGATCGACACACCCTCGTCCGAATCGTACAGCAGACATATCATTGCGGTCGTCGGAAAATAGACAAATCTACGCTTTTCGTCCATTTCCCAGAGAACCTCGTCTAGATCGAGAAAAACCTCTGTTAACAGAGGTCGGATCTTTTTGAATTCCGCTTCAGGTAATGCCGCGAGTAAATTGTTTTGTAATGCTTCGTCTTCTTCCTGTTTCTTGACCATTGTTCGTATCTTAACCAACCAGGGAGCTTAATAACTTTTAACGGGGACACTAAAATCCTAACACAGCATGGTTTTTCTATTTGTGGTTCACCGCACATACAGACTGCTTACAAATACATAATCTTAAAAATTAACGAATTGAAAGTTGTTAGGGGAAAGTTATGGCAAAAGATGTGATAAACGTTGACGGTAAAGACGTAGTTGTTCGGGAAGACAGGGCAAAAGCATTTCGCTTTGTCCACTGGGGCGTTGCTACGGCGGCGATCGCCCTCGTTTTGATGCTGGCCCTATTTGCTACTTTCTTTTGGAAAGCGGCACAGGACGGCAAGATCGAAACCCCGGCCCAGGCAGAAAACTCAAATACGAAATAGAAATATCAGTAATCAGCCTTTCGCGCATATCTCACAGCACGATTGGACGAAGTTTATTGATGTGGGCGAGAAAAGGAAAGTAGGCCAAAGCCTCCTTTCCTTTTGATCCCTTCAGGCTCCCGACTTTTGCCTAAGATCTTCTTCCTCGAACCAATTGTAGGATCAGCACGACCAGCGCCACGACCAACAAAATATGAATGAGATTGCCGGTTGCTACGCCCGCAAAACCAAATCCGAGTGCCCAAAGCACCAACAGTATTATTATAATTGTCCAAAGCATAATTTATGTCTCCTTGAAATAGCCCAGCCTTTAGGGCGTTGCAAACTGGGATATGTGTACAAGTTGAACATACATATCGGGACAGGTCTGTGCGTTGCCACACCTATCTTATTGTTGTGACTTTTTTCGGAGCGGTGTTGTGCCAGGCGAGGTTTAGAGCTTGTTTGACAGCATCTTCATTAGTTTCGGCGAGCGCGATGATCGTCGCTCCGCTTTCGCCCCATTTTCCGGCAGCGGGTTTGAACGATGCGGGTTCCATGCGGAGAAGATCCTGCTGTTGCGCGGGCGTGAGTTTTGCCATGCCCCAGTCGAGCTTTGGCCCGAGCGTCGCAAAGATCTTGCCTCCGACGCGAAAGTCAGGGTGGTCCATATGCGAACACTCTTCTGTCTCAGGAAAGCTGAGTGCGATCTCGCGAAATTCGTCAGCGGTCATAAGAAGAGTTTTACCACAAAGAGCACAAAGGACACAAAAAAGCGGCCGAGTGGGGGGGTCGACCGCTAAAAGTTAGTAAAAAACTTACAACTGACCACCGACAACTGTTTTTACAGCTTAAATCCGCCTCGGGTCAACTGGGTCTCAAATCCGGGTTTATCGACGGCTTTAACGTAAGCATCCATCGGTTCGACGGCTCCGCTCTGGACGTGCTCATAGAGTGCGTCGTTTAGCATGACCATGCCATGGTTTTTACCGGTCTGCATTGCCGACGGGATCTGGAACGTTTTGCCTTCGCGAATGAGGTTTGAGATCGCGGGTGTGACGATCAATACTTCGAGAGCGGCAACGCGTCCTCCGCCTTTTTTCGGCAGTAGGGTTTGGGCAATAACGCCTTTGAGCGACTCGGAAAGCATCACACGGATCTGTTGCTGCCGGTCAGCAGGGAACTGGTCAATGATGCGATCAACGGTCGAAGCAGCGGTCGTCGTGTGCAGCGTACCAAAAACGAGGTGGCCCGTTTCGGCCGTCTCGATAGCGATCGAGATGGTCTCGAGGTCACGCATTTCGCCGACGAGGACGATGTCCGGGTCTTCGCGAAGCGCCGCACGCAGAGCGTCTTTGAACGAATCGGTGTGATTATGGACCTCACGCTGATTGACGAGACATTTTTGGTTTTCGTGGACAAATTCGATCGGGTCTTCGATCGTGATGATATGGTCCTCACGCTGTTTGTTGATCGAATCGACCATAGCACACAGCGTCGTCGACTTACCCGAACCGGTCGGCCCGGTCACAACGACGAGCCCTTTGGACAGCGTGCAGAGGTCCATGATCGCTTTTGACAGGTTGAGCTGCTCGGCGGTCAGGATCTTTGACGGGATGATACGAAATACGGCACCCATTCCTTTTCTGTCTTCAAAAATATTGCAGCGAAAACGCGCCATCCCCGGTATCTCATATGCAAAGTCCGTATCGCTACGAGCGGCAAACTCTTCTTGATTACGAGCCGGCATGATCGATGTCAGCAGCTCGCGCATTGCCTCAGGCGTCAGCACGGCATCGCCCTCTTGCAATGGTTTCATCCTGCCGTCTTTGCGAACCATCGGTGGTACGCTGACAGACAAGTGCAGGTCAGATGCACCGATCTCGGCCATTTTCATAAACAGCGCATCCATCTTAGCGGCCTCGCTCGCGTTTGCCGGAGCGGCAACAAAGGCTGCTTCGACAGGCTCAGTAGGAGTCGGTGGCGGAGCTGCTGCGACAGGCGGCGGAGCTGAAACGGGCGGAGCAGGAGGCGTTGTGTACACTGGGGTTTGTTCCATCATAGGTGTGTTTTGGACGGGCGGATTGTCGGCCGGCATCTCAAGGTCGGGCATGTCATAGACGGGCTGTTCGAACTGTATTTCGGTCGGCGGAGTGTATTCGGCGGGAATAAAATCATCACGTCGGCGAAGCGGTATCTCTGGTGCGGTTTCGGAAAATACAGTCTGATATTCAGGGTCATTGACCGATACGACCTCGACCTTTTCCTCGTCCATCGAGACATATTCCGGAGCCGACTCAGGTTTTTCCATGAGCATATCCGCAAGGGTCGCGACCTCGGCAGATTCATTGGCCGTCAGGTCATATGCGGATGACGAGCTTTCAAATTCGTATGATGTTTGCAATTCCGGCTCAGCGGCCGGTTCGGGCATCGTTTCCATTTCGGGCATCGGAGCAGGTTCGGGTTGGGAAAACGTGTGCTCGATGACCGGCGTTGTGTACGCTGGAGCAACCTCCGGCAGGGGTGACGGCACCCTGATCGAGCCATCCGAATCGCCGATCAGCGGACGTATCGTCACGTTAAATCCGGCCGATGATTTTTGCACCGTAAAATTAAAATTACCGAGCTGATGCGGATGCACAAACTCGATCTCAGACTTATGCGGCAGCTCTGATTTTGTCGCGGGCGGTATCAGCGGAAAGACCATCGTGCTGATCTGCGTACCCAAAAGCGGCACCTTTGAAACGTCGCTGGTGCGATTTTCGGCGACCAAATAAGGATTTTTGTTGGGTTCAAGACGCAGTTCGTCGCTGCAAGACGAGAGAAGGGTTTTTAGGTAATCGTTGAGAATATCCATATTTCGATGGGGTCTAAAGCCGTCAGGCCCGGCATATATATTGTGGATAGATGAGAGCCGGAGCGGCTCAAATAGAATAATAACACAGTTAAACTATGTTTGTCATCAGAATAATTTGCTTGGAGTACCAACTTTAGTTGGCGATGGTTGGCCAGAGGCCTGCTAAAGCAAGGACTCCGAACTAGACGGTGACCGATTCACGATATTCGCCCCATACGGAGCGGAGCCGGTTGCTGATCTCGCCGACGGTGACCTCGGCCTCGACTGCGGTGAGTATGCGGGGAAGTAGATTTTCGGTGCCCTTTGCGGCTTCTTCGATCGAGCTAAGAGCGGATTCGGCGTCAGCAGCATTTCGTCTTGCGCGGATAGCCTGTAGGCGTGCGACTTGATCGCGTTCGATCTTTTCGTCAATGCGCATGACAGGTATCGAGCCTTCGTCCGACTGAAATTTATTGACGCCGACGACGATCGCATTATCCGTTTCAACCGCCCGCTGATAATCGTACGCCGCCTCTTGTATCTCGTTTTGGACGTATCCGAGCTCGATCGCCCGCAGCATCCCGCCCATGCCGTCGATCTTTTCGATGTAATCGACCGCAGCATTTTCGAGTTGCGTAGTCAGTTCCTCAATAGCGTAGCTGCCTGCAAAAGGATCGACCGTGTCAGCCACACCCGATTCGTATGCGATCACTTGTTGCGTACGGAGAGCGATGCGAGCAGCGTTTTCTGTCGGCAGCCCAAGTGCTTCGTCCAGCGAATTTGTATGCAAACTCTGCGTCCCGCCCAGCACGGCAGCAAGTGCCTGTATTGTCGTGCGCACCACATTTACCTCAGGCTGCTGGGCTGTCAACGTCGAACCGGCCGTCTGCGTATGAAAACGCAGCATCAGCGATTTTGGATTGACGGCGCCAAAACGATCCCGCATTATCCGTGCCCACAAACGGCGGGCCGCGCGAAATTTGGCGATCTCTTCGAGCAGGTTGTTATGAGAGTTAAAGAAAAACGACAGACGCGGAGCAAAATCATCGACCTTGAGCCCGACGCTGATCGCCGCATCAACATAACAAATACCATCGGCGAGCGTAAACGCGACCTCCTGTGCGGCGGTCGAACCGGCTTCGCGAATGTGGTAGCCGGAGATCGAGATGGTGTTCCAATTTGGCACTTCCGATGCACAATAGGCGAAAGTATCGGTGATCAGCCGCAGACTTGGTTTCGGCGGATAGATATATGTTCCGCGTGCGATATATTCTTTGAGGATGTCATTTTGGATCGTCCCCGAGACCTTGTCAAAACCGACGCCTTGCTTTCGAGCCACCGCCAGATATAGACACAAAAGCGTTGATGCCGTTGAGTTTATCGTCATCGACGTCGACACTTTATCAAGAGGTATGCCGTCAAACAGCGTCAGCATATCGTCAAGGCTGTCGATGGCGACACCCACCTTTCCAACCTCACCGGCTGCGAGACTATCATCAGAATCAAGCCCGATCTGCGTCGGCAGGTCAAACGCTACGCTCAGCCCGGTGGTGCCTTGTGAAAGCAGATATTTGTAACGGGCGTTCGACTCTTCGGCGGTGGCAAATCCCGCGTATTGCCGCATCGTCCAAAACTGGCCTCGATACATGCTCGGCCGGACACCGCGAGTGTACGGAAAATCCCCCGGAGCCGCCAGATCCTGCTCGTAATCGACCGGCGTCACATTTTCCGGGTTAAAATCATTGGGCAATGATAAGCCCGATGAGGTTTGAAAGCTCTCGCGTCGCGTTTTCGCCATATTTCGTTTAGATTAGCATAACAGGGAGATCACTTCACCCAAACGCCGCCGCTGACGGCACTGACATGAATTACTTTAACTATTTCACCGAGATCGAAGACACTTTTATCCGCCGCCGGGCCAAGAATCTGTTCCTTAGCCCGTTAGATTGGGCGCTCATCGAGATGTGGCAGGAACGCGGCATCCCGCTGCATATTGTCCTGCGTTCGATCGAATCGGTGTTTGACGTTTTTGACAAACAGCCCATCGGAACCCGGACGATCAAAAGCCTTTTTTACTGCCGCGAAGAAGTCGAGGTGCAGTATGCTGAATGGCTGCGTTCGCAGGCAGGGAAATCTAACGGATCTGAAGCCGAGGCCGCAAATGCATATTCTCCAGAAGCATTATCGGCCCACATCGCATCTGCTATCGATTCGCTCAAAGCCAATAACACCGTCGGTCTGACCGAAGACATCGCTCGTGCTGTCGCGCGGCTTGAGGAACTCACGGCAAATCTCACCGGCGATGCCGAGACGGTCGATTCGACGCTTGGGGACATCGAAAAATTACTCGATAGGGCAATGCTTACAAATTGGGAATCCGTGCATCTAAAAACTGTCGAGAAAGAAGTTGCGGCCCAGCTTCGCGGTTACAAAGCCGAGATGGAACCCGCCGCTTACAAAAATACTTTCGAGCTGATGCTGCTCAAACGCCTACGTGAAGAGGCAAATATCCCGCGGCTCGGCCTGTTTTATCTATGAGAAAGTTCGTCGCTGTCATTTTCGTCACGCTGCTATTTACTGTATTTTCATCAGCCCAAACCAAACCCAAACCAAAGCCTCGTTCGACACTAATTAGAGCCGTTCCTTCAGTAGATAAGGGAATCGTTGCCGGAAGGACATACACAAACAAAACCTTCAAATTTGAGGTCACGTTCCCGGATGCATGGCTCATCCCGGGCGATGATTTCGAAGCGTATATGAAAAAGCAGGGCTTTGACCTCGCTCTAAAAGCCCCCGATTCGCTTCCGCCCGTGTCAAAAGCGAAGGTCGATCAGGCGATCAAAAATGTCCAGATCCTGCTGACCGCGTACCGCTCGATGCCGGGTGAGACGGACAATGCAATAGTCCGTATCTCGATCGAGAACCTCGTCCTAAATCCGCAGATCAAGGATGCGGTGGATTATTTTGACGCGATCCGCTCGGGCTTTGCGTCGATGAAATTGCCCGCCGATTTCAAGTATTCTGACACTCAAGCCGAAAAGCTTGGCACGATGCAGTTTGGCTATCTCGACACATCGACGAGCGCCGGTAAAAAGCGGATGTATGCGACCGTGCGTGACGGTTTTGCGATTATGTTCACGATCTCGTATTCAAAAGACGCCGATCTGCAGACGCTGCGAGGCGTTCTCGAACAAGGCAATTTCCGTCTCAAATAGCCGTCAGGTTTGTTTTGCCTGCGTTTTGTGATACAAAGACAAGGTTCACGTGCCGGATTTTTAGAACGGCCGATGACCACAAAAATTGAGCAAATATTACACAAAAGGCGACGCCATTGAGGCAAAGATCGAAAAGATCGTACCTCGCGGGCTGGGGCTGGCATTTGCCGAGAATCTTACCGTTCTCGTGCCGCTGGCCGCTCCGGGCGATGTTGCTCGCGTCAAGATCCGCGAGATCAAGAAGAAACGCATGGCTTTCGCCGACATCGTCGAGTTAAAGCAGCCCGGCCCAAAACGCATTGCTCCGCCGTGCCCGCATTACGGCGTCTGCGGCGGCTGCGACTTTCAGCATCTGTCATACGAAGCCCAGCTTGAGGCCAAGGTTGGCATCATCCGCGATTGTCTGCACCGCATCGGCAAGATCGAATACGACGGCGAGATCCCCGTCATCGCCAGCCCGCAGCAGTTCGAATACCGCTCGCGTGCCCGCTGGCACGTTGACCGCGAAAAGCAAAAAATAGGCTATTTTGCACGCGATTCGCACAACGTGATCGACATTGCGAGCTGTCCGATCCTGACGCCGGGGATGCAATCGACGCTCGATTATCTGCGGATCAGCATGAACTGGGATATGTTTTGGAGCGAATCGCCCGAGATCGAAGCCGTCAGCGGCGAGGGCGGACGCATCTCGACCTACTCCCGCGAGCTACCGGAACCTGCCGCCGAGATCAGCATCGACATCGCCGGCGAAACTTACGCATACACCGCCGAGACTTTCTTTCAGGCGAACCGTTTTCTCATCGAACAGCTCATCGCGACGGCGATCGGCGACGCGTCTGGCGGCACCGCGTTTGACCTTTATTGCGGGGTCGGCCTGTTTGCTCTCCCGCTCGCACGGCATTTTAAGAATGTGATCGGTGTCGAAGAAAACTCCGTCGCCATCGGCCTAGCGCAAAAGAATGCTAAAAAGGCAGGACTTCAAAATCTCGATCTTCTCAACAAAAGCGTCGAGTATTTTCTCGAAAATAATAAGACGAAAAAGATCGATTTCTGCCTGATCGACCCGCCGCGTTCGGGAACGGCAAAAGCGGTAATCCCGCGTCTCGCCGAGCTTCGGCCGGAGCATATCTCGTACGTCTCATGCGAACCGTCCATCCTCGCCCGCGATCTCGCCCTGCTCGTGGACGCCGGTTACAAGATCAATTCCATCACCGCCATCGACCTCTTTCCACAGACGCACCACGTCGAGACGGTCGTCCATCTTTCAATATAATCCACGGATAAACACAGATAATGGGCAATCAACTATCTGTGTCCATCTGTGTTCATCTGTGGACATACTTTTCTGAACACTTGTATCAGATTTTTCGTTTACAATGTCACTATGCCAAGAAAAAAGAGCGAATCGATCGAACCGTCAAAATCAAACTCAGTCAAATGCCGTTTTTGCGGTCAGAAGAACGCCGTCAAAGCCGACTATAAGAACGGTGATGCCAACTGCGGACGCTGTAAGCTGCCGCTGTCTGACGAGCCGCGAAAGGTTTTCGACGGATTGCACAAAAACGATTATATCCACCCGGCGGACGCCAAGGCGATGGCCGCGCTCAAGGCGATCCCCGGCGTCGATTCGGCTCTAAAGAAACTGCTCGCTTGGACAGGCGAATCCGCGATCCGCGTTGCGTTTATGGCATCGGCGGTAAAGGTTACGCCAAAACAATGCCCTGACCTGTACGCTAAGCTTGAGGTCGCCTGCGGAACGCTCGGTGTCGAGATGCCGGACCTATATGTTCAGCAAAACCCGATCGTCAACGCTTTTACCGGCGGCGTCGAAAAACCGATAATCGTGCTCCACTCGGCGCTCGTCGAGCGGCTCAATGACGAAGAAACGCTCGCCGTCATCGCCCACGAGGTCGGCCACATCCATTCCGAACACGTCCTCTATCTCACCGCCGCACGGCTCATCGAGGCTCTCATCAATGTCTCGGCCGCACGCCTCATACCCGGTTCGGAGATCATAAAACTGATCATCTCGATGGGTATCGCAAGCGCCCTGCTCGCTTGGTCACGCCGTGCCGAACTGAGTTGTGACCGTGCCGCTCTGCTCGTAATGCAGGACCCGCACGTCATCGGCCGTACGATGATGAAACTGGCCGGCGGTACATTTGCCTCCAAGATCGATTACGAACTTTTCCTCGATCAGGGACGCGAATTCAAAAAGAACTACGACGAGAGCCGCCTCGACCGTTTCTGGGCCGATGTTATGAACTCCGGCCTCTCGCACCCATTCCCGATCTGGCGCGTCGCCGAGATCCTCGAATGGGTCGAAACCGGTCAGTATCAGGAATTGATGGATAAAAAATAGGAGCGGATCCTTTCATGTTGGTCGTTTTGACAACTGTTCCAAATATGAGCGAGGGAGAGACGCTAGCGGAGTCCATCGTTACCGCAAAACTTGCCGCGTGCGTACAGATATTACCGCCGATGACGTCGGTTTATGTGTGGGGAGGGAAGGTGCAACGAGAGGCCGAGCATCTGCTGCTGATAAAGACGCTGCCCGAAAAATGGGATGCGCTTGTAGCGTTTATCACCGAAAATCACTCTTACGATGTGCCTGAGATCGCCGCGATCGATGCGGAAAAGGTATCGGGGTCTTATCTTAACTGGTTGAAAACAACCCTTTAGTGGAAAGTGGAAAACGGAAAATGGAAAGTTTAAGGTCTGGGATTACTTTTTTGCTTTGGCCGTTTTGATTGAAGCAGTAAGAAGTTTTTGCAACTGACAACAGTCGTTGATCAAAGAACTAGCCTGTGCATTTGTTATGTATTCGCTGTCACGCAAAAGATTCAGCCAGTATTCGGTTTCAAACGATTCTTTGTGAGCGATGGAAAGTTTGTGAACAAAATCGGCTTTCGATTGGGCCTGGTTGGCCTCGGCTACATTTGCTCCGATCGATGTCCCGCTTCTTAGAACTTGCTTTGATAGCACGTACTCCCGCTTTTCCTCGCTCAAATGCCGACAAAGTTTAACAACGCGAAGAGCGAAGGAATAAGATTTCTCTCGTAAAATGCTCGGCTTACTTTCCACTTTCCACTTTCAGCTTTCCACTTGAGTCCCCGTTATCGATTCCCGAATTACACGTCTTAATAATAAAATCGACGGCATCTTTGGGTGAGTCCGTCAGATGGATCAGGCCGAGGTCCTCGGGGTTGATGTACTTTTCACGGAGCATCGTCGTGGTGATCCATTGGAGCAGGCCCTGCCAGTATTGAGAGCCGAATAGTACGACAGGGAAATTGCGTATCTTACGCGTCTGGATCAGCGTCAGAGCCTCAAACAACTCGTCCATGGTGCCGAATCCGCCGGGGAATATGACGTAAGCGTTGCTGTATTTGATGAACATGGTCTTACGGACCATGAAATATTTGAACGTCAGGGATTTGGTCAGATACGGGTTTGCCATCTGCTCAAACGGCAGTTGGATGTTGCAGCCGACCGATTTTCCGCCGACCTCGTGGGCACCGCGATTTGCAGCTTCCATTATACCCGGGCCGCCGCCGGTGATGATCTCAAAACCAGCCGCACCGAGTAGAGCACCGGTCTCGCGTGCCGCCGCGTACATCGGGTCGTCCTCAGGCGTGCGGGCCGAGCCAAATATCGAAACGCCCTGAGTGATCGTCGCCAGCTCGTCAAAACCGTTAACGAATTCGCCCAAGATGCGAAACACGCGCCACGAATCCGACGTTTTTAATTCGTCTTCAGGCTCCGGCGATCGGAGCAGTATCTCGTCGTCGGTCAGATGCCAGTAGCCGGGCGTTGATTCGAGTTCCTTTGCCTCGGCGACCGTCTTTGGCAGATCGATTTTTTTCTTTGTAACGCGGGGTTTGTTTGATTTAGTAGCCATTTTGTAAATGCAGAATGATGAATGCAGAGCGATGAATTTAAGAAAACGAAATCTGCATTCTGCATTCTAAATTCATCATTTGTTAGATTCCCATGATGTTGTAACCGCAATCGACGTAGATCGTCTCGCCGGTGATGCCGCTGGACATTTCGCTGACGAGGAACAGGGCGGTGTTGCCGACCTCATCGACGGTGACGTTGCGTTTTAGGGGCGAGCGTTCGCCAACGTAATTTAATAGCGAACCCATATTTTTGACGCCGCGGGCCGAGAGCGTATTGAGCGGGCCGGCCGAGATCGCGTTAACGCGGATATTGTTTTTACCGAGGTCGGCGGCGAGATAGCGGGTCGAAGCCTCTAACGCGGCTTTGGCGACGCCCATAACGTTGTAATTCATCACGACCTTTTCGGCCCCGTAATAGCTCATCGTCACGATGCTGCCGCCCTCGGACATTAGCGGTGCGGCCGCGAGAGCCACCTGCGTTAGCGAAAACGCACTGATCTCAAGGGCGGTGCGAAAGGCTTCGCGCGTCGTATCGACAAAATCGCCCTCAAGAGCCTCTTTCGGCGCGTAAGCGATCGAATGCACGATAAAATCGAGTCGGCCGTATTTCTCCCTAACCGCCTCAAACGCTGCATCGACCGTCGATTGGTCGGTAACGTCGCACGGCACGACGATTGATCCGTCAATCGTCGCCGCCAGCTCCTCGACGTTTTCCTTAAGCCGCTCGGCCTGATAAGTAAACGCCATCTTGGCACCCTGAGCCCCACAAGCACGGGCGCATGCCCAAGCGATCGAACGCTTGTTAGCGACGCCGAATATTATTCCTATTTTGTCTTTTAACATAAGATTAAGAGGCGAGGGGTTAGGGACGAGGGACAAGTTTCAAGCACTCGTCCCTTGTCCCTCGTCCCTACGCACTATTCCGAAACATACACTTTCTGCAGCATCTCAAAATCGAGCAGCCTGATGTCGATATCGACCGGGGTGTCAGTGAAACGCCGGGTGATCAATACCCCGCGGAGCTGCTCTTCTTCGGCGGGCGAGAGCTGCGTGACGAGAACCAGCATCAGCCGCAACCGCAGGCGGCTTTTCATCTCGGCGAGGTTCTTTTTCGCGAGCTGTATCTTCTTTAATATAGATTCGATCCGGTCCTGACGCACGTCCGGCACGACGAGAAATGAAACCTCTATACATGTAATCAGGTCCTGGTCGACCAAAATACCGTCAAAAGGCGTACCGCCGATCTGGACGTGTCGCATCAAAGGCAGATTTTCCTCTTGCTGGATCTGACGCAGAGCGAGATCTTCGGCGACAATAAATGCCGATAGCAGATCCGCAAGTTGGTCGTTGCCGACGCCCAAAACACGTGCGAGTTCGCGAACCTCGACATTTACATTTTGCCGCTGAATGTCCGGCATCGCGGCGTCCCAGCGGATAAACCGCCGGTCATCAGTCGCTGCCAGCCGCCGCGTGTTTGCGATATCGAGCATCGCGACCAACAAAAACATCGCCGCCGCCGCGACAAACAGCCCCGCGATGAGTATCGTCTCGGCCCGCACCGACATCACGGCTCCGCCAACCAATATTGCAACGAGAACTATCGCCGCGATCAGCAGCGGATAGTTTGTCTTTCGCCTATCAAAACGGGCGAGCGGATTTGCCGGTTTTACATTCATTTGACGCGTGATCTAGGCGGTTGTAGCTCTTTCAAAAGGAATGTCGTCGAAATGTGTCATCGTCTTAAACGCTTTGAAACGTTCGTTGATCTCGGGGTAATCCAGAGCATCGACGCGTTCTGTACCAAACTTTTCGACGTTGAACGATGCCATCACTGAACCATAGACCATCGCACGCCGAAGCGTCGCGTCGGTCACTTCTTTGTGTGCGGCAAGATAGCCCATGAATCCGCCGGCAAACGTATCCCCCGCACCGGTCGGGTCAAAAACGCTCTCAAGTGGATACGCCGGTACAGCAAAGTAACCGTCTTTGGTAAACAGAGTCGCGCCGTATTCGCCGCGTTTGATAACGACGGCACGTAAGCCGTAGTCCATGATCTTTTTCGCAGCTTTGTGCAGGTTCGGTTCCTCGGTTAACTGCCTTGCCTCCGCGTCGTTGATGATGATGCAGTCGACCATCTTAATGGTTTCGATGACATCGTCTTTCATTATCTCTAGCCACAGATTCATCGTATCAAGTGCGACAAACTCGGCATCGGGCACCTGCTGTCGAACTTGTTTTTGCAACGCCGGTAGAATATTTGCAAGGAAAAGAAACTTAGCCGATTTTGAGTTCTCAGACAGTTTTGGGGCGAAGGTCTCGAAAACGTTAAGCTGTGTATCGAGAGTATGAGCGACATTCATGTCGTACTCATAGCGGCCCTTCCAGAAAAAGGTCTTGCCGTCGGGTACGATCTGTATATCGTCGGTGTTGATGTTGTGACGCTTAAAAACGGCCCACTCTTCGTCGCCAAAATCACCGCCGACCACGCCGACCGCATTCACTTGGGTAAAAAAGCTCGCCGACAACCCAAAATGCGTCGCGGCACCGCCTAATATCTTGTCCCGTTTCCCAAAAGGCGTCTCCAAAGCATCGAACGCCACCGAACCAACTACCGTTAATGACATGTATTAAAAGATCTCCGAAAATAGAATTACGAAAACTCTTATTTTACACGCCGCGGAGGGTTTTTGCGATTCCGAAAAGTCGGAACCGCCTGCGTTAGTGGGCAGTCAGCTAGTTAGCGGCATTGGGCATTCAGCATATTGGCCCTCTGCTTACGCAGAGGGTTCCGACAATCGCCACGGCGGGTTTTTGCGATTTTGACCGGCACGAAAGAGGCAAATTTTATTCCCGTTGGGGTCGAGGAGATAAGCTTGACGCCAGAGCCATTCGCGATCGGCGGGGTCTTCGGTAAAGCTAAGGCCGAGCGATTTGAGACGGGCGACCTCTTCGTCGAGATCCTCGCATTCGAAATAGAGGACGATGTTGTTTGTAACGGTGACTTCGTCGGCGATGTTGATGGAGAGCGTCGCTTCGCCGTCGGGACATTCGAGTCGGGCATATCGCGGCAGGGAATCGACGATGCGTTTAAGGCCGAGCTTTTCGAAGAACTCGACGGTTTCGACTGGGAGTTGGCTGAATATCGTTACTTGATTTAAATTCATAAATCTTTTGGGCACAAGCCCGCACGAAGTAAGGGCGCTACACCCAACCTGAGAGTAACGCCCTTACTTCGTGCAGGCTTTCGCCCATTATTTGTTTAGCAGAACAAGCGTCTTTTTTGCGTCCGCGACATATTTGCTGTCGGGATATTTATCGACGAGCATTGTGAGGTACATCTTGGCACTCTCACGCAGTTTTTCGGGGGTGAACTTTTCCTTATCCTTTTCGTTCTTGAGATCAACCGGCTGTTTTCCCTTTCCCTCGGACAGGTAATAGCTGCTCATGCCGCCGATAAACAAGAATTCGTCGATCTTTGAGAAATCAGGATACGCCGCAAACGTCTCTTCGAACCGCATCAAGGTCGCTTTGTAGGCCTTTTTGAGCGAGTAGTAATTCCACGCGACATCAAGATTGTGCTTGGCGTCCGCTTCCATAATAGGATCACGGTCGATCGCCGGCGTGACATTGCGTTGGGCCGAAGCCGAGATACCCAATGTGCCAATTGATAAGGCAGCGAAAATTATCGAAAGGAACTTTCTTTTCATAACTTATTAATACAGATGCAAAATAGCATCCGAAAGTTTTCCGCTTCTCACTCTACTTATACTTCCCAATGATCGCATCGAGCTTTTTCGCAGTCTCCGCAGGCCAGTTTGACGGGGCGGTGAAGATCGCGTTTTTTGTTGCGCCCGCGTATTGGTTTGGCGTCGTTTTGGCCGCGACGGCTTTGACGGCGTCTTTTAGAACGAGCTGGGCGTTGCGGACGTTCTTATTTAGGTATTCGATGACCATATCGACGGTGACATCGTCGTGGCCTTCGTACCAGCAGTCGTAATCGGTGACGAGGGCGAGCGTCGCGTAGGCGATCTCGGCTTCGCGGGCGAGTTTGGCTTCCTGCAGGTTGGTCATCCCGATGATGTCCATTCCCCATTGACGATAGACGTTGGATTCGGCCTTGGTCGAGAACGCCGGGCCTTCCATACAGATGTACGTACCGCCGCGATGGGTGACCACGCCGTTGTTTTTGCAGGCGGTTTCGAGAATGTCGCCGAGTTCGCTGCAAACGGGATGAGCGAACGTCACGTGGCCGACGATGCCGTTGCCAAAGAATGTTGACTCTTTAGCGCGATCTCGCGTGCGATCAAAGAACTGATCGGGTATGACGAAATCAGTCGGTGCGTATTGCTCCTGCAAGCTGCCGACAGCCGAGACCGACAGGATGTATTCGACACCGAGCATTTTCATCGCATAGATGTTTGCCCGAAAGGGAAGCTCAGACGGCGTGAATTTATGCCCGCGTGCGTGACGCGGCAGAAACGCAACGGTCACGCCATCCAATTCACCAACGATAAACGCATCCGAAGGATCGCCAAACGGCGTCTCAACGGCAATTTCCCGCACATTTTCTAATTCCGGCATCTGGTACAAACCGCTGCCGCCGATGATTCCGATGTTTACTTTTTCCATATATTAGGGGTTAATTCAAACAGGATAGACATGATATTCAGGATAAGAGATCAAATCTATCCTGTTAATCCTGTCTATCCTGTTAGATACCAAATAGGTAATTACTGGACGGTTGACCGTCTATTTTTTAGCTTCCGGCTTTTTAGGTTCCGGTTTCTTAGGCTCCGGCTTTCCTGGCTTTACTTCCGGATTTGCTCCCGGTTGCATTTGGGCTCCCGGAGGCATTCCCTGCGACTGCTGCTTTTGACGCATCTGCTGCATCTGCTCTTCGGTCACTTCCGGTACAGTGAAATCCGTTGGGACCGAAATATTGTTTGCCGCAACGATCTCGTCGATCAGCTTTTTCTCCTTTTCGGTTTCCAGCTTAGTGCGGACATAATCTTTGACCGGAGCCTCGCGGGCGGTCGGATTTTCCGGGTCCTTAAAGCCGGTCGAGATCAAAATGTGACGAGCATCGTATGTGTCGCCCGTTGGTGCGGGCGGCTGTCCCGGAGCGGCTGCTGCAGGTTTAGACGTGCTCGGTCCAAGTTTACGTTCGAGTTTGATGATGTGATATCCGAAATCAGTCTCGACTAGCTCAGGAGCGATCTGCCCCGGCTCCAGAGCCAGTGCAGCCGTTTCGAACGGAGCGACCATACGGCCCTTTGGTACGTCCTTATACAGCCCGCCCTGACCTTTTCCGTCAGGTCCCTTGTTGCCCGGATCCTGCGAAAATTCGTCAGCGAGCTTGGCAAAATCCTCACCCGCTTTTGCCCTATCAAGTATGCCCTGTGCGGTCGCTTTTTTCGCCGCCGGATCTAGCTCAGGATGCGATTTGATGTACGCGTCGATCTCTTCGTCAGTCACCTTGGTCTTTTCGGTAGCTTTCTCGGAGAACAGCCGTGCGAGGAACTGTGCTTGCTGCAATTTGACCTGCAGGTTGGTGCGTTCGACAAAATCTTTTGCCAGCTCGCCGGCCGCAAGCTTGGTGTTGTATTCGGCCTTATAGATGCGGATCTTTGCAAATATATCGCGAGCCTGCGTTTTTTCTTCTTCGCTGATCTCGCGATCTTTCATTTCGGGATTGCCGGCTTTGAGGATCTCGATCTTGGCATTGAGAAAGTCGTCAAACTCGACTTGATGCGTACGGGATTCTTTTTCCCCGCCGAGTCCGATTCGCTCCATGAAACTGGGGCCGGCCTTTGGCTGTTCGTCCTCTGCCCAATAGGCCTTGACCTGGTCTTCGGTAATAAAACCAAATGCAGGCATCGGGCCCTTGTCTTTGTTGACCTCGCGGTCATAGTTGACGGCGATGATCTCAGAGCGGACGTTGTCCATCTCCTGAATATTCGTCGGCGTATTTGCTAGCCCGTCACGCTGTGCCTGGCTGGCAAACGCAAGCAGCTGTTTCAGATTCTCGATCTGCTGCTTTTTCATCTCGGGATCCTCGGCGAGCTTTTTCAGGATCATCGGATTGGTCTTTGAGACGTCTGCTAGCAGCATCTCGATTTCTCCGCGACTGATCGAGTTAAACGACGCAGTGCTGTGTCCGCCGACCTTTTTCTTCCAAACAACCAAACCAACGCCTATCGCGAGTATCGCGACGATCAGGATCAATGCTTTTGTTAAATTGCTCAATTTATGAGTCCTCACTAATAAAAAATCTAGATATTTGCCAAACGGCTATAATATCAAAAACTATAAATAACAGCTAATGAAAAGCGTTATTCGTTGGTTTGTACAAGTTCGAGCAAGACGCCGTTGGTTGCAGCGGGGTGGACGAAGGCAACCAGACAGCCCTCGGCGCCGATACGCGGCGACTCGTCGATCAGCCTCATGCCTTTTGCTTTGAGTTGTGCAAGCGACGCCTCTATATCATCAACCTCGATAGCAATATGGTGAATGCCGCCACCGCGCTTTTCGAGAAATTTGGATATCGGCGAGTCGTCCGAGGTAGGTTCGAGCAACTCAACACGGCTTTCGCCGATAGGCAGCATCGCGACGCGGACCTTTTGATCCTCGACGATCTCGGTGTGAACATTCTCTAGCCCCAACGCGTCGGACCAGAATTTGAGGGCATCATCGATGCCTTTTGTGGCGATGCCAAGATGGTTGATCTTCATGATTTATCTAGTATTTTCTCAACCGCCGAATACGGGTCTATTTCTTTTTTCGCAATTTGAGCGGCAAGATCATCGATCTTTTCCGCAGTGCCGTTGTGTTTCATCAGATCAGCAAGTAGCCGTTCCAGCACAAGTTCGGTCAAACGCCAGCGGGCGATGGCCGTCTTTCGCACCATGCCGCCGGTTTCTGCTTTTTGAAAGTCAAAATAGCTGGTTATCGCGGCTGACAGGTCTTCGATGCCTTTGCTTTCGGTCGCAACGGTCCTGACGATCGGCGGCATCCACATGTCTGGGCGATGAGCCAGGCCGAGCAAAGCCTCGAGTTCTTTTTGGGTGCGAATGACGCCCTCACGGTCGGCTTTGTTAATGACAAAAACGTCGCCGATCTCCATTATTCCGGCCTTGATCGCCTGGATGTCGTCACCCATTCCGGGCACGAGCACTACGACCGAGACATCCGCCGTCTTAACGATCTCGACCTCGTCCTGGCCCACGCCGACCGTTTCGACAATGACCTTATCAAACCCGGCTGCATCAAGTATCGACACCGCATCGACGGTCGCCCTCGATAGCCCGCCGAGATTTCCACGTGTCGCCATCGAGCGGATAAACACGCCCTTTTCCATTCCCAATGTTGCCATTCGGATTCGGTCGCCAAGTATCGCACCGCCGGAAAAAGGGCTCGACGGGTCAATGCATACAATGCCAACCTTTTCGCCCTGATCTTTGTAATAAAGCGCGAGTTTATCGACCAACGAAGATTTCCCCGCACCCGGAGCACCGGTGATACCAATAACGATCGCGTTTCCGGTTCGCGGAAAGACCGCTTTCATCAACTCAGCCGCACCTTTGCTGCCGCTCTCAACCTTGGTTATGGCGCGTGCGATGGAGCGTGGGTCACCTTGAAAAAGTTTTGCTAACAGATCAGCATCTGACATTGACTTTATTTTCTCATTCTTTAATGCAAATCAAAAAAGGCGAGCCATGCGACTCGCCATTATTGATATTTTGAAATGCCCTTACTTACGTGCGGGCTACTGACAAAACTACATCTGTCCTTCATCAGCCGACGGGCCGTAGATCGACGGAACCGGGATGTCGTTGAGGCGAAGATAGACCGACAATTGCCCACGATGATGGATGATGTGATTCATCACAAATGAACGCATCACGGCGACCTTTGGCATAGTCAGATAAATCTGCTCGCCGTTTCGCATCGTCCAGTCTGTAAAGAACGTTTCATCCGGCGTTTCGCCGAGGATGATCTTTGCTTTAGCGATGTGATCGTCAAAAAAAGCAAGTAATTCCTCGGTCGAGGTCGGCTCGAAAGGTTTGAAATCTGCAGTCGCAAAATCGAGCACGTCTTGTTTCAGCGTCTCTTTTGTCCAGCCAAACATCTCGGCACAATGGACAGCCAGACGGCCCATCGTCATGGATTTTTCGTGCGGTTTCCAGTCAAATTTCTCCGGCGGAACGCGTTCGAGACAACTGCGTGTAACCTTTGCCTCGTTATCCAACTCTGCCAAAAATGCCGTGGCCAGACGGCCAGGACTTGCTGCGGTGCTTGTACTCATTATCTTTATTCTCCTTGGATTTGAATCAGAGCAATATAGTAATCTAAGCGTTTCATAAATGCAACATGAAACAGCGAATTGCAGAAGCCCGCACGTGAGTAAGGGCGTAACGTCCGACTTGAGTCTTACGCCCTTGCTTACGCGTAGGCTTCTGCATCGGTCTTACAATGCTTTCAAGAGATTCTTTGCAATAACGATCCGTTGTATCTCGCTAGTGCCTTCGCCGATGGTGCAGAGCTTTGAGTCACGCCAGTATTTTTCGGCAGGGTAATCTTTTGTGTAGCCGTAACCGCCGTGGATCTGGATCGATTCTTCGGCGACGCGAACGGCCGTTTCGGACGCGTAAAGCTTTGCCATCGCAGACTTTTGCGTAACGGGCTTTCCGGCGTCTTTTGTCGCTGCCGCTTGCTGCGTCAGCAAGCGGGCACACTCGATCTGCGTTGCCATATCAGCAAGTTTGAACTGGATCGCCTGAAACTCAGCGATCGCTTTGCCAAACTGTTGCCGCTCTTTTGCGTATTTGACCGCTGCCTCGTACGCTCCCTGAGCGATGCCGACAGACAGAGCAGCGATCGAGATGCGGCCGCCGTCCAGAACCTGCATGCATTGCAAAAAGCCCTCTCCCTCATTGCCGAGGCGATTTTCGTCGGGGACTATACAGTCTTCGAAAACTACGGATGCCGTCTCGGACGCTCGCATCCCGAGCTTATTTTCTTTTTTATCAGAACGAAATCCGTCCATCGATTTGTCAAAGATAAACGCCGAGATGCCGCGATTGCCCTGCGATTTGTCAGTCACGGCTACGGCAACGAGCGTGTTGCAAACTATGGCGTGGGTGATGAAATTTTTAGAGCCGTTGACCTTCCAACCGTTGTCAGTGCGTATGGCGTTTGTCCGCGTTCCGGCGGAATCCGATCCTGCTTGTGATTCGGTCAGGCCCCACGCTCCAAAGCTCTCGCCTTTGACGAGCGGCACGAGGTATTTTTGTTTTTGCTCTTCGCTGCCAAACATATAGAGATGGTTTGAGCAGAGCGAATTGTGCGCCGCGACCGACAGGCCCACCGAACCGCAGACGCGACCCAGTTCCTCGATGATCGTCGCGTATTCGACATAACCCATCCCGGCTCCGCCATACTCCTCAGGAAACAAAACGCCCATTAGCCCCAGTTCCGCGAGCTTTGGCCGCAATTCTTCAGGGAAATGCTGCGACTCGTCCCACTCCATCACGTGCGGCTTGATCTCGCTCTCGGCAAATTCGCGGATGCTGTATTTTATCTGTTGTTGCTCTTCGCTCAATTCAAAGTTCATATATGTAGATATAACGAATGATTATGCTTACATAACATATTATTTTAGGCAAATTTGTTAGACTTTTTGTGTGAACGAGAATATTTTGACGACTGATGCACAGATAAAGGAATTGCTTGAGCACACAAAGACGATCGCTGTTTTAGGCATTAAGCCTGAGTCGCACGCTGATCAGCCCGCTTTCTACGTGCCGAAATATCTGGCGGACGCGGGGTACGACATCATCCCGGTGCCTGTTTATTATCCCGAAGTGACTGAGATTTTAGGCAAGCCAGTCTATCGGGATCTGACCCAGATCCCGGGCGAGATCGATCTGATCAACGTCTTTCGCCGGAGCGAAGACGTCCCGAAACACACTGAGGAAATATTGGCAAAAAAGCCAAAAGCGGTGTGGTTTCAGCTTGGGATTAGAAACGACGGAGTCGCCAAAGAATTTGCTGAGGCGGGCATTAAGGTCGTCCAGGACGCCTGTCTGTTGGTCGTGCACCGCCTCTTGATGCGGTAGGTTTTGAAGGCTTTTGGGGAACCATGCTGGTCAGCGATGCCACCTCTTCGGCGGTTAAGTCACGTGTTTGTCCCGTTTTCAAATATGGGTCGGCGACAGTGCCGATCTTTGTTCGCCGCAGTTTGACCACCGAGTTTCCGACCGCGTCAAACATCTTGCGGATCTGCTGATTGTGCCCCTCGTAAAGCGTCACCTCATACCAGCCATTTTTGTCGGTCGGCTTTAGATCTCGGATCTCAGCCGGAGCCGTTTTATAGCCGTCCTCAAGCACCAGTCCGCGTCGCAACTTATTGATAGCGTTGCTGTTTGGCAGCCCCTTGACCTTTACCTCGTAAACCTTTGGTATCGCCTTAGAACTAGCTACGTGGTTCGTAAAGTTACCGTCATTTGTGAGAATGATGAGCCCCTCAGTGTTGTAATCGAGCCGCCCGACGGGGTGCAGTTTACCCTTGCGTTTGACCAAGTCGGTTACAAGTTTGCGCCCTTCGGGGTCGGCGGCACTTGAGAGATATCCCTTTGGCTTGTTTAGGAGAACATAATAATTCTGCCGCCCGCTGATCTTTGCGTTGATGAGCTTGCCGCGAACTTTGATATGGTCTTTTTCCGGATCAGCCTTGGTTCCAAGCTCAGTCACGATATCGCCGTTGACCGACACGTCGCCGGCTAGGATAATTTGCTCAGCTGCTCGCCGCGAGGCAAGGCCCGCCTGGGCGATAAGTTTCTGTAATCTCTCTTGCATAAAATTAATTCTAACAGGATGGACAGGATAAGTAGGATAAGGCACGAAGGATAATCTGACGCCCATCCTGTTGATCCTGTATATCCTGTTGATTTACTGAACGAGATCCTCAAAATCCTCAATGCTCGGAAGTTCCGTAAGATCCTTCAACCCAAACTGAACCAAAAAATCCTTTGACGTGCCGTATTGCATTGGGCGGCCGACGGCTTCTTTGCGGCCTTTGGCGACGATGAGGCGGCGGTCGAGCAAGGTTTTAATAGCTGAGGCGGATTGGACGCCGCGGATCTCAAGTATCTCGGGCACGGTCACCGGCTGTTTGTAAGCTATGACGGACAGTGTCTCTAGGGAGGCTAGTGAGAGCTTTGCATTAGGGCGAGTTTTTAGGAATTTACGAACCTCTTCGTGATACTCGGTACGCGTGCCAAGCTGCCACCCGCCAGCGATCTCGCGTATCTGCAAACCGCTGTCACGGCCTTCATATTCGGACTGCAGCTGCTCGATTGCGGCCTGGATGCTTTCGCGTTCCTCTTCTAAAACCTCGCCAAGGACACGCGTCGAAACCGGTTCGTCGGCAACAAATATTAATGCCTCGACGATCGCGACGAGCTCTGTGGGGGTACGCAAAACCTTTTGTTCAACAGCCTCTTCCATAAAATAATCCACAGATTAACACAGATGCACACAGATAAGCATTGCCTGAATCTGTGTCTATCCGTGTTTATCTGTGGCTAAACCTTCCTCAAAATAATATCGCCAAATGTCTTGTTTTGCAGCAATTTCACAGTTTCGGCACGAACGATTTCGAGCACGGCGATAAATGCCGTCACCAGTTCGCGGCGTGAATGCATCTCTTCGAAAAACTCTAATAGATTGACCTCGCCGGTCGCGAAGATTCTCGCTTTGAGATTTTTTATCATATCGGCGAGCGAGATCTCTTCGCGCTGGATCTCCATTTTGACCTCGTCCACATGACGGGCGACGATCTTTTGAAAAACCGTCAGCAGGTCAAAGACTGACGCATCGATCTCGGCATTATTTTCGTCCGATTCGATCGGGCCGCGGGTGAAAATGGCCGATTCGATGGTCGAACGCTCGTGCAGCATACCGGCGGCACTTTTGAATTTTTCGTATTCCAGCAGCCGGTCGACCAGCTCTTGACGCGGGTCTTCCATCTCCTCTTCGTCAGTCGAAAGCGAAGGGTCGCGGGGGAGCAGCATCTTTGATTTGATCTCGATCAGCGTCGCCGCCATGACGAGAAAATCAGCCGCGACGGCGATATCAAGCCGTTTCATCAGGCGGATGTATTCGAGATATTTTTCCGTGATGCGGGCGATGGGGATGTCAAAAATATCCGCCTGCTCTTGCCGTATGAGATACAACAACAGGTCGAGCGGCCCGGCAAATTCGCCAAGCTTGATCTTCAGTTCGTCTGTCCCGCCGGACATTATCTCGGCAGTTTCCTTATGAAAATCAAAACTAAATTGTTCGTCTTTCTCAGTCAAGATCGTCTCCATCAACGGCGTAACGCTTTAGATCGTCGAGGCTTACGACGGTCAAAGCCGCTTCGTGCGTGGCCTCAAGGTAGACCTGCGGAGCCATCCCGGCATTCAAAGCCTCACGCCAGCGGAGCATACACAAGCACCATTTGTCACCGTGCTTTAACCCCGGAAATGCATACTGCGGCATCGGCGTCGAGAGATCATTGCCGGCCGATTTTGAGAATGCCAAAAAATCGTCCGTCGCACGGATGCAGACCGTATGACGTCCGGTGTCATCAACCCCTGTGCGGCAATAGCCATCGCGATAAAAGCCGGTCATCGGATCGGTGCAACACGATTCGAGCGTGCCGCCGAGGACATTTTTAGGTTTTGGGGCGTGGCCGTTGCCATTACCGTTTCCATTTGTATAACTCATAAATATTTGCGGATGCCCGCGCGTTAGCAAGGGCGTGATCCGAATGTTGGATGTTACAACCTTACTTACGTGCGGGCTTCTGCACTAGATCCAAAGCCTTTTCGATCGGCCGTGCGAGCACAGCTTTATCGCCGACCTCGACTATCGGCCGCTGGATGATCGACGGATATTTGACCATCGCCGCGATCACATCTTCGTCGCTCGAATCCTTGCTGATACCCGCGAGTTTGAAATCTGGCTCGGCACGCCGCAATACGTCAAAGGGTTTCATTCCCGTCTTTTTCAGCAGAGCGGTCAGCTTCCTCTCGGTAAAAGGCTCGATAAAATAATTGACCTTTTCCCAATCGACGCCGCTGGCAATAAACAGCTTATTCAGATTGCGGCACGTCGTGCAGGTCGGTTTTTCGTAAACGGTAATTTTCATTACTTGATGCCTGTTTTTTCATAAACGTCTTGCAATGTTTCAGAGGCTATCGAGCGGGCCTTTTCCGCCCCCTTTTTAAGGATCGCGTCGAGTGAAGGGGCGTCGTATTCCTTGATCCGTTCCTGAAATGGCCGGAGGAACTCGACGACAGTTTCCGCAAGCTGGCCTTTGAAATCGCCGTAGCCTGAGCCCGCGAAGTGTTCGACGCATTCGTCCGCCGTCTTCGCGCTCAAAAGCTGATATATCGTGAGCAGATTTTTGATCGCGGGCCGCGTTTCGTCAAAGTTGATGTCGGTCCCACTGTCGGTGACGGCGCGTTTTATCTTTTTGGTGATCGTGTCGGCGTCGTCGAGCAAAAATATCGAACCGTTCAGATTCTCATCCGATTTGGACATCTTTTTTGCCGGATCCTGCAAAGACATTATCTTAGCCCCGACTGGCGGGATAAAAGGCTCAGGAACCTTGAATGTGTCGCCAAAATCACGGTTAAACCTCTCAGCAAGGTCGCGGGTCAATTCCAGATGCTGCTTCTGGTCCTGTCCGATAGGAACGAGGTCTGTTTGATATAGCAAAATATCTGCTGCCATCAAGACGGGATATGCTAGAAGGCCAAAACCTACGCTCGGGGCTCCAAAAGTAACATCTTCACCACCGAATGTTAGCTGTTCGCCCTTAAACTTAACCTTTGCTTTATCTTTGAACTGCGTCATCCGCTCAAGCTCACCCATTCGCGATTGGCACGAAAGAACCCAAGTCAGCTCAGCATGTTCTGGCACATCGGACTGGATAAAGATAGTTGCCTTTTCCGGATCGACCCCGGCGGCGAGATAGATGCGGGCGAGGTCGAGCGTTTTTTGACGCAGTATTTTCGGGTCCTGCGGCAGCGTGATGGCGTGGAGATTGACGATACAGTAAAACGACTCGTACTCGTCCTGCAGCGCCACCCAATTTTTGAGAGCACCGAGATAATTACCTATATGAAGCTCGCCTGTCGGCTGAGCGCCGCTGAAAATACGTTTTTTCATCTATCAAAACCAACGGGTGTAGAGCAGATAATCGACAAAAATATAAAAGGGATACATAACCAAACCGATCACGCCCATGTAGACAAGCAGCATCAATATCAAGAAACCATATTGTTCGAGCAGGTCAAATATCGGGTTAAAACTCGCGGGCAAAAACGTCTGCAGCACCTTGCTACCATCGAGCGGCGGAAAAGGAAGCAGGTTAAATACCGCCAGCGAGACATTTAGAAAGATCAGGTAATTGAGGAAAATGACCCCGACTTTAACAATGCCTTCGCGGGCGTTGGCCGCGTTTATCGCACCAGTTTCGAGCAGCGTTTTGAATATCGCAAAGCCTATCGTCGCCAGTATCAGATTCGCTCCGATGCCCGCGATCGAAACCATCACATTTGCCTGGTTGTACTTCGTCCAGTTACGCGGATTGACCGGAGTTGGCTTTCCCCAGCCGATCAGAGGAACGCGCGCTCCGGTCGTAAATGTTAGTACAAAACTCGCGATGGGTATCAGCAGCGTGCCGATCGGGTCGGTGTGGGCGACAGGATTTATCGTGACGCGGCCGAGCATATACGCCGTATCATCACCGTATTTCATCGACATCCAAGCATGGCCCGCTTCGTGACACGAGATCGCGAGCAGCAGCACGACAATGTAGGGAATTAGGTTGCTGAGTAGGTTTACAAGGTCAAAATTTTCCATAAAAACAATTGCCAGCGTCATCAATTCCTACGATAAAACTCACATTTTTGTTGTCTCAATTGCTAAATTGTGACATTCTTTTCATTCAAAGAAAAATCTCTCGTTGAGAAAATGGATGCCGCTAGTGGGCTTTCTACCTTGAGGACTATGAAGAAGCATATCGTCTGCATCGCCAGCGAACATAAGGGCAACGAGTTTCTCGAAGAAGCTCATAATGCCGGTTGGCACGTCACGCTCGTCACGCGAAAAAAGCTGCTTGACTATCCGTGGGCGTGGACGGCGATCAATGACGCAAAAACGGTCGAGGACGATGCATTTCCGGGCGATTATGTCCGCGTCGTAACAAATATCGCGGGTGCGAGGACGATCGACAACGTCGTCGGCCTAGACGAATTTGACGTCCTGACCGCCGCGATGGCCCGCGAACACCTAAACCTGCCCGGCATGAGCCGTTCACACGCGCTCAGATTTCGCGACAAATTGACGATGCGGGGAATTGCTTCGCAAGCCGGTATCGCGTGTCCGGAGTTCACCGGAGCATTCAACGTTGAGGAGATAAACAATTTTCTCGCTGATGTTCTGGCACCGTGGATCGTAAAGCCGCGTCACGAGGTTTCGGCGTTTGGCATACGCAAATGCGAGACGGCGGACGAGGTTTGGAATGTTTTGACCGACCTCGATAACCGCAATAACTGGCGCGATCATCCGTCGCAATTCCTGATCGAACGATTTATCAAGGGCCGTGTTTTTCACGTCGATTCGGTCGTTGTGAACGGCAAGGTCGCGGCCTGCGGAGTCAGCCAGTACGGCACGACGCCGTTCGAAGTGTCGCATTACGGCGGCGTGTTTACCTCGTCGATCGTCCCCTACGGGTCAAAAGAGCGTAAGGCTCTCGAAAAACTCAACGTCGAATTGCTCAAGGCTTTTAAGTACGAACGCGGCGTCACGCATGCCGAGTTTTTACAGAGCGAAGCCGACGGCAAGTTATATCTGCTTGAGGTCGCCTGCCGCGTCGGCGGGGCGTATATCGCCAACGTCCTCGAACACGCGTGCGGTTTTAATCTATGGCGAGAATGGGGAAAGCTTGAGACCGAAACCCCCGAAACGCCGTATTCGCTGCCAAAACTGCGCAAAGATTTTGCCGGCATCACGCTCGCGCTTGCAAACACCGACGAACCCGACACATCGCATTACGACGACATCGAGATAGTCTATAAGGTCAAAAAGCCAAAGCACGTCGGGTTGATCTTTCACTCAACCACACAGACGCGTATTGATGAGCTCATGGGCATCTACACAGAGCGGATAACAAGCGATTTCCTCGCTGTTGCGCCGGTTAAAGAACGGTACGACGATTAGTGCGATTTCTCATTTTCGGCAGCTGTAGCGTATCCTAAATCTTTTTATGGGACCGCAAGATACGATACAAACAGGGCCGCCGGCAATTCTCGACCACGATCTAAATCAATATTTTCCGGAGCTGTTAAAGTTTGAATCGACACCGGAGATGGAGGCGTCGGAGCTGTACGCCAAGATCCGCCCCGAGGTCGAGCGTATTTTGAACGCTGTCGCAGTGGAGGATCTCGCACAGAGTGCGGGCTTTAGCCTTTCAGAACGCGATGAATCGCGCACTCCAAACGGTATCAAAGCCCTCGCCTGGAACCTCGAACGCGGCATCCGTTTTGACGGGATCGTTGACGCTCTTAAAAATCACGAAAAGCTAAAAGACAAAGACCTGCTGCTACTGACCGAGCTCGACCACGGCATGGCACGCAGCGGCAATCGCAACGTCGCCCAAGAGATCGCCCGTGAGCTAAAGCTCAATTATGCGTTCGCTCCGGTATATGTCCCTTTGCAAAAGGGAAGCGGCGTCGAATCGGACATGGATGGCGAAAACACTGTGTCGATCCACGGCTTGTCGATGTTTTCGCGCTATCCGATGATAAATGTCTACGCCGTGCCGTTGCCAAACGGCAAGGATAAGATGTGGGGCAAAGAGAAGCGTCTGGGGTATCTACGGGCTTTGATCGCTGACATCGAGCATCCGGCGGGCACGTTTCGTGCGGTGACGGTTCATCTCGACGCTCATTGTTCGCGGGCTCATCGCCACAAACAGATCAAGATAATCCTAGATCATCTCGATACGCTGCCGCCGCTGCCAACGATAATCGGCGGTGATTGGAACACGACGACGTACAACTCGCAAAGCGCGACGCGGGCGATACTCGGGTACTGGCGGCGTGTGATGATGGGCGTTAAAAATGTCGTTAAGAACCACCTGCCGCATCCTGACCGCTATTTTGAACGGCGTTTATTTGGAGAACTTGAATCACGCGGTTTCGATTACAAAAGCCTCAACGAGATCGGCGTCGGTACGCTGCATTACGACATAGACAGCGTCGAAAAAAATACGAATCTCCGCGACTGGGTTCCGGAGTGGTGTATGCCGTTTATCTTTTGGGCGGTGCGTCGCGTCGGCGGCCGAGTGTCGGCAAGGCTCGATTGGTTCACCGGAAAGGGCATCAAGCTAGCCGACGGAACCACGCCGCAGACTATAGGCGAACTCATCGACGCCGGGGGCTTTCCGCTCTCTGATCACGATGCCATCGCTTTAGACTTTCAGCTCGATGTGAAATAATAGTTTTATGGAAGTAGCATTTTGCCAGACGCTCAGTTTTGATACTGAAACATTTGAATACGAAGTTGTCGCATCGGAAAACGGCAACGCGACGATCATTAAATTTCCGGTTGATGAAAAGCTCAACAGCCCAGGCGATGTCGTTGTTGTCGTTTCGGGTGAAAACATTAGCTTTCACGGCATGATCGGCAAGATCGAGGACGGCTACGCTTATGTCGCCGATCCAAAGGGCTCGCTGCTGCCGGCTGGCGTCCAATAGTTTGGTCCGGTCCGGACCAGGTGGACCAAAGTGGACCAAGCTTTTACAATTTTGGGGATGTAGCTCAGTTGGCAGAGCGCTGCGTTCGCAATGCAGAGGTCAGGAGTTCGACCCTCCTCATCTCCACCAATATTTAGAGGTTCGTCGCGAGGGCGTCGGGCCTTTTTCTATTTAGCGCATAGATCGCGAGGGTCGCGACAAAAGCGGCCGCAGCCGTGATCGTCACGCCGTAGAATGCGGTCGTGTAATCACCGCCGTTTTTGTCGGCGAGATAGCCGGTTATTCGACCGCCGATCGCGGCTCCGATGACCTCGATTAGCGTTATTGCTCCGAGTATCTTTCCCGCCTCAAGCCGTCCAAAAAGATCCGATGTCAACCGCTGAATAAGGACAAACGTACCGCCATAGCCGAGTGCAAAGGGTAGCAAAAAGAGCAGGGCATTGCTCGCGGATAAGCCGAACAAAACGAGCGACGCCGCAAACATCAGAAACGAACAAAACACCATCACCCTGACGGCTCCAAGCCGGTCGCTCAGGGCTCCGGCAATAAATTTGCCGCCGATGCTGATCGCAAACAAAGCCGATTGTGCGAACGCCGCAGTTTCCGCCGAGACACCAAGACGCGGTGATTGCAGGTAAAGGATAAACTGTTGACTCGTGACAAATATCGGGTAAAAGACCAGTGCCGCACATGCCGCCAGCGCCCAAAATATCGGTGTGCGAAGAGCCGCGGCCAACGTGACGCCGTCGGTGCCAGCGGCAGTTGCAGCGGCAGTGGGCACTTCTGATGGCTTTTCTTTGACCAAAAACAAGATCGCGGGCAGGAGCACAATCCAAACGATAAGGCTGATTGAGATCATTGCGGAACGCCAGCCGTAGGTTGCGATCAGCGGCTGGGCGATCAGCGGGATGATCGTGCCGCCGAGACTTGTACCGGTCAATACGATGCCGAGAGCAGTGCCGCGTTTTACATCGAACCAACTTGATACGAGCACAACATTCGGTGCGACACCGATAAACCCGAGCGATGCTCCCATCAGAAATCGTGCAAGATAGACCATCTCGGCAGTGGTAGCTTGCGAATGCACGATCAATCCGCCGCCGAGCAATGCGCAGCCCACGATCATCAGTGGCTTTAGACGAAACCGCGTAACCAACCAGCCCCCAAGCAGCGAAAAAACGCCGGACATCAGAAACGTGATGTTGGCGCCGTTCGCAATAAAGCTCTCCGCCATTGCAGCATCGATGGCCCCCATCGCGACAAACTCTTCGCGTATGGGCTTGTAAAAAGGCGGCAGCCCGCCGATCGCGAGCCCGTTGCTCACTATCAGAGCAAGCATCGAGACCCCAACAATTACCCAGCCATAATTTGAGCGTTGTTTCATGAGTTAGCGAAGCGCCGTTGTAATTCGTCCGACCGGATAGATGCCGACCTTTTGATTTAGATAGTACGGTGAGCGTTCGTAAAAGAAGTTGAGCCGAGCACGCGGGTTTTTGGCGAAAGTGCCATCTTTCAAACGGGTTTCAAACTCGGCTTTTAGTTTTGGATCATTGGCAAGCATTTCTTTGGCTAACTTTTCGATCTGATAACTTTCGCCGTACTCTTTTTGTTCAAATGCTGAGTTGAAAAATCCCCAATAAACGAACGAATCAGGCCCGATTGGTTCGAGGAGATGGATCACGACATTCGCGGTGTCCTGATCCAGCGAAACGATTACTGAGCCGGCGACGTAGGTGCGTTTTTCTTTGATCGCAAGGGGTTTGCAAGCGAGCGTGATGCGGTTTTCAAATGAATTTGTCGCCCATTTTGGCTCCGTCAGTCTATAGCTTTCAACCTCAAGCGTCAGTGGCTTCTTGAGCGTTGTGAATTTAATGCCGTGGAGTTTCAGCACGTCGATCACGTCCTTGTATTGCGGCGGGATGATGTAGCCAAGCGGAGGTGCTACCGATGCCGTTACGCGGCCCTCGTCAAATTTTTTGATGATGTAATCTTTTGGCGTAGTGCCGTAAACGAGCCGCTTGCCGCCTGAGATCGTTGAATCGTCGATCTTGTAAACGAGCCCCTTGAACGGGATCTCGGTCGCCTTATCGGTCACGTCTAGCTTGAGCGGGAACGCTCGTTTATCGTCGTAGGCTTTGCCGCGTTCGATGGTTTGCGTGTCGGCGATGACGTTCGCAGCGAAAAGGCTTGCCTTTGTTTGACCAATCTCGTCGATAAAATACCGCAGCGTGTCATAAGTACCCCGGACGCGTGACTTGTACGGTTTATAAACGTGCGTTTCGATCAGCAATCCGGCTCGGTTTCGCAAGGGCGTGTAGCCGGTAGCGTATCGCGGTGTAGCGATAAATGTCGCGATACCACTCGTGATCTCGCGTCCGGCAAACTCGACGTAGTGCGTCAGCAGATTGCCTTCTTTTTGGACGTTTGGCACGACATTGCCGTCGAAATGCTCGTCCATCCAGTTTTTGATCGAGGGCGAGACTTCCTGAAAATGTGCGTATTCGTAGGTTAGGTTGTACTGGAAATCCGCTCCGTCCGTTACATGGCAATCGATAAACACATCCGGCTTCCATTGATTCCACAGACCCAACCACGCCCTCGTTTCCGGAGCGTCGGCTTTCATGTAGTCGCGGTTTAGGTTGAGATTGGTCGCGTTTGCGCGAAAGCCCATTTCGTCGGGGCCATTTTGATTGATCCGCATGTAGGGGTTCGAGTTTTCGTGGCCGTCCACGTTGTAGATGACCTCGAACAGGATGACGACGTCCTTCAAAAGATCGGCGCGAGTTTTAGTGATCGCGATGTCGCGAAACAGCGCGAGCCCGGCGTCCTTTCCGTCGATCTCGCCGGCGTGAATACCGGCCTGCACGACCACGACCGCCTTGCCCTGTTTCCGCGCCAACTCCGGCGTAAAAGCCCCTCCCGACGCCGCGATCAGCAGCGGCATATCCCGCCCCTCGCCGCTCTTGCCATAGCTTTTATAAACGACCAGCCCTTTTGACGCCGCCGCAAGTTTTTTCGAATAAGCGACCGCCTCGTCATACGTCGAAGTTTTCTTGTAATCGGTCTTTTCAGCCGTCGTCTGCCACGCGGGCGGAATGTTTCCGTGGTCGCTTTGAGCAATTATCGGAGCTGCCATGAGGGCGAGCAAAAAGATGATTCGTGCTATTAGTGTCATTCGTGGCTAAAGCTCCTTATTTCGCATTCATCCAATCGTCGCCGACGCCGATCTCGACGGTGACGGGCACATCGAGGGTTGCAGCGGCTTCCATTTCGCGTTTGATGAGGCTGGTTGCAGCTTCGATCTCGCTTTCGGGGGCTTCGAAAAGCAGTTCGTCGTGGACCTGCATTATCATCTTGGTTTCGAGCTTTTCGCGTTTTAGGGCGTCGGCGACGCGGATCATTGCGATCTTGACGATGTCGCTGGCGGTGCCCTGGATCGGCATGTTTATCGCTTCGCGTTCTGCCCGCGAGCGGACGGCGAAGTTGCGATCATTGATCGACGCAAAATATCGGCGGCGGCCAAATAGGGAAGCGATGTAGCCTTGTTTGCGGGCCTCTTCGGGCGTGCGGTCCATGTATTCGCGAATGCCTTTGTAGGTCGCGAAATAATCCGCGATGACCTGTTTTGCCTCGGTGCGGCTGATGCCGACACGCTGCGACAGGCCAAAAGCCTCGACCGCGTAAGCGATGCCAAAATTGACGATCTTTGCCAGACGGCGTTTTTCTTTTAGTTCTTTTTCATCCTTTGCTCCAAAGACGAGCTTTGCCGTTTGCGAGTGAATGTCCTCATTATTTTTGAACGCCTCGAGCATGTTTGCGTCTTGCGTGATGTGTGCGAGGATGCGCAATTCGAGCTGCGAATAGTCGGCGGAGATGAGCTTGTTGCCTTTTTCGGGGATAAAGGCTTTTCGAATGCGTTGGCCTAGCTCGGTGCGGACAGGGATGTTTTGTAGGTTCGGCTCGGTCGAACTGAGACGGCCTGTTGCCGCGACCGTTTGATTTAACGCACCGTGGATGCGGCCGTCTGCGGCGATCATTTTGGGCAGAGCATCGGCGTAAGTCGCACGCAATTTATCGAGCTCTCGATAGTCGATGATGTGCTGGGCGATCTCGTAATTTTCGGCAAGCTCGACCAGCACGTCGTGGCTTGTCGAGATCTGTCCGGTCGCGGTTTTGCGTCCGGTCTCGATATTTAGCTCGCCAAATATCTCGCCGACCTGCTTTGGCGAGCCGATGTTAAACTCGCGGCCCGCGATCGCAAATATCTTGTCCTGTAATGCTTGCAACTCTTTGCGGATAAAATCCGCAAAAGTCGTCAGGCTCTCACCATCGACTTTCATACCCGTCAGCTCAATGTCAGCAAGGATTGGGATTAGCGGCAGCTCTATCTCAGCGTATACTTTTTCGAGGCCGTTCTCGCGGATCTTTTCTCTCAGGTTCGGTGCGAGCCGCGCGATAAAATCGGCATTTTCTGCCGTGCGAAACGCTGCTTCGTCAAAGCCCTCAGGCACTGCAAACGCCGCGTCCGTATCGGCGTAGATCTGCGCGAGAAACGGTATAGGATACGTCGAACGCGTCGATTCGAGCAGGTACGCCGCGATCAAAATGTCGTCCTTGACCGCCTCGGGGCGGATGCCGAGAGCGAGCAGCGGGCCGAGGTTTCGTTTCTCGTCGTACGCTGATTTTTCTAAGAAACTGTTGGTCAGAATGTCTTTGAGCGGGCCTTTTGCGGCGTCGATGCCGCCGTCAAAATTTTCGAGATCAATATAAAAAGCCTCGCCGTTGCCAAGCCCGATGCCAATACCCAGCGGAGCTTCTTTGCCGTAGCAACTCGCTTTTTCGTTGGTATTAGCGTCATTGACGAGATAGCTCCAGCGGTCAGTTTCGAATAGGCGGCGGACGAGTTTGTCGAGGCCGTCGCGGTCTTTGATGACCGCGTAGTTAGTTGCAACCGCCGATGCCTCAGCTGTTGGCTGGGCGTCAAAAAGACCGCCTGTCGGGCCCGGCTCGGCGTCCATCGACACCATACCTGCTCCGGCAAATTCGTTCGTAAGCGTCTTAAATTCCAACTCACGGAAAAGCTCATACGCCTTTTGCCGGTCAGGCACGCCGGCCTTTAACGCATCGATGTCGATCTCCATCGGCACCTCGCAATGCACCGTCGCAAGCTCAAGCGATTGCTTGATGATCGCCTGATTATTTTGCAGGCTTTCGCGATATGTTTTATGCGATATCTTCGCTGCACGCTCCATCGCACCTAGTGCGGAGCCGTATTCGAGCACCAATTTCAGGGCACCTTTTTCGCCGATGCCGGGAGCGCCGGGGATGTTATCGACCGCGTCACCCATCAGGCCGAGCAGGTCGATGATCTTGTCGGGCGGCACGCCAAATTTGTTTTTGACCCACGCCTCGTCGCACCACTCGATAGGCGGCACGGGCACCTTGCGTTTGAAATTGTTTGAATTTTGCCGCATCGCGATCACATACGGATCGCGTACTAGCTGACACAGATCTTTGTCGTTAGACACGATGACGGCCTGCATCTCGCGTTTGATGCACTCTTTGGAAAAGGTGCCGATAATGTCGTCAGCCTCATAGCCGTCCAATTTGAGGATAGGGATGTTAAACGCCTCACAAACGCGTGCGATATACGGCAACTGCGACGCCAGATCGTCGGGCATCGCTTCGCGGTTCGCTTTGTAATCGGCGAACGAATCGTGCCGAAACGTCGGTGCCGCCGTGTCCCAGACCGCCGCGATGTAGTCGGGCTTTTCGTCGTTGAGCAGCTTGCGGAGCATGTTCGTAAAAACAAACACGGCCTGTGTGACCTGGCCCTTGCTGTTGTGCATCGGCTCCTGCTTCATCCCCATCGGAGCAAAAAAAGCACGGAAAATGTGCGACATCGCGTCTATCAAAAAGACTCTTTTCATAAGGCGTTTGTGTTCACTTTAGCACGTGTCATTGCCGACTGCCCGAAGCATCGCCGCCTTTGACCCGGATGAAAATTGTTTCTGGCGATAGCGTGAATAGGGGTGGCCGAGCTTTACCAGCAGGCTTGCCGGCCGCGAGAAAGCGACCACCTTATACCATACTTCGCGGGTCTTCTGGCAAAAGTCGACAGTAAATCGCTCCTCACCTTTCTCAGCGTGTTCAGTCAGAGTTCCGTATGCAAATCCAAAGCGGTCTGCTTCATCTATGACATAAACGATCCGACACGCATTTAGAGAATAGAAACCCAAATGCTTTGCCAGCGGGGCGACATTTCGCGCTACCTCGATCGGCGTGTCGGGATAACAAAGTTCTATCCCGTCGACCTCGAACATCTTCCATTCTCGGATCGCTTGTTTGGCGAGTTCCCAAGTATCGCTTTCATATCCGAGCAGGATCCGATTGTGATCGATGTGATAGCCGGGAGGCGGTTCATCTTTGGACGCACCAACTTCGGAGTACGAAAACGAATCAGCCTCGCATCCTCGAAGGAATGTGGCGATCTCTTCATTAGTTGGGCGAGATAATAGAAACATTGCAAAGTGATTAAGATTTTGTAGGAAAACCGTTTCAAGTTCAAATTTGACAACATAAATGTCGTCCGATATTCTTATCGTTCGCTTGCGGGCAGGCGAAACGTTTGTGTCCGGTTCGTCTAGGGGTTAGGACACCGCCCTTTCACGGCGGCAACACGGGTTCAAATCCCGTACCGGATACCATTTCCTTTTAAAATACAAAAACGGGTAATTTGATCATTACCCGTTTTTTATTTGCTTCGAAATTAAAAAGGGGTCATTTTGGGTCTGCCGACCAGATTGAGCCGTCGGCATATTCGATCTTTTTGATAACTATTTTTTCCGTATACGACGTCGGCGTTTCTTTGCCTAATAGGTTTACATCAACTTTAGCGGTTGGCGGGGTGATGCTTTGAACCTTAAGAGTTTTTGTCGAATTTGGTGCGATCTTTTTTGCGGTTGAAAATTGACGCTTGCCGACTTCAACATTAGTGACCGGATCGAGGAAAACATATTCCCACTCAACATTTTTTATTGCCAATGCTTTATTGTTGTGGAGTTTTATTTTGTAAGTATAAAAAGTTCCGGCCGTAAACAACCGAGTCTGTGTCTGGTTTTGCGACCGCGTGGTTTGTGACGGGAGAGGCACTTGAGGAAGGCCTAACTTTACGTTAATTTTATTTGCCTCAACAGTACTTTTGCGATCACTGATCAGTTGCGCCGCTTCGCGGCCCGGTTCAAATGGGTCATAGTTTAGACCCGAAGTGGCAGGAACATAGACCGTGTCCCATTTTTTGTCTAACACTATTAGTCCAGAGGCGTCCGTCGAAACTTGGGCTGAAATGTTAACCGTTAAGAGAAAAGTTAGGATCAAAAAAACTTTCATACTTGGCCTCCACTAAAGTATTAGAATGAATTAACTCGAAAATAGTCTTTATTTGTAAAATAATCAAGTTATTTTTCAACGGGTAAACCGCCATCTTAACCGGCAAATTAGTGCCTTGTTGGATGAATCTGTTGCGGCTGGGTAATCAAATATGCATCATCGCACTCAGTTCTGACATCTTAAATTATTAGCCTGCGCTGCATATGAAATTGCGTATGCCATCATTATAGAAATATTTATGCTCAAGACAGCTTTATTAACATTTTTCTTCTCAGTAATTATTATGGTCTCGGGGGTCTGCTCCCAGATTCCGCAAACCAGTGCAGATGTGGTGCTGGTGCTGCCGTTTGAAAATACCTCGGGCAAGGCTGAGTTTAACTGGGTCGGCGAGAGTTTTGCCGATTCGCTGTCTGATCTGTTAAAAGTCCCCACGTTAAACGTAATTACTAATGAAGAGCGTAAGCTCATTCAACAAAAACTGCGGATCCCACTAACAACGCTGCCGAGTCTCGCGACATCGCTCAAACTTGCCCGCGAATCACAGGCGACGCTGCTCATCGCCGGACGCTATAACATCGTCCCGGCCGGAGCAGATACCGCAGCGACTATCAACGTAACGGCAAAGATCATCCGCGTCAGCGAAGGCCGTTTTATGAGCGAGGTCATCGACGGCAAACTGATCACACGCGATATCAGCGTCAACGACGCCCTCGGCAATCTGCAGACTATCCAGGGCCAGATCGCGTATCAGATACTTTATCAACGCGACAAATCGCTGCCGTTTTCGCAAAATCAGCTTATCGAGGCTGCCAATAAAGTTCCCGCACGTGCGTTTGAAGCGTATATTAAGGGGCTACTGACGACGACACCTGCGTCACGCGAAAATTTCTTTAAGAATGCATCGCGGCTCTATTCCGAAGCGACACCCGACGGCATGTATGCCGAGGCGGAACTCGAACTCGGTCATTTATATCTCAGCCAGCGAAAGGGCATCGACGCGATCAACTCGTTCGAACGCGTCATAAGCACAAATCAAAAATGCCGTGACAAAGCCAAGGCTGACAAAAAGCCGCCGCAATGCAGTGACGAGAGTTTTGCCGAAGCTTCGTTTTATATCGGCTTGTTGTTTTTGCAGCAGGGCAATTTCGAATCTGCACTCGCAACCTTACAGCCGCTGGCAGACGACCTGAGACTGACGACGGTCTATAACGCTCTGGGTGCGATCTCGGTGCAAGGCTCACGCGCTGAAAAGAAAAATCCGGCAAAGGCCGCCGCGCAGCTTACTGACGGCATCGGCTTTTTGAAAAAGGCGGTCGATTCGTCGCCTGACAATGTAAATATCCGCTTTAACTATGCGGTCGCTTTATTTTTGATCGGTAATATGACCGAGGCGGCGGATCAGTTTCGTTCGGCCATCGTGCTCAATCCCCGCGACGGTGAGGCCTATTATCTGCTAGCAAAAGCGCTCGAAAATCTAAAAGACCCGAACGCTGAAAAGATGACGGCAAAGGCGATCGAGCTGCTGACCGCCAACAACCGCTACGCCAAACTCGAGAGCGATTGGCAAAAGAACAAACAGCTTGGCGACATCAGCCTGCGTGTCGAACAGCCCGCCCGCAAAGATTTCGTCGCAGTCGTCCTCAGCCGTCGTTCGGCAACAACAACCGCGCCGCAGCTCAACGAGACCGACACTCTGCTCGCTCAGGCCCGCACCCAGTTAAAAGCCGGTCAGGACGACGATGCAATGGCAACGCTCCGCCGCGTGCTCGCGAGCGAACCGATGTCCGCCGAGAGCTATTTGCTCCTCGGCAAGATCAGTCTTCGCCGCGGTGATAAGGACCAAGCGATCAGCCAATTCAAGACATCGATCTTTTGGGATAACAAGCTGATCGATGCTCACGTTGAGCTCGGCAAGATATACGTCGAAAAAGGCGATTGTCTGCAGGCAAAGAACTACGCCGCCTCCGCCACCGAGATCGATAAAGAGAACGCCGACGCCGCAGCGTTACAAAGACTGTCAGAACGCTGCTCAAAATAGCGCAAAACGTTAGTAACAACACCCGCTTTACATACCTTTACGTCTAACCTCAACGTTATTCCAAATTTATTTTCATAGAATCAGCCCGTAAACACGGGCTTTCTCATTTTTCTCACACTCGCCACTCATCACTTTTCACGCATCACTACTTCTGTGGCACGCTACGTGCTTACTAGAGCAGTGGCTAGCTTGACGCAGTTTGATCAAGACCCCGCCGCCACCACTACTCTGAGCGCGGTACGCCACTGTGCTCTTACACCTTCCGAGCGTTCCTTCAGTTGTCCTTCCTTTAGAGTCCGGTCCTAACAGGCCGGACTTTCCTCTTTTAAACAGTATTTTATTGAGTTTTAACGACAGTGGCGCGATCTCATTCAATCTGAATGGTTTCGACGCAGCTTGTATCAATGCTTTCGGGCATTATGACCTGAGCACGGATCGAAAATTACGCTGACTGACAGAATCTGTCACAAAACAATGACGTAATTTGTCGTTTTGACCGATTATGCGGTCAATTTGGTTTATTTGCGTTCTTTGCGACCTTTGCGTCTTTGCGGGAAACAGGCCTCTCCTCCCGCAAAGTCGCAAAGTTCGCAAAGGAGCCGCGAAGTCAGATGGGACAAACCCTGCTAGAATATCCGAATGGCGTTTGGCTTAGTCAAAAAGATATTACCCGCCTGGCAAAATGCCTTGCTCGCATTGCTCGCGGCGGGATTGCTGATACTGGCGTTTCCCGATTTTGAACTCTGGTTTCTCGCCTGGTTCGCACTCGCGCCGCTGATGTGGGCGGTCGAGCGGCAAAAGGACAGCATCGCGGCTTGTTTCACTATCGGCTGGATCTTTGGCACCGCGTTCTTTTTCGGCACGTGCTGGTGGCTGACCTACGCACCGATCCACTACGCAGCGTTCCCGTGGCCGCTGGCGTATTTCCTAATGTTGGTCGTGGCATTGGCTGTCGGCATATTTCCCGCCATCTTTACAACGATACTAGCCGTGCTGATCCGAAAATTCGGCTCTTGGGCTTTCCTCGCCGCGCCGTTCGTCTGGGTATTCACCGAATTTCTGCGGTATTGGCTGACAGGGAATAACTGGAATGCTATTGGGTACTCACAGGCGTTCACTGGGAGCCGCCTTAATGGTTTAGCATCGGTTGGCGGCATTGCATTAGTATCGTTCTCCGTTCTCGCTGCGTTGCCTCTGTTGCAGTTTGTACTCTTAGCCATCGCTTGGTTAGGCCGAAGGTTGATTCCCAAGGAAGCAGAATCGGCAGACGAGCCTGAGACACTGACGACCCCGATTCCAAAATCAGTTAGCGTTTACACGATTGTGGCTTTCACGGCTTTTTTAGCTACGACACTGTTTTTGGCTTTTTTCCTCTTTTCAGCGCCGTTGGTAAAACCTCGCGGAACAGCAACATCTAAAATTATCGCTCTCCAACCCAATGTCCCGATGTCGGGCGTCGATTACACCAAACTAGGACAGCTTCGCCAGCATCAGTTCGAACTTGCTGAGACAGAAATCAAAAAGCTACGAACAACGAACAACGAACAACCCACACTTGTCATCCTCCCCGAGTCGCCGATGAATTTTATGTACAACGACGACCGCGAGTTTCAGCAGTATATCGGGGATTTTGCGCGGCGAAATAATGTGAGCGTCTTGTTTAACTCTGCTGAACCGGACGCGACGAACGGCAAGTATTTTAACTCGGCGGTGATGGTCGGGCCGGACGGACGCGAGGCGGCGCAGTACGACAAGATTTTCCTGCTGCCGTTTGGCGAAGCCGTGCCGGCGCCGCTTGACCGTATCGTGCCGGGTTTTGTTGGTAATTTTTCCTACGGCCGCGAATACGACATATTGCCCGTCGGCGATGCCAAGGCGGGTGTGATGATCTGTTTCGAATCGCACTTTGGCCAGCTTTCCCGCGAATATGTTCAAAACGGCGCCGACGTGCTGATCGAAATGACAAACGACGGCTACCTCGGCCCAACGCCGGTTCTGCGACAGCATCTCGCAAATGCAGTTTTCCGTGCAGTCGAGACTAACCGCCCCGTATTGCGGGTCACCAACGTCGGCGTCACCGCCTACATAACCGAAAACGGACAAGTCCTCGACGCCGCTCCAACGTACCAAGAAGCCACACGCGTCTGGTCCGTCTCAAAATCCGACGGCTCGCAGACATTTTATGTAAAATATGGAGACTGGTTCGCGTGGCTGTGTACGGTCGTGACAATCGGGTTGCTAATATTTGGAAGTGTGATCTACAGGAGAAGAATTTTCACCACAGATGAACACGAATAGACACAGATAGGAAGTGTAATAATCACAAGGCTTTTTCTTATCTGTGGTATCTGTGTCTATCTGTGGTTAAAAACGTCTTTTCCACTCCGCGTCTCCACGTCTCTGCGGTAAAATATCCTGAATGGAACTCACAGAACTTCAAACAAAATTCGACGCTATCAAAGAAAAAGTTACCCAACTTGGGAGGTATCTTTGACGCGCCTGCCAAACAGCTAGAGCTGGACGATTCGGAAAAACTCATCTCTGCACCTGGTTTTTGGGACGATCAGGAATCGGCGCAAAAGGTGGTGCAGATGCGCAGCCGGATCGAGCGGGCTCTTAATCAGCAAAAAGCTTTTGAAACGGGCGTTTCGGATGCCGAGGTTTTATTCGAGTTTGCCGCCGAGGATGCCGATTCGGCAAAGGAACTCGAGACGCTGATAAACCGTTTAGAACGTGAGGTTGCCGCGGCTGAGGTCCAGTCGCTGCTGTCCGGTGAGACAGACGCAAATAACGCGATCTGCTCGCTGCAATCGGGTGCGGGCGGCACTGACGCACAGGATTTTTGCCAGATGCTGCTGCGGATGTATCTTCGCTGGGCCGAGAAAAAAGGGTTTAAGGCTGAGATACTTGACGAGCAATCGGGCAGCGAGGCTGGTATAAAATCGGCAACATTTCGCATCGAGGGGGATTACGCTTACGGGCTGCTTGCGGCCGAGGCGGGCGTGCATCGTCTGGTTCGGATATCGCCGTTCAACTCGGGCGGCAGCCGCGAAACTTCGTTCGCTTCGATGTTCGTCTCACCGGAGATCGACGAGACGATCGAGGTCAATATCGAGGACAAAGACCTGCGTATCGACACGTACCGCTCGTCCGGTGCGGGCGGCCAGCATGTAAATGTCACAGATTCGGCGGTAAGAATTACGCATCTTCCGACCAATATTGTGGTAACTTGTCAGAATCAGCGGTCGCAGCTGCAAAATAAAACGGTCGCGATGAACGTGCTGCGGTCTAAACTATACGAGCTCGAACTCGAAAAACGCCTCGCCGGTGCCGCCGAGCTCGAAGCGACCAAACAGGACATCTCGTTCGGTTCGCAGATACGCAATTACGTCCTGCACCCGTACCGGCTGGTCAAAGACACCCGAACCAAGCACGAAACTTCAGATGTCGATGCAGTGCTGGATGGTGAGATCGATGAGTTTATTCATGAGTTTCTTGTTTCTAAGAAAGTGAACAGGGAACAGTGAATAGTGAACAATGGAAGGAACAGAAACTAGAAAAGAATCTGTTTTACGTTCGAAGAGCTATGCTTTTAGCGTGCGAATTGTTCGCTTGAGTCAATTTTTGGTAGCGGAACATAAGGAGTATGTTCTGAGCAGACAGGTTCTAAGATCCGGGACGTCCATTGGGGCGTTGGTTCGCGAGGCTGAATACGGCATATCCAAGGCGGACTTTCGTAATAAAATGTCGATAGCTCTCAAAGAAGCAAATGAAACCGAATACTGGCTTTTGATACTTCGTGACACCGATTACATTAATGAAAAGACGTTCCGCAGTCTGTCGGTCGATTGTGTTGAATTGATAAAGATGCTGATCGCAACAGTGAAAACTACGAGAAAGGCTTAACCACTGTTCACTGTTCACTATTAGTTGTTCACTTTCATGAAGACTTGCCCTACTTGCAGCGAGGTCTATAAGGACGACGACATCAATTTTTGTCTCGCCGACGGCACCACTTTGCTCAAAAAGAAAAGCGGCAAGGCGCCAAAGCACTCGATCTGGAATGATGTTGTGGCGATCATCGTCGCGGCTCTTGGTCTGCTCGTGCTGCTGTCGCTGGTGACAAGCAGCCCGGCGGATCGATCTTGGTTTTCGACGGGCAGCGGAGCGGTTTCGAATCATAATTGGGTCGGCCCGGTCGGTGCTAATATTGCGGCGGCTCTGTTCAACACATTTGGATGGACGGCGTATGTTTTTCCGTTGTTGATCGGGCTGATCGCTTGGCGCGTGTTTCAGGCAAATACACTCGTGCCGCGTTTTTTGAGGGTTGCGGGATTTATCTTTTTTGTTATTTCGCTTGCAGGGCTGACCACGTTGTTTGGCGGTTACGGAGCGATCGTCGGCGAGGCGGCTGCCCAGGGGACGGCACATTTTATCAGCCGGATCGGAGCGGGTATTTTGCTGTTTGCTGTTTTCATCAGCTCGTTTTTGCTCATTACAAATTTTACGCTCGGCGGTTTTCTGAGCCATTTTGATGTTGCTTGGGAAAATCTACGCATCCGCATTGACGAGTGGCGGGACAAACGCCGAGCCGTGCGTACGCCCGAGATCGACGCTGCCAAAAAGCGTGCCGACAAGCGTCGAGAGAAACGTGATGCGGGGCCGGAGAGCCTGCCGCCGACCATCTCGGTTGACGATATCGAGGCGATGGCCGCTGCCGCCGCAGTCGGTCGGGCCGAGCCTTTGTTTGAGGAGCCGTCGTTGCCAACGGTAGATGCCGAAGACCCGTATCAAACACAGATCGATGACGAAATAGAGCCGCCGTTCGAGGAGATGCCCGAACCTATCGAAGAGGTCGTCTTAAAGCACGGCGAATTTGTCCTGCCAAATCCTTCGATGCTGACGCCGGTAGCTCCCCGTGTTGCTCAGGCAGAGGACGAACTAAAGCTTATCGGCCAGCTTATCGAGACAAAATCGACCGAGTTTAACGTTCCCGGTAAGGTCGCCGATTATAAGTCGGGGCCGGTAGTGACAACGTACGAATTCAAACCTGCCGCAGGTGTCAAATATTCTCGTATCACGGGCCTCGTTGATGACCTGTCCCTGGCGTTAAAGGCACAATCGGTACGCATCGACCGCATTCCCGGCAAAGCCCACGTCGGCATCGAGGTGCCGAACAAAAAGCGCGAGATCATCAACCTGCGTGAGGTGATCGAATCAGCACAATTTCGCAATGAGCATTCGCTGCTGACCCTCGGGCTCGGCAAGACGATCGATGGAACGAATTATGTTGCCGATCTTACAAAAATGCCGCATTTGCTGATCGCGGGTGCGACCGGTGCGGGTAAATCGGTCGGCGTCAACACGCTGATAATGTCGATCCTGTTCAAGGCGACGCCCGATGAGGTCAAATTCATCATGGTCGACCCAAAACGGCTCGAATTAGGTTTGTATGCAGATATTCCGCATCTCAGCGTGCCGATCATCACCGACCCTAAACGAGCCTCCAACGCGCTTAGATGGGCGGTCGCTGAGATGGAAAAGCGGTATAAAGAACTCGCACAATTTGGCGTCCGCAACATTGCCGGCTATAACGAAAAGATCATCGGCTGGATAGCTGAGGAACGTTTGGACGAAAATGGCGATGCGTATAAAAGACTGCCATACGTGGTGATCATCATCGATGAGCTTGCCGATCTGATGATGGTGTCGGGCAAGGACGTTGAGGAATCGATCACGCGTCTGGCACAAATGGCTCGTGCAGTCGGCATTCATCTCGTGCTTGCGACACAACGCCCAAGTGTCGATGTCATCACCGGCCTCATCAAGGCAAATTTCCCGTCGCGTATTAGTTTTCGCGTCTCGTCAAAGGTCGATTCCCGCACCATCATTGACGCCAACGGAGCCGAAGGCTTGCTCGGCCAGGGCGATATGCTGTTTTTGCCGCCTGGCAATTCACAGGTGATCCGCGTTCACGGAGCGTTTGTCGATGAGACCGAGATCAATACCGTTGTCGAATTTATCAAGGCCCAACGCAGGCCCGAATACGACCAGACGATCACCGTCTCACCCGAAGAGCTCGATGATGGCGACGATCTGCCCGGACGCCGCGACCCGCTGTTTCACGACGCTCTCAAATGTGTTGTCCAGGCAAAACGCGGCTCGACATCGCTTCTCCAACGCCATCTGCGTATCGGTTACGGCCGTGCCGCCGCCATCCTCGACGCCATGGTCCGCGAGGGCTATATCGGCGAAATGGACGGCTCGACTCGTGCCCGCCCAGTCCTCAGCAAAGCGTACGAAGACCTGCAGGACATCAACGAAGGTGCTCTGGGAGATGAGTAGGGGATTTTCAATTACGAATTACGAATTTCGAATTTCGAATTTCGAATTAAGCAATGAGAATTTAATATTGCGAATCGCCCTCGGTGCCGCAGGCACAACGTAAATTAGCCCGATGCGTTAGCGTCGGGAAAACCGAAACCAAATACAACCTCACACCGCAGGTGTGACGAAATATATGGCTCAAACACATCTCAGCCTCCACGTTCATCTCATTTTCCATACCCTGGATAACCGAAAAAGCATTAAAGAAGAATGGCGTAATAATCTACACGCATTTCTAGGCGGATGTTTGAAAACCGCAGGCTGCGTCCCCGAGGCGGTTGGTGGTACGAACGACCACGTGCATATTCTCGCGGGTTTTCGGGCTTCGCATTGCATTGCGGATGTTGTAAAAGATATCAAGGTGGCGTCTTCGAAATGGGTGCACAACGAGATCGGGCATCGAATGTTTGCGTGGCAAGGTGGCTATGGCGCGATTACAGTTAGCCCCTCGCAGATCCCAAGAGTCAAGAGATACATCGCAAATCAGATGGAGCATCATAAAATCAAATCGGCAAAAGATGAGTATGTTGAGATGCTTGACGCGGCGGGTGTCGGGTATGATGAGAAATATTTGTGGAAATGATACGTCGCACCTGCGGTGCGAGGAGGTAAGAGGGCGTCGTAACCCGACGCTTCGCATCGGGCTAATCTCCGTAGTGCCTGCGGCACAGATTCGTGTGAGATCGAGTAGTTTTGTTTTAGTGTTGATTTTGTCGGCGTTTGTGACCGCGTGTTCCTCGCGGGTCGAATATGACCGCCCGGTTGCGATAGCTCCTGCATCCGCAATAAACATCAACACCGCAACCGTCGATGACCTCGAACGACTACCCCACATCGGACGTAAAACCGCCGAGGCGATCGTCGAATTTCGCACTGCAAACGGCCCGTTTCGCCGCGTCGAACATCTGATGCTTATTCGCGGCGTCAGCGAAACTCGCTTTGCCGAATTAGCACCATTTTTACGCGCCGATTGAGCCCGCCGATGGAAAGCGACGCCACCCGACCATCATTTAACCGCCACCCGATGCTCTGGCTAGCCGTGTGTTTTGCGGCGGGTGTTTTGATCGCAAAGTTCATCACGGTCGGTTTTTTTCTCACACTGGTCGCCGCTGCGGCGTTGTTGATTCTTACTCTCATATTCCGAACAAAATCAATCGCGACCATTTTTATCTCGATCGCTTTCATTGCAGGTGGAACCGTTTTGTTTCAGTGTGAAGTGAAACAGAACAGCGATAAGCGGATAAAGACGCTTTACGACAACGGCCTCCTCCGCTCGGGTTCGCCCGTCGAGATCGAAGGCGTCTTGCTCGGCCGGCCCGAACCATCTGCCGATGGTGCATTCTTAACGTTTAAGTCGACAACTCTCAGATATCGTGGCAATGACAGAATAGTTTCCGGTAATGTAAGGATCTTTCTGCCGCATAGCGAATCTGAAATTTCAAATCTCAAATCTGAAATTTCAAATCTCAAATACGGCTCGCGCATCCGTGCGGCGTGCAATCTGGAACGCGAAGACGAATACCTCAACCCCGGCGTCCTGCCAAAACGCGAGATGCTCGACCGTCTGGGCATCGACGCGACGTGTTCGTTAAAAAGCAGTGTGCTCGTTGAGCACATCGCCGACGAAAGTGTATTTTTGCCGCTGGCTTGGGTCTATGACCAGCGTGCGGCATTGATCGATGACCTCAGAAATGGCCTGAGCAGACCAGCGGCTGGTGTGATGATCGCCAGTCTGCTTGGGGATAAATATTTTCTCGACAAAGACACTGCCGATCTTTTTCGCGACGGCGGGACGTTTCATATTCTGGTCATTTCGGGCCTGCATATAACGTTTATCGGCGGTCTGCTGCTCGTATTTCTCCGCTGGTTCACCCGAAACCGCTGGCTGCAATTCGGTGTTACGACGACTATTTTATGGGGATATACACTCGCGGTAGGTGCGGATGTGCCAGTTGTGAGAGCGGCGATAATGTTTACGGTCGTGTTGTTTGCGTATGCGATCTATCGACGCGGGACGCTGCTAAATTCGCTGGGATTTTGCGGTCTTGTGTTACTGGCGTGGCGGCCGACGGAGCTATTCGATCCGTCGTTTCAGTTAACATTTGTAAGCGTTGCCGCGATCGTTGCTATTGCGTATCCGCTGATCGAACACCTCCGAGCTATCGGCAGTTGGTCGCCAATTGCCGCAACGCCATTCCCGCCGAACGTCCCAAATTGGCTGCGGCGGTTTTGCGAGACGATTTACTGGAACAACCCAAAATGGAGTATCGAATCAAAGCGTCAGATCTGGTCCGCCCATATTTTCAAATCGCCGTATTTCGCCGGACGTGTTGGTGAAACGATACAAAAAATATTTCGATATGTTTTTGAGGGCCTGCTTATCTCGTTGATCGTCCAGGTCTGTATGCTGCCGCTGTCGGTGATCTATTTTCACCGTGTCTCGGTCGCGTCTGTTTTGCTCAATCTGTGGGTCAGCATATTTATCGCGGTCGAGAGTTTTGCGGCTGTGATCGGGGCATTGATCGGGCATATTTCGACGCTGCTTGCGGCCCCGTTTTTTGCGGTTGCCGAGGTGATGAACTGGCTGATGCTGTCGGTGCCGCGGCTGTTTGCGATGATGGATTGGGCGAGCTTTAGGCTGCCTGCATATACCGGAGCCGGACGCGTCATTTACGGCGTTTATTTTGTGCCGCTGATATTGCTCGCGGTCGCGATAATGCGTTGGAAACCGTTCGAACTAAAAGCGGCATCGCGATTTTTGACTCGTCGGTTTCTTTATCCGGTCATCGGATCGGCGTTAGTCCTGATCGCGATCATTGTTCTTCACCCGTTTAGTGTCGCCAAGCCCGATGGACGGCTGCACATCGATTTTCTAGACGTCGGGCAGGGCGATGCGGCTTTGATCACGTTTCCCGACGGCAAGACGCTGCTGGTCGATGGCGGCGGACGATTTGATTATCGAAAGAAAGACGGCGAAGCCGAGCCGTTTGAGCGAGATACTCGCGGGATTGGTGAGTCGGTCGTTTCCGAGGTGCTTTGGGCAAAAGGCTATTCAAGTATCGATGCGATCCTCACAACTCACGCCGATGCCGATCATATTCAGGGGCTGACAGATGTTGCAAAAAATTTCGGTATCGGCACCGCATTATTTGCCCGAACGCCAACCGACGATCTCAACTTCAATTCACTCGCTGATGTTTTAAAACGCCGACGCGTGCCAGTCGAGATCGTCGCTCGCGGAGATCGCCTCAATTTTGGCGATGTGACAGTCGAGCCTATCTATCCCGCAGCGTCCGACGACCCAAATGCCGTTTCGGACAACAACAACTCGATCGTTTTGCGGATAATTTACGGCAACCGCACATTTCTGCTGACCGGCGACATCGAACGTCAGGCTGAAATGGAGATCCTCAATAGCGGCGGCACGTTCAACGCTGATCTGATAAAAGTGCCGCATCACGGCAGCCGGACATCTTCGACCGTTCCGTTTGTCGATGCGGTCAAAGCAAAATACGCCATTGTTTCAGTCGGACGAAACTCGCCATTTGGCCACCCGCATCCGGAGGTCATCGAGCGTTGGAACGCAGCAGGTGCGACTGTGAAGACAACCGGCGAAAAAGGAATGATCTCAGTCTCGACTGACGGCAAAGACATCGAGATCAAAACATTTTTACCATGAAAAAAGCCGCGACCTAGTTTAATAGATCGCGGCTTTAGTTATGTTAACGCGAGGGGAGTTTATGCTCCCGGCATTGGCATTGATTCGAACATAAATGCGAGTTTCCACGCATCGCCTTCTTTGACGTAGACGGCGGTTTGCCAGAGATCCCCGTTGGGCTGTCCGTTGCATTTGCCGTCGGCATTACCCTTACCCATCAAGATCTCGACCGTAGGTGAGGCCGCCTGAGCAAAGCCTTCTGTGAACGAGGTCTTGGTGATGCCCTCGCATTTCATCGTGCCCGCACCGGTCCATTCCTTGATCGCCGCATCACGGTTAGCAAAAACGCTGCCGTCCGGACCTACTCCGGAGAAGCTTGACGTCATCGTTCCCTCAAAAGCCTTAGCGTCCTTATTGCGAAAGGCTTCCCAGCCTGCGGCGTGTGCCTTGGTGAGAGCATCGGTATTGGCGGACGGCGTCAGTTTGGCTGGAGCAGCAGTAGCGGCTGTATTGGCGGCCGAACTAGCGTTTGCAGCAGGTTTCGCATCCGGCTTTGTAGCGGCGGCCTTGTCATCCTTTTTCGGCTCTTCTTTCTTCACTTCAGCCGTTTTGTCGTCAGCTTTCTTGTCGCCGGCAGGAGCACCCATGATCTCGTTCTCGCCATGCCATACGGCCTGCCACTTCTCGCCGTTGCGAACCCAAACGGTCGCCGCACGCGTAGGCTTGATCTCCACCGACTTGCCGTTCTCAGTACAACTGCCCGTCGAATCGCTCTTGAAGGTGAAAGCATAGGTGTCTTCATTGATCTTCGACATCTGCGGCTCGCTTAGCTTGACACCGTCCTTGAACTCGCACTTTGCGGTCTTGATCATCGAAACGATATCCGCCTTACCCATGCGGTTCTTACCCATCGACATCACGGCCTTGTCAGAGAGTATCCCCTCAAAGTAGGCTCCGTCGCCCTTTGCATATGCTTCGCTTGCCGCTTTTTCCATCGCGAGCAGAGCATCTACGGTCGGTGCCGCTGCGGTCGGTTTTGCCGTATTGGCGTTTGAATTGTTTGCCGGTGCATTATTTGCAGCCGGGCCGCCGCATGCCGATATCCACAGCGAGGCAGCAGCAAGTAATGTAACTGAAATAAGTCTTTTCATTGTATTTCTCCTAGAAAATTATTGAATTAAAAGCACAAAAGCCCTAGGGTTTCTTCAGTAAGATAAAACCTGTCGAGCGTTCCTTCAGTCGTCCTAATTGGGTATAGTTTTAACACTACTACCAGATGTTGTCAAGCATTTTTTAGGGCTCAATGTTTAAAATGTCTGATCCCGGTGAATGCCATGGCGATATTGTGTTCGTTGGCGGCGGCGATCGACTCGTCGTCTTTGATCGAGCCGCCGGGCTGGATGATCGCCGAGACGCCAAAACTTGCGGCTTCGTCAACGTTATCGCGGAAAGGGAAAAAGGCGTCTGATGCGAGCACCGAGCCCGCGAGCGGCAGGTCAAATCTTTCGGCACGCATCGCCGCGATACGAACGGAATCGACGCGGTTCATCTGTCCGGCACCCACGCCAAGTGTTTGATGACCATTCGCAAAGACGATGGCGTTCGATTTGACGTGTTTGCAGACTGTCCAAGCGAGCTGCATGGCGGCAAGTTCGTCGTCGGTTGGGTGGCGTTTCGTGACGATGGTAAGGTCGCTAGTTTTTAGTTGATGGACATCGCGATCCTGAACTAAAAATCCGCCCGATATTTGCTTGAATTCGAGCGACGCGTCGGCTGACGCTGACGCTACCGACAAAACACGTAGGTTCTTTTTGCTTTTGAATATTTCAAGAGCGTCGTCGTCGTAATCAGGGGCGACGATCACCTCGGAGAAAACTTCGATGAGGTGTTTGGCGACGTCCGCATCAACTTTGTTGTTAAAAGCGACGATGCCGCCAAACGCTGAGACCGGATCGGTAGCAAGGGCAAGTTTGTAAGCTTCCTCGTTAGTCGAGCCTGTCCCGACGCCGGACGGGTTTGTGTGTTTGATGATCGCGACGGCACGCTGGTCAAAATCCTGAACGAGGTTCCACGCCGCTTCGGCATCGACGTAGTTGTTGAACGACATTTCTTTGCCGTGAAGCTGCTCGGCTCCGGCGATACCGCCTCCGTCGGTCGAATAGAGAGCTGCTTTTTGATGTGGATTCTCGCCGTATCGGAGGTCTGCGACCTTGGCGAGCTCGATGAGCTTGTACTCGGAGAGAACCACCCCGTCAGACAAAGCGTCTGACACCCCTCCTTCGTAAGGAGGGGTGCTAAGATCGTCTTCTAGTTCGACGAACGCAAGATGGCCGAGCGGATTGAGCAGTTCGAGGCGCTCTAGATCGTCGTTGGAGAGCTGTTTCGCCAGATACGATGAGATCGCGAGGTCGTATGCGGCGGTGCGTGTGTATGCGAGTGCGGCAAGACGAGAACGTGTTTCCAGAGAAAGCGAACCGTCGTTCTCGTGTAGCTCCGCAGCTATCTCGTCGTACAAACGTGCATCTGTCACAACGGCGACATCCCGCCAGTTTTTCGATGCTGAGCGGATCATCGCCGGGCCGCCGATGTCGATATTTTCGACCGCGTCTTCGAGCGTCACGCCGTCCTTGGCAACGGTTTCTTCAAACGGATAAAGATTGACTACGACCATGTCGATCGGCGTGATGCCGTGCTCATTCATCGAAGCGACTTGTTCGGCGTTGTCGCGAAGGGCGAGAAAGGCTCCGTGCATTTTGGGGTGCAGCGTTTTGACGCGACCGTCCATCATTTCGGGAAAGCCGGTGACTTCGGACACGTCCATAACCGTCAGCCCGGCATCGCGTAGGACTTTGGCGGTGCCGCCGGTCGAGATGATCTCGACGCCGTGACTAGCTAAATCGCTCGCAAATTCGACCAATCCCGTTTTGTCCGATACGCTCAATAGCGCCCGCGTTATTTTTCGCAATTCACTCATAAAATCAAAAAGGCGGTCACGCTGGACCGCCTTAATACAAATCGTTTAGGTGCGCGGATTTAACCCGCAACTTGTTTTTTTGATGGCAAAAAGTTCGTCCGTACGCCACAAGACTAAAAAAAGAATCTGCCCAAAAACAGCAAGCTCAGCACGAAGATCATCGCGTAGATAATGATTTTGATAAGACTCATAAAATCCCTTATCCTAATAACAGCAAACAACCATTCTATTGCCGCACTACAGCCGATGTCAAAAAAAACCAGAGCGATTTTTCAGATATCGGCCGTTTTTGTGCTGATTTTACAATTCTTTACATTTGCGTTGGCTCAAGATGTCGAAGTTCGTATCCGTTTCTTATCTGACCTGCCAACGACGGTCGAAGTCGAGGGCAAATATGCCTCAAATCAGCCCCGCAAAAATCCCCGTAATTTCTCGCTTATGACCGAATACGCGGGTGTAACAGGATTGGCGGAACGCATTTCAAATATTGGTTTCGCCGACCGCGATGGCAAAACTCTTACAAACAAACGATTTAACGCCGGCGAGTACGTCGCCGATGGCGACATTGCTCTTTTTCGATATTTGGTGGATCTCAAGCCGCCCAGTAAGCGATCGGCAGCGGCACATGTTTCGTGGATCATTGGCGACGCCGGGATACTGACGCTCGATGACCTAATGCCGCAGAGCAGCGGCGAAATGATATCGGCACGCGTAAAGATCGGTTTGCCCGCCGGATGGAAAATATTCTCGACGGCGCGACAAACAAAAGACGGTTTTTTCGAAGTCACCAATATCGAAAACGCGTCGTTTATCATTGGGAAGAACTGGCGTGAAGTAAATGCCGGAGCGTCAAAAATACTGATCTCCGGCGAGTGGCAATTTGCCGATGACGAAGCCGCAAAAATGGTGGTCGAGATAATGGGCGGTTACCAAAAGACATTTGGCTCGTCGGCAAGCCAGAGCACTCAGATCGCTTTCTTCAAATTTCCCGGCGATGTCCCGCATGGCAATTGGGAAGCAGACACTCGCGGCGGCTCGGTAACGATCGCGTCGTCGGATATGCCTTTCAGATCGCAATCTTTACAGCGTTTGCACGAGCAGTTGAGGCACGAGATATTTCACCTGTGGATACCAAGCGGCGTGAATCTCAGCGGCAGGTACGATTGGTTTTACGAGGGGTTTGCGTTGTATCAATCGCTAAAACTCGGCGTTGCTGTCAACCGTCTGAGGTTTGAGGATTATCTCGATACGCTATCGCGGGCGATAGTTATTGACAGTTTCGGGTCGCAACGTCGGTCGCTGATCGACGCGTCGAACAACCGATGGAACGGCTCGGACACACAGGTCTATGCTCGCGGAATGCTCGCGGCATTTCTTTGCGATCTCGTATTGCTAGAGAAATCTAAGGGCAAAGTTTCGACCAACACGCTTGTCGCCGAGATCTTTCAAAAACATCGTAGCGGAACCGACCGCACCGATGGCACTACCGCGATACTCAATATTATGAGATCGCATCCCGAACTCGTTCCCGTCATTGACCGTATGATAACGGGAGCTGATAAGTTTGAGTGGCCGGCGATGCTAGCGGCGGCGGGTATCGAGGTCTCGACGGTAAATTCAACGCCCGTGTTACGCGTTGTCACAAAACCGTCGGGGCGGCAAAAGGATTTATTGGACAAGTTGGGTTATAATAACTGGCGAAATCGACAGTAAATAATAGATGAAGATCAAGTTTTTTTTCATAATCACGGTAATCGCGGCGGTCCTCACACACGCAGGTTGTAGCTGGCTGGACACGGGGGTTTTTGGGCCAACTGACACGGCAACGGTGATCGCCAAAACGGCACAGATCCGCACCTCGTACTCGGTCGTAGCGGCCGATCTGCTTGAGGTCAAACGCGGCGACCAGCTTGACGTGGTCGATCAGGTCGAGTTTGAAAAGGTGCCGTGGTATCGCGTCCGTGCCCGTGACGAAGCCCTGACCGAAGGCTGGATCGAGGCTCAAAATATCATCACCAGCGATACGCTTGCCCGTTCAAAAAAGCTGGCTGAGGATTTTAAGGATCAGGCTCCGCAGGCCGCCGGTGTTATCCGCTCGGCTTCCAATCTACGCTCGGCGTCAGATATGAATCCCGAAAACGTGCTCTTTAAGCTCGCCAACGGCTCGACGTTTGAGATCATACAGTGGAAATTTGTACCCAAGCAAGAGGTTCCGGACGTTGACGACGCCCCAAAAGGGCAGCAGAAAACTGGCAAACGGTCTAAGAACGAAGATATCGAATCGGCAAAGGAGGTTGGCGAGCCTGAGAAGATGGATGAGAAATACGATGTCTGGTATCTCGTCCGGCTCGATCCGTCTGTGTCGCCAGCACCCGCGGGATGGCTATTTGGCCGTCAGGTCGAGTTGCAAGTTCCGAGCGATATCGTCTTTTTTCAGGCTAATAACCGCAAATTTACGACCTGGCAGCGTCTCGATGCCGATGCGGCAAACAAGGTCGGCGTGGGCGATAAATCGCTCGCCCCGGGCAGTTGGGTGATCCTGTCCCGTAACAATTTGTCGAAACCGATCGACGGGGTCGAACCTGACTACGACAACGTTTTAGTGCTTGCCTTCGACAAATACGATCAGAGCTACTACACCGTCTGGCGCAATCCGCCCAATACGGTCTATTGGGGCAGCCTGCCGCTCAAGGTCGAGGGCAAGGGCGACAACAAGACCTTTACAGTCAAGCTCCGCAGCCCGTCAGGTTCGATGGACGAAAAGACGTTTACCGTCTTCAAGGACAAGAACCGGCTCAAGGTGACTCCGCCCGAGGACATAGCCCAGTATCAGCAACCTGAGGTAAAGGGTAAATAGTGGAAACGCACGAAAGTCCATTTCCGGAACCGGTGGAGATCGAGATCACCGATTCGCTTGACCTGCATTCGTTTAGCCCCAAAGACATTCGCAATGTCGTCGATGCTTATCTCGTTGAGGCTCACAAGAAAGGTTTTGCGACCGTTCGGATCATCCACGGCAAAGGCGTGGGCGTCCAGCGTGAGATCGTCCGAAAGGTTTTGTCGGAGACTGATTTTGTGCGGTCGTTCAAAAATGCGCCGGAGTTTTCCGGCAGTTGGGGGGCGACGATAGTGTTGCTGGACGTCTAGGCCTCTTCGATTACCTCGGCCCAAACCTCATCATCTTTTTTTATTTCGGGATAGGTAGCCTCGATCAGATCGATCCGGGTTTTGGCATCGGCTAATTGCGCAGCAAGTTTGGCGTTTTTGGCTTCGAGCTCTCGGAGGTACTTTTTACGCTCGGTGTGCAAACGGTCGAGGTAAAACATATAGGTAAACTGCAGCCCCGTGATCCCCAGCAGGACGAACGATAATCCAATGAGTGCGTAAAACAGCATGGCCTTTTACGGGATTATACTCTTGACCAGTCGTTTAGGAAAAGTAAAAATCTAAACAAACAGGGGATAATGGAAAGCCGCATCGATTGGTGCTTTCTTATTCGGACATAAAAGGATACTGATGACAGACGGAAATTTAAGACTTCTATACACTTTGCTTTGCGACGACGTGCGTATCGAGATGGGCAACAAGATATCGCTGATGGGTGTTTTTCAGAACATCATGGTCGAGAAATTGCCCGTGTCGCTGATCAAATTTGCTGTCATCAACCACTGGAGCGGACAGGGAAATCACGAGACCGAGGTCCGCATCCTGTCGCCCGACAAGTCCGACCTCATCGTCACCTCACAGCCGACCCAGATCGACCTTGCGGGTGGCGGCTTTACCGACAACGTCAGCTTTTTTGTAAATGTCGTTTTCTCTAACCCCGGCACCTACTGGGTCCAGACGATAGCAAATACGGTAGTGTTAGAGGAATTTCCGCTCATCATCACCGACTCAGAAAACCTCGATTCGATGCGTCCAGCCGAGGAGATCACCGAAACAATAAATTAGCTTCGGATCGCAATTACTGAGCGACGTTTACTGCGCAGTTAATTTGCCAGAGATATCAATTATTTCGTCTTTCAACTGCGAATATTTTTCGCTGTCTGACTTCAAGGTCTTTTTTCCAACCATTAGCCTTATCAACACTCCACCTGCGAAATAATATCTTCGCTCTTCGACGCGAATGACTTTTACCGGGTTGCTCAGGCCGATCTGGGTGTCATATTGACTGTGTCTGATATAGCCAAATATCAGTTCGCCATCCCGATAATAAAATTCACCGGTCGCTTTATAGGTTTCGCCATACATTTTCGTCGTGATCTTTTTCAGATCTTCGCCTGAGCGGTAATATGTCGCCTCGGCACCTTCGAGCGAAATATCATCGACGTCTTTTGTCACTTTCTTGTATTTCGCGGCACCTTTGTTGATCGCCGCCACCTGGGAGCGGATCTCGGTAATATCCTTGTCGGTCTGTGCTTGTACCGAAACAGCACCCACAAAAGTCAACACAAGACCTAAACTTAACAAACCGATACTGTATCTGAGTAAACTCTTCATTTATTTGCTCCTCGCTAAACTGTTTTTATTAATTGATCTGCCCGCAATGTTTCGTCTATTTCTCATCGCGGTTGATGTCGAGTGAGATCGCCGTGCGGTAGATCGCGGCGGTTTCAACCTCGATCTCTTTACTGGCGGTCGAGTCTTTGTATGTGGCTGTAATGCGGTATTTTGCACGGCCCTCGGGCTGAGAGAATGTGAATTCGCCGCTTACGTTGGTAAAACCGCTGCCGAGTCTTTGAGTGCCGCCCTCGGCATTTACTTTATCGACGGTGACCTTTGCCGCCGTTACGCTGGTGCCGTCCTTAAAGAAAACGCTGCCCTGAATGACAACTCGGGAGCCGCGATCGACCATCAGTATGAGGTTGCCGCCGAGGTCTCGCGTCTTACCACTTTTGACCTCGACGCCGTATTTGATACCCGTCGCATAGCCTTTAGCATCGAAAACGAAATTATAAACGCCGGATTCGAGCCCCGTAATGACAAATTCGCCCTTCCCGTTGGTATTCGCACTGGCGACATCTTTGCCGTTAAGCCGTGCCGTAACGGTCGCCCCGCTGAGCGAATCGCCGCGTAAATTGCGAACTTTGCCCTTAGCTCCACCCGTATTTTGGGCGTAAGCCGTAAGCAACAGACAAGAAGCGGCCAGCAATGTGCAGACCGCTAAACGAAAATATCTTTTACTAATTCTGTGCATGCAATGTCGGAGCAGCCTGTGAACGCATTTCTGCCGCTACATCATTGATGATGTCTTCGAGCGTTCGGGTTGGCTGGTAGCCGATCAGCCGTTTTGCCTTTTCGAGACTCGGGACACGCCGCTGCATGTCCTCAAATCCCTCACCGTACGCCTCGCTGTACGGAATATAGCGGATCTCGCTGGTGCTGCCGGTCATCGACATCGCGGTTTCGGCAAGCTTAATGATCGAGACTTCGCTGTCGCTGCCGAGGTTGACGACCTGGCCAAAACATGACGGCGTCTCGATCAGTTTGGTTAATCCATTAACGACATCCGTGACGTGGCCAAAGCAGCGCGATTGTGTGCCATCACCGTGAACCTCGATCGTTTCGTTTTTGAGAGCAGCCTTAACAAATCGCGGCACGACCATTCCGTATTGCCCGGTTTGACGCGGGCCGACGGTGTTAAAGAGACGTGCGACGACGACCTGCAACTGGGTCTCTTTGAAATGGGCCAGAGCCAAAAATTCGTCCAGAGTCTTGGCACAGGCGTATGCCCAGCGATGCTTGTCGGTCGCACCCGTGAGCAGATCATCCTCTTCTTTGAAAGGCAGCGAGAGGCCCTTACCATACACTTCGCTCGTTGATGGGATGAGCACACGTTTGCGGTATTTCGAACAGTTTCCAAGCACGACATCCGTGCCGTGAAAGATCGTCTCGATCGTTTTGACGGGCTGCTCCATGATCAGACGTACACCGACGGCGCTCGCCATATGATAGACGCGGTCCGAATCGCGGATCAGCTCTTCCATCAACTTGGCGTTCAAAACGGTGTCAATGATCAAGCGAAAACCTTCGCGGTCCTCAAGATGAGCGATATTTGCATATCGCCCCGTCGAAAGGTCATCGATGACCGTGATCTCATGGCCCTCGCCCAATAATTTGTCAGCCAAATGGCTGCCTACAAAGCCGGCACCGCCGGTGATAAGAATTTTCATAACTAAGGTCTATTTTACTACGGATCTAAAATATTCGACCGTCTTTTCGAGTCCGTCGGCAAGAGCGATCTTTGGCTGCCAGCCGAGCAGGTTGTTTGCACGATCGATATTAGGTTTGCGCTGTTTCGGGTCGTCGGCCGGTAGCGGCATAAATTCTATATTTATCGGCTTGCCGGTCGATCTGCCGACCTCATCGGCCAGCTCTTTCATAGTAAATTCGCCGGGATTGCCGAGATTGACGGGCATATGGATGTCGCCGTCAACGGCGTTCATTAGCCGGACGATGCCGTCGACCAGATCACTGACATAGCAGAACGAACGCGTCTGTGTGCCGTCGCCATACATGGTCAGCGGCTGTCCGCGAAGGGCCTGGACAATAAAATTTGACACGACACGGCCGTCATCCTCAAGCATCCGCGTGCCGTAAGTGTTGAAAATACGAACGATACGCGTATCAACGCCGCTTTGCCGGTGATAGTCCATCATCAGCGTCTCTGCGACGCGTTTGCCCTCGTCATAACAACTGCGTAGGCCGATCGGATTGACGTTACCAAAATAATCCTCGGTTTGCGGATGCACGGCCGGATCGCCATAGACCTCCGACGTCGATGCTTGTAATATTCTGGCCCCGACGCGTTTTGCGAGTCCGAGCATATTTAGCGTGCCCATCACGTTGGTTTTGACCGTCTTGACCGGATTGTATTGGTAATGGACGGGCGACGCAGGACAAGCAAAATTGTAGATCTGATCGACCTCAAGCAGGATCGGCTCGGTCACGTCGTGACGCACGAGTTCGAAATGCCGGTTGTCCATCAAATGAACAATGTTAGCCTTACGCCCGGTAAAGAAATTGTCCAAGCAGATGACTTCGTTGCCATCCGCAAGCAGCCTGTCGCAAAGGTGTGAGCCGATAAAACCGGCACCGCCGGTGACTAAAATACGCATTTGTAATAGCGATGCGAACTTATCGAGTTTATTGAATCACCTGCTGAATTCCTATAGAATTAAGCTTTTCTTAAAGAGTTCGCGTAACGAGTATTTTACTTCCCTTTCCAAAACTAATCTATCGTGCATATCAAGATTTTCTTCATTATTGTGCTGATTTCACCGCTCATCGTGCTTGGTCAGGGTGATGATCCTAAGACAATGATTCCTAATGACAGGTCTCGTCCGGTAACGATCCCTAAATTTGATGCCTCGCCGGTTATCGATGGCAAACTAGATGACGAAGTGTGGAAAAGGGCTGCCGTTTTTGATAATTTTATTCAGATCCAGCCTGGTGACAATATTGCGCCTTCGCGCGAGACTATCGCGTATGTCGGCTATGACGAAAAATACTTGTACGTTGCCTTTCATGCCTTTGAGGATCCCAGTTTGATCCGGGCGACCATCGCCAATCGCGACAATGTCGATGCCGATGACAATGTTCGCTTTACGCTCGATACCTTTAATGATGAGCGGCGAGCCTATGTCTTTTTCTTTAATCCGTTTGGCATTCAGGCTGATTCCGTATTGACTGACGGCCAGCAAAACGGGCCTGACTTTAGCGTTGACATCGTCATGGAATCAAAAGGCGTTTTGCTCGCCGACGGTTATTCTGTCGAAGTCAAGGTTCCTTTCAAGTCACTTAGATACGCATCCGGAAAAGGGCAGATGTGGGGGTTTAATCTTGGACGGCGGATACCTCACCTCAATAATGAAAATGTCTCATGGATGCCGATACAGCGGGACGTTTCATCTTTACGTCAGATCGGGAAGATCACGGGGTTGACCGATATCAAGAACGAAAGAAGCCTTGAGATCGTCCCGAGCGTCACGCTTAGCGAATCGGGCGAGCGGATCGAGGATGCATCGCAGCCGTTTGGTTCGAGGATGTTAAACGGCCCGATAAAAAAAGACATCGGTGTTTCATTAAAGTATCAAATAACGCCAAACGTTACGCTCGACGCGGCTGTGAACCCTGATTTTGCTGAGGTCGAGGCTGACGCTCCGGTTGTCCGGGCCAACGAACGCTTTCCCATCTTTTTTCCCGAAAAACGGCCTTTCTTTCTCGAAGGGATCGACTATTTTCGAACGCCTCTCCAGGTCGTGAATACGCGAAATATTGCCGACCCGGACGTTGCAGTAAAATTGACTGGGAAAACGGGCCGCAACACCTTTGGCCTGCTTTCGGCTATCGATCGTTTTCCGGGAACAAAAACCAAAGCATATATCGGAGTGATGCGGCTCAAAAGAGACTTTGGCGTGCAGTCGAACATTGGCATGATCGCCACGACGTATCATTTCGGTGCGCAGAAACACAATAATTTAGTGGGAGTTGACGGCAAGTTTCAGCTCACACCGCAGCGGCTCATAGATTTTCAGGTCGTCGGTACAAATTCACATCGGCGATATTATAATCCCGACACGAACGCGAGCGAATACCGTGCGGGCAACGGGATCGCCTATTCCGCAAATTACGATTATACGGGCAAAAACATTGGATATCGTTTCGGCGTGAGCGGACGGAGTCGAGACTATCGGGCCGATGTTGGATTTACGCGACGAACAAATACACACGGCGTTTCTGGCGGATTACGATTGGGAACAGAGCCAAATGCAACAAAGACGCTGATCAGCTTTACCACGCGGAGCTCCGGCTCATTTTCGATCGACGAGCAAGGTAGATTGCAGTCATTTCGCACAAGTTTTAATACATATTGGAGTTTTCAAAAACAGTTGAGTATCGAAACCGGAACGGATTTTGAGATCGCCCGGGTCTATGAGGACGAATTTGGTGCGCGGCGAAACGCGTCGCAGCAAGGCATATTCTTTGGCGAAAATTTTCGTAAGGCGAATCAGTTCACATCCGACGCCGAGATCGATAAAACCTTTAACGAAAAGATAAGCGCTAGCGCCGGGTATGGGATCACCACCAACGCGTTTGATTTCGATTTTGGCGCAAGCGAGCGTTATCCGCGGATCTCGCCGGGGGCTCTTGCCGGCAACTCTAAACTTGATCCAGGCCCGGCATTTAACTTTCAATATTTTTTTGCCGTCGACCTGCAGCCGACTGAACCGTGGAGCATCGAGTTGAGCTATGAACGTGAACAACTCAGGCGAAACGATAACAAACTGACTGCATTTGACTCGAATATCTACTCGCTGCGTTCAACGTATCAGTTCACCCGCTTTATTTTCACTCGCGTTCGCCTCGACTATGAGACCGTTGACGGAACGATAAATTCGCAATTGCTTTTTGGTTGGAGCCCAAATCCCGGTACCGCATTTTATGTCGGTTACAACGATAACTCTAACTATCGTGCGTTCAATGAGTTTCGCAATCGGTTTGACGACGGGTTTCGCCGCGATGGGCGTAGATTTTTTATCCGGATGTCGTATCTTTTTCGAAAAAGCATTTGATCAGAAAAATTAGCCACAGAGAAAGGTGAGAAAAGATGATTTTTTTCTCGCCGTCACTCGACGGACTATGTTGCTAATTTTTATTTCAGATGTTTTTCAAAGAAAGCCAGAATGCGTTCGTATTCGTCAGCCCAGCTTTCCGGCCGCACAAATCCATGATTTTCTGACGGGTACAACATCGCTTCGAAGTACTGTGTCTTGCCGAGCCGGATCAGTTTTTCGATCAGCTGTTGTGAATCCTGAACATGGACGTTGTCATCGACCATCCCGTGCAGGATAAGCAGCGGTTTTTGCAGTTTGTCTGCGTAAGAGATCGGCGAGCTACGTTTGTAAGCCTCGGGGTTTTTGTCGGGAAAACCAAGACGCTGCGCCGTATAGGTCGGTGACGAAGCGTAGTAATTTTTCCAGTCGGCAACCGGACGCAAAGCCGCCGCCGCCGCGACCTTGTCAGGGGCTCGGAATATCAGCATTTCAGCCATAAACCCGCCATAACTGCCGCCGTAAACGCCGATGCGTTTTTGATCTACACTGTAATTTTTCACCATAAAATCGATCGCATCGATATGGTCGTCATAATCTTTGCCGCCAAGGAAATCATAGACGTCAGTTCGCCAATCGCGTCCGTAACCCGCCGACCCGCGATAGTCGATGTCGAGCACGACATAGCCGCGTCTGGTCAGCAGATCGTTGAACATAAACTCGCGATAATAATTGTTCCAGCCGTTTATCGTGTTTTGCAGGTAGCCCGCACCGTGGACAAAAATGACCATCGGATATTTCTTTTTCGGGTCAAAATCGGCCGGGAGATAATATTTCGACGCGATCTTTTTGCCGTCCCGTGACGGGATATCGACAAATCGCGGAGCATTCCATTTGCGAGCGTCAAACGATGCCGGAACTGTCTTCGTCAGGCGATTAACGGCCTCTCCCTCTTTGCAGGCGTCGCATACTTTTTGTGTATAAAGCTCGTCCGGTGTTTGCCACTGCGAAAAGCTGTAAAGCAACGTCGGGACAGGATTTACCTCGTCCATCTGCGGCGAGATCTTCATTCCTTTTTCGTATGACTGCAACTTGGTTTTTTCCCCGGTTGCTGTATTCAAAAAGTAAAACTGCCGCTCATCGGCGGATTCCTCGGTGGATGAATATGCAATGGAACCGCCGCCCGCGGTCCACTTTGCCCACTCGACCTGCCAGTTGCCCTTTGTAAGCTGCGTGATCGTCACCTTTCCGGTTAGCCCTGTGGAGCCTTCTTGCACTCTCGCCGAAGGATCGGGCACACTCCCTGCGGCCTGCGTTTCCGCCTCGAGCTTTGCAAGATAGATATGGTTGTAGCCGTCCTTTTCGGAGCAAAAGAATAGCTGGCTTGCGTCTTTCGGGTTTGGCTCAAAAATGACAGATAGCGATGCCTGCCATTTGTCGTCGGTTTCGTCCGAGATCGTGATGATCTTTTCATCTTTACTAGCGACGTTATAGACGTAGAAGAGCTGACGCCGCTTTGTGTCTTTGTCGACGCGGTCGACGATCAGGCTGCGGCCGTCGGCGGCCCAGACCATGCGGCGAAAGCCGCCTACGCCTTCTTGCTTTGGGAATTTGACCTCGGATACAAAATCACGGCTGCCGTCGGTCGGCACGACAAAAAGCTTTTGCTCGGAAAAGCCGCGGCGAAATGTCGGGGCTTCGGTAAATTCGCCAAGATAGTTTGGCACAAAAAGCGGGCGAAATTTTGAGCTGTCCGATACAGGGTATGCCAGCATTTTTCCGTCTTTCGACACCGTCCCGCCGCCGACCGAAATAAACCTCGCCGGGTCAGCCTCACGCGTCAACTGCACCGTCGTCGCATCGAAAATATTGAGAACAAACAAGTTGCCGCCCTGTTGGTAAATGATCCGTTGACTATCGATGAACCTTGCTCCGAATTCCGAAGCTTGTGTTTTGGTGTATCGCTTAATTTGATTGATCGTTTCGTTGTAATCAATTTCAGCAACATGTATTCGATTCTCCGTGCCTGCTAACTCGTCGAGTAGACCCTGAAAAAGTTCACTTGCTCTAAGCTGTGGATAGGAATCATTAAGCTTGGCGAGATCTCGTAAGGCGTTTGAGAAGCTCGTATTCGCGGTCTTAATTGTATTTTTTTGTGATTCCGACCTATTCCCATCGGTTCCGAGTGGTTTTTCCGCGATTGCTCTTAGCAGCCGAGAGCGAGTTTCAGCAACCGTACCGAAAATCTCACGCTCTTGGAGTCCAATATCTCTTGAAGCTTGCACTAAACCGTCCACCAAGTTAGCTCGACGCTGCAGATTGGATTCTAACTGCTTCCACTTTTGTTCGGTGTATGGCGATCCGTATCCGAGCGTCATCACGAAAAGATCGCCGGCCTGAGTAAACAGCAGCCGTTTCGAATCCGGCGACCATTCAAAATTACCGAGCCCGACCTCGCGTGCTTTTACAAAATCATCACGTACGATCAGCCCGTAATCGAGCTTATTCTCCGGCGTGCTACGCGGAGGCGAAGACGGCAGATCGCTCACCCGCAAGATGATCTGCGGCGTGCCGCCCGTAGCCGGGACCATATAAAGGTCACGCGGCAACTTGCCTTCGGCGTTCCACAAAAAGATGACCTTTGTGCCGTCGGGCGAGAGCTTTTCACCCTCAACCCGCTGTCCGGCGATCGACGGCTCAGCCATGATCTCCCGCACGGTGAGGTTCTGAGCGGAAACGCTCAGATTGAGACAAAAGGTAAAAGTAAAAAGGAAAAATAGAACCTTTACAGAGGTTTTCGCTTTCATATTTATTTAAGGTAATTCTAATGCCGCAGCACGTTTTTCGGTCTTTTGAGCATCGGTCAGACGGCCGTATTCGTAGATCGCATTTTCCCAGGTGCCGTACATCGCGTTTGGCAAAACGATCCAGCGTTTGCCCCAATCGCTTTTCACCTTATCGACCTCGGCAAAACGGTCGGCGACGCTTTTGCGTTCAAATACGTCAGAAAGGTCGTCAAGGTTATCGCCCATCAGAATTACTATTCGATATTTTTGCAAAATGAACTCGCGACGGGGTGTTTTGGTCGAGATATTGTTGCCTTTGTCGTCTTTTTGGCGGAGCAGAACATTGTCGGCCGATATGTCAGTGAATCCGACGTTTTTTAGATTGTCCATGGTTGCCTGCTTTTGCACCTCGTCGCGGTTCGAAACGAAAAAGACTTTTACGCCTTTGGACACGGCGTAATTGAGGAAATCGACGCTGCCGGGAATAGCTTTTGCCTTACGCATTTCGCCCCAGGCGTACCAGTCTTTTAGGTCGAATGCGACACGGTTCTTGATGCCCCAGGCCTGTGACGGCGAATTATCAAGCACCGTCTCGTCAATATCGACGACTATCGCGCGCGGCTTTTTCTGCTCGATCTTTGGCAATTTCTTGACGTTCTTTTTATCGAGATCGGCGTCAAGCTGCCAGCGGCCGAGGTTAAACGCCTGATACGCTAGAGCACGATACTCGCCCGCTTTTTGCATCCAGAGCGTTGCTCCGGCTTGATATTCGTTATCGACCTTTGCCGCTGGCGCGGTGCCGGGCTGGGCTGTCGATACCGTAACAAAATACGTCGCCGTTACCGAGCAAGCGACGAGAACACATGCGTAAAGGCCATTTCTTAATTTCATATTAAAAATTCCCGAAGTTATTTGAGATGATTATAGTTGATTTATGCCCGAAACGCCGAAGCAAAAAGATAAGCCCGCCGAGCCTGCCGAGAAAGATCGCTCAAGCTGGAGCGAAGACCAACAAAAGCGCGGTTATTACTACGACGACGCTCACGGGTATGAAAAATACGAGCCTGAGAAAGACGAAGAAGATGACCAGTCTGACGACTAGGCCGCCGTCGTCTCAATATCTACCTTGATGCCTCGCCAGTTGCCCTGACTAAACCGCACCAGACTTAATACGCATCGCGTAATGTGACCCGCAAAGATCGCGAGCCAGATGTGCATCGGTTCGAGCGTCATAAATTGCTTTACCGCAAAACAAATGCCGAGCGGTATCACGACCTGAGAGATGATCGAGATAAACAAAGGGCTTTTTGTATCGCCAGTTCCTTGCAGCCCGCCGGTATAGGTTAGAGCAACCGAGATAAACAATCCCGAAAATGCCAGAACACGAAGAAGCTGGACGCCAAGAGCGACCGCATCCGGATCGGTCATGCCGAAAATGGCGAGCAACTGCATCGGGAAAAAGAAATAAAATATCCCAAGAAATGCCGATCCTATCAGGCCGAATTTCGCAGCGGTATTAACAGCCGCTTTTGCACGGTCGGGATGTCCTGCACCGAGATTTTGTCCGGCGACAGCGGCTGAGGCTCCCATCAAACCGACCGATGTCCAAGTGACGAGAGAAAAAAGCTGGCCGTAAGATACAGCAAAAGCAGCCTGCGCAGCGGCGCTTTGCGCGAGGCTGCCGATGAACGAGAGCATCAAAACTCCGCCGACATTCATCGCGATGCCCTGAATCCCGGTGGGCAGGCCAAACTTAAATAGATTGCGGATAACTTTCCAATCCGGGGCCCAGCTTTGTCCACGCGGAAATCCGACGACCCACGCACCGCTCCACATTTTATAGATCGCAAATGCCCCGACGATACCCGTCGCAATGCTCGTTCCGATCGCCGCACCGGCCGTGCCAAATGCGGGAACGGGGCCGAGGCCGCTGATAAATACTATATTTAGCAGCAAATTGAGCACCGTCATCGCAATGCCAAGCATCATCGGTGTCTTAGCGTCGCCCGCCGAACGCAGAGCTCCACTCGTCATAAAAAAGATGAGCAAACCGATGCTAAAAACAAATGTTATTCGCAGGAACGGTAGTGCCTCGGCTTTAACGCCCGCATCCGAGCTGACAAAATCAAGCAGATAAGGTGAGACAAAATATCCGACCGGTGCCATTATTCCGACAGCAATAAATATGGCGGTTAGAAACGCCTGATAGACGGTGCGGTTCACTTTCTCGGCCTCGTGAGCACCGGCAAACCGCGCAACCAGCACACTCATGCCGGTAAACAGCGACGAGATAAATACGATGACGACGAGGAAAATTTGAAAGCTGATGCCGATCGCAGCGTTCGCCTTATAGCCGACCAGATTGCCGACCAACACATGATCGACCATGCCCTGCAGTCCGGCGATCATGTTTGTAAGCATTGTCGGCCAAGCGATCTTCCAAACGGCCCGCGAAAGCGGCCCCTCGACGATCGAGCGGTCAAATTTTTTCTTTGGAGGTTGAGCGGGAGCCGCGTCCTCGTCAATGACGGGAACGGGCTCGGGAAATGTATCGGCTATTTCTTCGGCCATTTGTTTAGGCTGGATACGAAGTTAAAGCGTAAATGGTTTTGGACAGAAACGCGAGTTGGGAGAACTCGCGAATGTTATTTCTTAGGCCGTTCGTTAGCTTTCAGCACTCGTTTACGCAAGCGGATCGCTTTTGGCGTTACTTCGATCAACTCGTCGTCGGCGATAAATTCGAGAGCACGTTCGAGCGACATTTCACGCTGCGGGACGAGCCGCATGGCTTCGTCGGCGCTCGTTGTACGCATGTTTGAGAGCTTTTTCTCTTTGATCGGATTGACGTCGAGATCGACCGCACGGGCATTTTCGCCGACGATCATACCTTCGTAAACCTTGACCTGCGGCTTAACGAAGAGCACGCCGCGTTCTTGTAAGTTATAGAGAGCGTAAGTGTTAGTTTCGCCCATGCGGTCCGAAACGAGTGAGCCGGTCTGACGCGATTTCATCTCGCCCTGGTGTTTGTCGAAACGCAGGAAAAGCGTATTGAGCAATCCAGTGCCCTTCGTTTCCGTCAAAAACTCGCCGCGGAAACCGATCAAACCACGCGAAGGAACTTCAAATTCCAAACGCACACGGCCCGAGCCGTTATTGACCATCTTGGTCATCTGCCCCTTACGGCGGCCCATTGCTTCGGTGACAACGCCGATAAATTCGTCAGGCACGTCGATGACGACCAGCTCGATCGGTTCCATCGTTTCACCCGTTTTCTCGTCTTTTTTGGTGATGACCTCAGGTTTTGAGACCTGAACCTCATAGCCTTCGCGACGCATCATCTCGATGAGGATCGCGAGCTGTAATTCGCCGCGGCCTGAGACCTTAAATTGCTCAGCTGCCTCGGTCTGTTCGACACGCAGGGCGACGTTGCCGAGCAGCTCGCGATCTAGGCGTTCTTTGATCTGACGCGAAGTGACAAACTTGCCATCGATACCTGAAAACGGCGATGTATTTACGCCAAAGATCATCGCGATCGTTGGTTCGTCAACGTTAATGACTGGTAAAGCCTTTGGATTTTCGACAGACGTGATCGTCTCGCCGATCTCAATATCGTCAAATCCGGCAAGGGCAACGATCTCGCCGGTACCTGCCTCGGTAACGGTGGTGCGTTCGAGGCCTTCGAAAACGAACAGCTCTTTGACGCGTGTCTTTACGACTGTTCCGTCACGTTTTGCGACCGCGACTTCCTGATTCTTAGCGATCGCCCCCGAGAAAATACGTCCGATCGCGAGGCGTCCGACAAACGGATTGTAATCAATATTTGCGACCAGCAATTGCAAGGTATCGTCACGCAGGGCGTGCGGAGCCGGTATGCTCTCGATGATCTGATCGAAAAGAGGAATAAGATTTTTCGATTCGTCGGCAAGCTGCTTTTTCGCAATGCCGTCACGTGAGATTGAATAGAGGACAGGGAACTCGATCTGTGTGTCGTTGGCTCCGAGATCGATAAATAGGTCATAGATCTCGTCGAGCACTTCTTCGGGGCGCGAATCCTGACGATCGATCTTATTCACCAGAGCGATGCAGGGAAGTTTTAGTTCCAGAGCCTTCCTTAGCACAAAACGTGTCTGCGGCAGACAGCCCTCAGCGGCGTCAACGAGCAAAACGATTCCGTCAACCATTTTTAAGACGCGTTCGACCTCGCCGCCAAAATCGGCGTGGCCCGGTGTGTCCAAAATGTTAATTTTGTAGTCGCCGTACCGGACGGACGTATTTTTCGCCATGATCGTGATGCCGCGCTCACGTTCGAGGTCCATCGAATCCATCACGCGGTCGACGACTGTCTCGTTGTCGCGGTGAGTGCCTGATTGGGCGAGCATAGCATCAACGAGCGTGGTCTTGCCGTGGTCAACGTGGGCGATAATGGCGATGTTTCGTATCTTTTCTGCAGTGATCATAGTTGTAAATTCCCGCCCTAAGGCAAACGAGTATAATGACTCATTGGGCGGCGAAAGGCAATTTGCACAATAAAAAGGCCGGACATTGCTGCCCGGCCTGTGTTAAATAATATCGGCTGACGATCAATAATCGCGTTTGCCGACGATCAGATTATTAGTGACTTGGAACACTCCGTCGATGCCGTTTGCAAGAATATTTAGCGTATCGCTATCCGCTTTCCTGTAAACAAAACCCTCGAGCGTTATCCGTCCGCGCTCAACGATGATGCGGACGTCCGGGTTGATCTCAGAGAAATACTGTCCGGGCCCGCGATTGGTGAAAGTGTGGTACGCTTCGCGGCGAATGCGGTTGTCAAAGGATGACGGCGGCAGTTCGTCGATGTTATTGATGACCTCGCGGACGCCGTCGATATCCTTAATAAAGTTTGCGGCCTGATTCTTTGTGCCGAGCGAACAAACCTTGCCCGTCAACGTAACAGTGCTGCCGTTGACCTCGACCTCTATGTAGTCAAAAACACTGTAGCGTGGTAGTTTCCGCAACTCTTTGTTAGCTTTCTGTTCCAACGTCAGAGGCGTTACCGACGCCCTCGGAGCAAAACTCTGGGCCGTGACGCTAAGCACCGACAATGCCGCAAATGTAAAAATTAATGCAAAAACGGATGTAATTTTCTTCATATAAAACCTCCTGTATCCGATGTCCGGATACATTTGCTCTATTTGATGAGATGGGCGTGCAAAAGGGTGTCCGCCAATGATCGACAAAGCAAGGGGCGGGCTAGCTGGAGGTCTGCCTGATCGCTTCGTAAAGCACGATGCCGACACTGGTGGCGAGGTTAAGGCTGCGGACATTTTCATTTGGCATCGGTATCGTCATGCAGTGATCGGCGTTTTCTGCGAGCACCGATTCCGGGAGTCCGCGGGTCTCGGGGCCAAAGACCAGAAAGTCGTTGTCCTGAAAGTTAAAGTCAGTATATTTTTGATTAGTTTTTGTCGTGAGATACAAAAAACGCGAATCCGGTAACGCTGCGTAGAGTTCCGGCAGGTCGATGTGCCGGTGCAGCTCGACATCATCCCAATAGTCGAGCCCCGCACGTTTCAGCGTCCGGTCGTCCATACGAAATCCGGTCACGCCGACGATGTGTAGCGAAGTAAATGTTGCCGCGCAAAGGCGGGCGATGTTGCCGGTGTTTGGTGGAATCTCAGGTTCGACGAGTGCGACGTGAAGCATATTTGAAAGTGAATAGTGAATAACTAACAGTGAATAGTAAAGAAAGCCTAAAAATTTTGCACTGTGCACTTTTCATTATGCGTTAGCGAAGTGCATCTTTTGACCGTCCGAATACATCAATTGAAAGAGTCGCGGGCTTTGGCTTTATGCCTAAACATATTGAGTATGCTACAATCCGCTATTGTTAAAAGACAGATATACCCGGAGAATCTTCTAGTGTTTTTGCGTTTTAAAAGGTCGGTAATTACAGTTTTTCTGCTTTTATGCGGAGTATTCTCGGTTTTGGCACAAGAGCCAACGCCTCAAAAAGAGAAAGCCAAGCCGACTCCGACGCCGGATAAGAACGCCGCTGCAAAGCCCGTCACGGCCGAACAGATCGCTGAAACGGCGCTGTTTATCTACGGTATTGGCGGCGGACGAGCAACCCTAAATCAGATCAGAAAAACGACGATCGAGCGCGGACGTACAACGTACACCGCCGCCGATGGCAAGGTCGACGAGGTAACGTATCAGAGGTACGTGCTGCGTGGCGACAATCTGGCGAAAGAAAAAGTCCGGTTAGATCAAACGTATCCAAATGCAAAATACTCGCTCGTCTATGACGGTGAAAAAGTATTTGGCATCGTCAATAACACGGTTTTTGTTCCACGCGAAGACACCGCCAAAGCCTTTGAGTCGAATATGTTTCACGGCCTAGAGGCTCTGTTCCGCTACAAAGAGGACGAGTCTAAGCTCGAGCTGGCCGAACGTGAAAAGATCATGGGAGTTGAGTATTACGTTATCGAGGTCACCGACAAGGCGGAACGAAAGACCCGCTTTTATGTCAGTGTAAAATCTTTCCGCGTGATGATGCTCACCTATGAAGAGGCCGGCATCAAATACCGCCGCAAATTCTACGATTACAACTACGCCCAGGGGACGCTCGTCCCGTACAGGACGGTTTTGTGGGCAAAAGACAAGATCGCCGAAGAAACCGAGGTCGGCACTGTCAGCTATGGCCAAAAGGTCGACGAAGGCCTCTTTTCCGCTACCCAATAAATTTTTGCAACTTTATAAAGGTTGGTTTGTGCAACGGTTTGCGATCGCAAATATTTTGCATAGGAGACCACATGAATCAACCTCAACTTGGACGCAGATCCATCTTTGTTATCAGCCTGATGCTGACATTGTCGGCATCTATCCTCGCTCAAACATCGCCACCGGTCGAGCCGAGCTATAACATTTCACTACAACTCGTCATCGGTTCTAATGACGCACAAACGCGCGGCGACCTGCCCGCGGAGCTCAATAACGTCTCGCGACAGCTCAAATCTAACTTTGCTTTTTCGAATTACCGGCTCGCGAGCACCTTTTTCGGACGTATCTCAAATACCGGCAGTTTCGAATACAAGAGCACGTCAAATATTTTCGGCCAGGAATCGAGCGGTGCGACGCAATCGTTTATCGAATGGGCGGCTCTAGATTTCCGCACGACGCCCAATGCCGCCGGGCAAACCGCATTTCAAACTCGAACGTTGCGTTTTGGGGCGCGGGTACCGGTTTTGATGACGGAACGCAAAGACGATGGCGGCAAAGCTGTACCGGTATACAACTACGAGCAGATCGGCCTAAATCTCAGCAAGGTCGGCCTCTCGCAAAACACCCCGACGCTGATCGGCACGCTCAATCTGCCGGGTACGAGCGGCACGATCTTTCTCGTGATGACCGTGCGTGCGGCGGACTAGTTTGATTTTCGAAACATTTCACATGATCAAGCGTGTTTGAAAATGACGGAACTGACGTTGGCTTTATTTGCCGTTCCGTTGAAAATAGTATGAATGTATGGCTCACGACATCGGCACTCTTTCGGGCACGGAGGTATCACGTACCTCCATGCCTGAAGAAAAGCGTAGCGACCATGCATTGATCGAGGCGACCAAGAGCGGCGACGAAGCTGCTTTTGGCGAGATAATGGATCGTTATCGCAGCCCGATAACAAATTATCTCTATAGATTTTTGAATGATTACGAAGAGGCGGTGGACCTCGCTCAAGAGACTTTTGTGCGTGTCTATTTTGCGATCGACCGTTATCACACGCAATTTGCGTTTTCGACCTATATCTATCGGATCGCGACAAACCTCGCTATCAGCGAGATTCGGCGGCGAAAACGGCGGCGTCTGATGTCGCTGACAGGGCTGTTTCAGTCCGAAGACGATACGCAGGTAGAGTTTCAGCCGCCCGATAAACGCAAGCTGCAGGATGCCGAGTTGGTCGATGACGAACGCAGTCAGGTCATCGCCCGAGCGATCGCCGCTTTGCCAGAGAAATATCGCGTGCCCGTAATCCTACGTGACATCGAGGGACGCAGTTACGACGAGATCGCCGAGATCATGCAGCTCGGCTTGGGCACAACAAAATCGCGAATAAATCGCGGTCGCGGGCTGCTCAAAGAGAAATTACAGCATTATTTATAAACAGCGATGAGTAACGAAGAATTACAAAATAACGAACCGGTCAGCCGTCTTTTAGGCGAGCTAAAACATGTCGAAGCCCCGTCAGATTTTGATTTCGGCGTCCGTGCCCGCATCGCCGCGGGCCGTCCGACTGAGAAAGGCGGATTTCGAATCCCGGTTTGGTTGGCATATGGGGCCCCGCTTGCTCTAGTGCTCGCCGTCGGCGGTTATTTTGCGTTGAATTCGTTCTATTCGGTGGGCGATGCCAATGTTCCCGTTGTCGCAGTGAATGAAAAGCCGAACGTCACTCCGCCGTTACCTGCACCGTCGAGTGAAGTCGCTTTGGCTCCTCCGGTCACAAAACCTGACGAACAGCTTGTCGTCAAAAAGCCTGGAGTCGTTTCAGACAGCACCGTTGTTGCCGTCAAAAAGCCTGTTGCAAAAGATAAAAATACGGGCGGCGGTTCGATCGATCTTGCGAGCCGTGTTGGACGTCGTTTTCACGCAACGCCGCAAATACCGGCAAAAACTGTGCTTGATCTAATTGGTGCAAAGGGTAGTTTTGAAGCTGATGGATGGCGTGTGCAGTCAACTACGCCAAACAGCTTAGCTGAGCGTTCGCAGATCCAGACGGGCGATGTGATCGAATCGGTCAATGGGCAAACGGTTACCGATAAATCGACTCTCAGGAGTAACACACCTCTCAAGACAGTTCGCGTTCGCCGCGATGGCAAGAGCGTCGATATCGTAATCAAAAACTAGGGTTTTTTGGTCCCATCGACCGTGGCGTCTTTGACCTCCGTTTCAAACTTTCGATAGTCGTAGCTCTTTATCACCTGGTTTACATCGATCCCTTTGACCAGCAGCACGCGGACTGACAGATTGATGTCTGTCTGTGACGGCAGCCAGATCTCGTCGCCGACACGATCTTTTTCGAGCATAAAGGTCGCGCCTTTTCTCAGTTTGGCGAGCACGCCGCCGCCAACATTATAGTTTTCGTACAGCACGGCTTCGAGACGTGCGACCTGTTTGTCTTTCTCGTCGATCCACATCACGCCCGCCGTTTTGCCGAAAAATTTGAGCATGCTCTTGGCATTTTTCATATCAAACGCAGGGTTTGGCTCGAAATCAAAAACGACACAGTCACGTCCGCGAAATCGTTCGCGGCGAGGGTTTAATAGCTTTGACGCACGCAGAACCTCGGCGATCGATATGCGGCGATTGTCATCCGAAGGCGTGCCGTTAGCGTTTTGCTTGACCTTGCGGGCATCTTCTTTGGCGATCTTTTTCTCGATCTCCTCAACCTGTTTTGCGGCGTCTCTATCGGCTTTCTCCTGATCGCTGCCACTCAAAGGACGTCCGTTTTTCTCGATGACTCGCTCAATGCGTGAGCCTTTATAAAACGAAAGTTGCGTTGTTTCCGACTCGGTCTCACGCAGGTTGCCGTCCTTGCCAAGCTCGCGTTTCGTCACCTTTTGCGTAAACGAATAACTGTCGAGCATCGCCTCGACGCGGTCCTCGTTAGCTTGTAAGTCTTTGAGCAGCGTCGGTATGTCCGGCAGAGGTTCGCCGGAAATATTTGGGAAATCAAACTCTGATTTAGCGATCTGCTGGTTTGTCCGAACGTCTTCAAATTTAACTTCGTAGGTCTCGTTCCCGATGGTGATGCGATGGGTAAACGCTTGTTGAATGCCATTAACGCTGCGATAGTCGCTGTATTCGGTTACCTCGACGGAGCCGCCGTTTGGTATCTCATCGCGGACAGGTAAGCCGGTCACGGCGTCAAAATACACCTTTATAGAAATGCCTTTTGGTGTGTTGATGATGATCGAATTTGACGCTTTGCCATTTATCATCATCTGCCCGCCAGTGACGATCTTTGATTTTTCTTCCTTCGCTTTGAGCCATAAATGATCTCGATATGCAGCCTTTGCCTGTATCTCGTTACTCGGTGTTCCAGTCAGAGTTTGCAGACCGTTACGCGAATCCCGCAGCCAGCCCGAACGCCCGTTGTAACCCGTTTCAGTCTCAAATCCACCGAGGTCATAGCTGACGTTAAATAGATTCGGCTGCGATGTTTGATAGAGATATTTGCCCTCCGCACCGTCGCTGACGCGCGTAATACGGCCCGTGCGATAAACCGAGGTGACGGCTTTCAGGGCTTTCTGGCCGCCGAGAGCTTTTTCCGCCTGTTTTAAGATCTTCGAAGGCGACTGACCGAATGCAGTAAATGCAAGAGTTAGAGAAAATAATAGGGCAACAATAAATTTCATTTCTTAGTTGTCGATGGTGTCAAAAACAGAGCGATCAAATAGATCGCGACGGCAAAAAATTGTATGTAGCCGGTACCCGCCGAGTATCGCGGCAGGTCGAGCAGCCACGTAAACGCCTCTTTTGCCGGGTTGTCGAATATCCGCTGCAACAAACTCGTGTCGCCCGTTGCTGTCAAATTTGCGAGCACTAGATACTTGACTACAAACGCAAGGCCGAACAATGCTCCCAAACTGCGCAAAAGTTTTTTGGTGTCGAAATCAGCAAAAAGGTTGTTCCACAAAGTCCAAAAGAAACAAAATCCGACGATCCAAAAGGGCAGCCCTTTTTCCGGCAGCAATGAGTTAAAAAGCTGTGTCGAGGCGGTGAACATCGTCAGCAATACTCCGGCATTTGCAATATTTTGCAGTGTCGAAAATTTGTCCGAAAACCATCCGTCCATTTGCAGCAGCGACGAGCGGAAAAATAAGATCATCAGAACCGACGCAAAAACGAGACAGATGAGTGCCGGTTTTAGAAAGACAAATGCATTATCCGCCGCCCCGAGTCTCATACCGCCGAGCAGCGTGACTAACAGGAACAAGCAGGGCAATAGTAGAAAAATGAGCTGAGGCTTTTGGTTTTGGGCTTTAGGTTTTTGGACTTTTTCAATAGCAACGTCACGAACCGGGCCGAGATCCGACTCAGCTTCGTCGATCTCAATATCAATTATTTCTTCGTGAACCGTTCTCATTTCCGCTCCCGCGTGAGCTTCATCGGATTAAAATCATCCGGCGTTAGCTTTAGGCCTTCTTCCAATTCGTATTTCAATTCTGACGGGGTTTTCATCGCGAGTGTCTCATCGCCCGATCTGAATTTTGGGTCCAGTATCATTACGCGGTCGACCGTCTCAAGCCCCGGTTTGAACAGCGTATCGTCGTTCGACAGTCGGCCCCAGCCTTGGCGGTAGTAGCTGTAGGCCGTGTAAAATTGGGTGTTTGCGTCCCGTTTCTCCGGATCGGCACGGTCAAACGCCGCCCTTGCTCCGATAAAATCATCGGTACGAAATAACGCCAGGCCTCGTGCAAATTCATCCTTGTTTATCTCGTATGTCCCCAGCATGACCTGGCTTTTCGTCGCGACTTCGGCAAGCGTTTTGGGCTCTGACCAGTAAAGAAAAACAACAAACCCAAGCCCGATAGCGACGAAGGCGATGCCTAGGATGTGGATATGCTTTTCTTTCATTGCTATAATTGCCGGACACCTAAAGAATACACCGTTTCTCAGATGCTCTAAATATGAAAAAGTTAGCTTTAATAATAACGCTTGCGGCCATTGGCCTAAATCTGGTTTCCACAAGCCTTGCTCAAAACGGGGGAGCCGATCTCGTTATCATCAATGCAAACATTCGCACGATGGACGCAAAGCGTACGGTTGCGAGTTCGATCGCGATCATCGGGCAGAGGATCAAAGCCGTCGGATCGGACGCGGATGTCAGGCCGTGGATCGGGCCAAAGACCCGCGTTATCGACGCCAAAGGTAAGCTCGTCCTGCCGGGTTTTAACGACGCCCACGTGCATTTTATGGAGACGGGCAATCAACTTGCCTCGGTCGATCTGCGTGACGCGAAAACGCCGCAGGAATTTGTTGAGCGAATAAAGGCGTTTGCGGCAAAGCTGCCAAAAGGGCGCTGGATACTTGGCGGCCAGTGGGATCATGAGAATTGGACGCCAAACAACCTGCCGACCGCAGCGTTGATCGATGCCGCGACACCCGATAATCCGGTTTTTATCAACCGTCTCGATGGCCACATGGCGCTCGCAAACAGCCTTGCGATGCGGCTCGCGGGCGTTGATAAGACCGTCAAAGACGTCGCTGGAGGCGAGATCGTTCGCGATGCTGCGGGCAATCCGACTGGGATATTTAAGGACGCGGCCAGCTATTACATTGACAAAGCTATCCCCGCAGCGAGTTTCGAGCAAAAGCTTGAAGCGGCTCAGGCGGCGACCGATCATGCTGCTTCGCTCGGCGTGACCAGCGTTCAGGATATGTCCGCCGGGGCGGATATCGGCGTTTATCAGGAATTGTTGCGTCAGGGTAAGCTAAAAACACGCGTTTACGGATGTTCGCCGCTAGCCGATTACAAACGGTGGGCGAACACGGGTGCGAAACGTGCTTTTGGTGATGCAATGCTTCGTGTCGGATGTCTCAAAGGCTATGCGGACGGCAGTTTGGGCTCGACCACGGCGTGGTTTTTTGCACCTTATCTCGACGCTCCAAATTCGACCGGACTATCAATGGCGGATGTCTTGACAACGATGCGGCAAGACATCGAGAACGCCGACAAAGCCGGGTTGCAGGTTCGCATACACGCCATCGGCGACCGTGCAAACGCGACTATCCTTGACCATTTTCTCGCGGTTGATAAAGCCAACGGCACATGGGATCGCCGCTTTACGATCGAGCATGCACAACATCTGCGTGTCGAGGATATTAAGCGTTTCGGGTCGCAAAAAGTGGTCGCGTCAATGCAGCCGGTCCATGCGATCGACGACGGTCGCTGGGCTTGGAAACGGCTGGATGCTCCGCGTTTGAAAGGAACTTATGCTTTTAGGACGCTGCTCGATACGGGCGGAGTGTTGGCATTTGGCTCTGATTCGCCGGTCGCTCCGCTCAATCCGTTGTTTGGCATCTACGCCGCGGTCACGCGCCGGACAACGGACGGCAAAAATCCAAACGGCTGGCTGCCCGAACAAAAGATCACCGTTGACGAAGCGGTTCGCGGATTTACTTGGGGTTCCGCTTACGCGGAGTTTCAGGACGATGAAAAAGGTACGCTCGAGCCCGGCATGCTAGCGGATCTCATCATTTTGTCCGACGATATTTTTACGATCGAACCGAACAAGATCGGCGACGTTAAGGTCGTGACAACGATCGTAAATGGCAAGGTCGCTTTCGAGCAAAAATGAAATTTGTCTCGCTCGCATTTTTATTGATTTGTGGTTTTTTAACGTCGGTCGATGCCCAAACATCGGCCGACCTTATTTTGATCAACGCGAATATTCGTACAATGGACACGCGTGTGCCAAAGGCCGAGGCTCTGGCCGTCGCGAACGGTCGCATTTTCGCGGTCGGCAAGACCATTGAGATCCGCAAATTCGCAAATGATAAAACGCGCGTTATCGATGCTGCCGGCAAACTCGTCCTGCCCGGCTTTAACGACTCACACGTTCATTTCACCGGCATCGGCAATCAGTTTTCGCATCTCAGCGCCAAACATATCCGCAACCGCCAAGTGGTTTTAGATCGCATCGCATTTTATGCAAGCGTGTTGCCAAAAGGGCGTTGGATACTCGGTGCGGGATTGAGTTTGTCATCCAATGAGATGCCGACGATAGCGCAGATCGATGCGGTAAGTCAGGACAACCCCGTTCTGATCTATCTTGCGGATCATAAGTTTGCGATGGTCAATTCGGCGGCGCTAAAACGTGCGAAGATCTCCGGAGCAGAAGCGGTGGTGTCGAATGAGTTGGTCACACGGATCAGAGGGCAAGTGCCGCTCGACCATGAGCGAAACTGGCCGGAGATCTCCGAGACAGCAAGCAACTATGCCGCGTCGCTCGGCGTGACCAGTGTTCAGGATGTGCATACGGACGATCTGTTCGCGATCCTCAATACATTAGCCGAAAGCGGAAAATTAAAAACGCGCGTTTATGAATGCATCGGTATTAGCGACCGCCGGAAAGCAATTTCGGCGGGGTTTCGTGCCGCTACCGGCAACTCGTTCGTTCGCCGCGGCTGTGTCAAAGGGTTTACGCACGGCAGCGACGATGAATTGGCTGAATTGACCGACGCGATCGCCGAGTCCGACAAAGCCGGTTTGCAGGTGATGATACATGCCATTGGCGAGCGTTCGAATACGACTGCTCTCACGGCATTTGAAAAGGCAATTGTTGCTAACGGGCGACGCGACCGGCGTTTTCGTATCGAACACGCAGCCCGAATGAGGCCGGGTGATGTTCGGCGGCTTTCGCGCTCAAACATCATTGCGTCAATGCAGCCGCACCTATTCGGAGCGGGCAGCGATGATCTTCGAGCCATTATGGATTCGAGTGTGACGCTTGCTTTTGGGTCCGACGCATCGATAACCGATCTCAACCCATTGTTTGGGATCCACGCGGCCGTCAACAGCGGCGGCCGTTCGCTCACCGTCGACGAAGCGGTTCGTGCATACACGCTCGGATCGGCTTTCGCTGAGTTTCAGGAAAGCCAGAAAGGCTTGCTCGCGGTCGGCAAGCTGGCGGATCTCGTAGTGCTATCGGATGATATTTTTACGGTTGATACGAACAAGATACGTGACGCCAAGGTGTTAATTACAGTTGTACATGGAAAGGTGGTGTTTGAGGCGAAATAACCACGCCTTTGTTATACTTTAGTTTTACTTTCAAGGGAGATAATTATGAAAACGTTTTTTAATCTAGCAATTATTATTTTAGCTCTTTCATTCACGGCGTTTGCCCAAGAGGACATGAAAGACAAGGCAAAGCCCACCGAGCAGGACAAAACTGCGGCGATCCCGTCAGATTCGTATCTGAAACGCGGCGAGCCGATCGGCAGTGCGAAGAAAGTTTCGCTAAATAAGGTTCTCAAAGACCCGTCGAAATATGCTGGTAAAACGGTGCGGATCGAGGGGGTCGTAGTTCGTTCGTGCAAGACTGAGGGCTGTTGGGCTGAGGTTGCCGAAAACAAAGATAGCAAGAGCGTCCGCGTTAAGATGAAGGGCCACGCGTTCTTTATCCCGCTCCAGTCGGCTGGGGCAAAAGCTCGCGTCGAGGGCACTGTACAGGTCAAGACTCTGTCAAAAGCCGAAGTAGATCATATGATCGAAGACGACGGTGCAAAGTTTGACACTCGTAACGCCGACGGCACAGTGACCGAGGTCTCATTCGAGGCGACCGGCATCGAGCTAAAGAAAGTAACGAAATAGTTTCTTTGGTAGCTAACAGCTAAAGGAGAACAACTTATGCTTTGGAAAGTCGTGATGATACTCGGGATACTCGGCGTTTTGCTCGGCCTCGCAGTGACGGTCATCTCTGCGGCACTCGTGCCAATGACCAACGGTCGCACCAGTTGGGAAGAGGCAATGCTCGGGATCATCCCAGGCATCATCGTGCTTTTCTTTTCATTCTTTGTTTTCATGCTCGGGCTGATCTTTGTTATTAAGAATCGAAAGAAAGCCTAAGTTTGTCCGATGAAGCCCTTTAAGATCCGAGACATTGTTATTGATCCGCCGCTTATCCTGTCGCCGATGGCGGGGGTGACGGATTATACGTTTCGTCGGTTGATCAAGCGGCGCGGCGGTGTCGGGTTGGTCGTGTCTGAGTTTATCTCGGTCGAGGGTCTGACGCGGCACAATCCTAAATCGAAGCGCCAAATGCGTTTTGATGAGGAAGAACGGCCATATGCCGTGCAGATCTTTGGCGGCAAGGTCGATCGAATGGCGATGGGCGCCGAGATGGCCCAAGAGGTCGGTGCCGATATTTTGGACGTAAACTGCGGCTGTCCTGCTCCGAAAGTCGTTAAAAACGGTGGTGGCTCGGGCTTGCTTCGCGAACCTGCGTTACTCGAAGCGATCCTCAAGGAGATCAAGAAAACGATCACGATACCGCTGACGTTAAAGCTGCGAACCGGTTATTCCGATGCGTTGATCAACGTTGTCGATGTGGCAAAAATGGCCGAGCAATGCGGCGTCGAGCATATCCAAGTGCACGGCCGAACACGCGAACAGGGTTACAAAGGTCTCGCTAATTGGGACCTGATAAAACAGGTCAAGGACGCGGTCTCAATACCAGTTTCGGGCAACGGCGACATCACGACGATCGAATACGGTATGAGCAAATGGCGCGAGTCGGGCGTCAACGGCATCCTCATCGGTCGCGGTGCGATGCAAAACCCATGGATATTTCGACAGTTTGCAGATGTACTCGCAGGCAACGAGCCGTATATTCCCGACGTCTCAGAAAAGAAGCATGTCTTACTTGAGTTCTTTTCGATGTGCCGTGAGGAGATGGCCGAAATCGTCGCTTTGGGTAAGATGAAACAGCTCGCCGGCCAGTTTACTAAAGGGCTCGTCGGCGGTGCACAGTTTCGCCAGACGTTGTATCATTCACATTCGGCAGAGGAGATATTGGATAATATCTCAATATATTTTGAGACGCTCGAGTCGCGTGACACATTTGGCGACGGAGTGATCGAACAGGTCGATTTAGACCTCGCCGAACTTAGTTGCCATAGTTTTGCTAGTGCGTAAGCACTCAGGTTCGTATTTGGGGCCACACGATAATTTCTATTGGAGATATAAAATGAAAATCAGACAAATTACCCTATCCGGCATGATCTTTCTACTTTCTGTATTTGCGCCTCTTGCCCAAGCACAGAAATTAAAGCCCGAAGAAATTATTGCTAAGCATCTCGATTCGATAACGACCGCTGATAAAAGGGCGTTGATCAAATCTATTATCGCGGTGGGCGAAGTCAAAGTTGAATATATCAGCCAAAAAAATCAGCCAGCTTCGGGAAGAATTGTGATCGCTTCAGAGGGCCAGAAGATGTTTTATGGCATGAGCCTCAACGCCAGCGATTATGCTCAGGAAAGGATCGTCTTTGACGGCAATAAGACGAGCGTTGGATTTGTACGGGCAGGTGCCCGCTCGGTGCTGGGAAATTTTATCCAGTCGAATAATTCACTTGTCTCGCAGGGACTGTTGGCGGGGGCACTTACGAGCTCGTGGGCGCTGTTGGCGGCGGCGGATCGTGGAGCGAAAATATCATCGGGCACCAAAAAGATCGATGGCAAGGAGTATTACACTCTCAACTTTTCGCCCAAAAAGGGAGGCGATATTGACATCAACATGTATTTTGATCAGCAGACGTTTCGGCACGTCCGTACTGAGTATTCGCGTACATCGTCCTCAAGCATTGGTCGAACAATCGATGATTCTGCCCGCCAAAATGAATCACGGATAAAGGTCACCGAAGAGTTTTCAGATTTCAAGGATTTTATGGGCGTTAGCTTTCCTAATAAATACAAGCTTCATTATTTGGTGAGCGGTGGTAGCACGACTGAAATCAGCTGGACCTGCAATCTGTCAGAGTTTGCGATCAACCAAGCTATTGACGCAGGCACCTTTGATGTAGATAAATAGTAATTTTACCTCTCGATAGACGCGAAAAAGGCCGGGTAACCGGCCTTTTTCTTTACCGTGTGGATGCGGTTAGTTGCCGGGTTTGTCTTTTCGCTCGTCGGCAAATAGTATCGGCGATACGATAGGACGATATGTTTCGCTGATCTTGATGTATGCATCAGCACGCAGTTTTGAAAAAAACTTTACTCGCTCTGCCGGCAACTTTTCACCTGCCATTGCGGATCTAACGGAGTTTTCGTCAAAGACCGACTCGTTGCTTGCGGACTCTCTATCGTCAACCCGGAGAATGACGACGCCAAGCTGCTCTGCGTCAAAAGGCTCGGTAAATTCGCCCACTTTGACACCCTTGAGCGGTTTTGCGAGTATCTCCACTAGTTCTTTTACCTTAAGCTTTTCAGCTTTGCCTGTGCCCTGTGTGACAACTCCGGTATCACCGTTTTCTTTTACGATCTTTGCCCAGTCGCCCCCTGCTCTCAGCTGAGCCAAAAGCTGTTTTGCTTTTTCGCGCACTGCGGTCTCGTCGCGTCCGGCAAATCCGAGAAAAAGTTCGCTGATCGAAATGGTTTCGGGCTTTGTAAATTTTTCCTTGTGCGAGTCGTAATAATCCTTAAGCTCTTTACCGCTAAGTCCCCAAAATACCTTTCCCTCGACCTCGCGTTGTAGGACCATGTCGCGGGTCGCTTGTTTTCTCCACGATTCTTTCATTTCCTGCGGACTGACACCACTCTTTTCCATTTCGGCGTAGAGTGCCTCGACCGTTTTCAGGTTATATTGCTTCATGATATCCGCCATTCGTTGGTTGACGGAGGACTCAATATCGCTATCCAGGCCCATTTCCTTTGCCTTTTGAATGAGAAGCTCTTCGTTGATCAGATTTGCGATCAACTCGCCCTGCTTTTCGTCCACCATTTTCTGCACGTCTTCGCGTTTCTTACCTTGCTGCACCTCGTTGTCGACGATGTCTTTCATCTCACGCTTTATTCGAGATAGCGTAATGACGCCGTCATTAACCTGGGCGACGACCTCGTCAACCACACGTGTCTGTGTTTCCTGTGCGAAGGCTGTGACGCTAACTGCACCAAATATTAAGGCAAATATAAAAATATGTCCGATCGATCTCATTAAAAAACTCCTCGTCGCAAATCGTAAGAAAGAATCTTAGTATTCGTTCACTACATTATGCAACTTTAGGTTTTGATGCCGAAATGGTCTAGCGCGTTTCTTGGCATCGAAAAGTATGCAAAGCCCTTGATTCGCGGAACTGATGCCTATTAGTTGTTTTTAAATAAAGGTGCCAACGTACACCATTGCTACGATTCTCAGGATGAAGAAAAAGTGCTCAAATTGTCACCTCGTAAATTTTCCCGATGCGGTTGAATGCGCCCGTTGCGAGGGCGATCTCGTCGCGGTCGAGAGTGTGGAAGCTACTGCAATAAAACGGCGTTCAGGTTTTGTCGTCCGGGCGATGGTCTGTGTGTTGGTGTGTGGGTTGGCCGTCCTCGGATTTTATTTTTCTCTTGTGGTTTCGGCATCGTCATTGACGATCGAACAAAAAAGCTCCGTCCGACGGGCGACAGCGATATTAAAAGAAAAAGGGTTTTCAGGCCACGCATTTCTCCTCGAAAACCTGACCGTCTATCGCAGCAACGACAATTGGCTCAACGCTTCCGTTGCCAAAGAGAGTGCATACGCCGCGACAAATTTCCCGTTCGAGATAATGACGCTCTATCCGGATTTCTTTACTTATCCGGTCGATGATGTCGAGCGGGCCGCGATACTGCTGCACGAAGCTGAGCACCTAAAAGGGCGTGACGAACACGATGCTTACAAATTTGTTTGGGAAAATCGCAAAGCTCTCGGGTGGACGAAGGATAAATACTGGTCCTCTCCGGTCTGGCAAAATATCAGACAACAGACCATCGATCACGCCCCCGAATTATTTGTTTGCGAAAACAAAGAATATCGCGACTGCACCGAGGAAACTGTCACCCACGGATCAACACCAGACACTCCATCGCGGTTTTGATGGGGTCACCCGTCTCGACCTTTAGACGCAAAATTCCGCTCGGGCTAAAGCTCGAATCTTCTCTTGCTTCTAACAGCCCCATCAATTTCTCCGGCGAGACGCGAGCGGCCTCACCAAGCTTGATCGCGATACCGTCAACTGTTTTATCCACTGACACGAGAGCCATTTGCTCCGCGAGTTTCCTCAAACGTCCGTAATCGAAAAGATTTTCGACCGAACGCGGAATGCGTCCATAGCGATCCTCGATCTCGGCGTGTATCCCCATTAGCTCATCCTCACTCTCTGACGAAGAGATGCGTTTGTACGTACGCAGCCGTTGGCTTGCCTCGGCGATGTAGTCTTTTGGAATTGCGACATCAATGCCCAGATTGATCGAAACGCTCACGTCGTCAGCGATCTCGTCGCCACGCATCTCAGCGATCGTTCGCTCAAGCATCTTTGTATAAAGGTCAAACCCAAGCGCATCGAGATGCCCCGACTGCTGCCCGCCGAGGATGTTTCCGGCACCGCGTAACTCAAGGTCCAATGCCGCGAGCCGAAACCCGGCTCCGAGGTCCGAAAATTCGCGGATCGCACTCAACCGTCGTCGTGCGATCGGCGTCAATTCTAACTCGCTCGGTATCAATAGATAGGCATACGCCCGGCGGTTCGAACGCCCGACACGTCCGCGTAGCTGATAAAGCTGTGAAAGGCCGTAGTTGTCGGCACGATTAATAATGATGGTGTTCGCACGCGGGATATCGATACCGTTTTCGATGATCGTGGTCGCGACGAGAATGTCGAATTTGTAATCGATAAAATCGAGCATCACATTTTCCATTTCCTTTTCGTTCATCTGGCCGTGGCCGATGGCGACTCGTGCGTTGGGCACGATCTTTTGGATAAGGGCGGCGATGGCCTCGATCGATTCGACGCGGTTATGGATAAAAAAGATCTGCCCGTTTCGCGACAGCTCGAGCTCGATCGCCGAACGTATCACACCCTCGGCAAACTGCACGACTTGCGTATTGATCGCCAAACGGTCACGCGGCGGCGTCTCTATCACCGACATATCACGCATCCCGAGCAAAGACATATTCAGCGTCCGCGGTATCGGTGTCGCCGAGAGCGTCAGCACATCGACTTTTTTCTTCCACTGTTTGAGTTTTTCTTTGTGTCCAACGCCAAAACGCTGCTCCTCGTCAACGACCACGAGCCCGAGCTTTGGCAGTTTTACGTCGGCGGACAATATGCGATGCGTGCCGATCAGGACATCGACCTCACCCTTACCGGCTGCATCGGAAACAGCCTTTTGTTCTTTGGCCGAGCGAAATCGCGACAGCAGATCGACCTTGACGGGAAAGGCCGCAAAACGCTTTTTGAACGTCTCGTAATGCTGGTAGGCAAGCACAGTCGTCGGCGTCAAGATCGCCGCTTGTTTGCCGTCCATCACCGCCTTAAACGCCGCACGCATCGCGACCTCAGTCTTGCCGTACCCAACGTCGCCAATTATCAGTCGATCCATCGGCGTCGGCGTTTCCATGTCTGTCTTAACATCCTCGATGGCGGCGGCCTGATCGACCGTCAGATCGTATGGAAACGCATCCTCAAACTCATGCTGCCACGGAGCATCGGGCGGAAAAGCGTGTCCGCGAACAAGTTTCCGTTCGGCATAGAGCTTCAAAAGCTCGTCGGCCATATCGCGCATCGCGCGCTTTGCTTTGGCCTTTGTCTTTTGCCAGCCGAGCCCGCCCAACCGGTCGAGTGTCGGAGCAGTCGCCTCGCCGGACGAATACCGCGACACTAGATCCATACGCTCGACCGGCACAAAGAGCTTGGCGTCGTCCGTATAAATGAGGAGCATGAACTCGCGGGTCGCACCCTGCGATTCTATCGTCTGCAAACCGTCAAAACGCCCGATACCGTGATCGACGTGGACGACAAAATCGCCCGCCTTGAGATCGCGAAAATCGGATATGAACGCCCCAAGCTTGCTCTTAGACCTTTTCGTCTTATCGCGGCTCCCTCGCACCTCAGCGAGATCCGTCTCGCCAAAAATATCGCTTTCCGAGTAGATGGTCAGGCTGTCCGTCGGCATCTCAAATCCGCCCGAAAGCCCGCCGATCTGTATCGCATCCACCGGCAAATAAATGTCGTATTCGCGAAGCATCTCAGCCAAACGCTCCGCCATTCCCGGCGTATTAACGACGATCGTCGCCGTGCGATCAAACTCACCGACAAATCCCGGCAGATCACCGTGAAACTTACGCGTCGATCGCGATTGGATTTCAATATCTGTCGCTTTTTCAGCCGTCGAAAATAAAAAGAGCGGAGCGGTATCAGTCGCGTCGCCAACAACAAATTCCTCATCCGTCGCCGACGCCGTCCGACCGAGTGCCCGCAACTCAAGACTTGGCTTAGTTTCCAGCAGATCTCTTAACTCTTCCGGCATCAGGAAGAGGTCATTTGGCGTGAGCCCGACATCGCCCGATTCGGTGATAGCCTCAAAGTTTGCGGTCAGATGTTCGTATAGATTGATGAGCGTATGTTCGACCGCTACGGGCTCGTCGATGACCAGAATGTGATCTTTAAGATGGTCAAAGACGTTCGCCGTCAGCGGTTTGACGAGCGGCATGAAAAATTCCCAGCCCGAAAACGTTTCGCCATTAGCAGCAAAATCGATGCGGTCTTTGAGATTGCGTTTAAATCTTTCGTCCGCAAAACGCTCTGCCGCAAAAAATGCCCAGTCTTTTAGGTCCTGCGGGGTGACGGCAAACTCGCGCATCGGTGCGATCGCGGTTGATGTAAGCTGCTCAAGGGATAATTGCGTATCCGCATCAAATGTCCTGATCGAATCGACCGTATCGCCAAAAAACTCAATTCGCACCGGATTGGCCGCGTCCGGTGACCAGATATCCATAATGCCGCCGCGAACCGAAAGCTGTCCGGGGCCAAACAAAGGCTCTTCGCGAACGTAACCACAAGCAAATAGCTGCTCGACCAATTCCTCCGGCGGCATATTCTCGTCCCTTACCAACACACACCCAAGAGCCGCGATCTCCTCCGGCGTGACGCTGCGTTGGATAAGCGATCTGGCCGTAAGGATCGTAAAATCGCCGTTATCATTTGCAAGCTGCCACAATCCTAAGGCGCGTTGCTCCTGCGTTTCGGCGTGGGGCGAAATGCCTGAATATGGATCGGCTTCGAATGAGGGGAGAGTGACAATTGCGGATTGCGGATCGCGGATTGTGGATTGGAAGTACGAAAGGTCTGATTCCCATGCTTCCAGTTCCTGATTCGATTCTGTAACAACCGCAAACCGTTTGCCCGTCTCGGCACGCAGCTTAGTCAGCATGTAAGCCTTTGCCGGTATCGATGTCAGCCCGCTGAGGCTTATGACCCTTTTGCCGGCGGCTATTTCTTTTACCAATATATCGAGATCATTCGCCATAAAACGCACCTATCCGCAGAAAACATGTATCGGGGGCATACACGATCTCCTGCGGTAAATACATTTTGACATATTCGCGAGATGTTTGCTGTGATAGCGGCGGTTAACTATAATCAGAGATTCAATTATGAGCATTCCTTCATTTAACGAGATCATCGAACAAAACGACCAGACCGAGGCTCGCGCGGCATCGCTCGACGCGATCGCGGCTTTGGTCGGCAACGCATATCCAAACAAATTTGCACGCACCGCCGTCAGCGGCGGCGAAGACACGATCACCGCACTAAAGCATTTTGATAAAATTGCCGATGTCGAATCACGCATGGCCGAGATCAAGGCAAGCCTCGGCGAAGGCGAGCGTCCACCGGCGGAAAAAAAAGATGCTCTTAACGAAGAACTGAAAGCGCTCGGAACCGTCCGCATCGCCGGCCGCCTGACAACGCCGACTCGCGGCAACTTCGTCCATCTGACCGACGGCGTTAATAAGCTGCAGGTCTATTGCAACAAAAAAGGCCCGCTTGCTTTGACCAGGAATGATGGCGAAAACTCGCTTGACGAAGAAAACGGGTGGGCTTTGTGGCAACTCCTCGACCACGGCGACCTGATCGGAGCCGAAGGCTATTTGTTCGTAACCAATACCGGTGAGGTCTCTGTTCACGTTGAAAAACTACAGTTCCTTGCCAAAGCGATGCTGCCGATGCCTGACAAAATGCACGGCATCGCTGATCCTGAGCTGCAGAGGCGTTTTCGTTACGCTGATCTGATCGCATCGACTCTGCAGATCGAGCACGAAGGCCTGACGACCCGCGAAGTCTTCGAGCGTCGAGCCAAGTTGATCTCCGGAATGCGCCGTTTTCTTGATGATGCGGGCTTTATCGAAGTCGAAACGCCGATGCTCACGCCAAAGGCAACCGGTGCGGCGGCAAAACCGTTCGAGACGCATCATAACGCGCTCGATATCCCGCTTTATGCGCGTGTTGCGCCCGAGCTTTATCTCAAACGCCTGGTCGTTGGCGGCTTTGAAAAGGTTTACGAACTCAACCGCAACTTCCGCAACGAAGGCCTCTCCCAGCGCCACAACCCCGAATTCACCATGCTCGAATTCTATATCGCCTACATGGATGTGAACGGGATGATGGATTTTGCGGAGACGATGATCCAGGACGCGGTTGCAAAAGCCAATAACGGCAGCCTCGTCGTCAAATATGGCGAGAACGAGATCGATTTCGGTAAGTTCGAGCGGATAACGATGGCTGAAGCGGTTGCAAAAGTGTCAGAACCGGGAGGGGTAGCGACTGGGCTCCCCGCAGCCGAGCTTCTCGCAACATTCGAAGAGCACGTCGAGGACAAGCTGATACAGCCAACATTCATTATCGATTATCCAAAATCCATCTCTCCGCTTTCGAAGGCTGATCCTTCTAATCCGAACATCGCCGAGCGGTTCGAGCTTTTCATCAATGGTATGGAGGTCGCGAATGGGTTTAGCGAGCTGAACGATCCGAAAGAGCAGTACGAACGCTTTGTCGATCAAATGTCTGAGCGTGAACGCGGCGACGAAGAGGCAATGGTGCTCGACGAAGACTATATCCGGGCCCTCAGCTACGGCATGCCGCCCGCCGCCGGCATCGGCATCGGCATCGACCGCCTCGTCATGCTCCTCACCAGCAAACACTCGATCCGCGACGTTATCCTGTTCCCGCACATGCGCCCGGATAAGGGGAATTCGGCCACAGAGGACACAGAGAGCACCGAGGGAAATTGAGAGTATTTTTATACACTTCGTTTGCCCTTGTCGCTTTTGCGTTCAATTCAATATTGTGCCGGTTGGCATTGCGTGGCGACGAGGCCGACGCGGTCGGGTTTACTGCCGTTCGGCTCTTGTCAGGTGCGATCGCGTTGGTCGTGATCTGGTATGTGGTCGGTCGTGTCCGTAGCCCGCACGTGTGTAAGGGCTCGACTGGTGATGAAGATGCCCTTACTCACGTGCGGGCTACTGACACAGGAAGTTGGTCTTCGGCAATCTTTCTTTTCGCCTACGCCATCTGCTTTTCGTTTGCCTATCTCGGCCTGACGGCGGGGACGGGAGCGTTGATACTGTTTGGCTCGGTGCAGATGACGATGATCGTGGTCACATTGTTTCGCGGCGACCGCCCGCCGATTCTTGAATGGCTCGGTCTGATAACTGCTGTCGGCGGACTCGTGTATCTCGTCTTTCCCGGCCTGGCGTCGCCGCCGCTTACGAGTTCTTTGCTAATGGCCGCCGCCGGTGCTTCGTGGGGAATTTACACACTGCGTGGCAGAGGCAGCACCGATCCGCTCGGGCAGACGACGGGAAATTTTATCCGCACGCTGCCGTTCGCGGCGGTCATTGCGGTCATTTTTCTGCCCAATTTACATCTATCTACACGCGGCATCACGCTCGCCGTTCTCTCCGGAGCCGTTACATCCGGCATCGGCTACACCGTCTGGTACGCCTCCCTCAAACACCACACCGCAACCCGCGCCGCCGTCCTCCAACTCGCAGTGCCTGTCATCACGGCAATGATCGGCGTCCTGTTGCTCGCCGAGACCGCTGACATTAGACTCGTCATCGCCGCCGCCCTCATCCTCGGCGGGATCGCTCTGACTATTTTTGGAAAACGCTCTTAACGAAAGTTGTGCGACATCACATCGACTGTAAAACTATATATCGGCTCAAAATGCTGGGCTTTTAGCATCCCTCTTTCTTCAAAAATGCCTTTGATTATCAGGTAATCGTTTTGATTGATCACGGGGCGGTATTTCTCGAATACATCGGGCATCACGACAAAATTCGAGTGGCCGGTCTCGTCTTCGAGCGTGATGAATACAACATTATTCGCCGTCATCGGACGTTGACGGATGATCACCGCACCGGCGGCAGACACGACCTGGCCTTTTTTGAGGTTGAGCGTTTGTATTGACGATAGTATGCCGCGTTTGGTCATTTCTTCACGGACAAAAGCCATCGGATGTTTGCCGATCGAGATGCCGGTCTTTCGCAGATCAGCTTCGACCAGTTCGATGCCCTCCATGCGGTGGAGAAATGACGCGTCGGAGAGAACCACCCCGTCAGCCGAAGCGGCTGCCACCCCTCCTTCGTAAGGAGGGGAGCTTTTGTGGAATAACTCGCCGCTAGGCTGAATAGCCAGTTCCGAATTCCACAGAGCCTCGCGGCGGTGGACACTGCCGTCGAAATTTAACGCTCCGGCGAGGCTGAGAGAACGTATCTCGCGTTTATTGATACCGGGAACACGGTCTATCAGGTCTGCGATGCTAGTGTAGGGAACCCAGTCGCTACCGCTCCCGGTTCTGACGCGCACGATCGCCTCGCCGATCTCTTTTCTCAGCCCGCGGACAAAGTTCAGACCGACGCGGACTTGCTTCTCGCCATCGATTTCTTCGACTGTGAATTCGTATTGCGACTTATTTATATCGAGTGCTATGAAATGCAAGCCGTGGCGTTGAGCGTCTTTGACTAGGGTCGCAGCGTTGTAGAAGCCGAGCGGGTAGTTGTTGAACATCGCTGCCATAAAACACGCACGGTAATGGATCATAAAATACGCCGACGCATAGGCGAGCAGTGCAAAGCTGAACGCATGAGATTCGGGAAAACCGTAGTTGGAAAAAGCGAGTACACAATTGACGATGTTTTCCTGGACCTCTTTTGGGACACCTCTTTTCTCCATGCCTTCGCGCAGATTTTTACTGATCTTTTCGAGCTTTTTCCCCGGTTTCTTAAACCCCATGGCTTTGCGTAGGTCTTCGGTCTCATCGGATGTAAATCCGGCAATGTCCATTGATATTTTCAGGAGCTGTTCCTGAAATAACGGAACACCCATCGTTCGTTCCAATATGGGCTTTAGACGCCCGTCGATGTAATCGACAGGCTCTAAACCTTGACGACGTTTTAGATACGAGTGCAGCATTTTGCCAACGATAGGCCCCGGGCGAATGATGGCGACCTGGACGACGATGTCGTAAAAATTCTTTGGCTTTGATTTGGGCAGAAACGCGATCTGAGCCCGGCTTTCGACCTGAAACATCCCGACCGTGTCGCCCGTTTGCAGGGCTTTGTACACCTCATCGTCGCCGTGCGGCACTTTGTACAGGCTGAGATCGACATCATGGTGCTGCTTTATAAGCGTGATCGAATCCCGCAAAACAGCCATCATACCGAGCCCGAGCAGATCGATCTTGACGATCTTTAGAGCGTCACAGTCGTCTTTGTCCCATTGAACGATCGAGCGGTTTTCCATTGATGCGGGTTCAAGCGGGACAATGCCGTCAAGACGATTTAGCGACACCACCATGCCGCCTGAGTGTTGCCCGAGATGACGCGGAAAATCGAGAATTCGCTGATAAAGATCGGCAAAATGCCGCAGCCTTATGTTCTCTGCCGGATCAAACCCATTTTCCTTGAGCCGTGCGTCTAGCTCCTTGCCTTTGAATGTTTCGTAGTGAGAATTGAGTTTTGAGAGCCGGCCCAGAACCTCCGTGCCAAAGCCAAATGTTTTGCCGACCTCACGCACGGCGGATTTTCCGCGATAGCTGATCACATTTGCCGTCATGCCCGAGCTGCGGCGGCCGTATTTGTTATAGACGTGCTGGATGACAGATTCGCGATCGTCGCCGGAGGGCAGATCGATGTCGATGTCGGGGTATTGCTCGTAGCTTTCGGATAAAAAACGTTCGAACAGTAGTTTGTTCTTTATCGGCTCGACAGCCGTTATCCCAAGCGCGTAACAGACGACCGAGTTTGCCGCCGAGCCGCGTCCCTGCGACAGGATGTTGTTTGCCTTACAAAAATCCGAGATGTCAGCGACCGTCAGAAAATATCCGGCAAGCTTTTTCATCTCGATCACTCTGAATTCTTTTTCGAGACGTGAGAGCACCTGAGAGCGTATCGGCCAAGCTTCCTGTAGATAACGCTCATGCGAACGTTCGATCGCTTTTGCCCGAAGCACGGAATTTACCGTCTCGTCCGTCGGCACCGGATAATCGGGAAAATTGTACGAAAGTTCGTCCATCGAAAAATCTACGCGAGCTGCGATCTCTTGGGTGGCGTGCACCGCCTCTGGCAGGTCGGCGAAAAGATCGAACATCTGTTTTTGAGACTTTAGATACCGCTCATTATTCTCTGAGAGCAGCTTGCCCGCGTCATAGATCGTCGTGTGATTTTTTATGCAGGTAAAAACGTCAAAAAGCTCACGGTCATGTTGGTCCGCGAAATATGCACCGTTCGAGGCAAAATAGGGAAGCCGCAGCTTGTGAGCGAGGCCGAGGAGCGATTGGTTTATCGCCTCTTCGTGCCTGAGATGATGCCGTTGGAGTTCGACGTAGAGACGTTTTTCAAATACATAATTGAGCCATGCAAGATCGATCTGGCCGCGGCCATTTTTAATGCTGTTGTGAATAAAACCGTCCGCTCCGCCGGTAAAACAAAGCAAACCTGCGGAGTGTTCTTCGATATCTTTTCGAGTCGCGAAATGCTCGCCCTTTTTGTGACGGAGTTTTACAGTCGTGATCAGTTTTGAGAGGTTTTGATAGCCTTTCAGCGTCATTGGCACCAGCGGCAGCAGGCTGCCGTCGTCCATAGTGATCTCTGCTCCGATGATCGGTTTTATACCGTGTTTTCGCGCCTCAAAATGAAACCGCACGGCTCCGGCGACCGTGTCGCGGTCAAGCAAAGCCGCTCCCGGCATCCCCAACTCCGCCGAGCGCTCCGCCAATCTCTGCGGCTGTGAACCAGACGAGAGAAAGCTAAAAGCTGAGCGTGTGTGGAGTTCATAAAACATCAGTCGTATTCCCCGGTCAGAAACCACTCTTTCCCGGCCTTGAGCAGACGATAGATGCCGTGCCCCTCGACCTCGATGTCCCATTCCTGTGTTTTCCAGAGGCTTTCCCACCATTTGGAATTTGATTTCCACACGCCGCTATATTCAGTCACGTGGCCGCTGAAATGATGGGTTTTGATAAAGATGAGACGGCCATCGCGGACCAAAACCTCGGCACGCAGCGGCGGGCGATAATAATTGAATGCGATGATGCCGTGATCACAGAGAGCGTGACTATTCGCAGGTTCAGGAACCCAGTCGCTACCGCTCCCGGTTCTGACGTCGGGCATGGCATCGGCGTCGAGGGCGAACGGCTCGGCGAGCCGCTGGTTGAGCAGCATCGGCACACCGACGTGTGTCTCGCCGACCAGTTTTTTTAGCTTGTTGACCGTCAGCAGCAGGCTCTCGGGTTCGGGCCTCGATACGGCATATAACCCCTTTTGGGCCGGACGCGGATGTGTGAAATGCGCGATGGTCTTTACCGACACAATGTCTGCCTCCGGCGGGTCGAGTGCGGCCCGCAGGTTGATGAGCTTTAGCCAAAATGCCCGGTCGAGCGTCGGAAAGGACGTTTTTATCTCGTAACTTTTCTCCGTCCGGTTTTTAAGTTTGAAAAGCAGATCGAGATGCTCCGTGCTAAAACCGCAATGCTCGACCTCCGCCAACAGCCGTTCGAGGCCGTGGTTGAGCACAAATATCAGCTGCTCAAAATTTTCGACCGACTGGTCTAGGTCAAAGCTCCACTCGACATTGCTGTCTTTTACATTTGGCGTGATAAATGACGCACCACGCTGTTCGATGGTGTCGATCACGTCCTGAAATTCACGCCCATAACGCCCGATCAGATCCGCACGCGGTATCGCCAGCAGATCTTGGACGCTGCGGATCCCAAGGTCGCTGAAAACATTGAGCGTGTCTTGGCCAATATCGAGATTGCGTAACGGAAGCTGCTCGAACGCATCCTGCTGCTCTGCCATTTGCCCGCCCTCGCCCTTTTGCCGTGCAAGCAAAATGGCCGTATCGACCGTTCCCGCGACCGCGACGCTGCCGTGGACCTTGCGGCGTTCTAGCTCCGCTAGTATTTTTTGTGTGATCTTATCAGGCTTACCGATGAGGCGTTCGAGCCCGCTCACGTCAAACAAAATGCCGTCGTCGAGCACCTCGATCGAATACGCAAATTCGCGCGCCGCGGCGACGAGAGCGTCTTTGTCCCGCTTTACATCCGGCGAAATTATGCACGCATACGATCTAGCCATCGGTGTAGTCAAACTCCATTTTGGCCCGCAGCGGGGGCCCGTACGAGCCCTTTCGCGAGGTTAGGCTGATGTGAAATTCGCGCAGCAGTTTAAATTTGCCGCCGCCCGACCACACTGTCTTGTCCCGCTCAAAGGTATATGATCCGTGCGATGCCGAGCCCACCAGAGACTCAGCGGCGGTGACGAGCAGCACGGTCGGCGTTTCTTTGATCCGCGTGCGATAGCGAAACCAATACGACCGCGGCACCATCCGCAATTGCGATCGCGCAAGCCCGCCGAGATTTAGCCATATACACCCAAACCCCTTTGCCTGCACCAAATAGTCGGCGGCTATGAACGCTTTTTCGACATCATTCCCGCACCGGATCCACAATAGATCTTCGAGCACAACGCCTGCCATCTGAGCCGTCACAGGATCAAACCCATGCCCTGCATCGACAACCGCACAGATCTCGCCGTCGGATGTGAGCCGTGAAAGCAACGCGAGCGAAAACCCAGTTTTCCCCGTACTCGCCCCGCCTACGACCTCGGTTATCGCCCCGCGCGTCAACGACATGCCAAAACCGTCGAGCGATATTTCCTCGATGTGCTTTTGCTCCTCACGCAAATGCGAGAGGCTCTTTACCAGGCTCAAATGCTGCATTTTAAAGTCAGTTTCGCAATGCCGAAGGCGGCAATGTGTTGCATCTGTGAAACAGTATTAATAGAATAATCCACCCGACGGATAAAGGCAAGAAGTTTTTATAAAGTTTGAAGCCCCGCCTTTAGGCGGCAAAAAAAAGGCCCCGGTCACCCGAAGCCTCTTAATTTTGCCTTTTGCCTTTTGCCTTAACTCTATCTTTCCCCGATCGCCACATATTTCCGATCCCGTTCGCCGATGTATTCGGCACGCGGGCGGATGAGTTTGTTATGGGCATATTGTTCGAGGATGTGGCCGGTCCAGCCTGAGATGCGGCTGACGGCGAAGATGGGCGTGTACATATCAAGAGCGATGCCCATCAGATAATAGGTCGAAGCCGAGTAAAAATCGACGTTTGGATGCATGCCCTTTTTCTCAAGCATCAGATTTTCGATCCGCTGCGACATCTCGTACCATTTCAACGTACCCGTTTTGTCGGCCATGTGCTTCGAATAACGACGCAGCCAAGTGGCACGCGGGTCTTCGGTTTTGTAAACGGCGTGGCCGATGCCCATGATCTTGCGTTTTTCTTCGAGAGCTTTTTCGAGCCAGCCATCGACCTTATCGGGTTCGCCGATCTCGATGAGCATCTTCATCACGGCCGTGTTCGCACCGCCGTGCAGCGGCCCCGCGAGAGCAGCAATGCCCGCCGTGACGCAGCCGTACATATCAGCCAGCGTACCCGCAACGACCCGCGTCGTAAACGTCGAAGCGTTCAGCTCATGATCCGCGTGCAATATCAGACACACGTCAAACATCCGAGCCTCATCGGCATCCGGCCGTTCGCCGTTGAGCATATAAAGAAAATTCTCAGCGATACCAAGGCTCTTATCCGGAGAAATGACATCTTTGCCATTGCGGATGCGATCCCAAGCCGCCGCGATCGTGCCGATCTGGCCGGTGATCTTGGTCGCAGCTCGTGTGGCGTTTTCGCGGTCGGTGGCGTGGCCGGCGGGATCGAAAAAGTCTAGGGTCGAAACTGCCGTTCGCAACACGTCCATCGGGTCGGCAGTCTTTGGAAACTGTTTCATCAGCTCGAGGACCTGTGCCGGCACTTCGTAATTAGCCCGCAGCTCAGCCTTGAGCGTATCCAGCTCAGCGGCGGTCGGCAGATTGCCGTGCCACAGCAGATACACGACCTCTTCAAACGTCGCGTGCTCGGCTAGATCGTGAATGTCGTAGCCCTGATAAATTAAAATACCCTGTTCGCCGTTTACGTCGCCGATCGAACTCTGTGCCGCAACCACGCCCCGTAGCCCTGCCGCCGCTGCCGAAGATTCTGTTCCTGTGCTCATTTGTCTATTAACCGTTCCTATCTCTGTTATTTGATGCTCGTCATCAACTCAAACGTTTTCCGACTTTCAATTGTGCATTGTGCATTCTGCACTTTGCATTTATAAACCAATCTTCAATGATATCTAAGCCTAAGTACAGTGACAAGCGTCACGCCCGCAAATTGGCATTACCAATAAATTAATTTGATTTGAAATGCGGTCGCCCCTAGTCAGAACCGGGAGCGATAGCGACTGGGTTCCGCTCTTCCGAGATCAAGAGACGCACACACAAAAAAGCCACGCGGTCGGCTGCCGATTCCTAAAAGGAGGAAAAGGAAACGCGCCTTCCGCGTGGAAAAGAATCAGTGGTCAGTGGTCAGTGGTCAGTGGTCAGAGTTCTGAAACTGTTCACCATTCACTGTTGACTAAATTCGCTTAGCGAATTTGAGTCTCATACGACGTCTTGATCCTGAGCTGTTGGCTGCGGCTGAGTTTGACGTGCTTTCCGCGTTCGATGACGACGGCTCCGACACCAAATGCCGCGCCCATTGCTGCACCGACGCCTGCTCCGATCGGCCCGATGATCGCACCTGTTACTGCACCTGCCGCGGTCGCTCCGCCGATCTTGATAGCATCCGACTTGTACGAACTCTTGCCAACGGCCGTGCCTTCGTTATCTACACGCTGGACGTTGTCGCCTTTGACGGCCACGACTTCCATCAGCGTGCCGTTGAAATTGCTCCAGCGGTTGTCCGTCAGGATGATGCGGTCAAACGTCAGTGCCAATTCGCTGCGGCGTTTGAGACGGCCCGGTGCCTGGATCTTTTGCACGCGGCCTTCGACGGTCGCACCCGCGATCTCGGTCGGCGAGATGATCTTTGCGGTAAATTTGTCGCCCGTGCGGCTGCGGTCGGTCGAAAGATCGTCCTGCAGCTCGATGATCAGCTCGGTATCTCGCGGGATCAATATCGTCGCCGCACTGTTGTCAGGATACGTTGCCGTGGTCTGTGTCGTGTCCGTCTGGTACGTGGTGTTGGAGTAGCCCGAGTTGTTGTTGTTATTCTGGACTGTCACCGCCTCGTTAGTCGTGCCGCTCGATTGCGTGGTCGATGGCGTTACTGTTTGGACCGCAACATTCTGAGACTCGCCAACGAGCACTCCGCCGCGGCGTTTGAGATTCGTTGGTAAGTTAGCGTCGAAACCACGGCGTTCAAACCCTGTGTCATAACCGGCCTCGAAACCCTGCTGGTACCCGTCTTTGTAATCTTCGATCGTGCCGTAATCCTTATTAAAGGCACGGTTCGCCTTACCATAGTCGGCATGCCGCGAATAGCTCTTTGCCACACTGTCGATCGTGTCGCGATACCCGGCCATATAACCGTCCGAATACCCTGTGCGATAACCACGCTGCAAAGCAATGCCGTCCTGCGTCTGTGCCGCGACCGGCATAACCAGCGCCGCCGGAATTACCAACGTTGATATGATAGTGCTTAACACAAATACGCCGAGGCCTTTTTTCAAGTTCATTATCTGTTCTCCTTCGTTTTACTGCCGGAATGGCAAGAAATGTAATATCCGCAATAGTTATACATCAATCTCTGAGAACTTACAAGAACTTTTTTCATATTATTTTCACGCAGAGAATCTGGATTTCTTAATCAGTCGCATAATGACGACGATGTGTCTTATGCAAAAAATGGGCAGTGAACGAATGAACGCGTTCACTGCCCAAAGCATCAGGAGGGAAATGGTTAGAAACTCTTGCGGAACAAGTACGAGGCTCGTATGAAAAATGTGCGGCTGTCACGAACAAAACCCGGCTCAAAATTTCCTGTATACGGGTTTGAACCGTTTCGGGTCAGGTTATCGTTGTAGCCGGCGTAGAATGCCGTTCCCGGGCTTGGTGTCCATCCAACGAGAGCTTGTCCCGCATAGGTTTTTGCGGTTCCGTCATAATCAAGACGAAAGCGGGTAAAGATGAACCGGGTGAAATAGTAGGTCGATCGTACGCTAACAATATCAGAGTCGTACGAACGCAATCGATTGTCTTTGCGGGTAAGTCGGCTCTTGTTGTAGCTGATCGAGACACTAAAAGGATCGACGGGTTTGAGCGAAATGAAAACGTTCGCATCCCTCTGAATGCCGGGGCCAGGGTTCTGCAAGCCGGTGACCGGATCGAAATAGAAGAAATCGAATGCATTGCGGATCATGCCGCCAAAGAAACCGTAACTCAGGCGTTTATTGGGCGTCTGGTTAAAATTGAATGACACGAACTGTTGATGGGTAGATCGGGTCGGTGCACCCAGAAATGTCCCGAGAGGCCGTGTGGCTGAGCGTTTCAAGCCAAACTCTTCTTCAAATATCTTTTCGTAAGATATGCCTGTCGCGAAATTAACAGATGTATTTCGATGCAAACTCACGTTGCCATTCGTCTCTACATTAAAGGCGGTCAAACGTCCCTGCCAGTCATAATCGACTCCGGCCATCTGATTCCACTGGGCACGAATGATCTTTTTCTTGGAATCGGACTTAGTAGAAAAACGGTTAAAGAAGAAAGCATTGTTAGTATTCGTTCGTCTGGTAAAACCTGAATCGGCCCGATAAAATTTGCTCTTGCCGCCAACCTCAAAAAACCATCCGTGGGTCTCGGCACTATAATCGAGATTGAAATAATAGCCGAGCCCGTTGCCGGTTCGATACTGTGTGTATGTTAATCGGTTGCCAAGGTCTCCCGCGTAATTTCCGGGTAGGGGATTGTAAACGCCTCCCGTGCCGCAGATGCTGAGATTGGACGTAGCCTGCTGAACGTTCAGCGTTGGCTCAAACTCGGCGTCAAAGAAACATCGGCGAGATGTCGTTCCGACTACCTGAAATTCGGAGGTAAGTTTAGGGTTCCATTTTATGCGTCCGTCAAAACCGCTCAGTAGATTTTTCTGCTCAGGAAATCCCCGGTAGGTTGCAAAAAAGCCAAGGTTGTTTTCAGAGCCAAAATCCCGCTTAAAACGAACGATCCCGAACAACGAATTCTTATCTAAAAACTCATCTCTCGAACATTGAATGCGCGGGTCAGCCCTCTGTCGTTCGAGACATTGTGCATTCAAAGTTCTTTCCCGCTCGCTGTAGTTTCCGGGAGCGTTGTCTGAGGCGGCGAGAATCCCAAACGAGTTCCTGCCGGACTTGCCCGAGAGCTTGATAGCGACATCGGGATCGATGATATTTCTCGAATAAAACACCTGGAGCGGTGAGCGAAAGATATCCACGCCCTCGAGGAAAAATGGCCGCTTTTCCTCGAAAAAGATCGGAAATCGCTGATTGGCAGTAACAACAGGTGCATCGGCCTCGATCTCTGCGAAATCGGGATTGATAGCTGCGTCGAGTGTGATGCTGGGCGTCAGCGTATACTTGAGCGTGACGCCGATCTGTTTCTTGATCTGCTGATTTACAAACCTACCCGCTGCGATCTCGTTCGCCTGAACACGGCTGCCCGTCTCGCTCAACGTGATGCTCGGTACTACCTCAAGAGTGCGTTCATACTTAATGTCGTCGAGCCCGCTTATTTTTCCGTGCTTGATAAGGAATCCCGACACATTACGATCTTCCGGTAGCCATTGGTCAAATTCGTCATTTAGCCGATCGATATTTCGGGCAATATTAAAGCCCCAGAGCGTACCTTTGCCGGTTTTGTAGCGTAGAGATTTGAAAGGTATCTTTACTTCTACTGACCAGCCCCAATCGTCAATAACCCCTTTGGATTCCATGACGATATCTACAGAAAAGTCGGCTCCCTGGCCCTCGGTAAAAATCCCGTCCTGCTGAATTCCTAAAGGATTGAATCCAAGAACGTATGCACGGCGCTGATCATTGTAGGTATCGAGCCACATCCGAACGTTGTCTTCGCCAAACACATTGTCACGCTTGGCAACAGTCGCCCGGATCTTGTCTTTTTCGTCCCAGCATTTGAATGCAACGTAAAGATTTTTTTCGTCATACATCACATACACCTCGGTCGGTTTTGAGGGCTGTGTGTTGTTGCCGGGATAGGTCTGATAAAAGTCTTTGAATACTGCGGCTTGTTTCCAAACGTCTTCGTCAACGCGACCGTCGATCACCGGAGGACCGATAGTCTTAGATATGCTTATGGGTTTAGATTTTTCAGGTGGAATGACAACCTTGCCCCCGGTGGCTGAGGTGCTGACATCAGTCGAAATGCCGGGACCCGTTCCATTTGTCGTTTGAGCCGCGACACAAACCGACAAGCAGATAACTGCGAAAAATAAAAGGATAGTTTTCATGACTGCACCTAAATAACAGGAAATGAAATAAGACAATTAATAATATAACGTTGGTGGAAAGTGCTATTGACTCAAACGGATAGTCGGTCAAAAAGTTTCATCAGGGCCGCCAAAATGACGACCCTGATATGACTTTTTTACATTCCTGAACTCGTATCGGCACGGCGAATGGTCACGCTGCCGTCGCCAATAATAAAATGATATTTCGAGCCTCCGCTGCCAAAACGCCAGATATTATTCTCGGGCTTGGTGGGGACGCGAAGATTTTCGACCGTCAGAGCGTCGATGTTTGCTTCGATATCAAAATTGGGGTCTGTTGGTACGGTGATAAAAAAGCTGCCGTCACCCGCTTTGCCGTTGACCTTTGTAAAATCGCCTTCGAGATAGACATCGCCGTCATTGGTCTCGGCGGTGAGTTCGCCTTTGAATCCGATCACTCTGATGCGACCGTCATCGTTTTTAACGCGAAGTTTGCCGTCCGAATCACGGACATTTATTGCTTCGTCGGTACCTGTAAGATCAATTTCGCCTGAGACCCCTTCGAGCCTGACCTCGCCATTGGCTTTTATCTTTAGGTTTGATTTACGCGGAACATAAATCTCGATGACCGTCTCTTGTCCGTCACCATATAAGAGAAGCGCGTTGTTGTCCTTTGGTTCATCGACGGTGATCGTGACGTTTGATTCGCCATGAGTTTCGGTTACTTTTAGCGGCTCGTTTCGGCGGGACTGGAGACGCTGAGTCACTTGATACATGACCTCGTTCTTGTCCCAACCTATTATCTTTACGGCGCATGGCTCGGCGTTGACGGTGATCTTGGGGATACCCTTTACAGGAAAGGAATCACTTTTTTGCTCGATACGCAGGAACGCGTTCCTATTAAAATCGGCATTTGCGATGCGGGCCAGAGCATCCTGCTGACGAAGCTGAGCCTCGCGCATTTTTTCCTGGATCTCTTTCGAATTCAATATTTTCGTCGATTGTTCAATAGCGTCGGCGGCGGAGGCCATAGCAGTGGCAGATATTTTATCGAGCTCCGGCTGGATCGCCTCAAGCTCTTTTTGCGATGCCTTGATCGCCTTTGCTGATTCCTTTTCGGCATCCTTGACTGCTTTTTGAATATCCTTGTCCATCTTTAAGTAGGAAGCCGCTTTTTCTAAGTCTTTGTCACTGTCCCAGTCCTCATCGTCCTTTTCCTTATTTGGTAGCAGGTTAACTATCGGATTTTGGGTCTTGCCGTCGCTTTTGCGGCGGATCGAGAGGCCGCCGTTGACGCTGTCGAGTTTTATCCGAGCGTCGCCGCTGCCGATACGGCCGTACAGGTCGCGGCCGACATACTTTCCTTTGCGAATCGGCAGTCCGAGATCATTCGAGATATTGCCATTGAGCGTATCGGCATTGATCGTTGCGTTTGAGTCGGATGGGATCGCCAGATTTACACGCCCATTGACGGTCGAAAGCGTGATCTTATTACCTGATTCGAGCCGGTCAAAGTCGGCGAATACCTCGCCATTTACCGTTTCAAGATTGACGGTGCCGCGTAAGTTTGTTCCCGTGACCGAACCGTTGACGGCGGAGATCTTTGTAAAGTTTGTGAAGTTTGATGCGGTGACCGAACCGTTGACGGTCTCGATCTCGTTGAGAAAAGCGGTTCGGGGCACCATCAGGCGAAACTCGACCTGCAGTTTGCCGTTACGTTTCCAATCGTCACCGCTTCGTGATTTCCAATTGTCATAATCGGTTTCGATCTCCAGATGATCGGCCCGCGAATCGATACGCACCTCGACCTCTGCAAGGCGTTCTTTGCTGCTTGCGATCTTGGTATATTCAACCTTGACCTCATTGCGATCCCACGCCTCGACAACCACCGAGCCGTTTACATTTGACAGGCTCACGCGGCCGTTAGAATTGAGCGGGTATGTCTTATCAAATTTTTCCGTCTCATCCTGAACTTCTACTACGACCGTTGCCGGGGTGTTTTGAACGATGCGTTCGCCGCTCGATGCCGAACTGCTCTGCGACGAAAACACCAATCCTGCGAATATTACCGTATATAACCAACTCATAAATGCGTCTCCTTGTACGAATAACAGCGGGCAAAATTTCCATTATCTACAAGCAAAACACCGCGACATTTCAATTTATGACATATTTTCCTGGATTCGGTAAAAATACTAAAATACGTGTGATGCCAGAGTATATTTAGTTCTCGGCTTGATTCACACCGATCGTGCAAGCGGATTGCCGACTTAAACACCATTAGAACGAAAATGGTGCTTTTTGACCCGATATGAGGGACGATGAATTCTTTGTTGCATTTCTTAAGTCTAAACGAGTAAGATGTTCGCACAATCAGTACCACGCGATCCGTCTTAGAGATTTTGGTAAATTCCCCAATCGGGTAGTTAGAAGGGACTAAGACGATATAGGCAAAGGAGGGCCACTTGGAATTGAAGCGAACAAAACTTCATATACCGCGCAACCTGGAGGATCTCTCATCGCGGGCAAAAACTGGAGTGTCGCTACACAGCCACACAGAACATTCTAAGGAGAGCCTTGCTTTTTTGCCATACTATGGCAGCAAGATACCCCTCGTTTCGTACTTGTGGAAGAAGGAAACCGCCAAATATCACGAGAAAGAAGGTAAGGAGATCAATTTTTCAACGGCATTTTGGAACCCTCCTCTAGATGCACATTCCGTTTATGATGGTGAGAAAAAGCAGATAAACGAAGCTGGCCTCGATGCGATCGTATCGTTGACGGACCATGACACTATCGACGGATCTTTGAAAGTGGTCCAGTTGCCAGATAACTCGAATGCGCCTATCTCGTTGGAATGGACAGTCCCGTATGACTTCGGTTTTTTCCATGTCGGGGTTCACAATCTGCCGCGAGAAAATGCGGTTGAATTGACAAAAACACTCCTCGATCTCACCTTCGTTAAGGAAAACTGGATCAACGAGAAGCGTGACGAGATGTTCTCGATGCTCAATGATCTGCCCGGTGTCCTATTGATCCTAAATCATCCGCTTTGGGACATCGAGATGGTAGGCAAAGAATCACACGAATTACTGCTTAATGATTTCTTGAAGGCACATGGACGTTGGATCCACGCTCTCGAGATCAATGGTTTTCGTTCGTGGTCGGAAAACAAAGCTGTGATCGAATTGTCTGAGGCTGTCGACATGCCGATCGCGACCGGTGGTGACCGTCACGGCTGCAAACCCAACACGGTCATTAATCTAACGAACGCCTCAACATTTGAGGAATTCGTAAATGAGGTCCGCATTGACAAGAGAAGCGAGGTTGCTTTGATGCCGGAATATGAACAACCGCTCAATTCCCGGCGGTTTCAGTCAATCGGTGAAATATTACAATCGTACCCCGATTTTCTAAAAGCACGCAGACGCTGGTTTGATCGCATGTATTTCGATGTAAATGACGGTCAGGGGTTGGTCCCGATCTCGTCAAATGGTTGGGGGCTCGGCGAGCCCAAATGGGTAAGGAGAGCAGTTTGGACTCTCAGATTTCTTGGAGGTTCCAGGATCCGGCCATTATTTCGCGTTCTTCGCAAGGCAGTTGACAGCGTACCGAGAGATATTGAAACAAGTCGCATTGTCGATCGAGACGAAGGTAAGGTATCGCCATCGATATTCTCGAACACGACATAGACATAGATGTGGCTCTTGATTTTGACACAACGCTTTTTCGTCGGGCTTGCAGGGCCTAACTATCAAAAGGATCTTTTGTGAGTGAGAATCTTCGCGTAGCTTTTTTCCCCGATTCGTTTTTGGAAGTAAATGGCGTCGCGATGACCTGTCAACGACTGGTTGGGTACGCAAAACGCCACGGCTATCCGCTTTTTTGCGTTCATGCGGGCGATGAGTCGACAATTTCTCATGATGAAAGCGTGACCGATCTTTCTCTTAAACGCTCACTTTTTTCTTTTCCACTTGACATTGACCTTAAGTATGACCCGTTTTTCCAACGACACACGACACGAGTGCTACGCGAAATGGTCAGGTTTCGTCCGGACGTTATTCATATAACCGGTCTCAACGACGTAAGTATCATGGGGGCGTACCTTGCCTGGAAATTAAAGTTGCCATTGATCGCTTCCTGGCATACAAATCTTCACGAATTTGGAGCTCGCCGGTTGAACAAAATGCTGAGCTTCCTTTCGATCAAGACCGCATCAAAAATATCAAATTTTGCGGAGCGCAAGATCATGGCCGGGGCGATACTTTATTACAAAATGCCGAAAATGATTCTTGCTCCTAATCAAGAACTTGTTAAGATTTTGAGTAATGGGACAGGCCGAGTATCGCGTTTAATGCTGCGAGGAGTTGACAAGGGCGAGTTCTCACCGGAAAAGCGAACTGTTGGCGATGGTCTCTTTAGATTCGGATTTGTGGGACGGCTAAGGCCCGAGAAAAATGTGCGAATGCTCGTGGATCTTGAGCAAGCGATAATCAAAGCCGGTAGGACGAATTTTAGGTTTCTGATCGTCGGTGAAGGCAGTGAAAATGAATTCCTTGAGGCAAAGATGCAACACGCTGATTTCACGGGATTTCTCAAGGGCGAACAGTTATCTGTCGCCTATGCCAACATGGACGTCTTTGTATTCCCGTCTGAAACCGAAACGTTCGGCAATGTCATACAGGAAGCCGGTGCATCTGGTGTTCCCTCGATCGTGTCTGATCGGGGAGGGCCTCAGTTTTTGATCGAACCGGGTAAGACCGGACTTATTGCTCACGGTTTGGAAGATTTCGTTAAATATTCGCTCGAACTGATGGATGACCCTCAAAAATTGGCCGAGATGAAAATGCATTCCAGAGAGACTGCTTTGACCCGCTCGTGGGATGCCGTTTTTGAGGGTGTGTATAAGTCGTATGACGAATGCATTGGGTACTTTCCGCTAAACTAAACAACCTTTCAATGCAGGGCCTTGAGCTTGAGTTCTTGGCGTTTCCGAATATACTGGGCAGAAGGTCTCAAAAGCTCAACGGATCGAACACGAGTCGTTCGCGAGACCAATTTCCAATGCCAATAAAATCGGTTCACATAACGAATTACTACCATAAGAAGTCTGGCGGCATCAGGATCTCATACAACAATCTTCTTGCGGCCGCAGAAAGACATAAGCGTTATGTTCGACTGATCGTACCTGGCGAGACCGAGGCCATTGAGGACACAAATGAGTTTGCGAGGATCTATTATGTTCTGGCCAAACCTCCCCCCATATTCGATAAACGATACCGCATAATTATGCCGTGACAGTATATAAAAAAGGATTCGATCATTAGATGGATCTTGCTTGCCGAGATGCCCGATATGATCGAGGTCACCGACAAATATACCCTTAGCCTCCTGGGTGTGATGATCCGCACTGATAAATTCTCTGAACTCGCCAGGCCGATGCTCGTTCATTTTTCCTGCGAGCGTATGGACGACAATATCAGCTCGTTCCTGATTAAATGAAAGATCGGGAAATGGATCGAACAACGCATGATCTGTAATTACGTGCTACCCAATTTCGATTTTCATATCGCGAATTCTGCATATACCGCCGAGGAATTTAATGAATCGGTCGACGCTTCGAAAACTCGACGCTGGTCGAAATGGTTTCTCAATTTCTGCTGGCGATCATTCAAATCGCCACGAGTTCCTTTTTACGAAAGAATTTTCGTGAATGCACGAGGCGTTGACGCCACCCATTTCTCGCCCGACCGGAGATCAGACTCAGTAAGAGGTGAGATTCTAAAGCAGGCCGGCATCCCCAATGATGCAACTGTTTTACTTTACTCCGGACGCATTTCGCCGGAAAAGAAAATCGGGCTCTTGGTAAAAATGATGAAAATTCTCGCTAAAGACGCCGAGCGGGATTATCGACTATTGATTGCAGGTACCGGCCCGCAAAGCGAATGGCTAAAAACGCAAGGCGAAAAAGACGCTCCCGGCAAAATAATTCAGCTCGGGCACCTCGAGAAAGATCCTCTTGCGGATCATTACGCAAATGCGGACGTATTTGTCCACCCGAACCAACGTGAGCCGTTCGGTATTGCTCCGCTCGAAGCGATGGCGTCGGGCGTGCCAACTCTCGCTCCGAACGCAGACGGCATCCTTACTTACGCGGATAACGACAATGCATGGTTGGTCGAGCCCGAACCCGAGGCATTTGCGGCTGCGGTCCGCGACATCTTTAGCGTTGAAAACGAGCGCCCCGAGAAGGTGGGTCGGGCACTCGTGACTTCAAGACTCTATTCCTGGGAGGCATCCACAGCTAGGCTTTTTGCCCTTTACGACAAACTGTATTTGCGATTCACCGCAGATCCGGATATTTATGCCTATAAAGAAACCCCTGAGCCGATCGATTTTGTCTAAAATCACGACATGTTCGTGACGAATTAACTCGCCCCTCATCGAAAAAATCTAGTGCCGTATGTTAGTATTAGTGTTTTGTTTTCCATAAGGGGAAATGAATGATACGCCCGACTGACGGCGTACCAGAACCTGCATTACCAATGGCCAATTCCGACGAGATACATCATTCGATAGCTGACGCGGATGATATCGAAGAAATACACGAGGAGATAGCAGTAGCAGATGTTTTTCGCAATCTGCTGCATCATCCCGCGCAGATCATTACACGTTGGAATTGGAAAACGGCACTTGTCGGAGCACTTGTTCGTTCGTCATTTTATTTTACGGTCTATCTCGCCAGCCGCGAATCGTGGATCGTAACGATCACCGCTGTCTTGGTCGAATTGTCGTTTAGATTCTTTACTACAGGTGCGGCGGGTGCCGTCGTTCAATCTTTTCGCCGTGCTACGCCTCAGTGGCTTGCGACCGCGATCATCTCGATCTCGCTACCAGCGATCACGCATGTGATCGAATTTTTCACCCATTACGTACAAGAGCATTATTTTTCGAGCATATTTCCGGCATCCGAGAACGACGCCCGTCAAAAGACATTTGCCGTCTCGGTCTTATTTTCGGTCATTTCGGCGATGTTCAACCTCTATATGATGCGGCACGGAGTTTTGCTAGTTGGTGCAGGCGAAGAGTCAAAGCCGATCTTGCAGGATTTCAAAAAAATGCCAGTGCTGGTCAAAGATTTTACGATATATCTGCCCGCGTTGATCCTGCGTCTTATTAGCGAGAGCAGGATCTTTTCCGCATTTGGCCTATTTGCCTTTTTTGGTTTGGCCGTCGGCACCATATTGGGAACGACTCGCGGTGTCTGGAACTGGGCATATCGATCCGCACTTGGTGCTTGGGGACTATTGTTATTCTCGATGATCGTCGGTGCTATCGTGATGTATTTTAGAAAGAAACGCCGTCTTGCCCGTGGGGAAACCTCTAAGGAATAATGCTCGAATTAGTCTTTGCAAACCTGAAGGTCCGCCCGTTTCGCACGCTGATCAGCGTGATCGGCGTGGCACTCGGCGTTGTGCTCGTCATTTTATTCACTGGCTTGGCTCGCGGTATGACAAACGACGTTGCAAAACGTGCGGCTAACTGGAAAGCTGAGATCGTTTTTACACGTCCGGGCGGCATGGATTCGATGAGCTCGAATGCGGCGGTCAATATTGCGTATACGGCAAAACTTCGCGAGATCGAGGGTGTTAGTTCGACGGTTCCGGTTATTCGATACATCACGCCGGACAATCGCGGACGTTGGGGCGTGCGTCAGATCGACGGCGTCGAGTGGCAGCCGTTTGCGGATATGAACGGCATGACGATCATCTCGGGCCGTGCTCCGCAAGCCAATGACGAGGTCATCATGGACGAGCGGGAGATGATCGACAACAAGCTAAAGGTCGGCGACACGTACGAACTCTTTGGCGGTAAACCGTACAAGATCACAGGCATCTTCTCGCCGCCGTCCGGTGCCCGCATCAAGATGTCGCTCGCCGGTATGCAAGAGGCATTGCAGACCGACAAATGCACCTACATCCTCGTCAAACTAAAAGACGGAGCTGACGTGGATGCCGTTGCGGCTCGGATCAATGAGGTGCTGCCCGGCAATAAGATCAATCTCACACGCGATCTGGTCATCGACGCACAGGAACGCATCCCCGGCCTCAATACATTTCTAAAAGTGCTGGTCGTGCTCGGAGCACTCGTTAGCACGGTCTTTGTTTTGCTGTCGATGTACACTACGATCACCGAGCGGCGAAAAGAGATCGGCATCCTCAAATCGCTGGGAGCATCGACGGGCTTTATCATCAAGGTCATCGAGGGCGAGGCTTTTATGATCGGCGTACTAGGCATTGCTCTCGGCGGTTTGGCATCGGCGATCTCATCGTATCTCATCAACAAACAATTTGATCTCGCGTTTGAATTCAGCTCTGGCTGGATCATCACCGCGGTCCTTATCGCCATCGGCGGCAGCCTCGTCGGGGCGCTCTATCCGGCATGGCGTGCGGCGGGCATCGACCCGGTCGAGGTCATGGTCAACGAATAGTTTGGTCCGGTCCGGACCAGGTGGACCAAGGTGGACCAAGATGGACCAACATTGCTCGCACATGTCCTGCAGGATGAGTAATCGTCAAAACAAATAAGCGTCCGAGCGCGTATTGTATATATAATAATTACAATCACGCGCTTTATCCGCGCCAATTGAACAGGAGACCCATATGAAAGTATTACTCAGCATCGCTTTTTTGTTCATCGTTATCGTCATCGGCAATACCGTAATTGTCGCCCAAACAGATATGAAAGCACCCGTTGCAAAGAAAGTCCCTAAGGTATTAAAAATTCACGGTTACGAGATCACGGACAATTATTTTTGGCTGCGCGACCGCAATGATAAGAAAGATCCTGAGGTCATCAAGTACCTTGAGGACAACAACAAATACACCGAGTCCTTTATGGGCCAGAACGCCGGGTTTGCCGACAATCTTTACAAGGAAATGCTCGGCCGCGTAAAGCAGACCGACACGAGTGTGCCGTATCGCAAGGGCGAGTACTGGTATTTTACCAAGACCGAAGAGGGCAAACAGTATCCGACCTTTCTTAGGGGTAAAGCTAAGGACGGCAGCGACGCGGTTGTGCTGCTCGATCAAAACGAGATGGCAAAGGGGTTTAAGTACTTTGCGATCGGCGAATTTGACGTAAGCGACGACGGCAATATGCTCGCGTTCTCGACCGATACTACCGGTTACAGACAATACACTCTGCAGTTCAAAGATCTACGCACGGGGCAGGTTTTGCCGGACAAGATCGAGCGGGCGACGAGCCTCGCATGGGCTAACGACAACAAAACGGCGTTCGTCGTGACCGAAGACGCTACGTCAAAGCGCTCGGACATACTCTGGCGTCACACGCTTGGCGGCAAGACCGACAAATTGTTCGAAGAAAAAGATCTGCTCTTTAACATTGGTGTCGGGCGTTCGCGTGACGGCAAGATGATCTTTCTAGGTGCCGAGGCAAAGACCAGCCGCGAGTTTCGCTATCTGCCGTCTGACAACCCGTCAGGCGAATGGAAAATGATCGCACCTCGTCGTGAGGGCCATGAATACTCGGCCGATTACGATCAAGGCGAATTTTACATCACTACCAATAAGGACGCTGAGAATTTTAAGGTGATGAAAGCCCCGGCGGGCGACCCTTCGGAGAAGAGTTGGAAAGACTTTATTCCTTACAATGCAGACGTAAAAATTGACGGCATCTCATTTTTCAAGGACTACGCCGTTGTTAGCGAAGTCGAAAATGGTATCGAATATCTTCGCGTCATGGATCGCAAAACCAAACGAGCATCGGTTCGCATCCCTACCGACGAATCGGTTTACACGATGGGCCTCGGTGCAAACCCCGAATACAACACGGCGTCGATACGCTACGGTTATTCGTCAATGATAACGCCGCAATCGACGTACCAATTTGACTTCGCCTCACGCAAATCGACCTTGCTCAAACAGCAAGAGATCCCGAGCGGTTACGATAAGACAAAATACGAAACTGCCCGCGTATGGGCGACGGCCCGCGATGGCGTCAAAGTGCCGATCCTCGTTATGATGAAACGCGGGACAAAGCTCGACGGCAAATCGCCGATGCTGCTTTACGGCTATGGCTCTTACGGTGTGTCGATGACGCCAAACTTTAGCACGGCACGCCTGAGCCTTGTGGATCGCGGTATGATCTACGGCATTGCACTGATCCGCGGCGGAGGTGAGCTTGGTGAAAAGTGGCGGCAAGCCGGACGTATGTTCACCAAAATGAATACGTTCAACGATTTTGTCGATTGTTCGAAATGGCTTATCTCTAATAAGTACACGGCAAACGATCGCCTCGTAATCCAGGGCGGTTCGGCGGGCGGGTTGCTGATGGGAGCAGTTGTCAACCAAGCCCCTGAGCTATACAAAGCGGCGATCACGCAGGTTCCGTTTGTCGATGTGATGAACACAATGCTCGACGCCGACCTGCCGCTTACGACCGAAGAGTGGGTCGAGTGGGGCAATCCTAACGAAAAGAAAGCGTGGGATTACATGGTCACCTATTCGCCCTACGACAATGTCAAAGCCCAGACGTATCCGAATATGCTGATCGAGGTCTCGCTCAACGACAGCCAGGTGCCGTACTGGGAAGGCGCAAAGTTTGCCGCCAAGATCCGCGAGATGAAAACCAACGACAGCGTCATCCTGCTCAAAACAAACATGGGCGCCGGCCACGGCGGTTCATCCGGCCGCTACGACCGTTTGAAAGAAGTTGCGTTTGACTATGCGTATGCACTGACGCAGGTTGGGATAGCAAAGTAGCTGTCAGTGAGCAATGCAGACAAAAGAGGCTTCGCGATATGCGAAGCCTTTTTCTTTGCTAAGAACTGCGGTTAGTGCTACAGTTCCGTCCGTAATCCAAAAAAACGGCCGGAGGGAACGATCATGCGTCTTTTGACAGTAGCAGCCAGTATCGAGATCATTGCGACGGGACTGATCGCAGGTATTTTTATAGCGATCGCGACCACTGAGCCGGCTCGGTTATCGCTTGAGCCGTCTGCTTTTGTTCAGCTTCAGCAGGGAATTCACGTTGTTTATGCTCGTTTGATGCCGCCACTCGTAATAACGGCAATAATTGCAGGCCTCGTATGGCTGATCTTATTGAGAAAGCAGCTGATGTCAGCGGGTTTTTTGCTGGCGGCAATAGCAACAGTTTGTTCGATCGGAGCAATGATCCTGACGGTCAAGGTAAATTTCCCGCTAAACGACCTGTTAATGACGTGGAGTGCTGCTTCGCCGCCCGCAAACGTTAAGGAACTGTGGCTGCCGTGGGAAAACGCCCACATGATCCGCACCGTGATCTATGTCGTCGCTTTTGTTTCTGCTATAACTGGTAATAATCTATCTCGGAATAAATGAACACTCTTTACTACGGCGACGATCTTGATGTGATGCGGCGGTAAATCGACAAAGAGTCGGTCGATCTCCCGCCAAACCTGCAAACATATAAACAAGCTAGAAAAATATCATCCGAGACCAAGGACCATGGAATGATGGGGGTTTGATTAGCCGTGTTGACGCGGCTTTTCTTGTATAGCCACGTCGTTTACGGCGTGGTTGGGTTGCGATAGATATTATAAGGGCGTTTTAACGTCCTTTTTTCTTTTGGCTTAAGCCGGGAACGGAGTAAGCCCGTTGAAACGGGCTGATAAGACGATCTCAGACTGCTACCACGCCCTAAAGGACGTGGCTATTTGCCGCGAAACGCGGGAAACCCGCTACGTCGGCAGTTTGAATATCTCCCAGTTTTCCCTGAGGTCTTTTTCGATCTCGGTGATGAGTTGTAATTGCTCGGTATGGCTCGGTTTATCGTAGGTGCTTAAAAGGATGTCGAACATCCTTACCAGCTCGATCGAAACCGTCATATATACATCGTCCTTTTGATCTTGGTTGAGGGCCATTGCTAATCTCCTTGTCCAAACAAAATTAATATAGACCAAAGCAAACCGCACGTTCGGTGCGCTTTCGCACAAAACTCCGGTAAATTAAGACTGAAATAGCCAAAACCACGATAAACACTGGCTAAAACGCAATTCTTACGATCATTCAATAAACTAGAACGCCTCAGCAAGGAACTTTGTTGCCTCGCCAAGAGGTCTTGACGGCTCAACACAGGGCTGTGACGGCTCAAAAAAGGACTGTGTTGGCTCGCCAAGAGGTTGTGCTGGCTCAACATAGGACTGTGTTGGCTCAGCATAGGACTGTGTTGGCTCAACAAGAGGTTGTGTTGTGACGGCAAAGTTTTGGGTTGACACAAAATATTACTTGGATATATATTATTGGCATAATTTTCCAGGCGGGCTGTTTTATCTTTCTATTGGCTTAATTGTCGCTTCCCGCGACCAGGGCAAATAAATCATAGGAGGTCTCCACAAATGGCAGACAAACCATTCCCCCAAGACGAATCGGGGATCAATCTGTTGCTGCAAAACCTTGCGGCTAAACTCAACTCATATAAAGTGGTGCTTGGTATCACGAATACCGATGTCACGTTTATCTCAGAGGCAGCGGCGAATTATCAATACCTGATAAATATCACGCCGCAGGTGTCTGACTCGAAAGAGGCGTTCACGCAATTTAAGGGCGATTACATCAACGGTGATGCGAACGATCCGGTTCCGGCGGCGCCGGTGTTTCCGTCGATCAGCGTGCCAAATCCGGCGGTTCTCGGAATTGTTCCGGGCACAAAGGGAGTGATCAAACGCATCAAAGCGTCTGCCGCCTACACCGACACGATCGGCGAAGACCTCGGCTTAGTCGATACGGGCGGAAAGGAACTTGTTGAAAACCTCACAGCAGCTTTGACGCTAAAGGCTCTGTCGAACAGCCGTGTCGAGGTATCTTTCTCGAAACAGGGCCAGGACGCGATGAAGGTGATGTTCAAAAGACAAGGCGATGCGGCATGGAGCCTCGCGGGGATCTATACTTCGTCACCCGGCGTCCACGATGTCGCAAACGTCCCACCGGACGAACCCGAATCACGCGAATACAAGGGCGTTTTGTTGAAAAAGAACGCCGAAGTCGGCAACGAATCTCCGGCTTACACGGCTGTGACAACGCCGTAGGCTGAAAGTAACACTGGGCACAAGCCCGCACGGAGTAAGGGCGTTTCATTCAAGTTGGATGTTACGCCCTTACTCACGTGCGGGCTTCTGCAAAAAATAGGCCGCGAAGCATAACGCTCGCGGCCTTTTTCGTTCAGTCTGACTTGTCTTTACCGGTCAGGTTGACCGAATGCTGACCGAGGGTGATTTGCTGGATCCCCGTCCTATTCTTCTATAACTCAATAAACATAAGCGTTACACGGCTTTTTTGAGTTGTGGCACGGGCATTGCCAATAGGATCGCGGGCAAAGCCCACTCGAATTTAGGACGCTCGATGAGCACACCAATTATTATGAGAAACAAGATCCCCTTCGACGTAACGGCATATCTGCTGATATTCACGTTACTATTCTCGACGCTGGCGATAGGCCAGAATGCGGTTAAGATCGATCAGGTTACGGCCAGCCCCGCCGCGGCCGATTCGTTTGCCGCCTATCTGATCGAAGTCCCGGCTACCGCTGAGACGAGCCAGTCCTACAATCGCGAAACCGCCTCGCTTACACGTATCCTGTCATCAGGTGACAGCAAGAACGCTGTGCTCATCGACAACCACGGATACGCCCGCGACATGGTGGTGACGGCTGTTGCCAACCGTCTCTCATCCAAAGGTGACAAGCGTTTGTACCGCGTCAATTGGAATGCTCTGTTTGCGATATCAAAAGATCAGGCCGCTTTCGACCGCACCCTCGAAGGCATCCTTAAATACGCGACGGCCGAGAAAGGCAAGATGGCCATCTATATTGACGACATCGCAGCATTTTCAGGCAATTCGCCGATGATGGGAGCACGCGTTGCCGCCGATCTTTATAAGGCACTGTCGCAGGGACAGATACAGATCATAAGCGCTTCGGACGCAGCGACGTTTGAAAGTCAGATCGCGGGTGACGTAAAACTCAAGTCGCGATTTGAAAGAGTCGCAGTCTTAAATGAAGACGACCAGGATTCTTTCGTAGGCGATAAACTCTCGCCTGATCTGAGGGAACTCGTAGCTGGTGCCGACCAGAATAGGACCGTTAAGGTTATTCTCCAGTCGGATGATATAGATAATCCACAGCTGCTAGATGTCCTTCGCCGCAACAGCGTTGCGATCACCGCTAAGGCCGACGCCCTGAACATGCTCACGATCGAGCTTCCGGTCCGGGTCGCTGAGGAAGTGGCTTCGGTCCAGAGTGCCAAACATCTTTCGCTCGATAAGCCGACCGTGTCACTTGGCCATATCGAAATGACCACGGGCGTCACCGCAATGCGGGCGATCGCAGGGAATTCTGGGATCGATGGCAGCGGTGTCGGTATCGCGATCGTTGATTCGGCCATTTATGGCGATCACTCGATGTTCGTTGGCAATGACGGTAGAAGCCGGGTCACCGAACATAAGGAGTTTGCGACCGGCGGCACAAGTGACAACTTCGGCCATGGAACCCACGTCGCATCGATCGCCGCCGGACGAGGCGGGAGACCAGGTGATTTAAGTTCCACATTAGTGCTGGGTTATTATCAGGGCGTCGCCCCCCAGGCAAGTATTATTCCTGTTCGAGTACTTGACGACGCCGGCAAGGGAACGACGGCGAAACTGATAGAGGCGTTGAACTGGATCTACACTAACCGCGTATCAAAGAACATCAAGGTTGTTAACCTCAGTCTTGGCACTCCCGCGATCGAATCATACCGTAACGACCCATTATGCAAAGCGGCTAGAAAGCTTGTCGATGCGGGACTGGTCGTGGTTGCCGCGGCCGGCAACAATGGCAAAAATGCCGCCGGGCAAAAGACCTACGGGGCTATCCATTCACCTGGCAACGAGCCCTCCGTCATAACGGTAGGTGCGACCAATTCGTTTGGTACCGATTCACGAAGCGACGACCAGATCGCTACCTACAGTTCACGCGGGCCAACACGCTCATTCTATACCAACACGAGCGGTGCAAAGGTTTACGATCACGTACTCAAACCTGAGATCGTGGCACCTGGTAACAAGATCATTGGGGCACAAGCAGAGAGAAGTCTGCTGATTAGCACCGCTCCGGCCCTGAATGTCACCCCGAGTTTCGTTAGCGTCAAGGACCAGTTGATGTACCTTAGCGGAACTTCCATGGCGACACCTGTCGTCTCAGGTGCGGCTGCCCTGATGCTCCAGGCAAATCCAAAGCTTACGCCGAATATGGTCAAGATGATCCTGTCGTACACGGCACAGCCGATCGCGGGATACAACCAGCTCGAACAAGGTGCCGGACAGGTCAATATTGAGGGAGCGGTTCGCTTGGCAAAACTCGTAAAGCAGACTCTGACCTCGACAACGCCGCTCGGAACACCGATGCTTACGACGCCTACCTTGCCGGTCCAGCAATCAACGATCGCGGGCCAGACCGCTCTCTGGTCGCGGGGAATGATGTTTGACCGCGGTTATCTAACGGGCACAAAGCTGATCACAGACTATCAGCGTGCATACGGACTCGGGATATTGGTTAGCGACGGTATCCTGGTAAGTGACGGCATTCTCGTCAGCGATGGTATTCTCGTCAGCGATGGTATTCTCGTCAGCGATGGCATACTCGTCAGCGATGGAATACTCGTCAGCGACGGATCTCCATTCCTTGACTACAGCCAGACATTTGGCAGCGGAATCCTCGTCAGCGACGGCATTATTGTCGGTGACGGGATAATCGTCAGCGATGGCATGTTGGTCAGCGACGGGATACTGGTCAGCGATACCATCTTTGGCAGCAGGAGCCCGCTGATAACGGGTGACGAAGGGCCCGGAATGCAATAGGCCGCTGGTCTCAATCCGTGTATGGGAATCGCGTTATGGCCTGAGCACAGGAATGACGCGGTCCCTGCCCGACCGTCGATCACATTACCTTAAACATCAAGATCAGATCAGCAGGATCGGAAGCCCCCAATAACCGATGCGAGAGGCGAGCCATTGTGCCGCCGGGATAGTTAAGTGCAATGAATATTTTTACGAACACACAATACGCAAAATCGGCAGCTCTATACCCGAATAATAGTGGGATCAATGCAGAGCCGTTGACGGAAGACAATAAACAGGAAGCACTAATGTTCTTGTCCCTGCATCCGGTAAACACGGTAATACTCTCCGGATGGATACGCGATCACGGGATCGTCAGTCCAAAGCACCGCGGGACGTATTACGGTTGCCGCAACGATAACGGGGACCTAACTGGCGTTGCGATCATTGGTCCGAATCTGCTGTTCGAAGCAACAACAGATGACGCTGTGGGTGCCTTTGCACAATGTGCACGGGAATGCCCGGACGTACGGATGATCTTTGCTAAAAAGGAAGAGCTCGATATCTTTTGGCGTCATTATCGTCCAGAGGTTGAAATGCCAGAACCGTCGACCCAACGGTTGATCCGTTCGGGTGGCCCCATATCGAGCAATGTTGAAATCATAAATGAACTGCGGATCGCAAATGCCGACGATCTGGATCAGATCGTCTCGGCCCACGCCGAGATGGTGTTTGCCGAAACGGGTGTCGATCCTTTGGCAACGGATGCCGATGGGTTTCGAACGCGGTGCGCCGCTCGCGTCGACGTAGGCAGGGTCTGGGTATGGATGAAAGAAGGTGAATTGGTAGTCAAAACGGATATTATCGGTGATACGCCCGAGGCGGTCTACTTAGAAGGGCTATGGGTCAATCCTAAGGAACGGGGCAAGCGGATTAGTACTCGTTGTATGGCCAGCCTGAGTGAGATGTTTACGAAAGAGTCAAAGACGGTCTGTGGTTTCGTCGATGCAGACCACGTTCTCGCCGATTCGCTTTATCGAAATGCGGGTTTTACGGACTTTGCCGAATACGCCAAAGTGTACGTATGAAACGTTAGCAGGTTGCCTGCGTAGGTGTTGGATAAGGAAATCAAATCGACAATACATCAGGCTAAGGTTTCTCTGAGGGACGCGCTCCTGAAAGGGAAGGTGGCGAAAGGGCGTGAGAGCAGAAATGCTTTCGCGCTCTTTTGTATTAAGCTCGGATCGACGCGGCGAAAGCACGCCAAAAAAAAGAATTGCAGGGTAAAAGATTTCTGTTGAAAAAAAACAAAGTTTAACCTACAATGAATTGTGCCGTCTTGTCTGCGGCACTTCTCGCATACTGTCGAAATATCAGTATCCTCTCCCTTCCCCGCCATTTAGCGCCGCAAAGGCGTAATAAGAATGTTTTCCCTTTCTAAAGAAAAATCGATCAATCTCTTTATCGCCGTATTGTCGCCATTTGCGATCGCGGCGGTGATCTGGGCATTGTGGGGCATTACAGTTGAGCGTCTCGATGCAGGTGTGATCACATTAGCGGTGTTGACGATCTTTTGCAGTGTTTACCTGAGGATCCAGCTTCCCCGGGTTAGTATTCATGTGACGATCTCGGACGGGTTGATCATTCTGGCGATGCTTCTTTACGGGGGCGAAGTTGCTCTGTTGATCGCCGTGGCCGAGACCGCACTCGCTTCGATTAATATTTATCGTCAGGGCGTTCCTATTAAGCCCAGGTCAATCGTTGTGAATACTTATTTTGCGGCGTTTGCCGTATTTGTTGCAGCAAAGGCTGTGGCGTTGGTATTCGGATCAACTGAATTGATCGTCCAAAGAGGCGACTTTACAAGTATTATTTGGCTGCTTGCGGTAATGTCGCTTTCCCTTTTTGCGGTCAATTCGGTCTTTGTTGCTCTTTATTCGTCGCTGAAAACAGAAAGATCGTTCTGGAAGGTCTGGACCGAAAATTGCTTCAGCGCAGTCATTATGTATCTGACGGGAGCTGTTGTTGCCGGCATCATCGTTAAATCACTTGAAGCCCTAGAACAAAAAAACATCTTCTTAGTTGCTGCGGTCATAGGATTTTTTGGAGTCATTTATTTGACGTTTCGACGTTTTGTTGACGATGTCAAAAAGTCCGTCGAAAAGGCAAGACAGGCCGAGCGCGAAAGAGCTGAGCAGGCAGAACAACACGTGGGCGAACTCCAGCACTACGTTGCGGAGTTAGAGCGGAGCGGGGAAGCGTTGCATGAAAGTCACGAAAAGTTTCGGCACGCGGCCTATCATGATGCACTTACCGGATTACCCAATCGCAACTATTTTATCGATATGCTTAAGGGGTTGCTGCAGCAGAGCCGCGAAAACTTGGAGTGTAATTTTGCGGTGCTCTTCCTCGACCTAAACGGTTTCAAAACGATCAACGACAGTCTCGGCCACTCGATGGGTGACCGCCTGATCAAAAATGTTGCCAAGCGTTTGTCGGGAATGGTCCGCGAAGAGGACATGGTCGCCAGATTTAGCGGCGACAAATTTGGCGTGATCCTGAGCGACCTATTGAGCAAAGAAGAGGCGACGACCTTTGCCGACAGGCTTGCCAAACGTCTCGCTGAGCCATATACACTCGACGGGCGTCAGGTATTTACGAGCGCAAAGATCGGTATCGCTTACGGCAACTCGAAATATCCTGAGGCCGAGGACATCCTCCGCGACGCCGATATCGCGATGTATTATTCCAAGGATAACGAGGAAAATTACGTCATCTTTGACCAAAAAATGCACATCCGTGCCGTGACGCGTCTGCAACTTGAGACGGATCTAAGGTTTGCGATCGAGCGTGAAGAATTTGAGCTGTATTATCAGCCGATCATCGGGCTTGAAAACTCGTCGCTGGTAGGGTTCGAGGCACTCGTCCGATGGAATCATCCGCAACGAGGACTCGTTCCGCCAAACGAGTTTATCCCGATCAGCGAGAATACCGGACTGATCATACCGATGACCATTCAGATCCTGCATTCCGCGTGTTCTCAGCTTGTAAAATGGCAGGAGAGATCGGGTAATGCTACGCCATTGAGCGTCGCGGTGAACCTATCGGGCAAGCATTTCGGGCATCCAAATCTGGTTGAGCAGATCACTACGATAATCGCAGAAACCGGTATTGCTCCGGCTAGTCTTAAGCTTGAACTGACTGAAGGCGCCGTCATGGAAAATGCCGAGACTGCGATCTTGATGCTGCAACAGATCAAAGAAACTGGCGTTCAGATAAGCATTGATGATTTTGGAACGGGTTACTCGAGCCTAAGTTATCTGCACCGTTTCCCGATCGATCTGCTCAAGGTAGACCGCTCGTTCGTCAGCGCGATGGAGGAAAATACCGAAAACGGCGAGATCGTGCGAACCGTTATTGCACTCGCTAAAGCATTGAATCTAAAGGTCGTTGCCGAGGGTATCGAGAGCGTGCATCAATTTCACCAACTGCGTATTTTAGGTTGCGAATACGGCCAGGGATATCTTTTCTCAAAACCGTTGCCGGTCGCTGACATTGAACGTCTTCTAGAAGACAAGACGCGTTGGCAGAACATTCTGCCGGCCGCCTCGGCACCGCCCCAAGGCCGCGATATGCTGTCGCCGCTTAGATTGGCACAATAGGTCAGGTTTTAACCAACGTAGATGGACGGCTTTGCCTCGAGGGGGAAAGCCGTTTCGTATTTTGAGGCGAGGTTTAGCAGGACATCCTCAGACCAGAAATTACCGACGAGTTGGACGCCGATCGGCAGGCCTTCACTCGATAAACCGCACGGCACGCTGATCGCCGGAACTCCGGCGAGATTGGCCGAGACGGTATATATATCGTTGAGATACATCGAGATCGGATCGTCAGATTTTTCGCCAAGCTTAAATGCGACCGACGGCGACGTTGGAGTGAGAATGGCGTCACATTTTTCAAAGGCAGTAGCGTAGTCCCGTTTTACGAGGGCACGAACCTTTTGAGCTTTCGAATAATAAGCGTCGTAATAGCCGCTCGATAGCACATAGGTCCCGAGCATGATGCGGCGTTTGACCTCGGCTCCAAATCCCTCTTCGCGGGTTTTGAAATACATCTCACGCAAACCGGGAGCATCTTCGGCACGAAATCCGTAACGGACACCGTCAAAACGCGCAAGATTTGACGAAGCCTCGGCTGTTGCGATTATGTAGTAAACGGCGATACCGTATTTGGCGTAAGGTAGCTCGATATCTACAATTTTCGCGCCGAGCTTTTCAAAATTATCGATTGACGCGAGTACCTTTTCGCTAACATCTTCGTCAAGCCCTTCGCCCAGTAATGCTCTCGGAACTCCAATAGTCTTGCCCGCAATATCGTTATCGAGAGTTGCCGCGTAATCAGGAACCGGCACATCCGCCGAGGTCGAGTCAAGCGGATCTCGTCCGGCGATGACGCCCAAAACATCCGCGACATCGCGTGTCGTTTGGCCAAAAATACCAATATTATCGAGCGATGAGGCAAAAGCCACAAGCCCGTAACGTGAAATGCGTCCGTACGTCGGCTTAAATCCGACGATACCGCAGAGAGACGCAGGTTGACGAACCGAACCGCCCGTTTCCGACCCTAAGGCCGCACGAACAACACCCGAAGCGACCGCAACTGCCGATCCGCCCGAGCTGCCGCCCGGAACGCGGGTCACATCCCAAGGGTTTTTTGCCGGGCCAAATGCCGATGTCTCGTTCGACGAGCCCATCGCAAATTCGTCCATATTGGTCTTGCCAACCATCACGGCCCCGGCGTCATTGAGCCGTTTGATAGCGGTGGCGTCGTAATGGGCTTTGTAATCATTGAGGATATGCGAGCCGCAGGATGTCCGCATTCCCTTTGTGCAGATGTTGTCTTTAACGGCGACCGCGAGCCCGTTCAGCTTTGATCCAGCCACCGCATCAAGCTCGGCGGCACGTCCAAGAGCATGTTCACGCTCTATAGAGAGAAACGCGTTTAGTTCGCCGTTCAGACGCTCGGCGTTGTCTAAGGCTTTTTCAGTATTCGAAACAATTGACATAAAAAATAATAGTTTATCTACCCTTGGAGCCGACACCGTCGAGGAGCCATTTACCGTCTTGCTTTACAAAATTTGCCTGCACCTCCTGCTGAACCGTTCTTAGATCGTCCCGCCAATATAACTGGATCTTGAGGTCAATGCTGTCGGGCGAAGCTGCCTTACACTCAGCGAGCTTAAATGTTCGCGGATATTCGGTCGTTAGCGTGAAAGGGTCACGTTCCTTTTCCGGATATGTCGCTAGCGCCGCAAAATAGCGCGGCGTCAGATAGCGCTCGCGTGCCTTAAAATTTTCGACACTGGGACGCATTTCGTTTCCAAAATGGAACGAATAAAACTGTCTTGCCGAATCGCGAGCCTCGACACATTCGGATGGCTCAAGATTGGGAATACTACACGCAGAAAGGCAAAAGTAAAAAGGCAAAAGGCAAAATAGAACAAACCAATTTTGAATTTTTCGTTTTGAATTTTGCATTACGACAGTACCTTTGGCACCTGGAAGTGTCCTGCGACGCCTGATGGAGCTTCACTCAACGCGGCTTTCTGTCCAAGCGATGGCTGGGCTAAGTCTTCGCGAATGGTCAGCGTTGTTTCGCCCTCGGCGGTCAGGCCGCCGAGCATCGGCTCGATACCGTCAGTATCAAGCTCATTGAGCTGCTCGACATACTTTACGATATCCGCCATTTGCGGCGTGTAAAGTGCGACCTCAGCGTCCGAGATCTCGAGGTGTGCGAGTTTTGCGATCTTTCGTACGTCCATAAGCTAATCTTGTTTCTGCCTTTCCAAATATTCCGCTGCGGCACTCAAAAATTGTTTTCGGAGCGATTCGTCACTGATCGCCTCAGCGGCGTTGATCAATGACTGAGAAACCTCGGGAGCGACAGATTCTATCGATTCCGTTTTATGTTCACGAGCCGCATTTACGACCTTTTCATCAATGCGAAACTCGATAAATCTAACCGTACCATCACCGAGCGAAGAGTTGATCTTATAAAGCATTTGCGGACTAAGATCCTCAAGATGCAGTTGCCAAGTCATATCAGCAACTGCGACGATCAAACGGTTTTCAAAAAATTCTATCGCGGCGGTGCGGTCGTTGAGTAGCTCACCTGCACAGCGTTTCCACGCGGCGAACACAACGGCCTCGTCGACATCGTCGTTCGACGCGAGCCCGTTTAACACAGACGGAATTGCACCAAAAACCTGCTCCATTTGTCATTTACCGCCAATCAACTATCATTTTAGACGAGATGAACGAACTTCCAAAGTTGATACTTGCTTCGGGCAGCCCTCGCCGCTCAGAGATATTAATTTCTGTAGGATGGGAATTTACCAAGCACGTCGCCGATATTGACGAGAGCGAACGCGTTGGCGAATCACCCGAAGATTACGTAGTCCGGCTCGCCCGCGAAAAGGCAGAGGCCGTTGCGGTCCATTACCCCGGCGGTATCGTACTTGGTGCTGACACAACAGTCGTGATCGACGGACAGATCATCGGCAAACCGGTGGATCTGGATGATGCGGTGCGGATGTTAGGGATGCTGGCGGGGAATTGGCATGAGGTTTTGACTGGTGTTGCAGTTGTTCAGAACGGCGAGACGAGGTCCGATCTTCAGCGAACGCGAGTAAAGTTTGCACCAATGACCGACCAAGAAGTTGCTTTCCTAGCGAAACGCGGTGACCCGCTAGATAAAGCCGGGGCTTATGCGGTTCAGGCTCAGGCCGCATTGTTTATCGAGGGAATTGAGGGCGATTACTGGAATGTCGTCGGGTTGCCGATAAGCTTGGTTTATCAACTACTAAAATAAAAAGAGCCGGGCGTTTAGCCCGACTCCTATCCAACCAAATCAGTTTAGATATTACAGTAATCTATCGATAGCCTTGGAGATCGGTATCGTAATGTCGTATTTCGGGTCGATGCCGCCAAAAGGCTCACCGACTCGGTCACCGTTTTTGTTTAGTATGACGAACGACGGGACCTGATCGATCTCGTATTTTTTCAGCGTTGCCGCACCATCCGCGTCACGCAGGATCGGGATGGTCAGTTTGTTCGTGAAAGCAAATTTACGAATGTCCTCAGTGCTGGTGTAGTTTTGCGACTTAGCGTTGGCTGAGTCGGTCGCGACAAAATAAAAGACGACATTTTTGCCCGCGTACTTCTTGATAAGAGCGTTGGTGTAATCCGCCTGTTTTGCTGATAGCGGCAACCAAGCGGCACCGACGGCCAAAACAACCACTTTGCCCGTCTGAGACTCAACGTCAACGCGTGAGCCGTCGAGCGATGTTAATACGGTCTGCGAAAACGCACCAACCGACAAAATGACCGTGAGAGCTGAAATTGAAATGAAACTTTTTATCGTTTTCATAATGTTATGAAACCTCCAGTTGGAGCGTTTCACAGTAATTAGATGCAAGTTTGAGACCAAACTACTGCTTTCGATTAAGTATCACGTTATCGATCAGCCGAACGTCACCAAAAGCGACCGCCGTAACTATTAAAGCCTCATCACCTCCAATCTTTTCAACAGGTTGCAGCGTTTCGCGATCAACGACGGCAACATAATCGATCTTTGCGAGCGGTTCGGTCTCAATGCGATCTTTGACGATTTGAGTGAGGTCCGACGCATTTCGTTCGCCTTTTTTGAACGCGATCTTGGCTTCGCGAAGTGCGTCGATGATTATTGGGGCTTTTTCGTGTTCTTCCTCAGACAACAGAGAGTTGCGTGACGACATCGCCAGGCCCGACTCTTCGCGAATGGTCGGTATGACAATTATCTCAGTCTCAAAACCAAGGTCGCGGGTCAGGCGTTTGATAACGGCGACTTGCTGGGCGTCTTTTTGGCCAAAAAACGCATGGTCCGGGCGAATCGTATTAAACAGAATCGTCACAACGGTCGCGACACCGCGAAAATGGCCGGGCCGCGATTCACCCTCAAGCTTGTCGGTCAGGCCCTCGACATTGACGTAGGTCGAAAAGCCTTCGGGATAGATCTCGTCGTTCTCCGGAGCGTAGATGTAATCGACGTCATACTCGGACAGCATGGCGGCGTCGGCGGTCAGGTCGCGCGGATATTTTTCTAGGTCTTGGGACTGGTTAAACTGCGTCGGATTAACAAATATCGACACGATAACGACATCGCATCTTTGCCGACATTCCTGTACCAATGCAAGATGCCCTGCGTGCAAAGCGCCCATTGTCGGGACAAAACCGACAGTTTTAGTCTCGCGACGCAGTTTGCGTGCGATCGAAAACATTCGCTGCCGTCGGTTAATGATCTCCATTTAGGCGCTCATTTCCTTCTTGGTTTCGTCGGTCAAACCGTACGATTCCTGATCGCTTGGGTACGCTCCGGATTTAACGTCGGCTGTCCATTTGTGAATCGCGTCGGTCATGACGTCGCGGACGCTGGCGTATTGGCGGACGAAACGAGGCTGGCGGCCGAATGTCATGCCGACCAGATCGTGCAGGACCAGCACCTGAATGTCGCAGTCTAAACCCGCTCCGATACCGATGGTAGACATTTCGAGCTCGGCGGTTATCATCGCGGCGACCTCACGCGGGACTAGTTCTAGAACAATGGCAAAAGCTCCTGCGTCCTCAAGCATTTTAGCGTCTTCGATGAGTAATTTGGCCTGCTCGGCAGTTCGGCCTTGTACGCGGTAGCCGCCCATTTTATAGACTGACTGCGGCGTCAGGCCGATGTGTGCGACGACCGGGATCTCTTCGTTGACGAGGCGTTTGACCAGCTCGACACGGTTGCGGCCCCCTTCAAGTTTAACGGCCTCGGCGCCGCCGTATTTCATCAGCCGCAACGCATTTTTGACGCTGTCGTCCTCATTTACATGATATGTGCCAAACGGCATATCTGCGATGACCATCGCCCGCTCGGTGCCGCGTTTTACGGCGATACAGGCAGAGATTATTTCGTCTAGCGACACAGGTATAGTATTGCCATAGCCGTGTATGACATTTCCCATGCTATCGCCGACGAGGATCATATCGACGCCGGCCTCATCGACGATGCGGGCGGTAGGATAATCGTACGCAGTCAGACAGACGAGTTTTTCGCCGCGTTCCTTCGCCGCACGGATGGCGGGCAGGTAAACTTTGCCCTCTTTGTCGGGTTGAAGATATGCCATAAAGTTCTAACAAGAATAGCCGTTCACTCGCATTTAGTCTAGCTATTTGCGGCGAGTTCGTGGGCGATGTCAAAGTTAGGGTTCCAGCGTTTTACCTCGCTCGTGTCATCGACTTTTGCCAGCAGTTCGCCGATCTCGGTCTGCAAAATCGGGTGGACAAAGTTTGGTGCTATCTCATTTAGCGGAACGAGGACAAATTTCCGAAGGTGAAGCCGCGGGTGCGGCAGCGTGATGAACTCGGATGTCATCTGCTGATCGCCAAAAAAAAGTATATCGAGATCGGCGGTGCGGGGCTTTTTGACGGTCTTATCACGCCGCCCAAGCAGGTATTCGATACGCAGCAGGCGGGCCATCATTTGCGAAGCGCTCACGTTGGTCACGTGTATCTCGGCGACCATGTTCAAAAAATTGACATCGCTTTCGATCTCGAGCGGCTCGGTCTCATAGATCGCCGACAGTTTATCGACGACAAAGCTCGCTTCCATCAGCGCACGCACGGCAAGCAGCAAATTTCCGGCACGATCGCCGAGATTTGAGCCGAGTCCTATGTATGCGATCGTGTGGTTGGTGTCTGCCATAGCGCTGCATAATAATCGGACGAAAACGCCCGGTTGTCAACGCCGCGACTGTGAGCGAGTGCCGTGGAAATGAGCGCAAGCCCGGATCGCCGACATCGTTCAATCGGATATGAGCGGAGCGGGCAGAGGGGTTAGTTCGGTTTTGTGGGGTTTGGCGGTGGTGCTGGCGGTTCCGCTTGTCTTATCTGCCTTCGGCATTGTTCCCGACCGCCGAACAGCACGCCAAAGCCCGCATCGCCGCGTCCGTCAGTTTCCTATTCTTCGCCGCCGTCGAAACGGCAATCCTCACAGCCCTATTCCGCACCTGCCGGTAGCTAGACCACCCGTCGCCGATTTCTTTTATTGACAACATCTGGGAAATTGAATATTTTCGTTGTACCACTACAGTTCCAAACAACTTCATATTCAGGAGCAAACGATGAGTCACCCCAAACTTATACTTTCTACCGTCCTCGGTATTATTGTGTTTACCGGCTTTGTTGCCGCCCAACAGGCACAATTTATGTCGCCGCCGCCGATCTGCGATCTCAAAGACCCAGAACAAATGCGCGTATGGGCCGAATACGGTGCGGTTTTTATTTCGAAAGATATCAAAATGCCGAATACTTGTATTTTTGATGGCCAGCCGGCTATTGACGTATATCTTAAAACCACAAAATTAGAGGCGCTCTCGATCTCCGATCTCCGGACTTTTAAGCTCAGGCCTCTCGCAAGGCAGAGTTTAGAAAAAGTATTTGTAAAGATGCAGGCAAAAGGTGGGTATAGAGCCGTCGTCAGATTGTGCAACACACGAAAGGTAGGGGAATGCACGAATGACGTTAATGGTGACTTTGCTTTGAGAAACTATAAGCAAACTGCCGATAATTGGACTCGAAATAAAGTCACTTTTATTGCAAATAATGGAGTTAAGTTTACAAGTGACAATCCATCAAATGCTCAGATCGTAAGCGTCGAAGTAAAATCCGGCGAAAAGCCCTTTATGTACAGTTATGCCATTCCGGGAGCGTCGCAGCATATTCTAGGGCTGGCGATCGATGTAAAGAACGGAACAGGCATAAATGGTGATTCGGGTTATTGTGAAACGGATTGCGTCAAAGCTCTGGCCGACAATTATTGGTATCGTACGGTTCGCGGAGACAAGTATCATTTCACCTACCTTGGCTACCCGCCAGAGGAGCTTCGGAAACGAGGATTAAAGACCGTACAGTGTGATCATGAAAAAGCGAGGGGGCTGGACCAATTTATCTATTGGGTTCCTAATATTTCAGATTACAAAGGCTATGAAAATTGGCCTTGCAAGGAAGTTCCTTGGCCTCTGTAAATATCTGGACACTTTGGCGGCGATTTACTTTTTTGCGGGCGGTGTGGTCAAATAAGGTGTTGAAAATTTTAATGCCAAAATGCTTTTTCCAGAGGGCATTTGGGCGGAGATAGCGGCTCCGTCACTACACAAATCCTCCGCGACAAAACCTGATGCCGAGAAGAAAATTTCGTCACACGCAGCGTTTTGAACCCGCAAACGAATCCAGTTTACAGGAATATTTAATCAATCAGCCGGCCCCGACGACGACCCGGACGGAGCTGCTGCGGCTGATACGCGGCGGCGAGGACACTTATCTTGAGCTCAAGGTAAAGCTGTCAAATTCGGAGCGGATCGCGCAGGGAATTGTCGCTCTGGCAAACACCGACGGCGGGACGATAATATTTGGCGTCAACGATCAGCTGCGGATCGAGGGCGTTTCGAACCCCGAATGGGTGCAGCAGGAGCTTGTAAGGATCTGCCGCGACGAGATCGTGCCGGCGATAGTGCCGATGATCGACACGATCGCTTTTGACAGCGGCAAACGCGTCGTTGCGCTGGATATAGACGGCAGAAAAAAGCCGTACCGCACCCGCGACGGACGTTTTTATCTGCGATTTGGAGCGGAGAAACGCGAGGTTTCGCGTGCAGAGCTGTCGATGTGGCTCGACGAACTGCGTCCGCTGGGTTTTGAGAACATCCCTTTGCAGGAAGTGGTCGAAGAAGATTTTGACGACGCTTTGCTATGGTCTTTTGCAAGCGGATTTGACGACAACGCGCCGAACCGGAGCCTTTATAACACCGCCGACTTTTTGCGAAAGGATCTGATGCTTGCGGTCGGCACGACGGATGAGTTTTTCCCGACTGTCGCGGCTTTATTGCTGTTCGGCAAGAGCGAACGGGTCACCGAATTGCTGCCGCGTTCGAATGTGACGGTCGCGCGGTTCTCGGGCGATAACGGTAATGCTCAACTGATCGAGGCCATAGAGGCCAAGGGGAATCTGTTGACGCAGTACGAGATGGTGATGGGTTTTATTCAGCGTTATACGGATCTTGCGAAAGAGCAGCCAAAACGAAAATTGACGCTCGTCACCGACGAGGTCGCCAAACAACGCGGGACTTATCATTTTTACTCCGTGTCGGAGGCGATAATAAATGCTCTCATGCACCGCGACCTTGCCCTGCGGGATATACGCACGCGGATCAATATTTACGACAGCTCGATCGAGGTGATTAACCCGCGAAGGACGAACGGTTTCTCGCCGCCCGCCTCACGCGCGATACGTTACGGCATAACGCAGCGGCTAAATCCGCAGATCTCCGCAATATTTACCCGCCGCGAATACGGCATCAGCGTCCCGCACGGCGGACTACCGATGATCCTGCGGCAATCAAACCGATTCTCAGGCCGCAAGCCGGAGATCTATATTGCGAATGATGAATTTAAGCTAAAGATCTACGCCGCATGAAAGAATTGGCCACAGAGGGCACAGAGAACACAGAAGCCGCAGAGCCGCCGCGAGGGCTTTCGGGCCGTTTGATAGTGTTGATCTCTGCGTTGACTGCACTAGTTTATTTCTTCTCAAACCCCAGGCCTCAAAATTATTATGATTACACTTTTCGCGTCGCCGGGAATCTGCTTGGCGGAAAGATCGCGTTCACCCAGCCGCAGCCGCCGTGGCTGAATGAGTTTGTGCCGTTCGAAGGATTTTATTATTCGGTGTTTCCGTTCGGTGCGGTTTTGTCGATGATCCCGGCGGCTCTGTTGAAGGTCATAGGATTTATAACGCAAATGCCGGGAGCGTGGATCGCAGCCGTACTCGCAGGCCTGGCGTGCTATTTGTTGTTAAAGATCGCTTCGAAATACGAGGTGTCGCGTTCAAAACAAATCTTGCTGACGATGGTGATCTTGTTCGGGACGTTTGCTTGGACGAACCTGACATTTACCGGAGCGTGGCAACTGGCTCTCGGGTTTGCGATGGTCGGTGAGATCGGAGCGATATATTTCACCGTGTATGATCGACGGCCGCTGCTTGCGGGGCTTTTCTTTGCAATGGCGTTTGGCAACCGGACGGAAAATTTGCTGACGGCTCCGGTTTTTATTTATTTATTGAACCGCGGAGACGCTGAGACGCAGAGTCAGAGTGCAGATAATAAGAACAAAACTGATAAAAACCCAGATACCCCGATCAAATCTAATGGATTCTTTTCTTCTCAGCGTCTCAGCGTCTCAGCGGTTAAAAATATCGCTTTGTTTTGTGCGTTTCCATTCGTACTCGGTGTCTCGACGCTTATTTATAATTACGTTCGCTTTCATTCGTTCACAGATTTTGGTTATGCACGGATACCGGGTGTTTTAGAGGAGCCTTGGTACAACCACGGGATCTTTTCGGTGTATTACCTTCCCCGACAGGCGTGGGAGATGCTCATAAAATCTTGGGAATGGAAAGCGGTGTTTCCGTATCTCGTGCCGAACGGATTTAGCAGCTCGATAATATGGAGTAGCCCGTTTCTATTGCTCTTGTGGAGATTTGGTTCGCGGGACAAAATGCTCAAATACGCGGCGTGGGCGGCTGTCACGGTGCTGACGCTTTTGCTCTGGATACATGGCAATTCGGGCGGATGGCAGTTTGGCTATCGCTACGCGATGGTTCTACTGCCATGGATATTTGTCATAATGCTTGAGACGGCTCCAAAACGTATCACGCCCATCGAATTGGTGCTCTGCGGCATTTCATTCTTGATGAATGCTTATGCAACGTGGCTGTTTCACTGGACGGACTACGTTGAAAACCCTAATGTTACTTGATCTCTCTCCGCTAAAAGCCTCACGCGACTATCGTCTACTGTTCTTTGGCCAGCTTGTGTCTTTTTTTGGCTCGATGATGACATTTATCGTCGTGCCTTGGCAGATGTACCAGTTGACGCAGTCGTCGGCGATGGTCGGGTATATTTACCTTGCCGAATTTATCCCGATGGTCGTGCTAGCGTTTGTCGGCGGTGCTCTCGCGGATTTTCTCGATAAACGCAAAATGCTGCGGTTCACCGAGGTTGGGCAGACCATCGTGACGGCGATATTACTTGGTAATTCGCTTCTTCCCCAGCCCCAGATCTGGATACTTTTCCTCGCTGTCTCTTTGCACGCGGGGCTCGCGGCGATACAGCGTCCGGCGTTTGAATCGTTTATCCAGAAAGTCATCCCCGCCGAGATGATGTCCGCTGTGATGGCTTTGAATTCGATCCGCTTTTCTGTCGGCATGATCGTCGGCCCGGCAGTCGCGGGAATTATCGCCACGCAATTAAGTCCGTCGGTAGCATACGGGATAGACTTTCTGACATTTGGAGCATCGCTGATCGCGGTGTTTATGCTGCGGAGTGTGCCGTCGCCCGAAAATGCCGAGAGGCCGAGTTTTCAGGGAATTAAGCGGGCTTGGAAATATGCATTTTCGCGGCAGGAGCTAGTTGGTACTTACTTTATCGATATCGCCGCGATGTTCTTTGCGTTTCCGCAGGCGTTGTATCCGGCTCTGGCTGTGATCTACGGTGATAAATACGTCGGATTCTTTCCGGCGGCGATCGCGATCGGAGCACTGGTCGCCAGCGCCACGTCCGCTTGGACGAAGAATGTTCATCGTCACGGCGTAATGGTCATCGGATCTGCGGTGTTGTGGGGCGTAGCGATATTTTTCTTTGGCCTTGTGGATAGTCTCGTACCTGCACTGATATTGCTCGCGGCGGCCGGATTTTTTGACATGATCTCAGGTATCTTTCGTGGTGCTATTTGGAATCAGACGATCCCAAATTACCTGCGCGGACGTCTCGCCAGCATCGAAATGATGAGCTATCTGACCGGACCGATGCTGGGCAGTGCTAAAATGGGGATCGTCGCCGAGACGTTTAGCGTTAAAACAGCGATCGTGTCCGGCGGAGTTCTTTGCGTGGCATCCGTCCTCGGCTCGGCGTTATTCTTTCCCAAATTTTTCAGCTACGATGGCCGCGAAGGCATCAAGCAGCGTGAGATCGAGGAGGCAGAGCGAAGCGAATTATCGCGTGTATCGGAAGCAGAATTTTAAATTATGGCAATTTTACGAAAACGACAGATCGAGAACCTGGGGCAGATGAACGGGGAACAACTTGAGACGTTTCTCAACGCGATGCCAGCCGGGCAGGAATCAGTGAGCCAACTGCTCGACCGTGTCGAAGACGAGCTTTACGAATCTGAATGCGATCACACGCTAAGATACGCGATGCGTTTTATGATGGAACGCGGCCTAAATTTTCCAAAGATAACCAACTGGCTCAACGAAAACGGCGGCTACTGCGACTGCGAAGTGATGAAACAGATCGCCCCGTATTGGCGGGAAAGATTTGGTGACGATTAGCTTTTCACGTTCAATATCTCCATTAAATATTTGCCCGTGTGGGATGTTTTGACCTTAGCAACTTCTTCGGGTGTTCCGATCGCGACGATCTCGCCGCCGCCGACACCCCCTTCGGGGCCGATGTCGATGACCCAATCCGCCGTTTTTATCACGTCCATGTTGTGCTCGATAACGAGCAGGCTACCGCCGCTGTCGATGAGGGCACGGAAAGCTGAGAGCAGCTTGTTGATGTCGTCAAAGTGCAGCCCGGTCGTTGGTTCGTCAAAGATGAAAAGCGTCTTTGATGTGGTTTTTTGGGCAAGGTGCGAAGCGAGCTTTACACGCTGGGCCTCGCCGCCGCTGAGAGTTGTAGCAGATTGGCCGAGCCGGAGATAGCCGAGACCGACCGATTCGAGCACCTTTAGTTTGGCGGTCAGCTTGGCGACATCCTTAAAAAATAATATCGCCTCTCGGATAGTTAATTGCAGGGCTTCGTGAATGTTCTTGCCTTTGTATTTAACGTCTAAGATCTCTTGCTTGAACCGCATCCCGCGACAGTCTTCGCAGGTCAGCTCGACATCCGCCAAGAACTGCATCTCAATAGTCACCGTGCCTGAGCCCTGACATATCTCGCAGCGTCCGCCTGGGACGTTGAATGAAAAATGCGAGGCGTTGTAGCCTTTTGTCTTTGCTGTATTTGTCGCGGCGAAAACCTCGCGGATCGCGTCGTAGGCTTTGATGTAGGTCACCGGATTTGAACGTGGAGTACGTCCGATGGGCGATTGATCGACGAGGATGATGTCGTCAATTTGCTCGCCGCCCTTTAGATCCTTGAAAAATCCGACGTGCGTGTTCCATTCGCCGCGTTGTTTTTTGAGGCCGGCGTAGAGCACCTCATGGACAAGCGTCGATTTGCCGCTGCCCGAAACACCTGTCACGCAGACGAGCATGTCGAGCGGAATATCGACCGAAACATCTTTTAGATTATGCTCACGGGCACCAGTAATCTCGAGCTTTCGCTTGGTCGCGGTCCGGCGTTTTTGCGGAACCTTGATCTCGGCGTCACCGCGTAGGTATTTTGCGGTCAGCGAAGTTTTATCTTTCAACAGCCCCGCAAAATTGCCCGCATACACCAGCTCGCCGCCGTGCTCGCCCGCATGGACGCCTATGTCGATGACGTTGTCGGCGGCCCGCATCGTTTCTTCGTCGTGTTCGACGACGAGGACAGTGTTGCCGATGTCGCGTAGGTTTTCGAGGATCTTTATAAGCCGCGAATTGTCACGCGGGTGTAGGCCGATGCTCGGCTCGTCCAAAACGTAAAGCGTACCGACGAGTAGGGAACCGAGATTTGTAGCAAGCTGAATGCGTTGCGCTTCGCCGCCGGACAGTGTCGCAGCAAGCCGTGATAGCGTCAAATAATCAAGCCCAACCTCAACGAGAAATTTGATGCGACGACGAATCTCTAACAACAATTTATCCGCGATCTGAGCACGTTCAGTATCCATTTCGAGCGTCTCAAAAAACTCATGAGCGACGGCGATCGACATCTCGACGATCTCGGGCAGTGAACGCATCCCGATCTTTACATCGCGGGCCGCTTGCCGCAGACGCTGGCCGTCGCAATCGGGACATTTTGTATAGCCGCGATATTTTGCGAGAAAAACGCGGACGTGTAGCTTATATTTTTTTGTCTCAAGCCACTGAAAAAAACCTTTTAGCCCGCGCCAGCCTTCGTCGCCGTAGATGATGCAGTTTTGCTGAAAATCGGGCAGGTCAGCAAACGGCACGGTCATATCGATATTTGCCGACGCAGCATATTTGACCAGCTCTTTCTGCGCCCACGAGTGTGTCGGACGTGTAAAAGGCTCGATCGCACCATCTTTCAACGAGAGCAACGGGTTTGGTATAACCAGCCCGTAGTCGATGCCGATCGTGTTGCCAAAACCTTGACACGTCGGGCACGCCCCAAACGGCGAATTGAAACTGAAAAGATGCGGCTCAGGTTCCTCGTAACGCGTGCCATCATATTTGCAGATGAAACGGTCTGAGAACTTTAGTTGAGCGCGATCGGTCGTCTCAATGAAAGCTGCGTGGCCCTCACGAAAACAGATCTCAAGCGAATCGACCAAACGCTGACGAATGTCAGCGGCGGTAGAAAGCCGGTCGATCAATACGTACGTATTTTCAAAATCGTCGTGCTGGTAATCCTCAGGTTTTTGCAGCTCGATCATCTCACCACCTCGATACAGCCGTGCAAAGCCTTGCTGGAGTAATGAGATCAAAAATGCTTGGGTGCTAAGATCGGCAGGCTTTGCCGCTTTTCTTGCCCTGTTCGCCGGAGTCTTTCGTTCTTTGCGGGAAGCGGTGTCTTCCTGTATCGGGAACAGAACATAGAACCGCGTGCCCTCGGCAAGATCGGAGAGGATCTCATCTGCAGCCGATTCGGGCGAATCTTTTTTTACCTCGCGGCCGCAGACGTGACAGATCGTCGTTCCCGCACGGGCAAATAGTAGTCGCAGATAATCGTAAATTTCAGTTTGTGTCGCGACAGTCGAACGCGGATTTTTGGTCGAATTCTTTTGCCTGATCGCGATCGCCGGGGCGATGCCAATGATCTCATCGACATCGGGCTTGTCCATTCGCTCCAGGAATTGGCGGGCGTAAGCCGAGAGCGATTCGACATAACGCCGCTGTCCCTCAGCATAAAGTGTATCGAATGCAAGAGATGATTTGCCCGACCCCGACACGCCCGTGATGACTGTCAGTTTATTTAGCGGGAGCGATACGGAGATGTTTTTGAGATTGTGCGTGCGGGCCCCGCGAACCTCGATAGCCTCTTCTTTTGTCTTGGCAGCCTGCATAGATGCGAATCCGGTCGTGTGAGCAAAAGTATATTTTACCAAATCGGATTTGGATGCAGAAGCCCGTACGAAGTAAGGGCCCGTGCGATCGAGAAACGCCCTTACTTCGTGCGGGCTTCTGTCCAGACTTTTTTACCAGCGAGCGTCGTAGCGGCTAAAATTTTCACGCCAATGGCCGGGGTGATCGGTGAAGAGGACCGGGATCGAGCCTTCGTAAGTTACGCTCGTGTCGAGGTCGCGGCGGAGGCGGTACGTCCGGCCCGAGGGCGAGCAGACCGTGAGGACGATCTTGTCATCGACAGTCTTTGCCACGGCGGCAAACCGCCAGTCGAGCTTTGAGCGCACGACGAGACGGGTGCCGATGGTAAGCTTATCTAACGTAGTTATTTTAGTTTTGGGAGTTTCCAAGATTTTCGATATTTGTCGTAATCTTCGTCTGTCAGTTGGATGAGATACGGATTCTTTTTAGTCGAGAGCCAACCGATGATGCGTTCGAGATCGCGGCGTTCCATTGCGGTACAGCCGTCCGTTGAGGTCGCAGCGTCTTTCCAAATGTGGAGAAAAATGCACGAGCCTTTTTCCTTAACGACCGGGTAACTGTTGTACGCGACAAATATGCCGAGGTCGTATTCCGGAGTGATCGCAAACATTTTTTCGGACGATTTCCAGTCAAAGTTGCCGACCTGCATACGGTTGACGATGCGATTGTAATGAAACGATCTGGTGTCATCGACACACTCGGTAAATTCGTCGAGTTTTGAGTACGGCAACTCGACAGCTTCGGGCTTAGAACCCTTGCCAAAGGTCGCCGTCAGCGGAAACATTCCTGCCGGAGCACTGCCGTCGCCCTCGTGTTTGATCTTTGTGGCGGTCGTCTGCCGGGTAAGTTCGTCACCCCACGCTAGGCCGTTACGTCCAATGACGACGGGAAAACTTTCACCGACCATCTTCCAATTTGCCTTTTCGTTTTTGCGTTCGTACAGACTTGCCGTGCCGGTGGTTGCGTCCCAGTCTTTTGTGGTGACGACCAACGTTTGCAGCGATCTGGCAAAGGGTACTTTTACCGCAACGGGCTCAGGCTTTTGACCTGTGCCGATACGGTGACCAGACTGACCAGGACTAGGAGAATCGCGGATATGGTTTTCATGTTAATCATTGAAAAGTGAGTCTGTCGGCGAAGCGCTTTTTGCCGACATATACATCCTTACCCCTAATGCTATCACGCCCACAGAGACCGCTATCCAGACCACCGTCCAAACCACCGCCGGGATGCCGGTCGCCGCCGCCATGTTCCCCGCGTCGGTGCTGATGCCATCAGCGCCAATGAGCGGAGCGTTGATAAAGAACAGAGTTTTGAGATCTGAGAGAGCGTTGAGCAGGCACTGGATCGCCAGAAACGCGATGATGAAATTTGCAACCCTTTCGCCGGCATACAACGCTAGACCGATCAATCCTGCGGAAAGCAGCAAGCCGACCGTAACCGTAAATGCGATGCTCGAAAAAGGCACGTTGAGCGATAGAAAATTAAAGACCGGGAAAATGATGCCAAAAACAACGGTGATCAAACCGACCGCAGCCCCGATGCAAAACAACACCTTTTGCGAAGCGACATTTTTCCGCATCAGGAAAAGCATCAGGACACCAAACGCCGTCGTACCGAGATAACCAGCACTTGATGTAAATATCTGACCGAGAAATCCCGACGGTGCCGAATATACAACGCCGCTACCGTCCGCCGCGATCGTCAGGCTTTGCACCGCTCCGCCCGTTATCAGCGCCACGAGAGCGTGGCTGCTTTCGTGAATAAACGTTACAAATAACCTGATCGGATAGACCAGATATTCTGCATAGGGAATAAACCACAGGCCTATGGTCAGCAAAGTGGCGATGACAAGCAGTTTAGCTTGCGGTTTGGCGTCGTCGGCGAGCTTGTATTTCATAATGCAAAAAACTCCTAAAATGGCTACAAGCGAATACGAGTATTGTATGCGAAAGTTCGACGTTTCGGTTAATTAACTGCGTTCATAGTCGGCTTTGCCTCCGGTCTTTGATTCGAGCCGTATGTCTGTGATCACGATATCTTTTTGCACGGCCTTGCACATATCATAAATTGTCAGAGCGGCGACGGAAACGGCGGTCAACGCTTCCATCTCAACGCCGGTTTGTGATGTTGTAATAGCCTCGGCGGTAAGGGAGACGCCGTCGTCGGTTAACTCAGCAGTTACGTTTACCTTGCTTAGATTTATTTGATGACATAATGGTATAAGCTCCGATGTTTTTTTCGCGGCCATGATACCGGCAATGCGAGCGATCTCAAGCGGATCACCCTTGGGCGAGTTGTGAGTTTTCAGAGTGTTTAGAGTTTCTTGAGAAAGAAGGATTCGGGCGGATGCAACAGCCCGCCGCACTGACATTTCTTTGCCCGAAACATCGACCATTTTTATCTTGCCGCCGTCGTCAAAATGTGAAAGCTCGCTCATATTAGTTATAAAAACACGATATCTACGGTTTCGCCAGCTTGGGCGGTTTGGCCGCTTGCCAAAAACTAGTGAGTCTGCTTGAGCAAATCCGACAAAGTCCGACGATCCTTGCGATCTTAGTGGAACGGCAACGAGCAGTCCGGTCCCATCGGTTTCGAGCCGTGAAGGCAGATAGGTATCGCGGTCGCGCGCGGCTTTTACATCGGCGCCAAGAACGGCAACACCTTGTCTTAAAGAGGTCGCAGACGAACCTTGCAACTGCATTATCGCCCTACGGACAAACAGTTGAAAGGTAACTGCAGCGGATACCGGATTTCCGGGCAATCCCAAAACAAGCGTTTTGCCAAGCCGTGCAAACACCGCAGGTTTGCCGGGTTTTAGCCGCACCTTTTCAAAGAATATTTTAGCCCCAAGCTCGGCCAAAGCGGCCTTTGTTAGATCATATTTTCCAACCGAGACGCCGCCTGTGATTATGAGGATATCTTTGCCACTTGCTGCAGTTGAAATTTGGGATTTGAGATCAGAGAGATTATCGCTTGCGATCGGATAGGTTTCCGCGACCGCACTGCAATGCTCGGCCATCACTTTTAACATTACCGAGTTTGAATTGCGTATTTGATCGCGACCGGGCTTTTTGTGGATATCAACGATCTCGCTACCTGTGCCGAGAATTGCGACAGTTGGACGCTTGCCGACCTTTACCTTTGAATAACCAAATGCCGCGAGCGTGGCGATGTTGTTTGCGGTAATGAGCGAACCTCGGTTGATAACAACGCGGCCTTTTTTGATCTCGTAACCTTTCTGGACAATCGCGGTGCCTTTTCTGACCGTTTCGAGAATAGTCACTTCCGTTTCCGTTCCGCGTGTGATCTCGATCTTTGCGACCGCATCGGCACCTAGGGGAACAGGAGCACCGGTCATTATTCTGACGGCTTGGCCGCGTTTCATTGTCTTGTGCCAACCGCTCCCGGCTGCGGACTCACCGACGATCTTGAGAGTAACAGGTGCGTTTTTTGTGTCCGACGCAATCACCGCGTAGCCGTCCATTTGTGACCGGTCGAACGGCGGCAGATCAGTGTCGGCGACGATATTTTCTGCTAAGACACGACCGGCCGCATCCGCCAGATCAACTCGCTCATTACCGAGTGCGGAAACCTCGCGGCTGATCATGGTCAATGCTAGGGAAACGCTTATCATCTTGGTTTCCGTCTATTTGACGAGGTAAAACTCCGTCTGCCGAGCACCGATGAATTTGTAGCCGGCCTCAGTCATTACCGCGTCATCTTCGGCCATGATGGTGACTTTTTGGCCGCCCCATTCGGGGACCTCAGTCGTGGTGTTTAATTCGATCGACATATACGAGCCGAGCAATATCTTGTTAGCACCACCGCCAATGTTACCTCTAAAATCGATCGACGGCCCTAGTCCGTGGCCGTGCGGCCCGAGCGGATGCGAGTAAATCGAACAATTGATCGACTGTTTTTTACATTCGGCCATCGCGGCTTCATAGACAGCTGTTCCGGTCATTCCCGGACGAGCGGAGGCGAAGATAAAATCTTGCAGCCGGTTTGTGTTGTTGAGGGCGGTCTTTAATCCGGCGGGAGCATCGCGTTCGCCGATATTTAGAATATACGCGTGCTTCTGCCAATCGGTGCTTAGGCCCATGTAGTTCAATCCAAAATCGACGTGGATCAGATCTCCGCGCTGGATCACCTCCGACTCTTTACCGGTACTCAAGAATTGCCCGGTCGTACCGGTAACGATCGCCTTTCTCTGCAATCGCAGGTCGGCCTGAAACCATGTATCAACGCCTATATCGTTTAACTGCTGCATCATCCACCAACGAACATCGCCGACCGTAGTTATGCCCGGTTTGATGACCTCGTTTGAGAAAGCTCGCCGCGTGATGACATCGGTTGCGAGAACGGCATTTCGATAATGCTCCAGTTCCTCGGGTATTCGTGTGTCGAGAAACTCAGTCAGTAGGTCGGCGGCCGGTACGAATTTCCTAGTATTTTCGTCGCCAAGCGCGTCGGTCAGGAACTTATGTGCGTCGAATGTCAGCCCGCTTTGTTGCCCACGAGTGCCGCCGAAATTTAGAGCGATCGTTTTTGGATTTCGTGCATCGACGATCTTTCGAATTTCCTCGCCGATCTTGTCGCGGGGCGGCATCAGCACCTTGTAGTGGTTGTTTAGCCGCTCTTCGTCATAACGAACGACCGCAATTCGCTCGATGCGTTCACCCTGATCGATAAAAATAAAAAAGTCGCGCCGGCCGACGATCGGTATCGGCGGCACGATGTAAGGCGTCACAGGATCAGTGTGAAATTCTTCGTTGACCACGATCCACATCTCGATGCCGTAACGTTTCATCATCGGTAAAAGCAGCGTGCCGAGCCGTTTCTTGAGCCATGACTCACGCACGTCCATTTGCTGGCGTTGTGAAAGCAACTTTGGCATTGGCGGGATAGGTTCGTTTGATCTGTTTTGCCCAATCAGTGCCGGAGAAAAGGCGATGAGGCAAAGAGCGACGAATATAAGTTTGTTTAACGACATAATCAAGGCGAAAGAATCGCTTGCGTTTAGCGGAAATAATTGGCAAGTGATAAAATTCTATTTTGAGCTATCGAACGAAATTTTATCATAAAAGCCAAATCGGCGAGGACATACAACAACCGTGATCGAACTACAGTTAACCGAAGAACATATTGCTCTACAACGCACCGTCCGCGAATTTTGCGCGGGTGAGATCGCACCGTATATCAAGGAATGGGACGAAAAGTCTCATTTCGAACGCAGCGTCTTTGAAAAGATGGCCGACCTCGGCCTGATGGGCGTCTGCATCCCGGAGCAGTACGGTGGAGCGGGATTTGACTATATCTCGCTCGGCATTGTCTGCGAGGAGCTGGAGGCTTGCGATACTTTTCTGCGGGTTGCGATGTCGGTTCACGTCGGCCTCAATTCATTGAGCGTTTATTCGTGGGGCACCGAGGAGCAAAAGCAAAAGTATCTCGTCCCGCAGGCAAAGGGCGAAAAGCTCGCGACATTTGGCTTGACCGAACCGAATGCCGGTTCTGACGTCGTAGGTATGAAATCGTACGCAAAACGCGATGGCGACGATTGGATCTTGAACGGTGAAAAGATGTGGATCTCGCTCGGCGACGTTGCCGACCATTTCCTCTTCTTTTGCTGGACCGACGCCGAAAAGCAAAAGGTTCGTGACCACAGCGGCATCTCGTGTTTTATTGTTGAACGGACGATGGCGGGATTCTCATCCGGAACGCTCCACGGCAAGCTTGGCATCAAGGCCGGCAATACAGGATATTTTTCACTGCAAGACGTACGAGTTCCGGCTAGTAATATGCTCGGGCAAGAGGGCGAGGGATTTAAGATCGCAATGTTCTCGCTTGAGAATGGCCGTTATACGGTTGCGGCTGGAGCGACGGGCGTGATCCGTGCGAGCCGTGATGCATCTGTTGCGTATGCCAACACCCGCGAGGTTCAGGGACAGACGATCGGCAACTATCAGCTCGTAAAGCAAAAGATCGCCAATATGGAAGCTGATTACGAGATGTCTCATCTGCTCTGGCTAAAGTGCGGTTACTTAAAGAATATGGGCTTGCCGTCGGCCAAGGCCGCGTCAATGGCAAAGTGGCAGTCGACGACCCGCAGCGAGACCGCTGCGTCGATGGCGATCGAGATCCACGGTGCGAACGGTTACACCAATGATTATCCGGTCGAGCGTTACCTCAGAAACTGCAAGGCTGCGGTGATCTATGAAGGGACCCGCGACATTCACACGCTCATGCAAGCCGACTGGGCTTTAGGGCTAAAGAAAGAAAAGGCCGCCAGGGTAATTCTTCCGCCATATTCCTCAGCCGCCTCGGCGTAGTGCATTTAACGATTAGAAAAGGCCGCTTCGATCACTCGAAGCGGCCTTTTTTTGTTTTCTAGATCAAACTACAACTATTCGACGTCGGCGGTGCCTTTACCGTCTTTGTAATGGAGTGTAACTTTGCTGATCTCGGTGAGCTTGAGATCGGTCCACTCGATCGAATTGCCTTTGCTGTCTTCGATCTTGAGATCCCATTTTTCGATCTTTTCTTTCGGGTGAAACTTGATCTCGAGGGATTCGCCGTCAGCAAGAACGTCTTTGCCGAGGATGTCTTCCTGCCAATCGTCCTTGTCGCTCGGGCTAACAAAGAGCTTGTCGATGATCACGCCGGTCTTGTTAACAACCGTGAAATCCTGATCAGCTCCAGATGCTGCAGGTGCAGCAGCTGTGTTGCTTGCGGTATTTGCGGCGGTGTTAGCAGCTGTGTTGGTGTTGGTTGTGTTAGCTGCGGTATTGGCGTTAGCCGGTTTGTTGGCAGCCGTGTTGTTAGCCGCAGGTGCGCCGCAGCCGATAAATGCGAGTGTGAGCGTCAAAACGCCCAGTGTTAAAATAATGTTTTTCATTTTCAGTTTTCCTGTCCTCAAAGATTTTCTGACATTGCCGGACAGTTCTTTCTTCTCTGTCCAACAATCTCAAAATATTAGCAGTTTTATATCTATTTGCAAGCAATAGAACAAAAAAAATGACCCGAAAAATATCGGGCCATTTTATTATTCAGAAATTCAAAATAGCTATTTCTTTGCCGCGTTCGAATTGGCATTTGCAACCGGCGGATTAGTCGCCGTTTGCTTTACCGAATCGATCGCCGGGCTGCGGTTGGTCAGTTTCCACTCGCCTGCCTCTTTTACAAAAACGACCTTGATGCCGTTGGGATAGCTGTCGGCACGGATCTCGGCGACAGCTTCGTCACCCTTGATCTGTTCGTTGCGAACCTCGCAGAGCTTGCCGGAAACGGCGTCGTCCTCGAGAAATTTCATCAGGCTCTTGATCTTGTCGGCTTTCATCTGCTCTTCGAAATCTTTGATAGTGTCTGACGAATAGATTTTACGTAGAGCGGCCTCGTCTTTCTTTACCATTGCGTCACAATAGGCTTTGAATACCGGCGTCAGCGTCGGTGCGTTGTTGGTCGTCGCTTCAGGAGCTGGTGTCGTTACGGCCACAGCGTTAGCACCATTCGAATTCGGGCTGGCTGTGTTGCCGCCGTTAGCATTTGGCGGGGTCGTGCCGCCGCCGCACGCAGCGATAAACAGTATAAAAGCGAAAAATAATACAAAATATTTACGTGTCATAGGTCTCGTCTCTCCTCGATAAATCGAATTCACGAGTATAATAAATTTAAGGAAAATGAACAATACCGCTCAAACCGAACTCAATCGACTCTTTCTGATCGAAAGCCTGCCCGAACCGCTCACGCCGGCGAGCAGCCATCTGCAGATCTTTGATAATTACATCGAAAACACCCGCATCAGATTGCGGGCGATACGCGATCCGTATTCGAAAGAATGGACGCATATCCTACAACAGAGTTTTGCGTTAACGACCGAAGACGGCGCGATCACAAAGCTCGCCGAGATACATCTAAACGAAGCGGAATACGCCGCCTTTGAACGATTTGAGGGCAGGGAAATACGTAAGAACCGGTATTTTCACGAGTTTGACCGCGTCTCGTTCGCCTTTGACGTTTATCTCGGCCCCTTATGGGGACTGAACACCGCCAAGGTCGAATTTGAGACCCGCGAACAATTGGAATCCCTCATCCCGCCGCCATTCGCAATTTTTGAGGTAACGACGGACCCATTCTTTGCGGGCAGCAATCTAGTCGAAAAGAACTTTGCCGACATCCAGGCCGAGGTCGCTAAGGTCGCGGCAAACACCATATCACAGAATTGACTTGGTCCACCTTGGTCCACCTGGTCCGGATCGGACCAAACTAAAAAGAGGCTCTTTCGAGCCTCTTTATTTACTATCGTGTTTCGGTTGAATTACTGTTTTCGCGGTGTCTGCGGCACGGCACGTTCGAGGGATGACCAGACCTGTAGGTATATCTGTGTCTCGCGGGGAATGAGAACAGTCCAACTGGCACCTCCGCGGTTAATATACTTCGCGAGCTTTGACGGGTTCGAATTATAGCCTGCGGCCAATAGCTGTTCCTGTGTAGCGATGCCCGATTGCATTGCGCTATTGATCGTCGGGCTGGCGGCAAGGTCATTCCACGTCATCTGAATATAGAGCAGCATCGCCTGTGAGGCGTTGACGTGATTGCGCATCCCTTCGACAAAATCAGGCATCAAAGCGGCGTTTGGATAACGTGAGCGTACCATTTGGTAGGTCGGCGATATCATTTGTATCATGCCGCCGGCACCGGCCGAGCTTACCGAGTAGCGATAGGTCTGGCCTTCGTTGAGGGCGTAGAGCGTAAAGATGTCGTTGTAGATATTTGGGTGAAACTCAGTACGAAACCTGAGCTGGTCGACATGTTCTACGGTTGCTAGACGTTCGGCGATGTCGGCGATCTTTGGCTGGATGGCATAGCCTTTTGACTTGAGTTGTTCGCGGGCGACATCGATCGTGTTGCGAACGTAAAAACGGCCGGCATTCACAACCTCCGGCGTTGTCAGTTCCGGGTGGCTCGAAACGTAATATGCCATCTCTGTCATAACGCCGCGAGTTTCCCGGGGGTACTGCACCATTAGCGGCAAATGCTCTTGACCGCTCTGATCAGTGATGACGAGCGGGGTATTGACGCCGTTGCCTCGGATCGTTCGCGATACATACTGCTTGCCATTGGCAGTGGTCACGACGGTCGCCAGTCCGTGTTCGAGAAACTGGTCCTTGGTCAGTACATAGGAGTCGATCTGCCGCGTCTTTTTGTCGTAAAAAGCGACGCGAATAATACTGGTTTGGGCGATGGGCATACCCGTCGGTTCGCTCGAAGCAATGGTCAGCGGACGAGCCGTCAGATAGCGTCGTGCCTCGGCGAGCTTTGATTTGATCTGAGCAAAACTGAGGCCTTTGTAATTAAGATTGCTTGTTTGCGGAATTGTACTCGGTGCGGTAATTGAGCCACCCTGCGAGCTACCGACAATGACAGGTGTCTGCGACGGTCTGGGGAAAGGCGTCGGCGTTCGCACCGGCTGTGTCTGCGGAATAGTATTTGTGACAATGACCCTCGACGGCGTAGGTATTGGCTGCAACAAGGTGGACTGGGAAAAACCGCTGACGGCCGAAAAAACAAGGACGGTAAAACTAAACAAGACGGATTTCTTCATATTGATGATTGCTACGGAGAGGCGGTCCGGTGTGCAGTTTTCTGTTAACTCTTGGCGGACTGCTATAAGATTCTCTTAAACAACGGGTGGTTGTCAACCATTTTCGAAATATTTATTGCATCCATAAGCAAGCATTATGGATATTGCGAGATTGTGAAGATGTCAGCAGTAGGGTATAAATTACATTTTTAAGCATTTTTACAGTGTAATATGGGAAAGCTTTTTGGAACAGATGGTATCCGTGCACTTGCCGGTGAATTTCCGCTCGATGAGAAAACCGTAAGGACTATCGGAGCATCGCTTGCGCGGCAGTTCACACAGTCGCTTGGCCGCTCGCCGAGGTTTATCACTGGCCGCGACACCCGAGAATCCGGTGGCTGGATCGAGCAGGCGTTTCACGCCGGGGCAATATCCGAAGGTGCGACGTGCGAATCTGCGGCGGTCATCACTACGCCGGGAGTTGCGTATCTTGCGAATGCGTTCAGCCAAGACGCCGGTATTGTAATTAGCGCATCGCATAACCCCTATTACGATAACGGTATCAAGATATTTCTGCCCGACGGTAAAAAGATCGACCGGGATATTGAGAGCCGTATAGAAGCGGATATATTTGCGGCCGTCGTAAGTGAGGTAAATGCTGTCGATATTGATTCAAGTCGGATAGATGAGTTTTACGCGAGCTACGTCGACCACCTGAAAATTAATGTTCCGGGCCTTTCTGCAGCCGGACTCAAAATAGTGATCGACTGTGCAAACGGCGCAGCATCCGCGTTTGCCCCGAAGCTTTTTGCAGGCCTCGGTGCCGAGGTTATTGCGATACACGATCAACCGGACGGACGGAACATTAACGAAGATTGCGGCTCGCTCCATCTCGAACATCTACGGGCAAAGGTTGTCCAGGAACAAGCCGATCTCGGTGTGGCATTTGACGGTGACGCGGACCGTTCGTTGTTTGTTGATGAAATGGGCAAGATCATTGACGGAGACGCGACACTGTGGATACTGGCAGAGTATTTAAGGAGCCACGGCAAGCTTGCCAATTCGACCGTCGTCGCAACTGTGATGAGCAATCTTGGGCTCGAACTTGCTCTTAAGTCACGCGGCATCGAGCTGATGCGGACAGACGTAGGTGATAAATATGTTCTCGACTCGTTGATAAGAACGGGCTCTGAGATCGGCGGCGAACAGTCCGGGCATGTTATCTTTCCCGAGATCAGCCTCGTCGGTGACGGTATGATGACGGCGTTGCTGCTGCTACGGGCGATGACAGAAAATGGAGTTTCGCTGTCGCAAGCGTCGAGCGGATTTGTGCAATATCCACAGATACTCAAAAACGTAAAAGTTGCAGAAAAGCGTCCTTTTTCTGAGGTGCCAGAAATCGCCTCCGCCGCAAAACAGGTCGAATACGAACTAGATGGCACCGGCCGGCTGCTGCTGAGATATTCGGGCACGGAAAACCTCGCGCGCGTGATGATCGAGGGCAAGGATCAGGCGGTGATCGAAGCCTTGGCCGGACGACTCGCAGATACAATTGGCAGGGTGCTTGGTTAATAGTATCGATATGGCATCGAATAAAGTAAAGATCAAGTTTTCCGGTCCGCCCGCCGCATACACGGTCAAGATCGGCCACGATCTGCTCACCGGGTGCGGTAAATGGGCACGAAAATGTCTTGGGAAAGATGCCGTAAAGATCGTTGTCGTTTCAAACCCGACCGTCTTCAAATTATATGGTCGCCAAACCGTCGAAAGCTTGGCGGCGGCTGGTTTTATCGTCACGCATTTCCTGATGAAGGACGGCGAGCGTTACAAAGATCTGCGTTCGACAGAAGCCGCCCTCAAATCGTTTTCGGAGACAGGTCTGTCGCGGACAGATGCCGTTATTGCTCTTGGTGGCGGTGTAGTCGGCGACCTCGCGGGGTTTGCATCGGCTATTTATCTTCGCGGCATCTCATTATTGCAAATACCGACAACGCTGCTTGCGATGATCGATTCGTCGGTAGGCGGCAAGACCGGGATTAATTCTCCGTCTGGGAAGAATCTGATCGGAGCGTTTCATCAGCCTAAGGGTGTACTGATCGACCCCGCAACTCTCCAAACGCTACCCATTCGCGAACTAACTGCGGGATTTTGCGAAGCAGTAAAACACGGGGCGATTTGTGGGATGCCTTTGTTGAAAAAAACCAACAAGTTTCTCGCGGATTTTCCGATCGAGTTTTTCTCCGATCATCAGAACAACAAAAATTTCAGATCTGAAATTTCAAATTTGATATTGGATAACGTAGCGTTCAAAGCCTCTATAGTTGCCGGTGACGAACGTGAATCTTCAAACCGACTCGACGGCAAATCGCGCAAAATTCTAAACTTTGGACATACGCTCGCCCACGCTCTCGAAAAGGTCACGGATTACAAATATCTCAAGCACGGCGAGGCTGTCGGCTATGGTATTTTGTTCGCAGCCGAACTGTCGAAATCTCTTGCATTGACTGGTGAAAAAGATATAAAATTGTTATACGATGTTGTGCATCGCGTCGGTGTCCTGCCGCCGCTTGCCAATATTGATAGCCAAGAAGTTTTTGAGGCGTTTAGGTTTGACAAAAAACATCTGTCCGGCTCGCTGCAAATGGTGCTGTTAAAGGGCATAGGCAAACCGGTGATCCGCACCCAGACAGATATCCCGCTCTCTACCATCAAGTCAGTTCTCAAAAAACTTCTTCTTAAATGGGCTTAAAGTCATTGCCCTTTTAATCCAGGAGTTAAATAAATGAATAGTTTTGGAAAAAATCGCGAGTCCGAACGCGGAAGTGCAGGCGTGAAATTTGTGGTTGTATTGGTGGCGATCGTTCTATTTGCGAATGCCGGGCTCAACTACGTTCCGGTCGCGTACAATGCGGAGAGCTTAAAGTCTGAGATGAGCACAGCTGTGCTGCAAGGGTTAGCGATATCGGGCAAACTAAACCCGGTCGATAATGTAAAGGCCCGTATCGCAAAGGCGATCGTGCAAAATGACATTCCGGCTGACGCAGTTGTTGACGTAAAACAGGCCGGCAATGCTTTGACCGCGCATGTTACATACTCAAAGGAAGTTAACATCCTGCCGTTCGGGATGTACAAATATGTGTACAAATTTGACCACACAGCAACACCGACGGGATTTTTGATGAAACAGTATTAGAATTGGGGTAACGATCTTGAGAATAAACTTAGATCGAGCTTGCTGGAGTGGGAATTCCGAGCAGTTGTTTGATCTTTAATGGTTGGATATTAACCAAAGCTTCGGGTGCGTCCGCAAGCCACGTGCTTGGGCAGACGCCGCACGTAGTACATTTTTCAACCGCGGGACATGGAAGGCTCGAGAGCGACTCTCGGGCTTTTTCATGTTCGGTCTTTAAGAATTCGAAGGACAATCCCGAATCGACGATCGACCACGGCAGAAATTCATCATAACTGCGATCTCGCGACGTATGAAATGCCGGGTCTATACCCGTCTCACGCAGCGCCCGATCAAGGTCGCCGCCATTACGGGCCGCCGCATCTATCGCTGCCGCAACTGTGCGGTCACCGGACGAGTAGAGAGCCTGTTCATGGGCGATGCGCGAGGACATAAACCGAACCTCGACGTTCGGTATCTTGCTCAAACCCTTACAAACATATTTGATGCGCTTTTTTAACTCTCTTTCATCGCAAATCGCGTCCCATTGCAGTGGCGTATTCGGTTTTGGCACGAATCCGTTTAGCGAAGGGATGATCTTGCCCGCGCGGCCAATCTTTTTGCCGGCCTCAAGCATCCGGTCCTTGATCCGTTCCACAAGCACGAACATCTCATCGAGGTCTTCTTGAGTCTCGGTCGGCAATCCGACCATCATATACAGCTTGACGGTCAGCATACCGCGATCAAAAACGGCCCCGCAAATATCGACTATCTCGTCGTTGGTCAGATTTTTGTTTATTACACGCCGCAGACGGTCGCTGCCTGTTTCCGGCGCGACGGCGATCTGCTGGTCGCGGGATGCGACCAAAGCGTCGAGCAACTCATCGGAGATCTGATCGAGCCTGAGGCTTGAGACCGAAATACGATAATCCATCGCCCTCAGTTCGCGGAGAATCGTAGAGATCTCAGGATGGTCACAGACGGCGGTCGAGACGAGGCCGATCTTGTTTGTTTTATGACGCCACTCACGAGCCTTTGCGAGAATGTCTTTGGCAGGCACGACACGCGGAGGATAATAGTTGTAACCAGCCCAGCAGAACCTGCAGCCCTGTGAACACCCGCGTGAAATCTCGACGAGCAATCGGTCGCCCATTTCAGCTTCGGGAGACCAGATCGCGGTTGACGGACAAAACGTATCCTGATCTAAGAGAAACTCGGCAAGCTCCGTTTCGCCGCGTTTCATTGCCCGTCTGAGAGTGCCTTCTTTTGGATTTACCGATGCCAACGCGCGGCCGACCCGTTTGGGAACACCCTTTTCATTAGCTATGTAGTCAAAGACCGTTCCGTCGTCGTTATAGACGACGTCATAAAGCGATGGTACATAAAACCCGCGTCCGATCTGTGCTAAAGCGAGCAGTATCTCGTCCTTAGATTCGTTTTCAAAGATCGCATCGACCAGTTGATAGGCAAGCACCTCGCCCTCACCGACGGCGATCACATCGGTAAAATCGGCGATGGGCTCAGGATTTAAAAATGAAGCAGCACCGCCCATGATGACGAGTGGATCAAAATGAGTACGGTCTTTTGACCAGACGGGGATGCCGGAAAGCTGCAGCATCTTTGCCATGTTGAGGTAATCAGTCTCGAACGATATCGAAAAGGCGACAACGTCAAAATCCTTTACACGCGATTGCGTCTCAAGCGACATCAGCGTCGCGCGGGTGCGTTCGTATTCTTTTAATTCATTCGTATCGGGCAGGAAAACACGTTCGCACGCGACGCCCGGAATGGCGTTGAACAGCTCATACATCGTATGCAGCCCGAGGTTTGCCATGCCGATGGAGTGAGTGTTTGGATAGCACAATGCGATACGCAGGTCGGCCGCGCGCGACACCACATAGCCCTCCTCGGCGGCAAGTTTCTTCTTATAGCTGTCTATGATGGTTCTGCTCATGTCAGGTCAATCTATTAGGCTAGCAGATGCGTCGGAACTAAACAAAAATGATGAACGATGCTTACACCGTCCATCATTATTGATCCTGTATTCACTGCACCGGACTATTTCTTTTTCTTATCATCCTTTTTGGGTGTGCTGTAAAACGGCTTGTGTTGGACGATCAATGTCTTGTTGTCATACTGGCCATCACCATCGATATCGACCTTGACCTCGATCTTGTATTTTTTGCCGGGTTCGTGACCGTCTGCGAGATCATAGGCAAGCGAATACTGGTTGCGAAGCATCGCGTTGATGTTGTTGAGGTAGCCAGGAACCTCGCCCTCGAAGGTCATCGGGAAATGGACACCACCCGATTCGGTCGCAAAAGTATTCATAGTATTCTGCGCCTGAATAAACGTCAGGCGTCCCGGCATGCCTGAAATACTGTCCGTAGCTCCGAGATACATCTCATACTTTTTATAAAACAAATTGCCGGTGCTGATGATATAGATCGGTACCCCCGCTTCCTGGATGATACGGCGTATCTGGTCATAGTTGATCCGACTAAACGTATCGATGCCGGATGCGACAAGGATGATCGCTCTTCGCTTTGATCTTACATCGGCCATCCCGCCGTAATCGGATTTTTCGTTCTTGGAATTTTCTAACACGACGCTATCGCCCCGTCCGCCGACGAGCGCAAATTTGAGAGCGTCAAAAAGATTATTCTCACGAAATGCGGGTTGGTTTCTTAAAAGAATGTTGACCGCAGCATTTAGCCGGGCCGGGTCATTTGTAAAATCGGTGATAGGCGTAGGCCGCATATCAAACGCGATGATCGAGGCGTAGTCATTGGGTGGTTTGATGAATTTCGATACAAATCCCGCAACCGGACGGATCACCTCATAGGTTCCCGGCTCAAAATATCCGCCTGACGCCGAACCAAAAATTTCGCTCCATTTACTAAATTCAACCACGAGCGTAACGGTAATTGGCGATTCGGGTGTCGCAAAACTTGCAATGTTTTGTTTCACACCGTTCTCAAAGATCGCAAAGTTCTCTTTCTTTAACCCCGTGATGATCTGACCCGACTTTTTGTCATAGACAACGGCATCGACATTGACGATATTGGTATCGACCTTTTCGATCGTATCGTCAACGATCGCATTCTTTTCCTCTTCGGCAAGCTTCTTTGCCTCCTCGGCCTTTTTGATCTCTTCCTCGGTCATCGGCGTTGGGCGGCCGTTCTTTTTTCCGTCGCCGGTTGTGGTTGTCGGCTTTTGAGGTTTTGACTGTGTGAAACTTGGTGATGCGAAAACAATGAGGGAGATCGAGAGCGTTAACGCAGCAAAGAGTAGACGTTTAGCAGAAATGGACAGCATAAATATTTCCTTTCGGGGCCTTTAGTATTAGATACAGATTGTCCGTGTTTAGTTGGTCGAAAGCAAGCAAAATAAAAGATCCCGGCCATTTAAGAACCGGGATCTTGATCTACGCAATAAGTTGACTTAATTTCCGTCGTCAGTGATGATCTCGATCTTTACGTTGAACGAGCCTGAGTTGTCGTCGAGATTGCCCTCATTGATACCGAGAAAAAGTGCACCGTCGCGGGTGGCAACAAATTCACGCTCGGCTCCGACGTAGATAAAATCATTATTGTCGTCGCCGATCACCGCGAGCAGGGCTCCGGTCGCTACGTTCTTTAACAGCTTTTGATTGTCTTCGAGCGCGTAGTCACCCGCTGCCGTCGTTGTTTTGCCTTTGCCGAGCGAGACCTTACCGTCGCCCGATATCCGTATCCGCTGGCCTTTTTTAACGACCCAGCCGGAGTTTGTCCAGCCGTTTGCGGTGTTGTCTGCCAGCACTTTTACTGTCCACGCGATCGGTTTTAACTTGCCGCCCGAATTGTCGGGACGTGTTTGCGGTACGGTCGTATCTGTTGTGATGACTTTGACCGACGGCGTAGTTTTTACGGGGTCTTTGTAGGATGCCGGACGCGGTGACGGCGAAGTGATTTGCGGATTCATTGACGGCGAATCGAATTGGATCGACTCGATCTCAGATGCCATAAATGTCAGCTCGCGGCGGCGTGAACCTTCGCCGATGACAACGACAAATTTACCGCTGTCAAAGCTGGTGATCTTTCCTTTGATAATGCTGCCGTCCTTAAGCCGGACGGTATCAGCAAACGCACTTACGGCAAGCAAAAGCGTCAGCAGCAAAAAAGTGATAGATCGTATTGTTCTTGTTCCTATCTGCATAGGCCCTCCGGAAAGATCGTTAAAGGTCTTAGGCTTTAATATTTGAAAAAACAGCCGCCAATGGCGTCACCGCAAGAAAAGATGAAATTTTAAGATGTTGAGTTGCTAAGATTGCGCGGTTCGCAATTTCACATCAAAGAATACACGATGCGGTTAAGGTTGTAAATGAATTTTTATCGCTAGGTCATTGCTATCATTGAGCTTTGCATTGATCCGCTCTCAGATCGGCGACAGTTCTGACAGGTTGCGCCTTAACCAGTTTTGCACAGGGTAATGGGCGTTGGGGCTGATCGTGTGTATGGCATACGCCTGCCGCGAACGATCACTTGTATTTGGCAGGCTGTAATGGGGGAGCAGGCCGTCGAGCACGATGCAGGCGCCTTTTTTTACCTCGAGCGGGATCATATCCGTCATATCGATCGGCGACGGGTCAAATATCTTAAACTCAGTTCCGCTCGCGTCACTTCGATGAAACCAAGACCGCAAAGCCGTCTGATGCCCGCCCGGTTTGGCCCACATACAACCGTTATCGACTGTTGCATCCTCAAGAGCGAACCAAAATCCGACGCACGATAGTGGTTCGGTGTACAAAAACGTCGAGTCTTGATGTACATCGACCACGCCCCCGATCGCTGCATGTTTAAAGATATGCATGCTCTGTATCAACAGAGAGTCGGCGATACCCAGCTCCGCCGCCAATCGTTTCATCTGCGGTGAGCGTGAAAAATTGTTATAGACAGGATCCAGATCATGCAGAGCGTGGCCTATTTTGTTGAGCGAGAGTTCGATCGTGTTTTTTAGTTTGCCGTCTGTGGTGAATGCATCTTTTTCAAAAAAGAAAGATATGCGGCCGCCGGAATCTAGAAAGTAATCGTCGCTCGTTCGGGTTTGTTCTGAGGTTTGAAAAACCGAAGGATGGCCGGTGTAGTCAAAGCCCGTAGAAAGCTCGGCGGCACGCGTCATCAAGGCGTCACACTCGCTATCAGAGTTAAAACCCTCGAGTATGAGAAAGCCGTCTCTCTGAAATTGCTCAAGCTGCGTCATAACCGATCTTCGTCTTAACAGCGGCAATCAAACTATAAACCAAAAAGCTAGTTTTGTTCAACAGGTTCCCGGAATGTTCGGACGCTGGATGCAGCGGCCAACTCAAGTGGATAGCGGACGCCAAATGACGCTGGCTCACGCCAATTGGTTAGCGGACGCCGCCAAGTCTCTGGTTTACCGGCCAATAAATGGTTTACCGGGCTCAATAAATGGTTACCAGGCTCCATAATGGTAACAGGCCAGTCTCTGCTGGCAACACGCCAGTTTCCGCTGGCAATAAATGATTTTCCGGCCAATAATGGATTATCAGGCTCAATTAATGCTGGATACACGGGCTCAACTCATGGTTTACCCGGCTCAATAATGATTTACCGGCCCTAAATACATCGGCCAATAATGTCTACTATCTCCTGTCAAACGCTTCTGTGGCTAAAACCTTGCCGCATTGCCGGAATATTAATTATTTCAGAGGTGACCTGTGTCACTTGACTTGAGATTTTATTCCCATAAACTAGCACGACTGACAATAATTTGGTTTTATGATCGCGGCCAGTGGACAGAGCTTTTTGTTCCCGCCTGAAAAGCTCTAGGCTAGCGATTCCAAACAAAAACAATTTAGTTTGTTTTACAAGTAAATATATGAAGGACCGATCCATCACGATCCGTCTGGTAACCGTTACGCTCATCATCTCAGCCCTGGCCGCCATCGCCGCCCTCGGCGCGACATCACCCGCGGTCAAAGCATTTGACTCCGTAAAAGAGTTTTTCGGCATGGCCCCCGCAAGCCAAAGCGTCACCACTGCGCCTAACCAGCGATTAAGTGCCGTGGCGAACGGATCGATCTTAACCGAGCCGATGGCTCCGAGGTTTTTTCAGGGCGGGAGCGCAAATGCGAGTTTGACGGCTCTTGGTACTGCCTATACGCAGAATTTTGACACATTATTGAGTTCAGGCGGGCCAGGAAACAATACGACTAATCTTCCGACAGGCTGGGAATTTAGTGAGTCTGGCTCAAGTGCCGATTCTACCTACACTGTCGGGACTGGGTCTCTAGCAACAGGGGATACATTGAGCTTTGGTATCGCCGGGACAAATGCAGTCACAGACCGCGCATTTGGGGGATTGCAGTCTGGAAGTGTTATTCCGACGATTGGTGCAGGATTTACGAACAACACGGGGTCAACTATATCTGCGGTTTCTGTTACTTATACGGGTGAAGAGTGGCGGCTCGGAACTGCGGCTCGGACGGACCAAATAAACTTCGAATACAGTACAAACGCTTCAAGCCTAACAACCGGGACTTGGACAGCGGTCAGTGCTCTAAACTTTGTAACTCCAACTACGACTACGATTGGAGCTAAAGACGGAAATGCCGCGGCAAACAGAACGACCGGAATTAGTAGCACCATTTCGGGTCTAAGTATTGCAAATGGTGGAACTGTGTGGATTCGATGGACTGACACCAATGCGTCTGGTGCTGACGACGGCCTTGCTGTAGATGACTTTAGTTTAACTCCGAAGAGCACTCCAACCGCATCAATAACAAATTCTCCTCAGACTTATACTGGCTCCGCACAGACAGCGACCGTATCATGCTTAGGCGGGGGAACCGCAACACTTGCGAGTGGAGGTACGGGCACCAACGCTGGTTCATATGCTGCAACGGTTGATTGTGCCGTTAGCTCTGGTTACGTTGCTGCGACCGGACTATCTGCGGGCAACTTCGTTATAAATCCGGCATCGCAATCGACACTTACCGTGAACGATCCGGGAACAGTAATCTACGGCTCAACGCCGCAGCTTGCAACGACCGGCGGCAGCGGAACAGGAGCGATCACATTTAGTCACGGTGCATCGACGGGGTGTACGGTTACATCCGGCGGTGTACTTACCGTAACGAACCCGAATAACTCGTGTTCCGTAACGGCGTCGAAAGCCGCGGACACCAATTATCTTATTGCTACATCGGCAGCACGCACGATAACGCTAGCCAAAGCAACGCCGACCGCTTCGGCGACGCCATTGACAGCAACATACGACGGCGGCCAGAAATCGACTGTCGCATCTTGTCTGGGCGGCGGCACCGCGAGCAACCTGAGATATGACGGTTCGACGACCGCTCCGACGAACGCGGGTTCGTATCCACTATTGGTCGATTGCGCGGCAAGCACGAACTACAACGCTGCGACCAACCTGACAGCAGGGACTTTTGTGATCAACCCGGTCACGCCAACTGTCACGGTAACAGTCGGCAGCTATACATACAACGGATCCGAGCAAGGGCCAGATGCTTACACAACGAGCCCGACCGGCGACACCGGTGCACCGACATGGAGCTACGTTGGGGTTGCCCCAACGAGCTACGGTCCGAGCGCAACACGCCCGACAAACGCAGGCACCTACACCGCAACGGTCTCGCTCGTAGCGGACACTAATTTTAACGCCGCGTCGTCAAGCGCAACCGCATTCTCGATCGCAAAGGCAAGTCAGGCGACAGTTACATTGAGCGGCGTGCCGAGCTCGGCAAACGTCGGCGACAGCTTTACGGCGGTCGGAGCAGACGGCAGCGGAACAGGAGCATTTTCGTACGCGGTGGTTGGTACGGCTTGTACGGTACATCCGACGACCGGAGCCGGATCGGTCCTGCACGTAAGCGGCGGCTGTTCGGTAACGGCAACCCGTGCGGCTGATGACAACTATCTCGTTTCGGCCCCAAGTGCGGCGTCGGACATCACGTCCATCAGCCCCGGCAGCCAGTCGATCACATTTACTCAGCCAACGACACCTGCGGCTTACAATTCGATATTCGCGATCGCACCGACAGCAAGCTCAGGCTTGCCGGTAACGGTCACTCCATCGGGCGGCTGCTCGTATTTGGCCCCGAACGTGACGATGACAAGCGGAACAACGGCTTGTGTGCTGACGGCCTCACAGGCAGGCAACGCGGACTATAACGCGGCGACAGATGAAGTCAGAACCGTAAACGCATCTAAGATCGCTCAGGCGACACTCGTCATCACCGATCCCGGAACCGTTACGTACGGCTCTTCGCCGACGCTCGTCACGACCGGCGGCAGCGGCAATGGCGCGGTGACATTTGATCAGGGCGGCGGCTCGCCGGGATGTACCGTGACAAGCGGCGGCGTTTTGACCGTCGTACAGGTCGGTGCCGCATGCAGTATTACCGCAACCAAAGCGGCCGACGCCAACTATGAAGCGGCAACATCGGCATCGCGTTCGATCACTTTTGCGAGAGCAACGCCGACGGTGAACTTTAACACGACGCCGACGGCAAATTTCCCTGATAATCCGAACTTTACGGCTTCGGCAACGGCGACGGGTGATGGGGCGATCTCGTATGCCAAGCAGGGTGCGGGAACCTGCGATTTTGTGAGCGGAGCCGACTTTACGGCGACCGGGGTCGGAAATTGTACGGTACGCGCGACCAGTTCGCAGACTATTAACTACAACTCAGCATTTGCCGATCAGACGACCAGCATTACGCAGACGACTTACACGATCACGCCGACAGTGACGGGCGGCAACGGCACGATAAGCCCAAGCACGGCGACCACGGTCAACGCGGGTGCGAACCAAACATTTAACTTTACGCCGACGGGCGGCTATCAGGTCGGCGTCGTTACGGTCGATGGCAGCGCGGTACCGACGGCGAGCAGCTATACGTTTACGAACGTACACGCGGCACGCACGATCGACGTGACATTTGTGCCCTCGGCTTGCCACGTACTGACGGTAGGCACGCAGAGCACATACTATGGTGCGACGATCACTGTGCCGGTCAACGTTTCGACTACGACAACGGCTGAGGGCGTATTGAGCGCGGACTTTGACGTGGTGTACGACCCCGCGGTGATCCGTGCGGTCCATTCGAGTGGCAATATCGTCACGGCAACACGCGGGGCGGCTCTAATACACACGAGTCCAAACAGTACGGGTTCCGTCACGGCCAGCGAAGTCGCGGGCACACCGGGCACTGTCCATGTGTCGATCTTTGACGCGGCGGGCATTGATACAACGGGCGGGAACACGCTGGTGAATATCAGCTTTACGGTAGTCGGCCACGCGGTTGTGACCAACTCGCCTGTGACCATCGCAAGCGGAGCTAAATTTGGCAACGCCGATGTAGGCGACCTCTGCGCGGATCGCGTCGACGGTGCCGTGTCGATCGCGACCAGAGCCACCACGACATCGGTCGTGACCAGCCTTACGCCGTCAACCTACGGCAATAACGTAACATTTACCGCAACGATGGCAACCTCACCGGTGACGCCAAACGTCACAGGCGGCTCGGTCACATTCTACGACGGCGGCACGGATTGCGGCGCGGGCCACGGCACCTCACTCGGCAATGTCAGTCTTACGGGAAATCAAGCACAGCTGATAACCGCGGCACTGGGCGCCGGTTCGCATACGATATTTGCCTGCTACAGCGGCAGCACCGACTTTGACGCAAGCAGCGGCACCGTTGCACAGGTGGTCAATCAGGCAGATCAGACCATTACGTTTGCAGCCCTCGGCGGCAAGACGTACGGTGATGCTGACTTCGCGGTCAGTGCGACGGCCTCATCAGGGTTGGCAGTAAGCTTTGCCAGCACGACAACGAGTGTCTGTACCGTTTCGGGCAGCACTGTTCACATTGTTGCGGCCGGTGACTGTACGATCCGTGCATCGCAGGGCGGCAACAGCAACTACAACGCGGCACCGAATGTCGATCGGACCTTTACGGTGGCTAAGGCCGCGACGACAACGACCGTTACTTTGAGGCGGCACCATACCCGTATCGCGGAAGTGCATACACAGCAACGGCGACCGTTACCGGAGCCGGTGGTTTGAGTCAGTCACTGACGGTCAGCTACACGGGTGACTGCACCAATGTGACGGTGACGGACGGCTGTTCGGCATCGGCGACGTATGACGAGACAGCCAACTACTTTGGCAGTACGGATACAAAGAGCATCACGATCGTCAAGGCAGATCAGACCATTACGTTTGCAGCCCTCGGCGGCAAGACGTACGGTGATGCTGACTTCGCGGTCAGTGCGACGGCCTCATCAGGGTTGGCAGTAAGCTTTGCCAGCACGACAACGAGTGTCTGTACCGTTTCGGGCAGCACTGTTCACATTGTTGCGGCCGGTGACTGTACGATCCGTGCATCGCAGGGCGGCAACAGCAACTACAACGCGGCACCGAATGTCGATCGGACCTTTACGGTGGCTAAGGCCGCGACGACAACGACCGTTACTTTGAGGCGGCACCATACCCGTATCGCGGAAGTGCATACACAGCAACGGCGACCGTTACCGGAGCCGGTGGTTTGAGTCAGTCACTGACGGTCAGCTACACGGGTGACTGCACCAATGTGACGGTGACGGACGGCTGTTCGGCATCGGCGACGTATGACGAGACAGCCAACTACTTTGGCAGTACGGATACAAAGAGCATCACGATCGTCAAGGCAGATCAGACCATTACGTTTGCAGCCCTCGGCGGCAAGACGTACGGTGATGCTGACTTCGCGGTCAGTGCGACGGCCTCATCAGGGTTGGCAGTAAGCTTTGCCAGCACGACAACGAGTGTCTGTACCGTTTCGGGCAGCACTGTTCACATTGTTGCGGCCGGTGACTGTACGATCCGTGCATCGCAGGGCGGCAACAGCAACTACAACGCGGCACCGAATGTCGATCGGACCTTTACGGTGGCTAAGGCCGCGACGACAACGACCGTTACTTTTGAGGCGGCACCATACCCGTATCGCGGAAGTGCATACACAGCAACGGCGACCGTTACCGGAGCCGGTGGTTTGAGTCAGTCACTGACGGTCAGCTACACGGGTGACTGCACCAATGTGACGGTGACGGACGGCTGTTCGGCATCGGCGACGTGTGACGAGACAGCCAACTACTTTGGCAGTACGGATACAAAGAGCATCACGATCGTCAAGGCAGATCAGACCATTACGTTTGCAGCCCTCGGCGGCAAGACGTACGGTGATGCTGACTTCGCGGTCAGTGCGACGGCCTCATCAGGGTTGGCAGTAAGCTTTGCCAGCACGACAACGAGTGTCTGTACCGTTTCGGGCAGCACTGTTCACATTGTTGCGGCCGGTGACTGTACGATCCGTGCATCGCAGGGCGGCAACAGCAACTACAACGCGGCACCGAATGTCGATCGGACCTTTACGGTGGCTAAGGCCGCGACGACAACGACCGTTACTTTTGAGGCGGCACCATACCCGTATCGCGGAAGTGCATACACGGCAACTGTAACAGTGACAGGCGCAGGCGGCCTAAGCCTCACCCCGACACCTAGCTACACTGGTGATTGTACGAACGTTACGTCAACGAACGGATGTACAGCGTCGTATACGTATGCCGAGACAGGCAACTACTTCGGCAGTACGGATACAAAGAGCATCACGATCAGTAAAGCAGACGCCGTTTGCACGGTCACGCCTTACAACGTTCTGTATGACGGCAATCCGCATACTGCAACAGGTTCGTGTCTTGGTGTATTGAGTGAAGATCTGTCATCAGGCCTTGATCTGACGCACACGACGCATACCGTCCCAGGAATCTATAGTTCGGATTACTGGTTCTTTACGTCACCGAACGGTAACTACAACGACATCGGCAATACGACCATCACCGATACGATCACGACCGGAACACTGACGGGTACGGTGACTAACATCATCGCATCGCAGCCGGTGCCGGATGTGACCGTTACCGCGACAGGTACCCCGGTCCGCACCGGAACAACCGCTCTGAACGGCACGTATTCGATCAGCGGCTTTGGCGCGGGAACGTATTCGTTCAGTGCGGCCAAGACCAAACAACTGTGCTCGATCGCAGACAACGGCATCACGGCGGACGACGCTGCGTTAATATCGCAGTATGTTGTTAACCTGCACAGCTTCACAGATGATCAGAAACTCGCGGCCCACGTCAGCACGGTGACCAGCAGCATATCGTCGCTGGATGCAGCTCTGATCGCTCAAAAGGTTGTCGACAATTGTCATCCCAACAACAGGTCGGGCCAGTGGGTGTTCAATTCGGGCAGCCTGGTGCCAAGTGTAATGAATACCGATCGGGTCGATAACTTTAGCACCTATCTGATGGGCGACGTCGATGGTGACTGGCTCCCGGGTGGTGCCAACCGTTCGGAGAAAACCGGTCCGGCCAGCCCGAACGCGGTCATCGGTTCGTTGCCGACGGCCTCGGTAGATCCGGGAACTCAGGTCACGATACCATTCCGTATCGACAACCTTGCAGGCAAGACGATCCGGTCAACGCAGTTCAGCGTTGAGTACGATCCGGCGGTCGTCGAGGCGGTCGCAGGTGCGGCAAGCGTACAGGGAACCAATGCAGACACCCTGGGTGTGGTTTCAAACGTCCCGACGCCCGGAGTGCTGAAGGTGGCTGTTTATGGAGCAGTGCCTGTAGGCGGTGATGGTACATACGTAAACGTGACATTCACCGTTAGGGGAGCGGGGGGTACATCAACCCCGCTGACTATCAACGGGTTCCGGTTTAACGCGAATACCGACGAGGTCACCGCGGTCAACGGTAGGTTGACGGTCCGTATTGCGGCCGCAGAAGCAACCTTGCAAGGCCGTGTCCTGGCGATGGGAGGACGTGGGGTGACAGGTGCTCGGGTTACCGCGACGAGTGCGGCCGGAGTCGTTAAAACCGGGTTCACAACGCGTTATGGACAGTTCATCATCAGCGGCCTTACGATAGGCGAGACTTACACAGTCGCCGTCCAATCACGTAGGTTCGTGTTCGCTCCGCGCTCTGTCCCTATTAGCGATAGCGTGACGAATGTGGATTTCGTTGCCGAGCAATAGTACCGATCTGTTGGGGTGGGGAGCGATCCTCACCCGTTTTCTTCGGTTTGTCGGTTGAATCAATATGTTGGGATCGATCTTTTCCACGTTCGAGCAGATGGTGCATCACACTTTAGGTGTTTGTTTGCAAAGTTGTTTACTGGTCGCAACGGTCTTGATGTGTTCCATGTTAACGCCGGGGCAGGCCCGGCCTGAGTCTGCGGTGACATCCCCGGTACATATAACGGCGCCTACGTTATTTAGCACGGCACCCGCGACCATCGTCGTTCCGATCACGGTTAGCGACATTACCGGTAACGGTATCATTGCTTTTCAGTTTCATCTCCTCTATGACCCGGCGATCGTTAACCCTAGCGGGCCAAATTTTGGCTGTTCGACGGCCGGCACGATCTCGGGCACGGCCGGTATGACTGCGACTTGTAACGTCGCACCGGGCGATGCCGGACGGCTACAAGTTGCGGTTTCGGGGGCAAATGCCCTACCTGGCCTGGGCACTGCTCTAAAACTCACATTTGTCACCCACCCAAGCGCCCAATTTAACACCTTTTCGCTACTGACGTTTCAAAATGTGTTTTTCTACAACCTTGGCGGCGAGTTCGCCAATGTACCGCATAACGGCAGGATCACGCTCATCGGGCCGACAGCATCCGAAGTAAACCTTTCCGGGCGAATCCTGACCACTCAGGGGCGTGGTGTCACCAATGCAACCGTTACTATCAGCGGCGGTACTCTTTCCGCTCCTCGTGTTATCACTACGGGGCGGTTGGGCAACTACAGCTTCACAGGGCTGATTGCCGGTGAGACCTACATTATAACCGTCTTCGCACGACGTTTTTCTTTTGCATCACCAACCCGCGTAGTAACGATGTTTGACAATCTTACGGATGTAGATTTTGTCGCAGAGACAAATTAGGCTCGATCGTATTGACTCTTGATACGTATTCAAACGTTCTTTCGACGCGAAAGTGCGACGATACTGATCGGATCAAAGAAATGATTTTTAGAACCTAGATTTTCTAAGGCCGGCACATCTCAGGCACAATAAAAAAATAAAGGCGAGCAAACGAGCTCGCCTTTTCTTATTTGTCTACCACGGTCTTTTTTGAGGATAAATGGAGCCACCTGTCGGACTCAAACCGACGACCTACTGATTACAAATTCTTTTTAGGGAAAATGCACCGAGTGTCACTGCGTCCTATGAAGCCGTATCTACTGCGCCTTGCTCGATTGCCTTAAACTCAGTGACACTCCAGATATGGACAGGGTTGCTACATTTCTCGCTACATTCGCTTTTGCAAAAAGTCGATGCAATTAGCCGACTGGCTTTTAACCACTGGGTCGCAGGTTCGAGTCCTGCTCGGATCACCAATCATTACAACGGTTAAGGCGTCCAAATCGGACGCCTTTTTTGTTTGGTTGGGCCTTGGGTGCGTCAACTCAGTCACACTGATAGGAACTGGTCACAGCCAAATCAAGGTAAAACTTAAAGGTAAAGGTAGATTCAAGTATGAACTACTCGCTACATCGGAGAATATGGAACTCCCTCAACTGCGGTTTATTTAGGTGCAAAGATATTCGCCAGGGCATTCTGTCGCGTTTCGTGATGGTCTTTTAGACGGTCACAAACGAGGTCACAAAGTTCGAATATTGTCTTGTCGGCCACACGGTAGTTAGCTGTTAGCCCCTCTTTCCGACGGGAGACGATCCCTGCATGTAAGAGGATAGAAAGGTGTTTCGAGACATTTGCCTGATTAGCACCGGTTGCGGAAAGAATCTCGGTGACAGACATTTCGTTTTCACCGAGGGCGTTGAGGATGCGCAGTCGCATCGGTTCGGACAGCATTCGAAACCGGCCGGCGATCAGCTCAAGTGCTTCGTCACTTAGATCGTGTTTTTTCATAAATAAATCCAACCGTCGGTCAACGCGGTTACCGACATCTGTTTTTCTTTCTACCATATTATTGTCCAGTCATATAGTGCCTGCCAATCCCGCTCGATAACGTTAATTTCAATTTCTATCCACTTTGCCCTTGACACGCAATGGCGTGGCGGTCTAAATTGAATATACTATATCACTATATAGTAATGCAATAGATTAAACGTTGCGGAGATGTTTTATGACGATACCTAAAATGATAGACCTGATCGCGGGTATGTTTGTTTTTATTAGTGTGATACTCGGTTTTTGGGTGAGTCCTTATTTTTTCTACTTTACGGGCTTTGTCGGTCTTAATATGGCGCAGTCATCGATCACGGGTTGGTGTCCAATGATGACGATTCTTAGATTGGCGGGGTTTAAGTAATAGCGATCTGCCGGTTCAGCCACTAGCGACTATGCCCACACGGCCATCACAAATTATCGTATTTAACTTCCTACTTTTGGCGGGACTTACGATTATTCTTGCAATGTCGACAGCGATCTGCGCTCAGAACATCATCAAACCAAAGCTGGATCTGGACGATGCCGTCGAAACGGCCCTCGCACGTAACCCAAAGACAAAGGTTTCTGACTCGCGGTTAAAGATCGCTATTCTCAAAATAGAGGAAGCGAAAACTGGCAAACAGCCGTTCGTGCAGTTTAGTCAGTCGGTCATTCGGAGCAACAATCCGGTATTCGTATTCGGCTCGCTGCTCGAGCAGGGGCGGTTTGGAACATCGAATTTCGCAATTGATTCGCTTAATAATCCACGAGGAATATTCAATTTTCGGTCCCTTGTCGCGGGGCAGATGCCGCTGTTCGACCAATGGCAGACACGGGCTCGGGTTGATCAGGCCACAACGGCTAAAACTCAGGCCGAGTTACAGGCCGAGGCAGTAAGGCAGCAGCTTCGATTTGATGTGCTGCGGTCCTTTTACGGTGCTATTTTGGGTAAGCAAATGCTCGCTGTTAGCGATGAAGCCGTAAAGTCGGCTGACGCTAACCGGAAAAAGACAAAGGATATGGTCGATGTCGGGATAACGACCAACGCTGATTCTTTGGCTGCGGAGGTTGAGTTCGCAAACGCCGGGCAGCAAAAGCTCGAGGCCGAGAGCGGACTGGTCACAACCACTGCCGCATTAAATCTATTGCTCGGGGATAAGCCCGAAGTCGAGCGGGAATTGGTAGGTGATCTGCAGGAGAAATATTTCCCGATAGGGGATCAGGAAGAGTTGATCCGTGTGGCCTTTGCCTACCGCCCCGATTACCTCAGCTCGGAATTGGCTATCAAAAACAGCCGTCGACAAACAAAGGCCGTAAAGGACCTGAGTCTGCCTCGCGTCGATGCCTTCGGCAATTTTGGCTACAGCTCGCCCTACATTGCGAACGGGAGTACGGATTACACGTTCGGCGTAAGCCTGACTTACACACTATTTGATGCGGGCCGCAAAATACGGACCGAGCAGGCTGCCGAAGCCGAGACTCTTGCCAGTAGCGAAAAACAGGTTCTTGCAAACCAAATAAGCCTTGAGGTAGTTAGGGCATTTCAAAGCTACAAGACAGCCAGGGCAAAAATACAAGTTTCAATAAAAAGCATTACCCAGGCGGACGAGGCTCTGAGGATCACACAAGACCGATACAAGTTTGGTCTGACGACATTCAATGAGGTGATCGGTTCCGAAGCTGCTCTTGTGAGGGCGAAGCACAATCTGCTGACCGCTCGATATGAGTATTACGTCTCTTATGCGTCGGTGCTACTCGCGACCGGACGGCTGACCGACGTGCGGCTTTTTGACTAGGCGAGTGACTGTTATGAGAAGAAAATTTGTATTGATAACGGCGGCTTTTTCGATCGCGATCTTTGCGGCAGGATGCAGTAAGGAAAAGACTGCGGAAGCAAATTCGCAGCCCACGGCCGAGGTGAAAAACGTCGCGATAGTAAAGGTTTCCCGTTCATCTATCGAGGATTTTTACGAAGCGACGGGAACCGTAAAGGCAAAAACAACGACGCAGGTTTCGGCCAACATGATGGGTCGCATTATTTCTTTTCCGACCGCCGAGGGCGACATAGTCATGCGCGGACAGGTGTTGGTTGAGATCGACAGTAGCGAAAGCAAAGCCCAGCTTGCAAAGGCTCAGGCCGCTCTGAAAGAAGCTCAGGCATCACTGATCGAAGTCGCGAGGTCCGTTGACGCAGCAAATGCCGGGGTTCGTACAGCCGAGGCGAATAAGCACTTGGCGGAAACCACATTTGGTAGATACAAAGAGCTTTATAAACGTCAGTCAGCAAGCGCTCAGGAATTTGACGAAGCGCAGGCACGGCTTAAAGCGGCAACGTCCGAACTCGACCGGGCAAAAGCGAACGTCCAGACGATCCTTTCAAAGAACAGACAGATCAACGCACGCATTGAACAGGCAAAGGCAGAGATCGCAAACACAAAGGTCTATGAGGGCTATTCAAAGATTGTTTCGCCGGTGTCTGGCATAGTCGTCAAAAAATTTGCAGAATCGGGGTCAACGGCCGCACCCGGCACCCCGCTACTTGCGATCGAGGACAATTCGCAATACCAGCTTGAGGCAGCGGTTGAGGAGTCACGTTCGAAACTGATACACGTCGGAAACCGAGTAAATATTCGGATCGACGCCATCGGTCAGGGAGAATTCATGGGCACGGTCGCCCAGATAATGCCCACGTCGGACGCAGCGAGCCGCAGCTATACGGTCAAGATAGATCTGCCGGCCAATCCTGCTTTGAAAACTGGAGTTTACGGCATGGCACGCTTTCCTATTGCTCAAAAAGAGGCGACAACCGTGCCGGTGACAGCGATCGTTCAACGCGGCCAATTAACGGGGGTTTACGTGCTCGGAGCCGATGGAAAAGTTAATTTCAGAATCGTCACAACTGGCAAAACGTCGGAGGGTGCGGTCGAAATATTGTCAGGCGTCTCGGACGGTGACGAGGTCGCTACCTCGGATGTCGAGCGATTAAGCGACGGAGCAAAGGTCCGGTAGGCATATGAACGAACTCGGCATCGCAGGCAAACTCGCCAAAGCATTCATCCAGTCAAAACTGACGCCGTTGATCGTCGCGGCTTCGGTCTTGCTTGGGATCGGTGCCGTTGTCATGCTACCCCGCGAGGAGGAGCCTCAGATCATCGTTCCGATGGTCGATGTAATGGTACAGATGCCGGGTGCCTCATCAAAAGAGGTCGAGGAACGGGTCACCAAACCAATGGAAAAACTTCTCTGGGAGATTCCGGGGGTCGAATACATATACTCGACATCGTCGCCGGGAGCATCGATCGTGATCGTCCGTTTCAAGGTCGGCCAGAGCACGGAGGACGCCATCGTCCACCTCAACCAGAAACTGTTCTCCAACTTCGATAAAATCCCGCCGGGAGCTTCGGCTCCGATAGTTAAACAGCGTTCCATCGACGATGTGCCGATACTTGCACTTACGCTTTCGAGTTCAAAATACGATCATTTCACGCTCCGGCGGGTCGCAGCTCAAATTAGCGATCAGATCAAAGAAGTTCCAGATGTCTCCGATGTGCAGATCATCGGCGGCCAGCGGCGGCAGATCCGAGTGTTGCTCGATGACAGTAAGATGTCGTCCCGTAATATTGCCCCAGCGGCCATTATCCCGATGCTACAACAGTCTAACCAGCAACAAGCATCGGGAAATTTCTCTTCGCAAAATCGCGAAGTCACTGTCGAAACCGGGAATTTTCTTGCTTCGGCAGATGATGTCGGCAGCGTAGTGGTCGGAGTCTTTGGGGATCGGCCCGTATTTTTAAGGGATGTTGCGACGATTGTCGATGGCTCCGAGGAACCGGCCGATTATGTCATGTATGGCGAGAGGGCGTCGAACAATATTGAGCCCGCCATAACCATCTCCGTCTCGAAGCGAAAAGGCACGAACGCCATTGAGATCGCTGACAAAGTGCTTTCAAAGGTAGAAGCTCTCAAGGGGAATTTTATCCCGAGCGATATTCGTGTGACGACAACGCGAAATTACGGCGAAACTGCTGCGGAAAAATCGAATGAGCTGCTGCTGCACATGCTGATCGCAATCGCGTCCGTTTCGGTTCTGATCATGCTTGTCCTTGGCATTCGCGAAGCAGGCGTAGTAGCGATAGCGATCCCGGTAACGCTCGCGTTGACGCTTGCTGTCTTTTATTTCTACGGCTACACGCTCAACCGGATCACGCTGTTTGCTCTGATATTTTCGATTGGAATATTGGTCGATGATGCCATAGTTGTCGTCGAAAACATGACGCGGCACTTCGGCTTGCCCGAAAACAAGGGCCGACCGCTCGTCGAGATGGCTGTTGAGGCGGTCAATGAGGTCGGAAATCCGACGATCCTGGCGACCTTTGCTGTAATGGCGGCCATTTTACCGATGGCATTTGTCGGCGGTCTGATGGGGCCGTATATGCGGCCGATACCCATCGGAGCGTCGGCAGCTATGGTGTTTTCGATGTTTGTTGCGTTTGTTGTCACTCCGTGGGCAAGCCTGAAACTACTTAAACAAGACGCAAAGCATGAGCACGGCAAAGAGGGCTTTACTACGCGGCTTTATCGCAAAGTGATGAACCGGATCATCGTCAGGCCAGTTTGGCGTTACGCATTTCTGGGTGGTGTTGTTTTGCTGCTGCTCGGAGCAATATCACTGGTATTTCTGAAATTCGTCAAGGTCAAGATGCTGCCCTTTGACAACAAGAGCGAGTTTCAAGTAATCGTCGATATGCCAGAGGGTTCCACGCTGGAGCAGACGGCAGCGGTTACACGTGAACTCGCCGGGTATGTCGGTACGATGCCCGAAATCGTCAATTACCAGATGTACGTCGGGACCTCGGCCCCCTATAATTTCAACGGTTTAGTGCGTCACTATTTCCTGCGACGCGGTTCAAATGTTGCGGATATTCAGGTCAATCTCCTTTCAAAAGACGAACGCTCGCTGCAAAGTCACGACATTGCAAAACGCGTTCGCCCCGCCCTTCAGCAGATCGCACAGAAATACGGTGCGAACGTCAAAATAGCCGAGGTTCCACCCGGCCCGCCCGTGCTCCAGACCATCGTCGCCGAGATCTACGGCCCCGCCTATGATAGACAAATCGAGATTGCCCGGAATATTCGCGGCATCCTTGAACAAACCAATGGCGTTGTCGATGTCGATTGGTACGTCGAGGACAATCAGACGAAGTATAGCCTGAAGATCGACAAGGAAAAAGCAGCCCTAAACGGCATCACTGCCGAACAGATCACACAGACGATGCGGGTCGCCATTGACGGCCTGAATGTTGGTCTGCTGCATCTGCCAAACGAAAAGGAAGACACCTACATAAATCTGCGCCTGCCAAAAGCCGATCGTTCCAACATCGGTGACATTGAACGGATAAAGGTTGTTGGAACTCGCGGAAATCTCGTTCCCGTTTCCGAACTTGTTCAGGTACAGGAACTGAAAAATGATAGGAGCATTTATCACAAAAATCTCATGCCGGTCGTCTATGTTACGGCGGATATTGCCGGTGCGATCGAGAGCCCGGTCTACGCGATCCTGGCCTTAAATGACAAGGTCGATGCGATGAAACTGCCTGAAGGGTATGCGCTCGAACGCTACGTCGCAACTCAGCCATTTTTAACTGATAAATACGCGATGAAATGGGACGGTGAATGGCACATCACTTACGAAGTCTTTCGCGACATGGGCATAGCCTTCGCAGCGGTAATGGTCCTGATCTATATCCTCGTCGTTGGCTGGTTCCAGTCGTTCAAGACGCCGCTAACGATCATGGCTGCGATCCCGTTCTCGCTTGTCGGCATCCTGCCGGCTCACGCTTTAATGGGGGCCTTTTTCACAGCGACCTCGATGATCGGTTTTATCGCCGGTGCCGGAATTGTGGTGCGAAACTCGATCATTCTCGTCGATTTTGTTCAGCTTCGCATGGAGCACGGAATGTCTCTGATCGACTCAGTGGTCGATGCGGGAGCCGTGCGTTTTCGCCCGATGATGCTGACCGCCGCCGCGGTGATCGTCGGTTCGTCGGTGATTCTGTTTGACCCGATCTTTCAGGGGCTCGCTATCTCGCTGATGGCGGGCGAAGTTGCGTCACTGCTGCTATCGAGAATGGCAGTTCCGGTGCTCTTCTATTTGAGCGAACGCAAAAAACACCCGGACTCAGCAGTTAGATCTGACGAAAAGACAGTTCTCTGTGCGACTGATTTCAGCGAGCAATCAGGAATTGCTTTACAATTTGCCGACCAAATTGCAACTGTTTTCGGTGCGAAACTGAGAATATTGAACGCACACGAGGCTGATATGCCCCCGTATTTCACCAGTTCTCAACTCGAAATGATCGCGGCCGAAGAAAAGCAGATCGATGATGAACGCATTTTGCAGATTAAAGGATTTGCAAAGGAGCACCTCGGAGTTGACGCCTTGTTTGAGGCGGTCGTAATTGATAATGCGCCGTCAACCGCGATCATCGAAGAAGCGGAACGAGCCGACACGATTCTGATCGCTCTTGGCACAAATGGCCGCGGCGGTCTGGAAAGAGTGCGTTTCGGATCGGTAGCTGAGTCAATTCTACGAGAAAGTAAAACGGCAGTCTTGACTGTAAATCCTAAAGTCCAAAAACTTCAGGACGTCGAGATCAAACGAATTATTTGTCCGGTAGACCTTTCGCCTGCATCAGAAATTGCCCTGAAATTTGCGTCAGATCTAACGGGCCGATTGGATGGGAAACTGTCGGTAATTCAGGTAATAACGGAGAATGGGATTTCAGAAAATGCCCCGAAACTCTGTGACTGGATCTCGGAAGAATCTCGCAAAAGCTGTAAATTGAGCGAGATCATTAAGCGAGGCGATCTGATCGAGCAGATCCTTGACGAGATCGAGGTTCAAGATGCGGATCTGCTTGTGATTGGGGTCGATCACGGCATTTTTGCCGACGAAACCTTGGGCGAGACAACCACAGAAATAATTCGTAGTTCTCACTGTCCGGTTGTGATAGTAAGTGGGATGGGATTAAGTTCGTGAAAACATGGCTTCGTCAGTATTCGAGTTTTCTCTTGGATCTGAGCCAGGATAAGACGACGAGGATTTTTATTCGGTACGCATAGGCATCTTTCTCTGCGACGACACTCCCAAGCTCTGTAGGACTATAGCGAGAATGTGACGATCTAACTGTTCACAAGATCCAATTGAATAGGTAGCCGGAAAATATGATGCAGATTGTGACAATGCCAAAGAATATGGCTACGAGTTTGACGGTCATTACTTTCTTGAGCAGCATTGCCTCGGGGATCGAGAGGCCGACGACGGCCATCATAAAGGCGAGAGATGTTCCTATCGGGATACCTTTAGCGACGAATACCTGAATTACAGGCACGATGCCGGTCGCATTTGCGTACATCGGGACACCGATAACGACGGCAAGTGGAACGGCATACCATGTATCCTTGCCAATATACTCCTCAAAAAACCCTTCAGGAATATAACCGTGCATTCCGGCACCGACAGCGATGCCGATAAGTATGTATGGCGTAACGCTCTTTACGATACCGAGCGCTTCGCGGGCGATCTGAGGCAGGCGCTGAACAAAGGTCTTATGTTCGGCAACAAAGGCTTCGCGGTCGGCTTCGGCTTCTTCCCAAAGTTTATGCACCCAATCAGTCAGCAGGTGTTCGACCTTCAACCGATCCATAATCACACCGCTAACGATTCCCAGTATGATTCCGGTTGCCACATAGATCACCGTCGTTTTTAGGCCAAATGAACCGATCAGCACGGCGACCGCGATTTCGTTGACTAGCGGCGACGTTACCAGGAACGCAAACGTTACTCCAAGTGGAATGCCGCCCCTGACAAAGCCGATAAACAGCGGCACCGATGAACAAGAGCAAAACGGCGTCGCCGCCCCGAAAGCGGACGCCAGGAGATATTCTCCGCCATATAATTTATTTCTTGAAAGAAAGGAACGAATACGCTCGATCGGAAAATAGGCATTGACTATGCCCATTATGAAGGTGATGACAAAGAGAAGAATAACGATCTTTATCGTGTCAAAAACAAAGAAATTGAGAGAGTCACCCAGGTGCGAACCCTGTGCGATGCCAACGACGCTGTAAATCAGCCAGTCGGCAAATGATTGGATCCAGTCAAACATCCGTTATGCCATCATCGCCCGAACATCTTCCTTAGACGGGACTTTTCCAGCCATAATGACAGCCTCGTCCAGTACAACAGCAGGAGTAGACATAATGTCGTATTTCATTATCTTTTCGATGTCCTCGATCTTCTCGATGTTGGCGTCAATGCCCATCTCGCTAAGCGTCTCGCGAATGACAGCCTCGGTCTGTTTGCATCTGGCACATCCCGTGCCGAGTATCTTTATCGTTTTCATACCCTAATCCTAAGCCAAGGGCGTCTACGATTATGTGCGTCGCATCACACCTTTTAGCTCCGTTCCGGGGGCTACCTAGTTAAAGACCGCCCATGCCGGGGCCTTAAGCCGAGATGGGCTTTTCCATTTTCGTCTTTATGATTTATGGCACACATTCGCAACGCGCTTTCTAGAATCCGGCGGCGACATCGTGACACTGCAAGCTTTACTCGGGCATTCAAATATTCAGATGGTAACCCGATACGCCCATCCTACCGAGAAACACCAATTCGAGGCAATGAAAAGAATGGAGGCCGTTCGCCTCGAAAATGAGGGGAAAGAGCGTGCGGTTGGCGCATAGTCGCTACATTTCTCGCTACATTACAAAATAAGGGCTTCAGCAGAAAACGCTGAAGCCCTTTTAAAATATGGAGCCACCTGTCGGACTCAAACCGACGACCTACTGATTACAAATCTCGAAAATGGGTTTATCTTGGTTTTCCTAAGTTTGAGCATCTTCTTTTCTGTTGGGGTTTAGTTTAGATTGGTTATGCCTAGTTCCTGTCACTATGGCTGAGTTGGCACACTAGTGGCACACTTGAAATATTCTGAAAGAAATTTGATCTCCTTTAGCCGCAGCTAACTAAGAACTCGTCTGCTTGGAATTAGTATTTAATCAACGAATTATTTCAAACAAACACTAGGGAGAGTCAAACAAGGCTATTTGAAGTATCCAAGTGTTACCCGAAAATGAGCGACAGCGGGCCCGCGAGTTGTTTGATAACACGGGCCTTAACGACTTCATGGCTCGGCGACAAAATCGACATCCGTAACATTATCGACGAGGCTGATCACGCGGCTAGGCGTGGTGAACATATAGCGTCGGTTGCGTACGGTGACGATGTATGTTTCGCCGGCTTGAAGGTCATCGAAGCTGTAAGCTCCGCTTCGGCTGGTGACGACATTACGCGCCTGCGTCAGCGAGTTGCCTGTGACGACGACCCTAGCATTTGTTATGCCGCGTCCATCCGCTTTCAATACACGTCCCGAAAGGCTGACTCCGGCTGCGGTCGGCGCAGCCGCCGGGAAGAATTCTGACGTGTTCCCGTCAGCATCAGTTGCGGTCGACGTGATACGGTCACCGGTCGCGTAGCCAAGTGCCGTGGCGTTCCCGAGATTCACGACCTTTATGCCCGGAGGTCCCGGGCCATGATCGAGGATCGTGTAGTAATCTAGCCCGAGGAAAAGCTTGCCCTCCCCACCGGAATCGGCTTTGAAAAACTCGACATAGATGCCGCCGACCCCGTAATTGGAATTGGAAGACAACGAATCGATCTTGTAAGAGACGACCAGGTCCCCGCTGCCGTTGATCAAGAAGTTTGTGATCTCCGGGTAATTTTGCAAATTGTTTGCTCCCGTATCCCCGTCTCCTGGATCGTTTGGAGTAACCCCCGGCAAACCGATGTCGATGCCAAGTCCGACATTGCCATAGATAGTATTCGGATCGATCACGTTGCAGCATCCGGCTGTCTCATTGGCTCGCACGCCATCTCCGCCGTTATAAGCGATTCTGTTTCCGGATCCTACTTCGGCGACACCGCCAACTACGTTTCGCGCCGCTGCCTCCGTGATAAAGATCCCGTCCGCCACATTTCCTAGGTTGGTATCGACGGTGTCAGTGCCGATGAAATTGCCCTTGATGAGGGTAAACCCGGTCGTGCCTCCTTGAAGCACGATGCCCGATTGATTGCCGCCAATGAAGTTGCGATAGCCGTTTAGAACCGGATCGCCGATCGCTGTGTGACTAGTTTCGAATAGTTTGATCCCGTTGAGGCCGTTCCCCAGTTTCCGATTGTTACCGTCAGCGCCATTGATGACGCCGATGCGATTGCCGTAAATCTTGTTGAGCGTGGAGTTGCTGACCAATACGCCGTTGAGAACATTGCCCGAGATAATATTGCCAACGCTCTGAACGCCCCCAATGGTATTTTCCCGACCGCCGATAATGCGAATACCATTGCCACCGTTACCGATCTTCGCGGCGCCGGACTCGTTGGTGCCTATGATCGAATTGACGATCACGTTGCGTCCCGAGCTGCCGCCTTCGATGAGGATCCCATCGCCGCCATTTCCGGTAATGATATTTTTCGGATCGCCGCTTAACCCTATAAGCGCATCTTGCACCTCGTCTAGTCTAATGCCGGCGTTAATGTTGCCAATGCCAGCGGCATTCACTGTTCCGATGGAATTGCCTGAGATCAGGAGGGAGTTGACATCGCCCTGCTGCAAGACCAACCCAAAAACGCTGATCCCGTTGGCGTGATTCCAACCGATGATATTATTCTTGATATCGTTCGGTGAGGTGTCGCTGACATAGATGCCGTTCGCCTCGTTGCCAAAGCTGCTGTTGTCCGGAAAAAGATCAGAAACGCCGATACTGTTAAAGGCGATCTGATTTCCCTTGGTCCGATTCCCGCCGATCCTGATTCCATCTTCATGATTTGCTACAACAATGTTTCTGATGGGCACGCCGGAGGAGGGTAGAACCCCGCCGATGAAATTATTTCGCGCCTGAAAGATCACGATTCCGACATTGTTAGGGGACGGTTCATGTGCCACGTTCTCCCCGATCCGGTTGCCGACAATTTGGTTTCCTGACGGCAACTTCGTTATGAGGTCACCCTGCACGAAGCTGGTGTTACCCATGAATATTCCATAGCCCACACCCTCAACATTCCCGCAGATGGTGTTTCCTAAGCCGAGCGTCAAAGAAACGGTGCTGCCAATGACGTTATTATTTGCACCCTCGGAGATAGCGATCCCAACCCCATTACGCTCCAACCGATTGCGATAAATTTCATTATTTTCGACGGGAAGGTTCGCGTCGACGGGCGAAATGCTCGAAGAGGGCCTTCCTCCTACCTGGTGCTTGTCAAATACGTCAGGCGTCGTGTTGCCGAGCAGGATGCCAAACTTGGAATTATCGCTGACCGTATTGTTATAGACGTTATTATTCGATGAATGAAAGATATCAATGCCTGCGTCTATGTTTGCCGAGATGGTATTCTCATAGACCCTGTTGTTTGCCGACAGCATCTCGATCCCGGTTCGATTGGGAATCGCAGGGTTGCCGTTATTGGCGGCGGTGCCGATAATGTTGCCGTGGATCTCGCTATTGATCGCTTCTGGCGGCAGAGAGATGCCGGCCTGACCGTTACCGGAGATAATATTGTCAACGATCTCCGCTCCTAGCACCGCCCCCTCAAAAGAGATACCGTGCTCGTCGTTTCCGAGGTTTGTATCGTTCGCGGCATTCACCCCGATAGAATTTCCGGTAATTTTAGCGTTGGTTACCGAGAAGTCCGTGAACGTTTTTAGTCGGATCCCGGAAAGTGTATTGCCGGAGATGGTATTACCAGGGCCTAGCGCGCCGTGTAGCTCCCCGGCTGCTCGGATCTCGATCCCGTTTGCGTTGGGGATCTTGAGTCCGGCAGGGGTCACGCCGATAAAGTTATCGACCACGGTATAGTTAGTTCCGTCTGTTAGGTTAATGCCCGCGGCGCGGGAAGTTGTGGTTAAGCTGCCATTGTGCCCGACGATCGTATTCCCGCGAATCGTCACGAGAAGAAGCCCCTCTTGAAAGAGGTTGCCTTTCACGAAGATCCCAGAGCCGCTATTAGGGAGCGCTGCAGATAGGTTGGCATTCCCTCCGATAGTATTGTCACGAATAATAAATGGAATAGTTGACTCGTCAATAAAAATTCCAAATCCAGTATTTGAGTTCTCACCTGAATTACCTGAGATAAGATTCTTCTCGATTACATTTTGGAGGGTAGGTGCCTGACTCGCTCCGATCTCATGGATTCCCGTCCCATTCGGAATTGCGGCCATTCCGGTCCGGTCCGTCCCAATTTTATTGTTGTTGATATATATTCCGCCCGCGATCTGCCAATAAACGCCGTCCCTGTTTCCCGAAATAACGTTCCCATCCGATGGCTGTGCGCCTCCGACCGTATGGTTGGTTCCAAGAAGGCTGATGCCATAACGTTGTTGACGCTCGGGATTCGAATCTAAAGGAGGAGCCGAGAGACCGTCCGGGTTGAGGCCGATAAAGCAAGCTTCCACACGGTTCTTATCGCCACCAATCCCAATTTGTGAATAGAACCGATTGATGGCAAACCCACGAATGGTTGAATTATTTGCTTCAAGCGAAAGGCCCCCAGAGCATCCAGAGCAATTGGGATCGGGCACGATACTCACGCCGCTCAATTCGATCAATGGTAAGCCGTTATAGCCCGGCTGAGTGGTTGCGTCGATCACCACTGGATCTTCGATCGTAGGCAAGAAAGTCACCGGTGAAATTGTGTGAACACCGGCGCCCGGAATCGCAAACTCGATCCGGTCAAACCCTGCCCGGCGTTCCGCAACTTGGATCGCTGCCCTAAGGCTGCACTGGTTTTCGGGCGTGACAGTGTCAACGTCGCAGACATTTTGTCCGAGGCTCACAGGATCATCTACCTCGTCGGTAGCAATATTGACGATGATCGGATCTACGAGAGGGCAAGTTACGGCAAGGGCCTCGTAGTCTTTCGTTTTAGCAGACAGGCTGTCGCTGCAGGTCGCCCCGGCGTTACAAGAGAATTCTGAGGTGCTCCCAAATCTATCCGTCGCGGTTGCTGAAATCGCGATACCGGGAGGTACGACTACGCTGGACGTGAAACTTATAGGTGCAACGCCGTTGCCGTTAGTTCGAACGTTGGCCGAACCTACGTAACTCCCGCCCTCCCCGTGGCCAGTCGAGTCAGCCGAGGTATTAGAGTAAAAGTCGATCGTGTAATCGTTTACCGGAAGGCTAAGCAGAGCTCCACTGACCGTGAAAGTGCCGTTCGCATTAAATACTGGAGCCTCAAGCAGCGGGAAGTTTTGAAGATCGTTCGGGCCAGTGTCGAAGTCGCGGCAATCATTCGCGGTCACACCGTCGCCCTGGTTGTTATTGCCGCCGGTTAGATCAATTCCTAACCCGACATTGTCGTGGATCGAATTATTTCGGATGGAGCTTCCGTAGGAGTTGCCGGAAACCAGCACGCCCGCAAAAGTGTTTCCTGTTGTGCCATTCCAGGCGATTTGATTTATTTCCTGATCAGTTCCGCCTATAACTACCCCCGAACCGCTGACACTGATCCCGTTGCCCTCGTTGCCCAGCGGATTTAGCGAACTGTTCAACCCGATGAGATTATTGACGATCTTGGTTTGCCCGCCGCTCTGGACAATAGAAATGCCATTTCCGCCGCCTCCATTACTAATTTTATGTCCCGAAATGATGTTTCGGGCGGAAGGTTCTGCCGCGCCGATGAAGGTGGTCGTAGTGAATTGATTTAGAACGTTTATCCCAATGGTTCCTGAGCCAGCACCGGGCTGTAATGCGAATGTCCCGGTTTTGTCCGTCCCGATCAAGTTGGCTTCAATGTATGATGTTGAGCTTGGGTTTTCGCCATTAAAGAAAAGGCTGCTGCCGCTGGTGATCGCGGCAGCGAATCCATTGGACGTCTCTCCCGCAAATACGTTTCCTAACGGGACACCCGGAACACCCTTCCCAATGTACGTTTCAGATAACCGGCCGAAATCACCTACACCTCCAAAGTTTGAAAGTGTCTGATCGCCATTTTGATTTGTCCCGATGTAATTGCTGAAGATACCGAAGATGCCATAGCCTTCGCGTATGAGCGCACCGCTTGAAGGAACGCCACTCATATTGCCCGAAATCAGGTTGCAAAAACCTGTGCAGGCACCGCCCGCCGTGGTCCCGCCCGGCGCGCCGACATTTGAAAGCGAAAGATTATTGTCTATCTGGACCACCCCCGTCAGTCTCATTAGCCCCCCGACAGCATTGCGCTGATCATTCGGAATGGCTATTGTTCCGCTAACGTCCGTGCCGATATTGTTTCCCGAAATATCGCAAAAACCGCCTTCGCTTGGGTTATTATCTCCATATACGACTTCACCGCAAGAAATCGCATCATAGCCGTTGTCGGAAATGATATTGCGTCCGTTTTGCGTAATCGAGCCGACAGTCGTTTGAGTCAGCGGACTTGTTTTCATCCCTTGCAAGCAATTTCCCAAGCCCACGGTTCCCGCCGGATTTGTTCCCAGGCGATTGCCTTTCAGATTGTTATTTAGAGTCAAAAGTTCTCCGGAGTCGAGATTGATAAGAATTCGAACATCTATTCCTAAACCTGCACAGATATTCGGATCCGAATTCGATCTGCCATTACCCGAAACCGTATTGCCCATTCCCGCTCCGTCGCCACCGAAAAGATTGTTGCTTCCGGTAAAAAAGAATCCTGAATTGTTTGGTATTTTACCCGTGCCGAGCGAGTTTAAACCAAGAATATTTCCCCAAAAGTAATTATCGTTTCCGGCGGTCATAGAAATTCCCACGCCGCCGGTTTGCAGTGAACCATTACCCGAAATAACATTGCCTTCGCTCGGTCCGGTCCCGCCGATTTGGTTATTGTCCGCGTCAAAGATATTCAAACCCGACCCATCATTGCTTTTGCTCAAACTGCCCGTCACATCTGTGCCGAGATAATTTCCAAACACCCAATTGTTAGCATTATTTGTAAAAATGGTCGTGCTTTCGATCGTGATGCCGTTGCCGCCGATTAAACTGCCGTTTCCATCAAAAACGCCTGTAAATTCATTAACCGTCAAACCGGCGATGGTCGTATTGCTAGTGCGAATTTTCAAACCGTCCGCCGCCGTGGTGATATTCACGCCTGTAATTTCGATTCGCGGCAACCCGTTGACACCCGGCGCGGAATAAATTATCACTGGGTCTGTGATAACCGGAAGCTGTGAATCGGGCGCGATTATCGTAACGCCGCCAAAACTGAAACCGATAAAATCCATTCCCGGACTTTGATTGGCAAGCAAAATTGCATTTCGCAGACTACACGGGTTCGCACCCAGGCAATCGCCCGTTTCATTATTTGAAGTAACGATAAAATTTTGCGCCGGAGCTGTCATTGTGACGCTAGGAACTGACGCACCTTGGTGCAAAACTACCAAATCGCTAAGGGCGTCAATGTTCAAACGCATCGGCAAAACTGCCAGTGGACTGCCTTCCGTTTCCAAATCTATGACTTCGGTAGTCGGTCTTTGATTTTCGGCCTTTGTTTGCGTAACGATTTGAATTTGATTACCAATTGAATCAACCAACAAAATATCGTCCAGATTGCTGCTCGAAACATTCACGCGAAGCATTTTCCGTGATGACTTTGAAGCTGAAGCATTAGCCAACTGTGAACCGGAGATGAGCGTTTCCACACTCCATTTTCCCAGCGTCGAAGGTTTGCCCGAAATGCTTCGCAAATATGCTCGCTTCGCTCTTTCCTTAAATTCGGCGGATTTGTGAATTCCTGCGGCCATCAGCTTTTCGAGTTCTTTTTTGTCCGTGTTTTTATATTTCTCCACCGCCTCATCCTGCCGTTTAGTCAGGATTTCCGCATAGCTTCCAGACCTGACGTCGCTCGTGTCGATCATTGGGATGCCGTAACGTTCGGCCAGTTCGGGCGTCATCGGCGGTTCGGCGATCGACGCCAGGTTGCGCGGTTCCGCGCCACTTGGAATGAACGGTGCAGAAACCGCCATTTTACGGGCGTCGTCGGGCAGTTTGTTGTTAGATGGAGCTTCTCTCCGGTTCCGCTCGAGTTGATAAATATTGCCGTCGCCGCCTAACAGAGCGAGTGTCTGGCCGCGCTTATTACCGAAACGGCCGATGGTCATGCCTGAGATGGCGAATGGCATTCTTCGCGTCGCAACGACCGGCGGCGGGCGTTTGATGCCGAGCTTTGGGTCGATGTCCCATGGATATGCCTGTCCGCGACCGTGGACGATCGTCAGCTCACTCCCGCAGGCGACGGCTATATCGGAATAGAAATCCACATCCATATTGCCTATTGCAATTGCCGACGCCGCTGAGGGAAGTCTTATGATGTCAGGCTTGTGCGTAAATGCTCCCTCCGGATGTTCAAATACCGCGAGAAACGAACCGGTTTTGTTTGTGAAGGCCACCGCGATGTCCGCCTGGCCGTCCGGCCGTCCGATCTCGCCAGATTCGATAGACGTGATACGTCCTCTAACCGCCACATCTACAGCCTGGGAAAAATGCCTAGATCCGTCGCCCCTCAAAAAAACAATACGGCTGTCGCCTTTGACCGCCGCAAATACATCTTGTTTGCCATCAGCATTAAAGTCTCCGGCAAATAAGAAATCCGGCGCGATGCCCAACGAGGCTCCCGTCGCAAACGCTGAAAAAGGTTCTGGTCGTCGTTGCTCCTTCGCCGTCGGATCTAATGCGAAATTTGCAGGGCCAATGCCTTTCAACAACTGCAGTGCGCCGCTTGCATCCGCCGTGATCACATCCGCTACCCCATCCGAATCAAAATCCGCCGAAACCAAAGCCACCGGCTGCGAAGCGGCCGCATCCGCACCGAGATCCATTGCCCGTCCGTCTTCAAAATTGACATACGGATTTCCACGCTTCGTCGCGTGAACAGATACTGCCGGTTCGCCGTCCTTTTTCTCCCCTACCTCTTTCGTTTGCAACGTGGCAGCATTTTGCCAGGCAAAAGAAAACCCGAAAACAGCAAAACAGCGGCCGCTACGACAGTATAACCACGATAAAAATGCGATGCATGCGTCTCTTGGGTCATCAAGATAGCTCCTTATTTTTCTTTCACTTAACCTATGAGGCAGAAAAGAAAAGAAAGCGGCTGAAATAATAAAAAAAATTCTGAACTCGTAAATTCTACATAATAACAAGAATGAAGCCTAATATTCGATTACCTCCGGTGCCAGGTTGCAGTTTCGCCATAGGTAATAGATGACGGTGTACACTCGTTGAAGGATGGTACCCCACCTGCGTAATCCTTTGTTCGTACTGCTTCGCGCCGCTTTGTGCCAACAATTGGCGTCTGTCGGACCAGGTTGTGCGAACCCCGTCCGTTCCAAGCGTAAGTAAAGGGATCACTACGGTGAAAAGATTTCTCATACTATTTTTAACACATTGATGTGCTGCGGATTTTAGAACGAGACTAAAAAAAAGCGGAGCCAAAGTGACGCGGCCTTTGGGTGGCCGCGAAACAGAACGCCGTGCGGCAAGATACAGGCCCCTTTGCCAGTGCTCTTTAGCGAGCGGAGGATATGCAGCAAATAGGCATAATCGCCCTGCTTGCCCGGCGGCGTTCCGAAGACTCTGAATCGTTCAAATGGATCGTTCTCGGGGTCCAGGCCCGTACTCCACCGTTTGTCGCTAAATGGTGGATTTGCGACAACGTAGTCAAAGGTCTTGAGCGTGTGGCCGTCCATGAACAGCGGATTGGTAAGCGTGTTGCCCTGCTCGATCAACGCCGTGGCCTGATCGTGCAGGATCATATTCATTCGTGCCAGGCCGGCTGTAGCTGAATCTTTTTCCTGACCGTAGAGCGTGACCTTAACGTCCTTACTATGGCGAGCCTCATCGCCCACCTTTAGGAGTAATGATCCAGATCCGCATGTCGGATCGTAAACGGTCGTGTCGTTGGTGGTATTCGCGTACCGGATGCCAAGAACCTGGGCGATCACACGACTAACTTCGGCAGGCGTATAGAACTGACCCTTGCTCTTACCGCTCTCGGTGGCAAAGTGCCGCATCAGGTATTCGTAAGCGTCGCCCAGAATATCGTCGCCGTCGGCACGGTTCTTTGAAAAATCGAGTGCAGGGCTTTCGAATATCGAAACGAGATTGGTAAGGCGATCGACCATTTCCTTACCACTGCCAAGTAGTTCTGGCTTATTGAAGTCGGCCATCTCGGACAAATTGTTAGCTTTTGCCAATGGTCCGAGGATCTTCTTGTTGATCTGATCGCCAATGTCGCTCGTCCCCTTGAGGGCGACCAAATCCTTAAAACTCGCCCCTTCGGGGATCGTTATTGGAGCATAAGGCTGGCCAGCGTACTTGTCGCTGATGTACTTAACAAACAACAACACAAGCACATAGTCCTTGTACTGCGAAGCGTCCATCCCACCGCGCAACTCGTCGCAACTGGACCAAAGTGAGGAGTAAAGTTCAGATTTCTTGAGAGCCATTGTTTTGCTGGGAAACTGTCGGAGCAACTATCCCTAAAGGTAACTTTCGTGAATAACTAATTTATTTGTGATTTAGCGTATGTGGATTAGTTTAATTTAGTTGGGTATATTGTCAAAAAGTACGTGCTTGAATTCTATGTTGAATTGACAACGATTTCGGAACTTATCAGCGAGCATTCTTACGAGAAATTCTATGGCTAAAACAAAAAGACGAACGCAACCGGAGCGGGCGGACGAAGGGATCGAAGATTCTCGTCTTCATGAGATTTTTACCGCTGAATATGAAAGCGTACTGCATTCAGTGTATTCAAAGTACTTTCGTCAGGAAGGAAAACTCGTTTCCGACCAGATGGAATTGAAAGTGAAGGAAACCATGGAGGGCGGCTTTCACTTTGCTGTTGAGACTGCCCACGGAAATATCCAAATCAGACTCGACACAGTTCAGTTAATCGCGACCTCGTATTTTAATCTTCTCCTACACCGGCTTGGAGGGGATTCGGTGGAGCCCAGGGATCTTGTTGAAGAGGTGAGTAATGCGTCCGACGATCACAAATTAGTAATAGAGGATGCGTGTGCCCAATTCCTCGTGAATTATTTGCGAAAAATCAACGAAGAAATTCCCTTTCTATTAAAAGACGCCGCTTCTCTTGCTATAGGTGAAATGGAAACGCAACTGTTCGCATCAAAAGAGATGATCGAGGAATCGATCAAAACTATTAGCAATGAGACTGGAAAACGGAGAAGAAAGGAGTCTGGTTTGGGACCTGGCGGCTGGCGACCACGTAAAGGATTCACTTGGAGTAAGGATAGTAAGGTCGCCTTTTATGAAATGGTTACCAAAACTCCAATGAAGAATGGAAAAACAATTTGGGAACACGCATGCAAATTCCTTATTGAGGAGGGATATGAAAGCGATACCGTTCAGTGGTTACTGAGTAGGCCGGGGTTTGAGAACGTCGATCGAGATTTATTTAATGAAGCAGTAAAGGGATGGAAAAAGTATGATGAGCGGTCAGAAATAACTGAAGACGAGGACAAGCCGCGATTTTTTGAATATCGCCAGGCGCTGATCACTCTGGGAGTCCCCGATGAATATAAATTCGGAACCTTGGATAACTATTTTCGCCAAGGAAGAAAGGGTTCCAATTTTCAAATGTAGAATTTGAAAATTGGGAAATTCAGGGCTAATTTCCAAACTACAAAACACAAATTTGACGCTTTTTCTTTGCATCCGTAATGCTGGATTTAGTTGAGATTAGTCTCGCTAAATCCTTTTTTTATGGAGTGTGAATATATGAGTGGAATGACTGATAGAGACCTTTTGGTAGCCAAGGAGGTCGCTCTGTTACTGCGCGTCGATGTACAGCGTGTTTACGAACTAGCCAGAACCGGGCAAATACCGTTTATATTATTGGGCCAAAGACAATATCGCTGGTCGCGGAAAATCGTCGAGCGATGGTTAGATACTGGTGGTTCTCAAAATACCGCGGAGGTAGCCAACGATGTATAAAAGCAATAAAGCCAGAGCGTCCGACCGCTCCGGCTCGAAAACAATCATGAACGGGGGTTCAGATAATGCGTCTTCTAGGGTTAATTATAGGCCAAGTTGGCTCACTAAACAATGTACAAAATGTCGTTCTGATTACATGAAGTTTGCGGTCGATGGATTCTGCCAACGATGCCTCCAAAGGGTCGAATTCATCCTGCGTGAAAAACAGATCTTCAGGGGAGGGACGGCAAATGATGTTTGAAGACTTCATAGAAATGCTAGATAAGCCCCGGAAAAGTCGCGGCGGGTACATGGCCCGCTGCCCGGCCCACGACGACAAATCCCCGTCGTTATCGGTGAAGAGTGCTGACGGAAAGATCCTAGTTCATTGTTTTGCGGGTTGTACCGCCAATGAGATCGTAACGTCGCTAGGTCTTAATTTATTTGATCTTTACTAGGAAAATAACGATCTCAATGGATTCTCACCAGAATACCGCGGTGGTCGGCCGATGACGGCCGCCGAAATAGAGGATCGGCTCAATTTCGCGGAGGTCGAGCCAAAGGAGTTGCCTAATGGGTTGAGACCTGTACCTATCCTCGATCCCCAGATGATCCCGGAGCCACTTCGGCTATTTGTTACCGATATTGCCGAGCGAATGCAATGCCCGATCGAGTATCCGGCGGTGGCCGCTCTTGTAGCGGCCGGAGCCGTTATCGGAAATGCAGTGGTTGTAAAGCCAAAGACACTCGACAACTGGATCGTGGTTTCAAATATTTGGGGTGCAATCGTCGGTGACCCTGGCGCAATGAAATCACCAGCAGTGGCAGAAGCAATGCGATTTTCAAAAGAAATAGAACGACGAGAATCCGCTGCATTTGATGCGCTCAAAGCTGATCGCGTTTTCGAGAGTGAATCTTGCGAAGCAGAAAAGAAGTCTATTCGACGCCAGTTAGAGGAATCATGCAGGGCAAAAAGCAAAAGAACCCCAAGTGAGGACGCCATAGGTGATGTCGTCGATTACGACATACTGCGCGAGCGATTCCGCAAGCTCGAAGAGACGCCCCTCCCTAAACCTAAACGTCTTATTACATCGGACGCTACCGTCGAGAAACTCGGCGAGTTACTGAACGACAATCCGCGCGGACTACTCAACCTGAGAGACGAGCTTTCGGGATTTATCGACACATTGGATAAACCAGGCCGTGAGGGCGATCGAGCCTTTTATCTCGAAACGTGGGACGGACTGGGAAGTTATACCGTTGACCGCATAGCCCGTGGATCTCTGCACATCAAACACCTAACTCTTTCGATTTTTGGGACAATTCAGCCTTCGATCATTGCCCCGCTTTTCAAAGCGAATGGCTCTAAGAGCGTCGAGGACGGCTTTATTCAGCGATTCCAGGCGACGGTCTGCCCGGATGTCCCCCAGGAATACGAATATATAGACCGCGAGCCCCAAGGAGTAGATGAAGCCAGACAAGTATTCGAGGGCCTGTACAACCTCGATCTTGCCCCTTTCGATCAACTTGCCGTTGATGTCGGCGGCTATCGGTTCGTCCGCTTCGATCCAGAGGCACAGAATTTCTTTCAACGCTGGCTAATTCAACTTGAGCAATCCCTGCGTAATGACAGTTATGGCAGTTCATCTCTACGAGGTCACATGGCAAAATATCGCGGATTCATGCCAGCCCTCGCACTGATATTTCACCTTATCGATCATGCGGCGAATAAGAATGTTGGACGTGGTATAAGCCTAGGGAACGCGGAGCTTGCGGCTGCCTGGTGCAGCTTATTTCAGGCTCACGCCGAGAGGCTATATGACATGACGACGCAGATAGGTCTGAATACCGCCCGGGAGATATTAAGGAAGATTCAATCAGGAGAACTCGGCGATGAGATCACAGCCCGCGACATATACCGGAATAAGTGGAGCCGACTTACTGAGCCCGCGGTCGTTAAGGCAGGGCTTGAGATGCTGGTACTTCACGATTATCTACACGAGGTCGCGTTAAATACGGGAGGCAAGCCCAAAAATGTGTTCTTGGTAAATCGCAACCTTCGTAGGGAGATAGGATGAGGGATTTTTGCTAGGCTCTAGGCAATGAAAAGTTTATCAGGGATAGAGCAAATCAACTGCCAAAACTGCCAGAAATGTCTGAAATCGTGATAAATCCGACTTGTGTCAGTAATGGCAGTTCTTTGATGGATATATGCAAAATAATTACGAGGAGGTTAGCAAACATCATGGAGGGAAACCGATCGGACGAGACAAAACGCCGTCGAGCTGTTACAAAAATGTCATCGATGCCACAATTATCCCCGCGTAAGCGTCGAGGTGGTCACAATGCTAAATCTTCTGATACGCGGCAGCAATTTCTATATGCCTTTGAGAAATCATTCGGCAATATTTCGGCTAGTTGTGAATACGCCGGTATCGATCGGCGTACCTATTATCGGTGGGTGGCGAGTGGGTCCCGAGTCAATCTAAAATTCCAAAAGCGTCTGACTGAACTTAGGCCGAAAGAAAAGCAGTTGGATATTGCTGAGGGAAAATTGATGGAGCGCGTGTATCAGGGCGACATGCGGGCAATTGAGCTAATTCTTAGAACCCGAGGGCGCACCCGCGGGTATGGAGAGCAGATTAAGGCGTCACTGTCCGTCCTCGATCGCGTAGCTCTGGCGTTCCAAGACTTCGAGCGGGATCATCCTGAGCTGGTCCAAACCTTTGAGGATAAATGGAAGTGGCTAGTGCGGTTCGCGAACGGAGCGAAGACGCCGGTCGAGCCTGAACAGCTCGCCGGCCGCTTGGGCATAAATCCAGCAGCGTTCTGAGTCTCATCAAATCCATGAAGTCATTATCTGTCTTTGAGATCAGAAGTCGCGGTGGTATTTTGATCCTCAATGATGTGAACCGGCATCTGCTTCCATCCCTGCATTTTGGCGACCGCTGTTGTGGCGTTGCCATCGAGCACCGAATAGGTGCCGTCGGCATTAGATCGGACCGAAATCGGGACCCTTTTTCCGGCTCCGGGCACTCCGTTTGCCAAATCTGCCATAAACCGATGGGCACGTTCGACTGGGCTCAAACTGTTCCCAACTCGAGAGTTATTTTCGGCACCTTTCATCAGTATTAGTTTGTCGACGGGCACTAATCTGTATTCGTCCGACATGGCGTCTTCTGGAAATGCTTCGAAGTAGGTCGTCCAAGGCTCCTCCGGGAGACGAACAAATTCTAAATCTGGTTCCTCTGGTGGTGGTGCCGGGGTTTCTATTATCGATCCTATCTGACTCACCTGCTCCAAAAGCTCCTCGTTAGAAAATCTGTTCCTTTGAATCCGTGTCCACCCGGTATCCGTATTCTCTCGGTGTGGACAAACACTTTGTCGCCAGCTTAAATATTTGGTTGATTCACCAGAATGCGGATCGAGCCGCGAGTATTGATAGACATGCGTGTTGAAGATCTTGTGGGCCGGGTCGTTGTCAGATAACACCCATTGCTCGTCGCTCATGTATTCGAGGGCAGCGCGGGCCGCAGACATAAACTCGCCGTGAGTAACAACAAGTACGCGCTGGCCTTCGCATTCACGGTGAAGGGGGTCGAAAAAATTTCTCACTCGGAGACGAACGTCCGCGATAGACTCACCTGCTGGAGGTCGCCAATACAAGGCATCAATCCGCTTTATTAGGGCGTTCTGCGGGTAACTCGATTCATGTTCTGTCGTCGGCATCGAGTTGATCTCGCCCCAATCCCGTTCGCGAAGTCTTTGATCGAGTCGCCATTCCGCATTTGTCAGGCCAAGCAGAGCGGCGGTTTCCCGTGTTCGGACGAAAGGTGATGCGTAGTATCGATCAAATCCGTTCGGAAAATTCTCAGCGATCCATTTGCCTGTGACGGCGGCCTGTTCGCGGCCCTTGGGCGTTAGTCGCCATCGATGCCCCGGAGTTTCTCTAACATCCGGGGTCAGCAAACTGTGGTCTCCTTTCTTTGATTCTCCAAGTACAAGGTTCCCCTCCGAATGTCCGTGCCGGACAATCACTAATTCATTTGGCATTCCCATAATTTATTCCTTTTTTATCTCTCAATTATTGTTAGTGTTCGCGGTCAGTTTTTTCCACGAACGGTGATATTTTTCCAATCGCTCCAGATCTTTGGGACGGATCTCAGCTACCCGAAGCATATTCATGTTGTCTTCGAGGTCGGCGATCTTCACTTGACGCGAGATCGGGTTTGCACCCGCCCGATCAATAAACGCATCGTAGTCTTCGCCTTCTGCTTTACGGTCGGTCACCCCGTCGACGGCAGCGACAACCTCTTCGGTAAAGCCATTTTCTCGAAGGCGGTCGAGCGTCCATTTGGTTTCAGGTGGGTTGTCTCTGCTGTCTTCCACGACATCATGAAGCACAGCGGTTATCCTAGCTGCGTCCGACGTCATCCTCATCATTATTCTTAGAGGATGCAAGATGTATGTAGCACCGGCTTTGTCCGTTTGGCCCTTGTGAACTTGGGCCGCGATGGTGATAGCGTCTTCTATTGTCGCCGCACCATTATGTTGACATCTGTCCTTCAACTCAATGCCTTGTACCCGCAACGGCGGATGCACATCTGTACCTGTTTGAATAGATTTTTTCATTTTTTTATCTTCCCTCGGCCCTAGTTCAACCACGACTTCCTTTCTAACGCAATCTTATACGCTCGTGACTTGATGCTGGCTCCTTCTCCGAACCAGATAGAATTGAGCCTGCGCGAGCCACTCAGGTTTATAGCTGCCTTCGGAACTCCATAGTCTACAAGTTCAGTCACACCGTTATATGCAGCCCAAAGTGTTCCTTTGACGCCGGGCATATTGTTTCCTTTTCCCTCGGCAAACAAATGTTCTGCCAGCTTTCGATCTCTGAGCACCTTGGAGTTTTCGTTGTCGTGTTTAGTCTTGCTCTTTTCAGGAAAAACCTTCGACAAATACACGTTGAGACGTTCGGTGTTCATTTGCACGCTCGCCATTTCTCTGTATGTCGTTTCCACATCGGTGAAACGGGCGTTCATAGAAGCAAGCATGTCGCCGGCTTTCTGGAGGTTATCGAATAGCTGTTTCGTATGGTGTATGACTGCTCCGCCCTTGTCTTCAAGAGCAATGTTTAGCGTATTGTTGCAAACCACCCGGATGGGCGTGACCATAAGGCGGACCGAGGACGAACCATCGTGGCTGTTACTGAGTAATAGGAACTTGTTCGCAATATCGTCGCCTGCTACCCGCAGGTAACCGGGAAGTTTGGCCAGTATCCAGATCCGCTCACCATTGCCCAGGGCACCGGCGGTGTGGTAGATACGAGCCTCCTTGTCCTTGACCATAAGATCAAAGAACGAAAATGCGTCTTCGTTTTGAAGAAGGGTATAGCCATCACTAACAATACCCAGCGCGGCCGCGTCTTGTTGTCCAATTTGATCTTCGCGGACCACCGCATATTTGCCTTTGACCTGAACACCTAAGACTCCATTTGTTCCGAACAAGGGCAGTTTCGTGACTCGCCAATCCAAGTTCGCTTCCTTTATTGCCTCAGCAGCGGTCGCCGGTCGATCGAGCCGAGTTCCAAGTCCGTGCCATGGGACCTCGCCGGTGTACATCATCGATGCGCGTCCCTTCTCCATGAAAAGTTCATGTGCCATTTATTTGTTCTCCTTTCTATTTTGAAATTTAGTCCTGCACGCAGGTAAGGGGAGGCGCGCAAAAAAGCCCGATGCTTACGACAATACTTGGTGCAAACCAAGTCAGTCTCATCATCAGGCGTCTCATATTTCAGAATACACCAAATACGGCGTTTGTCAATGAAAACGTATCGAGGGTAGTGGGTCAGTTTGAATTGTCTTTATTTCGTTGCGTGAGTTTCACGATGCCATAGCCGCCTAATGCGATGATCGCGCCAATCGCTCCGGCTCCGAGCAGGAAATAGGATAAAGGACGGAAACGAGGGCTGCTGAAAAGCAGAAAGAAAACAATTATAAATCCGATCATTACCCAAATATCCTTTCGTTTTGCCATGCCGCTAAAAATATCATCAAATGATTTGGGGTTCAATGACCACTGGCCTGTTAAATTAGGATGTAGTTAGTAGTTGCGTTCGTTTTCTATTTCATCTAATTTTTGCCGCAATTCGTCTTGTTGGTCTTGTATCTCGTCTTGTTTATCTTCCATCGCCTTTTGGCTTTGATTCTGTCGAAATCTTTCCAAAGTTGTGCTATTCGGAGCCATCTTACCGAACAACCGAATTTCCAATTCGATCCGTTGTGCTTGTGCGTCTTTAGGGCAGTCACCCAAAGCTGGGCGATAGCCGGACAATGTAGCTTCTTGGGCCGTTGGTAGTTCAAAATATTTACCGGCTTTTAGTTGGCTATATCTAGGACATTCAGCAACCCAATATCTGCGATTAGCTTGTGAGACTCGGACGGGGGCTAATTTCCACTTTTCGGGTAACAAAAAAGGATTGCCAAGAACTGCCCAGATCGTGCCGAAAATCAGGCAAGCGATAACCATACCCAAGCCGATAGATTGATAACGTGTCATTGTGCCGTTAAAAATACCACCAAAACGCTCTCAAGTAAATTCAGATTGTATGCTTGAGCAAAATATTGTATGCTTGAGCAAATGCCTACTAGACCACGAGACGCAAACCAACTAGCCAAGATGATCGTTGACCTAACCACCGGCGATGCTACCGAGCCGGAAATGTCACCGAGGGCCAAAGCCGGACAGCTTGGCGGTCTTAAAGGTGGAAAGGCGAGAGCCGCTAAACTCTCGTCTGATGAGCGATCTGCAATTGCTAAAAAAGCCGCCGATGCTCGGTGGCAAAAATAAAAAATTATTCTTGCAATTCGTTTTTGGATGCATTAAACTCGTAAAGTGATATTGCATATAATATCACTATGAGCGAAAAACGGCTTGACGAGATCGAGAGTGCGATCCGTCGGCTTGATAAGATCGACTCCGATCTGGACACACTCAACCGAAAGGGGGCTAGTAGGATTCCTGCCCGTTTTCTGGAGCGCCCCGCAAGATCATTGGGATTTGACCGAGTAAAGAAGCGACGTGGGGATCCAATATGGAAAGATGGTAAAGGCAACAGTGTGACGATTCCGAGTCATCCAGCGGGCGTAAGCGTTGCCTTGCGTGAGAAAGCAATATTAGTACTTGAAGGAATTACATTTAAGCAGCGTGAAATATTACAGGATGAAAAAAATCGACTGCTAAAACAAAAAACAGAATTTAATATACGCAAATGAGCAACCTTACATTACAGGTCAAAAATTATTTGAACGCTCCATATACCCGCATTGTCGTTCCACATGAAGCGGGAGGCTTTGTGGCTGAGATGTTAGAGTTTGAGGGGTGTTATGCCGACGGTACTACTGCGGCCCAGGCTCTTCGGAATCTTGAACGTAATGCCGCCGACTGGATCGAAGATAGACTTGAATCCAAGCTCTTTATTCCCGAACCTACGGGTGGCTCGGCTATGAGTATGAGTGGTAGATTTGCTTTAAGGCTACCTAGAACTCTTCATTACAAAGCGGCTCGTTATGCTGAACTGGAAGGCATTAGTCTTAATACGTTCATTGTGAACTCGTTAGCGGGCAGTGTCGGTATGCTTGATTTTATTGAACGTTACGCTTCACCATTTTTGGAAAAGCGTATGTCAGAGATCACTCATAGGGTTTTAATAGAAATCAAAGGGACAATTTCTATTGAACAGGCCCCGGATAATTTGTGGCCTACGACAATCACGGCATCCAATCGCCCTTTACTTACTAGTTAATCAAAATGGCAGAAAAAGAACCACAAGTTCATCTATTTGAGTTTACTGATATTGTGACCGAAATGATTCGCAAGAAAGGTCTTCACAGCGGAATCTGGGCTTTGTATGTCGAATTTGGGCTCACGGCTACTAATATGGCTTTTAGAGATGAAAACAATCCCAATGCGGCTAAAGGCCCTGAAGACGGCCCCCCAGACGCCATATTGCCAACAGCGGTAATACCGATCAAGAAATTTGGTCTAGTCGAAGCTCCAATTGAAACAACGATTTCTGTGGATGCCGCCAAGGTAAACCCGAGGCCGACAGGTGCATCGGCGCGAAAGACGCCGAAAAAGAAGTAAGGGATAATTCGAGAATAGTTGAAAAAGACTGTCTTCGGTATCGAGGGGTAGGGGGGTAGTATCCTAATCCTGTGGTGTTACCTTTTCTGGATAAACCAACATAAAAATACTAAGGGGAATAATGCTCACATCCCCTCTCGTAGTATTTTGGAGACACGCATAATCATCCCCGATCTCAATAAGGATGCAATTTGCGTGGTCACCGGCATCGACCCAAAAGGTGTGAGCTGCCCCAGAGCCGCTCTCAACACCGCGCCGCCCTATATACTGTCTAAGCTTTTCTATTTGATTCATACCGGTTAGTGAACGTCCTTTGTCACGTTCAATAAACCCTCCAAACTCCAGATCGTACCCGTCAGATTTGCTTAAAGTCAATCGACGACCATTGATCTGCCGCCATCGTTTTCGCTAATGATGATCAATCAATAAACCTTTGAATTACATTCGTTCCTTTTCATTTTTCGAGAAAGGGCGACCCGGCTTGCGATTCTCGACTAACTTCAAATCAGACGGTTTAATCACAAATTGAGCCCCGAACTTCTCCACCGGAAGCCGTCCGGCCTTTATTAACTGATATACGCGCCACCGGCTGATCTTCAGTTTTTCCGCAACGTCATTCACGGTCAGTAAATTCATTTTCCAAGCGTAGCAAAAATATGCCCGTAACTCTACAAACAAAGTGAGTGTTTATTTTGTAGAACTATCCAATCTATTGTATAGTTATATCAGAGACTAGATTAAGGGAGGGGGTACATTATGGCAGGACAAATTATAAGACGGGCGAAAAAGGACCCTAAAACGGGCGAACTGAAGGACACTGAAAATACATGGCTCGTCAGGATCTTTATTGGAAGGGAATCGGACGGAAAGCGAAAGTACCACAATAAGACAATTCACGGAACAAAGAAGGACGCTCAGAAATATTTGACTGCTAAGCTACGAGAAAAGGACTTAGGGATTTTTGTTGAACCGGCTTCTGAGTCTTTGTCGAAGTATCTTGACCGCTGGCTTCTGGAAATTGCGAAACCCCGCCTTCGGACTGAGACCTTTAACAGTTACAAACAGTTGGTTGATAACTATATTGGAAAACATCTTGGAACTAAGAAGCTTTCTCAATTGCAGGGCTATCAAATCCAGAAGTTTTACAACGATATGCAAAGAGAAGGGCTATCGGCTCGCACTGTTCGCTATTGCCATAGCGTTTTGTCATCGGCCTTGAAACAAGCGGTTAGGTGGAAGATGATTTTTCAGAACCCGTGCAATGACTGCGATCTTCCCAAAATGCAGAAAACTGAAATGAAATACTACACGCCGGGCGAAGTTAAAAAGTTTTTGGAAACGGCAAAAGCGGATCGGCTATATGTTCTTTTCTATTTGGCACTCGAAACAGGTACGCGACCCGGCGAATATCTTGGTCTGCAATGGAAGGATATTGATTTTGAGCAAGGCTCTTTGACGGTTCGCCGGGTGGTCAAGGTCCAGAAGGGCGGTGGTTTCTACTTTGCTGAACCGAAGACCAAGAAAAGCCGTAGAAGCATACCGCTTTCTGATCCGCTGATCACGGCTTTGAAGAAGCACCGAATGATCCAACTAGAAGCCAAAATGAAGATTCGAGATTGTTATCAGGATTCTGATCTAATCTTTGCAACTGAGATTGGCACACCTTTTCTAAGCGGAAACGTGAACAACCGACACTTCGAGAAGATCAGAACGAAGGCGAAGCTTTCAAAGATTCGGCTTTACGATCTGCGACATACGAACGCGACTATGCTTCTGGCTTCTGGCGTAAGCGCGAAGGTTGTAGCTGAAAGGCTAGGACATTCTTCGGTAGTCTTGACGCTGGACACCTATTCTCACGTCTTGCCAGCAATGCAAACGGACGCGACAAACAGACTCGAAAATATGATGTTTGGAACGTGAATTTTCGGAGTTGGCGCACACTAGGCACACACAGCAAGAAAGGCAAGCCCGGAAGCTTGCCTTTTGTATTTGTAAACCAGTGTGTTTACTGCGTTTATATGGAGCCACCTGTCGGACTCAAACCGACGACCTACTGATTACAAATCAGTTGCTCTATCAACTGAGCTAAGGTGGCTGATGTGGAACGCCGTATCAGCGAGCCGCAAACGAAAATACTAGCAAAACCCAGGGCTTCTGTCCAAATCGATCACGAGAATTCAAGCGTTTAACAATGCACAAAAGTGTTGACGCTTTTCGATCAAACAGACTATAATTAGAAAGTAACCGCCGGTGATCCAGCGAGTTTGTTCCCATTTTGTTATCTCATCAAAGTTTAGGCCCTCATTAAAAGCCATCTAAGGAGAAAATCGTGAATTTTCAAAAGTTTATTGTCGAGCGAATAGTATTATCACTGATGTTCGTCACATTGTTTGCCGCAGCCGTTGCGGCACAAGGTCTGCCAAGCGTCATTGACGGACGCTCAACTGCTCCCAAACCAGTCGTAAGTGGTGCCAATCTGTATTGTGCCGGTTACATCCAGACAAGCGCGATCAGCACTGAGAACAAGATCGTCGGCAGCAATGACGAAGCAGACAGATACAATTTCGCCCAAAACGATTTTCTGTACATAAACATGGGCCGTAATAAAGGTGTTAATGCCGGCGATGTATTTGCCGTCATTCGTCCGCGCGGAAGCGTTAAGAGCAAATGGTCAAAGAAAGGCGATCTTGGATCGTATGTGCAAGAGGTCGGAGCTCTCGAGGTCGTTAAGGTGAACGAACAAGTATCGGTCGCCCGAATTAAATCGTCATGCGACGTATTTTTGCTCGGGGATCTTGTTCAACTTATTAACAAACGCAACGGGCCGATCGATACTTCCACACGATCATTTGATATTTTTGGCGATCCATCGGGCAAATCCACCGGACGCGTTATCATGGCTCGCGACAACGTCGAAATGATCGCACGCGATTTCATCGTTTATGTCGATCTAGGGGCCGAAGACAATGTTAATGTTGGCGAAAAGCTGACAGTGTTTCGTCCGCTTGGCAAAGGCAACATCACGCTAAACCCGACCAAGGAATCGATCGGATCAAAGGATTATGGATATCCGAGCGAAATATACGAAGGCGGCAGATTTTCAAACCAATCGTCGCGAACGTCAGGCGAAAAAGGTGATGGACAGGAAGTGACGACCGCCAAAGCAAAAGAAGGCCGTCCTTTCTTACGAAAAGTCGTCGGTGAAGCAGTTGTTATCAATGTAAAAGAACGCACCGCTACCGTCGTTATCACCCGCAACGCGCAGGAGATACACACCGGCGACTGGGTTGAAATACAATAAAGGCTAAAGTAAAAAGGCCACAAGTCAAAAAGGCAAAAGCGGAGGGATTCGTTTTTGCCTTTTTTATTATGATTCGTCCGAGGCCGCCTGGCGTAGCCGGCGGCTCTCCGTAAAAAAGAACGAAAAGTAGCCGTACATCGACCATACGGCTGTGATCACAGCGACCCAAAGGGCTCCGCGTCCTACGAGATAACCAAACACTTTCCAGTCATTTGACGTGATCGTCATTTTTGCGAGATCGCTAAATGCGGTTTGCACTTCGGTGACTTGCCAGAAAAATGCCGGGTACTCTAGTCCAAAATTAGAAACGGGCGGCGGGCCATTGGCGGCTGCTACGAGCAACGCTACGACGGCAATGCACTGCGCCCACATCTTGAGCTTGCCCATACCTTGCGCCGGCATAATGATGCCCTCAGTGGCGGCGACGGACCGGAGACCGGTGATAATAAATTCGCGGCCGAGAATGACGACGACCGCCCATGACGGTGCGAGGTGCTTTTCGACCAGTACTATCAGAGCGGCTGAGATGAGCAGCTTGTCAGCGATGGGGTCGAGAAATTTGCCAAGCGTCGATACCTGATTGCGGCGGCGAGCAAGCTGGCCGTCAACAATATCGGTCAGGGCAGCGATCAAAAACATCACGATGCCTAATCCATACGCATTGAGCCCAAACCAACGTTCAGCCACCGGCGTCAGCAGCACCACGACGAGCAGCGGGACGACGACTATGCGGCCAAGCGTTATGTAATTAGGCAGGTTCACGTGTCCCTTTAGTTTATGGCTTGCGGCGGTAAAGTTCAAGAAAGTCGTTGATCGCTCAATTTAGCGAAAAAAAACGAGAGGCAAAAAGCCCCTCGTCCTAAAAATACCGTTTGGGTATCCGTTACGGTGCCGGCGGCACCAAAAAGCCAAGATCGGTATTGATCCCGCCTGAGTTCGAAAAATTGACGATCTTTGGGAACACAGTTGCCATATCGGCCGACGGCACGCCAAACCATCGGGCCAGCGTCGCACAATATTGGTCAACAGAGGTTGCGGGCACCCAACGTCCGCGTGCTCCGCTTCCATTATCTGAGTCATCCGCAGTGTTAAATGAAAGCTGAGGATACGGTGTGCCATTTGCACCGTTCATGCCGTAAAAGTTGCTGGCAGTTATTGCTCCGCCGACAACGAGCATATGATTTCCCCATGCGTGGTCAGTGCCCACGTTGACGCCGGTTCCGGCCGGATTAAGCGTACGCGAGAAGTCAGCCATTGTGAACTGAGTAACCTTATCACCGATACCCTGCGCTACCATTTCATCGTAAAATGCCCGCATTGCCTGGCTCATTTGCTGGAGTAGGGAAACTTGAGTTGTATTCTGCCCCGTGTGCGTGTCAAAACTTCCTAACTGCACATAAAAGATCTGACGATTCATTGAAAGGTCGCTTCGTTTTTTGATCATCAGAGCGACTTGTTTAAGCTGGTTGCCTATGTTGGTAGTCGGAAACGTCACCGTGGTCACAGGTAAATTGGTCTGCAGAGCGTCGTTTGCATCCATGGCAAGCTTTGTAACGTCGCCTGCAGCGTCAACATACTTGGACGGATCAAGGCGAGCCTGATCGCGCAGGGCTTTCAGCGTGTTGTACCTATTTGCGATAGTGCTTCCCGGCGTCGGGACAGTAGGCAGATTAAACCCAGAAGGAGCAAGCACAGTCGCAAGCGACGTGGGGGCCGCAGCGATAGCCATCGGAAGTGTGGATTGCCCGGCCGTAAACAATTGGGCTCCCGCGATCGACGTGATCATTGGGATCAGAGCAGGCGGGGCCGGGTTATCGATCGCCGACCGGAGATCGGAGATACGTCCACCCCAGCCGGTGAATGATTGAGTGTCACTGCGTCCACCCTGATATTGCGAAACCTGATCGGAGTGCGAAAATAGCTGAAACGGCTTTGGTACAGAGTTATTTAGAAATGTGGTCCGAGTCATCGGTTGGACGAGTGTACCCACATTCGTAACGGCGGCCAATTTACCTAATGCCCAAAGTTCATGCAGCCCGTTGTTAACGATATTCGTTCCGGGCGTCTGAATCCCCAGGCTCGGATGAAACGCATAATCCAAGTTGCCGATCCGCGGAACCTGGACGGTCGTACCTGCAAGCTGAGCTTGTGTTAAAGCGAGACCCTGACTGCTCCGGGCATTGTTGTAGTTGTCCCATGTGTTAGAGGACCCGACCGTATGGTTGGGGATGATCGTCTGATTACCGTCATTACCGCCCGCCATAAAGACGCAGACCAAGGCACGATAATCACTCGGCACTTCCACCGTGTCGTTTTTGCCGGACTGGGCAAAAGCGCTCATCAATCCGAGGTGGCCCATTTGGGTCGCGATCGCGGCCATGCTCAGTGCACCGCATGACTTCATTAAGAATTCACGTCTGTCTTGTGTCATAGTTTTTACCTCTGTACCTGATATTGTGCGGATGTCGCCGTCAAATAAACCGCCTGACGAACTCTGTTTATAGTGTCTGTACTCGATATCGGTGTAACAGCACCGAGTATCGAAGCCCGCATCGCTGCCGGCATCGTGCCATGCATCAGACGGCTGTTTAGCTCATCCAAAAGAGTCGCTCCCGACGTATCCGCCGCAACCAGCGCCTGAAGATCGCTAAAATCAAGCGATGTGCCCGACGGCGTCCATGCCGCAGCGGACGTATTTATCGGGATAGGTGCACCTGCAAGGGCTGTTCCGTTAGCGGCCCAACCGACCATGCGATTGATAAAATTCATACGCTGTATGGTTGTCCCGGTGGTCATAATGCCAAACTCAGGTCCGAGTACAGAGGTTCCCGGTATCACAAAATCAGGCGAATAGTAATTAAAGACGGTAGGTGAGCGAAAAGGGGTCTGTCCCATTCCGGTATACTCACTACGAAATGTCAGCACGCCATCGCTTTGCCCTGTGCCTGCTGCGTCTTTGACGTTATGTGCACGCAGGAAATTTGCCGCAAATTGAACCGGCTCGCGGAGTTTGCCGTAATTGGGGTCAGTCTTAACATTACCGCGTGCCTCGGGGTCGAGGAGGATCGCCGAGATCACCGCTTTCATATCACCGCGAACGCCAACGCCATTGTTATTAAAAGCTGCAGCCACTCGGCTGACATACGCCGGTGTCGGGTCGCTCGTCACCATCTGTTGGATCAATATCTTGCCGATGAACGGCCCGACATTAGGGTGATTGAAAATATTGTCGAGAGCACGGATCATCGATGTGCGGGCATATGCCTGAGTGTTTGCCAGATTAACAGCCGTAGTGCCGCCGGTGCAATTTGTACACGCATCGATGTTTGATGGTGCCGTAGAAGCAGTTAAAAGCGTTTTCGCAGAAGTATCAACTTCGTTTGAATTGGTCACGATCAACGGATCGACAAAGTTAAAAGTTCCGGCTACAGCGTTTGGACAAGCGGCGTTACCGCCCGGGCAAAATTTCCAGCCAGTAAACACCTTTGTCAAATTATTGACCACATTTTGGTCATAACTCGGGGTCTTAGTGTCGCCCGGTTGACACGGATTGTGTTCGACACAAATCACGGTGCCATCCTGATTGAGCATAAAAAGCCCGATCGTGAAAAGCTGCTTGATCTCACGGGCATAATTTTCATTAGGGTTTGTCCTGGTGCTCTGCGACATGCTGAGATAGTCGCCCATCGTTGGATTGAGCGTCATACCGCTATTGCTCGGATTTGCAGTCGTCGGCCCCATCAGGTCGCGAAAATTACCAAAAGCATTGGCCGACAATATCTTGTGATACTCGACCATATGACGCGACTGTTGGATATCGACGCCCGAAGTAACCCAGATCTGACTTAGTGCCCATGAGACCTTATGTTTGAGCTGGTTGCCACCGTATAGCATCTCTTTTGAGTTCCATGACTGGAGAGGATACATTGTGTAGGTGTCCAGGAAACAGGTCGGAGTGATGTCCACAACGGTCGCATTGCCATCACAATCCGTCGGCGGTGTCGATGGCCGTAGCGGATATGTCAGATTTGAATCCGGATAGGGAAATGTCGGATAAGAAGTGGCAAACTGTGCAGCGATCCAACGTCTGAGCGGCGTTCCAGCAGGGATCTCGGCCAAGGACGGTGTCGGGCCAAAACCGGCCTGTTCCATAAAACGTTGGCGGTCGCCGGCACGTCGTCCGCTGACTAGTTCCGATGCGGTCGCCGGGGATTGGATAGCTTTTACCTCGCCGCCCATTTTGCCAAAACCGAGCAGGGCTTTATTACTTGCCAGCCCTCGCCACGTTACATAGATGACCAGATCGCCGTCTGCTGTCGGAGGTTCGTAATAGCCGACCTCGTCTTTTAGCAAAACGGTCATGGCGTGAACATTAGCCGCGCCGTCAACCCGTTGCAGGTCCAAAACTGGGAAACGGTACATATAGCCGCGTTTGTCCTCGGCATAGACTCGCAGAGCATTTGCACCTTCACCGGCCATCAACGCCAGATCGCCGACATACAGCGTAATGCGTGCGTCGGGCTGATATGCCTGAGCGACAATTTTCGACGGGTCAAATTTACGAGAGATCCGCCCCGTTTGAGCGACCGCACGTTTTGTATTTATGTCGCTTAATAGCACGGGCGTCGGCGAATCGTAATTTTCGTCTCTAGTCGATGCTTTTTGACCAAACACGAACGTGCCGGTCAAGATAATTAGCAACGACATAGCCGAAATTCGCGCAAAGTCCAGCGAGATCCTGCTTTTCATACCATTTCCTCCTGTCAGGGGACAAACCATCAAAATTTACTTATCTTAATATCGTGAGGGAGTTGATGTCTAGTTCAAAAATGTTTAACACTACAAATATACAATAATTCCTCGCAAAAAACAACACTTTTGTTATATCGAAATTTGTCGAGGATATTTCCTTATGTAATTAGACGTACAATATACTGCCTTAGCCGACAAAATGTAAAGAAATGTAAATATTCTTTTTATTTAGTGCTGTCATTATATGCCAAAGACAATATTTATCGACACTCCAGTGAGTTTTAGCTTTAAGGCGACGATCTACAGCCACGGCTGGTGCGAGCTGCACCCGTTTGAGATCGACGAAGTAAATTGGCGGCTCGGCTATGTGTTTTCCGACGGCCTCGGAGCCTCGACACCGGCCATCATTAGCGAAGAACCTGGACGTATCCGCATTGACTGCGCCAACACGGCGATTGATACGGCTACGATCGAGCGGACCGCCCGCCATCTATTGCGGCTCGACGAAGATCTCGAGCATTTTTACCAAACCCTCAACGGCCACGCGGGGCTCGAGTGGATCTCGCAACAGGCCGCCGGCCGTATGCTCCGCTCCGCCACAGTTTTCGAAGACCTCGTAAAAACCATCTGCACCACAAACTGCTCCTGGGGCCTAACAAAAATAATGGTCACAAACCTCGTCGAAAAACTTGGTTCTAAAAGCTCCCCTCCTTACGAAGGAGGGGTGGCAGACGCTTCGTCTGACGGGGTGGTTCTCTCGTCCGGTGATGATCAAGCAGAGAACCACCCCCCGGCTACCGCCGTACCCCTCCTTCGTAAGGAGGGGAGCCGGATAACTTTCCCCACCCTCAACGCATTCCCAACCCCCGCAGCAATGGCCGCCGCCGACGAAGCCTTTTACCGCACCGAGATCAAGGCCGGTTATCGCTCGCCGTATTTTGTCGAGCTGGCACATGCCGTGGTAAATGGTGCCCTCGACCCCGAATCGTGGCTCGACTCCACGCTCTCGACCGCCGATCTCAAAAAAGAGATGAAACGGGTCAAAGGCGTAGGCGATTACGCCGCCGAAAATCTGCTCAAACTCGTCGGGCGTTACGACGGCCTCGCGCTCGACAGTTGGCTGCGTTCGCAGTTTTACAAAAAACACAACAAAGAAAAGCCCTGCAAAGACACCAAGATCCACCGCCACTACAAAAAATTCGCCCCCTACCAAGGCCTCGCCATCTGGTGCGACATGACCGAAAAGTGGATCGCGTAAGTTTTGGGTTTCGCACGATAGAATAGAACAAAAAAAAACGATGATCTTTATTGATCATAAGAACTGAATGCTATTATTTAAATATCGGATACGTACGAGATAAAAGATCACCCATACCCAAAAGTGAGGCGGTTTCACGGGTTATGAGTGCGAACAAGGCGAAGAATTCAAAGCCTGAGCTTTTATTACGACGCGGTTTGTGGAAAGCCGGCCTCAGCGGCTACCGCCTCCATCGCCGTGTCAGAACCGCGAGCGATAGCGACTGGGTTTCTTCCACTCGTCACTCGTCACTCACCACTCATCACTCGGCCGTTAGGCCAGACATTTCCTACGTCGGCAAAAAGCTCGCTATCTTTGTCCACGGCTGCTTTTGGCATCGCTGCCCCAAATGCTCCTACAAACTGCCAAAGACCAACAGCGCATTTTGGCAAGCAAAGTTCGAACGCAACGTCGCCCGCGACGCGCGCAAAGCCGAAGACCTCCGCAACATCGGCTGGACCGTCCTCACCGTCTGGGAATGTGATCTAAAACAAGATCTCCCCGGCGTCGTCCACTCGATCCACAAAGCCCTCACCTAATTATCACTACCAATGATTTCCGATGGAATAGTCTGTTTTGGACTATGCGAAATCGGACTATACGCTTCGGTTAGAGCACAATCACCAATGACTTTCGGGAAAAGTTTTTGGAATATTGACGGAAGGAAAATATGTACAGGGACAGGGTTGAAGTCAGAAATCGGCTATATAATCTAAGACTCGTTAACTTCGGTGAAGGCTGGGGCAATTACTTTGTTGCGTCGGTACAATTGCTTTACTTGCTTCTGGACGAAGATGAGGGTTACACCAGCGAAGAGGCTTGTCGCGTGGATGAGTTAATCTTTTATTTTGTTCCCGCCCACTATTTTAAGTTGTCAGATGATGAACTTCGGGGTAAGATTCTCGACGAAATCGGATGATCAAAGTTTAGAAAAACTCGATTATCCAATCGCCATTTTGGCAGTGTCCTTCCACAAATACGCAGGCATCGGAGTTGTTAACTTCCATTTGATGTTCATGGGTTGTGATCCGTAATGTTCAATCAATGTTGCTTCACCAAGAAAAACTGACCCCATTGCATTGCCATACTCGTCCTGGTTCCGTTCCCTTACAAAGAGAAGTATTTTCCGGCCTCGGACTTCATGGTTTATGTAGTTTTGTCCGCGTTCCGTATGTGGACCCGCGGCATTGTGAGTTTGCCATTGGAAAATTGACTCGCTGATCGCAAAATCTTCGTACAAAGTGGTTGGAGAAAAATCCTCTTCAGACTTCGTCAATGTGATAAAGAGCAACTCAGTGTTGGTCGCCCTCGCGATGGCATTGCCTTCACGATTACTCGATTTTTGTTCAAAGGTGCTCAAACCAAAGGCGGAGAGAATTTGTTCGCGTGTATATCTGCTATGAACTTTTAACGGTTGCTCGAACCCAAGTTCAATATCGATCTCACGAAAATCTGTTCGGTCTTCAAGAATCTCTAATACCTCGACTAACTCTGATGTTAGAGTTTTGTTTTTTCCGATTGCCTTTATTGCTAGGTTTAGCGAAGGGAATTGTGCAGCGTCTTGCCAGATATCGTAATAAAGCATTAAGCACATCGCATGTTCGGATATGGAAAAGGTTTTGAGATCTACATCGAAATTTTGTCGGGCTAGTTCCAAAATGAATCGGAAATATGAGCCCGAATTGCAGGCTAGCCATTTTTTTGAAATGGCTCGTGTGATCTGAGATTCATTTGTATAAGGAAACTCCTCTGCTTGGCCGGCCTCTACGCATAGCCGAGTCCAACTCCCTCTTTTGTAAACTGACTGTAAGGGAATTCTGTAGAAGTTAATAAAATTCTCAAGTGTAAGTGGAAGGGATGTTTGGTGTTTATAATTCCGAATCTTGTTAAGGAGTTGATTCCGATTTAATGCAGTGGCACTCCGTATATTCTCAACAATAAATTCTTTCGCCTTTTTTTCAAGGACGATTGTGCAACCGAGGGGTAAGTGTGGAAAATCATCCTCGATTTCTTTCTGGATCGGTGTGTTCGTTTTTCCTATAAGGGCTCGAAATTTGCCCTCGAAATCATATTCTGGACGCGAGTTTCCAACAAAATCTAACACCGTCAAACACTCCTTCTCGTCGGCTAGCCGCAAACCTCGACCTAATTGTTGGAGGAAAACAGTTAAACTTTCGGTTGGTCGCAAAAACAAGACCGTATCAATTTCAGGAATATCAACCCCTTCACTAAATATATCTACCACGAAAAGATAATTGATCTCTTTACGTTGAAATCGTCCCCTAATTGGAGCTCGGTCGTCACTGTTGTCGGTTGTGAGGAAGTCAGCCTTGAATCCTGCCTCGCTAAATTTCTCTGCCATGAATTTTGCGTGGCTTTGTGTTACGCAAAAGCAGAGTGCCCGAACATCTTCCGGATTTAGCAAGTATCTTTTTGTCGCATCAAGAATGTCACGAACTCGCCCTTCGGAATGGGTGTACAATTTCGCAAGCTCATTTTTGGCATATTGACCGCCTTGCCACGTCACTCCCGTCAAGTCAACATTATCCGTAACCCCAAAATATTGAAACGGACAAAGCAATCTTCGGTTTAATGCCTCAGGTAGTCGAATCTCGGCCGCGATTACTCCACAAAAATCCGAGAGAATATCAGCTCCGTCCATTCGCTCTGGAGTTGCGGTTAATCCCAGAAGCACCTGTGGTGTGAATTTTGCCAAGATTGGACGATAGCTATCAGCCGAAATGTGGTGAACTTCGTCCACGACAATGTAGTCGAAATAGTCCTCGGATAAATTAAGAGCTTCCAGTCGATTTTTGAGGGTGTACACTGACGCAAACAACTCCCGATATCCGGCAGGCTCCATTCCGCCAACCCATAATTCGCCAAAGTTGTTATCACGTAGAACACCTCGAAACGCCGCACGTGCTTGTTTTAAGATCTCTTCTCGATGAGCAACGAATAGGAGTTTAGCGTTCGGATTTGACTGCCGAAATCTCTTGAAATCGAAAGCTGAAATAATTGTCTTTCCAGTACCAGTCGCCGCAACAACCAAATTTCTATTGCGCCCATGCACCGAGCGCTCAACGTCCAGTTTCTCAAGTATTTCGTCCTGGAACGGAAACGGCTTGATATCAAAGAAGGCCGCCGGATCATCTACTCTGGGTCTGCCTTCGTTTCTTAGGGCCCTCGTAAGTTTTTCGGCATCTCGCACCTTGTCGAAGAGCTCAAAATCTTTGTCTTGCCAATAAGTGTCAAAGGTCTTTTGGAATTTGTCGATGATGTGACTAACCTCTTTCGTGGTTACCTTTAAGTTCCATTCCAAACCGCTCGTGAGAGCCGAACGAGACATATTAGATGAGCCGATATATCCAGTATGAAATCCAGTGTTTCGGTAAAACAAATATGCCTTTGCATGAAGTCGTTCGTTATCAGTGTTATATGAGACTTTTATCTCAGTATTCGGCAAGGATGAAAGATACTCCACCGCTTTCTGGTCCGTAGCCCCCATGTAAGACGTGGTAATGACTCGTAACTGACCACCACGTTGGGTAAACTCCGCTAATTCACGTTCAAATATCCTTATACCTGTCCACTTAATAAATGAAACAAGAAAGCTGATTTGGTCCGAGGATACGATTTCTTTTTTGATTTCACTTTCTAGCGAAATCCCTGCATTACTTCCTGTGAATAACTCACTTTGTGAAAGTCGCGTGTATGGAGTGATGTGTTTAAGGTGAACATCAAAATCAGTGAAATCCGCGTCAACCCGTTGGAAAATCGCCGACAGGATTTTCGCTTCCGTCTCAATTAAATCACTATCAAACTCCTGGTGATTTAACTCATTTTTAAGCAGGTTGATGATTTGATTTGCAATCTTAATTTGCTTGTCAATTTTGTCTTCCCCAGAAATCAGATTCATCGCCAGTCTAATCACGTCCGCCAGATAAAGCGACAAAATTCTAGCGGCCTCGCTTTTATCAATCGAGGTTTCTTTAATGAAGAAATTCTCTCGACCAAGATCATTTAGTTTGGCTGCTATCAGACCGTTAATTATTTGTTCGTAGATTCCTTGTTGAAGCATCTTGATTAGAGATATTTTGCATTACTTTTTCTGATTGGCAAAAAGAATAGATATTTAGATTGAAATGGCCAAAATGTATGTGCGATGAAAGCTGAGTCAGCGTTCAGAGGGCGGCAATCGTCCTTCGGTTTTGCGGCGGCGGTAGGTTTCGGATTCGGGGCAGCGGCTCCCACCACCCCGTCCACGAGACGTGGCCACCCCTCCTCTGGCAGGAGGGGAGCCTAGCAGTCCATGTGCCAGTAGGTATCCCCGTTGAAATCGAAGTATATCTGGCGCGTGCTGTAAAATTCGGACTCGTAGCCGTGGGTGTCGATATGCGCGGCTAATTGGATAAACAGATCATTATCAACTCTTTCCTGCACAATGTATTCGTGCGGCCACGTCTCCGCGTAGGTCTTCGCGAATATCCACGTCGAACCCGCGATAAATTCTTTTAGCCTCTCAGAAAAGTCGTTCATTTTATGGTCGAGGAGAATTCTATTCTAACCTTATCCGAGACCATGATAACTTATTACTACTGATGATCTCACGCCTGACATTACTGATCGTTTTTGTGTTTGCGGCATTGGCGAACAGCACGTTCGCCTCCCACCACCTCGTCCGCGAAACGCGTCCACTCCTCCTCAGCCAGGAGGAGAGCTTGAGTAGGAGCTTAGGAAATCGATCGCGTAAAACTTTATGCGGCGGGGCGACATCTAAATCTCAGTATCTAGCCTTTCAAAACTCTTTTTTTGTACCGGAAATTGTATTAAACTAAACAACGATTTATTGCGTAGGTAAATTTAATGATCGAAGCCGGAACATTTTTGCAGCAGCGTTATCGTATCGATAAAAAGATCGGCCAGGGCGGTATGGGAGCGGTGTATGTCGCGACCGATGAGCGTTTTGGCAGCACTGTGGCGATCAAAGAAACGCTCTGCATGGACGACAATTTTCGCAAGGCAATTGAGCGTGAGGCGCGCCTGCTAAACAGCCTCAAGCATTCGGCTTTGCCGCGTGTGAGCGATCATTTTGAGGAATCTGACGGGCTGTTTTTGGTGATGGAATACATCCCGGGCGACGATGTCGGCAGCATGCTCGACCCTGAGAAACAGGCGTTTACGGTCGAGCAGGTTCAAAAATGGGCCGATCAGCTGCTTGATGCTCTCGATTATCTTCACAACCAAGAGATGCCGGTCATCCACCGCGATATCAAACCGCAAAACCTAAAAGTCACGCCCCGCGGCGACATTATCTTGCTCGATTTTGGCCTGGCTAAGGGCAATCCGACCGACGCCGGTCACGCGACGGCGGCAAAGAGCATCTTTGGCTATTCGCGTAATTACGCCTCGCTTGAGCAAATACAGGGAACCGGGACGGACCCGCGCAGCGATCTGTATTCTCTGGCGGCGACGCTATATCATCTGCTTACAAACGTCAGCCCTGAGGACGCCCTCACACGTGCGATGGCGGTGCTGAGCCAAAAAGACGATCCGCTCGTCCCGGCAAATGTGCTCAACCCAGACGTGCCTCGCGGCATCGCGGGTGTGCTGCAAAAAGCAATGTCGCTAAACGCCGACGAGCGTCCGGCGACCGCCAGCGATATGCGTCAGATGTTTCGCGAGAGCGAAAATTACGCTTATCTCGCCGACCCGGCGACGATCGCTATCTCGTCGGAAAAGACATCGGCGTTAGGACAGGGAACTCAGGTCGTGCCTGACGCGACCCAGGCGGGTTCGATACACAGCACTGACGCCAAGACCGAGATCCTGCCGGCAAATCTGTCGCAGATGACATCGGTCAAGGCCGGTGACAAAGCGGCACAGAGAACGAACGTCGCGGCGGCACATCTGACGTCGGCACCGCCCAAGCGTAAGTATGGCTTTGCCGCCGGAGCTCTCGGGATGCTGCTGGTCGGTGCCGCGGTTGCGAGCGGGCTGTATCTATTCAAGCCCTCGGTTTTTGGTATTACCCCCACAAACGCTGACAAAACTGCCGGAACAACGGCAGACGTCCCGGTTGTCGTGGATACCACGGCGGTTGCCAATGCTAATGCGAACGCTAATGCTAATTCGGCACAGGCATCAGCCGCTTCGTCGGCCTCAACGGCAAATAAAACCGAATCGCGAACAGCCGATACGAATACGAGATCCGGTGAGACGGCTACGAATGATAAGCCTGACCCGGACACTGTGACGATCGTTGACGAAGACGGTTCGACGGTCCAGTTTCCCGCTCCCGGTAAGACTGGGAACGTAGTCGTTACGGAAAAAAACGCTGACGGTACGACCACGACCAGCGTGATCAGAAATACCCAGTTGCCGCCAAATATGCAGCGTCCGCCAAACCAAGGTGGGCCTCTGCCGCCGGGATTTGATCCGCGAAAGTTGACGCCTGAGCAACGTCGGCGATATAAGGCTTATATTCAGCGAAACGGCCGTCCGCCGACTCCCGGCCAGCAGCCGCAACAACCCTAGATAAATTGTATTAATTAATTAGGCGGAAACGACGCCTTCGAGCGGGAAAAACCGGTCGATAAATTCGAGGTGCAGCCGTGTGATGCCATCGGGGCCGACGCGTGAGCTGCGCACGACCGAGAGTATCTGGACCGAAAACCGTTCGCTGGTGACGCGTACAAATGTGCCGGGCGTTGCGTCTAGTGTAGTAAAGACCGCGGCTCCGCCAAGGCTGATGTTTTCGGTAACGGTCGATTCGGAAAACAGGACGTTGCCCGCGTCATCGACCTTTTCGAGCTTTAGCGCCTCCGGGATAAAGTACCGCGTTTGTTTACGCAGGTCCTTTGGCAGATCGCTGTCATCGGCACGCAGATCAGCATCGGTCACGCTCCAGAATCCGCGGCCTTCGTCGTCGCGATGGGTGATGTCGTAGAGCCGCGACGGGTGTTCGAGATAGCCTTCGGGCGGCTTGCGGCCTGTAAAGGCAACGCCGATCGAATATTCCTGTTCGTTTACGCTTTTGCCGACCGAGATGCAGCGGCGGACCAGGCCCCAGATCTTATACTGCGGTTCGCTGTAATCAAAAGACCTGAGCTGTCGCGGTATCGGGGCTGTCAACAGCACTAGGCGGCCGCGTTTGATCGGGCGTTTTAGCACAAATCCGGCACCAAACGCCGAGATATCATTTAATCGCGTCACTTCGTACCAGCTCAGATCACTGTCGAGTTTGACCTCAACGCGCACCGGCAGAGGCAGCGCAATTCTTTGTATGCGACGGTTCTCTTTTTCGACGACGGGCCTCGATACGGCCGGGTCGATCGCACGCGTTTGTTGTGATTCGGTGGTCAACATAAAATGACGGAAAAACGGGTGAAGCAGGGAGGTTTCGCGAGTTGCGAAGCAGGCTTTTAGCCTGTAAAATATAGAAATAGTTAAGACGCTCACTTTTCCAGAAACAGTACGACCTCACACCTTTATACAAACCGGAAAAACGCAGGATTTTTAATCAAATGGATTCAATAGAACGCAGTCAGATCAATATCGAAGACGAGATGCGGCGGTCGTATCTCGACTATGCCATGTCCGTCATCATCGGCCGGGCTTTGCCGGATGTCCGCGACGGGCTCAAACCCGTTCACCGCCGCATTTTGTTCGGTATGTACGAACAGGGAAATGTCGCCGGTAAGGCGTACCGTAAATCGGCCCGTGCTGTTGGCGATGTGATGGGTAAATATCACCCGCACGGCGATTCGGCGATCTATGATTCGATCGTCCGCATGGCGCAGGATTTTTCGATGCGTTATCCGCTGGTAGACGGGCAAGGGAACTTTGGTTCGATCGACGGCGACAATGCCGCTGCGATGCGTTACACCGAGGTTCGACTGGCAAAGATCGCGAACGAGATACTCGACGACATCAACAAAGAGACGGTCGATTTCCAGCCAAACTACGACGAATCTTTGTCCGAGCCAAAGGTTTTGCCGACACGCGTTCCGCTGCTCTTGGTAAACGGTTCCGAGGGCATCGCCGTCGGTATGGCGACCAAGATACCGCCGCACAATCTGACCGAGGTGCTCGACGCGACGATCGCGCTTATCAAAGACCCCGAGATATCGTTTGACGAGCTTATCCGTCACGTTCCCGGCCCCGACTTTCCGACCGCCGGCTTTATCTACGGCCGCGAAGGCATCGTTAGCGCGTACAAAACCGGCCGCGGCATCATCCAGATGCGTGCTAAGGCCGTCGTCGATGAGATCGGACGCGGCGACCGTGTTCGCAACGCCGTCGTCATCACCGAGATCCCTTATCAGGTCAATAAGGCCCGTCTGATCGAAAAGATCGCCGAGCTTGTCCACGAAAAACGTCTCGACGGCATCTCCGAGATCCGCGACGAATCGAGCCGCGAGGGCATGCGTGTCGTCATCGAGCTCAAACGCGACGCCATCCCGCAGGTGATCCTCAACAAACTCTACAAGCTGACGCCGATGCAGTCGTCGTTTGGCATTATCAACATCGCGATCGTCGACGGCCAGCCAAAAGTGCTGACGCTCAAGCAGATGCTCGAAGCATTTGTCGAATTTCGCCGCGAGGTGGTTCGCCGCAGAACTGAGTTTGACCTGCGTAAGGCTCAGGCGCGTGCGCATATCTTAGAGGGTTTGAACAAAGCGATCGACGCCCTCGATTACATCATCCCGACGATCCGCAATTCGCGCTCCGTGGATGAAGCAAAACAGTGGCTGACGGCAAATCTCAAGACCGCGTCCGAGATCTCCGCTTGGCGCGGCGTGACGGGCGAAAAGTCTAAGGACGTGTTTCTCAAAGAACTGACCAAGGTCCTTGGCAGCCTCGAGTTTTCCGAGATACAGGCACAGGCGATCCTTGATCTGCAATTGCGTCGCCTGTCGGCGCTTGAGCGGCAAAAGATCCTCGACGAATACGCCGAGATCATCAAATACATCGCCGAGCTTGAGAACATCCTTGCGAACGAGAGCGTTCTGCGTCAGGTGATCACCGACGAGCTGGTCGAGATTCGTCGTGTCTACGGCGACGTTCGCCGGACGATCATTGTTGACGCCGACGCCGAGTTTAATATCGAGGACCTCATCGCCGACGAAGAGGTCGCCATCACCGTCACTAAGGCCGGCTATATCAAACGCACGCCCGTCTCGACATATTCGCGTCAGGGACGCGGCGGCAAGGGCCGTCTCGGTGCCACCGCCAAGAACGAGGATTTTGTCGAGCATCTGTTTACGGCATCGACGCACGACGCGTTGATGATCTTTACGGACGATGGCCAGGTCTTTAAGATGAAGGTCCACGAGATACCGGAGGCCGCCGCCGCCGCTCGCGGCAAAGCCGTGGTCAACATGGTCCAGCTATCCAGCGAGCGTAAGCTGGTGGCGACAATGGCCGTGCGTGATTTTAGCGAAGAGGTCTATCTCACGATGGTCACTAAGCACGGCGTCATCAAAAAGACACTGCTTTCGGAGTATCAAAACATCCGTGCCAACGGCATCAACGCCATCAACATCGACGAGGGCGACGAGCTGCTCGAGGTGATCCGCACCGACGGCAAGCGGCAGATATTTGTCGCGACGCACGACGGCATGGCTGTCCGCTTTCAGGAAACGGACGTTCGCCCGATGGGACGTGCGGCACGCGGCGTGCGGGGCGTTAATCTGCGGGGCAGCGATTATGTCGTCTCGGTTTGCAGCGTGTCACAGGAGGGAACCGAAAAGATCCTCTCCGTGTCCGAAAAAGGCTTTGGCAAACAGACCACGGTCAACAGCTATCGCCTGACAAAACGCGGCGGCGTCGGCGTCATCAATATGAAGACCACCGACAAGACCGGCAAGGTCGTCGCATCGTTCCCCATCGAAGAGGACAGCGAGATCATGATCATCACCCAACAGGCAAAACTCATCCGCCTCGGCGTCGACCGCATCCGCGAAACCGGCCGCAGCGCCCAAGGCGTCACCCTAATAAAATGCGGCGACGAAGACCTCGTAACATCCGCATCACTATTAGCGGCTGCGGAGGACGAGGACGAATAGATCGGGTTCTTATTCCGTGTCATTTCGTGCGTTCTGTGGTTAATTCCGAAAAGATCGACCACGGATCAAACGGAAAAACACGGAAAGAATAGGAAAAAGGCTTCGCGATAGGCGAAGCCTTTTTTAGCTGTCATTTAACATCTTTACGGTGGTAATGTGAAAAAAAGTCTTTTTTCCAAAAATCGTCAAATGTGAGTGTAGTCTGCAACGAGAGATTAGCGTTGACTTTAAATACCGACAAAACTTATAGTCAGGTGAGATGGTAAAGCGATTCACAATGCTGTTTTTGGTCTTAGCGATCGCCACTGGCGTTGTGTCAGGTACGCCATTGCATTCGCCAAACGACAAGATGATGAAGTGTTGTGATAAGGCGAAAAGCAAGGACGGGTCGCCGGCGGCTAATGCAGCTGATCTATGCTGTGCGGTCAACTGTTCTGAATCGGTTCCGACCCCATCGAACGCATCGTTTAATTTCTCACCCTCAAACGCACAGATCTCAAAGTCTATTGCTGAGCAGATCGCGGCTTTGTTCCCAAATGCAAAAGCCGAGTCGTCCGTATCGCCTAAGTATTTGCGCGAGACGTTGACGCGAACTTTCCAACCCAAATACCTCCAACATAATTCGTTCCTGATCTAGTTCCGATGGTGTAGTGCGCCTATTTTTCGGCGAACTGCGCCTTTGCGGCTATTTCATTGTGGTCCCGCGCACTGAGTTAAAGGCGTCGGGACGGTCAAAATATATTTACTTAAGGAGACAATAACATGAGAAAGACCTTTTTATTAGTTAGTTTATTGACGCTCGCGGGCATGAGCATTTTCGTCGCGGCTTGTAGTTCCGGTACTCAGCCGACTGGCGACAGTCCGATTCAGGGCAAAGTCATCAAGAGCGGGGCGATCAACAATCTGACGGTTACGCTATCAAGCGAGACGGGCAAACTCAAAAACGGCGAGCAGGAACTAATGCTTTCTTTTACCGATGCTGCGGGCAAAGCGGTTGATGTCGGCGCGGCTTCGCTCAATTTTCGGATGCCTGCGATGGGGTCGATGGCGGAAATGAACAATTCGGCAACTTTGACCACCACGGGCACGCCCGGCGTTTATCGCGCCAAAGTCAAGATCGAGATGGCTGGCGGATGGGAGGCTCAGATCACCTTTGAAGGCTCGGCAGGAAAAGGAAAAACGTCTTTGCCTTTGGTGGCGCAGTAGGTTGACACGGCAGTCGGCATGAACGGATGTGACTGCCAACTCAAAAACTATGATTAATTGGCTTATCGAATGGTCGCTAAAGAACCGGGTAATCGTCATTGCGATCTATATCGCTTTGGCGTTAGCGGGCTATTACGCGCTTGTAAAGACCCCGATCGATGCCATCCCGGACCTTTCGGATAACCAGGTCATAGTTTTTACGGATTGGGCGGGCCGTTCACCGCGAGAGGTCGAGGACCAGGTTACTTATCCCCTTGTGACGAGCCTTCAGGGACTGCCGGGCGTCCGTACAGTGAGGGCGAGTTCTGCGTTCAGCTTTTCGATGGTCAATATTATCTTTGAAGATAATATTGACCTTTATTGGGCGCGGACACGGGTTCTGGAACGTTTGAATCTCGTTTCAAAACAGCTTCCGGCCGGCGTCGTGCCAACCCTTGGCCCCGACGCAACGGGTCTTGGGCAGGTTTACTGGTATACGCTCGAATCGGACGACATGAGCTTGCGTGATCTGCGCACGCTGCAGGACTGGTTCGTGCGTTATCAGCTAAATTCAACGCCGGGGATCGCCGAGGTCGCGACGGTCGGCGGCTTTGTCCAGCAGTATCAAGTAGACATAGACCCGAATAAGCTGCGTGCTTACAACATGCCGTTATCCACGGTCGTCGAGGCGGTTGAACGGTCGAATAACAATATCGGCGGTAATGTTGTCGAACAAGGGGGCGAATGGGCCGTTGTCCGCGGTATCGGTCTTGTCGAATCGGTCGCGGATGTCGAAAATATCGTCGTCGGCTCTCAGAACGGAACTCCGATCTACGTTCGTAACCTGGGCGAGGTCAAGCTCGGCAACGCCTTTCGGACAGGCTCGCTTGATAAAAACGGCAAGGAAGCGGTCGGGGGTGTCGTCATTATGCGCTACGGCATCAGCGCTCTGGAGGCGATCGAGAACGTCAAGAAAAAGATCGAGGAGATCAAACCGGGTTTGCCGCCCGGCGTTCGGCTGGTCTCATTTTACGACCGCACGGATCTGATCAATCGCACAGCCAACACCCTAACATGGGCATTGACCGAGGAGTTCATCCTCGTAACACTTGTCAATCTGATATTCCTCGCTCATTTTCGTTCGACCCTGATAGTTACGATACCCCTTTTGCTTGCCGCACTCGCCGCGTTCCTCTTGATGTATATCTTTGGGATCACGTCAAACATCATGTCGCTTGCCGGTATCGCGATCGCGGTTTCAGACCTCGTAGATGCTGGAATTGTCGTGACTGAAAATGCATATCGGGCGATCGAGAAAGAGGGAGTGAGCTTTACGGACAGAAAGCGTGTTTGGGAGATAGTGCTGGAAGCGACAAAGATGGTCGGGCGCCCGATCGTCGCGTCGATAGCGATCATTGTTATCGCCTTTATCCCCGTCTTTGCATTAACTGGACAAGAAGGAAAGCTTTTTCATCCGCTGGCGTTCACGAAAACCTTTGCGATGATCGCGGCGGCGATAATCGCTGTCACGCTCATCCCCGTTTTGTGCGGCTATCTGCTCGGCGGGAAACTGCGGCCCGAAGAGTGGAATCCGATCATGCGCTTTTTGCGCCGAGTGTATAAGCCAATGCTGCTCATCGCGCTCCGGAATCGGCTCGCCACGGTTCTGCTCGCTCTGGCGTTCTTCTCCGGCGCAATGATCGTCGCGACTCAGATCGGCAGCGAGTTCATGCCTCCCTTAAATGAAGGCGACCTGCTGTACATGCCGGTGACCGATCCCGCAATTTCACTGGACGAGGCGACCAGAATTCTGAGCAAGCAAGACGAGATCTTAAAGTCCTTTCCCGAGGTTGAGTGGGCGGTCGGGAAAGCCGGACGCGCCGAAACCTCGACCGATCCCTCACCGATAAACATGAACGAAACCATCATCCATCTGAAGCCCGAAGATCAGTGGCGTGATGGGATGACGCGGGAGAAACTGATCGCCGAAATGGACGAGGCGACCAGGATGCCGGGCGTGACAAACATCTGGACGCAGCCGATCATCAACCGCATCGAAATGCTTTCCACCGGTATCCGTTCACAGGTCGGCATTAAAATATTCGGCAACGATCTCGATACCTTGGAAGAAACTGCGAGACAGATTGCGACGGTGGTTAAGGATGTGCCCGGAGCGGCGGACGTTTATCCAGAGCGGATCGGCGGAGCACCTTACCTTGATATTGATATTGACCGCACGGCGGCGGCCCGTTATGGCATTGATGTCGCGACCATTCAGGATGTGATCGAAAAAGGAATTGGCGAAACAAATCTGACCGTGACGATCGAAGGGCGGCGGCGATTTCCGATTCGTGTAAGGTATGCTCCCGAATACCGTTCGTCTTCGGACGCGATCGGTCAGATACCGATAACCTCTCCGAGTGGAGGGGCGATCCCACTTTCGCAGTTAGCCGACATTCGCAAGATGGAAGGCCCGTCAATGATCCAAAGCGAGAACGGCCTACTTCGCGGCACAGTTCTGCTTAACATCCGCGGTCGCGATATCGGAAGTTTCGTGGAGGAAGCTAAGGTTGCGATTCGGGACAAGGTTGGGATGCCTGCGGGTTACTACATAACATGGAGCGGCCAATATGAAAACCAGGAACGTGCCCGCCAGCGGTTGATGATCGTGATCCCGATCGTTCTGCTTATCATCTTTGCCACGCTCTACATTACCTATCACTCGTTCCTCGAAGCGGCTCATATTCTGCTAGCCGTGCCTTTCGCTCTGACCGGCGGTTTTTACCTGCTCTGGATGCTGCAGTACAACTTTTCGGTCGCGGTATGGGTTGGCTTTATCGCCCTTTTTGGAGCAGCGGTACAGACGACAATTGTAATGGTCGTTTATCTCGAAGAGGCGGTTAGACGTAAGACAAAGGAGGTTGGACAGCTTGATAGGGAATCGTTGCTCGAAGCAGTCACCGAAGGAGCTTTGCTTCGTCTTCGTCCCAAAGTCATGACCGTAATGACCATTGTTGCCGGGCTCTTGCCCATCATGTGGAGCACCGGAGCTGGGTCTGAAGTAATGAGGCCGCTGGCGACGCCGGTTTTTGGAGGAATGGTTTCGAGCCTCCTGCACGTGCTGATCGTCACGCCCGTGATCTTCTATTGGTTGCGCAAACGGGAACTCAAAAAGGAAGCTACATCATGAAATCAGCATTAAGGCAGTTAAAAAAGAGTATGAGAAAGAAACAAAAATATATTAATTCGATAGTTTTGCCGTTACTGTTTGTGTTAGCGATGACAATTCAGACGCACGCTCAGGCACGGGCAATGAATCAGAAACCAAAGCTGCAAACGGCACGTGTCGTGATAACCGATCAAGGCTATTCGCGAACCCGCATTGTCTTGCGTCGCGGTGTCCCGACTAGGATCACATTCTTAAGGCAAACCGACGCCACCTGTGCGACCGAGGTCGTGATCCCGGCATACGGCATAAACCGTTCCTTGCCGTTGAACACCCCGATCGCAGTCAGCTTTACCCCAAAACGATCCGGTGAATTTAACTTTACGTGTGGGATGAACATGATGCGCGGAAAGCTAGTAGTGCAGTGATTTGATGTTAAGAATTCTCCATATCGGCTTTATTTTGACCCTCGCTTTCGTGGGTGTCTCGGCGCAGGCACCGACGCCGACGCCTGATAGCACGACTCGCTATCGTGACCAGATCGGAGGCATGACCGCCGACCAAGCTGTTGCCCAAGCACTCGACAACAATGGTGAGTTTCAGGCAATGCGGAAAGAAGTCGAAGCCGCTCGTGCATTGGTCAAACAAGCTGGTTTGCGGCCAAATCCAAAACTCGATCTCAGCGGCGCCAAGCAGATAGGTGGTGCTGACAATAACCAAATGGCTGAGGTTGTGCTGCCTCTTGAGCTTGGTGGCCGTAGGGCGGCACGGATCGCCGTTGCCCAACGCGAATTGGAGATCCGCGAGGCTGCATTTGAGAATCAGGAACGGCTTCTTGCGTCAGAGGTGAGGGTCAAATTCGGTGAGGCGTTGGCAGCGATCAAAAAGCTGGACATTACCGAAAAGACCTTAGCGGCGACAAAGCAAGGCTATGAATTGGTTGCGGCTAGAGTTGCCGAAGGAAAGACCGCACCGCTCGAACAAAACATTTTCCTTGTCGAGGTAAATCGGCTGCAATCGATCCGGGAAACCGCAGAAGGAAAGGTCGAGACGGCAATGTTCGAACTTCGCAATATGATCGGGATGAAGCCGGAAGAACCGCTGAGTCTTCGCGGCGATTTCAACGACCTTATCGCAACGCCACCTTCGGTTTCCGGCTCGACCTATTACGCCTTGCGTGAACGTCCGGATCTGCGGGGAGCAAGGACAATGGAACAACTTGCGATCGCAAAGATCGAACAGGCAAAGTCCGAAGGCCGACTCGATGCCGGCGTAAAAGCTGGTTATCAGCGGATGAATACGGGCTTTATGCTCAGCGGGGTCGACGACCTGGGCCTTCTTCGTCCGATACAGGATGTCTTTCACTTTTTCACTTTTGGGGTCGAGATCGATCTTCCGCTACTCAACCGAAATCAAGGTGCGGTCGAAGCCGCAAAATTCGAGCGAGAAGCGGCTCAGAGACGGGTTGAGTTTGGCGGACTTACTATCCAGCGCGAAGTTGCCGTGGCCGTCGCTCGATATAACCGTGCGGCGCGGTCATTGTCGATCTTTCAAAACGGCGTCCGCGATCAAGCAAATTCTAATTTGCAGGTAATTTGGCAAACCTACGAACTTGGTTCGAGAAGTTTGCTTGACTACATTGCCGAGCAGCGGCGATTTCTAGATGTGGAAAACGAATTGATCGATGCCGAACTCGAAACATACATCGCAAACATTGAGATCATGCGGGCTACAAATTCGCCCGAACTAATAAAGAAATGAGCGAAGAAAATAACGAAAAAATTCTCGACGATGCAGACACCGGCAAAGGTCATGCGGCAAAACGGAATCGAAAACCGCTTTTTATTGGGTTGGCGGTGGCCGGAATTATGATCGCGGGGGCTTTGCTTTTATGGCTTCTTCGCGGTGGAGAAGTTGGACAGGCGGTTCCCACACCTCGAACGGTCACATTCGGCGATAACGGCAGCGGACAAACGACAGAAACGACAGCCGAACAAACTGTTACCATTCAGCCTGATCAGGTAGAAAAGATCGGACTCAAGATCGAGACGGTTGGCGAAACCTTGTCGAGCGAAGTAATGGCTTTGGCCGCAACCGGCGTCGTTCAGTCAAATGCCTACAAAGAAACGCCCGTCATTTCGCTTCTCGGTGGTGTACTCCGATCCGTAAGAGGCGAACTTGGTCAAGATGTTGGCCGTGGACAAACGCTTGCCGTAATATTCAGCGACGAACTTGCGGCGTCTCAATCACGCTATCTGGCATTACAAACCGAAGCACAGACGGCAAAACAAAACTATGACCGTACCGCCAGGCTCGTCAAGATCAGTCCTGTAAGCAACGCGGAACTCGATCAGGCTATGGCAAGACTCAAAACCGTTCAGGCGGAGTTGGAAGAGAATCGAAAACGCTACGAGCGATCAGTCAAACTAGTAGCTATCGGAGCCATCAGCCGTGAGGAGTTAGAACAGGCAACAACCAAATATCGGGCATCAGAAGCCGATGTCATCGAAGCCAAAAGGCGCTATGACCGTGGCGTCCAGGTTGCCGAGATCAATCCCGTCAGCCGCAGCGAATTCGAGCAGGCCGCCGTTAAACGCCAAACCGCCGAATCCGATCTTGTCACCGCTCGACAAAGGCTCTTATTGCTTGGTTTGTCGCCGCAAAAGGTAAATTCGCTCCGGTCGCCCTCGCAAATAACATCCGAGGTAAGCCTGACCGCTCCGATTTCAGGCACGATCACCAAGCGGGATGCTAATCAGGGCGAAGTTATCGAAGCCAACAAGGAACTGATGCGCGTAACTAATCTATCGAGCGTCTGGGCAATCGCTCAGGTTTTCGAAAAGGATATCAGCTTGCTGCGCGTCGGAAGTGGTGCGAGCGTAACGACCGATTCGTACAACGGGAAACTCTTTCGTGGTCGCGTCACTTATATTGATCCGAACATTGCTCCGGAGACGAGAACCGCTCAGGTTCGCGTCGAACTCGACAATCCCGGCCAGATTCTCAAGATTGGAATGTATGTCAACATCGCCTTTGGCTCGATGGGGAATGCGGAACGAACCATGCCAACGATTCCGCCTTCAGCCGTCCAGAATATGAACGACAAGCAAGTCGTTTTTGTCGCAACCGACAAGCCAAACGTATTCGTGGTCAGATATGTACGCCTCGGTGAAGAAAACAACGGCCGCGTTACAGTTCTCGAAGGCCTGAACGTTGGAGACAAGATCGTCGGCGAAGGGGGTTTTTTGTTGCGGGCTGAACTGCTCAAACAAAACCCGACTCACCATTAACGTAGCCAAGTAACCAAGTAAGGGAAGTTGCGTCGGCGCAAACTTAACCGCCGGGGGTGCCCGTACACCGGGGATTTCGTTTAGTAAAGGAGGACTGCGCTTATGGCAAAATCGACATCCGAAAATTATTGTATTTAGTTTGAAAATCACGACCGAACCTCCATCTGAAGGTGGAGGCAATTGAATTTCAAGCCTTGGTCCATTTTGGTCCACCTGGTTCGGACGGGACCAAAAGAAAAAAGACCGCGAACGTGATGCTCGCGGCCTTTCTTTATTCTGACATCTGACTGCTGCCCCTACTGGGCGACGATGGTCAGTCCGGTGACGTCGCCGCTGGTGGGGCTAACGTTTTGGGTGCCAAATGTAAATCGCCGTCCGGTCGCTGTCAGTCCGTACGTCTGGCCGCTCGCGACATTGGCAAAGCTAAATTGTCCCAACGGCCCGGAGACGACCGTTCGGATCGACGTATCCGGCAGCGTTAACCTGACGATGGCGTTGCGCACGCCGCGGCCTTGTGCCGTCAAGACACGGCCCGAAATAGTGACCGACGTACTCAGCTGATTGACCTTTGCCCACCAAACGCCATATCGCCCCGTATTATTGACGGTGCAATCTCCCCCAACGGAGGTTTCTGCGTATTCTTGCAGAGTCCAAAAGGTCGTGTCATCGGTCGGATCGACAACCGTGTTACTATAATCTCCCCAACGGTTTGTCGTGCCGCCAAAAGTTTTCCGATAACAAGCTAAACCATTTTTATAACGTAGTGGATCTCTTGTGGTTGTAATTCCGTCTGCCGCAGCGCGATACGAGTAGGCTGCACTCGGGAATGTCGTTGCCGAAAATGCCGAATAACCGATCAAAGCGTGATTATTAGCATTTACCGCGATACTTGGAAAAGCGTAAAAATTTGTGCCGGTTGGATCGTCAATTCTGCCCATCTGATCTACCGCTCCACTCGCTGGGTTAAATTGCCACCATTGCACCGAAGTTCGGCTTGGGCCAGTCAGGAAGATCGTATGGGCCGCCCAAACTGAACCGTTTCGTAAAACTACACGCTGCATACGCGAATCGTTATTGGTAACCGTAATTGCTCCGCCACCGCTCTGTGGTGCGGCAACTGCAGTGGTACTCCAGCCTGTTGAGGATGGAAAAAGCGCCGTGGCGGTAAACGCCGGCGCAGCAGAAGTTCCGGTGATCGTGTAAATTCTCAGTTGTCCGGCACTAGAACTCCAGCGCTGGATGACGTATAGCGTTTCGGTTGTGTTGTCATAGGTTTCAACCGGCTGATGTACATTTCCAAACGTTGCACCATCAATAGGAACCTTTGCCATTGTTGGCGTCGGAGCACCTGCGTAAAGCGTACTTTTATCAAATATATAGGTATTTGCTCCAAGACCTGCGTTATTTGAGATCGCAAAATCATTGATAGAAACGGCGATCCAATTTTTGTTAAAGCCGACCATGGGATAGTCCGCCCACTCAATGTCCGCCGCATCGTGGTCGTAACCGTAAAAATTCCACGTTCCGGTCGGGTCATTTGTCTGTGATACGGCGATCAAAACTTTTGACGTCGCGTTTTGGGCATCGTCAACTGCCACGCAGATCCACCGATTTGCGTACGGATCATATAATACCCTCGGGTCAAATGTACCGCCTCCGCCGCCAACGGTTGCAAAAAAACTGTTCAGAGTAACTGTGCTAAGCGTACCGCCTGTTTTGCTCTGGATCCTGACCTGCGTGTTCAGAGCGGTCATTATGTGATTTGGGCCAACCGCCCCGTGTGTATCCGGCGGGATCGAAAAATTGGCGTCACCAAGGCCTTGGAAATCAAGACTCGGGCTAGGTGACGCCACCAAAGGCGCCGACGGACGTTCCTGAATAACTCTCGAATAATCAAAGTATGATCCTGGGTTTCTTTTTATTATGCTGTCCGGAGCAGACTCCATTTCTTCAGCCGGAGGATTTCTTGGGCGCTTTCCTTTGCTACGCAAGATCTCTTCGAAATTTGGTTTTGGTGCCACAAGATCGCGAGCAACTATCTCGGACCAAGTCGTCTTACCGACGATCACCGGCTCCGCTTTCCTGCCGGGCAAGACCTTTTCTTCAAAAATATCTTTGTCAATTTTCTTGCCGTCCTGATCTCGTAAATCCTTATCATTCTGGCCGAAAGTGGCGGCGGCCGTGAGGCAGACAACGCTTAGCGTAAATAACGCGGTCACAAAACGAGTGCGAATATTATGCATATTTAACTTAGGGAATTTGGCAAAAAGCATGAAAACCTCCGGCAGATTTGGGTATTGAAAATTTGAGTTTGAGGGGGCAAACGAATATTTAGAGTAACATTTCAACAGGACGGGTATCAATGATTATTTCGGGGAGCGACATCTATTCAAATAGAGGCTGCGGTACGGTATTGCGCATAAGCGATGTCAGGCCGAAATGCTCGTATGCCAGTCGCGTTGCCATGCGGCCGCGTGGAGTGCGGTTTAGGAAGCCGATCTGGAGCAGGTAAGGTTCGATGATCTCTTCGATCGAATCTTTTTCCTCGTGGATCGCGGCGGAGATCGTGCTGAGGCCGACGGGGCCGCCTTCAAACTTTTCGATGATCGTTTTGAGCAGCTTGGCGTCCATTTCGTCGAGGCCATAGCTATCGACATCCATCCGGTCGAGCGCGTCGCACGCAACGTGCTCGGTTACGCGTCCGTCGTGATCGACCTCGGCAAAATCGCGAACTCGTCGCAGCAGACGATTGACGATACGCGGCGTGCCGCGTCCGCGACGGGCAATCTCGTGCGAACCTTTCTCCTCGATCTCGACATTCAAGATCCCTGCCGAACGTTTACAGATCGTTTGCAGATCGTTGATGCCATAAAAATCAAGGTGAAAGATAATGCCAAACCTGCCACGCAGCGGAGCGGTGATCAAACCAGGCCGCGTCGTCGCACCGACGAGCGTAAATTTTGGCAGCTCAAGCTTGATCGACCGGGCGGCGGTGCCCTGGCCGATCATGATGTCGAGGTTGTAATCCTCCATCGCGGGATAAAGGATCTCTTCGATAGCTGGATTGAGGCGGTGGATCTCGTCAATAAAGAGCACGTCGCCCTCTTCGAGCCCGGTCAGGATCGCAGCGAGGTCGCCGGCCTTTTCGATCACAGGGCCGGAGGTCGATTTGAGCGACGCTCCCATTTCGGTCGCGACAATATTTGAAAGCGTCGTCTTGCCCATGCCCGGCGGGCCGGTGAGCAGGATGTGGTCGAGAGCTTCGCGGCGTTTGAGAGCGGCTTTCATAAAGACACGCAGGTTTTCCTTGACCTTTGTCTGGCCGATATACTCAGCAAGCTGCGCCGGACGCAGCGTTGCCTCAAAACGGCTCTCGTCAGCCGTAAGATCTTCGTCCCTGATATTTATCGCGGCGGCGTTACTCATTGCCTAAAATAATAGCCCCTTGTTGTATAAAGCCAAAATATCCATTGAAAATGCCACCGTGCAATGCAGCACCAGCCCGAGCCAGATCGTGCCGTTCTTGTAGCTGATCCAACCGAGAAACAGCCCCGCAAAGATCGCGGCAAATGTCTCGGGCATTGGCTTTTGGAAATGGATCATCGTGTACGGCACCGTCATCGCGAGGATCGAGTAGACGCCGAGCGACGGTTTTAGGCTGTGGACGAGAAAGCCGCGAAAAAAGAATTCGAGGCCAAAGAATTGAAAGAAATAGACCAGTTCCCAGATGAGCAGTGTCCACGAGAGATACGGGTCGGCGTTATAGACCTTTAGGAAAGGATATTTTGCCGAAAAGCTGCCGGTCAGCGACATCAGATAAACGAGCGGCAGCATTATCGCAATGCAGAGGCCGAGCAGTTTCAAAAATCCCGGTTCGATCTTTAGCGAAAGGCCGATCTCGCTCAACTTTCGCTTTTGGATGAACTTTACAAAGATCGCGGGTATCACAAAATAAAATGTCACCGAGACAAACACCCACCAGATCAGGCCGTTGAGATTATTATTGGTCGGATGAGCGGCCCCCTCGCCGATGTGAGCGAAGGGCGTGTTTGAAAGTATCGACGCGAGATAGCTGGGGTCTTTGAAATACGTTATACAGGTCAGACCGATCGCCGCATATACAAACGCAAATACCGCCCGGCGGTCGAGTTTGGCAAAATCGCCGCGGATTTGTGTAACGAGTTCGAGCATTGCGTCGGCGTTATTTGGCGAGAACCTGCAGAGCCTTTCGCAGCAGTTTTTGGACAGTGATCTCGGTGCCGTCCTGGGCGGCTTGTTTGAGTGCCTTTTCAGCAGCGGGCCGTTGATAGCCGAGATTGACGAGCGCCGACAGGGCGTCTTCGAACACCGCATCGGCGGGCAGCGATGCCCCAGAGCCGACATCTGACGCGGTGGTTCCGCCCGACGACAGCTCGCCGATCTTATCGCGGAGCTCGATAGCCAGCCGCTCGGCAGTCTTTCGCCCGACACCGGGAATGCTCGTTAGCCGTGCGAGGTCTTCGGTGCGGATCGCTAAGATCATCTCATCCGCACTCATCCCCGACAGCATCGTGATGCCCATCTTTGGGCCGATGCCTTGGACAGAGATGAGCCGAAGATAGAGGTCGCGTTCGCGGACTGTTTTGAAACCAAAAAGCTGTATCGCGTCTTCGCGGACGTGGGTGTAAATACGTAGCGATACATCCGAACCGACATCGCCGAGCTCGTAAAATGTCGAGAGCGGTATGGACACTTCGTACCCGACTCCGCCGACATCGACGATGGCCGTATTTGCTTGCTTTTCGAGTAGTTTGCCGGACAAAAAGGCGATCATTGTTTCACACGTGCAACGCAAAGTGTAATCGAATTTGTCCGTGAGGGCAACGCCTGTAGCCGCAAGATCGTCATAAATATGTCCTTTATTTGCGTAAATGTCGATTTTGCTTTGCCGCCGAAAGCGAAAGGTATAATATAAAAATACGGTAGCAATTAATGTATGTGAATCCGTTTTTGCGACTCCGGCGTAAGTAGTAGTATCAGGAGTTTTTTTAAGATGAATTGGTCTAGCAGTAAAAGTTTTATCACTCGAGCATTGCCATTTGCCGCAACGTTCGTGGTCGCGGTGTTTGTTACGAGCTTGTTCGTAGATCTCAACGGACCGCGAATGCGCGGCTTTCACGGAAAGCGTCACCAGGAAATGATGCGGCTGAGAATGGAGAATCAGGAGCTGCGAAAGGAAAATTTTCGTTTGCAAGAGCAACTTGATATTCAGCAAATGGGCCACAGAGACAAACATCCGGGCGACGAGATTCGATTGCAAGAACTGAACGAATTGCCGCCGGTTCCGGTTGTCCCTCGAGCCAAAAGATAGATTTTGTTGAGAATTTAGGCCACAGATTAACGCTGTCCAGTGGGATGTGTTAATCTGTGGATTCCTATTTATATGGACGAATCCTCCGCTCGAAAACTTATTGTCGAGGTCGGCAAGCTGCTTTATGAACGCAGCTATGTCGTTGCGTTTGACGGCAACGTCAGCATCCGATTGGATGACAACACGGTGCTTGCAACGCCGACGATGACGTCTAAGGGGCGGATGACCGAGGATTGTCTAGCCTTAACGGATATCGAGGGCAAGCCCCTCAACGACAAGCGGGCATCGTCTGAGTTGGCGATGCATCTGCTTATTTATAAGATGCGGCCCGATATCAATGCTGTGTGTCATGCTCATCCGGCTCACGGGACGGCGTTTGCCGTTGCGGGCCTTGCGATAGATCAGCCGATCCTTTCAGAAGTGGTTTTGACGCTCGGCTGTGTTCCATTGACGGCCTACGGAACACCCTCGACCGACGAACTGACCGAGGCGATGAAGCCTTTCGTGCCGCATCACAATGCTCTTTTGATGGCCAATCATGGAGCGGTCGCGTACGGCGAACATCTTTGGCAGGCGTATGATAGGCTTGAGACGCTGGAACACACAGCTAAGATCGCGATACTTGCCAAAGCCCTGGGCGGAGCTAACGACATTCCAAAAGAGGCGATCGGGAAGCTGATAAAACTAAGGGAAAAGGCGGGTTTTCTGGGCGAAAACGCCCGGTGTCAGGCCTGCGGGTATCTGCATGAAAACGATATCGCCTGTGATCTCGACGTAAATTATCCCGTTCAGGGCGACTCAAATGGCAAAAAGATATCATTTACGCGCGAAGAGTTGATCGAGCTTTTGAGCCAAGCGGCCAAGTTGGGTTAAACTAACAAAACTTTCGTAATTCTAAAAGACGAACCAGGAGCAAATAAATGCAAGAAGCATTAGGAATGGTTGAAACCAAGGGACTCGTGGCGACTATCGAAGCGGCAGACGCAATGGTCAAAGCAGCGAACGTTCAACTCGTATCGTACGAGAAGATCGGCGCCGGCTTTGTTACGGCTATCGTCCGTGGTGACGTTGCCGCTGTAAAAGCAGCGACCGACGCCGGAGCCGCCGCCGCACGACGCGTTGGCGAACTCGTCAGCGTCCACGTCATCCCGCGTCCGCACTCCAGCGTTGATGAGACGCTGCCGGTAGTTAAGAAGTAGTGAATCGTAAATGGTAAATCGTAAATAGAAAGAAGTTTCTTCACGATTTGCGATTTACGATTGACGATTTACTAAGCAATGATAATCGCACGAATCTTGGGCACTGTCGTGTCCACGCAAAAAGACGAACGTCTGCACGGAAAAAAGCTGCTCATCGTTAAGCCGATCAATCTAGACGGCACTGACCAGAGCGGCTATGTTGTTTCCGTCGATACGGTCGGGGCCGGCTTTCACGAAAAAGTGATCGTCGTCAGCGGATCGTCCGCGCGTCTTGCCGAGGGCAATAAAGACTGTCCCGTTGATTCGGCGATAATTGGCGTTATAGACGAAATAGACTTTCACGCGTAGATTCTAAGATGCAAATTGCCCGCGTCATCGGAACCGTAGTCGCAACGGTTAAGAACGAAGCTCTCGACGGACGAAAGTTCCTTGTCGTCCAGACTCTGGACGCTGATCTCAAACCAAAAGGCCCGCCGACTATCGCGCTAGATGCGGTCGGAGCCGGTGAAGGTGAATTGGTTTTTTGGTGTCGCGGCAAGGAGGCGTCGTTTCCGTTCAAGCGTGACGAGACGCCGACCGATTGTACCATCGTCGGGATTATCGATTCGGACGCTCATGTTTTCAATCCATAAATGTTGCTAGCAAAGGTCATCGGTAACGTCGTTGCGACGCAGAAAAATCAGCGTTACGAGGGAACGCGTGCGATGCTCTGTCGGCAGATCACGCCGGAGGGTGAGGACATGGATTACACCTGCATCGCCCTTGATTCGGTGAACTCCGGCGAGGGCGACATCGTGATCATTGCGCAGGAAGGCTGGTCGGCATCAACTGCCGCGACCGGAAAGCCGGGTGCAGCGATCGATTCGGCGATAGTGGGCGTAGTTGATTATGTCGACTTGCTCGAGCAGGACAGTAAAAAGGGAAATGTCAGCAAACGAAACTAAAAATCCCGCCGAACTCGCCGCCCTGTTTGCCGCCGTTGAGAAGATAACCCATCGCCTCGATAAACTCGAAAATACCGGCGTCGCAGTCCGCGAACCAATATCCACGCACCCGTCTCTCGACAAACTAACTATTGCCGAAGCTATCGCAGACTCGATCTTTGGAGCCGAATTCAAAGAAAAGGCTTGCCAGTTTGAGCCCGGCAAGCCTTGTGACCACTGTTCGATGTGTAACTCCCGCGGGTTCTAAACTACTTATTAGCAGGTGCTGCCGGTGCAGTAGTCGGTTTACGCATCGAATTAGCGTCGCCCACGCTCGGTGCCGTCTTAGCTTTCTCATCCGCCTGGAAGAAAGGCTCTTCTTTAAAACCAAGTAAGCCCGCGGTGAGTACCGCCGGGAACGAGTTGCGGGTTGTGTTGAAGGTCGTAACAGCTTCGTTAAAGTCTAAACGGGCCGTATTGATCCGATTTTCTGTGCCCGAAAGTTCGTCCTGAACTTTCATAAACGCTTCGTTCGAACGTAAGACCGGATAGTTTTCTTGCAGACTCAATAATCTGCCGATCGTGCCGCCAAAGCTGTTATTGGCTTCGATCACGGCTTGCTTTTGTTCGGGCGTTTTGTCGCCGCCAGTTCCGGTCGGAGCTGCCTGCTGTGCATTTAACAAACGCGAGCGGGCATCAGCGATCTGTCCGAAGACTTCCTGTTCCTGAATACCGGCCATCTTTGCAGTCTCGACAAGATTAGGGATCAGGTCGGCACGCCGCTGCATTGAACTTTCTACATTGGCCCACTTACCTTTGACCTGCTGCTGTTTGGCGGTGAGGTCGTTGTAGCTGCATCCGCTTAGGCCAAATGCGGCTATCATTGCCACAGTCAATAAAATTGCTCTTTTCATAATAATTCTCCTATTTTCCGGCGGCATCGACCGCGTCAATAACTTTTTCGATCTGCTCCATATACTCGCCAAAGAGTGCATTGGCGCTCATTTCGTCTAATTTCACGGTGAGACTATTCTCACGAATATCAAAGATTTTTTCAAACGACGCTCCGTCGATCTGTAGATGCTTGACCGTCTGCGCGACGATCTCGGGCTTGGTCGCGGGCGGCGTTTGGCCACCGATTATCAGCACGGCTCTAAACAACGCTGCAAAACTCGCCAGACTTTCACCCATCAACCGTTTCAGTCCATCGACGGATGCTGACGCGGGGATATACTGCCGCCGCAACTGAATTAGCTTGCTGCGAAGCTCGTATTCCGTCTGCAAACGGAGGAATTTGTCCGAGATATTTAGCCCGGCGAGCACGTCGGGGCCGAACAAAACTTTGTGTGCCACCGTCATCTGATGAAACTCGATCGGGAATACGTCAGCCGCATTTTGCAGCTCAGACTCGGTAAAATAAACGGGAACGGGATTGCCCAGCCGCGTCCATTCACGAATACAAGCCTGCGCATTTCTGAGGTCGGCCGGGCCTATCTTTTTTAACGCGACGAGTATGTTGTAGTCCGATTGACGAGGCACAAAATCACCCGCCGCCGCCGACCCATATAGCACAACCGACACCAGATTGTCGCGATGGGTTGAACGTAGATCATCAATAAAATCAGCGAAATAGTGGTTCATAATATTACCAATCTCCTCCGGCACCGCCGCCGCCAAAGTCTCCGCCGCCTCCAAATCCGCCCCAGTCTCCGCCGCTTGAAGAGCCCGAATCGCTTGAGGACGAAGATGAACCGCCGGACAGAGCCGCACCGATAATGCCGCCGATAACTGCCGATGCAATGTCGCTACCACTGCTACCGCCGCCACCGCCGCCAAATCCGCCTCCGCCCCAACGGTTTCGGTCACCCGCGCTTGGCCCACCGCCTTTGTGATTGCGTGATGCGATCAATATCACTATTACGATCAGGATTATTACTGCACAGCAAAATAATCCAAAAAATGCTCCCCCAGAACCGTTGTCACTGCTCGGCTGCCGAATTGTATTAGCGTTGCCGGATGTGTTGCCTTTATTACGGATCGTCGCGATGTAGGCGTCGATCGTGTCCGAGATACCTTTGGCGTAATTGGCTTTTTTGAATTCCGGAACGAGAAATTGCCGTTGCAGGCTGCCGACGACACCGTCGGGAAGCTCGTCCTCGAGGTCCTTACTGACTTGCGTGAAATATTTGCGATCGTCGATCGCTATGAGCAAAAGAGCACTCGGGTTGTCATCGTCGACGGAGCCGATCTTCCAGCCACGGGCGACGGCGAGGGAATAGTCGAATATTGCCCGCTCGCCTGTCGTTTTTACAACGGCGACGGCGATCTCGACGGACGGGTTTGTCGTGTCCTTGAGGTTTTTGAGTTTAGTTTCAAGAGCCTGCTTTGTCGCCGGATCGATGACACCGGCATAGTCGTTTACAAAACCGGTAGGCGGGGGTAGCGGTGAAGTATTTTGCGACCATGGCTGGTTTTCTTGCGAAAACGCCGTTAGTCCGGCGAGCAGTATCGCCAGAAAGATGAGCAGTGGTTTCAATTGTCGCGGCAAAAAATTGCGTTTCATTAAATATGAACTAAGTTTGCCAAATCTATAAACAATACGAAAGTTTGTCTGACGATGTTCGGTAAATAGTCGTTGATTAAAGCCGATCGACCTCGATGATCTTTGCCCGAAAAACACGCATCGCCGCTCGCACCGAAGGGTGGGCGTTGGCGTAAGCGAGCAATTCTTCCTCGGTCGGGTCGGCGGTGAGGGCGGGCAGCTCGATGTCCTCTTGTTTTGGAACCATTTCGTCTCTCAGCTTTGTTGCTTCACGTGTCGGAACAACCGCAGCGGCACTCGACGAACCATTTGTTACGGGACGAACCGGAGCGACGGGCGGAACGTAAACCTCGCCCAAAAGAGCCTCGATCAGTTTGTCCGAATCTTTGATCCGTAGCAGATCATCGCCGACGACCTCCAGTTTTGCTTCATAAGCCTCGTCGAGTTTTTTGTCTTCGAAATGCTCCAGTTCGTCGGCGGACAGACGAGCTAAACGGACCGGCGGAGCGGTAGGCCTTTCTTTTACAGGCTCAGGTAAAACGGGTGGTTCGAAGACTGGCTCGTCGAGATCGCTAATATAATCAGGTGGTTCGTCTGCAAATTGCGATTCCTCTTCGAGGCCCGGAGCGGTTTCGACCGTAGGCGGCGGATCGACCACCGGCTTTGGCTCATCCTTGGGAGCCAGGTCGGCAGATGGAGCTTCAACAATTGGAGCTTCAACAACTGGCGTCTCATCGACCGGCGGGTCTATTTTAAGAGTTTTTTTTTCTTGCGGAGCGGGTTGAACAGCGGCAGCAGCAGAACCGGTCGCGGCATTGTGGCTCAACGGCACATCGTCGGTGTGCCCAGAGGCATTGAGGCGTTCTAGGAGGCTTTCGATGCCGGCGAAGCTGCGCATGTCGATGAGTTTTATCAGGCCGACCTCGAGGACGTAACGCGGATGTGCGGCCTCGCGAAGGCTCGCTTCGGTTTCACACAGGGAATTGAAGAACCGCAGCAGATCTGCTTCGGTAAATGCTCCGGACATTTGCCGCATCTGATCGGCGTTAAAAACAGCGGTTTCGAATAGCTTGCTATCGTCACCGGCGACTTTGAAAACGAGCAGATCGCGGAAAAGGCCGAGCACGTCGCGGCAGAAATTACGCAGGTCGTGGCCGCGTCCGATCAGGTCATCGACGACCGCGAGCACTTGTTTTCGGTCCTTTTCGGTGATCGCGGAGATGACTTTTGTCAGGACCTCGACGCCCGCAAAACCGAGGGCGTTGGTGACGTCGGGAGCCGTAATGTGCTCGCCTGAAAAGCTGATGACCTGGTCGAAATTGCTCTGAGCGTCACGCATCGAACCTGTGCCGGATCGGGCGAGTTCACGCAGGGCATCGTCGTCGATATTGATCTTTTCGGCGTCGGCGATAAGCTTTAGGCGGTCAAAGATCTTGTTGAGCGGTATCGTGCGAAATTCGAATTCCTGACAACGCGACAAAATGGTATCGGGCACCTTGTGCAGCTCGGTCGTCGCCATGACGAAAACGACGTTTTCCGGCGGTTCCTCAAGCGTTTTTAGCAACGCATTGAATGCCGGTTTGGAAAGCTGGTGGACCTCGTCCACGATAAAGACGCGGTAGCGATCGCGGGTCGGGTTGAAATTGATGTTTTCGATGATCGTCTCGCGAACGTCATCGATCCCGGTGTGCGAAGCGGCGTCGATCTCAAGCACGTCGATCGAGCGGCTCTCGGATATCTCAACGCACGAAGGGCACGGGTCGGTGTCGGTCAGCAGACACGGTGTCAGATTGGGTTTGTCCTTTGTTTTGTGGCAGTTAAGTGCCTTAGCCAAAATGCGTGCGGTGGTCGTTTTACCAACGCCGCGAGCCCCCGAAAACAGATATGCGTGATGCAGACGGTCGTGCTCGAGCGCGTTACGCAGCGTCTGCGTAATGATCTCCTGGCCGGTGACCTCCTCAAAGGTCTGCGGCCGCCACTTTCTTGCGATCACCTGATAGGACATTTGTTAAAGGATAAAGGATAAAGCGGCAGTTGTCAGTTGTCGGTGGTCAGTTGTCAGTGACGGGTTGTGATTTTTTGGCGACCTTGACGCAAAAAAGCATGAAAAACCCCTCAAAATTGAGCATCGCAGGTGTATCAAATCGACAAAAATGGCTAAAACCAACGTTTACATGGATCGTTGCGGAACAGATGAGCGGATTTCACCCGCAACTCTCCGCTCCGCCGCGTCACCCGTTTTTGTGGAAAGCCCCGCTTCACCGTTCCGCCGCGTCAACTATCTGATTCGCATACTTGACAATGCGTTGCATCAATGATACATTTTCTTATCCATTGATTATGTTTAAGAACTGGGAAGAGTTTGCGCTTGGGCCGGAGAACCGCCGCGAGGCGATGCATGTCACGCTGAACGAAAAAGGCGAGATCATGATCGGGGCGACGGCTGCCGAGAGGTTTGGGACGCACGAGCGGGCGGTGCTGCTGTACGACCGATGGAACGGCCTAGTCGGCGTCGCTCCGGCCAAGACGGCAACTGCAAACTCGTTCCCGATCTTTGATAAAACAAACGGCCGCCACCGCGTGATCCGTGCCGGCAGGTTTTTTCGTTATTACGAAATTGTGGTGCCGCGAACCACGGCCTGCAAAGCCGAGATCGACAACGACGGCGTGCTGGTGCTCGATCTAAAAGCGACGCGAGCCGTGAGGAAATAACAGCCAATCAAATTGTGGACTGCCCCAGTTACTTTTATGCTAGGATGCATAACGGTGAAATTTTTTTTCAAATCACTCTTAACTTGTTTGGTCGCGATACTTCTCCTTGTATCTGAAAACGATAGAAGTCAGATATCCTCACCGAATTCCTTTCCTGAATCTTACTGAGGCTGCGACGCTGAGCGAAAAGAAGATGACCATACTGGTCGCAGTTCCTCGTAAGGGGGGGGCCGCCCGGGACCCATTTTTATACAATCCCCTGCCGCGGGGGCGCGGGGGGGGGGGAACAAGGTTTTTTTTCGCGGGGGGGGGGGGGGGGGAAAGGGGAATCCGGCTGTCGTGGGGCCCAAGCGCTAATTTAGGTGTTTCTGGGACCGATCGTGGTGCCGTCTATGTTTTTACCCGAAGAGGACTCACATGGTCGCTATTTCAAAAGATCATCGCGTCCGATGGTGCGAATGGAGATGAGTTCGGCAGCAGTGTGGCGATCGGGGGTAACATCATCGTTGTTGGGGCGAATCACGACGATACAGGGGCCCCTAGATCATGGTTCGGCATATGTTTTTGCAAAGAACGGTTTGACTTGGACCCAACAGCAGAAGTTAACAGCGAGTGACGGAACCGCTACAGACATCTTTGGTTCGACCGTCGCAGTCTCAGGTGAGACGATCTATCGGAGCCTACCAGATAACGCGTCAAGGGTCGGCATATGTATTTGCTGGAAAAGGCCTGAAGTGGGCGCAAGCTTTGGCCGACCGCAAAACATCCTTTGGGCACCGTCTCCCAGCCGTTTGGCCATGAGAAATTTGGCAGTGCGGTAGATATTGATGGCGACACGGCCGTCGTCGGCTCGCCCAGTGAACATGGAGTCCTTGGCGGATCCGCACCCGGCGTGGTGTATGTCTTTGTTCGAAATGGTGGATCCTGGACAACTCAATTAAGACTGTTTATTCCCAGTCCCTCAAATGGGTCGGACTTTGGTGGGGCCGTCGCGTTAGATGAGGACCAACCCCCCCACCTCGCCCCCCCACCCCCCGGACCCAAATTAATGGCGGATATGAAGGAGCGGCATACGTCTACGTTAGGCAAGGTTCAGCATGGACGCAGCTCTCTAAGATGACGGCATCGGATGGACTTACTTTCGATCGCTTCGGAGGCAATATTGCTATTGACGACGGCACCGCTGTTATGTCCGCATCAGGCCAGAGTGTCGGGTCGCAGATTGATATAGGTTCGGCCTATCTCTTTCTCGACACCACTAACGTGCCGGCAATCTGCGGACCGATGGTGCCAGCCCCGCGGCGGTCGCAACAGCACGTGATCGCGTTAGCTGACCCCAACCCGGCGACCGGCGACCTTGACGCCTCACGCTGCCAGCTGTGCCCATTCCGGGCCGGGCACGTACAATGTTGCCGTTAGTATAAATGTTCCGAACGGGGGCTTTCTTCGGGTCTCAGTTATACCGGAGCGGCCCAGGACGAATTTGGAAACATAAGTCAGGCGTCCACAAGTTCGGACAATGCAGTCGGAATTAGTCAGTGGCCGACGGGGGGGGGTGGGGGGGAGCCCGCGCGGGGAGGCCAAACCGGCCCCCGCCCCCCCCCCCCCGGGGGGTAACCCCCGCTGGCGCCCCGGCCCCCCGGGGGGACGGGAAACGGAACGGCATCTCCACGAACAGGGACCGCATCGGTCTGGTTTGATGGTTCGGACAATACGGCGGCTGAGCAAGCAACAGCTTCCCCCCCCCCCCCCCCCCCCCCCCCTTTCCCGGATGTGCTCTCCTTCCACGCCCTTGTCCAAGTTAGGGTTGACGGTGCGGTGTGCAGACGATATCGGAACCGCCAGTTGCCGAATCGTCATACACGCTGCGAACGATAGACCTTGGGGCATACGCCGTGGCAACCCCACGATAAGTTTTCAATATAACCGTCCAGGAGGAGTTGGCCCTGATAACTTCACAATAGATGATGTATCTTTATCGGTACCGTTGGCATGGTTTTCGCCGGGGGGCGCGGAGTCCGCAATGCCGTGGCGATCAACGACGGTCACGGTTTTAGCCGCACTTTAATGACGACTCCATTCGGGTTTTATAACTTTAACGAAATCTCCCCCTACGGGTACATACACAGTCACGGTCACTTCGCGACGATTTAGCTTTGGACCGCTTGTGGACGTAACTGGAGATAGCCCAAATGTCGATTTCATCGGCGGCATTCAAATGAAAAGGGTGCCTATCTAGATGCAGACTATTTATAAAGTATAGCCTCAGTGACAACGGCTTTTGCCCGTCGACAACTTTGACATCCGTTTGCGGCGTTGGTCTATTGATCGGAAGGTTCGCTCGAATCGCGGTCTTCGGGCTTTGCGATGGGTAGCGTGCCGCCGTAGGGGACTAGCCAGTATTCGACTTGGATTTGGCCGCGGTAGCCGCCGAAGATTACTTCGATGCGGTCGGGGTCGATGCCAGCGGCTATGGCCATACGGTCGCGGCCGGCGGCGATGAAAGGTTCGAGGCGGCTGATGTCGTAGAACTGGTCGTCGGCGTAGTAGATCATGACGCCATTTGAACCTTTGCTTTTGGCGATGGCAGGGGCAAATTTTTTGTTCGTCCAACTAAATCTGATCGCATCAAGCTCCTCGGCAGTGAGGGGCGGTTTTTCGGAGTTGTCGGTATTGAAAGTAAGATCCGGGATAAACAATCCTAACTTCCATATCTCGGGCTGGGAAGGACTCGGGGTTGGCTCAGTTTCTTCGATCGCGGGTAATGTGGGGCCGTCATAGTCCTCCGGCATATCGCGATAGACGATGGCACGATTTACAAATTCTTCGATCGGGCTTGAATCCTCTGACAATGTGCTCTTCGCCCACAATGCGGTGATCTTTGGAGTTTTGGGCGTAGGTACGGTGTTTGACGGCAATGGCGGTTTGTTGCCGGCCTCGACAAAGAAAAACTCGGCTCCGTCGGTCTTGCGAAAGCCGCCGTCGATCATCAAAAACTGTCTTGCATCTTGGTTTTGCAAAGCTATCGACTCACGGATGCGTTCGGCGACCCGGTTGCGATCGCGGTCGGCGGGCAAGGCGTCGGCCCCTTTGTAAGCGATGACGTAGGCGTATGTTCCGCTCGGGGCGTCTTTGAGCCGCTCAAACAGGACCGCGACGTTGATGTACAACTCGCTGTCGTCGATATGGCTAAATTCGTCGATCTTTTCGGCGAATAGGCGGCTTGTGTTTGACGGGCATTTATTCGCTTCTTGGCCTGCGGCCGCAAACGTGAGGGCGAACATTGTAAGGGCGACGGCGACGATGTATTTGTAATTGGCTGTGATCATATCGTTTGGATATTGAACGCGCCGTGGGCGGAAAACTTGCGAACGAAAAAAGGCCACCTGCAAAAAGCAGATGGCCGATGTAGAAATGGCGGCTTCAGACCTGATCGCAACACACGCTCGAAATTGCTACCGTTGCTCGATTCCTCGCCTAGCGGAGTTCACAACAAAACGTTGTGCGGGGCCTGAAGCCATATGGCGGAAAGGGTGGGATTCGAACCCACGGAACCCTTTTGAGGTTCACTACATTTCCAATGTAGCCAGTTCAACCACTCCTGCACCCTTCCGGTTTGTTAAATTGTCAAAAATCGTCAGTTACGCTGATTCTTCGGCGGCCTCTTCTTTTTCAGCGGCCGGTTCGGACTTTTCGTCATCGCCGACCATCCAACTATAGACCACGCCCGCGAGCAATGCACCTAATATCGGTGCGACCCAGAAAAGCCAGAGCTGCGATATCGCCCATCCGCCGACGAAAATGGCGGGGCCGGTGCTGCGTGCCGGGTTGACCGACGTGTTGGTCACCGGGATCGTTATCAAATGGATCAGCGTCAGACACAGGCCGATCGCGATCGGGGCAAAGCCCTTTGGTGCCAGCTTGTGCGTGGCTCCGAGTATGACGATCAGAAAAAAGAACGTCATCACAACTTCGGCGACAAAACCCGCGAGAGCCGAATAACCGCCGGGTGAATGTGTGTCAAAGCCGTTCGACGCAAAGCCGCCGGCGAGCGAAAATCCCGCTTTGCCGCTGGCGATGACATACAGCAGGCCCGCTCCGCTGATCGCTCCGAGCACTTGTGCGATCACATACGGCAATATCTCGTTGGCTGGAAATCTCTTGCCTGCCCACAACCCAAAGGTCACGGCGGGATTCAAATGACAGCCCGAAATATGGCCGATAGCAAATGCCATCGTTAACACGGTTAGACCAAATGCGAGCGAAACACCCGCGAAACCGATGCCGAGATTAGGATACGCCGCGGCCAAAACCGCACTGCCGCATCCGCCGAGAACTAGCCAAAGTGTGCCGATAAATTCGGCCGACAATCTTTTTGTTAAAGGCATAACGATATTCTCCTGTTCTAAATGGAAATAAAGGGTGAGACGTTACTGCTTTACAACTTCAAATAACAAATGGCGGAGAGGGTGGGATTCGAACCCACGGTACCCGCAAAGGTACAACAATTTTCGAGACTGCCCGATTCAACCACTCTCGCACCTCTCCGCGAACGTATGATTCTAACGGTTTCGGGCGGGTGTTTTCAAGTTGGCGATGAAATCTACCGCTCGCCTACGCAGGCGGTTCTGGCTTTTTGCGTCTTGCCTGAAAGAAATTTTGCATCAGCGAGCGGCATTTGTCGGCGAGGACACCGGATGTGATCTCCATGCGGTGGTTGAGCGCGGGGCTGTCGCAGACACGGAAATGGGTCTCGACGGCGCCAAAACGCTCGTCTGCTGCTCCATAGACAACGCGGGCGACACGGGCGTTGACGAGTGCTCCGGCACACATCGCGCAGGGTTCGATAGTGGTGTACATGGTCGTTCCCGTCAGGCGGTAATTGCCTGTGCGGATCGCGGCAGTACGAAGCGCGAGGATCTCGGCGTGGGCGGTCGGATCGTTGTTTTTTATGGTGCGGTTCGAGGTGGCCGCGAGTATTTTACCTTCGGCATCGATGATGACCGCACCGACGGGTACCTCGCCGAGCTTTTCGGCTTCGCGGGCGACGTGAATGGCGCGCCACATCCAACTTTCGTCATGATCCATCATTGCTTTCGAGTGTAGCCGAATGGCCATAATCTTGCATCCGAACACCTAAAATGTTAAACCTAAAGTACGTAAGTTTTTTCGTCCCCTCGAAAGCTAAACCGCCTGAAACGCTATGAACGACGAGGTTCGCCCCGGTTCACAACCTGTCGATCAGGACATTCATATAACGAATGTGCCGCAGTCGTTCCGCGCCTTTGCCGAAGAAGTCCACAAGCGTACCGAAAAACCGCGAACGACCCCCGTCAATATCGCCCAAAAGCTGCTACCGGCCGAATTTAACATGGCTATGGCGCATTTTTACCGTGGCGAGATTCAGCGGTCGAATGTATGGCGCGGTCGGCTCGACGCGACGACCAACTGGGCCGTGATCACGGCGGGTGCGACGCTCTCATTTGTTTTTAGCTCGCCTGACAATCCGCATTTTGCGATACCGATCAACACCCTGCTCGTGTCGATCTTTTTGTTCATGGAGGCACGGCGATATCGTTATTATGAGGTTTGGGCAAACCGCGTGCGGGTACTCGAGACGGGATATTTTGCCCCGATGCTGTCGCATCGCACGGTTCCACCCGACAAAGATTGGGCCGAGCATATCGCCGCCGATCTGATCACGCCGCACTTTACGATCAGTGAATGGGAGGCCGTCGGGCGTCGTTTGCGGTCAAATTATCTCTGGATATTTGTGCTGCTGTCGCTGTCATGGACGCTAAAGATCTATATTCATCCATCGCCGATTCCCGTTGCTTCTGAGGCAGACCGAAAGATATTTTGGGATCTGTTTTTTCAGCGAGCGACGGTAGGGCTTACACCAGGCTGGATGGTGGTGCTGTTTGGAGCTCTGTTTAATGCGACAATTATTTTCGTAGCATTTAGTACGCTCAAGCTCAGGGACGCGTCGAGCGAGGTTCTGCCGCTTGAGAGTTTTGAGTGGCACCCGCTCAAACAGGTGTCCGACTGGGCAGAATCAAATCTAAAGCGGCGGAATCCTACCCGCCGGTCAAAAAAGGCACGGCAACGTGTGCGTTCAATTCACAAAACCGAAAGTTAATATTTAGGAGTAATTATATTTATGCCGATCGATATGGAAGACCGCGGTCAAGCGCTCGAAAACGAGTATTTTCACCGCAAAGAACAAGAGCTTATTGCAAATCTCAAAGCTAAAATTCAAGAAGACGACGCAAAACGGCTCGGTATCAAATGCCCGAAATGTGACGGAACGCTGATCGAAACGGATTTTGACAAGATCAAGATCGACGTTTGCGACAAATGCTCGGGCGTCTGGCTCGACGCCGGTGAACTGACGCAGATCGCCGATAAGGACGAGGAAACCGGCTGGTTTGGAAAGCTGTTTGGGTAATTCGAAATATGCTCAATTTTGCTATCGAAACGGCCCGCGAGGCCGGGCAACTGTTGCTCGAAAAATTTGATCGGGGTATCGCTGTCTCGAAAAAAGGCGATATCAATCTCGTGACCGAGGCCGATCTTGCTAGCGAAGCCCTCATCATCGAACGCATCAAATCTTATTATCCAAAGCACTCGATACTCGCGGAGGAGTCGGGCGAGGCTGTGATATTCGGCGGCGACAATACCTGGAAATGGATCATCGACCCGCTCGACGGGACAACTAATTACGCCCATGGGTATCCTTGTTTTTGTGTGACGCTAGCGCTTGAGCATGAAGGTGAAATTAAGATCGGCGTGACGTTTGATCCGACGCGGAATGAGATGTTTGCAGCGGAACGCGGGCAAGGGGCGAGCCTTAATAGTAAACCGATCCGCGTGTCGGCTGCTGAGGAACTGGGCGATTCGCTGATCGTCACGGGGTTTCCATACGATTTCAAACGCCGCGAAGATTTTGCCCGTCATCTAACGCAGTTTTTGATCCGTTCGCGAGGCGTCAGGCGGGACGGTTCGGCGGCGATCGATCTCGCGTATGTGGCGTGCGGGCGGTTTGACGGGATGTGGGAAGAGGGCTTGAACCCTTGGGACATGGCTGCGGGGATATTGCTGATCGAAGAAGCAGGTGGGCAAGTTAGCGGTTATGACAATTCAAAATTTAGCATCTACTCACCGCCGATGGTCGCCAGCAACGGGCTGATCCATTCGCAGATGCTTGATGTCCTCAAATAGATTTCCGAGATCTTACTTTTATTTCTTTGCGGCCTTTGCGTGAAATCAGATCGTCTTACCCAAAGCCGCTAAGTTCGCAAAGGAACCGCCAAGAGACCTATCAACTTTCACGATAATTGACCGTGTGCTAACCTTAACTTTTAGTTAAGTTACTTTATATGTCGTGGTTTCGCAGAGACAAGCCAAAGATCGATGAGCAGGAATCGGACGAGGAGCAAACCGTCCGAACTGAGGGTATCTTTGTAAAATGCCCCGAGTGCGAGAGTGCCCTGTACAAGCGTGAGCTGACCGATTCGCATGATGTCTGTACGCATTGCGGCTATCATTTTCGCTACACGGCTGAGGGACGGCTACACGATCTATTTGACGATGGGCGTTACGAAAAGCTTGACGAAGAAGTAATGTCGGGCGATCCGCTCACATTTACTGACTCAAAGCCCTACAAAGACCGCATCGAACTGGCCAAAGAGGTTTCGGGGCTACCCGAAGCCATAATCTCCGGCAAAGGAATGACCGGCGGCCATCTCGTCTATGCCGGTGCGATGGATATGTCGTTTATCGGCGGTTCGATGGGCTCAGCGGTCGGTGAAAAGATCACGAGGCTTGCCGAAGCTGCGCTCGAGAACCGCGGTGCTCTTGTAGTGTTTGCCGCATCCGGCGGTGCCCGTATGCAAGAGGGCACGCTTTCGCTGATGCAAATGGGCAAGATCTCGGCGGCACTATCGCGGCTGCACGAGGCCCGTTTGCCGTTCATCTCTGTCCTGACAGATCCAACGACCGGCGGCGTGACGGCAAGTTTTGCGATGCTCGGCGACGTAATACTTGCCGAACCAAAAGCGCTCATCGGTTTTGCCGGCCCGCGTGTCATCGAACAAACCATCCGCCAAAAACTGCCCAAAGGCTTTCAACGCAGCGAATTTCTACTCGAACACGGCATGGTCGATATGGTCGTCGACCGCCGCGAAATGCGCGACACCATCATTAGAATGCTCGATTTTATGATGAACAAACAGGTCGCCGCCTAAGCGAAGGGCATGGATTTCGCCACATCCACCAAATATCTCTACTCACTCGGCAACGAAGTCTCGGCAATGAAGCTGGGGCTTGAAAATATCCGAACGCTGCTCGACGCACTCGGCAAACCGCACGAAAAATATCTGAAAGTACAGGTTGCGGGGACGAACGGCAAGGGTTCGGTGTGTGCGTTTTTGAACTCGATCTGTTTGGCGGCGGACGTAAAGACCGGACTCTACACATCGCCCCATCTCGTATCGATCACCGAACGCGTAAAAATTAACCGCATCGACATTAGCGAAGACGAATTTGCACGACACTCTACACTCGTGCGGGAAACTGCCGAAAGCCTGTTAGCCAAAGGCAAACTCGAATACCGCCCGACATTTTTTGAACAGATGACGGCGACAGCCTTGGTCGCGTTTGCCAAAGCAAAGGTCGAACTCGCGATCCTCGAAACCGGCCTCGGCGGACGGCTCGATGCAACGACGGCGGCAAATGCCGAGATCGCGGCGATCACGCGAATAGATCTCGATCATCAGGAATATCTGGGTGATACTATCGAGGAAATTGCGGCGGAGAAAGCTGCGATAATTCGTGCCGGATCGAAGGTTGTAGTCGGTGAACAATCTCGCGAAGCGATTAAGGTCGTTCTTGAGCGATGTGCGAAATTTGGTGTCGAGCCAATATTGACAGAGGCACACTCCCTACCGGTCGTGTTTCCGCCGTTGGGATTATCTGGCCGTCATCAGATCGAGAACGCAGTAGTTGCGAGTCTTGTCGCTGAATTACTCAAAGAATATTTTCCGATCACTGATGAGAACAAAGTCACTGGATTGCAAAAAGCTCGCCATCCCGGTCGCCTAGAATACCAAGGGAAATATTTATTTGACGGAGCACATAATATTGGCGGCTCTAATGCTCTAGCGGAATATATTCGCGAATTTGAAACGCGGCCGATCACACTTTTTTTTGGTGCGATGAATGACAAGAATGTCGCGGAGATATTGGCAATACTCGCACCACTTGCTGAGAGAATAATTGTTACAGAACCGTCGAACTCACGTTCGCTCTCTTACCTGGAGCTTCTTGAACAACTGCCGGTGCATATGTCGAAAGAAAGGGTTTTTGCAACTGACAGTGTAAAAAGTGCGATCGATATTGCGAATGAGATCACTCCGGATGACGGGATCATTTTAGTGACAGGCTCGCTTTATTTGGTTGGTGAAGTAAAGACGATTCTGCGATCTCAAATTTGAGATTTGAGATTACAAATTTAAGATAGATATATGCATAAATTAGTATTGATCCGCCACGGCGAGAGCCAGTGGAATAAAGAGAACCGCTTTACGGGCTGGAAAGATGTTGACCTGTCGGAAAAGGGCATTGACGAGGCTCATGCCGCCGGTAAATTGTTGAAAGCAGAAGGTTTTGAGTTTGACGCGGCTTACACATCTGTACTCAAACGGGCGATCCGCACGCTTTGGATCACGCTTGATGAGATGGACCGTATGTGGCTGCCGGTGACGAAGACCTGGCTGCTTAATGAGCGGCATTATGGCGGGTTGCAGGGTTTGAACAAGGCTGAGACCGCTGCGAAGTACGGCGACGAACAGGTACTGGTATGGCGTCGTAGTTACGATATTCCACCGCCGGAGATGGAAAATACGGACGAGCGTTATCTGGGTAATGATCCGAGATATGCGTCGGTCAAAGATTTTCCAAAGACCGAGTGTTTGAAAGATACAGTTGACCGGGTCGTGCCGTATTTTGAGAGCGAGATAATGCCAAAGATCCGCGACGGCAAGCGTTTGATCGTAGCTGCTCACGGCAACAGCCTGCGGGCGCTGGTCAAATATCTCGACAAGATCCCCAATGACGAGATCGTTAATCTCAATATCCCGACCGGCGTGCCGCTTGTTTACGAACTCGACGCCGATCTCAAGCCGATCAAAAGCTACTATCTCGGCGACGCCGATGCGATCAAAGCCGCGCAGGACGCGGTTGCGAACCAGGGAAAGGCGAAGTAAGGCAAAAGTAAGAAGGCAAAAGGCAAAAATTATGTCGAAAATTCTTGTAGGACTGTTCATTTTCGCAGCGTTCACTCTAAACGTTGCCGCTCAGAAAAATCAAAACGTCTCGAATAACGAGATCGCGGGCGGGTTGAAAGAAGCCCTGTCGAAAGGGGTTTCATCGGCGATCAAGTCTTTAGGCAAAGAAGACGGTTTTTTCGGGAATGTTCGCGTCAAGATACCGTTGCCCAAATCGCTACAAAAAGTTGAGAAGCTTGCTCGTGTCGCGGGGCAGGGCAAGTCGGTTGATGAATTTGTGCTGTCGATGAACCGTGCCGCCGAAAAAGCCGTGCCGGTCGCCATCGACGTTTTTGTCGATGCCATCAAAAAGATGACGTTTGATGATGCTCGACAGATACTTTTTAGCGGCAAGGACGATTCGGCGACACAGTTTTTTCGCAAAACAAGCGAAGAGACACTGCGGTCGAAATTTCGTCCGATAGTAGAAAAGTTCACAGGTGAAACCGGTGTAACGCAGAAATACAAAGCAATGGTCGGTAAAGCTGGGTTTGCTGCACAATTCCTCGGCAAAGACGCCACTGACCTGGACGGATATATCACGCAAAAAGCGCTCGACGGCCTGTTTTTGCTTGTCGCCGACGAAGAGAAAAAGATCCGCAAAAATCCGCTTGGGCGGACGACTGACCTGCTCCGCAAGGTGTTTGGCATTTTGCGATAACGGCATCTATGTTCTGGCAAAAGGCCCTCTTTATAATACTGATACTGTTTTGCCTCAGCCCATGGGGCTCGCCGCCGGTCGCTCTTGCTCTGGGGCTGGCGCTTGCGTTCACTATTGGCAATCCGTTTCCGCAGCTTGAGGGTAAATTTACAAAATATCTGCTGCAAGCGTCGGTCGTGCTGCTCGGGTTTGGCATGGATCTCGGATCGGTCTATCGAGCCGGAAAGCGGGGAATTTTGTTCACGATAGCGACGATATTTGGCACCCTGATACTTGGGTATTTTGTTGGTAAATTGCTCGGGGTCGCTAACCGTACCTCGACACTTATTTCGTCGGGAACCGCTATCTGCGGAGGATCTGCGATCGGGGCAGTTGGTCCGGCGATCAACGCCGAGGCTGACGAGATGTCCGTTTCACTGGGTACGGTATTTGTGCTTAATTCGGTCGCTCTATTCCTTTTCCCGGTCATCGGCCACGCACTAAACCTCTCGCAAAACCAGTTTGGCGTGTGGGCTGCCATCGCTATTCACGATACAAGCTCGGTCGTCGGAGCGGCGGGAACATACGGAGCCGAGGCGTTGGCGATCGCGACTACGGTCAAACTGGCACGAGCCCTATGGATAGCGCCTCTCGCTTTGCTGTTCGCCTACCTTTACCGGCCGAATTCGCAAGCCATGGAATTAGAGGCAGAAGGCCAAAAACCAAAAACCAAAAGCCCGGGATCGGTAATCCCCTGGTTCATCTTTCTGTTTCTCGCGGCTACCGCATTGCGAACCTACCTGCCGGTTTGGATCCAGCCTAGCATTTACGATTCGCTGGTCAATCTCGCCAAAGCCGGGATGACGGTCACGCTGTTTCTGATCGGGGCATCGCTTTCACGCGAAACACTCAAAAAGGTTGGTGTCGCACCCTTGATCCAAGGCGTGTTTTTGTGGATCGTTATCTCTTGCGTCTCGCTCTATGCCGTGCTTCGCATTCTCTAGTGCAACTTGCTAAAATACTCGTTTCGGCCATTGGCCCGGATCTAGCCTGTAATGAGTATCAAACAGATCACTGTGCGCGGAGCACGCCAGCACAACCTCAAAAATATCGATGTCGATATCCCGCGGGATAAGTTTGTCGTGATCACGGGGCTGTCGGGCAGCGGAAAATCGTCTCTCGCATTCGATACGATCTATGCCGAGGGCCAACGCCGCTACGTCGAATCTTTATCTGCTTACGCCCGACAATTTCTCGATCAGCTAGAAAAGCCGGATGTCGATTCGGTCGAGGGGCTCTCACCCGCGATCTCTATTGAACAGAAAACAGTTTCTCGCAGTCCGCGTTCGACGGTGGGGACGGTGACGGAAATTTACGATTTTTTACGTCTCCTGTTTTCGTCCATTGGACAGCCTCATTGTCAGCAGTGCGGCGAACCTATAACGCGGCAATCGGTCGATCAGATCGTCTCGGGCATATCTGAGCTGCCTGACGGCGAACGTGTGATGATACTCGCTCCGGTGGTTCGCGGGCGAAAGGGCGAATTTAAAAACGAGCTCGAAAAGCTGCACAAAGACGGCTTTTTGCGGGCACGCATCGACGGCGAGCTGCGTCAGCTTGATGAAGAGATCATCCTCGACAAACGTAAAAATCACACAATAGAGGTCGTTGTGGACCGGCTGTTGATGAAAGAGGGCGTTCGCGAACGTTTGAGCGAATCGGTCAAGACCGCACTGAAACTGACCGGCGGTGCAGTGCTCATTTCGATCATCGACGGCGACGAAAAACTCTATTCCGAAAAGATGGCGTGCGTAAATTGCGGCATCAATATCCCGACGCTCGAGCCTCGGTCGTTCTCGTTTAACTCGGCATTCGGCGCGTGCAAACGCTGTCAAGGCATCGGCACCGTGATGGAGATCGACGCCCGAAAGATCGTGCCGAACGAGAGCGTTGTGGCAGGTAAGATCGATTTTCTCAACGGTGCAGATAAGGCCGGGGCGACATTTTTGCGGGGAGCTTTGATCGCGATCATCGAAAAATTTACCGACGGCGACCCGCTCGAACCGCCGACCGGAAAGGAAAAAGAACGTAAAGGTAAACGGAAAAAGTCGAAAGATGGCGGTTCTAGTGATTCGGTACAGGCGTTGCTCGAAACGAAATTTGCGGACCTGCCTCAGGAGATCCGCGATGCATTTTTCCACGGGACGAAGCGGCGGATGACGTTTCGCCACGGCGACTATAAATTTGAACGCGACTGGCGCGGTGCGATGCGGGCGATGAGCGAGCGGATCGAAAACCCGCCGTCAGAAAAGATCAAAGCCGCGCTTGAGGAGCTGATCGCACCGATCGCTTGTCCGGGTTGTGACGGCAAACGTTTGCAGCCGGAGAGCCTCGCGGTTCGCGTCAATGGCATTGGGATCGCCGACTACACAGGTCTGCCGATCTCCGATGCGGTCAAAAAGATCGACGCTATCAAGCTCTCGCCCCGCGACGAAAAGATCGCGGGACTCGTGCTCAAAGAGATACGCGACCGCACGCGTTTTCTTGATGCGGTGGGCCTCGGATATCTGACGCTGGATCGTTCGTCAGCTTCGCTTTCGGGCGGCGAAGGCCAGCGGATACGGCTCGCGACGCAGATCGGATCGCAGTTGCGTGGTGTTTTGTATGTATTGGACGAGCCTAGTATTGGATTGCATCCACGGGATAATGAACGGCTGCTCGAGACGCTGCATATGCTTCGCGATCTCGGCAATTCGGTCCTTGTCGTCGAACACGACGCTGAGACGATCGAGCGTGCAGATTATGTCATCGACCTTGGGCCGCTGGCTGGAACGCACGGAGGCGAGGTGATCGCGTTTGGCAGTCCGAAAGAGATCGCTAAGAATAAGCTCTCGCTGACCGGGCAATATCTCAGCGGCAAGTTAAAGATCGACATTCCCGATGTTCGCCGCCTCGCGAACGGCAAACGCATCAAGGTCAACGGAGCGAAAGCCTACAACCTGAAAAACATCGACGCCGAGTTTCCTCTGGGATTGCTGACCGTCGTCACGGGCGTTTCCGGTAGCGGCAAATCTACGCTCGTCGAAGAGATCCTTTACCCGGCGCTCTACAAACACGTGTACAAATCGACGGTCGGCGGCGAAGCCCTCGCACACGACAGCATCGAAGGCCTCGATCTCGTGGACAAGATCATCGAGATCGACCAAAAGCCGATCGGCCGCACGCCGCGTTCTAATCCGGCGACGTTTACGGGGCTGTTTACTCCGCTTCGCGAACTGTACGCGATGCTCCCCGAATCTCGGACTCGCGGCTACAAATCCGGCCGTTTCTCCTTTAACGTCAAAGGCGGACGCTGCGAGGCGTGCGAAGGCGGCGGCATGAAACGCATCGAGATGAACTTCCTGCCCGACGTGTACGTGACGTGCGACGTTTGCCGCGGGCACCGCTACAATCGCGAGACGCTCGCGGTCAAATTCAAAGGCCTCTCGATCGCGGACATGCTCGACACCACCATCGAAGACGCTTTGCCGCTGCTCGAAAACATCCCGTCGATCAGAAAGGTCCTCGAAACGCTGCTCGATGTCGGCCTCGGTTACATCAAGATCGGCCAGTCGTCCACGACGCTCTCCGGTGGCGAGGCCCAGCGCATCAAACTTGCCAAAGAGCTCTCCAAACGCGCGACCGGCAAAACCATCTACATCCTCGACGAACCGACGACCGGCCTCCATTTCGCCGACGTTCACAAACTGCTCGACGTCCTGCAAAAACTCGTCGACACCGGCAACACCGTCATCGTCATTGAACACAACCTCGATGTCATCAAATCCGCCGACCACATCATCGACCTCGGCCCGGAAGGCGGCTCCGGCGGCGGCCGAATAGTCGCGACCGGCACACCCGAAGAGGTCGCCAAAGTCAAAAAATCCTTCACCGGCCAGGCGTTAAGAGCGGCGTTGAAGTAGAATTTTTGCAAACGATCAGATTAACCGATACGTTTATGCAAGAGTTTTGCGTTTACTCCGTTCAAACCTATAATTCTTAGAATTACCGGCGAGACGGTTCATTCGCCTATCTTTTTAGTTTCAGGGAGCAAACGATCTATGTCGATAGTATTTAAGTTAACGTGTGTGGCGGTTGTGTTGGTTTCGTTGATGGTGGGCGGCTGCGGGTCTAAGGCGAATCAGGCTGATGGTAGCGGTGGAACTGCCAAGGTGAATAAAGAGGCTGTGCAGCCTAACAAAGACGGCACTATTCCGTCGGGGACGGGCGTGGAAAAGGAAAAGCCTGCTGCGGGTAAAGCAAATGTTCAGGGCAAGGCATTTTATAACGACAAGCCCGCGGTCGGTGTGCAGGTAAAGCTATGCAAGACGTTTAGCCAGTATATGAACGGCTGCGGCGGCGAGACGTTTACCACCAAGACCGACGACGCTGGCGAATACCTGATAAAGGACGTGCCGCCCGGGATGTACGAGGGGCTGACCGTGCAGGTTTTTGAGACGCCGTATTATGTGTTTGCGACCGCGGGTTTTATCTCGGCCGCGAAATACAACATCGAGGACGGCAAAACCTATTTTGCCCCGGACACGCACCTCTTTAAGAATGATCTGAAGCTCGTAAATCCAAAAGCCGGTTCAAAGGTCGCGGGCACGGGTATCGAGGTTAAGTGGGACGCGTATCCTGACGCGGCGTATTACAAATACAGCATCCACGCCGACAGCTCCAGCGGAGCGGAAACCAACTACGATTACATCAACAAACGCGTTGACGGCACTACGACCAGCCTTGATAAGCCTTTGGCCGCCGGAAACTACACCGCAAAGGTCGAGGCATTTAACGCGAACGACCGAAAGCTATCGCAAACGTCGCAGGATATGAAATTTACCGTGACCGGATCTCCGGCGGCGAAATAGAACGGCTCGATCAGGCTACTGACCGACAACTTGACGACGCCTTTGTTTTCGGCAAAGGCGTCGAACTTTTTTCTATCAGCCTTAAACCAAAGCTAACGTGAATTCCTCCGTTTCGATCTTGATGATCAGCGGACAGATCGGGTCATCTAATATCTGTATTTTGCCTGAGCCTTCGTTGGCTTGGAAGTGTAGCACCATTATCCTTTTGTCCGTGTAAGTACCGCTCGGAGCCGACAAGCTCATTAGGTAAGTATAGCGTTTCACTCCGCTTCCAAGATCCAGACGTATCTCGTTATTGTATTTCATCTCTTTGTGGAGTTTCTGGCTGAGGATGAACGCGATCTCTTTGTCAGGTGCGATCGCGGTCTTGCTGGCATAAAAGTTGACGAATTTGGTGGCCGATCTCAACGCTTCATCGGTGATGACGAGTTTTTCGGACTGCTCTTTCTTTGTACTTTCTTTCCAACGGAACGCCAATTTGCCGCCGTCTTCGATAAATTCGATCTGATAGCGCAAAACCTCACCCGTCTTTTTATTGGTCAAGATGTACGTGAGAGGCTTTCGGTCCATATAGTCAAACTTTCCGTTTAGCGTCTCGCGTAAAAGCGTTGCGGTTTCGACGACGGGAGTTTTCGGTCCGGCATCGGTCGCGGTGATCTTAGTCACGCCGGGCGTGTTAACAAATGCACCTTCTTTCCATGTTCCCTCGGTGATTCTGCCGGTGAGTTTGTTAAATTGCTTTCCCGGGCCGTCCTGCTTATCGTTTTTGAAACCGCCGATGTAGTAACTGCCGTTTGGGAATGTGTACGTCGCCTGGCCTTCGCGCAGGCCGTTTACCCAATCGCCATCGTAGATGTCGCCGTTTTTGTATGTAGCTTTGCCCTTTCCGTTGCGTTTGTCATTGGCAAACTGGCCGACATAAAGCTCGCCGCTCTGCTTTAAGGTCTGAGTTCCTTGTCCTGATTTGAGATTACCCATCCAACCGCCGTCGTAGGTATTTCCATTGGCGGAAAGTAAAATGCCTTTGCCGTCCATTTTGCCGTTAACGAGATCGCCGACGTAAGTCGAGCCGTCAGTGCGGGTCACCTTGCCTTTACCGTTTGCACTTCCGTTTACGAATGTACCTTCGTAGATCACGCCGGTCGGGAAGATGTATTTCCCAAAGCCGTTAAGGCAATTGCCGGAGATGCATTTTGTCGTGGTAGAACCGATCGCCGGGGCCTGCTCAACCGGCCCGTCATATTTTGCTCCGCCCTCAAATGTCATCTGGCCGGTTTCAGTGACAGGAGCTTTCACAAAGACGTTGTCTTTCCACATGCCTTCTTGGAACCTGTTAGTCGCCTTTGCGTAATATTTCCCTTGGCCATTCCACTTATCGTTAAGCCATTCCCCGATATAGTAATCGCCGTTCTTGAACTTGTAAGTTCCCTGACCCTCTCTCAAGCCGATAGCCCAATTACCGTCGTAAATATCGCCATTGGCATATTTCATTTTGCCATTTAGGTAGAACAGATCAATACCGAATTGACCGACATAAACAGCACCATCCTTAAAGGTAAGAGTGCCTTGGCCTTCTTTACGGTCACTAATGAATTCACCAACGTAAATATCACCGTTTTTATAGGTCAGTATTCCTTTGCCACTTTTCTTGCCCTTAACAAAATCGCCTTCGTAAACGTCACCGATGACGTAAACCATCTTGCCTTTTCCATTGACGCAGTTGCCGGAAACGCATTTGTCGGTTGGGGTTGTGGACTTGACCAAAAGGCCATTTGCCCAAATCCCATCGAGAAACGCATTCTTTGACGCAACAAAATATTTCCCGGCACCGTTCCATTTGTCGTTCTTCCATTCGCCAACGTAATAATCGCCGTTCTTGAAGGTATAAGTTCCTTGACCCACTTTTCGGCCTTTGACGAAATCCCCTTCGTAGCTGTCGCCGTTCCGGTAACCTCGTTCCCCTTTGCCATTCGAGCAATTGCCCGACAGGCATTTATCGTTCCAGGCGTCCCCAAGCTTCGAATACTCGTCGGTCTTTTGAACGTCGCTGGCCGAGGCAGTGCTTTGTGCTCGCGTAAATGTATTTGGTGCAGTAACTAACAAAGTTACGGCGATCAATATTTTTATGTAGGTCATAAATCAATTTGAGTTGTGTTTGGGGCTATCAATTCAATTCGCTAATTAAAATCTATTATTTGCCTCCGCGAACCGCGAGTTTTTCCGCTTCGGGATAGTTCCATTTCGTCATTTCCTTTTCGACGAACGGGCGGAGCTTTTCCGCGTATTTATAGAGTTTAGAGAGATTTGTTTTTCTGGATATTTTAACAACATCGAGGTCGTTGCCGCCGGTGGACGTATTTCGCTGGTCGAGCCAATTGTAGATCTTGAGGGCCTCGTCGAAGTTGCCTTTTGCTAGTTCGCTGTCGAATCCGAGTCTTAGGCCTTTGCTTCCGTTGAGGAGTTGGATGGACGGGCTCTTGAGCAAACTTAGGCCTTCGGCGTCGACGATGTCGGCGAGTTGCCATTTGACCGGATATTTTTCGAGAGCGGCGACCTTTGGCTGTGGCTGGACGCTATATGATGCTTCGATCTTGAGGGTTTCGTAATTGAGAGCTAGCTTTGACCTGCCATTCAACGCTTTGCGAAACGGCGTTTCGGCGAGCATGATGTTTGGCCAGATGTTCTCGGTGATGAATGCTTCGTAGAGGAAGAGTTTTTTCGATTCGGTGTTGAGCATTATCACCTGCGGCGTCTTGCGCTTTTTCGAATATTCTTTTGCCGCGGCGAGTGTGTCAAAACCGTCGAGCAGGCTAAGTTGTTCGCCTTTGACGATGACATTCGAAACCGGCAATCGCTCATTATAAGCCGGCGTAACGACCTTGCCACCTGAGAGATCGAAGGTGTAGATGTTTGCAACGACGTTCGATTCGCTGAACAGCCGGGCCGCCGTCTCAAAGTCTTTTTTGTAGCCGCTGTTGCCCATATTCACACCGACAAGAGCTCGGAGGTAGTAGGGTTTGTAGTGGTGAGGATAGAGATTCATCGCCTTTTCGGCATCAGCAAGGGCTTTCGCACGATTGTCGTCGACGTCTTTTCCAACGCCACCCGGACCAAAGAATTTCCCATTCCACGTGTAAAGAAAGCCGCGTTCAAGAACGAACAGCCCGTTTTCCGGCGCCTTCGCTATCTCCGCCGTCAGACGTTCGATCTCAGGGCTCGACTGAGCGGACGCAATTGTAATTTGTGCAGCAACGAGAAAAGTCACCGCCAGGATCATTTTGATGTAGGTCATAAGTTGGGTGGAGGGCTATTTGCTGACGTTTTAATTCTAATCGAGCTATAGTCACCGAGCAAGAACCAGGAGTTTATTGCTGCCGTTATGCTATGAGATGGCGTCTATCATCTCTTTTACTGCCTGATTTAATCCGACAAAGACCGCTCGCGAGATGATGTTGTGGCCGATGTTGAATTCGGTTATTTCGAGGATCGCGGCTAGGGCTCCGACGTTGCGGTAGGTCAGGCCATGGCCGGCAGCGACGATCAGGCCGAGGGATTTTGCGTGGACGCAGGCTTCGCGAATTCGAGCTACTTCTGATACCGCTTTTTGTTCGCCCTCGCCGTGAGCGGCGCGGGCGGAGAGAGTCAGTTCGGCATATTCGGCGGTGCAAAGCTCGATCTGCTGGGCACCAACACGACTTGCGGCGTCGATCTGGTCGATGTTCGGGTCGATAAAGATGCTGACGAAAACACCTGCGGTCTTTAGCCTTTCGACAGCATTCTTGACCGTTTCAAAATTGCCGACAACATCCAAACCGCCTTCGGTCGTGATCTCATTCGCACTTTCGGGGACGAGCGAAACGGCGTCGGGCTTTGTGCGTTCTGCGATGCCGATCATCTCGTCGGTCGCGGCCATTTCGACGTTTAGATATGTGGTTACAACATCGCGCAGCAATTCGATATCGCGATCTTGAATATGCCGTCGGTCACCGCGAAGGTGGACGGTAATGCCGTTGGCACCGGCCTGCTCGCAAATGACGGCAGCGGTGACGATGCTCGGTTCGATGGTTTTGCGAGCCTCGCGGATCGTGGCGACGTGGTCGATGTTGACGTTGAGTTTTGCGGTCATAACGGAAGTTTAGCCACGAATTACACGAATGTCACGAATTAAACAAAGGCTTTTGATCGATTCGTGAAATTCGTGTTATTCGTGGCTAATTTTGTATTTGCCTTGCTTTGCGTTGCGGCGGATCTGCATTAGTTCGCCCATCATCCGGCGGGTGTCGCGGATCGGGCTGACTTTTGATCCGGCGACATCGTTCCAGCGGACGGGGATCTCCGCCAAACGCAGGCCGTGGTAATTTGCGACAAAGAGAAACTCGATGTCGAAACCGAAGCGGTCGATCTTCATCACTTCGAGCAGCGGGCGAAATTTGCCCATGTTAAATGCTTTAAATCCGCATTGCGTATCGGCAAAGTTAAGCCCGGACATAGTACGGATCATGAAGTTGATGACACGGCCGCCGTTTTCTCGCAGCCATGATTGATGCGTTCCGATCAAAGAGCGATCGAGAGCACGTGATCCGAATGTGACATCATATTTGCCATCGGCTATCGGGCCGACGAGTTTGTCGATCTCGGTGATCGGGGTCGAGAGATCGGCGTCGGTGAAAACTGCGATGTCGGCGTTTGCAGCCTGCAAACCGGTATTTACGGCGAAACCTTTGCCGCGGTTTTTTTCGTATCTAATAACGCTGGTCGATACACCCGGGCGTTCGGCAAAGATCCGGAGGGCGACTTCGGCGGTGTCATCGGACGAGCCGTCATCGACGACGATGACCTCGCACGCGGTCTCAGACGCCTCGACGAAGTCGAGGATCGTCCGTAGCGGAGCGACGATTCGCTCGCTTTCGTTATATGCAGGGATGACGATGGAAACTTGTGGTTTCATTTTGCAAAAAGCTAATGGTAAATTTTTGGCGGGGAAAAGTAAATTTGCCGCGAATTTTGTTCTGTTTAGAAGGTTAAAGCCAACGAAAATGTAACTTACAGAGTCTATGATATATTGAATAGGTGTTCGTTTTTAGGGTTTATGAATAGATATTTTGCATTGATAGCGGTGGTCGTGATCGTCATTGGAGCGGTTGTCGGCGGACTCGTCGGGAAACTGCCTACGCGATCTGCATCTGGCACGGCGGTGACCAACGAGCGTGTGACGGCAGATTACAAAGAGATACTCGATGTCGTCGATGAAAATTACGCCGGTGCGGTCAACCACGAAAAGCTGACCGATCAGTCGATGCAGGCAATGCTGTGGACGCTTGATCCGCATTCGTCGTTCTTTTCACGCGATGAACTGCGAAAGCTTGACGAAGAGCAATCCTCGCAGTTTTACGGGATTGGCGTGTCGATATTGCAGCACCGCGACGGAGTCTATGTTCAGTCGGTCGTGCCAAATACTCCGGCGGACAAGGCTGGGCTTCGCTATGGTGATCGGTTTGTGACGGTCGCCGGTAAGGATGCTAAGGAATGGACGAGTGCCGAGGTTTCGAAAAATGTTCGCGGGGAACGCGGTACGAGCGTCAAGGTTCAGGTCGAACGCGTCGGGTCACAGGCACCTATCGATTACGAGATCGTTCGCGGCGGTGTGCCGCTGCCGTCGATCCGCAATTATTTTATGCTGCCGAATAATATCGGCTATGTCGGGCTGACCGGCGGTTTTCAACAGACGACCGGCGAAGAGCTGTCGATCGCGATGGACGAGCTTAAAAAGCAGGGGATGAAGAGCCTGATCCTCGACCTGCGGGGCAATCCGGGCGGAATACTCGATCAGGCGATTGCGGTCACGAGTAAGTTTGTTGACGGCGGGCAGACCGTCGTGTCGGTCAAAGGAGCCAAGGCTACCGCTGGACGTGAATTACGCGCCACGGGCGGCAAGATCGAAAATATGCCACTCGTCGTAATGATCAACGGCGGCTCTGCATCGGCCTCAGAGATCGTCGCCGGTGCGATTCAGGATTATGATCGCGGGGTTATCGTCGGGAGCGACAGTTTTGGCAAGGGGCTCGTACAGCGAGTTTTTCGTACGCCGTACGGTACAGGTGTTACGCTGACGACGGCCCGTTATTACACGCCGTTCGGACGCTCGCTGCAGCGTGATTATTCGAGCGGCTCGATCTACGATTACTATACTCATGGCGAAGACTCCCCTGAAAATGCCGACCTTGACGTTAAACCAAAACCGGCGGGCAGCCCTGTAACGGCGGCAAACGGCCGCACATTGTATGGAGGCCGTGGTATCGAGCCTGACATTGTGGTTGCTCCGCAGCCATTTGCTCCTGTCAAGGGGCGGATAAATGAGGCGGCGTTCTTTTTTACGCGGCTGTTGGTGGCGGGAAAGATCGCGGGGCTCGATACATTCCGCGTTGAGAAACAGAATTTTAAGGTTTCGCTAGTTCCAAATGAATTTGCGATAACCGACCGTATTTTTGAGGCTTTTCGCTCGTTTGCTGCGGCAGACCCAAAGAGCGGCCTAACGGCGGAGAACATCAATAGCCAGAGCGAATATGCTCGGATGCGTCTGCGCGAAGAGCTTGCGACGGCCAATTATTCGAACGAGGCGGGCGTGCAGGTTTTGCTTGAGGCGGACCCGCAGGTGCTAAAGGCGATCGAGGCAATGGCACAGGCGACCGGGCTGGTTGCAAACTCCGCGAAACGCACATAATTATTCACGTTTCTAATTTGTAAGTCCGTGGAGTAAAATAACCTTTTGCTTCGCGGACTAGATTTTTTATATGTACAAGCAGATCGGTATCCTGACCGGGGGAGGTGACGCACCGGGATTAAATGCAGCGATACGGGCTGTAGTGAGAACAGCGGTTGGCGAATTTGGGATGAGCTGCGTTGGCATCGAGGACAGCTTTGAGGGCATACTCGGCGAGACGCACACGGTAAAATTGACGACGCGGAGCGTTAGCGGTTTGTTGCCTAGAGGCGGGACAATTTTGGGGACGCGCAATCGCGGCAGCTTTGTGAAAATGGCGGATGGCAAGCCGACGTTTCCGCAAATGCCGATCGCCGAAGCTCTTGCAAACCTCGACATTCTCGGTATCGAGGCTCTCGTAGCGATCGGCGGCGAGGGTACACTTGCCATCGCCGAACAGTTTCACAAACGCGGGTTTCCCGTGATCGGTGTGCCAAAAACGATCGATAACGATCTCGCGGCAACGGAATTCACGTTCGGCTTTATGACGGCAATTGATATTGCCACCGAGGCACTCGATCGGTTGCACACGACGGCCGCGTCGCACGATCGGGTGATGATCCTCGAGGTGATGGGACGCAACACGGGTTGGATCGCCTTGCACGCGGGGCTTGCCGGCAGTGCGGATATTATTTTGATCCCGGAGATCCCGTTTTCGCTTGAGTCGATAGCGAGAAAGGTCGAGGCACGCGAACGCAGCGGCTCGCGATTTACGAACATCGTTGTTGCCGAAGGGGCACGTGAGGTCGGTAAGTCGGAGTTGTATCAGGATCAGAAAGAAATGCGGCTTGGCGGTATCGGCGTTTCGATCACCAGCCGTATCGAGGAACTGACGGGCAAAGAATCACGATGCGTCGTGCTCGGCCATCTGCAACGCGGCGGCAGCCCAAATGCTTTTGACCGAATGCTTGGGACAAACTTTGGAGCGTGTGCTGTAAGGGCACTTGCGAGTGGTGAAAAAGGTAAAATGGTCGCGTTGCAGGCCGGCACGGTCGTGACGGTGCCGCTGTCAGAGGCTTGCGCCAATATCAAGATGGTGCAGGTCGATGGGCAGCTTGTCCGCACGGCACGCGACATCGGCATTTCGTTTGCCGCCCCTAAAGAAGCGAAACACGGCGAAGCGACGCTTTATGATTCTAGGTCCAACGGCGTAAAATAGGTCAGGGTTTATGGAAGAAGTTAAGAAAAAATTGCGGGCTGAGCTTGATAAGCTAGAGTACGAGCTGCATTTTGAATTGCCAAAGCACATCCAGCACGCACGTGAGTTTGGCGATCTAAAAGAAAACGCCGAATATAAAGCTGCGAAAGATCGCCAGTCGATGGTCCAGGCGCGCATCAGTATGCTGCAGCAGCGGATGATCGAGGTCGATTCGATCGACCTGTCAAAGATCCCGACCGACCGCGTCGCATATGGCTCTAACGTAGTTTTATATGACCTTGAGAAAGAAGAAAAGATAAAATACCGTCTCGTCACATCCGAAGAGAGCGATCCCGACAACGGGCTGATCTCGACCGTTTCGCCGATCGGCCAGGCGTTGATGGGCAAACAAGAGGGCGATGAGATCAAGGTCAAAACGCCGAACGGTTGGCGTAATTTTGAGATCAGCCGGTTAACGACCATTCACGAAAAAGCTGACTGAGCAATGCTAGGAATAGGTGCAAACATAGGACGCGGTGCGATGAGTATCATCAATGCGATGATACGCGGGCTTGCGTCTGCGGGTATTCCGCCAAATGTGCTGACGCTGATCGGTGTGACGATCAATCTTGGCTGCGGCGTATTGTTTGGCTTTGGTGAATTTTTCTGGGCCGGTATCGTGCTGATCGTAGCCAATCTGTTTGACATGCTCGATGGAGGTGTCGCGAGGCTTACGGGACGTGTTACCAAGTACGGCAGCTTTCTCGATTCGACGCTCGACCGGTTATCCGATATGGGCTCGTTCATGGGCATCATGATCTTTTACGCCCGTTTGACTGAGTTTCACTCGACGCTTAACGTATTTCTTGCCGGTGCCGGAATGATCGAATCGGTTCTCGTAAGTTACACGACCGCCCGTAGCGAGGGGCTTGGTGTTAAGGCAAACGTCGGGTTTCTCCAGCGGCCTGAACGAGTTGTGCTATTTATCATCGGGGCACTTTCGACGTGGAACTGGAACTCGGACCATTTTCTGGCCAATCGCATGCCCCAGGTGCTATGGGTGCTCGCTATCGGGTCGATGTGGACGCTCGTGCAGCGTATGGTCTATATCCGCCGTGAATTACGGGCGATGGACGAAGTGAGTCCTGCCGAATGATCGAACGTTTTACAACATTTTGGGAATCGCTCACTTGGAGTGGTGTCGGCATTACAGTCGGGCTTTTTCTCGGCTCGCTTGCTATCAGTTTTGGGGCTCTTGCTCTTGTGATGGTCAAGATCCCGCCGCGCTATTTTGCCGCCGACCACAATCGCGACTTTATGCCCGACAGCCCGTTTTTAGTTAGGTGGGGTGCGGTGATCGCAAAGAATATTGCGGGAGTCCTGTTGATAATATTAGGTATTATTTTATCCCTGCCTGGGGTGCCGGGACAGGGCGTTTTAACCATATTGCTCGGGCTCATCTTCCTCGATGTCCCGGGAAAGCGGCCGCTCGAGGCGAGAATTATTAAGCGCCCATCGGTGCTGGCGGCAATAAATAAACTGAGAGCAAAATACGACAAACCGCCGCTCGAACTGGATTAGACAATGGGAATCGTTGATAAGATACTAGGCAGAAAACCGTTCGACCCGGGTGCTCGGCGGCGTTTCCTGTTGGAAAACGGCCGGATAACGGACGGCACGATCATCGATACCAAGATCGATGCCGACGGTCAGGAACTTGTTGTTTTTGTGTACACGCTAAACGGCGTAGATTTTGAATCCGCAGACGCACTAACCGATGAGCAAAAGCAGCGGCCCGGTGACTACGTGCCCGGGGCCAAGGTAGGTGTGCGGTTCGATCCTAAGAATCAGTACAACTCGATAGTGGAATAGATGTTCAAGAAAATCCTCATAGCCAACCGGGGCGAGATCGCCTGTCGTGTCATCAGGGCTTGCCGTGAGATGAAGATCGGCACGGTCGCGGTTTATTCTGATGCTGATAAAGCTGCTTTGCATGTGCGAATGGCGGACGAGTCGTATCACATCGGCCAGCCGCCATCGGCGGAGAGCTATCTTCGCTGGGAAAAGATCATCGAGGTCGCAAAGGCTTCGCGTGCCGAGGCGATACATCCGGGGTATGGATTTTTGTCGGAGAACGCCGAGTTTGTCCGCGAAGTAACTAAAGCGGGCATTACATTTATCGGCCCGCCGCCCGAAGCGATGGAAGGTTTGGGCGGGAAGATGTCGGCTAGAAAGATAGCGATCGAGGCGGGCGTGCCGATCGTTCCGGGGACGACGGAGCCGCTGCGTTCGTTTGACGAGGCAAAAACGACGGCTGACGAGATCGGTTATCCGGTGATGCTAAAAGCCTCAGCCGGCGGCGGCGGCAAGGGAATGCGGCTGGTTTTTGAGGAATCCGAACTAAAATCGGCGCTCGAGGGTGCGCAATCCGAGGCGCTCGCGGGATTTGGCGATGACGCCGTTTATGTCGAAAAGGCGGTCGTCCGCCCGCGTCATATCGAGATACAGGTATTTTCGGACACGCACGGCAATCACGTCTATTTGGGCGAACGCGAATGTTCTATACAGCGTCGGCATCAGAAAGTGATCGAGGAAGCTCCGTCGCCGATCAATTCGGCCGAGCTGCGAAAAGAAATGGGCGAGTGTGCCGTCAAGGTCGCAAAGGCCGTGAACTATGTCGGTGCCGGAACGGTCGAATTTCTTGTTTCGGATCTCGATAAATCATTTTATTTTCTTGAGATGAATACGCGACTTCAGGTCGAGCATCCTGTGACCGAGCTTGTCACGGGCATCGACCTCGTTCGCGAACAGATCAATGTCGCTTGGGGTGAGAAGCTCTCGTTCACCCAGGATGACATCGAGATCAGGGGCCACGCTATCGAATGCCGCGTTTATGCCGAAGACCCGGATGCCAATTTTATGCCGAGTCCGGGGACGATAACGCGTCTGCGCGTTCCCCAAGGGCCGGGCGTTCGTGATGACGGCGGCGTTTATGAGGGTTGCGAGGTGTCGATCTATTATGATCCGATGATCTCGAAACTCGCGGGTTACGGTAAAGACAGGCCCCAGGCGATCGACCGTATGCGTCGTGCTTTGGCGGAATATGAGGTCGGCGGTATCAAAACGACGCTGGCATTCTTTCGTGAGGTAATGGATGATGCCGTCTTTATCGAGGGCAACCTCGACACAGGTTTTATCACCGGATTTAACGAACGGAAAAAAGCGGTCGAGCCGGACGAGGCGACTCGCGATATGGCTGCTATTGCTGCGGCACTTGCCTACAAACAAAAGCAAAAGACGGTCGCAGTTGCCGCGTCGAATGGTGAGGCCAAGACGAGCAAATGGGCTCTAAATGGAAGAATGGCGGCAATGAATAGCCGCTTTTGATACTATCGAGGTATGGAAGAGTTACTAAAACAATTGCTTGGCAAAAAGATCGATGTTTCGTGCGGCACAAATGCGTCGTTTCGCGGTGATGTGGTCGATGTGAAAAGCGGCGTACTTTATCTGCGTGATGAGGAAGAGAAGGTTGCGTATGTCGCGATCGGACAGATCGCCGTGGTTTATGAGATCAAGGACCATCCGTCGCGGCCGGGATTTGTAAGCTAGGTATTTGTAAGACAATTAGAAAAGCCCGGTGTTCGAAAGAACACCGGGCTTTTGTTTATACAAAATTAACTATTATTGGTTGTCTTCCGGCATTGCACCGCTTTCCGGTTTTAACCTGCGGTAGCCAACGATGCGGCTTGCCCAGTAACCTGCAAATGGCGAGTAGGTGATGCCTTTGCTCGACGATGCCTGATAAAACCCGTTCTCATCGGCGACGATGCCCATGTGGCCGAGGTTGTTAAAAAAGACAAGCGTGCCAAATTTGAAACGGTCATCGCCGTAAACCGGCTCTGACTGTGCCCATAATGAGCGTGCACTTGAACGTGTAAAAAAGATACCTGCTTCTTGAAATGAGCTCCAGACAAAGCCTGAGCAGTCATACGAATTTGGTCCCGTTGAGCCGTATCGGTATGGAAGCCCGTAACGGTTCTTGATCGCCCTTTCCAGTCTCTCGCTGGTTGCCATACCGTAAACAGTCCGGCCGGCGGCCAGTCCGCGAGGTGCATTGACCGCTCTGGATGACGCTGTATTTGTTACGAGCGGCTCCCAAGCCTGGTCTTGGCGGACTACCCTAACATCATTTGTGAGTGTAGGGCGTGATGCGGGTTGCGGTTTTGGTTGTGCCGACGGCATATTAGTAGGCTGGCTGCCGGTCGATCTAACGATCCGGTCGCGGCCTTGGGCCGAAGCGGCGACGGTAAAGCATACCGAAACCAAAAGAACACATGACGACAGAACAAATATCTTTTTTAAATCTTTCAAACTATAACTCCAGAAATCTAATGAGGCAGGGAACCTGAGGAGGGCGGTGATTTACTCACCTATTAATAAAAACCTCCAACACACGAAAAATTCCAGTAAATCAGAAATGCTGACCTTGCTAACTATTCCAAATGTGTCCCTTGTTTTAACGCTAGTGAAACTAACTATTGACATTATGACCTATAAGCAAACGAAATGCAATCGCATCAACTTAGTTATAGGTCGGGGAGGCGGAGATTGAGATGGTAAAAGCCGAAAACGGGTTGCAGATAAATGAACAATGCCGTGCAGGAGCCTTTCCTATCTTTCGATAGAAAAGGCCCCGCCGCCCCACTACTCTTCCGCCTTAAGCACCTTTAGTTGTCCTGTGATAACACAAGACACGCTCAATCGTTAGCGGGTTCCATTTAAAAACGAAAAGGCCCGAAAATAAATTCGGGCCTACATAAAAATGTGTAAGATTTTACGCTGAGAACGATGTTCCGCAGCCGCAGCCGCCGGTCGCGTTTGGATTTTCGAATGTAAATCCAGAGCCCATCATGTTGGTCGTATGATCGACGGTGATGCCGTTGAGGTATTGCACCGAAAACATATCGACAAAAAGCTTGATGCCAAATTTGTCGACGATCATATCGCCCGCACGCGAATCTTCCTCAATGTTGAGGCTGTACTGAAAACCCGAACATCCACCCGGCACAACCCGGACGCGGAGCCCGGCCGTTTCCGGCAGATCGTCTTCGGTCGCGAGAAATTTTTTGATCTCGGTCGCCGCCGCTTCGGTTACGTTCAATTCAAATGTAGGTGCTGCAACTGCTGCCATAATATTTTAAGTACTCCTCAATATGAACTTAGGATCCGTAGCAAACGAATCCTTACAATAAAATCAATATTAAACGACAGATCAAAAAAAAACAAGCTTTCGCAAATAAATATGCGCACAGAACCCATATCCGATCCGTTCGGGCAAACTATCCAAAGAACGCAAGAATTGCCATATAGACGGCAATATTGACCGCACCGCCCCCGGCGGCGATCAACCAAAAGCCCCATCTACGGTTTTGGGTGGAGGCTTACTGATATCCCCCCATAACTCCACTTTCAATACTATCAACTTCGGCGGTTGTAGAAGCCGTTGTCTGATATAAGCGAAATGCCGTAAAGGTTATCAAAAATCCAATTCCGCCGACCAACGCGATGATGGCAAGAAATCGTTCGATATCCTGCGCGTTTATCCATTTCCCAAAAAGAAACGCCGAAATGAGGATCACCGCGTCAATAATAATATAAAACCGTAGGGCTTTTTGAGATCTAACGGGGTTATCGTACGAATCGAGAATGCCACCGGCCGAAGCGGCTAATTCCTCGCGTTCACGCTGTTCGTCTTTGTCGTCAAACATTCACTTCATTACCGGTTTGGTCAGGGCGTCGCACGTGTCATTATCACTAATTCCGGTTTCATCGCTTCGATCGAAACTTGTCTTGCAACTTCCTCAGCAACGTGACGGAAGGCAGCAGCTTGCGGTGAATCGGGAGATCCGATAACGACCGGAACGCCGGTGTCGCCGCCTTCGCGGACCTCCATACCGAGCGGCACTTCGCCAAGGAAATTGAGGCCGTATTCGTCGCAGAGGCTCTGTCCGCCACCGCGTCCGAATATCTCGTAACGATTGCCCGTGTCGGGGGCAATAAAATAGGACATATTTTCGATCACGCCGAGCACAGGCACGTTGACCTGCTCAAACATTTTGACCGCCCGACGCACGTCCGAGAGTGAAACTTCCTGCGGTGTCGTCACAAGGACAGCACCTTGCACCGGTACGAGTTGGGCCAACGAGAGCTGCACATCGCCCGTTCCCGGCGGCATATCGACGATCAGGTAATCGAGTTCGCCCCAATTTACATCCGACAAAAACTGACGCACGACGCCGTGGAGCATCGGGCCGCGAAGGATCATCGGTTTGTCGGGCGGCACGAGCACGGCCATCGAGATCATCTTGACGCCGTGAGCTTTGATCGGGATCAGCTTGTTTTCGACGACGTCAGGCTGGCCGTAACCGGTTCCGAGCATCATCGGGACGTTTGGCCCGTAGACGTCAGCGTCCATGATGCCGACCTTTGCTCCGTCGGCAGCAAGTGCGACCGCGAGATTGACGGCGACGGTCGATTTGCCGACACCGCCTTTGCCGCTTGATACGGCAATAATATTTTTGACGCCTTCGATGGTCAGGTTATTTGACAGCCCACGTCCCTGCGGCACCTCGGCGTCCATCTTGACGGCGACGCTGGTCACGCCTTCGAGCGCGGAGACGATGCGCTGGGCGTCGGATTCCATCTGCTCTTTGACCGGGCACGCCGGCGTCGTGAGCATGATCGTGAACGACACATCACCGCCCGTTACCTCTAGGTTATGGATAAACCCAAGCGTGACGATGTCTTTTTTCAGATCGGGATCGATGATCTGTTTGAGGGATTCGAGTACTAACTCTGCTGATATTTGGCTCATTGTATAAATGCGAAACGAAGTTATAAAGTAAAAGAGTATTGTAGCAAAGATGAGCAACGACACCGAAAACACCTACGAACACATCCGCTCCGGCGGCAGCGGCTTTTACGAACAAAAGCGCGGCCTGATCGCCGTTTGGGGTAAAGAGGCCGTCCAATTTCTCGACGGGCTGATCTCAAACGACATGAAAACGCTCGAGGATGGCGGGCAAATGCTCGCAGCGTTTCCCAATGCCCAAGGGCGTCTGCTCGCGGTCGTGCGAGTGCTGAGACAAGGCGATAGGTATCTTTTCGAGACCGAGGACGCGACGCGGGAAAAGGTTTATCAGAATCTGTTTCGGTTCACATTTGCAGGGGAGTTTTTTGTAGAGGATCTCTCCGATCAATACGAGTATTTTGAATTAATGGGTGAACTCGACCTTATGTCATTGTTTGTTTTAGGTATCTCGGCGGAAAAGCCGATTGTATACGAAGGCAGCAATACGAGTCTTTTCGTGTCGACTAAGTCAGCAGATGTCGTTCGTGATAGCCTTGATCAACTTGGATTTATCCGAATCGAGGACGAAATATATGAAACCCTCCGCATCGAATCCGGCACGCCTAAATACGGCATCGATATGGACGAAACGACCATCGTTCCCGAACTCGGCATCGACGGCCTTATCTCGTACAACAAAGGCTGCTACATCGGCCAGGAGATCATAGCCCGCATTTACTTTCGCGGGCATGTTGCTAAACGATTAACGGGTATGGTTTTGTCAGAGCCAGTAGCGGCTGGATCGGAACTCATAACGCCTGAAGGCAAAAACGCAGGTCGCATTACCTCCGTTACTTTTTCGCCAAAACTCGATAAAACTATCGCCCTCGGATTTGTTCGTTACGACTATTTGGCAAGCGGTACTGAATTAATGATGGAAGATGTTACCGCGACGGTTTCGGATCTACCGTTCTTAGATTGATCGCTCCGCGTTCTCTGTGGCCTCTGTGGTAAAATTTTTCGAATTATGCAAGACCTCGACATCGATCTGCCCAACGCAAAACTCGCGTACACCATTATCCAATCGCTCCTCGACGGCCACGAAGCGCTCAGCGATCTGCTCGTCGTGATGTCACACGCCTTGGACGAAGACACACTCAAAGCCCTGACCGCCACCGGCGAATGGCAGAAATACCTCGAATCAAAGCGGGAACTTGGGGCCGCGCACGCTCAGATCGAAAAATTTACCGAAGCGCTCAAAAAACTCGAAAATGTTTGATCTGATAATCATCGGAGCCGGGCCGGCCGGAATTATGGCGGCGTACGAAGCCAAAAAAGCCGGGCTCGATTATCTCGTCATCGAAAAAGGCCTGATCGGTAATACGATCTACAACTATCCCGTCGGGCTGACCGTTTTTTCAACCACCAATGAACTCGAATTTGAAGACGGCGGGCTCGACCCGGCCCGAGAAAAACCAACGCGCGAGGAACTGCTCTCATATTACGTGAGGTTCGTGCTGGAGCATGATCTGAATGTGCAGGCTGAGGAGATGGTTTTGTCCGTGTCTTCCGTGGGTTCCGTGGTCGAGGGTGCTAAGAATAATAAGACCACGGAAAACACGGAAAAAGACCATTTTGCAATCGTTACCGACAAGGGCCGATACGAGTCTCGCAATGTCTTGTTTGCAATTGGTGCGATGGATTATCCGCGCAAGCTAAATGTCCCCGGCGAGGATCTGCCAAAGGTGCATGAGATGTTTCGCGAGACGTATCCTTGGGTCAAAAAGCGCGCGTTGATCATTGGCGGAGGGAATTCGGCGGGCGAGGCGGCGTTGTTTTTGGCACAAGAGGGGGCCGAGACGACGCTGGCGATCTTTCGCGACGATTGGGAAAGCACCGATCCGAAGCAGGGCTGTATCAAATACTGGGTCAAAGAACCGCTTGAAAATGAGCTAAAAGAGCATTGCCTGAATCTGTTTTTCCTCGGCAAGGTGATCGAGATCCGCGAGGGCGAGGTCGAGCTTGAAAATGAAAACGGCGACCGTGAAACCGAGCAGGGCAAGGGCGGCGAAGTGCCTGTTTACGACCCCGAAACATTTGAGACGAACGTCCCGGGCGTGTATGTCGCCGGACACTTTACCCATCAGCGGCATATCAAAGGAGCGATCGATGCCTCAAAATTGCTCGTGCCAAAACTGAAAGAGAGATTAACCGCGAAAGACGCGAAAAATGCTAAATTAGAAAAAGGCAGAAACGAATAATGCGTTCCTGCCTTTTTTAGCGATTTCCGTGTGTTTAGCGGTTATTTATCTTCAGGCTTTTTCATCCTGACCATCACTTTTTGCCCCTTAAACCTATCCGCGATATTGGCCGGATTGATCTCATAGCTTGTGACGTCAAATGTTTCGTCTGCTTCGCCGCCGGCGGTTTGCGTCCATTTGTATGGAAGCTGTACGCCACCCGTCGAGCGATAGTCCGAAAATCTCACCTGAAACTCAGCCGACTTTGCATCGGGGCCGTCGATCTTGTGGGTAAAGACCATGTTGCCCTTTTCGGCATCGCCTGCTTTCGCACCATCAGTCTTAAAAGTGAATATCTGCGGCATTCGCATGCCCGTGTAGCTCATCATCACCGGCAGGTTTGATCCGCCGTCCAGATAAAGTTTGTACGACTGGCCACCAAATGACGCGAGAACGATGTTGCACGATCTGCCGTCAACGTCGCCCGAACCGCCATAAGTGTACTCAACATCCATGCCCTGTGGAGCGGTCAGCAGCAGGCTGAGTGTGAGACGGAGCAGGTCGTTATGACGAGCCCCATCGCCGTGGCCGCCGGCAGTTCGCATAAAGGTGTGGTCGGCTGTTTGGATGTCAAACGTCTTGCCGTCCTTGGTCGTAAATGTTGCGTTGCCGCCATCACCGTGGCGAACAATGACTTTGTCCGAGGTCCCGGTTTTGAATTCCTCGACATTACCGTCGCCTTTTTTAATAATGACGTGCTTTTCGCCGGGGACGCCCGGATGTTCGGCGATCCACTTATCGGCATCGGCTCCGGTCAACTCCAAGACGGTCCCGTCATCTTTTTTGACGACGATCTTTTTGGAGATGTTTGCTCCGGTTCCTTCGCCGTGTCCAGCGCCATTGACGATGACTTTCATATTGTCTTTGTCACCGCCCATCACAACGACATCGACCTGCTTGTCAAAGATCTTGACAGCGTCGCCAGTGGCGTCACCGTGTCCCATTTTCATGGTGCGTGACATCTTGTCCGGAAACTGCAGGGCGATCTCTGTCTCGCCTTCTTGCGGTTGGGAGACACCGTTGAGCTTCATCTGACGGGTCGTTTTGCCGACGATGACCATGCTCTGGACGCTGCTGACGGCGGCATCACCGCCGATGGCCTGACGAGCTTTGGCGATCAAGGCGAGCGCCTTTTCGTCAGATTTGAATTTGGCACCGGTCCTTTCGACCAGTGAACCGACGCCGATAAAGAACACCGACACACATAAAATTGAGAATATAAATCGTTTCATAACATTTACCTCCGTTGTTTGTACATTATTGCTTAGTGACTAGCAAACAGAGCCAGAGCCGCAACATCTCTCAGACCCCAATATAAACTTTCGACATTATGGATAATCGCACGGCGGCGTTTGCAGGTGATTAAGAGAACGCAAAGAATTTGTTAAGGATGTAAAATGTGTCGAAAAACGATAGACAACACAAAATGTAAGATGGACAATGAAATTCGATGAATCGTTCGTGGACTACAATTTTACTGATCGCTGGGCTTACCGGATTGCTAGTGCTTTCGGGAGCGCTGCAATATCGCTGGCTCAAGCAGATCAGCGAATCGGACAACGAAAAAGCCCATCGTCGCGTGCAGGAACAGGCCGAGCGCTTTGCTATGGATTTTAACCGCGAGATACAAAACTCGTACTTTAATTTTCAGACCGGAGCTGATACATGGGCAAAAAAAGACTGGTCTGAGTTCAATGAAAGGTACGATTATTGGCGGGAAAAGACCGCTTACCCTGGGCTGATCACGGATTTTTATTTTTTAGGAACTGGACCAAACGCCACTTCGTTAAGATACGACCGGCAGGCTCGTTCGTTTGCGCCGGTCGAGGAAAATAGCGAAGTTGCTAATCTGCGCAGTCGGTTTGCTGACAGTAACAATTTCCGTCCGGTCCAGGCTGATATTTATACTCTGCTGCTGCCGATCCATAGCGAAGGACAGAAAACTGCGGGGCCGATCATGATCCGCACGCCGTCACCGGAGCGGCGGCCCTCCATCTCGATGCCTCCGACCGTTGGTTATCTGGCGATAAAACTCGACCCGGCGATGATCAAAAATGATCTTTTGCCTGATCTGACTGCTAAATATTTTGCCGATGGTGAGTTTCGGGCGTCGATCACGGACAAGGCCGGTGAGAGCGTTTTTCAAGCTGTGAGCGGCGACGCCCGCGATGCGACGGTACCGCTCTTTAATGTCGCACCGGACAATTTTATTTTTTACGCAAATAAAGACCTGATGGACAAGATCGGCGAACGACGGTCGGATGTTGTGGTCAGCCAAAAAGTCGAAACTCACAGTTTTAATCGAGTCCAGTCAAATACCGACAAGGACAGCGGCGTAAAGATCGAGATCAAAAAGGATGATAGTAAGCCCCGCACATCTGTCTTTACGGCGACAACAACGACAACGTCTGATCGCCCTGGCGACAGTCCGTGGACACTGAATGTGCAGCACGTCTATGGTTCGCTCGATGCATTTGCCGCGTCGAATTTGCGGCGAAATTTGGGCGTAGGTTTTGGCCTATTGTTTTTGCTCGCGTGTGCGATCGTTGCCATCATCATTTCGGCCCAGCGGGTTAAACGAACGGCCCAGCGGCAGGTCGATTTTGTCTCGAGCGTGTCGCACGAATTTCGCACGCCGCTCGCGGTTATTTATTCTGCGGGCGAAAATCTCGCCGACGGCGTTGCCAAAGAAGACGGACAAGTTTCGCGTTACGGCGATCTGATCAAAGGCGAGGGCCGCAAACTGTCGGGCATGGTCGAGCAGATCCTTGATTTTGCGGGGGCGAATTCGGGTAACAAGAAATACACACTTACGGAGACCGCTGTCGGAGAAGTGATAAGCGATGCAATCGAAGCATGCCGCCCGCTGATCGACGAAAAAAGTATCGCTGTCGAGACAAATATCGCGACGCTCCCGTCGATCAATGCAGATAAAAATGCTCTGACACAGGCGGTGCAAAATCTTTTGATAAACGCAGCCAAATACAGCAACGGCGGGACAAAAATGCGTATCAACGCTGCAAACGGTGGTGGCAATATCAAGATCTCGGTCGAAGATGAGGGCATCGGTATCTCGAAAGTCGATCTGCGTCAGGTGTTTGAGCCGTTTTACCGTTCGCGAGAGGTCGTTGACGCTCAGATCCACGGCAACGGGCTGGGATTATCGCTCGTAAAACAGATTGTCGAAGCCCACGGCGGTAAAGTCCAGGCAATGAGCGATCCGGGCAAGGGAAGTACGTTCACGATCGAATTGCCGGTATGAAGATCCTACTTGTCGAAGATGAAAAAGGCCTCATCATTACGCTCACAGATCGCCTGACGAGTGAAGGGTTTGACGTGACTTCGGCGGTGGACGGTAGGCAGGGATTTGACCTCGCGTCGACTGAATCTTTTGACCTCATAATCCTCGATGTGATGCTCCCAAAAAAGAACGGCTATGATGTATGCCGCGACCTGCGGCAAAAGGGCATCTCAACGCCGATACTGATGCTCACGGCAAAGGGCGAGACGATCGATAAGGTGCTCGGGCTCAAACTCGGTGCCGACGATTATCTGACAAAGCCTTTTGAGGTGATAGAGCTGCTCGCCCGTGTCGAGGCTTTGCTCAGACGCTCGCCTGCTCAATCAGAAACAACTGTAAACGGAGCCTTTCGTTTTGGCGAGATCGGTATCGATTTCAAAAAGGCTGAGGTCACGCGAAGCAACTCGCCGGTCGATCTGTCGGCGATGGAGTTTAGGCTGCTGCAGTTTTTTATCGAAAATCGCGGCACCGTCCATTCGCGTGACGATCTGCTTGATGCGGTTTGGGGTTACGACGCGATGCCGACGACGAGGACGGTTGATGTCCATGTAGCGTGGCTGCGGCAAAAGCTTGAGGAAAATCCGCGTCATCCGCAGTTTATCCAGACCGTGCACGGCATGGGTTATAAGTTTGTCGTGTAGGGAATGATGTAACCGGCGATCGCGATAAAATGCAGCACGCTGCCGCCGAGGACGAAGATATGCCAGATGGCGTGGTGGTGCTTCAGACTGTGCCAGCCGAAAAAGATCGTCCCCAACGTATAACTCACGCCGCCCGCGACGATCAGAGCCATCGGCACAAATCCCACTGTTTCATACAGCGGTTGGACCGCGACGAGCCCGACCCAGCCCATTAATAAGTAAGTGATCGCTGACAGCGGACCCGAACGCACGTTCATAAACAGCTTCATCGAGATACCGACCGCAGCGAACGCCCACGCGAATGTGAATAAATAAGGCCCAATGCCATTACGCAGCGGAATCAATGCGAACGGCGTGTAGCTGCCCGCGATGAGGATGTAGATGCAGCAATGATCGACGAGTTGGAGGCGGAGTTTTGCCTTTTCACCGACGGCAGTGTGATAAAGCGTAGATGCGGCGTAGAGGGCGACAAGCGAGGTGCCGTAAACGACGGCACAGCCTATCTGCCAACGGTCGCCGCTGAGAGCCGCCATTGTAACCACAAAGACAAACCCCACAATGCTCAGCAAAAGGCCGAGGCCGTGAGTGATCGCATTTGCAACCTCTTCAACGCCTAAGAGGTGATATCTTTCTTTGATCACTGTTCGCATCTATTGAATGTTAACAGACCCTCGTACAACAGTTTGTATTAGTTACGTATTTTAATAAGGAGCCGCGGAAAACTCGGAATCTGCCGTCGAGCGGTGACGCCGTGCGACGCCCGTTTCGTACGCCGCCTCTTCGACCTTTTGAGCAACTGCCTCGGCGACTCGGCGGTCAAAGACCGACGGGATGATGTAGTCGGGGTGCAGTTCGTCGGGGCCAATGATGTTGGCAATGGCGTGGGCGGCGGCGAGTTTCATCGCCTCGTTTATTCGCGAAGCCCTGCAATTTAACGCCCCGCGAAAGATGCCGGGAAAACACAGGACGTTGTTGATCTGATTTGGATAGTCGCTGCGTCCGGTTGCCATAACGGCGACGTGTCCGGCGGCGTCCTCGGGCATGATCTCGGGAGTCGGGTTGGACATCGCAAAGACGATCGGGTCTTTTGCCATCGTGTCAAGGTCGGCGGGCGTCAGCAGGTTCGGTGCCGACAGCCCAAAGAAAACGTCCGCACCCTTAATGACCTCGTGAACGGTGCCTTGTTCATTGTCGGGGTTGGTGTTGCGTGCGTACCAATCCTTGACCCAGTTCATATTGTCTTTGCGGCCCTCGTAAATTGCACCGGTCGTGTCGCAGCCAATGATGTTTTTAACGCCGGCGGCCATTACGATCTTGCTGCACGCAACGCCCGCAGCTCCGATGCCGTTGACGACAAGCTTGATGTCTTCCATCCGCTTGCCGGTGATCTTGAGAGCGTTGATCAGGGCGGCTAGGACGACAACGGCGGTTCCATGCTGGTCGTCGTGAAACACCGGAATATCAAGCTCTTCTTTCAAACGCTCCTCGATCTCAAAGCAACGCGGGGCCGAGATGTCCTCAAGATTTATCCCGCCAAACGCCACCGAGATATTTTTGATCGTCTCGATGATCTCGTGCGGGTCCTTGGTGTTCAGGCAGATCGGAAACGCATCGACGCCGCCAAATTCTTTGAACAGCTGACACTTGCCTTCCATCACAGGCATCGCCGCTGCAGGGCCGATGTCGCCAAGCCCGAGTACAGCCGTTCCGTCCGAAACGACAGCGACCGTGTTCTTTTTGATCGTTAGGTTAAACGCCTTTTCCGGATCCTTGTGGATCGCCTCGCAGATGCGTGCAACGCCCGGCGTATATGCCATCGACAGATCGGAGCGGGTCTTGAGCTGCATTTTCGACGTAACCTCGATCTTGCCGCCGAGATGCATCAAAAACGTGCGGTCGCTGACGTTTGCGACCTCGACGCCGTCGATACTTTGTACCGAATCAACGATCTCTTTAGCGTGATGCTCGCTCGCGGCATTTACCGTAATGTCGCGGACCAGATAGTCTTTGCCGACGCTGACGATATCAATGCCCTCGATATCGCCGCCGGCCTTGCCGATGGCCGTAGTGATCTCGCCAAGCTTACCGGGCTGATTCTGTATCTTTACTCGAAGTGTAAGGCTGTAACTGGCGTTAGGTGTTGGTGTGTTAGGCATAGAACAAAATACAAATTAACAATTACGAATTACGAGCGTCTGAAATTTCGTAATTCGTAATTCATAATTCGTAATTCGCTATATGAAAAGTATGCCGAAAAAGGCGCGTGAGGGCAAATTGGAGTATCACGGAACCGTTACTTCGTGCTGGCTTCTGCACTCGTTTTGATACAATTAGGGTTGCAGTCGGAGGAACTTAGATCTCTATCAACACCGTTCACGGATTTACCCGCGGATTAAAACATAATCAACTTAAGAGGATCGAGCGTCTGGGGACTCGGCGGGTGGCTGCGGATGACATTGTGTCGCCGGAGCTGGCGCGGCAGATGTCGGAGATCTCGCATGAGACGGGGCGGCAGGTTGGCGTGCTGATCAACCGCAAGGGCCAGGTCGAATATGTGATGGTCGGCACGGCGAAGGGCATCGAGCTGCCCGATTTTGGACGCGCCCGCGTGTCCGAAGACCGCTTTCGCGGGCTGCGCTGTGTTCATACGCATCTGCTTGGCGAAAAGCTGACGCAGGACGATCTGACCGATCTCGCCTTGCTGCGGCTCGACCTGATGTCGATCATTCAGGTGGATCGTAAGGACGGTTTGCCGGGGCTTGTATATTCGGCGCATCTTGTGCCGACGGCGGCTGAGAGCCTTGAGGCAGAGGCACAGTCGCTTCCGTACGAATATCTCGAGCCGAACGTCGCTTCGCAGCTTGATACCAATTTTATACAGCTCATAAATTCGCTCGAGGACGAGATGGCCCGCATTCGTCTGACGGGGCGAAACCGCCAGACCGGCCGCGACCGTGCGATACTCGTGGGCGTGACGACCGGCGACCAGGACATTGCGGCCGAATCGATCGCCGAGCTAAAGGAATTGTCCGAATCGGCCGATGTCGTCATCCTCGACACCATCATCCAACGCCGCCCAAAGATCGATCCGAAAACCGTGCTTGGAAAAGGTAAATTGGACGAGCTGTTGATACGGTCGATGCGGCTTGGGGCGGACATCATAATTTTTGACACGGAGCTTTCGCCGGCACAGGTGCGGTCGCTTTCGGACACGACCGAACTGAAAGTGATCGACCGTCCGCAGCTCATTCTCGATATATTCGCCCAGCGTGCTCAAAGCAGGGAAGGCAAGCTGCAGGTCGAACTAGCACAGTTAAAATATCTGCTGCCGAGGCTAGTGATCGGGCAAAACTCAGCCTTTTCGCGGCTTGCGGGTGGGATCGGCGGACGAGGGCCGGGTGAAACGAAACTTGAGACCGATCGCAGACGGGTTCGCGACCGTATCGCCAATCTCGAAAAGCAGGTTGATAATCTTGGTTTTCAGCGGCAGGAACGGCGAAAGAAACGCGTTCAAAAGCATCTGCCGATCATCTCGCTTGTCGGTTATACGAATGCGGGCAAATCGACTCTGCTCAACCAGTTGACGCAGTCGGATGTTTACGCCGAGAAAAAGATGTTCGCAACGCTCGACCCGACCTCAAGGCGTTTACGCCTGCCGTATGACCAGGAAGTTATCATTAACGACACCGTCGGATTTATCCGTGATCTGCCCGATGCTCTGGTTTCGGCGTTTCGGGCGACCCTTGAGGAGATCGCTGATAGTAATCTGCTCGTGCATGTTGTGGACGCTTCTAATCCGCGTGTGCTGCAGCAGATCGCGTCGGTAAACAAGATCCTGAGCGATCTGGAATTCAACGAAATCCCGCAATTGATCGTTCTTAACAAGGCCGATCTGCTCACGCGGGAAGTGATCGAGCAACTCACGCGGCAAATTTCGCTTGACAGCGGGCTGACAAGCGTGGCAATTTCAGCTATTGCCCGCGAAACACTAAGACCAATGGTCGCGGCGGTCGGTGAGATAATAAAAGAAGTTTACACGGGAGCCGAAGAGCCCAATTTTGAGGAAGAAATCGCTCTCGTTGCGAATCATGAGTAAGAGGATCAGAGATCTGAAATCGCCCGTGACTGAGTGGCGGGAATGGCTGTTTGGGTTGATCGCACGGCCCTTTGGCGTGCTGTCGCCTGAGCACCAATTTTGGATCGGGTTCGCGGTGCTTTGTTTGCTCACGACTCTGCTTATTCACAATCCGCTGTGGCGTTCGGCCGGAGAACAGGCTTATCAAGAGGGCGATATAGCCCGCGAGAGCATCTCTTCGCCGGCGGATGTTTATTTTGCCGACCCTGACGAATCCGAGCGACTAAAGAGCGAAGCAAGAAAAGCTGTCAAGCCGATCTTTCGCTATGAATCCAACAAGGCAGAGCAGGCTGTGCAGGGTTTTCTGTCGTCGTGGGAAAAGCTCCAGCGGCACGGCGGCGAAGCGAATACGAAACAATCGAATTCCGACGCCAAAGCCGAAACGCATTGGCTGGGTGCGGGCGGTGCAGAGGTTGGCAAGACGCTGGCGTCGCGGACATTTAGCCGTAATGAACTGGACGCGGTGCAGACGGCTCTTCGCGAGGCGGCGGAGGGTTATGTTTACGATGACTCCGAGCGGCAGTATTTTCAGAACGAGGTTTTTGTATTCGACAGGTCAAAACCAAATCTCCAATCGACGGTCGCAATGCCGGAGAGCAACTGGACCTCGCTGTCGGTCGCACGAAACAAATTTCGCACACGCCTGACGGCCATCAAGAGCCTTTCGGAAAAAGAGGCTAATGCTTTTTACACGGCGGGTGAGATATTGATCGAGCCGAGCATTTCATACGACAGCGTCGCGACCGAAACCGCCAGAGTGACTGCAGCCGAAAACATCCAGCCACGCACGATCACTCTCAAACGCGGGCAAAAAATAGTCGATGAAGGCGGTATTGTAACGGCGGATGTGCTGGCAAAGATCGGAGCCGTTCGCAATTACACATCGTCATCGCGTCAACTAAATCGGTTTTTAGGCTTGCTGCTGCTGATCACCTCGCTCTTTTGGGTCGCATGGAAATTTGTCCAACAGCGCGGCATCCTCCCGCGTCTGGCTTTGTCGGCGCATAAGACCTTTGCTTTGCTTGGCTTTGTAGTGTTGGCACAAACTGCCCTCGCCGCGGCACTTTTTCAGCTTGCGGAATTTACCGCTCTGCAAAACGCCAAAGCCCCGATGAATGACGCGATGCTGTGGTCGTTTGCAATACCTTTTGCGACGGGCAGTTTGCTAATGACGCTGCTTGCGGATCGGCCGACGGCTTTGTTTACAGGGATGCTCAATGCTCTGATCGCGGGGCTGCTTGCTCCACGCGGGTTGGAATTTGCGATCTTTGCGGCTATCGCTTCGTCGATCGCGGTGTATGGCATCGGCCGTTATCGCAACCGTCAGACCGTGACGATCGCGGGCGGCGTCATAGGTGCGGCGAGTGCCGTGCTGGCGATAGCGTTGATCGCGTACACGCAGCAGCCGTTTATTTTGAATACGATCTTGCTCGCCATAGCCTGTGGGCTCGCAAGCGGGATAATTACGGCAGCGGTTACTGCTGTGCTGCTGCCGATCTGTGAGAATTTCTTTGGCATTTTAACGGATGTAAAATTGCTTGAGCTGTCTAATGCTGATCTGCCGGTGCTGGGCCAGCTTGCTCTCAGGGCTCCCGGCACGAATCAACATTCGCACGCTGTCGGGCAGCTTGCCGAGGAAGCCTGCCGCGTTGTCGGCGGCAATGGTTTGCTCGCACGGATCGGAGCTCTTTATCATGACATCGGCAAAACGGCGGCACCTGAGCATTTTGTCGAGAATCAGCTCTCCAAAAATCCTCACGATAAACTCAAGCCGACTCAGTCCGCCAAGATCATAATCAGCCATGTCACTTACGGTACAAAGCTCGCCCGCGAGATGGGTTTGCCGCAACGGATAATTGATTTTATCCCGCAGCATCACGGCACGCGGACGCTGCATTATTTTCTGAAAAAGGCGCAAGACCAGGCCCGTCCTGACGAGGAGATCTCAGAGAACGATTTTCGTTACCCGGGGCCAAAGCCGCAGTTCAAAGAGGCGGCGATAATGATGATCGCCGATTCGTGCGAGGCGGCGGCACGCTCGCTGGCCGAACCAAACCCTGAGAATATCCGTTTTATTGTGACCAAGATCATCGATGCGATCCTCGCAGACGATCAGCTTGGCGAGTGCGACCTGACCTTGCGTGAACTGACGCAAATACGTGAATCGATGATCAAATCGCTCGTCGCGATCTATCATTCGCGAGTCGATTATCCGGGCTATGTGCCGCCAAATTCAGGGCAGTTCAAGTTTGTGTCCGGCGAACATGACAGCGAGGAACGCGGGCTTCGTTACATGAATCCCGCCGATATCCCTGTCAGCCCCGGCGGCGAGATCGAGGACGAAGCGATCGACCGCTCGGGCGCGCCGAGCAACTAATGGGTAATAGTTTCTATGCTAAAACGATATACATTTTGGTTTTCGGCGGCGGTGCTGTTTCAACTGCTGACGGGATTAATTCATTCAGTAAGCCTGTTTGTTAACTCGGAACCTGCGAATGAAACGGAGCGGCAGTTGGATACGCTCATCTCGACGTACAAGATGGATCTTGGTGCCGGATTTCATCCGACATATTCGAGCCTATTCCTTGCCCTCAGCTCTTGTTTTACGTTTCTTTGCCTGTTTGCGGCTCTCACCAACGGCTACCTGCTTTTCAAACACACCGAGCCCAATGTGATGCGGGGGATTATCGCTATCAATTTGGTGATATTCGGAGCGGTGTTCGCGATGATGGCGTTTTTCACGTTTCTACCGCCCATCGTCTGTACGGGGCTGATCTTTATCAATCTACTGGCGGCGTTTGTGGTCGTGCCAAAGATCGAATCTGCTGTTTAAGAAATTTGCCCGCGAATCACGCGAAAAGACGCGAATAAAAAATTAGTTTTCTTTTATTCGCGTCTTTTCGCGTATTTAGCGGGCAAGTAATTCTTAAAATTTATCTTTTAACTTTTTGTATGTTTCCGGCAGAGTTTCCGGCAGTGTGCGAGTCTGGCCGATGGCAGTCATGAAATTGACGTCGCCGACCCAGCGGGGCAGAAGGTGCATGTGATAGTGATCGGCGACCCCGGCTCCTGCGGCTTTGCCAAGGTTCATGCCAAGGTTTATTCCGTCGGGACTGTAAACGTCGGTCAGAGCGGACTGAGCCGTTTTGACAAGGTCCATCATCTCATCGGTAGTTTGTTTATCGGCGGCTGCGGGACCCGTGAGGTGGGCGTAGGGGAGCACCATCAAGTGGCCGGTCGTGTACGGATAAATATTTAGGATGACAAAATTAAACTCGGCCCGCTTGAGGATAAATTTTTCCTCATCGCTTGCCGAGTTTTTTTGTATCTCGCAGAAAACGCAACCCGCAGGTTTGTCTTTGCCGCTGCCGGTAATGTAATCGTATCGCCACGGACTCCAGAGTACGTCCACGCGTTTAACCTTCGACGTTAATGAGCTCTTTCAACTCTTTGCCGGGTTTGAAATAAGCGACGCGTTTTGCCGGGATCTCGACAGCCGCACCGGTTTTAGGATTTCGCCCTTTTCTCGCGTTGCGTTCGCGAACACGAAAGCTGCCAAACCCGCGAAGCTCAATTTTCTCGCCCTTATTCAAGGTTGCCGTAATGCTGTCGAAAATGATCTCGACAAGCTGTTCGGCATCTTTCTTAGTCATGTCGGCCTCACGTGCGACTCGTTCGACCAGATCCGCTTTTGTCATTTCTTTCTCTCTCCAAGCGACGTGGATTCCCGTTACTGCCCTTGATAAAAACTAATGCCGGCTGTTAAGCCGTTGTCGTGTCCGAAGCCTCATCCTTAGCCTCGTCCACCGCAGGCTCTTCGGTTGCAGCAGCCTCAGGAGCCGCTTCTTCTGCCACCTCAGCGGCAGGGGCTTCTTCGGCTACTTCCTCGACAGGAGCTTCAGCTGCTTCCGCGACAGGCGTTTCTTCGATTGCCTCTTCGGCCGCTGCTTCCTCGGCTACAGGCGTCTCGTCGACGACCTCTTCCGCGGGAGCTTCAGCGACTGGAGCCTCTTCAGTTTCCGCCGCCGGCGTTTCCTCAGCGACAGGTGCTACGGCCGCGGCTGCGTCAGCCTCGGCCTTGGCGGCTTTCTTCGACTTTTTCTTTTCTTTCGGTGCTTCTTCGGCCGGCGCTTCCTCAGCGGCCGATCCGAATTTCAGATTGGCAAGCTCGCCGAGGCTGGCCATGCCGCCCTTAGCTTCGCTTGAATATCCTCTCGAACTTCCACCACCGCTACTACTCGACGATGACGAGTCAGCAGTGTACGACGTAACTTCGTCATCCTTGCCGACCGCCCGATGCGAAAGCCCGATCTTTTGGTCGCCGGCTTCGATACGGAGAATTTTGAAATCCATCTCCTGGCCGAGCGTTGCGACATCTTCGGCACGCTCGACACGGTCATCGGAAAGCTCCGAGATGTGACAGAGGCCTTCGAGTCCCTCGCCAAGCTCGACGAAAACGCCAAAATTGGTAAAGCGTGAAACGGTACCCTTGACGACATCGCCCGGACGGTGTGTCGCAATAAAGCCTTCCCAAGCGCTGGGCGTGAGGTCTTTCATCGAGAGCGAAAGACGCTGGCCGTTTTTGTCGATCGAGGTGACGATCGCTTCGACTTCCTGGTCTTTCTTTAGAACATCCTTAGGATGCTTTATCTTTTTGGCCCACGAGATATCCGAAACGTGGACGAGTCCGTCGATACCTTCTTCAAGCTCGATAAACGCACCAAAATCGGTAAGATTGCGGACCTTGCCGCGGATCTTTGTGCCGATCGGATAGCGGATATCAATAAGATCCCAAGGATTTTCCTGGAACTGTTTCATGCTCAGGCTGATGCGTTTTTCGACGGTGTCAACACCGAGAACCTGCACGTCAACCTCTTGTCCCTTGGTGAACATGCGTTTCGGGCTCTGCGAGCGCCGTGCCCATGAAAGCTCAGAAACGTGTACGAGACCCTCAACACCCGCCTCAAGCTCAACAAATACACCGTAATCGGTCACCGACGAGACGATGCCCTTGAGCTGTGTATCGACCGGATAAACCTCGACAACTGTTGACCAGGGATCCGGCTGGAGCTGTTTATAACCAAGTGAAACTTTTTCTTTTTCACGGTCGAGTTTCAAAACCTTGACCTGAATGTGGTCGTTGACCTTGAACTGGTCCGCCGGATGATGGATGCGTCCCCACGACATATCGGTCACATGGAGCAAGCCGTCAATACCGCCGATATCGACAAACGCGCCGTATTCGGTAAGGTTTTTGATAACGCCCTCGACCATGTATCCGACATCGATATTGGCGAGCGTCTCAGCTTTTTGTGCGTTGACCTCAACATCGGTCAGAGCTTTACGCGAAAGGACGATGTTATTACGGCGACGGCTAAATTTGATGACCTTAGCCTCAATTTCCTGGCCGATGTATGCGTCGAGACTGCGGATCGGACGCGAATCGATCTGCGATCCGGGCAGAAATGCCTCGATGCCCTTAACATCAACACGCAGGCCGCCCTTGGTCTTGTCGATCACCTTGATCATGATAGGCGTTTCGTTATTGAAAGCCTCCTCGATCTCGTCCCAGACCTTGCGGCCGAGAGCGTCAAAGCGTGATAACTGCGGAGCCGAGTCGCCCGAGTTGATATTGCGGATTACAACCTCGACGTCCTCGCCGACCGTGACGGTCAGCTTGCCGTCCGGGCCGGTGAATTCCTCAACGGGGACGTAACCCTCGGATTTATAGCCAAAATCAACGAGCACACCGCGATCGGTGACGCCCACGACTTTACCCTCGACCAGATCGCCCTGTTGATACTGGGTCTGCTCTTGCTCAAACTGCTCGAGGATCGCTCCAAAGTCGAATTCTTCCGACTCGGGTTCCGCGACGGCAGCAGCGACAGGCTGAGGCGCGGCAACGGGAGCCGATGGCTCTATTGCTGCGGGTGCTTCAACTGTCTGTTCGGCGGCTGGTGCTTCGGGAGCAGAGCTTTCGGGGGTTTCGGCAGCCATTTCTGCGGCCGCACTGGTTGATTCTGATTGTTCTACCGCTGTTGTCTCAGTCGTTGCCGACTCTTCAGCGTCCTGGTTAACCTCGTTTGTCATTATACGCGTGTCTTATCTTCCTTACTTAAATTACTAATTTACCGGCTTTGATCTGAAACGAAACAGGCAACCTGCCACGTCTGTTTTGCGATCCCTAAAGCAGATACAAAGTCAGGCAATGATGATTGCTTGGTTTTCTTATCGTCCGCCCAAAGTGGTAATACTAAAATTTACACGCCAAAGTGCCGTGCTGTCAATACTTGAGCGCGGAAAAACCTTGGGAAATCGACATTTACGTGATTTCCCGAAAGATACTGATGAGCTCGATTTAGTTTCGTGTGATCAGATCGCTGACGGTGCCGACGCCGCTTGATTTTTCCATCTCTTCGCGGGTGCTGGCGGTCGTGTTTTGGATACCGGCGAGACGGAGGCGAAATTCGTCGGGGTTTGTCGATCCGCGCAAGGCTTCGTCAAGGTTGATGAGGCCCGATTGATACAGATAAAACAGCGACTGGTCAAAGGTCTGCATGCCGTATTGAGATGTTCCCGCCGAGATCGCATCGCGAACGGCCGAGGTTTTATCTTCGTGCAGGATGTAGTCGCGGATCAGTGGCGTTGACATCAGCACCTCGACGGCCGGGATGCGGCTGTTGCCTTTGGCGGATTTCATTAGACGCTGTGAGACGACGGCCTTGAGCAAACCGGCAAGCTGGATGCGGACGCTCTTTTGCTGATACGGCGGAAATGCTGAAATGATACGAGTTAGCGTCTCAGGTGCGTCGAGCGTGTGCAACGTAGAAAGCACAAGATGGCCGGTCTCGGCAGCGACAAGTGCCGTTTCGATCGTTTCGAGATCACGCATTTCACCGACGAGGATAACATCCGGGTCCTGACGCAAACTGCCGCGAAGAGCTTCGGCAAATGACCGCGTATCGACATCGACCTCACGCTGGGTGATAAAAGATTGTTTGTCTTTGTGAAGAAATTCGATCGGGTCCTCGACAGTCACGATGTGGCAATTTCGGGTTGTATTGATGTGATCGACGATCGCCGAAAGCGTGGTCGATTTACCGGAACCGGTCGTGCCGGTGACGAGTATAAGGCCGCGGCGTTCTTCGGCGACGGTGTTAAGGATCGGCGGCAAGCCTAGTTCCGCGAACGATTTGACCGTGTCTGAAATGACGCGGGCAACGATGCCGATAGAGTTGCGCTGCTGGAAAATATTGACGCGAAAACGCCCCAAGCCTGACACGCCATAGCCGATATCGACCTCGTAAGCCTCTTTGAAATGCTGTTTTTGACGGTTCGACATCATCGAGAACGCCATTTCAAGCGTCTCGTCTTGCGACAGGCGATTGACGCCCGACAGCGGTTTTAGTTCGCCCGTCACGCGGATAACGGGGTACGAGCCAGCCCGCAAGTGCAGGTCGGATGCTCCGAAGCTCATAGCCATTCGCAAAAGATCGTCGATTCTGGTCGCCATAATAAAACGTGAGAAGCAGTGGGATGGATAGCCGTAACAGGCGGGCCCGACAGATAAAACCGTCTGTAAGAAGTTTAACGCTTATCAAACGCCGAGGTCAATCAATTTTTTGCCGCGAAAACGCAGGTTCGACATGGCCGCCGCGACAGCGTAAAATCAAAATTTCAAATGGGTCAAGCAGGAAAAATAACGCGGGTCGAACCCAGATATGCCATACCCGGCGGCGAGATCGCCGTTGAGTGTGAAGGTTTTGATGCGCGGCACGGATCGGGCTGGGGCGTGTTTATCGGCGAAAAGCAATGCCTTGTCGTCGCTGCTTCGTCCTCGCGGATACTCGCTATCGTCCCCGAAGGCGACGGCGAAGGCCAGACGCAGATCCATCTCGAAAATAACGGTGCCCGCAGCGATATGTACCCGATCGTCGTCGGCAAACTGCTGACCGACGGGATGCATATCGTCGCAAATCCGGCGATCGACCCTTCGGACGACGCACTTGTCATAACCCGTTCGGGGTCGCGCGGGCAGCATCTCGAGGCGACGCTCTTTCGGCTCGAACCGGACGGCTATCTCGACGAGATGCCCGAGGCGATACTCAATCCGACCGGCATTGCGTTTGACGGCGACGGGCAGATGTTTGTGACCAATCGTGCTCAGGGCGAGGTCTATTCGGTCGGGCGTGACGGTACGAGTTCCGTCTATGCGACGGGGCTTGGCATTGCGACGGGGCTGTGTTTTGACAAAGACGGGCTGATGTATGTCGGTGACCGTTCGGGCACGATCTATCGCGTTCGCGATTATGCCGAGGTCGAGACCTTTACCGTGATGGATCCATCGGTGGCGGCGTATCACATGGCGTTTGGGCCGGATGGGCGGCTGTTTGTGACGGCACCGGGACTCGCCAGTCACGATGCCGTACATGTCATTGATCACGAGGGCTTTGACGAGGCATTTTTCCGCGGGCTCGGGCGTCCGCAGGGCCTCGCGTTCGACAAATCGGGCAACCTCTACATCGCCGCCTGTTACCAAGGCCGCCATGGCATCGTCAAAATCTCACCCGACGGCCAGACCGCCGAACACCTCGTCGCCGGCAACAGCGTCGTCGGACTCTGTTTCACCCGCAAAGGCGACATGATCGTCGCCACCAACAACAGCGTTTACTCTATCCCATGCGGGATCGAGGGCACGCTCCTTTAGTCGCAGAGTCGTAAAATAGACCGATCCCTGAATTTAGGTATTTAAATCCTTACTCAAGTTCGTTACGATGATGGCGAGGATCGCGATGCGAAAAATTACTAGATTTATACTTATGCTCGCCGTAGGCATGATGTTTGGCTGCGTCAAGATGCCGGAGATCCCTGACGGATTTCCGACGCCAGAGCCACCACCGTCGGCGACGCCTGTGCCGAAGATGGTTTACCAGCCTGACGCTGAGCTTGAAAAGCAGATCGCTGAGATCGCCGCGGCGGCAAAGGGTAAGGTCGGGGTTGCGGCGGTCGTGCTGGAGACGGGCGAGGCGGCGTTCCTCAATGCCGACGGGCACTATCCGATGCAGAGCGTCTACAAACTGCCGATCGCGATGGCGGTGATGGAGCAGGTGCGGCTGGGCAAGCTCGATCTCGACGAGGTCATTGGCGTTACCAAAGAGGACATGGTCCGCGAAGGCCAGCGTTCGCCGCTGCGTGATAAAAGCCCGAGCGGCGGGGAATATACCATCCGCGAACTGATCCGATTGGCCCTCGTCGAATCAGACGGTACCGCCAGCGATGTGCTGCTGCGTTTAGTCTCGCCGGGCGATGTCCAATCGTACCTCACGCAGATCGGCATTCGCGATATGAAGGTCGTAAATACCGAAAAGGAGCTCGGGAAAGATTGGCAGACGCAGTTTGAGAATTGGGCGACGCCGACAGCGAGTGTTGAATTGCTAAGATCCTTTGATAGCTCTCGATCTCATCGCCCGGAGCCCGTCGAGGACGGACTAAATGAAGCGGATGAGATGTTTGTTTTTATGGCAACTTCGATCCCGGGTGCAAAACGTCTAATGGGATTGCTTCCGGACAAAACGCTAGTAGCTCATAAAACTGGTACGGGTGGAACGCGGAACGGCATAACCGGAGCTACTAACGACATCGGGCTTATTGAGTTACCAAACGGCAAGTTATTCGCTATCGCCGTTTTTGTTTCAGATTCACCCGCTGACGAGAAAACCCGCGAGGCCGTGATCGCAAAGATCGCAAAGGCTTGTTGGGATAGGTGGGCAAAAAAAGTTTAGCCACGAATTACACGAAGGGCACGAAATTAGAAATATGGGGCTAATGTGCGCTACGTCACAATTTCGGCCCCCTTTTGCGAATATACTTGCATCAAATCTGTTCAGGAGGTGAGAACTATGAGATCTATTGCTCTTTTATTTTGTGTTGGTCTTTTATTGACAGCCGGCATTTGGGTGTCGATGGGAGATGGTTTTGTCGGCAAGACATTGGCCCAAAAGGCTGATGATCAGAAGATGCCAGAGGTTATCGTGCTCGGAAAGGACGCAAAGCTTGGGCAGGTGACGTTTAGCCACGCCAAGCACAACGGCGGAACTTACAGCATTACACCCGGTTCCCCGATTGCGTGTATCTCGTGCCATCATACTGCCCAACCAGCGGCTGAGATCGCGAAACATGCACCGCTAAAAACGGCTTGGCCGGCGGATCGTGCGACCTCGCTTACGGCTGAGTTATTTGCAAAAGATGCAAAGGCTGCTGGTGTTGCCGGTTGCCGCGAATGTCATGCACGCACCGGCGAAAAGCCAAAACTGCTCGACGCGATCCCCGAGATCAAGCACGAGGGCAGCCCTGCGTTGATCACGCTCAATAATATGACGGCATTACACCGCACCTGTGCGGGATGTCATGGTGAGGTCAGAAAGACAGTACCGACGTCGAAAGGGCCGATCCAGACACAATGCACGATGTGTCATAAGAAAACGGCTTAGTTAGTAAGGAATTAACCGCGAAACACGCTAAAAATACGAAATAAAACCAATCGGCTCTTTTTCGTATTTTTAGCGTGTTTCGCAGTGAAGTATCTGTAGTTTACTGCTTACCGGCTTTGATGTCGGCGATGCGTTTTTCGAGTGCCTCGATCTGGGCTTTGGTGACTGTAGTATCGGCTTTGCCGACAACGACAGCTCGTTCGGCGGCAGTTAACGCCTCGGGACTGCGTCCGAGGTTTAACAGGATCGTCGCCTTACGCTGTAGATTCTGAAACGTCTCTTTGGTCGCGATCATGGCATCATTTAGTCTTAACGCTTCGTCGTACCAAGACTTTGCTTCTTCGGTTCGCTTATTGTCTCGAGCGTAATTGCCCGCATTGATGCGTGGGCCGGGATCTTCGGGTTTGGCGGCGGCGACATAGGCTTTGAGCCGTGTGATCGTAGAACCTACAACATCTTTGACCTCGACGGTGAACGGCACGCGGGCCTTTTCCCAACTAAGAGTGACCGTTGCCCTTGATGTAACGTCACCGACCTTTGCAGGAGCATCGGCGTCGATCGTGTAAGTCAGTAGCTGAACCTTTTCCCTTTTCCAATCGGGCTTGACCTGAATACGGAGCACATCTTTTTTTGCATCGTAAGAGAAACTGCCCCATTGGCCGTCGTCTTTGTTAAAGATGATCGTCCACTCATTTTTCCCCGGTATCGCGTGCAGGCTATATTTACCGGCGGCGAGCGGCTGGCCGTTGATGGTCACATCGTCGGCGACGGAAAATAGCGTCGCTTCGTTAGCACCCGCACGCCAGACGTGTCCCCAGGGAACGAGCGGGGCGTCTTTTGGCCGAGTGTTGCCGTTGTCGAGTGTGGCTTCGCCGGCAACGGCCGTCGGCCAGTCGCCAAAAATCTTACGGCCGATTATTGCCGGACGGCTGTAGGATACTGAAACGTCAGTGGTGCCGATCGTCTGCGAAACCGTTGCCTTTTGACTACCGCGAGGCGTTGGCGGGCGGACCTGCGAGTTAACGGCGAACGCGGCTAAGAAAAGGATAATAAGTACAGTAATATTTCGTTTCATATGATCTCCCAATAACAAAAACTAATTTCGTTCCTCCTAACTGATAAATAATAATACGAAGAATAAGGGGTTTAGTTTATTCATCGCTGGCCAGGCGCGGCGTTGACACCGGAGAACTTATTTCTTTTCCGGAAACCTCATCGGCCTGATGCGTACGTCAACGGTAACATACGGCTTATCAATGGCCGCAAGTACTTTTAACAGGCTCGCGTACGACGCATTTTCGCTTACGAATAATTTAAGGGTGGCCGATTGTCGGGAATAAATGACATCTGCGTATCGCGAATCGTAGAGTTTACCCAAAACCGCAGACAGTTCCGAATCCGTGACCGGCCTTTGATCGGGCTTAGGGTCGTTAGCTTTAAGTTGCTCTTGTTTTAACTCCGTATTAAGAAACAGGCCGTCGTCCGATGCGATCTCTAGTGAATTTCCGAAAACCCTCGCCTCCAAGAGATCGTTTTTTGTTTCCACCGTTGTAAATTTTACCAGACACGCAAGTTTGGCAAGGTCCTCGTCAGCGAACCCGAAAGAAGGCATCCAGTCGGTTGCATTTTCGGTTTTGAGGACGAGAGTGAGTGGATTTGGCCGGACTAGTTTACCGGAATCGGTGATGGATTTACCTCTGGGTAACCAGAACTCACCGCCATTTTGCATCAGCGCGGCGAGTTTGCCAATCGATATTTTCGGGTCGGCGACCACATAGACGTCCTTTACGACCACGTTTGTTCCTTTTCGGAGGATACCCTCGGCTTCGCGCTGTAGAAAGATCTTTGCGAGTTTAGCGGTCAAGGGCTTTGGGTCTTCGAGAGTCCCCAACGCCTCAGTGTTTAGCGTCAATTTGCCCGTCTTTACGGTTGTTGCAGGCTTTGCGTCCGCCTGTTCTGACGGCACCGGTGCAGCGGACTTTAAGTACTGGCATCCAGATCCGAGAGTGACGCACACCGTCAAGATCAGCGACAGTATCAGAATATTTTTCATAAAAACACTCTATCAAAAAAAACAAAAAACGCCACCGGGGCCGATCCTCGCTGGCGTTGTTTGTTGATCATGAAAAATAAGACTACTAGTCTTCGTCGTCGTGTGCTCTCACACGCCCGGCGGCGACGGCTTCGTCAACTACCTTTTTGAGCAGGTTGCCGGGCAGCGGGTCGTAATGCGAAAACTGCATGTGATACGAGCCGCGGGCCTGGGTGACGCTGTTTAGTTTTGACTGGTAATCGAGCATTTCGGCGAGCGGGACTTTGGCCTTGATGACCTGTTGCTTGCCGCGAACCTCCATGCCGCCGACGCGTCCGCGACGACTGTTTAGGTCGCCCATGATGTCGCCAGAAACCTCTTGGGGCGTAAACACCTCGACATCCATGATCGGTTCGAGCAGGGTCGGCTTAACTTTCTCCATCGCGGCACGAAACGCTTTGCGTCCGGCCGCACGGAATGAATGCTCATCAGAATCTACAGCATGAAAGCTGCCGTCAATTAGCGTCACCTTAAAATCGACGAGCGGATAGCCCGCGACGGCACCGCTTGCGGCGGCTTCGATAATGCCTTTTTCGATGGCGGGGCGGAAATTTTGCGGCACCGAGCCGCCAAAGATCTTATCGACCCACTCAAATCCGGCACCGCGTTCGAGCGGCTCAAATATCACCTTACAATCGCCAAATTGCCCGCGTCCGCCGGACTGTTTCTTATGGCGGCCCTGAACCTCCGCCTGAGTTGTGATCGTTTCTTTGTAAGGAACCTTTGGTGGATGAAGGGCAACCTCGACGTGATAACGCTGTTCGAGTTTTTTGACGACCGTCTCAATGTGAAGCTGGCCGCTGCCTGAAAGTATGAATTCGTTGGTCTGTGGGTCGCGGTCAAAATGAAGTGACGGATCTTCTTCTAGTATCTTATGCAGAGCACCGGAGATCTTGTCTTCGTCCGCACGCGACTTAGGCTCGATGGCAAACGCGATCGCGGCCTCAGGGTATTGCACCGGCGGAAAAACGATGGGCTTTGCCTTGTCAGACAAGGTGTCGCCGGTCTGTGTGTCTTTGAGCTTGACGACGGCAATAATGTCGCCGGTCGCGGCGGAGTCGACCTTATCGAGCGTTTTGCCGGAGATGACATGCAATGCACCGAGACGTTCGTCTGTGTCGCGGGTCGTATTTCTTACGCTAGCGTCGTGTCCGATCTTGCCGGAAATGACCTTCATCACGTTGATTCGGCCGGCAAACGGGTCGGCGATTGTGCGGAAAACGTATGCCGAAAACGGCTCGTCATTATTATATTTGCGATTGATACGGTCGCCGGTCATTTCGTTGTCGGTGAAACCATATTCCATCTCATGCGTCGCCGGGTTTGGAGCAAATTCGACGAGGTGATCAAGCAAGATCTGCAACCCGACGAGTGTCGTCGCCGAGGCGGCATAAACCGGGCAGAGTTTGCTGGCCGCGATAGCACGGGCGAGGTTTGGGATAATATCTTCTTCGGGCAAAGTGCCGTCCGCAAAGTATTTCTCCATCAGAGCGTCGTCAGATTCGGCGACGATCTCGATCAAGCGTTCGCGTGTCGAATCGAGCAGAGCCTTTTCTTCGCTCGGTATCCCGATCGCTTTGGCTTTTCCGTCGGCGTCAAATTCGTATGCTTTTTGATGGACGACATCGATCACGCCGCGAAAACTGCCTTCGCGGCCGATGGGCAGCGTGAACGGCACGATCGAGCGGGCAAACGAATCAGCCGCTGTTTCAAGCGCGTGGCCAAAATCCGCGTGCTCTTTGTCGATCTTGTTGATGACCATAAAACGCGGCAGCAAAAATTCGTTTGCGTATTGCCAGGTCTTTTCGGTCTGCACCTCGATGCCGTGCACGCCGTCAACGACCACTAACGCACAATCGGCAACGCGAAGCGCGGGCCGTGCATGCGAGACAAACGCGGCGTAGCCCGGCGTGTCGATAAAATTTATCTTGGTGTCCTGATATTCGGCGTGGGCAAAATTGTTGTTGAGCGAGACCTTTCTTTCGATCGAGTCTTCGTCGTAATCGGTGATGGTCGTGCCTTCGTCGACCTTTCCCCAGCGTTGCTGGCTACCGGCGACGTGGATAAGGGAACTGACGAGCTGGGTTTTACCTGCGTCGCCGTGTCCAATGACAGCTAGATTTCTGATATTCTCAGTTGCGAATGCTTTCATGTTCGGCAAGCTCTCCTTCTTTTAAATCTTCGAATTCCGAGTTCCAGGTTTCGAGTTATTCTGATCGCCAACTTGGAACTTGGAAGTTTTAACTCGAAACTTTGTTAAGTTGTTGGTAACTTTCAAATTTATATCAGACAGAGACAATAGGCAAGAAACGATGGGAAACCCGCGTGAAAAGTTTGTGCATCGAAAAGATGGTTTATAGTATTGTTGTTATCGTTTGACCAAATAAGATCGTGAGGAAAATGAATGTTCAATAGGTCGTGGATGTTTCGAGCCGTAACAGCGGCGGTTTTGATAGCGGCGTTTGCAATGTCGAGCCTGCCCGTCGCGGCACAGGATCTCGTCGCGGTGAGTAGCTTGAGCGGTAGCTCAAGCGTGTTTGTTTTTCGCAGCGGGTCGCGTGGATCAAAACCGCGTGTCGCAGCCAAACCAACGCGGACAAAAGCGCAGCGGTTGGAATCAGCTGTAAAGATCAAGAAACAATACGAAAAGCTTGCCAAGGTCACGCCTAAGGTCAACCGGGCAAAGATCATTGACCCGAACACACTCGGCCCCAAGGGCGGGCGTGATCTGCCGCCGGTTCAGGCGTCCAAACTATTTGCCGGTGTCGGTGAGTATTATGTCGATAAAGCAGAGTACGAACACGCATTTGAATTTTTCCGCGAAGCGATCCGGCTCGACCCGAAAAACTTGATGGCCAATACCGGATACAGTGAGGCTCTGGCTCTGAACGGTAACGCTCTGCTCGTCGCTGATAAGGGCGAACAAGCAAAGGGTTATTTCCTCGAAGCGATCAAGTTTGACTCCAAAAATGCCGCGGCATACTTTGGGCTTGGTGAGCTTTATTCTGAGACCGACAAACAGGCTGAGGCCATCGCTTCGTATGAGAAATCTCTCGCTACCGACAAGGGGTTGACTGAGATCTACGTTCCGCTGGGTATTCTCTATTATCAGGCGGGCGAGATCGCCAAGGCTGACGATCTGCTGACCAAGGCTCTGCTGACCTCAGGGGAAAGTGCCGAAACACAGTTTTTCCTGGGGCTCGTAAGAGCTGCACAAAATCGAAATGACGAGGCTTTAGCGGCGTTTCAAAAGGCCAAGACGATAGACCCAACGTATCCTGAGGCTTATTTCAACACCGGCGAGATACTCGTCAGGCTAAACCGCACGGCTGACGCTATTCCTGAATACAAACAAGCGATCAGTCTGCGGCCAAATTATCTTGACGCGATCGCCGGGCTCGGCCAGGCTTATTTTGATCTGGGCAATTATCCTGACGCGATCATACAGCTAAAAGCAGCGGAGAAATTGAAGAGCGATAACTGGGAAGTGCTCATAACCTTGGGCGATGCTTACCGGATGTCGAACGAATTTAACAACGCCATCCCGAGGTACAGCAACGCACTGCTCTTTTACACAAAACAGCCAAATTACAACAAAGACGTTGCGGCAGATCTTAACAGCAAATTAGGATTTTCACTTGGCAAACAATGTGAGGCGAACACGGCTAGATTTGTTTCCTGCGAACGGCCGACAAACCTCTGGCAGGGTGCTGTGACGGCAATGGAAAAGGCAGTCGATCTGAGCGGCGGCAACGCGATCGATCAGGCTAATCTAGGCTGGGCTTATTATAATTATGCCCGACTGGATATCGACTCAAATAACAAAGCAGGAGCAGATGCAAAACTTGTTTTGGCAAAAGCCGCTTTGCAAAAAGCCATTGCCGGAAATACGATCGTTGCCGATGGGGCTCTGCAAAACCTCGGCGGCGTTCTGATCGATATGGGTGATTTTGCCGGTGCTGTGGAAGCGTTAAAACAAGTCGCCGGCAAGCATCCCGAATGGATCTTTTCGGGCTACGCGCTGGGCACCGCTTATTTTAGGCTCAATGATTTTGATAATTCGGCAAAGTGGTTTCGTGCCGTGCTCGAGCGAGAGCCGAAATATGTCGGTGCTTTGACGAGCCTCGGGTATGCTGAGATCAAACGCAAAAACGGCAAAGAGGTCAAGCGGATCGTTGAAGTATTAAGACCGCTAAGTCTGGGCGATGCGATCAAATTGGAAAATGCGATGAAAGCGGCGGTTGTAGTTATTTTCGAATAGTATTTTGTTGCTAAAAAGTCGGACTTACGTCCGGCTTTTACATATATGAGTAGTTCGATCGAGATCAAAGAAAATGTGCGGCTTGCACCGCTGACCACATTGGAGGTCGGCGGTAACGCGAAGTATTTCGTTACAGCTGAGAACGAGGACGCTGTTGTCGACGCTTGCGTTTTGCCGGAAAACGGGCTTGCCGGTTTTCATTCTCGGTGGCGGCAGCAATGTTCTGATCTCGGATACCGGGTTTGACGGCCTTGTTATCAATATTGGGCTACCTGGCGTTTCGGAGTTTGCGGAAAAAGACGGGACGAGCTATTTGACCGTACAGGCGGGTGAGGATTGGGATGGCTTTGTTGGTACTGCGTTGAAAATGACCTCGCGGGCATCGAATGCCTGAGTGGTATACCCGGTTTGTTGGCGGAACGCCGGTTCAGAATGTCGGGGCTTACGGGCAGGAAGTTGCAGGAATCAATTGTATCAGTGCTGTGTTACGACCGCCGGCAAAGAATTGGTAACGCTTACCAATGCGGATTGTGGTTTCTCTTATCGCAAAAGCATCTTTAATTCGACTGAACGGGATCGATACGTTGTTTTGAGCGTGACATTTGCTCTGCGTAAAGGCGGCGAGCCAAGGTCGTTTATAAAGACCTGATCGAGCATTTTGGCGAGCGGCAGCCGTCGCTGGCAGAGGTTCGCGAGGCGGTACTGAAAATACGCCGTTCAAAATCGATGGTCATCGACGCGGATGACCCGAATTCACGGAGTGCCGGTTCTTTCTTCAAAAACCCGATCGTCAGCCGAGATAAACTTGCTGAATTACAGGCAGAGATGGGGAATATCCCCAATTTTCCATTCGGCGACGTTGTAAAATTCCGGCAGCGTGGCTGATCGAAAAGTCGGGCCTGCACAAAGGTTTTGAGCTCGAAACGCGGGCATCTCGTCAAACCACACACTCGCGATCATCAATCGCGGAGGAGCTCTGCGGGCGACATTTTGCTGCTAAAAACGAGATCCAGCGTACGGTGGCCGAAAAATTTCGCATAACGCTCGAACCTGAGCCTGTATTTGTCGGGTTTTGACCGATCAGAAAAAGCTCAAATCGCTCACCCGTTTTGGCGTATAATTTTCCTTGGTCCTTTGGGGGCACGCTTTTCTCATGAAAACAAATTTATCGCTGTTGGTAATCGCTTCGTTTTTCTTTGCACTGCTGCCGCTGCCGTCCTCGGTCGCGGCACAGGATCTGGTCGCGACGGATGATATTGCGGGCGGGTCGAGTGTATTTGTTTTTCGCGGATCGCGTAAAGCTCCACAGGCGCGTGCCGGCGGGGCAAGGCATCGTTGGGCGAAGGCGGTGGACGAGTCGGCGGCGGCTCAAAGGCGGCGAGCGGCCAGATCGCCGCTCTCGCAAAGAAACCGTGCCGATGCGATCGCCGCCCGTAAAAGGCCGCCATTGCCGCCGCTAATAAAAAGATCGCGTCGTCAAACATGCTGACGGCGAAAGCCGAGACGGCCTTTGATAACGACCAGACCGATCTCGCTATCACAAATTACAAGGCCGCTCTCGTCCAAAATCCTAAAACACACGTGCGTCCGAGGGCTGAGCAACGCCCTGACCGCAAAGGGAATTGACGTCGCCGGTGACACAAATAACGAGGCCGCCATCGCCCTATTCGAAGAGGCGGTCAAATACGACAAGCAAAACGACGTCGCCTATGCCAAAGCCGGTGCGATCTATGACGCTAATGGCAAAAACGACAAGGCTGCTCTCAATTACGAAAAAGCGCTTGCGATAAACCCGGCGTACACGATGCTCTATCCGCCGCTGGGCGTTGCGTATCTGAATAACGGCGAGATCGCCAAAGCCGAAACTACGCTGCAAAAGCTGGCCGCGGGTATCGACACCGTCGAAACGCGTTACTTGAACGGCGTGATCCTGTTCAAACAAAACAAAAAATACCGAGGCTCTCGCGGCGTTTGACCGTACTTTGGAACTTGACGGTAATTTTGCGTCCGCCCAGTATTATCGCGGCCAGACGTTCGACCGTATGGAGCGGCCTGATGACGCGATCGCGGCGTACAAAAAGACGCTTGAGATTGACCCTGCGAATTCGGCGGCATCCTTTGATATGGGCGTTGCATATTACAACAAAGGCGATTATCCAAATGCTGCTGCCGCCTACCAGCAGACCCTCAAATACGATCCGAATAACGCTCAGGCACATGCAAATCTTGCCAGTACTTACCGCCAGCAGGAACGCTATGTTGACGCCAATGCCGAATATAAAGCTGCGTCCGAAAAGGCATGAAGACGGCCGATATGGAAAGCGAATGGGGATTTTGTCTGGGCAAGGCCACCGGATGGGACAAGGCAGTTGCACGGCTCGAATCCGCACGTGATGAGCCCCGGAGCCGTCGATAACAACAACGTCGGCTGGGCGTATTACAACGCCGGCTATACGCAAAAGACGGCTAAAACGATGCGGCCGCGACGGAAAATTACGAAAAGGGCAAGGTTGCTGAAAGAAGCTCCTGTCCAGGAACCGCAGTTTGACGCCGCTTATGTCAATCTTGGTGCGACGCATAATGAACTTGGCGAGCACCAAGAGGCGGTCGACGCACTGAAAACTGCCGACAAGCTTCACCCGAACTGGAATGTGGCGCTAAATCAGCTCGGCCGCGCGTTTCGCGGGCTCAAGGATTTTGTCAACGCCATCGCAAATTTCAAACGCGTGGTCGATATGGACGGCAGCAGTGTGGTCGGGCTTTTCAATCTCGGCGAGTCATATAACGCCAGCGGCAATAAAAAAGAGGCCAAAAAGATGTACGACCGGCTCAAAAGATCGATCCAAATATGGCACTGCGGCTCGACAACATCTTTAACGGCAAAGCCCAGATCGACGCCGCGAAACAAAAGATCGAAAACAAAATACCAAAACTGCCGCGATTCCCGTGAATCTGAACCGTGACGGTGAACGAAATTCTCAAGTGTGAAGAGGCTGTGGAACGGCTGGATTGTAACAGATCCCGCAGAGCTACTCGTAAGTACGATTTCGTGTAATATAGATTCGAACCAACGTATCAAGATAAATTCTAAATAACGTATCAAGGGGCAAAACTTTTACTGTTCGTCTGTGAGGAGATCGGATCATGAAAAAATTATCCTACGGTATTTTTGCGTTTTGGGTTGCGGCCACTTTATTGGTTGCTGTCGGCTCGGCACAGCCGGGCCAGAACGACGTGCAGAGAGAGGCCAATACCAAATTTATCTCGAAATACGTTGAAAAACTCGAAGCGAGACTAAAAGGAAAATCGGCCGGCTATACATTCTTTGTTACCTACAAAAATGGCGTTGCTCAGGGGAGTGCCGGTGGTGACGCTCGACGTGCTCCGGATCCAAATCCGCGAAAAATGACGGTTGACGATAGATTCAACATCGCGAGCGTCAGCAAAACGATCACGGCGGCGGCGGTCCTTAAGCTGCTAAATGACAAGGGTATCAGCGTTGACACGCCGGTTTATACCTATCTGCCCACGGATTGGAAGCTGGGCAATAATTTCAAAACAATTACTTTTCGCGAACTGTTGACGCACCGGTCGGGCATACGCTGCGGCGGTGATGTGTCGTATGCAGAGTTAAAACAATGTGCGGCTGACGGCGTCACCTCGGCGAATAAGGCGAATCAGCAGTACAACAATAGTAATTTTGGCCTGTTCCGAATAATCATCGGACTGATGACATCGCCTCCGTTTACAAGTGCTCCCGGACGCCCCACACCTGACAGCAGATTTTCGACTTATTACTCGCTCCGATACATCGATTATGTCCGGACCAATCTTTTTAGGCCTGCCCGTTTGACGGGTATCGATGCCAAACCGGCTCCGAACGCCCCGGCATTGACGTATCAATTTCCTGGACCTACAAGAGCCGGAGAAAGTTTTGGCGACTGTACTGAGTTAAGCGGATCGCAAGGGTGGAATATGAGTTCGAAACAGCTCGCAATGTTCATGGATACCTTGGTCAATACGGAGAGGATCTTGCCCGCGGCGATCCTCAAACAGATGAAAGACGATCAACTCGGCTGGTACCGCGATGCGACGACAGTGCCAGGTATTACGAGCTACGAACACACAGGTTATTACCCGGGCAAGGATGGTAACGGCAATGTGTTCAATGGCGGCGAGCTAAATAGCGCGATGTTCACTTTTTCTAATGGTTTGAACGTCGCCGTTATTATTAATTCGCAGCTTGGCCCCGGCCTCGGGTTGCCGCAGGAAGTAAAAGCGGCTCTAAAAGAGGCGTTGAAATAAGATCATTGAAATATTTTTAGTCGGAGACCCTAAAATTATGAAAAAGCTATCGAACGGAAAAGAAATACTTATTATTGCCCTATTGCTGCTATTTGGAGCGTCAGCCGGAATGGCACAAGCCAAGATGTACGAGCCAAAAAAAGGCAGTCCGGAAAGGACGGCCATTATGGACGCGATCCGCTCATACGATGTCGCGAGGAACGGCGATCTTGCGGGCGAGATATTTGAGGTGAACTCACTCAGGGTTCAAGGTGCTTGGGCTTTTACTAGCGTTTCGCGTTCAAATATGCCTGAGGCTGGCCAGAGCACCGGGCTCGCTTTCCTGCGTAAAACGGGAAATGTATGGAAAGTGATGTGGAGTGATCTCAATGATAACGAAGAGGTCGGCGTCGACGCGATCGTGCGGCTGCGAAAAAAATACAAAGATTTTCCGAAAGAGTTAGCAAAATTTGCCGAGGGCAGTCTAGCCGGTTAGTGGAATACAAAATATGAACATCAAGATCGCAAGCATCTGCATTCTGACGGTTGCAATGTCCGCGTGTGGGTTTATGCCCGGCGCGGGCAACGTGAGCGGGAACCAAAATTTGGCAGCACCGGCGACTAATGGTTCGCCGTCGGTTGTCGAACCGACGCCGAAGGCCGCCGCGAGCGACCGAAAGGACCTGCTCGCAACCGGTAACGGTGCGTTTGTCGTCGCAGCTACGTCAGCGTCGAGCTGGAAGCCCAATTATGTGATCGACGAGATCCCAAAATCAGGCTGGGCGAGCGAGAGCGGCAAAACAAAGGATCAGTCGATCACGATCGAATTGACCGCGAAAACTACGCTCAAGACCCTTTCATTTGACACGGCACAGGTCGAGGGCGATACCGGTGCAAAAGACATCACCGTCGAGATATCGGACGCGTCGGCTACCGATGGTTTTCAGGAAATCTTGGCTGCAACCTTGAAAGATAAGGTGGACAAGCAGGAGTTTCCTGTCCAAAAATCGATCGGCGGGCGTTGGGTGCGGATCAATTTTAAGACCAATTACGGCTCAGCCAATTATGTCGAGTTGATGGACATTCACGGTTACGGCGATCAGGAAACTCCCGCGCCGCTTGAAAATATCACCGGAACTTACGAAAGCGATTACGGTAATTTTCATATCAAACAAGAGGGCACGTCTATCGTCGGATGCTACGAATATGCAAACGGCCTGGTCCAGGGCGGTATCGAGAACCGCATGATGAAACTCACCTGGCAGGAAACAAGGATGGAAAACGAAAAGGTCGGCGGCCCGGCACTCATGTTTTTCTCGCAGGACGGCAAAACATTTTTAGGTCTCTACGGCCGCAATGACGACGAAGAAAAACGGTTGATCGGACAGTGGAACGGCAAGAAAATATCGGACAAGGCCGGTTCTTGCGAACATCTAAAAACGCTCGACGGCGAAAAGGCGGTCCAGAGCCAGATCGGAAAAAATCTCGCGGACACGGGCCGTGCGGTGATATACGGTATCAATTTTGATTTCAACTCGGATGTCATCAAACCCGAATCCCGCATTACGCTCGACCAGATTGCTGCCGTTCTACAAGAAAACAAAGACTGGAAAATGACCGTCGAGGGCCATACGGACAATATTGGCGGCGAGGCTTTTAACAAAACACTGTCGGATAAACGCGCGGCAGCGGTCAAAGCGTATCTGATCGGAAAAGGCATCGATGCCGCACGTTTGAATTCGTCAGGTATGGGAATGTCAAAACCCGTCACTACAAATGACACCGAAGCCGGACGGGCGCAAAACAGGCGTGTGGAGCTAGTGAAAAATTAGATCTGAATAGAGGAAAAATTATGAAAATATTGAAGATGTTCCTTCTTGCTGGCGCGATAACTCTTGTCTTCGTGTCGACTAGTTTTGCTCAACCGTTATTCGTTCAGAAGGCATTCGAAAAAGCCGCGCTTCCGGCAGACGCCAATGGCCAATGGGTCGTTCGCGCCGACATGGACATCTCAGTACCCAACGGCGAGAAGTTCACGGCCGGCGGCAATCTTGAGCTTAAAGGCAAGGTGCTTGCAGGAAACCTCGCTCTAAAGGCTTTTTTATGGCTCAGACATCAAAGACAATACGGTGTACCTCAACATCCTCAACGACTCGTCCTTTACCGTGCGGATCAGACACGACATTGCCGGCAAGCCGTTCTTGGGTCGACCTGCTGAGGCGGCGGCGATGGAGAAAGATTTCCGCAGCCTATGCTAAAGGCAAGGTGATATGGGATGGCAAGGAGGCCAACATCACCATTTACCTCAGTCCGATGCAGGTAAAGGGGGGCGGCGCAAAACCCGCAGGAGGTACCTTTCTAGACGACGCCATCATCAAGGCAGCGACGAAATGGAACGACAAAGGAGGGTGGTATGTCACTGCGACGGTGACCATAAAAACCCGTGACAATGCACAAAGATTTAAGGCGGTCGGGAGAGTTATTGATAGTGGGGTGAAGGTCGGGGGCTTTTCGCTGACCGGCCGTCTTCCGATGACGGTCAACGACTCAGGTGAGGCGTCAAACTCACTTGACTTTAGACTTTTCCAGGACGGCCGGATCGAAATGCGAAGGATGGTCGCAGGTAAACCATGGCTTGGCCGTCCGTCAGCGACCTACAAAGGGGTCGTGAATGAGAATCATGTGTTTGCCGAGGGGAATTGGAACGGTGCTGAGATCTTAATGCGCGTCGAACTGGCGTCGGATTTTCGTAAGCCGGACCCGGCACCGATCCCGTCTGCGCCTAAAGAAACGGCGGCCGAGATAATTGCCAAGACGCCAGGGTTGATCGCCGTGAACACCGTCCTCAAAAGAAATAAACCCTATTATTCGCCGGACAAGACCCACTATCTCGTTTTTCAGGCCGACGGCAACCTGGTGGTCTATCGGATAGCAGGAACTGCCTCTAAGGCGGTATGGAACGCGGGGACCAACAAGTCCTCCGGGACGAAGGCTGTATTCCAGAAAGACGGAAATCTCGTAGTTTACAATTGGATCAACAATGCCGTCTGGGACTCATACGGCGATATGAAACGGAGGAACGAAAAGGGCTGGACTGATTATCTGGATTTTGCAGTGGGCATCGATTCACAGGGGGCGACGCCGTTTCCCAAAACCTTCTGGCTAAGCATGCAGAACGATGGCAATTTGGTGGTCTATGGCGGCTCGAAACCGACCGAGGGCTATCCGTACTGGAGCTCTCGGTGAGCCAAAACCCATTATCCATTCGGGTATTACAACTATAGGCAAAGTGCGGTTCGAGTGGATCGCACTTTTTTTGTATAATCGTGAGTTTAGACCAAGCCGATAAATGCCAAGACGCAGCGACATTCACAAAATTTTGATCATCGGTTCGGGGCCGATCGTCATCGGACAGGCCTGCGAATTCGATTATTCGGGGACGCAGGCGTGCCGTGCTCTGCGGCAAGAGGGGTACGAGGTCGTGCTGGTCAATTCAAATCCGGCGACGATCATGACCGACCCCGAGATCGCCGATAAGACGTATATCGAGCCGCTAACACTCGAATCCGTCACCGCCATCATCGAAAAAGAGCGTCCCGACGCCGTGCTACCGACGGTCGGCGGCCAGACGGGGCTGAACCTGTCGGTCGAGCTGTACGAGCGGGGTGTTTTTGAAAAATACGGCGTCACGATGATCGGGGCGAATATCGACGCGATCAAGGTCGGCGAGGACCGCGAGCTTTTCAAAGCGGCGATGGACGAGATCGGCGTGCCGTCGTGTAAGGGTGGTTTTGCCCATACTTGGGGAAGAGGCACGCGAGATAGTCGAGACAACCGGTTATCCGGCGATCGTGCGGCCGAGTTTTACGCTTGGCGGCACAGGCGGCGGTGTGGCGTATAACCCGGAGGAATTCGAAGAGATCGCCCGCGGCGGGCTGGCGGCGTCGCCAAATTCGCAGATACTTGTCGAAGAATCGATCCTCGGGTGGAAAGAATACGAGCTCGAGGTAATGCGTGACCTCAACGACAACGTGGTCATCATCTGCTCGATCGAAAATTTCGACCCGATGGGCGTGCACACGGGAGATTCGATCACCGTCGCCCCGGCGCAGACGCTCACTGATGTCGAATATCAGCGGCTGCGTGATATGTCTAAGGCCTGCATCCGCAAGGTCGGAGTCGAGACGGGCGGGTCGAATATCCAGTTTGCGATCAATCCTGCGAACGGCGATGTACGGATTATCGAGATGAACCCGCGTGTGTCGCGATCGTCTGCTCTCGCGTCAAAAGCCACAGGCTTTCCCATTGCAAAGATCGCCGCCAAACTCGCGGTCGGCTACACGCTTGACGAGATACCGAATGACATCACGAAAAGACGCCAGCGTCGTTTGAGCCGACGATAGATTACGTCGTCACAAAGATACCAAATGGGCGTTTGAGAAATTTCCCGGTGCCGAAGACGTGCTCGATACGCAGATGCGTTCGGTCGGCGAAGTGATGGCGATAAGCCCGTACTTTTAAGGAATCTTTGTTTAAGGGGTTACGTTCGCTTGAGGCGGTTAAACCTCTGTTTGTTGCAGGATATACCTGATGCCGAGCTGCAGC
>JADJJY010000002.1:110000-814519 GCA_016706275.1 Chloracidobacterium sp. | reverse complement strand
CAGCGGAGCGAATCTACCAACTAAAGCAATTTTAGGAAACGGCTCGACCACTACGACTGCGATCGGCAACAGCGGAAATATAATTAACAACAATAATATCTTTGACTACTTCGGGGCTGCGGTCACTAGTGCTGGGGTCGCGACCAATGGCGGTTGCAATGCTTGGTCAATTACCAACAATAGGTTTTACCAGACGGGAACACGTACTTGGACAACAGGTGCGCTTCACAACGCAATTCTTGTCGGAAACACCTCGGCTACCAGCGGTGCACAAGCATTTACAATCACGGGAAATATCGTCGGGTTCGCTTCCAATACACAAACCGGGACATACACTTTAACAGGTTCAACCGGAACATTCCGCGGGATCGTTTTCAACGGTATATCGGCTGGCACGGTTTCAAATATCAACAGCAATACAGTCGCGTCGGTCAGTGTCACAGGTGTTACGTCGAGCGGTACAAGTTCAGGCGCGCCTTTCATGGGAATATATGTAACTAATGGTGTTGCTAATACAAATAGCAATACCATCGGAAGCCAGTCGGCAACCGGTTCATTGAACTACGCTACCAACTCGGCGAGTGCGGCCGATGCGATGGGTATGTTCAATTTCAGTGTTGATGCCTGGACAGCAAACAATAATTTGATCGGCGGAATTACATCTGCCAACGCCGGAGCAGGTGCGGCGAATGCTTACGGTATTCGTTTGAATACGTCGTCAGCCGTTATCACCACTTTGACTGGAAACACTATTGGAGGAACTGTTGCCAATTCGATTCAAAGCACGTCGACAGCGACCGGCACACAAGTAGCAGGTATTTTTGTTTCCACATCGATAGCTACGGCTACGAGTAATACTATACGCAATCTGACCGCCGCAGGCGGAACGGGAACCACTACGGCTGCCTCCGTTTTGGGAATTGGTTTTGTGAGCGCAACGCCGGTCAACAATGCCGCGCAGAATACGATCTTTAATCTTAGCAATACGAACGCGACCGCAGCCTCTGTCGTAACCGGTATTCAATTTACCGGAGCGACCGGTAACGTTGTTGAGAGAAACAATATTTACGGCCTAACCACTGCGACCAACAGCACGACCGCCGAAGTCAACGGAATTCGCGTGGCGGGCGGAACGACCATCTATCGCAACAATATGATCGCTCTCGGAGCGGGTATAACAAATGCGTTCGGTTCGGCTGCGAGCAATTCGGGAACCACGGGTATCAACGGATTTAACGGTTTTCTTGGTACGGACACATTTGTTCATAACAGCATTTACATCGGCGGCGCCCCGACTGCCGGTGTTGGAGCTTCTTACGCATTTAACGGAACGCAAACCGTTAACACACGCAGTTTCCGCGACAATATTTTCTTTAATGGCCGCAGCAACAGCGGTGCAACTGGTAGCAATTATGCTGTAAAGATCAATGGAACGGCTCCAAATCCGGGCGGCTTGACCATCAATAACAACGTTTATTTTGCTAACGGAACGGGTGCGGTCTTTGGCTACTTTAATGGAGCGGACGTCGCAAACATAGGTGCATGGAGAACTGCTGTCGGACAAGACGCGGGCAGTTTTGAGGGCAATCCGCAATTTCTTGACCCGACGAATGCGGTTCCCGATCTGCATCTGCATCCGACCAACGCGACCGTTGCCGAAGGCAATGGCGTCGACGTCGGCGTAACAGACGATTTTGACGGACAAACACGCGCATCATTTACGCCGACCGATATCGGCGCCGACGCGGGTAACTTTAACGGCGTTGACCTTTCGGTCCCGAATATTACCTATACGGCACTGACAAATACATCTTTGACCACAAATCGCGTCATTCCCGTGACGATCACGGACGTGACCGGCGTTGATCAGACTGCGACATTCCTGCCGCGGATCTATTTTAACAAAAACGCAGGGTCGTATTTCTCGACTCAGTGCGTATCAACCGGCGGTACGGCGCAAAACGGAACATACGACTGTACGATCGACAACACGCTTGTCGGTGGCGTTGTCGCAACCGATGTCATTCGATACTTCGTGGTAGCACAGGATACGCTTGGTAACCTTGCGGCTAATCCGGGTGCGGGTGTTGTCGGAACAAATGTTAATTCCATCACCACCCCGCCAACAACGCCGAACACCTATACTATCGTCGCGGCCTTTAGCGGTCCGATAAATGTGGGTACGGGCGAGACATATACCTCGCTGACCAACACGGGCGGCATCTTTGAGGCGATCAATGCCGGGGCTCTGACCGGAAACGTAACGATCAATATTACGAGTGACTTAGCAGCCGAGCTTGGCACCGTTGCACTTAACCAATGGGCCGAGGATGGCGTCGGCGGCTATACGATGCTCATCAAACCGAGCGGTGCTCCGCGGACGATTACCGGTTCGAATACGAGTGCGTTGATCAGGCTAAACGGCGCGGACCGCGTGCGGTTTGACGGTTCAACGGCATCGACGCTGGTGGCTCCTGACGTTGTCGGCGGCAATCCGGCGCTTCGTGAATTGACGATCCAGAACACGAATGTGGGTACGTCGGCAGTAGTTGTTTCGGTTGGAACCACCGCAACGCTGAACGGTGCGCAGAACAATACGATCAAAAACGTTAATATCCTCGGGCAGGATCCGACAACGACCTTGCTTGGCATCTCGTTGGGCGGAGCGACACCGGGAACAGTGGGAACGGATAACGACAACAACCGTGTCGAAAACTGTTCGGTCAAACGCTCCATCTTTGGAATCTATTCGGCTGGAGCAAGTTTGGCGAATCAGAACACCGGAACGGTCATAACCATGAACGAAACTTCGGCGGTTGCGGGTGACCGCATCCGGCGCGTGGGTATCGTCGTCTTTAACGAAAACGGCGTTCAAATTACCGAAAACAGCATCAATGGCGTTTCGACTAACGAGTCGGCCGACGGTATAGGCATTGGTGTCGGAACTCAAGGTATTGATAACACCAATACCACCGGGGGCGGTGTTACAAATGCGCTTGTTGCAAGAAACAAGATCGATGGTGTCGCATCTCTAAGCGCGGTCGGATTTTCGGCGGCGGGTATCACCGTTGCCGGAGCCACGGGCGGAGCGAATACTATCCAGAACAATATGATCTCGGGCGTTACATCTCCGGCAACCAGCCCCGACATTATGACAGGTATTTATGTGGTCGGAGCAACCGGCTCAAGCACGAGGCTCTACCACAACTCGATCGCTCTGACGGGCGATAGAGGTGCGGTCGCGACTCAAATGCCGAGCTATGGCGTTGCCATTACCGGAACCGACCCAACGGTTGAGTTGAAAAATAATATTTTCTACACGACACAGATCGCATCGGGCGGCGGTGTCAATGCCAAGAGCTACGCGATCGGCATGGTCACGACGACGTTTGCCAATCTTGACTCAAACTACAACGATTTTTGGTCAACCGGAGCGAACGACGGTGGTTTCCGTAGCGGTTCATTGTCAACGGCGGCGGGAATCGATTACGCGGATATAGTGGCGTGGCGCACGGCGGTTTCGGACGACGCAAATTCGCAGGAGGTTGAGCCGATCTTTGTTTCGGCTACGGATCTGCACTTACAGCCGAGTCCGGCAAATCCGCTTCTCATCAACGGCGGAACAACGCTGGCGATCGGCGGAGTTACCAATGATATAGATGGCGACACACGTCCGTCCGGGTCTGCAACGGATATCGGTGCGGATGAGATTGTTGTATCCACGTTTACGGTTGGCGGTACGGTCAGCGGGCTGACGGGCACGGGACTCGTTCTGCAGAATCACGGCGGTGATAACTTCCCGATCGCTGCAGACGGCAGCTTTACGTTTGCAACGCCGCTTGCTGACCTTGCACCGTATGCGGTTACCGTATTGACGCAGCCTAGCGGCCCGACACAGACGTGTACGGTCACGAATGGTTCGGGTACGATCGGGGCGGCAAACGTCACGAACGTTACTGTTACTTGTGTGACCAATACTTACACGGTCGGTGGAACGGTCAGCGGCCTAGCGGGCAGCGGACTCGTACTGCAGAACAGCGCGGGTGACAATCTACCGGTTGCGGCAAACGGATCGTTTACGTTCGCGACACCCGTCGCCAGCGGCGGATCGTATGCAGTGACGGTACTTACACAGCCTTCGGCACCGACACAGACTTGTGTGGTGACGAGCGGTTCGGGTTCGGTCACAACCGCTAACATCACGAGCGTAGTGGTGACCTGTACCACGAACGCTTACACGATAGGCGGTAACGTCACCGGGCTAAACGGCACTGGATTTGTTCTGAGGAACAACGGTGGCGATGATCTGCCGATCGCTGCAGACGGAGCGTTTACCTTTGCGACACCTGTCGCTAGCGGTGCGACGTATGCGGTGACGGTGTTTACGCAGCCGACTCTGGCGAGCCCGGAATTGGCTCAGACCTGTACCGTGACCAATGGTTCGGGAACGGTCGGTGCGGCAAACGTAACTAACGTAACAGTGACCTGTGTGACTAACACCTACACCATTGGCGGTAACGTTACCGGGCTTTTGGGCTCGGGGCTTGTTATCCAAAACAATGGCGGTACCAGTACACCGATCGCTGCGGATGGAGCGTTCACGTTCGCGACACCTGTCGCAAGCGGCGGTTCGTATGCCGTGACGGTATTCGCACAGCCTACTAATCCGACACAGACGTGTACGGTGACGAGCGGTTCGGGTACGGTGACAAATGCCAATATCACCAATGTCTCGGTGGCTTGTACAACCAACACTTATACAGTTGGCGGTACGGTTAGCGGACTGACGGGCACGGGATTTGTCATCCAAAACAACGGCGGCAATAACACGCCGATCGCTGCAGACGGAGCGTTCACGTTCTCGACACCGGTCGCGAGCGGAGCAAACTATGCTGTGACGGTGCTGACACAACCGACGGGACCGATCCAGAGCTGTGCGGTGACAAACGGTTCGGGAACGATCACGAACGCAAACGTTACTAACGTCACTATCACATGTACGACGCCGGCATTTGTCGAATTTGCCTCAGCAACGTACAGAGAAGACGAATCGCAGACGGCTCAGATCAGGCTTGTCCGAACGGGCAATACCTCGATCGTCTCGACGGTTCAGGTTTCGACAACAGTCGGCGGCGGTAACCCGGGAACGGGCGGCACGTGCGGTACGGCGGGCGTCGATTACGGTACGATCACAAATCAGAGTGTTGTATTCAACTCGGGTGACACTGAGGCGTTTGCAACGGTCCAGATCTGTACCGGCGACACCATCGTCGAGATACCTGATGAGACGGCTAGCTTGTCAATGAGTGTTGTTTCGGGAGCGTCAGCAGGTGCTCAGACATCGGCGGTGCTAAGCATCAACGACACGGCGTCGCAGTTCTTACAGGCGATACCGCATGATCCGATCAATATGTTCTTTGCAACGGTCGCAAATCCGTATCCGTCACAGATCGTTGTGGCGGGAGCACCGAATATCGTCGGTACGATGCGGGTGACGTTGTACGACGTATCGCATGCTAATCCGGACAATATGGACGTGCTGCTGGTTGGCCCGCTCGGACAGAAATATCTGCTCGTTGCGGACACCGGCGGACCGTTCCCGATCGATCCGGCTACACCTGTGACGCTGACGTTTAGCGACTTTGCGGGTGGCCATCTGCTTGATTCGGGTGCTTGGACGACAGGACAGTTCCTGCCGACGGTTTGTGAAACCAATACGGTCTTTGCACCGACGGCTCCGGCAGGTCCGTATGTCACGCCAAACTGTTCGACGGCAAATACGCTCGCACAGACGATGTTTGGTTCGGGCGGCACGGGCTTTGGCCTGACCAACCCGAACGGCACTTGGAGCCTCTATGTCCGCGACGACGCGGGCCAGTTGAGGCCGATCGGCGACGACACTGCAAACTTTGCAGTCGGACGTATCGCCGGCGGATGGGGACTCGAGTTCCTGGCTCCGACGGCTGCTGATGTATCCATCGGCGGACGTGTGTTGACGGCGGGTGGACGCGGCATTCGCGGGGCGTTTGTAACCGTAACAGGTAATTCGCTTGTGTCGCCGATCAATGTCACCACGGGCGTCAACGGACGATACACGGTTCCGGGTCTGACAGCGGGCGAGACGTATGTGGTCACGGTGCGTTCACGACGGTTCTTCTTCGATCAACCGAGCCGTGTCATCACGCTTAACGACAACGTCGCGGATGCTGACTTTGTCGGATCATCCGGCACGACCCGCGAGCAATAACCGCCAAGCGTAATTTACGCTTGCATAAACCTGAGGGCTGCGATCGTAGTGGTCGCAGCCTTTTTCTTTTTGCTCCCCTCCTGTCCAGGCGGGGAGTTTACGGATTCGACCTTATCGCCAACGGCGATGAACATTAAAGCCTAGGGTGAGCGAACGTTAGTTTGCGTAACCCTAGGTTAGGTTTTTGTGAATGTCCCGTCGCTGACGGCGACGAACATAGATTGGCGTGTTCGTCCCCGTTGGGGACGGGGTTATTTTGCTGACGTCCACCTAGGGATCCGCTCCCGTTGGTCGCTGCTCCCCAGGCTTTAATATCTGTCACCGTTGGTGACACCAAGAAAACGCCGCAACTTTAGCCTAATTTAGGCTCAAGCAGCCGATCTATTCGTGTCATTCGTGTCATTCGTGGCTAAAGTACGTTTCTTAAATTCTTACCCTCATCACTCGTCACTTTAGCCATCGGAGATGGCGATATATTTGTAGCCCATATCGCGAGATATGGGTTATTACGTTACAAGAGTTTTCGAACCGTCGAAGACGGTGGCATAACGTTTAAGCAGTGGGCTTTATGTCGCCGTTTCCAACGGCTCGGTTGATCTGGTTGGCGAAATCCCAACAGTTTGCACTGTGGGCTACAAATATGACGTCGGCTCCGCCGGCTGGTCGATCGGGCCACGCCGATCTATTCGTGCCATTCGTGTCATTCGTGTCATTCGTGGCTAAAATTCTCTCTTAGCCTATTGATCTCGTCCCTCGTCCCTTTTCCCTCGTCACTTGCATCCAAAGTGGCTTGACTTGGAGCGATAACTGCCTATAATCACTGTATTAAGTTAATTTCAGTATATTTTATTTGAGAACACTCTCCGTGAGTCATGTCGCGGGGTTATTTGTGTTTTTAGAAGAAAAAACAATACAGCCGGAGAACTTTCTTTATGTTTAAGAACCGACCGTCGTTCCGTTTTGCTATCGTTGCAACCGTCCTGATCGCCCTCGCGGCCATCACCGCCACCGCCACACGATCAACCCCATTTGCTTTCATAGACTCGGTTCAGGAATTCTTTGGCATGGCGTCAGTAACGACGCCACAAAGCACCACTGCGCCTCTAGCTCAGACTGCAGACGATCCATCTGCGCCAACCGCGGCATTTACGCCGGGTAATTTGGTCGTTTATCGTGCCGGTGATGGCTCAACCGTACTCTCATCGGCGGCATCTGCTGGATTTTTGGACGAATATACCCCAACCGGTACGTATGTACAAACGATTGCCCTCCCAACTACTCCAGCGGGTGCCGGAAATAGAGCCTTAACGGTTGCTGGATCAGCGACTTCCGAGGGGCAGATAGCTCGGTCTAGCGACGGACAATACATAACTGTAGCGGGATACAATGCGGCCCCTGCGACCGCGGCGATTGTTGCTACCACCAATAACGGTGGTGGTGGTGATGTTAACCGAGTAGTTGGGCGTGTGAGTTCAAGTGGAGCAGTTGATACATCCACGGCTTTGATAGGTTCGGGCGCGGCTTCGATTTATAGTACAGGTAACATTCGGAGTGCTGTTATCGCGGGTTCAAATGTTTATTCGGCTGGGTCGAATACGCCGTTTGTCTCCTACTCCCCGTTTGGAGGTAATACAGCCGTAACCGTTTCAGGCTCGGGCAATTCTCGTGTGGTTAATGTTTTCGGTGGAGATATATACTACACCACCTCGACTACTTTTAATAAGATATCTGGGTTGCCGACCTCAACCGGAACAGTAACTCAGTTACTTGGTTCTGTTGCAGGAAATGCTCCTACCAATGCGACAGGTTTTTATTGTCTTGATGTAGGTACTAGCGGGTTAATAAATACGTGTTATCTTGCTGACGGGGCAAGCCTTAAGAAATACAGTATTTCTGGGACAACAACCCCTCGCGGTACTGCAACGATCACTGGTAGCGGTTCAACATTTTCAGGCGTTACCGCCTCGGTTTCAGGTACAACCGTAACTTTATCTTTCAAGCGTCGCGAAAATTGAAACAATTACCGATGCAACTGGATCAACTGGTACCCTTTCTGGCACAGCTGCAAATATTACGCTCACAGGGAACCCAGTTACGCTGGGCGCCAATGCAGCGTTTCGCGGCGTTGCCTCCGCACCGGTCGCGGCGGCACCATCGACGACGGTCGTGTCTTTGACGCGGCAGCTAGGAAATCCGTTGAATGAAAATGAGGCCATTTGGGCGATCGTGTTTGCCGATGAGGTTGGCGGCCTTACGCCAAGCAATTTTGCTCTCGTCAATAGTGGATTGACCGGGCCTTCGATCACGAGTGTCGGCCCTCAGGGAGTTGGTGTTACGGACACCCAGTGGAACATCAGCGTCAACACCGGCACCGGCGACGGCACGCTCGGGATAAACCTGGTTAACGCCACCGGCCTAACGCCGGGCATCTCGACGACATTACCGTACGTTGGCGAGGTGTACACGGTTGACAAGTCTATACCGGCATCTCCGGTCATTACCGGCAGTACGCCTGGGTCGCCAAATAATTCGAGCGTTACTCCGACCATAAACGGCACGGCAGAGGCAGATTCCTTTGTCTCGGTGTTTACCACCAGCGACTGTACCACGGGACTTTTACAAAGCGCCTTTGCAACCGGCGGCAATTTTGCCATCGGCGTGACCGTTCCGGCAAACGCGACGACGAGCATGTATGCCAGGGCGATGGACGCCGCCGGCAACATATCGCCATGCTCGGGTTCCTTTTCGTACACGCACGATGATATCCCTGCGGTTACAACCATCGACATCATGCCTCCGTTGACCACGTCGAGCACGGACGCGACATTTGAGTTTAACGGCAGCCAATCATTGGCAGAAGGATCGAAGAAAGCCGCACCGGACGTTGCCCTCTTTACATTTGAGTGTCAGTTAGACGGCGGCGGATATTCGGCTTGCACTTCGCCTAAGACCTACACCGGCCTGAGCGTCGCCCATCACACATTTAACGTCCGTGCGATCGATCCAGCCGGCAACGCCGACGCGACACCTGCGACTTATGAGTGGGATGTAGTCGCGGTTTGCGTTACACCGCCCGCAAATATGACGACGTGGTTCAAGGGCGAAGGGAATGCCCACGAGGTGTTTGGAACGCACGGCACGCTCGTCGGTAATGCGACAGCCACAGCGTCCGGCATCGTCGGACAGTCGTTTGGCTTTGACGGCAGTGGTGATTACGTAACGACTCCTGACAATGCTAAGTGGGATCTCACGGGTGACTTTACGATAGATGCGTGGATAAATCCGGTTGACGGAGTCGGCACGGAGCGCATTATTTCCGCCGGTAACGAGAATCAGGGAGCATTTAATCTCTGGACGCTCGGCTACGGTAACAACGGTGCGTGGGGCGGCGGCCAGAGGCTCAACTTTGCGTATTGGGCACCGGGCTACGTTGATATCAACTCTAACGCGATCACTCTCAATCCGGGACAGTGGTATCACGTGGCGCTCGTCCGAACGGGCGGAACCTATACCTACTATCTCGATGGCGTAGCAGTTGGCAGCGGCAGCATTACGACCGCGGCTCTAAACGGCGGCACGACCGGAGCCATCATAGGAGCGCGCTACGATCAATTCCTCGGTATCGCCGAGTTTGCAAACGGCAAGCAGGACGAGATCGAGCTATTCAACCGCGCTCTTAGCGCGGGCGAGATCCAATCGATCTATGCGGCAAATTCCCTCGGCAAATGCTATTCACCGGGAACGGTCGAATTCACAGCGGCGAACTTTAACGACACCGAACTGAACTCTAGCAGCCACACCGCCACCGTTACCGTGACGCGAACCGGCGGCTCATACGGCACCGCGGCTGTCGCTTACACGACCGGCGACGGCACAGCTACGCTTGCCGACAACGACTATGTGGCAACTAGCGGCACCGTCACTTGGGCAGACGGCGAGACAGGCTCCAAGAATATCTTGGTAACCGTCAACGGCGATACGACCATCGAGCCCAACGAGACGATCAACATGTCCTTTACGACCGTCTTTAATGCCGCCATGGGTCCACAAGCGACCTCGACGGTGACGATCGTTAATGACGACGCAAATCCGCCAACCGTCACGACAAACGCAGCTACGCTGGTCACGGCGACTACGGCGACGCTAAACGGCACGGGTAATCCGAATGGCGAGTCCTACCTTTGGTTGGTACCGTTATTCGACGACGGACCCGGGAACGTGTAATGACAGCTTTGGAACGCGGGCCCCGGCCAGCGGCGGTTCGGACCTTGGGTCCGGAACATCAGCGGTTGCATATACGCAGGGATTAACCGGACTGGTGGCTGGGACGACATATTTCTACTGCGCGATCGCGCAGAACACGGGCGGAACGGCGTTTGGCACGTTGCAGCAGTTTACGACGCTTGCGGCACCGACGGTCACGACCGACCTGGCTTCGCTGGTCACATCTACGACGGCTACGCTAAACGGCACGGCTAATCCGAACGGCGACGCGGCGACCGGATATTTCCGCTACGCTACGACTAGCCCCGGTACCTGTAATGACAGCTTTGGCACGCGTGCCCCGGCGACCGGCGGAACGGCACTTGGTGCGGGAACGTCAGCGGTTGCATTTACGCAAGCGATCTCCGGCCTGACGGCAGCAACGACTTATTATTATTGTGCTATCGCTCAGAACTCGGTCGGCACGAGGTTTGGTGCGGTGCTTAGCTTCTCAACGCCTGACGCACCGACGGTGACGACAAACGCAGCGACCCTGGTGACATCGACATCGGCGACATTGAACGCCGCCGCTAATCCGAATTCCGATGCCGCGACGGGCTGGTTCCGTTATTCGACGACCGACCCTGGTACCTGTAACGACACATTTGGCACGCGGGCACCCGCGAGCGGCGGAACATCGCTTGGTGCGGGTACAGCGGCGGTTGCTTATTCGAACGCCATTTCCAGTCTCTTGCCCGGAAACACATACTACTATTGCGGTATTGCCAGTAATAGTCTCGGCACCAGGTTTGGTGCGGTGCTTAGCTTTACAGCGCTCGCCGAGGCTCCGACGGTCACGACCAACGCCGCGACGCTGATCACAAAAGTAACGGCGACACTAAACGGCACCGCTAATCCGGGCGGAGCAGCGACGACCGGTTGGTTCCGTTATTCGACGACCGACCCGGGTACGTGCAATGACACATTTGGCATAAGGGCACCTGCATCGGGCGGTTCCTCGCTTGGCAGCGGCAATTCTGCGATGGCATTTAGTCAGGCGATAACCGGGCTGTCGCCGGCAATAACCTATTACTATTGTGCGATCGCCTCGAATACTATAGGAACTTCGTTTGGAACAGTTATGTCATTTTCAGCCTCGGCTGGCGAACCTAGCGTGACGACGAACGCTGCGACGCTAGTTACGGCGACAACCGCGACATTGAACGCCGCCGCCAACCCAAATGGTTTGGCGACGACGGGCTGGTTCCGTTATTCGACGACCGACCCGGGTACCTGTGACGACACATTTGGCACGCGGGCACCGGCCAGCGGCGGCACGGCTCTCGGTGCGGGAACGTCAGCGGTTGCTTATTCAAACGCGATCTCCAGTCTCTTGCCGGGAACCACATACTACTATTGCGGAATTGCCAGCAATAGTCTCGGCACATCGTTTGGCGCGGTGCTCAGCTTTACGACGCTTGCCGCTTTGCCGGTTGTCACGACCAACGCGGCAACCGCGGTGACGCAAACGACCGCTACTCTAGATGGTTCGGCTAATCCGGGCGGAGCAGCGACGACCGGCTGGTTCCGTTACTCAACCGTTAGCCCGGGCACCTGTAACGACACATTTGGCACACGTGCTCCGATCTCGGGCGGCAGCTCGCTCGGCAGCGGTAATTCGGCAGTCGCATACACGCAAGGCGTGACAGGGCTCGCACCTTCGACGACATATTTCTACTGTGCTTTAGCAGCTAATACTATCGGAACAGGGTTTGGAACAGTAGAGCAATTTACGACGCCTGCGATCGTTGAAACCGGCGTAACGTTAACAAGCGGTGCCTTGATGGTCAGCGACGACAACGGCGGTTCGTCCGCTGATACGATCACACTGTCGTGTAACAGCAGCAACTTGCGTATCAATGATCCGGGCCGTACGATCGGTGCTGGTCCTGGAACGACACAGGTTAATGCGAACACTGTTGACGTGCCGCTCGCGGGGCTCACTAGCATATCGGTCAACACCTTTGACGGTAGCGACACGCTGAACGTAGATCTTTCCGGCTGCGACATCATTCCGGGAGCAGACCCGTCAGGCGATGCGGCCGGCTTAGCCGTAGGCGGGATAAGCTTTAGCGGCGGGGCCAATACGACCGGGGCGGGCGATAAACTCAATATCGTAGGCGGTTCGGCGACGACGCAAACCTTTAACTTTACCAACGAAAACGACGGCAACGTTGTGCTCGCCGGCTCGACGGCCGGCACGATCACCTATACGGGGCTCGAACCGGTAAGCTCGTCGGTTAACGCGGCTAATGTCGTGTTGAATTACAGCAACGTCACTGAAACGATAACCGCAACGGATGCTGGCGGCGGCCAGACAGCGGTCGATTCAAACGTAGGCGGTGAGTCGGTGACATTCAACAACCCGACCACATCGCTCCAGATCAACGGCGGCGATACGGGTGACGATACGATCAACGTCAACGGATTTGGCAGCGGCTTTGGTGCGAATTTGACGATAAATGGCGGTACGGGAAACGACACCGTTAATATTGCAACGAGTATCAACTTTGCTTCCGGTAATAACCTCAATGTCGATCTGCAAGATGACGATGTCTCACCGGGCACTGATCAATTTAACCTTAATTCCGGCACGCTTGCCCTGTCAGGTACAGGTTCGGCAACCATTAAGGTCTCACAACAGGCAACATTTGTCGGCAGCATAACGGCTGTCAATGGCGGCATCACGGTCGAGGCTAACCAACAGTTGACACCGACAGCGGGTAATTTCCGCGGTGTGACATTAAATACCGGCAGCCTGCTGACCACATCGGGCACCGGCAATATCCTTGTTAGTGGTAAGGGTGGTAATGATGTTGCGACTGGCTCGCATCGCGGCGTGTTCCTGACCGGCGGTTCGATCACATCGACATCGGCAGTGGCCGGTGCGGGTACGATCACCGTAAACGGTACGGGTGGTGGCGGACTCGCGACAAATCGCGGTGTCGAGATATTTAACTTGGCAAGCGTTTCATCTGTAGTCGGCGATATTTCGATCACCGGCTTTGGTTCGACGGCAGGGACGACCACCGGGAATAGCGGTGTCATCGTCAATACGGACGCAAGCGTCGTCTCGACGGGTTCCGCCAAGATCACCATCAATGGTACCGGCGGCAGCGGCACGAGCAGTAACCACGGCGTTTCGGTCCAAAACGACAATGCTCTGGTATCCTCTGCCGGAGGCGAAATAAGCATTATCGGTATGGGCGGAGCAGCCACAACGACTAATAATATGGGCATCCTTGCCGCAAATGGTGCCCGTATCCAAGCAACGGGCGGAGCTAAGATCGGACTGAATGGCACGGGTGGAACAGGCACCAGTTTCCTATTTGGCGTGTCCAGTGGCGGGTTTAATGCAACCACGCTCGTGCCGACGACGATCACTTCGGATTCCGGCGACATCACGATCACCGGATTTGGTGGTACCGGATCCGGTTTTGGACAGATAGGTGTCAACACGGCTAATGGCGGTCAGATCATTGCTGCAAACGCGGCAAAGATCACGATCGCGGGTACCGGTGGAGCCGGAACAAGTGACAACTATGGCGCCGGATTTGATGGCGCTAATGTTGCCGGGACCAAGGTCCAGTCGGCAAATGGCGATATCGATATTACCGGAACCGCCGGCACCTCGGCGGGAACCGACATGGACGGCGTCCGGTTTGAGGACTCGATAGCGGCACAGCCGGTCAGTATTGTCACGACGGGCAGCGGACAGCTCACCGTTACGGGAACAGCCGGAAACGCGGATCCGACGAGTTCGGGTATCCAGATCGTGGACGACGCGACGATGACACTGGCGGGGGCCACACACTCGTTTATCGCTGACAAGATGGATATCGGTGCATCGGCGGTCTCCATAGACGCCGGAGCGAATGCGGTGAATAATCGCCAAAAGACTGCCGGTATCGCGATCGACCTCGGTGGTGCGGACTCGGCAACCTTACTAGGTCTGACGGATGCAGAGCTCGACAAGGTTACGGCAGCTACGCTCAATATCGGTAACGTGAATACGGGCGATATCATAACCACAACCGCGATCACACGCTCGGCGGCGACGGTGATGAACCTTACATCCGGCTCGAGTATAGCTATCAATTCGGGCCAGATCGATAGTGGAGGTGGTAACGTAACAGCATCGCCTAATGCAGCCGGATTCCTCTTTGTGGGCAACAGCGGTGTCGATGCGACGACCGGAGCGGCTTCGACATTTAAGCTCGCGTCGGGTCGTACATTACGGATATTTATTAATTCTGCGACGGTTGACTCGGGATACAGCCAGTTGAACGTAGCCGGTCGGGTAGATATCACGGGCACGAGCCTCGTATTTACGCCCGGCTCGACCCCGACCGCACTGGCGTCGTACACGATCATCAATAACGACGGCACGGCTGATGCGATCACCGGCGAATTTACGGGACTGCCGGATGAGTTTGTTATTACAAATTTCCTCGGTTCCGGCCTCAACGCGAGGATCGATTATCAGGGCGGCGACGGTAACGACTGTGTTATTACGATGCTGGCTCCGTTGCCTGAGATACAGTTTAGTGCTCCTCAGTTCTATGAGGACGAATCGCAGACGGCGGTCGTGACGATCACCCGCTCGGGCGATCTGACAAATCCGTCAAGCGTTTCGTTTAACACTGCGCCGGGCGGACCATGCCACGGGCGGAGCGACGTGCACAGGGGGCGGTCGATTATGTCGTGCCGGGCAGCCCGCTGCCGCGAACGATAAACTTTGGCGCCAATGTGGGGACTCAGACCGTGCTAATAAACATTTGCGGTGAGACAACGCCTGAGACACCCGAAACACTCAATCTCGCGTTGTCGGGTGCAACTAATGCAAACTTGGGCACGCAAACGACAGCCGTTTTGAATATCAACGACACGGCATCGCAGTTCCTCAGTGTCATACCTCATCAGCCGATCGATATGACATTAGGGTCAGCTGCAACCCCGTACTCATCTGATATCGTTGTCGCCGGAGCGCCGAATATCATCGGCGGTATGCGTGTCACGCTCTACGACATCTGGCATGACAACCCGGACAATATCGACGTGCTGCTGGTCGGCCCGCAAGGACAGAAATATATCCTGATGGCCGATGTCGGCGGCCCGTTCGCGGTCGGACTGGGGGCACCGGTAACGCTGACGTTTAGCGATATCGCACCGGTCGCTCTGGACGATTCGGCGACGCTCGCGACGGGTCATTTCCGTCCGACTAGCTGCGAGACACCTGTCTTGAATTTCTTTGGGCCGGCGCCTGTCGGGCCGTATGTCGAGCCGGGATGTGCATTTGTACGTCCGCCGTCCAAGACACTATTTGGCACGCCGCCGACGGGATTTGGCATGACCAACCCCAACGGCACTTGGAAACTCTTTGTCCGCGATGACAACGGTTCTCTACGGCCTGTCGAGGCGGCACAGACGGTGGTCGGTTCGATCTCAGGCGGATGGGGACTCGAGTTCCTGGCTCCGACGGCTGCTGATGTCTCGATCGGCGGACGTGTGTTGACCGATACGGGCCGAGGTATCCGCGGGGCGTTTGTGACGGTCACGGGTAATTCGCTTGTGTCGCCGATCAATGTCACCACGGGCGTCAACGGACGATACACCGTTCCGGGACTAACCGCGGGAGAGACGTATGTGGTTACTGTGCGTTCACGACGGTTCTTCTTTGATCAACCGAGCCGTGTTATCACGCTTAACGACAACGTCACGGATGCTGACTTTATCGGATCATCCGGCACGAGCCGCGAGCAATAACCGCCAAGCGTAATTTACGCTTGCATGAAACTAAGGCTGCGATCGTAATGGTCGCAGCCTTTTTTTGCTTGGATTCCCGCCTTACCAGCGTCTTAGGCAAAAGCTCGCACGAAGTAAGAGCGTTACTCTCAAGTTGGATGTTACGCCCTTACTTTGTGCGGGCTTGCGCCCAAAAGGCTGCGATCGTGATGGTCGCAGCCTTTTTTGTACACGGATATCGCCAACGGCGATGAACATTAAAGCCTAGGGTGAGCGAACGATAGTTCGTGTAACCCTAGGTTAGGTTTTTGTGAATGTCCCGACGCTGACGGCGTCGAACAATAACGCGGCAGTGTTCGTCCCCGTTGGGGACGGGGTTATTTTGCTGACGTCCACCTAGGGATCCGCTCCCGTTGGTCGCTGCTCCCCAGGCTTTAATATCTGTCACCGTTGGTGACAAGAAAAAAGCTTTATTTAAGTTCTCGGTGTCCTTAGTGCCTTTGTGGTTAATTTCCCGCTATTTGGCCGATGAAAGTCGCTTGACAAGATGGAATAACGCCTTAAGAATTAGGCATTAAACAAGATGCGGTCCAAAATTATTTGAAAACGCACTTCGCTTCCCCCGATGCGGTGTATCTGTTTTTCTGCGAAAATAAGATCTCTGACCGATGACCATTTCTATGTTTATGAACCGTAGGCCCCGTTTCGTCATATTTGTATTTGGCTTGATCGCCCTGGCGACGACGACCGGTACCGCAACGGGGGACAGACAATTTTCCTATTTTGACTCGGTTCAGCAGTTTCTTAACAAAACAAACCAAACGTCGTCGATCAGCCGCATATGGACGACGCCGGATTATGTTGTGACGACCACCCCGACCTCGATAACGGTAACCGATCTTTCCGGCAATAACGACACTACGAGCATCACGCAGACTAACGCTGGCACGGACATCAAGTTCACCGATTCGGGGACGCGAACCTTTAGCGTTAATGGCGGACCGGTCATCACCGGCCATTCGGGTGACATTTCGCTCTCGGGGATAACGAGCGTGACGTTTAACGGTGCGAACGGACACGATACGCTCACTATTGCAAGTGCGGTGACCGGCATTATCGGTATGCCGAGCCTTACGGTCAACGGAGGAGCGGGCAACGACGGTGTGCTGGTCAAGGGCGACGTAACATTTGTTTCGGGAGCTGGGCTTGACCTCGATATCGTAGATGACGGCGGGCCGGATCCGGATGATTTCATAACTTTCGAATCGGGTGCAGCGGTCCTCTTGTCCGGTACCGGTTCGGCGGTCATCAAGGCAACCAAGTACGTGCAAATGGATGCAAACTCAAGGCTGCGGACGGTCGATGGCGATCTAACGATCGAGGCGGCTCTGAGCGATCTAAACGTAACGGCCCCATTTATCGGTGTGCAACTTTCGAGTGCCGTGGTCGAGGCTACCGGCAGCGGAAAGGTCACTGTCAAAGGCCACGGCGGCCGGGCCGTTGGCTCTAGCAATATTGGCATCCAAATCTCAGGTACCGGAGCCAAGATTAGCGGCGGTAAGGGCCCGGGGGTCAAGACTGAGGTAGTCGGCAAAGGATCGCTGGACGTGGCAAACGCATCGCACGGCGTATTTGTTGGTGATCTCGGGTCGATCGCGTCCAGCGGTGGCGATGTGCTTGTAACCGGTACCGGCGGAGCAGGCGGCCCGACCGGTAATTTCGGCGTCTTTGTTTTTGGCACCGGCATCATTACGTCGGGCGGTGTAGGCGCACTGACTGTCAACGGAAATGGCGGATCCGGGCCACATACTAATTACGGTGTTACCCTGCAACTTGGAGCGGCCATCAAGTCGGACGGCGGCGGCGCTGTGGACGTAACGGGCAACGGCGGTTCCGGCGGCCCTGGTAGCCTGAGCGTCGGCGTGCTGTTAGCCGAATCTACGATCACGTCCGGCGGCGGGCCGGTCAACGTGACAGGTATTGGAAATACCAACAACGACGGTGTTCTTATGTCAGGCTCGTCAGGGGCGACGCTTATTTCATCGGGCGGTGGGCCGGTTAAGGTCGAGGGAACCGGGGCCTTTGGCATACTGCTCAATTCGGGGGGAGGGCCGGTCAAGATCGGCTCTGGTAATAACGCGACGATCACGTTGATCGCTGACAAGATGTTGCTTAATAACGGCTTCAACACCTCGGTCGATGCCGGAACGGGCCCGGTCATTATTCGCCCTCTTACAAACGGTAGGGCGATCGACCTTGGCGGGGCAGATTCGGCCACGTCACTCGGGCTGACCGATGCTGAATTTGACCGTGTGACGGCTGGAACTATCAATGTGGGTAACGCACTGACAGGAGCAATAGGGGTAAGCTCGAATATCACGCGATCAACACCAACCGTGATCAACATCAAGGCCGGCAGTGCCATCGGCATAAACACTGGCTCGATCGACAGTGCCGGTGGCAACGTGACCGCTACACCTGGTGTGGGAACTTCACTATTTGTAAGTTTCGGCGGGGTCGATTTCACGACCGGGGCCGCGTCCACGTTCAAACTTGCGAGCGGCAGGGGGCTGAGGGAGTTTATTAGCTCGCCGACAGCGTACACTCAGTTAAACGTTGCCGGCAGAGTAGATATTACCGGTGCGATCCTCGATTTTGGCAGCGGTTCGACCGCGACAGCCGATGCGGCGTACACGATCATCAATAACGACGGGGTGGACGCGATAATTGGCGAATTTACCGGGCTGCCGGATGAGTTTGTCATCACAAATTTCCTCGGTTCGGGCCTCAATGCCAAGATCGATTATCAGGGCGGCGATGGTAATGATTGTGAGATCAAGGTTCTGGCAAACGCAGCTACTTATTCTATCTCGGGCAGGGTGCTTAGCATAAACGGCCGAGCCATCCGTAATGGACGCGTAACCGTCACCGGCGGGATGCTGTCCGCCCCGCGAACGGCCATTTCGGACAAAAATGGATTTTATACCGTCAGCGGGCTTGCGTCAGCCGGGACATATACCGTCAGCGTCGCACAGCGTCGCTTTAGCTTTGTTCCTCCAACTCGCGTGATAACGCTTAACGACAACGTTGCGGCTGCTGATTTCGTCGGCTCAACGGGGACGAACAGGGAACAGTGACAAGTGATGAGTGACGAATGACAGCAGGTCTCATTCGTGGTTTAAACTAAAACTCGATAAGGCTGCGATCGTAATGGTCGCAGCCTCTTTTTTTTAACGCAATTGTGACTAGCGTCACTGTGCGGGGTTTTGACAGGTATAAGCTGAAATTAGGTCAGACACGCCGGGATCTATTTTAGAACAGGCAAACCGTGCACTACTTCGTAGGCACGAAGCAGCGTTTCCCTTACACCTTTTGCCCTTACCGGCGCGAAATCAGGTAGAGGTGTATAACGCAATGCTAAGTCATCATATTTGGTCACGGTTCCGCATCAGCCTGATCGCAATAGACGCACCGACAATTATTCTCATATCTGCCGCGGGCTCTAATGCCGCGGTTTTTTTGCCTGTCATCAAGACAGACGAGGAGTTTATCGTGACGATGTGAGCCAGAAAATAGAAGAGACGGGGATTGCAGTCCCCGTCTCTAGCAGGCTCACCTGATGAAACGGAATGTTTCGACAGATGCGACCGTACAACCCGCATTTTACAGCATTCCGTTTCTCAGAACAATTTGAAAATAGCCCGGTACATTGGGTACATCATTCCTCCTATCCGGGTTCGTGGATCACACGGATCAAGCTGATCACAATTCCAAACTGCAGCTTGGTCAATGGCCGTCCGGCCAGAGTTCAAAGTTCAGGATATGCTCGCAACGCTTCGAGAATATCCATGACAAAAGGAGAATCGAGATGTCAGAAATACTAAACAACGAAACAGAAAGTTCATTGCACTCGTCAGCCAAAGGAAAACTACGATCCGGGCTGTTTAGACAAATTTTAGTCGTCGTTGCAATACTTATATTTGCGACGGTTATGGTCAAAGGTACGCCCGGACGGGCCTTTTCATTTGTTGATTCGGTGAATCAGTTTCTGGGCTTTTCTCCATCGGCTTTTGAATTTGGGCTTACGGAAAAAGCTAATCCGGCACTGGATCAGCCAAAGAACGGCGGGCAAGACCCCGGCCTTGCGGCTCCGTCAAGCACACCCGTCTTTGCCGATGCAGCGTCGGCGAAGGTGGCGAACACAGTCGTCCCCCCGCCGGCTCCAACTTTTGGATATAACTATACTATTGCCACGAGTGCAAGCGGGTTGGATGCGGCTATTGATAGTTTGGGGGATCTTTATTCTGCTTATGGATCCGGTGGAAATATCTACATAAAAAAGAACCTAGGAGAGGCAGAATTGGTTTCCGCTGGTTCTGGCCCTGTTATTGCTATTGATTCGTCTAATAATATTCATATTATTTATGCAAATTCCGGATTGAAGTATAAGAAAAAGACCGGGGCTGTTTGGGCAAGCGAAAGAACAGTAGTACCCGGCGGAGTAGCTTTTTATAGTATTGATACTGACAGTACCGGAGCCGCCCACATTGCCTATGATGATGGTGGAACAAGCGGAAGAGGGCATGTTGTCTATGTGAAGGATAATGCCGGTACCTGGAGTGATCCAATTTTTGATTGGTGGGGATGGTATGACGGTGGTTGTCGTTGTGGAAATTACTATCATTTACCAGTTATTAGAATTGACAGTGGAGACAAATATCACCTTGCTTATGCATTTGATAATTGGGGAGGACAGGTTTCTTGGAGTAGCAGCGCAATAAATATTGCATCTAATTCTGTCAATGGAGATATGGGGGTTGGTGTTGGATGGCAAGCATACGGACTGACAAGACATTCCTTAACTTTGAACGGTTCCGATGCATATTTTGCACATACCATTGGCGGAACCCAAAATATCGCTTTGTTGAATACCACTTGGACTATCCTTAGCTCTTTCGCCGGTTCTGCCGGTTCGGCATATTATAAAAGCGGAGTGGTCGGAGTTTCTTACGTAAATGGCAATGTCAAATATATCGAAGATGCTGGTGCTGGATTTTCTGATCCTGCCGATCTAGGTGCGGGTTCCAGCCCGGTTGCTTTAGTTGGAAGCCTCGGAAGCCGGTATGTATTTTTCCAAAATGGCAGTGATATAAAACTGGCGTCAAGCCAGGCATTAGCACCGCCGACACCGCCGCCGACGGTCACAACAACAGCCGCGACGAGCGTTGCGAGTACGTCGGCGCTGCTGAACGGGTCAGCCAACCCTAACGGCGATGCAACGACCGGTTGGTTCCGTTATGCAACCACCGATCCGGGTACCTGCAATAACACATTTGGGACACGCGTGCCTTTGACTGGTGGTACGGATCTAGGGTCGGGTAATTCGGACGTGCCGTATGGCGTCGCGGGGACGGGCCTCGTGGCAGGCACAACCTACTATTACTGTGCGATCGCATCGAACGCCGGGGGTACATCATTTGGTACGGTCCTCTCATTCACAACATCTGACCGGCCGACCGCAACGACCAATAGCGCGACGGCGATCAGCTCAAGCGGGGCAACTCTCAACGGGTCGGCAAACCCAAATCGCGATAGCGCCTATGGGTATTATCGCTACAGTGCGTCCGACCCCGGCACCTGCAGCGACAGCTTTGGTACACGGGTGCCCAGTTCGAGCGGTTCGGATTCGATCCTAGGATCCGGCAGCGCACCGGTGGCGTACGCCTTTGCGGTAAGCGGGCTAACGCCCGCAACGACCTATTACTACTGCGCGGTTGCGCGTAACTCCGTAGGTACAGCGTTTGGTGCAGTGCTTACGTTCAACACGCTGGCCAGCGCACCGGTGGTGGCGACCCTCTCGGCGGCGCCCGTGACCGGCATTTCCGCTACCATGAACGCGTCCGTAAACCCGGGCGGTGATGCAACCACCGGTTGGTTCCGATATAGCACGGTCAGCCCCGGTACCTGCAACGACAGCTTTGGCACACGGGCACCGATTAGTGGCGGATCAACACTTGGCTCAGGCATCGTGCCAGCAGCCCTCCAGCAGTCGATCACCGAACTAAGCCCTGCCACGCCTTACTACTACTGCGCGATCGCGCAAAATTCGGTGGGCACATCGTTGGGAGCGATAATGAGCTTTACGACCGCTGCGACGCCGGATGTTGTCTTTGGCACGTCGGGCAGTGTTGCCGGCGGTACTTACAACAGCATTACGGTCAACGCCCCGGCGGTCGTGACCGTGACCGGTGACATTGCCGTTAATAGCTGTGTAACTGTAAACAGCGGCGGCACGCTGCTGATGGGTGGTTTTACGTTTACCGGGCCGGGGTGCTTTACGCTGAATAGCGGTGCAACGCTCGGTATCGGTTCGCCGTCCGGCATCACGACCGGACCGACGGGGAATATCCAGACAGCGGCCCGGACGTTCGATCCGGGTGCGACCTATCTTTATAACGGCTCCGCAATACAACTTGTCGGAAACGCATTGCCCGCGTCGGTGGCTAACCTAACGATAGCAAACACCGGGGCTTTAGGTAATAACAAGGTCAATGGCAACCCGGGACAGGCGGTAACGGGACTGCTCAGGGTCCAGCAGGGTACCTATGCGAGCGCGAGCGACTATGCGGACGTCCAGATCGATCCGTTGGGAACCGTGACGCTGGGCGGGCCGATCACCGTCAGCGGCAACTGGACCAATAATGGAACTCTCGTCGGTAACCGGCTTTACCAATTTAACAGACAGCAACACTACAGCGGCTGTCACCTTTAACAGTAATTTCAACGTCAGCGGCACGTTTAATATGAATGGCGCCGGTACGCTCTTTACACCCGGCTCGCCTACCGTACAGATCAACAGCGCCGGCAATGCCGGAACGATCACCGGCAACGGCAAGGTGCAGGTAACAAGCCTGGCTCCAAATCCGTTTTCGACCCAATATAGATTTGCCACCTTTGGCGTGACGGCTCTCACGGTCGAGTGGGCCGGGGCGGGCGACCAAGGCATCGAAAACGGCGTTCCGGGTTACGGCGGTATAATTGTCAGCGGCGGCGGCTCAGTGGAAACTGGAACAATGGCGGCAGCTTTCAGGCTGGAACACCACCCATCGGCGTAGTATTCAATGGCACGGGTGCACAGTCGATCGCAACCGGCGGCTCTGGAACGGGCAAAGCGTTTGGAGCAATCACGATCAATAAGGCGAGCGGCACGGCAACATTGACGGGTGTTTCGGGAGCGTTGAGAGCGGTGATATTGAATGTTGCATCGGGAACCTTTGACACGTCGTCGGTGAACAACTTAGCCGTTACCGCAACTATCGTGTATATTCCCGGCGGGACATTTATTGCAAACAACAGCACCGTCACAGTCAGCGGTCCTTGGACCAATACAGGCACCTTTACCGCGGGCGGGAGCACCGTGATCTTTAACGGAGCCGGTGTTCAGCAGACGATCGCCGGGACAAGTACGTTCAACAACCTGACGATCAACCACACGGGAGCAGGCGGAGTGTCAGCGGTTGGCAGCACATTGGACGTTACCGGCCTGATGCGGGTCCAATCAGGTAAGTTTACCAGTGCGACCAGCTACAACAATGTGCAGATCGACGCGGACCCGACAGCGAACCTCTCGCTTTCCGGCCCGATAACGGTCAGCGGCAATTGGACAAATAGCAACGCTCTCGCCGGATTTACGGCAAACGGTTCTGGCGTCACGTTTAACGGCGGGACTGGCCAGACGCTTACCGGCGATACGACGTTTTTTGACCTCACCAAAACAGCCGCGTCCCCGCAGACGATGAACTTTACCGCGGGCAGCACGACGACCGTAACCGGAGCACTTACGCTAACGGGCACAGCCGGCAATCTGCTGGCACTTCGCTCGACAGCGCCGGGAACGCAATGGAACCTCAAAGCCACCCCAAGCCAATCGGTGGGCTATGTTGACGCACAGGACAGTAACGCTTTGAGCGGCAGCCCGATCGCACCGACAAACTCGGTCAACGCGGGCAATAACCTTAACTGGGCATTTGTTCAGGCACCGGTCGTTTATGTAGATCCGGCCTTTACCGGCACACCCGGGACCGATCCGGACGGTGCGGGGCCGGCAACCTCGATCGGCTATGACGCCTTTGCCACCATTCAGGGCGGCGTCAACGGTGTCGCCGACGGCGGACAGGTCATTGTTAACGCCGGTACGTATTCGGAAAGCAACAATACGATCAACCTTACCAAGTCGGTAAGGGTTACGGGACCGAACGCAGCGATTAGCCCAAACACGGGCTCACGGGTTGCCGAGGCAGTCGTTACGAGCCAGGGCACGAGCATGTCGCCGAACGGCGTGTTCCGGCTCGACGTTTCAACGTTTACCGTGACGATCGAGGGGCTTAAGTTTGACGGCACAGCGGCGGCAATTAATGCCTACGCGCCAAACAACTCGATCAGCCTCAAGAAAAATATATTTACCGCGTCGCATGACCCGGGTATGTATTTCGAAACGCCGAACCTGACGATCGACGACAACCGTTTTGTCGATATCACGTCGGCTCTGACGGAGGACGTTATCGCCGTCGGCACCAACGTTGGTACGAACCGGTCGCCGGTGTCCATCACAAATAATGTTTGGATAAATGTTGCGGCAGGTGCCCTTAATCTGGATAAGATCTCGGGAACGATCTCGGGAAACCAGTTTGTCAATGTCCAGTACTACGGCATTCTGGTGGTTCACGATTCGGGTAACCTCAATATTAGAGATAACCTCTTTAATACCATCACCAACCCCGATCCGGTAAACGTACCGACTTGGGGAGCGGGTGTTCGGTTCTACGAACCCGCGGTCACGTCACCGGTCAATATTACCGGGAATACATTTAAGAATTCTCACGTCGGCGTGGGCATCAGAGGGGTGCCTAATGATCCCGGCGCCAATATCACGGGCCAGCCGATCGGCGTTCACTTTAATCGCTTTTTTAGCAACAACGCGAGTATCAGCAACGGAGCGGCCGGAACGCTCGCGGCTGAGAATAATTGGTGGGGCTGCAACGCCGGGCCAAACAATGCCGGATGCGGTCCCGTCACTGGAAATGTCGCATTTACTCCGTGGATAGTTCTCCGTACGACGGCATCTCCGACGAATATTATTCAGGGCGGAACGTCAGACATAACGGCGGATCTGCGGTTTAATTCGGCAAACGTCAATATGGCGGCGTCGGGAACTATCCCCAATGTATTTGTCGCGTTTACCGCTACGGAGGGAACGATCTCCCCGACACCGCTCATGACCACGCTCGGCGTCGCACAGTCACTATTTACTTCGACGAGTGGATTGTCAGGAACGGCTTGTTCAGAGCTGGATAACAGTGGGCCAATATGTACTAATATCATCGTCGTGCCGCAGGCAAATCTTGCCATAACCAAAACCGACAACGTGTCTTCGGTCATACCGGGCGGCCCGGTGACATATGTCATCGTTGCGTCAAACGGCGGACCGAACGCGGTAGCCGGGGCGGTGGTCACGGACATATTCCCGGCTGACGTCACCGGCGTCACCTGGACGTGTTCCGGCACGGGCACGTGCGCGGCGTCAGGCGTCGGCAATATAAACGACAACACGGTCGCTCTGGCACCGGGCCAGACGGTCACCTATACGGCCAGTGGGACGGTTTCGCCGGGTGTTGGTCCCACCATCTCAAACACGGCGGCGGTCTCACCACCTGCAGGTACTGTCGACCCCGACACAATGAACAACTCGGCGACCGACACCGACGCAGTAGAGGCACTGATGCAGTTTAGCTCGCCGCTCTATCGTGAGGACGAATCGCAGACGGCTCAGATCCTTATAACCCGTTCGGGTGGCACGTTGGGCATTTCGTCGATCAACTTCTCAACCGTCGCGGGCGGTACGGCTACGCCTGGAGCAACAGGTACATGTGGCACGGCGGGCGTAGATTATGAGACGGTGACCAACCAACTCGTAACATTTGTCGCCAACGATACCGAAAAGATCGTGACGGTCAAGATCTGCGGCGATACGAGTGCACCGCCTGAGATCCCAGATGAAACGATCGGTTTGCAACTGACACCGCCGGTGCCGCCGGTCGCCGATAATGGGGGCGGCGCTCGGACAACGGCCGTTTTGAATATCAACGACACGGCGTCGCAGTTCTTGCAGTCGCCGGTTCATACGTCGATCGATATGAACTTTGCGACGACTGCAAATCCGTATCCGTCACAGATCGTTGTGGCGGGAGCACCGAATATCGTCGGTACGATGCGGGTGACGCTGTATGACATATCGCACGCCAGCCCGGACAATATGGACGTGCTGCTGGTCGGCCCGCTCGGACAGAAATATCTGCTCGTTGCGGACACCGGCGGACCGTTCCCGATCGATCCGGCGGCACCTGTGACGCTGACGTTTAGCGACTTTGCGGGTGGCCATCTGCTTGATTCGGGTGCTTGGACGACGGGGCAGTTCTTGCCGACGGTTTGTGAAAGCAATAGTGTTTTCGCTCCGACAGCACCAGGCGGTCCGTATGTCACGCCAAACTGTTCAACGCCTAATACGCTCGCACAGACGATGTTTGGTTCGGGCGGCACGGGCTTTGGCCTGACCAATCCAAATGGCACATGGAGCCTCTATGTCCGCGACGACGCGGGCCAGCTGAGGCCGATCGGCGACGACGCTGCTAATTTTGCAGTCGGACGTATCGCCGGCGGATGGGGACTCGAGTTCCTGGCTCCGACATCGGCTGATGTCTCGATCGGCGGACGTGTGTTGACCGATACAGGCCGCGGCATTCGCGGTGCGGTTGTGACGGTCACGGGCAATTCGCTTGTGTCGCCGATCAACGTCATGACCGGCGTCAACGGACGATACACTGTCCCGGGACTGACAGCAGGTGAGACGTATGTGGTTACAGTGCGTTCACGACGGTTCTTCTTTACAGAGCCGAGCCGTGTCATCACGCTTAACGACAACGTCGCGGACGCTGATTTCATCAGCACACCGACGACGACACGCGAGCAATAACCGCCAAGCGGATATCCCGCTTGCATAAAATAAAAGGCTGCGATCGTAATGGTCGCAGCCTTTTTTCTTTTAATTGTAATTGTGACTAGCGTCACTGTGCGCGGTCTTGACAGGTATAAGCTGAAATTAGGTTCGACACGCCGGGATCTATTGTAGAACAGGCAAACCGTGCACTACTTCGTAGGCACGAAGCAGCGTTTTCCATACACCTTTTGCCCGACACGGCGCGGAATAGGTAGGAGGTGTAGGACGCTATATTAAGTAATCATATTTGGTCACGATCCCGCATCGGCCGGATCGCTCTTTATACAATAATCACAACTACAATTATTTTGGTCACGGCCGCAGGTATGCCGCCGCAACCGGTATGCGTTGCTCAACCGAGTGGGACGATCTCGTGGTGGCGGGGCGAGGGCAATACAAACGACTCAGTTGGAACAAATAACGGTTCTCTGATCGGCGGGGCGACATACGCTCCCGGCAAGGTCGGCCAGGCATTCAGTTTTAACGGAACGACAGCCGCAGTTGATATACCTGACAGCGATTCTCTTGATGTCACTAATCAGTTCACGCTTGCCGCATGGGTAAATCCAACCGTAGTGCCGGCGTATCCAAACGGTGCTCTTGTCATCTCAAAGGTCGGCGGGCTTTCGAATCTCAATGGATTTCAAATGGCCATCACTAACATCAGCGGGCAAAACCAGATCTGGTGCGGATTTAATCAAGCCGGTGGACCGTGGGCGCAGTTTAGCCATACCGGTGGGCGGGTGAACCCCGGCGAATGGACCTACATTGCTTGTACCTACGACGATAACGCGATCTCGTTATACGTAAATGGCCAGCCTGTCGGGGCAGCCGGTGTGGGGCATCACACAGTAGCTAATACCTCGTCGCACGTAAAGATCGGCAGCGATGATGTTGGGCAACAATTTTACTCAGGTTTGATCGATGAGCCAATGATCGCTGGCCGAGCTTTATCCGGAACAGAACTGCTCGCAATCTATGACGCTGGTTCAGCCGGTATATGTCCTGCTTGTGCACCTCCACCAAGCGGTATGGTCTCGATGTGGGCGGCAGAGAATAATCCTTTTGATTCACTGGGCCGCAACAATGGTGTTCTGACAAATGGCACAACGTTCACCTCGGGTATCCTCGGTCAGGCATTTAGCTTTGACGGCGTCGATGACTATGTAGAAATTCCTGATTCGCCAAGTCTCGATGTCACGCGGATCTCGATGTCGTTCTGGTTCAAAATAAATCAGTTAAATAGGATCCATGAACTCGTCAATAAGTTTGGGCCCGAAGGTTCTAACACCATCGCGTATGGAGCTGAAATTGGCGGAAATAACAGGGTATGTTTCAGAATTTCGACGGATGGAACACTTGCCGGTCTGACCGATCTTTGTTCGACGACCACTCTTACAACAGACACCTGGTACCATTTTGCAGGAACGTATGACGGCTCTGACATGAAGCTGTATATCAATGGCATAAACGAGGGTTCGGTCAGCAAATCGGGCGACATTTTTGTTTCTACCCAAAATCTTAAACTCGGTAGTTATGGGTACCATGGGTGGTTCTTGAATGGGGCGCTTGACGAGGTCTCTGTTTTCAACCGCTCTCTCTCAGGAGCTGAAATTCAGGCGATCCACAATGCCAGAGGAGCCGGTTTCTGCAGCACATGCACACCCGCACCGGTCGGCTTGGCGTCGTGGTGGTCCGGCGACGGGATCGCGTCCGATATCCGCGGTTTTGACAATGGTATTGCCGAAGGCGCTCTGACGTTTACGGCAGGAAAGGTCGCCCAAGGATTCAACTTTGACGGCAGTTCGGCGGACATACGCATTCCTGCATCTTCAGGTCTGGACGTTGGTGTCCGCAGCGGAATGACGATCGACATGTGGATCAAGCCAACAACGGTAACCAACAACCCGCTCGCGGAGTGGGGTTCCGGCGTCACCGGCGCTCATTTCTGGCTCGGCGGGTCTGAGGTTCCTGGCAATCTGTACATAAATTTAACGGACACGGGCGGAAATTTCCACGTACTGCAGTCCGCAGGCGGTGTCATCGCACCTAACGAGTGGCAGCACGTTGCAATGACATACGATAAGGCAAGCGGTATTGCCACGCTTTACCGCAATGGCTCGATCGTTGCCGGTCCCACAAATCTTGGTTCGTTTACTCCTAGAACGAACTCTGATCTTTACTTGGGATATCGGGTATCGCCGGCGTATAGGTTTGGCGGCTTAATGGACGAGGTCGAGCTACTTGACCGGGCATTAACGGCTGAGGAGATCCAACGGATAGTCAATGCCGGCAGCGCCGGAAAGTGCAAACCGACAGCGGCCACTCCGCCGAGCGGCCAGATCAGTTGGTGGGCGGGTGACGGTGACGGGCGCACGCTCACAAGCACCGGATACAATGCGTTGCTATACAACGGAGCGAACTTCCGCGTCGGCAAGGTCGGCCAGGCATTTAATTTTGACGGTATAGATGACTATCTTGAGGTTGCCGGAAACATCGGCAGCTTCGGGGGTGACCCATTCTCGATCGAGCTTTGGATGAGATCCAGTAACGTGGGCAACGGAGCCTACGTGATCGGCAAGTCATATCCCGACGGCGGGACGGGGTGGGACATTAGGCTTCACGACCAGAAGATACGTCTCGAAGGAACGGACGGCTGGGCACCAAGCTATAATTGGGAAAGCGATCAGTCCGTCACTCCAAATGCGTGGCACCATTTGGCGGTTTCTGCCAACGCGTCGCAGATCTCCGTCTACATCGATGGCGTACTCAAAGGCACGACGCCGCGCGGCGTTATCAGCTCATCACCCAACCCTTTCAGGATCGGATTTACAACCAATTATGGAGGAACTCCGTTCAACGGATTGATGGACGAGATCGCGCTGTACGACCGGGCTTTGACCCTTACCGAGGTCCAGTCGATATACAACGCCGGGTTCGCCGGCAAGCTAAAACAGGAAGCAACGCTGGTGCCGGGGATGAGGGCCCGCGGGACAAAACGGTCAGCCGTTGTGACAAATGTAACTATCGGTGATGCGACCGTAAGTTTCCCGTCGGTCACGGCAAACGGAGTTACGCACGAGATACCGCTCGATCCGGTGGTGTTGCCGCCCCTGCCTCTGCGAACGCTCGGGCTGACATACGACATCGCCACGAGCGCACAATATACGGATCCGCTAACGTTGTGCTTTCACCTGCCTTCATTTACCACAACCGAGTTCGCAACATTGCGCATCTTGCACCTCGAAAATGGAGGCTGGGTTGATGTCACGTCGCATCGTCAGCGTACCCGTCCCCTCTGCGCGGTTGGCCTCACATCGCTCTCCCCGTTCGCGATCGTAACGACGGCCCCGACCGCTGCCGAACTATCCATAGCGGGGCGTGTCGTGACCGCCGAGGGGCGCGGCATCCGCGGGGCGTTTGTGACCGTGACCGGAACCGGCGGCGATGTACGCAACGTGGCGACCGGCAACCTCGGCCGATACGTTGTCGACGGCCTGAACGCCGGCGAGACCTATATCGTCACCGTCCGCTCGCGGCGTTTCACCTTTGCCCAACCGACCCGGGTGATAACGCTTAACGACAATGTCACGGATGCTGATTTCATTGGTTCGAGCGGCACCGGCCGCGAGCAGTAAGCAGTTCGCGGGAAATTGCGCCTCATTTACCTCTAAACAGGCGGATGGCTCATTGCTGTCCGCCTTTTTTGAACGGCAAACGCATTTGTCTCATTAATGGTTTTGGTTTACTATTCCCCACATAACTTGTTGGATGGCGCGGGGTCGGTCGGCTCGCCGGTCAACTTTGCCGTTTCTATTTGTCCACACCAGTTCAACAGGGGGAAACCAGTTATGTTTGAGTCCAAAATAGCGCCCCGTACGAGGATGTTAGCGGTTATTCTTGCATTGTTAGTGTCGGCATCGACAACGTCAACCGCCCAAATAGTCAACCAGAGTCTGATCCGGATGCTGAGCCCGGCGCCGGTCGAGGTACCCCAATACGGCGAACCTGAGCTGATGGCGGCGATCAGCGGGCGGCACGTCGTCATATCCAGCGGGAGAGAGCCCGGCCTTGCCACATACATTAACTTCAATGCCAGGTTTCCCGCCGGCATCGTCACAGATCGTCCCTCCGGTTTGCGTGTCTTTAGCGGCTACGGAAATGATACCCAGATCGTCCGGCTGCAGGACGGGCGGTTTCTGTTATCGGCGCCGGGTAAGGTCTATTCCAACGGGGCGTCCGCGCAGGTGATGTGGCGGTCGACCGATGGCCAGACGTGGGACACCGCGACGGCTCTGGATTCGAACAAGGTCGGAGCAATAAACAAAGCGGGTTTTAGGAAAATGGGCTACTGTGCCAAATCGCCGCCGGGCGTCGGCGGATTTGACCGGCCCGAGTTGTACGCCTATCCATATCCGATGCACGAGGGGCCGTGGGCATTTATGACGACGCTTTGCAGTCGAAAAAATACCGACGGATCAGTAGATGACGATCCCGTAGTTCTGTTCGTAACAAAGACGCGGGCGTTACCTGGCAGAATTCGTCTATCCGGCTCGAGGGCTGGACCCCGGCGGCTATGGCGGCTTCGCTAAAACATCTATTCATCACGCAGTGCGTCGGTGATCAAGTGATGCTTAGCTTATCTGATGACCGCGGCTTGTCATTAACGCCGCCCGACCCGTCGCAGCCGGACAAGCCGCAGATGGATATCACCGCGGACAAAAAGCCCTGCAGCCTCTACCACGACCCCGGCACCCATGGTAATAAGTTTAGCCTCAGCATCGCACGGACCAAAGACCCCGACATTGTACTCATTGCCTATCCCACGCTCGAAACCATGATGAAACTGCCGGGCCAGGCCGCTACGAAAAAACGGGCGGTCATACAGATCGTCGCGGCAAATGTCAAAGACCACACCGCGTCCGAGGTCAAAACCATCCGTGCGGCGAGCCCGACGGGATCGATATTGCATTTTTCATTTATCGAGGATCCGCGCCCCGATGCCGACTCAAACCTATCGATGCTCTATTGGCTCGAGACCGACGGTGCCAACCCGCCGCTGCCGCCAAAGCCATGGGACGCACAGGCAAAATGCCTCGCATCCTGCAATAAGGATCGTGAATTCTGCATTGCCGCGCTGGCAAAGACACAGGCGTCAGTCACTTTTTGTGAAGGGGAGAACACCAAGTGTGTAGATAAATGTCCCGGCCCGACGATACTGCCTGAGACGGCATTTAAGACACCGGCCAGATATTCGCTGACGTCGGGGAATTACTTATTTACCGAGCCGGCGACGCTCTCGACAGCCCCTTGGGATATCCAATACCCTCAGCGTACCTCAAAGGGCCGTCCAGCCATCCCGTGCGATCCGGCAAGCGACTGGCCAAAGTGTGCCGAGCAATGGTACGGCGACTATATGAAGGGCGGTGCCGCGGTATGGCAGCGCAGCGTCGATTTTGCAGCTGTCTGGGCCCAGTGTCCGGCTAAAGGTACATGCCAGCATTATGCCCAGGTCGTATCGGTTGATACCTCGTTACCATTATTTACCGGCACGCCTCCTGTGACCAACATAAAATGGAAACCCGCCATGCCGACAAAGATGCCAGCATACAACCCGTTGATCTATGGCCCGCAACTGGAACCGATGCGGGTAAAGCCATCGAAACAGTAAATTGGAGATAGGAGACAGGAGATAGAAGACAACAGACAGCAGATGCTCTTGTCTCCTTTTTCTTAGCTTCCGTCTCGCTTCTCAAGGCTTCCTTCTCAAGCCCCTCATCCCCAACCCTTTGCCCTATGTACGCCACCGCACAGTCAGCGGCGGCGGGTGTGTGTAACTCTTAAATGTAGGAGTATTTTCTACTATGTCTTTATTTAATTGTCCCGAATGCGGCCACGAAAACTCAGATATCGCCGTCGCTTGTGCAAACTGCGGGCGGCCTATCCACACGCCGGTGCCGGTCGTTGAGCGACGGGTCGTTGTTACCGAACCGCGAGAGAGCGGCGTACCGCCATGGGCGTTCGTGGCGATGGGGGTCGTCGCGATCATGGTCATCGGCCTGCTCTTTTTTATGGTTAGAAACAATAGCGAACAGGGCAACACCAATATAAACGTCAACACAGCCGGGAAACGAACCGCCGTGACCGAGCCGGCCAGATCGAGCGAGCCGCAGCCGGCAAATGTTCCGGCACAGACGACTACTGTACCGGGCACATCGACATCGGTGCCAAATGCTCCACTACCTGACAAAGGCACGGTCATCATCAATGCCAAGGTCGCACCCGTCAACGGATCGCCACAACCGGCCCGCGTCACGCGGTTTTATCTGCTCGACCAAGACGTCGAGATGATCCTGTCCGAAGCCCGCGTCGAGCCCATCGAGGGCAACACGCTCGCCGGCAGTCTCGGTTTAGCGGCTGTCTATCCTGAACGCTACGGTGAGTTTCAGCGTGCCGCAATGCGTGCGATCGGTGCTCATGCCAAATATTCCGGCACTACCAGCGGTACAGGAGCCGCAAATCTCGCGGGCGTCGCTCCTAACGAGTATTATCTCTTTGCCGTCTCGCGTGTCGGACGCGGATTCGCATTGTGTAATCAACCCGTCTCAGTCGTCGCCGGCGACAACATAATGAATCTCAGCCCGCAGAGCGTCACAGAAATATCGGCGACCAGTGAATAGTGAACAGTTAACAGTGAACAGTGAAAAGTGAACAGTGCATCCGACAACTGACAACCGGCAGGGAGTAAATTATGAAAAACAAAATGATCTTAAACGTTATGCTGCTCGCGGCGACATTCTTTTGGATGCCGGCATCGGGTGACCAGGTTTCGGCACAAAACGGGCAAAAACACGGGTATTATAAGCAGGACAAGCGTCAAAAGCATAAGAACGCTCACGGCTATAGGAACTACGGCCAGTATCGACGCACGCAGGTCGGACACCGCCGTTACCGTGTGCTCAGACGCTATTACACCAACGACCGCGGCGTTCGCCTGTTTCGATACATCCGCATATATTTCTAGGCTGTTCCGCAGTTAACAACCACCTTTAGCCACGAATATCGCGTCTCTCACCATCTTAGGTCCCTGGTGCGTTACGAGTATTCGCGGCTAATTCTGTTCATAACGCTATTCATTTGCGGTAATGGTGCTGTCTAACCCGGGCGGATGATACTCTTGGTAAATATGGGCGGGGAACCTCAATAGGATCCCCGCCCTCAACCCTAACGCATCTATTACCCTTCGATTGATAGCGTCCGGCAAAAGTTTCCGCGTCACTTGACGATAGATCGGGCACGAGGATACTGGTAGTAATATGGGCGATATCGAGTTGCTGCCGGCAATTGAAGAGGATGACGCTTTTTTGAGCCAACTTTACAGGCTCGGCCGTCAGGCCGAGGTGGCCTGTTTTGGCTGGGACGAGGAACAGCAGTCTGCATTTTTGGATATGCAGTTTCGTGCCCGTCAGCAGGCGTATAAGATACAGTTTCCGAAAACCGAGTACAGCATAGTCACTGTTGACCAAAACAGCGCCGGCTGTCTAACGGTCGAGCGGTCGGCCGATCAGATTCGGATCGTTGATATTGCAATTTTGCCCGATTATCGTGGGCGTGGGATCGCAACACACCTGATCGAACAACTCCAGACAGAGTCCGCGGCTTCGGCCAGACCGCTTGTTTTACGGGTTGATGTAACCAACATCAAAGCCAAGGAGCTGTATGAAAAACATGGCTTTTTTGTATCGACGGAAACGCAGATCTACTACGAGATGGCGTGGGGTATTAGCGCGGAATGTCGTATGAGTGACCGGCATAAAATAGGGAGTCTGGCTGGTGACCCAAATGTCATCCTGCGTTCAGTAAATGAAGCTGACCGCGAATTTTTGTTGCAGGTATACACGGTCTCGCGCGAGGCTGAGCTTTCAATGACGCCGTGGGATGACGGACAAAAGCGGGCGTTTGCCGCCCACCAACTCGACGCCCAAACTTATACGTATAGTGTCAAATACCCGGATGCCACGCACGACATCATTTTGTATGACGGCAAGCCTGCCGGTCGGCTCTATGTCGATCGCGGCATTGAGCAGATCGCTATTTTGGATATTACTGTACTACCCGAATATAGGGAAAAAGGCATCGGTACCGAACTCGTCAGCAATTTACAGAACGAGGCCGCCGCCACAAATAGGTCGGTGAGGATCTATCTTGAGCAAATTAATCCGTCGCAAAAACTGTTCAGAACGTTAGGTTTTGAGGTTGTACCTGACGATGGTATCGATCTGAGATTTGAGTGGAAAGGTGAGCCGACGATCTGATCAAAAAAAATGTTTCGTTGAGGTTTTTTTTGATTCGATCTCAAAAAAGTTTGCTATTATGTAGGCATTCGATTGCTACATACGGTTGTTAGCAAGGTTAGTTAGGCTCATTCCGGCGGCGCTTATGAGTGAAATTGTTGTACAACTTCCATCCAGGCACGAGTTTTCGGCTGTAATTGGTTCTATCTTTAACACAAGTACCGATGAGAGCGGGGTTTTTGAGATCTGCCTAGTCAGTGTAGATGAGATCGTTTCTAACGAGGCTCAGGAAAATTTTACCCTTTTGTTTCGGGCTCCGTTAGACGCTCCGCCGCATCAGGGTATTTACCGTTTAGAGCACGAGGCTATCGGTGCGATGGATCTATTTCTCGTGCCTGTAAAACAGGATGATAGCGGGCTGTATTACGAGGCGGTGTTTAATCTACTAAAAGCGGCAGCCGCGTGAGCCGCAACCGGAGGTAATTTGAAATGAAATTAACACGTCGAAACTTTTTGGCCGCCGCTCCGCTAGCGATCGGTGCCGTTTTGCAGTTTAATGGCGTTGCTTTCGGGCAAAAAGCTGGCAAGGGTCTGTTTGCCATACCCGATCTATCCGGTGATGCTCTTTCAAGGCTTACCTGGGATTCATTCTTACCATTTGTAAATACCGATTTTACATTTGGCGAGGGTAGTAATGCCGTTACGTTAAAGTTGGTCGATATGACCGACACAAAACCGGCCGGCAAGCGGGTATGTAGGGGGCAGGAAAGTTTTGTGCTCAGGTTCCAAGGGCCGTTTGATCAGCCCTTGACGGATAAGACATATCGGGTCAATCACTTTAATCTTGGTGATTTTGATCTGTTTATAACCGACGGCGGACGTATAAAGCGAGAGCAATATTACGTTGCGGTCATTAACCGTATAGTTTCTTAACGAGGTAAATATGGCAGACCCCTTTCTAAGTGAGATCAGACTGATGAGTTTTAGCTTTCCGCCGCGTGGATGGGCGCTGTGTGACGGCCTGTTGTTGCCTATCAATCAGAATCAGCCTCTCTTTTCGCTGCTTGGCACGACATACGGCGGCAATGGGCAGACAAACTTTGCATTGCCTGACCTACGTGGGCGTACCCCGATCCATGTTGGCAGCGGGCATCCACTTGGCGAACGAGCCGGGGCTCAGACACATACGCTGTCGATCGGCGAGTTGCCGGCTCATACCCACGTGGTAAACGCCACCAGTAATAATGCCACGGCAACCGTTCCGTCAAACAGCCTGGGCTACGCTCGGTCCGGAACGTTGATGTATGGGCCCGCCGCGAGCCCTGTTGCGATGTCACCAAATGCGGTATCCAATGCCGGCGGCAGCCAGGCGCATCAGAATATGCAGCCATATTTGACCATTAACTTTTGCATTGCTCTTCAGGGAATATTCCCAAGTCAGAATTAAGGAGACACCGATGGCACAACCATATGTAGGTGAGATCAGGATGTTTGCCGGCAATTTTGCGATCGCTGGTTGGATGTTTTGCGAGGGGCAACTGCTGCCGATCTCAGAATACGAAACGCTCTTTAATCTTATTGGTACGACCTATGGCGGCGACGGACAGTCGACCTTTGCGTTGCCCGATCTGCGCGGCCGCCTTCCGATCCATCAGGGCAGCGGTTTTGTGCTTGCTCAAAATGGTGGGGTAGAACAGGTAACTCTAACGGCAAGCCAGATACCCTCACACTCGCACCAGCAGATCGCCAGTACAAACGCCGCAACGCAGAACGCCCCGGCGACCAACGTGTTTGCCCAGGCCGCCACGGTCGACGCGTATGTGACAGGCGGCCCGTTCGTGGCGCTGAGCCCGCAATCGATCGCACCTGTTGGCGGCAACCAGCCGCACGACGAATTTTCAACCGTATCTTTGCGTTAATTTTATTATTTCGCTTTTTGGTATCTTCCCGAGCCCGACATGATTTTAATGTTTGTGATAGCGGTTTTGTTTGGTCGATCAGGCATCATTTTATAGACGCGATCAGGAGTTTTTATGGCAGATCCATTTGTAGCTGAGATCAGAATATTTCCATTTAATTTTCCCCCGCGTGGATGGGCGTTTTGCAACGGGCAGTTATTGCCGCTGTCGCAAAATACAGCTCTATTCTCGCTTTTAGGGACTACCTACGGCGGCAACGGCAAATCAAACTTTGCTCTGCCCGATCTGCAGGGAAACGCGCCTATGCACCCCGGCCAGGGGCCGGGGTTATCGCTGCATGATCTGGGAGAAACAGGTGGGAGCGAAACTGTTACGTTGCTTCAATCTGAGATCCCATTGCACAGCCATGCTCTCAATGCTTCGAATGCGGCGGCTGACGAAGAGGGCCAAAAGAGCCCTGCCGGTGCGGTACCGGCTAGCCAGCAGGGCAGCAATCCTGTTTACGGTGCGCTTTCAGGTAATTTAGTTCCGATGTCGCAACAGTCGGTCGCGGCGGCCGGCGGGGGGCAGCCGCATAATAATATGATGCCGTATCTCACGCTCAATTTTTGTATCGCACAACAAGGCGTATTTCCGCCGCGTCCTTAACGTTGGCACTAGCACTTTATGAATTAAGGCTTTGTTCACGTTGACAGAGCCTTTTTTGCAAAATGCAGAGTAAAAGTCGATTGACCACTATAACAAATAGTATTAAACTGCACCTATCATTTTCACAGCCCGGTTGGGGCATTATTGACTTACCTTTTCTGAGGAGTAAAAGCTATGTTGTCGTTCACCCGCAGACGCCTGATCGTCCTTTCCGTATTCGTTGCGATTGCAGTATTTGCCGGCCTTAAATTTGGCACGGACAGCCGTGCGGCAAAACCACAGAACTCTGTAGTACTTGGCGGGCCGCTCATCACAGCGACGATGACCGCGGCACCGGTGACCGATGTCGGCAGCAACGGCGCATTCGTCAACCCCGGCGACACACTCGAATATACGGTAACGATCAATAATACAGGTCAACCGGCAAACGGCGTGGTTTTCACCGATAACCTGACCGATGCCAATCTGACTCTTGTCCCTGGTTCGATAAAGGCATCGCCGATCGCGTTTGATGAGACATACCCTGTTACGGGTAATGTGAGCATCTCGACTGCAAACGGTGCGGCCAGTCTGCTTGCAAATGACATCAGGCCGACGACAGGTAATAACACTGGGCTTACGATCACAACGCTTGCGGGCGATAACACTGCGGCATTTGCGGGGACGAGCGTTCAGGGGGGACAGGTTACCGCTGCGACCGGCGACGGGAGCTTTGCATATAATCCTCCGGCAGGGTACGAGGGCAGATTCATTTACCTACACTGTTTACAGATCCTGACGGTTTGACCGCGACCGGAACGGTCAATGTTACTGTCTCCGGCATGATCTGGTTCGTAAACGCGGGTGCGGCTGCGGGCGGTGACGGACGCCTCTCCGATCCGTTCAATTGTTACACGGGAGCTGGGTGTTTCAGCGCGGTTGCCGCAGATGACCCCGGCGATAATATCTTTCTATACACAGGAGCATACACCGGCGGCAACACGCTACTTGCCAACCAAAAACTGATCGGACAGGGGGCAAGCTCGACGCTTATCAGCATCACAGGGCTGACGCTGGCAGCGAGCAGTGATGCTTTGCCGGCGACCGGCGGGACCAATCCGACGATAACAACCACAGGTTCAAACGCGATCCCGCTCAACAACACTAATACCGGCAATACGATTCGCGGCCTGACGGTTGGAAACACCGGTGGCGGCGTCAAAATCCTCGGCACTAATTTCGGTACCCTAACCGTCGGCAACAGCACCACACCGGACGTAGCCCTAAGCGGTACGGGCAAAGCGCTAGACCTAACTAACGGTACATTTGCGGCTACGAGTGCATTTAGCTCGGTTGCGACGACGAGCAGCACGACGCATGGTATGCAGATCATAACGGTCGGCGGGACTGTGGCATTTGGTTCGACGAGCGTTTCGGGTTCCACTGCACAGGGCATCTTTGTCAATAATTCCGGCGTAAACCTCAATTTTGGCAACACCACGGTAGGGGCAACGGGTGGTGCGACCGAGTGCGTCCGGTTAGAGACAAATACCGGCGGCACGCGCACATTTGGCACGCTCGGGTTGACGAGTTGTTCGGCTCAGGGAATCACCATCTCCGGTGCCGGCAATGTCAACGTGACGGGACAGACAACCATCACTAATCCGGGCAATGTCGGGATTCTCGCAAACACGCTGCCGCTCGCTAATACGATAACCTTTGCAAATGTAACCGTTAACGGTTCTGGAAGTACAGGCGTCAGTCTGTCAACAAATTCGGGGGCCGTCAGCTTTGCCGATCTCGATATAGCACCGGCCTCGGGCCAAACGGCCTTCACCGTAGCCTCGTCAAGCGGCACGACATCATCAACAAGCGGCACGATCACCGCCACCGCTGCGCAGGCGATCAACTCTTCCTCTTCGGTACTCTCGATGATACTTGATAGCGTGTCCGCGAGCGGGGGGGCATCGTCCGCCGTCAATCTGACGAGCAGTTCGGGCAGCATCGTGATGAATGGCGGTACGATTACCGGCAATTCAAGCGGCCGGGCGTTTTTGGTCAATAGCGGAACCGTCACATCCACCTACAAGGGCAATATTTCGCAGGCAAACGCTACCGAGCTGATCCAAGTTACGGGAGGCCACAATACAGGAACGGTAAGCTTTAACACAGGCACGCTTAGTGCGACAAACGGTACGGGATTATTGTTTGATAACGCAGATGGCAACTACACTTTTAACGGCACGACGACCTTGAATGGCGGTGACGCGGGCATTGATATCATTAACGGGTCAGGCGGACAATTTTCTTTTGGCTCGGGTACGACGATCACCAATCCGTCGGGTATCGCCTATCGCGAAGATACGAGCACTGCGAATGTTAACATTGACGGCACGATCTCTAAGACCAATAATGCTGCCAATGCGGTAAGTATCAATGCAAAATCGGGCGGCCTTACTGGTTTCAACGGTGGCGTTACGGCCACGACGACAACCGCAAACGCCATAAATCTCACGTCAAACAGTGGCGGAGCGATAACTTTTGGCGGCGGGTTGGCTTTGAGCACGACGAGCGGCATCGGGTTTAACGCAACCGGCGGCGGCACGGTCATCGCCGCGCAAACCCCTCCTTTAACCGTCAACACCATCGCATCGACAACGGGCACGGCTTTGAATGTGGCGAATACCAACATCGGTGCCAGCGGCCTGACGTTTCGAAGCATTTCGTCTAATGGATCCGCAAGCGGCATCGTGCTGAATGCGACAGGAGCGAGTGGTGGCTTGGCCGTTTCGGGTAACGGCGGCACGTGTTCTAATGCGGGAAACTGCACGGGCGGAGCCATACAGAACACGACCGGAGTGGGCATTTCGCTAACCAGCACCCGTAACGTCGATCTGACCCGGATGTTTATTGGCTCCACTGGCAGCCAAGGCGTTTCCGGAACCGGGCTGGCCACAAGCAACGCCAATCCGAGTTTTGCGTTGCGTAACAGCCGTGTCACAAGTCCCGGCGATGCTGACAACGAAACGGCGTTGTTTTTCGGAAATGTCCTCGCACCCGGAAACAACACCGGCAGTCTCGTCGTCGCGGATACGGTCGTCGAACAGTTCGAGGAGAACGGGCTTGAGGTGTACAACAACACGGGGACTTTAACGGTCACCGTGACTGGGACACTGACCGGGCTGACCGACAGCACGATGAAGTTTGACGACAACAACGATACGTACGGGCAACAGGGCGTTTTGATCGTCGCCGCCGGAACCGCGAACATCACAACCAATGTTAGCGGGACGTTTTTCAACAACATCGAGGCCGAGGCGATCATGCTGCAATCGACCGCCGCGACGTCGTCGATCGATGTGAACCTGCTCAACAACATTTCGATCAACGGCGGCGGGCCGGATAATTTCCCCTCCGGCGGCGGTTTCGCCATCGTCCAGGACGTCGGCGGCAGTGCCACCTTTGACATTAACAACAACAATATCCGCGATCTGCAGGGTGATTGCGTGGTTATCATTGCCGATGGACCATCGCAGGGCCGGATCAATAATAATGTCCTTAGCGGCAGTTTGGTCGGCGACGGAGTTCGCATCGACACGGACCAGTTGCCTGCTAACGGCAATAATTTCACGGTGACGATCCAGGTCCAGGGCAATAGTATCGGCAATGACGGTACATTTCCCGGTATCGGCGATGACGGCATCCAGATCCTGCACCGCGACGGCACCAAGACGCTAAACCTGACGATCGAAAACAACACGATCGCCAATACGGCATCGGAAGCGATCCGCCACTTTCAGGACGCCGATGTCAGCGACGGAGCTCTCAGGCCGTACGGAGCGGTTCGCGTCGCCGGCAACACAATGACCAACATCGGTGTCACCGACGCTTTCGTCTTTCAGACGCAGGAAACGGCTGACCTTGATCTGCATGTGACCGGCAACACGTTTCCCGCCGCCGGTAACCGAAACATCCTGCTGACCCAGACCGGAACGTCGGTGTTGCAGATCACTCAGGCGAGTGTGGCGGCGTTGGCTGCGGCCAACACTAATTCGACGACGTTGGGTTCCAGCGGCACGATCACCGTTAACAGCCCGGTCACCAATCCGCCGTTGCCGACGAACCCGATCGCACCTCCGGCTGACGGGCTCGCAACAATGATGACTGTCGATAGTGATAGTCAAGACAGATATTCTACTTTTACCGCGACAGCCACCGGACCGGTCGAAACGAACCCAACGGTTGTCGAATGGAGCCCGGACGTAACCGTCCTGGCATCGGCAAGTGTCGAAACGCCTGTGGCAAATGTCGAATGGGCGTCAGCTAACATCGAGATCGTGCCGGCGGCTGTCGAAACGCCCGCAGCGGATGAAAATACACCTTCGACGTTTGCTGCGATCGCGTCGCTCGTCGATAAGATGACGTCGCAGATATCGCCGACGGTCTATTCGCAAGAGACAGAAAAAGAAGCACCTAAAGCCGGAACTGTTACCGTCAATGGCGGCGGCAGCGGCTTTACGATCCCGGCGGGCAAATCAACTACGATCGTCTTTAGAGCGGCGATCTCTAATCCGACGACACCGGTCAATACTTTCTCGGTATCCAATCAGGGAACGGTGTCGGGCGGCAATTTCACGTCTAAATTGACCGACGATCCCGCTGTCGCCGGTGCAACGGATCCGACGGTCACGACCGTTGTCCAGCCGCCGACGATCACCAAATCGTTCACGCCGGCATCGATCCTGCTCGATCAGCAATCGACACTGACGCTGACGATCAACAACACCAATCCGGCACAGGCGGTGACCGGCATAACGGTCACCGACACATTCCCGGCAAATGTTGTCGTTGCTTCGCCGCTGACGGCTAACACGACATGCGGTGCGGGAACGCTGCAAAATAACAGCGGCGGTGTGCTCGCGGTCGGCGACCCGGGCATCAAACTGGTCAATGGCACGCGTGCGGCGGCACAATCCTGTACCGTGACCGTCAAGGTCCGCGGCACCATCGGCGGCACGTATCCGAACACCACGGGCAACGTCGCCTCGTTTGAGGGATTTACCGGTACGACCGCCATCGCCACGCTCAACGTCAGTATCCTGACAGCTACCGAGCTGTCGATCTCGGGCCGTGTACTGACAAGCGGAGGCGCGGCATCCGCAATCGCCCGCATTGTGATCACCGGCAACTCTTTGGCACAGCCGATCTCGGTATTTACCGGCGTCAACGGCACGTATCAGGTCAATGGACTCGCCGCCGGCGAAACCTATATCGTCACGGTAATGTCTCGACGCTTTACATTCGAGACCCCAAGCCGTGTCGTAACACTGATCGACAACGTCACCGATGCTGATTTCATTGGCTCGTCGGGGACGAACAGGGAACAGTGACGAGTGACAAGTGACGAGTGACAGCAGGTGTCATTCGTGGCTTAAACTAAAACCTATAATGGCTGCGATCGTAATGGTCGCAGCCTTTTTCTTTTAAATGCGATTGTGACCCTCGTCACTGTGCGGGGTCTTGACAGGTATAAGCTGAAATTAGGTCAGTCACGCCGGGATCTATTGTAGAACAGGCAAACCGTGCACTACTTCGTAGGCACGAAGCAGCGTTTTCCATACACCTTTTGCCCGACACGGCGCGGAATACGGTAGGAGGTGTAGGACGCGATGCTAGATCAACATATTTGGACAAGGATCCGCTTACGGTGGGTCAAAATATTTGTAATATTATTAACGACAATCATGATAATGACCGCCGCGGGCTCAAGTGCCGCGGCTTTTTCGTCTCCAAACCACAAGAGATCGGTTCGACGGAGTTCACCGCCGCCGGTCGTATGTCTATCGCCGCCGAGCGGTATGATCGCGTGGTGGCGAGGTGAGGGCAATGCTATCGACGCACGCGGCAACTATCACGGCTTGCTGCAAAACGGCACCGTATTTACCGCCGGTATGACGGGACAGGCGTTTAGCTTTGACGGTACGGACGACCATGTCGATCTGCCCGATGGGTTCGCCAACTTTTCAAACGGATTTACTGTCGGGTTATGGGCACGTCCGACCTCAAATGGCGTGTGGGCCCGGTTTATCGACCTCGGCAATGGCCAGGCGAATAACAACATATTGTTTCAGCGCCGCAGCACCAGTAACGATCTGGCGTTTGAGGTCTATAACGGCTCAGGCACCTCGACCGGAATGGCATACGCTGAAAACGCGATCACTAATAACGAATGGCACTATTATGTCGCAACGATGGACGCGGCCGGCCAAGTCAAGCTGTATAAGGATGGCGTGGCCCTTGTGATGGCAGCGGATACGACCGGCGTACCGGCCAATGTCACCAGGACCAGCAACTATATCGCCCGCAGCAACTGGGCGGCCGATGCCTACTACTCTGGCGGCATTGATGAGCCGGTCATATTTGACCGGGCTCTCAGCTCTGTCGAGATAGGCCACATTTATAACGCGGGCAATCTCGGTTTTTGTTATTCATGCACTCAACCGCCGAGCGGTTTGATCTCGATGTGGTCAGCCGAAAACAATCCGTTAGACACTCAGGGGCGTAATAATGCCGCTTTGCACGGCGATGCTAATTATGTTCCCGGAATGGTTGGAAACGCGTTCAACCTCGACGGCAGCGGCGACTATGTTCAGGTGGCGGCACCAACCGGATTGCCTATTGGCAGTGCGGCCCGCACGGTTGAACTTTGGTTCAAAGCTCCGGCAACCCCCGGCGAATCAGGCATATTCCAATACGGTTCGGCGTCAAACAGTAATATGTTCGGGCTCGTTACGTCAGGAAACGCTCCGGGCAAATTGTATTTTTACGGACATAATGCTGATCTGGCTACGGCGACGACAATACAGCCAAATACGTGGTATCACGGGGCGGTGACATACGACGGCACGACGCTTAAGCTCTATATAAACGGCCAATTAGAGAATTCTGCACCTATCGCTCTAAATACGATACTTGAGTCAAACGGTATCACCATCGGCTACCGCGTCGGCGGATCAACATGGAGCGGGCAGATAGACGAACCGGCAATATATGACCGGGCACTATCAGACACTGAGATCGCGGCCATCTACAACGCCGGCAGCGCAGGCAAATGCAATAGCTGCACACCGGCACCGGTCGGGCTTGTGTCCTGGTGGAACGGGAACGGCAATGCTCTCGACGCCCGTTCACGAAACGACGGAACTCTGGAAAACGGAGCAGCTTACGCGGGCGGTAAAGTCGGACAGGCTTTTGATTTGGGTGGAACAGGTCAACGGGTCTTGGTCGGAAATCCGGCGAGTCTTCAGTTGCAGGATTTTACGATCGAAACGTGGATAAAGCGTTCGAGTGCGACCGTATTGACAAATAACCCCGTTCCCGCAGGCCCCGGTGGGGCAGTTTTCGCGTACGGAACTGGTGGATACGGGATCGGAATGCGCGAGGCAACGAATACCGTGTTTCTGACTGCGGTGGAAGTCAGTTATGTTGAATCACCTACGATGCCGATCACGGACACCAATTTCCACCACGTTGCGGTTACAAAAACAGGGAATCAGGTCGTGTTTTACGTTGATGGAAATGCGAGCCCGCCGATAACCTACGATGTAAATTTTGCATTCACTACTAATGCCGCGATCGGAGCCCGTGGCGATGCCGATATACAAAATTCGTTCTTTGGTGTTGTGGATGATCTCTCGATATACAACCGGGCTCTATCCGCAGCAGAGGTCCGATCTGTCGCAAACGCTAACGGCTCAGGCAAATGTAAGCCAACCGCGACCACGCCGCCGGCCGGGGTCGTCGGCTGGTGGGGCGGTGACGGATTTGTGAGTGATATCTCCGGCAACGCCAATCACGCCGCGCTTGTTAACGGTGCGGGCTTTGCCGTCGGCAAGGTCGGCCAGGCGTTCAAACTAGACGGCATCAATGACTATGTTGAGGTGCCGCACAACGCGAACATCAATTTTGGTGCGACACAGCCGATGTCATTCGAGGTGTGGCTATATCGAACAAGCGACGCCGCGTATCAGCCCATCTTTTCCAAACGGCCCGACTGTGTTGTCCAGCAGCACTATTTTCTGCATTTTTACCCGGGGGGGAATCAATTCGGGTTTGGGGCGACCGGAGCACCGGCAAATGGTGTTTATACAACGCCTGATAAATTGCCTTTAAATACCTGGACGCACGTTTCGGTCAGTTACGACGGGGCGATCGCGACGATGTATGTCAACGGTGTGGCGGTGGCAAACCATGCGATGACGCTTGATCCAAACACCGTGCCGCTTGTGATCGGCGGTGAACCGACTTGCGGCGCCTATTTTGGCGGCCAGATCGATGATCTAACCTTTTACAACCGTGCAATAACGCAGACTGAGATACAGTCGATCGTAAACGCGGGCCTTGCCGGCAAGCTCAAACAGATGGCGACCTTGTCAAATGGCAATAGGGGCCGCAGAACATCCGCTCCGAATGTCGGGTTCTATGCCCTGGCGGGTGACGCAACGATCTACTTTCCGGCTGTCAATCTTAGCGGCATGACGCACGAGATACCGCTCGATCCGGTGGGGTTGCCGCCGCTGCCGCTGCGAACGGTCGGGCTGACGTACGACATCGCGACGAGCGCACAATATACGGGTCCGCTGACGGTGTGCTTTAACCTGCCTTCATTTACCACAACCGAGTTCGCAACATTGCACATCTTGCACCTCGAAAATGGAGGCTGGGTTGATGTCACCTATGCATCGTCAACGTACCCGTCCCTCTGTGCCGTTGGCCTCACATCACTCTCCCCGTTCGCGATCGTAACGACGGCCCCGACCGCTGCCGAACTATCCATAGCGGGGCGTGTCGTGACCGCCGAGGGGCGCGGCATCCGCGGGGCGTTTGTGAACGTCACCGGAACCGGCGGCGATGTGCGAAACGTCGCGACCGGCAACCTCGGCCGATACATTGTCGACGGCCTGATCGCCGGCGAGACCTATATCGTCACCGTCCGCTCACGGCGATTCACCTTTGCCCAACCGACCCGGGTGATCACGCTCAACGACAACGTCACGGACGCTGATTTCATTGGGTCGTCGGGGACGAACAGGGAACAGTGACCAGTGACAAGTGACAAGTGAAGAGGGACGGGAGATCACTCTCGTCCCTTTTTTCGGTTGTGGGCCTGCGTCAACACTGGCCGCGTTTTGCCCGGCCAGAATTCGTGCCATTCGTGTCATTCGTGGCTAAAGTTTTTTCTTAATATCTCGCACTCGTCCCTCGTCACTATTCACTCGTCACTAGGGGGTAAATCTGCTTGACAACTGTCTAAATGAGCCTATAATTCCTACATTAAGCTTAATTTAGTCAAATTCGTTTAAGTGCGACGCTGCGTGTGCCTTTGGCACGGAGCTATTTGTGTTTTAAACGGATAAAAAGGCATTTGCCGGAGAATTTTCGTTATGTTCAAGAACCGTAATCTCACTCGTATTATCGTCATTTCCACCGTCCTGATCGCCCTCACAGCCGTCACGGCCACCGCCGCCATTGGCATCCCCGGCTTTAGTATCTTCGACAGCATAACGACATTCTTCGGCGGCAATGCCGCCACAACGCAGAACAGCGCCCAAACGGAAGCGTTTGTCGCGCCGGGTACTTGCGAAACGGCCGGACCGATAGAGGTCGAATCATCGGGCGGGTCAGCCGCAGGAGTGCCGACAGCTTACGCAACACTCAGCGGAGCCGCAGGAACCGGAGCTATGGCGACCATCAATGCGGGTGTAGTGCATACAGGTACGATCCTTGTCGAAGTTTGCGGCAACACGAATGAAGGAACGGCAACTATTCAGATAAAAGCGGGTAGTGTAGCACCCGCCAATTGGTCTAGTATGTCGATCAAACCCGCGGGCGGAGCTGCTCGAACCATCACCGGTGCTACGACTGCCGGAAACGCACTTGTCTTTATGGATGGCGTTGACAACCTATTGATTGATGGCCTAAATACTAGCGGTAATTCGCTGACTTTTTCCAATACGACAGCTTCAGCGACCGCTAATACGTCGACGTTTCGCTTTAATGATGCTGCAACTAATAACACCATCACAAACACCTCAATACTCGGCTCATTTTCAGGGGGCACGGCCGTGGCCGGTGGCACGATCTTTTTTAGTACGGACGGTGTAGCAAGCGGCAATGACGGAAATATTATCTCGAATAACAATATTGGGCCTGCCGGAGCCAATTTACCAACAACTGCGATCTACGGGCTGGGAACCACGACAACAACGGCGACAAATAACAGTGGCATTCAGATCACTGATAATAAGATCTTTGACTTTTTCGGGGCAGCCGTTGCCGATTCGGGAATCTTTGTTTCGTCGGGAAATACTGATTGGACGATCAGCGGGAATAGTCTGTACCAAACGGCAACACGCACTATGACCACTGCGGCGACCGACACTGGAATTCAGATCAATAATACGTCCGGTAATAATTTTACAATCAGCAATAATTTCATCGGCGGAAGTACGGTGAATGCTGGGGGAACGGCATGGACTATTGCGGGTAGTATCGCCAATCGATTTCGAGCAATTAGCCTTAACGTCGGCAGTACAACCCCGTCTAGTGTGCAAGGAAACACTATCGCCAATTTCAATTTCACTTCAAACAGCAGCGCCACGACACTCGGCGGTCCGTGGACCGGCATTTATCTTGGAGCGGGTAATGCCAACATCGGTACGACGACGGGAAACACGATCGGGGCCACGACTGGAACGGGTTCAATTACGATCAGTGTTCTAACAAATTCGGGCTCGATATCGTCGGGAATTTTTAGCGATGCGTCGCCGACGACTACAAGTATATCGAACAACAATATCGGCTCTATAAGTTTTGGGGCCAGTACGATCTCACAGGGTTTTCAGGGAATTGCGGCAACGACTGCTTCTTCGGGAGCAATGACTATTAGTGGTAACACCATAGGCAGTGCCACGACGGCAAATAGCATTAACATTAATACCGGAGCGACGAGTACAACAAATCAGATTTTTCGCGGGATCAACAATACAATCTCGACCGTCGCCGTTAGCATTACGGGAAATACGATCGCTAACGTTCTTAATAATTACCTTCCGTCGTCTGCCACTAGCACGAACAATATTTTAGTCGGAATTACTTCGACCGCGGGCATCAATACAATTACTGGCAACACGGTCCGCAACATGACGACTTCGGCGAATCACACCGGTACCGGAACCGCGGCTCCTGTAATCGGAATACTTCAGACTGGCTCGACTGCGGGTCAGACGGTAGGACAGAACACGATTCATTCTCTGAGCGAGACACATGCAACAGCCGCAGTTAACGTTTACGGTATTTATTTAAGTAACAGTTCCAACTCCATCACCAACATAATAGAGCGGAACTTTATCCATAGTTTGTCTGCAGTGAGTAGCGGGGCAGGTATCATTCGCGGGATTTATACGTTTAATGGCGGTGCTTATTACCGGAATAATATGATCAGGCTCGGCATTGATTCCGCCGGCGCCAGCCTTACGTCTGCAAGTATCGCGATCGACGGCATCCTCAGCGATACAGTGACAACTGCGTCGAATACCTGGTATCACAACAGCATTTATATTGGCGGCGGCGGAGTAAGCACTGGATCGGCGGCCACCGCCTGCTTTAAGCGTACTACCAGCGATATTATGGATTTCCGAAATAATATTGCAGTAAATGCACGCTCCAACGGAACAGGAACCGGCAAGCATTATATTTACAATTCTACCGCGCTCACTACGATGACGGCGGACAAGAACGTCCTCAATAGCGGCGGTACTGGATTTGTATTTGGTTTCGATGGCACAGCAGATCGCTCCACGTTTGCGCTTTGGCAGTCCAATACTAGCAAAGACACCAACAGCGTGTTCAGCGATCCGTTATTTGCAACGCCGACAGGCACTTCGGCGACGGTGGATCTACATATAGCCGCAGGGTCGCCAGCCCGCGACATAGCGTTTAATGCATTCGTCTCAACGGATATTGACGGCCAGACCCGCCCCGGCGGTAACGCAACTTATGATGTAGGAGCAGATGAGCAAGACGGCACCACCCCAGCGGCCAACGACATCGCGGCGACGGCTTTCATTGATCCGACTAGCGGAGCGACGAAACTTACGTCAGGTTTTGCACCGCAGGCTTCGTTCAAAAATAACGGGACGGCGGCACAGACCAACGTTCCTGTCCGTTACCGCATCTGCGCAGACGCCGGTTGTACGAGTGTGCTTTATAACCAGACGACGACGATCGCTTCGCTAGCGTCGGGTGCGACGGCGACGGCAACATTCCCATCAACCGGTGCGATCATTGCCGGAACCCACTCCACCAAAGCAAAAGCCGAACTTGTCGGCGATACCGTTACCGGCAACGACGAGATCGGCGGAACGGTCGTTGTCAAAGCCCCGCTGAGCGGCACGGTTGCCGTTTGCAGCAGTTGTACTTACACCTCGATCACGAACGCGGGCGGCTTGTTCGAAGCTATCAACGCACTCGGCCTGAGCGCGGACCTGACGGTCGAGATCACCGGAGATATCTCAGGCGAACTTGGCACCAATGCGCTCAACACGATCGCCAGCGGCAAAAAGGTAACGATGTATCCGACCGGAGCCGCACGGACCATCACCGGTTCGTCCGCCAACGGGCTGATAACGCTCAACGGCGCGGATGACGTGATAATTGACGGATCGCTCGGTGCTCTAGGAGCAGGCGACCGCAGCCTGACTATTACGAATACAAACTCTGGCACTTCGTCAGCGGTCATCTGGCTGCAAAACGGCGCCAACAGCAACCGCATCCTCAATCTCAACGTTGTCGGCAACAGCAACACGACGACGTTGCTCGGCATCGGCATGGGCAGCAGCACCATCAGTATCTCAAGCGCAGCCACCAACATTAGTAACCGCATTGAAAGCAACAGCGTCAGCAAAACGCAATACGGCATATACTCCGGCGGCCTGAGCTCCGTCACAAAAAACACCGGCAACCGCATTAACTCGAATCTGCTAAATACCGCTTCGCCGAATAACATCGGCATAGGCGGCATCTTCGCCAACTTTGAGGACGGCATTAAGATCGCACATAACAACATCGGCTCGATCGACAAGACAGCCTTAACGGGCACGGCTTTTGGTATCGCTTTGGGTTTGGTCCCGAGCAATACGGTTACTACGTTTACTGGGAGCGACGTAATTAATGCGGATGTTTCGGGAAACATCATCAACGGCATCACCCAGATGAACGCGACCGGCTATTCGGCATTTGGCATCGTGCTGAACACGGTTACGTCCGGCACGAGCCTGATCTCGAATAATATGATCTCGCAGGTTCGTTCGGCTGCGACCCCATCAGATTTCTCAGCCGGTATCGTCGCGGGCGGCGGTGTAGGTTCGACGACGCAGATCTATGCCAACTCGGTCGCAATGACCGGCACGCGCGGAGCCGCCACCAATCCGTCATATGCATTGGCGGTCGGCGATTCGAACCCGACTATTGATATTCGTAACAATATTCTGCTAAATACGCAGACAAGTTCGAGCACGGGTAAGAGCTTTGCGATAGGCCGCGCTTATTCGACTTATACGGCGCTAACCTCTGATAATAACGACCTATTTACCGCGGCTGCGGCAACGCTTGGTCGGACGGGAGGTCTCGGGGACACTCCCGGCACCGACTGGACCTTTGCAACTTGGCAGTCAACGACGGGTAAAGACGCAAATTCTAAAAATGTCGACCCGCAGTTCAAATCTACCGTTGACATCGCGACAAGTGATCTGCACCTCAAGCGAACGCCGCTTTCGCCGTCGCCGGTGGAGAACTTCGGCGTTTCGATAGCCGCAAACACCGTTGATTATGACGAAGACACTCGCTCCTTAACGCCCGACATCGGTGCGGATGAGGTGACGACATTCCAGTTGTCGGCGGCGACATATACTACGGCGGAGAATGTGACTCCGGCGACGGTTACCGTAACCCGCACGGGCGGAAGCGGTAATGCCGGAACGGTGCAATACGCGACGAGCGCGGCGGGCGGAACGACGGTCGGGACTTGCGGCAGCGGCGGAGCTGATTACCAAGAGGCGACCGGAACGCTAAGCTTTGCGGCGGCTGAATCGTCCAAGACCTTTGACATCGTGATATGCAACGACGCGGTGGTGGAGACTAACGAAGACGTCAACATAACGCTTTCTAACGCTACGGGTTCAATTCTCGGTGCACAGGCAACCGCCGTTTTGACCATCACCAACGACGATGTTGCGCCGCCGTCCATCACGCTTGGACAGTCGTCGCTGACATACGGCAGCACGACGGTCGGGACGAGTGCCGCGACACAGACATCGTCTGTCGCGGGCAGCGATCTGACAGATGTTGTCCAGTGCAACGTTTCGCCCACGACGGACTATAGTCTCTCGGGCGATGGCACCAACTTCGGCAGCAGCGCCAGTTATGTCAACAACTCTGGTTCGGCGAGCGGAACGTTGACGGTCAAGTTCACGCCAACGGCTTTGGGAACCCGCAACGCAACGGTGACGTGTGCGTCGCCCGGCGCCACCAGCCAGACGATCTCGCTCACCGGCACAGGTGCCGACGCGACGCTTGCGACCGACTATTTCCGCTCATTAGATAGCGGGAACTGGGATGCACCTGCTACTTGGCAGTCGTCGCATACGGGCGATTTTACGGATGCAATAACGGCGACGCTTTCGCCGGACAGCAATGCCAACACGATCACGGTTCGTAGCCCGCACACAGTCACGATACCGGGAACGCTTACTGTAACGATCAACGAAACGACCATCGACAGCGGCGCACAGGTAACGGTGAACGACGGCGGCATCTTAGCGCTGAGTACTGCTGTTCCGACCGTTAGCCTCGTTGTCAACGGAACATTGCTCAACCAAGGAAAAATTACTCGAGGGTCTTTCGGCATTTGGGAGGTCGGAGCGACCGGTACATTTATCCACAATTCGGTGCAGACCCTATTCGATCTCACCACGATCCTAAGCCAGGCTTCTTTTGACAGTGCAAGTACCATGATCTATCGCGGAGGCGGTGGCATTAACACCCAATGTGTCCTCAGTGGAAAAACCTACGGAAATCTAAAATTTGAAAGCACGTCAGGAGCATTTAACTTTGTCGAAGGAATCAGCGTCAGCCCGCTCACGGTTTCTGGAACATTGTCGATCGGTGTTGCCGGAGGCGGAACCCCGACGCTCCAAACGGGTTTCCCCGTCAACGTCACCGGTGACACTACGATCGGAGCCAACGGACGCTGGACGATGACAAACGCCGGTGTACCGAGGATCGCCGCGCTTAACGGCAATTTTGTCATGGCGAGCGGCGGGCAATTCTCGCCGAATAACAATCAGGTCAACGTCCGCGGCAACTGGAGCAATGCGGGTACGTTCAACGCGGGTACAAGCACAGTGGCATTTAACGGCGACACAGGCCAGACCGTCACCGGCGATACTACGTTTTACAACTTTACCAAGGCGGTCACCGCGGCTCAGCAGATGAACTTTACAGCCGGCAGCCTGACGACGGTGACCAATTCGCTCACCCTGACCGGCACAGCGGGCAATATTTTGTCGCTCCGCTCAACGACCGACGGGACATATTGGAACATCCAGGTTCCGACAACCCGCACCGTCAATTATGTCAACGTCAAGGATAGTGATAATACCACCGGCGTACTCGTCAACCCGACCAACTCTGTTGAGGCGGGCCATAATGTTAATTGGTTCCCGCTGGTGTGTCCTGCGGGCAAATATTTCAACGGTAGTGCGTGCGTTGACGCCGATCCCGGCTATTACGTTCCCACTTTCGGACAAACATCCCAGACGCCGTGCGCGGCGGGCACTTTCCAACCAGATTCCGGTGCGATCTCTTGTAACGACGCTACACCGGGCCATTTCGTTTCCGGTACGGCTCAGATAGCTCAGACGCCTTGCGAGCCGGGTAAATACCAGCCAGGTACAGCGGCGACGTCTTGTATCGACGCGGATATGGGTTACTTTGTAGGTTCAGCGGGCCAGGAATTACAGACCAAATGCGCGATTGGCAGCTACCAGCCAAATACCGGCCAGACATCTTGTTTCCTGGCAAGTGCCGGTTCGTACGTGCCAATCGCCGGATCCGCAACTCAAACGCCATGCGCGGCGGGCTTTTTCCAGCCTCTCGAAGGAGCGAGCGCATGTAATCCTGCCGCCGCCGGTACATTTATCAGCGGAACCGGGTCGGCCGTGGCCGGAACGCCTTGCGCGGCGGGATCGTACCAACCGGCCTCCGGCCAGGCCTCGTGTACACCAGCGAGTGCGAATTTCTATGTGCCCTCACCCGGTTCAACAAGCCAAACGCCATGCGCGCCGGGCTATACTTCGGGCCCAGGTGCAACAGTGTGTACGCCGATACCGACGACGGTCTTGTCCTTGACGCGTTCGCATCCGAATCCGACGAATCTAAATGATGTAATTTGGACGATCGAGTTTGCCGCTTTGGTTGACGGTGTGTCCACCAGTAATTTTGCGCTTGTCAACGGCGGATTGACCACGCCTTCGATCACGAGCGTCAATCCTCAGGGAACGGCCCCGAACACTAAATGGAACATTAGCGTCAATACCGGCGGCGGCAGCGGTACGCTCGGATTGAATTTTGTTAACGCAACCGGCCTGACGCCGGGTGTTTCGACGACATTGCCGGTTACGGGCGAAGTGTACACAGTAGACAAAGACGCGCCCGCGATCCCGAGCATTACCGGCAGCACGCCGCCGACGCCGGGCAACACCACAACGCCGATCATTGACGGTACGGCCGAGGCGGCAAGCACTGTCAAGCTCTATACAAGCAGTGATTGCACGACGGGCTTACTCGCCGCCGGCACCGCTACGGGCGGTAACTTTGCCATCGGCGTGACGGTCCCATCTAATTCGACGACAAATATCTACGCGGCGGCGACAGATGCGGCGGGGAACGTTTCGGGATGCTCGACGGTATTTGCTTATAAAAACGATATCAACTTGCCGGATACTTCGCTCGATCTTAGCGGCCGGCCTGCCAATCCGACGACAAGTACGAGCGCGACATTTACTTTTAGCGGTACGGACTCGCTGGCCAGAACCGAGGCTCAGTCGCCGATCACCTTCGAATGCGCACTTGACGGCGGCAGTTTTGCGGCGTGTACTTCGCCAAAGAATTACCCGGTTTTAGGTCTTGGCTCGCACACATTTCAGGTTCGTGCTAAGGATCCGTCTGGCAACGTCGATCCGACGCCGGAGTCATATACTTGGCTGATCGTCGATGCCCCGACGGTGGGAGACTATGGAAACACAACGGTCGCTTTCGCGGGCAACACGACGGTCACTCCGTCGGCTCCGCCGGCAAACGCGACCAATCTGACGGTGTCGGCAGGGACCGGTTATGCCGGTGCATTTGCCGGAGGGTTGAAGATAAATCAGGTGACCGGAGTTGTGACCGTGACGGATGCTCATCCGGCCGGAACATACACGGTAACGGTGAATGCCTTTGGCCCCGGATCTGTGGCGACGGATACGTTTGTCTTGACGGTCTCGCCGGGTGCGACGTGTGGACAGTCTTCGTTTGATCCGGCGGTTAATTATGCAGTCGGAACTAATCCAAATACGGTCGTCACGGCCGACGTTAATCTCGACGGCAAACCCGACATGGTTGTCGCGAACGGCGTTTCGGATAATGTTTCTGTGCTGCTCGGTAACGGTTCGGGCGGATTTGGAGCGGCGGCAAACTTTGCTGTCGGCGACCATCCAAACTCGATCGCGGTGGCTGATTTTAACCTGGATGGTAATCCGGATATAGCGACAGCGAATGATGTTTCGTCGAACATTACCGTGCTATTTGGTGACGGTTCGGGCGGCGTTAGCTCGACGACGAGTTTCGGAGCGGGAAATACACCATTTGGCGTGGTCGTTGCGGACTTTAATTTTGACGGCAAGCCGGATCTGGCGGTCGCGAACGCCGTGGATGACTTCGTCACAGTGTTTATCGGTAACGGCATCGGCGGCTTTGCAGCGGGAACGACATTTGCGGTTGGCGACAACCCGATCGCGGCCTCGGCCGGTGACTTTAACAACGATGGCAATGCCGACCTTGTGACGGCAAATAACGGTTCGAACAATGTTTCAGTATTGATCGGCAATGGAGTCGGCGGATTTGCGGCGGCGGCGAATTTTGGTGTTGGCACAGTGCCGCAATCGCTGGCGGTGGACGATCTCAACCACGATGGCAAGGCTGACATCGTTGTCACGACGACCGCAGTTCTCGGAGCCTCAGTTTTGCTGGGCGACGGAATAGGCGGCTTCGCCGCAGCGACGAACACCGACGTAGGGACCAACCCAACCGGCGTTGCGATCAGCGATCTAAACCTGGATGGCAATCCGGATCTGGTAGTGACGAACTTTATCGCTTCGACTCCTAATGTTTCTGTGATGTTGGGTGACGGCACAGGTGCATTTGGACCGCAGACCATTTTCGGTACCGGCGATAATGCAAGATCGGTCGCCGTGGGCGATTTTGATCTCGACGGTAAACCGGATCTCGCCGTTGCAAACTTTGGCTCGGCCAACGTGTCGGTGTTGCTCAGCGATTGTGTTGCTCCGGTCGTGGATATTGCGGTCACCAAGAACGACGGTGGGGCAACCGTTGCTCCCGGCGGGACAGTTGCCTATACGCTGAACTACGCAAACAACGGCACCGCATACATGACCGGTGTTGTACTGACCGAAACGGTTCCGGCCCACTCGACGTTCAACGCAGGTCTAAGCGATCCTGCTTGGGTCTGTGCTGACGTCGACGCCGGCAGCACTTGTACATTGCCGATCGGCTCTTTGGCCAGTGGAGCGGGCAGTAGCGCTGCGTTCGCTGTCACTGTTGAGGAGCCTATTAGTGGCGGTGCAACGCAGATCGATAATACGGCTACGATTGCCGACGACGGCACTCATGGTGCCGATGTTAATCTGACGAATAACACCGGTAGCGACTCGACGCCGTTAAATATACCGATCTCATTTGCGATCAATAATGTAACGGCAAACGAGGGTGATGCGGGGCAGACAGCATTTACCTTTACGATCACAAAGACCGGCGGCAATGGCCAACCGACGACCGTCACGTTTAATACGTGCGACGGTACTGCCTCGGCACCGGATGACTTTGCTGCGATCGGAACTTGCGGCGGCGGCCCGCTTCGCCCGGCACTTACGGTATCGGTTCCAGATGAGGTTACTTTCGGCCCGACCGATACGACCAAACAGGTCACCGTCTACGTCAACGGCGATACAACCTATGAAACGGACGAGACATTTTCCGTGGTACTTGCCTCAGCCACAAACGGTGGTACATTTACCGACAACGAGGGCCTTGGTACGATCACAAATGATGATATTGCTTGTACGCCGCCGAGCGTAACCTATGTTGACGATAACTGGATCGGCACAACGATCGGCACAGATCCTGACGGTGGCGGCCCCGCAACGCAGTTTGGCTGTGATTCGTTTGCTACTGTTGCCGGCGGTATCAGCGGTGTCGCGGCTGGCGGCACAGTCAACGTCGCGGCAGGAACATATACAGAAACCGGACAGATCGTTATCAGTAAGGATGTCGCGCTCGTTGGAGCGGACCGCGCGACCACCATCATCAAACCGGCGGGCGACACGGGCAACAGCGGCGATCTGACGGGTTGGTTCCTGATCGATGCGACGCGTACATTTAATATCAGCGGCGTTACGCTGGACGGTACAAATAGATTGGTCTGGCACGCTCTTCGTTACCATGGCAGCGGGACCGTTAACAACGTAGCTTTCCTCAATATCAAATTCGAGGAAAGCGGCCCAGCGTACCGAGGCGGCGGCGTGTTTACCGACCTTGGAGTGGTGAACGTAACCAACTCGACATTTAACGGCATGGGACGCTTTGGCGTACTGGCCGGTTCAGGAAGCGGAAATACTGCAACGGGAACGATCAGCGGCAATACCTATACAGGTAAGGGCGCAGGCAACTGGCTCGATTACGCATTTGATATCGAGTACGGAGCTAATTACACCATCTCGGGCAATACCATCACCGGTAACCTTGGCGTTGCAATGGTTGATAATTCGGATTCGGCAGCGATCAGCGTTTGGGGCGACCCGAACTCGACCGCGAACATCTCCGGCAACACCATCACAGGAAACACCACCGGCATTGCAATGGTAATGGTCGGTGAACCCGCTTCGCCGACGGTGACGATCACAGGGAACAACATCAGCGGCAACGCTAACGGCCTCGGCACGCAGGATGCGTTTGGCCCAAGTTCGCCAAACGTGACCGTCACTGGTTCGACGATCACCAATAACACCGTCGTCGGCATAGTGTTTGCACCGGGTACCGGAACCGCGAACATGAGCATCCACCATAATCGCATTACCGGGAATGGTGACGGTGTGTTTATGGGAGCTACGGGGCCGCGGCCGGTTCTCGTAGAATCTGAGAGCAATACACGCGTCCGCAAGGAAGGCGACGCCCTTACGGCTAACGAGACTGTTAACGTCCAGAACAACTGGTGGGGATGTAACGAAGGCCCTGCTCCGGGCAATACCAACGGGTGCGACGAAGCGGTAGGGCTAACGGCTTATACGCCATGGCTGGTATTGGGAACGAGCGCTTCGCCGGCCACAGTTGGCGTAGGCGGGAACTCGACCATAACGGCCGATATGACCAAAAACTCAGCGGCTGCAACGCCGTTGGGCGGTCCACTGCCCGATATAGCGGTGGTCTCTTTGTGGACCGCGACCAACGGCACGATGAGCCCGACGAGCGGTACGATAACGGCGGGCACGGCGAGCTCAACGTTCCTATCTACAAGCCCTGTCAACGGCACTGGCTGTGCCAATGTTGACAATGAGCAGACGTGTGCAAATATCACGATGGTGCTGCAACCGCCGACAGCAGCCTTTACAGCCAATCCAAATCCGACCGCTTGCAGCCAGAACGTCAGCTTTGACGGAGCAACCTCAACCGCCGGACCCGGAAGGTCGATCGTAAGTTATTCGTGGGATTTTGGTGATACAGGTACCGGGGCGGGCATCAGCACCTCACATGCATATTCTCAATATGGCCCTTACAGTGTGGTTCTAACCGTCACCGATGATATAGGCCAGACCGACACCGAAACTGTGAATGTCTCTGTGAGTCTAGGCAATCTGCCGCCGGTTTCGGCGCCGGGCGGCCCGTATTTGGCAGATCTCGGCTCGGGATTCTCGTTGAATGGCAGCGGTTCGTCCGATCCGAACGCGGGTTGCGGCGATTCTATCGTTAGTTATGCGTGGTCGATCGATTCTGGCGTAATATTGCTTACGACTGCGACTCCTTCGCTTTCATCAGCGCAAATTAACTCGCTCGGTATTGGAATCCACTCGGTCGCACTGACTGTGACGGATACTTTTGGGAACCCGAACACCGCATCGACCACACTTTCGATCTATGACAACCGTCCATTTGCTGGCTTTACGGCATCGCCTAATCCGTCGGCATGCAGTCAGGTGGTCAGTTTTGACGGCTCTGGCTCAACGCACGGCAGATCGGTTGACCGCGCGATCGTTGCGTACAATTGGGACTTTGGCGACGGTAACTTTGGTACCGGTGTAAACGCGACGCACGCGTATGCCGCGTACGGAAACTACACGGCGAAATTGACGGTCACGGACAACAACGTTCCGGCCAAAACCGATTTCATTACCCATCAGGTAACCGTAAACCAAGGCAATCAGCCGCCGGTCTCGGTGCCGGGCGGCCCTTATAGCACAATTTACGGTAACGGAGTTGTTTTGAACGGTAGCGGCTCAACGGATCCAAATTCGGGTTGCGGGGATTCAATTTTTAGTTATGCATGGTCGATAGATGCAGGTGCCGTGACGACAACCGGCGTTAGCCCGAGCCTCTCTTGGGCACAGATCGCGGCACTTGGAGCGGGCAGCCATACCGTTGCTTTGACGGTGACCGATACCTTCGGCCAGACGAATACGGCTTCGACGACGCTCAATATTGGTGTAGCTCCATCGTTCACGATCAGTGATGTTTCGCTCGCAGAGGGCGATTCGGGAATAACTAATTTCGTCTTTACGGTGACAAAGACAGGGTCATCTGGCATAAGTGCAACCGTTGAATACAATACCGTGAGTGGCACGGCGACATCGCCGTTAGATTTTGCGGCGATCAGCGCGATGACGCTTACCTTTGCACCGTCAACAACAACGGATACGCAACAGGTGACGGTTCAGGTCAACGGTGATACCACGGGCGAGCCGGACGAGACATTTACGGTCCGTCTCAGTAACGCAACAAACGCGACTATCGCAGATGCCGACGGCCTCGGCACGATCGTCAATGACGACTGTGCAACACCACCGGCGAATATGATCGCGTGGTATGGCGGTGAAGATAACTACAACGACATCGCAGGCCCGACATTTGAGACAGGTGCTCCATCTGGAACCGTGGGATTCACCGGTGGCCTAGTCGGTAGAGCATTTAATTTCACTGGATCAGGTTACGCCATGGCCACGGCGACTTCGGGGCCACTGAACATTAACGGAAATCAGATGACGATGGACGGGTGGGTCCGACCGACAAGCGTTGGCGATGCTGTCTATTTCGGTCGTTCGGTGTCGTTCGGTAATGATTACCTCTTATTAAACCAGAATGGGAATAAGCTGTCAGCGATAATTAAGACAAACGGGCTCGAGGCCACCGTAAACGCACCAAGCGGCCCCCAAGTAGGGGTGTGGACACATATTGCTCTTACCTACGATGGATCAATGATGCGCCTTTATATGAACGGCGTAGAGGTTGGTTCCACCCCTAAGACAGGTAATATCACGGATTCCGGGCAGCCATTCGGGATCGGTGGACGCTCAACCGGTCTGCGATTTAATGGTGCTGTGGATGAGGTTGAGGTATTCAATCGTGCTCTTAGTTCAACTGAGATCGCAACGCTTGCGGGTGTTGGCAGCTTTGGCAAGTGCAAAGCGGGACTGATCCAGTTTAGTGCACCGACATACACCGTTGGTGAAAATGGCGTCAATGCCAACGTCGTTGTAAAACGTACGGATGGCAGCAAGGGTGCGGTCTCGGCGAGCTTTAATACCAGCAATGGTACAGCTACGACCGGCACCAACGATTACACGGCGACGAGTCAGACCGTTAGTTTTGCTGACGGCAACACGACGGATCAGACCATTCAGATCCCGATCAATAATGACACCATCTATGAGCTGACCGAGACGATCAATGTTGCATTGACGAGTCCGACCGGCGGGGCGTTTGTAGGCCCGCAAGGAACGACCGTGGTGAGTATAACGGACAACGATGTGGCTAACGCCCCGACGTTGTCGATCGATGACCCGACACTTGGCGGGGACAATCTCGCTGCGGCGGGCTTTACGGTTACGCTGACGGGAGCAACCGAGGCATATCCGGTCACGGTCCATTATAAATCAGCTGACGGCAGTGCAACTGCAGGTTCTGACTATACGGCGGTTGAGGGCGACCTGACCTTTGGAATAGGTGAAACGACCAAGAATATTCCGATCTCCGTGCTCGAAGATACTACTCAGGAGCTTCCTGAAACCTTCGTCGTCAATCTTACATTGCCTGTCAATGCGACAATTTCAGACAGCCAGGGAACGGCTACGATAACTAGCGGCGATCCGGCACCGAGCTACTCGATCAATGATGTTTCAGTTGTTGAGACCAATGGCGGTACGACGACCGCGACGTTTACCGTCACTAAGACAGGTGCGACCACGCTTTCGTCCACGGTCAATTTTGCGACTCAGAATGGAACCGCAACGACCGCAGATAACGATTATGTGGCGACCTCGGGCAACCTTACATTCCCGGCCTCGCTAACGACCGATACGCAGACGTTTACCGTGACGATCAACGGCGATACAACGCTCGAGCCGGATGAGACGTTCAACGTGCTCCTAACGAGCGTCACCAACGCGAATATCTCTGACGGCACCGGTGTCGGCACGATCCTAAATGACGAATGCACGCCGATGCCTCCGAATATGCTCAGTTGGTATTCGGGTGAGAATAATGCCGATGACATAGTTGGTATCAATACCGGCGCATGGACGGGAACACCGGCGTACGCTACGGGCAAGGTTGGACAGGCGTTCGACTTTGACGGAACGAAACGTGTAACAGCAAGCGGCACCGGCAGCCTCAATATCACAGGAGCCCAGATGACGATGGATGGATGGGTCTATCCGCGAAGTAATGCAACTGCATACTATTTTGGCAGAACGGCACCGTCAGATCACCCCTACGTTTTGCTCAACATTGGCGGCAATCTTGTAGTTATTATTGGGACTACGACTGGGCCGAGCAACCAGCAGTTTGATACAGGCTTTGCGATGCCGGTCAACACATGGACTCATCTAGCGATGACCTACGACGCCAACGGCGTTGGGGACAAACTCAGAATTTACGCCAATGGTACGCAGGTTTTCTCTACTCCTACAACTGGTGGTAATCTGCGTAGTTCAGCATTGCCATTGACATTGGGAGGACGCCCAGCCGGCGACAACTCGTTCAATGGTCTGATCGATGAGGTCGAGGTATTCGACCGTGCTCTGGACGCACCTGCGATCGCAGCACTTGCCTCGGCAAGCGGCGGCGGCAAGTGCCACACCAGCACGGTACAGTTCAGCTCGAACGCCTACTCGGTCACCGAAGGCAACGTTAATGCTCCGATCACGGTAACCCGTGTCGGTGCTCATGACACGACTGCGACATTTAACTTTGCGACCAGTGCCGGAACGGCGACTGCGGGAGCTACGGCTGACTATGACGCCGTCAGCCTCACGGGCGTGACGTTTGCCATCGGCGAGGTAAGTAAGGTCGTCAACATTCCGATCCACGACGACAATATCTTTGAGGTCGCCGAGACGGTCAACCTTGCGGTTTCTAATGTCGCGACGGCTCCGGCAACAACGCCGGGTACGCCTCTTTCGGCCGTCCTCACGATCGATCCTGATGCTGATGCTGCCCCTGTGCTCAATATCGGGGACTACACGTTTACGGGAGCTAATTCATTAGTGGGAATCGGTTTCCCGGTTTCATTGACTGGTGCTTCGGAGGTCTTCCCTGTGACGGTACACTACCAGACGTCGGACAATACGGCGATCGCGGGCTCAGATTATACCGCGACCAGTGGAACACTGACGTTCAATTCGTCCGGTACGACGCAGTTCATTAATGTGCCGATCCTGCCGGATACGGTCAACGAGCCGGAAGAGACCTTCTTTATGGATCTCGATACGCCGGTAAATGCAACGATCAATGATGGACACGCGATCGGCACCATACCAAATGACGATCCTGATCCGACATTTACGATCGATAACGTTTCGCAGGTTGAGACGGACAGCGGAACGACCGACTTTGTTTTCACTGTTACGAAAACCGGCCAGACGACTCAGCAGTTTACGGTTAATTACACGACCGCAACGACAGGTAGCGCAATTGGCGGTGCAGCGTGCGGTGCCGGCATAGACTATGAGAATCAGTCGGGCTCGCTCGTCTTTGCTCCGTCAGATACGACTAAGACCATAACCATTAAGGTATGCGGCGACACATTACTCGAACCGGACGAAACATTCGGCATCGAATTGTCTGGTCCGCCGCCGGTTGTATTTGGCAGCACTCCGCGGGGAACGATCCTCAATGACGATTGCACACCGCCGCCGTCAGGAATGGTTGCGTGGTATCAGGCTGAGAACAATGCCAATGACATTGCAGGCGGATATAACGGTACGCTGCAGAACGGCACGACATTCGCGGCCGGTAAGGTGGGTCAGGCATTTAGTCTTGATGGCACCAACGACAATGTCAATATAGGCGATGTCGATCTGCCATCAACGTTTTCGATTGATGCGTGGATCAATCCCGACACTCTTTCGGGTGTTAAATTCATCCTTTCCAAGGACGACGGTGTCGCACGAAGCTATTACGTTTACGTCGATGCTTCCGGCTCGCTTTATGCCTCGGTTCGCAACACTGGCGGACAATTTACACAGTATGGGACAGAGGCCGGAGTTATAACAACAGGTAGCTGGCAACATATTGCCGTAACCTATGACGGCAGCGGCGGAGCCGACCAGAAAATGAAGTTCTATGTCAACGGCGTAAGTGCGGCCGCCGCATCCGCAGGTGGTTATGACAGTGGCGGAACACCTGAGAATAACGCAGTATCGGCCACGATCGGATCATTTGGTGACGGATCTTCGCTGTTTGACGGACTTATTGACGAAGTCGAGATATTTAACCGTGTTCTAACGCCTGGTGAGATCGCAAATCTCGCAACGGCTGGCGGTGCAGGTAAGTGTCAGACGCCTATCGTTCAGTTTGCAAACTCTGCAGAGATGGAGGACGAATCGCAGACCGCTGCGGTCAAGGTTAACCGAACCGTCAGCACGTCAGGGCCGACGACCGTCACGGCGGCGACCGTTCCCGGCGGCACCGCTACCGGCGGAGCAGCCTGCACGGCTGGTGTCCAGTACAAAACCACGTCGCAGTTGCTGTCGTTTGGTAATGGTGCTTCCGAGCAGACGATGTCGATCGAGATCTGTCCGGATCTCGACTTTGAGACACCTCAGACGATCAAACTGCAGCTCTCAGGCCCGAGCGGAGCGGCGGTTCTGGGTGGCCGTTCGGAGATCTTCCTGACGATCAACGATACGGCGACGCAGTTTACTAATCACGCGCCAATAAATATCGCCGGGGTCGGCTCGACCGGAAGCCCGTATCCGTCGATCATTAATGTTAGCGGGGCTCCAACGGTAAACGGTGGTATGCGTGTGACGCTTTACGATGTCACGCTTTCAAATCCGGACCATCTTGACGTGCTGCTTGTCGGGCCGCTTGGACAGAAGATGGTCATCATGGGCGACGCGGGCGGTTTAACGCCAATGGGATCACCGGTCACGCTGACGTTTGACGATGCAGCCGGACAGGTGTTGCCTAATGGCGGACCGCTGACGACAGGGAAGTTTGAGCCGACGACTTGGGAGCCTGTTATTGCAGCGTTCCCGGCACCGGCACCAGCATTCCCGTACGTTGTTCCGGGCAGTGCACTTGGCGGCCCGCCATCGCTCGGATCCGGATTTGGTGCGGGCAATCCTAACGGCCAGTGGCGGCTCTTTGTCCGCGACGATGGCGGTGCTCCGTTCGCCGAGGCCGGCCAGCCGGGTGCTATTGCCGGTGGTTGGGGACTCCAGTTCGTTGTGCCGACAGCGTCGGGTGTATCTGTTTCGGGTCGTGTCACAACTGCCGAGGGCCGCGGTATTCGCGGTGCGATCGTGACTGTTACAGGTAACTCGCTTGCGACACCGATCAACGTCATGACCGGGGTCAACGGTAGGTACATCGTCGAGGGACTGACTGCCGGCGAAACGTACGTTGTCACGATCAGATCGCGACGGTTCGTATTCAGCAATTCGAGCCGCATTGTCACGCTTAACGATAATGTCAGCGATGCTGATTTTGTCGCCGATCCGGGGACGACGCGTAGCGATCAGTAAATTGAAATGGTAAATGTCTGAAAACGCATTTACCATTTCACACTGTTTTAGCATCGCAGGGCTAATAATTTACCTTAACTTAACGCCGCAGAGGGCACTCTACGCTTTGAAGTTGCGCAGATTGGGCATATAATCTGTAACATCAACATCACTTGATATTTATGGTAGATTGGTGCGTTGCGCCAGATGGCCGCCAGTCAAGTTACCATTTTCGAATGCATGTTATTTATTTTTTGAGGAGTATTTGTATGTCCAATAACCAGAGATCATCTAGCTTTTTAGCTATTCGTTTTTTATTGGCCGCCTTGATTGCGGTTGTTTTTATAACAGGATCAACCATCGGTACAGGTGCGTCTATTGCCCCATTGGGCGATAAGAAAGGCGATCGCGAGATTGCAAAAGGGGTAAAGAGCGAGGCTCCGACTGCGGCATTCACGCCCGGCAACATCGTCGTTAGCCGGGTGGGTGATGGCGCTGCAACATTAGGAACCGCAGCCGCACCGGTGTCCCTTGTTGAATTCACATCTGCAGGTGCTAACACTAACACGGTTCCTATGCCGACTGCTGCAGCTAACGGTGGCGGTTTTACCGACCAAGGTAGCAGTAGCTCGAATGGACACCTCAACTTGTCTTTGGACGGCCGATATTTAACGCTTTTGGGTTATGACGCACCTGCTGGCACATTAGCGGTTAATGGTCTGACCTCTGCAGTGGCTAACCGGAATATCGCCCGCGTTGATGCCTCAGGAACGGTTACGATTGTTGCTCGACTTACCGATGCACATAGCGCCAGCAATTCACGTGCTGCAGTCACTGATACGGGCGTGACCTACTACACTGCGGGAGCGGGTACTCCGGGAACGACCAATGGAGTTAGATACGTGGATCCGGCAACGAGTACAACAACGTCAGTTCAAATCAACTCTCTAAATAATCGCAACGTTGTGATGGCGAAAGATGCGGCGAATAATAAATTCTTGCTTGCTGCATCTCAAGTAACCCTCGGATTTTGGTCGCCACTGCCAACCGCGACCACGGCTCCGACGGCATCCGGGATTATTCCGGCTGACGCAGAGGCAATGGTTTTCTTAGACCGTGTGCCTGCTGTCGGTGCGACGGGACTTGGTGGCCTCGACACAGCCTTCATAGCGGATAATGCAACTGGCCTTAAGAAATTCGAGTGGGATACGGGCACCTCAGCTTGGGTCGCCCGCGGAGTTGTTGCTGGTACATTTTTTGGCGTAGCCGCTCGAGTTGCAGGAGCGAACATTGAATTATTCGTTACAACTAGTGGCGGAACTAGTAACAACAACCTTCAGGCTATTACCGACACGAGTGCATTCGGAACTAGTATCACAGCGACGCCTACAACGATTGCCTCCGCAGGAGCCAATTTCTCTTTTCGAGGGGTTGCATTCTCTCCGGGAACAACCACCGCAGCCGGCGTCTTTGTCTCGGGTCGGGTCATGACGTCCGAAGGTCGCGGAATCACAAATGCTGTGGTCACGATCACCGGTAATGCACTTGCCGAGCCCCGTACGGTAGTTACCGGACGCCGTGGAACATATATGTTTGACGATCTCGAACCGGGTGCAACGTATATCGTTACGGTCCGATCGCGTCGGTTTATGTTTAGCAACCCAAGCCAGGTGATCAGCATAGTCGATAATGTTAGCGATGCTGACTTTATCGCTGATGGCGGTACATCACGCAGTCGATAACGACGGTTGAGTTCGCATTGTTTTTCAAGCCCTCGTTTCGAAAGGAATGAGGGCTTTTCTTTGTGATATTATTTGAACAAAATATATGAGATCTTTAATTTTTACGCTTTTGATAACGATGATGTCTGTGGCTGTGGCGGCTCAAGTGAGCATCACGGCGGAGAATTACCGTGTTTATGACGCGCAGGGAAATCCGTCGAGCATTGAGGCGATCGTTAAGTCTCTTGACAGCGTCGATGCCGTCTTTCTTGGCGAGCAGCACGATGACGCTGTCGCTCACGCCCTGCAAGCTGAGATAATCAAACAGGCGGTTGCTCAATATTTGGCGAAGCGAAAGGTGGCGTTGTCGCTCGAGATGTTTGAGCGTGACGTGCAGATCGTCGTCAATGAGTATCTTAACGGTCAGATCAGCGAAGCACAGTTTCTAGCATCGTCGCGGCCGTGGGGCAATTACAAGACCGATTACCGTCCGCTGGTTGAGCTGGCGAAAGAAAAGCGGCTGCCGGTGATCGCCGCCAACGCTCCCCGCCGTTACGTCAACATGGTCTCGCGCGGAGGCCGCGAGACGCTGAACGGGTTGACCAAGGAAGCAAAAAAATGGCTGGCACCGCTGCCATACGGCGAGCCGTCGGATGTGTACGGTAAGAAATTCAAAGCCCTAATGGGCCCGAGCCCCGAGGCTCAGATGGGCATCGATAAGATATTGGCATCGCAATCTCTGTGGGATGCGACGATGGCAAACTCGGTGGCAAATTATCTAAAGAAAAATAAACGATCCTTGGTCGTGCACCTCAACGGAGCTTTTCACACAGAGAGCCGTTTAGGCACCGTCGAGCATCTGCTCAAATACCGTAAAGATGCGAAAGTGTCAGTGGTAACGATGCGGTATGAGGATGATTTTAAGACGTTCGACAAGACAAAGAACACTGGCATTGGTGATTTTGTCATACTGACGGACAGCAAGGTCCCTCGCAGCAAGCGATAAGAAAAAGACGCCCAAAATAGGGCGTCTTTTTCACTAACCGATCTGCAACAGGTTATTTATCTTTTGTTGCAGTAAAGGGAATCGAGCCAAATTGCGAGTTGTTTAGTGTTCCCGACATCTTATCGCCTTCGACCGTTCCGCTCATCGCAAAATCAACTATGCTGCCCTGGACCGTTGCGTGCAGCGTAGCGGTAAAGCTCTTATCCGTCACTTTGCCGCCGTCGATCGTACCGCCGCCCATGTCAGACGATGTCGTGCCGGTAAATGTGTCACCGGTTTGCTTAAGGTCGACGCTGACATATACCACCTGTCCACCCGCATCCGCTGCGAGCGACCATTTTCCTGAAATGTCCGCCGGAGCATTCGTCGAGGACCCAAAGGCCGTAAGTGACAAAACTAACATGAGTAAAATGATCGAAATTTTCATAATGTTTTTTATTCCTTAGCCTGATCTAGTACGTGATAACGTGCAGATAAGTTTACACGAATCACATCCAATTTTCATCATTCCAATTAGCCTTGCGAAACTTGGCTTCGCTCCAAAATCCACGCGTCAGTTCGATCTCAGTGTCTCCATGTCTTGGCATTAATACAGTGACCACGTCATAACGATAGGGAACATCGCGAACGCCAAATATCCGCCGATAGACCTTAGCGGTGCGTATTATCTGCCGCTGTTTGCGAAGATTGACGCTAGTGATAATAGGCGTGAACTCATCTGACCGCCGCGTCTTGACCTCAACAAACACGAGCGTATCGCCATCCAGCGCAATGATATCGATCTCGCCCGTCACCGAAACGCCTTTACTGTTGCGGCCGACAGGAACTTTGAAATTTGTCACAACGATGCGATAGCCCTCTTTGATCAGGAAGTTTGCGGCGAGAGCCTCGCCACGCGCCCCAAGAGGTAATCTCGGGGGCGAATTTATTTCAGTTATCGACAGGATCTCATCCATCGTCTAAAACGCCGGTTCTTCGTAAATGCCATAAACGTCACGCAATGCGACGCAGATCTCCTCGACCGTTGCGTACGCAGCGACTGCCTCGATGATAGATGGCATTGTGTTTTCATTTGTATTCGCCGCTTGCTTTAGTTTTTCAAGAGCATTCGTGACAGCGCCGTTGTCGCGCGTAGCTTTTGTATGAGCAAGCCGTTCGAGCTGGTGGTCGCGCACAGTTTCGTCGATCTGCAGGATCTGGTAGTTTGATGGCCCTTCTTCCATCGTGTATTTGTTGACGCCGACGATCACTTGCTCTTTACGTTCGACGGCCTTTTGATATTGATAGGCAGATTCCTGTATCTCACGTTGGGGAAATCCGGCTTCGACCGCCTCGACCATGCCGCCAAAACCGTCGATCTTGTCAAAATACTCAAAACACCCATCGATCATCTTTTGCGTCAACGATTCGACATACCAGCTGCCGCCAAGCGGGTCGACGGTATTCACAACACCCGTTTCCTCGGCTATGATCTGCTGCGTGCGGAGAGCGATCAGAGCAGCCGCATCGGTCGGTAAGGCGAGAGCTTCGTCATACGAATCGGTGTGCAGCGACTGCGTGCCGCCAAGCACACCGGCCAGAGCCTGTATTGCAACGCGAGCAATATTGTTGAGCGGCTGCTGGACGGTTAGCGAAACGCCGGCCGTCTGTGTATGAAAACGCAATTGCATCGTACGTGGATTTTTAGCCCCAAAGCGTTCTTTCATCGTCCGGGCCCAGATCACGCGGGCAGCACGGTATTTGGCGATCTCCTCAAAGAAATCGTTATGCGCGTTAAAAAAGAACGAGAGCCGCGGAGCAAATTCATCAACGTCCATCCCGCGATCGACGCCGTATTGGACATATTCGACGCCGTCGCGAAGCGTGAAGGCCAGCTCTTGCAGCGCCGTCGCACCGGCTTCGCGAATATGATATCCGCTGACCGAGATCGGGTTGTATTTCGGGACGTGTTTGGTCGTGTATTCAAACGTGTCGATGACCAGTTTCATCGCCGGTTTGATCGGATAGATCCACTCTTTTTGGGCGATGTATTCTTTTAGGATGTCGTTTTGCAGCGTGCCGGAGATCTTATTGAAATCCGCTTTCTGCTTTTCGGCAACCACGAGATACATCGCCAAAAAGATCGGTGCCGGGGCATTGATCGTCTGCGATACAGTGACTTGATCGAGCGGAATGCCGTCGAACAAAACTTCGAAATCAGCCAGTGACGAAACAGCTACACCACATTTCCCAACCTCGCCTTCGCTCAGCGGTGAATCGGCGTCCAGCCCCATCAGTGCAGGCAGATCGTACGCAACCGACAAACCTGTCTGGCCGTGCTCCATCAGATATTTGAAACGCTCATTCGTATTCTCCGGCGACGAAAATCCGGCAAACTGCCGCATCGTCCACAGCTTGCCGCGATATCCGGTCGGGTGTATGCCGCGTTTATACGGATACTCACCCGGAAAACCGACCTCGCTCGTGCCCTCGACATCGACCTCGGTGTAAAGCCGGTCGACCGGTTCGAGCGAAATGCCCTCAAATCTTTCTTTACGCTCGGGCGTTTTGTCGAGTACCTTTTGCAGGGTCTCGCTTTCCCAACGCTCCTTTTCTGCCTCGGCGGCGGTAGTCGATTCTTTGATCTCTAGCGTCATAAAAGTAAATACTATCGTGGTATAAAGTGGGATTTTATCATACTTAAATGGCTTGAGCGATTGGGAGAGTATCGCTGTAGCGGGCGGGCGAAATTGCAAAATGCGTCTTTATCCGCCTACAATCTCTAAATGGCCGTTGTAAAGCTTATTGCTAATATCTCGATCTTAATGATCGCTGTACTCACACTCGGGTGCGGCGGCCCCGGTAAAAATTCAACAAATTCGCCCTCGGGGGCAAATCAGGCGAGCGATAGTTCTAACTCTGCTAAAACTAATGTCGAGGAGCTGCGGCTTGTCGCCACTATCCCTTACGAGTCTGAGGACGTCGCTTGGAAAGAGAATAAGGCAAACAAAAAATTAATTGCAGTGCTGCGATTTTCGCCAACAGATTCGGCAAAGATCGTCGCTGAGGCTGAGCGTGTTAAGCCTTCTGAGACCGCAAGCATATCGGCTGAATCGTGGTTTCCACCGGAACTGATCGCCCAGAGTGAGATGAGCGGCGACGCGGTTTTAAGGGGTAATGCTTACGCCGCCAACCAATTTTTCCTCGACCAATACTCCGCTGGACGGGTCATCCGTATCGAGAATACAGATTATTTTGTGCTCGAACTCTCTTCCAAATAGTCCTTATTCTTCTTCGTATCGTTTTAATTTTCGATAAAGCGTCGATAGATCAATCCCGAGTATCCGAGCGGCCTGAGATTTATCGTCATTGACTGAGGAAAGTACTTCAAGCAAATAGCGTTGTTCCATTTCCTCAAGTGTTGGGCGATCATTTGGAGCGTGCGCACTGTCGTTCGTACTGTCGGCGATTTTTGAGGGCAAGCCATCGACACCTATCTCGGGTCCGCTAAGTATTACGGCTCGCTCGATGACGTTTTCAAGCTCGCGCACATTCCCCGGCCAGCTATAACGAATAATGGCTGCCATTGCTTCGTTTGTCACAAGCTTTTCGGCGGAGTTCTGGCCCCGAGCATTTTTTGCCGCAAAATGCTTAACGAGCAGCGGTATATCATCGCGTCTTTCCCGTAACGGCGGCACGTCGATCTCGACAACATTGAGCCGATAAAAAAGATCCTCGCGAAACCGGCCATCGGCCACCTCAGTATCAAGCCTCCTATTTGTCGCTGCAATAATACGGGCGTCAAATTTTACCGCTTCGGCAGAACCGACCGGCGTTACTTCGTGTTCTTGTAATGCCCGCAGCAGTTTGACTTGCAGAGCCAGCGGCATCTCGCTAACTTCATCCAAAAACAGCGTGCCCCCGTTTGCGGAGCGAAAGAGTCCTTTCTTGTCAGCGATGGCTCCGGTAAACGAGCCTTTAGTGTGCCCGAATAGTTCGCTCTCAAGCAGTGATTCCGGTAGGGCCCCGCAGTTTACAGCCAAAAAAGGTGCATCGGCACGTTTGCTGTTGAAATGGATGGAACGGGCGACCAGCTCTTTTCCGGTTCCGCTCTCGCCCTGGATCAGAATGTTTGCCGACGTTACCGCGACTTTCTGCACTAGGGAAAAGACGTGCTGTAACGCATCGCTCTTGCCGATCATTTGCGAAAAATCATATTTCTGTCGCAACTCTCGCCGTAAGAACCGATTCTCCTGAAACAACAGCCGCTGCTTAACTGCATTTTTCACCGTTTGCAGTAGATCATCGTTAACGAAGGGCTTTGTAACATAGTCGTAGGCACCTTTTCGCAGAGCAGCGATCGCCGAATCGACCGACGAAAACGCTGTCATAATGATAACGATCGCCTCGGGATCGACAGATTTTATATGATCGAGCAGTTCGAGGCCGTCGCGGCCTGACATTCTGATATCTGTTAATGTGAGCGTTATTTCGTTAGTCGAAAAAACCTGAATGGCATTTTCAGTGCTGTCGGAGGTGAACACGTTATAGCCCTCAGTTTCAAGAAGCTGTCGCAAAATTGTGCGCATCACTTCCTCGTCTTCGACCACCAAGATATTTTGCTTAGCCGCGGCAGACATAATTTCGAGAAAAAGTTAAGTCTAGCATAAGGCTTTATTGTTTATTTGCTTCGTGTTAGCATCAATTTACTAACTTATTGATTTAATGTGGCTTCCTAACCTTACAATCCTCTTTTTCTCCTGCTTTTTGCTTTCATTTTCGACGTTTGCGCAACAGACAAACCCGGTCGAGCGACAGGTTGCGAACCCAATAACTGACACACCGAATATCAATCCGATTTCAGCCGAACAGAGCATAGCGGCCCCTAAGACCACGAAAAAGCCTAGCTTCGAACCGGAAGGCGGTGACGGCGAAGTCGTCGTAAATTCCGACCGGCGAACGATCGAGGGCGATGCTGGGAAACGAATCGTCAAGCATATCGGGAATGTTGATGCTCATTACGGTATCTATCGGATGCAGGCGGACGAGATCACGATCTACGAGGCTGAAAACAAGATGGTCGCGATTGGCAGCGTAATATTTGACCAGGGCGACGATCAGCGAATAACCGGAACCCGAGCGATTTGGAATTACAAGACAAAGCTTGGGACGTTTGAGGACTCGACAGGTTTTACTAACCAGACCAACGACGGGACGGTGATCTATTTTACAGCTGAGCGAGTCGAACGCGTATCGCTTACCGAGATCGTCGTAATAAAGGGGAAGTTCACGGCATGTGTCGAAGCCGTTCCAAAATGGAGCTTTACGGCGGACCGGGCAAGTATCAAGATCAATGACAGGCTGAGACTTAAAAACGGCCGGTTTCGTGTAAAGGATATCCCGCTTATGATCGTGCCCTTTGCGTCCATTTCGATCAAAGAAAAAGCTCGTAGCTCTGGCTTTCTGACGCCTACGATCGGATATTCGGGACGCAAGGGGTTACGCATTTCGACGGCATACTATCAGACGCTCGGCGACTCGGCTGATGTGACTTTTCGCGGAGACCTTTACAGCAAACGCGGCTTTGGCTATGGGTTGGATCTCAGGACGCGGGCAAATTCACGCTCCTTCTTTAATTTTGGTTTCTATGCTGTTAAAGATAGGATCCTGGGACCAAAAGCGGACGCTACGCACCCGGATCAGGGTGGCTCTATTATCTACGCGGAAGGTGTTCACTATTTTCCGAATGGTTTTACGGCGGCGGCAGATCTGCGAATAACGTCGAGCCTGGCTTTTCGCCAGGAATTTTCCGACGGTATCCAGCAGATCATTTCACCGATCGAAAACTCGCAGGTTTTTGTAAATAAGAGCTGGAATGACTACACGCTCAACGTACTCGCCCGCTCGCAGGTCATTTCAATACCAAATGTACGTGAGAAGACGCGTAACCTGCCAAGTATCAATTTCGAAAAGCGTCCGTCAATGCCATCATTTCTGAATGGCGTTTATTTTTCTTTCAAGACGAGTCTTGAGGGCGTATCGAGACGCGAGGAGGTCGATGACCTTGCCTTATATAAACAGATGACAGGTCACGACCCGATCGTTACGCCATCTGTAGTTCAGCGTTTTGATATCTATCCGCAGGTCATACTGCCGCTGTACACCAGATATTTTAATTTCACGACGACCGCGTCGGCGCGCGTTACGTATTATTCAAATTCGTTTGATCCCGTGCGTAGTGTCCTTAGCAAAGACGTGATCCGCAAATATGGTGAACTTATCTTTGACGTCAGACCGGTCGCTCTCGCTAAGAACTTTTACGGCAAGAACGATAAATTTAGATTTCGCCACGTAATAGAGCCGTATCTGACATATCGGCTCGTAAGGGGCGTTGACAATTTTAACCGCATAATCAGATTTGATCATGTCGATACGATCACGAACACAAACGAGATCGAGTACGGCATCATCAACCGTTTTTACACTCGAAAGTATGGCGAGGCTGTGACGACCGAAGCTCAGAAACTGTTGCAGGAAAAGGGTGATAAAACTAACGCTTCTTCGGTGCAGCCTTACGAAATATTTAGTCTTAGCATACGCGGTAAGTATTTTTTTGATAAGACGTTTGGCGGGGCATTGGTGCCGGGCTTTCGCAACCAGATCGAGCCGATGACGGCAATGAGTTTTTATACGTTTGGCGGCGTCCCGCGACGGTTTTCACCGCTAAATATTGACGCGACTTATCGCCCGCAGAAAACGATCTTCGTGAATACCCGTCTCGATTATGGGCTCAGCGGCGACGGATTGAGGGCGATCTCCGCTGCGGTTGGATATGACAGACCGCTGTTCAAACTGTTTCAGACGTTTTACTACACGCGGGCGATCACGCTGATCCCATCGCTTGCCCAGTATGCGGATATCAACGGCAAAGAACCTGGAACTCTTCGCGGGTCGCAATGGAGCCCTTCGATCTTTGTGGGAAACCGAAACCAGGGATTATACGGCGGAGCATCATTCTTTTTTGACTTTGAGAACCGCCGGGCAACGCGTCAGAGCCCGATGATCAGTTCGCTCTTCACGGTCGGCTACGCCTACGATTGCTGCTCGCTTGCGCTGCAGTACTACACTTTCAACGTCGGCGTTCGCAAAGAAAACCGTTTCACCTTTAGCTTCCGCCTCAACGGCATAGGAGCATTCGGCACCGAACAATTTGGACAAGGCCTGCGCTGATCTAATTTCACAAGACTATTTATTTTCGCCAAAAACCGTCTTGCTCTTTGTCAGCCACGAAAAGCCGAACGACACTACAGCGATCGCCTCTAGCCAGTAGACGGGATAGAGCCACTTGAGAGCAATCTGAGTTACATTAGGTAGCACGAAATGGTGAATACCGATCAGTGCTATACAGACCAGGATCGTCCAACCTGATATCTGATATACCATGTTTTCTTTTTTCTTTTCCGGCGTGATCTTTTTAGGAGCAGGTTCTCCCTTAGCGTGTGTCATCGTAAATAACGCTAGGCAGAAATATGCGAGCGTAAGAAATAAGGCTCCCGCAAAAATATAGTGAAAAAACCCAATGTACTCTTGGGCCTTAGTGGTGGCTACTTCGGGTTCCGTTGGAAAAAGGGCTACACCGAGAGCAAAAACGCTTGCAAAGTTACCCGCTATCCGGTCCTTATACTCATATCCGCAATACGCCCCAAGACAGACGCCTATCGCACAAAGGCCGCCGACAAAGACGTTGCCCATACTGGAGTAATAGTAACCGCTTATTGAACTGGCAAGGGGACCCTCGACTCCGGGTGGATAGTTAAACGCTATGTAAATCACGTTCGCTCCGATAGCCAGCACGAAAGGTAAAGCGATCCCGATCACTCCGATAACGATCATTAAACTGTCAGCGTCGATTATACTGGCGGTCTTTTTGACGTCTGCTTTTTTGTTTTTGAGCGTCATTTGTTAGTTAACCTCCGCGGTTGCCCGCAGGGGCATTTCTATTTGAATTTATCGCGGTGCCCGTGTTTGCCGTAGTTAGTGAAGTTTGAGTATTTGCGGGCGCTATTGTCGGTGTTGGCGTCGGCGGTGGTCTACAGCCGATGTCGAACTGGTCGTTTATTTCCTTACTTAAGCCGACTGCCATTTTGCCGTCCGAGATGAAACAGTAAAGCTTCCTCCAAGCATCCTTTTTGTCACCGGCAGCAGTTAAGGCTGTCTTGTTATTTGTATCCATTAGGTATGTTGTTATGGCGCTGATGTTCGCAATGTTCGATGATGGTGTCGTCGCTTTTGAAAGGGCGTTAAAAGCCGGAACGGCTTCCTCATAATCCTGCTTTATGAGCAACTCAAATGCTTTTGCTTCCAATTGACTCGTTTGGGCCAGTTGGGGATTTTGCACTGTATTTGCGATCTTCTGGACATTATCCGGCGACACTCGATTTTCGGCGAAATAGAAACCCATTAACGTACCGAGCAATCCTATAAAAACCGTCAGCAATTCTTTACCGAGCATGAATCGCTTTTCTATCGACGTATCCGGGTCGGCCTTTCGATTAAACAAGGCAAAGGCCATATTTGAAGCAATTATCACTACGATCAATACCACGAGGCAGGTGATCAGAAAGCGACCAAAGTCCACTTGACTCAGTTTGGTAAGTAGATTTCCGGTCCCGTCTTGCGAAAAGATATCTTTGAGCCCATTTTGCCAAATGACGAGGACAAGCAGAGAAAGAATTATTAATAAAATAATCCATTTAACTCGTTCAAAGTTAAACCAATCCCATCCACGTTTCTGTTCTGTTCCTCTTTCTTCGGCCATTTGTTTTCTCCTTATATGCTAGGCTTTGACCACAAGCTTTTGTCCGACGGTGATCGCGTTTGACGCAGTGTTCATCATATTTAACTTCTTAATTTCTTCGATCGTCGTGCCGTACTTTTTGGCGAGGGCATAGAGCGTATCTCCCGCAACCACTGTATAGGTCGTCGGTTTCTGACCACCTGCCGCGTTGAACAGGTTATAAAAATCAGCAAACGGGAACTGGCGCGGATCGCTTCTCGAACCATCCGTTATGATATTGGCGTGGGTAGTAATGTCCTCCTTTTTAAGGTTAAACATCTTGCACAGATAAGCGCACAGTTCCGCAACTGCCTGAACTTGTGCCCCCGGATAAAGCGGTTTGAGGCTCAGATTTGCTTTTTGCGAGATCTCGATCCCAACCGTTGCCTTATTAACACTGCCATTCGTAAAGCCCTTAAATTTTGTGGCCCGGCCAGCATGATAGGTCCAATGATTTTTAAGGTCGGGGTTTAGCTGATATATCCCGCCGTCACGTGTAACGACGAAATCGACCGATACCTGACGTCCGTCACCGGGATTGGCCAAATATTTAACGTCATTGATCGTGCCGCTACCGGCAGTATCGTGAAGCACAATACCAACCGGCGTGCGTGCCCCATTGCTCATATGTTTTGCTGTGTAATCTCGTTTGATATTGATTGCCATGATTTTTCTCCAAATGAAGTTAATTCTCGTTTTTCCGTAATCGCCCCTAATCCCGCGAGTCAACTACGGCGTTCTTTGGCCGCCTAGCGTGACGTCGCCGCCCTTCGTGATCACGGCAACTTTGACCTTGAAATAGAATGGGCATACGAGGCTGATCCTGGCCTTGTGAGCCCTGATAAGGCCGCTGATCGATTTTTTCGGGATGAATATCACGCGCGTGATGTCCGAGCCAAACGGTATTTCCTCGATCGGTTTCATCGCCTGCGAGACAATATTTTGGCGATGTTGCTCCTTGAGGTTTGGAATCAACTCCTCAATGCCGGGAATCAGCACGTTGCCGAACTTTTCGATCCCAAGCGGCAGATCGCTGCTAGAACCCGGAATGGCCACCGCGATTGCAGTGCTCGCGCCGAACGCCGTTCCCTTCAAAATTTTGAAGATCCTGCTACGCCACGTGCGCTCCTCGCGTCGATCCACCGTGTTGACCATCATCTCGAATGTGTACGGCCGATAGGTAATCGTATCGACGCAGTTCGGCTCGTTGTCCTTAGCCGAGACAGACGAATCATCGTCGTCGTCGGAAAGATAGGCCTCCTGCTGAGCGATATTGATCAGATCGTCGCGGCTAGTCGGATACCATTTGCCATCGTTGATCGCAACGTCGGGTCCGTACGTGAACGCTTCGAGTGGCGGCAGATTCACCTGAAAATGCGTGCGCAGCTGCTCACGTAACGTCATCGCCTTGCGATATAATGCCTCCGCGTCGGCCCGTAACTTCTTGGCCGCCTTCATCGTGTCTTCAGACCGGTCGGTCCGCGTTTTGGCTTCAGCGTCAACGGCGCGAAGATTCTTGTTAGACCACTCTCTCATCAGTCCGTTGTATCTTCTGAGCTGGCCGTCATATTCTCGCTTCACTGCCGGCAAGGCGTTGCTGATGATATCGTCGTTCTGATCCGCCCAGTTCTTCTTTTCCACTTCTGCCTTTTGCTTGTTCCATATCTCGATGCCGCTGTCCGAACTACCGTCGTACTGCTTCTCGAGACCAACCGCTATCTCTACAGAAGAGCTGTAGGCGAGTATCGATTGCCCGATATTCGCATTCTTGTCGTCGGATTTGAGGTCGTTGAAGAAACGCACCATCAACGCATAGTATTCGTTCGATAAGACCTTGCCGTAAAGATCGTGAACCGTGCGGTCATCCATCACGTTTAGCTTCACCTTGAGCGACGAGAACCGTGTGACGTGTCCGCCCATGCGTACCGTAATTTTACCTTCGACTGGATAATCATCCGCTTCAGGGATCGTCGCCTTTACGTCTAGGTTCACGGCATTTGGTCGACTTTCCGTCTTTTGTCTATCGGGAAGATCAACCCAATGAACGGTTACCTTAGAGCCCTGAGGCGAGACCGAAACCCACTGCTTGTTAGAATCTTCGTCCTCAAGGGTGTATTCGATAGCGCCGGATTTGGGAGTACCGTTGGCGTCATAGACATTGATGAGGAAACTTAGCGCTCCGTTCGGCAACAGCGTTGTGCCATTCAATGCCTCGATCGTCATGTAACCTCGTTTTGGCTGAATCGTTATGTTGACGGCAAGATCAGGTGCCTCGCTAACGCGCTTGTCGGCCGACTTGACGCTGCATGTCACTAATCTTGTTTCCGGGCGGTCAGCCTCCAATTTCTTACTGTTGAGAGCAAATGCAGTGGCGGTCGGCTTTACTTCCAACAACTTTGTGTCGGAGGTGGTGCACTCTACTCTCGATAGGTCGGTGGTGATGCGATTTTTTGCATCTTTGAGGAGGAGCATCAGCGGCTTTTGGCTGTTGGCCGGCATAAAAACGGACTTGGCCCCGTTCGCTGTGTCGATAGATTTTATGAAAGGTTTTACTTTTACCTTGAACTCGCCGATCTTTGTATCTTCCCCTTCTCCGGCGAGTACCATAACCGTGGTTTCGCCGATATCCTTGGCCGTAAAGCTTTTGCCGTCGGTTGCCAATATTGATGTACTTGCAGACTTTAAAGAATAATCGGTTGTATCTGTAGTCGCTCCATCCATTTTGAACTTGGCAGTCACCTCAACCTTGTCTCCGTCAATTAATTCGATATCCGTTGCCGCTCCTATCGAGATCGGCGTCGCGTTGCCGACCTTCACCGATATCTCGGGAGGTGTCATTCGAGGCGGGATAATGACACGCACCGTAGAGGTCTTCTTGGGGGCGTTATCAACGGCATACTCGAAAGAGATCGACTGGGAAATTTCCTCGATCGAATAGTTCTTGGATTCGATGAATTTGGAAAGCAGCGTAATGGTGACCTTGCCATCAGAGCCTTTTGTCTCTGAACATATATCCGCACAGCCCTTGACCGTTAGGTTGTTGGAGTCGTAGCTCGCCCCGATCCCTTTTACAGTAACCGTGGCACTGAAGTTATTTTCTTTATTCAGCGTTATCTCACCGGGCGTGACTTCGAATTCGTCCTGAGCAAAAACAGGTTGCCTTGCAAAAAGTACGAGGCATGCGAAACAAAAAATCAAAATTAGTTTTTTCATAGGTCTCTCCATAAATTAGAAAGCGTCGAGTCGTCAGACCTCAAACAAAACTTCCGGCTCGATATGTTGGTGGCCGACGAGGAAAGCGGCCCCAGATTTAGTGCCCCAGCGTGTTCGTAGTTCTGGTGCGCGAGAATGATTCACCTGCCACGTGCATTTCTCTCCTCAATCAAAAGTTGACAGATCCTCGGGCTCCACCTTAAAGAGACCGATGCCTTTAATCCTTAAAAAAATGAAAACGCCCCTTGATAATAAGAGCTTTGGAAACTGGGAATCGTAAAACGCTGGGATCCGTTCAGTTTCAAGCCTGAAATAAGTGCCAAGGTTTAGGAGTAAAGCTGGGATCTCCTTGAACCACTTAATTGACCGACAGAGCCGCAGGGAAACTGCTCCTTGGGATGACGATCAGTGAAAGTACTGCCTGATTGAAAACAGTGTACACCGTTTTTTTGATTTTGCAAGCGGAGTTTTCGGGGTTTGTTGTATTTTTCTGATTGTGTTGTATTGTGCGGATTGTGCGGATTGTGCGGATTTAGGAAAATTTGTGAAAAATTGCGCAAAAAAAAGACGAACCGGTACAAACCGATTCGTCTATTTCTTGCCTAAATGCAGTTAACTATCGGTCATTCCGGCCGATGCTGTTTTTTTTTCTCCACCGGCGTTAATGAATGTTAGCCATTCGGCTCCGTTTGGTGCCGGACGCTCTGCCTTAATAACTTTAAAGAATTCTTCTTGTAGCCGAGCTGCCATCTCCCCGCGTTTCCCGCTGCCGACCGTAATGCGGTCAACAGATCGGATCGGTGTGATCTCAGCTGCGGTTCCGGTGAAAAAGACTTCGTCGGCAAGATAGAGTGCCGATCGCTGGATCGAAGTCTCGATAACCTCGATGCCCATTTCACGTGCTATCTGGATGACCGAATCACGTGTAATGCCGGGGAGGATCGACGCACCCAGCGGTGGTGTAATAAGTTTGCCGCTGTTGACCAAAAATATATTCTCACCAGAACCCTCGGACACGTATCCGCGGTCATCAAGGGCAATGCCCTCGGAAAATCCGCCAAGTATCGCCTCCATCTTGATAAGCTGCGAGTTCATATAATTCGCACCGGCTTTTGCCATTGCGGGCATGGAGTTTGAGGTGATACGCGTCCAACTCGACACGCAGACATCGATGCCGGATTCGAGTGCTTCTTCGCCCAGATACTTGCCCCACTGCCATGCAGCTATGTAAGATTCGATCGGGTTATTTAGCCCATAAACACCAAAAGAAGGTTTCTCGGGATCGAGGCCGCGAAAGATGAGCGGGCGAAGGTAGCACGAATCAAGGCCGCTATTACGGACCAATTCGACGGCAGCATCGCAAAATTCGCTACGAGTGAAAGCCGAATCCATACGATAGATCTTGGCGGAATTTACCAGTCGCTGCATGTGTTCGGTAAGCCTAAAAATCGCCGGTCCCTCGATGGTCTCATAGCAACGGATACCTTCAAATACGCTCGAGCCGTAATTGACGACGTGAGCCATCACATGGATGTTGGCATCATCCCAATCGATAAACTCGCCGTTTTTCCAAACCTTGGGTGCGATCTTCATCGTGTTAACGTCTTTTCCTGACATAATTTGCGGAACTCCCGGACTCAAAACATTGTTGTCTGAGTCAATATCCTTTTATAAATAAAGTGCTAAAAAATCCGAATTCTCTAAAATAATTCAATAGAGAGAGCATAATACAAGGGCAAAGTCTTAGCAAGATAAGCTGTTCGTTATGCTGTCATAACAAATTATGTGCTAGCACAAAAAAAGGCGGGTTACCCCGCCTTTTTACACCGCGCTCAGAGCCACTAGAGTATCAGAACTTTGGTCGATGTATCGTCTAGTCTCGATGAGAAGGTGATGCCGTTGACACTGATAGTAACGACAAGCGGCTGATCTCCTGCCCCGTCTAATGTCGCCGGTAACTCAAAATCAACAATGTACACACCGGGTTCAACAATTACATTTGACAGGACGTTAGAGGCAGTAATTATCGAGTCGCGAATTCGAATCGATATCGCGGCGGGGTCTACGTTAGCTACGCCGGTTACATACAAACGTAATACACTTGGCCGCAGAACATCGCCCCGTCGCCTAATGGTTCTAATAACGAATGGCTCTTTGGTATAAACGCGATTGGTCACATTTAGAAGCTTTGCTCTGCCTCCCGGACCAATGAAAAGGGCTTCGTTGAATACGTCTGGACGTACCGGCACGATTACCATTTTGGTTTTAAGAACACTTCCGTTAGCATTTATTACGACCGGATAAGATGTGCCTGTTGCTGCGCTTCCAAGTGCGAGCGGGGCGACAAACCGGATCCTGTCACCATCAACAGACTTCAACCCGCACGCGACTCCATTGATCGTCATGGTAACACCGCTCAATTCGATCGGCAGGCTAGGAGTACGCGTGATGTCGCCGGTTGCGGTTTTTGCCGTAATTGCCTGGGGCCTTGCAAATTCAAATGTGGCCAACATACCAGGTGATATACCCAATACTGCAGGCGGTGTGATGGGTGTGGGGCTCGGCGATGGAGTCGGAGTCGGCGTTGGGGACCCTGTCGGAGTTGGTGTTGGTGACGGCGTCGGCGTCGGCGAAGGCGTAGGTGTCGGAGTCGGCGTTGGAACCGCCGTCTGAGAGACCGTCATCCCACTGGCACCGGTTGTTAAACCAAAACCTCTAAGCCTTTGTGTAACGGTTGTTGTGGGTTTTACGAAATAAAAAACCTCAGCCTGTCCATCAAAATTGCCCGTTCCTAGCTCGGTGTTCGACAAATTAAAGGCCATCCTCTGTATCGAGTCGCTTGGTATCAATTGTGTTGAGGCTAGAAAGTTTGTCGGCGTTGGAAATGTTGCGAGTCTTGTAAACGTCGCGGTCGCAGCTGGAACATTTAATGGGTACGAATATATTTGAGCAGGCCTAACCTCATTCGGATTTAGGCCGTCTGCGGCGGTAGTCGGAATTGTGCCGTCAGGCTTAATGTTCATTCTCGTTTCTAGAACGAGCGTTGACGGAGTGCCCGAAGCATTGTTATCGGTGAAGCCTGGGTACCTTGCCAGGTCTCCACCTGTCGCTGCAGAATCGGCGTCACTGCGGGCACAAATACGTCTAAAGGTGCTGGTCGTCGTGTCGTAAAGATAAAGAGCAAACGAAGTGTAATTAGTACCGCTGTTCTCATTGGCGAGATCCGCGTATGAATCAAACGCAATGTATCTACCGTCACGACTCATACGCCGTCCAAGGTCGAGAATATTGACTGGGTCACCTAAGTTTGTCGATTTGGTAGTTGTAACCTGTTTCTTGGTCCCCGTAGGAGCACCTAGGGCAGTTAGATCACTGAAAAATATCTCTTCGTTTCGATCTGCTAGAGGGTTCGTTCCGCCGGTCATGCCAACAATAGGATTATCACCAGTACTTGTAAATAAAACGCGCAACCCATTGCCTGAGATCGTCGGATTTTTACTATAGATCGGATTTGATATTGGGCCGCGAGGCGTTTTTGTGACCTGCTGAAGGGCTGCCGCAGTCCTTACATAAGTAAAAATTTCGTCGTTATCATCAGTCGGATATGCATTGCCTACGCCCGGAACTAGATTCCGTGTAGATGCAAATGCAATGACATTACCGTCATCGCTGATACTCGCATCATGATTATCATCTGCTACAAATGCTCCCGACGATGTCGAGGCAGGTCGTGGCATCTGGCTCGGGATCGAATTTGTGATTTGGGTAAATGTTCCGCCTGCTAGATTTGCCAAAGCAATGTTATCACCCGCCGAAAGGTCAGCTACTGTTACATATGCCGGTATCTGGTACAGCCATAACTCGAGATTGCCGTCGCTTGTCAACGGATTTGTTGGCGGCGTAGGCGTCGGTGTTGGGGTTCCTGAAGGCGTCGGTGTCGCCGTCGGCGTTGCATTTGGTGTTGGGGTCACAGTTGGCGTCGGAGTCGGCGTTGGTGAGGTAAACGCATTGCCATTAAACGAACCGGGATTTGTGGTATTTGGGGTGACAGGCGTCGACGATGTCGCGTTTGAACTAAAGACGATCCACTTACCGTCATTGCTTATTACTGGCCGGGTGTTTACGATCTCGACCCTGACGTTAAAAAAGGCAGCTGTCGTAATGCTCGTATCGAAAAGAACGCTCTTGGTGTCTGTGATCTGAAAGATACGCCGTTGGGCATAGTCAAACAAAAAGATCTCGCGGTTCCCATCCTCGTTTCGGGCATTTTCGGTAGCGATGTTGCCAGTTGATTCGAATACGATGAAGCGGCCGTTCCCGCTTATGCTACCGGCAAAAGACTCCGAACCAGAGTTTGTTACCTGACCTATGACCGAGTCGGTCTGGCCATAAGCAGCCGCCGCAAATGAAAAAATAATGACAGAAATAATGATCAGGCGAAACGTCACAGAGATCCTCCAAAAATGCCGATGATAAAATATGTTAGAACAAAAAAACTTGTACTTAAAATTCAGCCCAAACACTGAATTCTATGCGTTACGGGAGCTTACTGCAAGCATCAGGGCTGTTAAAATCCTAGTCTGTTTCAAAACTACCGGCTTTGATGCGCCAACATAGCGGTTAGGTTGTCATTTTTGATTTCAGATATATCATTAAACCTTGAGTTACTTTCGGCATAAAGAATGAAAACACTTAGGTTTATGATCGTAGCGGGTGAGGCGTCCGGCGATGGCCACGCGGCCAAGCTCGTCGACGCGATCCGCGAAATTATTCCCGACGGTAATGTTGAGTTTTTCGGCTCTGCCGGGCCGCGAATGCGCGGCGCAGGAGTCGCGGCGACGGTCAAAGCAGACGACCTGTCGATCGTGGGTGTGGCGGAGATAGGACGAGCTTTGCCGATGTTCATGAGGACAATGAAAACGCTCAAAGCGGTCGCCGCCGAAAAGCAACCCGACGTAGCGATACTTGTCGATTTTCCGGATTTTAATCTAAAGCTCGCTAAACATCTGAAAAAACAGGGAATTAAGGTGGTCTACTACATTTCGCCGCAACTCTGGGCATGGCGTCGGTATCGGCTATCGACCGTCAAAAAGTACGTGGATCTGATGTTGACGATCCTACCGTTTGAGAAAGACTGGTACGCAGAGCACGGCGTGACGCACATAGAATATGTCGGCAGCCCGCTCGCGAATGAGGTCCACGCTGATCGGACGAAAGAGCAATTTTGTTTCGCTCGGGGTCTCGATCCATTAAAGACGATCATTACGCTCTTGCCGGGAAGTCGCCACAAAGAGATCGTTCGAATACTGCCAGTTATGCTCGAAGCAGCGGAAAAGCTTGCGTCAGATCATGTTGACGCTCAATTTGTCATCGCCATCGGTTCTGCAAAACAGCGAAAGGATATCGATCAATTTTTGTTGGGATCTCATTTAAATATTACGGTCGTCGAGAATGAGACTTATGACGCATTGAATGCATCTGACGCTGCGGCCGTCACGAGCGGGACGGCGACGCTTGAGACCGGGATCATCGGCACGCCGCAGGTCATTGTTTACAAGACCTCAGCGATCAATTACAACCTACTCAAACCTTTAATCGACGTCCCGCATTACGGGCTGATAAACCTGATCGCTGGTGAAAGGCTTGTGAAAGAATTGATTCAAAGTGATTTTACCGCTCAGACGCTGGCCGATGAAATTAACCGTTTGCTACAACCCGATGTAAACTCAGAAATGCGTGTCCGCCTAAAGGAGACCGCCGGAAAACTCGGTCACGGCGGAGCATCAAAGCGTGCCGCGAAAGCGATTCTCAACGTAGTCGGCTAATCCATTTTCTTTTTGAGTTCTTTAACCTCGGTCTTTAGCCGCCCGAGGCCTTTTAGATGTGCGTGCTGACGCTTATACTCCCCAATTGGTTGGGCCGGTACTCCGGCCCAAACTCCAGGCCCGACGACCTTGCCCGGAAAAATGGCCGATTTTGCTCCGATAGTGACTCCTTTCCGAATCGTCACATGGTCCGCGATCCCCACTTGGCCCGCGATCACAACATCGTCCTCGATCACCGAACTGCCCGAAACACCCGACATCGCCGCGATGACGACACGCTTTCCTATTTGCACGTTGTGAGCGATCTGGACGAGGTTGTCGATCTTTGTACCCTCGCCGATCCGGGTTTCACCCAAAGAGCCTCGGTCAACGCATGAATTCGCGCCGATCTCGACATGGTCTTCGATCACTACGTTGCCGATCTGGGGAAACTGGTGATACTCACCATTTTCATCGCGAACGTATCCGAACCCTTCGGCACCGATCACGGTCCCGGCGTGAACGACACAGTTGCTTCCGATCTGAACATTTTCGTAGATGACGCAATTAGGATGGATAACGGTAAACCTTTTGATAATCACATTTTTCCCGATCCGCACACCGTCACCTATCTCGCAGCCCTCGCCAATGAAAGAATTTTCGCCTATAGTTGCGAACGCACCTATCTCGACAGTTCGCACGTCCGCACTCTCGGCAATGATCGAATGCTCCTTACCAAAATAGCGCCGCTCGTATTTCTTGAGTTTTTTTGCGACAAGTGAAAACGCTAGTTTTGGATCTTTGACACGGATCTGCGGAGAGGCGGTGTTTGCAGTAAAGTCAGCCGGGACGATCAGACAGTCCGCCGCCGGAGATATTATAATGTCAGCCTTTTCGACAAAAGCGATCTCGCCAACGTTTGCGGTCGCAATTGCGGCGACAGCGGTAATATCGACGTCGCCGTCACCGATGAGTTCTGCAGAAAGAAATTCGGCTATTTCCCGTGTTTTCATTCCCTTTAATGTAAATTGTTTTTGAGAAAATGTCAGGTGCGGACGTCACACCCCGTGGCGTTCGGCTTGATCGATGGTTGCCTGCAGAAAAATCTCAATGCCTTCGATCCCAAAACCTTCGGTATCGGAGAGGCGTTTTAGAATAGGTGCGGCCTCGCTGTCGAGGAAATCTAAATCGGCAAGATCGATCACAACGCGGTTACCTTTTTCCTCGTGGATTGCGGCGGCGATGCGTTCAAGCAAAATGGCGTCATCGTGTTGCAGTTCGCCCGACACGCGAAGGATCGTTATGCCGTTAGCGGCATCGTCGATCTGATTTATCTGTGTAGCCATATTGCGTGATTAGATGTCGAATTTACGCAAAATGCAAGGTTAGGTTTCACTAGGGATGAATTTTTTTGTGACAAGAAACACACCCGCAAATATCAACACCGCCGAGATGATAAACGTAAGATTGATCTTTTCGCCTAAAAACAGCACCGCAAGTCCAAATCCGATAAGTGGTTGCAGATAAACAAAAACCGCGACTGTCGAAGGATTGACTTTGGACAAAGCCCACGCGTTCAACAAATATGGAGCGGCGGTCGCACCGACCGCGATGTAGATACTTATCAGCCAAATATTGGTGTCTATTGCCGCAAGATCAATTGTTGAAAGTGAAAATGCACCAAGCGGAACGCAGACAATGCTCGCAAATATAAATACCCACATCATCGAGCGAAATGTTCCGTTGCGTGTGATCGCCCCTTTCGAAGTCGCAACATAGATGCCGTAAGCAAGGCAGTTGATGATGATAAAAATATCGCCGATCGTGGTCTGCGAAGAGAACGACGCTTTACGCGGATCGACGAGAAATATTACTCCCGCCGCGGCGAAAATGATGCCGATGATCTTTATCGCCGTCAGTTTTTCAAAGCCCGCGATCGAGCCCACAGCGAGAGCAAAAACAGGGATCATGACCGCCAAGAGAGAAGTATTCGATGCGGTTGTCAGTGAGAGCCCACCGATAAAGAATAACTGATTGAAAACGACGCCGAACAGACTCAGCGCCGCAAACCGCCAATAATCGCTTTTTTCCTTGAGCCAGATACGGCCGCGAAAGGCTTGAACAATAAACAGGATAGCAGCCGTGATGGCGACACGAATACCGACAAGCGCCATCGGAGGCAGAACCGCGAGTACAACTTTGCCGATTACAGGGAGCGAACCAAATAGAAGCTGAGCAGGGATCAGCGCTAGAAATGGGGCGGTCGATTTTTCCTGATTTTCCAAGATGCGTCCCTTAAGCTAGCATCATCGCGGGTAGTTCTAGCATTTGCTTAAAGGTCTGCAGGAACTTAGCACCCGTCGCGCCATCGATGACACGGTGGTCGCATGACATTGTAACGTTCATAATGCTTCGGACGACGATCTCACCGTTGCGAACGACCGGCGTCGGAGCGGCCCCGCCGACCGCCAAAATGCCGGCCTCGGGCGGATTTATGATTGCTGTGAATTCCTTAATGCCAAACATTCCGAGATTTGAGATCGAAAATGTCGCACCCGTGTATTCTTCCGGCTGGAGCTTTTTCGCCTTTGCCTTTGCGGCTAGGTCTCTGATCTCGGCAGAGATCTCAAGAAATCCTTTCAGATTTGCACCTCGAATGACGGGCGTGATCAAACCTTCGTCGATCGCAACCGCAACACCGATATCGGCCTGTTGATAAAAGCGAATATTTTTGTCCTGATACGACGAGTTTGCAAATGGATGCTTGACCAGAGCCATAGCCGCTGCTTTGACGACGATGTCGTTGACGCTGATCTTCTGATCTTCGCTGACCGACGCATTGACCGATTTGCGAAGCTCCAAACAAGCATCCATTTCGATCTCGATCGTCAGATAAAATGTCGGGATTGGACCGATCGATTCGGCCAAACGGCCGGCAATGATCTGCCGCATTTTCGACGTTGTCTCGTCGGTATAAGCTGATGCTCCGACAACGGTCGATGGCGTAAAAGTCCTTGCGGAGAGGTTGCTTGCCGTCGATGCCTGTCCACCACCCGCTAATGCTTCTTCGATATCGCGTTTAATAATGCGACCATTCGGCCCGGTTCCCACAATGGTCTTAAGGTCTATAGCATTCTCAGCCGCCATGCGGGCCGCGATCGGCGAGACGATCAATCGGCCATTTGAGGCAGAACCGCCTGCGTTAGCCGGTGGTGCGGCCGTCGCAACTGAAGCAACCTGAACTTCTGTCTTGGGTGTATTCACGGGCGACTGAACTGCCGACGATCTCTCCTCTACACCTCGACTCCCGTTCTCCTCAGCCTTCTTGCCGCCCGCTGACACAGGCGGTTCCGACAAGAGTGCGGAGATATCCTCACCTGCAGTCCCTGTGATGGCGATCGCCTCACCAAGCAGGGCGGTATCGCCTGCGGCTTTTAATATCTTTAATAGAGTGCCCGCTTTTAGAGCAGTCATCTCCATCGTCGCTTTGTCGGTATCGACCTCGGCAAGCGTCTCGCCGGCGTCGTAATTGTCGCCTTCGTTCTTGACCCAACGCGCGATCTGGCCCTCTTCCATGGTGGGCGAAAGTTTCGGCATTAAAAATTTATCAGCCATATTTTTTGTTTATAAATAACAAACTTCCTTAACGGCAGCGACGATCTTTTCGACGCTTGGCAACGCAAGTGCCTCAAGATTTTTGGCATACGGCATGGGCGTCTCGGTGGTCGAGATGCGTTTGACCGGAGCGTCGAGGTAGTCGAACGCGTGATCCATCACCTGATACGTGATCTCGGCGCCGACCGAGGCAAATTCGTGCGATTCCTCAGCGATGACCAGCCGGTTCGTCTTCTTGATCGAATTAACGATCGTATCGATATCGAGCGGTTTGATCGTTCGCGGATCGATGACCTCGACGGATACGTCAAACTCCGTCTGGATCAACTCCGCAGCTTGCAAAGCCAGCGGGACCGTCATAGAACGGGCGACGATCGTGCAGTCTTTACCTTCGCGTTTTATATCTGCAACGCCGAGCGGGATGGTAAAATCGGGATCCTCGGGCACCTCACCCTTGATGCCGTACATTCTTTCCTGTTCGAGAAAGACGATCGGGTTGTCGTCGCGGATGGCCGATTTCAGCAATCCCTTTGCATCCGCCGCCGTCGAAGGCATCACAACTATTAGCCCCGGAAAGTTAGCATAAAACGCCTCAAGTGCTTGCGAGTGCTGTGACGAGACCTGATAAGCCGAGCCGTTTGGCCCGCGAAATACGATCGGCACTTTGAACTGTCCGCCGGACATATAGAGCATCTTGGCCGCGTGGTTGATGATCTGATCGGCGGCGAGGATCGAAAAATTCCAGGTCATAAATTCGATCACCGGCCGCAAGCCAGCCATCGCCGCGCCAACTCCGACAGCAGCAAATCCAAGCTCCGTGATCGGCGTATCGATGACGCGTTTGTCGCCAAACTCCTTCCACAGCCCACGCGTGACCTTGTACGCTCCGTCATATTCAGCGACCTCTTCGCCCATGACAAAGACATTTTCGTCCCGTAAAATTTCTTCGCGCAATGCTTCGTTCAGAGCATCGCGGATGGTTAGTAACGCCATAAATTTATGCTAATACATCAGTGAAAAGCTCGCTCTCAGCCGGATATGGACTTTCGTCCGCAAATGCGACGGCTTTATCAACGGCTGCGATCGCTTCCTGGTCGATCTTTTCAAAATCTTTATCGGTCAATACTTTTGCGGCTTTCAAACTGTCTTTGAACAACACGATCGGATCCCGTTCCTGATATCTTAGGATCTCGTCGCGTGTCCGGTAATTACCCGGATCCGACATCGAGTGGCCCATGTAGCGATAGGCCCTGATCTCAAGCAACGTCGGCGAACCGTCCTTGCGGGCGCGAGCGATCGCACGCAAGGTGGCATCGCGAACGGCCATTACGTCCATGCCGTCAACAAATTCGTTAGCCATTTCAAAAGCCTCGGCCTTTTTCGCGATACTTCGCGAAGACATCGCCCTCGCTTGCGACGTGCCCATGCCGTACTGGTTGTTTTCGCAGATGTAGATACATGGCAGTTTCCAAAGCTGGGCCATATTGAGCGATTCGTGAAAGATGCCTTGATTGACCGCCGCTTCGCCAAAAAAGCAAAGCGTAACCTGACCGCTGTTTTTATATTTTGCGGCGTAAGCCATTCCGGTCCCGACGCCGATCTGTCCGCCGACGATGCCGTGGCCGCCATAAAACTCAAGCTCCTTGGAAAACATATGCATCGAACCACCTTTGCCGCCGACGCATCCGCCCTCTTTGCCGTAAAGCTCGGCCATCACGCTCTCGGGCGTCATGCCTTTGATCATCGCCTGTACATGGTCGCGGTACGCGGTGATGACCATATCGGTCTTTTCCAGCGCCATCATCGAACCTACACCGATCGCCTCCTGGCCAATATAAAGGTGACAAAAGCCGCCGATCTTGCCCATGCGATAGACCTCGGCACATTTTTCTTCAAATATACGCCCTAAGACCATCTGATAGAGCATTTCACGCAAAAGCTTCTTATCAGTTTTCTTAATGGCGGCGAGCTGCGAAGCCCTACGTTTGACGTATTCAGCCTTGGCCTGTTCGACCTCGACAAAATCTGTAAAACCCTGCGTCTTGCCTGTCCCGTTGGTCGAAACTTTGGCGGTCTTGGCCGCGGGTTTTTGGCGAGTAGCTACTTTGGACAAAATCAAATCCTCCATGCCTTTAAGATCAGGCAATAATCGTATAAAGCGATGCAAAACGAGTATTATAAGTGAGCAAGATGGTTTGTGCAAAATAATGGCTCGACTCTACAGCCGGATTTGCGAAAATGATATAGTCTCTTGTGTTGCCTAGCCTATGAAGCGAGCCTTTGTATTTACCTTTATCGTGGTTGTGCTGAGTGTTTTGGGTGTTTCTGCCCAAAACCCGGTTTCGTGGACGCTTGAGTCAGAATCGAAAGGAAAACCGGCGTTGGCCGGCAAAACTTTCAAAGTGCGACTTGCGGCAAAGGTCGATGGCCCGTGGCATCTCTATGCGATCGAGCAGCCCGACGGCGGCCCGATACCGACAACGATCACGACGTCCGCACCTGAAACATTTGCAATCGACGGCAAGATCACCTCGCCGAAACCGATCACGAAGTTTGACGAAAATTTTAAGATCGAGACAAAATTCTTTGAGAAAGAAACGACGTTTGAGGTTGTTGTAAAGGCTCTTGCGGCGGCAAATGTCGATGACCTCGCTCTAAATATTAAGTATCAAGTCTGCAATGACACGACCTGTCTGCCGCCAAAAACAGTTAAGGTGACGTTTGCAGGTACCGAAGATGTAAAACGCGTCTTTGACCTGCCAACCAATACCGAGCAGCCCGCTGCTAATAGCGGACAGCAAACCACAAACCAACCGCCGGTCGATCTTTGGTCGTTTATTTGGCTCGCGGTCACATTCGGGGCGATCTCACTGCTGACGCCGTGCGTTTTTCCGATGATACCGATCACCGTTTCATATTTTATGAAACACTCCGACGGCAACCGTTCTAAAACAATCAAGCTCGCGACGGTCTATTCCGCCGGAATAATAGCGACATTTTCGCTGTTGGGGATGCTGCTTGCGGTGGCGTTCGGTGCGGCTGGCATTAATCTGTTTGCGGCAAATCCATGGGTCAATCTCGCTATCGGGGCTATATTTCTATTTTTTGCCTTTAATCTATTTGGTTTTTACGAGATCTCGATACCTGCGTCAGTATTGACCAAACTCGACAAAATAACACGCACCGAAGAGGGCAAGGGCAGTGCGTATCTCGGAGCCTTGTTGATGGGGCTGACATTTACGCTCACATCGTTTACCTGCACGTCGCCGTTTATCGGCACCTTGCTCGTTTCGACCGCACAGGGCGACTGGAAAATGCCTCTGCTCGGGATGCTGGTCTTTTCGACCGTATTCGCATTGCCGTTTTTCCTGCTTGCGACGGTGCCAAAGTTGCTGTCGTCGCTCCCGCGTTCGGGCGGCTGGCTCAATTCGGTCAAAGTCGTGATGGGCTTTCTCGAGATCGCTGCCGCGATGAAATTTCTCTCAAACGTCGATCTCGTCTGGGGTGCCGGGTTTAGTTCAAGCGGCGTTCTTAACTACGGCAAAATATTTACCCGCGAGGTCGTCCTGATAATCTGGGTCGTTCTCGGGCTCGGCATTGTCACGTATATCCTTGGGGTATTTAAATTCAAACACGATTCGCCGATCAAAAAGATAACGCCGCTGCGGGTTATTTTTGCGGTCGTCTTTTTGGCACTTTGCGTTTATTTAACGACCGGCGTTCTCGGCCGCAAACTTGGCGAACTCGAATCGTTTCTGCCGCCAAAAAATAAAGATTCGATTTTCAACGTCCTCGGCAACCGGCACGAGGAGCTGCAATGGTTGAGCAACAATTACGAAGGGGCGTTGCAGCAGGCTAAGGCTGAGAACAAACGCGTGTTCATCGACTTTACCGGCTACACCTGCACAAATTGCCGCTGGATGGAGGCGAATATGTTCACTCAACCTGCGGTAAAGGCCGAGATGGAAAAATTTGTCCTTGTCAGCCTCTACACTGATGGTGATGGCGAGATATATGCGCGGCAACAGCAACTCGAACAGGATATGTTTGGCACCGTTGCGTTGCCGTTTTATGCTATTGTGGACGCAAACGGAAAAACCGTCGCGACTTTTCCGGGCCTGACCCGGAGTGAGGACGAGTTTATCGGCTTTCTCAAGAAAGCACGACAATAACTACAAAATGCGGGTTTTGGTCACAATGTTACTTTTTTCTGTGGTGTTTGCCTCGACGGTGAATGCCCAGTTAAGTATTCAGGCGATCGATGTTGCGGGCGATAGTATTTCGAAGGGGTTTAATGCCAGCAACGGTTTTCCTTGTTCTAACGGCGATCAGGAAAATTACAACTGGTTGACCAGCGACACTCACGGAACGAATCTATGTGGGGCAGGAAGCGAAGGGGTTTTCAGCTTGCTCGAACGGCTCGAATGCGAGACTGGCACCGGCGTATTGGCGCCGTCGGCAAATCATGCAGCGTCCGGAGCGACGCTTATCGGCAATTTTACGTCACAGGCTACCAACGTCCGCACATTTCTTTCGGCTCAGGCAGGTAATCGTCTCGCCGTCTTATTTTTAGGCCATAACGACAATTGTGCCGGCACGATCGCAAAAGCAAACGCTTCGTGCTCAAGCACCGATCTCGACCCGGCAAATTACTGCAAAACAAGGCCTGCGTCATTCGAACGCGAATTGCGAAAGGGGCTCGATACACTCATGTCGATCGGCAACACACGCATCGGCGTTGTGTCACCGGTCCGGGTGTCGCAGCTTTGCAACTTTGGCAGCAAATCCAATTGCCAGCTTGTCGGATCGTGTAGCTTTTTATGGGGCGTCGTCAATATCTGCGGTTCGCTCACGCGTGATTGTTCAAATTCCCGCATCATTGATTCCTACACGACGTTAAAGGCATATCGCGACATCTTAAAGTCCGTTACGGCGGAATACGCCGCTATCCCGGACTTTGGATCGTCGCCGATCGTGATCGTTGGTGGCCAGACTGTCGGCGGCGGTATTAAAGCAGCCGGAACGACTTTTGTCCACAGCGATGCACCGTGGTATTACCGTTTTAACTCATCCGAGATATCCTGCTGCGACTGTTTTCATCCGTCCGGCATTGGCCAAAACGTACTCGGCAGGATGTTAAAGGGCGGCTTTATTTGTTCGCGAAACACGCCTTGTTGTGCGGATACCGGCGATCCGCTAGTTGACGGCAAATGCAGCGTTTCACCGCGACAGCGTTTCCAATATAACGGAGTGTTATAAACCTAAGTTTTTGCTAAAATCACAGAACGTCGATGGTGCATATAGACAAACTTATTGATGGATTGAAACGGATCCCTGACGAAGAGTTTTCCTGTCAGACCGTGTACGATTTCCTCGGTGAAAACCCTGTCGAGATCGATTCGATCACGCGGTATTTTCATTGGAGCCCGCGCTATTACACACGCAATCTCATCTACAAAGACAATAGATTTGAGGTAATGGCCATCTGCTGGGAAAAGGGCCAGATCTCGCAGGTGCATAATCACTGGGACCAAAAATGCTGGATGATGGTGCCGGTCGGGCGTCTGCGGGGGCAAAACTTTGCTGTCGCCGAATCTGACGAATCCCGCTCGTTTTGCCGTCTGGTCGAGACAGATTCTTTTGAGTTGTCTGATTGTCTTGCCGCGAAGGTCGAGCTCGAAGAACCTATTCATCAGGTACTAAATCTGCCCGAATACGACGAGCGTGCCGTCAGCATCCACATCTATTCGAAACCATACGACCGCTGTCTTGCATATTGCCGCGACACCCACACTTTCAGGGAAGTCGAGCTTTTTTACACCAGCATAGATGGCAGACTCTGCCCAAATATAACGCTATAAAATGACACGAAAGCGACCGCTAGAAATGATCGCGATGGCGTGTCTCGTCGCGCTGTTTGTTGCCGTTCGAATGTGGCATTTGACGGATTCGTGCCTGTGGTTCGACGAAATATTCAGCGTTCATGCGGCCGAACAGCCTTGGGGGCAGATTTTAAATTTCGTTGCGGCCGATCTCGTCCATCCGCCACTGTTTTATATTTTCTTAAAACTCTGGATCGCCATTGGCGGCGAAAGTATCATTTGGCTGCGGATCTTTCCGGTCGTCTTTTCAGTTGTTTCAATATTTCCGCTTGTTTCACTGTTGCGTGAGCTGAAGCTAAATACTCGCGTACAGCTTATATGCCTATTTCTTCTTGCATTTAACGGCATTTTGTTAAGGCATTCTCAAGTAGTGCGGATGTACAGTCTGCTGATGTGTTTTGGCCTGTTTTCGATGTGGCTTTTTGCCAGATACTTCTTTAAGGGAAAGAATTTTATCCCGCTCGTAATCGTCAACATCTTGCTCGTCTATACCCATTATTTTGGATGGCTGGTCGTCGGCAGTGAGGTGTCAGCGATACTGATTTTCCAACGCATAAAGTGGCGGCGGATCACGGTGATGTTGGCGGTGGTGTTTGTGAGCTTTACGCCTTGGATATACGCTGTTTGGTCAGCCGCTAAAACCAGCCCCGGCCTCGCCCAAAATATTGGGCGAACACCGCGTCCAGGTGTGCTTGACCTGACAATTCTCGCACTCAATCTCGTCGAGCCTTTTTACTCGCCGGCGACAACGATCGACCCAATATCGTTGTATAGCATTTCGATACCATTGTTATTAATTACGATCTTGGTCGTCGGCATGTATCTATTTGAACATAAACGTTTTGATGAGACCGAAAAACGGGTCGCCTATCTGCTCGGCCTTTTTGTGGTTTTTCCCGTTATCGCGGCGTTTGTTGCAAGTTGGATACTGCCACATTCCGTGTGGGGAAGTAGGCATTTGATCGCCATTTTTGCACCTTTGGCGATCCTTATTGCCATTGCCTTGACAAAGATACCGGCTCCAAAGCTAAGAATCGCGTTTTCGACGATATTCGTGCTGTTCGTTGGGTACGCGTTTGCGCTTGCACTGCAACGTCCAGGTTTGCAGCCATCGTGGTGTGCGTGGCAGCCGTTCGCCGTTCAAGCCGCAAATGAAAGGCTGGCAAAGATCTACGTTTTCGAAGACCTGATTGGCTATCATTTCTGGTTTGCGTTGGAGCACAATGAGACGCGGCCTGTGGTGGCAAAGATCCGCAATATCGAGGGCGTGAGGGAAGACTTAGCATTTTTCTTGCCCAGAGCTTTTGACGGCGTGAAAACGATCGACATTAGTGAGGTCGAAGAACAAAGTGTGTGGATCGCCTATCGCGCAAGCCGTATCGATGTGCAACAACAACCGTTAAAGAGCTTTATCGACCGCGGCTATAAGATGAGTGCGAGCGAAGTCTTCGTCGCTCAAGGCGAAAATGCTTTTCTCGTATTACTGGAAAAATAAGCGTCAGCTATTTTCGTTTCCAGCGAACCCCGTCTTTTGTATCTTCTAAAACGATACCTTGTTCAGCTAACAGATCGCGAATCTCGTCCGAACGGGCAAAGTCACGGTTTGCACGTGCTTGTTGACGATCCTCGATAAGGTTTTCGATGTCGTTGTCGAGTATCTCTGAGGTTTCTGCACCGAAAATGCCGAGGACAGCATCAAATTGTGAAACAGCATCGAGAACGGCTTCCTTTTCGTCGTTGGAGAGCGATCGTTCCGCGATAACGGTGTTCACTTCGCGAACCATATCATGAACAGCGGCCAAAGCGGCGGCGGTATTCATGTCATCATCCATCGCAGTTTCGAACTTTTTTAATGCGATCATTACCAGTTCGACGGCGTCTTTTTCTTCGCCCGTACCACTGCTTTCTTTTACAAGGGATCGGAAATTGCGAAGACGTTCTGTCGTCGATTCGGCACCTTGCAGCCCCTCGAACGTAAAGTTAAGTTGTTTGCGATAGGGAACTGAGAGCAACAAATACCTGATCGCAAGCGGAGAATAGCCTTGGTCTTTTAGATCGCGAAACGTAAAGAAATTGCCCTTTGATTTGGACATCGTCACATCGTCGATCTTTAAGAATTCGCTGTGGATCCAGTATTTCGCAAACTGCTTTCCGGTCGCACCTTCGGACTGGGCGATCTCGTTTTCGTGATGCGGAAATTGCAGGTCCTGCCCGCCGGCGTGCAGGTCAAATGTCTCGCCTAGATATTTCATCGCCATTGCTGAACACTCAATGTGCCAGCCCGGACGGCCTCGTCCAAACGGAGCATCCCAACCGGGCTGATCGTCGGGGCCTACCAGTTTCCACAAAGCAAAATCACGTGCGTCCTCTTTGTCGTATTTATCGGTGTCGATACGCTCACTGCCGCCGTCGCGGTTGCCTGAAAAATTGATCTTTGACAGCTTGCCGTACTCTGGAAACGCCGTGATGCGGTAATAGATCGAGCCGTCCGATTCATACGCATGGCCGTTATCAAGCAGCGTCGAGATAATGTCGATCATCTCGGCGATATGATGCGTGGCCCGCGGGATGATCTCAGGTCGTTCGTTACCGAGCGCATCAAAATCTTCAAGAAAATACTGTGCAAAAGGCTCGGTAAATTCATCGATCGAGATATTTCGTGCCGCCGCTTCGTTGATGATGCGGTCGTCGATGTCCGTCAGGTTCATCACATGCGTCAGCTCAAAACCCTTGAATTTCAAATACCGCCGCAGCACATCGCCAAAGATAAACGTCCGAAAATTGCCGATATGAGCAAAATTCCACACCGTCGGCCCGCAGATATACATCCGCACTTTGCCCGATTCAATTGGCTGAAATTCCTCGACCTGACGCGATAATGTGTTAAAAAACTTGAGCATAATTTTGCAGATGCCCGCATGTGAGCACGGGCGTAATAAGTATCTTAGCCTAATTCACCCGAATGGCCACTTTTCAGATCGCCGTCAACATACGCTGCCCTAGCTTGATCCGAAAACAAAAACTCCCGGCTGTAAAATTTTAGCGGATAGTCTTTGTCGTATGTCGCGACGAGTTCGTTCGCTTTCTCTAAAAGGGAAGTCGCGTTTTTCGAGGCGTTAAAATCTGCCACGGCCCGCATCCAAAACATCGTCAGTGTCTCGTGATATGGCATTTCTTCTGACAGATCGACCTCAAATGCCTTCAACAATTTAAATATGCCGTCGCGCATTTTCGCGGTCGCCGTTTCCATATCGTGCAGCGACAAGTAATGAAGAGCTACCGTCAGATGCTCAGCGTGTTTCCACGCGTCGCGGCTGATGGTTGCTTCTTCAAATGTCCTGATCACTTCTAGGATCTCTTTTTCATCTTTGTATCTCATCTTATTCACCATCAAAAACTGAATAGCCGAAAATTTGGTTGCGGAGACAGGATTTGATCCTGTCGTCTTCGGCTTATGAGGCCGGGACTTTATCCATTTAAACTACTCCGCCAAAAGCTTGGTCCACCTTGGTCCACTTGGTCCGGACCGGACCAAACAAAAATTGCGGCCTGATATTCATCAAGCCGCAATCCGTTGTTTCAAAAACTCCTACAATTATGCTGCCATTATCGTGGCCTCGTCGTCAATATCGTCCATAAACAGATACTTACGCCATTCGGGGCGATTTTCTGCGTAGTGACATAGCAGCACATGATCGAGTCCCAACCGAAGCAGCTTTTGCGACGTCAGCAGCGGCATGCGTGCCTGTTCCGGCGTGCGGTTGCCTTTACGCTGGTTGCATTTGACGCATGCCGTTACAAGATTCTGCGGAGTGCTTTCGCCGCCCTGTGCACGCGGGAAAATATGATCAAGCGTCAATTCCTTGGCGTGCTTATGTTCGCCGCAATACTGACAGCGGTAACGATCGCGAATATAGATCCGTGCCCGTTTCATCGTCGTCTTGCGGTTGTTGCGACGCAGATGAATGTAATGACGCAGCCGGATCACGGACGGTACCGGAAACTCTGTAGAAGGAGAATGGAGGACGTTGTCGCCGTCATTTTCTTCGACAAAGATTGCGCCGCGAAACCACAAACATACGGCCCGGGCAACGCCTACCGTACCCAGCGGCTCGTAAGAAAAGTTCAAAAGTAAAACTCGTCCTGTTAGCAATTATCTCTCCTCCTATTTTTCTTAATGTAATTTTATATCGAAAATTGTTAAACGCAAGCACTATATTTAGTTGCGTAAGATTTATGTAAAACAATATGTTGCTGAGATCAGCCAAAAAGCGGCTGGATCAGACGGTTAGTCGTGCTGCAGCGTTCGCACTTAGTGGGCTGTGACGGATCGTTGGGGACGTCATTTTGCCCTCCGCAGCCGGAGCAAAAAAATGTTGATCTGACGGCTGTTATCGAGTGACATTTTTCACAATATACTCGATAGGAGCCGTCCGGAGCAAAGACCTGAGTCTTGCACGAACCACAATCCAGATAATGTCCCGGCGGCTGTTCTATCTCAACATACTCGTTTGAAAACCCGAGCAATTTCAGTAAGCGATCTACGTCGTCGTCAGTCAGATAGGGAAGCCACGCCTGTGCGAACATTGATGTCCGCATCTTCATATGCACCCGTTCCGGCAGCACCGTGTGCATTATCTCGTAACGCGGATTATCGTAAAACGCCCGCATTCCCTCTTTGGTAATCCCGACAAAAAACTCGGCGAGTGCAAAAAACGCATCGGAATCTGCCTTTTGCTGGCCGTTAACGAACCGCATCTGGACCTTTGCCTGCAAAGCTTGTTGCTCAGCACCGTATGCCTGCCATTTTGTCTCAAAAGCGGTTATGGTGCTCGATTCGGCACAAACTTGGATATAGGTTTTATAGACGTGCCGGTCGGCGGCCGTCGGCGGTAGATATGCTGGGAAAGTTTTGTAATAAAAATCCCAATACTCGAGCTGGCCGAGATAGTATGCGTCCTTGTCGCCGCGTGAGAGAGCATTCTGGGCGTTGCTCGCAAACATCATCTTTTTGACTGTGTACCAGACCTGGTTGAACGTCGATTCGTTCCATTTTTCCATCCCGACAGTAAAATCAATATCCGTCAGCGACCCGCAAAAATCGCACATTATGTACGGCATAGAATACGGATTGACCTTTGGCCCGCCGCACCTGATACAGTTAAATTTCTTGATCCTCACAAAACTATTATAGGGCAACACGCACGTGAAATGGCCACTTGCTACCTAGTTTCACAAACCCGTCAAATTTGTGGTATAAATTGGCAGTCATCTGATTTAATTTAGTTTCACAATTACAAGCGGGCCTAACCTCAACTGCATTTATGAGACAGATATTTCTCAGTGTTTTCATGTTACTTATCCTCGCCACCGCCGCAGTGGCTCAGGACGAAACATACCTTACATGGTCGGCTTCGCAGGCAGAGGGTATGGTCAAAAATATGCGCGAGAGCAGTAAGATCGGCAGTGCTTTTGATCTGCGCGGCATCCACACAAGTCGTTCGATCAACTACAAGTTTCGAGCGACGTGGCTGACCCCCGAAGTGATCAGGGCGACCGCCCGGCTACAGCAATTGAGAAACAGGCTGTCAGACCAACAGACCCGCGAGCTCGTTGCCGAGGCCGAATCCGCCGGTGAAACTGTATTTTTAGTCGAGATCGACCCACGCGAAGGTTCAGGCGTGATACCCAACGATTGGCGGGCGATCTTACAGCCGAAAGATCTAAAAGCCGGCGCCGATGGAGCTGTTTCACGCATCAATTCTCCGAATTTTCGGAACATAAAAGCTCTCGCAGGTATAGTTCGCCGTGACTATGACTGGGATATCTTTTGGGTTTCTTTCCCGCTTGTTGACAAAGACAAGCATTCTATTTTTCCTGTCGAAACATCTCAGATTCAGTTAATTGTTGGCATTTATGACAGCGAAGGGCGGCTAAATTGGCAATTGCCCGAATCGATCCGCTCACGGATCAGATCACTTTCAAATAAATAGTTCTAATCAATCAGGAGAGATCAAAATGAAAAAATTACTAATGTTGTGTTTCTGCGTTGGATTGCTCTGTGCACTTCAGACGGCAGCGGTTGCTCAGATCAAGTACAAGGTGCTCGCGACCAAGAAAACTTCGACGATGCAAAAAGAATTGAACGAAATGGCTGATCAGGGCTACCGGTTCCAAGGCGTTTCTGGCGGCGAAACATCGTTTGGCGGCAGCGAAGTCGTATCGATCATGTCGAAAGATCCAGATCAAAAGGGGAACTTCAAATACATTTTACTCGCGACCAGCCGCACAGGCACGATGCAAAAAGAGCTGCAAGAAGCCGGTGACAACGGTTATGAGTATCGCGGACAGGTCGTATTTAAGACTACTTTTGGTGGGGAAGAAGTGGTAGCGATACTTGAAAAAGACCCTAATGCTCCGATCATCAAGTACGAATACAAGCTCTTTGCAACCAAAAAGACCGGCACGATGGACAAAGAGCTAAATGAAGCGGGCGATGCCGGCTATTCATACGTCGGCGTAACAGTCGGAAAAACAGCCATCGGCGGAAACGAGCTCGTTGTTATCACTCGTAAGAAATACAAGAGCATGTAAACAAGGCATATCGTAAGAAATGGTCAGCGGCGGCGGATATGAATTATCCAGCGCCGCTGACCTTTTTACGGCTATTCAGTTGTCAAATATCAAAAGTAAAAGGAGCGGCTACTCTGGGACCTTACAATGATCCCGGCGTAACGGCTCCTAAAAACTTGTCCGACACAGAGTTTGTGTCGTTCTTTTGATGTTTCGGGAGCGGGAACGCCGCTCCCGCAGTATCAATCTAGTTGTTGCAAACGGGTTATACCCGTCGTTTTGGGCTGATTGTTAATGCTATCCATACACAGACATAGCATTGCCATTCGGTCGAATTGGGCCGAAATTACCGCAAAGTCATGTACTAAATTCCGTAGCATCAAATTATCTCCCAAAAAATTCCGTCGCATTTCAAGGAAGTCGCAATATTGGCACAGATCAAAAATGCTTGTCAAACATTTTATTTATTTTATTGATTCGGAAGGAAATTTTCTAGAAATGCCGATAACCTTGTGGCTCCAGTATCGTCGTCACCTCGTCGTGAATAAGCTCAATAACACCAACATTCGCAGTTATCTCACCGATGTTGGTGAAGGGCAGCGAATCTAGTAATGAAATATTTTTTCTATCTACTGTGAATAGTAGACCGAGATCCTCCCCGCCATTGAGAGCCATATCAATACAGTTGTCGGCAGGGAAATTTGCCCCGAGATACGGCTCTATCGGGAGGCGTGTCAGTTCGATCGATGCCCCAACTCCACTCGCCGAGCAGATATGTGTAAGATCCGACGATAGACCATCGCTGACATCAATCATCGACGTAGCGATATCCAATATTATCAATGAGTTAGATAGAGTAAGGTGAGGTCGGGGTTGAAGCTGTTTCAGGATGAGATCACGCCGCTTAAGAGGCAGGGAATCGTCAAAACGAATACCATTTTCAAGCAATTTTAGCCCGCCCGAAGCTCCGCCAAGTGTTCCGGTAACGAAAATCGCATCGCCCGGTTTTGCTGTTGAACGTAAAATGGCTTTTCCTTTGTGGCATTCACCGCCAACGATCGAGTCGATAACCAGTTTATCCGGCACTTTGGACACGTCACCGCCCACAAGTTCGACATCAAATTCGGCCGCGAGGGCAAACCATCCCGCATAAAATCTATCAATAAAATCGGTGTTCCAAAGACTTTCAGGTATTCCGATGCTTAGCATCGCCCAGTTTGGTGAACCGCCCATTGCGGCTATGTCCGAAATAGAAACTGCCAGGGCTTTGTGGCCGAGAAACTCGGGCGTGGTCCAGGCGAGTCGAAAATCTATGTCTTCGACCAGCATATCGGCGGTGACAAGCAGATCGGTTTCGGCGTCTTTAGGCAAGACGGCACAGTCATCGCCTAAACGGTGTAGGGCGTATTTAGACTTAATGCGGTCAATAAACTCAAATTCGCTCACCATACAAATTGCTGTTGACACAAGTGCCCTAAATGCATAGAATAACCGCTACTGACTTACAAGAAACTTTAACACACCCGGACTCACGATGGCACAAGAACCTGTTGTAATACCTGAGAAAATATACTTCAAGATAGGTGAGGTCTGCGACCTCGTCGGCGTCCAGGCGCATGTTCTTAGATATTGGGAAACTGAGTTTTCAGTGCTGTCACCGCAAAAAAATAAATCAGGCCAACGCAGCTATCGGCGGCGTGATGTTGAGATCGCTTTGCGTATCAAACAGTTGCTTTACAACGAAATGTTTACCATCGCCGGTGCCCGTAAAAAGCTCCAAAGCGAAGCTCGTGAGGGCAACAAACCAAAACCGGTTGTCGAAATAACTCCAGTCACTGAAACACGAACCGAAGACCCGCAAGCCCCGACTTTATTTGATTTCGAACCCACGCCACGGCAGGTTGCGACCGCAGCAGAATTTTCCGGCGATCAGCGCGACGCACTTAAATTGCTTGCCGCTCATCTGCTCGAACTGCGTGAAATGTTAAACAAGCCGAGAGCGTCACAATAAACCGTCAGGTTTGACAATCTCCCGCCGTAAAATTACTCTTAGAATTCGGTTTTTCGGGACGTAGCGCAGTCTGGTAGCGCGTTCGCTTGGGGTGCGAGAGGTCGCAAGTTCAAATCTTGTCGTCCCGACCATATAGGAAAAGGCCTTCGATCATTCAGGATCGGAAGCCTTTTCTTCTTTTTGTGATTCCGCTTGCGGATCGTCCTGAGCCGCCGCCGGATATGTCTTTGCACGAAGCCGGAGCACTATGAACTGGTCAAAGAACACTATCGCGGCCATTAGCACGACCAAAATGACCGCCATCAGCGGAGCGATCGAAAAACTGCCGTCAAACAGCCCGTTTGTCTTTTTGAATTGAAAAAATGCCTGATCGAGCCAAAAATAGCGGATGACGGCGAATGCCGAAAAGTAGATAAACGTCACCCACATCGCCCATGCCCGCTCGCTGGCCCACAGGATAGCATTGCCAAGCACCAACAGAACGACGGTGGCGATCCATAATACGGGCCATGCCAAGCCAGCGTGGTATTCATATCCAGCGACCGCAGCGGCGGGTAGGCCAATGCTTTGCAGCCAGCTCCACGAATAAAAAGTAAAAAAGGCCATCACGAGACACGCGATGGCCAGAATGACGAGGTATATTTTGCTCCACATACCAAGTTTTATACCACGGAATCAGATTTTATTCAGGCTTTATCGTCAAATAAATGGTCTGTCCGCGACGCGATATCAGAAGCAGCACGGGTTTGTCACCTGAAGCACTCAAAGCTGACTGAACGTCGGCGACCGAATTTACGGCTTTTTTGTTTATTTCAAGAATGACATCGCCACGTGAAACGCCCTCTTCAGCCGCAGGGCCGTTGGGATCAACTTCCGTTACAACCATGCCTTCTTTGTCCGAATCGAGCCCGAGTTGTTTAGCGACGGCAGGTGTTACCGGTTCAAGTCCTACGCCAAGCTTGCCGCTTTGTTTTTCAGCTCCGCCCTTGTCATCATTGCCCGTGCCAGGGCCGTCGTTCTTTGCGTCCGCAGCAGCAAATTCGTCGAGCGTTGCCGACAGTTCCATTTCTTTGCTTTCGCGGATGACCGTTAGCTTGATCGTCGTGCCCGGGGCCGTTCCAGCTACCTTATTTCGCAAAGTGTTGCTGTCCTCGATCTTTTCGCCGTTGATAGCGATGATGATGTCGCCGCGTTTAACACCGGCTTTATCAGCGGCACTGCCTGTTTTGACGTTGCTGACAAGCACACCGTTTTTGTCCTTGATCTCAAGAGCTTTGGCGGTGTCGTCGGTGATATTTTGAATGTTGACGCCGAGCATTCCGCGATGGACCTTGCCGTCTTTGACGAGCTGCTCCATGACGGATTTCGCCATATTTGACGGGATCGAGAACGCGATACCGATATTGCCGCCGCCCGCACCGCCAGACAGGATCTGTGAGTTAATGCCGATAAGCTCACCACTCAGATTTACAAGTGCTCCGCCCGAATTGCCGCGATTGATCGGAGCGTCGGTTTGTAGAAAATCTTCAAAACTACCGTCGCTTAGGCCCGTTCTGCGACCTTTTGCCGAGATAATGCCCGACGTTACCGATTGTCCGATCCCAAGCGGATTGCCGATCGCCAGCACGATATCGCCGATGCGAACGCTGTCAGAATTGCCAAGTGTGAGGAAGGGAAGATTTTCGGCTTCGATCTTGATGACTGCAAGGTCGCTCGGTTCATCCGTCCCGATGATCTTTGCATCGTAGGTCTTGTTGTCACTCATCGCGACGGTGATCTTATCCGCACCCTCGACAACGTGATTATTAGTCAAGATCGTGCCGTTTGCATTAACTATCACACCTGAGCCAAGCCCCCGTTCGATCTGGGGGCGTCGATTTTGCTGCGGAGCCTGAAACTGCTTGAAAAAATCGTCGGCGGTGGGGTTTTGTCCCTGTGGTGTAGCTTTTTCCTTGTGTGCGGCTTCGATCCGCACGACCGCCGGAGAGGTTTTTTCAACCACATCGGCATACGATGTTCGCATACCATCAACTACGACCGGAGCCGGAGGAGGCTGCGGTGCCGGAGCGGCGTCGGTGCCGCCAAAAAGACCGGCTTTGCAGCCTGAAATAGCGGATACGGTGGCGATAAGTGCGATGACTAAAAGTTTCTTATTAAACATCAAAAGAATGCTCCTAATGATTCGATATAAATGTATTCGGACGGGTCTTGTGTGAGACCCGGCAATGTTGATTATTTTACGATAAACAGGGGCTACTTGTTCACAGATATTGAACAAACTTTTGGGGTTTAGCCCGAGATCTTTGGCGTGTCTTTTTGGAAGATATAAGCCAGCGATTTATAAACGAGTTTTGAGCAGAGAAACGCCGGTGAATCGTAATTTTCAAAGTACGAATATTCAACTAGGTCCATTCCGACAACTCTTTTCTTTTCAGCGAGTTTGCGTATAAGAGTTAAGGTTTCATACCAGCCTAAACCACCCGGTTCAGGTGTGCCGGTCGTAGGAACGATACTCGGGTCGAGCCCGTCAATGTCGATAGTCAGATATACGTTTTCGGTCAGGCCGTCAATTGCGTCGTCGATCCAGTCTGTTTTTCCGGCAATATCACGAGCCCAAAATATCTTGGTTGGCAGGCCTTCTTTTAATGAACGTGCCTCGTCACCGGATATCGACCTGATACCGACCTGCACCGACGGTATCCGCATATCTTTTACGACGCGGGCCATGATCGATGCGTGCGAATGTGGCGTCCCATCATATTCATCACGAAGGTCGGCGTGAGCGTCGATCTGGAGCACGCTCAGATTGTCGTATTTTTCGTTGTGGGCCTGGATTATCGGTGCCGAAACCGAATGTTCGCCGCCAAGCATACATAGAAATTTACCGGCCTCGATCATCCGTTTGGAATAACCATAAAGGTCCGACATCATTTCGGCTGGTGTTTCGCGTGGAGTAAATTCCGGCAGCGTGTGGATGCCGATCTTATAAACCTCGGCGTCTGTTTCCTCTTCGTAAAGCTCCATGTTTCGCGAAGCATCGACGATCGCCATCGCCCCCGCACCGGTTCCGGTGCCGTAAGAGACGGTCCCTTCGTACGAAACAGGCAATATCAATACGTGGGCGTCATCAAAATTCGAATAACGCTCTTCGTCGATACCGCCAAAGTTCATCGGTAATGATTCGGATTCAGACATTTCTTTAATGAAGTAATTCAAAATGCACAATGCACAATGACTGCAAGAGTTTCATTGTGCATTGTGCATTTTTCACCGTGCATTCTCTAGGGAACATCAATATGCATTTCACGGCCTGAGAAGCTAAATGTCGGGCGTTTGCGTCCTTTCATAAACTTCGCTGCCGTTTGCGACAATGCAGTGATTATCATCGGTAGAGCGATCGACGGGTCACACGGAACATAGGCCGTGATAGCACCGCGTAACAGTTTGCCAAACATCGACGTGTGATTTGCACCATACGTCGGCGTTCTGATGTCGAGCGGGGCGGAGTCAGTCGCGATCGAAATAGCGTATTTATGGCCGCGCGGATTGGTTCGAGTGATGTATGATGCGATCTCGGCGACATTGACCATCCCTTGGCTCGACGTGCTGCCAAGTGTGATGATGCCGGAGTTGCGTGTCCGGTGAGCGATCTGCATCATTTCGAGAACATCTTGCGATGTATCGAGCGAGATCTGGATCTTCTTATCAAATTTCGCACGGGCGATGCCGATACCAAGTTCCGAACCTGGAAGGTCAGGACAGAAAACAGGGATGCGTGATTTGAATGCGGAGGTCAAGATGCCGTCTTCGTGCGCGATCTCTGAAAGTTCGCGGCCCATCAGGTGCAGGAACTCGCGGATCGAGTACGGACGGGTCAATTCGAGTTGATTGATAACGCTGCCGATCCATTCGTCCGCCTCTTGATATTCCTCGCGGTTTGAGAGCACATCGCCGACTCGCATCACGTCAGAAGCATCGAGTTCCTCATCGCTCATGCTCGGATGAGCCTGATAATGATTGCGTCCGAGCGTTTCGTGTATATCGTTGTAGATGACAGTGCCAGAGACAACGATGACATCGACAAAGCGATTTTTGATCACATACGACAGGAGCCGGCGCATACCAGACGTGATCAGGTTACCCGAACCGCACAAATAGATCGTCGAATTATCATCGAGCATGTCTAACCAGATGCGATGGGCCTCGGCCAATTGTTTTGCGCCGAAACCGGCACCTTCCATTTTCTCCAAAAGCCCTGCTACCGAACGATCGCGATCGATAGGGACCGGCCGCGTTGGGACGGTCAAGAATTTTGAGGCTTTTGTCTTTTTCTGAGCTACCATAGTTTTATTCACCAATAAATTTAATTCTAAACTGAGTATCTACCCATTGTCGGCACTTATTTTTATTTGCCGTTCGGGGTCAAATACGTATAACTTTCAACCTGATCTTCGTAAAATCTGATGGCCTTACTGCCTTCGTCATTAGAGAGCTTGCCTTCTTTAATCCGCTGCAACACAGCGCGTCTAAACGTGTCCTGCAGCTGGCCCGGCTCAAACCTGACCGAGGCCACAGCGTCGCCAAGCGTTGCACCATAGACCACTTTTTTGATTATGTAGCCGTCCTCGCCGATAAAAACGTGAGCCTCGTGCGGCACTCCGAAAAGATTATGGTTATTGCCCATAACCTCTTGATACGCACCTACCAGCATCATCGCCAGATAGTAAGACTCGCCCTTAACAAGCGTGTGCAATTCCAACACTGGTTTAACGTCGTGCAGGTCGACGAATTTGTCCACAATACCATCGGAATCGCAGGTTATATCACAAAGCGTAGCATATTCCGAAGGCTTTTTGTTGAGTTTATGTATTGGGACGATAGGAAAGAGCTGTTCGAGAGCCCAGTTGTCCGGCATCGAGCGAAATACTGAGAAATTCGCAAGATACTTGACGCACATCAGCTGTCGCAGCTCGTCAAACTCCTCCGCGACATACTTCTTTTGCTGGGCAAATTGATCGGCTTTTTCGCAGATATCCCAGAAAAGGACCTCGCCTTTTCCCTTAGCTTCGAGCGAGATCAGCCCAAGATTGAACATCGTAAATAGCTCGTCGCGGTTCTCAAGAGCATCGTGGTAATACTCGCGATAATTTTTGCCGTTTACGCCCTCGCGTAGGTCGTGAAGCTCTTGCACGATCTGCGGGTCGTCCTTGGTCATCTCCATTTCTGACAAGCTTTCGACGACCGTTTCGATCTCGTCTTGGACGTTGGTGACGAGCATGGCGTGATAGGCCGATAGATAGCGGCCCGATTCCTGAATGATCGTCGGATGCTCGACATTTTCGTCGTCGCAAACGTTTTTAATTACATAGATCACATCGTTTGCAAATTCTTGAGCGTTGTAATTTGCCGATGACTCAAACGATGTGCGCGACCCGTCATAATCGACCGCCATGCCTCCGCCAACGTCGAGATACTCGATCGGTATCTTCATCTTGATGATCTTGGCGTAGGTGCGGGCCGCCTCTTTCATCGCGTTTTTGATGCGCTTGATGTCGGTCAATTGTGAACCAATGTGAAAGTGGAGCAGCTTGAGCATGTCGATCCGGCCGGCTTCTTGCAGGCGGCGGATGACTTCGAGGATCTCCGTTGTTGTCAGGCCAAATTTTGCAGCTTCGCCGCCCGATTTTTCCCACTTGCCTGAGCCTTTTGAGTAAAGTTTGACGCGAACGCCGACCATCGGCAATGGAGCTTCGGGGGCCTCTTTGGCGAATTTTGCGGCAATATCCAGCGTGTGGTCGAGCTCACTCATCTTTTCGATGACGATCACCACATTTTTACCCGCCATCGCACCGGCAAAAGCTAGGTTGACGAAATCACGGTCTTTGAAACCGTTCAGCACGAGCAGGCTGTCCTTAGCCTGATCTACGCCGAGAGCAGCGTATAGCTCGGCCTTCGAACCCGCTTCTAACCCAAAATTGTGCCTCGTTCCTTCGCGGAGATATTCTTCGATAACAGCCCGATTTGAGTTGACCTTCATTGGAAAGACGCAAAGATGGCCGCCGTTGTACTCAAATTCTTTGATGGATTTCTTAAAGGCCGACTGCAGTTTTCTGATCTGTCCGAACAATAGCTGGGGGAACCGAAGCAGGATCGGTGTATTTACGCCACGTTTTCTCAGATCGTCAATGATCTCTTTTACATCGGCGGTGTAATTATCGTTTTCGGGGGCTCGGACGATGAGATTGCCCTTTCGGTTGACGCCGAAATAATCGGATCCCCAATTTTCGATGCCGTATGTTTCGCTTGTTTGTTCAGTTACTGATGCCAATTGTTTCTCCCCTTATCAAGGGTCACGTTGCTTACAACAAAAACATATAGCTTATAAAAAAACTCACAAAAAACAAACACACCCATAAACACTGGGGATTTCGATGGTTTTTGGCCAAAATAACCGGTGATATGGCCTTTGGCATAACGCTTGCAATATCCAACCTCGGGAGACAGGGTTTTAACGCCGCAATCCCCGTAAATATATGAAAAACCTGGATTATGTGGCAAACGATCGGGCAAATATGCCGTAACTTGTCAAAATCTAGGTGCCAAAAATTGTCACTTTAGTAAAGACTTTGAGGTGTAATGGATGAAAAACAAAAGGGAAAGTGGATTTTCATTGATCGAGTTGTTGATCGTAGTTGTAATTATCGGAATAGTCGCCTCGGTCGCAGTGCCAGCGTTGCAAAAAGGATTGCGTGCTGCCGAGAACGGCAATACATTTGCCACCATGCGTACGATCGCTTCGACACAGGTCAATTATTATTCGCAGAATAACCGCTTTGGCCGCCTCACCGAAGTTAACAATTTGCTCTCAAGCAGCATCGGAACCAATTCCGGTAACAATATCAATCGCGGAAAGTTTGTGCTGTCGATGACGCCTGCCACGCCGACCGATCTGCAACTAAGAAACGGTTACACGATCACAGCGACCCGCAGCATCGCTGGCGAAGGCGTGACCTATGTTTACGAACTCACCCAGGGTGGTGAGATCAGGCAGATCCTGCCTTAATGGATCAAAATTTCTCCCCAGTTATTTCCAGCCCCGAAATAATAACAGGTGCCAAACCATGAATGTCTTCGAAGACCTCGTTGTTGAATTGCAAGAGGAAAACCTACTCGAAAAGCCCGTTAGCGAACCGTTGTCCGAACGATCCGTGCCAGATCATGACGACGAAATTCATGAAACGGAAATGCCGAATCCGAGCCACGATCTGTCGGAATACGGCGAGCGTGATCTTGTTGGCGACGAAATGCACGACAATGTTACCGAATCTGTGCTGACAGAGCCCTATTCAGAGCAATACGTCGCCGCATCGTCATCATACGAGACTGCGATACATGACACCGAAGAACCGGTCGTCAAAGAGTACGCCGAAAACAATTTTGCATCAATAGAAGCACCGCACGTCGCTCCCGCTCCGCAACCCGAGATATTAGGGCATTACGAAGACCAACCGGTTCAAGATCACGAAGATGTCCCGCCCGCAGCCGATGTTGAAGCCGGGCCAGTCGCTGAAGGTGAAACACAAGTCGAACAGCCGCAAGACAAACGAATCCGAAAGGGAAAAGAGTTCTTTAAAAAACGTGCTGTGGGCGAGGTTTCGAGCCTCCAGATGGTCGAGCACGTTGTTACCGGTGTCGAACGCGAATATCTAAAACTGATGCCGCGGGCTTACGATGATTTCAATGCCAAAAAGGCGTTGAACATCTTTCTGCAAGTTACAGAGGGCGAAGATTCCGAAGCACACGCCGGCGCTGAATTTACGCTGATGCAGGAAACCGAGTCGTGGTGCTCGGCGTTAGCGAACCGCGACCGCGACATCCCCGTCTCGAGTCTTCGCACGTATTGCGAACGCTCGCGTCCCGCTCTCAGCTCACAGGCGTTGCTTGGCTTAGCACGCTTTTACCGCAATCTGCCGTACAGCGAAGCTGTCCGTTCAAAGTTCGACTTTGTTATCACGCGGCTTTTCTCGCGTGCAGTCGCACAGGAAAAGCGCATCTGTCTTTTCAACCGTGACGAGACTCTGACGCACATCAACACTCTCTACAGCGACTGGGCGAGCATCCCGCTTTACACGGCCGACGACGACGAATCAAAGGTCATGCTCACCGCATTGAGTTTTGAGGACCTCGCCATCGAGGCTGAAAACGCGTCGGTCTTTGACCAGTTGATCGAAAGCGATTTCTTTGGCCGTCTGCGGATGTTCAAAGAGAGCATCAGCGAGCTGTTTTACGCTCCGCAAGTGACCGCCGCCGCGATCGATTGCAACATCCGCATTGGTAACGCCTACGTCGAGCTGATCGACCGCGAACGCCGCAAACAGGATGTTTCCGCGATGCAGACCAAATTTGAAAGCATCGATCAGATGGCGATCTCTGAGGTAACCGGGCGTTCACTGGGGCTCGAAGAATTGCTCGTTGAGCTGTCGCGTGATGCCGAGATCAACATCCCGATGGCCGAAGAGCCCCGCGTCGAACCTGAGATCGATTATTCTGAGCCGGTCGAAACCAAAGAAAAGCCGGTTAAGGTCGTTAATGAAAACTCTTACTTTCAGCGGCTCAAAGCAAACGCTTTTAGCGTCAACCGATGGTTCCTCGCGGCTGCGATAGTAATGATCGCGGCGTCATTCGGGTTGTACACGTGGGCAAACTTTGTCACCGACGAAAAAGTATCCAGCTCCGGCGTCGCCCAGGTCGAGATCGAAAACACCAAGCTCCAAGAGCATCTACGCATCGCCCGCATCAGCGGCGAGACATTTTACGGCCAGTTGCTGCCGTCGTGGGACGTGCTGCCAAAAGAAAAGCGTCTGGAGTTTTTGGATATCGTCCTCAAAGCCGCTCTGGAAAAGGGCTGCAAACAGGTCAATCTCATCAGCAAAGACGGCAAAACCGCCGCCTACGCAACCGCAACAAAACTGGAAGTCGTCATGCCGTAAGCTCTTGTCAGAACCGGGAACGGTATTGACCGGGTTCCTGCCAGTTAGAACAAAAAAGAGGGCCGCGAGCACAACGTTCGCGGCCTTTCTTATGTTTAGGGTTACGGCTTTAGCCGTGATCTTCACGCGAGAAAAAGTAACTCTTAATTTACGAGATCGTCACCGGATAGCAGGGTGAATGTATACCGTATTCCTCGTTCTTTTTGATAAAGATGGCGCGGATCTGGCCATTTTCGGGCTGGCCCGGGGTTGCGGGGTTGATGACAAAGGTGCCGGGCAGTTTTGTCAGGAACGCCGCGATGTTCCACGCGGTGCTGCCGCTCCGCTGGTATTCGATCCGCATCGCATCCATGCCCTGCATCGAGCCCGCGACGCTGACCTTGTAGCCGCTTTCGGTGGCAACCTTTAGATCGGGGGCGATCTCGGCCTCAAGTGCCTTTTCGGTCTCGGGGGCGACGATCATCAGGTCCTCACCTATGGCTTTGTTGTAGCCGGGCGAAGCCTTTATGAGATCGACCAGCTCACGAAACTCGGTAAATATCCCGATAAAACTATCCGTCACGGCCGTGTATGCCGGATATGCGGGCGGGTTCTTTGCTGCCTCGCCGGCGGGTGAACCGGTGAATATATTATCCCGCCACTCGACGAGCGACTCGGTCGTCGCCCTTGCCTGAGTGACGTAATTATAGACAGCGATAAACTCTTCGCAGATCAGCTCGATCCGCGTCACCTGTGCAGCCGTCAGCGGCAGCACCGCCGTATAACCCGCGATCTTTGCGAGTATGTTCTGAAACATTACCAGTTGATCCGCTAAACTTCGCGGCATCCAATCTCTACTTGTAGCCATTTTGTTTACCTCTTTGGATAGAATTAGAGCCGTGGCGGCTACGTCCAAATTGGCACTGGCAGGGGGAAAGTACTGTCGGGGGCCTTTGGCGATATTGCTGCCGCGTCCCGTGCATGATCTTACTCATTCGCACAAATAAATCGATGAATAAGGGAAATAATTGGTTGCCCCGGTGGCCTGAACGGATCACTCGTTCACAACAACGAGAGCTTCGTGTGCGACAACCAACCATTTTGTAAAGACAACGAACGCCTTCGGTCAACAAACGCTTCATTCGTTGATAACAACGGTTCATTCGTTCACGCCAACGAATCGTTCTGCGACATAAACGGCTCGCTCGTTTAGCACAACGAACCATCGGGTCACACCAACGGCCCGTTCGTTTTTAAATACATTTCATCGGTTCACGCCAACAGATCATTCGTTCACTATCCCGAACCGTTTTTTCGGTTGCCCAAAATTACGATCGTGGACTATAATCGTCGCACTATAACATCTCTCAACAAATTTCTTCGGCAGCGGCCACAGATTGCCGTTATGTTGAAATAACCATGGAGTAACGAATATGTTGAATACGGACACGACCCGTTTTGCTTATGTTCCGAAACCCTCCCTCTTTCGAATGCTGTTCCTTGCATCTGCGCTTTTCTACTGCTTTACAGGATCAGTACAAACCCAATCCGCACTCGACGGCTTTGACCCGAACGCGAACGGGACGGTTAATGCAATAGTCGTTCAGCCGGACGGCAAGATCTTGATCGGCGGTGATTTTACGACCGTTTTGGGCGTAGCTCGCAACAGAATTGCCCGTCTCAACACGGACGGCACACTCGATACGGCATTTAACCCGAATGCGAACAGCACTGTCATGACGATCGCGGTGCAGTCGGACGGCAAAGTTCTCGCAGGCGGCTTGTTCACCACCGCCGGCGGACAGCCGCGCAACCGCATCGCCCGGCTTGATGCCGTTACCGGACTTGCCGATTCTTTTGACGCGAATGTGAACTTTTTTAACACGGAAGTTCGTGCGATCGCGGTACAGTCAGACGGGAAGATATTGGCTGGGGGCTTATTCAGCAGCATGGGCGGACAGATGCGCAACAACATCGCCCGTCTCGATCCGGTGACCGGACTTGCCGATTCTTGGAATCCGAACGCATTCAGCGGCGAAGTCATATCAATCGCGGTGCAGGCGGACGGGAAAGTTCTCGCGGGCGGCTTTTTCTCCACCATCGGCGGACAGTCGCGCATCCAAATAGCCCGTCTTGATGCCACGACCGGACTTGCCGATTCTTGGAATCCGATCGCATTCGGCGGCGAAGTCATATCAATCGCGGTGCAGGCGGACGGGAAAATCCTTGCATGTGGCGGTTTTACCAGCATCGGCGGACAGTCGCGCTTCGCTATCGCCCGTCTCGATGGGACAACCGGACTTGCCGATTCTTGGAATCCGAATCCAAATTTGCCAGTTCCAGGCTACCCTGTCAATTCAGTCGCGGTGCAGTCCGACGGGAAGATTCTCGTGGGCGGCTGGTTCACGTTCATCGGCGGACAGACGCGTAACCGCATAGCCCGACTCGATGCCACAACCGGACTTGCCGATTCTTGGAACCCGAACGCAAACAACGCCGTCTATTCGATCGCCGTTCAATCGGACGGCAAAGTTCTCGCGGGCGGCTTTTTCACCACCGTCGGCGGACAGACGCGCAACAACATCGCCCGGCTAGAGCGCGACGGCTCGCTTGACCGGTCACTAAGTTTGGCAGCGGCCGGCGTTGATGTTAGAGCCACAGCGATCCAACCGGACGGCAAGGTATTGATCGGGGGACTTTTTTCGACTGTGTTAGGCGTAGCAAGAAACAATATTGCCCGTCTGAACGCCGACGGGACGCTTGACACGGCGTTTAACCCGAATGCGAACGGTTTTGTCGTTTCCATCGGCCTACAGTCGGACGGTAAGATCTTAGCGGGCGGATACTTTACCACAATCGGCGGACAAACGCGCAATCGTATTGCCCGTCTCGACGGGACAACCGGACTTGCCGACTCCTTTGATCCTAATGCGAATAACTCTGTCCAATCAATCGCGACCCAGTCAGACGGTAAAATTCTTGTGGGCGGGGAATTCACAAGTATCGGTGGACAATCCCGCAGTCGCATTGCCCGCCTTGATGCCACATCGGGTCTTGCGGATACGTTTAGCCCGAATTCGAATAATGTAGTTGATTCAATCGCGGTGCAATCAGACGGCAAGATCGTGGCTGGCGGTTTGTTTGTTACCATCGGCGGCCAAACGCGCAACCGCATCGCCCGGCTTGATGCCGTTACCGGACTTGCCGATACTTTTAACCCGAACGCGGACAATGAAGTCCGTTCAGTGATAATACAGTCGGACGGTAAGATCTTAGCGAGCGGTAGTTTCGCCACAATCGGCGGACAGACGCGCAATATTGTCGCAAGGCTGGATGGAACAACGGGCTTGGCCGATTCCTTTAACCCCAATCCAAACAACGGCATTCTCTCGATTGCGGTACAGTCGGATGGGAAGGTCTTAGTTGGTGGATCATTCACCACTATAGGTGGCCAGAACCGTAACCGCCTCGCTCGTTTAGATGCGGTAACAGGAGCGGCAGATCCGTTTGACCCAAATGCAAACAGCTATGTCACTTCGGTAACAATTCAGCCCGACGGTAAGATCTTAGCGGGAGGCAACTTTGGTAACATCGGGGGCCAAACACTACACGATGTCTTTGCCCGTTTATCAAACGATGCCGCCGCTCTCACAACTCTGAGCATTTCTAAGACAACGATCTCGATGACGCGCAATGGTTCCGCTCCGCAATTTACACGGATCACCTACGAGCAGTCTCTCGATAATGGAGCAACCTACACGCCGCTGGGCAGCGGAACGCCGAGTCTCGCAGAACCGGTCGAGCCGAATGATCGAAATGACGTGGATATGGCTGCTGTGGTCGAAAAACAAGTAAAAGCGCTGGTCCGGGATGCGTCGGTAATTAAAACCGAAGAAAAAACTGCCGACTCCGGATCAAAGCCTATTGAAGTGATGGCTCCGCAAACCGCAACCTATACATTGACGGGCCTCAACCTGCCCCCCGGACAAAATGTGTTGATCCGGGCGCGCGGCTACTACCGCACAGGTTATCAGAATGGCTCGGAATCGATCGAAGAGATGGTTAAAGTTGTCTTTTTGGGCGGCTCTGTTTCAGGCAGGATCGTCATGCCCGCTGGCCGTGGGATAAAAGGTGCGGTTGTGACACTAACGCCGACGACCGGCCCAACTCGACAAGTATTTAGCGGTCCGCTGGGATTTTACCGTTTTGATGACGTAGATCCGGGGCAATCCTACACGGTCTCGGTTAGTAATCGAAGGTTTACGTTCGCTCCCCGCACCGTTTTTGTCACAGGCATTATGACCGGTATAGATTTTGGGATGCCCTAAAACTCAATAGCAAGGAATAAAGAGGCCGCGAGCATAACGTTCGCGGCCTTTTTTGGTCCGATCCGGACCAAGGTGGACCAGGGTGGACCAAACTTGCTAAATCCTGTCGCGAGTATCGAATGGCGTCGAATCGTCGGAGACGGTGAAATAATTGTAGCCCTCATCGCGAGATGTGGGTAAGGTGTCCCGTATCCTTCGGAACCGTCGGCGACGGTGACATAACAACGCCGGATATTATGCCGCCGTTTCCAACGGCTTGATTATTTGTTGGTGTCGTACCCACATCTCGCGATGTGGTCTACAAATATGCCGTCTGCTCCGCAGACTGAAAAGAGAAAAGGCCTCGCATGCCGCGAAGCCTTTTTCATTTTTACCGCTATCTTATTATTTCTTCAACTCCTCCTCGATCAAGGCTCTGAGGCTGGGTTCGCCGAAGGTGGCGAGTTCGCGGCCATTTACAAAAAACGTCGGCGTGCGGCGAACGCCGAGGGTTTGGCCGTCTTTTTTGTCCTGAGCGATCTTGGCGTCGAAACGCTTTTCATTGATGGCAGCGGCGGCTTTGGTCGTGTCGAGCCCGAGCTCTTTGGCGTATTTGTCCAAAAGCTCGTTGATCGGAGCTCGAGGTGTCGTCGGAGCGGGACCGTGTATTGTGCCCCACTCGGGCTGTTTCTTGAACAGCAGGTCTTGAGCCTCCCAATATTTGCCCTGTTCGGCGGCGGATTCGATAAAATTAGCGGCTGTCAGCGAATTTGGGTGCAGCGGCATATACCTCGCGACGAGACGGATCTTGCCTTGGTAATCGGCAAGTATCTTTTTGACGACCGGGGCAAACGACGCACACGATTCGCACTCAGGGTCGTAAAACTCGACCAGCGTGATCTTTGCATCCGCCGGGCCGAGCACAGGGCTGTCTGGACGCACGAGTGTTGCCGGGTCGACCTTTGGCTTGCCGCTATTGCTGTTTGCCGTGACAGGCGTGTTTTGGACTGAATTACGGTAATAGTTCGCCCGCAAAAACCCCGCCGACGATGACCACGATGACGATTGCCGCCAAGATCTTAACTTCCTTTCTCATAAATTATTGCTCCTCTTGTTTATAAAGTATCAGGCACGCCGCGATAAAAACGAACGCCCCTAAGCCCATTAACGGAATAGTGATAAACCCAAGCCATTCGATCTGCACGGCGTTGCACGGTACGCCCTCGGCACACGGAGTAATGCTCTCGGGGATAAAGCCGTAGTAAAGCAGATTGTGATAAATGGCGATGATAAGCCCTGCGATGCACAGCGGCAGAGCGTAATATTTCATCCGATGATCGCGCATGATGATGCCCGCCCCTATGACAAATACAAGCGGATACAGAGCGATCCGCTGATACCAGCACAAAACACACGGCGGCAACAGCATCACCTCGCTAAAAAAAAGGCTCCCCGCGACGCCGAGCAATGCGACCAGCCACGCAAAATATGGCAGCATTCCGTTTAATTTGTTTTTCACATTCATGTTTGAAATCCGGTCAGGTTAATGTTTGTTGTTGAGCATTTCCTGCAAGTCGTCGGGGAACGGCATAGGCTTCAAGAACCAAACGTCGGCTCCGCCCGTGTTTCCGGTTGGATAGATTCCCAAAGGGGTCTTGGTCGATGCACCAATTATCCTAATGATTTGTCCCCATATTTCTCGCACGCTCCGCATTCGAAGTGCGAGCTTAAACATCCGCCAATGAATACGGGTGTGTTGATAGGTCGAAGACTGTCCGAGCACATGAGCTCGTTCGAGATGCTTGAACGCCCCGGAAAGGTCGTTCGCGGCGAGCCGTCGATTCGCCAGATCGATCTCCGTTTTGATATTTTCTGCCAAAGCTTCGGTCATTGTTCCAATTGTATCTATTTTGGTAGAAACGATAAATTGTTAAAGGGGCTACCTTTGGCATATCCTTACTTTAGTTATGGCGATTTGTGAAGATGATTGTGCAATAGATACTTTGCGTGAGCGACAGAGTTCGACGCTAAGGATCGTGCTCGTTATAAACGTTGTGATGTTCGCTGCGGGAATCGGAGCGGGTATTTACGCGGGTTCCAGCGCGCTTTTGTCCGATTCTCTCGATAATCTGGGCGACGCGATCACGTACGCACTCAGTCTCTACGTCGTTTATAGATCGTCGCGGGCCAAGGCGCAGGTTGCTCTTTTCAAAGGTTCATTGATCTTGCTTGCTGCTCTTATTGTTCTCGGGCAGGTGGTCTATAGGCTGTTCGCGCCGACGCTTCCGGTCTTCGAGATAATGGGTGTCGTTAGTTTGTTAACACTCACCGGAAACTCGCTATGTCTGTTCTTGCTTACGCGTCACCGCACGGACGATGTAAATATGAGTTCGGTGTGGGAATGTTCTCGTAACGATATCGCTTCGAATATATCCGTCTTTGTCGCCGCCGGTGCCGTTTGGTTAACTGGGTCAGGCTGGCCCGACATAATCATCGCGCTCGCATTGGTTTGTCTCCTTTTGCGTTCGGGGTTTAATGTGTTTTCAAAGGCAAACGAGGAACTCAGAACGGCGACTAATTAATAGGGCTGCCTTATTTTCAAGACGAATCGACGAGATCAATGCGCCGTCTACACCTCGGTCACATCGAAATCCATCGTATCCAAATCTTCATCAGATTCCTCAGGTTGGCCAAATAATTTAAGCCAAAGAAAACCGATTGTTCCCGCAGTAAGCGAGGCAAACAATATCGCCATTTTTGAGGCGTTGATGATGGCGGCGTTCCGGGTAAATGCGAGATTGGTGATAAATATCGACATCGTAAATCCGATGCCGCCTAGCAGCCCGGCACCAAAGATATGTTTCCAGTTGAGGTCGAGCGGAAGACGGCAAATTCCAAATGCTACGGCGATGAAACTTAAAAGCGTAATGCCGAGGGGTTTGCCTGCGACAAGTCCGAGGATAATGCCGGAACTATTGGCCGCCGAAAGCGACTGATACCAGTCGGCTCCGATAATTATCCCGGTGTTTGCGAGCGCAAAGATCGGCAAAATGACGAACGCGACGGGCATATGGAGAAAGTTTTCGAGTTTGTGCGACGGCGAGTCTTCATCATCTTCTTTCGCGGAAAACGGTATGGTGAAAGCGAGCAAAACACCAGCAATCGTCGCGTGAACGCCCGACTTTAACATCAAAAACCACATCAGTACGCCGCCGACCAGGTACGGCAATAATCGCATTACACGGAAATAACGTCTGAGAATCAGCAACACCACAAAAACCGCCAACGACCCCGCCAGATAAAGTATTGTCAACTTCGCAGTGTAAAAGATAGCGATGACAACGATCGCAAAAAGATCGTCGATAACCGCTAAAGCAGTTAGAAATATTTTGAGCGACGCCGGAACGCGGCTTCCGAGTATCGCCAACACGCCGAGGGCAAACGCGATATCGGTCGCCATCGGGATGCCGATACCAGCTTGTGTGTCAGTTCCGCGATTTAAAACAAAATGTATCAATGCGGGAAACGCGACGCCACCCAACGCCGCAAAGATCGGCAGCAAAGCGTTCTTGAAATTGGACAGTTCGCCGTTGTAAAGCTCGCGTTCGAGTTCGAGGCCGATCAGTAGAAAAAAGATCGCCATCAGAGCATCGTTTACCCAATGCTCAATACTCAAACCGCCATAATAGCTTTGCCAAAAACCAAGATAACCTGCTCCAAGTGCAGAATTTGTCACGATTAGCGATGCGACCGTGCACACGATCAGCAAGATCCCGCTCGATTTCTCAGATTGGAAAAAGGCTTGAAATGATCTAGATAGCTTTCTCTGGACGACGCTCATTATTGATTAGCAGTTCGGACGTTTATTGCAACTCTAAACACAATATCATTTCCGTCTCTGATCGACGCAGACCGCAAAGACAAGTATTAGAGCACGCTGTTAGCATAGCAATGAAACCTTTTTAAGTTGTTTGCTGTATAATCCCATTAAATCTTTTTTCCGGTTAGTGACGCCGGATAATTTCAAACTAATCTAAGAAATATGCGGTTGTTCAGACAAAACCGCGTCCTGAAAATCTATGAAAAACGCTTTACGCTTAATAGCAGTTGTCATACTGCTCCAGTCATTTATACTGCCTGCCGCCGTTTTGGCACAGGACACGAAACAGGCCGAGGTCTATGCCGCTATTCGCAAAGAGGGTATGGATAACTCGAAAATAATGAACACGATGCATTATTTTTCAGACGTTTACGGCCCGCGTCTGACCGGCTCCCCCAATTACGTCAATGCCGCGAAATGGGGTGCTCGCGAGATGATGTCTTGGGGGTTTGATAAATCGGAGTTGGAACCGTGGGAATTCGGTCATCCCGGTTGGGTGCACGAGCGTGCGACGGGGCTGATGCTCTCGCCCCAAGCTGATACGCTTACGTTCGAAGTACTGGCGTGGACACCATCGACCAAGGGAATTGTTACTTCTGACGCGGTGAGCATTGCTATCCCGACAACTCCGGCGGCAGGCAATCCGACGGTTCAGCAAATGCCGACACAAGAGGAATTAACCGCATATTTTGACAGCATCAAAACACAGGTCAATGGCAAGATCGTTTTCGTAGGCAAGCCGACGTTTGTGGATCAATCCAGAGATCCGGCACCGAAACGCCGCAGCGACGAAGAGGTGAAAAAGCAGTTTGACCCTACAAACACGACTCCCGGCGGGCCCGGCGGTCAGGGACGCGGTGCGGGCAGCGGTGCCGGTGTGACACCAAAACCAGGTGCGTTGAACCCATTACAGATCTCCGAACAGCTCGACAAATTTCTACTCGACAACAACGTCCTCGTCCGCATCAACGAATCGCAGCTGGATCGCGGTGCCGTTCGTGCATTTAATAATCGCACGTTCGACATCACAAAGGTCGTCCCGACGGTCGTTATGCGTAACGAAGATTTTGGCCGTATCTATCGGCTGCTCGCACATAAGACTGCCGTCAAACTTGAATTTGACCTCCGCAGCCGTATCGTGCCGGACGGTGTGACGAGTTATAACATGATCGGCGAGATCTGGGGTTCGGATAAAAAGGACGAGGTTATCATGCTCGGCGGACACCTCGATTCGTGGCACTCCGCGACCGGTGCGACCGACAACGCCGTAGGCTGTGCGACGATGATGGAAGCCGCTCGCATCCTGAAAGCGATCGGCGTCAAACCTCGCCGCACGATCCGCGTCGCTTGTTGGGGCGGAGAAGAACAGGGTTTGCTCGGTTCGCAGGCATATGTCAAAAAGCATTTTGGCACGGCTGAGAATCCGACGCCTGAGTTCGGTAAATTTAACGGCTATTTCAACATCGATAGCGGCACGGGACGTCTGCGGGGCTTGAGTATCTTCGGGCCGCCCGAAGCGGCGACGGTACTTCGCGATGCTCTCGCACCGTTTTCGGATCTTGGATTTGGCGGTGTAGCGAGTGCTCGCGGTCGCGGGCTTGGCGGCACCGATAGTACGTCGTTCAACGCCGCAGGTTTGCCGGGAATAGGGGCGTCGCAGGATCCGATTGAATACTTTAACGTCACTTGGCACACCAATCTCGACACGTACGAACGCATTATCGAGAGCGACGCTAAAACATCCGCGATCATCTTCGCGGCCGCCGTTTATACGCTCGCGATGCGTGATGAGATGCTGCCGAGATTTAAGGCGACAGAAATGCCGGCATTGCCGACTCCGGTCGCTACGCCGGCCCCAACACCTGCGGCGACTCCAAAGCCATAGTCCGGAGATAAATGGGTTTTAACTTACAAATTACAGTGCTGCCCGATCATTTACGCATCTTAAATACCGGAGAGTTTTCGCTGCCTGCTTTGTTCGAATTTATTGGGCAGGTAAAAAGCGAAGCTGAAAAGGCGGGACGAAATGCTGTATTGGTCGATTCACGCGGGATCACCGGAAACATCAGCGAGGTTGACCGCTTTATGGGCGGTCAGCACTCCGCTGAGGTGTTTGGGACGAGATTAAAAGTCGCGATCCTTATGCCGGTCGGGAGCGTCACAAAAATGGCAGAGCTCGCCGCTGTCAATCGCGGTGCTAGGATGCTCGTGACGGATTCGGAAGCGGAAGCTCTGGATTGGCTGCTTAACTAACAACACCGATCTTTGGACAAATATCCGCGAGCGTGCATTCACCGCATTTTGGCTTTCGCGCGTCGCAGATCTGCCGCCCGTGATAGATCATCCAGTGCGGGAACATCACCCAATTTTTCGTTGGAACTAATTTCTCCAGATCACGCTCGATCTTTTCGGGCGTTTTTTCTTTTGTAAGGCCGAGCCGCTGCGACAGCCGCGAGACATGAGTATCGACCACAACACCCGACGCGATCCCAAAAGCGTTGCCCATCACTACGTTTGCGGTCTTGCGAGCGACACCGCCAAGCGTCAAAAGATCGTCCATCGTTTGCGGCACATTCCCGCTATAAACCTCTATGATCCGCTTGCATGCGGCTTGGATATTCTTTGCTTTGTTGCGAAAAAAGCCCGTCGAGTGGATGTCTTTTTCTAACTCAATCTGAGCGACATTCAGGAAATCCGCTGGGCCGCGGTACTTGCGAAACAGATCCGCTGTCACAATATTCACCCGTACATCCGTGCACTGCGCCGACAAGATCGTTGCGATCAACAACTCAAACGCATTCGAATGAACAAGTGCGCAATGTGCATCAGGATATGCCTTTTTGAGCCGCTTGATTATCTCCGCAGTACGTTGTTTTTTGTCGCGAATCATTGGTTCGAGGCTAAAAAGAAAACCTGCAAAATGCAAACAGCGAGTCGATTAGATAGAATTAGCCACAGAGAACGCAGAGTTCGCCGAGCGGGTAATTATCTTTTCGTAGCGGTCACTGGGAACTCTGCGGCTTAAATATGAATGTCCCTTTACTCGACCTAAAAGAACAAAACGCAACCCTTCGTCCCGAGATCGAAGCCGCGCTTGCACGCGTATTAGATACCAACGGTTTTATCCTCGGCAATGAAGTCGCGGAGCTCGAATGCGAACTCGCCGGATATTGCGGAGTGAAATACGCGATCGGCTGTGCCTCGGGCAGCGATGCTATACTGCTCGCCCTGATGGCGTACGACATTGGCCCGGGTGACGAGGTTATCACGACGCCATACAGCTTTTTTGCGACGGTCAGCGCGATCACACGGCTCGGTGCAACACCGGTGTTTGTCGATATCGATCCTGTCACTTACAATCTCGACACCTCGCAGGTCGAGGCCGCGATCACCTCGCGGACAAAGGCAATAGAGCCTGTTCATCTGTACGGTCAATGTGCCGACATGGCCGCGCTGCGTGAGATCGCGTCTCGCCATAACATCCCGCTTGTCGAAGATGCCGCTCAGGCTATCGGTGCAGAGGAAGAAGGTGTGCAGGCAGGTGCTATCGGCGAGATCGGATGTTTTAGTTTTTATCCTTCGAAAAATCTTGGCGGTATGGGTGACGGTGGATTTATCACAACGAATGACGACGCTTTAGCGAAAAAGCTGCTCGCTCTCCGCGTACACGGTTCCGAAGAAAAGTATTACCACAAATACGTCGGACTCAATTCGCGGCTCGATGGTTTTCAGGGGGCGGTCCTACGGGTAAAGCTGCCGCACCTCGACGCTTGGACCGACAAACGCCGCGCGAACGCCGACAACTATCGCCGCCTTTTCACCGACCTCGGCCTGACCGAGCAGATCGGCATTCCGTTCGAACGGCCTAACGCAAAACACATCTACAACCAGTACGTCATCCGCGTCCCGGGACGCCGGGACGAGCTTCGTGCTCACCTGACCGAAAAGGGAATCGGCACCGATATTTACTATCCCGTGCCGCTGCATTTGCAGGAGTGTTTTGCGTATTTGGGGTATACGCCAGGCGACATGCCCGAATCGGAAAAGGCCGCGCTAGAGACGCTTGCGCTGCCGATCTATCCGGAATTGACACCCGAACAGCAGCAATACGTCGCCGAGTCGATAGCGGAATTCTTTAGCTAGAAGTTTGCGGCCGCAGTTTCGATCCAATAAAACGAAAAACCCACCAGATCAGGCCATGCGAAACGTAGAGGCCTGCGATAATTAGCAGAGCGTATCGCGAATACAGCCACACACCCATCGCCATCGCGACGAGCACCAACACGAGCAAAAATCCCTGTCGGCCCTTGCCGGCTGTTTTCATGCTCGTGTAACGGATCGTGCTGACCATCGATATCGCCAACACAGCAACAAGTGCATACAAAGCGTATGTGTAAGATTGCGAAGAATCCGTGCCGTACGAACTCAGCGGAGCCGGTGCGAAATGCACAAGAGCAGCAAGCAATCCGCCCGCCGGAGGTATTGGTAATCCGACAAATGCTTTCTTATCGACCTTGGTCGCACCCTCGATGAGCTTTACGGGCCGCGTCGCTTGCAGATTAAATCTTGCCAAACGGAACGCCCCGCACATCAGATACATAAACAAAAGGAATACGCCGAGGTTGTGGCCAAACGAGCCTTCGGCAAATGTCGGTGCGATCGCCCAAGCATAGATCAGTGCCGTCGGTGCGATGCCAAACGTTAGCACGTCCGCCAGCGAATCGAATTGAACACCGATCTCTGTTGCCGTCCGCGTAGCCCTAGCCACTCGGCCGTCAACAGTGTCAAACAATATCGCGAGTCCGATGGCGAGACCGGCGGAGTTAAAATATGTTGCTGCGAGAGCAGGGTCGGTCGCCGACAAATGAAAGCCACGGATCGACGATAAAATCGCCAGATAGCCCATCGCCACATTTGCTGCAGTGAAAAGCGTCGGGATCACATAGAGGCCCTTTTTAATACCACGGTGAGGTGGTCGGTTGTCTTTCTCGTCTGCCATAAATAACCGTGAAAAACTAAAAACTAATAGTTAAAAGTTTTAAGGATTTTCACTTTTAGTTTTTCACTTTTCGCTATTCACTGATCTCGCGATCACCGTTTCTCCGCCCTTTACTCGGTCGCCGACTTTGACCATCAGCTCGACCGTGGCGGGCATTAATAGGTCGGTCCGCGAACTAAACTTGATCAGCCCAAATTTTTGTCCGCGAATCAGATTATCCCCTGCTTTTGGCCAACAGACAATCCGCCGCGCTAGGATTCCGGCGATCTGCGTGCAGGTAATGGTGATGCCTTCTCCCTCGATGACCAGCGCGTTTCGCTCGTTCACAAGGCTCGCTTCGTCCTTGGTCGCGGGCATTTTCTTGCCGCGCGTGTAGTTAATTTCCTTGATCGTGCCGGTGATCGGCGAGCGGTTTATGTGGACGTCGAGCGGCGATAGAAAAACGCTCACGAGCTTGGTCGTATCGGTCAGATCGATCCGCGTCACAACACCGTCCGCCGCGGAAACGATCAGCCCGTCGTCCTGCGGCACCGTCCGCTGCGGGTCGCGGAAAAAGTACATCATAAACAGCGCGACCGCCGCAAAAACCACAGCTACCGGCCACAGCCCAAACCAACCAAGCCCCGCCGCAATAACGACCGGTATCAAAATAAAAGGTATCCCTTCTCGAACCATAAGTCAGTTGTCGGTTGTCAGTCGCCGGTTGTCAGTTCCACCTGCGGTGGCTGGTCGTCGGTAGCGACGGCGTGAGCCGCTGGCGTTTCCCTGACATAAAAGCAATGTTTCATACTACACCGTTCACCCGCCTACTGCCACTGGCAACTGATAACCGATAACCGACAACTGCCCAAATAAAAAGCCCGGCATCATCGGACACCGGGCGAAAGAGGAGGATCGTGAAGCCAAACTAGACCCTGACAGGATTTTCCTTTGCAAAACTATACGCACACCAAGCGGCGAATAGATGGATGACCCATCCCAAAACGCCAACCGATCCGATCCACGAAAAACCGGTCAATATTAACCAAATAATGCCAATCAGTATCCGGCCATTATAGATCTGCCCGAGCCCGGGTATCAGTAAACTAAGTATGCCAGCTAATAAAGGTTCTCTCATCGTGTGTCCAATCTGCCTCCCTAATTAATTACGACCATCGTGGTGCTAAGTTTCAAGAAATTAGATTTTCTGAAAGGTTGGTCCACCCTGGTCCACCTGGTCCGGACCGGACCAAGAAAGTGAACAGTGAATAATGAATAGTGAAAAGTGGAAGTCAGAAGATAAAGACAGAGAGAACCACCCCGTCTGCCGAAACGGCATCCACCCCTCCTTGGTAGGGCGGGGAGTTTTTTATTGACCGGACGCCATGTGGAGGAGTTGATGGGTGCCGAAGAACAGGGCTACTCCGGCGAAGACTGCTAGGGACACCCAGACGCTGTTGTTGCCGTGGTGGTTGACTTCGGGGATGAGGTCGCTGGCGGCGACGTAGAGCGTGACGCCTCCGGCGACGGGAAGGGCGTAGGCGACGGCGGATCCTGCATTATTGCCGATAAAGTAAAAGATCATCACGCCGAGAAACGTCGTCAGGCCCATTAGCGAAGTTGCGATCATTACCTGCCGACGGCCTTTGCCGGCTGCCATGACCATCGAGCCGATCGTAAAGCCTTCGGGAAATTTGTGCAGAAAGACGGCGATGAATACGAGAAAGCCGACCTTTACATCTATTTGCGAAGCCGCCGCGATTGTTACACCGTCAAAGAAAGTGTGGACCAGCAAACCGCCGACCGCCGTGTACGCCGAGCGCGTCGAGATCAGGTCGTGCGAGTGGTCGTCGTCGTCGCAATGCATCTCTTCGCCAAGGTGAAAGTGTGGGGCGATGGTGTGTTCGACAAACTGAGTGAGCAGATATCCGCCGAGTAGCAGCATCATCGGCATGTAGAGATTCTCAGGGTCGCCTGGATTTGCCGCCTGCCATATCGTGATCGTTTTCGGCAATATTTCAAACAGAGCCACCGCTAGCATAAACCCCGCTCCGAGTGCGAGCAGGTATTTGAGGAAACGCTTGTAGCTCTGATGCAGTTGCGACGGGAACAGCACGAGCCCGCCGAGGACGTTCGCCGCCGCGGCAAGTAAACCGAAAATTATTAACTGTAAAAATAAGGGTGTCATCAGGCGCCCGCGCGGGTCGCCTATTATCCTATATCAGCGTTGCGAGAAAACACAAAAACAGCCCAAAATGGGCGGTCGTTTTGATGCCAAAATATTTAAACGCATGATTAAGCCTTTTGATGAAATATTCTCTTGACACCGCACGAACAGTCGGCGTATTATTCATTTGCTATATAAATAACCTCGATATGGCTTTCGGGGTAACACACACAACTAATACAACTGTTTAAGACCATAAGCGCCAAAACGATGGCGCGGGGAACCGTTCGCACGAATTTCAAAATGCTTAACTGCACGGATGAGACCCGACGAGTGATCTTTGAATATGCCCGAATCTGACGCCGCAAATGCGCACCGGTCTGTTCTGCTTGCGGAAACTTTGGGTTTCCTCGAGCCGGAAAAAGGCGGGCTGTTTGTGGATGCGACGCTGGGGCTTGGTGGCCACACCGAGGGAATGCTTGAGGCTTCGCCGGATGTGACGGTCATCGGTATCGATCAGGACACGGCCGCGATGAAGCTCGCGAAAATGCGGCTAAAGCCTTACGGCAAACGGGTAAAGTTTGTCTATTCAAATTTTGCGGAGATACGAACGGCGGTGGGCAAGGCCAGGCCGAACGGCATCATGGCGGACCTTGGGGTTTCGTCGCTGCAACTTGATAGCGAGACGAGGGGTTTTAGTTTTCGGTTTGACGCTCCGTTGGATATGCGGATGGATGTGGAATCGGGTGGCATGACGGCCGCAGAGTTGCTCGCGACGGCTGACGAAAAAGAGCTCGCCGACATTATATATAAGTACGGCGAAGAGCGTGTCTCGCGAAAGATCGCGAAATGGATAGTTGAAAAGAGAGAGCAGGGCGAGCCGATCGAAACGACCACGCAGCTTGCCGATCTGGTCCGCAGGGCGGTTCGCACAAGCCCAAAAGACAAGATACATCCAGCGACGCGGACGTTTCAGGCTCTGAGGATCGCGGTTAACGGCGAACTCGACATCATCGAGCAGTTTGTGACGGATGCGGTCGATATATTGAAAACTGGTGGCGTGCTAGCGATTATCACCTTTCATTCGCTGGAAGATAGGATCGTAAAGCAGGCTTTTCAAAAGCTTTCAGGCAGATGTTTTTGCCCGCCGCGAATCCCACAATGCATGTGCGGAGCCGCGAAAAAGATCGAGATCTTGACGCGAAAGCCGGTCACGGCGACCGACGAAGAAATTGTTGAAAACCCACGCTCACGAAGTGCAAAGCTGAGAGCGTGCCGAAAGTTAGAGCAATAACCCTTTGAGTTCAGAAGACGGAGGACCCCCGAGATGACCAAAAATAGAAAAGCGATACAACGAAAGAGCGAACAAAAACGCGGACGAACATACGCCTTGATCCTTGTATGCGGCCTGTTAGTCGTGTCGGGATTTTTCTTTGCCGGGCGTCAGCACTTTTCTTCGATGGATTACGGGATGAAGAATTCGCGTCTGCGAAAGCAGATCGACGACCTCGAAAGCGAAAAACGCCGCCTACTGCTGGCGCGTGAGATATCGTCGTCCCCTTTGGAGATCAAAAAGGCTGCAAAGAAAGTCGGTTTTGGTGAGCCGACTATCGATCAGACTCAGATGGCACAGTTGACCTCGGTGACCAAAGACAAAGCCGTTCCTCCGACCGCTGCTGCAACGGTTGCCACCGCTCCTGACAAGACTCTGATCGAGCGAACGGCGTTGGTTAAACCCGCTCCGCAAGCGGTGACGACTGCTCTTGCTAATAACAACAAGACAGCGAGCCAACCGAAACGCACAATGTCAGCCGAATAACTCCTAACATTTTTAGTTCAAAAGCAGCGTCATGAAAAGATCTCCGAAATCCCGTAAGAAAAATCTCCGTCAGGTCGCTTTTACTCGATTTATGTTGATCGTCGCATTCTTTGTGCTATGGATCGGCGGCATCAGTGTGCGGCTTTTTCACCTGCAGGTGACCCAACACGCATGGCTCAAGGAAAAGGCCGTTGACCTACGGCAGGACGTCAAACATGACCGAATGCTGCGCGGGACGATCTTTGACCGCAACGAACGTGCTCTCGCGATGAGCCTGCCGGTCAAGACGCTTTACGCCAATCCATCTGAGATCACCGATACCGACGCGGCGGCTAAAGCGATCGCGAAAGCTCTCAAGCTCGATGCCGGACAGCTTGCCGCTCAACTGCGGCAGGGGAAAGAGGGCAATAAGAAATATGTTGCCATTGCGAAAAAGCTTGATGACGAGATTGCTCAAAAATACAACAAAGCCCTAGATACACCCGATCTGAAAAAGGGCGATCTGCCTAATTTTACAGGACTTCACTGGAAAGAGGACCAAAAACGCAGCTATCCATACAACACGCTTGCGGCACAGGTCATCGGGTTTAGCAACGCTGAGGACGACGGTAAGGCCGGTGTCGAGCAGTCGCAGGATGATATTTTGCACGGAGCGGTTATCCGGAAATTGCAAGAGCGCGACCGTCTCGGACGTGTTTATGACGAGACTACCTCTGAACGGGAAAAGCCCAGCGACATTGTTTTGACGATCAACTCGGCTTACCAATATATGGCCGAACAAGCACTGGAAAAACAGGTGCGTGTGTCGGGAGCAAAATCGGGTATGGTGATCGTGATGGTGCCAAAAACGGGCGAGATCCTCGCGATGGCAAACTATCCCTCGTTTGACCCGAATATCATTACCGAGGCCGCGTCGGAGCATATCAGCAACAAAGCGATCCAGTCAGTGTATTCGCCAGGATCGGTCTTTAAGCTCGTCACCTACGGCTCGGGGCTTGAGAAAAAGCTCTTTACGCCCAATGATATGATCGACTCGGGAAATGGGACGATCATGGTGGCGGATCGTAAGTTTTCCGATTCGCACGGCGTCGGACGCGTCAATTATTCGCAGGCGTTTGCACTATCGAGCAATGTCTGTGCGATCAAAACCGCTCTTGGAGTAGGTAAGGACGATTTCTATTCGCTCGTTCAGCGATTGGGGTTTGGTTCGAGGACAGGTGTGGAACTCCCGGGTGAGATACAGGGCCTCGTCAGGTCACCTGAAAAGTGGAATGGAGACTCGCTCGCATCAATGTCGATCGGTTATGAAATTGATGTGACAGCGTTGCAAATAACAGGGGCTTTTGCGACGATAGCAAATGACGGAGTTAGGGTCCAACCTCACATTATCAAGGAAATTCGCGGCTCAAATGAGCAACCGAAAACGATCACCGAGCCGAAGCAAACACAGGTGGTCAGCGCTCAAACTGCGCGAGATCTGAGGACGATGTTGAGACAGGTCGTGCTGACCGGAACAGGTAAGAGGGCACAGCTAAACGGGTATACCGCAGCAGGTAAAACCGGCACGGCATGGAAATTTAACGCGAAATCGAAATCGGTCGATTCGAGCAAATATATCTCGTCGTTTATCGGGATGGCTCCAGCGGATAACCCAGAGATAGTGGTCGCGGTCGTGATGGATGAGCCAAAGGTCGGCGGACGCGATGGCGGCATGGTGTCGGCACCGGTTTTTCGCGAGGTGGCACAGCAGATCCTTGAGGATATGAAGGTCGCAAAAGATGCGCCTTTCAAACAAGAGACGCTGGTTGCAAGCAACGACATTCCTGAAACACCGCCGGTTGACGCTATAAAAGCAAAACCCGGCGATAAGACGGAAAAAGGAACGACGGCTAAGCCAACCGACCCGGCAGATAAGAATAAGACAAAAGACATTAAGAAAACGACCGACAAAAAGCTTGATGCTAAAGGCAAGATGACCGCCATATTCAAACGGCGGCTGACGTTAAAAAGATCGCAGAACGGGCAGACACGAAAACTTGAAACTTGAAACCGCCATCGGATATATGAACGCTCAGGCGTCCACACTAGACCCCGCTTTGCTTGGCCGCGAAGTGGGTTCTTTTGCTATCGATTCGCGTGAAGTTCAGTCCGGCGGTATATTTTTCGCCCTCTCGCAGCCTGAATACAAGGACAATTGTTTTAACGGAGATTTTGACGATTCGACACAGTTCGTGCCGGCGGCGTTTGAAAAAGGTGCGGTCGCTTGTGTGGTTCGCGAGGATAGATATGCGGAACACAAAGCTGCACTGGAGCCGTTTCACGACCGTCTGATCTTTGTCGATGACGCGATCGCGGCGTTTCAGCGTCTAGCGCATGGGATCTATCTCGAATGGGACAAGCCAGTCGTCGCCATCACCGGCAGTGCGGGCAAAACCACGGCGAAAGAACTGACGGCTCATGTTCTCGCCTCAAGCGGGCGAAAAGTGCTCCGCAATATCAAAAATTACAACAATGGCCTTGGGCTACCGCTGACGGTCATTAATTTGGCAAATGACAAGAGCTATGATGTTGCCGTTTTGGAGATGGGAATGTCCACGCCGATGAACGAAATCGCCCGCCTGTGCCGAATCACCCCGCCCGATGTTGCCGTGGAGCTAAATGTGCTGCCCGTACATATCGAGCACTTGGGGTCGATCGAAAGGATCCAACAAGCAAAGGCCGAGCTTGTCGAAGGTATGAAGGTTGGCGGCGTCGCTGTGCTGAACGCGGACGATCCGCGTGTCGCCGCGATGGAACCGCTAAGCAAGGGGCGGACGATAACATACGGTATCGCAAATGCCGCGGACGTACGGGCGGAAAATATTAGATTTGAGCGTTTTGGCGAGACGGCATTTACGCTTGTTTTCGGCGGCGAAACGGTAGACGTGACATTTCCGCTCAACGGTAAACACAATATCCTCAATGCTTTGGCGGCGGCGGCGGTTGGACGCAGTTTTGGGATGACCGTTGCCGAAGTAGCCGAGAGCCTGAAAACTGTCGAGCCTCCGCCGCAGCGTGGCGAGGTGCTGCATTTTGCTGATGGGTTTACCGTTATTAACGACTCGTACAATTCGAATCCAACGGCTTTGCTGTCTATGGTAGCGACGCTTATCGAAGGAAGTAATAGCACTCAGCGAAAGGTGGTCGTCGCGGGCGAGATGCTTGAGCTTGGGCCGGATGCGGCGAGTATTCACCGTGAGACTGGCGAAGCGATCGCCGCCACTGGCGTTGAAATGCTGATCGGTGTTCGCGGGTTTGGTCAGGAAATGGTTGAAGGTGCAATATCTGCGGGGCTCGCAGATTCTCAGTTTGCGGCGGATTCTGACGCTGCGGGCGAGATGGTTGCGGGTCTTGCGACAAGGGGCGATGTGATCTTGGTCAAAGGTTCGCGAGGTGTGCGAACCGAAAAGGTTATCGAGAAGTTGTTGGAAACATTTGAGTTGGAGGCATAGTTTGGAGTACCGCGTTTAGGCGGCAATATTTGAAATCGAAAGTTTAGCCGCCTAAAGGCGGGACTCCGAGCGAAAACGATGCTTTATTACTTCTTATATCAGTTTCTTTTCCTGCAATATGGAAAAAACAGCGAGTCCTATGTTTTCAAAGGGCTCAATGTTATCCAATATGTTACGTTTCGCACGGCGATGGCGGCGATCACGTCGCTGCTGATATCGCTGTTGCTCGGCGGCAAGGTTATCCGCAAGCTGGCCGATCTGAAATTTGGCCAGGAGATCCGCGAAGAGGGGCCGGCGTCGCATCAGGAAAAGCGCGGAACGCCGACGATGGGTGGCGTGCTGATAATTGGCTCGGTTTTTCTTTCGACGATACTTTGGGCACGGCCTGACAACCTTTATTTATGGATCGCGCTTGGCGCGACGACGCTCTTTGCTTCGGTCGGTTTTGCCGATGATTGGATCAAGATAGTTAGAAAACGCAGCTTAGGGCTGACGGGGAAACAAAAGCTGGCGGGGCAATTGTTGACCGCATTGCTCGTCTGGGGAGTGCTGTGGGCGTGGGGCAACTACCCTTGGAATGTTAGTGTTCCTTTCCTCAAGGCAACCTCCGAGATCGATGGCATCAGCTATATTGGACCGATCATTTATTTCTTTTTTATCGCATTTATTTTGCTCGGGTCATCGAACGCGGTGAACCTGACCGATGGGCTCGATGGACTCGCGATCAGCGTTACTTTTATCGCCATGTCTGCTCTCACCGGGCTGACGTATATCGCAAGCGATGCTCGCTGGGCCGAGCGTTTGGACATTACGCATAATCCGGCGGCGGCTGAGTTGACCGTTTTTTGCGGAGCGATGGTCGGTGCAAGCCTTGGGTTTCTGTGGTACAACGCACCGCCGGCCGAGGTTTTTATGGGCGATGTCGGTTCGCTCGCCATTGGCGGAGCGTTAGGCACGGTAGCCATTTTGACCAAACAGGAATTTCTGCTGCCCTTTATCGGCGGCGTATTTATTATCGAGGCTTTGTCGGTGATGATGCAGGTATCGGTTTTTAAGCTGACCAAACGCGGCGGCCAGCCCGGCAAGCGGATATTCAAAATGACGCCGCTCCACCATCATTTTGAAATGTCGGGGTGGAAAGAACCAAAGATAGTGTTTCGTTTTGTGATTGTGGCAATACTGTTTGCGTTGTTAAGTTTGTCCACTTTGAAACTACGGTAAGTTTTGGTCCGGTCCGGACCAAGTGGACCAAAGTGGACCAAAGTGGACCAAGATCGGGAACTGATGATCATTGTAGGCAGAAAAGCACTTGTTTTGGGAGCGGGAAAGTCCGGCGTTGCGTCGGCGAGGTTCCTGGCAGAACGCGGTGCCACGGTTGCCCTACACGATAAACGCGAAGTCGAAAGCTGGTCTGATGCGGCTAGATCTTTGAAAACTGAATTGAATGTCGGACTGATGGGCGGCGATATTCCCTCGTGGCTACTCGACCAGATCGATCTGGTCGTAATCTCGCCCGGAGTGCCGACGAACACGATCCCTGCTCGATACGTCGACCGCAAAGACGGCGAAGTTATCGGCGAGGTCGAACTGGCGTACCGGTTTATGAAAGGCCGTATCGTCGCGATCACAGGCTCGAATGGCAAAACTACAACGACCGCTCTGATCGGCGAATTGCTAAAAGACGCCGGTATTTTGACTCAGGTTGGCGGCAACATCGGAACGCCGCTTTTGAGCCTCGCAGAGACAACTGTTGATGATGGATGGACAGTTGCGGAGCTTTCGAGCTTTCAGCTTGAGACGATCGTCGATTTTCGCCCAAATGTTGGGCTTTGCCTGAATGTGACGCCAAATCACCTCGACCGTTACGAAAGCTTTCACGAATATGCACTCGCAAAGCATCGCATTTTTATGAACCAGACAGCGGAAGATGTCGCGGTTCTGAATGCGGACGATCCGATCACGGCGGACTGGGCGAACGGACTGCTCGGAAATGTGGTGATGTTTAGCGTCAAACGCGAGCTTGAGGACGGACTTTTCTTAAGGGGAAATGAACTTGTCTGCCGTGCGAACGGTAAGGAAAAAGTGCTGACGACACGCGAAGACATTTTTTTGAAGGGGTTGCACAATGTCGAGAATGTGCTCGCGGCGTTTGCGGCTGGACTCGCGTGCGGAGCCGATCCCGAATCGATGCGTGAGACGGTCAGAAATTTCAAAGGCGTCGAGCATCGCATTGAATTTGTCGCCGAGATCAATGGCATAAGGTTTTACAACGATTCGAAAGCGACCTCGGTCGATGCGACATCGAAGGCGCTTGAAGCCCTAAGCGGCGGCGAAGGAAAGACGATCCTCATTCTCGGCGGCAAAGGCAAAAATGCTCCGTATGCACCGCTTGTTCCGCTGATCGAAAGCTCGGTGCGGGCGCTGATCTTGATCGGCGAGGATGCCGACAATATCGAATCACAGCTTGCCGGACACGCGGAGATAATTCGTGCGGGGTCGATGGAAGATGCTGTGAGTAAAGGATTTAAGGCTGCGATAAGTGGTGATGCGGTTTTGCTGGCTCCGGCGTGTGCGAGTTTCGATATGTTCAAGAGTTTTGAGGAGCGGGGAACCGTGTTTAAGAACGCGGTCTTGAAATTGTCTGACGGCGGTGCAGAGAAAGCGGGTATTTGAGATCAGATATCTGAAATTTGAAAATGGCTCAGGAACGAAACATAGACTGGTTGATGTTTGGCATCGCGGCGATGCTCGCGCTGTTTGGCGCGATGATGGTCTATAGCGCGTCGGCGATGTTTTCGCTCAAAGAGACCGATAGCGTCAGCCAGAACACCTATTTTTATAAACAGATAGGGTTTACGCTGATCGGGCTGATCGCGATGTATATCGTCAGCCGCATTGACTATCATTTTTTTGAAAAGTCTTGGGTCGTTTATGGCGGTGTTGCGGTGACCTGCATTTTATTGCTTGCGGTTTTTGGGTTTCCTGAGATAAACGGGGCAAGACGCTGGATAAGGTTGGCCGGATTTTCGTTTCAGCCGTCAGAGCTTGCAAAGCTGGCGTTGCCGATATTCCTTGCGTATTACCTGACGAAAAAAGAGGATGTCGTTGGCAGCATTCGCGAAACGGTTTTGCCGTGTTTATTGAGTTTGGGGCTACTTGGCGGCTTAGTGTTCCTTGAAAAAGATCTCGGCACGACGATCGTCCTGTGTGCGATATTTTCGGCGGTTTATTTTGCCGCGGGTGCAAGGCTGGTTCATATCGGGGCGGTCGCAGCGGTAATGGTGGTGGGCGGGACGCTGGCTATTTTGCTTGCACCGTTTCGTATGCAGCGGATGATGGCGTTCATGGACCCGTTCAAATACGCCGACGACGAGGCTTATCAGGTCGTACAGTCGCTATACGCTATAGGTTCGGGCGGCGTGTTGGGCGAAGGGTTTGCTAAGGGGCACCAAAAGCTGTTTTATCTGCCATATCCGTACTCGGATTTTATCTTTTCCGTCGTTGGCGAGGAGTTGGGGTTGGTGGGAACATTAGCGGTCGTCATCGCGTTCGGTTTGTTGTTGTGGCGCGGTGCGAGAGCGGCGGTGATGGCACCTGACAGATTTGGGATGCTGCTCGGCATCGGCATAATCACGGGCATCATCGTACAGGCGTTATTTAACATCAGCGTCGTCATCTCGATACTGCCGGCAAAGGGAATACCGCTGCCGTTTATCTCGTATGGCGGCTCGTCGGTAGTCGTGACGCTGATCGGGGTCGGGATACTATTGAGTATCTCGAGATTTGCGGGAGCGGTCGAGGATCGGCCGGAAAGGCGTGTTGCTAAACGGCGAAGATAGTTGGCTCAAAATGAAAGTATTGATAGCAGCCGGCGGGACCGGCGGACATATCTATCCGGGAATTGCGGTGGCAAATGAGATCATGGCCCGCGATGCCGAATCGGAAGTGCTCTTTGTCGGTACAGCGCGCGGGCTCGAGAAAAAGATCGTTCCTGATAGCGGGTATCAGCTTTCGTTGATAAATAGCGCGGGCCTTAAGAATGTGGGGCTTGTCGGAAAGATCAAAGGGCTGTCGGTGCTGCCAAAGAGTTTTGTTGAGGCACGGCGAATCATTCGTCAGTTTCGGCCGCACGTCGTAGTCGGTGCGGGTGGTTATGTTTCAGGACCGGTGCTGTTGATGGCGGCGATAATGGGCGTGCCGACGCTGGTGATGGATTCGAATGCTTTGCCGGGATTTACCAATCGGCGGCTAGCGATGTTTATTGATAAGGCTGCTCTGACATTTGATGAGGCTCTCGCGTTTTTTGGCAAAAAAGGTGTCGTTACCGGTAATCCAGTGCGGCAGGAGTTTTTTGACGTTGCGGCAAAGTATAGAACCGACGAATTCCACGTCTTGATTTTTGGCGGATCGCAGGGAGCAAAGGCAATAAATACGGCAATGACTGCTGGGCTCGAAAAGCTAACGCAGTTTGCCGGAATATTGACCATCACGCATCAGACTGGCGAGTCGGATTTTGATAATGTAAAGACGGCGTATTCGGATTCGGAGTTTTCGGGGGCGGATGTCCGGCCGTACATCTCGGATATCTTTGTCGAATTTGGCAAGAGCGACCTAGTGATTTGTCGAGCGGGAGCGACGACCTGTGCGGAGCTTGCGGCGGCCGGTAAAGCGTCGATAATGGTACCGCTGCCGACGGCGGCGGACGATCACCAGCGAAAAAATGCGGAGGCTCTTGAACGAGCTGGGGCGGCGAAGATGATATTGCAAAGCGATCTGACGGGGGATGCTCTTGCCGAAGCGATCGCGGAGTTTATCGGTTCACCCGAAACCATTACCGCGATGGAAACGGCTGCGAGAGCGTTGGGACGACGGGACGCAGCTGAGAAAACAGTAGATCTGATCGAACAGTTGAAATTAAATGTTTAGACACGTAAAACGCATACATTTTATCGGCATTGGCGGCATCGGGATGAGCGGCATCGCTGAGGTGTTGTCCAATCTCGGTTTTGAAGTGCGCGGTTCTGACGCAAATAAATCAAAGAATACGGACCGTCTTGAGAATGAGTGCGGGATAAAGATCTACATCGGCCACGCGGCTGAAAATGTTGGTGACGCTCAGGTCGTCGTGTACTCGTCGGCGGTCAAAGAGGACAATCCTGAGGTAGTCATTGCTAAGGAAAAGGGAATCCCCGTCATCCCTCGTGCTGAGATGCTGGCTGAGCTGATGGTGCTCAAACCTTATGCTGTCGCAGTTTCCGGTACGCACGGCAAGACCTCGACGACATCGATGGTCGCGACGATCCTAGGTCATGCCGGATTTGACCCAACTACCGTTGTTGGTGGTGTGGTCGAAACTCTGGGTTCAAATGCCCGGCTTGGTCAGTCCGATTGGTTCGTGACCGAGGCCGATGAGAGCGACCGTTCGTTTCTGATGCTCTACCCGACGATCGCGGTCGTTACAAATATCGACAAAGAGCACATGGAATCGTACAAGGGCATGGACGATGTCGTGCAATGCTTTACAGATTTTGTGAACAAAGTGCCTTTTTTTGGAGCGGCGATCATCTGCCTCGACGACCCGAATGTGCAGTTGATAATACCGAACATCAAACGCCGTCGCGTAACCTATGGCATGACGGCTCAGGCGGATGTTTCGGCTCACGACATTAAATATGACGACTCGTTTGGTTCCTCGTTTTCAGTCTGGAAACGAGGCGAAGATCTGGGACGAATGCATCTACCTGTTCCCGGCAAACACAATGTATATAATGCGTTAGCAGCGACGGCGGTGGCACTCGAGATGGAAGTGCCGTTCGACAAGATAGTGTCGGCGTTTGAGGGTTTTAAGAACGCGAACAGGCGTTTTCAGTTCAAGGGTGAGGTCAATGGTATCACGGTCGTCGATGATTACGGCCATCATCCGACTGAGATCCTTGCGACGCTTTCGGCCGCTAAAAACAGTTCGGGCGGCAAGCGAAACGTCGTCGTTTTTCAGCCACATCGGTATTCGCGAACGCAGGAGCTGATGGACGATTTCGTCGTGGCATTTAACAACGCAGATGTACTGTTTTTGCTTGATATTTACGCCGCGAGTGAAAAGCCCATCGAGGGCATTACGGCGGAGGTGGTTGCCGAAAATATCAAGCGTTTTGGCCACAAAAATGTAACTTATATTGGTGATATCGATACCGCAACGCAAAAGGTTTGCGAACATCTACAGCCGGGCGATCTGGTCATTACGCTCGGAGCGGGCAGCGTGACGCGGTTGTCCGATGAGATCGTGGAAGAGTTGAAGAAGCGCGGATAGAGAACCACCCCGTCAGCGGAAGCCGCTGCCACCCCTCCTTCGTAAGGAGGGGAGTTTACTAAAGGAATGGCGAAAAAGAAACGAGCTACAACCAGATCAAGGACGACTCCCTCAAAGCGGCGCGTTACGTCGTCGAAACTGTCACGCAGCGGCGTGTCGCAAAACTTTGGCCGTTTTGGGCTGCCGCTTGCTATCAGCGGGGTGCTCATCGTTGCCATTGCGGTGCTTGGATTTACGTTTTACCGCTCGGCGACGGATTCGCAGTTTTTCAAGGTTCGCAATATTGAGGTTCGCGGCACGGACCGCACGCCGGCCGAGGATATTCGCCGCATTGTGGCGTCAGAAACAGAAAAACCAGGTGTATGGAACGCCGATCTCGCCGATATCCGTTTAAAGATAGAGAAATTTCCGTTCGTTAAAACTGCCTCGGTTTCGCGGATGCTGCCCGCCGGGATTCGTGTTGATGTCGTCGAGCGTGTGCCGCAGGCAATCGTTCATCTCAAGGCGGGGGATTTTCTTGTTGATGGCGAAGGCACTATCCTCTCGGCAATGAATGGCGGCGATAAAGACTTTCCTTTCGTACTGCACGGCTGGGATGAGGCAAAGACCGAACGGGCACCGGCAGACAACATCGCCCGGCTTAAGCTTTATAAAAAGATGCTTGATGAGTGGAAACAGTTTGATCTGATGGCTCGAGTAAAACAGGTTGACCTGACCGATGTCAGGGAACCGACCGCTGTGGTCGAGGATTCCGGCAGGACGATCTCGGTCTTGCTTGCCAAAGACAGCCTTGGCAAAAGCCTAAAAACCGCGATCGAGGTCGTCACAGGGAAAGGTTCCAAGATCAAATCGGTCAATGTTGGCGGGGCTTCGCCGGTGATACAGTATCTCGAATTTTGAGTGTCGATATGAGTAATGAAATACAGGCCGTGGGGCTCGATGTTGGAACCGATCAAGTGCGGTGCGTGATCGGTGAATACGATCCGAGCGGCAAAATGAATATTGTCGGAGCGGGGGAGGCCGAGTCAAAGGGACTGCGTCGCGGCGTCGTGACCTCGACCGAAGCCGTCGCAGACGCGATAAAAAAAGCCGTCAGCGAGGCAGAACGCGTTAGCGGGCTGGATGTCGAATTTGCGACTGTCAATCTGTCGGGCGAACACTTGCGTGGTGAGAATAAGAACGGCGTGGTTGCCGTTGCCGGCCCTGACAAAGAGATCACTGACGAAGACACCGAGCGCGCCGTGGATTCGGCAAGTGCGATGCCGCTGACGCCCGGTTGGGAGATCGTCAGCCGTCTGCCGCAGGAATTTATCATCGACGGACAGGACGGAATCACCGAGCCGGTCGGGATGAACGGATCGCGGCTAGAGGCTCTTGTCCACATTGTTACAAGCCCGAGCGCGGTTCGCCAAAATCTCGAAAAGGCCGTTAAACGTGCGGGCATTGAGGTTGAAAAGCTCGTGCTTGAGCCCCTGGCTGCTGCTGAAAGTGTTTTGACCGACGACGATAAGGAATATGGTTGTGCGGTTGTCAACATGGGCTCCGAGATCACGAGCCTGATGATATTTGGCCGCGGAGCGGTGCAGCATACGGCTGTGTTCCCGTTTGGCGGGATGCTTTTTACGCGCGATATCGCGACAGGCTTGCGTGTTTCGATCCCTGAGGCTGACAAGATAAAGCACACACACGGCTGCGTTGCGTCATTTCTCATCGGCGAAGACGAGCGGCAAGAGGTCATCGAGATCGAATCTTTTGGCCGCAGCGAGATGCGTGAACTGTCAAAAGAGATCCTCTGCGACATCATGCAGCCGCGTGCGGTCGAGCTGATGCAGCACATCGCAAAAGAGCTGCGCGAGGCTAAGGCGCAGGTTTCAGGCGGCGTGTTTCTGACGGGCGGGGCATCGCTTGTTCGAGGAATGCCTGAGATCGCCGAGCAAATATTTGACGCCCCGACGCGTGTCGGATATCTTGAGCCGACATATTTTGGCGGGCTGGTCGAAGAGGTACAAAGCCCGGCCTGGGCGACGGCTTGCGGGCTTGCTCTGAGGTCGATGCACACCCAACTGCGGTACGGCGGGCGTGAGGACAGATCGTCGGTGCGAAAGGTCGCCGATTGGTTCGGAAATTTTCGCGATAAGTTTAAATAAATGTTACGGCGGATTTTGAATTTACCGCAAACGGTTGTATGATTATCACCCGGTAATACAATATCTAGCGATTTCGCAACACGCCCTGAATTTGTTTTTTCTACTGATCTGTAATTTCCGCTATGGGAAACTTTACCTTAATGGATGACAACGAAATGAATACCAACGGCATAAAAATGTTTATCGACGAGCCGCCAATTACCGGTGCACGTATCAAGGTAATAGGTGTCGGCGGCGGCGGCAGCAACGCCGTTAACCGGATGATCGACGCGGGTATCAAGGGCGTCGAGTTTATCGTCGCCAATACAGATCTGCAGGCGCTCAACGCGTCAAAGGCTCCGATGAAGATCCAGCTTGGCAGCAAATCGACACGCGGCTTGGGTGCCGGGTCGAACCCTGACATCGGACGTGCCGCCGCTCTCGAGGACACCGAAAAACTGCTCGACGTGCTTGAGGGATCGGACATGGTATTTGTCACTGCCGGACTTGGAGGCGGAACGGGAACAGGGGCGGCTCCGGTCGTAGCTTCGCTGGCGATCGAGCTTGGGGCTTTGACGGTCGTTGTTGTTACAAAACCGTTTGCCGTCGAGGGCAAAAAGCGGATGGCACAGGCTGAGAAAGGGCTGGCTGAGCTGCGTGGATGCGTTGACACGCTGATCACTATTCCGAATTCAAAACTCCGCGAGGTCGAGGAAAAGATCACGATCATGGAGGCGTTTCGCCGTGCTGACGACGTTTTGCTTCGTGCTGTACAGGGTATTACTGATCTCATCATTACGCCGGGTATTATCAACCTCGATTTCGCCGATGTGACCACAGTTATGCGCGGCAAAGGCGTTGCGTTAATGGGTATTGGTAAGGGCGATGGCGAAGATGCTGCGTCAAAAGCGATGCGGGCGGCTCTCGATTACAAACTGCTAGAGGAACATTCGATCAAGGGGGCAAAAGCCGCACTTATCAACGTCACTGGCGGGCCAAATATGGTGCTGGGCGAGGTCGAAGACGCGATCGGCATGATCGAGACCGAGGCTGATGATAATGCCGACATCATCTGGGGCAGCGTCATTAAGGAAGATATGGGAGATGAGATCCATATAACAGTGATCGCCACCGGATTTGATTCGCAGGTTGCGGCAACGCTGCCGACACCAAAAGCCGCGGAGGCCGCTGCTACTGCCGCTCCGGTTGCTCCTAGACATATTCCGTACGTTGCTGATGATCTCGAGCCGGTCGAGAATCTGGACGTTCCAACGTTTATGCGTCGGCACGCGGATTAACAATGTTTGCGGAAGCCCGCACGTTAGTAAGGGCGTAACACTCAAGCTGGAGGTTACGCCCTTACTAACGTGCGGGCTTCTGCATTAAGATCACGCTCGCTTGTGCTAATCTAGGTCTGAAATGGCCGTTTCATCTCATAATCTACCAACCATCGGTATCACTATCGGCGATGCCGCCGGTATTGGGCCGGAGATAACTCTCAAAGCGATCTCTGACAAAACGAGTCGAGCTATGTGCCGGGTTGTGTTGATCGGCGACGCGGGGCATATGCGTAGGTTAGCCGCTAAACTGGGCGTTGCTCTCGATGATATCGAGATCGTAGATCTAAATAATCTGCCAACTGAGTTTGGGATCGGCGTCGATGCGGCCGTCACAGGCAAGGCGTCGGCGGAGTACATCGTAAAAGCGGTTGAGCTTTGGCGTGAAGGCAAGATCGATGCGATATGTACAGCTCCTATCAGCAAAAAAGCCATCGCTCTTGGCGGCTACAATTATCCGGGACATACCGAGTTCATTGCCGAGCTCACCAACACGGGAGACTTTCGAATGAGCTTTTTTGCCGATAAGCTTCGTGTTGTCCTGCTTTCAACCCATCTGCCGCTGATAAAGGCGATCGAGCTTGTAAAAACAGCGGCTTTGGTCGATCTGATCGGGTTTGTGGATCGTGAGATCGGCAAGCTGCTCGGGCGTGAAATCACTATTGCCGTCGCCGGATTGAATCCTCATGCGTCCGAGGGCGGGATGTTTGGCAGCGAAGAGCATGACGAGATCATCCCTGCAATCGAGCAATGCAAAACCGCCGGGATCGATGTCAGCGGGCCCTATTCGCCGGATACGATCTTTGGCAGGTGCTCGGGCGGCGAATTCGACGCTGTTGTTGCTCTCTATCACGATCAGGCAACGATCGCTGTTAAGTCGCTGGCGTTTGGGTCTGGTGTAAACGTCACGCTCGGCCTCCCGCTGATCCGCACATCGGTCGATCACGGCACGGCATACGACATCGCGGGTAAAGGCATTGCTGACGAATCGAGTCTCATAGCCGCGATCAGGCTTGCCGCCGACCTCGCAAACCAGTCGCGAGTTAGGATGTAAATCTGATAAGATTTACTTGGATATTTTCAAAAGTTTTATAACAACATGAGCGAAGTACAGGGGGCAAAGCCGCGGATACTGGTCGCGGACGACGATCCTGAGGTATTGAGGATCGTCAAAAATGTTTTGGAAGCCGAGGGGTTTGCGGCTGTTGCCGCAAACGACGGTAAAGAGGCTTACAAACAACTGCAGGGCGAAGAGGCTTTTGTGGCGGCAATTTTCGACATTCAGATGCCCCATATCGATGGCCGAGAACTTGTGCGATATATGCAGTCCGAGCGGCGGTTGATGCGGATACCGGTGATAATAATGACGACCGAACTTGTCTCGCGGTTGTCGTCTGACAGTTTTTCGGCGGGTGCGTTGGCGTTTTTGCCAAAACCATTTACCGATCTCCAGCTGAAAACAACGCTACGGATGTTTGTTTGAACCAAATAACAATGGACGTTGCGACAAAACCAAAATTATTGCTGGCTGACGATTCGATTACCATCCGTAAGGTCGTCGAGATGTCGTTTATCGACGCCGGCGTCGATGTGTTTTCGACCGGTGACGGCGAAGCCGCGATGCAGAAATTTATCGAAGTGCAGCCGGACATTGTACTTGTCGATGTCGAGATGCCGGGGCCGAACGGCTATCTGATCTGCGAGATGATAAAGCAGGACGCGGCAACTCGGCACATACCGGTGCTGCTGCTTGTTGGTTCATTCGAGCCGTTTGACCAGACCGAGGCCGAGCGCGTCGAGGCTGACGGATTCCTGACAAAACCTTTTCAATCGATCCACGATCTTGTCGCCCGTGTTAATGATCTGTTGGGGATAAATTCGTCCTCGCCCGCCCCGACGCCAGAGACGGCGGACATCGAGGAGCTGTATCAAAACAGCTTTGCCGAGACGATGCCGATCCAGGATTACGACACCGAAGAAGACCCTTTTAACGGCACGTATCCGACCGAAGAGAACAAACCGGCGATCGAAACTGAGTTTGACGATGCGGCACTCGATGACGAAATGATCGAGGCACTTCGCCCGCACGACAATGATGAAGCCGAGCCGATCCATACCGCTGAGACTATCCAGACGACAGTAAAGGATTTTGACTGGACGCCGGTTGCGGAAACCTCATTCACTGAGGTAATTGAAGCGCCGGAGCCGGTGGTTGAGCAGGAGGTCGGCCCGGTTACGTCGGGGTTTGAACCGAGATTTGCTTTTGCCGAGACAGAGCCGGTTGAATCGGAATCGACGGAACCAGTCGGGTCGATGGTTGCCGCTCCGGTAGAGGCTGTTCCAGAGGCGTCGGAAGAAATGATCGCACTAATTGCACAGCGTGTCGTTGAAAAGCTTTCCGACCGAGTCATCCGCGAGATCGCTCAAGAGGCCGTGCCGCGTATTGCCGAAAAGCTAATCCGCGAAGCGCTCGAAGAGGGCAATAAGACTTAAAAAGTTCAAGTTCGCGTGCAGTTTGTGGTTAGTTTTCGTTGCGGAAATGAAAGCTAACCGCTTTTGTTTTAGAATAGGGTTTTTACCACGATAAGAATATGGAACTCGACAAGGCCTACGACCCCAAATCGGCCGAAGAACATCATTACAAACGCTGGGAAGAGAGCGGTTTTTTTGCGCCTGAGATCAACACTGATCCGGAGGCAAAACCCTATTCCATCGTCATCCCGCCGCCAAATGTTACCGGCTCGCTGCACATGGGCCACGCTTTGCAGCACACGATCATGGACTCGCTCATTCGCTGGAAACGGATGCTCGGCTATCGAACTCTATGGCTGCCGGGAACTGATCATGCGGGAATTAGCGTTCAGCGAAAGGTCGTCGAGCAGCTTAAAAAGGATGAGCATAAAAAGCCGACGGACATCGGCCGCGAGGAATTTATAAAACGCGCTTGGGCGTGGAAAGAGCAGTACGGCAACACCATCACCGAGCAGATGCGCCGCGAAGGTGCGTCGGTAGATTGGTCGCGGCATAGATTTACGATGGACGAGAGTCTTTCGCTCGCGGTGCGTAATGTATTTTGCACGCTTTATGACGAAGGTTGGATATATAGGGGCCTCAGGATCGTCAATTGGTGCCCAAAAGACAGGACGGTTCTGTCCGATCTCGAAGTAAAAGAGGAAACGAAGAAGGACGGCAAACTCACTTATCTAAAATATCCGGTCAAGGACAGCGACCAGACGATCACCGTCGCGACGACGCGGCCGGAGACGATGCTTGGTGATACGGCTGTGGCGGTAAACGGTGGTGACAAGCGATACAAAGACCTTGTCGGCAAGACAATCCTGCTGCCGCTGACGAATCGCGAGATACCGATTATCGCTGACGAATACGTCGATGCCGAGTTTGGGACCGGTGCGGTGAAGATCACGCCTGCTCACGATCCTAACGACTATCTCGTAGGCGAGCGGCATGGTCTCGAACAGCTTTTGGTGATGAATCTTGACGGCACAATGAACGAAGCGGCCGGGGTTGAGTTTGACGGGATGGATCGGTTTGCCGCTCGGGAAAAGGTTGTGGCGATGTTTGACGAGCTGGGGTTGCTGGAAAAGGTTGATGATTACGAGATCACGCTGCCGGTCTGCGAACGGTGCAAGACGGTTGTTGAGCCGATATTGTCGGAGCAGTGGTTCGTGAAGATGGACGAGATGCGTGACCTCGCTCTCGATCTTATGCGCCACGAAGGCTCGCCGCATTTCTCCCCGCGTGTTCCGCACGAAAAGGTTTATACAAATTGGCTCGAAAACCTCAAAGACTGGACCATCTCGCGGCAGCTTTGGTGGGGGCATCAGATCCCGGCGTGGTACGACGCAGACGGAAATGTCTTTGTCGCACGCACTGAGGAAGAGGCGAACGAGAAAGCGGGCGGCAGGGACCTGACGCAAGATAATGATGTGCTCGATACTTGGTTCTCGTCGGGGCTATGGGCTTTCTCCACCTTTGGTTGGAACGGGGACGTTTCCGAGACTGATGATCTCAATTCATTTCTACCGACGGACGTGCTCGTCACCGGCCGCGACATCATGTTTTTGTGGGTTTCGCGGATGATGATGTTGACGAAAAAGTTTGTTGATAAGACCGCGTTCAACGATTGCGTCATTACCGGCACCGTGCTTGGCAAAGACGGCAAGCCGATGTCGAAATCGCGCAACAACGGCGTCGATCCGATCGAGATGTTTGATAAGTTTGGTGTGGATGCGACGCGAATCTATCTCGCGTCGATCGCGACCGGGGCGGATATTCGTTGGAACGATGTCGGCGTCGAGACCTATCGCAACTTTGCCAACAAGATCTGGAACGCAACGCGGTTTTGCCTGATGAACGCCGAAGGTGCGGCGGTCGATCATGCAAGTCTTATGAACAGTGGGCAGTGGGCCGTGGGCAGCGGCCAGGAAGAAAGCCTGACCACTGACCACCGACCACCGACCACTGCCTTGGCTGATAGGTGGATCGTTTCTCGATTGAATCGCACTGCTCTTGATGTAAATGCAGCACTTAATAAGTACGAATTCCATTCGGCGGTTTCGCTGCTTTATCACTTTTTCTGGGATGACTTTTGCGATTGGTATATTGAACTCGTTAAGGATGAGATAACGGCCGGCGGCCCTGAGGCAACGACGCGTATCATCACGATCATGGAGATCGCTTTGCGGATGCTGCATCCATTTATGCCGTATCTGACCGAGGAGCTTTGGCAGAAATTGCCGGGGACGTCTAACGCTTTGCACCACGCGGCTTATGCGGGGGCGGATGCGACCATTATGCTCGCTTCGTTTCCGCCGGGTGACAAGCTCTCTGTCGATGAGGGGGCCGAAGAGGAAATGAAGGATGTCATCGACCTAATTACTAAGATCCGGAACATAAGGGCGGAGATGAATATTAAGTCTAGCGACAAAATAATCGTTCATGTTGCAACCGGAACCTCTGGCTATAATATTTTCAACAATAATAAGCCACAAATCTTAAAACTCGCTCGAGCTCATGATTTGATAATTGGCAATCAATTCACAGTTCCGAAAGCATCTGCTACCGCGGTAACTAGCAATGCTAAGATAGCGATTCCGCTCGAGGGGCTGATCGATTTTGACGTCGAACGCACACGGCTCGCAAACCAGATCGCCAAGCTCACCGAAGAGAAAACCCGTCTCGACGGCCAGCTCTCAAACGCAAACTTCGTCGACCGAGCCCCCGCCGAAAAAGTAACCGAACTCCGCGACCGCTCAACGGAACTAGAAAGCCAGATCACGACGCTCAATAATAATCTTGAATCTCTAAACTGAGGATAATATGAAGAAACTACTCCTAATTACGTTACTTTTTATTGTATCGACGGTGGCATCTGGGCAGAGTAGAACACTGACCGAGGCCGAATTTTTTGAGATTCGGGCGAAATCATGCGAGAAAACGAAGGCAGTTGCACATATTCAAACCGAAACCATTGAGAAATTTGAGATGGAGTCGAAGTCCCCATACTATGTTTACGTGAGCATTCGCCGGTATCTTCCTACGGATCGAGTCTGGACGACCGCGTCAGCTCAGAAGGGTGGTTCGAAGACAGCGGAGCCATTCGAAGAGATAAGAATTGGCAACACAAGTTACACAAGGAAAGGAACGGCTGCTTGGAAGGTTCAAGAGTTAGGCTTTTCTGGACTCTATTTGTGCTCTTTGCCCAAATCTCGGGACATTGGCCAAGGTAGTGGTATCGGGAGCGGAAATAGTGGCGGAAACCGATCCCGCACCACGATCGAAAATCAGTATATGTTCGTCGGACAAGAGAAGATCGGAGCCAAAACTGCAAATCTATATGTTCGAGTAGAGAAGAGCACAGTAACAGACCCTGATTTTCCGAGTGTCACTACGAAAGTCGCACAGTATTGGATTTCCACTGACGGGTTTTTGCTTGAAACGACATCAACAACTCGCTACTCCAACGCTCGTCATGTGGAGCGCGAAGTGCGCGAGTACGATTACGATCAGAAAGACCTAAAGATCGAGGCTCCGGCGATCAAATAGCGACAATATATAGTGTTTGAGACATTTGTGAGGGGCATTCGCGGATGGGGAACTGGCGTAGAAAAAGCCGATGGAATATTTGCATCGGGCTATTGAAAATCTGCATCGCCCAATTTATTACTTCAATCAAATTAGTACATAATTCCGTTGGACGATGGTGAATATATATCAGAACCTACTGTTAGTTAATCGTCCGATATATTATAAAAAGCGATCGATGTAAATATTTTATCGGGCAATGTGAGTAAAGCATCGGCTCTCAATGCATAAAATCCTTGCACAAAATATTAAAATTTGGGTAAAATAGGCACAAAAAAACTTGGAGAGATACCAGTATGCCTAGACGAGAAGATTGGTTGCCGTATGGATTGGATGAGCGAAAGCGGGCTTTTCAGCAGATCGCTGATGGTGCTGAGACTTATGCGGCGGATCTTGGGTTGACGGCCGCGGAGGTTGACCGTATCAAAGCGATAGCGGTGGAATATGCGTTTGCGGTGGATATATTTGAACGGAACCGCGTAAATATGCGAGCTCTGCGTTCGTGGCGGGATGCGGTGATATCTAATAAACGCTCGATAAAACCCGTTAGCGAACGCCCGATGTTTGATAATACGCCGATGCCGGTGCGGACGCAGGCCGGATTGGTGGCGGAGATGCGGAAATATGTTCGCCGGATCAAATCTGCAAGCGGTTACAGAGAGGGAATGGGGATCGGGATGAAGATCCTGTCGCCAAATCACGTCAAAAAACCGCTTCGCGACCTCGCTCCGAAGTTAAAAGTCACCGCGCTTGGTGGTTTTAAGGTGCGGATCGCCTGCCAGATGGAAGGAATGAGCGCTCTGCAGATCGAATTCAAGCGTAACGGCGAGGAGCGGTTTGAAAAAGTCGCGTTTCTGACGAGCCTGCCTGAGGTTATTTATATCGAACCTCGCGTCATGGGCGTCCCGGAGACCGGCGTGATGCGCGCGATCTTTATAAAAAGGAACGAACCCGTCGGCAACTATTCCAATACGCCTCCGATAACGATATTCGGCGCGTAAAATGTGCCCTCGGAGGTTCGTTCCTCTATCAACTATTCGTCAGAGACGCTTAGATTGACGGATTTTGTATCCTTCGTCTCGCCGGCTTCGTTGAGCATATCGGCGGTGAGGATATATTTGCCGCTTTTGACGCCGACGGGGACCGCGAGCGAATAGATGCCGGTGCCGTTGCCGTCCATGTCGATGGTGACGTCGGAGCCTTTGACCATATCGCCTTTGTCCATACCCTTGACGTCGTCGACGGTGATCTTTAGTTTGATCTTGACCTTGCCGATGTTGTAGGCGATCTCAGCACGGCCGTAGATGGTATCGCCGCCCTTAAAGCTGGTCGATTCCTGTTTGCCCTCGCGGTCCTTTGAGGTCTTAAAGCTGCTGATATTTGCCGTGCTCATGTTGCACGCCCACGCCGCGGTAAACAAAACGACGGCTGCGATCGCTAGGGTTGATAGGTTCTTCATGGTCTTTCTCCTGTTGTGATGCGACGAGAATAACTGGGACGGCGAAAGATGTCAATCCGGGCAGGGTTGTATCAGATGCAGAAGCCCGCACGTTAGTAAGGGCGTATCTCTCAAGTTGGACGTTACGCCCTTGCTTACGCGCGGGCTTCTGCATTAGTCTGATAATCATATGAACTGGCTTGAAAATGGCGATGTGATGTCGGCGATCGGCGAATTTTTGGCGGAGGACATCGGCCGCGGCGATATTACCACCCGTGCGACCGTCGCCCCGGATACGCGAGGGACTGGGCGTTTTTGGCGAAAGAGTTTCTCGTGATCTGCGGCTTTGATGTCGCGGAGGCGGTGTTTTTTCACCTCGACCCGGAGATCCCTGAGATCGAAACGACATTTAACGACGGCGACGAGGTCGAAGAAGGCACGGTGTTTGGCACGCTCAAAGGCTACGCCGACGTATTGCTCACCGGCGAACGCGTCGCTCTCAATCTTTTGCAGCGGATGTCGGGAATTGCGACTTTGACGCGAGCTTTTGTGAAAGCTATCGAGGGCACGGGAGCGAGTATTGTCGATACGCGAAAGACGACGCCGGGTTTGAGGATGCTCGAGAAATACGCGGTTACGATCGGCGGCGGCAAAAATCATCGAATGGGCCTCGACGACGGCATTTTGATCAAAGACAACCACATTGCTCTGTCAGGTGGCATTACGGAGGCAGTTGCGGCCGCACGCGCAACCTCCGGCCACCTGCACAAGATCGAAGTCGAGGTGACGAACTGGGCACAGCTTCGCGAGGCGATAAACGCCGGTGCCGAGATAGTCATGCTTGATAATCAAACTCCCGAAGAAGCCGCCAAACTCGTCCAAATGGCCCGCGGAATGAACCCCGCCGTCCTCATCGAAGCCTCCGGCAACATGGACCTCGACCGCGTCCGTTCGTATGCCGACGCCGGAGTCGACCTGATCTCAGTTGGACGTTTGACGCACTCGGCGAGAGCGGTGGATATTAGCTTCAAAATACAGACTGCTTAACGATTATTGACCACATAGAGACATAGGGCACATAGTGTGTAGGAATTACGTAACTATTATGTGTCCTATGTTTCTATTTGGTTCGAATTCATTGGCAGGAAGTAGATCAATCCCATCGAGATAACGATCGCGATCGTGCAGACGATGCCGCCTTCGATTCCGTAGCTGCCGCCGGTGAGCCATACGGGGCCGGAGTCGGTTGCACGGAGCAGAGGGTCGGGGCTGAATTGAGCGATGCCGCTTACGTTTATTCCAAACACCGGGCCTTGCAGCCAGTTCCACATCAGATGTAACCCAAGCGGAAACCACAGGTCGCTTGTCTTTAGATAAGCTGCGGCGAACCAGATGCCTGCGAGAAAAGTGTTGAGCAAAGAAAGGCGTCCGGCGTCGGGATTGGCGTTGTGGGCAAAGGCAAATAGCAGCGACGTAAAGCCGATGCCAAACACGACGAGGTTTGACCGGGCAAATGTTTGTAGCATATAGCCGCGAAAGAGCGTTTCTTCGGAAACGGCACCCGCAATAAATATCAGCAGAGTCACTGCTAGCGTTGTCGCGATCGCCGAGCCGGACGAATCTCGATTTAATGTCAAACTCATACCGCCGGACATCACCGAGATAAGCACCGCACTGCCAATAGCGATACCGCCAATGGCGAGCCCCGCTAAAAGATTCCGAAACCAACTGCCGCGAAACGAAATGCCGAGGACGTGAAACGGCAGGTTTTCAAATATCTTCGCAAATAGCCAGCCGAGCAGTATCGCGATGATCGACGAGATCGTGAACGGGATGAGTAGCGGCAGATACCCGGTGACCGATTCGGTCTCTTGCAACTGCGACAGTATGATGAGGCTCAGAAATATCAGGCCGTACGCGATCAGTAGAAACGAAAACAGAAATGTCACCGTCCGCCAGCCGCTGCGGATCTGCCCTTTGTCGTCGAAGAAAATTGTTTGCATATGCTTCAGGTTCGGTTGATTTTAGCGGATAAGTAACGGTACGGCAAAGCCCGTATTTAGCGGCGTCAGTTATGTTAAACTTGCACTCGTGGAAAACGGGGCCGTGAAAGTGAAGAGGCGAAAGATGCCGTGGGTCATTGGCTTGCTGATGGCCGCGACGCTGACGCTGCTCGTTGTCCTGCAATCGTCAAATCTCTGGAAGACATTCACGATCGAATCTTCGAGCGATCTGATAATGCTCTACGCACTATCTTCGCTCAATTTCATCGCGTTCATCGTATTCGGCTTTATCTTTTTGCGGAGCATTCTCAAGCTCATCCGCGAGCGGCGCACTTTCGAACTCGGGGTCCAGATAAAGACGCGGCTACTGATCTATTTCTTTGCAGTGAGCTTACTGCCGATCATTGCGATGGCCGCATTCTCATACCTATTCTTGAACCGCGCACTTGAGCGGTGGTTCTCGCAGATCCCGCAGCAGGTCCTGCAACAGACACGCTCAGCCGAGCAGTCGCCCGCCGTGCGGGATGCCCTTGCTGAGTTGGATCGACTTGGCCGGCAACAGGCAACGTTTCGCCGGATCGGTCTGTTAACGCTGGGGGTACTGACGTTTTTGCTGATGTTTGCGTCGACGTGGATCGCGTTTTATGTGGCGCGAGGTCTGACAACACCGATCAAGGCATTGGCCGAAGGGGCCGGAGAGATCGCAAAAGGAAATCTCACGCATCGGGTCGATGTGCTCGCCGAGGATGAACTGGCTATCCTCGTAAATGCGTTCAATGATATGTCCGCAAAACTTGAGGCAAACGCCGTCGAGATCACCGAGCGACGTCGTTATATCGAGACGGTTCTCGACACGCTGCCAACCGGGGTTATCTCGTTTGACCCGGACGATCATGTCAGTACTATTAATGGTGCGGCGATAGAGATACTAGGATTGAAAGGCGATGGCTTTGCCGGAGTTTCGGTTGCCGAACTTGCTGAGGGTGATGATCTAAAAGTTTTTGAAAGATTGATCGGACGAGCCCGCCGCGTCGGCAATGCGTCGGATCAGACGGTTCTGAAACCTACCAGTTTGATCGGCGATGGTGCCGCGGTAGATGGAAAGACCGTCGCGATCACCGCATCGGCATTACCCGCCGGTAGCGGTGTAGTATTAGTCGTTGAAGATCTTTCGGAATTGATCTCAGCTCAGCGTGCGTCTGCCTGGCAAGAGGTCGCCCGCCGTATGGCGCACGAGATCAAAAATCCGCTGACGCCAATTCAGCTCTCGGCTGAGCGTATTGCGAAACGATTTAACCGCACCGGGCACGAAGATGCCGGCGCCGGAAAACGCATCAATGACAAAGGCCCGATCGGTGATGTTGTGCATGAGAGCACGGCGACAATTTTGAGAGAAGTATCGTCACTAAAATCGATGGTCGATGAGTTTTCAAGGTTTGCACGTCTGCCGGACGCCAAGCTTGAAGTGGGCGACGTCAACGCAGTCGTTTATCAGGCGGTATCGTCATTCGAGGGCAGGTTTTCGGGTGTGGTGATAGACTTTGCCGCGGGTGGCGAACTGCCGGAGGTATTGCTTGACGAAGAGCAGCTAAAACGCGTGTTTGTGAATCTGATCGAAAATGCTGCAGAGGCATTTAATGCGGATCAGGGCGACCGCCGGATCGAGATCACGACGCGGCACGATCATGCCCGCGACATCATCGTCGTCGAGATCGCTGACAACGGCAAAGGCATTCTTGCAAGCGACCTTCAAAAGTTGTTTCAGCCGTATTTTTCGACAAAGGGGCGCGGCACGGGGCTTGGGCTGGCGATAGTTAAACGTATAATTACTGAGCATCATGGCCGCATCGTGGTTGCGGCAAACCAGCCTTGCGGGGCAAGATTTACAATTGAGATACCGGTGAACGGATAGTAGATGCAGAATTCGATACTGATAATTGATGACGAGCGGGGGATCCGCGACACGCTGCGCGGGGTGCTTGAGGACGAGGGATTTGCTGTCAAGACGGCGGAGTCGGGCGAGGTTGGGCTAGAAATGGCGCGGACGCACAATTTTGGTTGCATCCTGCTCGACATTTGGCTTGGTGATGGTATCGACGGGCTCGACACGCTTGCAAAGCTAAAAGAAGAGGGAAATGACGCGGCGGTCGTGATGATCTCAGGTCACGGAAATATCGAAACGGCGGTTCGTTCAACCAAACTCGGTGCTTTTGATTTTATTGAAAAACCGCTCAGTCTCGACCGAACTGTTATCACGGTCAAAAATGCTCTTCGTCAACGCGATCTCGAACGCGTCAACGAACAACTACAAAGCGAGATCGCTGAGCAATATGTAATGGTTGGCGAATCTGTCGCGATGCGTGCTCTGCGAAAACAGATATCCATCGTCGCTCCGACCGACGGCCGCGTGCTTATCTCGGGCGAGAGCGGTACAGGGAAGGAACTGGTTGCGAGAGCGATCCATGCTCAGTCAAAGAGGCGAAATCTGGCTTTTGTAGAGATCAACTCCGCCGCGATCCCAGAGGAGCTTGTGGAATCGGAATTATTTGGCCACGCAAAAGGTGCTTTTTCGGGTGCGATGCGGGCGAAGAAAGGGAAGTTTGAAGTCGCGGACGGTGCGACGCTTTTCCTGGATGAGATCGGCGATATGTCGCCGCGTGTGCAGGCAAAGATGCTGCGGGTTTTGGAGGAACAGCGTTTCGAGCCCGTCGGCAGTAATACGCCCGTCTCGGTCGATGTCCGTGTAATTTCGGCGACAAACAAACCGCTTGATTCGTTGATCGATGACGGAAATTTTCGAGCTGATCTTTTTTACAGGTTAAATGTGATCCCGTTTCAGGTGCCGCCGCTGCGCGAACGCCGCGAAGATATCCCGGTTCTCGTCGAGCATTTTAACCGCAAATTTTCCGCTGAATACGGTAAGCCGTTAAAGGAATTTACCACTGAAGCGATCGAGAGCTTACAGGCCAATGACTGGTTTGGCAATGTCCGAGAATTAAAGAACACGGTTGAGAGGATCGTCATCATGTCCGGCAAGACAAAGGTCGCGGCGGACGATCTGCCCGAACTTGAAACCGCCAACGAAATGCCCGCGATCAGCTTTCGCTTTCCTACTTTCAAAGACGCGACTGACGCCTATCAACGCGAATTCATCCAGCACAAACTCGCGGAGTTTGACGGAAACGTAGCAAAGGCTGCAGAAGACATGGGTGTCGACCGCAGCCATTTGTACCGCAGGATGCGGAATCTAGGGATAAAGTAGTTATTTCTTGGTAACCGGAAATCCACGCTTGATCATCAATGCATCGACATTAGGATCGCGGCCGCGGAAATTGCGATACGCCTCAGCCGGATCGACCGTGTTGCCAACACTGAAGATATACTTTGTCAGCCGCTTGGCTACATCTTTGTCGTACGGGCCTTTGCCCTCGGTAAACGCACCAAATGCGTCAGCCGTCAAAACATCCGACCACAGATAGCTGTAATAACCCGCCGAATAACCATCGCTCGAAAACACGTGGCCAAATTGCGGCGTGCGATGACGCATTACGAGTTCACTTGGCATTCCAAGCGACGCAAGCGTTTCCTTTTCAAATGCATCTGCGTTTATCGGCTTGTCACCGGCGAGGTGCAGCTTCATATCGACCAGGGCACTCGACAAATATTCAAGCGTCGCAAAGCCCTGATTGAATGTGGCTGCCTTATTGATCTTATCGACCAAAGCCTGTGGGATCGGCTTGCCGGTTTGGTAATGAAGCATAAATTTCGACAAAACTTCGGGAGTTGAGACCCAATGCTCAAGCAGCTGCGAAGGGAACTCTACGTAGTCGCGAGCGACATTTGTGCCCGACAGAGTTGGATAGGTGACGTTTGAAGACAGGCCATGCAGGGCGTGGCCAAATTCATGAAACATCGTCGTCGCGTCGTCCCAAGAGATCAGCACCGGTTCGCCGGGTTTTCCTTTTACAAAATTGGAGTTATTCGAAACGATCGTCGTAATTTCTCCATCGACACGTTCTTGGCTGCGATAGGCGTTCATCCACGCGCCGCTGCGTTTGCCGTCGCGTGCATACGGATCAAAATACCAGAGCCCGATATGCTTGCCTGTCTTTTTGTTCTTGACCTCAAAAACGGTCACGTCAGGATGATAGACCGGAACTCCTGAAACGGGTGTAAATGAAAAATCAAACAACTCACCTGCGACCCAAAACATCGCTTCACGGATCTTGTCGAGCTGCAGGTATGGTTTAACCTCGTTTTGGTCCAGGTCGTAACGCTGTTTGCGGACCTTTTCCATGTAATAGCGATAATCCCAAGGCTCGATCTTGATCTTGGCACCTTCTTTATCGGCGAGGGCCTGCATATCCGTGACCTCTTCCTTAACCCGAGCAACCGCGGCGGGCCAGACGCCTTCCATCAGTTTCATTGCGTTTTCAGGATTTTTGGCCATTGCGTTTTCGAGACGCCAATGGGCATGGGTCGGATAGCCGAGTAATTTTGCACGTTCGGCACGAAGTTTTAAGATCTCAGGGATAACGCCGTTATTATCGCGGGCGTCACCGTTGTCACCGCGATTAACGAACATTTTCCAGACCTTTTCGCGAAGGTCACGTCGGTCTGAATAGGTCAGGAAAGGATCGACCGACGAACGTGTATTTCGGATAATTCCCGCTGCCTTAACATTTTTTGATTTTGCAGCGGCGGCAGCGCCGTCACGCAAAGATTGCGAAAGTCCGGCCATGTCAGCATCGGTTTCGAGAGCAACATAAGGTCCGCTTTCGTCGGCGAGTAGATTTTGGCTAAATTTTGTAAAGTGTCCTGCGAGAGCCTGATTGATCTCTGATAAACGCTTTTTCTGTTCGGCACCGAGTTTTGCACCGGAGCGGACAAAGTTTGTGTAATTGAGCCAAACGAGCCGCTGCTGTTCGGACGTAAGCTTTTTCTTTTCAGGTGAATTGTAGATCGCCTCGATTCGCTTGAACAGGGCCTCGTTCTGCGAGATCTTATCACCAAATGCCGCTAGTTTTGGTGCCATTCGGGTGTTCACGCCATCCATCTCAGGTGTGCTCATGCTACCGGACCAGATGCCGTAGATCGTCGATACTCGGTCGAGGGTGTGGCCGGTCTTTTCCATCGCGGCGATGGTGTTTTCAAATGTCGGAGCGGCTTTGTTATTGGCGATCGCGTCGATCTCCGCGAGATTTTCCGCCATTGCGGCTTCGAGTGCGGGTTCAAAATCCGCCACCTTTACCTTGTCAAACGGTGGAATCCCGCCGTATGGGCCCGTCCATTTCTCGGTCAAAGGGTTTGCCGCGGCGGGTTCGGCGGCGTTTGTAAGTGTCTCGTTATTGGTGGTCATAAATATTGCAGCAGCCATAGCTATCAGAGCTACAGCCACAGTTCTCAAACTAAATAGCATTTTCATAATGTCGGGGTTCTCCTGTCGTCGATGATTAGAATATAGCTCTTTACGGTTGGTTGGACAAATTGTTTGGCGGCACAGAAAAAGGGCAGCCCGGATGAGCTGCCCAAAAGGTTAAGTAATTAACACCCGATGTTATGGCCGGATGATATAGTCTGGCCAGCACGAGTCGGAATCTTTCAAAAAGATGTCCATGCTATTGAAAGCCGCGCGGGTTGCGGTGCCGGCAGATTCAGGATTCAGGATCTTGGAGATCTGATCGCGGACACTCTCAAGATGAGCACGAGTCGCCTTGTCTGTCGTTCGAGGAAGAGCAGCCGCTGCCATCGAACTGATCGTACGAAGTTCTGCACGATAAAACGCCTTTTCATCGCCGCTTGTGATGAAATTTGCTGCGAATCCCGGCGGTAAACCTTGTGGGGCGGCAGCCGGGGGGGCATTCAGCTTAGTATTAGCAATGTCCAGATACGAACGCTGTAAATTGCGGCGATAGGCATCTACGGCGACCTTCGGGGCAATTAACTCACTCCAAACTCCGCCGCGAACATCCGCCAGGAAATCAGCCGCTTGATAAGCATTATTGCCGTCAAGGGCCTGCTGTTCGATCAAACGTGCGAAACGCGAGCTCGAGAGCAGGTTATTAAGCGTGCTGTTCTGTGCATTGCGGATGCGGTTTAGAGCTCCGATAGGTTCGATCTTACGGATAATATCCTTGTCGATCGCCCAGGTCGGGGTCGCAAAAGCATTTTCATTCAGATACTTGACCGCCTCAGCCTGACGAGCTTTCGAGACGGCCATAAAACGCGGACCCGGTTGGCCGATGTGTCTCTGCTGCGAATCATAACCGCCGACTATCGCGGCAACGTGATTGTTTTCGAGCGTCCATTGTCCGATCATGCGGCCGTAGAGTTCGGCAAGGTCACTATAGTCTTCGCCGTTTTGCGTCGTAGTCGCCGGGACGAGCAGTTTTGACACTCGTTTCAGATTTAATAGGCCGAGACCTGACGATTTGACTGCGTCTGCATCACCAACGGCTTCGGTCAGTTCGCCTGGATCGCTACCGGCTGTACCATCGGTCGAGAAACGCAGCCACGGCGTTGTGTCCTGAGCCTTTGCCCATTCGTTGAGCGTATTTTTCTCGGCGTCAGGAGTGCGGGCTGCCGGGATCGGCTTGTAGCCCCACATCGTCGCCCAGACGTCATACGGCCCGATGCCGGGAACGAGGTCTTCGACGGCGATGCCGTCCTCAGGCTGAGCGACATAGTTAAATCGCGAATAGTCCATCAGTGTCGGCGTGTGGCCCATCTTTTTGACCCACTTTTTATCACGCACCTTTTCCTGCGGGTAGGTCGAGCTGGCTTTCATATTATGCTGAAAACCGAGCGTGTGTCCGACCTCGTGAGCACAGACGTACTCGATGAGCGTGCCCATCAGATCGTCTGGCATCGGGAATCGCTGTGCGCGCGGGTCGAGGGCACCTGCCTGCAGGAAATACCACGAACGCTGGAGGTTCATGATGTTGTGGTAAAACTGGATGTCCGATTCGAGGATCTCGCCGGTTCGCGGGTCGGCAATGTGAGGCCCTGAAGCATTTTCGATCGTCGAAGGCAGCCAGCGGATGACCGAGTAACGGGCATCTTCGGGGCTGAAATCGGGGTCCTCTTTCTTGGTCGGAGCGACTTTGGCGATGATCGCATTCTTAAAGCCCGCGGCCTCAAAAGCTTTCTGCCATTTCTCGACTCCCTTGATCATGAACGGGATCCATTTTGCCGGGGTTGCCGCGTCGATGTAATAAACGATGGGCTTGACCGGTTCGGACAACTCAGCCGATGGATCTTTCTTTTCTAGTCTCCAACGGCGGATGTAGCGTGTCTCAGGAGCCTTGTGCTCACTGCGGCCGTAATCGATCTGGGTCTGCGAAAAATATCCGACACGCTCGTCAAACAGACGCGGCATCATCGGGTTTTCGGGCAGCTTGACCATGCTGTAATGCAGCACGACCGTCGCACTGCCGGGGTTCATACCGCCAGCTGCCGCCGCACCTGCAGGGCCACCACCGCCGCCTGCTCCGGCAGGAGGAGCGGCACGTGTATATGTCATCGAAGACTCAGCCTCGATATTCGTCGGATAGGGTGTGACGCGCTCGATGTACGAACGCGTCGCGTCGAGAGCCGTGGCGTTGAGCCGCTGGCGGGCGCTAAATTCAAATACATCCGTGCCGAACAAACGCGTCACGTCGATAACCGCCGATTCGTCCGGCCCCCAAGCCGCGACGTTAAACGTCATGATGATCGAATCGTTGTTCGACGCTTTTACGGCTTCGGATATTGGTTTATTTGGGTCGGCGATGACGCTGTAGTTGATGCTGCGGAGGTTGATCTTGTTTTCATTGCGTTCCCAACGCACCACGCGGCTGCCGAGAGCCTGTCCGCCGTAACCGACGCCAAGCGTTGTGCGGGCGATCTGTGTGACCCAGAGAAATTCTTTGCCGAGTTCGGTTTTTGGGATCTCGTAATAATATTTGTCTTTGACCTGATGCACCGCAAACAGGCCTTTTTTGGTCTTGGCTTCTTTGGTAATGACCTTGTCATACGGTTGCGGGTCGGTCGACGGGCCGGCACCGCCGGGACGCTGTCCGCCGGGTGTGGGCGGGGTATCGGGTGGCGTGTCTTGAGCGGCCACGGCCAACGCCGACGCCATCAAACACACGCTCAAAAGCAAAACTCTAATTACGGTTCCATTCATCGAAATTCTCTCCTTAGGTGGTTACTTATGATCAGCTTACCGCAGATCTTCAAATACACTCGTGGCAATTGATCCTGCGGCGAACGAACAGTTCAAATTGTTTTTAGAAAAATAACTGGAAAGTTATTTATAACATTCGCGATTGAGCGATGCAATAAGGACGCAAACACAAAAAAAAGACGGCTTTGTGGACGATTTTCCGCCGCGTGTTTGAATTTAATGCCGTGGGAAAGCTATCGGAAGAATGTGAAAAATTTCTGATTTGTGACATAGGCCCTAGTTTATCTGTCAAAAAATTCTGATAGTATATTATGTCCTTTCTTAAGACCGACCTTACATCACACACAGATCTTCACGAACACGGTTCCGGAACCGGTGCGGTTCGCAGTAAGCGACCGGCTTATGTCGACTTTTTGCCGCCATGCAACAACGCATGTCCCGCCGGCGAAGATATACAGGCATGGCTGGCGCTTGCTCAAGCCGGGCAGTACTTTGACGCGTGGAAAAAGCTGACCGAGGATAATCCGATGGCGGCGATCCACGGCCGGGTTTGCTATCATCCGTGCGAGAGTTCGTGCAACCGCGGAAATGTTGACACCTCAGTCAGCATTCACGCCATCGAGCGATTCCTCGGCGATATGGCGATCAAAGAGGAATGGAAATTTCCAATTGATAAGAATCCAACTGGTAAACGCGTTCTGATCGTTGGGGCCGGGCCGAGCGGTCTTTCCGCAGCGTACCATCTACGTCGTTTGGGGCACGCGGTGACCATGTTCGAGGCAGGCCCGATGGCCGGCGGAATGATGAATTTTGGTATTCCGGCTTATCGTCTGCCGCGAACCGTGCTGAGAGCTGAGATCAAACGGATCGAAGACATGGGCGTCGAGATCAGACTGAATCACAAGGTAGACGACATTCTGACTGAGAAGACCGCTGGGAATTTTGACGCCGTGTTTATTGCTATAGGAGCCCACATCGGCAAAAAGACCGATATTCCGGCCAGAGACGCCGGGAAGATACTTGACGCTGTCAGTTTCCTTAAGGATGTTGAGCTTGGATTGACACCCCAGATCGGACGCCGTGTCGCGATATATGGCGGCGGGAATACCGCAATGGACGCCGCCCGAACCGCTAAACGTCTCGGAGCCGAAGAGGCGTTGATCATCTACCGCCGCGACCGCGAACATATGCCGGCACATGATTTCGAGGCGGATGAGGCATTGAGCGAGGGTATCAAGATCCACTGGTTGCGGAGTATCAAGAATCTGGACTCAACTTCAGTAACGGTTGAGAAGATGGATATCAAAGACGGTAGACCCGTGCCGACAGGCGAGTTTGAGACCCTTGAAGCGGATTCGGTGATCTTGGCACTTGGGCAAGCGACCGAGACGGACTTTCTCGAGGGTATAGACGGCATGCAGTTTGCAGACGATGGGACGGTAATCGTCGATAGGCAAATGATGACCGGACACGCCGGTATCTTCGCGGGTGGTGACATGGTGCCGAGCGAGCGGACGGTAACGATCGCGACCGGGCACGGTAAAAAGGCTGCCAGAAACATCGACGCTTGGCTAAACGGCAAGAAATTTGAAAAGCAGCCAAGCAATCCTCTGGTCTCGGTCGAACAGCTTCATATATGGTATCGGACCAGTGCCGATGCAAAGCCACAGGAACACGTCGAACCGTTGGTTGCGGTCGAAGGGTTTGACGAGATCGTCGCCGGATACACCGAGGAAGAGGCTCGATACGAGGCTCAACGGTGCTATTCGTGCGGCAACTGCTTCGAGTGTGACGGATGCTTTGGGGCCTGTCCGGAGAACGCCGTTATCAAACTCGGCCCGGGTAAACGCTATAAATTCAATTACAAATTGTGTACCGGCTGCGGCGTTTGTTATGAACAATGCCCGTCTCACGCCATTGACATGACAGCCGAGCCGGAGGCCGGAAAATAATGAGATCAGATAAACAACAAGTAGTTACTCTCGATGGAAATGAGGCGGCGGTGTTCGTTGCATATCGCGTCAACGAGGTCTGCGCGATCTACCCGATCACACCGTCATCAGCGATGGCGGAATTTGCGGACGAATGGTCTGCAAAGGACATCAAGAATATCTGGGGTAACACGCCCGAGGTCATCGAGATGCAAAGCGAAGGCGGAGCCGCCGGCACGGTGCATGGTGCATTGCAGACCGGTTCGCTGACGACCACCTTTACGGCATCGCAGGGTCTTATGCTGATGCTGCCGAATATGTACAAGATCGCCGGCGAACTGACGGCAGCAGTTTTTCACGTTGCTGCTCGATCATTGGCTGCACAAGGCCTGTCGATCTTTGGCGACCATCAGGACGTGATGGCTGCCCGCACTACCGGATTTGCATTGCTCGCCGCCTCAAGCGTGCAGGAAGCCCATGATATGGCACTGATCGCGCAGGCGACGACTCTGCGGGCACGGGTACCCTTCATTCACTTTTTTGACGGCTTCAGGACTTCGCATGAGGTCAACAAGATCGACTTTCTGTCCGATGAACAGATCCGGGCGATGATCGATGACGACTTGGTATTTGGACATCGCCGCCGGGCATTAAACCCAGACAATCCATTCATTCGCGGAACCGCCCAGAATCCCGACGTGTATTTTCAAGGCCGCGAAACGGTCAACCCGTATTACAACGCCGTTCCATCGATCCTGAAAGAGGAAATGCGGAAGTTTGCTGAGCTAACGGGCCGCAAATATGCTCCGGTCAAGTATTTTGGAGCTCCGGATGCAGATCGCGTCATCGTTGTAATGGGCTCAGGTGTTGAGACGGCGGCCGAGACCGCTGCATTTCTTGCTGAGAACGGCCAAAAGACAGGCGTTCTTCAGATCACATTGTATCGGCCATTTCCGTCAGATGACTTTCTGTCGACACTACCCGCGACGGTTAAGAGCATTTCTGTCCTAGACCGTACAAAGGAACCGGGAGCCTCCGGAGAACCGATGTATCAGGACGTGATGATCACCCTTATGGAAGCGGTGTCTGGGGGGCAGTTGGCGGCGATGCCGCTGATCGTCGGAGGCCGATACGGCCTGTCGTCAAAAGAGTTCACGCCGGCGATGGTCAAGGCTGTGTTCGACAATCTCGCCTCCGAATCTCCGAAAAATCACTTCACGGTCGGTATCATCGACGACGTCGGTCACACGAGCCTGGACGTTGACAGCAATTTCACGCTGGACGAATCAGATTGGACACAGGCGTTGTTCTACGGTCTTGGAGCCGACGGAACGGTCGGGGCTAACAAGAACAGCATCAAGATCATCGGCGAAAACACCGAGCTTTCAGCACAAGGTTATTTTGTCTACGATTCAAAAAAATCCGGTGCAAAGACCGTATCGCATCTCAGATTTGGCAAAAAGCCGATCAAGGCTCCGTATCTGATCACTTCCGCCGACTTTATTGCGTGTCATCAGTTTAATTTCCTCGAGCGGGAAGAAATGCTGTCCCTCGCAAAGCCCGGGGCGACATTCTTACTTAATAGTCCGTTTGGACCCGACGAAGTATGGGATGAACTGCCGCTGACAGTACAGCAGGCGATCCTTGAAAAGGGGATCAAGCTGTATGTGATCGACGCTGCGGAGGTCGCGCAAAAGACTGGAATGGCCGGCCGTATAAACACGATCATGCAGACGTGTTTCTTTGCTCTTTCCGGGGTATTGCCGCCGGATGATGCGATAGCTCAGATTAAAAAAGCGATCGAGAAGACATATCTAAAGAAAGGCCGGTCGGTCGTAGAGAAGAACTACGTTGCGGTCGACCAGACACTTGAGTATCTGTTTCAGGTGACGATCCCCGCGACTGCTACGGCCGCCGCAGCTGCATATTCCGGAATATCACCTAAAGCTCCTGAATTCGTCCGCACGGTAACCCAGGCGATGATCTCGGGGCTTGGCGATTCGATCCCGGTCAGTGCGTTTCCGGCTGACGGAACATACCCCAGTGGTACGTCTAAGTGGGAAAAACGTAATGTCTCAAATCGCGTGGCCGTTTGGGAACCGGAACTTTGCATCCAGTGCGGAAATTGTAGTTTTGTATGCCCGCACAGCGTCATTCGATCGAAGTTCTTTCATAAAGATCAATTGAAAGATGCGCCGGACGGTTTCAAATCCGCACCGATCAACGCGAGAGGGTTCCCTGAAACAAAATATTCTTTACAGGTCTATCTTGAGGACTGTACCGGCTGCAATCTCTGTTACGAAGTATGCCCGGTCGATGACCGAGGTAACGACGACCGTCGCGCGATAAATCTGGACGACAAGCCTGCGGCGTTAGATCCCGAACGCGATAAGATCGAGTTTTTTGAGGGTCTTCCGCAAAACGAAAAGCCAGAGGTCGATTTTTCGACAGTACATGGTGTCCAGTTTCTCGAACCGCTTTTTGAGTTCTCCGGGGCGTGTGCCGGATGCGGCGAAACCCCGTATATCAAGGTATTGACACAGTTATACGGGGATCGGCTGCTGGTGGCAAACGCAACGGGATGTTCGTCGATATATGGCGGCAACCTGCCGACGACGCCTTGGACTTGCAATTCGGCCGGGCAAGGGCCGGCGTGGTCAAATTCGCTGTTTGAGGACAATGCTGAGTTTGGTCTTGGGATGCGACTGACCACGGACAAGCAGCTTGAAACCGCCCATCAGCTACTAGAACGCCTGCGGCCTCAGCTTGGTGATGAACTGGTCGACGAGCTGGTCAACGCTCCACAGCATCTCGAAAGTCAGATCAAAGAACAACGAAGACGCGTCAATGAACTGAAGCTCAAACTTGCAGAGATCGACAGCTCCGATGCCCGACATTTGTCATCGGTCGTTGATCAACTTGTTCACCGCAGCGTTTGGCTGATCGGAGGTGACGGCTGGGCATACGATATCGGGGCCGGCGGTCTCGATCACGCTCTCGCGAGCGGTCGAAATGTCAATGTTTTGGTACTGGACACCGAGGTATATTCGAATACCGGCGGCCAGATGTCGAAAGCAACGCCGACGGCCGCATCAGCGAAATTCGCCGCTGCCGGCAAACGCGTTGGCAAAAAGGATCTCGCTCTGCAGGCGATCTCGTACGGAAACATCTACGTGGCACAGGTCGCTATGGGAGCAAATCCGCAGCAGACACTGCTCGCACTTCGCGAGGCCGAAGCTTACGACGGACCGTCGCTTATCCTCGCATACAGCCACTGCATCGCTCATGGCATTGACATGGAAAAAGGACTCAATCAGCAAAAACTGGCAGTTGCCAGCGGCTATTGGCCTTTGATCCGCTACAATCCGGTACTACGGAAGAACGGACAGAATCCGTTCGTGCTGGATTCGCCAAAGCCTGTGATTTCGCTGCGGGACTATGCCTATAACGAACTGCGATACAAGGTTCTGACCCAGACTGCCCCGCAGGAGGCAGAACGGTTAATGGTACTCGCCCAGGAGATAGTTGACTTGCGTTGGAAGACATACGAGGAAATGGCTGGATTTGGGGCGAGTTCGTTCCAGCCGGTTTATTAGGATCGACGAGAAGAAGGGGATGGACAAATCATGGCTGATCTAAGCACAACGTATATGGGGCTGAAACTGCGGTCACCGCTAGTCGTGTCGGCAAATCCATTGTCACAAAAGATAGATAATATAGCGGCTATGGAGGACGCGGGTGCCGGAGCCGTGGTTCTGTTCTCGTTGTTCGAAGAACAAATTCGGAGGGAATCTGCAAAGGTCGATAAGGTCCTGGAGTCGACCACAAATACATTCGCCGAGGCTGGGGACTTCTTTCCCGATCTTGAGGATTATGCCGTCGGTACAGGTCAATATCTTGACATAATCCGGCGTGCAAAAGACCGGGTAGATATCCCGATCATTGCGAGCCTGAACGGGACGACACCCGAGGGCTGGATCGAATATGCCCGTGAGATCGAACAGGCAGGGGCGGACGCTCTCGAGATAAATGTATATTTTATTCCGGCTGACATTCTGCTAAGTGCCGAAGATGTCGAGCGGCGCTACCTGGACATCGTTGCACTCGTTCGCGAGACGATCAAGATCCCGATCGCGGTCAAGCTGAATCCATATTTTTCATCGATAGGAAATATGTCACAGCGCCTTTCGGATGCAGGGGCAGATGCACTGGTACTTTTCAATCGTTTCTATCAGCCTGACTTTGACATTGAGGAACTGAAGGTCTTGCCGAATCTCGACCTAAGTGTCCCGGCTGAGATTCGGCTACCGCTGCTTTGGATCGCAAATCTACATGGCCGTATTCCGGTCTCGTTCGCGGCGACTACGGGCGTTCACGGTGCTCGTGAGTTGATTAAGTACATACTCGCCGGAGCCGATGTTGGCATGGTTGCATCAGTATTGTTGAAGAACGGAATACCTTATCTACGTACGATCCTAAACGATCTGGATCTTTATATGCGTGATATGCCGTTTGAGTCGGTCGAAGCGTTCAGGGGTTCGATGAGCCTTCAATACGTATCTGATCCGTCGGGATACGAGAGAAGCAACTACATACAAATACTCGGTAACAATCGTTGGACCCGGGAAGGGCGATATCGTTAACGGCGGTCTAATTAGAAAAAAAGAGCGGTCTCGAATGATCGGGACCGCTCTTTTACTTATGATGATGGTACACCCGGCATGATTCGAACATGCGACCCCTTGATTCGTAGTCAAGTACTCTATCCAGCTGAGCTACGGGTGCGCGAAAAGCGAATAGTTAGACTACAAAGCATCGGGCAAAGTGTCAAGTTTCGCGGTTATTTAGCGTAATAACCCTGACGCGTGCGCGAGATATAATCGGAGTTTTTGACCGAAATAGTTATTGCACGCCATTTGCCATCACGTTTTTCGTTGGACGGGTTATATTCGACCGTGTAAAGAGTGCGTAGATCGGCCGCGACTTGTGCGTAAAGACGGCCCATTTCTTCGAGGCGGTTGATCGAATTGAGCTGGCCGCCGGAGCGGTCGGCGACAAGTTGCAGGCGTGCTCGCGAGGCTTTGAACATAGCGATCTGACGTGGTGTTGGATCGGCAAGCTTTGCCGGGTCGCCGGTCGGTAAGGCGAGCGGATAGATCGTCACACCCTGTGCGTCGCTACGATTTAAGACGCGGTTAAGGATCTCGCTTGTCTCGGGTTTAATGGCGATAGCGACCTGGTCGTCCTTTAATGATTCGAGCGATTTGCGGTCGATGTTCTGAACATCCGAATCGACACCATCGGTAAGTACGATGATCGCTTTGCGGCGGGTTTTTTCTTTTGAAAGCTTGTCGAGTGCAAAATCGAGAGCTTTATAAAGCTGCGTTTTACCTCGTCCGTTTGACACCGCGATCGAGTTAGCAATGACGGCTTGATCGGTGGTGAAATCGTTACGAAGATTTATCTTGTCATAAAACTCGATCACGGCGACTCGGTCGTTTGGAGAGAGAGCATCTATAAATCTGATGGCGGACTGTTTGATCACCTGACGAAACCCAAGCGTCGATCCACTCATATCGAGCATTATCACCACGCTAAACGGAGCCTCGCTTGGCTCAAATCTCGTGATCTGTTGTTTTACACCATCCTCGAAAAGGTCAAAGCTGTCTTTATTAAGGCTCAAAATTGGACGGCCACGCGGATCGACCACGCCGATATTTAACCGAACGATCGACGAATCGACGCGGATCGGGTCATCATCCTGCGCTTGCGTGTTGATCACGCCGAAAATTAATGCTGTAACGAGGAATATCGCTTTGGACAAGCTCATATCGAAATATTAGCAATTTGACGCTGAGAATCGAAACTCGGTTGCACGGGGGCTAACGCCGGGGCTAATGCTGATAGCCTTAACAGATCGTGATTTATGGTTTATAATCTTTTCAACTTCGAAATGTGCCGGTGTCCAGAGCAGTTTCATTGTCGAACGGCGTGCGTTGTGGGGAAGACGAATGCTTTTTCGCCCGAATTTTTGTGCAAACTGTGGAGAGAGGGTTGAACGTGCCGATTGGGGCATACTCACGAGCCGTAGGTTTTGCCCTGTTTGCGAGTCTGAGTTTAAGGGGCAGGATCTGATACCGCGGGCGGTAGTCGTGGCCGGGGTTTTGATCGGAATATTTGGTGTCGGCGGTTATTTGAGAAGCGGAACGCCAACTGTTCCAAATCTGGTTGCCAAGCCACCGGCAAAGCAAACAAACCAGGCAACGGCGGCGAATCCGCCAGCGTCTCAACCGGCGAATATAGAACAGACGCCGCGTGGCGGTGATCTGCAAAGCTCGATGTCGATGCCTCGAACACTGGTTTCGCAGCCGACAAATCAGACGGTTCAAAAGCCTGTGGAAGAGATCGGCTATTATTGCGGTGCCGAGACAAAAAAGGGAACGCCGTGTTCGCGCCGTGTCAAGGGAAATATTCGCTGTTATCAGCACAAAGGAATGCCGGCGATGCTGCCGCCTGAGAAATTAAAGATCGGATAATTTGCAAGTTAAATAAAGGCTGAGAATGAAACAAATTGCACCAAATTCAATGATTCAAAACCGCTATCTGGTCGTGCAGATGATCGGTAAAGGCGGCATGGGCGAGGTCTATCTCGCGGTCGATCAGCGCCTCGGCAGCGCTGTCGCGCTAAAGCGGACTATGTTCAAGGAAAACCCCGAGCTTGGTGCGGCCTTTGAACGCGAGGCAAAGATACTCGGTCGTCTGCGGCATCCTGTGCTGACAAAGGTGATCGATCATTTTATCGAGGGCAACGACCAATACCTCGTAATGGAGCATATCTCCGGTGACGATGTTGGTAAGAGACTCGAAAGCGCGGCTAAGCCTTTCCCGTTAAGCTGGGTGATGTTTTGGGCGGATCAGCTGCTCGATGCTTTGAACTATCTGCACTCGCACGAGCCGCCGATCATTCATCGCGATATCAAGCCTGAAAATCTCAAGCTTACGGATGACAACCACATTGTCCTGCTCGATTTTGGCCTATCAAAAGATTTTGATACTAAATCTGAATCGGCGTCGCTTGGAACCGGCAGCGTTGTTGGCTATTCGCCGTATTTTGCATCGATGGAGCAGGTTCGCGGTACCGGAACAGACGCTCGAAGCGATATCTATTCACTATCGGCCACCCTATATCAGTTACTAACAAATACGATCCCTGCCGATTCGTTGACGCGTGCGGATGCAATGCTCGGCGGCTTGCCGGATCCGGTCAAACCGCTTTCCGAACTTAACCCTGAGGTCAACAAGGCGATATCCGACGTTGTGCTAAAAGGAATGGCCGTGCGTCAGGACAACCGTTTTGACAGAGCCGCCGATATGCAAAAGGAACTTCGGCGGGCGTTTAACCGCGTAGGCGGAGCTGAAAAACCGTCCGATGTCGATGGGGCCACGACCATGCTGATCAGTGATGAGGCAACGACAAAAGTTATTACTGAGGCGCCGGCCAAAGAAGCTCCGACATTGTCCGGACAGGAGACGGAACATATTCCGGTGATCTCGGTAGCGACTACTGATATCGTCGAGGAAATGAATGCCGAAGAGACGATCCCCATCGGAGATCCGATCGGCGAGGTTTCCGTCGGCGAAGGCTTTAAGCAATCGGATATTCAGACGCAGGTCTTTGAGGCTCCGGTCATCGAAGCAGCGCCGGAACACGAGATCGAGGTAGAAACAGTTGTGAACGCGCCGAGACCCCCGGTCGAAGCTCCTGTCGCTATGGCGGCATCGGCGGGTGCTACGGCAGCAAGTATTGCTTCGCCTCAGCAGAAAAAGAAATCTAAGAGTGGGCTATTGGTCGGCGGACTCGTTGGAATACTTTTGCTCGCGGCCATAGCGGCTGGCGGTGGCTGGTATGCGTACAACAACTACTATCTGCCGTCACAGGTCAAATCTACGCCGACACCGGCCGCAACAGCATCGCCGTCGCCCACCGAAAGCGTCGTCGTTGAGAGTAACAGCAATTCGAACGCGAATGCGGAAGTAACCCAGACAAACACGAATACTGGCACAAATACCAACAAAGTCGTTCTGACAACGCCGACGGACACAAAGCCCGATACGCCGACGGCCTCGAAAACGCCTCCGCCTGCTCAGACGACCAAGCCGCCGACCGTTAAGGCGACACCTAAACCAAAAGGGCGTGACGACCGCACGACTATCGTTCAATAGCCCGGAGACTTGATGTAATGAAAAGCTCAAACTTCTATAGAAAAATATCGATATTGTTTCTCCTGCTAGGCATTATGTCGGCGGGTGCATTTGCCCAGAGCAAAAAAGACAAGGATGCGGCGAAGAAGCTGCAGGAAGCGGGTGATAAGGCATTTGCTGCCAAAAATTATCGCGAAGCCGTCGATAAATATAGTCAGTCAGCGGCCCTTGTTTCGACAAATGCGAAACTTCATTACTTTAAGGGATACTCTCATTATAATTTGCAAGAGAATGTAGAAGCGCTAAATGAGTTTGCGATTGCCCTTAGTCAGGGTTACAAACCTCTTGATATCCACAAGATCCGAACGTACATCTATTACGAGACGAAGAATTTTGACGCGGCGTTAGCCGAGGTAAACAAAGCTCTCGCACTGACCCCAAATGATCTGATATTGCTCAAATCCTCCGGCGAGATCAATCTTGGCCGCGGTGCTTACACCGAGGCTCTCACAAGCTTTAACAAAGCAGCCCAACTTGCTCCAAAGGACGGAGATATCTATTACAACATCGCCCGTATTCACCTCGGCCTAGGTGATTCGAAATCGCAGGCCGATAGCGCGGAAAAGGCTCTCGCAAACGGAACGCGCTTTGTCGGTGAGACTTACTATCTTCTAGGAGAAGCGCATCAAAGGATGGGAAACGCGGGCCCGGCGATCGATGCTTATCAAAAAGCGATCAACGCAAAGCCTGATCTGGTTCAGTCTTACCGAAATCTTTCAGAGCTTTATAGGAGCGAGAACCGCTTTAACGATGCGATCAATACATCTAAACAGGGTTTGAAATTATTTCCCAATGACGGCAATCTCTTTACTGATCTGAGCTGGTATTACAGCCTCGCGGGCGACCCAAGTAAAGCGATCGAAGCCGCGAAGGCGGGCATTCAACTCCTGCCAAATCAGTCGATGGCGTACACAAATCTGTGCCGTGCATATAACGAGACAAAGAGTTTTGAACTCGCAATATCAGCTTGCAACGGAGCACTGCGAATCGCCCCGAACGATGGCGAGACTTACTTTTACCTTGGAAACGCATACGTCCAATCCAATAAATCGGCAGATGCGACCAAGGCATATGCCCGCGCTGTGACCGGATTGCTTGATTACACGGCAAAGAATCCGGCTTACTCAGACGGGTGGTACCTATTGGGAAACGCGTATTTTGCGGATCGGCAGTTTGATAAGGCGATCGCGGCATATTTGAAATGCCTCTCGTTAAGCCCAAAATTTACGAGAGCAATGGCTAATCTAGGAATTTGCTATACGCGGGTAAAGAATAAGGCAGCGGCGACCGAGCAATATAACAAGCTGCTCCAGGCGGATCCCACACTTGCGGCACGGGTTAAGGCTGAGTTGGATCGGATGTAGTTAACGTTGTTTTTTGATGCGTGTTCCGGTGCGGACATCTACACTCTGAAACCGAAGAACAACACGGACGCTATCCGAGCGTTTATCAAGATTTGCCGTGACAAATGGCGAGTAAGCCGGGTCTGACTCTAAAGCCTTTTGCAGTTCAGCGATGGCTCGGCTGTCACGCGAAGGCTCGATGACCTCAGAGATCCGGGCAAGCCCGTTGCCAAAGACATCAGCAACTACGACAACCTCATCATCTTTCATCCCGCCGCGAACAAGCGATTTCGTTAACGCGATCAAGGCACCCTGTGGATTAACGCTTGGAGATTCGCTGGAGATATCAAGACGCGTTTTTGCGTATTCCGATGCAGAAAGGGAATCGGGGTACTGTTTTTGTAAAGGGCCGCTATTGCTCGCGAGCATTACGGTATCAGAACCTGATGGATTTGACGCAGTCACGACACCACTATCGCGAATGCCCGAAAACATTACCGTCAGCAACGTGAACGCCATCACTAGCGTCGCCATCACACCGACGGCGTACGGCATGATCCGCATGTTAATCATCGCACGCATCTCGCCTGAAACCGGCAGCCAGGAGCGTTTGTCGCGGCGTATCTCGTTGCGAACCGAGCGTTTAAGCTGGTCCTGCAGAGAAATGGGAAGTGCGGGCCGTGCCATTTGCCGTAGCGACCCTCGGGTCGCATTCATATCAGCAAATTCCTGTCGGCACACAGGACACGTGTCTAGGTGCGTTTTGACATGGGTTTGCTCACAGCCGGTCAGGATACCGTCAGAGTATAGTGCGAGTTCAGTTTTTATTTCCGAGCATTTCATTGCCGTAAACATAACTGACGCGAATGGCTGGCTGGCCCCGGTTGACGCCTTTCGTCAGGCGGCATGCTCGTGCTGTGATCCGGCATTTAAGATCGGCGGCGTTTTCGGTGATCTTGTGATCGATGTTGCTGGTCGATTCAAACAACCGCCAATTTTCCGCTTTTCGTGACTCCAAAACCCAACCCTCGCTCTCTCTTGACCTATCGTTTGGCACCGATTTATTTAGTCATTAAAAATGAGACCGGGGCGAGTCAACCATTCCCGTCAATTGTCAAAAATCCTTTAGTAGTCGCCGCAGTTCGTCGCGGCCGCGTGAGATACGCGATTTCACCGTCCCAATATTGACGCCTAACGCTGCGGCCGTTTCGTCATAACTCAATCCTTCGATGTCGCACAAGATGACCGCTTCACGATAAATTTCCTGCATATCCTGCAATGCCGTGTGGATCGCATATTCGCGTTCGCGGGCGAGGGCCAAATCCTCAGGGCTTATCGAATCATCAGCCAGCGTATCGGAAAACCTGGTTTCCGAATCACCGAGCGTTGCATCCAACGAGATCGTCAGGTCGCGTTTGCGGCGTTTCCACCAGCGAAAGCGGTTTCTCGATTCGTTGATCGCAATGCGAAAGAGCCAGGTCTTTAGCTCTGAGTCGCCGCGAAAACCTTTGATAGCCTTTAATGCCCGCAGAAATGTGTCCTGCGTCAGATCGCTCGCCTCTTCGGGGCTTTCGGTCAGCCGGTAAAGCATCGCGTAGATATCACCCGAATAACGGTCGATCAGCGTTTCAAATGCGGCCTCTTCGCCCGCTCGTAATTTGTCAATAAAGGCAATTTCGTCGCTTGCGTGAGCGGAGATAACGGGTGCAGACACTACCGCCTGTCCGATCTTGTCGTCGTCAAATGTGATCGACTTGAACAACGTCATCGTCCGCCTTTATGCGTTCTCTCCGTAGAGAAGCTATCAAACTGCCCGCCCGCTTTTTCGCGAACTATAAATATTAGACACCGCTTGTAGGAATAAGTTCCCATAAAAGTTTCGCTATCGATTTTTTCTTTGATTGGTGTCATTTAGATAATTGCCCTTTACTTATTTGCTCTAACGCCGGTTTTACGTTAAATTAACTCTTTTGCAAAGGGCTTTGTATGCCCGATTATATAACGATAGAGCAAGCAGTTATTGCAGTTTTTTTTAATTCCCAAGATCGAGGGCTTTGGCAAAAAGTTTGAAGGCAAGGGCAAGACAATACTGTACGGCCTCGCGGCCGTGCTTGTACTTGTGATCATTGTCGTTCTATTCATGCGATGGAGCGGCCGCTCTAACGGTGCGGCACAGACCGCGCTCGGCAAAGCTATCGAAACGTCGCAGGCTCAAATTTCGGCAACGGGGGCACAGCCCGGTTCGACACAAAAAACATTTAAGACCGAAAAGGAACGCTCTGACGCTGCGATCGCGGAGTTTCAAAAGGTCGTCGATACATACGGCGGCTCGGTCGGCGAAAAGGCGAAATACTTTATCGCCGTTAATAAACTGATGTCCGACCGTGCGGCAGGCATTGCTGATCTCGAAGGCATTGCCACCGGTAGTTCCGATACAGCAAAACTTGCAAAATTTGCGCTCGCTCAGACTCGCGCCGACGACAACAAAGTCGATGAGGCTGTGACACTTTATCAAGAACTCGCCGCGATGGCAGATCCGGTCGTTGCGAAAGACACCGTTAATTTTGAGCTTGCTAAGCTGTATGAAAAACAGGGCAAGAAACAAGAGGCGGCTGATGTTTACTTCAACATCGCAAAGGCCGCGAGTGAAGCGAAAGACCTTGATGGCAAGCCCGTCCGTATGACCGAGACGGCGACGAACGCTAAGGAAAGGCTCAAGGTGCTTGATCCTGAGCGTGCAAAGCAGATCGTCGATCCGACGCCCGAGTCGCCATTTGGCAACGGCTAGTATTTACGAGAAACCCGCCCGCAATCGCGCTTTCTAAAGTGCATTGGAAATCGAGGGCAAATATTGAGCGATCTTAAACAAACAGACCTGAACGCGATCGATGCGGCGGACAAAATATCTGCCGAAGTTGAATCGGCGAACCCGATCACGATCCGCGTCTCACCGCATAGCTATTTCACCGCACTATTTCTAGGCACTTTTTTGGCGGCACTGCTTTTTTATCTTGAGATAGATATTGCGGGCTTTGCCGCGTTTGGGATTTCGTGGATCGTCTTGCCGTTCCTTGCATTGCGTGACCGTATAAGTTTTGACGGAAAAAGTTTACAGCGGACTGGTACTCTGCCGCGTCTGTGGTCATGGTTTAACGGCTCACGGCGTCGGCTAAAGATCACCGACATTGAACAGGTCGAAACGCAGTCGATCCGTGCGTTAAAACGCGGCGGCAGTGTCCACTATCGCTATCGCACAATACTTCGCGGCAAAGGCCTGAGCATTGCGATCGCATCGGGCGGCGAAGATTTTCGCAGAATGATAAAAGGAATTTTGCCAAAACTTGATGCGAATGCTCTTGATGTGCGTTCGCTAGAGCTTCGCGAGTTTCTTGCCGATCCGAAAGAAACTTTGATGAAAGCCGAGTTTTCACGTATTCCGTCCGCCGATGCTCTCGAAAACACGATCGCCGATCTTTTCACGCAAAGAAGGAAGCAGCGAAATGGGGTCGTTTTGGGCGACGACGAAAAGGCCGAGGATCTGCGGGTGCTCGGGAACGAGCTGCGTGTGTCGGGCTATCTGCCGCAGGCTCTCGAAGCCTTTCGACGGGCGTTAAAGATCCGCGGAGCTGACGGGCTGCTGTTATTTGAGTTTGCTCGATGCCTACATGCTTTTGCGGCGGTTAAGCGTGATCCGCGACTTGAGCGGAAAGCACTCGCTGCTCTGCGGCTTTCCGAATTGCATGTTGCTGATGACGGAGATCTGCTTTCGCGTATTGGCGAATATTACTTTTCGCTTGGCGAATCACGGCGGGCCGAGATGCTGTTTCAGCGTGTGTTTGACCGTTTGGGTGAAAATTTCCGTGCTGCCCGCGGCTTGGCTGAGATGTCCCTGCGCGACGGCAAGATCGCTCATGTCATACATCAATTTTCGACGGCGAACCGGTTGGCCGCGACGCCGAGCCTTCGGCGTTGGACGCGCGGCGAGGCCGACTATTTTTCATCGCTCAACTCTGACGAAGAATATATGGAGCTTGAGATCGGCCGCGTCAATTTGCTCGACACACTCGAACGCTCAAAACGCACGACGCTAAACATCACGTTTCTTTCATTTCCTCTGATCGTCGTCGGGCTTTTCTTTGAGGACGATCTGGTTGCAAATATTGGCTGGGCCGCCTCAACCGTAAGTTTGCTGATATGGACTGGCCTCATCATCAGCTCGCGAATGCTCTCACACCGGATTCCATACGCCCTGGTCGAGTCGGGCGACTAGGTCTCAAACACAAATGCCGAGGGAACGCATTTCGTTTTTTGCCACAACCTATCACATTCACCTTATTTATTGGTGACCACGATCACACCAAATATTCATACGATCATATAGAATTGCCACAAAGATCCTGTTAATTCGCGTGTTATGAGAAAGGTCCTGCCGCTAATTTTGGTAATGTTCTTGATGGCGGCGGGCTTTCTTATTGTCGACACTCTTAGCCCGAAAGCTCAGCGATTGCCGAAACCGGCTGACGAAAAGAAGAAAGTCATCCCTGAGGTCATCATACTTGGTAAGGATGCAAAGCTCGGCAAGGTCACGTTTAATCACGTAAAGCATAACGGGGGCGAGTACAACATTGGCGGCCCGATCCTCTGCATCGAATGCCATCACACCGCCCAGCCTGCATCGGATCTTGATAAGATACCACCGCATAAGACAGTCTGGCCAATAGGACGAACAACGACGCTTACCGCCGAACTCTTCGCAGCAGACCCGATAAAAGCCGGGGTGGCTGCTTGTCGCGATTGTCACGCACGAAGCGGACGCAAACCGAAACTGTTAGACGAGTTACCGTCGATCGTCGACCCTGAGACCAAAGCGGTAACTAAGATCACAAATCAACTCGCGTTTCACTCGGCGTGTGACGCTTGTCATTTTGAAATCCAGTTTCGGACGACCGGGTCAAAGGTTCCAAACGCAACAAATTGTGCTACTTGTCATAAGTCTACAGCGAAGAAGCATTAGAATCATCCCCTCTAACAAAAGGTGTTGTTAGTATAGCCCTAAGAGGTGGTATTATCGCCGATCCCCGGTTATAGTGGTGAGATCTACAAAAGAAAGGCTTCGTCTTTATTGGACGAAGCCTTTTTTAAGTCAGTGTTCGTGACAGCCTAAGCAATTTTCACCGCTTTCTCCGGCGGGTTGAGCATTGCTGACCATCTATATTCGGGTGTTTCCCAGCCTTCTTTTAATTTCTTTAGGATGAACTCGGTCATGTTTTCGACTATCCAGCGGTGGTTTGATTCACCTACAGACGCAAGCTCGGCGTCCGGAGCCGGGTTCATGAAGTCGATGGCATAGGGGATGCCGTCTTTGATCGCGAATTCAACGGTGTTAAGGTCGTAGCCGAGAGCCGTGCAGATCGTGATGACATCCTTTTCAACGCGGGCGTGCAGTTCGGGGGAGAGGTAATCATCGACATTAACATACTGCATTCCCGAGAGATACGGCTTTGAAGGGTCGTATGGCATGATCAAAACTTTCTCTTTGCCAACACAGTAGCAGCGAACGAACTGGTCATACTCGATGCCTTGTTGCAAGGTCATGCAGAGCGTGCCGGACGCGTTGTATTCCTGCCACAGCTCTTCGAGGGAGTTAACTTTGGAGACATTCTTCCATCCGCCGCCGTCAAACGGTTTTAGGAACGAGGGAAATCCGACATGCTCAACCACTGCTTCCCAGTCAATAGGGAATTCGAGATTGCGAAGACTTTCTTCGGTAATGTCTTTGATATAGCTGTTTTGCGGGAGCAGAACCGTCTTAGGGATCGCGACGCCGAGCTTGGTTGCTAATGCAAAGTTAAAAAATTTATCATCCGCCGACCACCAGAACGGATTGTTGATAACATACGTGCCTTCGAGCGCAAAACGCTTTAAGGCCGCACGGTAATACGGCACTTCGTGCGAGATGCGGTCGATGATGACATCGTAGCGTTTGGTCTCATCAAGCGTGATGCCGCCGATGACGACCATCTCGGCAACGACTTCACCGCCGCCGTTCTCGTTGATGCTGTTGATTATAGATTCAGGAAACGTTTGCTCGCGTCCCACTAAGATTCCAACTCGTTTCATATACAATTATTATAGATAGTAGAACGAGAAAATTCCAACGGGATAGATTTTCTATTAAATGCTCTATTTACAAAACGCATCATTCGGACAGGAAGGATTTAACACGCACCTGATGTCTTACACATTCGCGGTATCGTTGTCGAACTTTCTTGACCGTGACTTTTTCTTTGACTACGAGATACCGAGTTCGACGCCGCCTGACTACGCTTCAAAAAACGAGTATAAGGATAAATTCGGCGCGTTGCTAACTGCAGACCGGTCGCTGGTTACAGACCTCGTCAAGATTCCAAACCGGCGCGTTTTTGAGATCGACCGCGAGGTCGCAAATAAGGCTGAGTATCAAATGCTGTACAGCTATTTTGCGACGACCGAGGCGATGCGGGCCAAATTTGAAGGAACATTCGTTTGGGATGCATTTGGCATCGGGAGGTTTCCGCTGACACGTGAAGATCTGCAAAAGTACGACCTGATCGAATGGACGCACGCGAAGACCACGAGTCCGGCCGTTTTTTACTTTATACCGCGGGCGGAAAAGCAAGCCTTATTGGATTCTGTAAAGATCAGGTTCACGGATGAGATCGAGCAGCTGGCGGCACAGATCATCGCTGCCGCCGGAGCCTATAACGCCGTGCATCTGCGGCTAGGTGATTTTTTGACGAACTATGCAGCGGATGAATATTCGGTCAATATCGAGCGGTTTACCAATTATATTCGAGCGACGTTTCCTGACGACAGCTTGCCTGTCATGGTCGCGACGGATGGGCTGCAAGAGAAAGAATTGTTCGCAAAGATGTTTGCGGGCTATAAGCTGATATTTATTGACGAGCTGATCTTTGATGAATACCGGGACGAATATAACGCTCTTGAATTTACAGATTTTAACGTTGTGACGGTATTAAACGAGCTTATATGCGGCGCGGCGGATATGTTTATCGGCACATATCGCAGCACATTCACGGGCATTATCCACCGTATCAGACAAGAGCGACACCTCAAGACGGACTTTAATTTTTTCCCTGACGAAAAGGTAGCACGGTTATTGAACGACGCAATGAAACTCGCGCCTGACAGTATGGGGTTCTTTGACTGGAATCGGTATTCGGTAATGTCGACGGGTCATCTCGACATTTCGTGGATGCGTGAGTGGGATCATTCGCGGACGATGATCGACATTTAGATCAGGATTTCATTCCGGGCAGCAGTTCAAGATTGCCCATTTCGCGGTTAAACGCGTCGAGGGCACCGACCTCATCTGCGGTCGCATCGAGCATCTGTTTTGTCATCGCGATCGAATCTGACAATTGCTCAAAATCAAGTAGCGAGAATTTCTCCGGTGTCGAGATCGTGACGATCTCATCGTTGAGATAACTAAAGAAATTTTCGATCGACTGTAGCTGCCCTTCGACAAGTTTGACGCTCCGCTCGATCTCGTCAAACGAAGCGACACGCCGTTTTAATATCTCGACATTTGTCTGCTGAATACGCTTGGTCTTTTCGTCGGTCGTCGATTCCATTGCACGAAAAGCCTGTGAGAGTTGATTGTGAACTGCTTGGCGATTGATCGACTTGAGATGCTGTTTGCGGCGGCGATATGTATCGAGCAGATCGACAAAATCTTCCCAACGCTGATCAAGTGCTTTGAGATTACTAGGAAGCTGTCCCGCTCCGGTAAACTTGTGATAGTTGTCCTGGATCTTGTCTTTGAGCCAGCGTAAATATTCGACGGCTTCACGTTCACGGGGTGTGAATGATTTGATAAGCGCCTCGCGTCCGGCAGCGTGTGCTTTGAGCAGACGAGCCTTTTCACGGGCGTTGACCATTCGGCGATATGCGGGCAGTATTGGCACAGTAACTAGATAGATGGCTTCGCAAATAAGGGCTATTAGCAGCGGAATGACACTTCCCGTATAAGCCGCAGCGACAGCAAAACCGGCAAGGCCCCAGAAATTGACCGGTTCCTTTAATGCCGATTTGGCATAGCTCGAATTAAATTTATCGATGTCCTGCCGGTATTTTGCTATATCAGCCATATCAAACTAACTAGATGCAGATGGGCGTCGCCGCGTTTGTAATTACTCCTAGTTCGAATGGCCTGTTTCGTTCACAACGTCCAAAACGTCGTCGTCTTTTCCACCGGCTATCTGCTTGCTGTCAGGAGTTCCGGCACCGAGCATACCCATCGACTGTTTGTATTCGAGCAGTTTGTCCTGTAGTTGGATATCCATCGCCTCACGCTCGATGTCCTGCATCTGGGCGTCAACTGTGGATGACCCAAGCTGCAATTTGGCCTCGGCGGCGGCAACGCGGCGGTCGATCTTTTCACGCATCTCGTTAAAGGTCGATGCATCGTCGCCGATGTTAAAGGTGTCCATCGTTTGAGCAAGCTGCTCTTGCAATTTCGCCTGTTTAGCCGCACTGATAAGCTGCATCGCCTCGGCGGTGCGCTTTTTCATATTGAGGACATAATTGTCACGTGCCTTTAGAGCCTGTTTCGAAGAAAGCTCCGCTTGCTCTTTCTGCGCTTGAGTTCGCTGGAGGTCGATCTGAGCTTGTTGTAGCTGGCCGATGTATGCGGTGGCGATGTCGTCGCGGCCCATTTTGACGGACGCTTTGATCTTAGAATCTAGATCGACGACCTGATTTTCGAGATTTTGGTGATTCTTGATCAAAAGCCGCTCAGTCGCCATCACCTGTGCGACAGAATTATTCAATTCCGGTACACGGTCGCGCATGTCGCGGATCGTCTGCTGCAGTACGAGTTCAGGGTTTTCGATCCTGTCTAACGCCGCACCCGTTCCCGCTCTGAAAACTCTCGTTATTCTCTGCCAAAGTCCCATTTTGCCTACCTGCTCCTCAAAAATTGTAGTTAAACAACTATTCGCCAAATTCCTTACGATGCGCAATTGGCCAAAGTTGCATTTTCCGCAATCAGTATAACAGGAAAATTTGTTAAGTGAAGAGAAATTGGGATTATTCCAAGCGGACAAAGTTGGGTTTTTTTCAGTAAGTGGTTTACAGTAAAACCACTGCGTTAAATTACAGAAAAGAATGTCAGGACCTTTTCAAAAACTAATCTGCGAGCTCGATCAACAACTGTTGAAAGAGCATCGTTTTGACACAAGTCTTTTTGAAAAACTGACCGCCATTCAACACGAATCAGGCATATTGCACGGCGACCGCTCGATCTGTCCGTTTTTGAGGCCCTATTTTCTTGCCGAATCAAGATATAACGCGATCCGGCAGGCCGCGGCATTGCTCTTTAGTGCATTTGGCTCGTTGACGGCCGCCGCGCTCGTTGATGACGACATTCTGGCTGAATTGGGGATGTCGGAAAAAGAGATCCGCTGGGCGAGGCTCGATCCCGGTTATCTCGACGTTTCCATCAACAGTCGTCTAGATACATTCTTGTCGGCGGACGGCTTTGCTTTCCTAGAATACAATGGTGAAAATCCTGCTGGCATTGGCGATCAGGCTGCCTTAGAGCGGCTTTTTACCAATGTGCCGATAGTAAATCGTTTCCTTAGCGATAACCTTCATCATTATCCGCAGCCCCACATACGGTTGCTCGAAGTGCTTGACCGATCCTATCGTGAATTCGGCGGTAAGAAAACCACCCCGAATATCGCGATCGTTGACTGGGACGGAGTTTCAACCGGCGCCGAGTTTGAGATATTGAAAGAGCATTTCGAGGCGAGCGGTTATGCGACAAAGATCTGTGACCCCACATTCATGGTGTACGAGAACGGCGTGCTGATGTCGGATGATTTTGAGATAGACGTGTTTTTCAAGCGTGTAATAATTCACGAATTTCTTGACCGGTTTGACGAGGAGCACCCTGTTTACCGGGCATGCGAGGACGGAGCCGTTTGTATGGCAAACTCTTTCCGCTCTAAGGTGCCCCACAAAAAGGCAAGCTTTGCCATCCTTACGGACAAGCGGTACAGAGGCTTGTTTACTGACGCCCAGATCGACGCGATCACACGTCACGTGCCCTGGACACGAAATGTAAAATACGGAAACACGACTTATAACGGCGATTCTGTTGACCTTATAGACTTTATCCGCAAAGAACGGAATCGTTTTGTGCTCAAACCAAATGACGATTACGGCGGCAAGGGTATCAATTTTGGGTGGGAAAGTACCGTTTCCGAGTGGGACGACGCTATCGAAAATGCGGTCGCAGCGAGATACGTGGTTCAAGAGCGGGTCGCGGTCGAAAAGACGGATATTCCCATGTTTGAGAATGGCGAAGCCCGTCTACGATCTTTAACCGTCGATTTTGACCCTTTTCTTTTTCAGGGGGTTGTAGAGGGCGGGATGGTCCGGTTGGCCGCAGGCTCTCTTGTCAATATAAGCTCGGGCGGTGGGGAAACTGCACTCGCGATACTTGAGGGGTTTTAATTACACGCAAGAAATGTCGGTCCGGTGCGTTCCAAAAGCAGGGAGAAGTCTCGATCTTCTCTGCGAGATCATTTTTTAGGAAGACCAACATAATGAAAAAACTTGTTTCATGGTTCGTAATAATCGCTATTTATCTGAGTTATATTGCTCCCGCGAGCCTCGTCGCTCACGGACAGGTTCTTGGAAAGACAATGGAACAAAAGCAGAAAGATCTGCCTGCCGGGCTTAAATTTCGCTTGAGCGAAGGCGTCGAGGGGGCCGAACAGCGCGAGAAACAGGCGCTTGCGGCAACCGATCCGCTCTCCGAAGGCGATGCGAGCAATTTGTTGAAACGCATCCCTGAAATTAAGCCCGCAACAGATGATAAGACCGAGTTTGCCAAGCGCATCGGCAGTCTGCCCGCTCCGAAGACAGGCAACAGGATACCGGTCAAGTTTCCATCCGACGAGATGAGAAATCCGCCAAATGTTAATCCAAATTCCAACGCTCTCGAAGTCATTCGTTTTTCGCCCGAGGGCGAGGTTCCGCTTGCACCCGATCTGAGCGTGACTTTTTCGCAGCCGATGGTCGCCGTTACGTCGCAGGAAGACGCCGCTAAATACGCACCCGTTGAACTTACACCGCAGGTCGAGGGACGCTGGCGTTGGCTCGGGACAAAGACGCTGATGTTTGACACGACAAAGCGATTCCCGATGGCGACAAAATTTACCGCCCGCGTGCCAGCCGGAACCAAATCGGCGACCGGACAGGTGCTGGCAAAAGATGTCGTTTGGACATTTACGACTCCTCCGCCAAAGGTCGAGACGATGATGCCAAATGGTGGTATCACACGACGTGACGCGTTGATGTATGTGCAATTTGATCAGGAGATCAACGCCGAGGCGGTGCTCAAAACGATCAATGTCACGGGGCAGGGAAAACGTCTGCCGCTGAGGCTTGCGACCCAGGCTGAGATCGACAAGGACACTAGCATCTCCTATTACTCAAAACAGGCACAACCGCGACGCTGGGTCGTATTTCGTGCATTGAATTCAGACGGCTTACCTGATAACGCTCTTCCGTCGGCCGCGTCAATTTCGGTTGTGATCGAAAAGGGGACTCCGTCCGCCGAGGGGCCGCTGACGAGTCTCGTTGCACAAAGTTTTGGTTTTCAAACATACAGTCCGCTCAAATTTAGCGCAGGGTATTGCGGCTGGCGTGACAACAAAAATTGCTCGCCTTTTGAATCGTGGTATCTCGAATTTAACAACGCGATCGAGGCGTCCAAATTTACCAAGGAGATGATCAAGATCGAGCCTGCGGTCGAGGGGTTGACGATCTATCCGTCAGGTAATTACGTCTATATCACCGGCTATAAAAAGGGCCGGACGACGTATAAAGTCACGATAGACAGCAGCGTTTCCGATATCTTTGGACAGTCGCTTGGGCAACCCGCAACGGCGACGATCAAGGTCGGTCAGGCGGAAAAAAGCCTCTATGCACAGGGCGGTTTTATGACCGTGCTCGACCCGACGGCAAAGCCAACGTTTTCGATCTATTCGACCAATCAAAACGCCGTTAAGGTGCGTATGTACACGGTTGAGCCGAGCAATTGGCGACAGTTTCAGGATTATGTTCGGCATATCAATTATGACGACGGCAAGCGTCCGGCGATACCGGGGCGACTAGTGTATGACGAGATCGTCAACGTTGCGAGCAAACCCGACGAGATGGTCGAGACACGCATCGATCTAGCAAGTGCGTTGAGCGGCGGATTTGGCAATGTTATTGTCGATATCGAGCCGACAATTCGCAAAGATAAATACGATCGCACACGCATCTTTACATGGCTGCAGGCGACGCAGATCGGTCTTGATGCGTTTGTTGACAACACCGAACTGATCGGTTTTGCGTCCGATCTCAAAACCGGTAAACCGCTCGCGGGCGTCGATCTGTCGATCTTTCCGAACGGCAAATTGGTTAGCAGTAATCAGTCGTCAGTGGCTGGTGAAGACAAAGGATTAATTGCCAGAGCTTGGGATTGGATCACAAGTTTTGGCGGCGGGCCAAACGCAGGTGAGATCGAGTCGATCGACACCGATGGTACGGCCGGAACGACCGAAACGGTTGCTGAGGCTCAGACAAATAAGACCGGTGAAAACGGTACCTTACGGTTGCAATTGCCTGATTCACCGCCGAAACAGGGGCAGAATCTGCTTATCGCCAAACGCGGTCGAGACACGGCTTTCTTGCCTGAAAATACAGAGTATTACTGGCAGGACAACGGCAATTGGTACAAAAAAGGCCAGGCTGATTCACTGAGGTGGTTCGTTTTTGACGACCGCAAGATGTACAAGCCAAAAGAAGAGGTCGCCGTTAAGGGCTACATCCGTAAACTCACTGCCGGCAAACTCGGCGATGTCGAGGCTCTCGGCGATGCGGCAAACGGGTTGACCTATTCGGTCAAAGACCCTCGCAATAATGAGATCGCAAAAGGCACGGCAAATCTCAACGCATTTGGTGCTTTCGACTTCAAATTCTCGCTCCCTGACAACGCAAATCTTGGCTACGCCCGGATCGATCTCAGCACAAACTCGAGCATTTCTGGTGCGACATATTCGCATCAATTTCAGATACAAGAATTTCGCCGACCCGAGTTTGAGGTCTCGACCAAGGTCGCGTCCGAGGCTCCGTTCTTTGTCGGCGGCAACGCGCTTGTTTCCGTTGATGCGAAATACTACGCCGGCGGCGGACTCGCTAACGCGGACGCAAATTGGACAGTGACCGCATCGCCGACAAATTACACTCCGCCGAATCGCGGTGACTACACCTTTGGCACATGGACACCTTGGTGGGGACGCTACGACGAGGGATATGGTGGCCGTGGCGGCTATGGCGGCGGCAGTTCGCAATCTTTCAAAGGTGTGACCGATGCGAGCGGCAAGCATTTACTCAAGGTCGATTTTGAATCGGTCAAACCCGCACGGCCTTACACCATCTCAGCGGCTGCGTCTGTGATGGATGTTAACCGACAGACTTGGTCGAGCTCGACCTCGCTGCTGGTGCATCCGTCGGCGTTGTATGTCGGGATCAAGACGCCTCGGACATTTGTCCAAAAGGGTGAAAAGATCCAGATCGATTCGATCGTTTCTGACATCGACGGCAACCTGCAAGCTGGTCGTAACGCCGAGATCAAGGCAGTTTTGAAAGACTGGACCTTTGATAAAGGTGCGTGGAAAGAAGAGACGGTGGACGAGCAAAACTGTACCGTAAAATCCACTGACAAAGAGCAGAAATGTGAGTTCGTCGCCAAACAGGGTGGACGTTACACGATCACTGCGACGGTGATGGATGACAAGGAACGGTTTAACGAGAGCGAGCTGACCGTTTGGGTTCCGGGCGGTAAAACGCCTCCGAAACGCAACGTCGAGCAGGAAGAGGCTCAGATCATCCCGAGCAAGAAAGATTTTGCTCCCGGCGATGTTGCCGAGTTGCTTGTGATCTCGCCATTCACACCGGCTGAGGGGGTTCTGACGCTTCGTCGCGACGGTATTGTTAAAACCGAGCGTTTTACGATGAAAGACTCGTCGATAACGCTCAAGATCCCTCTGGATGAGAAATATTTGCCAAATATCACCGCCCAAGTAGATCTCGTCGGTGCAAGCCCACGGACAAACGACAAGGGCGAGGTTGATGCAAAGCTTGCGAAACGTCCGGCTTTCGCGACCGGCAGCATCAATCTGGCGATATCGACCGCGACACGCAAATTGACTGTCACCGCAGACCCCGTTGACAAGACGCTTGCCCCCGGTGGCGAGACCAAGGTCAATGTCGAGGTCAAGGATAATCGCGGCGAACCCGTGGCTAATAGCGAAGTCGCGATCATCGTTGTTGACGAGAGCGTGCTAGCATTGTCGCGATACACGATCGCCGATCCGATGAGCACATTTTACACCGCACGATCGACCGGCACGACTGACTATCATCTGCGAAAGGATATTTTGCTTGCGAACCCTGATGATGTGAAAGCACCGCCGCCGTTGACTATCGATGGGATGGTTAGCAGGCAGGAGGTCGCCACCGGCCGTGGGGCGGGTGGTTCGCCTCCCAAACCTTCGCCCGTATCATCTGTTGCCTTAAAAAAGACCGCAAACGAACGTGATGACGGTTTTGCGATGGACCGTTCATCGGACGAGGAAAAAACCCAAAATCAGCCCGGCGAAACGCCGATCGCTCTGCGGCAAAATTTCAACGCTCTGGCGTTGTTCTCACCGACCGTGAAAACGGATGCGAGCGGCCGTGCAGTGATCAATATCAAACTGCCTGACAATCTGACGCGGTACCGTATTACTGCGGTTTCGGTCGATACGGGACGGCGGTTTGGCAAATCGGAATCGACTATCACGGCAAAGCAGCCGCTGATGGTTCGCCCGAGTGCTCCGAGGTTTATGAACTTTGGCGATAAGGTTGAGCTGCCGGTTGTTGTTCAAAATCAGACCGACAAGGATATGGCCGTTGATGTTGCCATTCGTGCGACCAACGCGGACCTGACGGGCGGCAACGGCAAGCGTGTTGTCGTCAAAGCCAATGACCGTGCCGAGGTGCGATTCCCGGTATCGGCGATGAAGGCGGGAACCGCGCGGTTCCAGTTTGCGGTCACGTCCGGCAAATTTAGCGACGCAGCCGAGATCTCGCTGCCGGTATGGACGCCGGCGACAACCGAGGCTTTTGCCACATACGGTACGACCGATCAAAACGGTGCGATCTTACAGCCTGTGCAAACGCCGGGTGATGTATATCCGCAGTTTGGCGGGCTTGAGGTGACGACCAGCTCGACGCAGCTGCAAGAGCTGACCGATGCGTTCCTCTATCTGACAAATTATCCTTATGCCTGCTCAGAGCAGATCTCGTCGCGAATGATCTCGATCGCCGCGATGCGTGATGTGCTGGGTGCATTTAAGGCAAAGGATATGCCCGACGCCAAAAAGCTCGAGGGCTATTTTGCCCGCGACATCGAGATACTGCAATCGCGCCAGCGAAATGACGGCAGCTTTGGATTGTGGAAACGCGAAAAGGAGCGATACGAGTATCCGTTCCTTACGGTCCATGTAGCCCACGCTCTTGCCCTCGCCAAGGCAAAAGGATACAAGGTGCCCGATGAGATGATCACCAAGGTCAAACCGTATCTAAAGGACGTAGAGAAGCATTATGACCAATGGTATAAGACCTCGCCAGAGGTTCGCTGGACCATCTCGGCATATGCCCTGTACATCCGCGACATGATCGGTGACAAGGACGTTGCAAAGACCAAGAAGCTCTTGGCGGAAGCAACGATCGAGAAGATGCCGTTTGAGGCTCTCGGCTGGGTGTTGTCGGTGCTTGCTAACGACCCCGGATCTAAGGTCGAGACGGACGCTATCATTCGCCACTTGATGAACCGTACGACTGAAACTGCTGCAACTGCAAACTTTGTCACAAACTACGGCGATGGTGCATGGCTTATAATGTATTCGAACCGCCGTGCGGATGGCGTCTTGCTCGAAGCAATGATCAAAGCCGATCCTAAGAACGACCTTATTCCAAAGCTCGTTCGCGGATTGCTCGATCACCGAACCAAGGGAGCATGGTCAAACACGCAGGAGAATGTCTTTATCCTGCTTGCACTCGACAAGTATTTCAACGCCTTTGAAAAGGTCACGCCTGATTTTGTGACGCGGATCTGGCTTGGTAATACGTATGCGGGCGAAGAGGCGTTTAAGGGCCGCTCGATCGACTCAAATCAGCTCAATATACCAATGTCGTATCTGACCGAACAGGGCGGAACGTCGAACCTGATCATCGACAAACAGGGAGCAGGACGGCTGTATTACCGCATCGGTATGAAATACGCTCCTAAGAACCTAAAGCTCGATCCGGCGGATTATGGCTTTACGGTGCTGCGTAAATACGAGGCGGTCGATAATAAGGACGACGTTAAGCAAAACGCTGACGGCTCCTGGACGATCAAGGCAGGAGCGAGAGTCCGCGTTAGGCTGACCATGGTCGCACAGGCTCGGCGTTATCACGTCGCACTGGTCGATCCGCTACCTGCGGGGCTTGAGATACTCAACCCAAGCCTAGCGGTGACCGAGGCGATACCGGCTGACACACAACCTGCTACCTCAGTCGTAGGCATCAGCAGCCGCTCATACGGATACAACTCTTGGTGGTGGAGACAGAACTGGTTTGAGCATCAGAACTTCCGAGACGAGAGGGCTGAGGCGTTTACTGGACTATTATGGGAAGGCGTTTACAACTACTCATACGTTGCCAGAGCAACGACGCCCGGGCAGTTCGTAGTGCCGCCCGCCAAAGCCGAAGAGATGTATCACCCTGAGACATTCGGCAGAACCGGAACGGACTTTGTAAGAGTCGAGTAGCATCGACACCATCAAGGAACAAAAAAAGGCGGTCCGCAATGGACCGCCTTTTTGCAAGGAGTAAGTATTAGTTACTATTGTCCGGCAAAGAAATCGATGTCAGACAGATTATCAAAAAGCTGAACCACTCTCGGTGAGAAGCTATATTTTCTTGATCGAACGGTAACGATGTAGGATCCACCGGTTTCTAGATCCTCAAACGAATATAGCCCGCCCTTACGTGTAGTCGTGTTGCGAACGACGCCGTTAGAATCCGTAATGGAAACTACAACGTTGGTGATTCCACGGCCTTGAGGGCCTAGGGCGACGCGGCCGGAAAGTGTCACGCCGCTGGCTGTGACAGTCGGACGTACCGAAATATCATGGATATTCGAACCCGCCGGAAATGCTCCAAGATCTGTCTGAGTTCCATTTGCCAGATTCCTCGTGCGGAGCCTAACGTTGGCCGTCTGGCCGTCTAAGTTATGGGCAACATAACATATACCCGTAGCGCCGCTGATGTCCATACCAAGTCCGGATGAGGTAACAATAAACGCACCAGGATCATGAACTGTGAAGATTTGCCCGCCGTTCGGGCTCTGTGGTGTCCCATTAATGGAGCCGATGGTGGCGAGGATATCAAATTGGTAATCCCAAGCGTAGAGCGTCGTTTCCGTGGCACCAACAACGTTGTTTGTGTACGCTATGCCAATAATTTGGGCGTCAAATCCAAACTGCGGGTCTCCGGTGGCAAACGCAAGGTTTGTATCGGTCAAAACGAGAGCTCCGGTGTTCGGGTCCACCCGGAAATTATTCTGTAGTCCATCGGACGAAACAGATCCTGCAACTACACGGATCCGGTCGGCAACGGGGTTAAAATCCATCGAAATATTTGGATCCACATTGGTCCCAAGCGAAAATCCGGAGCCAACCGGGAATAGCTGTGCCGTTGTAAGGCTCACAGTATATAGCTGACCGGTGGTGTTACCCACATTTGTGCTGATCGCATAGAGAAGCCCGTTGAGCGGCCGAAAATCCATCGTCCGCACGCTATGGCCAGCAACAAGGCCCACGCCAAACGTGCCATGGTTGGTCACTGTGCCCGGCGTTGCGCTATCAAAGCTAACAAGGCCCAAAGCCGGTGCCGCCCCATTAGCTCCCGTAGATCCAGCGGCATGGGTCATTCCAAAAATGATTTCGGCCTTTGCCGTGCCAACCATTCCCGCTATCAGAAACATAACCCCAATAATCGGGGCATAAAATTTGTTTATTTTCATCTCAAAAAACTCCTCGACAACTAAATATCCGAGCCGTTGGCCTTCCTCGATCCAAATGCAGTACTAACAGAGGCAAAAGCAACGGTACGATGCAAACTAGCTAAATAACTATTAATAATCCGATCTACGGGTACGACGAGGCGCCGGAGCAACGCACGGTGTGGCCCCGCCGATACAATTGACGCTTAGCGAGTATGGTCCGCTTGTTATCGGGTCGCCAGCGGCCGAATATGCGTCAACGACGATATTGTATTTGCCCGCAGGTATCTGTGTAACAGTGATGACCTCAGAATTATCCGCTAGATCAGGCGGATTGCCGCTACCCGAATTATCCGCAAGCACGATCGCATCTGAAGGACTGCTGCTACACGCTTCGCCGTAAAATAGTAGAGCTAGGTCATCGGCGGTTCCGGCAGGATCAGTCGGGTCTAACGTGATAACAAGATTGGCCGTGGCGGTAAATACGATCCTATACGCGACATCCGGGCCCGTACCGGTCCCACTGTAGGCATAACCGCGGTCAGGAAATGTGCCGCTCGTCGCTTCACATGTCGGACTCGGACATCCTGTCGGATCGCCGGTGATATTGTAATCATCAGCATAACCAACGGTCGTGCCTGTCGTGTTGTAGGGAAACGCGAAAATTTGAGGGTTAGCAGATGCGGCAAGGGGGTTGGCACATATATCCGAACCGTCAACCAATAAAGCACTTATCATATTTGGCTGAACGGATGCCTTTGGGTCGACAAGGAAGCGTCGTTCCGTATCCGCACGCAAGCCTTTACGAAAAGCTCTGCGATTGACCGCATCCTGGTAGTTGAACTCACGTCTCGGGCCGTTCAAGAGGTCCTTATGTCTCTGAGCGACGGTCTTTGCAGCGTAAACGTCGTTGCCGATCGCAAAGCACAAAACAATAACCATGCATGCCAGAAAAAGCTGATAGCGCTGCACTTTTCCCAACAGTCCCAAAACCTTGGCTCGGCTGATACGCCTGAAATCCTTCATTTTTTGTCTCTCCTGAAAAAAACTAGATACCCCTATATGATACCTATCTAGGGGATAAAGTTCAACTAAATTTAAAAGAAAAAACACAGACGTAGACGCGGATCAAGAAACTCTGAGTCCGCACGTCTGAACCCCTTATAAAATGGAACTTTTCAAAAACCAAACTATTATCACAGATGCAACCCAAAACCTACAAGTTGCATATGTGGGTAATATCGCTAATTCGACGTATTCCCAGAAATTAGCTTCGAATGATCCTAAATGCCGAGACGTCCAAAATCCGTTGAGGGGAAATGTCTCGCAAGCCGCCGTATTCGGTCGCGTTGTTCATCGGTCAGCACCAATTTGCCGCGGCCTGTACCGCCTTTGTTAAAGCGGTTGTTTTCACGATCGGCTTCGATCTCGGCGAGTTTTTGGTCGATCAGGGCGGGCGGAGCTTTTACAGCGTAAAAATCAAGGACGCGTGTCGCCATCTTTGCTTTATCGGCGATCATTTCTTCGTAGGTGATCCAATTGACCTCGAGCCGACCATCACTCTCGGCTCGTTGCCACGAAGCGACGAACTGAAAATACCAGGGCAATACGTATTCGATCAACAGATCGATCTTTTGGTCATCGTCAAAAGAAAGAAATTCTTCCTTGTCAAAATAGGTGCTGAACACGAAACCGTTTGTATAAAAATCGAGCAGGCTGGCGGTAGTGTCAAAGATATTTCGGACAAGGATGGTCGGCTTTATGCCGAATGCCTGCATCATTTGGATATTTGCCTCCGAAGCTCGTGCGTGCTGCTGTGTGACAGTGTTGACGTTGCCAAATTTGATCAAGTGCGGCAGATCAAGCTCCTGTTCATTTTGCAGGGAAGAATATACCGCGAACATGAATTTGAACCCAGTGATGCTAACGAGCAGATTCTTTAAAAACGTCGAACCGCTTTTAGGGGCACACGTGATAAAAATATGCTTTCCGAGGTCGGCCTCGCTAAATTGTCTCGTGTAATCCCTAAGCTGAGCCGGTGTTTTTACCCGTGCGAGAGCATTAGTAAGATCTATAAAATACGAGGGGCATTGGTCATAGACTAAAGCCCGGCGAATGAAAAATAATGCGGCTTGAAACTGAGCGGCGTTGTAAAAATCTAGCGATAGATTTCTAAGCTGGTCTGCAAATTTCGTTCTAAAAGCCGTATCGTTGACGAGCGGAGATGTTAGTGTAAGTGCCTGTACCTCAGGCAGATAGCGATTTACATGCAGCGGTTCGTTGGCGGCAAGAAGCTGGCTGATCCGGGCTTTGTAGGCGGTCAAAAGATTATGGGTGACGATGTCCCGAACGGGTGAGCGTTCCGGTGCGGCTTGCAAAGCGGCCTTAAAAGCTGAAATGGCCGCGTCGGCTTGTCCACTGTTTAGAAAATCGAGTCCGCGGTCAACGTCAAATTGTATCCGCAAAGCCGTTTCCTGCTCTTCGGGGCTAACTGTTACCTCGATCGGTTTTGACTCGCTCATATTTCAAAAAGTATAGGCTAGGCGACGAGATTTCGCGAAGCAAGATATTGCAGGATCAGATCGGCATTTTCGTCCACCGACATTTTTGTCGTATCGAGCGTTATCTCGGCATTGTCGGGCAATTCATATGGATCGTCGATGCCGGTAAAGCCCTTGATCTCGCCGCGGCGGGCCTTGGCGTACATCCCCTTGGTGTCGCGGCTTTCACAGACATCGAGCGGCGTGTCGACAAATATCTCGACAAAATTATCGCTACCCATCATCTGCCGCACCTCGCTGCGGGTCGAGCGATAAGGGCTCACTGCCGCACAGATAACAACGCCGCCATGACGGACGATCTCGGATGCGACAAAGCCGATACGAAGAATATTTAGATCGCGGTCCTCTTTAGAAAAACCAAGTCCCTTCGACAAGTGCGTGCGAACCACATCGCCATCGAGAACCGTCACGCGTCGCCCACGTTCGTTTAGCAATATTGTTAACACCTCGGCCGTTGCTGATTTTCCGGCACCGCTCAAACCGGTGAACCACAGACAAACACCCTGTTTCTCAGGCGGAGGATAGCTTTCGGCGAGGATAGCAGCGATCTCAGGTCTTGTGAACCACTCTGGCAATGGCTTTGACCGGCCGAGATATTCTTCGCGAATTTGCGTGCCTGAAAGCGATATAGTTTTTGTCTCAGCAGGGAGCTTGGCGATCTCGCCATAGGTTTTTTCGTCCGGCAGATACGCCATCTCCCCAAATGTCATGATCTCGACACCGATCTCATCCGATACGCTTTTGGCAAGTTCCTGGGCGGCGGTCGGTTCGTAAAAAGGCTTTCCGGTCGAATCAATACCGGGGCTCGCGTGGTCGCGGCCGATGATGAAATGATTCGCTCCGTGATTGCGACGGATTATGGCGTGCCAGACGGCCTCACGGGGGCCTGCCATTCGCATAGCGATTGGCAATAAAGAAAGCAGCGTCCGGCTGGTGTCGTAATGATTTTCAACAAGAGTTTTGTACGTTCGGACACGCGTGAAATAGTCAATGTCGCCCGGTTTTGTCAGCCCGACCGCCGGATGCAGCAAGATCGCTCCGTCGATCATATCGGCGGCGAGTTTTGTCATTTCCTCGTGAACGCGATGGATCGGGTTGCGTGTTTGAAAGGCGACAATATTTGCCCGGTTTAGTTTTGCCAAAGACTCGCGGGTTTGAGCGGGCGTAAGCCTCAGATCACGAAAATCCGGGTGTTTTGGCAGAGCCAAAACTTGTAGCTTTCCGGCGATGTTAAATTTCCCCCAATGCTCCATCTCGGTTACGAGCGGATGCCGCAGGTCGCTGGTGCCGAGAACATTATTTGCAAACTCAGACCGTGACCATTCGTAAATTTCCTCGACGGTCATCACACCGAGCAGATCATTGTGTGCGTCACGAAGGGCGATCCTTTTACCAAGTTCTAGTCCTTCAAAATGATTGACCGGCAGCGTGATCGGAATGGGGAAGACCGTGCCGTCCGCTAAACGCATTTCCGCGACGACGCGTTCATGATCCGCTTGTCGCATAAAGCCGTCTAGCGGTGAAAATCCACCCGTGGCGAGCAGTTCGAGGTCGCAGACCGAGCGTTCGGACAGTTGTAGTGATGGCAAATTGCTTGCCTGGGCAATAAGCCCGGAGCGTTCTTGTTGGTTGACGACGAGATCTACGAGAGTGCCGCCAAATGGTTCGATCAGATTCTGCATTATTCGGTCAAGGTTTCTAAATATGACTGGAGATTTTTGGTTCTAACTGAGGGTTTACGAGCATTTTTGCTCAACGCAATATTCTTTTCGTGTAAGATATTATCACGATGAAACTAATTTTTATCATCCTCTTGTTACTTTCAGGCGTTTCCGCGGCAATAGCTCAGGATAAAAGCGATCTGCAAAAGATCGTGGATACGGAGCATGCGTTTGCGGTTTATGCTGCGGAATATGACACAAAGAGTGCATTTCTCGAATTCCTCACCGCCGATGCGGTCTTGTTTCAACCCGATAAGGTCAACGGACGCGAATACTGGAACGGCAGGGCACAATCAAAAGGGTTGCTGTCGTGGGCTCCAAATTACGCCGACGTTTCGACCAACGGCATCATGGGCTATACGACCGGGAACTGGGAATACCGGCCAAAAGGGAAAGACGACACGCCTGTGGCGTTTGGCGAATTTATTACTGTCTGGCTGAGGCAACCGGACGGTAAATATAAGTTTGTCGTCGATATCGGCATCGGTCATGATAAACCTGCAAAATATTCTAATAACTGGGTCACGTCACAGGATAAGAGCAACGACCCAAATACCAAAAATAGCTCCGCTGCCGATACAGCAAGCGGGTTTTACGAGATCGCGAGCGGCCAAAACCTAAATGCGGCATACAAGGCATACGCGGCTGATGACATTCGCCTTTACCGCGAAAATAAAATGCCCGCGATAGGTAAAAAGGATGCTCTCAAACTCGCGTCATCTGAAAAGGGTTCGGTGAGGCTCGCCAAAAAGAGCGTTTCGTTAGGAGCGGCCAATCTTGCGTACCTGACGAGCACATATACCCGCACCGACGGTGACAAAGTGATCGAAAAAGGTAATTATATGCAGGTCTGGAAATTCAAATCCGGTAAATGGGTCATTGTCCTGGACATCTTCAAGGCCATTCCACCAAGTGATAAATAAATTCGAAAAGGTCAAAGAAATACTGCGTATCGAGTCGGCGGCGATCGACCGTGCGGCGGCTAATCTTGATAGTGCAAGCGTCACAACCGCCATCGAATTGCTCGAAAACTGTCCGAGTAAGGTTATCGTCTGTGGCGTCGGCAAATCAGGCGTTATCGGGCAAAAGATCGCTCAGACGATGACGAGCACCGGCACCGTAGCGGTCTTTGTAAATCCATCGGACGCGCTGCACGGCGGGCTCGGAGTCGTAGCAGAAAATGATGTGGTCATAGCCTTGAGTAACTCTGGCGAGACAGAAGAATTGCTTGCGATCTTGCCCGCCTTGCGGCAACGCGGTGTCAAAATAATCGCGATCGTCGGTAATGAAAGCTCGACGCTTGCCCGTGTGGCGGATGCCGTTTTAGACGGGTCGGTTGATAAAGAGGCGTGTCCATTAAACCTCGCCCCTACGGCCTCGACGACTGTCGCATTGGCGATCGGAGATGCGATAGCGATGGCGTTGATGGAGGCAAAAGGTCTTACGTCTGAGGATTTTGCGGCCAATCATCCGGCGGGACGCCTCGGCAAACGCCTGACGCTGACCGTCAATGATCTGATGCACGAGAGTCCTAATATAGCGATTGATGCGACGTGGCTTGAAGTTGTAAAAGCCATTTCAAAAAACGCGCTCGGTGCGGTAAATGTCGTTGGCGACGATACAAAATTGATCGGAATCGTGACTGACGGCGATCTGCGTCGCACGATCGAAAAGACCGAGCCGTCAGGCCTGTCCTCTCTAACGGCGAGCGATATGATGACCGCCGGACCCATCACTGCATTCCCAGAGATGTTGGCGTTCGATGCCTTGAAACTAATGGAAGACCGCCCGTCGCAAATATCGGTGCTGCCGGTGGTCGACGGCGACGGAAAGAGCGTTGGGCTATTAAGACTGCACGACGTTGTCAGAAGCGGACTGTAAATTACGCGAACAACAAACTACCCCGGTACATCATCAGAGAGAAGTAGATTCCCGGATATGAGGCGAAATAATGCATAAACGTATACTCGCCGCCTGTATGGCGGTTTTTTCGTTATTCACGGCGGCAAACGCTCAAAAGGCAGAGGTCACGGTCAGCCTTAACGAGGCGTTTTTTGACGCCTTGCTGGACTCGATTTATCAGAATTATGACGCGCCCGAGTTTCCGATCACGGAGAATAAGACATCGGGCTGTAATGAATCGATAAAGATATTGAGGGAATCGAACGGCGTTAGAACAGCGGTCCGCTATCGTGAAGGCAAGATCTATTTGCCGCTCGCGTTTTCGGGAAATTACGCTCCGCCCTTCATAGGATGCGTTGGTTTTGCGGGTTGGGCAGAGGCTGACCTCGATCTGGAATTTGACCAAAACAATCAACGTCTGATCGGACGTGCGAGGGTCTTGAGCGTCAATCTCAACGGTACGGGCGGCGTCGGCGGGACGATGATCGCCAAGATGCTGCAAAGCTCGATCGACAAAAAGCTGAACCCCATCGAAATACTCAGTCTCGACAAAGTCTCATTTGGCATCCCGATCCAACGCACAGGCAATATCCGAATGCGAGCGACCGGCATGCGGCCCGAGATATCAAATGGACTGCTCAATATCCACGTCACATATGAGTTTTTGAAGGGATAGGTTTAATGCAATCCATTTGCTAAAATCAAACCTTCGCTCATTATGAAAGCACCGCTCGTAGCCATCATCGGCCGGCCAAATGTCGGCAAATCAACGCTTTTTAACCGCCTCACCGGTTCGCGCAAAGCGATCGTCGGTGACGAGCCGGGTATTACGCGCGACCGGATGTTTGGCGAGGTCGAGTGGAAAGCGAGAGAGTTTAGGCTCGTTGACACCGGCGGCATCGTGCCCGATGACGAGGCGATCATCCCGGCAAATATTTTCAAGCAAGCGTCGCACGCGATCAATGAATCGGTTGCGATCATCTGGGTGCTCGATTCACGGGCCGGGATCATACCGCTCGATGAGGAACTCGGCATCTTGCTGCGCAACACCGGCAAGCCGGTCATCATCGCCGCAAACAAATGCGAATCAAAAAACGTCGAAAACGAGGCGAGCGTGTTTTACCGCTTTGGGTTTGAGATGTCGCCGATCTCGGCAGAGCATGGAACCGGCATCGGCGATCTGCTCGACATGGTTTTTGATCATCTAGAGTTTGAAGAAGAAGTCGAAACTGAAGCGTCGGATGAGATCAAGCTCGCGATCATCGGCCGTCCAAATGTCGGCAAATCGTCGCTGCTCAATCAGATACTTGGTGAGGAGCGCGTAATTGTTTCGCCGATCGCCGGTACGACACGCGATGCGATTGATACGCATCTGACGGTTGACGGCCGCGATTATGTGCTCATCGACACTGCCGGTATCCGCCGCAAAGGCAAGACGAACGAGATGGCCGAAAAGCTATCGGTGATAATGGCGCGAAAGGCTCTTGAACGCGCTGATGTTGCGATAATGGTCATCGACGCCGTCGAAGGCGTTACTAACCTCGATGCCAATATTGCAGGTTACGCTCTAGATTCGGGCTGCTCGATCATCCTCGCGGTCAATAAATGGGATGCCGTCGAAGAAAAAGAAACAAACACGATCTACGAATTCGAACGCAGTTTGCGTGAGGCGATGAAATTTATCGACTGGGCTCCGATCGTGACCATCTCCGCGCTTACGGGGCAGCGTGTTGCCAAGGTTTTGCCATTGGTAGCTCAGGCATATGACGCGCGAAATGGCCGTTTGCAAACATCGCGGCTCAACCGATTTTTCGAAGAGGCGATCGAGCAGCCAAAAGGCGGCTCGGCACCGGCTCCGGTCAAGGGCGGTTTGTCGCGGCTTAAGATACAGTTCATCACCCAGGCAGGTATCCGTCCGCCGCTGTTCATCTTATTTACATCGGGCGGCAAAGGCGGGCTCCATTTCTCGTATTTGAGATATGTCGAAAACCGTCTGCGCGAAGAGTTTGGCTTTTTTGGAACCCCGATCCGCCTTGTCGAGAGACATAAAACCAAAAAGAAGAAAGGTGCCTAGATTGAAAAGCGACGCACCGGTTAGATAGAATTTGATTTCGATCAAAAGTCATGGAAATTTTTCTTTTACTATTAAGGCTCGCACTTGCCGGTTTATTTGGCGTCGCCGGTATTGCCAAGATATTTGACCCCGAGGGTTCGAAAAAGGCGTTCACCGATTTTGGTGTACCTGCGCCTCTTGTACGTCCTGTTGCATTTCTACTGCCCGTATTTGAGCTAGCCGTTGCGGGAACTCTGCTGTTTGTTCCAAGCTCTTGGTTCGGTGCCATCGGGGCATCCGCCTTGCTGCTTATTTTTACCGCCGGAATGCTCTATCAGATGGCAAAGGGTAACGCACCCGATTGTCATTGCTTTGGGCAGATCCATAGCGAGCCAGTCGGAGTTAGCAGTATCGTTCGAAATTTAATGATGCTCGTTCCCGCCGTGATCCTTGTATTACAAGGCCGAGGCCGACAGGGTTTGGACATTATTAAGTCCGATCAGGATATTTTGTTTACTGCGGTCGGTCTTGCCGTTATCGTGCTGCTTCTTGCGGCGGTACTGTTCCTCAAGAATGTTTCAGAACAACAAAAGCAGATAATGCGCCGCATCGAATTGATGGAATTGATCGGGCGCGATGCCGCTGATGTCGAACGCGAAGACATCGGTCATCCGCGCGAAGGATTGCCGCTTGGGGCACTCGTTCCGGATTTTGAGCTGCCGGATCTCGATGGTAAGACAGTTTCGCTAAAAGATATCAAGGCTGACAATAAGCCTGTTGTTTTCTTTTTTGTTGCCCCGACATGCACGCCGTGCCGAGCCTTGCTTCCTCAATTTGAGGAGTGGCAGCGGGCGCTTTCAGATAAGGTCAAGTTCGTTTTTATTAGCAATCGCGCGGCAAAAGACAATCGCGCAAAATTTGGTGGTGACAGCGAAAAACTTATCTTACTGCAAAAAGACCGTGAGGTCGCCGAACTGTTCCGTGCAAAATGGACGCCGATGGCGGTGTTGATGGACACAAAGGGACGAATTGCGAGCTTTACCGGCGCTGGCGATCTCGGGCTTCGTGAATTGATGGAAAAGATCAGCGACGAGAGCGCGATCGGTGAATTTACTTATCTAACTGGCAGTAATGAGCATCGACATTCTGCCCTCAGGATCGGTGAAAATGTTCCTGAGATCTCAGTCACAGATATCAACGGTAACGGCTTTGACTCGTCGCAGTTCAAGGGCAAAGCAACGCTTGTAGCTTTTTGGAGTCCAAACTGTAAGTATTGTGAGGCGATGATGGATGACATAAAGGAGTTTGATAAGGCTCGAAACGGGACAGAACCCAACCTAGTCATTTTCGCTGACGGTGAAAAAGAGGAACATCTCAAACTGAACCTAAAAGCGCCGATGATAGTGGATGAGGACCGTGAGATCGGTGAAAAGTTTGGCCAGTTTGGCACACCGTCCGCGATCCTTGTGGATGAGAACGGAAAGTTTATTTCCGAAACTGCCATTGGCGCCGATGACATCTGGTCTCTGATCGGAAAACGTAAATAGACAAGATGAAACCGCTCGACTGGACAGTCACCGCCCGTGACGGCAACGCACGGACGGGCACGCTTACGACCAGGCGCTCTGTAATAGAGACGCCTGTTTTTATGCCCGTCGGTACGCAAGGAGCGCTAAAGGGGATACGGTTCGAGTGGCTTGAGGACGAGATCGACGCCCGCATCATACTCGGAAATACATATCATTTGTTTCTGCGTCCGGGCGTCGAAACGATCATCGAATTCGGCGGATTGCATAAATTTACTTCATGGAACCGCTCGTTTCTGACAGACTCCGGCGGCTTTCAAGTCTTTTCGCTGACAGAGCTGAGAAAGCTGACAGAAGAGGGCGTTGAGTTTCGCTCGCATCTCGACGGCAGCAAACGGTTCCTTTCGCCCGAGGTTTCGATGGAGGTTCAGGCGGCATTGGGAAGCGAGATCGTAATGGTCTTTGACGAATGCCCGCCGGGTGACGCCGGATACGACGCGACGAAGGCAAGCCTCGATCTGACCGTCCGCTGGGCGGCGAGGTCTAAAGCCAGGTTTGATCAATTGCAGGCTGAGGGGATGGATAGCGGTTTTAAGGATCCACCAGCTGACACCGGTGGTTCTGACCTGAGCGGAAAGCAATCACTTTTTGGCATAATTCAAGGAGCAGGACATCTTGACCTCAGAAAAGAAAGCCTCGAGAGAACTGTCGAGATCGGATTCGATGGCTACGCGATCGGAGGCTTGAGCGTTGGCGAAGAAAAGAGTGTGATGTATGAGGTGCTGGATTTTATCGCTCACAAAATGCCCGAGGATGCTCCGAGATATCTAATGGGAGTCGGTACGCCGGAAGATTTGATCGAAGCAGTTAACGCTGGTGTCGATATGTTTGATTGCGTGATCCCGACGCGAAATGGCCGGACGGGGAGTGCGTTTACATCGCAAGGTAAGCTGAATATCCGTAATGCAAAATTTGCCACCGACGACCGGCCACTTGACCCCGATTGCAGCTGCTCGGTGTGCCGCCGTTATTCGCTCGGATACTTGCGTCATTTGTACCAGGCGGGCGAGATGAATGCGTCGATCATGATCTCTCACCACAACGTCGCTTTCTTTATGGAAACGATGCGGCGGACGAGAGAAGCGATCCGTGCGGGCGGTTTTCAGTCGTTTCGCAAAGAATTTTTGGATAAACTTAAGGCAAACGCGACTGGCGGCGTTTGATTAAGGTAAGGTAAATGTATATTATCTTGCTTTTGTCTTTCCGAGGTTCGTAATGATTACACATCTATTTCTATTTCAAGAAGCCGCAACGAGCGGTGGAAGCATCTTATGGACGATACTTCCGTTCGCCTTTATCTTTGGCATTTTTTATTTTCTGGTTATCCTGCCGCAAAAAAAACAAAAGCAGCAGCTCCAGGAAATGATCGCTTCGCTCAAGATCAATGATGAGGTCGTCACCAATGGCGGCATCATTGGCAAGATCAAAGAGGTCAAAGACACGAGCTACATTATCCAGAGTGCCGAGAAATCGTTCCTAGAGATAGGCAAGAGTGCCGTGGTCGGCAAAAAGCCGGAGACAGGCGTTTAAAAAGACAGTAGTAAGACAGCAATGAAGAATACCGGTTTATTGATAAGAACGGCGATAATAATCGTCATAACCTTAGTCGCAGTATATTTGGTCTTTGGGCCTAGGCGGGCACCTAATGCTAGCGATTTTTCGTTGCAGGGCGTCAAGGACAACCTTGCCAAAAATATCAACCTCGGCCTCGACCTCAAGGGTGGTTCGCACCTCGTGATGCGTGTTAAAACTGAGGAATACCTCAAACGCCTCGCCGAAAATAACGAGAGTGCCGCTTTGCTTGCCGCGAAAGAAGCTAAGGACGAAGCGGGCAATCCGCTTGGCGTAACTGATGGGTCAGTCGTCGCCGAGAGCGGTAATTATCAGGTCAAAATAAATCTGACGGACGCATCAAAAGCCGCAGCGGTGATCGATGCCGTCAAAAAGAAAGTTGATTTTGTTAACTGGACCGAATCGACGTCCGGCAATTCGATCATTTGGTCATTGCCGGCACAGGCCCAAGGGCGTCTAAAAGAACAGGCCACCGAGCAGGCGTTAAAGATCATCGACAGCCGTATCAACGCATTTGGTGTTAAAGAACCAACGCTGCAACGACAGGGTGCCGCAGATTCCGGTCAGATCCTGTTACAAATGCCCGGCGTTGAGAATCCGGAGCGTGTTAAGGCGCTTGTCGGTGAAACATCGCGGCTTGAGTTGATGAAGATCGTCAGCCCGCCAAACCCGACGCCGGTGCAGATCTATCCGTCAAAAGAGGCTGCGTTGCAGTCGATCGGTGGCAAGGAATCTGATTCACGAAAAGTCTTGCTATATACGGATCGTGATGACTCGGCGACAGCCGCTAATACACCGCCTGATCAAAAGCCCAAACAATACGTTGTCGTTGAAAGCCCGGCCGTCGTTGACGGCAGCGAACTTCGCGAAGCGGCAGCCATACAGGGCAAGGGCGGTGGTAGTGATTATCAAATTACTTTTTCGTTCAAACCGGCCGGTGCTCAGAAATTTGGGGATTGGACAGGTAAGAATATTGGCAATTATATGGCTGTCGTGCTTAACGATGAGGTCAAATCCGCCGCTTACATCAAATCGCAGATCTTTGATTCGGGTGAGATATCGGGACGTTTTACCAAGAATACGGCGGATGATCTTGCGTTGACATTAAAGTCAGGAGCATTGCCTGCGGGTATCGAGTATCAGGAAGAGCGAACCGTCGGCCCGAGCCTCGGAGCCGATTCCATCCGTTCTGGCGTTGCCGCGTCGATCGGCGGACTTATTTTCGTCATTCTGTTCATGCTCGCCTATTATCGCGGTTCGGGCGTCAATGCTGTGATCGCTCTCGTGCTTAATATGTTGCTGACGCTAGCAGCGCTTATCGTATTCGGATCGACGCTGACGCTGCCCGGCATTGCCGGCCTTATTCTCGGCATTGGTATGGCTGTCGATTCTAACGTGCTTATTTTTGAACGTATTCGTGAGGAAATGCGGGCGGGATTTACAGTCTCAGAAGCAGTAAGTATGGGATTTGATCGAGCCTTTGTCACGATCATTGACACTCATATTACGACCATTATCTCGTCGGTGATTCTGTATGTTACAGGTTCAGGTCCGATCAAAGGGTTCGCTGTGACGCTGATCCTCGGATTGCTCATTAACCTTTTCACTGCAGTTTTCGTATCACGTACAATTTTTATGTGGATCCTGAGCCGCAATCCAAAAATGGAAAAGCTCAGTATCTAGTTTTATTCGAATACAATGTCTAACTTTCTTCAGAACATTCAAATCGACTGGCTTGGCAAACGCAAAGCGTTTATTGCTGTCTCGATTTTCATAATGCTTGCCGGTCTCGTTTCATCTATCGGACGTCAATACACGCCCGGCGGAACCGAGGCATTTAATCTCGGCGTCGATTTTCAGGGCGGAACCGTCGTTGTCGCAAAATTCAGAGCACGTCCGGCGGATGACGATATACGAAACGCTTTGAAAACGGTCGGTATAAACGAGCCGGTGATCCAATCTTCGACCGATAAAACGGATGAAGTGCTGATCAAGATCCCGCTCGTCGAGGGAACTTCACAGCCTGAGACGGCCCCCGATGCAAATAAACTTGCGGAGCAGGTCCAGGCAGGACGTGCGACGGTAAAGTCAGCTCTCGATACTTTTGGTAAAGAAGCAGAGGGCGAGATAACGCTTGATTCTGCCCCAGACACGGCGTACAAGATCGTCGGAACGGACTCGGTTGGTGCTGTAGCGGGTTCTAAGCTCAGAAATCAAGCCGTGACTGCTACGCTGTTCGGATTGCTCGGCATTCTGCTTTTCATTGCGTTTAGATATGACTGGACATACGCCGCGGGCGCCGTTATCGCGGTGTTTCACGATGTTCTCATCGTTTTAGCTTTCTTCTCGGTGTTTCAGTGGGAGATCAACCTGACGGTGATCGCTGCGCTGCTGACGCTCGTCGGATTCTCGGTAAATGACTCGATCGTTATTTTCGACCGTATTCGTGAAAACCTGAGCCTCAACCGCACCGGATCGCTCTATGAGATGACCAACCAGTCGATAAACCAGACTATGTCGCGAACGATCGTGACCAATGGCCTTGTTTTTCTTTCGGTGCTTGCTCTTGTGTGGTTTGGCGGGGAAGTTTTGAGGAGCTTTTCGCTTGCGCTTTTTGTTGGGGCGATCACCGGAACTTACTCGACAATAGCCATCGCCAGCCCGATAGCGATCTGGTGGCAAAACAAACTTGGCGATTCGCGCGTAAGAGACGTGACGCCTCAGCCGACCGGGGAAAAATTGGCGTCGTCGTCACGTCGTACGGTCACGCGTCGGCCCGTCACGAGATAGTCTTGCGACGCTGCCAACTTTTTTTGAAAAAAGTGTTAAAACACTTCGAAATCAAGGCGATTATTCTTGACTTTCGAAAGTTAAACTTTTAGACTTCTCTTCGTTGCTGGTCAATTTAACTGTTTTGCTTCTGCTCTGTCCAAAGCTACTCGCTCGGATAGGGAGCCGAACTCGTAAAGCTTTCCGTTTTAGACCGGTAAGTATTAATGCGTTTCTGCATTAAAATGAATAGAGGTAAAAGGTTAATACATTTTAAGATCGCAAGTTTGGGGATCGCATATTTTGTTATTGTGACAACAACTTGTTGGGTATGAGTATCATCTGAATAAAAGTAAGGTTTCGTAACCCTTGACCTATCCTGGCACCGGAAATAGGGAGGAAGTAAAATGCTTGATCAATTAGTAGAATCCAAAAATAACTCGGCCGAGAACAAGCGCAAAAGTGAGTTTTTGTTGGTTGTCGCATCCATCGCGGTGGTTGCATTGTTATCTTCATGGACATACAGCTTGTTTGCAAAGGATTTTGGTATGGGCGGTGACGATCTGTCACTTACCACACTGGTCGCTCCGGTACCTGTACCGGATGAGGAACCGCCACCCAAGCCGGAGAAACAGCCTGAGCAAAAGCAGCCTGATGTGGACGTTCGTAAAGAACTGATCCAAAACATGATGCAGACGCCTATTAAGCCGCCCGACACGTTGAGCGTGACAAGAAATCAGGTCAAGGAAATGCGCCTCGACCGTCTTACGAAACTAGGTACTAGCGATTCAGACACCGGTGCTCGTGTAGACCCGGGGGTGGCTCGAACAGTCGAGACAGGTGGCACCACCGGACTTGGTGGCAATGGAACGGCCCCAACGGGCGGTGGCGAAGAGGATGCCCCTCCGCCAAAGGCTACGCCGAAACCAGTGCCCAAGACCGTCTCTGGTGGCGTGCTTAACGGTAAAGCGACCAGCTTGCCTAAGCCGGCTTATCCGGCAGCGGCAAAAGCAGTTCGTGCCGGCGGAGCCGTCAGTGTCCAAGTGCTGATTAGCGAAACCGGGAGCGTAATATCGGCAAATGCCGTCAGCGGCCATCCGCTCCTAAGAGCTGCGGCTGAAGGAGCTGCACGCGGTGCACGATTTAGCCCAACGATGCTGTCTGGACAGGCCGTTAAGGTTTCAGGCGTCATTACTTATAATTTCGTTCCGTAGAGGGAACATAAGGATTTGCGGGAGCACGGCACAAGGTGCTCCCGCAATAATTTATCGCAATCATTAATTTTTGATTTCTTTGGAGGAAAAACCATGACAATTTTGATGTTCGCCGAGGGCGGCGTTTCATTTGGTATCTACGATATCGCTAAGAGCCTGACCATTCCGGGTTGGGGCGTTATCATCACCCTGCTGATCGAGTCGGTCTATATGATCGCTGTCGGCATCGAACGCTGGCTGACGTACAACAAGGCTAAAACACAGTCTCGTGCATATGCTCCGAAAGTCGCTCAGGCTTTGAAGAACAGCAATATCGATGAGGCCATCAATATCAGCGACAAGCACAAAGATTCGCACCTTGCAATGGTCGTTTCGTCGGGCTTGAAAGAATTTGCTGCTCACCAGGGCAATTCGGACATTTCGGCCGACGAAATGGAAGCATCCAAGCGTGCGCTCGAGCGTGCTATCGCCGTTAAGACCGCTGAACTCAAGCGCGGCCTTTCAGGTTTGGCTACAGTCGGTTCGACAGCACCGTTCGTCGGGCTGTTTGGAACGGTTGTTGGTATCATCGGTGCTTTCCAGGCTCTGAAAACCAACGAGTCAGCCGGTATCGGCGCCGTCGGTGGTGCTATCGCCGAAGCTCTCGTAGCAACTGCTTTTGGTATCCTCGTAGCTATTCCGGCCGTGTGGTTGTTTAACTATTTCACCAGCAAGGTCACGAGCTTTTGCGTTGAAATGGAAAACTCCGCATCGGAATTGGTCGACTACTTTATCAAGCAGCGTTCAAAGAATCTGCGTGGCTAGTTTTTACGTAAGATCTTTTAACCAACTCAGGAGAATACTGCTATGGGTGCAAGTGTAGGTGGTACCAGCGAATATAACTCGGATATTAACGTGACCCCAATGGTTGACGTGATGCTGGTGTTGTTGATCATTTTCATGATCGTCACACCGCTCCTTCAACAAGGTGTTTCAGTTAATTTGCCGAGAGATATGGCCAGTCCAGATGAGGACGCAGACATCGCTAAAGACACTTCTGTGATCGTAGCTATTCCCGATAACAGCAATTTTTATATCGGGAAAGAGCAGTATCCGCTTGACGCACTTGGTGACGTGATCAAAAAGCGTATGGAGGGCAAAACGCCCGAAAAACGTATCGTCTATATCAAGAGCGGGGTGGATGTCGATTATGGTCGTGTCGTACAGGCGATCGAAACTATTCGCAAGCAGGACATCGATAAGGTGGGCCTTGTTGCGGATAAGAGAAAGGGCGGCGAACAGCCGAAATAGTTTTGAAGATGCGGAAGTTTCGCAGATTCAAGGAAGGATAAAGCTATGGGAATGTCTACAGGCGGTGTAGGTGGTGATGCCAAACCGACTATTAACGTCACACCGTTGATCGATGTGCTGCTCGTACTGATCATCATCTTTATGGTCATCACGCCGCTCAAACCGAGCCGTTTTGAGGCAAAGGTTCCGGCGGAACCGAAAGACCAGCAGGATGTAAACGTCAAGCCTAATCCGTTGACGCTCGTGGTTGCGATAAATAAAGAGACCAAGGGCATCACTCTGAATAATGAGAATTTCGGCGATGTTTCGGACACTGAAAAGTTGTCAAACAAGCTGAAAGAGATCTTTAAGGAAAGAGAGAACAACGGCGTATTCCGTGAGGGTACGAATGAGGTAGAAAAGACGATCTTTCTTAAGTCGCCGAAATCTGTAAGATACGGTGACGTGGTGAAAGTGATCGATGCGGCCAAGGCCGCGGGTGCGTCACCGATCGGTCTGCAGATCGATGATCTAACGGAATAATTTTGCCAGAAAGCATCAGCCGGGCGTTGTGACCAACGTCAGCGTCCCGGTTGCTTTTATTGGCCGTGAATGGAGTCAAATGATGAGATTGTCTCGTATTGGGGTAGTTACTCTTCTATCAATGATCGTTTTGGTAGGGGCTAATTGCTCATACTATAACCGGGTTATGGCCCGTAAGGATCTGGTTGACGGGTCGAATGCGTATAAGGGGCGAAAGTTTCCTGAAGCCGAGAAGCTTTTCCGGGCCGCGGCTGCGCGTGACCCTAAAGGTGAAACGACTGAGGGCAAGGTAGCTCAGCTATTTTTGGCTCGCACTCTGCACTCGATGTATATCGGAGATCGTAAGAACTCCGCTAAAGCAGAGGAAGCGATCGCGGAGTATCAGAAAGCTCTGGCGAATGACCCTAAGGACCAGAGTTCTTACAAGGCTATCGCCAGTCTTTATGAAAATCTTCAGAAAACTGACGAATGGCTTGCGTGGGTGACTAAACGTTCTCAGGACACGAGTCTTCCTGCCGAACAGCGGGCTGAGGCGTTCACGTCGCTTGCGGCGAAAAAGAATACATGTGCCAACGATATCTCAGATACCGAGGCGACAAAGAAGACTGTTACCAAAGACGGTAAGCAGGCTTTCCAATTCGTCAAACCGGCCAAGCCTGAGGACTTTGAAGCACTCAAGAAATGTACCGCTGAGGGAACCGCTTTGATCGACCAAGCTATCGCATTAGAACCGGATACGGTGAAAAATGCCAAGAGTTTTGATATCAAAGGTGCGAACGACAAGCAACTTCAGGACACCATGGATCTGCTCAAGGTTTTTGAGTCGGCCAGATCTTACAAGGCAAGCTTGTTGTTTCAGTCGATGCGTGTTGCAGAAATGGATGGCCGTGATGCCGACGTTAGTGCTATAAAGACACAGGCTGAGGCTGCACGAGCAAGTTTCCTTGAGATTAGTGATGTTGTTAAAAAGATTTAAATTGAGATTGATGCCAGAATTGCCGCTAAAGAAGAGGCCGGCAAACCTGCAAAAGCAAACAGCAACGCCGAAGCGAACAAAAAATAAGTCACTTTTTCTTTTCAGTAAAGGTGGTGCTCAATTACAATTGATTGGGCACCGCCTTTTTTTGATTCTATGATCCGCATCGAGGACGTAATTGCTAAGGTAAATGAGAATCGGCCCGGGGCCGACACGGATCTCATACGCCGAGCGTACCTCTTTTCTGCCTTGCATCATCGCGGGCAGACAAGAGCGTCCGGTGAGCCGTATCTTGTTCATCCACTAGAGGTTGCCGAGATACTTGCCGACATGCGGCTCGACGAAGTCAGCGTTTCCACCGGTCTGCTACACGATGTTGTTGAAGATACGCTGGTCGACATCGAAACCATTCGCTCTTACTTTGGCGACGAGATAACCCTGCTTGTCGACGGCTTAACAAAGATCGCAAATATCAGCGATCTCTCAAAAGAAAAGCAGCAGGCCGAGAATGTCCGCAAGATGGTGCTGGCAATGATCACCGATGTCCGCGTCGTTTTGATAAAACTTGCCGACCGTCTGCACAATATGCGGACAATGCAGTATCTTAAGCCCGAAAAGCGGGAACGAATATCGCAGGAAACGCTTGATATCTACGCTCCGATCGCCCACCGACTCGGTATGGGTAAGCTGCGAAGCGAACTTGAGGATCTTTCGTTCCAGAATCTCTACCCCGACGACTACAAACGGCTCGCGATCGAGGTCGATGCACGCCGGCCGGAGCTTGAAGCCGCACTCGAAAGCATCAAAACGACTATCGTCGACCAACTAACGGAGCACCAAGTACCATTTGTCAGCATCGAGGGCCGCGTCAAACGACTCTATTCGCTCTGGAAAAAGCTAAAAAAGCAAAAGATCATGATCGAACAGGTTTATGACCTGATCGCCGCCCGCATCATAACCGAAAACGACCGCAAGTATTGTTATCTCGCAATGAGCGTCATTCACGACATCTGGACGCCTGTTCCTGAGCGTTTTAAGGACTGGATCGCCATCCCAAGGGACAATCTATACCAATCCCTGCATACATCCGTTATCGGAGATGGAGGGCAGCCGTTCGAAGTGCAGATCCGCACAGAGGAAATGCATCAGATTGCCGAGGAAGGCGTTGCAGCCCACTGGAAATACAAGGAAAGCAATCTCGGCAAACAAGAAGAAGACGAGGCTCTCGATCAGCTGAGAAACACGGTCGAAAAGTTGCTCTTGCCGTTGGTTGAAAACACGGAGCAAACCGAAGATTCGGCAGATTTTATTGAGACGTTAAAGCTCGACCTATATCCAAAGGACGTTTACGCATTTACACCGATGGGCAAGGTCATCCAGTTGCCGCGCGGCTCGACACCGATCGATTTTGCCTACGCGATTCACTCTGCAGTCGGGGATACCTGCACCGGGGCAAAGGTAAACGGCCGGATAGTCCCGCTCCGGAGCGAGATACATAACGGCGATGTGATCGAGATCCTCACCACGCAAAATTCAAAACCGTCCGGCGACTGGCTCAACTTTACGATCACGTCGCGTGCGCGCAACCGCATTAGGCACTGGATCTCTCTAGAACAGCGGACAGAGTCGATCGAAATTGGGCGCAAACTGCTTCAGCAGGAAGCCGAGCGTTTTCGCCTCGCGGTTAAAAAATTCATTAATAACGAAACGGAGATGAAACGAATCGCCAACGAGTACGGGCTTGGCCGCCCTGACGATTTATTTGCATCTGTCGGTTACGGCAAGACGCTGCCGCGTAATGTGGTCGCTAAGTTTCTTGGGCCGGAAAAATTTAGCGAACTCGACCCCGAAAACCACAAAGAGACCCGTCTCAAGACCGGCATGAAAGCGGTCAAGAAGTTTATCGGGATGGGTGAGGATGCGATCGTCGTCAAGGGCGTCGATAACATGCTTACGGCTCGTGCAAACTGCTGTAATCCTTTGCGTGGTGAGGACATTGTCGGATACATCTCACTAGGCAAGGGGATCGTGGTCCATAACAAACGCTGTAAGAACGTCTCACAGCTAATGGTCAACAAAGAGCGGATCGTTGAGGTCGAGTGGGCCAAGAGTGACAAAGAGCAGATCCAATCCGTCCAACTACTTGCAACTACCGAGAATCGAACCGGTATGCTCGCGGGCATTACAAACGCGATAGCCGACATCAAGACGGGTATTCGCGATGCCCGCGCAAATGTTTCTAAAAACGACATCGGCTTGATCGAAGTGACAGTCGAGGTTTTTGACAAGAAACACCTCGATAAGGTGGTTTCGGCCATCGAGCAAGTGCCGGGCGTCATCTCCGTCGAGCGTGTAAATACCTGATATCCAAACAAACCTGCCCGCCTGCTTTCTTTTTGTCCAGTAATTTGCTAGAATTCGCCTTTTGCTTGAAGTGACTTTTTGAGCCCAAACGTAATGAGTAAAGAGATAGTTTCTACAGATAATGCACCTGGCGCCATCGGTCCCTACTCGCAGGCGATAAAGGCCGGCGGCATGGTTTTTTGCTCGGGACAAATACCGATCGACCCGGCGACGGGCAATTTTGTTTCGGATGTCGTCAGTGAGCAGACCGAACAGGTCCTAAAGAATCTCAGCGAAGTTCTTAGAGCAGCCGGAACGAGCCTCGATAGCGTTGTAAAAACAACGGTCTTTCTTGCGGATATGAATGATTTCGCCGAGATGAACGAAGTTTATTCGCAGTTTTTTAGCGATAACAAACCGGCGAGAGCGACGGTTCAGGCGGCGAGGCTGCCGCGCGATGCTAAGGTCGAGATCGATTGCATCGCCGTCGTTGGCCAATAAGAAAAGCCAACCCCGAATTATCGGGATTGGCAACCAAAGCGAGATTCCGCGTCTCAAACAGACTTAAGCGGCTTTGATAATTTTTCCGGTCTTGATGCAGCGGGTGCAGACTTTCATTCGTCCGTTGCCGCCGGCCGGTAGCTGAACACGGACAGGTTGCAGGTTCGGGTTGAACCTACGTCGTGTCTTGTTGTTAGCGTGTGAAACGTTATTTCCAAACTGCGGGCCTTTCCCGCATATGTCGCAGCGTTTTGCCATAATAATTTTCCTCCCATTGATATGGGGACTACAAAGAGTTTTACGAAAAACTCAAAACGATATTTATAACAAACAGCCTTGGGCTTAGTCAAGGCGAGACAAACAATGGATAAGTTGAAAGGAGTAAAAGCAATCGTGCAAATTAATAAAAGAGGGTTCTTGTTAACAGCGGCTGTGGCAGTTTTTGCAGCATTTTTTAGTGCGTGCGGCGGTCCGGCAGCCAATAACGGTCCAGGCGGTGACCCAAACGAAACTGCGGCCAAGGTTAACGGCAAGATCATCACCATGCAGGAAGTCGACCGTGCTGTCAAAGCACAGTCTCAGGGACAAGAGAGCAAGCTCTCGCCGCTCGAACTCGCCGGGGCCCGCCTACAGGTGCTGCAAACGCTTGTCGAGCAAGAGGTAATGTTCCAAAAGGCTGAGAAGGAGGGTAGTGTGCCGTCCGAGGACGACATCACCGTCGAGATCAATAAGCAAAAGACTGCAAGCGGCAAGACCACCGATCAGATCGAAAAGAGCATGAAAGAGCAGGGCATGACCGAAGCCGCTCTTCGTGATCAGGTCAAAAAGTCGATCGCGATCCAAAAGCTCGTTGACAAGATCACCGGCAAGATCGAACCCCCGAAGGATTCTGAGGTCGAGGCTTTTTACAACGGCAACAAAGAGGCTTTTGTTAAAAAGAAAGGCGTTAAACTGGCCGCGATCATCGTTGATCCTGCAAATAGCGGCGAAGGTGACCAGACCGTTGACGAACCTTCAGCAGTTCTCCGCGGCAATGAGATAATTAAGAAGTTACAGAGCGGACAGGATTTTGCATCTGTAGCTCGCGAGTTTAGCGAAGATCAGAGCAAATTTCAGGGCGGTGATCTTGGGTATTTGGCCGAGGATGATCTGAAACAGGCTTTCCCTGAGCAGACCGTCGCAGGTTTGATGAATCCTCAGTCACAGATCGGCGGCATAACGTCGACGCGTTCGCAGGGCAAATTCTTTATTCTCAAGTTGCAAGAGCGCAGCGATAAGGACGAGGCTGTTACGCTGGAGAGTCCGGGTGTTCGTGAGCAAGTTCAGAAATCGCTCGTTGACAACCGCAAACAGCTCCTTGCAGCGTCGTATCAGGCAGTTGCTATGAACGAAGCCAAGATCGAGAACTTCCTTGCTAAAAAGGTCGTTGACAATCCTAACGAGCTGAGCGGTGCACGTCCGGCTGGTGCAGCAAACGCGGCTCCAGCGGCAAATGCCAACACGGCGGCTCCGGCAAACACCAACGCTGCTGCGGCAAACACCAATTCAGCGGCTCCGGCAAACAAACCGGTTGCTAATGCACCGGCAAAACCTGCGGCGAAACCCGCGGCAAACGCTCCGGCTAACAAATAGTCGAGTTTTTCTCGATGATCGATTGAGAGTAGTCGGTTGTCAACAAGTTAATTGTCACGAGGAGTCTCTACTGACAAATGACTGCTGACAACCGACTACTGTTTTTTTATGCTATTTAGACTGCAAGATGTTTGGAAAGGGTACGGCGGGACCGAGATACTGAAAGGTGTCTCGTTTCAGGTCAACCCGAATGAAAAAGTTGGCCTCGTCGGGCGTAACGGCGCGGGTAAGACAACAGTTTTTCGTCTGATCATTGGCCAAGAGGCTGCGGACGACGGTGAGGTCATCAAGATGAACGGCCTCAAACTGGGGCTGCTCGATCAGCATGTCGATTTTGGCGAAGCCGAAAACGTCCACACCGCGGCGCTTTCCGCTTTCAAAGAGATTCACGATATTGAGGCCGAGATGCGGCTCCTCGAAAAGCAGATGGAAACAGACCACTCCGACGCGGTGCTCAATCGTTACGCCGATCTTCAGACGGAGTTCGAACACGCGGACGGTTTTTCATACGCGGCAAAGGCCGAGGCCGTTTTGCTCGGCATGGGTTTTGCTCCCGAATCGTGGGGCGACGATGTTCGAACGCTTTCGGGCGGACAAAAGAACCGGCTCGGAATGGTGCGGCTGCTGCTCTCAAATGCCGATGTGATGCTGCTCGACGAGCCGACCAATCACCTCGACGTCAACGCCGTCGAGTGGCTCGAAGAATTTCTAAAAACCTACGAAAAGACCTACGTCGTCATCAGCCACGACCGTTATTTCCTCGACCGAACGACAACCCGCGTGATCGAAATGGATCGAGGGCAGGCTGTAACGTATAAGGGAAACTATTCAAAATATCTCGAGGAACGCGAGCTTCGCCGCGAACAACAGATCCGCGAATACGAAAATCAGCAGCAGTTGATCAACAAGACCCAGGAATTCATCCGCAAAAATCTCGAAGGCCAAAAGACCAAACAGGCAAAATCACGTCGTACTCTTCTGGCACGCATGGAGCGGATCGAAGCCGTTACCAGTGAAAAATCCGGCGGCAATTTTGGTCTGCGTCAGGTTCAGCGGACGGGTAACAATGTTCTGACCGCCGAGGACCTGACCATCGGCTACGGCGAAAAGGTGCTTGCGAGTAAGCTCAATTTCTCGCTCCATCGCGGCGACGCGCTCGGCATCATCGGCGGCAACGGTACGGGCAAAACTACGCTGATCAAGACTATTCTCGGCAATATCCGCGAGCTTGACGGTAAGATCCACTGGGGAACAAAGGTTAATATCGGATACTACTCGCAAAATCTCGAAGGGCTCGAACCACGAAACGAGGTGATCCAGGAATTAAGACGAGTCGCTCCGACCGCTGATAACAATACGCTGCGCGGCTTTCTGGCAAAATTCCTGTTTATGGGCGAAGACGTTTTCAAGCCCGTATCAGCCCTCTCCGGCGGCGAAAAGGGAAGGCTCGCCCTTTCCAAGCTGATCTATTCGCAGAAAAATGTGCTGATCCTCGACGAGCCGACCAACCATCTGGATATCCCTTCGCGTGAGTCGCTCGAAAATGCGCTTGAGGAATACGACGGCACGATCATCGCCGTCAGCCACGACCGCTTTTTCCTCGACAAGATCGCCAACCAAATGCTCTCATTCGAACCCGACGGCCGCGTCCTCGATTACGACGGGAACTACACCGAGTTCCACGACTGGAAACTCGCCACCGACGGGATACGGGTATCCAGTGTTGCCTCAGGGGTGGGTGCAAAGGCGGAAACACGACCGGTAGGGAGTGTGTCCTCAGATGGCAAAGCTTCGAGCCTTTCCAAAAATCAGATCAACCAACTCGAAAAACGCATCGCCGAGATCGAAAAGCTTATCCCAACCCTAGAATCCGAGGCCGCCGAACTCACGCGTCAGATGTCCCTGCCCGAGATCGCCGCGGATTTCGAACGCCTCAACACCCTAGCGGCAGAACACAAAGCTCTCGAAACCCGCATCCAAGATCTCTACAACGAATGGGACAAAGCTGCTGAGCGGTTAAATTAATTAGGCAAATTACCCAGACTTTATCCGATCAAATCGTAAATGACCTTAAATGTTACCCTGCTTTCGCCACCTGAGAGCGTCTCGTCGCGGGTAAATGTTTGTTTTAGGATCATCTTGTCGTTTTCGCGGGTGACGGGCAAAATAAAATCGCCTTTTGTTGTGCGGTCGATCATCCAGGCGGCCTTTTGTATTGGAAACGTAAATGTTTTAACTATTGGAATCAGACCGCCCTGCGGCAAAATTCCTATAATAAGCCGATTTGTATATCCGCTCAAAAAATCATCAAGGACAGTCTCCTGGTGAAGTGCCATTTTGTCATCTTTCAGGGCTCCTTTATACCGAATGTTAAAGTGTCCGGGTGTTACAATATGGGCGACCTGACCAAAGCCGAGCGGGTCATTTGCGACGTTGCCTAAAACTGTGGGCATGATCTTTTTGCGCAAAAAGACATTTGCGCCTGCCGTCGGCTTTTCGACGAGAAAGATGTTTTCAAAGAACTCAAGCCGGGTTGTACTGCCTTCGATTCGCCCTGTATATACGACCCCGTTCGGGCCTTCGGGCTGATTCTTTTCCGCCCAAAGCCTCATTTTGCCCTTAACGACGATCCGGTATTTCAACCATGACGCACCAGCCACTCGTTGGTCCACGTTAAAGTCGCTCTCGATTGATCCTTCCAAAACGGAGCAATAGTTTGAGAAAAGGCGGCCAGCAAAAAACTGTGAAACGTCACCCGCAAGACCGACCAAACTACTGACAAAACTTCCAAAACCTTCGTACGCTGCCGCGATCTCTTTTGTCGCTTCGCTGACCTCAAACCTAGTATTCTCGCTGACATCAGTTCTTAAGTTATTCGCCGCAGGCAGCACTTTATCTAGTGTCAGACTCTTGAGGATCGTTATGGGTGAGCCCATAAAATTTCCAACCGTAGATAGGAGTGAAAGGCCTTCGGCTGCCGTTTCAAGGCTATCGCATGTTGTCGGCATTTCTCTCATTCGAGCTGCGGCCGATTTCAGTTGTTCATCCAAATCGTCCGTTTCTGCTTCCCATTGGCCAAGCTCGTTGAAACCCTCAAGAGCTGACGATTGCAAACGCGGCTCTGATGCTAGGGCTGCCTGCAAATGTTCTAGCGCGGCTGCCGCCTTGTTATTTTTTTCAATGATCTTTTTTATTAGCTCAGTTACCTTATCGACCTGTTTACTTGCCTCGGTCACATCGGCGTTCGGACGCCTTGAGGACAAATGATGACGCACCCCTGCAACGATTTCCTCTGAGTGTCGAGCAAGGCTTTCGATCCGGGTTTTGACGGCCGCAACAGCCTTAGCTGGCGTAATAACCTCAAACTCCTCGGTTCTGTTGCTGGCATCGCGATAGCCGTAAATGATCATTCTGTATCGGCCCAGTTGAGTAACGTTTGGCATCAAAACCCGGAAATTGCCGTCTTTGTCAGGAGTTACATAGATGATCTGTTGCGTTCCGTCCGGAAGAGTGATCTTGGCCGTGAGCTGGTCGCTGCCCGAATTTGGCGGTATCGTGACGCCCTTGATAACCACCGATCCATTAACCGCGAAATGCTTCTGATGTTCCCTGATCTCTATCGGGTGGCCGGGAGTGCTTCCCATACCGGTTTGAGCTAATGCAGACGCGTGGGCGAACTGCATCACAAGTGATAAAATAACGGGAAATGCGAACCAAGTTTTTTGCATATGCAGATTTTACGCTCGTCGCGAAAAATTACAAAGGAGCACATAATCAAACATGATCAAGTTTCGTTCAGCGCCCTTACTGACCATTATTGTTGCCGCAGCGACTCTTTCGCTCATAGCCCAAAAGCCATTTCTGCTTTCTGGGCAAAGGTTGAATTATGGCCTGCCGATGCCGATCTACACGCTTTACGACGCAAATAATCGTCAGATCGTTTTAGCTCAGGATGGCGAGATGCGATGGTTTGATGATGTCAGGAAGCCGCCTGTCAAGACTATGAAGATCAAGGAAGTTCCCGCATTTGATTTCAGCCTGGAGGAGAAAAAGGTGATTGCCGATGCTGTAAAAATGCACCAAAATATGTTCGGTGACATACCGGACAATTTCTTTGAGTCGGCAACCTTGATCCAGAGGCCAGGCGGCAAAGAGTTTTGCTTGACTGATCGTGATTCTAAATTCTATTTCTATTCAACCGAAACCGGCGAACTGCTTAGAAAGGTCCTGATCCAAAAGCCAAAGCATAAGTTTGCACCGATGATCACAGCATTGAGCGATGACAACAAGATCGTCATGACTCAGAGCACCGAGCTGAATAAGACATATGTCCACAACATGGAGACGGGCAAACTTATTTTTGAGATCGATGCTCAGTTTTTGAGTTCATCAGGCCTTACGCCGGACGGCACAACCCTTTTACATCTGCACGACAAAAACATCCTCAGCCGTTACTCAACCAAGACCGGAAAAAAATCCGCACCTGATCTTGTCATCAAGTCAGAATCAGCAGGAAGTATTGTGGTTTCACCCACCGGTGGAAAGATTGCATTTAACATGTATGCAAAAGGCGATTCAAACGGTCAGGCGATACTCGATCTAGCCACGAATCAGATCACGGTCTGCGATCCGACGCTCAAGAATTTCGGCACTCTCGCATTTACTCCTGACGGTAAATTCCTCGCCGTTCACGAGCCGAAATATATCCACTTTATCAAGACCGAAACAGGCAAACACAGCTTTAGCTATATCTCAAGTATTCCGGATATTTGGGATCGGGTTTTGGATCCAAGCTTTAGTCCTGATTCGACAAAGATGAGCTTTCACCTGTATGGCCTTGATATCAAGATGCCCTATTATATCTATTGTGACCTGTCGCAGCCCCGTAAAAACTTTGTAACAAAGCTCGGCCCTTCGTGACCTAAAACGAAGAAACATTAGCCGCGAAAAACACGAAAAGACGCTAAAGGAATAGATATGTTCTTTGGCGTCTTTAAGCGCTTTTTGCGGGTAAATTATATTAGGATTCGATCCGATAGTTCGGCGCTTCTTTTGTGATTATCACATCATGGACGTGCGATTCGCGTAATCCGGCTGAGGTGATGCGGACGAATTTGGCGTTTGATTGTAATTCGCCGATGTCCTTGCAGCCGGTGTAGCCCATGCCGGAGCGTAGGCCTCCGACTAGTTGGGTGACCATTTCGGCGACGGTGCCTTTGTAGGCGACGCGGCCCTCGATGCCTTCGGGGATGTATTTTGCGTCGGCGACGGTGCCCTCTTGAGAGTAGCGGTCGCTCGAGCCTTTTTTCATCGCACCGATCGACCCCATGCCGCGATAGGTCTTAAAATTGCGGCCTTGGAACAGAATGACCTCGCCCGGAGCTTCTTCGGTCCCGGCAAAGAGCGAGCCGATCATGACAGAGTCAGCCCCGGCGGCGATGGCTTTGGCGACATCGCCTGAAAATTTGACGCCACCGTCAGCAATGATCGGAACGCCGGTATTTTTGGCGGCCTCGACACATTCGACAATTGCCGATACCTGCGGCACGCCCGCACCAGTCACGACCCGCGTCGTACAGATCGAACCCGGTCCGATTCCGATCTTAACGGCATCAACACCTGCTAAAATGAGAGCTTTTGTGGCGTCGGCGGTTGCGACATTGCCCGCGACGATCTCGATGTCGGGGAATTTTGCTTTGACCTGTTTGACGGCGTTCAGAACCCGCGAACTGTGTCCGTGAGCCGTATCGATTACGATGGCATCGACGCGTGAATTAACGAGTGCCTCAGCCCGTTCGAGAAAATCCCCGGTTGCCCCGATAGCGGCGGCACATCGCAGGCGTCCAAGCTCATCCTTTGCGGCAATAGGGAAGTTGATGGCCTTTTGAATGTCTTTGACAGTGATGAGCCCTTTGAGATGGCCGTTGTCATCGACGACGAGCAGCTTTTCGATACGGTGTTTTTGCAGCTTGACCTTAGCCTCGTCAAGCGTCGTGCCGACAGGCACAGTCACAAGCGGCTGGGGCGTCATTATCTCGGAAACGGGAATGTCGAACCGTGTTTCAAACCGCAGATCTCGGTTCGTGATGATGCCAACAAGTAATCCTTTATCGTCCGTCACCGGCACGCCGCTGATCTTAAAACGGGCCATGATGGCGAGGGCGTCTGAGACGAGCTTGTCTTTGTGGATCGTCACAGGATTGACGATCATGCCCGATTCGCTGCGTTTGACCTTATCAACCTCTTCGGCCTGTTGGGCAACGCTAAAATTCTTATGGATCACACCGATGCCGCCCTGCTGGGCAAGCGCGATCGCGAGGCTTGCCTCAGTAACGGTATCCATCGCCGACGAACAGAGCGGTATGTTTAGGCTAATATTGCGTGAAAATTTGGTGCGTGTGTCCGCTTCGGCGGGAAGTATCTCGGAGTAGGCCGGGATGAGTAAAACGTCGTCAAATGTAAGGCCTTCTTGAATTTTGTCGATTTCCATATCCAATTATAAACAACAAACCCCGCAAAACAAAAATGCCCGCAAACGGTCGCGGACATCGTTGGTTAATTTGGAAATCAGCTTACTGAGGCTTTGGCGTCGGTTTTGTGCCGGTCATCGTCGGCGGTTTTGCCGCGTTTGCGGGTGGTTTTGCCGCAGTGTTTGCTGCCGTATTTGTCGCAACGTTCGCTGGTTTTGGAGGCTGCGGCGTTGGACGCGGTTGAACCGGAACCGTTGTCGTCGCTGGAGCCGCGGCCACATTCGCGTTCGCATCGGTCGTTGCCGGAGGAACCTCAGCCGAGACGGTACTGCTCGTCCAGATCTGTGCGAGATTGTCCTTATTGATGGTGACGATGATCCGATCCTTGTCAGCCGGAGCAAGTGGGGCACTCGGCAGCGAGATCGCCTTGCCATTGATGGTCAACTGCACCTTGTCAAAATTCCATCGGCTGTAGTTTAGTGTCAATGATTCTTTTGGCGTAAATGTGACCGATGAACCTGCCGCCAGATTGCTCGGCTTTGCCGGTTCACTATCCACCGTCGCCACTACCTTGACCGGAGCAGTTGTAGTCTTCAGCTCAAAATTGGCGGAACCCATCGCCGGAGCGGATGGGTCTGTTGGCGAAGTATTCGTGCCGGACGGTGCGGCGTTCGAATTGGTTGCCGGAGCCGTAGCAGAATTCGCCGCCACCGTATCAGCGGGCTGCCGCAAATAATTAACGAGGAACAGTATCCCTGCGGTCATCAACGCCAAAATAACCACCGCAACAATGACTGTTGGGATCATCGAAGAACCCGACGTGTCATCGGTTAGGACCTCAGGCTTGTATAGTTTTAGTTCCTTCTCATCCAGTTCACCACTTGATGCAGACACGATCTGGCTATAATCGGTCATTGCTTCTTGCTCGTCAACGCCGACGTACTTTGCAAAGGTCTTAATAAATCCTTTGTTAAATATGCCGCCGGGCAAGTTGCGGTAATCGTCGTTTTCGATAGATTCGAGATATAGCGGAGAGATGCGAGTTTGCTCGGCAACCTCACTCAGAGATATACCGCGATCCTCGCGGGCTTGCCGCAATTTTTCACCGAGGGTCATAGACATGTTTTAGCGTTTGCTGTTGACTGCGACCTAAAATACTAATTCGCCGTAGTTCTTTGACTTGAAATATAGCGTTCAATTGGAACGTATGTCAATCTAGTCGGACACGTTTTGAGCGTTGATTTAACTCAAGTTTTTGTAATTTGATGTAATGCGTTTTTGCAATAAGCCACAGTTATTATAATATCGGTAAAGCAATCCAATTAGCGAGGAATAATCAATGAGTTTAGAGGCTTTGGGAATGGTTGAGACCAAGGGTTTTATCGGTGCCGTCGAGGCCGCCGATGCGATGGTCAAAGCCGCGAACGTGAAACTGATCGGCAAAGAATATATCGGAGCCGGTTATGTGACTATATTTGTGCGTGGTGATGTCGGTGCCGTAAAGGCCGCGACTGACGCAGGTGCGGCAGCCGCACGGCGTGTCGGCGAGCTCATCAGTGTCCACGTTATCCCGCGTCCGCACGGCGAGGTAGAACGTGTTTTGCCTAAAGGTGGAGCGGTCGGGCTAAGTCCTGACGAAAAAGCGCTACAGGGCGGCGGACGACAGCTCGGTTCGGGCGACGAGAGTTCGACGGGTGGAACGCTGCAAGGAAACAAGACCAAGACCAAGTAGCAATTACGAATTACGAATTTCAAATTACGAGTAGCGTAAGTCTCGCTTAATCGTAATTCGTAATTGTAAATTCGTAATTTATACGTATATGGCTGATAAGGATCTAGCTGCTCAACAGGAAGCGCGCGACGCGGTTGAGGCCGCGTCGTTTGCCTTTAAGACCGTTGCGCAATTGAACCAATCAAAGATCGACGAGATCTGCGACGTGATGTCACGCGCGGCTCTTGCTGACGCAGCCCGGCTCGGTAAGATGGCGAATGAAGAAACCGGATTTGGCAAAGCCGAGGACAAGTTTGAAAAGAATCGTTTTGCCGCCGAGGATGTCTGGAATTATTTTCGTGATCTCAAAACCGTCGGCGTCGTCAAAGATACCGAAAGCATAGTCGAGATCGCCAGCCCACGCGGTGTCGTGGCCGCTATCATCCCATCAACAAATCCCACATCGACGGCAATTTACAAGATCATTATCTCGATCAAATCCCGGAACACGATCGTCCTGTCGCCGCATCCGTCCGCCGCTAAATGCATCGCAGAAACGACGCGGATCATGCGTGAAGCCGCGATCAAAGCAGGTTTGCCCGGAGATGCGATCACCTGTCTTACTAATTCGACGATTGAGGGCACCGAGACCTTGATGAAGCATAGAAAGACCGCCGTTATTCTCGCGACGGGCGGAACTGGGCTTGTCAGAGCGGCGTATTCATCCGGTAAGCCGGCTTTTGGTGTCGGGCCCGGCAATGTGCCGGTATTTATCGAACGGTCGGCAAATGTGGCAAAGGCGGTTTCGGATATTCTGACAAGTACCTGTTTCGATAACGGTACGATCTGCGCGTCGGAGCAGTCGGTTGTGGTGGATTCGCCGGTCGCCGATCAGGTGCGTGAACAGTTTAAGGCTCAAGGCGGGCATTTTCTAAATAGCTCTGAGGCGGAAGCAGTGGGAAAGGTGTTGCTCACGCCCCAGCGGACGCTGAATGCCGCTATCGTAGGCAAATCAGCGGCGTTTATAGCAAATCTCGCTGGTATCTCGATCCCGGACGGCACACGGTGTCTGATCGCCGATTGCGGCGGTGTCGGGCGTGATTACCCTTGGTCTTTCGAAAAGCTCTCGCCAACGCTCGCGTTCTTTGTGGCTGACGGAGCAGAGCAGGCGGCTGCGAAATGCCAGGAGATATTACAGTTTGGCGGTATGGGCCACACGTCCGGGATGCATACACAGGACAGGGCGGCAGCGATCAGGTTCGGCGAGCAAATGCCAGCGTCACGTGTGATCATCAATTCGCCGACCACGCACGGAGCGATCGGATTTTCGACGGATCTCGCGCCATCAATGACGCTTGGCTGTGGCTCTTGGGGCGGCAATGTGACATCAGACAATATCTCGCCGCATCACCTGATGGACATCAAGCGTGTTGCATTTGAGACGAAGCCCGTAAATAAGCAGCCAGCAGTCAGTGGTCGGCAGACATCTGTACGTAGTTCACCTCCGGTCGGACGGACAGCCCCGAAACGCGAAGACATCGCGGCGATCGTAGATGGCTTTTTGAAACAAAAACTCGCTCAATTGCCTGAACCGGCAAAGGCCGCTCCCGTTGCCGAGGTGAAGACTGTGGTTCACGAGATCACGCCCGAAAATGCTGTCCAAAAACCTGTGCCGATCAAAACCGTCGATTTTGTCAGCGAGGACGATGTCCGAAAGGCGATCGAAAGCGGTGAGAAGATATATATTTCGAAAAAGACGATCCTCACCCCGTCAGCGCGAGATCTGGGCGAAGAAAAAGAGGTGTTTGCAAACATTTAAGCGATGGCAAAAGCTGTAGTCAAAAAAGAGCTCTGTAGAAAATGCGGTGTCGATGTCCGCGAAAATACGCTTTTTTGCTACAACTGCGGTAACAAGGTTTCTACCGACCCTGCCGTTCAAGCATTATCAAGTAGTGATAAGGCCGAGGCAACGGAAACGGCGAAAGCCGATGACAAAGCGGCTGCCGAGAAAAAGCTATCACGTGCTGCTGAGGAACGCCGCAAGGCACGTGTCAGTCAGCGAAGGTCGAACGAATATGTTTGGGAGCCAGGCGGAGATTTTAGGTTGACCTTTTTAGTTGCCGTATTGATCACGGTTGCGGTGGCAGCGGCGGTTTACTTAACGGTCTATTGGAAATAAGAAATTGAAATGATCGCTGCTGCAGGTATATTTTTTCTGGCGATATTTGCCGGTATGGTAGTTTTGGCAACCGCGATCTTTCTGCTTGCACGACGCAAGAAACGCGATTAGTCTAGTAAATAGCGGGGAATTATATGCAAGCTCTAGGAATGGTCGAATGTTTTGGCTTGGTCGCGATGATCGAGGCCGCTGATGCGATGGTCAAAGCCGCAAACGTTAAGCTCGTCGGATATGAGAGGATCGATGCCGGACTGGTGACGGCGATCGTTCGCGGTGAGGTCGGTGCGGTCAAAGCCGCAGTCGATGCCGGTGCCGCCGCCGCACGCCGCATTGGTACAGTGACAGCAACACATATTATCCCGAGTCCCCACGATGAGGTCGATGAAGGAATTCCGGTTCTCAGAACGGGTGAGACCACACGCAAGAAGATCTCGGGTTCAGTTCCTGAATAAGCGCAGTTTATGTGCAAATCAAAAGCGTCCGTCGATAGATATCGGCGGACGCTTTTTACTTGTTCTGGGCGATGATTAGTTTTTTGTAGGCGGTTTCTGCGGTGTTGCTCCGCCATCGGCGACACGGCCCGCACGGGTTATCGCGATCCTTTTTTCTTGTTTCGGCCCGTCGTTTACCACCACCTTGATATTGCGATAGGTGCCATCCCGCTTATCGTTTGACGGAATGTAGCCGATCGAATATTGGGTACGCAACTCGTTCGATATCTCACGAGCGAGATTTGGCAGCTCTGCTCCGCTCGTCGGGAAATATGTTTTTCCGCCGGTTTGTGCGGCTATCCTTTCAAGGAATGCTTTTGCTTTGTCCTGTGGGCTTTTGCTAACAAAACCGCCCTCTTTGCTCAGCTCGCTGACAAATCCGACGACATATATTTGCACTTCTGATTCGCGTAGCAGCTCGAACAATTGCTTTTCGGTGTAAAAACTATTGCGGTCCTCACCGTCAGAGACGAGGATCAACGCTCGGCGTTTTCGGTCTTCGGGCTTTTGAGATTTTTCGTATTCGTCGATGTTTTCGACTGCAAGATAGACAGCGTCGATGATCGCCGTTTGTCCGCCCTCGATATACATATTTTCGAGAGCGTCATTTAGATCAGCTTTGTTTGATGTGAATTGTTGTTGTATTTCGATCTTGTCTTTGCTGACAAACCTTATGATCATCGTCTCATCAGCAGGCCTATTAGTATCGACAAGTATTTTACCGGCTTCGATGACCTTATCGAGCAATTGACGCATCGAGCCGGAATTATCGATCACCATTCCGTAATTTGTTGGAACGTCAGATTTTGAAAAGAAATCTATCTGCTGATCAACGCCATCCTCAAAGATCTTAATCTCACTTTGCTGTACGTTATTAACTGGCCGATTGTTACGGTCGATAACGCGGACAGTGAGATTGACAAGTTCAGTATCGATCTTAATGATCTCGTCCGGTGTCTCGGTCGGTTTAGGAGTTGGGACGACGACCGATGTCGCGGCTGGTACCGGAGCAGGCGTCGGAGTCGCTGTTGGGGCAATGCCAGAGGCATTTGCGACCGGTTTGGCAAACCACGCCGACACTAAAAGTGCTCCTACGAACAATAAAGTTAGCAGATATAGACTTCTTTTCATTTTCGATTGCTCACTAGCGATAATTAGGATTTGGCGATGCGTAATAGCCTTCGCGACCGCGAACACTTAGACGCGGCAAACCCCTTGGGGGTTTGACCTTAACTTTTACTTTACGCCATTTTCCGTCAGGATGGAAGTCTTTTGGGATGTAACCTATCGAATACTGGTTTCGGAGTTCGAGAGCGATACGCTCGAAAATTTCGTCCATCTCGACATCTGTTTGAGGGTAAAAAGCTTTGCCGCCGGTAACCGAGCTGATCTCATCGAGAAAAGCCTGTCCCTGCATACCGGTTGAACTCGACGAATCGTTGCCGTTCATAATACCGACTGAGTATGTGACGACATCAGATTCTCGTAAAAGCCGCCGCACCTCGCCAAAATTATATCGCGATGAATTATCTTGTCCATCGCTGATAATAAGCAGCGCTCGTTTGTTGTGGCTGCCGCGTGTCACGCGTTCAACACCAAGATAAACAGCATCATAAAGAGCTGTGTTGTCTTTTGGTTTAACCAAAGTGAGTTTCTGTAACACTGCTTCGCCGTCGCGAGTGCGGTCGAGTAAGAGTTGTGCCCGGCTGTTAAACGCTATTAGAAAATACTCGTCCGAAGGATGGCTAGTGGCGATAAAACGCGACAGCGCCTTTTTGGCCTTTAATATCTTTTCGCCGCTCATCGACCCCGAAACGTCAAACAAGATCCCGACCGAAACCGGAGCATCACTATCACTAAAAAATGTAACCTCTTGCTCCTGATTGTTGTCGATGACGGTAAATGCACCTTTTGTCAGCCCGGAAACGTATCGGCCATAGAGGTCTGTAACTGTGAGCGTTAACGTAACAAGATCGGTCTTGATGCGTACAGGGCCGTTTGGATCGTCCGGTAGCGGAGGTGTCGGCGTAGGGTCTTGAGCGAAGACGCTTAAGCTCATTGAAATAACAACAACGGCTAATAAGAGTGATTCTTTCAAACCGCTTATTCGGCTGAAGCTAACAAACTTCAAAACAGCCATAATACTCCCAGTGGAACTACTAAATTCTATTGTATGAACACACCTACCGCAAGATAATTTTTTGATGATGGATTTACTCTAATAGTTGTTTTCGCCCTAGGAAAATAATTAGATTCTTTGCGTGCAACATTTGTGGCTGTTTTGCGTGATATAATTCGGTGAGTTTTCGCCCTTCTAGCTAAGGTTATGACCGAATTTATTTGCCGACTCGGAACACCGTCGGGAGAGATCGTTACACGTATCGTTGAGGCGTCAGCCGCCAGCGAAGCACGTACGCGCCTCGAAAGCGAAGGGTTTCGCGTTTTTGCGGTTTCCAGCGCAAACGAGGGGCTCTCGGCGATGCTGTCCGGCGGCAGTAAAAAGGGTAAGGTAAAACAGGGTGACTTTTTATTATTTAACCAACAACTATCGGCTCTCTTAAGAGCCGGAATACCGGTCCTACAATCGATCAACCTTCTCAAAACTCGATCGGCATCAGCCAATCTTCGGATCGTGCTAGCGGACGTCGAGGAAAAGATCAAAAGCGGCGTGCCGCTGTCTGAGGCGTTTGAGGCTCAGGGTATGTTTCCCCGCATTTACACCGCATCGATCCTAGCGGGTGAGCGTAGCGGAGCATTGGACGATGTACTCGCCCGTTTTGTCACGTATTTGAAACGTAGCGTCGGTATTTCACGAAAACTGCGTGGAGCATTGGCTTATCCCGCGTTTTTGCTCTTGGCGGCAACGATGATGGTCGCGTTTCTTTCGCTCTACATTGTCCCGCGAATGTCTGATCTATTTAAAAGTTTGAGCGCAAATCGCGGGTTGCCGACGGTGACAGTAGTGGTGCTTTCGGTTTCTAATTTTATCTCGGGTAATGTCCTTTGGTTGCTACCGCTGTTGATAGTTGTCGGGCTGGCGATGTATGTCTGGCTACGGACAACGAGCGGTAAACTATTGCTCCACAAGCTGTTATTGCGTATTCCCATTGCCGGTCAATTGATACGTAATATGGGCACGGCACAACTCGCGCGTTCTATGTCCACGCTACTATCTGGCGGTATCACCGTCCCTGATTCGTGGGAAATATCATCGCAGTCTATTAATAATCTTGAGCTGCGCAGGCGGAGTCAGGCTGTTTTGCCGATGATCCGTGAGGGGCTTGGATTTACGGAGGCTCTGGACAAAGCCAATTGGGTGCCTGAACTCGCTCTCGATATGGTCGGCATCGGTGAGAGGTCAGGCAGTCTCAGGGAAATGCTTGACGAAGTGGCAAATTTCTACGATTCCGAGTCCGAAGTCAGACTCGAACAACTAACGACGCTGCTCGAACCGCTGATCCTCCTTTTTATGGCCGCGGTCGTAGTCACAATTCTTTTGGCAATTTATCTTCCGATCATCCAGATGATCTCGTCGGGCCCGACCGGAGGCCGTAAATAGTAAATGAGCGAACAAATACAAACTGAAAATGAGGTCGCTGACGTATCGGCACCGACCATTGATGTGGCTGAATTTCTAGACAAACAGCCGCCTGAGGTTACGGAAGCAAAGGCACTGGCGTTGCGTTACCGCTTGCCGTTCATCGACCTGTTACCGCCCGAACAACCGTCTCCAGTCGATATCGAAGAGCTTGCGAAATTGCCCGTCGATCTGATGCTTCGCAATCAATTTGTCCCGCTTCGCCGTGAAGGCAATAATCTTCACGCGGCGATGGCAGATCCGTCAAATCTCGAGCGCCTAGACGAGCTGGAAAATGTATTAAATGTCCGCATTGTGCCGTATGTTGCGACTGCCGGTGCAATTGACGTCGTATTGCGCAAAGGCGATTCGACCCAGCGTGTGCTTGCCGAGGCCGCATCGACCTTTAAGATCTCGCTGGTAAAAGAGACCGATCAGGGCGAAGAGGTACTCGATCTCGACCGTCTCGCATCAGACAGCGACATCGCACCGATCATCAAACTAGTCGATACCATTCTCTACAACGCAATGGAATCGCGTTCGTCGGATATCCATATTGAGACGCGCGAACGAGACGTGCAGGTCAAATTTCGCATCGACGGAGCTTTGTACGCCAAGGTCGATCCGATCGATATTGCGTTTCACCAGCAACTAATTTCGCGTATAAAGGTCATGTCTGAGCTCGACATCGCCGAACGCCGCATACCGCAGGACGGCCGTTTTCGCGTGCGTTACAAGGGCCGAACCGTTGATTTCCGTGTCTCGATAATGCCGACTGTTTTTGGCGAAGACGCCGTTATCCGTATTCTCGACAAAGAGCAGATCAACGAGGAATTCAAGAATCTCGACCTCGATGTGGTCGGTTTTGATCCGGATGACGTTTCTCGATTTAGGCTTTATATCAAAGAACCTTATGGAATGGTCTTGGTGACCGGGCCGACCGGTTCGGGTAAAACGACCACGCTTTACGCCGCCCTTAACGAGATCCGCAACGACGAAGATAAGATCATCACCATCGAAGATCCGGTCGAGTACCAACTCCACGGCATCGTGCAAATTCCAGTCAACGAAAAGAAAGGGCTAACGTTTGCGCGCGGACTGAGATCTATACTGCGTCACGATCCTGACAAGATAATGGTCGGTGAAATTCGTGACGAGGAAACCGCCCAGATCGCCATCCAATCGGCGCTTACGGGTCACCTTGTGTTCACGACGGTCCATGCCAATAACGTTATCGACGTTATCGGACGATTTTTGAATATGGGCGTTGAGCCGTATAACTTTGTGTCTTCGCTTAACTGCGTGCTCGCCCAACGGCTGGTGCGTATGCTTTGCCCAACCTGCAAACGGGCTTATGTTCCGGCGGAGGAAGAGTTGTCGGTATCAGGTATGCATTCCGAGTCGTTACCCGCAGGTCAGATTTTTTATCGCAGCGTTGGCTGTGACGCGTGCAACCATACCGGCTATCGCGGCCGAACTGCGATCCACGAGCTCCTCGATATGTCCGACACGATCCGCGAAATGATCATCGAGCGCCGCCCAGGTTCCGAGATCCGCCGTCAGGCTGAAAGGGAAGGCCTGTCGTCGCTTCGCGAATCCGCGGTCAAAAAGGTGTTCCTCGGCACGACAACTCTATATGAGATCAATCGCGTGACGTTTGTTGAGGAGATAGGCAAAGTTTAACTGACTGGAGGGCAAGCATCGCTGCTAGCCTTCAGGTACTGCCAAGCAAGGATGCTTGCCGCTCCAGTCACGTCGAGATCAATTTCGCATAAACTGCCGGATCAACATTCCCACCGCTAACAACCAGGCAGATCTTTTTATCTCGAAACCGCTCTTTTTTACTCAAGACTGCTCCCAGACTCAATGCACCCGTCGGTTCGCATTTCAGATTTGCGAGCCCGAAGTAAACTCTTAATGCCTCGATGATCTCTTCCTCTGGCACCTCGATTATCTCTTTCAGGCCGTCTTTAATCACTGCCCAGTTGAGATCTCCAAGTGACAGCGTTCGCGTGCCGTCAGCTATCGTCTGCGGTTCCGTCTCGTTGGCGATCAAATGTCCGGCAAGCAGGGAGCGTGCGGCGTCGTTTGCCATAAGCGGCTCGGCACCGATCACGTCGGTTAGTATTCCATTTCGACAAAAACTTTGAATGGTGCCCGAAATCAGTCCGCCGCCGCCTATGGGAATGATGACCGCGTCGAAATCGTGTTCTGATAACTCATCACCAAGCGTCGAATTGCCGTCAATAACAAGCTGATCGTTAAACGCGCTTGCTAGGTAGGCGTTTGGCCGTTCTGCTGATAGGCGAGCTAATCTCTCGGTTCGGCTTACTTCATTAACATTGATCAGATCTGCCTCGGCTCCGTATGAACGAACCGCATCGATCTTAACTTGCGCTGAATTGTGCGGCATTATGACCGTACATTTCTTTCCGAGCAGCTTGGCCGCATAAGCGAGTGCCTGCCCGAAATTGCCCGACGACACGCCGATAAGCTCATCATTCGGCACATTTAAAGCGACATTGTATGCCGCACGAAACTTAAAACTTCCGGTGTGTTGAAAAGTCTCCGTCGCAATTGTTACGTCGAGACCGAGATGGTCGCAGAGTTTTGCTGACTTGATAAATGTTGTCGGGCGGATTGCCTAGAGAAGTGTTGGATGATTTGCCTGCATAGAGTTAGAATCTTGAAAAGAAGAATTTACCACAGAGACACAGAGATCACTGAGTAATGGGCAAATAATTTCTGTCTCTCTGTGTCCTCTGTGATTCCGTGGTGAATATTATTATATGAAAGCACATTTCGGCATGATCGGCCTCGGCACAATGGGCCGCAATTTTTTGCTTAATATTGCCGAACACGGCATCAGCGGCGTCGGTTACGACCTCGACGCGGGCAAGCGCGACCTTTTACTCAAAGAAAGTAACGGAATGCCGCTAGATGTCGGCAACGACCTCGCCGATTTTATCTCCAAACTGGAATCGCCACGTAATATTATGCTGCTCGTGCCCGCGGGGCCGATCGTTGACAGCGTCATCGCCGAGCTCGTGCCGCACCTTGAGAAAGATGACCTCATCATCGATGGCGGCAACTCGCATTTTACCGACACCGACCGTCGCATTGCTGAGCTTGACGCCAAAGGCGTCGGGTTCATGGGCATTGGCGTAAGCGGAGGTGAAGAAGGGGCCCGTCACGGTGCCTCGATCATGCCCGGCGGCCGCAAAGATTTCTACGACCGCATCGAGACCACGCTCCAGGCCGTCTCTGCCAAAGTAAACGGCGAACCGTGCGTCGCGTACATGGGCTCTGGCTCGGCCGGGCACTTCGTCAAGATGGTGCATAACGGCATCGAGTACGGCATGATGCAGTTGCTCGCCGAGACCTACGATTTTATGCAGCGTGTTCTGCGGATGGCGAATACCGAGCTGCACCGCACCTTAACCGATTGGAACGGCGGTGAACTTAATTCATTCCTCGTCGAGATCACCGCTGAAGTACTGCGAAAGAATGATCCGGACACGGGCAATCCACTCGTATCAATGATCCTCGACACTGCCGGTCAAAAGGGAACCGGCAAATGGACGTCGCAAGCGGCGATGGATCACGGCGTCCCTATCCCGACGATCGATGCGGCCGTCTCGATGCGTCAGATATCCGCGCAAAAAGCGGTGAGAACAAATGTCGCCGCCAAATACTTTGGCATGAGCACGTCCGCCGATCAAAGCCATTCGCGAACCTCCGTCGGCGAACTCGAAGACGCTCTGTTCTGTGCATTTATCCTGACCTACGCTCAAGGAATGTCCCTACTCCAACGTGCTTCCACCGAGAGCAATTACGGCCTCGATCTCGCCGAGATCGCTAGAATTTGGCGCGGCGGCTGCATTATTCGTTCAAAACTGCTCGAATCGATCCGCAAAGCATATTCACTCGATCCAACGCTCGAAAACCTGATCCTCGACAAAACATTCGCCGATCTGCTCAATTCGCGCGTCAGCTCGCTCCGCAAAGCCGTCGTCGCCTTCAACGAAAACGGCATCCCGGCCGCGTGTTTCTCGTCCGCCCTCGCGTATTTCGACGCTTTCCGCACCGAGCGTTTGCCGGCAAACCTTATTCAAGCACAACGCGATTATTTTGGGGCACATACATATCAGAGGATCGATAAAGAGGGGACGTTTCACACGCCGGATTGGGAAAAATAGGACTGGAGCGGCAAGCATCCTTGCTTGCCACGAATAAAGGAGAAAAAACGACATGCCATATCCAAACATTTTCACCAAAGAAGTTTCAGACGGAATTATCGCAAGACTAAATATCCTAACGCCCGAGTCGCAACGTCAATGGGGCAAGATGACCGTGGATCAGATGCTTGCACATTGCAATGTTGCGTACGAATGCATTTATGAGCCCGACAAACATCCTAAACCCAAATTTCCTATGAGTTGGATCCTAAAATACGTCGTCGCTCCGTTTGTAGTTGGAGAAAAACCGGCGAAGAAGAACAGCCCGACAGGGCCCCAGTTCATCATCAGCGACGAACGCGAGTTTGAACGCGAACGCATACGTCTGATCGAGTTTATCGATCGAACCACAGAGCTTGGCGAAGCGGAATTTGACGGTAAAGAATCACATTCATTCGGCGTTCTAAACAAAACGCAGTGGAGCAACATGCTCTACAAGCATCTCGATCATCATTTAACGCAATTCGGGGCCTGAACTGAGGTTTGGTCCACCTTGGTCCATCTTGGTCCATCTTGGTCCATCTTGGTCCACCCGGTCCGGACCGGACCAAAGACTTAGTTGAAAGTTTCGACGATCTCCCATGCGTGTTCAGCTTTGAGGAGTTTGCTCATGAGCGATGCATGGACGCTGTGGCCGCTTTTTTCGGCGGTGACCCGGCCGGCGATGGGCATTCCGATGAGGGCGAGGTCGCCGATGATGTCGAGTATTTTGTGACGGACAAATTCGTCGGCAAAACGGAGCGGCGTTTCGTTGAGCATGCCGCTGTCGGTCAGCACAATTGCGTTGTCGATCGAGCCGCCGAGGGCGAGATTTGCCTTTCGCAGCATGTCGATCTCGTGTGTAAAGCCAAAAGTACGGGCTGAGGCGATCTCGCGTCCATATGACGATTGCGGAGTGCGGATTGCGGAGTGCGGATTTTCGTCTTTAGCGTTGTCTTCGGTGTATCGAAATGTTTGTTTTCCAATAAAAGGGTGGGGAAAGTTGATCACGCAATCGATCTCAAACTTTTCCGAAGGCTCGATCGACATCTTGCGGTCGCCTTGTTCAAACGCGACGCGTTCGAGCACGCGAAAAACACGTCTAGCGGCTTTTTGTTCGGCGATACCGGCCTTTTCGATCAGAGCGATGAAATCTTCGCTAGAGCCGTCCATGATCGGGATCTCGATATTGTCGAGATCGATAAAGCAATTATCTACGCCGGAACCGCGCAGAGCAGAAAGCAGATGTTCGCAGGTCGAAAGCACGACACCGCGCCGCATTAGCGTGGTCGCGTAACTACAATGCGAGATGTATTCGACGGATGCGGGTATCTCAAAATTATCGAGATCGGTGCGGACAAAATGTAGCCTGTGTTTTCAGGCGCAGGACGTAAAGTCATATTGACTTCAACGCCGGTGTGCAGCCCAACGCCTAATACGCTGATGGATTTTGCAAGGGTCGTTTGATTCATTTTCGCTAATCTTATTACAAACCGCGTGCCACCCATCCGAAACAGTATTTTCATTGATTTATCCGTGATTTCCGCCGTGTGATCGGTGGCCAACGTCTTTTTTGTCGCATTAACGCCACAATGATGTCTCGGATTTACTATTAACGATTCACGATTTACAATTAACCCCTAAGTATGGCAATAGAAACCGCCGGCCAAAAGGCCGCGAAGATCACAAAGATACGCATCGAAAACACCGCTTCGTTTCCGCTGCCCAAAGATTACGAAGCGACGATCAATAAGGTGCTCGATTTTCTGCCCGTTGAACAGTATCGCGGCGTCGAAAAGATCAAGCTGGTCGATTACATCAGCGACCCGCGTCTAAAGAATATGGACATCCCCGTAAAGGGCGATCTGCCGGGGCTGTATCATCCGCGTGTGCAAAATCAGGCGCCGTGGTTTGAGATGTCGATGGCTGCGCTGCTGCAGCCGACCGAGGGTTTTGTCAAAAAGTTCATGGCAAAGAGCGGCTTTAAGGGCAACATCGCGGGACTGATCTTTTCGCTCGTCGGCCAGCATTATTACCTGACGCTGCGGCACTCAGTAAAACGCACAAGCCTCGAACCGCAGATCCGTCAATACGCCGAAAAGAACCTAAAACTCTGGAGCGAAAAGCAATCAGAAGGCAGTTTTCGTGCAAAGCTCTTCAAACCATTTCGTCCCGTCCTTGAACGTTGGGCAAAATGGTTGAATAAGAAAGCCGCAGACGCTAAAAAATAATATATGGCAAATTATTGGATGGTAAAACAAGAGCCCACGGCGTATTCGTGGGACGATTTTGTCAAAGACGGCAAGACGGATTGGACAGGTGTGCGAAATTTTAAAGCACGCCTGTTTCTCAAGGATATGAAACTTGGGGACAAGGTCTATTTTTACCACTCGGTTGTGGGTAAGGAGATCGTTGGCATAGCTGAGGTCACCAAAGAGGCTTTCCCTGATCCAACGGATACAGCGTGGCACGCGGTGGAACTTACTCCATCAAAGCCGTTAAAGAAACCCGTTACCCTTGCGGCCATCAAAGAAAATGCGGCTCTTGCAAACATCTATCTAGTCCGTCAGCCGAGATTTTCCGTCATGCCTCTGACAAAAGATGAGTTCCAAGAGATCCTGAGCATGTCCAAATAAGCTACCTATGCTAAAAGAAGCCGTTGAACACTATCACGAATTGCTCAATGACGCCGATCTCGCGTCGCGTTCGCAGCGGATGCTCGATGACCGGCTTGAAAGTTCAAAGCTGATATTTGGGGGGCGTCGGTTGTCTCCGTATTTGCGGCCGCATTTCGTCATGGAAAGTGACTGGATACGGATCAAGGAAATTTGCCAAACCATCTTTGGGGCACTTCAGAAGGTAAAAGATGCCGCGGTCACTGACGATGAAATCCTAGATGAGTTGGGCGTGACCGAGATCGAGAAGGAACTGATCAAGATCGATCCCAAATACTCGCACGTTTCACCAACTTCACGGCTCGATTCTTTTCTAACAGAGGATTCGTATAGCTATGTCGAGTTGAACGGTGAGAGTCCCGCGGGCATTGCGTTTTCGGATTCGGCGTCTCAGATATTCCGGGCATTGCCGGTGATGGAAAAGTTCGCCGAGCGGTACGCCATCGAGACTCTCGAAGGCTCGCCAAAAATGCTCGATGTCTTGCTCGAATGCTACACCGAGTTTTGCGGCGGCGAAATGACCCATAAACCGGTGATCGCTATCGTTGACCTGGAAGACCTGCCTACGATCAAAGAATTCGAGCTTTTCCGGGATTATTTTGAATCTAAAGGCTATCGATCGATTATTTGCTCACCCGGTGAACTCACTTTTGACGACTCGCGACTCTCGTGCAACGGCACTGAGATCGACATTGTTTACAAGCGGCTGCTCGTCAATGAATATCTACCGATCATGAAAGAGCAGCCGGCCCTCCTCGACGCGTATCGGGCCGGTGCGGTCTGTATGGTCAATAGCTTTCGCGGAAAACTCGTACATAAAAAAGCGATCTTTGCCGTGCTGACAAACGAGCGGTACAAACATCTCTTTAACGACGATGAGCTTTCAGCGATCACAAAGCATATACCCTGGACGCGAGTTTTTCGCGACGAGCACACGGAGCACGCGGGCGAGACCGTAAACCTCGTGGACTGGACGCGGGCAAATTCACACAAACTTGTGCTCAAGCCAAACGATGATTATGGCGGCCATGGTATTTACATCGGTTGGAATTCAACTGCCGAAGAGTGGGACGGCGCTATCACCCTCGCACTCCAAGACGGTGACTATCTGATCCAAGAACGTGTTAAAACTGCGAAAGAATTTTTCCCTATGCTTACCGATGAAGAAGGGAATTGGGAATTAACTGAGCAACTCGTCGATCTAGATCCCCTACTATTTCTGGGTAAGGTCGGCTCAGCGTTCACCCGTCTGTCCTCGACCGAGCTTGCCAACGTCTCATCAGGCGGAGGCATGGTTCCTACGTTCATTATCTCCGAGAAATGAAACTATCCTCTGACAAGCAATCCCGTCTCCATAGACTGACTGACGAATACACGCGCCTCGAGCACAAGCTCAAAATCGGCGGCGGCCCAGATAAGATCGAGAAGATCCACAAACAGGGTAAACTCACTGCCCGTGAGCGTATAGATCTATTGCTTGATCCCGAGACTTTCAGTCAAGAGATCGGACTGCTTGTTGCGTACGACCAGTATGACGGCTCGGCTCCCGCGGCGGCGGTTGTGACGGTCGTCGGGAAAATACAGGGCCGCGAATGCGTTGTCGTGGCGAATGACGCGACGATAAAGGCCGGGGCGTGGTATCCGGAAACGATCAGAAAGATCCTCCGTGCACAGGAGATCGCAATGCGAAACCGCGTTCCGATCATTTACCTTGTTGATTCGGCCGGCGTGAATCTGCCCTATCAGGGCGGTGTATTTCCGGGGCAGTATGGGGCAGCGCGTATCTTCTTTTACAACTCGATCATGCGGCATTATTTGAAAGTGCCGCAGATCTCAGCCGTAATGGGAATGTGCGTCGCCGGTGGTGCGTATCTGCCGGCTCTGAGCGATGTGATTCTGATGGTGGAGGGGACTTCGTTCATGGGGCTCGGCGGAGCGAATCTCGTGAAAGGTGCGACCGGGCAGACGATCGACAACGAAACCCTTGGTGGAGCCGCAACCCACAACGCGATCTCCGGTGTTGCCCATTACAAAACCAAAGACGACAAAACGTGTCTCGAAAAGATCCGCGATCTGGTTGCTGAACTTCCTGCGAAAGAATTAACCCGAGTTTCTATTTCTGCCCACCGACCACCGACAACTGACCACTCGAAGCTCTACGAGCTTCTCCCCGAAGACCACCGTGCCCCATACGACATGCACGATGTCCTCAACACTTTCCTCGACGAAGGCGAGATGGACGAGTTTCAAGCCGATTTTGCAAAAGAGATGATCTGCGGCACGGCGCGGATCGGCGGGATACTTGTCGGTGTGATCGCAAACTCGCGCGGTATGTCGAAAGGAAAACCGGGGACGCCGCCGCGTTTTGGCGGGATCGTTTATACGGAATCCGCCGAAAAGACGGCGTACTTTATCGAGAACTGCAACCGCCATTCGACGCCGCTTTTGTTTGTGCAGGATGTTTCGGGCTTTATGGTCGGGGCCGAGGCGGAGCATTCGGGTATCATTCGTGCCGGCGCCCGATTTGTCGAAGCGATGGCGACGGCCGCTGTGCCAAAGATCGTGCTGACCGTCAATCACGCATCCGGTGCCGGATATTACGCCATGGCGGGGCAGGGGTTTGATCCGGACTTTATCTTTTCGCTTCCGACTGGCCGCATGGGCGTGATGGAAGGTGACAGTGCCGCAGTCGCGATCTATGGAACGCAGATCGAAAAGCTCAAGAAAGAAGGCAAAGAGCCGCCGCCCGAGATGCTCGCCGAGATGGAAAAGGTCCGCGAAACATACGACCGCGAACTAGACGCCAAACACGCCGCCGCGAGAGGGTTGGTAGATGCCATCGTCACGCCCGAGGATCTGCGCGATTCGTTGATCCTGGCCTTGCAGACTTGTCTGAACACAAACCAACCACACATCGGGCCGTTCGTGCTGCCAGCGTGAGGGCAGAAACACGACCCGTAGGGAGTGTGCTCCTGCGTAATGGCCGTACACCGCATCATGCACAGCTTTCAGGATTTCCTGAGCGATTAGAACTATTTACTTCGCAAGCAGGGCCGCAATACGTCAAGTATCTTCATAGCCGGAGTTATTCATGTTTCCTCGGCTTTGAACGCGGCTCTGCTGCTTACCAGATCTACATATTACTCAGCAGTTTCAACTTCAGGTTGTCGCACGACAAGCACCGAACACGGGGCGTGGTGGACGACGCCGGTCGAGACCGATCCGAGCAGACGGCCCCAAAAGCCGCGTCCGTGCGAACCGACGACGATGAGGTCGGCTTTCCACGATCTGGCTTCCTCGATGATCCTCTCGTCCGCAAAACCGTGCAGCGTCTCGCCGGAGACATCGACGCTCTTACCCTCAAAATGTTTCTGTATCAATAATGTGGCGGCGGCGACATGCTGGCTGGCCATTTCGCGCAGGTTGTCCTCGATCGTCTGGTAATACTCAGAACTTATCACCGTCGGATCGAGAACGATCGGCGGCACATCCTCTAAAACCGAGATGACCTTGACCGTATCGTTCGCGGGATCTACAAATCCGCAAGCTTTCTTTACCGCGGCCGAGCTAAAATCCGAACCGTCCGTGGCTATCAATATACGCATAATAAAATACCTCCTACATGATCAGCATACTCCAAATGTGTTAACTCCGTCTGACGCTTTGCATACAAAAGGATCATTGCCGCCTTGCAAATAAGTTCGGCGGCCGCGGGGATGATCTATCGGCTCAAGGCGGCTGAGGGCGAAAACTATTACCTGCGGCTCGGACGCACGTCGCGTCAACTGGGCGAATGGCTCCTCAGATTCGGCGACCTCGACGAAAAACAACGCTTCGAGATCGAAGAATACATCCGCAACCTCGACGCCGGACGGATTTGATAAAAACACTCTACTCTTGTCTGCGGAGGAGTGGCATCGCTTCGATGACGAGGTGGTGGGAGCAACTGACCACCTGAAGAGCGGTAAACACAAAAGGCCTCGTCACGCGACGAGGCCTTTTTCTTAGCGCTTATGCGATAGGGCTTTATTTCAAGCGCTTGACTAAATCACTTATTTCGCGGCATTGTTTAAACATTGCAAAAAAGTTCCCAGTCCCGTAGTCAAACGCGAGATTGTTGTCTGAAAAAACCCCCTCATTCGGAGCTCCCGCTGGATAGATAGTGACGTTCTTAAACGGAATTATTCCCGTCAACCATAAGGACGAAGTTGTTGAGTTCCCGCTGCAAAAAGGAGATAAACCATCGAAGCGCCCTCGAAACTCCATCGCTTTGGACCCGTCGCGGGGTTTCAAATGAATTACTAGTTCATCATCAGTGCTGAGATCGACTACCGTTTCGAACTGCTTGTTACACGGCCCGTATCTCGGAGCAAGACACTCGCGGGTTCCTTTCAGGTTCATTCGTAAGTTTTCGATGATCTGCTTTCTGATCTCCCTGATGGGACCTAACCTCGCTTCTTTTTCCCTCTCAACCGCCGTTTCCTCGGCATCCTTTTGGATCAGTTCCGACAATGTTTTCGTCGCTTCGGCGTTTTGGGCGGCGCGTTGGCGAGGGGTGAGGATAGGTCGTGGCTTTGGCTTTTGGTTGGTGGAGTCGGTATCGATCTTGATGCCTTTTGCTTTTGCATCGACTGAAACCTGCCTTTCGTAATCGACGACCGCTAGTGGTAGTTTTTCCGAAGTATCCTCGTCCCCATTGATTCCTTTCTCCTTTTCAGCTACCTGTCCGCCCCCTCTTATTTTCTGGATCAACTCAGCAAGCTCGATATACCCATTGCCTCCTCGCATACCATACGGCATAGATAGACATGTTGGGTGCGTTTCCCGGGTATTACGATATACTCCTGCCGCCTTGCCTTGCCATATAAGAGACGAATCTGTACTACAAGTAGAGCCCTCTTCTATCGAATTACCTGTCCCGCTCAACAATGCGGCATAGGAAACATTAAAAACGCTATTGGAGGTTGATATCTGACTATTCTTTTCTTCGTGGACGTAAGTCCATTTAATCGTAATGCCATCGGCACTCCCAACCACCGAAATATTTTTCCAGGTATCAGTAATAACTCCCCACGAGCCATTCCCGCGTCGCTCAAATGGCTGAACATTTATCTTTAAATTTTCCAAAATCTCATTTTTTAATTGTTCAACGTCTGGACCTTTCCTTACCGCGTTTGCGTCGGTGAATAGATTGTCTCCGTCACCCGAAGATAACGAACGTAGTTTATTTTGCACGCGTTCGAAATTCTTGTTGGCGGATGCAATCAATTCAATGACTGAAATCTGTTGTTCATCTGTTAGTTTACATCGGGCTTTGAATGCGTTGGCGGCATCTATTGATTGCTTTACTGCAAGCGGATCGTCACTTTTTTTGTTTTCGGAAAAATACTTGTAGAGATCAAGGCAGTCGGATGGGCTTGCTGGTGGGGGAGACGCTGCGGTAGTTTTACCGCTCGCGGGGTTTCGCCATGGCTTATTTGGAAAGGTCATTGCCGCCGGCGGAGGGCTCGGGCGGTTTTGACATCCGAAATAAGGAATTGGTTCGTTGCGACAGATAGTATCGATCTGTCCTCGATTGCCACCCGAATCGCACGTCATAAACGGCCCTTTGTAATCTACTTCATCAGCCCCTAGCAGGCGGGCATGCCCTATTGTCTCGAATATCTGACTCTGACTATTTGTAAACACCCACATGCCCGAATCGATTTGACCCGGTTTAATGCGCGTTCTATACATCCCTCGCTTCTCTCGAATGTCCTTCAAAATTTCTTCACGCGAACCCCCTAGGTTATAGCTAAACGCAATATCGCGGGTGTAATTGTTTTTGTACTGGATATACCAATGATGCTTTTTTGCGATCTCATTGTATGAATCATAGCGCGCACGGAATTGCACTCCGCTGAAACATGGATCCGGGCTCCACGGACCCCATTTGTACCCCTGTGCCGAGGTTGTCACGGGCAAATATACAACAGCAACGAATAGAGCGATACCAAGGAGTATTGTTTTCATATTAACGACTCTTCGACCTTAAATAGTTGTACTGCGGAATTTTATCTATTATAAGCAACCCGATGTTCAAATCAAATCCCTTTTCGTTTAGAGTAATGAGTCTAGGGTCTGACCTGCGATTTTCCTATTGACATCCGTTTCAAATCGCAGTATATTTCCGCTGTTTTAGAAATACCCAAAATAAACTAACAATTTGCATAGTACGGAAGGCCGATATGTTTCTTTTTGACTTCTTTGCTATGCAATAGAGGTGTAAGGAGGAACACTATGTCAGAAACCGGTCATGCCCGGGGGTTTGTACGATCATGCGGGTCTTTCGCGAAATGACATATTTTTCCGATTTTGCGGGTTTTGCTGGTCCACCTTGGTCCACCCTGGTCCACCTGGTCCGGACCGGACCAAAAGGACCAGTTTCGACAGCCGCCAATTTGCTCAGTCGGCGGAGCTGACGCCATATTTGTAGCCCACAGTGCGAACTGTGGGTAACGACATCCCCCAAATTTGAGCCGTTGGAAACGGCGGCATAACCGAAAGAGAACCACCCCGTCGGCGAAACGCATCCACCCCTCGTTCTGGCCGCAGAGCCGTCCAGTGTTGCGCATATTACCCGCAACCGTGTAGGCGGGGAGCTTTATACCACCGTCTCCGACGGTTTAGACACGACCAATATCCTCACCCACATCTTGCGATGTGGGCTACAAATATATCGCCGTCTCCAACGGCTTTTCCGCTGCCATCTGACGGGGCGGAAATGGGTCAGCCTCCGATCAACAATCCGCAAAATCGGCAAAATACGTCAAAGCGCGAAAAGTGGCATTTTGATACGTTACGATCTTTGGTAACGTAAGGCGGGATATTTGAAAATTTAAGAATTTGGACAAGGGAAAGGCGTTGTGCGAAAAATTGGCGTTTTTCGCAAAAATATCGCCGTAAGTGATTGCAAAGACTGGCACTTATTTGTCCCAGACTGCTCTGGGACAACGCGGGACACGGGACACGCTTTGGGCTCAAGCCCGCACGGAGTAAGGGCGTAACATCCAACTTGAGAGCAACGCCCTTACTTCGTGCGGGCTTCTGCCAAAGGGCCGCCTAAATGCGGGACCCCAAACAAAAAAGCCGCGAACTAAACCCTCGCGGCCTTTCCTCTTAATGCCGACTACCGACTACCAACTACCGACTACTGATCACCAACTACCGACTACTGACTACTTCCTCCCGTCCGGCATCTGAATTGCGCAGAGTTTAGTGACGAAACTCACTTGTATAGTCGCGAGTTGTTGTTATAATTACGGCGTAAACACTCGATCAGCAATAATTTTGCGTGAGGTGAAATAACATGAAAAGCACAGTTACTGTCGCGGCTGCCCATCGGTTCGCGGCATTTATTTTGTCCGTGGTTGTATTTCACTCGTCGATCCTTTTTGCCCAGGAAACGGGGCCGACGCCGGTGCCTTCGCCGACGGTATCGGCGGCTGATGCCCGTTACCTTGAAATGAAAAAGGCACTCGAGCGGGAAAAGGAGCTAGCCGAGATCGAGGCAGCGATCGCAAAGTCGCGCAAAGACGTGCTTGATGCGGCCCCTAAGCCAAAAGCAACGCCGAACACCGGCGACTTGACGTTGTCGGGCGAAGACATCGGTTACGACATCATCGTCTATCGTGAGCTGGGCAAAACCACTATGCGGATCGCGTCATCGCTGCAGCGGACGGTCCCCGATTCGGCGACGATAGCCATTTTTGACAGCTCGGCATTCGCCGACTGGACGTTTTACCGCCGCTCGCTGCCCCTATTTAAGATCGTGATCGAAGATCTGACCGCCGACTATTGCCTGATCGCCAATAAGGACGAGTCTCAGGTTAAGTCCTTGGATTTAACCACCACAGGCTTTGCGACCGCGCTCGCCGGGGCGGGGAATATCGTCGGGCAGTTTGCAGACCTGCTGTCCTATTTCAAAACTCAAACAACAATGACGGGCAAAACGGTAACGATCCCTGAGGAAGCCGTTGTCGCGTCGCTATTTTCCAACCTGAGCCAGGACAACGGGCTGACGCTGCTGTACCCGAAGACGTTTGGGCTGGACGCACCTGTGTTTTGCGGACAAACGACTACGGCACGTTCGTGTTGTGCAAAGGGTGCGGGCGATTGCAATGAAACGCGGCCGGTGTATTGTTCAGAGGTCGCGAATTCGCTTGACGCTCTGTACCGAGCGCGGCGAGCAGCGTTCGCGGCAAAAGGGCAGTCGCCGGAGTTGCGAAAGCTCGAGAATTATTTTGCGGAGTTTCTCAAGCTTGTAAGCGATGCGACGCCGACAACGACCGAGACAGTGCTGAAAAAATTTGTCAATGCCGAGCAATTTGCCCAACTGCAAAAGCGGCCAAATCTGTACTATCTAGAGATCAAATCCCTACGCGCGGTCGGCACTCAGCGGGTGCGAAAGAATCTTTTCTTTCTAACGGACAAGCTTGATTATTCGGGCGGACTCGTCGTGCAATGGACGCTGTTTGACAAGGACGGACAGGTCAAGAATAGTGGTATAGAAACGTCGTTTGACGGATTTATAACGCCAAAGGAACTGCAGAAGCGGCCGGTTACTCCGTAGTCGCTACGGAGAGAATTATCTTCCAATTTCCGGTCAAAACATATATGATTGGTTAGTCGCACTTTGCGGCGGGCCTTCCTCGTATCGATTCTTCCTCGCCTTCAAACATGAAAAAACTTCTCTTCAGATCCCTCGTGGTGTGCGCGTGCGTTTTTGCATTTGCCGGTGCCGCCAACTCGCAATCAATTACATATAACAGCGCGAAAACCGCCGTTAAACAGAGCGGCGACGCGGTCAAACGCGACGGCAGCAACCCGGTGATGATAATTGTTGGCACGGCGGCAAAAGCGGCGTGGGGGACGACGAAATTTGTGGCAAAGCACGTGGCAAAGCCAGTCGCCAAGACGATATTTATGAAAATGACCCCGGCGGTGACCAAGTTTGTGATAAAAAATTCGGCAAAACATCTGCTGCCGATGGCCGTGAAGATCGCCGCCCTGTAGTGATATCCTGACGGTATGAAATTTACCGTTGAGGAAATGCTAGCGAAGCTGCCGCTCGCGGCAAACGCGAAATGGACCGAAGGCGTGTGGGATGTCGAACCTTTTAAGAAAGGCGGCGTGACACTCGTCTTTTTTGCGCCAAGGGGTATAGATCATCAGACCTTTCACGACGAAGACGAGTTCTACTTTATCGTCCGAGGAAGCGGCGATATCGTGATCGACGGTAAGCGAACCGCATTTACAGCCGGCGACGTCTATTACGTCGAAGCCAAAGTGCCGCACAGGTTTGAGAATTTTACTGACGATTTTGCTACGTGGGCGGTGTTCTTTTAGGAACCCGGTTGCTACTGCTCCCGGTTCTGACTTTCGAGCAAAGTCGCGTAATCCGCGATCGCAGCCTCGATCACACAGTAGCTCTCTTCGCGGCCGTATGAATAGGCGATCTCGCAGATATTTGGCTCGTCGGGCAATGATTTATAGGTCAGAAAATAGTGTTCAAATCGCTCAAGGATGCCTTTTGGCAGTTGGCTGATCTCGGTGTATTGCTCAAAGACCTTGTCGCCTTTGAGCACCGCGATGATCTTGTCATCGGCTTCGCCGCCATCGATCAAGCAAAAACCGCCGATCGGTGTCGCTTTCAGGATTATGTCGCCGCGCGGGATGTGATGCTCGCTGAGGACCAATATGTCGAGCGGATCGTTGTCGCCGTCGGAGATGGTTTTACCACTGTTGGTGCGAGCCATGTTGGCGATGCCGTCGCCGCAATAGGTTTGCGGGATGAAACCGTAGTTCGCCGGCACAACATTAGAATACTGCTGCGGGCGGTCGATCTTTAGATAGCCGGTCTCTTTGTCGACCTCATATTTGACGGTGTCACGCGGCACGATCTCGACGAAAACCGTTACTTCGGCGGGTGAATTATCATTGATCGGAATGCCATGCCACGGGTGAGCTTTGTTTGTTCGGAACATAACCACTATTATTTATTTCGCGGCAATAAATGTCTAACGAACTAAATATCGAACTCAAAGGCGACGCAATGATCGTCCGCTTTACCCGACCCGAGATACGCAATCCGCTGTCTGTCACGGTGCTCGATCAACTGCACGCGATCGTCGATGATCTCGCGGCGGATAGCGATGTCGAAAAGTTAGTATTTACAGGCTCTGGCGATAGTTTTGCGTCCGGTGCCGACCTTCGCGAGATCGCGAGTGTATTGCATGAAAACGCTCATGATTTCGCCCGCTACGGCCAGTCATTGACGGCAAAGGTATCTGCACTACCGCAAACAACCATCGCCGCGATAAACGGCTGGTGCTTCGGCGGTGCGCTAGATCTTGCTCTATCGTGTGACTTTCGAATTGCTTCACCAAAAGCTAAATTCGCACATCCCGGAGCGGGCCTAGGTATTATCACCGGCTGGGGCGGTACGCAGCGTCTGCCACGCTTAGTTGGCACCGCAAACGCCAATGAGATGTTCTTCACGGCGTCGCCGATCGATGCGGAGTGGGCACTTCGCGTCGGCCTTGTCGATATGATCACCGAAGATGTTGTCGCGGCGGCTTTATCAAGAGCCCTACATTAGTCGATAATATTTTTATGAAAGTTCTACTCGTAGATATTGCCCACGCCCGGAGCGGCGACAAAGGCGACACCGCTAACGTTGGCCTCATCGCCCTCAAACCTGAGATCTACCCGATCCTTGTCCGCGAAGTCACTGCCGAGGCCGTCAAACAGCATTTCGGCGACATGGTCAAAGGCGAAGTCGAGCGTTTTGAACTGCCAAATCTCGGTGCCCTAAACTTCCTGCTTCACGGCAGCCTCGGCGGCGGCGGAACGCTCAGTCTGATGACCGACGCTCAAGGCAAAACATTTTCGACCGCATTGCTGAGGATGTTTATCGAGATCACTGACCTAGAAGCGGCGGCGATAGATGGCTAGATGACTCTCTTGTATTCGCCTATATTAGCTTGTCTGCCTTACAATACATTCGTTCGCAAATTCAATTCGAAATTACCGGAGGCTTAATGCTTAGATCGTTTTTACGTACTGCTCTGTTGGTTCTATTGTCGCTATCGATCCTTTCGCAGCCATTTGCACAAAGCGGAGCAATGCTCGGATTCACCGCAGATAGCTCGAGAGCACAAAGCTCACTTGAGGCAAAGTTTGACTCGTTTCTAAACGCTGAGAACCTCCGCGAGTGGATGAAACGAATGTCCGCCCAACCGCACCATCTAGGGTCAAAATACGGCAAAGAGAATGCGAAGTTTATGGAGGACAAGTTTAAGTCGTGGGGATATAAGACCGAGATCGCTGAGTTTGAAGTTCTATTTCCAACCCCAAAGACGCGAATTGTCGAGATGACCGGGCCTGAGAAATTCACTCTCAAGCTGAACGAACCTGCATTAAAAGAAGACGCAACTTCGAGCCAGCAAAAGGACCAACTGCCTACGTACAATGCTTACTCGATCGATGGCGATGTGAAAGGACCACTGGTCTATGTCAATTACGGCACGCCGGCTGATTATGAGGAATTAGAACGTCGCGGCATCGATGTAAAGGGCAAGATCGTGATCTCGCGCTACGGCGGTTCGTGGCGTGGAATCAAACCCAAAGTTGCCGCTGAGCACGGAGCGATCGGCTGCCTGATCTATTCGGACCCGAAAAACGATGGCTTTTATCAAGGCGATACATATCCGAAAGGCCCTTGGCGCAGTGAGAATGGCGTGCAACGCGGCTCAGTGATGGACATGCCTTTGCACCCAGGCGATCCACTGACTAAAGGCATTGGAGCAACAAAGAATGCCAAACGGATTGATCGCAAAGACGCTGAAACTCTAACTAAGATTCCCGTTCTCCCGATCTCATACGCGGATGCATTGCCTTTGCTTAGGAATCTTGACGGAGCAGTCGTACCCGACGCTTGGCGGGGAGCGTTGCCAGTTACCTATCATTTCGGCGGTGGAACTCCGACCGTCAGAATGAAGCTCGAGTTTAACTGGGAGATGAAGACGATCTATAACGTGATCGCCAAAATGCAGGGAAGCGAACGGCCGGACCAATGGATCATTCGCGGCAATCACCACGACGCTTGGGTCAACGGTGCAAGCGACCCGATCAGCGGCATGGTCGCCGAGATGGAAGAGGCCCGTGCCATCGGCGAGCTTGCAAAAACCGGCTGGAAGCCAAAACGTACGATCGTCTATTGTGCCTGGGACGCAGAGGAGCAGGGGCTGATCGGTTCGACCGAATGGGTCGAGGCAAACGCCGAGGAACTGCGAAAGAAAGCTGCGGTTTATATCAATACTGACTCGAACGGACGCGGATTCCTAGGCATCGGCGGCTCGCATACGCTTGAAAAATTTATCAACGAAGTCGGACGTGACGTTCCCGATCCACAAACTAATCTATCGGTGTGGGAACGTGCCCGTGCCCAGCAGATCGTCAATGGTGCACCGCTTGACCGTATGGAGGCAACGTCACGCAAAGACCTGCGTATCGGTGCACTCGGATCGGGCTCGGATTACACGCCGTTTCTACAGCATCTCGGAATCGCGTCGATGAACATTGGCTTTGGTGGTGAGGATGGCGGTGGATCGTATCACTCGATCTACGATTCGTTCGACCATTACACTCGATTTAACGATCCGGGTTTCAAGTACGGCATTGCTCTCTCAAAGGTCTGCGGACATGCGGTCTTGAGGCTCGCGAACGCAGAGACACTCCCGTTTGAATTTACGAATTTCACCGACACCGTCGGCCAATATATCAACGAGGTCACGCGGCTGACCGACACAATGCGTGATGACACCAAAAGGATAAACCAGCTGATATCGAGCGGGATGTGGCAATCGGTTCAGAATCCTAAGGACGGACTCAGCGCACCAAAGATCAAGGACGAAGTGCCGCCAATAAACTTTGAACCCCTCAAAAATGCGTTGACGCGGCTAAAGGACAGCTCAGCGTTTTATCAAAGGGTTTCGACCGGAAAGCAGCCAAACTCTGCGGCACAAAAGGCTCTCGACGAGATCCTCTATAAAACGGAGCGAGTCTTGACCCGCACCGAAGGCCTCCCGCGTCGCGATTGGTTTCGCCATCAGATCTACGCACCCGGATTTTATACGGGCTACGGTGTCAAAACGCTACCCGGCGTCCGTGAAGCCATCGAGCAACGTGATTGGCGTGAGGCCAATGAGCAGATCCTGATAGTGTCAAAAGTACTGGAGAATTTTGCGGCGGAGATAGACCGGGCTGCAAAGCTTTATTAGGAAGGAGCATTAGCCACGAATTAACACGAATAGACACGAATAAGACGGAGAGACTTTATGTAGAATAAGCGCTCGTAGCAATTTCTGATTCGTGTTAATTCGTGCCATTCGCGGCTAAAAAGAATCTTATGCCTGAAATCCTCATAGAAAGTAACGGTAGCGTACAAACCATCACGCTAAACCGTCCTGATAAGCGGAATGCGCTGAATGACCAGTTGATCGAGGCATTAAAGGACGCTTTGCGAGAGGCTGACGCTGATGAAAGCCTGCGGGCGATCGTATTTCGCGGTGCGGGGAAGGATTTTTGTTCGGGGGCGGATCTGAGTGCTTTGCAGAAGATCGCGACGGCTTCGTATGAGGAGAATATTGAGGACGCGCGAAGCTTAGCTGAGTTGTTCGCACTTATCAGGAATGTTCGCAAACCGGTTATTGCGGCGGTGCATGGGCGGGCACTTGCGGGCGGGTGCGGCCTTGCTTTGGGGTGTGATCTGGTTGTTGCTGGCAATAGCGCGCGGTTTGGTTTTCCGGAAGTGAAGATTGGGTTTGTTCCAGCGATGGTGGCGGCGATATTGCGGCGAAATCTTGGTGAAAAGAAGAGCTTCGAGCTGCTCACCCAAGGCTTCGAATTCACCGCCGCCGAAGCGTTGCAGCTCGGCCTCATCAACCGCGTCGTGCCCGACGACGAACTCACCGCCGCCGTAATGGATCTCGCCAGCGTGTACACAAAAGTCAGCGGCTCCGCCGTCGCGATGACCAAACGCCTCCTCTACGACATCGACGCCGACACCTACCAAACCGCCATCGAAAAAGGCGTCACCGTCAACGCCACCGCCCGCATGACCGACGACTGTCAGCGTGGAATTGCTAAGTTTTTGGAGAAGTAAGTGTGAGGAGTAGCGTCGATGAATATTGATGAAAAGAAAATTGAAGGCATCGAATTACTCACTGACATATTCGGGCGATTTCCTTCATTTCACGATGCTGAAGTTGTCAGTCTGAAGATGGATCGCGGAGACCATGAAAGTTTGCCGTCCTTGGAGTTAGCGATCCACGTTTTCGAAATGACTTCCGAGGTAGTCGACAAGCGTTACGTTCTCAAGAATCATACTCTCGTCACCTTCGTGTTTCAGGAAATTGTCGACGTTGAGTTTGAAGGGTTCAATCATCAGAACGTTTTGCAAGACTTGTCAATCCAAGATATCCGACATCGACAACTTGAGAGCATCAAGTTTGAGGTTACAATTCCAGGGATATACGGCCTGGACGGCAAGTTTATGTGTCGCTCCATAAAAGTTCTTTCAGCAGGACCCTTTCCACTTAAAGGATAAATAAAGGCCGCTTTCGCGGCCTTTGATAGTTTGAACTACGGCGTCGGTTGTTTCTTCGACGGTGACTTGTATTCGCTCTTTTTCTTGAGGCCGAGGGCTTGGATCTCGTTTGAGCTGTCGCCGAACTGGGCTTTGACTTGGGTTTTGGCACCGAGGATGAAGTCGTGAAAGGCCCATTGGGCGGCGACTTCGTCATCGCGACTTGCTTTTGCGGTGGCTTCGTCCTGAGCGGATTTGACCTGAGCCGCGTCCATCGTAGTTTGCAACGCATCGCCGTCGGCGATCTCGTAGTCCTTATTTGCAGGGTTGTAACCCGGAATGTTCTTTAGTGCCGCGAATGCGTCGAGGTTTGCCTGAAGCTGTCCCGGCGTCAACGGGCGTGTTTTAGCATCTGCCATATCGTTGTTCCTCCAAAATGTATTGTTGTACTGCTTGAGGAGAACATTGTAAGACCAAAATGGCTTTCTGTAAAGAGAAAATACATTCCCGCAGACCCGCACAACGCTCTTGTGCGGCCTTACAACGTTCCTGTGCGAGCGTGCAACTTTCTTGTCGATCGGCACAACGTTGGTGTGCGTGAGTGCAATGGTGTTGTGAAGGCAGACGGGTTTTGCTTAGGTAGCTACTGAACTGGCGGTGGAAAAACAGGAGTGATGCCATCGCGGAGTTCAGAAAGCTGTCTCACCATGAACGGCTGGATATTGGAATGCTTAAAGCTCTGAGGGCCAAAAATAGTCCTTCTGTTAGCCACTATGGAATTAGCGACACCAGTAACATGGACGCTCATTACTTTTCGGCCATTATCCAATAGCAGGAGAAGATTTACTTCAGTAACTTTGCCGGCGTCAATGCGAGGGGGTTCTGTACGTTCAGTCCGTCGTCTTTCATACGAACAATCCTTGAGGCTCCACAGTTCTACAACACCTGAATCTAGTAAATGAGCCTCCGCTTCAAAACTTACGAGTTGGTCGTTGAACCGATCGGGATCTTCTTCTAGTTCGCAAACCGATACGTGGGTCGACTGGAGATGTTCGATTGGTTCAGGAACGTTCGGCGTCTCTTCGCTGCACCCTTCAAGAAGCAACCCGACAACACCGAAAGTGAGAGATAGTACGAGAGCTCGACAGATTTGACTCATGTTGCTAATTAGACACGTGATATAAAAAAAAGTTCCATGCTCCTCATCAAGGTTGCGAAATATCCCCCGCCTATACTACGCCTCGACGATCTCGACTTTAATGGTGATGAGGGATTTGGGGATCAGGGCGGGGAAGTAGGCCATGATCTCTTCGACTTTGGGGCGGCCGCCGGCGAAGCCTGTGACGGCGGGCGGGCCGGTGAGGATGAGCGGGGCGATCTCTTTGGTAAAGCGTTCGACGTCGGCTTTGTTTTGGCCTCGCACTCCTACTCTCAACTGAACTTCGGGGTAATCTTGCGCACCCTCCCTACCGGTTGGGTTTCCGCCTTCGGAGCCCACCGTCGCGAGGTGGCCGTGGGTGGCGTTGACGCCGACGTATTCGGTTAGGATTACCTCGAATTCGATGCCGAGGTTTTTTAGGCGTTCGCGGAGTATTTTGTCGGCGGCTTGGGCTTTTTCGTAGGCGTCGGGCCAGGAATAGACTAATGTGCCGACGGCTTTGTAGCCGCCGGTGTAGGCGATGGAGACTTTGTAGAAATCGGTCTTTGGGTGGCCGGTGATGCCGTGGACGCGGACGCGGTTGTCGCCTGCGGGTTCGAGATTGATCGACGCGAAATCGGCGACGACGTCGGGCGTGATGTATTCGTGCGGGTCGCCCATTTCGTAGAGAAGCTGCTCTTTGACGGATTGAATGTTGACGCGGCCGCCGGTGCCTTCGTGTTTGGTTACGATGAAGGTGCCATCGGGCGACGCTTCGACGATCGGGAAGCCGATGTTCGCCATGTCGGGGATGTTTTGCCAGTCGTACTGGCAGTTGCCGCCGCTCGACTGGGCACCGCATTCGATGATGTGGCCCGCGATCGTTCCGGCCGAGACCTTGTCCCAGTCGTCAAAACTCCAGCCGAATTCGTGTATCAGCGGAGCGAGCGTCAGGCCAGTGTCGGTCAAACGGCCGCCGACGATGACGTTCGCACCTTTGCCTAATGCTTCTACTAACGCTTCGGCACCGAGATAGACGTTAGCGGACTGGACCTTGTCGCGGATGGCGGCGAGCGGCGTGCCGTCGTCCATACTGTTGATCTCGACGCCGTCGGCGATGAACTGATCGAGGCGGTCGAGAACGTCATCGCCTGTGACGACGCCGATCCTTACTTTACCTTGCAGTCCGAGCTCACGTGCAACGTTGGCGATGACTTCGGCGCAGCCGGTGACGTTGACGCCGCCGGCGTTCGAGAGGACCTTGATGTTCTTTTCGACGCAATCCGGCAGGATCTCACGCATCAGTTCGACGAAATCGCGTGCGTATCCGGCGTCAGGATTTCGATTCCGCTGCTTTTGCAGGATCGACATCGTTACCTCGGCAAGATAGTCGAGCATTAGATAATCGATCGGGCCTTTGCGAACCTGATCGACAGGTGCAGTTAATAGATCGCCCCAAAAACCCTGTCCACCTGCTACGCGTACGGTTTGTTTCATAGCTTTATTTAATCGCAAATAGGAGTTTCCCGCAAAGCTCGCAAAGGAAGACGCAAAGGTCGCAAAGAAATAGGGCGGTCAATCGATGACATGCATCAGAACTGACCACCCTAAGTAAAAGTATCGAAAACGAACTACATATTGCGTTTTGGTGTAACGAATGGGCGTTTTGCTCTGCGGTAAACCCATTTGCTTCCACGTACGGTTTTTACAAGCACCCATTTGCCGCCTCGCCACGACTTGCTCGCGACCCACTTGCTGCCGTTCCAAGTTTTGCTGCCGATCGTGTGGCCGATGCGCTTGCCTCTTTTATAGACCTTTTTGGCGGTGTTCTGAGTCTTATCGCCGATCTTGCCCATCATCGTTTCTTGGGCGTTGACAGAGAGAGTGCCACCTGAACCGAGACCGCTACCTACGAATGTAATTGTTAAGACGAATGCGAATACGAATAATATTTTTTTCATTAGATTTCCCCTTATCGTTCTACTTTTAGTTATTTTTTCATGGTTCGGTTTACAAGTCTGTATGCTAACGCACACTACTGCGAACGAACATTCTTTTGGATGAAATCTACGATATCGACTGTCGAGGTTCCCGGCAGGAAGATCTCTGATACACCGTTTGCTTTGAGGGCGGCGATGTCCTCTTGCGGAACAATGCCGCCGACGAGCACGAGCGTGTCGTCCATGCCGTTTTCGCGCAGCAGGTTGACGATGCGTGGGCAAAGTGTATTATGCGCCCCACTGAGGATCGAAATGCCAACGGCATCTACGTCCTCTTGCAAAGCGGCAGAGGCTATCATTTCGGGTGTTTGACGCAGCCCGGTATATATCACTTCCATTCCGGCGTCGCGCAGGGCACGCGCGATCACTTTGGCCCCACGGTCATGACCGTCGAGACCGGGCTTTGCCACTAAGACTCTGATCTTTCTTTCGCTCATATTGGCTAAAGTATATTAACGAGCGACGCGTGAGAGCAAACTGCCGGCTTTGATATACGGTTTTAGCTGCTTCCAACTGAAAAAGAATTTGCCGTCAGGCTGTAGAGCCTGTATCACGTGAGGGAAACCGTAATCGTAGTTAAAAGTAACGCCCTTATTGCTTATCGAGAACCAGTCTAGATCTTCGGTTTTGAAATTGGCTGAAATAAATAAGGTCTTAGGATCCGGGTCGCGAAAATCAGGATCCTTTCTGATCGCTTTGATCGTTTTGGCTATCTCGGCCTTTTGAGATTTTTTTACCAAAGCCACAAGCCCGGAAAGGTTCTTGAACGTGTCAGCAGGTTTTACGCGATCCCCTATCAAGGTATCCACTACAACGGTTTTAGTCGAACCCGACGGATACGCGCCGCTCCCTTCGATCGAAAGGGCAACGCAAAGAGCCCCATTATCGTTGTACAACACTTCGTAATCAGCGTTTTCAAGCCATTGGATCTCGTTGACCTCCTCAGCGATATCCAACGGGATCACTTTTTGAAAGCTGATAGCGGATTCGATCTTAACGGACAACGACTGAGTAGCGGCTGTGACGACCGGGTGATTGATAGTGAAAGTTTTCTTAAAATCAGCTAGAGGTTTTGGCCGGATGTAAGTTACCTTGTTGCCCGTCACGACAACTTTTTGAGATTGAGCTAAACCCGCAAACGCGGCGATAGCAAAAAGAGTGATAAATAGATATCTAGTTTTCATAGGTTTGTTTCAAATCCATGTTTGGAGATGCAAAGACGCACATTACTTTAGCCTTAAAGGTCGTTTGGCGTTTTATCGCCTGCCACATCTCGACCCAGCCGTGTGTATTTATCCACAAGGGATTGTAGCTTTTGATCGGTTTAATTATGCCGTATCTAGGCTCTTCCGTTTCGTTGACAAAAGATCCGAACATTCGATCCCAGATTATCAGTACACCGGCATAGTTTTTGTCGAGATATTGTTCGTTGACTCCATGATGGACCCGGTGGTGCGACGGCGTATTTAGCACATACTCGAGAGCTCCGAGGCGGTTGATAAATCTCGTGTGTATCCAGAATTGGTAGATCAGATTAAAACCGTGCATGGTCGCGAACATCCAGGGAGCAAAGCCGAGCAGCATTATCGGGGCGTAAAAGATCCAATGTAGGATACCCGAAAACCAGCTTTGGCGAACGGCGACGCTCAGGTTGTAATGTTCACTCGAATGATGGACGACGTGGAAATTCCAAAATAGACGCGACTCGTGGCTAACTCGATGGAAAATGTAGTAGAAAAGGTCATCCACAAAAAATAGAATTACCCAAGTCCACCAGGCGTCAGCCGGGAATTTGTATGGTGCGATCTCATATAAAAATACAAAAATATATCCGGTCACGAGTCCAAAGAGGGCACCCCAAACAACGCTCATAAAGCCCATGAATATATTGCCCCAGGTGTCCTTTTTATCGTTGTATTCGTTTGAGTTTTTGTGATACGCCCAAAAAGCCTCTAACGCAATCATCAGAGCGAAGAATGGAATGGCTAAAACAGTAGGACGCAACATAAAAATATATTACGATAACAAAATGAAAAAGGCATTGAAATTCGCGGGCATTAGCCTTGCAATTGCGTTTGTCGCGATACAGTTCTTTCAGATCGGTAAGACAAATCTGACGATAGTTCAGGCTAATACGCTTGAGACGTCAGTTTCAGTTCCGCCCGATATCGCTTTGATACTCGGACGTTCATGCAACGATTGCCACACAAATAACACTGTCTATCCATGGTATGCATCGGTTCAGCCATTTGGCTGGTTTTTGAAAGATCACATCGACGACGGCAAACGGCATTTGAATTTCAGTGAATTTAATACCTATGCCGCAAAGAAAAAGGTGAAAAAGCTCGAAGAGATATGTGAACAGGTAGAGTCAGCAGAGATGCCTTTGCCGTCCTATCTCTGGATACATCGAGATGCTGTGTTGAGCGAAAGTGACCGCAAGGCGCTTTGTGGTTGGGCAAACGAGCAAAAAGGAAAAATTGACGAGCCGATGACAAATACTCCGTTGGTGAATTAAAATATCGACATGCCGCTACTTTCGATCGTCCATTACCCAGATCCAGTTTTGCTTGCCATCGGGAAACCGGTTGGTGACAACGAATTTGGACCAGCCCTCGAAGCGACGGTACTCGATATGTTCGAGACAATGGCAAAGGCAGGCGGCGTTGGTTTAGCAGCTCCGCAAGTCGGTATTTCAAAGCGTTTATTTGTGATGGACACGCCGAATGACGACGGAACAAATGAACGTCATGTTTTGATAAACCCCGAGATCATTAGCGTTGAAGGTGAGCAAAAAGGCGACGAAGGCTGTCTGTCTTTTCCCGGGCTTTATCAGGTCGTCAAAAGAGAAATGCGCGTTATTGCCCGCGCTCGTGATATAAATGGTGATGAATTCGAACTTGATGTCGCCGACCTTGCCGCAAGATGTATCCTCCACGAAACGGATCACTGCGACGGCATCGTGTTTCTCGATAGAATGTCGCCTTTAAAGCGGGAATTGGCAAAACGTAAGATCAAGGCATTACAAAAAACAGGGAAGTGGAACTGAATTGAATATTCAAGAAACTAGATTGACCGCCGAAGTCGGATCGAGTGGCGAACTTAACAAATTTCTGAGTGAAGGCTGGACCCTCGTGCTTGCCTACGTCAAACACAAAAGCGACTCGCAGCAGCCGAGATTTGTCGTCGCTTGGCAAGCAGATGGGCCGCCCATCTTTCCGGAGATTCTAGACGAATGGGAACGCCGCGAGATGGAGCGACAAACGAGCCGTTGACTCCCTGCTTTTTATTTTGGATTTCATCCAAAATGGTTTAACATATCGCTGTAAATCAATAGAAATTGTGCGGTTGGTATTGCTTCCCGTCCCGAAGTTTTGCCCAACGAACATTTAACCAGATGTGCCGGAATGGAGAAATTGGTATGTCGCAGTCCGGGTCTTTTACTATTAAGCTAACTGTAGGTTTATTTATCATTTTTGCGATGTCGATTATGGCATCTGCACAAATGACTATCTTTAATATTCCTTCTACTGACACACTCGAGAAGAAAGGCGTTTATGTTGAGGCGGACTTTATCGCAAAGCCGGTTTCCTACGACAAAGGCGGTTTTCAGACATACGGCTATCGTGTCGTCTATGGTCTGGGCCACAGAACCGAGGTCGGAGCAAATTTCTATTACACACGCGACGGTGGCGATGCTGTAGCCGAGTTGCAGGTGAATGCCAAACAAACTCTCTATCAAAACGAAAAGCATGGAATTGCGGCAACAGCGGGATTTATCGCATCGACGCCGCTTAGAGATACGCGAGGAGCAAAACGGTATGCCTTGCTGTACTCAAACGTGAGTAAGACGATCGAGCAGTTAAAAGGACTGCGTGTTACTGGCGGCGTCTATACTGTCGTCGGCGGCGGCAGTGATTTTGGCACGAAAACTGGTGCGATCGTCGGCGTCGAGCAGCCGATTACAAAGCGAGTCAGCTTTCTTGCCGATTGGTTTTCGGGTAAGAACCGTTTCGGCTACGCATCAGCCGGGCTGAATTTCGCGGTGACGAAAAAGCAATTTATATTGCTCGGTTATAATTTTGGCAACTCTGGGGCGGGAAACAATTCGCTTGCAGTATTTTACGGTTATACATTTTGAGCGTAATTTTGTAGTTTTATATCATGCATACTCAACGAACATTGGACGAATTTAGAAACGAACCATTTGTAGATTATTCGCAGCCCGAAAATGCTGACGCGATGCGGGCCGCTCTCGATAAGGTCCGCAGTGAGCTTGGGAAAGAGTATCCGATCCTGATCAATGGAGAAAAGATCGCACTTGACTCTAAATTTACCAGCAATAACCCGGCGGACAAATCGCAGGTAGTCGGTGTATTCTCCGAAGGCGACACGAACACCGATCTAGTTAACAAAGCCATTGATGCGGCGTCGGAGGCGTTCAAGACCTGGCGTAATGTCCCGGCTGCTGAGCGAGCCGAGTATCTTTTCAAGATCGCTGGCATGCTGCGTGAACGAAAACATGAGTTTTCAGCTTGGATGGTTTTTGAAGTATCGAAAACTTGGGCTGAGGCCGATGGCGATACTGCCGAGGCGATCGATTTTCTAGAGTTTTACGGCCGCGAAATGCTGAAATGGTCCGGCGAACAACCGATAACGCCGTATCCTGGCGAAAAGAATAAGTTTGAATATATTCCATTGGGCGTCGGTGCGATCATTCCGCCTTGGAATTTTCCGCTTGCGATCATGGCCGGTATGACAATGGCGGCTGTCGTTTCGGGAAATACGGTCGTGCTCAAGCCATCATCGGATTCACCGACGATCGCGGCAAAATTTGTCGAGCTTGTCGAAGAAGCCGGATTGCCCAAAGGCGTCGTTAATTTTATCAGCGGCAGCTCTAAGACCGGTGAGGCGATGGTGACACATCCTAAAACACGTTTTATTTCGTTCACCGGTTCAAAAGGGGTTGGATTGCACATTAATGAAGAAGCCGCCAAAACTCGTCCCGGCCAGATCTGGATCAAACGTGTCGTCGCCGAGATGGGCGGCAAAGATGCGATTGTTGTAGCTGACGACGCGGCTGACCTTGACGCGGTTGCGAGCGGCGTGGTCGCGGCAGCATTTGGTTACCAGGGGCAAAAATGCTCGGCCTGTTCGCGGCTTATAGTTGATGAAAAGGTGCACGCCGAGTTAATGCCAAAAGTCGTAGCGTTAACCAATGCTCTAAAGATCGGCCAGCCGACCGAAGGTGATACAAGTGTCGCGGCGGTAATCAACAAACGGTCATTCGATTCTACTCTCCAATACATTGAAAAGGGTAAGGCTGAGGGTGGTGTCGTACTTACAGGCGGCAGTGGCGACGAGACTAATGGCTATTTTATTGAGCCGACAATCATCGATAACGTCGAGCCGGGCTCAACGCTCGAGCAGGAAGAAGTTTTTGCTCCGGTTTTAGCTGTGATTAAGGCGCGTGATTACGACCACGCGCTTGAAATTGCCAACGACACAGAATTTGGGCTAACCGGAGCGGTTTATTCTGCATCTCAAGAGAGACTCGAACGTGCGGTTCGCGATTTCCACGTTGGAAATCTTTATTTGAATCGGAAATGCACCGGAGCTTTGGTCGGGGTTCATCCGTATGGTGGATTTAATATGAGCGGTACAGACTCTAAGGCCGGTGGCCGCGAGTATCTATTACAATTTATGCAGGGCAAATCGATCGCTCAGAAGATCTGAACGCCCCCAATTTGTTCATTAAAGAAAATAAAATGAAAAATGTAAATGTTCTAAAATGTCTGATCGCGATAGCGGCAGTTTCGATATTTTCGATCAGCGCTGTTGCTCAAAAGACAGCAGCAAAACCGATTGTTTTTGCCGTATTAAATGACGGCAAAACACTCGAACCGATCGCCTATGTAAATAAAGGAAAGCTTGATCCACCGGTCAACGGAAGCGATGACCAAAACATTATCACCGCTTTTACAAAGACCTACTACAAGCCTGGAACTGTTTATAGGCTTATTTTTGGTGGAGCAAATGTCGGCAATGTATCGGTTAAGAGCGGAAACGCAAACTCGGATTGTGCAAAGAATATGGGGACCGTAACAACAACCTCAAGCAAAGTGCAGCTTCGCGGTCTCGTCATGGGTCTTGCGACAAACGTCGCTCTCAAATCGACGAATGCGAGCTATCGCCGCAAACCTACGACTGCTGAAAAAACGGAGATCGATTCGTTGGCAAAGGCAGAGTTTGTTAAGCAAAAACTGTCGCCAACCAAATTGAACTACCAGAACCTTACCGCTCTTGATGTCGACAACGACGGCAAGGCAGATTTTGTAGGTTCATATTGGGTCGAGATCGATAAGCTGACGCGCGGGCTACTTTTCTTTATTGCGAGCAAAGGTAGTAATGGGAAATACACACTTGGCTACAGCGAATATCATTCCATTGACCAGGAAAACGTCATGAGCGGAGAGATCAAAGCGGTTGACGATGGTGTTTATCACGAGTTGCTACTCGATGTGTTTGATTATGACGGCGACGGAACTGCGGAAGTTTTTACTTACATTCAGTCGTTTGAAGGAGCGGGTTTTAACGTCTATCGCCGTGCCGGTACCAAATGGACGCAGGCGTTCGAAGGGTCAAATTATCACTGCGGTTACTGATTATCCAACGGACTGAAATTTCTAATTTTGACTATCAAGTGTTAAGTTCTTAGTTGAACTTAACACTTTTTTTGTTCGGAATTTATATGGATATTACGTCTCGAAAGGTTATTTCTCTTATCTGCATCGTCAGTTTTACGATTGCGACGGTCGCTCAGAATACGCAGCCGATCTATCCGGTGAAACGTGTCGAAAATCCAGATATGTGGCGAACTGATGGCTGGAATGCGGTCGGTATGGCCAAAAAAACAAAGATCAGGAAAAAAGCTAAAAATGTGATCCTGTTTATCGGCGATGGGATGGGTATCTCAACGTTGACGGCGGCGAGGATTTTTGAGGGACAGATGCGCGGCGAAAGCGGCGAAGAGAATCGGTTGAGTTTTGAGGAATTTCCCTTTTCTGCCTTGTCTAAAACCTATCAAGTCAATCAACAGACGGCCGATTCGGCACCGACAATGACCTCGATCATAACCGGGGTAAAGACTGACGAAGGCATCATTTCGGTGAATCAAAATGTTCGGCTTGCCGATTATACTTCGGTTGCCGGAAATGAAACAAAAACACTGCTCGAATATGCCGAGGATGCCGGGAAATCCACGGGCGTAGTATCAACAGCTCGTCTGACTCACGCCACTCCTGCAGCATGCTATTCACATACTGCGGGACGTGATTGGGAATCTGACGCGGATATTCTTAAAGGCAGTAAACCTGCGTATGACGCTAATTTTCCGGATATAGCGAGACAGTTATTAGAATTTAAATATGGCGACGGTCTCGAAGTAGCCCTAGGCGGTGGACGGACAAAATTTATTCCAAAAGAGGCTGTCGATCCGGAATATCCAACACGCAATGGAGAAAGGCTTGATAAACGCGATCTGCCGCAGGAATGGCAGACGAAGTACAAAAATTCATCTTACGTCTGGAACAAGGAGCAGTTCGACCGTGTCGATGTTAAGAAAACCGACCATTTGTTAGGGCTTTTTGAGCCATCGCACATGAAATACGAGCATGATCGGCTAAAGAATACGTCTGAGGAGCCGTCGCTGGCTGAGATGGCGACAAAGTCGATCGATCTGCTTTCGCGTAACAAACGCGGATACGTCCTGATGGTCGAGGCAGGCCGGATCGACCATGCACATCACGATGGCAATGCTTATCGCGCGTTACGCGATACGGTCGCTCTGTCCGATGCGGTGCGGGCCGTTGCAAAAAAGGTTAATCTCGATGAGACATTGATCATCGTAACAGCCGATCACAGTCATACGCTGTTCATTCAGGGTTATCCGGCTCGCGGAAACAATATTCTCGGTCTGACACGCGGCGTGGGTGAGCTTGGAGAACTCGACAAAGAAGATGCCACGGACATCAATAAGAAGCCATATACGACACTAGGCTATGCGAACGGGCCAGGAGCTCGAAAAAATGAACGTCCGTCATTAAAGAATGAGGAGGTTCTTGATCCCGACTACAAACAGGAATCAAACATACCACTCTCGGCAGAAACCCATGGCGGCGAAGATGTCGCGATATTTGCGATCGGGCCAAACGCCCATTTGATTCGCGGCTCGATGGAACAGAATTGGATATTTTACGTGATGGCGGACGCACTGAGATTGGGCCGAAAATGAGAATAGTTTTTATGGGAACCCCGAAAGCGGCTGTCCCTTCGCTTGAAAGATTGCTTTCTGATGGACATGAAATATGTGCGGTCTATACACAGCCCGACCGCCCGTCGGGGCGGGGTAATAAGATCACATTTTCGCCAATAAAGGAGTGTGCCTTGCACCAGAACATTCCTGTTTTCCAGCCAACAAAAATAAGAACTTCGGAGGCTTTGGAAGAATATAGATCGCACAGTGCCGATGTCGCGGTTGTGGTTGCGTATGGGCGGATCCTACCCGATACCTTTCTTACGGCATTTCCTAAAGGTGCGATAAATGTTCATTTTTCTTTGTTACCCAAATATCGCGGAGCAGCGCCCGTAAATTGGGCGATAGTTAATGGTGAGGTGGAAACAGGCGTTACGACGATGCAGATGGACGTAGGGCTCGACACCGGGGATATTTTGCTGCAAAGGGCAACAAAGATAAAAGTAAGCGAAAATGCGATCGATCTGATGGAACGGTTATCTGCCATCGGAGCCGAGCTTTTGTCGGCGACACTGATGGATCTAGGCAACTTAAAGCCGGTCAAACAAGATGAATCTGCCGCAACATTTGCTCCGATCATGAAACGAGAAGATGGGCTGATCGATTGGCAAATGTCTGCCGGTAATATCGCGAACCGCGTTCGTGGTTTCCAACCCTTTCCTGCAAGCTTTACGTTTATCGATAGGGCGAAACTTACGCTCTGGCAGGCAAATCTTGCCGAGACAACTAGCGACGCACCATCCGGAACGGTCTTGACGGCGAACGGTGATATCTTTGAAGTAGCGTGCGGTGATCGTTCGGTTTTGACGGTCGGAGAGGTTCAACCGGAAGGCAAGCGGCGGATGTCTGTTCGCGATTTTTTGAACGGAGCGAAACCGCAAATTGGGACGATACTTGGCGAATAATGAGCGAGTCTGAGCAGATACAAATAATTGCGTTCTACGAATTTAAGAAACTCGAGACGGTAGCACCGCTTGAGGATCTAAAGGCGTCGTTTCGTGAGATATTCCAAGATCTCGGCATTCGCGGAACTATTATTCTCGCTGACGAAGGATATAACGGGATGGTTTGCGGTGATCGGGAAACGATAGCGAAATTCATCAGACAAACCGAGAGCCTCCTACAGACAACTTTGGTCTATAAATCTTCATTTCATGAACACGCGCCGTTTCGAAAGATCGACGTAAAGATCAAGCCTGAGATCGTGACCTTAAAACAAGAAGTGGACATTTCTCTCGGTGAAGGGACACACGTAAGGCCAACCGAATGGAATGCGATAATTTCCGACCCCGAAACACTGCTGCTCGACACGCGAAACGAGTACGAATACAAAAGCGGCACGTTTCGTGGGGCGTTAAATCCGAAGACTGAAAAATTTAGCGAGCTTCCGGCTTTTGTCGCCGAAAATCTCGATCCGGCAAAGCACAAACGTATAGCCATGTTCTGCACGGGCGGGATACGATGCGAAAAATTTGCCCCGTACATGAAGCAGATAGGTTTTAAGGAGGTATATCAGCTCGACGGCGGGATACTGAAATACCTCGAAGAAACGCCCGTCGAAGAAACGTTGTGGGAAGGTGAGTGCTTTGTCTTTGATGAACGCATTACTGTTGACGCATCCCTCAATAAAGGTAGCGGCACCGATCATTCACAACGCTTTTCCAGCCGCAAAAAGCCGCAGTATAAATCACCCGAATGAAGATCTCACCGGCACGCACGGCCGCTTTTGATGCTCTTTTTGCAATTGAAACCGAGCGCGTTTTCACGTCCGATGCGTTGCCTAAATACGAATACGGACTGACTGTCATAGACAGTGCTTTGTGTCACGAGATCGTACTCGGCGTCCTGCGGCGGCAAATCTATCTCGATAAGGTCACGGCTAGCTTTACAAACAATAAGACTCTCGATTCGGCGGTTCGTATAGCGATTCGGATGGGGTTATATCAGATACTCGTTCTCGACAAGGTTCCCGATCATGCAGCGATCAACGAAAGTGTGATGCTTGTCCAACGGGCAAAGAAAATGTCAGCGAAAGGATTTGTGAATGCGATTCTGAGACGAGCGACGCGAGAGACTGTTGCTCTTATTTATGAAGACGACCTCGATAGGATCTCGGTCGAAACGTCGCACCCGCGTTGGCTGATCGAGCGGTGGGGAAACGAACTAGGATTTGCCAAGGCTGAAACAATTGCGAGTGCAAACAACAACGTTCCGGCATCTGCCTTTCGTTCACTCAATGAGAACGCAGAGATAGGGAAATGGCATAAATCGAAGCATGTCGAAGGCGCATTTTTGACCGATCGTATCAGCCCGGAGTTGCGCGAGCGTGAGGCGACCGGCGAGATCTATTTTCAGGATGAGGCTTCGCAATTGGTGGCCCGGGCGGTAACGATTCCGGCAGACGGTGTATTTCTTGATGTTTGTGCATCGCCGGGTGGCAAGACCGGGTTGATCGCATCACGATATACCAATGAAGTAAAATTCACCGTGGCAGGTGATATCTCAACGCGAAGAGTCGAGTTTTTGCGTGATAATTGCATTAGGCAGGGCGTCAGTTGGGTAAATATAGTTCAATATGACGCTGAGGCCCGATTGCCATTTGCGGAATCGGTATTTGACACGGTTTTTGTTGACGCTCCGTGCTCAGGAACGGGAACGATCCGTCATAATCCAGAGATCAGATATTTTCTTGAACCAAGCGACTTTGCACGCTTTGCTGATAAACAACTCCGGATGCTAATGGAGGCATCAAAGTTAGTAAAATCGGGCGGCTCACTTGTCTATTCGACCTGTTCGCTCGAGCGTGAAGAAAATGAAATCGTGATCGAGCGATTTTTGGCTGATCATCTGAGTTTTTCGGTAGTGCGGCCGGACGTCCCCGATAGGTTTGTGACTGCGGGAGCCTTTGCCAGAACGTGGCCGCATCGAGACGGGATGGATGGATTTTTTATCGCAGGTCTTAAGAAAGCTTAGTCGACCTGATCTAAAGACTTTCTGCGGCCTTGTTAAATTCCTTGTTCGGGTTAAAAATGTTAAACTTTCGATTGGTTTTTTAGGAGATCTGAGTTGTGAGTATTGCTAGTTCAGGATTATCCGCATTGGGGAAATTAGCTGCTGTTGTCGTGCTGGCCGTGGCATTTTTGTTCGGGTTGGCAGGCGTCGTTTATATGTCGCTCCAAGGGGCTGAGGTAAAGGTTCCGGACATCACTGGCAAAGACTTTGTCGAGAGTGAAAAAGAACTCGCACTGCTCGGCCTAAAGATCAAAAAGCGTGCAGACCGTGCGAGTGCCGAAAAGCCAAACACGGTCATCGAGCAGCTGCCAAAGCCGGGCGATACGGTAAAGACAGGGCAATTGATCCTCGTTGTCACAAGCAAACAACGGGCAGAGGGTGAGGAAGCCCCGGCATCGCTTAAACCCGGCGGCGAAGAAGATGACACTGAAAAGATCGAAGAAATGATCACTGACAAGCCTAAAAAGCCTAAGGCTAATGCGAACGTTACCAGAAAAAAAGCTGATACGACGCGTGATGTTGGTGGTGATAATTCCAACTCAAATTCTAATTCGAATTCCTCGGATTCGAACTCGAATAAAAAAGAGCCCGGAACGACGAATCCCGGCGATAAGCCAAAAAATACTGCTCAGCCGGTCAAGCCGGGTGTAGATCCGAAGGCCAAACCGCCAAAGCCGCAGTAGAAATGCAACGAAACGCATTATTTTCGCAACCAAATAGAAGCAATTATTGGAATGTTTGAAATAGCTCCGTCGATACTATCGGCAGATTTTACTAGACTTGCGGACGAGATCGCTAAGGTTAAGGCCGGAGGCGCCAAAATGCTCCATGTTGATGTCATGGACGGGCATTTTGTGCCAAATATTACTATCGGCTTGCCGGTGGTCAAATCGCTGCGAAAGGCGACCGACATGACGATCGATACGCATCTGATGATCTCAGAGCCCGGGCGTTACGCGGTCGAATTTGTCAAAGCAGGGGCCGATATGGTTTCGGTCCACGTTGAGGCAGACCCGCATTTGCAACGAACACTCGTTGCTATTCGGGAGGCCGGGGCAAAAGCGGGTATAGCGATCAACCCGGGAACTTCGCTCGAAACTCTCACTGAAGCGATGCCTTACGCAGATTTTGTTTTGCTGATGTCGGTAAATCCGGGTTTTGGTGGACAGAGTTTTATTCCAACGATGTTGGATAAGCTACGAAGACTGAAAGAGATGATCTCAAGTCGGGGGCTGTCGGTTAAGATAGAGATCGATGGCGGGGTTGACGCAGGCAATATCGCAGAAATTGCGAACGCCGGTGCAGAGATGATCGTCGCCGGGTCTGCCGTGTTTGGCGGAGGAGAACCTACTGCAGCGGTCAAACAATTGATCGAAGCCGGGACCGACTGGGCTTAAAGTTTTTACGAATCAGCGACCTGATCTTATTATGCAATTTATTACTCAACGAACTGTTTTTGTTGCTATCATTTCGAGCCTGATACTGTCAGCGATTGGATTTGGACAGGCTAAGCCTGGCGACGGTACGCCCATTCAAAGACTTGATGTCATGCGTGAAAAACTTGACCGTATGCGACGCTCGCTCAGCAGCGTTGCTACCGCTATTAAGGAAGAGAACAAAGACGACAAGTCCAAAAAGGATGACAAGGACAGACCCGGGACACCGCTCGGGCGGCTTGTAAATCTTGAAAAAGAGGCAGCTAGGCTGCAAGGCGACGTCAATAATCTTCGCGGAAAAATTGATCGCGGCGAAAAGTATGAGCGGGCGGATCTTGATACGATCGAGCAGGTTGTTGCTGAGTTTCAGGCTAGGGTAGATACGGCGCAACTTGAAACGGCATCCACTAGAGCGGTTCCCGACAGTTCGGTTGGTAAGGCACGTGACGTTAAGAAAAAGAAAAAATTTCTTGGTATTTTTGGCGGTGGCGGTAATGACGAGTATGACGAGCTGATCGGCTCGGTCTCGCCGGGACGTGATCGTGAGTTGTTTATCGTAGCGACCCGCGAGGTTCGTAAGCGTAACTATGACGTCGGACGCCTACTTTTCCAAACTATAATCACGACATATCCTGATTCGCCATACCTGCCTATGTCAAAATTGGCGGTCGGCGATTCGTTCTTTGTCGAAGGCTCGACCAGCGCTTTGATCCAAGCAATCGCATCGTATCAGGATTGGCTCACGTTTTTCCCGACGCATCCTTTGGCGGACCGCGTTGTGCTCAAGATCGCAGAGGCTGAAATGCGTCAGATCGGCTTGCCTGACCGCGATGCCACGCATGCCAAGAGGGCTGAAACACGTCTCAAGGCTCTAATGGACCGATATCCTAACTCGTTCCTCAAACCGGCAGCTATCGAGCGTCTGAGACAGGTGCAGGACAATCTGGGGCTGCATAATCTTTACGTTGCAAACTATTACTACACGCTCGCGGTCGATCAAAAGAAAGGCGGGTTAAAGGGATCGCAATCGCGCTATCGCGAGATCCTCGACAAGTATCCCAGCTTCTGTTTTATGGACGAGGCTTTGTATAAGCTTGCGGTGACCTATCTTGTTGAAGAAGAGACGGACCAAGCGGCGAGGTATTTTCAGAAGATAATCAGCGATTACCCAAATAGTGAATACATAGCAAAATCAAAAGAGCAGCTTGAATTGATGGGCGCGACGATCCCCGCAACCAACCCTGAGCGCGCAAACACCGAGCCGTGTGCAGAGCCATCATTTTTTCAAAATTTTAAGAACCAGTTCTTTGGTATTTATCCGATGACGATAGACAAAGACGGCGTTTTGATGAGCAAGGATTTTGACAAAGAAAAGTTTGAGATGATCGATCAGATCATCGAGAATCAGGGCGACATCACGGTCAATCAGATCCCGCAGGCATTGACTACGATCTTGTCAGAAAGGACACCGGCCAAGCCTAAAGGAACTCCTGAACCTCCGCCGATCAAACAGCCTTAGTATTATCACGTTTTTAGCGTAATTGCCGCGAATGCACTAATATCATGTATTCGCGGCCTATCTTTTTGTCGAACCGATCACAGCGCTAGATATAGAAAACAAGCCTTCGCAATTTCCCCGCAGCGTTCCCGCTGACGTAGGCAAATTAAAGTATCATCTTGTACAGCGTGTTCATCCTTTGACGATAAGGAAACTTTTGTTGCACGCGACATAGGGTTCATTCGAGTTGCTCATTTCACCCTCGGCTTTTACACGCCGGTCGGCGTTTGAGACAAGAAAAAGGCCTCGTCTCTATAAACGAAGCCTTTTAATAAAACGTTCTTGCAACTTAGCTTTGCGGTGTCGGCGTGGGGGTTGGGTCCGGCTGGTCGCGTTTCTTTAGCTTAGGCGGGCCGTCGGAAGTTGAACTTGAATCACCGGTGTCGTTTGTCGTCGTGCCGTCAGGATTGTCGGGTTGACGTTTCTTAAGCGTCGGGCGGCTGTCATCGGTTTGGTCAAAATCTACGGTTACGCCTGCCTTGGCATTGGTTTGTTTCAGCAGATGAGCCTTGACGCGTTGAAATTCCGATGTACTGATGACGTACTCTTCTTTTTCAGGGAAGCGTGCGACGAGCTGCAAGCTGGTATCGTGGCGGTCGGCGGCCTGTGGGTGTGTCGTGAACAGACGGGCAAGTGAACCCGGCTTTTTCTTATTTTGCGAGGCTAGCTTTTCAAACATCGTCGACATCGCGACAGGGTCATAACCCGAGGCATATAGATACTGAACGCCGAGATTATCTGCTTCGATCTCAGATCCGCGTGAAAACTTTAGTGATGCAAGTCCGCCGAGTATGCCGCCGCCGTTTTGCAGCACAGTACTGACTATCGGGCCGCCAAAGATCATTCCGGCGAGTGCGGCGTAGTTAAAAAATGTGCCCTTACCTTGATTTTCCATTGCGTGACGAGCACAGACGTGGGCGATCTCGTGTGCCATAACGCCGGCCAACTCGGCCTCGTTATCAGCTGCAAGTATTAGGCCGCGGTTTACGTAAAAGAACCCGCCCGGCAGGGCAAATGCGTTGACCTCATCGCTGTCGATGACTTTGATAGTAAAGGGGACTTTGGCATCTGAGTGAAGAACGATGTTCTGCCCGACGCGGTTGACGTATTCCGTTATAATCGGATCCTCGACCAATTTGGACTGCTGTTCGACCTCAGCCGCAAGCTGGCGACCGATCGCCATTTCCTTTTCCTGCGAACCGCCGAGCCAGCCAAAAAATTTGTCCGAACCCTTGTTGATATTACGCTTGCCGATCTGCGACGGATCGTCTTTAGGATTTAACGGTCCGGTCGTTGGTGTCGCGGTTGGTTTTGCGGCAGATTTATCCTTATCTTTGTTGTCCGTTTGGGCAAGACCGATAGACGGTGTCATTAATACGACCGAGCTAAACCAAATGGCACTGATCAAAAACGAAGCAGAGATCTTTCGGAACATTCCCTTATGCATAAACAGCCTCCCAAAAACTTACGGACGATAACAGAATTGTATTCTGTCGCGCAGTATTAAATCAACGATTCTATGATGCATTTATGCTGAAAATAGTTGTGAAATATGGACAGAATGTATTCTTTTTTTATTTATTCGCAATGCGGGCGAAAATGTATTCAATTATTTGATAAAACTTGTTAAAATTATCGTGTCGGCCTTTCGTGTCGCCGATCCGTCACACAACCAAATTTATAAATGAAACGCGTCGAAGAAAAGGTAAAAGATATTGTCGAAGTCCGTTCGTTTGCAAAGGTTAGCGATTTTGCTGCTGACCCTGCACAGACGCTCGCGAGCTATCATTTTACCGATATCACCGCCGCCTTGATGGCAAAATGGCTCGATGCGATCGTTAATGTAAGGGCAGACCGCGGAGCAGCGGTTGCATTGGCCGGATTTCGCGGCGTCGGAAAGAGCCATTTCCTCGCATCTCTCGCGGCAATTGCTTCGCAGCCGGAGCTAAGAAATCAAATGTCAGATCAATTTGTTGCGGCAAGTGCAGAGCGGCTCTCGCGGCGACATAATCCAGTGGCGTTTGTACGGCGCGGATCGCAATCGACGTTGCTTGAAGAGCTGAGGATGGCAATCGCACCGATAACAGGTGATGGGGACCTGAGTAATTCTCTTAACGATCTGTTGTTAAAAGCCGCCGAAAAAACCAAGGACATGCCGTTGGTCCTACTCATCGACACCGCCCTTGGACGTGAGTCGAGAGTTTCGCGTGACGATGGCCCAATCTTGAGCGAGATCGCCGAAGCGGCAAAGGCATTGGGCATATTTGTCGGACTTGCTCTTGATGATGATATAGCCGGAGCAGATGGCGCAAACCTTGCGATCACAAAGAGCTTTACGATCGACTATCTCGACCAGGAACATCTTTACAAGATCGTCGATTCGCATATTTTTTCGAAGCAAGGCCGTTCTTTGCCTCTGCTGCACGAGATCTACAAGCATTACGCAAGCGTTTTACCTGGGTTTAGATGGAGCGAACAGCGGTTTACTTCGCTGTATCCCCTCCACCCGGCAACGCTTGAGATCGCACCGCTTATCAGGCTCTATTTACAGGATTTTGCGTTGCTCGGATTTGCAGCTGAGGCCGGAGTAAAGATACTCGGGCGTCCGGCAAACTCTCTGATAGGCCTCGACGAGGTTTTTGATGCCGTCGAGAATAGGTTGCGCCACGTCAGCGACCTCGACGAAGCTTTTGCGGCATTTGACCGTGCCGACCACGACATTATCGGGAAATCACCGGTCACCCAACGGTTACAGGCAAAACTGATACTCAAGGGTCTGTTCATGCTGTCGCTCGACGGCCAAGGCACAACAGCCGACGAGATCGCCGCGGCGATGCTGATCTTTAACGACGACGGACAGGCGGGCATTGATATCCCGCATCTGCTGAATATGCTGGCGGAGGCGATGCCGGAGTCGTTCGAACGTGTCGAAAGAGAAGGCAATGCGTCAAGGTACTGTTTCAAGCTTGGCGGCAAAGAAGATATCGACGGCGTAATCGGCGAAGCGGCCGGCGAAGTCACGACGGACGACATTGCCCTCGTGCTACTGCGTCAAGCTTCGGAGAAATTCTCAGATCTGAACATTACTGATAGTGGCCAAGTCACGACCAACTGCGTCGTCGAATGGCGTGGTGCGGTAAGGCACGGCGATATTGTCTGGAACCTGTCGGGTGCTGATGTCGAATTTGTTAAAGGCCGTTCGGACTGGACGATGGTTGCGGGATTTGATGCTGGTAATGACGGTCAGCACATTGGTTGGCGGCTTGGGAATTTGACCGAGGACGATCTCGAAACGATCCGCCGGGTCTGCGTTTTGCAGAAAGATGCCGATCTGCGTGAGCAATTCAAAGACAAGCTTGCCGCCGTCGCTCCTATCCAGTCGCTTGCGATCGAAAAGATCTGGCAGCGTGTATTTCTTGCCGAGAGCCGACTTATCGTTGACGGCACCGAGCATCCGCTCACCGACGAAGCCCGTTCCTCCCATACGCTGTCGCAGCTTTTTACGATCATGCTTGCACCGGTCTTTGACGCGCAATTTCCGGAGCATCCTGAGTTTTCACACGTGCTTGGCGTCAAAGAAGCGGCGCGGCTGATAGGACAGTTTTTTGCCAGCTCGGCACAACAAAGCGGTGAATTGCAGCGGCTTGCGGCGACGTTTGCAATGCCTCTAGGTTTGGTTGAATCTTCCGAAGACCAATATGTACCAGTCCCGGCTGAGTCGCTGATGCAGCTTCCGTTTGTTCGTGCTGCGTTTGACGGCGTCAACATCTCAAACGAGGCGGTAGTTACACTCGATGATCTCGCGTCGCGGATGGGAGCGGCTCCGTTTGGCCTGACGCGTGAGGCACAGCACCTTGTTCTAGCTGCGCTTGTCGCACAGCGGCAGCTTGAGTTTGTCACATCTAGCGGCAACCGGATCAATCAGCGTTCGCTTGATCTACAGATAATCTGGGATGACATTGCCGGCGTCGCAAAACCATTTGTCGAGGTCTATTCGAGCGAACGCCTGCGTGATTGGGCGATCCGCGTAACTGGTAATCACCAGATCAAATCGCTCGACAAATCCGAAGACCGGTTGATGGTTATCGACACGCTGACCGGCTGGCTTGCCAACTGGCGTGAAGCTAGGTTTCTAGAAGAATTTGAAGCTTTACCTGACGAGAGCCTCAATTCGTCGATCTGGCGGACGGCGGCAAATTTGAAAAAGACATTTGGAGCGCTGGCAGACAATATTGATGCTCTTGTCCAAAACAACATTCAACTCGACCAATGCCTCCATAATATCACCGACCTTTTCTCGGACTCGGACGCCGAGTTTGATAAAAAGAAAAACGACCTTATTGTGTTGCGCTATTTTACACAGGGAGCGGCGTTGCGTGATGAAGTTTTGAAATATCTCGCTCTATGCGAGACGACCGCCGATGAAGAGGTTGAGCAGCTTCGTTTGATGTTGCTCGACAAGATCGGCCCGACGTATTTTACCGCCGACCCGTCGGTCAAGGCCGAGATAGAGGAGCTTTGGCGTGATTTCAAAGCCGCGTTTGCCGACCATTATGTCGAGAAACACGACGCAGTGATGAACTCTCGGCCGGTCGCTGACAAGATGAAAGAGGTGCTGCGGTCTGACAAGTGGAGCGCGTTTGAGAGTTTTAGCGATCTCGATTGGTTTGATTCGCACTTTGCCGCCGGGGCGAAAAAGCTGGTCCGCAATCTGCGAAATTCTGAATGTAAAGAGGATGTTCGCGAGTTGCTCGCCACCAAGCCGTTTTGCACGTGTTCATTTAGCCTCGCGAGGTTTGAGCGGCGACAGGATCCATCGAGCCGGCTTGAGATCATTATCAATCAGGGGCTCGTGTTCTTTCGTGCGAAGCTCAATGAGAATGCCGATAAGTTGACCGACGCGATCCGCGTGCTGGGCGGGCATAATTCTCAGGCCGCGGCGGAGCTGCAAAAGCGGCTCTCGAGTGCGAAAGATGTGACCGCTTTTACGGGGATGACGATCGCTGAGATACAGCTATTGCGAGGAGCGATATCCGCCGTGATAAAACATCCCGACACGGCTGTCGATCCGAAAAAGACCGCGTTCGAAAAATTCAGTGATCTTCTGCCCGGTGAGGTCAGCGATTGGGAACGCGAGATCGACAACCTCGATATCTTTGCGAACGCAGACTAATACGGAGGCCTTCTTCCATTGCGTTCTTTGCATTCTTAGCGGCTTTACGGGGAACCGGCTTTCCTCCCGCAAAGACGCAAAGGCCGATAAGAAAACCCAAAGTAAGAAAGTGATCCAAGAATTCCAACTAAAGCACTTTTAACCACCGCCTAACTAAACTATATTTTATCGATATGATCAGCGTATCGATAATCGGTGTTGGACGCGTTGGCGGGGCACTTGCTCTCGCTCTGCCAAAAGACAAATATTCGGTCGATAATTTGATCGGTCGTGACGAAGCTGCGACTGAATTATCATCCGAAGTTGTGTTTATCACGACGCAGGATTCTGAGATCGTCGCTGTTGCCGAATCGCTCGTCGGTAAGCTAAAGCCCGGCACGATCGTCTTTCACACCAGCGGCTCAAATCCGTCGTCCATCCTTGATGCTCTCAAAGATGCAAGTTGTAAGACCGGCTCGATACATCCGCTTGTGTCGGTGAGCAGTCCGGAGCTTGGGCCGGAGCGGTTTCGGGGGGCTTATTTTTGTGTTGAGGGCGAGCCAGAAGCTGTTACCGTTGGTAAGCAGATCGTCGCGGATCTTGGCGGTAAGCCATTTGCGATCGATACAAAATTCAAAACGCTCTATCATGCGTCGGCGGTGACGGCTTGCGGGCATCTTGTGGCGTTGTTTGACGCGGCGGTCGAGATGATGACAAAGGTCGGGCTCACTGACGCTGATGCCAAAGAGATCTTGCTGCCGCTTGTGACAAGCACGGTGCAGAACCTTACCGAACAGACCACCGCAGCGGCTTTGACTGGGACGTTTGCACGGGCGGATATCGAGACGTTTACGCGGCATTTGGGAGCCCTAAACCAATACGTTTCGGACGATCTGCTTGAGATATATCTGCTGCTGGGCGAGCGTTCGCTTGAGCTCGCGGCAAAGCAGGGCGTTAGTCCTGAGCGGATCGACACGCTTCGCACCAAGGTTTCCATAGCGAAATCAAAACTGAAATGGTAGTATCGAATTTCGAAGGATACTGAGATATTTTGGGCAAAAAACAGGACAAATTTACCGTAGAAAAAGCGATATTCGACGAGCATATACAGGCGTCGGGATTGCGGCGTACGGGGCAGCGTGACCTGATACTCGATATCTTTTTGAGCACCGAAGACCATCTCACCAGCGACGATCTTTACCTGCTCGTCCACCGCAAAGACCCGTCCGTCGGCCACACGACGGTCTATCGCACGCTAAAACTGCTTACCGAAGCGGGGCTCGCCCGCGAGGTCCGTTTTGGCGACAACAAAACCTATTACGAACACCATTACAACCACGACCACCACGACCACATGATCTGCACCGAGTGCGGCAAGGTGATCGAATTCTTTTCGGCGGATATCGAATCGATGCAGGACGAGATGGCGGACAAATTTGGATTTAAGCCGACGCATCACAGCTTGAGGATGTGGGGCGTGTGTGCCGAATGCCAAAAACTATCGGTCGCGTCGCAACCCGCACCGGCCGGAGCCCAGCCGCGTGTGCGCGTCAAAACGGCGATCAACTGACGAGGCGACATCTGCGGCGGAACATTTCGCATCGTATGTTCGTTAGGCTTAGTGAACGCATTACCGAACCGGAGAAGTATTGACCATGACTGAAAAAGCTAAAACCCCTATACAGAGTGAATTTGAGGCCCTGCCGCTTGATCAAAAGATCTCGCAGCTCATGAAGATGGAGGTCGTGACATTGACCGAGTCGTTCAACTACGTCGTCAAATCGGCGACAAAGGTCTTTGAACAAGCCGGCGATGCCATCCAGGATCTTGGCGTCAAGGTCGAGGCAGAAGTAAAGAAAGCGACATCCTCCACAACCTCACAAACAAAAACCGCCGCCCCAAAAGCAGCTGCGGCAAAGCCAAAGGCCCGCCCTGCTAAGAAGCCGAGCGCGAAAAAGTGAATAGGGAATAGTGAACAGTAGATAGAAAAGGCCGCGAGCATAATGTTCGCGGCCTTTCTTTGTTTGAGGTCTCGCCCTTAAGCGGTTTTTATCTTGATCCGGTCTCGACTAGGTGGCTAAGGCTTTCATAACTAGCCGCCCGGTTACGCAGGCGGTTCTGACTTGGTCTTTCTCGCACTTAATCCAAAGAAGCCCTTGATGGATCTCATTACGCCTTTTTGGGAGCGTTGTTCTTCTTCTTCGGCGTGGGCTTCGATCTGGGCGGCGAGGAGGGCACGGCGCTCTTCGACGAGTTCGCTGATCGATTCGACGAGCACGGGGTTGCTTTCGAAGATCGGTTTGAGGCCGGATTTGTCGATACGCAGGACCTCCGATTCCTCAAACGCGACGACGGTGGCCGAACGCGGTTCGCCGGTGAGCAGGCTCATTTCGCCAAAGAAATCGTTTTCGTGGAGCGTGCCGATCGTCTTTTGATACGACAGCTCGGGGATCTGGACCTTGACGGTGCCGCTGATGACGACGAACATCGAGTTGCCCTCTTGGCCCATACTGACGATCACCTCGCCGGGAGCGTAGACCTTTGCGACGGAAACTGCGGCGAGACGCTCGATCTCTTCGTCGGACAGCGGGGCAAATATCGAGACGCGGTTGAGATGCTCGGCGATGTTGTTGAAAACCTCTTCGGCAAGGGGTTCGGCGACTTTTTCTTCGATATGAATCGTTCGCGTAGGAAACGCAAACTCGATCCTTTCACGGTGTAGCGCATACCAGATCCGCTGCCGGACAAGTGCGTCGGAATCGTTATACGAAGCGTAATTGTCGAGCCAGTATTTGACCTCCCAATCGATACCGTCGGTTCCGAGGGCACGGATGCGGACGATGGGGCGGATCTTTGGGCTGACGTTTTCGTTGAGCCTGACGGCTTCGCGCACGACGTGAGCGGTCTTAGCCGGGGATTCGTTGTATTTGGTGCTGAAAAAGACAAGCCGGGCGTTGAGATTGTTTTTTGGAGCGACCTCGATAGATTCTTTGCCGAGGACGGAATTGCTGATAAGGAGCAGCTTGTTTTGGAACGTGCGGATCTTAACGCCCCGCCACGAGACGTTCTCCACAACGCCCGTGCCGTGGCCGGCTAACGCGATGACATCGCCGACCTGAAACGGCTGATCTGCCTGTAAAGCAAGCCCCGCGAATAAATTACCAAGCGTGTCCTGCAGTGCAAGACCGACCACGATACCGATGATCGTCGATCCCGTAAACAGTGGTGCGAGCTGAACGCCCGGAAACTGCGACTGAAAGATGATAAAAAACGAAACGATATAGATGATGATCGAGAGGATCGTCTTTATCAGCGACGAGATCTCGCCTTGTGCAGCATTGCGATACGCCGTTTTGACCACCAGATAACCAATGAAACGCACTATGGAAATGACCAGAGCCATCCAGAGCAGGATCTTGACGATGTGTAGGACATTGACGATGAGGCCGATCGTCGTTTCGGTCATCATGGACGGAGCCGCGCCGCCCTCCGCAACAGTCACGCCGCCGTTTGGAGCGATGATTAGCCCAAATTTCTCCGTCATATAGACACGGATCAATTCTTCGATAAAAGGAAACGTGATCAGCACCAGCGCGACGACTGATGAAAATATCAGGAAATAGACGAGTTTCTTACGCAATTCAGTTGCAGCCATATTTACGCTAAAACATATCAGCAATCGTTTTTCCAAGCAATAATAGCGAGAGTGTTGAGACAATTATCGTCGTGCCGTAGGCGAGTATGTTGAACCAGAGTGAATTGGTGTATTCGCCCATTATCTCGGGGTTGTTGACGAGCTTTACGATAGCGAACAGCAGGACGGGCAATAAAACGCCGTTAATACACTGGGCGACGAGCAGTAGCGTGATAGGCGGAATGCCGGGCACCATCGCCATCGTTGCACCGATAACAATGAGAGCCGTGAAAATGCCGAGGAAGATAGGAGCTTCGCGAAAGGATCGCGATAATCCCTTTTCAAAGCCGAGAGCCTCGCTTAAGCTGTACGCCGACGCAAGCGGCACGACGGCCATTGCGAGCATTGATGCCCCAAAGAGTCCGATGGCAAAGAGATATTTGGCGTAGACGCCGGCAATGGGAACCAAAGACTCGGCAGCTGTGGCAGCGGAATCGATGTTTGTAATACCGGCAGTGAATAGAGTTGCCGCCGTGCAGATCACGATAAAGACAGCAATGATATCCGCAAAGGTCATCCCAATAATTACATCCGCACGGTTGACGGAAAGCTCGTCCTTATCCATCCCTTTTTCAACCGCAGCAGATTGAACATAGATCTGCATAAACGGGGCGATCGTCGTTCCGATCAGCGCCATAACCGTAAACAGATATCCTGTGTCACTGCTCAGGGTCGGGTGAATAAACCCGTTAGCGACCTGCGACCAATCGGGTTTCGACACAAATGCCGAGATCACGTAGGTAAAAAATACAAGCGACATCACCAAAAACACACGCTCGACCCGCTTTTGCGAACCCTTTACCACGAGCCACCAGATAACGGTACCCGATAGCGGGATCGTGATATATCGCGAGACGCCAAGCAACTCGGATGCCTGTCCAATGCCGACGAATTCGGAAATGATGACACCGATATTCGCGACCATGAGCGCGAGCATGACAAACGCCGTCCAGCGTACACCAAAATGCTCGCGTATTAGATCGGCGAGGCCTTGGCCGGTGACAACGCCCATCCGCATGCACATTTCCTGCACAACGATCAGGCTGATCGTCATCGGAATGAATGTCCAAAGCAGTGAGTAACCGTAGGCGGCACCGGCGCTGGAGTAGGTGGCGATGCCACCGGCGTCGTTACCAGAGTTTGCGGCGATGATCCCGGGGCCGAGAATGGCGAGATAGGTTAGGAAACGGTATTCAGATAGAGACCGACGGAGGCGCGACGGCACGCGGCGCACTTTTTGCACAAACTTTTTCGGGGAAAAGCGTGAAACGTCCATTTCTACTACTACCGTCGTCGATCATATTTCTAAAAATTGACTATAACTCTTTTTGTTGCAAATGAAAAAGCAGGACATATTTACAAGCGAAATTTGTTGCTAAACGAGACATTTGTTAGAGTTCGAATATTATGACTGACCAAATCCGACGCGTCTTTGCCGCGATCTTTCTGTTTTCGCTAACATTTGCGCTATTACCGTCTTTTTCAAAGGTAAATGGCTCATGGCCATCGCCTGTCCGTGGTAAGAATGGCATGGTCGCCTCGCAGCATGAGCTTGCTTCGCAGATCGGCGTGGACATTTTGAAGAAAGGCGGGAATGCTGTGGATGCGGCGGTGGCCGTTGGACTGGCTCTCGCGGTGGTTTATCCGGAGGCGGGGAACATCGGCGGCGGCGGGTTTATGTTGTTTCGCGATAAGAAAGGTGAATTTCACGCGATCGATTACCGTGAAATGGCTCCGGGAGCGGCGAGCCGCGATATGTTTGTCGATGCGAAAGGCGATCTGATCGAAGGCGAGGGAAGTTCGACCGTCGGATACCGCGCATCCGGCGTTCCGGGGACGCTGGCTGGTTTTGAGCTTGCGTTCAAAAAGTACGGCAGTGGAAAGGTGACTTGGCGGCAACTGGTTGAGCCCGCAAGGCTGCTGGCCCAGAACGGCTACGTGCTTTCGAACCGTCTCGCAGAACTATTTGTTGAATACAAAGATACGCTCGAACGTTATCCTGAATCGAACCGTATTTTTCTACGCGACGGGAAATATTTTAAAGAGGGAGACACGCTAAAGCAACCAGAGCTTGCCGTAACTTTGGGTCGCATCGCACGCTTAGGAGCGAGTGATTTTTACAGTGGCCAGACCGCGAAGCTCATCGCCGCCGATATGAAAGCCAACGGCGGCCTCATTACCGAGCAAGACCTGAAAAACTACGTCGCCAAGGAACGTCAGCCGCTGCATGGTAATTATCGCGGACACGAAATTGTCTCGATGCCACCGCCAAGTTCGGGCGGAATGGTGATGTTTGAGACGCTAAATATCCTCGAAGGCTACGATATGCGTGCACTCGGATCGAATTCTGCCGCGAAATATCATCTCTACGTCGAAGCCTCCCGTCGAGCGTTTGCCGATCGTTCGGAGTATATGGCAGATCCCGATTTTGCTGAAGTTCCAATTGCGAAATTGATCTATAAAAACTACGCGAAAGAACGCCGCAGCACTATTCTCGCCAACAAAGCTACGCCAAGCCGGGACGTTAAGTTCGGCACCGTCGGCGGCCGCGAACCGATGGAAACGACACACTACACTATCGCCGATAAAGACGGTATGATCGTCGCAAACACCTATACGATCAATGACCTCTACGGTTCAAGGGTCACGATCAAGGGCACCGGCATACTGATGAACGACGAAATGGACGACCTTGCCGCACGTCCGGGAAGACCGAATCTGTTTGGCCTCGTCCAAGGTGAGCGGAACAAAGTTGAACCAAAGAAGAGGCCGTTGTCGTCGATGACACCGACTATCGTTACGCGCAAAGACGGCAGCACATGGTTCGCGTTAGGTGCCCGCGGGGGCCCCAGGATCATCTCTGCCGTTATGCAATCGATCATTAACGTGATCGATTACGACATGAACATCCTCGAAGCCATCTCAGCCCCGCGAATGCACCATCAATGGCTGCCCGATAGCATTATGTGGGAATCGAACGGGATATCACCGGATACGATGGCTATAATGCGAGGCTACGGACACATATTTAACGATAATTCCGGCAATGTGGCTTCAGCTACCGGCATTATGTTCGATGAAAAGGGCGTTCGTTTGGGCGCGATTGACCCGAGAAGTGACGGAAAAGCGATCGGTTATTGAGGAGTTTCGTCTTTTTCGAGAAGCTGAGTTTTTCCCTCATCAACGCTTGTCGGTTGGAGGTCGTTAGTATCACGCCAGTTACCGGCAACCGGCGTAAAATAGTTTTGCGCTGGTACTGACGATTGCGGCGGCAACGCGTTCGCCTTTACTGAGTGAAGTGAGTTTGCACCCGCGAGAACTTTTTCTTCGAGCGTCGGGACACCAGGTTCGGATGATTCAAACATTAACGCATAAGCCATACGCAGCAACCCGCCGATAAAACAGAAAACGACTGCAAATCCTACAAGAAACGGTTCAATGTTCAATGCGACCGTCACCATTCCCATCAAGGGAGCCACGAGAAATGTTAGTAAGAAGAGAAAAAGCCCTTGCTTAAGCCCGCGTTTTCTTGGTGACTGCTTCGACGACGTGCGAGTCGATGCCAATGGATTTACACCGCCGGTCTGCAAAAGGTCACCGACCGCTGCCAAAAGAAATCCGCAACGCGAACAGTAGTTCGTGTCCATCGAGATCCTTTCTTGTCCGCATTGAGGGCAAAACATCAGATTATTTTTTCATCCTTTTCTAAAAGCCGCGTTGTGCTCTCGGTGACGCTTGTAGGTTCGAGATCGTTGGTGTCACGCCACGATCCAGCCGGACGCGGGGCATTGAACATATTCGCAGGGATCGATTGCTGCGGCGGCAGCGCATTTTGCCCACTAGCACCATACATCGGCGGTCGAGGCGGAGTGTGAAATTGCGGCAGCGACGTGTTCGTTGGTTTCGAGCTGGGCAGAAAAATAAGCGAGGTGATAATTATCATCATCGCACCGAAAACACCTGTGATCGCGATAATACCGATCAACTCGTCCGGTGCCCCAAGAATGCCGAAAAAAGCTGTCGAGAACATCGTCAAAAATATGAACCAAAGCGTCCCAAATACAACACCGGCCTTTTTGGTAAAAAACTTTTTCTTTTGGTTTAGCTGGGCAAGCTGCGGCAGAAAACCGCCGTGTGCAACGACCTCCGCTACGACGCCGAGCGGCATGCCGCATCGCGAACAAAATTTTGTCTCGCTAGAAACCTGTTGTTGCCCACAGCTAGGACAGTGCATCGCGTCGCTCCATTATTAAAAGATTAAGCTCAAGTCTCAAACCTTAACGAATTCTTACACGAAAAAGTTCGTTGTGCAAAAGTTTGTAGCTCTATCTACATATGTGGAAGTTTCTCATCCGTCAGCACTTGAAATAGAGCGAACGCACGGCCTTGAAAATGCGATGCAAGTTCGATGGTTTCGAGCAGGATGACAGCGAGCGGACGGAGCGTTTCGGGAGCTGGAATTTCTTTCAAAAGATCGTGGTCAGACGTGAAAAAAGAAAAGCCTTTGATCCGCGTGGCCTCAACCTCGTCGAGGTACGCTAGGATGAGTTCTTTGTTGACGAGCTTTTCGGGCAAAGTCCATTCAAAAGGATCGTCCCACAGCCGCGTCGTGATGCCGCCAAAAGTTTTTTCGACCATAGCGGCAGAGCGGAGAATGTATTCGCCGCAAGAGAACGGGGCCATTTCGCTGCGCGTTTCGCGTGGGCGTTGGTACAGCAAATGATCAGGTATGCGTCCGAGTAGATCGCGCGAGCGGGTGTCTATCACGGCAAATCTTTTGTCGAATGCGGAGAGAACAGCGTCCATAAAAAGTTTGGAGTAACGCCTTTTAGGCGGCCTTCTGACAACAATAAACTGCTCGTATATTATCGCGAAGCCGTCTAAAGACGGAACTCCAAACTATAGAAATCAATTAACGCTTACCGTAACGCCTATCTTTCTCATAGATCCCGAGTCCATAATTACGGCCTTTCCAGTTGACGCCGGTGCTGAGTCGGCCTTTAACGCCGACCTCAGCACCTTTTTGCGGAACTGCGCCATCGGTGACAAGGACCCAGATCGCACCAGTTCCGTCGTCGATCTTATATGCACCGCCGCCGATCTTTGTGCCGGGGATCGACAAGCCGTAGCTGTCCCTAACGGTGCCCGCGACGACAACTTCTTTATCCTGATATTTGCCGGGATTCGCCTCGATATCAGCGATGCTCGTCCGCTGCGGGCAGCCGGTCGCAAATAATGTGAGAGATGTTATCGCCACAAGTAAAAAGGTGGTTGTGATAGTTTTCATTGATCTTCCTCTGCGAAAAAAGTTGGGGAGTGCGAACGTCTTACAGATTCGTTTTTCGCGTCAAAGTTTGCCATAAATATTATTTTCTGTAATGCTGAATTCATTTTTACAATGCCGGACGAAACTATACAGCGATCTGCGTCACAAATTTTGGTCTGTTCGAGTATTTCGGACGACTCTTGGCATAACCTCGCCGGGCCGAACGCTTTTGAGAGTTGGCATTTTGATGCTCTGTCGGACGATGGCCGAGAGGCTGTGGTGATCGCATTTTACGACAACTACGTCCTCTCACCTAGGTTTCAGTCAAACACTAACGTTCCCGCAAACGTCATCCATTCGGGCAAGCACCGTTTTCCGGCTGTTTCGTTCGTCTATTCGGTCGATGGACGCCCCGTTTTTAATTCCATCAACGAATATGTCGAGGGGGATTTTCACTTCGGGAAAGATAACGGCTGCGTCGTTGCGGGATCATCGTTTCGGTTCGACTCTGCCGCCTACGGCGAGGGTTTTTTTGTCACGGTCGATGTCAGAACGGCAGGCGGCCGACGTATCCGCGCCGAGATGGAATGGCTTTTGATCGAATCGGACCTGATGCCGCCCGATGGCACAAGAACGCCGGGAATGTGGAACCTCGTCGCCCCGCGTGCAGACGTCAGCGGCAAGATAATGCTTATTGGACGTCGAGGTAAAGTGCGCCGGACGGTTCAGTTTCGCGGCACAGGCTATCACGACCAAATTTCAAGCGAGAACGTTCATTACCGCGAGCTTGCGTCGAGAATGTGGGGACGGGCTCATTTTATCGATTCGACGGTTGTATTTGAACGGCATGGTGGTGTACAAGATCATGCGGCAGCGGGGAAAGTTTTTCTTATTCGTGATGGCAAGATCCACGAAAGCGATGCCGCATGTGTGGCCAGCGACTACAAACACGACCGTTGGGGGCTTAACATCCCTCGTCGAATCTCCTACATGTCTGACGATCAAATAGAACTGCGAATAAAGCCCACCGCGACGATCCGCTCGGGATTTTCAGAAGCTAAGATGCTCGGCGAGATAACCTTGGGTTTGCGTGACGATAAACCGAGAAAGACCATCGGGATGGTCGAGTTTGTCGACCCGCGTCGTATGGGTAACCGCCTGTCCCGGTGGATAACCGACCTACGGATCGGGCGTAACGGAAAGGCCCCTGTGTTTTAGAGATCAGTTCCAGCGTTTGAGCTTGCGGATGACATCGTTTGAGATCTGTGTAGCCTGCTCGACCGGCATCTTAAATTCTTTGCTAATAAAATCTATCGAGCTTTGCACCATTTCATCGACTGTCTGCGTGGGGTTTGTAAAACCACCGTCCGTGTAACAGAACAAACAATACTCAGACACCGGCGAGCCATCCGCATCAGTGCCGTAATTGTTAAAATCATCCGAGATCGGCATTCCGCAGCTCTGGCATCTGATCTTGTCGTCCATATTTATCTCAGTTTGACGGCCGTACCGTACGCCAAAACCTCTGTCGCGGTCTGGGAGAATTCGGTCGCGTCGTAACGCATACCGATGATAGCATCAGCTCCAATCTCGTGAGCGTGTTGTACGAGTCGGTTAAATGCCTCTTTACGGGCCTCTTCGCAAACGACTGACCATTCCTCGATATTACCGCCGGCGAGTGATTTTAATCCGCCAACGATTCCGCGTCCCAAACCGGTCGCACGAACGACGATCCCGCGTACGACGCCCAAATACTGTCCGATCTGCCTGTCCTGAATATCAAATCCTGTAGTGACGATCATAGTTTCTCCTAAAAGTGGGCCCATGCTCAAAAGTCCAAAGCCAAAGATGTAAATCTTAGACTTTGGACTTTATTACTCCGATAGATTTGGTAGCGCGTAGGGGAGTTGAACCCCTCTTTCCAGGTTGAGAACCTAGCGTCCTAACCGATAGACGAACGCGCCGGTTAGCGAATAAAGAGTATAAAAGTCAACGATCTAATGCGCAAGCCGACTATTGACGAGAAATAAACTAGACCTCACCGAAAGAGTACATCGACGAGTACGCTGCACACTCGCATTTCTGCCGCAACCCTTTTATAATAGTAGTTTGAACACCTCACCAAACAAATTACTATGACACACACACTCTTTAATTCACGTCAGACATTTACCACCGGCAGTGGCGGTACGGGCACCCTTTATTCGCTGCCAGCGTTAGAAGCGGTAGGACTGGGTAAGATCTCGCGGCTGCCCATTTCGATACGCATTGTGTTGGAAAGCGTGCTTCGCAATTATGACGGCGGTAAAAAGGTTGGCGAATCGCATATTCGCGAGCTTGCGGCGTGGGGAGCGGACGATGAGCGGACGAACGAAATACCGTTTGTTGTCGCACGCGTTGTTCTGCAAGATTTTACGGGCGTGCCTTTGCTCGTCGATCTTGCCGCAATGCGTTCGGCAGTTCAGCGAATGGGGAAAGATCCAGCAGTGATCGAACCTCTTGTTCCCGTCGATCTCGTCATCGATCACTCGGTCCAGGTCGATTATGCCGGCAGCGATACGGCGTACGAAAAGAACATGGAGATGGAGTTTAAGCGAAACGCTCAGCGATACCGCTTTTTGAAATGGGGAACGCAGGCGTTTAACGGTTTTAGCGTCGTGCCTCCGGGCATTGGGATCGTCCATCAGGTGAACCTCGAATATTTGGCAAAAGGTGTGTTCGAACGTGATGGCGTTTATTTCCCCGATTCGCTGGTCGGCACGGATTCGCATACGACGATGATCAACGGCGTCGGCATCGTTGGGTGGGGCGTTGGTGGAATCGAGGCAGAGGCGGGAATGCTCGGCCAACCCGTTTATTTCCTTACGCCTGATATCGTCGGCGTAAACCTGACCGACGAACTCCCGCAGGGAGCGACCGCGACCGACCTTGTGTTGCGAATTACGGAAATGCTCCGCAAGGCGAATGTTGTAGGGAAGTTCGTCGAGTTTTTTGGCGAAGGGGCTGCGGCTCTTAACGCTACTGACCGTGCGACGATAGCCAATATGGCTCCTGAATACGGAGCGACGATGGGCTTTTTCGGCACGGACGAGAAAACGCTCGATTATTTTGCGAATACCGGCCGTTCGGCCGAGCAGATCGACACGATCCGTAATTATTACAAGGCCCAAGGGATGTTCGGCATCCCGCAAGAAGGCGAAGTTGATTACACGACCGTCATTGACCTAGATCTTTCAACCGTTGGCCCGGCAGTCGCAGGGCCGAAACGACCGCAGGATCGCATTGAGCTTTCACAACTTGACGACCGCTTTATTGAGTTGTTTACAAAATCAGCAGCCGACGGCGGTTACGGCAAGGACCTCGCTGATCTTGAAAAACGCTTTCCGGTCGCGATGGGTGAGAGCCATGAGGTTATTGTCGAGGGCGGCGGCGAACAAAGCCAAAAATCTGCACCCGAATCAATTCACGGGACCGTTTCCCCTGATAACACCAACGTTTCGACCGAAGTCGAGATGATGAACAATCGTCCGACACCCAGTCGCGTGGAATTTTCGGATGAAGACAGCCCGGTCGTTAATACAGCGATCGGCAACGGTGATGTGCTGATCGCTGCGATCACTTCGTGCACAAACACATCAAATCCGGCAGTGATGATCGCCGCCGGGATCGTCGCTAAAAAGGCTAATGCCCTTGGGATGAAGGTTCCGCCGTATGTTAAGACCTCACTCGCTCCCGGCTCACGCGTCGTTACCGAATATCTTAATAAAACGGGTTTGCAGGAACATCTCGATGCAGTCGGTTTTGAGCTGGTGGGTTACGGCTGTACGACTTGTATCGGAAACTCGGGTCCTCTCGATCCGGCCATCGAAGAAGAGGTTGTCGAACACGACATTGTCGCAGCATCTGTATTGTCTGGTAACCGTAATTTCGAGGCTCGTGTTCACCAAAACATCAAGGCAAATTTCCTTATGTCGCCGCCGCTGGTCGTCGCATTTGCGCTCGCGGGCACAGTTGTTCGAGATGTGTATCTGCACCCGATCGGTCAAGATCGTGACGGCAACGACGTGTTTCTAAAAGACATCTGGGCTTCGCTGGACGAGGTGCGTGAGGTGCTGTCCGCGGCATTTGACCCCGAAACTTACAAACGGCTCTACTCACAGTTTGCAGAACAAAATCCGCTTTGGAACGACATCGAATCGAGCACCGGCAAGATCTATGAATGGGATACGGAATCGACGTACATTCAGGAACCCCCGTTCTTTGAAGATTTTTCGATGGAAACCGGCCGCTTTAGCGATATACATGGTGCGAGAGCCCTCGCGGTATTTGGCGACTCGGTTACGACGGATCATATTTCGCCAGCCGGTGCGATCAAGGCAAATTCGCCAGCAGGTAAATATTTACAGGAGCTTTCCGTCAGTCCTGCAGATTTCAATTCATACGGCTCACGCCGCGGTAATGACCGCGTGATGCTCCGCGGGACTTTCGCCAATGTTCGCATCAAAAATACAATGGTCACACCAACCGAGGGCGGTTATACCAAACATCAGCCCGACGGTGACGAAATGACCATCTACGATGCTGCAATGCAATACGACATCGAAAAAGTGCCCCTTGTGATCTTTGCCGGTAAAGAATATGGCACCGGCAGTTCCCGCGACTGGGCGGCTAAGGGAACTGCGTTAATGGGGGTCAAGGCAGTCGTCGTTGAGTCTTTTGAACGCATCCACCGCTCAAATTTAGTCGGCATGGGCGTATTGCCCTTGCAATTCAAGGACGGGCAAAGTGCTTTGTCGCTTGGGCTTGACGGTACGGAGAACTACGACCTTGTCGGGCTCGAGAGTGTTGATGTCAAGCCTCTGCAGGATGTAACTTTACGGGTGACGAACAACGCAGGCGAGAGTCGCGACATCCAATTAACATTGCGGATCGATACACCGATCGAGATCGAATATTACAAGAATGGCGGTATTTTACCGTTTGTGCTGCGGCAATTGATCGCGGGATAATTTTGGAATAAAACCGGTATTTTTGACATTTGTTAACTAATTGGCGGTTTATGCGGCTTTATTGACACCGCTTTTGCTGGCGATTTTTCTTGAAAAATAAGGCAAACGGTGGTAGATTACAGGTGTTAAATTGGATATATTTGTGCCGACCACCTTCCGGCCTTGAACTGGAGAAACGAATGAAGACGACCTCAGCAGCTTTATTACTGATAACGCTTACAATTTCGGGTATATTTACGGCTTTCGGACAGAAGATCAACCAACGTCGTCTAGAAACTAGGCTTGATGGTCAAAAAGTCTTGCGGCAAGACACGGAACCAGTCACAAAACCTCGCATCACCCCAAGTAAAGATTTTGCACAATTTGAGACGGTTGAAGCCATTACCGATGGCGGTGGCTCATTTGTTCGTTGGCAGATGACGTCTGAGACCGGGAATATGGGTTTTTTGGTCTATCGGATTAGCAGACGCGGTCAACAGCAGGCCAGCGAAAATTTGATAACAGGCTCACTCTCAAAGCTTGGGTCCGAGACGGTTTACGGCGGCAAGTATGAGTTCTTTGACCCGAGCGGTACATTTGGCTCTGCTTATGTGATCCAGGCGATAGGGCCGAAAGGAGATAGGCTCTCGTCGTCAATCGCATCGTCACGCTACACGTCAAATATCGAGGCTGAGGCCGGAATGTCTAAAGCAGACATGGTCAGGGTTTCGAGTGGGCAGAATGGCCAGATCCAAAACACCTTACCTACCGACCTCATCGGTACAGAAAGCTCTAAGGCAACAACAAGGCTACTTTCGCTCACTGAAGCGTCAGATCTGACGGTGCATCGGGCAGTGGTAAATAGTCCAGGGGCTAAGATCGCGGTCAAAAAAGACGGATTTTATCGTGTAAGATTGACCGAGCTGCAAGCCGCAACAAATCTTTTTACTTCGGCAAACACTGCAAACTGGCGGCTATATCGTGATGGCATCGAGCAATCTGTCATTATCGGTACCGACGGGAGCGGCGTCTACATGGATTTTTATGGCAAGGCGATCGAGACTCAAGAAAGCGATACCGCTATCTATTATTTGATCGTTGATGCTAATAATCTAGGCAAACGAATCCCGAGCCAGCGTATCAAGCGTGTTGATGTAACTGGAGCTTCGTTGAGCTACTCCGCCAGTACACTGAAACGGGAACGCGTAACGTACGACAGCTCGATCCTAAATGGCGATGCGGAGAATTTCTGGGGAAATGCAGTACTCAATTCGCCCAAAAATGTAGTCGTTGCCCTTACGGGCGTCGATTTTGCTCAGCCGACATTTACAGTGAAAGTTGACCTGCAGGGCTATTCAGCAACAGTTACACCGTCGGTACGCGTTACATTGAATGGTACTGAGATCGGCATTGCGAATGCGGCATTTCCACGTGAGGCTTATACCGCACAATTCACTGCGCCATCCAGCCTGCTTGTCGAAGGGAATAATACATTTCAGCTGACATCAAGTGGCGGAGCGGACATCAGCTATTTTGACTCTTTACGACTGCAATACAATCGTGCATATCGTGCTGAAACAAATCGGCTTTTGTTTACGGGAGCACCGACTAAGTCAACGACACTATCGGGCTTTTCAACGGCAAATATCAGGATCTTTAATATTGGAACGGATGGGTCGCCTACTCAGTTGATAGGGTTTAGTACACAGCAAGATGGTACAAATTCTTTTAGTGCCCTGTACCCCGCAACACGACAGCGATTACAGCCGATCTTTGCGGTCGAGGATTCCGGGCTATTACAGTCACCTGCGGTTACAGTAAATAATCCGTCGAACCTTTCGTCGTCGGTGAGAAATGCTGATCTCATAATCATCTCGTATTCGCAAGCCGATTTTATGGCAGCCTCTAACACCTGGGCTAATTATCGCCGTAGCTCTGCGGGCGGTAGTTTTAATGTTGAGGTCGTTGATGTTGCTGATATTTATGATGAATACAGCTATGGATTGTTGAGCGGCGATGCTGTTCGAGACTTTCTGCAATATGTAAATCAGAATTGGACGAGCCAAGTAGCGGGCAAAAAATATGTCTTATTGGTGGGTGACGCCAGTTATGATCCCAAGAATTTTAGGGGATTTGGTAATTTTGATTATGTCCCGACTAAGATTATAAATACGATCTACAATGAGGTGCCCGCTGATGACCTTTTAGCGGACTTTAACGGTGACGGGCTGGCTGATATGGCGATCGGACGTGTGCCTGCTAGATTCGCATCGGTTATTACGACGGTTTTCAACAAGACAACCGCATTCGAGACACCGGCTATGCAATCTATGAGCCGAGGGGTGCTTTTCGCATATGACGTCCCCAATGGCTATCAGTTTGGCGTAATGAGTGAGGATTTAGCTAATCAGATGCCCGGGTCGGTACCGAAAACATATGTCCCGCGTGGGTTACCGCCTCCGAATGAAATGACGGGTAATCCACAAGCCCTGAGCAATCTGGTCAGTGCGATCAACGTTCCCGGTGGAAAATACATCGTGAATTATTCAGGACACGGTGCACAGAGTCTCTGGGATCAAAATTTTCTCAGCAACGGCTCAGTATCACAGTTATTGAACGCTGATGGCCCCGCGATCTTTACGATGTTGACTTGTCTGAATGGTTATTTTCTTGGCCCCGCTTCCAACGACGAGTCGATAGCTGAGCTGTTAGTCAAATCTGCAGTTGGTGGTGGCCCAGTGGCTTGGGCCTCGTCCGGAAAAACCACGGCTGACGTTCAGATGCTGATGGGAAGGCAGTTTTTCCAACAGATCGGTATTGGCAACATCAAACGGATGGGCGATCTTGTCATCGACGCTAAGGCTCAAACTCCTGCGAACTCGGACGTTAGAACAACATGGATTTTATTTGGCGATCCGATGCTGAAAGTCAGGGAATAGTCAAAAGGTGTTTTAGAGTAAAAGGGCGTCTTTATGTAGACGCCTTTTTTTATTGGTACTCGCGGCGGGGTTCGAACCTGCGACCTCTTCCTTCGGAGGGAAGCACTCTATCCAGCTGAGCTACGCGAGCATTATCTACTAACGCGGGACGATCGAAATATGCTTGATCCGGAGCGGTTCGACGGGACGCTCACCCTCTTTTGGCTGAACTCCGGAAAGAGTGCGGACATTATTCATCCCTTCGATGACTTTGCCAAAGATGGTGTAGCGATTGTCGAAACCGGTTTCCCGTTTTAAGGTAATAAAGAATTGCGAGTTAGCCGAGTTATTATCCTGTCCACGGGCCGCTCCGACGATGCCGGCATCGTATTTGAGATCAGAGAATTCAGCTTCGACGTTTGGCTTCGACGATTTGCCCGTTCCGTCATCCGCCGGGTTGTCGTTTTTTGACAGCGGGTCGCCGCTTTGGATAACAGAGTCATTTATGCGGTGCCAAGTCACGCCATCATAAACACCTTCTTTAGCAAGCTCCTTAAATCTCGCAACCATTTTCGGCGCGATATTTGAATACAGTTCGATCTTGATGGTACCGTAAGCTGCGGAGTTTTCCATTTCAATAACCGCGATCTCTGCATCAGCGACAGGAGCAACGCCTTTCTTTATCTCAGCATTTGCCGCCGATTTAGTGTTAGCAGTTTTTTTCTCGCTACATGAAAGAGCTACAATCGATGAGAGCGTGATCAATAAAACTAAGAGATATTTCATACTATATGGTCTTTTCACTGTCTAAGATTATTGTTACCGGCCCGCCGTTCACCAATTCTACATCCATCATTGCGCCAAACTTACCGGTCGCCACAATTTCCACAGCGTCTTTTGCCTTTGCAACAAAATACTCGTAAAGCTCCTTTGCCTCGCTGCCTGGCGCGGCGGTTATGAATGATGGCCGCCGTCCACCGCGTGTGTCACCGTATAACGTAAACTGCGACACGACAAGCATCCCACCATTTATGTCAGCAAGCGACATATTCATCTTGCCGTTAAAGTCGTCGAATATACGTAGATTTATTATCTTATCGACGAGATAGTCCGCATCCCGTTGTTCGTCCGCGTGGGTTACGCCCAGCAAAACCAACAATCCGCAACCTATCTCGCCGATGATCTCACCGTCAACGGTAACCGATGAACGCGAGACGCGTTGGACGACGGCTCGCATTAGGCTTCGTCGATATAAACCTTGTTCATTACGACAGGATCGTGCGGCTTATCGCTGCCGCTTCTCGGCACGTTGGCGATCACATCGACGACGTCGTGACCCTCGATCAGTTTGCCAAATTTTGTGTAGCTCGGCGGCAGAGGATAATCGATGTGCATGATGAAAAACTGCGAACCGTTGGTGTTCGGCCCCGAGTTTGCCATCGCGACGGTGCCTTTGTCGTAGATGCCGGCGTAAAGCTCGCTGCCGCGATCGATCTCATCGTCAAATTTGCCGCCCCACGCTGATTCACCTCCATAACCCTCACCAAGCGGATCGCCGCCCTGGATCATAAAATTAGGAATCACTCGGTGAAATATTACTCCGTCGTAATAGTTCTTGCCCGCCAAAAGTCGGAAATTCTCGGTCGTTTTAGGTGCGTCCGCCTCTAAAAGCTCAAATTTGATCGTACCCTTGTTCGTTTCTAAAACTGCAATTCTGTTTGCCACTTAAAATTCTCCTCAATTCAAAATAAAACGTTCGATAGCAGCGGCCACGCCGCTCTCGTCATTACTTAATGTTGTATAAAATTCGGGCCGCTCAAGCAACTTGGGGGCGGCGTTTCCCATTACGACCGGCGTTCCTGCGTATTCCAGCATCTCAAGATCATTAAAATTGTCACCCATTACCATCACATTCTCATGTGTAAGGCCGTTCAATTCGGCCAGCTTGGCGACGCCGTGTCCTTTTGACGCGTCGGGCGGCAGGATGTCGATCAGAGTAAAATCCCATTGCGGATAGATCGTCGGTAGGATCGTGACCGTATTCCCAAGCTCACGCCCGAGCACCGACATCATCGCACCCATCGCGTCGCACGTACCCGAAAATGAAATATGCACGATCTCATTGTCTGGAATTATATCCTCAAGACTTTCGACGTGCTCGACGCCCACACGTCCTGCTTCACCCCCATGCAGATCCTCTGACCAACGCAGATATTTCTTGAGCGGCAGATTGTCCTCGGAAACCCGGTCATAAAGTAGCGTGCCTTGGCCGTGCGGATCAACGCTAACCAAAGCATCACCGCCAAAATCTTTTCCAACACGAACGACCTCAAGACTAGTTGCGGTTGCTAGGAGGGAACAAACAACGGTTTCTTCCGACTCAGCGTACTTGATCAATGCACCATTGTGAGTTATCAGCGGCGCATTAAGACCTAAATCGATTCCGAGGGGTTGTGCGTCTCTAAAACGACGCCCTGTGGCAATCGTAACGAGCACACCGCGCTCTTCTGCCGCACGGATCGCATTTCGATTGGCGTCAGGGATCTCGCCTTGTGAGTTCAACGTTGTGCCGTCGAGGTCGAGGGCGAGTAACTTTATCATTGAGTAGAATTCGCCTCGCTCGACCGTTTTTCTTGCCGCTCTTTCTCCAACCATTGCTGATATTTTGCCTTGCCTTTTTCAAACTCGGCTGCTGATGCGTAGAACCAGTGTGAACCGTCGTTTGCATCTACATTACGGACATAGAAAATGTAATCGTTTGACGACGGGTTTAGTGCCGCCTTGATCGAGCTTTCACTGACGGACGAGATCGGTCCTGGCGGGAGTCCAGTTTTGATACGGGTGTTATAAGGCGAATCGACCTCGAGGTCGCTCTTGTGGATCGTGCCATCCCATTTGCCAAGCATTTTAGCGATATAGACGTTTGTTTGGTCGATGCCCAGCGGAATATTTTTAGCCAAACGATTGTTGATGATCCCCGCTACGATCGGTCTTTCCGCCTCGACGCCCGTTTCTGTCTCAATGAGCGAGGCAATGGTCACGATTTCTTGGGGCGTTCGTCCTATCAACTTCGCTTGTTGCGTCCATTCCGGTTTCCAGAATTTCCGAAACTGATCGACCGTCAGTTTGATGATCTCCTGTGCGGTGGCTCCGCGCGGGACATTGTAAGTGCTCGGGTACATAAAACCCTCTAGATTCGTCGCTGTCGGTGAGATGTCACGGATGAGCGTCACGTCGTCCATCAGTGTAAGTATCGCTTTGTCATCCATCGGCGGATTTTGAGGGAATTTTTCGGCGATGCGCTTAGCGATATCGAAACGCGTAAAGCCCTCAGGTATCGTCAGCTTGATCGTACGATCCTCGCCTTTCTCAAGTATCTTCAGCACCTGCAGCGTCGATACCGGCGAAGGGAATTGAAACTCACCGGCTTGCAGCTTGCTGCTGTCACCAAGAAAACGGAGATAGGCCATTGTTGCTGTCTCGTTTGAGATAATCCCATCAGCGGCCAGTCTCGCGATTATCTGAGGCGGCGTCGAGCCTTTTTCTATCTTGATATATTCGTTGGACTTGGTGTGTTCTCGTGGAGTGTTGACCGAGCTATAGACCCAGTATGACGCTCCACACACGGCTACCAGAGCAACAATAAGCAATAGAAAGATAATATAAAGAAACTTTTTCATTCGTATCACAAGCGCTCGGAGTCCCGGCTTTAGCCGGCCTCTCAAAATGCGAAGGGCCTCCTCAAGGCGGGACTCAAAACGCGAAACTCTATTTCATCGCCAAATATTTCTCGATAGCAGCCGTGACCTCAGGACTGTCGGGTTTGACCTTTGGCTCAAAGCGGGCAACAACATTGCCTTTACGGTCGACGAGAAACTTACTGAAATTCCACTTGATGTCGCCTGCGAAATCCGGATTCGTCTCAGGCTTTGTCAGAAAAGCATAAAGCGGGTCCTGATCGTCGCCCTTGACCGAGATCTTGGCAAACATTGGAAACGTGACCTTGTATTTCGACTCGCAAAATTCTTTGATCTCGGTCGCAGTGCCCGGTTCTTGTCCGCCAAAATTATTGGCGGGAAACGCGAGTGTTGTGAACCCCTGATCTTTGTATTTCAAGTATGTCGCCTGTAGAGCTTCATATTGCGGCGTATAACCACACTTGCTAGCTACGTTCACAACGAGCAGCACTTGTCCTTTATATTTCTTGAGTTTGACGTCTTTGCCGTCGATGTCACGCATCTTAAAATCAAGCACGTTCTTGGCTGACGCAGCCTCGGTCAAGGTACCGTGATGGTGAATAAACGCCCCTACGCCAAGCACTGCTAAGGCGAATGTTCCAAATAAAACAGCGATCTTTAACATTTAATTAACTCCTATTTTTCTAATTCTTTTGGCGAACGAGGCGTTTTTGGCAGCTCGTCCGGCGTTTCACCCGTAGCAGCAAAAACTTCCTTAAACGCGCCGACGCTGGCCAGCACACCGCTGGTTTCCATCGGCATAAATATAACTTTCGAGTTCTGCGTCCGAGCCATGTCTCGCATCGAATCGACATATCTCTGCGTGATCAAATACTGCGCGGTCTGAGCACGGTCGCCGATCGAGCTTGCGATCTGTGCGATCGCTTGAGCTTCGGCAGCCGCGTTTATCTGACGTGCCTGCGACGCACCCTCGGCATCGAGGATGGCGGACTGCTTGTTGCCTTCTGAGCGTGTAACGGCAGCCTGTTTTTCTCCCTCTGCGCGGGTGATAGCAGCTTGTTTGTCGCCCTCGGCCTGCAAGATCAATGCACGGCGATTACGTTCGGCGGTCATCTGTTTTTCCATCGTGATCCGAACGTCTTCGGGCGGCGTGATGTTTTTGATATCGACGCGGGTAACTTTGACGCCCCATTTGTCGGTGGCCTCGTCGAGGATCATGCGGAGTTCGTTATTGATCTGGTCGCGGCTTGAAAGCGTGTGGTCGAGGTCGAGTTTACCGATTACGCTACGCATTCCGGTAAATGTGAGTTGCACGATCGAGCCCACTAGGTCATTCACCTCATACGTCGCCTTGATCGGATCGGTGATCTGCCAGTATACGACCGAATCGACGCCCATCATCACGTTATCGCGTGAAATGACGGATTGCGGCGGCAGGTCGATGAACTGTTCACGCGAATCAATAAATGTCGTCCCCGGCCGCACATTGGTCCAATAGACCGCTCGCGGAGCTTCAAAAAAAGGCACGATGATATTCAAACCGCTTGCCGCGACGCGATGAAAGCGCCCTAGACGCTCGATCAGTAAGACGCTCGACTGCGGGACGATCTTGATCGTCTTATACGCAACCACAAGCAACGCAATACCTAAAAAAGCGAGAAATATCGCTCCAAGACCAATAGCTTCAGGCATATGTCCTCCGTGTTTTCATTCACTGCAAATATATCTCATTTCCGGCATCTTTGCTATAATTCGCACAAGTATGACAGTCAAACTTTCTGACATTGAAACTGCCCGAGAACGTCTCGACGGTATTATCATTCCAACGCCGATGATCTCTGACGCCCGATTGTCACGTGTGGTCGGGGCTAGTGCTCACCTCAAGGCCGAGTGCTTACAAAAAGGCGGCTCTTTTAAGATACGCGGTGCGTATAACAAGATCTCACAGCTTTCTGACGAAGAAAAAAAGCGGGGAGTAGTAACCGCTTCGGCCGGTAACCACGCACAAGGTGTCGCGCTTGCGGCGACGCTTAATGGAATTCGATCTGTGATCGTTTTGCCTGAGATTGCACCGCTCACAAAGATCAACGCGACTCTCAGCTTTGGCGGCGAAGTGGTGCTGCATGGGGCAACGTTTGACGAGGCGGTTGCCTATTCACGTGAATTGCAGGAAAAGGAAGGCTACACCTACGTCCATGCTTTCGACGATGAACGGATCATTGCCGGACAGGGAACTATCGGCGTTGAAATGGTTGAGGCTTTGCCCGATCTTTCCGCCGTAGTCGTGCCTATCGGCGGCGGCGGCCTGATTTCAGGCATTGCCATCGCGGTCAAGTCTCTCAAACCTCACGCCCGCATTATTGGTGTTCAGGCTGAGAACGTTGCCTGGGTCAACCCTTCATTAAAGGCCGGACATCCGGTGTACGCCGAACCGGGGCAGACTATAGCTGACGGGATCGCGGTGAAGAGTCCTGGTGAGATCACATTCCCGCTTATTCAGGATCTTGTCGATGAGGTCGTCGAGGTGAGTGAAGAGGAGATCGCGCGTGCAATATTTTTCTGTGTGCAGAACAACCGCCTCGTCGTTGAGGGGGCTGGCGGAGCGGGGCTTGCGGCGTTATTGGCCAATAAAGTGCCTATTCGTTCCGACGATACGGTATGTGCGGTGCTCTGCGGCGGCAACATCGACGCCAACCTTCTCGCCCGCGTCTTGGAGCAGGTTCTTGTGCACCAAGGCCGCTATATCATGCTCAAACTGCTTGTCCTTGACCGACCGGGAATGCTTGCCGCGCTGCTAAACCATGTTGCAGAGACTCATGCCAACGTAATCGAGGTCTTTCACCGCCGTGCGATGTGGCTGGCCCCGCTGGGTCGCGTGGGTATCGAAATGCTTCTAGAGGTCCGCGACAACGAACATGGCCGCGAAGTGCAAAAACACCTGGAAGCGGCAGGCTATCAGGTCGAACGCGAAGGACAAGGTGATTGGGAGGAGTAGTCTGTGTCGGGGTTTTGCCGGAATGCAATGTGCTATATTGCCGTCATGAAATCGGTCCTCCTAATTCTGGTAGTCATCTTGACAGTCGCTGCGACTGGTTTCGCGGGTGACGATTACACCTTGACGGGTTCCGTAGCACGACGATCGGCAAAAGTGACGCTGAAGGACGGCAAGCTTAAGCCGGAATTCACGCTCCTCGTATATCTCCAGTTTAGGAACGACTCGTCGGGACCGATGATAATCTTTAAGCCCGATTATTTCCGCGGAAATCGAAATCTTGTATTCTTGTCATCAATCGCAAATACCGCCGACACCACGACCTTACCCTGGAAAGATCCATGGAAGAATCGATATGATTCGTTCGGGGATCTGTTACGACGATTGGACGGGGCCTCGGTTCCGACCGGGCAAATGAAAATAGTTGAACCTTCGACCTCTTACGAATTCCATCAGACGTTTACGTTAGAGGCTGGCTACACGATTGACGAAAGTGCCGCTAGAAGCGCGTTTCCCAAATTAAAAAGAGATTGGGGAACTATTGAGGCGGAGATCATTAAGTCCGAGTATCCGTCGTTCCGCGTCGAATTTCAGGTTTCTTCCGCGAGTTACAAAGAAGATCCAACTCTCCTACGTACTCTTAATTCCCGTTGGAAGAAATTTGGCCAGCTTCCGCTGGATGGTCACAACTATATTCTCCGCTCTCAACCTATCGTCAACGACTAATAAAACGGTATCACGGATTGGAAAAGCCCGCTGATGCGGCCCTTTTTCATTCGGACGGATTATCTCTTCACAAGATTCTCATCATACAGATCACGGTAGACGCGGTAGTAGGTCATCACCTTAAATACATAGTTCTTTGTCTCGGCGAAACCGACCTCGGACGCAAAAATGCCGGGATCTTTGGGGTTGGTGTGGCTGAGCCAACGGGCGGCGTTGTCTTCGCCGCCGTTGTAGCTGGCGGCGATCGCTTCGTTAAGGCCGCCAAACTGTGTTTTGAGATCGGCGATATATTCGCAGCCGAGAGCGATATTTATGCTTGGCGTGTAGAGATCGTCGGGTTGCAGATTTGGGAAGCCGGCCTTTTTGTTATATTTGACCGCCGTATCATAAACGAGCTGCAGCAATCCGCGTGCGGCCGACGGCGATTTGACGCCCGGACGGAACGAGCTTTCTACCTTCATTATCGACATGATGAATCGCGGATCGAGCTTACGCTTTTTAGATTCACGCAACACATCTTCGCGATATGCGGCGGGGTAATCGTCGGTTCGACGCGCCGTGGCCGCCGTCCGCTTGACGCCGCTAGTGAGCGAGGCGAGCTTGTCCGAGGCAAGCCCCCCGTAATACGACGAACCCGTATCAGTGATCGACGAATACATCGCGATCGCTTCAGTCTTTTTCTTTTGCTTTTCGAGAGCGAGGGCTCGGAGATATTTGATTTCATCGAGACTGGTCATCGAGCCGCTAAATTTAGCTTGAGCCTGCATTAAAGCAGCGGTCGCTTCGGCGTCGGCCCATTTGCCACGGTTGATCTCCATCCGAAGCCGTGCCTGCAAAGCGTTCGTCTCGGTCGGCTGGCCGCGAAATCTCTCGCGAACCTTTTCGACCCACGCTGTAGCCTCGGCGTCGAGCCCGGCTTCGCGAAGAGCGTCGATCGAGTTGACGTATGAACCGTCGATTCGCTCGCCTTGCGGATACATCACGGTGTATTTCTGCCAGTGCCGCGCGGCTTCGGCATTGTTCCCGACGCGGACTTCACATGAAGCCTGGAAATAAAGCCCCTCGCGGCCGTCCTTTGATGCGGGGAACTCTCGAGCTAAACGGTCAAAGTAGGGAATCGCCTTTGCGTACTGGCGTTCCCACATCAAGGCTCGGCCCATTCCGAACAGGGCACGCTGGATCAGCGGATCGGTCGGGTAGATATCCAGCATCTTTTGAAAATGCTCTCGAGCCTCGGGGAAATGACGATTATCCATGTACGTAAACCCACGCGAAACATGTTCGCCGACAGGTAACGTCATTAGCTTTCCCGCCGCGTCGCGGCTAGCTTTGTCCTTTTCGGTAACTAGCCGCAGATCGGCATCAGATTGGGCCAGAACAGCAACGAACGAGCAAAGCATCACGATCAGGACAAATATGATCAGATTTTTCATAAAGTTTGGTCAGAGAGCGAGAGAGTTTATGCCATTAGCTTACCCGATTTTTAGACGAATAAGCAACGATTTACGTTGTAATCGGTTTCGCGTGAACTATGCCTGTCGTGATAATATTCGCCTATGAAAATTGCCTTAAATGGTGCAACGACGATGCACGCCGACCTATCAACCGACATAAGAGCCGCCGGTACCGCCGGTTATGACCTGCTTGAGATCTGGTCGGCAAAGCTCTACAAGTATCTAGAAACGCATACGCAAGCTGATCTGAATGCAGAACTCGATGCCGCAAGTATTAAGCCGTATTCGATCAATTCTATAGAGCATATTACATTTCGCAGCGACGAAGACTACTCTAAGATCAAGGCCGAATGCGAAACGCTCTCTAGGATCGCTGCCGAGATCAGTTGTCCATATATCGTCGTCGTCCCAGGCAAGCTGCCAACGGACGCAACTAAAGAAAAGATAATCGATGAATCTGTACGAGTTTTGAATGAACTTGGCGACATTGCTTCTAGCCACGGTGTCTCGCTCGCGTTTGAATTCCTCGGACAGGCCGATTCCTCGGTGCAGACACTTGATCTGTGCAATGAGATCGTTGAGCGAGTTGGACGCGATAATATCGGCAATGTGGTAGATTCGTTTCATTTTTACGCAGGTAACTCGACATTTGAAGCTATCGACAAGATGCGGCCGGAAAAACTGTTTATTTTTCATATCAACGATGCCGAGGATCTGCCAAAAGAGCAGTTGACCGACGCTCAACGGCTTTATCCGGGAACCGGAATACTGCCGCTCCGTGAGATGAAAGAGCATTTTGACAAGATCGGTTACAACAGCATGGTCAGTATCGAAATTTTCAGGCCGGAATACTGGGAACAAGATCCTTTCGACGTCGCCAGAAAGGCAAAAGCCGCGACGGAAGAGGTTTGGGGATTGGGGCAACATACGGCGGGTGGTGGCTGGTAATGAAAAAAGTTAAGATCGGCATAGTCGGCACCGGGTTTATTGGCAACGTTCACGGGAGTATCTATTCGCGTGACCCACGAACCGAAGTTTCGGCACTCTACGATATTATTCCCGAACGTGCCGAGGAAACGGCACGCAGCATCGGCGGTAAAATCTGCTTGTCTCGCGACGAACTGCTCGACAATTGTGACGCTGTTCTGGTCTGTGCGCCGAATAAGACTCATATCGAGATCGCGACCGCCGCCGTCGAAGCCGGAAAACATGTCTTTTGCGAGAAGCCGTTTACAACAGGGATGAATGATGCCAAAACGCTGTTGGCGACCGCAAACGGAAGTAGCAAGGTCTTTCAGGTCGGGCATAACCGTAGATTCGCACCGGTGTATGTAAAGTTAAAAGAACTGCTTGGTGGCGATCAGCCTCACTCTGCTCATATAAAGATGAATCGCGGTGAATTGGTAAATCCGGTTTGGACGGGTGACGTAAATGTGACCGGCGGGTTTCTTTACGAAACGACAATACATCTTTTTGATATGATACGGTTCCAATTTGGTGAGATAGCGGAGCTAGTGGCATTTGGCTCACAACACGAATATCCGGAGTTGGACGAATTTTCGATCATTTTCAAATTCAAAAATGGTTTTCACTGCACTTTTGCTTCGTCGTCGGATGCGAGCTGGCATTTTCCATTCGAACGCATAGAGGCATTTTGCCATCACCGCACGATCATGACCGAAGAAATGGATAGGTTAATAGACTCAAATGGGATGGATGCCAATTTTGAAACACATTCCTTTCATATGCGCGAAAAAGAAGAACGATGGGGTTATGTGCAGGAAGACAGAACATTTATTGACAGCATCTTGAACGGCACAGAACCACCTGTGACTGCCCTTGACGGATTTAGGGCGGTTCAATTGGTCGAGTCTGTGTATGAGGCGATACGTTCTGATAGGCCTGTTCGGTTTGAATAGGTTCGCCGCCCATATTTATCGAAAACCGAACATATCTTTGATATGCTTCGTAGGTAGGCAATGACGAAAAAAACATTTCCAAAACGATATGAACCCCTGTCAAAACTGTGGAAAACTTAATACGCCGGAGGCGATCTTTTGCAGATTTTGCGGGACGAAGTTTAATTTCCAAAAGCCGGTGATGAGCAATCCGTTCGATCACTCGGCTCCGCGGCCTTATTCGTGGAAAACGGATGAGTTTCAGACACAAAATGAGGCAAGGCCGACAACGGCGATCAATCAACCGCGTCCTCAAAACGCTCAACTTGGTCAGCCGCAGCCAAACTATCAAGCTGCCCCGCTGACGTATCAACAAGCTCACCCATTATCCAACACATATATGTGCCCAAATTGCGGCAGCCGATATATGCCTCGATTTGAACGGCAGATATCGACAGCAGGTTGGGTGACGTTCGCTTGTCTTTTGGTATTTTTCTTTCCGCTATTTTGGATCGGATTGCTTATCAAAGAGGATGTTTTTGTTTGTCAGGTCTGTCAGACAAAAACAAACGCCCAACTTCATCGGTAATAATACCCGCGTGGATGCTCGATCTTGATCTCAGGATTTGTGCTTGAGACCTTGACCTTGTAATAATTCTTTTTCATGTGCGTCGACAGATAGGTGAGTGCAAACTGTCTGTTTAGCGACATAAACATATCCTTAAAAAAAGGTATAAAGCTGATCGGTGCAGTAAATCCGTGACCAAATGAACGCCCGCCAGTTTCGTCAGAAAGCTTTTGCAGAGCCCCCTGCGCGCCAAGGCCAAGCATCGAATTCGAATTTTCGGTCAATGCTGTTGGATGGTAGAAAGAATAGACTGCGACACTTTTTCTTTGAGCCTTTAGGATTGCCTGATCGAGATCCGAACTCTGCATTATTGACGCAAGGTTTAATCCGTTTGTGGTGTCCAACCCATCTGAAAACAACAAAATGGCCCGTCTTCCGGCAGGCATAGCGTCGAAACGCGCTAGGGTATCGCTGACGCCGTCATATGGGCTTCGCGGAGCGGCAAACTGACTGCTGGAAATGATCCGAAACGAAGCTGCAGCTTTATCCAGATCGTCTGTAAACTTTTGCCTTACCTCCGACGTGCCACCGCGCAAATAGGCAACCATCACTCGAGTCCCTTTTGGCAGCCCGCGAATGAACTCCTGGATGTCTTTGATCTGGAGATTGAAATTCGACGTCATATCCTCTTGGATCAAAAATGCGATCGACAATGGCGAATCCCCAACGCTTTTGATCGAGAGTATTTGCTGCTCGTCGTTATTTTCACGAACAATCAGCCGATCAGCTTGTACAAACTCCTCAAGTTGCCCTTCTTTGAGTTCCTGCTTTGTAAAGATCGAGATAGGTATCGTAACTGTTCGAACGCGTTGTTGGATCTCTGTGTTCTGTGCTGCCGCAAAAGAGACACACAATAAGATCAGGATTAGGAACAACAGCGAAAGGGTTGATCTGCGTCGATTCATATAAGTTGGCTCGAACATTTGAATGGTAATATATTTCTCCCCTATATCCTAGACTTTTTGACAACAAAACCATGTCCGCACTTTCCCCGAATTGCATCTCTGTGCGCTAGACTCTTAACATCTAACAGGTATGTACGAGATAACTAAAGGAGACATTGCACGTGGACGAAAGCTTCTTGCAGGGGCTATCGCCGCTCCGATTGCGCTGACCGCGATACCAGCAGTTATAACGCTCCTGCTGATGCTACTCGTACCTTTCGCCCCACCGACAGCCGTTATAGTGCTTTTTCTTGGGATCGTTATGACATGTATCGGCTTTTTAGCGGGAATGTTTGCGATGGGACTGCTTATACACAAGCGGACCAAGTGGACCAGGGAAATGCGTGAAAAGGTCGCGGCAGACGGTATTAGAGCAGAAGAGATCGGCTGGTTCATGAACGAACTCAAATCGAGTGAAAAACGGGCGCTAAAGGCCGTTGAGGCAAGGGACCTGCTGCTCGCAGATGCCTACAGGGAATCGCTGGCATCGCGACTAACGGCAACTCGGATAGTCAGAACGTCGAAACGAGAGTTGTCGATTGCGAAACGACGGCAGAATTCGTTGAAGCAACTGAAAAGTGCAAGAGCTGACGAATTTCGTGAACAAATATCCGGTGATATTGAGAAGATCTCAAATATAAACGAAGAGGCTAAGGTCATGCTCTCCGAAGCCGAAGCCCGTCTACAGATGATCGAGGCCGCGGCAAGCCGCGGCGGTAACCTCGCTGATTCTGAACTCGCGCTAAAGAAATTATCTGCCCGTGCCAAGGAACTCCCCCTGGCCCTCGAATCGGCAAAAATGTCCGAGGAAATCCGAAAAGAGCTTGAAAATGAGCCAATCGAATTTGAGTCATAGAATTAAAAAGACGCAAGCCAAATTAACTTGCGCCTTTTAATATTTTGGCGAATGAGAACCGCGAAACCGTTCGAACGTATGAATTGAACCTGTTAGTTACAGGTGGGTGGCTTTCTATTCCGATTAGATCGAGATATCAAAGCCGGAGTCTATGGCTTGGCTCCGTGGAGAAAAGCACCGACGACCGGCATTAGCCTCCCGACATTCATATGTTGGCTCAATTATGTATGCGTTCGGTCACGAATAACGCAGTCAAATTCCTTCGCCAACCAAATCCTAGCACAACGCGACGAAATGCAAAATAAAAAATGCACAATGCAGAATATTTCTTAATTCTGCGTTGTGCATTCTCAATTGTGCACTGAAATCATTGTTCGGTCTCGATTTGTTGCGGGGCAAGGTCGCGATGTTTGAGTATCCGGTCGAGCATTTCCGAGCATTCGGTACTGCGGGCGGCAAGCTGAGCATCGTTTTGAGCCTGCGATTGTTTTAGTTGAAAAAACTCGTCTGCAACGTGTAGGGCTGCGAGTATGGCTACCTTGAGCGAATCAACCGTCATCGTGCCCGACGATATCTCGCGCATCTTGCGGTCGACATATTCGGCCAACTCCAGAATATACTCGTTATCGCCGTCTGAGCGAATGCTGTATGTCTGATTGTATATCTCTACGCGAATTGTTTGTTCTGACATAACGGTTTCCCTTATCTGCCGACCGCCTCGGCGACGTCTGCGTCGATCAATGTTAACGCGTCGAGCATAGCCTCGACCTTTAGCTGAATGGAGTCACGCTCTGAGAGGAGATCGGTGATCTTATCCTCGAGCACGCGCTTTTCCGAGATGGCTCCTGAAGCCTCACTTTTTACAGCCGCAAGCTCTTTTTCGAGCCGTTCTTTTTCCTCACGCATTTTCTTGGCGTACTCGATCGTTAGATAGATCTTGTCCTCAAGATGCGAGAATTTTTCCATTCCCGTTAAGGCATTCATTCAGGGGTCTCCAAACTAGAAGTTGTCAGGACTGTGGAAAACATTATCTAGACTTTTGTGAAAAACTTCAAGTAAAAGATGAGGGTTTTATCAAAAACGCGGTTTTATTGCCAATTTTTGTTCTAAATGGGCGAGAATTTCCTTATGTAGAGCCTCAACCTCATCCTCGATCAACGTCCTTTCATCGCTCCGATATTCCAAACGTATCGTGATCGAACGCTCATTTTCTTGCAGACCTTTACCTTCATAAACATCGACAAAACTAACTTTACGGCAAAGCTCGAAGTTCTGTTCGGTAACCGCGTCCCGGATGGCGGAGAAAGATACATTTCGGTCGCCTAGCAGCGACACGTCACGCGTAATAGCAGGATATTTAGACAACGGACGATACGCGATCGGTATCGTAGCTATATCAAGTATTGCTTGAAGGTCAACCTCAGCAACATATACGGGTTGTTTGAATTTATAGCCCGCTGCTATTTCGTCGCTCAAACGTCCTATGTATCCCACCCTTGATCCATCAACCCAAACCGCCGCAGTCTGGCCTATTCTCAGATGTTTTACCTCGGCAGCGGTGAAGTCGGCATTTGAAACACCGACAGCGTCAAGAGCTGCTTCTAACGCACCCTTAGCGTCGTAAAGATCGAGTTCGCGAACGATAACAGCTTTGCCCTCGCTGATCTCGCCGCCCGTTACCCCGATAGTCAGTATTTCGCGTTCATTTGGCAAATTATCTTCGCCGGCATGGGCAGCAAAGACTTTGCCGATCTCAAAAAGCTTGAGATCGCGTCGCTGAAAGTTGAGATTTAGACGTACGGCGTCGAGCAAGCCAGGAAGTATGCTCGGCCGCATTCTTAATGCACCGTCGATCACCGAATCTTGCAGCGTAATGTATTTATCTTCGACCTGTTCATCCAATAGCTCAGGTACATTCTCGAATACCCCGTCGTGGCGTGTGTCGATAAAACTGTATGTGATCGCCTCGTCAAAACCCATGTCGGCTAGGGTTTCACGCAGACGCTTTTTCCGCGGCTCCGAACGCTGATATTCGCCAGCACCGTATGCGGGAGGCAGTTCGTTAGTAATATTCTCGTATCCTGCGTGCCGTGCAACTTCCTCGACGAGATCCTCTTCGATAGCGATATCATGCCGCCAAGACGGAAAAGTAAATGATTTGTTGTCGTCTGAGGCTGTAATACCGAGGGCATTAAGTATACGAACGCATTCGCCTGTTTCGACCGACAAACCTGTCAATCTCTTGACCGACTCGGAAATGTCAGCCGAAGTGACGGCATTTGCGACGAATTTGTTCGAATAAACATCCACAAAATCGTCGGCTTCGCCGCCCGCAAGCTCACAGATCAACTGAGTTGCGCGGTCAGAGGCAGCTATAATATTTTCAATATCGACACCGCGTTCAAATCTATAGCTTGCCTCTGTTGCAAGTCCCAGCTTTCTCGACGTAGCTCTGATATTTTCTCGTTTAAAGTAAGCAACCTCAAGTAACACATTAACCGTGGAATCCGTAATACTTGAGTCCAAACCACCAATAACGCCGCAAATCGCTACAGGTTTTTCGACATCACATATCGCCAGCATCGTCGCATCCAGCTCGCGTTCAACCTCGTCGAGCGTTGTGATCTTTTCCCCGGCAGTGGCTTTGCGGACAATAATGCGGCCGCCGCTCAATCTGTCAAGATCAAATGAATGCATAGGCTGACCGTGCTCGTGCATTACAAAATTGGTTATATCAGCGACATTATTGATGGGGCGCTCACCGATAGCTTCAAGCCGGTCAACCAGCCACTGTGGCGACGGGCCGATCTTTACGTTACGGATAATGCGGGCCGTAAAGCGGTTGCAAAGATCTGTATCCTGAATCGTAACTAAAGTTTGGCCTTCGGTTTTCAGGCTTTGGCCTTTGTCATTCGTAATTCGTAATTGTGAATTCGTAATTGCCGTAATTTCACGGGCAACACCAAGATGCGATAAGCAATCAGGCCGGTTCGAGGTCAGATCAATATCAAGGACGTAGTCATCATGGTGCGGGTGAATGCCCTCAACGGCGAGGCCGACACGGGTAAGCTGTGCCGCGACATCGTCCGCAGTCATATCTGTATCGATCAGATCTTTTAGCCAGTTGTAGCTGATATTCATAACAAATAAAGACGAGTGTTACTTAAACTGCTCCAAAAATCTCACGTCGTTCTCGAACATGTGTCGGATGTCATCGATCGAGTACATCAGAGCAGTCATACGCTCAAGGCCAAAGCCAAATGCAAAGCCCGAATAGACAGTCGGGTCAACGCCGACTGCTCTAAGGACGTTTGGGTGCACCATGCCCGATCCGCCAAGCTCGATCCAGCCGGAGCCTTTGCACGGTCGGCAGCGATCACTTTCAAATTTACCGGTACCGTGACATTTGAAGCACGAAAAATCAAACTCCGCTGACGGCTCGGTAAAAGGGAAATAACTTGGCCTAAACCGCGTGACGGTATCCTCACCAAAGAGCCGTTTGAGCCATTCGGTGACAGTTCCCTTGAGGTGGGCCATTGTGATGCCTTTATCGACGCATAAGCCTTCGATCTGGTGAAACATCGGCACATGCGTCATGTCAGGCGTATCGCGGCGAAATACTTTGCCCGGAGCGATGATGCGGATCGGCACACCGCGTCGTTCCATAGCACGTATCTGTACTGTCGATGTCTGGGAACGCAAAGCAAAGCCTTGAGTCGTGTAAAACGTGTCCTGTGATTCGCGAGCCGGATGCCCCTCGGGGATATTCAGCGCGTCAAAATTATAATGATCGGTCTCAATCTCACGGTCATCTTCGATCGCGTACCCCATCGAGACAAAGATATCCTCGATCTTTTGCCGTAATATCGTGATAGGGTGCAGATGGCCCGTTCGCGGCCGGCGGCCGGGCAGCGTTACGTCGAGCCGTTCACTTTCGATCTTTGCATTTGTGATGATCTCATTTAGTGTCTTCTCAACTCTATCGATCTTTGCGGCGATATCCTTCTGCACAGACTGTACAAATTGACCAAATCCGGCTCGTTCGTTGGGAGCAACTTTCCCCACCAAGTTCATTGCACCTGAAATCGGTGATTTCTTACCGGTATGGCGGATCTTCAGTTCGGCGACCTCACGCAGTTTCGATTCGACATCGTCGAGCGACGCACCGCTAAGGTTTAGACCGGCGTAAGGTGCGAATTCATTTAGGAATGCGGTCATGACCGCTTCGACTCGGGCTCGTTCTTCGGACATAAGTTTAGAGAGTATCAGTTTGCAGCAGCGACTGAACAACTAATTTTAGCAGTGATGCGGAATCTCGTAAAATACGGTGTGAAAAACGTGTAGTGCGACCTCTTTTGACCGGACGTGTTGCGGTGATATCATTGAATTAGTAGCCGTTATACAGCCATAAGGAGCTTTGAAAAATGAAAGCCATAGTAAAGAGCAAGGCCGAGGTTGGCCTGTGGCTCGAAGACGTGCCGGAACCAACCATTGGTATTAATGACGTGCTGATCCGAATGAGAAAGACCGGCATTTGCGGGACAGATCTTCATATATACAATTGGGACGCGTGGGCACAAAGCACGATCAAAGTGCCAACAATACTTGGTCATGAGTTGGTTGGCGAGATCGTCGAAGTTGGCTCGAATGTCAATGACTTTTACGTTGGCGATATTGTAAGCGTCGAGGGCCACCTTGTCTGCGGTCGCTGCCGCAATTGCTTAGCGGGGCGTCGGTATAAATGTGCCAACACGCTTGGTTACGGCGTCAATACCGACGGCGGATTCGCGGAGTACATGGCGGTGCCGTTCACGAATATTTGGAAGCACAGTCCAGACGTAAATCTTGATGTTGCGGCAATATTTGATCCGTTCGGCAATGCGGTACATACGGCACTTGCGTTCGAAACTTTCGGCGAAGATGTACTTATTACCGGAGCCGGGCCGATCGGCATTATGGCTGCGGCGGTTGCAAAACATGCGGGTGCTCGGCACGTTGTTATAACGGACGTTAATCCGAACCGCCTCGAACTGGCGAAGAAATTTGATGTGACAATGGCCGTCGATGTTCGCGAGAAATCGATAGCAGACGTGCAGAAAGAATTGGGGATGAAAGAGGGTTTTGATGTTGGCATGGAAATGTCCGGCAATCCTTCGGCCTTTCGTGACATGCTCGCGAACATGACGCACGGAGGAAATGTGGCGTTTTTGGGCATTCCTTCGGACGAATTTTCCATCAATTGGAAAACCGTCATATTTAACATGGTGACGATCAAGGGTATTTACGGCCGTGAAATGTACGAAACATGGTATCAAATGAGCGTTTTGCTCGAATCTGGACTCGATATCGAGCCAGTGATTACGCATCGTTATTCGTATAAGGATTTTGAGAAAGGATTTGAAGCAATGCGAGAGGGAAATGGCGGAAAGGTTGTTTTGGACTGGAGCGAGAGCTAAGAATTTAGCCGCGAAATAGGCAAAAAAGCGAAAAATATGTACGGAAAAGTGCAAGAGCATCTTAGCGGCGTTCTGAATGAGATCAGGGAAGCCGGACTGTTTAAATCGGAGCGCGTTATCGAGAGCCCGCAGGAAGCTCATATTAGCGTTACCGGCGGCAAGAGTGTACTGAACATGTGCGCGAATAACTATCTTGGGCTTTCGGACGATCCGACGATCGTGGCGGCAGCGAAGAAAGGGCTTGACGAGTGGGGATTTGGGTTGTCTTCGGTTCGGTTTATTTGCGGCACGCAGACGATACATAAACAGCTCGAGGCTAAGATCAGTGCGTTTCTTGGGACCGAGGACACGATCCTTTACACATCTTGTTTTGACGCGAATGGCGGGCTGTTTGAGACGGTATTGAGTGAAGAAGACGCGGTAATTTCAGATTCTCTGAACCACGCCAGCGTAATCGATGGAATTCGTTTGAGCAAAGCCCAACGTTTTCGATACGAAAATGGCGATATGGCCGATCTTGAGGCTAAATTGCTAGAGGCGTCGTCGGCAAGGTTTAAGATGATCGCAACCGACGGGATTTTTTCGATGGACGGTTTTATTGCCAAATTGCCGGAGATCTGCGATCTGGCCGACAAGTACAATGCGATGGTGATGGTCGACGATTCGCACGCGGTCGGTTTTATGGGTAAAACCGGACGCGGTGTGCATGAACACCACAACGTCATGGATCGCGTCGATGTGATTACCGGAACGCTCGGCAAGGCTCTAGGCGGTGCCAGCGGCGGCTATACGAGCGGTAAACAAGAGATCATCGATCTGTTGCGACAGCGTTCGCGGCCGTATTTGTTTTCAAATTCTGTCGCTCCGCCGATCGTAACCGCGGCCATTGCGGCGATCGATATGCTCACCGGATCGACTGAGCTTCGCGATAAGTTAATGGACAATACGCGGTATTTCCGTGAAAAGCTGTCAGCGATCGGTCTCGAGATCGTCCCGGGCGAACATCCGATCGTGCCCGTTATGTTCGGCGATGCGGTGCTTGCCACAAAAATGGCGGAAGCGATGCTGAAACGCGGAGTTTACGTCATCGCTTTCTCATTTCCGGTCGTCCCGAAAGGGAAGGCACGGATCCGAACACAGGTTTCAGCGGCACACTCCCGTGAAGATCTGGATTTTGCTGTGAAATGTTTTGCCGAGGCGAAAGACGAATTGGGAATTTAAGAACTAAAAAAAGCGTCGGGATAAAGATCCAGACGCCTTAATATAATTTTATTGATATCTAGTATTATCCCGCTTCACTCAGGGTGAAATGCGGGTTTTCGATGATACCGAATACATTACCAAATGGATCCAGCACGGTTGCGACAATAATCCCACCGCCGACCTCAAGAGGTTCAGTATCCACCTCAGCACCTTTTGCAGTTAGTTCAGCAAAAGACGCCTTTGCATCCGCAACTCCCCAGTAGATACCAACGTTGTTACCTGTCCTCACACCGTCTATGTCAGGATCTGCCGTTCAACCGCCGACGTTGTGCCGACAAGAACGGCTCAAAAACGGCTCGCCCAGCATACGGCCTTTTGCTTGTTCAAGATCGGCACCTTATGACCCCGTCTCTGGATCATATCTGTTTAGGCTGCTACTGTCGGCTTTTGTTTGCCGATAGCGTCCTTTGCCTGTCCGACTATCGACGCAAATGTTTCAGGCTGCTTTACCGCCATATCGGCAAGGACTTTGCGGTCCAATTCGATCTCGGCGAGGTTCAGGCCGTGAATGAACTGCGAATACTTGATGTCATTTAGACGGCAAGCCGCGTTGATACGGACGATCCACAGTTTGCGAAAATCACGCTTCTTCAGCTTTCTGCCGGTGTAGGCAAAATTCAGTGCGCGTTCGACCGACTCTTTGGCCGAGCGATACAGTTTTGATTTCGTTCCACGATAACCTTTGGCTAAGGCTAAAATTTTCTTACGTTTTTCTAAACGTTTATTACCACGTTTTGCTCTTGGCATAATTCACTCCTTTCAGTTGTTTGGAGTCCCGCCTTTAGGCGGCCAGCCTGCTAAAGCAGGAACTCCAAACGATATTAATCTCTCCCGTACGGCAGCATCTTTTCGACGCGTTTCTGATCACCTTCGGATACTAAGCAATCGATATCCAGATTGCGTTTACGCTTGCTCGTTTTTTTGGTCAAAATATGACGTGCATGGCTGTGTCCGCGTTTGAACTTGCCGCTGGCGGTCGAGCGAAAACGCTTTGCCGCTCCCTTGTGTGTTTTTAGTTTTGGCATAACTCTACTCCTATCTAACTATCTAAAAAATCTCGTCTTCGTCTGTTTTCGGCTCGGCCTTGGCCTTTGCCGCCGGTTTTTTGGCAGCGGGTTTCGCCACCTTTACCGGTTTTTCTTCTTTTTCAACTACCTCTACAGGGGCAGCTTTTTTGGCATCCGCGACCTTCGCTTTCTTTGGGTTAAAGATCGTGAACATCTGATAGCCTTCCATCTTTGGATAAACCTCGACATCTGCCAGGTCTATCAGATCCGCAGTAAGCTTTTTGAGGATCTTGCCCCCCAGCTCGCGGTGCGTCATCTCGCGTCCGCGAAATGCGATGGTGGCTCTGACCTTGTCACCGTCGTTTAGCCATTTACGGGCATTTTCCATACGGTAACTATAATCGTGATCATCGGTGCCGGGGCGAAACTTGATCTCTTTGACCTCGACCGTAACTTGTTTCTTTTTAGCGTCATGAGCTTTTTTCTTTTGCTCATACAGAAACTTACCGTAATCGATCATCTTACAGACCGGCGGCTGTGCCTTAGGTGCGATCTCGACCAGGTCAATCCCGCGATTTCGGGCTTCCTGGATAGCATCACGCGTATCCATAACGCCAAAAAGCTCACCATCCTCGGTTACAACTCGAACGGACGGAACGCGTATGCGTTCATTGGTCCGGTGCAGCGGCTCACGAAACCGCGGCTTAAATTTTCCACCAAATCTTCTAGCGATAAATGCCTCCGTTGTTAATAACCCGTTCTAGAGACTGCGGCTGAGTTTTTCAGCGGTAATTTTCTCTTTGAACTCATTTAGCGTCATCACGCCGATGTCGCCCTGTTTGCGTTCGCGAACGGCGACCGTGCCGTCCTCGAGCTCCTTATCGCCCAGCACGAGCATATAAGGGATCTTTTGCATCTGTGCGTCACGTATCTTTGCGCCGATCTTATCAGATATTGTATTCGATTCTACACGAAAACCGGCAGTTCTAAGTTCGGCCGCGACCTGTTCGGCGTAATCATTGATACGGTCGGTGATCGGCAAAACCGTAACCTGAACCGGAGCGAGCCACAGTGGAAACGCACCCGCGTAATGCTCGATCAGTACGCCAAAGAACCGTTCGATCGAGCCAAACAACGCCCGGTGGATCATAAACGGACGGTGCTTCTGGTTATCGTCGCCTGTATATTCCAGCTCAAAACGCTCGGGCAGATTAAAATCAAGCTGGATCGTGCCAAGCTGCCACGCGGCCGATGGCGTCCTCGATCTTGATGTCGATCTTAGGCCCGTAAAATGCGGCCTCGCCCTCGATGCGTTCGTAGGTGATGTTTCGCTCTTCGAGAGCACTCGCAAGCTGTTTTTCGGCGTCGGCCCAATCTTGGTCGGAGCCAAGATAACCTTTGTTCTCAGCGCCGCCGCGAACCGAAAGCTCAAATTTGACCTTGTCAAAACCGTACGTCTCAAAAACCTTGATCGCAAAATCGAGACAATCCGCAACTTCGGCATGCACTTGATCAGGTCGTACAAATAAATGCGCGTCATCGACTGAAAATCCGCGAACACGCATTAGTCCGTGGAGCGTACCCGAAAGCTCGGCACGATAAACCGTACCCATCTCGGAGTAACGTTGCGGCAGATCTCGGTACGAACGTGGGCTCGATTTGTAAATGCCGATGTGAAAAGGGCAGTTCATCGGCTTGAGCCGATATTCCTCGTCCTCAATGCTCGTCGGTGCGTACATCGAATCGGAATAGTTGCCCTCATGACCGCTCTTTACCCACAGATCGCGTTTTGCAATATGCGGCGTAAAGACAAAACTGTATCCGCGACGCTCAAGCTCTTCTTTCAACAACCGCTCCATCTCGTTGCGGATAATGCCGCCCTTCGGATGCCACAGTATCAGCCCCTGACCGTAATCGTCATCAATGGAAAACAGATCTAGCTGTTTTCCAAGCTTGCGGTGATCGCGTTTTTCGGCCTCTTCACGCTGTTTGAGCCATGCGTCAAGCTCTTCTTGTTTAGCAAAAGCGGTTCCGTAAATTCGCTGCATCTGCTCGCGTTCGGCGTCGCCCTTCCAGTAAGCACCGGACAAAGCTAGCAGCTTGAAAGCCTGTAATTTGCCTGTGTGCGGAACGTGCGGTCCAAGACAAAAATCGATGAACGGGGAATTATCAATGTGATAAAGCGTCGCCGAATCGGTCACCTTGTCCGAAATAAGTTCGCATTTGAGCGGCTCGTTACGTTCCGTGAAAATTTCGAGGATCCTCGCCTTGTCGACAAGCTCACGGCGATAGACAAGATTCTGCTTGGCCATCGACTTCATTTTCTTTTCGATAACAGGCAGATCTTCCTCGGTCAGATTTCGCGGAGCGATGACATCGTAATAAAAGCCGTAACGCGGGTCTTCCATCAACGCCGGGCCAACACCCAGTTTTGTACCGGGAAACAGATCTAATATCGCAGCAGCAAGAAGATGTGCGGTCGAGTGGCGAATAAGTTCGAGGCCATCGTGCGAATCCGCAATGATAGGCTCGATCGAGAGAACTTCGTCGGTCGCGGTCAATTCGCGATTGAGATCCAGCTCCTCGCCGTTTACTTTTGCGGCAAGTGTTTTCTTTAACGCATCGCGGTCAAACGCCTTTATCGCATCCGCCACAGTCGCGGGAGCGGGGATAGACCGCTGGTTATCGCCAAATTTAATGTTTAATTCGCTCATATTCTGTTGATCCTTTTGTGCAGAAGCCCGCACGATAGTAAGGGCGTAACATCCAACTTGCGTGTATCGCGCTTGCGTACACGCGGGCTTCTGCAAACTAGTCGCTCTAACTAAATCTAATGATCAACAAACTTCCTACTACTAACTGAGATCAGATCCGATAAGAGCGACTTTGCTTTGCAGTATCCCGAGAGACACCGCGATTGTCCCGCTATTAGAAGCGGGGCGTAGTAGTTGTAAAAACAGCAAAGTACTTCGTAAGCATCTTATCGAAAGTATGTAAATGGTAGTCTCTAGCAGACTCGAACTGCTGACCCCTACCTTGTCAAGGTAATGCTCTACCAACTGAGCTAAGAGACTAGAACCGTCGCAAATCCAAGAGAAAAGCGAACAATTAGGATGCCAAATGCTTGTAAGTGTGTCAAGTATGCACGGATTCAACATCATAACCCGCGGGGATGTTCTGGACTACGTCTTCAACTTTGCCGCGGCGTTATCAACGAATTTCCAAACTTGAGATTCGGGTATCAGAATCGGTTTTTCGACTATCGATAACGATAGTTTTTCGGATGCTTCTTCATAAGTCGCACGCAAGATAACACCAAAGGGCCCCGTGACCTGTACATCATCGCCGTCAGGAACCGTAACACCCCATTGTTCCAGTTCGCGGCGAAAACGATTTAGCCGCTCACGCGACACATCTGTAAATAGTTTTGTTTCAGACATATAAGATAGCTAATAACAAGCCGAGACTGGCGTCAAGCGACACCTGAGCAAAACCGGTGCATACCGATCGCGACGAGTTTTGCTGTGCGGTTGTCTTGATCGTAGGTCGGGTTCACCTCAGTGAACTCGATGATCTTTGTATTAGCAAGCGATGCGGCGTATTTGACGAGTTGGATGAATTCACCGGCTCGAAGACCCAGCGGCGACGGAGCCGACGTTCCCGGAGCATCTGCCGAACGCACTGCGTCCATATCGAAACCAAAAAACGTATTCAATGATGAACTGTGGCCGATGAATTTCTGCCTGATCTGTTCTTTGATCTCAATGTCGGCCTCGGCACGCGAACGTAAAAGCTCAAGGCTGATGCGGTGAACACCATTATCGCGAAGGTATTCATAATAGACCGGCGAGCATAAATGCGTCTGATATCCGACCTCATAAAAATATGTGGGCAGCAAATGTTTCTCTTCCAATAACTGGCGATACTGCGTGCCGTTATTCCGTTGCTCAGCGATCCTCACATCAAGGTGCGAGTCAACATTAACGCCGATCCACCATTCTGGACCAAAGACCTCGGCCATAGCCACTCCATCGGGATAGGAAATATCATTTCCCCCACCAAGCACGATCACGCGTTTGCCGTCGCGGAGTATCTTTTGGACGACGGCTGAATGTGTGTCGTGCGTATCCTCAAGCGTCGAACTGATAATGACATTGCCAAGATCGAAAACCTTCTTTTTGATATTAAAAGGTGTAAGACGGTAAAACTGTTCGCGGATCATATCAGGAGCCGCAGCGGCACCGATACGGCCGTCATTGCGACGCACGCCCTCGTCCTGCGGACAGCCGAGTATGACTATATCTGACGTGTCATAATGCTCAGGATCAGAATGGACGATCTCGCCTAAACGCGGGTCATTTACGTCGCCGCGTCCAGAAAAAAGACTTGAGTCAGGGCGTGTAGTTTGTTCAAAAATAGCGGTCATATCTTACCCTAAGTATTTGCCAATAAATGTTCTAAGTCAACGCACCGAACTCTCAGGTAAATAATTGGCATACGCGGCGATTGTATTAGTTTTGTAACCCGCCGAAAAGTGCTTGCAAGGCCGAGTCAACGGGCGTAGTGTGAGGTTATGAAGGTACTGCTTGTATATCCCGTGTTTCCCGAGACCTATTGGAGTTTTAAGCATGCCTTAGCGTTCGAAGGTAAGAAGGCTGCTTTTCCTCCTCTTGGACTCCTTACCGTTTCAGCGATGCTTCCAGCCACTTGGGAGCGCCGCCTCGTCGATATGAACGTCGACACGCTCAACGACAGCGATATCGAATGGGCCGACATGGTCTTTGTCAGTGCAATGATAGTGCAAAGCGCGTCGCTTGAGGAAGTTGTCCGTCGTGCTCGCGCTATGGGTAAACGCATAGTTGTCGGCGGGCCGTATGTCTCGACAAGTTCCGAAAGCCTGCCCGATGCCGATCATATCTTTATTGGCGAGGCCGAGGAAACGCTTCCGCTGTTTGTCGCCGACCTCGAACTCGGCGTTGCCAAAAAGGTCTACAAAGCCGCCGAGCGTCCGTCTTTGCATGCGACACCGGTACCGGATTTCAGTTTGATCGACATGCACCAGTACAGTGCGATGAATGTTCAGTTTTCGCGCGGCTGTCCGTTCCAATGTGAATTTTGCGACATTATCGAGATCTATGGCCGCGTTCCACGCACTAAAACCAACGAACAGATGCTTGCCGAGCTTAACGCACTCAACGCTGGCGGTTGGCGTGGGTTAGTATTCATCGTTGACGACAATTTTATCGGCAATAAAAAGAACCTCCGGCTCTTTCTGCCCGATCTGATCGAATGGTCGAGGGCGAACGAATATCCATTCTCATTTATCACGGAGGCAAGCGTAAACCTGGCTGAAGACGATGTCCTGCTCCAGATGATGCAGGACGCCGGATTTCGCCGCGTGTTCCTTGGTATCGAAACGCCTGTCGAGGAAAGCCTGAAAGAAGCCCAAAAGGGACAGAATACGCGCCGAAGCCTGATCGATTCGATCCATAAGATCCAGAGCTACGGCATGGAGGTCATGGCGGGCTTTATCGTCGGTTTTGACAGCGACCCTGAGAATATCTTTGATCTGCAGATGGATTTTATTCGTGAGAGTGCCATCCCGTTGGCAATGGTCGGACTGCTGTCGGCTTTGCCTGATACCCAACTTTGGCGGCGGCTTGAGAAAGAGGGAAGACTCGAGGGGTACCACTCAGGAAACAATACCGACTGCTCGCTAAACTTTATTCCGGTGATGAACCGCGACCGCCTGATCGCGGGATTTCAGAGCGTTCTCAAAAACATCTACAGTCCAAAGGAATACTACCTGCGTGCACTCGACTGCCTTTCGCGGTTTCACCAGAACCGGATCGAACCGCGGCAATCGACCATTCGTAAAGACCTCAAAGCGTTTTACAAGATCATCATGCGGCTCGGAATTCGTGATCGCTCCCGCGTTCAGTTTTGGAGATATTTGTACAAACTGGTGCGATTTCACCCCCGCGATTTTGCTCACGGTATCACGCTCGCGGCGATGGGCTACCATTTTCGTCAAATTACCGAGAAATACTGCGTTTAGTTGGAAGATGGTGTGGGTGCAAAGGTACTAACTACTTTTGCGTCGGGATCTTCACATAATTATTCACAGCAAACTCGATCGCTTCTTGTAGCCGGCGTCGGCGTGGCGGATGATGCAGATTGCCGTTGGCTTTAGCCAACGGACGTGGTTTCTATTACTTCTTCGGCTTTAGCCGAACCGTTGGGCTAAAGCCCATTCATAAATCGGAGATCCATCCGTCAGCTAAAGCTGACGGCAATGACAAGGAGCGGATAACGTCACTTCATTGGAATTATGACATCATTCTTCTCAGCAAAATCAATAGCTTGTTCATAACCTGCGTCGGCGTGGCGGATGACGCCCATGCCGGGGTCGGTGGTTAGGACGCGTTCGATCCGCCGGGCGGCTTCGGGGGTGCCGTCGGCGACGATGACCTGGCCGGCGTGGAGCGAATAGCCGATGCCCACGCCACCGCCGTGGTGGAGCGAGACCCATGTCGCACCGCCCGCGACGTTTATCATCGCGTTGAGATAGACCCAGTCGGCAATGGCGTCGGAGCCGTCCTTCATCGCTTCGGTCTCGCGGTTGGGCGAGGCGACGCTGCCGCAGTCGAGATGATCGCGGCCGATGACGATCGGAGCCTTTAGCTCGCCGGACGCGACCATTTCGTTGAGTTTGAGGCCGGCCTTCGCTCTTGCTCCGTAACCGAGCCAGCAGATACGTGCGGGCAGGCCTTGGAACTCAACCTTTTCCTGCGCCATCGTCAGCCATTTCGCCAGATGGTCGTCTTCGGGAAAGAGATTCATGATCGCTTCGTCGGTGCGGTAGATGTCCTCTTTGTCGCCAGACAGAGCGACCCAGCGAAACGGGCCTTTACCTTCGCAAAAGAGGGGCCGAATGTAGGCGGGGACGAAGCCCGGATAGTCGAACGCATTCGCAACGCCATTGTCCTTTGCTCGTTGCCTGAGGTTGTTGCCATAGTCGAATACCACCGAGCCGCGTCGCTGAAACTCAAGCATTGCCTCGACGTGTTTTGCCATCGAATCCATTGCGGCCTGTTCGTAGGCGGTTTGATCGGCTTTGCGGAAATCAGCAGCTTGTTCGACGCTGTAACCAACGGGAATATAGCCCATCAGCACATCGTGAGCCGAGGTTTGGTCGGTGACGACATCGGGAATAACACCGCGTTCGAGCAATTGCCACAGAATTTCTGCTGCGTTGCCGCACAATGCAATAGACTTTGCTTCTTTGGCCTCAACAGCGGCACTTACGAGATTTAATGCATCGTCGAGGTCTTGCGCGGCCACATCAACCTGTTTCAGCTGCAATCGTCGCTCAATACGCCAAGGATCCACATCAACCAGCAGCCCGACACCACCATTAAAGGTTATCGCCTGAGCCTGAGCCCCGCCCATCTCGCCGAGCCCGGCGGTCAGCACAAACTTGCCCGCAAGCGAACCCCATCCATGTTGACGTGCAAGCGAGCCAAACGTCTCATAAGTCCCCTGCAAGATACCTTGCGTGCCGATGTATATCCACGAACCGGCCGTCATCTGTCCATACATCATCAGCCCCTCGCGTTCGTACTGGTCAAACTGCTCCTGCGTCGCCCAATGCGGCACGATGTTTGAATTTGCAAGCAAAACACGCGGAGCGTCGGTGTGCGACTTAAAAACTCCAACCGGCTTGCCCGACTGCACCATCAAAGTCTCGTCCTCATTCAACTCACGCAAGCATTTCAATATCGCATCAAACGATTCCCAATTCCTCGCCGCCTTTCCGCGGCCGCCATAGACGATCAGATTATCCGGATCAAACGCCACGTCCGCGTCCAGATTGTTCTGTATCATCCGGTAAGCGGCCTCGATCAGCCAGTTTTTACAACTACGTTCTGTCCCCGTCGGTGCTTTGATCATTCGTTTCATAAGTCTATTAGATATGATAAACGCAATTACGAATTGGTGAAAATCTGATAACATTCTCGGGAATGATCTCGTAATATCAAAGCTATGAAAACACTAAAATATCTGTCTCTGATCCTCGCGATATGCGCGATCACGGGCGTTGCCGCGTCGGCTCAGACAACGAAAAAGCCAAAATACGACGATAAACTAGCTAAAAAGCTTGGAGCAGACGAGCGCGGGATGAAAATGTATGTGCTCTGCATCTTAAAAACGGGGTCAAAAGACTCCGAGATCAAAGGTAAGGAACGCGACGATATCTTTGCGGGGCATTTTGCAAACATTGGAAAACTCGCTAACGAAGGCAAACTTGCCGTCGCGGGTCCATTTGAAAAGAACGATAAAACCTATCGCGGACTTTATATTTTTAATGTGGCTACGATCGAAGAAGCAGAAAAGCTAGTCGTGCTAGACCCTGCGGTTAAAGCAGGTATTTTTGTTCCCGACCTGACGCTTTGGTACGGATCGGCGGCGATGATGGTCGTTTCGGAAACCCATAAAAAGATCCAAAAACCAACCAAATAGATGCAGGACGCCGATCTGATAATCCACAATACGGGGCAGCTTGTCACCTGTGCTTCCGGCGGCAAGTCAAAGCGCGGAGCGGAGATGCTAGATGTCGGCATTATAGGGGACGGAGCTGTCGCTATCGCCAATGGCAATTATGTTGGTGTCGGCACGTCTAAGACGATCTTGCAAGATTTTCACAGCGACGAGCTGGTCGATGCTGAGGGGCGAGTTGTTTGCCCGGGATTTGTCGATCCGCATACACATATCGTTTTTGCAGGCGACCGTCTGAACGAGTTTGAGCTCAAGATAAAAGGTGCGGCCTACCTTGAGATACTAGCGAATGGAGGCGGCATAATCTCGACAGTTAAGCAGACACGGGAAGCCTCAGTCGAATCGCTAGTTGAGCAAAGCCTTGCCCGCCTAGATAAGATGCTTGCTTGCGGCACAACAACGTGCGAGATCAAAACCGGTTACGGCCTCGATAGTGCGACTGAGTTAAAGATGCTTGAGGTCATCGTCGAGCTTGACCGTGTGCACCCGATCACCATTGTTCCGACGTTTCTAGCTGCTCATGCGGTCCCGCCTGAGTTTAATGAAAACCCCGACAAGTATGTTGATCTGATCTGCGACAATATGCTGTCGACGGCGTGGAAGTGGTTTGTCGCATCGGATTTCCACGGACAAGTGCCGTTCTTTTGCGATGTATTTTGTGAGCAAGGGGCATTTTCGCTCGACCAATCGCGGCGAATACTTGAGACGGCAAAGGGCATTGGTTTTAAGATCAAGGCGCATGTCGATCAATTTACTAATCTAGGTGGTGCAAGGCTCGCCATCGAAATTGGGGCAACCTCGATTGACCATCTTGATGCCATATCTGATGAGGAGGTCGATCTGCTGGCTAAGAGTGACACGATTGGGATGGTTATACCCACCGAGAATTTCAACGCCGGCAAAACGCAATACGCCAACGCACGAAAATTGATCGACTCCGGATGTGCGGTATCGCTTTCGACCGATTACAATCCCGGCTCGGCTCCATGCCCGTCACAACCGATGGCAATGGCGATATCTTGTCGGTATCAAAAACTGCTGCCATCCGAGGCTTTAAATGCTGCGACGATAAATGCGGCCTGCTCAATTGGGCTTGGCGATACTGTCGGTTCGATCGAAGTTGGAAAACGTGCGGATTTGGCGATATTCGAAACCTACGATTATAGGCAAATTGCCTACGAATTTGGTGGCGACCTAGTCGCAGCTGTCTATTGCGGCGGTGTCGCCGTCTGAATCTTCACTCCATTTTGTGCTAATCTCTGATTGTTTATGGCCTCTGAGATCATCATCGACGGCGAAAGCCTGACATTTGAACACGTTATTGCGGTTGCGTACGGCAAACCCGGCGAGCCGCGTGTCGTCATTTCCGATTCGGCTAAATCTGCAGTTGATCGTTCTGCCGCCGCAGTGCAGACGCTGCTTGACCGCGGCGAGATCGCGTACGGAATTACGACTGGTTTTGGAGCTTTCAAAGACAAGATAATCACCCGCGAGGAGGTCGAGCAATTACAACGAAATGTTGTCGTGAGCCATGCCGTCGGCGTCGGGACTGCATTTGACGTGCCTACGACAAGAGCGATCATGCTCATCCGTGCCAATACGCTTGCACGTGGGTTTTCGGGCATTCGCCTCTCTACGCTCGATCTAATTCTGGAATTCCTAAATCGCGGCGTTCATCCTTTGATTCCAGAAAAAGGAAGTCTCGGTGCTAGTGGCGATCTCGCTCCGCTCGCCCATTTTGCCTGCGTCCTGATCGGGGAAGGCGAGGCGGACTATAACGGCGAGACGTTGCGAGGGGCTGATGCGTTGGCAAGGGCAGGGCTTTCGCCGGTGACGCTTGCGGCAAAAGAGGGGCTTGCTCTGACAAACGGCACAACCGTTATGACGGCTGTTGGCCTGATCGAGACGGTCAAAGCACGAAAGCTTTCGGAGCTTGCCGACGTGAGCGGTTGTTTGAGCCTTGAGGCTTTGCACGGCACCACCTCAGCTTTTGACGAACGCATCCACGCCGTACGCCCGCATCCGCGTCAGGTCGAATGTGCCGCAAATTTGCGCGAGATCCTCGCTGACAGCCAGTTTATCCGTGATTTTGACCCCTCAAATGTGCAGGATGCCTATACGCTTCGCTGTATGCCGCAGGTTCACGGGGCCTGTCGTGATGCTGTTTTGTATGCCGAATGGCTGCTGAAACTCGAGCTAAATGCAGTAACAGACAATCCTCTGATATTTGTCGACGGCGATAATATCGAGGTCATTAGCGGCGGTAATTTTCACGGTGAACCGCTTGCTTTGGCGTTCGATTATCTGACGATCGCGTTGACCGAGCTTGGTAATATCTCGGAACGCCGTATAATGCGTCTGACAGATGAGGCGTCAAACGCTCACATTCTGCCGCCGTTTCTTACTGAATGTGGCGGGTTGAATTCGGGCTTTATGATCATTCAATACACGGCGGCTGCACTTTGTACAGAGAACAAGATCCTTGCCCATCCGGCAAGCGTCGATACGATCCCTAGTTCCGCAAATGTTGAGGATCACGTTTCGATGGGGGCGACGGGTGCGTTAAAGCTGCGGCAGGTAGCGGAGAATCTTGAGACGATACTCTCACTCGAACTAATGTGTGCGGCACAGGGTGTTGATTTTCGCAAAAAAGCGCTCGGTGCCGACAAAAAGCTTGGCAACGGCACCCGAGATATCTACAATCGTATTCGTTCGGCTGTGCCGTTTATCGAAAAGGATGAATATCTAAAAGACCACATCGAATCTGTTCGGGCAATCGTTGCCAACATCTAATAAATTATGCTCAAAATACCGCGATCTGTTCTCTGTTGTTACGTGCTGGCCTTTGCATTGGTAAGCTGTGGCTCAGCGTCGCAAAAAACAAACCCGACGAATACCGATATGTCTGAAGCCGAGCAAAAAAATGATTTCTATAAGAATCTGCCAAAAGGTTTTGCTTTTCCTACTAACGACGCAGAAAGCCTGTTGCTGAGAGAATACGGCTCGGTCTATGTCGCTCGCGGCGGTGCGACACCGCCAAATCACATCGTATTTAGAGACGAAGCGGACGTTGCCGCGTTCCAAAATGGACTGCAAAGATCGTCTGAAAATATCGGCGGGACAAATGTTGAACTACAAGCCGCAGCGATGAATGCGCTGCTCGAAGCTCGTGTAGAAGCACAAAAAGCTAGACTATCGATCTCGCCACGCGGTGCCGATTCGGCTCGACGAGGGTATAAACAAACCGTTGATCTATGGGCAAGCCGCGTAAATCCGGGGTTTACTTACTGGGTTGGAAGGGGCCGCGTAAGTCAGGCGGAGGCTCGTCGTATTAAATCCCTTACGCCATTTGAGCAGGTTCCCGAGATATTGAGGCTCGAACAGGACAGGATCTTTTTCGCCAAATCGCTCGACAAATCCATCATCTATTCCGTCGCTCCTCCGGGCACGTCGCAGCATCTGTCGATGCTCGCTCTTGATGTGAAAGAATTTGAAAACGCCAGGGTGCGTGAGATATTGGCAAATCACGGCTGGTATCAGACGGTTACGTCAGACCTGCCGCATTTTACATATTTGGGTGTCGAAGAAAGGGAATTGCCAAAGCTAGGCTTGAAACAAGTAAGGAATAGCGGACGTGTGTTCTGGGTTCCTGATATCTAGGGCTACCGTTCAGTCTACGTCCGCCATGCACTCGGCCATTACTGCTTCCAGACCTTGATCCACGACGCAGTTCGGGGACGGCGAAGTTGCTGAAACCAACCCTCGCCAAATTCCTCGCAGTCACCATCACCATTGCGATCGCGGCCTTCGTGTTCGCACAAACGTGCACGCAATCCTTTGGGGACGGTTATCTGGATCGCTGAGTCATTGGGGATCATTCCGAGCCAGCCGCCATTTGCCATAAAGGTGCCGACGCCAAAGATACAATTATTTCCACCGGCATAAACCGTGACGGCGTCATTCTGCGGATTGGTGCCAGAGTCATCACGGGTAACAAGTATCCATGATGCTGACCTAGGGTAAATGAGATTTGTCGCTTGGCCGGTGGGTCTCTCGCAATTACCAGCCCCGCCTCGCGAGTCGCCTTCGTCAGAACAAAGCATCACGCGATATCCCTTTCCGATCACGAGCGACATCGCCGAATCATTTGGCATTCCGTTAATAACGCCACCGTCAGCACGATAGACGCCCGGCCCAAAAAGCGCCGAGTTTCCTTGCAATTCTTTTTGGTCAAAGATAGTGACGCCTATATCATTCATGAGCCCCGCTTGTGTCGCGCGAGCGATAGCTGCGGGTTGGACATCAGTCAGGATCGTGCTAAATTGCGAGTATATCTGCCCCTGTCCCCCGGTCTTTTTTCTAAGGTCTTCTTGCGTAGTGGTTGGTTTAACATCGTTGCCATTCATTCGCTTGTTGAAAAGATCTGAATAGCCCCCTTGTGCTGATACCAGTACAGAAAAAAATACTAACGATACGACTAGTGCGATCGCCCTCGTGAAAAATTTGTTAGATGTCATTGCATACCTCCATAAAATGTCTGATCCGCAGGAGACAACATTTAAGGGAGATAAATAGGTAGGATTTAGATGGTACACCCGGCAAGATTCGAACTTGCGACCCTCTGATTCGAAGTCAGATACTCTATCCAGCTGAGCTACGGGTGCGTAAACCAAAAATGATTTTATGAGGTGGGAGCCTCATTTGCAAATAGGAGCAGTTTTCTAGCTGCCCTGCAATGTTCGAATATGTTTGATGATCGCCTTGACCTGATCAGCGGTCAACTTGTCCTTGAATGCCGGCATCCCGTCATCAGGAAACCCGTCGTTGATATAACCGACAAATTTCTCATCGGCTTTTTCTTTCATCTTTGCGGTCGTTATGTCGTCCGGGTCGATCGATTTCCCCTCGATGGTCACCTTACCGCCCTTGCCGGTGTCTTTGTGGCAGATCATGCAATTCTTGGCGTAAAGTTCCTGTCCTGATGCAACCTCGGCAACAGGAGCCGGTGTGGCTGCGTTTTGATTTGCTTTTGGTGCGGTGTTATTCACAACAGGGGTGTTAGCGGCCTGGCCGCAAGCTGCGATAAAGATCGCTGCGGTTGCGGCGATGAGGGCAAGTTTTAGATATTTCATTCGACGAGTCTCCAAAAAATTTGAATTAAGCCAGCGAAAAGTTTAACTTATGTTCAGTTCAACACAAAGTATCTAGTAAGCGCATCCATTATGAAAAAACTTTTATTCTTTGCGGCCGCAGTCATTCTCCTCTCGATCACATCGTTTGCTCAAGGCAACGTCACAAAATTAACCGTCGCCGGACTCAAGGCCGAGGTCACCGTCACCCGTGACGGGCGGGGAATTCCGTACATTGAGGCAAAGAACGACGCGGATCTGTATTTTGCCCAAGGCTACATTACCGCCAGCGACCGTCTGTGGCAGATGGATCTCATGCGGCGAGTTGCACGTGGCGAGACGGCGGAGCTTTTTGGACAACAGGCTCTCGAAGGCGACAAGCGCTGGCGGAGATTCGGTTTTGCCGAATTAACAGAAACGGCGGCGAAGTATATGACTGGAGAGCCGCGTGTCGCGATGGAGGCATACGCCAGCGGCGTGAACGCATATATCGCTACTCTAGACGACAAGACGATGCCGGTCGAATTCAAGATATTACAATACAAGCCGCGTGCTTGGACGACGGCCGATTCTTTAGTGATCGGAGCAGTGCTTGCCGATGCCTTGAGTAACACTTGGCAGACGGACCTTTTGCGGCAGCAGCTTTCTGTTGTTTCAAAAGAAAAGTTCGCCGACTTGACCAACCCGGTGACCCCGTATGATGTCGTACTTTACGGCAAAGACACGAAGCCAGCGACGGTTGCAGCGGAAGTTGGTATCCATCCGATTTCATCCGAGATATTTGCGTTGGCTCAGAAAGATGAAGATCTCCGCAAAGACTCGCTAGAGATGGTCGGGCTTTACGCCGAGGGCCTTGCGGCAAGCAATAACTGGGTTGTCTCCGGCAAGCGGACCGCTGACGGCAAGGCGATGCTGGCTAATGATCCGCACCTTGCGCCTTCCGCACCGGGCGTTTGGTACCTTGCGTCGCTCCAAAGCCCCACGGTTCATGCTGCGGGCGTCTCCGTACCTGGAATTCCCGCGATCATTATCGGCCACAACGACAAGATCGCATGGGGAATGACAAACGTCGGCCCGGATGTACAGGACATTTATCTCGAGACGGTGGAGGGCGATATGGCGAGCGGCACGGCCAAAGTTCGCACGCCGACCGGCGTTGAAACCCTAAAAACTCGAAAGGAAAAGATAAACGTTCGCGGTAATCTGCTCAAGCCTGATATGTCGCCGGTCGATCTCGACGTGTACGTGACCAGCAACGGGCCCATCGTGATGACCGAGGGCAACAAAAGTTACTCGCTGAAATGGACCGCTCTCGATCCTAAAAATCTCAGTGTCGGTAACTACTTCAAACTTAACCGTGCGGGAAATTGGCAGGATTTTCAGAACGCTCTAAAGGATTACGGCGGCCCGATGCAAAACTTTGTCTATGCCGACGTGAAAGGGAACATCGGCTGGTACGCATCCGGCCAGATCCCGTTACGTCGAAAGGGTGATGGTTCGCTACCGTATGACGGAGCGACGACCGACGGCGATTGGACGGGAGTGATCCCGTTCGAGGAGCTACCTCATCTTTACAATCCGCCGTCGGGCTTTATCGTGACGGCAAACCAGCGGATCGCCGGCACCGGCTATAAATACCAGCAGATGACCCGCGTGTATGGATCGAATCGTGCCCGCAGGATCTATGACCTGCTTTCCATGAACAAGAAAGTATCGATGGACGATTCCCGCGATATCCAGCATGACGTCTACAATTGGTCGCACGTATTGTTAGCCAAGGCGATAGTTGCGGGTGGTTTTGCATCGGCTGATACGATCGGGGTATTAAAAGATTGGGATGGTAAGATGACGCCCGACAGCCGCGGAGCAGTTCTCGCAAATGAAATACGCAACTGCGTAAACAGCAAGATAGCTGACGATAATAGACCGGTTCCCGCCGGGCTTATCAATGCGAAGATATTTGACCTCGCGGTACGGGAACAGCCCGCCCGCTGGCTCCCTTCGGCTTACAAAACATACGGCGAGCTTTACAAAGCCTGCGACGCGAGTGTGCGAACGAGTCTCGCGGCCAATAAAACATACGGCAGCGATCCGGCCGGTTGGGTTTGGGGCAAAACCTTTATGTCGCGTTTTGGGCATCAGCTCGCCGCTGCTCCTCTTATCGGCGGCCAGTTCGCCACGCCAAACGTCGGCATCTCCGGCAGTGGATTTACGCCGAACGTCGGCTCCAGTGTCTCAATGCGTCTGATCGCGTCACCCGGCAACTGGGACGCCACCCGCCACGTCATCCCTCTGGGCGAGTCCGGCGACCCAAAATCACCGCATTACAAAGACCAATTCGAATCCTGGCGCACCGGCACACCGTCGATCTTCCCATTCTCAAAAGCCGCCATAACCGCCGCCGCAAAAGAAACGTGGGTTCTGAGCCCGAAGTAGATGGAATAGAAAAGGCTTCGCGATTGCGAAGCCTTTAAGGGAATCGAAGGGAACAGGGTCAGGCCGATGATTCTGAATTTAATTTTTGTTCACCTAATTCATCTCGGAAAAGTTCTTTGCACATCGGTGATCTTCTCTTGCATTCGCGTGTAATTGTAATTCCCATCCTTGTCCTTTCCAATTCGGAAGTTCCTAAATTGGACTGCACCGTTAGCGGTCAGGAATTCGCCATTTTCGTAAGAGGTCGCAAAGATCGTATCCTCTCGTTCTTCATCCGATACCTGTCGTGATGTCCGAAATTTATTGGTGGGGTCCGACGATACCAAAAGCTCGATCTCAGTTTGCCGTCCATCGTTGTGCGCATAGAAAAACTTCGGCGATCCATCGGCGGTTCGTTTGCTTGCATTAACTTTGAGTAATCCATCCGCAGGTATTCTAAAAACAAGTTTACCCGTATCCATATCTGGCGTAGCACCGTCACTTTGTCCGTAAATGATCACCACGGCTCCTTCGAAATTTTCAGGGATGAGATAAACAATCTCTTTCGTGGAACGTGTCCTAGATGCACAAGCAGCGATTGTAACCAAAATGAAGCCACCTAAAATAAATCGTTTAGCCTGATAAGAGAATGCGGCCCGGCCCGCGATTGTGCGATATGTCTTCATTTTTAGGATGTTAGCATAGGCGGGGTGGTGTTGGGCGGGGTTTTTGGGGATCGGAGCGGCGGAAAGATTGCAGTGTCTGACCCTGTCCCTTTAAGTCAGCGTTTATTCCCAGACACTATTTGCGGAAAATGGAACCGTCAGATAGTCATTATTGTCTACAGTGAATTCCATAATTCCCTGATGCTTGCGATACGGATATTCTTTGAACTCAGTCCTACATGCACCTTGAATGGCGACCTCACGCAAGAGCGGATGTCCCGTCAGAACTCGCGCGTAGAGCACCTTTCCTTTTTCATCAACGAGCACGTGAACCTTAACTGATCCCGTCGCTCGAACAGCCCTCGCCGTCACGGGAAAACGAATTACTGGACGACAACTGACGACCGGACAATCGTTATGGCAAATTGGTATAAAGTTTTTCAGCGGGTTCTTCTTAAAGAATGACTTCACCTGTTTCATGTATTTTGTGTCGCAAGAAAAGGAGCCATAGTCAACGTCCTTATCGTAGAGAATGGTTCTCCAGACATCATCAGGTTTTGTGGGGCTCAACTGTCCGTTTGACGGCAACAGCCAAAACGCCGCGATAAAAATTCCCAAGACTATTCGCGAAGGCATGATGATCGGGATCTGGTCTGCGATTGTGCGATATGTCTTCATTTTTAGGATGTTAGCATAGGCGGGGTGGTGTTGAGCGGGGTTTTTGGGGATCGGAGCGGCGGAAAGATCGCAATGCCGGAAATGATATTTCAATAAAGAACGCGAGCCTGCGTTCCCAAGTTAGATTCACGCAGAAGTCTTAGAATCTTTTTGTCGAAATTTGAACGGGAGTATACCAAAAAGAAGTACATCCAATGTCTATTTTTATCGTTTACCTCAATAGCGACACCTTCTCCATCTGGGTCTGGCCACTGTGCTGTCCACTCTGTCGGGTCTTTCCGTGAAAATGTCGATCGAATTAACCTTTTGAAACTGTCCATTTCGGATTTAGTTAACGATAAAAGCCGTTCAGCATGTGGTGTTTTACTATCTGGCTCAAACCGCAGAACTTTGATGCTTGAATTAGAACCATCTTCTTCATACTCAATAACCCGAGGCATGATAGCTCCGAATCCTACCCAGATTCTTACCTTTATCTTATTCTCACTACCGCTGCTTCTAAATTCCCTGAGCGGAACCATCGAGAAACGTTTCGAATACGCATCAACTGCGCTAGCTATGATATCCCGCTGAGATCGCTTTATCTTCGCGGTGCTGGTCTTAGGTGGAAGGGGGAGCTTTTGAGCGAACGATACATTGAAACAAAATGATACAAGAAAGACTGTCGTTAGGAGTGCGATTGTGCGGTATGTCTTCATTTTTAGGATGTTAGCATAGGCGGGGTGGTGTTGGGCGGGATTTTTGGGGATCGGAGCGGCGGTAAGATCGCAGTGCCTGACACCGATTTGCTTTGTGAGCGATTTGCATCGCTTCCGACGGCGTTTATTTGTTCTTCCTAATCCATTTTCGTTTTTTCGTCCCTTGTTTGTCGGGGTAATAATCCGCGTCAGGTCCGCAACAACTGTGACAGATGAAGCCACGTTTCGGCAGTAGCAAGCGCTCAAACAGTTCGCCTCCGAGGTAATACTCGATTCTTCCATAACCCTTGACCTTGTCTCCTTCCCCGACTATCACCTTTCCCGATAGCGGAGCTGCTCCGTATATTTCGAAGTAACGCCGAACATTATAGAGCCGCCGCTGCATGAGTTGCCGTGAATTTTCCCCGTCGCCGGGCCGTACGAGAGCAATCAACACTCCGCCATTCTTCGTTCTCTTGGTTGCTTCATGGACGACGAATACTTGATATTCGAGGTTTCTCGCGCAGTTCAGTAACTGGTCATGGTCGTACCTTTGATCTTGACCGACGCACAGCGCCGGAATCGTAAGAAAAATTAAGACCGCTAGCAAACTAAATCGAATCATCATCTTTGGTTCCAACTAAAGAATAGGGCGAGGCCTGCGAATGTGCGATATGTCTTCATTTTTAGGATGTTAGCATAGGCGGGGTGGTGTGGGGCGGGGTTTTTGGGGATCGGAGCGGCGGAAAGTTCGCAGTGCCTTGACCCAATTCTTTTTCGTACGAAACCTCGTCGGGCGTAATTTGATATATAATTCGCATTGCATAGTAACAGGATCGATCATGTATAGGTACATTATTGCGGGCATTATTATCACGAGCCTTTCTTGCCAAAGCAGGTCTATTCAAACGAGTGAGACGACTTCCGCGCCTGAGATTATATCTTCCCCAAATACTGAGATTCGATCTGAATCGCCTGAACTCATCGAATCATTTTCCGATGATAAGCGCGTTGGTGTACCTCGAAAGAATAAGATCGAGATCAATAGATATGCTCGCTCCGAGGATAATCTTACAGTCATCAAATTCTACACGCTGGGCGATGACAGACAATGGTTATTAAAGCAGACCCTTGAGTTTGATAAGAATTATGGCCCCGGTTTCAAACCCAAGATCGAAGATTTTAATAACGACGGTCTTAAAGATGTGTCTTTTGTTTCAAATGTTGCCGCACGACTAGCGAATGAAGTCAGAAGGCTTTTGATCTACGATAAGAGATCCGACAAGCTTGTCGACATACTAAATTCGGAAGAATATCCGAACTTAGGCTATAACAAAAGACTCAACTGTATCGATTCGTTTATGATCACCGGTTCATCAATGACTGTATTCTTAAAGCTGGATGGTGACATGCTTAAAGAATTTGCTTCGGTCAGCACCGGCCTAGAAAGGGTTGTTTCGGTCATAGATAAAGACGGACAGGAAAGAATCGTGAGCCGCAAGAAAATGAGAGAAGATGACATCTACACCAGATACGTCACATTCGATCCTCCACGATGATCTCAAACCAATGAAGAATACTATCAACAAATACTCTTGACAAACATTATTTTCTTCGCATATTATGCTTATCGGTCTTTGGATCGAAGTAAAAACCAATCAAAATACGATCGCATAGCACTGAGAGCAGGTATGTGTTTTTCTTTTGCCCTTATCGCTGTGCGGTAGAGGTGTATGGAGGGACATAATGCCTATTAGCGAAGTTGGACACGCAAGGAATATTGCGTCGTTCGAGCAGATGATTTCTATTGTGACGGGTTTCGGCCCGACATATAATCCCAGTAATTCAAATATTTCTGTTTCCAAACTGAATAATAAATTTGTCGCAGCCAATAATGCGAATGACGCGGTTCAGGCGGATTTTGCGGGAAAGACAACAGCGATAAACATTCGTGAAAATGCCTTCAAGCCGCTCGGCCCGACCTCTACAAAAGCTGTAAATTATTACGCTTCGACCGGCACAGAGCAGAACAAGGTCGAAGACGTAAAGACACTCAACCGTAAATTGCAGGGAACTCGCAAAGCACCTGCTGTGCCCGACGATCCGGCTACACCCGTTGACGAATCAAAACAGTCAATTTCCGCTTCACAGCAGAGCTATACACAAAAGGTCGAGCACCTCGAAGGTATGATCCAGCTATTTAGCGATGATCCGCTTTACAACCCTAACGAAACGGCTATTACGATCGCCTCGCTCACCACATTAGCCGCTGATCTTAAACAAGCGACTTCGGATGTCATCAACTCGATCACTGCATTCAACAACGCACGCATTGAACGAAATACCGTGATGTATCACCCGACGACCGGGCTGTATAAGCTCGCGATGATGGTAAAACAGTACGTGAAATCGCTGTACGGAGCTTCGTCACCGGAAAATAAGATGGTGAGCAAGCTAAAATTCCGCAACGAAGAGATGTAATTGCGGTCGTACTTTTTACTTTTGCTGTTGTGAATTTCACTTAAACGCTTGTTGGCGACAGTTACGATTTCGTATCGCTTACTTTTATGTTTGTAAATATTAATGCCGGACTCTAAAGGATTACTTACAGAGTCCGGCTTATTACTTATTGAGTTGTAATTGTTACTTACATACTTCGCAATGTTACTTAGTCGCTTGTAAATCTCACTTTCCGATTCTGCAATTTCACTTTTCACTAATCACTCGTCACTTATCACTGGCAACACATTACTTATTCGCGAGAGAAAATCACTCAATATGATCGCGGCGGCTTCGGAATCGACTAGGGACTTTGTATCGGCGAGGGAAACGCCTTGTTGCCAGAGACGGGATTTGGCTTCGTATGAGGTGGAGCGTTCGTCCTGGAGATAGACGGGCGTGTCGAGCGAGAGGGCAAACTTTCGCTGCCAGTCGCGGGCGTACGCGGACATCTCACTTTCTGTGCCGTCGCCAGCTAACGGCAAACCAATTACGAGTGCGGCGGCATCATATTCGGCGAGTAGATCTTTGATGCGGACGAGTAACTTTTTCCAGCTCTCGAGCGTAATAACTTCGAGCGGACGTGTGGTGATACGCAATTCGTCACAGACGGCGACGCCGACGCGTTTTGTACCCGGATCGAGGCACAATATGCGGCCCGTGGGCGGAACGCTCAAAAGGTCTGTAAAATCGACGGGATTGGTAGTTTCTTTTTCTTGCACGGATAGTTTCAATAAAGGATAATTGGTTTTGCTTGGGCTCGGCAATTCATAACAGAGGTATTATATGTCATTTCGCGGAAAGCTTTGGGTGATGCTGCTATCGGGTGCGATCGCGGTGTATGCTGTCGTCGGCGGCCTGCCGTTTGTCGGTAGTTTGCTGACGACGCAGGCACAGGAGCCGGTCAACGATGCGGGCACGCAGCTGAGGATCGTAGAATCGGTGCTGAACCACATCCAGAACGATTATGTTGACGACCCGAATATGGAGAAAGTGCGTTTGGGAGCTCTTCGTGGGCTTGCGGGCGGATTGGACGCGTATTCGTCGTTTCTAACGGCTGATCAGGTCAAGGCTTATCAGGCGAATAAGGCTTCGAACAAGGTTGGCATCGGTGCGGAATTCTCACAGATCTCGCGTTATCTCTACGTTATCTCCGTCGTCAAAGGCGGCCCGGCCGAAAAAGCCGGTATGCGTGCCGGCGACGTTATCGAATACGTTGACAGCAAAGCGACCCAGGACATTTCGCTCTACGACGCCCAGCAACTGGTCGCCGGTGACGCCGGAACGACCGTTGCACTGCGTGTGCTGCGTTCGGGTGAAAAGCCGCAGACATTTAGGATCGCCCGCGGGACGTTCAAAGCACCCGCCGCCGAATCCCGTCTCGAAGCAGGCAAGGTCGGCGTGATCAAAGTCAACAGCCTCGCCGACGGTGAAGCAAACGATATCAAAACTCAGGTCGCAAACCTTACCAAACAGGGAGCACAAAAGATCGTGCTTGACCTACGCGGAGTCGCGGGCGGTAATCTGGCAGAGGGAGTTGCGGTCGCAAATCTATTTATCAAGAGCGGCGAGCTTGCTAAAGTGATCGGCAAAGAAGCAAAGGTCACGCAAACGTTCACCGCAGACCCTGCAAAGACCGTTTTCGATGGTGGATTAGCCGTACTCATCGACCTCGGAACCGCCGGAGCCGCTGAGGCAGTCGCTTCTGCAGTCATCGACCGCAAACGCGGCGAAGTAGTCGGCGAACGCAGCTTTGGTGCAGGCACGGAACAGCAGCTTTTCCCGCTAAAAAGCGGCGACGGATTGCTACTGACTGTCGCAAAATGGGCTAGCCCTAACGGAACGCCGTTCCTCGGTGACGACCGTGCGACAACGGGAGTTAAGCCTTCGATCGAGGTCAAACGCCCCGACACGCCCGAGCCTTTAGAAGTCGAAACGCTTGTCGATCAGCAAAATAATCCTAATCCGTCGGCGACACCAAAACCGGTAGTTCCAAAAGCTGTCGAGGACATTCAGCTAAAGAAAGCGTTAGAGGTGCTGCAGGACAAGACTATGACACAGAAAGCAGGTTAGTTTCTACGCGATTTGTTTTACACAAAAGCCGGGGCTCACGCTTCCGGCTTTTTTGTTGTCGGCAAAAGGGAAGACTGTTAAAATTATTTTCCAATGGCCGATATTGAATACACGATCCGTCCGCTCGACGAATCCGATCTGAACGAATGGCTGCGGCTCCGCATCCTCTTGTGGGACGAGGCGAGCGAGGACGATCATCGCGAAGAGATGGTCGATATACTCGAGCACCCGGATATGCAGTTTGTCGTCGTCGCTGATCGAGGTGATGGTAGACTCGCGGGCTTTCTTGAAGCCAGCATTCGGCCATTTGCCGAAGATTGCGAAAGCGACCACGTCGGCTATCTTGAGGGCTGGTTTGTCGATGTCGATGCCAGACAGCACGGATTAGGCAGGGCATTGGTTAATTTTGCCGAGCAGTGGGCGAAAGCGAACGGTTGCACCGAGATGGCATCCGACGCCGAGGTCGGTAACGAGATCAGCCTAGAAGCACACACCCGGCTGGGTTATACGGTAACGTCCAAACTCGTGCATTTACGAAAAGAATTGAATTAGGTGAAAGGGATCAGAAGCAAAGTAATCTCGATAATCCCCGCTATTGCGGCAACGCTTTTGCTGTGCGTTTGTGGCATTGCCCAATCGACAGACAGCAGTTTTCCAACTCCGGTCACCACAAACGAAATAAGCGGCGTTATCAAGGCACGAGATGTAGGTGATTCGCGGTTAACTACATACTTCTACGAATTCGACGGTGGTCAAGGCGATATCTTTATTAATGTCGTCACAAAAAACCTCTCCGGCGACATCGACGTCTATACCGCCGACGGCCTGCGTCCGCTAACAAAAGTTGTGATCTACGCAGACATTGGAACGAGCGAGACGGGGCGGCTAGTATATCTGCGAAAGCCTGAACGGCTCATCCTACGTGTCGAAGGCCGCACACCCGGTGACGAAGCAGCGACATATAAGATTAAGTTTGCGGGCAGCTTTATAGCTATGAAACCGGTCAAGGCGGAGAAAGGGCCGGTTGTTGACCCAACCGCAAAAACAGAAGACACCGGCATCAGGGTAAACTCTGTCGGCACCATTCTTCCATCCGAGCCAAAACCTGTACCGCCCAAAAAGGTTGAGGTCGAAAAGCCAAAGGTTGAGAAAACCGTAGCGGAGAAGGCCAAAGAGAAGGAAAAGAAAGAAACTACGAAGAAGCCCGATGTAGTTGTCGAGGATTTTCCGGCTGAAACTACAAAGATTGAAACGCCAAAGACCACCGGCAAGCGTCCGCCAAAGCCCAAGAAGGTTGAGGAGCAGGTAAAGACCGAGGAGCCGAAGGCTGACCCGCTTGCGAGCATCAGGCTTAGGGTTCAGATGAAAGACGGTGATGTGATCGAGAGTCCGATGAGCGAAGTGCTCAAATTTAGCGTCGATAAAGGCGTTCTGACCGTCATCACGAAGGACGGCAAGATCACTCGTTACTCAATTTTGTTGGTGGCCAAAGTTACTATCGAATAGTTTTACGCGTAACTGTGCAGCCCTTTCAATAAATAACTCACACCCAAGTAAGTAAATATCACAAGCAGAAATCCAACGATCGCAAAGTAAGCCGAACTGCGGCCTTTCCATCCGCGAGCGATACGCGTATGCAGAAACGCGGCGTAGGTAAGCCATGCAATAAGAGCTCCAGTTTCTTTTGAATCAAATCCCCATGGTCTCCCCCAAGATTCATTTGCCCAGATCGCTCCCGTGATCAACAGAAAAGCGAGACCCGCAAATGCGAGGCATGCCGTTTTGTACATCAGGCTGTCTAAGGACTCGAGACTCGGCAGACGTTCTCGGAGTTTTTCTGTCCTAAAACTGAAAAACAGCACGAACAAAGTCGCCACTAAAGCAGTAAGCAGAGCAGCGATCTCGACCGGATTTGTATTAAGGCTCATGAACATCTGGCTGCCGTTCGCCTGAATATAAGCACGGCCCATCTGGTCAAATTCCTTTGGCGTCATCGCCGACAGTTCTTGTACCGAAAGCTGCTGGTTCTCAGCCATCGCCATGCCGGCGGTGACGTATTGCGTCGGGTCTTTGGTGAGCTGGGCTTGCAGACGAGCCGGTACATCAGTATTTGATCTAATGCCGACAACAAGTATCGCAAGCGAGATCAGTTGAGCCGCAAACGCAGCTCTTAATAAATAATGGCCAAAGAGCTTTGCCTTTTCGTTGTTCTGATAAATGTAAACCAGGAATGCAATTATTGCGGCGAGTAGCAATAGACCCGCAATAGCTAAAACTGCCCCTACATATGGCACCTCAAGTCGAAATGGTGATGAGAACGGTTTGCTGTTGCCCGGCGAGGGCACAAAAAGACCGGCGCGATAGGCAAATTCCGTAAAAACCGAAAACTTACTGACCGTTGCGATGACGGATATACAAAATAGACTCGACCAGATCGCCATCGCCTCGACCTTGACGCCGTCTTTGAGGAGGTACATCACGGCAACACCAAAACAAACGAGAGCGACGCCGTAACTAAGCGAGGCATCGCCGACATGGATCGGCCGCCAATATGAGTCAAGTACCGGTGGCAGGTTGATAAACTCACCGCCAATAAAACGCGCAAGCGTGAGGATCAGAGCTGCAAGAGGCAGCGTAAACGCACTTAATACGCGAAAGCTTTTTCGGTGAGAAAAGGCAAGGGTAGCGATGCCGGCCCCAAATGCGAACGCAAGACTAAGATCGTATAAATTGGCGAACGGGATATATCGAAATACCCACGGATTTGCCATGTTTCCGCTCTCGCGCATAATAGCGATCTCGTGATCGAGAGCATTTACCCATCGCACGAGCCAGCTTGAAAGATTAAAGAAAACACCGAGTGCCGCGGTAAAGAAGCCGATCTTTTCCGCCATCGACGACGGTGCGTAAAGATTGGTTAGATGAAATAGGGCAGCTACAATGTAGCAGGCAAGAGCGAGCATCATCAGAGCACCGTCGGCGATAAACCCGCCGCCGATCTGCAGCCGCAGTCCGAGCATCACAAATGAGCCCGCGATCACCAGGATCACGGGAATAAAAGATTTCCAAGTTGTTCGTTCCTGCAATTTTTCTACTTCTTCCATGTTGTCCTCGTTACGCGCGCTTCAAACCATCCGCGATCTTTTTGAACTTATCGCCAAATGCGAGTTGATTGCGATTTGCCTCGCCCGCTAATACGACCTCGGTCGTCCCATCTTCTCGTGTCTCGATATGTGCCCATACCCGCTTGTGCGATAAGAAGAATACGAACATCAAAGCCCCGATAAGGCCAAATCCCCCAATGTACCAAGCAATAAACGCCGCCTCAAAAGGGTCGTATTTGATCGACAGAATATGTGCGAGCGGTGATTTTTCAAACTCGGCAAGCCGCCACTTGTATCCGGCTTTTGGGGCACCAACCGGCATATTGTCAGCCAACTTCTGAGCAAATGCAAAAACACGGGTTCGTTCACCCTGCGGCGGTGTGACATTTAATACAGCGACGGGATTGTTGTATTCGCCGCTTCGTGTATCGGGTTTGCCGTCCGCCCCAAACGTGAAATCCGGCATGAAATCCTCATATTCAACCTTTGTCCCGTCGGGTAGCGATGTTTCGCCGTTACGGTTAATGTCTGCAAAGATCGGCTGCCCGCCGCCCTGCGGCGTAAGTTCGAGCTTGATCGTACGGGCATTGCCAACTGGGATTGTCTGTGCCTGAAAGAAACGGTAACCGCGATAGCTGTATGGTTTATTGAGGCTTACATCCGCAATGGTCGTACCGTAGGTCGGATCCTCGATCTTTAGCTGTGTTCGCCAGTCGAGCGTGTTAGTGACGTCAATGTTTCCTTTTTCATCGATCAACCGCTGTTGTACGTCGGTGCATTCCATCGAAAATGGCAGATTGACGTTAAACCGCTCTTTCTTATCGAGGTTGTATTGGATCAACTGTATCTGGCTGGTTGTAGCTCCCGGTATCATCCTGACATCCGCGTCAAAACCGGTTTGCAGCGCGACAAAATGACCGAGAAACAAGGTGAGCAAAAAGACGTGAACGATGTATGCACCTAGGCGGTTCCATTTCCCGTTTTCTCCAAAGACAAAGGTTATCCCTTTTTCTTCTGTAACAGTCGTTTTGAATCCATTCGAACTAAATTCTTTTTCTATGGCGCTTTTGACTTCGTCAACTGAACGGTCACCAAACTCGACCGTGTCATTATCTTTGCGGGCGAGCAGCCAGCCTTTCGTTCCTTTGACCTTGGGTTTTACAATATAACTCCAGGCCGAAGGGAAGCGGTCGATCGATGCGAGAATAATATTGAGCGAGAGGGTGAGCAGCAGCAGATTGAAATACCAACTGTGGTAGATATCAAAAAATCCGAGTTTGCCAAAGACAAGCTTCTCGGAGGGCGTAAGCGAAACGTAATACGCGTCAAATCCCTCGACGTTTTGCTGCAACACGAGCATGCCGATCATTGCCAGCACTACAAGCATACATAGCTGTACGACGCCAAATCGGACCGAGCTGACAAAATCGAGAAAACGATTGAGTATCGGCGCTGACTTTCGTGTTAACGCGGGTCTTGGTTTTAGGGAATCTTCTGCAGCTGACATCGTTATCCAAAAGAATAGCTTAGCGTTTCAACTTTGTCATCCGGCGGATAATAAGTTCCGCTTGTACGTCTAGTTATTGACCGTTATCGTCGCGAAATTTGGAAATACCCATGTTAAACGTTATTCTTTCCATTAAGGTTTTTCATCAGTTGTATCTCAATGGAAACAGTCACCGCCGATATTAATGAAACAAAGGGCATAGGAGTGCGAGAACGCATCGCTGCGTTTGTCGAACTAACCAAGCCGCGCATCGCCGTTCTGCTAGTTTTGACCTCGGCGGCGGGATTTTATCTCGCGTCGCACGGGCCTTTTGATTACGCGCTGTTTGCAAACTCTATGATCGCCATCGCTATGTTGGCTTTCGGCGTTGCGACGCTCAATCAATATTGGGAACGTAATATCGACAAGCTGATGGAACGCACCTCGACGCGGCCGCTGCCAACCAGCAAGGTAACTCCAACTGAATCGCTTATTTTTGGTATCGGTCTATGTTCGATCGCGGAGATCTATTTGCTTTTACTCGTAAATCCGCTTACCGCCATTCTCGGCCTGATCGTGATCGTTGGTTATGTGTTGGTTTATACGCCGTTAAAGACGCGAACATCAGTCTCTACTGCGATCGGTGCGATCCCCGGAGCTCTGCCGCCGCTTATGGGCTGGACGGCAGCGGCTAATGACATTACGCTAGCGGCGTGGGCGTTGTTTGCGATGCAGTTCTTGTGGCAGTTTCCTCATTTTATGGCAATCGCGTGGATGTATCGCGAAGAGTATGCAAAGGCTGGCATACTGATGCTGCCTGTGGTTGAACCATCGGGACGGCTCACATCGCGGCAGATAGTGCAGTTCACGGTAATGTTATTGCCGGTCAGCCTCGCTCCCTTCTTTTTTGCGATATCTGGGTTTGTTTTTTTGATCGGAGCCATCATTTTAGGGGTGGCGTTTCTAATCGTAAGTATCCAATCGGCACGGGCAAAGACCAATGAGATGGCCAAGCGGCTGTTGCTCGCATCTGTCATCTATCTGCCTTTGCTTTTTATCCTAATGGTCGCTGACAAACGTTAGTTGTATGGGTATCGGAACCGCCGACATTATCGAAGACGCTCCGGAACCAAAGGTTCGTCGTTCGGGTACGTCGATCGGCTCAGGCCCGCCAAGCGGCGGTGACGGACGCGATCCCGGCGGGGGCGACGGTCCGAGCAACGATGACCGCCTAGAGACCGAGCCTTTTGTTCCAAATAAGTCACGCATATTTACTTTTTTTTTACTGGTCGTTGTTTTGATGACTTTCGGCGGGTTGATGGCCGCATACGTCGTGATCGCAACAAATGGCGTTGCTGAGTGGCAGCCGTTTGCTCTGCCGATACAGGTTTGGGTCAGCACGGCGATAATTCTCGCGAGCAGTATTACCTATCATCTCGGCAAACTATCGGTTGATCGTAGTGATCAGCAGAGTGCCAAGAAATGGTTTGTCGTTACAACAGTGCTGGGAGCCGCGTTTATCTCGTCTCAGTTGCTATCGTGGCTTGCTCTAGTCAATCGCGGGTTGTATATGGCAAGCAATCCGTACGCCGGATTTTTCTACATCATGACCGCGGTACATGCGGTGCACGTCCTCGGCGGTATTGCAGCCCTTGGTGCGATCCTGTTGCGGGTCTGGTATCCGACCGAAAATACGGACAACATCGTTAGACGCTCGACCTTAGCACAGGTCATCGGCTGGTACTGGCATTTCATGGGCGGAATTTGGATCGCTCTATTTATTCTACTAGGCTTTTGGAAATAATGGACCTACTGCAAATATTTCCGCATCTCAACGCTTCGCTCAACGCACTGAGCAGCATTTTTTTGATCTGCGGCTTTTACTCCATCATGCGGCGGCAGATCCACCGTCACCGGTTTTGTATGCTGGCCGCAAGCACGGTTTCGGCGTTATTCCTCGTCGGTTATCTGACCCATCACGCGATCCGCACATATTACTTTGGGCTCGGACCGACAAAATTTACCGGCGAGGGGCTGATTCGTCCCGTTTATTTCACGATACTTACCTCGCATACGATACTCGCCGCTCTGATCGGCCCATTCATTATTATCACGCTCCGACGCGGGTTAAAAGGGATGTATGATAAACATCGAAAATTGGCCCGGCTCGTCTATCCGATATGGCTCTATGTGTCGTTGACGGGCGTGGTCGTATACCTGTTGTTGTATCAGATATACCCGGGAAGATAAGATTTTTTGGTTTACCCAACTTTTTTCGACGACTGCGCATCATAACTCTTGAAATAGGACCTAAGTGGTGTTACTATTTCAATGTTGAAAACCTGATCACCGAATTTCGACATGAGTCGAGAGCGGGGGAACCAATGTCTCACAGTTTGTTGTGAGAACGGGGGCGAAGCATCTCATGAGATGCAGGGATAATCTTTCGTTCCTAGCCCGTCAGCTAACCTCGTAGGTGTGGCAAAGAAGTTACAGGTAGGGATCAAGCCGGATATAGGCGCGATTTTCGACGTGCTTCGCCTATCGTGTTTCAACACTTGAAGCAGACATCCGGTCTTCTCAAAGAGAAAAGTTCCGCCAAGCAATTGGCGGAACTTTTTTGTTTGTCAGTCGATTTTTGGATTCTTGGTCCGGTCCGGACCAAGTGGACCAAGGTGGACCAAGATCAGCGAACGACCGTGATCGGCAGCATCTTAACCGTTTTGAGAATGACCTTGTCATTCGGGTCGAGGACGATCTCAGACGGTTTTGACGCGGATGGGATCGTTATGGTTTCGATTCGTTTTGTGATCGTCACAGCTTTTGACGAAGTGTTACGACCAGCTTTGACCTCAATATCCATTGGCATACGAAAAGCGGATGTGACCATAGTTTCGGGCTTTTGCATTTGGGTGATGGTCAGCTTTAGGGTTTTTGTTCGTGTGCTGTAGACAGGTTTTACGGTCAGTTTTGGGGCACTGATGCCATAGACCCATTGGTCAAAGAACCAACCGAGGTCTTGACCCGACGTTTCTTCCACCGCACGTTTTAGGTCAGTGGATTCTACATTGGCGAGTTTGTGGCGGTTAAGATAGATGTTGACGGCTTTCCAAAAGTTTTCGGTCCCGACCTGTTCGCGTAGCATGTGCAATACCGCACCGCCTTTGTTATAAGTGATCGCAGCGTTGTCGAAAAGCCCATCTACATCCGTGGCTCGGCGATTATATAAGCCGTGACGTTTGCGGTTGATCGAATCGTCAACGAGGAAATCGCCAGCGTCAGATCGGACTTTGCGGATGTAATCCTCCCGGCCAAAAACCTTTTCACGGTATGCGGCCTCCATATAGGTAGCAAAGCCTTCGTTAAGCCAGAGTTCTGCCCAGTTGCGACAAGTCACGAGGTCGCCAAACCATGAGTGGGCGAGTTCGTGCGAGACGAGATCGGTTACGATGCTCTTGCCAAAATCAAAATCTGCGAAAAAGATCTCATTGTCAGACATCGTGGTCGCAGTGATGTTTTCCATACCGCCAAACTGAAATTTGGCAACTATTGTCTGGTCGTATTTGTTGTACGGAAATTTGACGCCGGTCAGCTCTTCGAAAACGGCCATCATCTTTGCCGTATCACCAAAAGCCTTTTTCGCCGTTTCCTCTCTGCCGGGATAGACGTAAAACCCGAGCGGTATGTCACCGTGTTTATCTTCGACTCGCACATATTTGCCGATGACAAAAGAGATCAGGTATGTCGAGTGCGGAACGGGCATCTTGTAATGCCAGGTGACGGTGCCGTCGGCGTTGGGCTCTTTGCCGATCAGTTCGCCGTTGCCGATGACGGTCTCGTCTTTTTCGACGGTCAGATATTCTTCGGTTGTGGCTTTGTCGCTAGGGAAATCGTATGACGGTATCCAGTGCCGGGCTTCTTCAGCCTCGCCCTGAGTCCAAATCTGGGCTGAGTGATCACTTCGGCCACTTTCGGCATCGACAAAATAAACCCCCTTTTTTGGTGATGCGGTGTATTTGAATCGGAGTGCGATCAAATCGCTGGGTCCGTAGCCCTTATCGAGCGTGACAACGACCTTGCCGTCAACGGTTTTGAACTGTGCCGGTTTGCCGTCTAACGTGACGGAATCGAACACAATATCAACGGCATCGAGCTCGACCATTCGCAGGTCTGATTTCAATGGTGACAATGACACGGTCGTATCACCAAAGACCTTTCTATTTGTGCGGTCGAAGCTCGCCCTGATGCTGTAATGTTGCACATCGAAAGTCTGGGGACGGGTGAACTCAGGTTTGCCGATTTGCGCAAATGAGGAAAAAGCCGCAATAAAAAGTATTGCGGCTGTAAATGAAAAGTATCTAAAAGATCTCATATAGTTTTTATGGTTTCAGGTATTTCTTGAACCAGTCCGTTACGTTGTTATACCAAAATTCCGAATTCTGCGGCTTGAGGATCCAGTGGCCTTCGTCAGGGAACATTATCAGCTTTGAATCAACTCCCTTTAGCTGAAGGGTAGTGTAAAGCTGCAGGCTCTGATCGTATGGAACACGGTAATCCAGTTCACCGGCGGTCACGAGTGTCGGCGTCGCAAAATTTGCGGCAAAGCGGTTTGGTGACCATCTTTCGTATTGGGCACGGTTTTGCCACGGAAAGCCTTTGAATTCCCAGTTAACGAACCACAACTCCTCGGTTGAGGTGGCCATGCTCTCAAGGTTATAGACACCGGCATGCGAGACAAATGCCTTGAACTTGAATCTCGGATCATTGTTGTGCCCGAGCAGCCAATCGACCATATATCCGCCATAACTTGCCCCTGCGGCACCGATACGCGTTTTGTCGATAAACGGCTTTTTGGTGACCTCGGCTACGCCGTTCATAATGTCAGTGTACGCCTTGCCGCCCCAGTCGCCGGAGACCTCATCAACGAATTTCTGGCCATAGCCGGTCGAACCCCGTGGGTTCGGCATAAATACGACATAGCCCTGATTTGCAAAGATCTGCGGGTTCCAGCGGTAGCCCCAATTATCGCTCCACGCTCCCTGCGGGCCTCCATGAATAAGAACGATGAGCGGATATTTTTTTGCAGGGTCAAATTTTGCCGGTTTTAATAGAAATCCATGGACATTCGCTCCGAGGCCCCCTTTCCAGTCCATTTCCTCGGGTTTTTGAAGACCAAATGAGGTCAGCGAAGCGATATTGACCTTTGTCAACGCGGTTACGCCGCCGCCGCTTGTGTTTGCACTCATGATCTCGGGCGGCATACTCATCGAGTTTGCCGCGAAGATAAGCTTGCCTTCTGACGTGACATTGAGATTGCTGGCGAATACACCATCGATGACCTTTCTAACGTGTGTTGCTATCTTTGATCGAAAGTCGGGCTCAACAGGAACGCTGAATATCGGTGCCTTGCCACGTTCTCCGGCGGTGAAATAGATAGTTTTGCCGTCGGGCGAAACCACCATCTCGTCGACCTGTTGGTCAAAGCCGCGGGTAAGCTCAACGATCTCGCCGTTCTGCGGGTTGTAACGCATGATCCGCCAACGGTCGGCTTCAAATGTGGCCCTTTCTTGCGAACGGAAAAGCAGATATTTACCATCGGAGGTGTACACCGGGCCGGCATCGTAGCCTTTCATCTTAGCGGTGATATTTTTTACACTATCTCCGTTTAGAGATTGAATGTATATGTCGCTATTGGTCGATAGAGCTTCAACCTTGTCTGGATTACGCAGATAAATAATGTTCGACCCGTCAGGCGAAAAAACATAATCAACGCCGGTTGCCGCCCCGTATGGAGGTGAATCAAAATCACCGGGTGTAACATCGCGGGCCGTGCCGCCGCTGCTAGAGACAACAAAAACGTGCGTCCGCTTCCGGTCGCGCCATTCAACCCAATGTTTGAAAAGGAGCCGTTCAGTGACACGGGCTTTGACCTTGCTCTTTTCAGCCTTTTCATCCTCGGCCTCATTACAAGCATCATTTTTACACTCCGGATAAACGTCCGAACTGAATGCGATCCACTTGCCGTCGGCCGACCATACGGGTTGTCCGGCACCACTTGAAAGCTTTGTGACTTGTTTTCGATCTGAGCCGTCTGGCTTCATCGTCCAGATCTGTCCACCGGTCGTAAATGCCAGCCACTTGCCGTCCGGCGACCAGCGTGGACTGCTATTCGATGCGTTGCCGGTCGTGATCTGTTTTTGATTGCTGCCGTCGACCGCCATCATATAGATTTGCGTCACGGTCTTGTTAGCGGCTTTATCGACCACGCCGATTGCGTATGCGACCCATTTGCCGTCTGGCGAGACTTGCGGGTCGCCGACGCGTTTAACGTTAATGAGATCATTTACGTTAAAAGTGATCTGAGCATGTACGGCAAAGGCCGCGACGATAACTAGAACGATGACGGATACTGTGCGTTTCATAAGCAATTCCTTTGATCTAAGATGTGTTGAACAGAAACATTATTGCACATTACCTCGTAAGACAGGAACAATTTCGCTAAGATAACACCTATGAAACTGCATCTTTTGTTTTTCGTCGTATTCATCTCCGTTTTCTCTGCTTTTGGGCAGACTGTGGCCCCGTCACCCTTACTTTATAGCGACGCGACGATCGCTGAAATGCAGCGGATGCAACAGGCCGCCGTTAAGAGCGACTACGCCTATAAGCAGACGGGCTATCTATCGAATAACATTGGTTCACGGCTGTCAGGCTCGCCGCAGGCAGAGCGTTCTGTGCAATGGGTCGCCGAGCAGATGCGTAAGTTGGGGCTCGATGTCCGTCTGCAGCCGTGTATGGTTCCGCACTGGGTGCGCGGCGAAGAGCATGGAGAATTGATCGAATGGGACGGAATGGCTCCTGGCACGACGCAAAAGGTCTTTCTGACCGCTCTCGGCGGCAGTATCGCCACTCCCGCTGAAGGCATGACGGCCGATATTGTCGTCGTCAAAGATTTCGACGAACTTGCCCGTCTCGGCCGCGATAAAATCGCCGGTAAGATCGTGCTGTTTAATTTCAAGTTTGACCGTGAGCTGCAAGCAAGTGGTTTCGGCGGTGCGGCTTACGGACAGGCTGTGCAATACCGTTTTGGAGGAGCAATGGCGGCGGCGCGTTTGGGTGCCGTTGGCGTGCTAGTAAGATCTGCGGGCGGTTCGCAAAACCGGCTAGTACACACAGGATCGATGGGTTATGCCGATGGTGTCACAAAGATACCGGGAGCCGCCGTTTCTTATGAAGACGCCGAAAAGATCGCTTGGCTCGCCGCAATGGGCAAGGTAAAGATCAAACTCACTCTGACGCCCCAGACTTTGCCCGATGCACCAAGTTTTAATGTGATCGCCGACCTAAAGGGAAGCGAGAAACCTGATGAGGTTGTGATCGTTTCAGGCCATCTAGATTCGTGGGACCTCGGGTCAGGTGCGATCGACGATGGTGCCGGAGTTGCCGTCGCGATGTCCGTTCCTGCGTTAATTAAACAGCTTGGCCTTAAGCCAAAACGAACTATCCGCTTTATCGCCTGGATGAACGAGGAAAACGGCGGCCGCGGATCTGCTGCGTATGCTGCGGAACAGGAAAAGAACATCGGCAATCATTTCGCCGCCCTCGAATCCGACCTCGGGGCTTCGCATCCTCTCGGCTTCTACTTTACGGGCAAGCCTGAGATGGCCGCGTTTTTTGCACCGATATCAAAAGTTTTACTTGCTCAAGGTGCTGCACAGGTTCAGCTGCAGGCAGGTGGAGTCGGTTCGGATATCGGACCGCTGACACAACGCGGCGTGCCCTCGTTTGCCCCGTGGTTTAACCAACAAAGCTATTTCAACTATCACCATACAGCCGCCGATACGTTCGATAAGGTCGATCCCCGAGAGATCGCAGAAGTCAGTTCTGTGATGACGGTTTTGGCGTTTGGATTGGCGAATTTGGAGCAGCCACTGCCACGTTAAGAGTTCAAGATTCATAGTTTGAGGTTCAAGGTCTTTGTGTACCCAGCTTTGAACTTTGCACATTGAACGTTAAACTTAACGCATGAATAGACCACCACCATATTTTCCACAAAATCAGCTTTCGCCGCCGGATGAGAACCGATATAAGAAATTTAAATTCGTCGTCGTGGGACTGATCGTCGCGGCAATTGCTCTGGTGATAGGAGCGGGCGTCGGAATTTACTATCTTATTCGTTGGCTTTTCTAAGCGGCTTAAAATCAAATATAAAAAAGCACGAGCCGTTTACTCGTGCTTTTTTATTTTAAATGACTCTGCTGCTCAATTCATCGGGGCTTTTTGAGTTGACGACGATGTCCTCGCCCGTTCGCCCGAGATTGCGAGCTGCTTTGCTTGAGGCAATAGATCGATAGCTTTTAAGAGCTGGTCGTCATATTCGTTAAACACCTGAAACGACGTCTGCGATCCGTATGCCGCAGTTACAAACTCCGTTCGCAAAGTACGTTCGACAAACTCACGCTCGCGATCGATCAGTGCGGGTGCGATCTTATATTTATCCTGAGCAAATTTTTTGAACGCACTGTAAAGAGCTTCGTTAACCGGGAAGTCGGTCGTTTTGATATCGTAGTCAAATACTATTGGCTTATCGACCGCATAAGGCGTGAACCCCGTTGCCTTACCGCTGATGAGATCTAAGGCGAACGCAAAGACCGGATTAATGAGCTTTTGCTGAGACCTCGCCCTCTCGATAGGAATGGTTTTGGGCTTGACCACAACATCTGGGTTGATGCCGCCGCCGCTGTAGACAGGGCGTCCCGTGTCTGTTTTGCTCTCGCGGCCTTTTGGCTTTTCTGTCGTCACTCCGTCATCTCGGTAACTGCCGCCCTCGGTGTAATAATTGTAGAGGTCGCCATTCGAATAGTCGCGTTGGATCGCTCGGCCTGACGGCGTTTCATATTTCGCGATCGTCAACAGTAGCATCGTGCCGTATTCGAGACGAAACGGATATTGGACAAGCCCCTTGCCAAAAGTGTCCTCTCCGACGATCAACGCACGGTCGTGATCCTGTAATGCTCCGGCGAGGATCTCTGAAGCCGACGCGGTGTTGCGATTGACAAGTACCACAATAGGCGAACGGTCTGGCGAGCGGTTCTCGGCCGGATAAATCTCATTGACGCCCTCGAGCCGTCCTTTTTGCGAAAATACCGTTTGTCCATAGGGCAAAAATGCGTTTGCAATATTTTTCGCTTGATTGACCAATCCTCCGCCATTGTCACGAAGATCAATTATCAGCTCTTTCATTCCCGCGGCTTTCAGGTCTCTAAGCCCCTTGATAAATTCGCCTGAAATCGTCTGAGTAAAATTGCCACGCAGAGCCATATACCCAACACCCGGACGGATCATATAGATCTCGCTGACGGACGGCTGGGGTACTGCTCCACGAATGATATCAACGGTCTCGCGTTTACCGGTAGATAGACGTTCGACGGTCAACTGAACTGCGGTTCCCTCGGGGCCGCGAAGAAAAGAACGGACCTCGGAAAATGTCTTACCCAGCAGCGATTCATTTTTGACCTCAACCAGCTTGCCGTCCGGCATAACTCGCTGTCCGCTAAAACTCACGAACTTATCGCCGTAACGCAGCCCCGCTTTATTGGCCGGGGCACCTTCGAAAGTTGCTTTAACGTAAGTCGCCAATACCTTGCCGTCAGGGTCGCTCAAATCGCCGATAGTTGCTCCGATACCATAGTATTGCGAACGCTGCTCGGTCATGAATTCTTCAAATTCTTTTGCGTCAAAGTAGTTGGAATGCGGATCAAGCGTGTGGAGCATCCCGTCGATGGATGATTTGAATACCGTGTTGTAATTGAGCTTTTTGCCGCCAACATAATTTCCCTCGATGACAGCGAGAGCCTCTTCGATCTCGTTCTGCACAACCTCGGTCGTTACCTTTTTTTCCGCCGCAGGTTTTGTAGCCGCACCGTTACGACCGGTCTCGACCTTTGCCGTTGTCGAACCGTTTTGGGCAAACCCAACCGTAGCCGAAAGAGTAAAAACTGTTATAAGAGCAAAAAGGCGTGTTTTACTTAGTTTCACGAATGTAAGATCTCCCCGAATGTACCTCTGAAGGACTGACTTTTACTCAAGAAAGAATAACATTCATTTGAGGGAAATGCGACGAAATTAGTTGCCTTTAGTCTGTGAAAAGAATGAAACCCGTAAACTTTTCTCGCGTAAGGTATTAGGTTACACTTTCAAAAACAAACCTTGTTATATATCGGAGGAAAATTGATGTTCAAACGATTACTGATTATCGCGGCGGTGTGTCTATTTACTGCTGGAACTACTGTCGCCCAAACCAAACTTTTGCGTTTCCCCGACATATCGGGCGACCGGGTTGTCTTCACATATGGCGGTGACCTTTGGACAACATCAACCAGTGGCGGGACGGCGGTCAGGCTTACGGCCCATCCGGGTGTTGAGAATTACGCTAAGTTTTCCCCTGATGGCAAGTGGATCGCTTTTACGGGACAATACGACGGTGACGAACAGGTATATGTCGTCTCTGCCAACGGTGGGGAACCGAAGCAACTAACTTTCTATCCTTCACGCGGCCCGCTGACGCCGCGTTGGGGGTTTGATAATCAAATACAAGGTTGGACAAAAGACGGACGTATTATTTTTCGCAGCTTACGTGATGCATGGACGCTCGGCGTCACACGGCTTTACACGGTTTCACCGTCAGGCGGCCCCGCTGAGGCGTTGCCGATGCCTGAGGCTGGATCGGGTGATATGTCGCCGGATAATAGCAAAATGGCGTATAGCCCGCGATTTCGCGATTTCCGGCCGGAAAAACGGTATAGCGGCGGCCAAGCGAACACCCTCTACATTTACGATCTGAAAACAAACGACGCCAAACTTATCTCCGACAGCCCGCGTGCCTGCCGCGATGCGATGTGGATCGGCAACACGGTCTATTACAACTCAGACAAAGACGGTAAGTTCGACCTCTACGCCTACGATACCAGCAACAACAAGACGACGCAGGTAACAAAGAACCGTGATTGGGATATCCGCTGGCCAAGCTCTGACAATCAGGGACACGTCATTTACGAACGTGACGGTGAGCTAGAGACGCTCGATGTCGGTTCTAAGAAGACAACGCGCCTAATCATCAACGTCCCAAATGACGGCGTCAATAGGCGTCCGCGTCAGGCATTTGTCGGCAATCAGGTCTCCTGGTATGCACTCAGCCCAAAGGGTGAACGTGCTTTGTTCGCTGCACGCGGTGATATTTTTACGGCTCCGATCGAAAAGGGAGGGACGCGAAATTTAACAAAATCCTCCGACGCAAATGATAGATTCCCGGCATGGTCGCCCGACGGCAAGAACATTGCCTATTTGTCTGACAAAAGCGGCGACGATGAGGTTTGGTTAGCCGCACAAGACGGCTCTACCGCTCCGCAGCAGCTAACAACCGGCGGTTCGGCCCAGCGATACGCTCCGGTATGGTCGCCCGACGGCAAGAAGATCGTTTTCGGTGACAAGAACGGCAAAGTTTATGTAGTAACAATTGCGACCAAACAAGTTCAGATGATCGTTGACGCACCGAACGGTCAGATACAGGATTATGACTGGTCGCCAAAGAGCGGCTATATCGCCTATTCGATGAATGGCCGCAATGGAGTTAGCTCGGTCTATATTTGGAGTGTCGAGGAGAATAAGAATTATCGTGTCACCCCGGAGATGTTCAACGCTGGTGGCCCGACTTGGGATCCTTCTGGCGGGTATCTCTATTTTGTCAGCAATCGTGAATATGCACCGCTGATCGGCAATACAGAGTTTAATTACGCGTCTAATCGCAACTCACTAATATTTGCTCTGGCTTTGCGAAAGGACGGTAAGAATCCGTTTCCAAACGAGAGTGATGAAGTGACTATTACCGAAGAGAAAAAAGATGGCCCTCCAACTCCACCCGCTCCCGCTGCCGAAAAAGTGGATTTTGACGGCATCGAGGCCCGCGTTGCTAAAGCTCCGATCGGTGCCGACAACTACGGCGGAATGACTGCGGTCAAAGGCCATCTGATATACAGCACACAATCCCCGTTTTACTATGGACGCGGAGCGGATACGCCATCGACCGTTAAGATCTTTTCCTTAAAAGACCGCAAAGAAACAACGATTTTGACCGGCACCGGTGGATTTTCAATTTCGGGTGACGGCACAAAACTAATGTCCAATGTTCAGGGTTCTTATGCGATCTTTGACGCAAATCCGAACGGGGAACGCTCGCGTAAGAATATTTCGACAGCGGGACTGGTAACTGAGATCGATCCGGTTAAGGAATGGAACCAGATCTTTAACGAAGTCTGGCGGCAATATCGCGACTGGTTTTATGCCCCGAATATGCATGGATTTGATTGGGCAAAGATCCGCGACGATTATCGAAAATGGCTACCGTATGTCGCCCACCGCTCAGACTTAAACTATGTCCTTTCGGAAATGCAGTCTGAGTTAACAGTGCAGCACGCCTATATCGATGGCGGTGATTTTAATCTGCCTCCCCGTGTTCGCGTGGCTCTGCCGGGTGCACGATTTGATGTTGATAAGACGGCAAACCGCTATAGGATCAGTAAGATATTTGCTGGACAGAATGAAGAAGACATATATCGCTCACCGTTCACCGAGGTTGGCAACGACGCCCGTGTCGGCGATTATGTCATTGCCATCAACGGTGAAGATGTTACCGCAGATCGAGATATCTACTCATACCTCAGAGGTAAAGCCGATAGCTCGGTCACATTTACGCTGAACACCTCGCCCATGGCACAAGGTGCCCGCACCGTTACGATCCGGCCGCTCACCAGCGAATCCGATCTGGTTTATATGGATTGGGTCGAGGGCAACCGTCGCCGCGTCGACCAGATGTCGAACGGGCGGCTCGGCTATCTTCACATTCCCGATATGGGAGCACCCGGACTGCGTGAATTTATCAAATGGTATTACCCACAGCTCAAGAAAGAGGGCCTAGTGATCGATGTTCGCGCAAATGGCGGCGGCAATGTTTCGCGTATGCTGATCGAGAGGCTGCGGCGTAAAGTGCTTGGTATCAATTTCAACAATTTTAGCGAGGATGGAAACACTTATCCCGACGGAGCTTTCCTCGGCCCAATGATTGCACTGCTGAACGAAAATTCGTCGTCAGACGGCGATATTTTCCCGTATATGTTCCGCGAAGCGGGGCTCGGCCAGCTTGTCGGCAAACGTAGTTGGGGCGGCGTTGTCGGTATTTCAAATCGAGGAACGCTCATCGATGGCGGAACCGTGAATGTCCCGCAATCGGCACTCGCTAATGCCAAGGGTGAATACATCATCGAGGGCTATGGAGTCGACCCGGACATTGAGGTCGAAAACGATCCAAGATCGGTCATCGCCGGACGAGATCCGCAGTTGGAGAGATCTATCGCCGAACTGATGAAAAAGATCGCAACGCCGGTCAAGCTACCGGGACGTCCGGCTGACCCGGTTAAAAACAAGCCCTAGATGACGCATTTGCTCGAAATTCACAATTTGCGTACGCATTTTCCGACACGGGCCGGGCTGGTTAAGTCTGTCGATGATGTGAGTTTTCACATCGACGAAGGCGAACTGGTCGGCCTAGTCGGCGAATCTGGTTGTGGTAAATCCATCACCGCCCTGTCAGTAATGCGACTGATATCGCCGCCGGGCAAGATCGTTGGTGGTTCGATCAAGTTCAAGGGTGAAGATCTGACGACCGCTGCGGATGACCGCCTACGCACCATCCGCGGTAACGATATAGCGATGATCTTTCAGGACCCGATGACGTCGCTCAACCCGGTCTATCGCGTTGGCGAGCAGATCGCCGAGGCTCTGCGGCTGCATCGCAAAATGGATAAGGCAACAGCTTGGTCGGCAGCAATCGCGGCGATGAAAGAGGTTTCGATACCTTCGCCTGAAAGACGTGCGTCGGATTATCCGCATCAACTATCGGGAGGGATGCGTCAGCGGGTGATGATCGCAATGGCTCTCGCGTGCGACCCTGAGTTGCTGATCGCCGACGAACCGACAACGGCCCTTGACGTTACGATACAGGCACAAATACTTGAGCTGCTAAATGAATTGCGTGTCTCACGTAAGCTCGCGATCTTGCTTATCACGCATGATCTGGGCGTAGTGGCTGAGGTCGCTGACCGCGTTTGCGTAATGTACACCGGCAAGATCGTGGAGGAATCAGGAGTCGATGAGATATTTGGTAACCCCAAACATCCTTACACTCGTGGATTATTACGGTCAGTGCCAAAATTGACTGAAATCGGCATAAAAAAGGCCGAGCGTCTTCAAACTATAGACGGAACCGTGCCAAGTCCGACCGACTTACCGATCGGGTGCCATTTTGCTCCGCGTTGCGAGCAACGAATGGAAATATGCACACACGGCGAGATACTTTTTTTCCAACAGCCTGACGGCTCACAGGTGCGTTGCGTTTTATTCAATGGCGACGAAAAGGCGAGGCCGGCAAGCGTATGAACTCTGCAACCGCAACCAAACCGGAGACACTGCTCGAGGTCAAAAACCTCGTCAAGCATTTTCCCGTTGATAACAGCGACGACGTTGTGCAGGCGGTTGATGATGTTTCGTTTCACCTCACTCAGGGTGAAACACTAGGCCTCGTCGGCGAATCAGGTTGCGGCAAATCGACCGTCGGACGCTGTCTGCTGCGGCTTATCGAGCCGACAAGCGGCGCGGTTTTGTTTGAGGGCAAGAATATCGTCGGTTTGCCGAACAGTGAAATGCAGCTGCTCCGGCGTGAGATGCAGATCATATTCCAGGACCCTTACGCCAGTCTTAATCCGCGTCTGAGCATCCGTTCGATCGTTGCCGAACCGCTCAAGATACACGGCATCGGTAACCGAACTGAGCAAAACGAACGCGTTGCCGATCTGCTGAAAAAAGTCGGGCTAGATCCAAAATACGCCGACAGATATCCGCATGAATTTTCCGGCGGGCAGCGGCAACGCATTGGGATCGCAAGGGCCTTGGCTTTGGATCCCAAACTCATAATCTGCGACGAGCCTGTGTCGGCACTCGATGTTTCCGTTCAGGCTCAAGTGGTTAATCTGCTCCAACAATTACAGGATGATCTCGGCCTAACTTATTTATTTATCTCGCATGGATTAGCGGTGGTTGAGCATATCTCCGACCGCGTCGCGGTGATGTATTTGGGTAAGATCGTCGAGATATGCGATGCGGCTGAGCTTTATGAAGACCCCTTGCATCCGTACAGCCAAGCCCTGCTCTCGGCGATCCCGATACCCGACCCAAAACAAAAACGGCAACGAATCGTGCTGACCGGCGACGTTCCGACGCCGATCAATCCGCCGTCTGGTTGTCGTTTTCGAACACGCTGTCCGATAGCTATTGACGAGTGTGCTGTCGTCGAGCCGCAGCTTCGAGAGATCAAACCCGGACATTTCGCAGCTTGTATCCGCGTGGACGGATATGATGCCGCTACGTAAAACTGAAACAAATCAAGAGCAACAGTCGTAGGTTGTTTTGTAATTTTTAAACCAATTTCTGTGAGGAAAATATGAATCGTTTAGCGGGTATCATAATTGCGGCTTTAGGCCTGATCATCGCAATTCTGGGAGCTATCAAGATCGTTCCCGGTGTGACGGGGACCGGAGTCTTTCTCATTTTGTTTGGCGGGCTCGTCATCGGCCTGAGCTTTCTAACCAGGCCAGAAACAGATGATACGGAAAAGATGTCAACTGCAGCCACACTCGGCAACATCTTTTTCGCTCCATCCGACACATTTAAGAATCTTAGAAGGCATCCGCGATTCCTTGTCGCATTGCTAATTATGACGGTGCTCTCCGCGACGTACACAAATGTATTCTTCTATCGCCTCGGAGCTGAACGCGTCGTTAATTTTACGATCGACAAGACCCTGGAAATGGGTATGATCGCAAATAATGAAGATGCGAAAAAGCAGGTCGAGGCGGGACGTGCTCAAGCGATCATTGATGCGACGAGTCCGGTACTCCGCGTCACGCAAACGTTCTCGACCTTTGCCGGATATGGCTTCGGCTATGCGATCCTTGCAGCGATCTTCATGCTTTTTGCTCTTGCGATGGGCGGCAAGATCAACTTTTTCCAGGCATTTTCCGCCGCCGTCTATGCAGCCTTCCCGGTGTCTGTGATCAAGTTTTTATTGAACACGATCGTCCTTTTCATCAAAGACCCGACAGAGATCCACCCAGTACTGGGGCAGCAGTCGTTGGTGCAAGACAGCCTAAACTTTCTCGTTTTACCGGCTGAACATCCTGTGATATTCACACTCCTAGGGGCTATAAGTTTGTTAGGGCTTTATTGGGTTTGGTTGAATGCCACAGGTTTGAAAAATGCCGGTGAGCGTGTAACAGGAACGATCGCATGGAGTGCATCGCTTGGAATATTTTTCGTTATTATCTTGCTTGGTGTGGCAATGGCGACTTTGTTCCCGAGTTTTATCAGCTAAGGTTTCCATAATTTGAAAAAAAGCCCGCCGATCCGGCGGGCTTTTTCTTATTCGTACCGAAGCGCTTCGATCGGATCTAACCTAGCTGCTTTCCAAGCCGGAAACAGTCCGAAAATTATGCCAATACCCACGCTCGCACCAAATCCGGCGATCGGTGCCCAGATCGGAACGTAAGAGGGCATTATCATCCTGACGCCAAAAGTCAGAAGCCAGCCTATCAACAATCCAATAATACCGCCAAACCCAGTCAGAGTTGCCGCCTCGATCAAAAACTGAAGCAGAATATCGCTTTGTCTTGCACCGAGAGCCTTTCGAATGCCAATCTCGCGGGTGCGTTCGGTCACGGATACGAGCATGATATTCATCACACCGATGCCGCCGATCATGAGGCCGACTGATGAGATCACAACCATTGCGAGAAACACTCCGCCCGTGATCGCTTTGAATTGATCGACAAGGCTGGCAGCCGTTTCCATCGCAAAATTGTTCTTATTGCCAAACGGCACCTGCCGCCGAATACGAAGCATATCCTGAACTTCATCCTTTGCCTTTTCAAGCTGACCTTCATTGGCGACCGCGAGGATAAATAGGTCGTCGGCATTTGGCTTTAACTTAAGGGCCGTGTTGATCGGCATATAGATGACGTTCGTCTGATCGTTATTGCCGCCGCCGCCGCCAAATAGCTGTTCACGCTTTTGCAAGAGCCCAACGATTCTGAACTCCGCACCGCCGACTTCTAGGGTCTGTCCGATAGGAGATTCATACGGAAAATAGGCTTCGCGTACAAAATCACCGATCACGCACACATTGGACTTGGCCTCATTTTCGGCCGGAGAGAACCAACGGCCATCGACCAAAAGCTCACCTGGAGCTTTGTCGACATTAGGGGTGCTCCCCTGCATTTGCACAGATGACGATGTCTTGCCGTTCTTGCCGGTTACGGTGAGCTTTCCGCCGAAAAAATTGTTAGAGATATCTAAAAACGGAACCGCAACCTCGACACTTCGCAATCCGCCAATGGCCTCGGCATCTTCTAGCGTAAGTGGCTTTCGCATACGCTCTTCGCGGGTTGGCATCGACGTTCGTATGCCGATATCCATTTTGTATAGAAATATAGAACGTGTGCCAAAAGACTCAACTTCCTTCTCGACGGCGACATTGATACCACTTATGATCGACGAGATAAGCATTACGGTGATCACGCCAACAACTACACCGACGATCGTTAGGAATGCTCGCAGTTTATTACTGCGGATCGTATCGATCGCCATCTTAAAATTTTCGTAAAACGGGGTGGTTACTAGTTTCATCGTTTAATCCGCCCTCAAGGCTTCGATCGGGTCGAGCCGTGCGGCTTTCCATGCAGGAAATAGGCCTGCAAGTACGCCAACTCCGCCGGACACAGCGATCGCAAAGAACGCGGACCAGATCGGGATCTTTGTTTGAAAGACAAAAGCAGTGATAATTATCCCTAGTAGTTGCGCGATTATAAGCCCTATCGTGCCTCCAATCGCTGAAAGCGTCGCGGCTTCAAACAAAAACTGCTTCAAAATGTCGGCTTGTCGTGCTCCCAGACTCTTACGGATGCCGATCTCCTTCGTCCTCTCAGTAACAGAGACGAGCATGATGTTCATGATGACGATCGCACCAACGACGAGGGCGATGGTAGGAACTAAAATGATAACTATAAAGGTCGGCCCGAGAATGCGATCGCGAATACCTGTTATCGCGTCTGGCGTGAGTATGCCAAAGGTATCCTTTTCGCCGATCTCAAGTTTTCGCTTGATACGCATCAGCGTTCGAACCTCTTCGACCGCGTCGTTAAAGCCTTTATCGGTCTTCGACGTTATTACAAAAAATGGCGCCCGTTGATTTCTGAGGCCGCCAAAGGCGGAACCAAAGGTTTTGAGCGGCAGCTCGACAAAATTATCTTGAGGCTGGCCAAAAACCGTTCCTTTTGCCGTCTGGATGCCGATGATCTTGTAGGGAATGCCGGAAATGGTGATCTCCTGGCCCAATGCGTCGCCGCGCGGAAAGAATTTTTTTGCGACATCCATTCCAACGTATGCAACTCGAGCTGCATTGTCATTTTCGGGAGGGGAGAAAAAGCGGCCCTCAGCAATGTCTCGCTTTTCAATTTCGGCAATTATAGGCTCCGATCCTACGATCTGTACGCTGCTTAGGCTTTCGCTCTCGTGTTTGACCTCTCGATTCATATTGCCCGCTTTGGCACCGATCTTGTCGATCAGTTGGGCACGGTCGCGTATAAAATCGCGCTCGTCAAACGTCAGCTCTTTGTTACGACGCTGGGCTGCCGCGATCGTGTCGGTATCCTTAAAATCGTCAAAGCTGAAACGCCGTACGGTAAATGAATTTGAGCCGATACCCGCGATCTTTTCATCGACGTATGAGTTGAATCCCTGTAAAAGCGACAAAACGACCATAAACGCCGTCACACCGATGATCATGCCTAAAAGCGTAAGGAATGAGCGCAGCTTGTGGGCCCAGATGGCAGAAAATGCAAGTTTTAATGTCTCGGTAAAATTCATTTACGCAGGTGAAACGTCACAATAATGATACGAACCACTAATCAAAAGAGTTTAGCAAATTTGTTTGTATCAAGCGGTTTTGCTGATCAAAAGTTTCCAAAAAGCAGCAAGATGGCTAAATAGAACGATCGGAACAACGATGGCTGGCAGCCAACTATACGGAAAAAATGTTACGGCCCGATTCGGCTGTTCAAACGCAAGCTGTTGTATCGGAGAGGGGATCGACAACGCCGCGATGGAGACGATGTTTGCGAGTAGAATAAGGCCGAGGATGTTATAAGCGATAAGTAAACCGCGTTTAGGCTTTTCGCCGCGAAATGCGATCAGATAAACAATAGGTGCGAGAATGCCTGACAGAATATCAAAGTTTCTGCCTTCAAACGTCATCAACTGTGGCACTTGGCCATTTTGAAACAGCCAAAGAAGGACGATCTCAACGGGGACTCTTACGACGTGGAGCATTGTCAGTAGCCGTAACGGTATCTTGTCGATAAATCTTTCTCGAAAGAAAATTAGGTAAGTTACGATCGTCAGCAGTGCCGGCAGTACACCGAATAAGACGATTCGTGGTGGCATCGAGTTCGTATCTTGATAAAAGCCACCGATAGAAATTACCGCCTGGAAAAATATCCATAGCGGTAATAGAAAAATCAATATTTGAGAGGGGAGTTTTCCAAGCCCTACGTGTTTTGCCGCCTGAAGTAAAAACGCGACCGCAGCGAATGTCGTGAGGATAAAAACTGTCGAAACGTAAGGCGGGACCAACTCCATTATTTCGTGCGTTCGTCTTTTTCGATCAAACCGTCGCGAATCGTAATAATTCGATGTGCTCGAGCAGCGATCTCTGGTTCGTGCGTAACGAGAATTATCGTATTGCCGTCTTCGTGCAGCTTTTCAAAAAGATGCATGATCTCGACGCTGGTTTTTGAATCCAGGGCGCCGGTCGGCTCATCCGCCAGCAGGATCGAAGGATTATTAACTAGAGCCCGGGCAATCGCGACACGTTGACGCTGGCCACCGGAAAGCTCGTTTGGTCGGTGCATGACACGGTCGCCAAGCTCGACTGACGCCAACGCTGCCTGAGCTTGATCGTGACGCTCCGCCGAACGCATACCTGCATATATCAGCGGCAGTTCAACGTTGTGGAGAGCAGTTGCACGGGCCAACAGGTTAAAAGTCTGAAAGACAAAGCCGATCTCCTTATTGCGAATACGGGCGAGCTCGTCGTCCGACATATCCGAAACAAGATTGCCGTTGATCCAGTATTCGCCTTTGGTCGGCGAATCAAGACAACCAATCAGATTCATCAGCGTTGATTTTCCCGAACCAGATGGGCCGATAATGGCGACGTATTCATTTCTTTTTACCTCGAACGAAACATCACGTAGGGCATGCAGTTCTTCGTTACCCATCTGGTAAGTTTTCCAGATGTTTCGCATGCTGATCAGCGTTTCGCCGGCAGGTGTGGCCGTCGGAGATGTGGCTCCGTTACCGTTTTCTTCGTCCATAAATCTGTACATACTACGAAGTCTTATTAGCAGCCTCGCCTTCTTTTTTGGTTTGTTTCTTGACTATTGCGCCTTCTTTTAGGGTATTAAGAACACGGCTCGGCCCAGTTATCACTTCATCGCCCTCTTTGAGGCCGCTAATGATCTGACGGTCCGATTCGCCAATGATGCCCGTCTCAACCTCAACGAATTTGGCTTTATTGCCGTCGAGAATATAAACCCCCGTGATCATTTTAGGCTTGTCTGACGGCGGCGGCGGAGCATCGCCTGGCAGAGTCGGCGAGGTCTTAGCGTCCGGCTTTTCTCGATCACAGCCTGTAGCGGAACTGCGATGACATTATCGACAACCTTGGTCGTGATCTCGGCGGTTGCACTCATACCCGGTCGAAGTCCGAGTCGGACATCCTCGGGCAGGTCTTTCATCTGGATCACTACGCGAAACTCTTTAGCTTCCTGTACGTTAATGTTCGTTGAAAGTCCGCCGCTCGTCTGCGATTTACCCACTGCAAGCGGAGTTTTTTGAATCACCTCGCCCACGATCTCTTTATCACCAAAAGCGTCGACCTTTATCTTTGCTTTTTGTCCGACCTCGACCTTGTCGATCGAAGTCTCGTCGACCTTTACCTCGACATTGATCTGCGACATGTCAGCGATCGTCAGCAGAGCAGTCGTTGATAATCCGGCAACCGCAAACGTTCCGACCTTTGACGGGATCTCCGCAATAACGCCGTTGATAGGGGCGACTTGTAAAGTTTTATCACGCTGGCTTTTTGTGCCGCGTAATGAGGCTGACTGTTGATTAGCACGCGACTGGCTGGATGCTACATTCAGGTTCGCGGTATCGACCGCACGTCTTGAATCTTTGACCGCGACGGCTTGTTGTGCAACCCGTGTTTGTGCATCCTTTACCGCAAGCGTTTGCGATTTCAATCTCGACTGAGCGTTGCGTAAGGCAATATCTGCTTGATCCACCTTGTCTTTTGCGTCGTCGTACGACGCTCGTGACGCCACGCCTGACTCAAATAACTGTGCGGTTCTCTGCATTTCGCGTTTTGCGATAGCAAGATTTTTCTGCTCGCGGTCCACATCTGTCTGAGCGGCAACGAGTCCCTGGCGGGCTGAATCAACCGCAACTTGAGCGACGTTATATTGCTGCTGTGACTGGGCAAGATTATTCTGTGCCGCCGTTACCTGCGACTGTGAAACGCGGACATCATCTTGAGCTCCCTGAAACGCAGCAAGCTGAGCATCCGTATTTGCTTGGAGTTGATTTGGGTCGAGCCTGACTAGCGGTTGGCCCTTGGTGACCTGATCGCCCTCTTTTACATAGATCTCCTCGATCCGGCCCTGAACCTCACTCGTCACATTCTGAAACTGGATCGGCCGCACTTCGCCCGACGACGTCACGGTCGAGCGTAGCTCTTTTCGAGTCTCGACCTTAACGACAGTGACTTCGGGTGTGTCAGTGCGTGTCGCAAAAATGCTTGCGATTATGACGATCAATATTACGACGACCGCGACGGCGCCAATGATAATTTTGCTCTTACGGCTCAATGCCATGTTTTTCAGTTCCTCTCAGCGAAAATATTCTCTAAACAGAGTATAGCTAAATGTTAAAGTGATGTCGTATCAAGCCATTACTACGACACAATTTTTCGGTTAGTTTCAAAAAAGTGACTTCCTAGCCTATAACTGGAACAGTCGATCAACGTTTGACGTAAATATGCTGTAGAATTACGATTTACGAAGTTCAATTTAGAATGTAGAATATAGCCTTGCGCTAGGGTCGTCTGGATCCTAAGCGACTAGCGATTACGATGATCAAATGCCCAACATGTAATACGTCAAATCTCGACACATCGAGATTTTGTGACGAATGCGGAACCAGATTGGTTGTCGCCCCGCAATTTGCTGAACCGCAGCCGCCGCCCTATGTTCCGCCGATTCAAGTGGAACCCGCGCCGCGCCCGGTGAGCGCGACCTCGGTCGATATTCCGGCGGCTGTATTTGCTTACGAAAACTCGCAAGATGTCCCACAGGTCGTTGACGAACGTCCGGGAACAGCTCATGCGGTGCTTGTGATCGAACGCGGCGATTCACCCGGAACGGAATTTCGGCTGATCAATGATGATTCGACAATAGGCCGCTGGGACGCAGATAATGGCGTTTTCCCGAACGTTGATCTTGATGCATTTGATTCGGATGCAAAAGTTTCAAGGCGCCACGCACGAATCCGCCGCAGCAACGGCTCTTATTATATCGAGGATCTTGGTTCCACAAATGGGACGTATCTTAATCGCGGTCGACGACTTTTGCCGGGTAATTGCGAGGTCCTAAATGACGGCGACGAGGTTATCGTCGGTAAAACGTTCTTACGCTTTCAAGTAATGCACTGATCGGGACCTTTCCAGAGTCCCCAAAATAGCAATGACCTTGTGTCACGAATGCGGTGCCGAAACCGCTGAAAATGATCTGGCTTGTTCGCAATGTGGAGCCTCACTCGAAGCTCCGGCCATTGGCGTCGTGGCAGAAGTGTCTTTGGATGCGTCGCCCGAAACTCTCGTCGAACAGGTAGCTGATGGTGATGAGATCGTTGCCGCAGAGGTCGCCCCTGCCGAAGAAAAGATAATTACCAACGACTTTGCTGACGATGAACCAAATGCAACCAACGGCGGCGAGATAACCAGCACAATTGCCGCTGACACCGCCCCAAAACGCCCCGGACTTAAAACGTTAGCCGAGGGCACCGTGCTAAACGCCCGTTACCAGATCGTCCGAAAGATCGGTGGCGGCGGAATGGGGGCCGTTTACCTTGCGCTTGATAAGAACCTTAACGGAGTTGAACGTGCGGTAAAAGAAATGGTTCATACCAGCATCGAAGAGGAGCAACAGAAAAAGGCGATCGAAGATTTTCGTCGTGAGTCAATGATCCTTTCGACACTCGACCATCCTTCGATCCCGACGATCTACGATTATTTCTTTGACGAGGGTGAATCACGGTTTTACCTTGTGATGAAATACATCTCGGGCGGTGACCTTGCCGGAAGGCTGCGCACTACTCCCGGCGGCCGTATCGACGAAAGATTGGTAACTGAATGGGCGATTCAAGTTACGGACGTTCTAGCGTATCTGCATGGATTGCCCGAGACGATCGTTTATCGCGATCTTAAGCCGTCCAACATCATGCTCGATGGAGCATCGGGCCGCGTGATGCTGATCGATTTTGGTATTGCACGTTCGATCGGCCAGAAACAGGAAAAAGGCGTGACCGCGGTCGGCACAATGGGCTATGCCCCACCCGAACTGTTTAGCGGCAATGTCGAACCACGCTCGGATATTTACAGCCTCGGTTCGACTATGTTTCATTTGTTAACGGGAGCCGATCCACAGAATAACCCGTTGCTTATATTTGATTTTCAGAAAAATCCCCGTCCGCGTCAGATCAATCCGCAGCTTTCGGATCAGATGGAACGAATTCTAATGCGTGCGGTCGAATACAACGCTGACAGCCGTTTCTCTGGTGCCGACGAGATGCGTTACTACCTAAAAGACCATCTCGAGAATCTCAAACGCGGTTCGGTCACCTTCGGTGTTACGGAAATACCGGCCGCCGTCAGCTTGACGAACCAGAGCGTGTTTTGCGGGTTTTGCGGGCAGCGGATCGTCGCATCAGATATGTTTTGTGCGTTTTGCGGTTCAAAACAGCCGATCGCACAACAGGGGGTACATTCGGAGATATATTCGCACTCAACAACAACCGCAAAGCTATCGATCGACGGGACCGGGGAACTTGATCCGCCCTCGTTCGCCTTGGAAAAGCCTGAACATCTGCTTGGCAGGCGTGACCCAACGGCAAATATTTTCCCTGATGTCGATCTTTCGCGGTTTGACCCGGACACTAAGATATCGAGACGCCACGCCCGCATATGGCGGGACGGTGACAATTATTTGGTAGAGGATCTTGGGTCGTCGAACGGTACGTTGGTTAAAAACGTCTCAAGCCACGAGCCGCATCGCTTGCAGCCGCATCAGCCGCACGTGTTGGCCAACGGTGATGTGTTGCGGGTAGGCGATACCACATTAAGCTTTAGCGTAAACTAATTAATATATATGGCATCAACAGCTCCGAGTGTTAGCTCGTCATACAGGGCCGAACGGGTAGTCGATTTTACCCCGATCGAACTACAGGCACCCTTTTTCCTGCGGTGGGCGGCTATTTTTATCGATTACATGGTGCTGCTGGCAATACCGGTGGGGTGGCTATTGATCGAAACCCTGCTTGGGGACGGCACGAAAGCAACCGTAGGCAGAACGGTATGGATTATTGGTATTATTTTCTGGTTGGCAAATTTTCTGCTTTTGCCGTTACTACGGGGTCAGACCATCGGAAAAATGCTTACCGGCCTAACGATCGTTAAGTTGGACGGCACTCGGGCCGGCATCGGCGGCATCATTCGCCGGAATATCTTTGGGTATTTTATAACGGTCGCGACTCTTGGTTTAGGGTTTTTGTTTGCTGCGGTCAATACGAGCGGGCGAGCTCTTCACGACATAATCGCGGGAACCATTGTAGTACACGGACGTAAGAAACGATTGTAATCAATTATGGCTCATCTTTTGGTAACACATCCAAATGGCACGACAGAGACTGTTCCTCTGTCGCGTCTCCGCACAACTATCGGGCGCTCGGCCCGCAGTGACGTATGTATTCCGGATGCTTTCGCTTCTCGACTGCACGCTGAGGTTCGCCAAGAGGGCGACTCTTTTTGGATATCGGACCTTGGTTCGGCAAACGGTACAAAGCTTAACGGAGCGATGCTTAGCATCCCGATCCCGCTGCATCAGGGCGGCGAGATACAGATCGGCGAGACAAAGATTACATTTGACGATGGCGGACAACTTTCAAAAAGCATCAGCTCGACGCTGATCGCGGATGCAACCGATGCACTCGACCCATCAAATACGATCTCGTTTTCGATACGCAAACACCAAACCGCTGAGATCCTCGATTCGTCTTTATCGAGCCGCACCGATCTACTCGGACTTATCAGTAAGGTCGGAGTCGCTTTGCTGTCATCCAGCGGGCTCGACGAAACGCTCAACCAAGTCGCATCGCTTGTTTTCGAGGCTGTTCCGGCAGAGCGTGTCATTATCATGCTTCGTGACGAAACGACCAAAGACGGCATGCAGATAAAAGTCGCCAGGGTTCGTGGCGAGGACGAACAGATCGCCGAGGTTCGTATAAGTCGTGCGATCATGACCGAGGTTATTGAGAACGGCAAATCCGTACTTACCTCTGACGCTCAACAAGATCCCCGATTCGCCAGTCAAACTATTGTGTTACAAGGCATAAGGTCAGTCTTGGCAGTGCCATTGTGTGTCGACGAGAGGCATGTTTTCGGCTTGATCTACGCCGATTCACCGACAAATACGAACACATTCTCGAGCGAGCATCTCGATATTTTAACCACGTTAGCGTCTGTCGCATCGATCCGTGTCGAAAACGCCAGCCTTCTCGACGAACGCATCAACCGCGAACGAATGGAGAGGGAATTAGAGCTTGCGACTGAGATCCAGCAGCGCTTTCAGCCGGAAGGCCCTCCCACTGTCGAAGGATACGATTTTCAGGGAATATCGTTCTCGTGTTACGAGATCGGCGGCGACTACTACGATTTCATCCCGCGACATGACGGCAAAATGCTCGTCGCTCTCGGAGACGTGTCTGGCAAGGGAACTTCGGCTTCGTTGCTGATGTCGAGCCTGCACGCGGCTGTTCATGGACAGGTTGCGGCCAAAACTCCACTTGTTCAATTAGTGACCTCAGTGAATGAATACCTGACTGAAAACACGCCAGGCAATCGTTTTATCACTTTCTTTGTGACCGAGCTCGACCCCGCTACCGGAGAGTTGACGTTTATCAACGCCGGGCACAATCCGGCGCTTATCGGCCGAGCCGATGGCACGATCGAACAGCTTGATTCGAGCGGATTGCCGCTGGGGTTGATGGGTTTTGCGGAATATGAGGTTGGCAAAGCCCAGTTAAACGCCGGCGACGTTCTTTTTATCTACTCTGACGGCGTATCAGAGGCAAATAATCTTGCCGAGGACGAGTTTGGTATGGATCGTCTGATCCAAGTCATCAGCGACAACGTCGGACGCTCCGCCAGCGGCATTCGCGACAAAGTAGAGTCCGCTCTTTCTGATTTTACGGGAACCGCTGCACCGAATGACGACATTACGCTCGTCATCGTTAAAAAGCTCTAATTTCTCCCATTCTCTAAACGTTAAAACTTGTTGACCTCACCGCATCGGATTGGGTAAAATTGTTATTGGCGACTCCCAGACGCCTCCCCACCGATGCCTACCATTAAAAAGAGAGTCAGTCTCATCATTTTTGTGATCGCCACGCTCCTGCTCGTCGGGCTGGTGCCGCTTGTCCTGACAGGCTGGTTTTTGTCCGACAAAAGCGGCCGCGAGCTGCGCTCCGCCGAAAACCGCTATCAGATCCAACTCGTGCAGGAAAAGGCCCGTCAGATCGAGATGTTTGGCCGTCGGTGGACGTCTATCGTATCGAGTCTTTCTACTGCTCTTGAGCTTTCGCACGATCCGCTGGTAATTTCGTCCGCACAAACTGAGGCAAAGCTTGCGTCGATCCTACGTGAAAACCCCGATCTCGTCGCTCTGTATGTTAAACCGGCGAACGCAGATTCATTCTCAGTTTTCCGCGCCGAGGCTCTCAGCCGGGACGATGTTGAAAACATCGCCGCCGAGATGTCCGTTGTACAAACCAAAGCGAAGATCTCCGTCGGTGAACCGCGAAAGCTGACAACAAACGGCCAGTCGATCATGTCATTTGCGACGCGTGTCAGTATTGACGGCGTCAATGCCGCCGAGATCGTCGCCGTTGCTTCGCTCCAATCTATCTCGCAAAGCGTTGTCGGCATCAACTCTACCAAAGAGGCGGATCTTTGGAACGCCGGCTTGCCGATCATATTCGTTGTTGATCAATCCGGCGAAGCGCTGTTTCACTCCGATGCTTCGTTGACTGCGTCGCGAAAGCCGATGGGCGATCTAAAGATCGTGCAGGAATGGCTCGAATCGGGTTTGCAAGTACAGTCCGCTCTCGTTCCGTTCGGGGCAAGTTACGACGGCAAAATCCACGATATGATCGGTGCCTATTCGACCGCGAGCGTCACTGACGGTTACAACGTCGGCGTTATCGCGATGCAGGACGAAAAGCACGCTCTGGCATCCGTCGGCGAAATGCGAACGCAAACGTGGCTCATAAGCATGGCTTTCGCCGTATTTGCATTGGTCGCCGGATTTATTCTCTCGCGATACATGACGGCTCCGCTGTTGCGGCTCGTTGGTGCTGCTAAACAGATCGCATCCGGTGACTTTTCCGCTCGGGTCGAAACAGAGAACATCACCGAGATCGGAACACTCGCCGAGACATTTAACCTGATGGGTGGCAAGATCGAGGACCAGATCGCCAATCTTGCCAAAGCCGCCGAAGAGAACCGTGAACTATTCGTCGGAACGGTCAAGGCTCTGGCAGCCGCCATCGACGGCAAAGACAAATACACACGTGGCCATTCTGAGCGTGTTTCCCGTATCTCCGTCGCCATCGGAAAGCGTTTGAATATGCCCGCGGATGAACTCGAAACACTCCGCATCAGCGCTCTGCTCCACGACATCGGCAAGATCGCCGTCGATGACGCAATTCTCAAAAAGCCGACCGCCCTGACCGATGAGGAATTCGAGATCATGAAGACCCACCCGCTCAAGGGCTACAAGATCATGTCGCAGATACCCGCGATGAAAGACTTTCTGCCCGGCATGGTCATGCACCACGAAATGGTCAACGGCAAAGGCTACCCCAAAGGCCTGACCGGCGACCAGATCCCGCTGCAAGCAAAGATCGTATCGGTCGCAGACACCTTCGACGCGATGACGATCGATCGCCCGTATTCAAAGGGCATGGAGCTACAGCCTGCACTCGAACGCCTTCGCTCTTTCGTCGGTACGCGTTACCAATCCGATGTCGTTGAGGCTCTTGTTGCTGCGTGCAACGCTGGCGAAGTCGCCAACGGTATTGTCCGTCAAATGGCTGAAAAACGTGCCGCCGAATTTGCGACCGACGACGATGTTGTTCTGGAGTTAGTTGCCTAAACGCGTATGGACGTCGAGACCAACAACGAGATATGGCAGGTCGAAAGCGGCGGTGACGTTGTCGAGACCAGCTTTGACGAGATGGCGGCGTGGATCGCAAGCGGCTCGCTGCTCAGGATCGACCGCGTTCGCAAAGGCGATCTGCGCTGGATCGAAGCCGGCAAGGTCCCATCGCTCATCGAATTCTTTAACGCAAAAGACGCCGACGCTCCCGCCGATCCAGTTATCACGACGACGCATATCGAGCGGCTCGGCGTGTCGGAACCAACTGCGTCAGCGGGCGGCAAGTCCGTTGGCGTTAACCCAACCTTCGGCGCACAAATGAACCCCGCCGCCGAAGTTTGTGCAGTTCATACCGACGCTCCGGCGGCTTATAGCTGCGAGACTTGTCTTAGTGCTTTTTGCAAAGCCTGCCCGACAGGTTACGGTTCGAGTGTAAAGATCTGTCCGTTTTGCGGGGCAATGTGCCGTTCGCTGGCCGCACCCGTCGTTGAAAAGGTTCAACGCGAAAACCGCATCAACGCCGCTCTCGAAGAGGGTTTTGGCTTTGCTGATTTTGGCCGTGCACTCGCGTTTCCGTTCCGGTTCAAAGCGAGCCTGATAATGGGAGCGGTGATGTTTATGTTCTTTTCGGTCGGACAGGGCGTTGCGGGGTTTGGTGGGATCTTTATGATGTTCGGCGCGTTGATCTGCTTTTTGATGGCGAACACGCTTTCGTTCGGTATCCTCGCGAACACCGTCGAAAACTTCTCGCAGGGCAAGTTAGATGAAAATTTCATGCCGTCGTTTGACGATTTCTCGATCTGGGACGATGTTGTGCACCCGTTTTTCCTGAGCATTGGCGTGTACCTGTCTTCGTTTGGGCCGTTCATCGCGGTTGTTATAGTCGCCGTCTTTTTGGTCGTCGGTTCGGTGAACAAAGAGATGAACGGCGCTCAGTCCGACGCTGCACGAATCGTAAATCCCGGCCTGCCCTATGCCGCCAAAGCGGCAAATCAGAGTGAGCAAGTGCGTGCGATGGTGAACCGCACAGCCGAGTTTCAAAAACGCCGCGTCGAGCAAGTTGAAAAAGGGCAAATCGAGCCAGGGCAGATGCCGGATATGAGCGGCGTCGCTGATCCCGGCGAACAAGATTTTGAGCAGCTAAACAAATACATCGCCGAGCAGAAAAAAGCCCAACTCGAATCCGCCGTCGGCAAGACGCCCGAGACCATTGCGAAAGAACGCGAAGCGATGTTCCGGCAGATCCGCGGCAAAGGCTTACTGCTATTGCTGCTGCTTGCCGCTACCGGGCTCTGGGGCATACTTTATTTCCCGGCGGCGTGTGCGGTTGCGGGATATACGCGGTCGTTCATGGCGACGATGAATCCGTCCGTCGGCATCGATACGATCCGCCGCCTGGGCGGCTCGTACATCAAAGTCCTGTTAATGGCATTTGTGCTTGCCGTCGTCTCCGGTGTGGTCGGAGCGATCCTCGGAGCGATATTTTACCAATTCGACATGCCCGGCGTCGGCAATCTCCCCGCCAAAGCCCTCAGCAGCCTCTTCGGTTTCTACATCACCGTCGTCTTCTCATGCGTCCTCGGCTACGCTTTGTTTAAGAATTCGGATAAGTTGAAGTTGTTTCGCTGATGGTCGGCTAAATTCATCCAATTAGTCTTTTCTTTGCCGCCTGAAATTCTTCATCAGATAAAATACCGTCTTCTTTCAATTTCGCCAGCTTCAGCAGCTCATCCGGCAGGCTCGCGGCTGGTTGGTTAGATTGCGGTGTTCTCAACTTGTGCACTGCAGAGTCTATAGAATTCTTGATTTCAATGACTATGGCATTATTTGCTTTCCCCGCGAACATGAAGGTATTCTCATCCTTGGTTGCCGCACGCACTCCACCTTTGCTTTCATTCCCACCTGGAATGGTGAATTGAATATATCCACTGATTACAGATCCAGATTCCTTAAACTGAACAGCCACTATGGAGTGAAATGGAATTTCTTTCGTTCCCTTCATTCCTTTATTAAGGAATCCCAGCACTCCTTTAGGGGTGATTGTGACCCTGTCTTCAAAAACTTCTAACAGGTCTTGTACGCCCTTCATCGAGTAAATCAAACTCATGTTTCTTTCCTTTTTGACTAAGTCCTTGTCCTATTCTTTTATACTACGTCGGAATGGGGTAATTGGTATCGTGCTAATGTCCAGCGAGCCAACGTCGTTGATAATACACCAATTTCCGTATTATCAACGACGTTTTTATTTGCTTGCGGAAACTAAGGGGTTTTCTTCTTCGTTGCCTTTTTGTATTCGCTCTTTTTCTTGAGGCCGACGGCTTGTTTTTCGTTTGAGTTGTCGCCGAACTGGGCGATGACCTGTTGTCTGGCACCTATTATAAAGTCGTGAAAGACCCATTGAGCAGCGATCTCGTCGTCGCGGCTTGCGGCGGCGGTTGCAGCATCCTGGACGCTTTTCGTCTGGGCCGTTTCCATCGACGTTTTCTTTTGCGTGCCCTTTGCGACCGAAAAGTCAGCATTGGCCGGTGTGTAACCTGCTATCGCTTCTAAAGCAGCGAATGAATCGAGGTCTTCTTGAAGTAATTTTGGTGATAATGGTCGTGTTTTGTTGTTAGCCATGTGGCAATCTCCTTCGTATTTAATATATTTCGACCCGAAAAGGCCGTTGTGCGAGTCAAATACGTCATTGTGGCAGATGAAAACGTCATATGCCCGTGTGAAAACGTCGTTGTCGAGCATGAAAACGTTCTTCGCAAGCCCCACAACGTCATGTGCGACCCTCCAAACGTTCTCCGCGATCTCAGCAACGATGTAGTACAACGCAAATACGTCATATTCAACCGCCGCAACAACCCGCGTTCAACTCAATTTCCCCTTGTTTAGGAAGACAGGATAAAAAGGATGGGATAATTTGTCAAGACTTTTTGAACACCTTTCTAAAAATGGATGTCGGCATCAATATGAGTGAAAAAGTGAGGTAATATTGCTTGTATCTGATTAGGTATTTAGAAGAAAGAGGAATGACAAAAACCGAACTAATAGATGAACTCGATTTTGAGAGACGGCTCATGATTGAAGTCGCAACAGGTAAAGCTAGGATCGAGGATAGGGAAGATGAGTACCGGACTCGAAGACGAACTATAAGCGAAGCACTTAAAGCTAGAGGAATGAGCGATTTCAATCCTTACCCAGATTTGTGGGATTTTTACAGCTATTGGAAAAATAACTTTCCGACCTATCAAGAACGGAGAGAATATGTTTCCCAACTCTTCAGGCCCGTCCTCGAACAACTTAATAGTGATTCTACGGATATTGCCACCGGCGTTTTCGAAGAACCCACGGGATGGGATCGTGTTGATCGCGGCGTCGCAAGCGTTAAACTAGACTTGAAAAATGCTACGAATGAAGAAGAATTTCAAGGTATTGGCCTTCTTTGTAGGGAGATATTGATTTCCGTCGCACAATGCGTGTTTAATCCTGCCCTGCACAGTATCCCTGATGTCAAAGTAAGTGCAACTGATACCAAAAGAATGCTTGAAGCATATTTTGCATATGAGCTTTCTGGCCAGTCTAATGAAGCTGCTCGGCGGCACGCCAAGGCTTCGCTAGATCTGACGAATACCCTACAGCACAAACGAACAGCAAACTTCCGTGACGCGGCTTTTTGTGCAGAAGCCACCACAGCGGTTGTAAATATTGTAGCGATTCTTGCTGGACGACGAGATCGTCCAGAGTTAGAGATGTAACGTTATTATGAATTAAGAGAATTTAGAGGAAGCTATGAGAATAATTACTTCAATCCTTTTTATATTTTGTTTGGTTGGCATAACCATCGCCCAGACTTCATCGAAGAAAGATAAAGATATTGAAAAAACGAACATTCAAGTTGAAGGGCAATATGCCCTGTTCGTGATGCCGGTTTATTATTCGTATCTAATAAGACTCGATACTTATACAGGAGAAGCCGTATATCTACGACGAGGTCTTGATAATGACACGGGGACTTGGAACGCAGATTCAGCCGAGACTTTAATTTGGACGGCAATTAAGGGTGGACCACCAAAGACAACACGTTTAACATCGAAAAGAAGATATAGTATATCGACGGTGGGTGGCAGAGCGATTCTCTTCGATGTTGACACAGGAAATGCTTGGGCTACTTACGTGCTTGAATCTGTTCCAGAGTGGAAGCCCTTTAACGATAACCGGAAGTAACTTTCTTTAACTACGTGCTAAATCGGTTTGCTTTAATTCCAATAGGCAGATAGTTCGCTACCCACTACCGCTCCCATTCTGACGAACGGTTTGTTCACCAATCAATATTTTCCTATACTCTTTAGTTTGCGAGATACCTCGCGGTGCAAATTATATGGCGTTTTTTTGGCGTAGGAAGAAAGAAGATACATTTTCGAGTTCGGTGCTGGGGCTGGATAAGTCGATCGAGGAGCTGCAGGCGCAGGAGGCTGCGGTCGAGCGTGAGATCGGGGTGCGGTTTAACCGGGCGATCGAGAAGACGCGGCATTCGATCAATAACCGGCTGGACACGATATTTGAGGGCCGCAAGCAGATCGACGAAGAGCTGCTCGATGAGCTGGAGGAAATGCTGATCTCGACGGACATCGGCGTGGCGACGACTTTGCAGGTGCTCGATGCGATCCGCCGCGGCGTTTCGCGTCAGGAGATCAGCGATCTCAGTGCCCTAAAAGCCGCGATGAAACGCGAGCTGCTCACCATTCTTAATCAATCCACCCAAAAAGGCGTGGCGGACGAGACGAGCGTCGATCTCGCGATCAAGCCGTATGTGCTGATGGTCGTCGGCGTCAACGGCGTCGGCAAGACCACGACGATCGGCAAGCTCTCGCAGCGTATCAAGAACGAAGGCAACGAGGTGCTCATCTGCGCCGCCGACACGTTTCGCGCCGCCGCGAGCGACCAGCTTGAGATATGGGCGGACCGCGCGGGCGTGCAGATCGTCCAGCAGAAACAGGGAACCGATCCGGCCGCGGTGTTGTTTGACGCACTTGCGGCAGCCAAAGCCAGGGGCACCGATGTTTTGATCGTTGACACGGCGGGACGTTTGCATAACAAAGCAAATCTGATGGCCGAGCTTGAAAAGATGAAAAGGATATCTTCGCGTGAGGTCGAGGGGGCTCCGCATGAGACTTTGCTCGTGATCGACGCGGTCACAGGGCAGAACGGCCTCGAGCAGGCACGCCAATTTATGAAGGTCGCCGACGTTACCGGCATCGTCCTCACAAAACTAGACGGCACCGCCAAAGGCGGCATCGCCGTCGCCATCGCCAAAGAACTAAGCCTCCCCATCCGCTACGTCGGCATCGGCGAACAAGTCGACGACCTAATGGTATTTGACCCGGAGAGCTATGTTAATGGGCTTTTTAACTAGGAGAATAATGAAAAACTATCTATTGATCGCGATGTTTACGGCCGTCGTATTTCTCGGCTCCGCTCAAACAGCGTCCGCGTGCTCGTGCGTTCGACCGCTTCCCGGGGTAAGTCTAAAGACGCAGGTCACGACCTCAAAGAAAGAAGCGACCGTGATATTCGCCGGGAAGGTCCTCTCGATCCGCTACTCAGCAGAAAAAATGAACGGCACGCCGCTCAAGGCATACGCAAAGATCGCTGTTGAGAGGTCGTGGAAAGGCCCGTTGAATGAGTTGATCGAGGTCGAAACCGAGAATATCTGCTGCATCTGCGGCTATACATTTGAGATCGGCAAGACCTATATCATCTATTCGTATTCGCCCAACCCGGGTACGATCAACGTCTCGAGCTGCAGCCGAACCGCGCAGATCACCGACACAAGCCCGGACGAAAAATACCTTGGCAAAGTAAGGAAACCTAAAAAGTCATAGAAACCGCAGCCGTACAATCTAACGACGAAGCTCTCGTCAAACGTTCGCTCAAACTCGCCGCGAAAGGTGTCGGCCTAGTCAGCCCAAATCCGCTCGTTGGCTGCGTGATAGTCTCAGCCGGCGGCGAGATCGTCGGTGAGGGAACTTATATCTACGATGAGGTTGTCCATGCCGAAGCGATCGCCCTTGAACAAGCAGGCGACCGTGCGAACGGCGGTACAGCCTACGTCTCGCTCGAACCGCATAGCCACCAAGGCAAAACACCGCCCTGCACCGAAGCCCTCATAAACGCCGGCATCATTCGCGTCGTCTGCCCGATAGAGGACCCAAACCCGCTGGTTTCCGGCAAAGGCTTTGAGCGTTTACGTGACGCAGGCATCGAGGTCGTGACCGGCATCCTCGCCGACGAAGCCGCACGGCTCAACGAAAAATTCATCTGTTGGCACAAAAATGGCCGGCCATTTGTCCACCTAAAGCTCGCAATGTCGCTCGACGGCCGCATCTCGATCGACAACAGCGTCTCAACCGCTATCTCCGGCGATGCCGGACGCAGACGTGTGCAGGATCTGCGGCACGAGCATGACGCGATACTTATCGGCGGTAATACTGCGCTAGTTGATAACCCAAGCCTGACCGACCGCGGCGGAAAGCCGCGACGGCGTCCGCTCGTTCGTGTTGTGCTGGACAATCAGTTGCGAATCCCGTTTGATTCCGAGCTTGTAACAACAGCTCGAGAGACGCCGACAATGGTTTTCACGAACAGCCGTGATCACGAGGCCGTCGAAAGCCTTATCAACGCAGGTGTCGACGTCGTCAAAACCCAGATGGGCGGACGTGATCTCGCGGGCGTTCTTGGCGAGTTGAAAAGACGCAATATTCAAAGTGTTTTAGTCGAGGGCGGGTCAGAGATAGCAGGTTCATTTATAGATTCGCGGCTGGTCAACAAGGTTACCCTTATCGCTGCACCGATCATTATCGGCGGACGCGAAGCCCCAAACGCCATCGGCGGTGCCGGAGCAGACTCGATCGCTCAAGCATTACGTCTCAACGACGTCACCGTTCAACACTTCGGTGATGAGATCGAGATCACAGGCTATCCCGCTTGATAAACCTCGATGAAGATCCGTGCCAAAAAGTCTCTCGGGCAGAATTTCCTTCACGACGCTTCGGTCATTGAGCGAATAGTCGGGGCACTTGATATTAGAGATTCCGACACGGTAATAGAGATCGGCCCAGGTACGGGTGCATTGACCGAAACGCTTGTTAAAACAGGAGTTAAGCTTGTTGCGGTCGAGTTTGACAGGGAACTTGTGCCGCTACTTGAATCGCAGTTTCGTTACGATGAGAATTTCAGCCTCGTAAACACCGACGCTCTAAATGTTGATTTCGCATCGATTGTCGACAAACCAGAGGGCGTAAAGCTCGTCGCTAATCTTCCTTACAACATCTCGACGCCAATACTTCAACGACTGATCGAACAACGTCATATTTTTTCGACACTCGTGCTGATGTTCCAACGCGAGGTCGTAGAGCGGATCGTCGCCAAACCCGCAACTAAAGACCGGGGGTTTCTGAGCGTCATCGCTCAAACCGGGTTTGATATCGAGCACCTGTTCGATGTAGCACCGGGTTCATTTCGTCCCGTACCGAAGGTTTGGAGTTCGGTCATAAGGCTAACTCCTAAACCCGCGTTCGTTGGCGATGAGGCCATATTCCGCAAGGTTGTAAGCCAGTCATTCGCTCAAAAGCGCAAGACTATCCTCAATAATCTAAAAGGTATTTACGATGACGCGAGTTCTGTCTTGGAGTCCGCGGCAATCGATGGTATTCGTCGCGCCGAAACTCTCTCGCTTGATGAATGGGTCACTCTTACCGCTGCAATAAAAAAAGGGACGTCATTGACGTCCCAATAATTTATCTATGTGAAATCCTTCTAGCGAAGGTTTATTTTCCTATCGGTGTCGATTACTTCGATAACGGGTTCCTGAAGTTCCACTGATCTCGACGTCAAACTCCCGCTTGCCGATGTGCTAAAAGCATTGATAACTGCAACTTGCGACACCGCATAACCGCCCGGTGCACTAGCGTCTTGCACATACCATCGTGCATAAAATGTCATGCCGCGTAGCTTTCTCGGCAAGGAGAACGTAAAGCTTACCGACGACCAACCGTTACCCGCACCGGTATTTGCGGTATTCACCGTCAAACGTTTTAGTTCGTTTCGAACAGGTCCCGGCGTATTGCCCGGTTGCATACCGGCTATTACAAGAGTCGCCGGAGCGTTACCAAGTGCGTTGCTCATCGAAACGGTGAAGTTCGTGTTGCCCACGATCGGCGGCGAAAGTATTTTGATCTGCGGAATAAATCCACCAGAACCGACGATCCCCGTGCCCGTCAACGTCGGTACGAAAGCAGATTCCGTATAGAGCATCGGCCGATCAAATGGCGGTGCTTCTGTGACGAGTCGCGGGTCAGTGAGCGACTGTAGAAACGCGACCAAGTCACCTTGTTGCCCGACTGTAAGGCCCAACGGCTGTATCCTAGGATCTTTCGTCGGAGAATCAAAATCCCCGCCTCGGTCGTAGAAATTGACAACCTCCGCAAGGGTCGTAAATTGGCCATTATGAAAAAATGAACGGCGCAAGCTCGCATTTCTCAGATCCGGAGTGCGAAATTGACCGATGTGCTGAGGATTTGCCGTTACCTGAAAGCGCCCCGTATCTTCTTCCGGTGGGCGAACACCGATGTTGTGAAATAAATTGTCGCTAAAAAGTGGCCCCCCGTGACAGGCGTTGCAGTTTCCGATCCCGTTAAAGATCCCGCGTCCTCGTTGCGCAGCAGGCGAAATGTTTGAGATACCTGCCGTATCAAGATCGATCGGAGCCTGGTCTGTATAAAGCGCCCGCTCGTAAGCAGCGATTGCCATCGCGATCCGGGCAGGTGTAACCTCCGCGGTTCCAAACGCTTCAAGGAATAAGTCAGAATATGTGCGGCCGTTGATCCAGGTGCTTAGAGCAACCGGTATCGAAGGCGAAAGAGCCAACGGTTTTGAGCCAGCCATCCGGCTAGCAACATCGTTCCAGTCTCTGCCCGTATGAGCCATCTCTGCTGATGAAACGGGCGGGCCTGCGGCCTGACTCTCAAGAGCCGCCCCACCGTTGAGGACAATGGTATTGGTGATCGGGTCGCGAAATTGTTGGGTCGCACGGCCATCCCAAAATAGAAGCTGTGGATAAGCTGAGTTAATGTGCGAAACCGACTTTCTGCCCGTGACCTGCGCATTTAGGCCGTATGTTGGAATATTCACAAATGTGCCATCAGGGTTCGTAAAGGGTACGCCGGCCGACCCACGCACGTCATCGTTAGTGCCAAGTATACCGTCGAGGCCCGGATTTCGCGACGCATCACCTAGCACAGCCGACCGGGGATCAGTACCGCCGTTATTTGAATGGTGGCAAGTTCCGCATGAAACCGTTCGCGTAGAAGACATTTGCTCATCCCAAAACAACGCCTTTCCGAGGTATATCTTCGTCGCCGTTGTTTCATTATTAACGGGAGCAGGCGGCGGCGGATTAAGCGGGAAGCCGGGCGGGGGTGGTGGCCCTACTGGTATCGCTCTCGTTCCTTGGTTCGGAACGCTAAGATCGCTCACAGTCGAACTATTCTCGGCACGGACCCAGTAAAAGGCGGTCTGTCCAGGCGTCGCCCCGCCATCTTGGAAAAAATTCGAAACTGTCGTTCCGATATCAGCCGCCGTAGCAGAATTATTGACAGCGTTACGAAAAATACGATAGCTTGTCGCACCACGGATCGTGTCCCACCAGATGGTAACCTTATTACTATATCGGCTGTCCGATGCTATTACTCCGGTCGGAGCAGCTAAAGCGGTGTTGCCGCTCTGCCCCGTTACAGCTTTTGAATTTAACAGGGCAAATGCCCCAAACCCGGCGACGAACGCCACGCACACCAAGATTTTAAGTCTTTTCATACTAATAATGACTCCTGCACCAATTACCTATTATTTATTTGAATAAATGCCCAAATCTACTTTTGATCTGGTTTCTACAACGAAACAATCTAGACTTCAAATTGCTCGTGCTAATCCCGATGGCCTCGGCCACCTCGCTCAGCGAATAATCTTCTGAATATACCAAAGTCATCGCTATTCTGTCTTGCTCATCCAATACGCTAAGTATCTTTTCTGTTAATTGCCGTGCGGCTAGTTGCCGTTCAACCGAAGGCTTTCGTCCGTCTGCTACGGTCTCAAGATAGTCGCTCTCGTCGCTACTAAGGTCCGTTACCAAGTTCTCGGCCCTACGTCCGCGACGGCGAAATTCGTCGTAACATACATTGACCGCGATCCGTGTCATCCACGCCGGAAATGAATTTTCCTCGCCGCCGCGATATTTCTTTAGCGAGAAATAAGCCTTAGTAAAACTCTGCTGGACAAACTCCTCGATGTCGCTCCGCTCGCGAAAAAAACGGCTGACAACTCGCGTCATCGGACGTGTATATCTTTCAAAGATCACTGCAAACGCCGTCTCGTCTCCGTCAAGCACAGCCTGTACGAGCTGCTCATCACTGGCTGGCGTGACATCAGTTATGACATCCGCCTGAGATCGGGTATTCGTCTGCAAATTGATATTAAGAACCTCTTGAAGCATTTTCTTCGTTTCTGATGCTCTAAACAAATTGCAGACGGTTCATTCTTTACCCGGCGGCCGGCCGGGGCCTTTTTCAATGCGAAATCCGCTCGGTACCGCAAACAGATCGGCTGACGGTTCGCTGCGTTTGATGTTCACGAGTTTGAAAACATGCTCACCGGCGATTGGGTCGAGATGTCGCGAATAGACGATCATCTGCAGCTCCGGCGAGAACCATTTTTCGCTCACTACCTGGATCGGTTTGTCGTTGCCAAGCTGTCCGGTTGGTATCTCGAATGTTGTTCGCGTACCTTCGACCTGAACGCCCTCGATCGTCTTGGTTCCGAGCGATTCAGTCTTTGCGTCCGGCGGTGTGCCCGGTTCATTTGGCGGATTACCGCCGATGCCGTGCTGACGCGCTACCTTGTTATTCATATCAAGGAAATATTGCGTTCTAGCGGCAAAATCATTAATGAACACAAGCATCTGGGGTTTTCCGTCTGTGCCGGATATGCTCACGCCGCCGACCATCTCAAGCGGCTGTTCACGGCGTGTGCGGCCGCCTGCGTCACGGTAAAACGCACCTTTATTTGTTTTCGTGACCGTTGTTCCGTCAAAAAGCCTGCGAGTGTCTTCGATAACTGTCTCGGCTGAAAACGGCTGTGATTTGACCAACTTATCGCCGAATCGAAGCTCGGCACCGATGAACTGTGCATTCGGCGGTGGCGGTGCATTTCGCTCAGGATCGCCGCCCTCGCGTCTTGGCGGACGGGCTTCCTCTTTCGAGATAGCTCCATCGCTATTCTTGTCCATTTCGTTAAAGGTTGCCTTAACGATCTGCTCAAATTCCGTGCGGCTCGTCGTTGTTCCGTCTGCGGCCTTATCCATGAAAAAGAATGGCGGCAATATTTTCTTACCATCGGGTCCCATCTGTCGTCCGTCAGGACGGATACCTTGTCCCATCGGCGGACCGGGCTGTCCGTTAGGGGGGCCTTGCGGTCTCATTCCGCCTTGTCCCATTGGCGGACCTTGCGGTCGCATTCCCGGGCCCATCAGTTCGTCAATGCCGCCTCGCGGCTGGCGACGGATCTCGTTTGCATCGATCGTACCGTTCGAGTTTTTATCGTATTCGGTAAATGATGCCTCGATCGCAGTCTGCAATTCTGTCGAATCCAACTTTCCGTCCTTATTTGTATCGAGCCGCTTGAACCAGTCGTCCTGCGGCGGGCGTCTTTCGCCCTGCATATCGTCACCCGGAAGCATTTGGCCGTTTAGCGGACCGCCCAGATTAGGCTGTCCTGGCTGACGCGGCGGACGTTGTGCGACCACCGTTATCGTTATAAATAGTGTTATAAAAATTGATATAAATGCGTGTCTTTTCATTACTAACTCCTGAAAACTAACGAATAAAACGTATTGCCCGCGTCAGTCCGTCGTCACCGACGACAACCTCTGCATCGACAAGATTTGACGGCTTTTCGACACTCGCCACGAGGCCAAGCGTCACCATCATCGAACTAGGAACCTTGACCCGGACGATCTGTCCGCTGTCAGGGTTACGTGCGTACGAAAGTGCTATAAATTCTGTTTTGATCTCGGTCTTTTCTTTCGTCACGGCTTGGGTCGGAACGAACTGTTTCTTTAACTGTTTTGGCGAAGCCTTGAGACTTGCTGCAACGGTCTGAGATCTCTTTCGCAGTGATTCTTTTAAATCCGCTTCAACTGTCTGCGGAACATCCGTGTTTTGAACTTTGGTCTGAGGTAATGGCGTCTCAACATTAGTCGGAACAGCCGCGACATCAGATGCTTTGGGCAAATCGCCCGATCGAAACACAAACAATGAAATGATCAACGCAACCGCGACTATCGCCGGAACGCAGATCATCAGTAACCGTCGAAGAATACTTACCGGAGGCCATGGTGAAACTGCCGTCGCTTTTTGCTCCGCGATCTGACGTTGAACCGCCCACCACATCGTCGGCGAATCGGCGATCTCATTGACCGCAGCATCGTCGAGCGAGGCGTCCGACATCATCGTCCGCATCATCTGATCTAGTTGTTCGTCTGAAAACTGCTTGTTCATACTTTCGACCTCAAAATTTGCTGTCAGGTGAAAGACGCTTGGGAATCGGGAACGGTTTCAATAATTTCAAAAAACTTTAAACGCAGAGATCGAAGGAACGCAGAGGATGAATACACTTAGATCTTTTTACTCTGCGTCCTCAGCGTGCTCTTCGTCGAAATGGCTTTCGGGCGATTATGTTATACTTCACAATTCGAAGTGAGGTAAATATTGAGCAAAGTTGAAATAATACCGCTTGGCGGGATCGGCGAATTTGGGATGAACTGCATGGGCATCCGCTGGGCCGATGAGATGATCATCATCGACGCGGGGATGGGGTTTCCTGAGGAAACGCCGTATGGTGTCGATATCTCGATCCCTAATTTCGACTTTCTCGAAGAATACCGCGACGATCTGACCGCAATAATTCTGACCCACGGCCACGAAGACCACATCGGTGCTCTCGCTTACATCCTCAAAAAATTTAATCTGCCGGTCTATTCGTCGCGATTCACGCTCGCTCTTACGGAAAAACGTCTTGGCGAATTTAACATGCTCGATGACGTGTTGCTCCACCGTGTCGAGGCAAACGACATCATTGAAATAGGGAGTTTTAAGATCGAGTTTATCCACGCGTCGCATTCGCTGGTCGAATGTTTTTCGCTGGCGATCCACACGCCCGTTGGCACGATCATCCACACCGGCGATTACAAGATCGACGACACGCCCGTGATAGGTAAGCCTTACGATCTAAAAACCCTCGGCCGCATTGGCGATGAAGGCGTGCTTGCTTTGCTGTGTGATTCGACAAACGCGACCGTTCCCGGACGGACGCCGTCAGAGATGGCGGTGATCCCGGCGTTTGAAGAGATCTTTGAGCAAACCGAAGGCCGGATGTTCGTCTCGACATTCTCATCTTCGCTTCATCGGCTGCAGATCGTTTTCGATATTGCCCATCAGTTTGGCCGCCGCGTTTGCGTTTGCGGACGCTCGATGCAGAAAAACGTCGAGATCGCCGAAGAGCAGGGTTTGTTGAAGATTCCACACGGCACGCTTGTCGATCTTGGCGGTTCGCGGGCGCTTGATGACGACGAGGTCTGTTATCTTGTGACCGGTTCGCAGGGCGAAATGCGTGCGGCGTTGTGGAATCTTGCGACCTCGACCTACAAAGGGTTGGAGATCGAGCCCGGAGACACGGTCATCCTCTCGGCCCGCATCATCCCCGGCAACGAAAAGAACATCAGCCGTCTGATCGGCCATCTTTACAAACGCGGTGCAAACATTATCGAAGAAAAACGCCGTCTCGTACACGTTTCGGGCCACGCTTCGCAGGGCGATATAAAGATCATGGTCGAGACGTCAAAGCCCAAATTCGTCATCCCGATCCACGGCGAATACCGGATGTTGTTTCGCCAAAAAGAGTTCATCAAAAACCACGTCGGCAGCTACAACGACGAGGACATCATCCTGATCGAAAACGGTAATGTGCTCGAACTAGATCAATACGCCGCAAAGGTCGTCGCCAAACACGAGATGCACAAAACTTTCATTGACGAAGAATCGATGGAAGAGATCGAATACGACGTCGTCCGCGAACGCAAAAAACTCGCCTACGGCGGAGCGATCTCTCTGGTTGTAGCGATGGAGAAAAATACAAATCAGCTAAACGGTGAGCCGCAAGTAACGTTCGAAGGCGTTGCCGGCATCGATCCATTAAATGGCTTCCTCGCGGATACTCGCAAGTCAATAACAAAAGCGATCGCCGACATGAAACCCGAACACATCGCCGACCGTAAGCTGTTCAAAGAAAATCTACGCATTCACCTAAAGCGGTTTGTGCAAAAAGAGATCAGCTCAAAGCCCGTGATCGTCACCACCATTGTTGAAGTGTGACACCCGGGGAAAATACAAACAAATTACTACAAGGAGCAAAGTCCCATGACGCGTATTCTCGTTTTCTTATTAGCGTTCATCTTGATAGCTTTACCGGCCGTTCAGGCGCAGTCCGTCCCGGACGCTCGCGTCGAAAAGGCACGGCAAGACGCAACCAAGCTTGCGGATAGCAAAACCAAAGCCGAAGTAATAACAAAGATCGGAAGTAAGTGGAAAGGCCTCATAACATCGGTCGAGCAGGATTCGTTTAGTTTTGTCGAGGATAAAACTAATCAAACGAAAACTTTCGCCTTTTCTGACGTAGACAAGATTCAGAAACACCGACGGATAACAACTGCCGGTTGGATAGGTATCGGTGCCGGAGCAGCGGCGGCGGTAGTTATCATTGCCCTCTGTCCCATCTATTCATGGAAATGCCGGTGATATTCAAAGTTAAACAAGGCTCTCCAAGTGGGATTGGCCGTGCAGAAAGAGATGAACGGGAAATCGTTATTTAACCACTATTGTTGAAGTCTAAATGAGAGAGCGTCTACTTGAACTCGAAAGATCATCACGTCTGCTCGAACCCGACTCTGCCGAGAGGGAAGTCGCCCGTTCTGGCGTCCTCGCCTATTCCGAAGATTTTCTCGACAACATCGAATCGCTAAACGCCTACAATGTCTCCGACGACAAAGGCGTTGGGCTCCTAGATTCCTCGATCGCGGAAACAGGGATCGGCATTGATGAGGCGATCTCTCTTGTCCGTGACAACGTCGATACGCCCGGCTTGAATCCCGCGTCGGGCGGACACCTTGCCTATATTCCCGGCGGCGGCATCTATTATTCGGCGTTAGGCGATTATCTGGCCGATGTTTTTAACCGATACGCGGGCGTTTTTTACGCAAGTCCGGGTGCTGTGCGGATGGAGAATATGCTCATCCGTTGGATGAGCGAAGTTGTCGGCTATCCCGCGACAGCGGTCGGCAATCTGACATCGGGCGGCAGCATCGCCAATCTTATCGCCATCGTCACTGCCCGCGATGCCAAACAGATCAAGGCTGACCGCATCACCCGCTCGGTGATCTATCTGTCCGAACAGGCACATCATTCGGTCGACAAAGCCATCCGCATCGCCGGGCTTGGCGAGTGTATCGTCAGGCATCTGCCGGTCGATGAAAAATACCGCATCATCCCGTCAGAATTTGCTAAGCAAGTTGCTGCCGACAAAGCAGACGGCCTTAATCCGTTTCTAGTCGTCGCATCTGCCGGGACGACCGATGTCGGAGCGATAGATCCGCTGACGGAGATAGGCGACATCGCACACGAAAATGGACTGTGGTATCACATCGACGCAGCGTATGGCGGTTTCTTTGTTTTGACTGACGAAGGAAAAGAAAAGTTAAGGGGAATTGAGACCTCAGATTCGCTCGTCATCGACCCGCACAAAGGGCTGTTTCTCCCTTACGGCCTCGGCGTCGTTTTGGTCAAAGACGCGGCGGCCCTGAACGCTTCGCACTATTACACCGCCAACTATATGCAGGACGCGGCGAGCTCGGCGGACGAGCCTTCGCCGGCGGAACTGTCGCCCGAGCTGACCAAACATTTTCGCGGAATGCGGCTCTGGCTACCGTTAAAGCTCCACGGCGTCGCTCCGTTTCGGGCATGTCTTGAAGAAAAGCTGTTGCTCGCGAAATATTTCCACGCCGAGGTAAAGAAACTTGGTTTCGAGAGTAAGATCGAACCGGAACTCTCGGTCGTGACCTATCGCTGGTTGCCGAAAACGGGCGATGCTAATACATTTAATAAACAGTTGATGGAAGCGGTCGTCGCCGATGGCCGCATATTTATCTCATCGACGATGCTCAATGGCGAGTTCACGCTGCGATTCGCGTGTCTCGCATTTCGAACGCATCTGAGCACGGTCGATACATTATTGGAAGTGCTAAAGGATTTCGTGTCGGTAGCCCGCACGTGAGTAAGGGCAAGGTTGATAATGAATAACGTGGCCCTTACTTACGTGCGGGCTACTGACACCCAGGATTTCGGACACTATCACTGATCATATGAACTGGAAAGATAAAAGAGTATTCCTCACCGGAGCTTCGACGGGGATCGGAGAGGGGATTGCGTTGGCTTTGGCGAAGAAAGGTGCGGTGCTTGGGTTGTTGGCGCGGCGGCAGGAGTTGCTGGATGATCTCGCGGCACGGTGCGAAGCTTTGGGCGGGACTGCGCGGGCATTTAGCGTCGACGTGACCGACGCGGACGCTCTCGCAAACGCCGCTCAAACATTCCGCGATGAGTTTGGGCATATCGACATTATGATCGCGAACGCGGGGATGGGCGGGAACGATAAGCTTACGCGTGCGTATGATCCGGCTTCGGTCAAACGGCTCATCGACATCAATCTGCTTGGGGCGGTAAATTCGATCCACGCGGTGATCGGCGACATGATCGAACACGGTTCCGGCCAGCTTGTTGCGATCTCAAGCCTTGCGGGTTTTCGCGGGCTGCCAAAATCCGCCGCGTATTCGGCCAGCAAAGCCGCGATGACCGCGTTTTTCGAAAGCGTCCGGCTCGATCATTACCGTCACAACATCGACGTCACGATCATTCATCCGGGCTTTATCAAAACACCGCTCACCTCGGGCCGCTCAAACAAAATGCCGTTCATCATGGAACTCGACGACGCCATCCCGCATTTCGTACGGGCCATCGAAAACAAAAAGAAATTCGCCGCCTTCCCCTGGCAACTCGCCTGGGTCGTCAAACTAGCAAAAATAATGCCCGCCTGGCTCTACGACAAGACCGCGGGCAAAGCGAGGTTTCGGGAATAACAAACAAAAAGCCGCGAGCGTGATGTTCGCGGCCTTTTCTTTCTGACTCCTGACAACTGCTTACGGATTTAGCGTCACGTAGACGGGGTCGGATACTTCGCCGATGTCGGCGTTGTTTTTGCGGAGTTGAACGCGAACCTGTATCTGTTCGGCACTGCCGGGTTCTGTTAGTGAGACAGATATGTCGGCGGATTTACCGCTACAGGTTTCGACCTTTGTCCATTCGCCGTCTTTTCTGAGGATATAGACATCCCACATCGTCACGCCCTCGCGTCCTGAAACGACGAGCGAGAAATGATGGTTAGACGCCGCTCCAAAAGCCTGAATCGTCGGTTTGAGCGTGAGCGGGTTTAGAGCATCCGAAGATGTCGATTCAAACCCAAGCGCCTCACCGTCGGCTTTGGCATAGTTCGTCAGCCCGACGACCTCGCGGCGAACGTCACGGATAAGGGATTCAATTCCCGGCGAAGGTTGGGCAGGCGGTGCGCCGGAAAGAGCCCAATCAAATTCTTTTGGTGGTTCCGCGCTCGGATCGTTTCCCGCGATGGTATTGAAATACGCGGTAAATTGCTGGCTCGCGTCGGTAAACGAGTTTCGTTGTGCGACCCAGTATGCGATCCACGCGCCAGCCGCATTAAGTTCGCTCGATTTGCTGTGGAGAATCGCATATTTAGATTCAAAGTCCGGTCTCCGTACAATAAAATTTGCCCACCACGTGAGCAATCCGTCCATACTCTTTGCATACCAGTCAGCCATCTGATCTTTCCTCCTGTTGTGTGTGAAATTCGAACGAACACATAATAATGCCGACTTAACCCAAAATCAAGCGTTCTTTGTGCGGCGCAAGCCCGTCCCAGCCCAAAACTAACTGACCGCAACCCTCCGGTCGCTGACCTGAGCACAAAACCAACTGACCGCAGTCCTCGGGTCGCCGACCGCAGCACAAAACCAACTGACCGCAACCCTCCGGTCGCTGACCTGAGCACAAAACCAACTGACCGCAACCCTCCGGTCGCCGAAACCTCCGTCCGTTGTTCACTATTCACTGTTCGTTGTTCACTATCTCTGCTAACATCCTAAAAATGAGGACATATCGCACAATCGCGGGCGTCCGACGTACAGAATGCCCCAAAGAAAAAGGATCCGCCAACGCCATAATCTAATGAAGAAGTATTATCCAAACAAGGTCGCGTGGCTAGTAATGCTGGCTCACGCGATTCTGTTTTGCATTGGAATGTATCAAAGGGGAAGCAACAGCTTTCACTTCTATTACGAGCCGATTATCTTCAAGGCTGTTCTTGTCGGTGACTGCTTATGGCTTGGGTTCGCGGACTTTCTCGGTCTTGGCACCATTGCTGAGCCGTTCAGCGCTTTATTATTTATGGGAATTGGCGGTTGTTTTCAATGGCTTTTCGTGGGACAAGCTATCGGAAATTTCATCCGCCGAAGACGACGGGCTGAAAATCAAATCAGCTCTCAGCAATTATTTCAATTTCCAAGGACGTGGATAAGCGATCAACGTTCTGTACCGCTGGTAATCAAGGGTGATCGTGAGTGGATTGAACAGTATATTTCCGTAGATGAATTTGCTGAGATGTTTGGTGGTTACGCTACTTGGCGACCGCCTGACGACCCGACTGATATGATGCGAGGTGAAGGGCTAGGCGTTTGGGGTAAGAGAAACATATCGAGATTTAAGAGAATCCTTCGAGAACGCGGTGCCGAGTTCGATGTAGTTGACGGTGAAGGCCCTAAACAGCAGATTTGGACAACAAGTTAAAATGGTGCACGGGGGTCAGGCAGTGCGATCTTTCCGTCGCTCCGATCCCCAAAAACCTAGTCCACCACCACACCGCCCAATATAATTCGCAACAGATGCGCAGTTGTGTTAGATTCTTCTTTTAATTCACGGCTCGCGGCTCGCCACATGGATCTATTACAAGCCATCATCATCGGGATCGTACAGGGGTTGACGGAGTTTATTCCGATCTCGTCGTCGGCGCATATGGTGTTTGCGGCGAGGCTGACGGGGATTTATGGCGGCGATCCGCATAAGACGACGGCGGTGATGGCGGTGATGCAGTTGGGGACGCTGGCGGCGGTGATCATTTATTTTTTTGGCGATATCTGGGGCATCACGACGGCGTTTGTGCGGGACCATTGGAACCTCGTTTTTAACCGCCGCAAGATGCGTTTCTCAGGCACGGACGGCAACCGGCCGATATTCCTGAGCGAAGAATCGTGGCTTGGGTGGCTGATAATCATCGGCTCGATCCCGATCGGCGTCGCGGGGCTGCTGTTAAAGAAACATATCGAGGGGCCGGCGACCAAGAACCTGTGGTTCATCGCGATAATGATGATCGCCATCGCTCTGCTGCTGCTGGTCGCAGAAAAGGTAGGTTCGCAACGCAAAGAAATGCGGCACCTGGGGCTGACGGACGCTATTGTGCAAGGTTTTTGCCAGGCACTGGCACTAATGCCGGGAGCCAGCCGTTCGGGAAGCACGATAATGGGCGGACTCTTTGCCGGCGAAAAACGCGAAACCGCGGCGAGATTCTCGTTCCTGCTATCAATCCCCGCGATCGGCGCAAGTGGTCTGCTCGAACTTCGCGAGGGCTTTCAGATACTGCCAAAAGAGAGCCTTGTTCCGCTGATCGGCGGAACTGTGGTGGCGGGCATCGTCGGCTATCTGTCGATATGGTTCCTGCTCGCGTTTTTGCGTAGGAATACAACGGTCGTCTTTATCGTTTATCGGCTAGTCGTCGCCACCGCGATCCTCGGGCTGCTGTGGTTCGGCATGATCGACCCGGTGGTGAATTAAAGTTATTTTTAACAGGATGTACAGGATAGGCAGGATAAATCCAGTGTTCTACTTCTTGCGATCCTGTTTATCCTGTCTATCCTGTTAAAATTTCCTGTGAAGAAAAGATGGACCATTCGCAAACATGACGCTGCCGCTATAAATCTGCTCGCCGCCGAGCTTGGCGTCAAGCCGCTGATCGCTGCTTTGCTCATCTCTCGCGGACATCACACGCCCGAAAAGGCCCGCACATTCCTCAATCCTTCGCCCGAACACCTGCACGAACCTTTTCTAATGCACGGAATGCGTGAGGCCGTTGACCGCATAAAGCTGGCCGTCGAGAACAAAGAGAAGATCTTGATCTGGGGAGACCTCGATGTTGACGGCACGACGGGGACGGTTTTGCTGAGAAAAACTTTTTCTTTGCTTGGCCTTGAGACGAGCTATCACATCACGAACCGCTTTACGGAGAATCGCGGGATCAACTTCGCTCCGCTCGAAGCGGCTCGTGCGGACGGCTATACCTTATTGGTAAGCGTCGATACGGGAACTTCTAATTTCGAAGAGGTTAGCAAAGCAAAAGCGATCGGCATGGACACGATCATCTGCGACCATCACGAGATCAAAGACGACACCATCCTGCCGCCCGCCGTCGCGCTCATAAATCCGTTTCACCCCGACAGCAAATACCCCGACGATAATCTCGCGGGAGTCGGCGTGGCATTTAAGCTGGCACACGCTCTATTACGCGAGTTCGACCTTGAATCCGAGATCCCGGGCCTCTTAAAGATCGCCGCCATTGGCACCGTCGCCGACGTTGTTAATTTGACAGGAGAGAACCGTGCGATCGTCGCTCTCGGGCTGATAGATCTCGTCAAAACCGATAACTGGGGCCTCAAAGCGCTGATGGAAGTTGCCGATTGCCGCTCGGACATGACGAGTATGCACATCGGCTTTCGCATCGGCCCGCGTATCAACGCCGCCGGGCGAATGGAAGTCGGGACGCACGTTGTTGAGCTGCTAGAAGCAAGCGATTTTGGCGAAGCGAGAAAGATCGCGGCTCTGCTCGATAGCCGCAACCGCGAACGACAAAAGGTGCAACAAGAGGTGACCGATCTGGCCATTCTCGAAGCGGTCAACTTCCCGGACGCATGTTTCATGGTCGTCGCCGGCGAAGGCTGGCACAAAGGCGTCGTCGGTCTCGCCGCTTCGCGTGTGGCTGAGAAATTCTACCGTCCGACGATCGTTTTCTCCCTCGAAGACTGTATTGCCACCGGCAGCGCCCGCAGCATCAAGGGCTTTGACCTTTTCGAAGCTCTCGGCTCCGTCTCCGACCTGCTCGAATCTTTCGGCGGCCACGTCATGGCGGCCGGAATGAAAGCCAAGCATGAAAACATTGAGGCATTGCGGGCTCGGCTTCATGAGTATGCCGATGCAAAGATTCCGAACGACGAACGAACACCGGAATTACTGATCGACGCCGTTGTCACGACCGAAACCCTCAGCATCGGGCTTGTCAATGAACTCGCCGCCTTCGAACCGTTTGGTGCAGGAAATCCCAAACCTATCTTTGTTACCCGCGACCTAACCCTTCGCGACGAACCGTTTGTCATGAAAGAGAAGCATCTGAAGTTAAAGCTTTACGATGTCAACGGGAAGGTGTTTGAGGCCGTTTGGTGGGACGGCGTGGCGAAATCAAAGGGGCAAACGCTCGCGCCCAATTCCCGCATCGAACTAGCTTACGTTGCCGAGGCAAATACGTGGCAGGGAAATACCCGGCTGCAACTTGTCGTCGAGGACCTCAGAGCAGATAATTAGAGCAGTTGTCGGTGTTCAGTTGTCAGTGGTCGGTGGCAAGAAGAAGCGAGCTTTGACGGAAACAATTATTAAACAGCGCGAATATAATCTGCGGGCAAAATTGCCGCAGATCTTTCGCTATGCGGCACTGGGCCTGTTGGGTGTAACTATTCTCGCCGTTATCGTCGGTTTTTACCGTTCCCGCAATACCACTCCATTCAAACTAAAGAGCGAGCACACGCAACTTTCGACCGATGTCGTCGCCGAGGTAACAGGCTATGAAAGGCTCGAGACCGACAACGGTTTGTCAAAATATTATGTAAAGGCCGATTACGCAAAGACTTTCTCCGACAATCATCAGGAGCTTGAGAACGCATATTTTGAGATATTTGACGATGCCGGAAACCCGGCCGACAAGCTCTCGGCTCAAAAGGTGCTGTATGTGCCCGAAGAGAATAAAAACTTTACGGCGTACATGAACGGCAACGTCAATATCGAAAGCCGTGACGGCCTGAAAGTAAAGACAAACAACATCACCTACAGCAAATCTACCGAAACCGCCGACGCGGACGAGCTGGTCGAGTTTGAACGGGAAAACATTCGCGGGAAATCAGTCGGAGCAACCGTCAAGATGGGCGAGAAACGACTCGATCTGTTAAAAGATGTCGAGATCGAGGCGTTTGACTCTCCCGAGCTCATCAAATCTGGCATCCGCTACGCCAAGATCAAAGTCGCGTCCGCGACTTACGACCAGATCGCAAACAAGATCGATCTAAGTAACAACGTCGCCATAGCGATAGACTCGAAATCCAAATCTACCGGAAATGCGATAAAAACCGACGTCACCGCCGGTCGTGCTTCGCTATTTCTTTCCAGCGAGAAAACTGAGCAAGCTAAGACTTCTGACGTCATGTCCGGGGCACAATTAAAGCAATTTGAGATGTTCGACAACGTCCATATCAACTCTGTCGAAGCAGGTTTATCACCAACTACTATCGACGCTGGATACGCGTTGTTTGATAAGGCCTCGGACCGATATGAGCTGAAAGAAAACGTGCACATCGTCACAACATCCGGCGGTAAGGCGACCGACATTCGCTCCGCCAATGCGATATACGATCAAGCCGCTCTCAAGATCGCCCTGACCGGCGGGGCAGAGATCACGCAGGACACCAACTATCTAAAAGGCGATGCGGTTAACGCAGACCTTTTCGCGGATAAAAAGCTTAGATATGCAGTCGTCAACGGCAACGGGCTGGTTCGACAAACGACCACGGCACGAACCACATTCGTTACGGCACCTGAGCTAAACGTAACCTTTAACGAGCAGCGTCAACTTGCGGCCGCAAACTCCATCGGGCAGAGCACCGCTCAGATCATCCCCACCGAAGCCGGCGAATATTCGCTGGTTACTATTAATGCACCGCGTGCGATACACCTTTTGTTCAAAGGCGAAGGACTGCTCGAGAAAATGCAGACTGCGGGACGCACTACTATTCAACTTGATGTGCCAAACCGAGACGCCGACGCTGCCAATAAACGCGTCACTGCCGATACGGTAAAGACTATCTTCAACGCAAGCGGTAAGGACATTCAACGAGCCGAAGCCGTCGGAAATGCCGAGTTATTTGTCGATCCGCTGCGTGCCGCACCGGAAAACTACAAAACCACGATCAACGCTCCGCGATTTGATTGTGAATTTTTCCCGACAGGGAATAATGCTAAGACCTGTGTTGGCGGCAAAAAGACCAAAACAGTTCGCGTCCCGACAGTCGCAAAAGCAGACCGTGGAACGCAGACGCTGTTGGCGGATCAATTGACGGCAAATTTTAGTGCTCAATCCAAGGATGTTGAACAATTCGAAGCATCCGGCAATACAAAATTTACCGAGCTCGACCGCAATGCCATCGCCGGACAGATGAGTTTCTCTAAATCTGATGAGACCTTACGAATGCGTGGCGGGGAACCGACGGCTTGGGATTCGCGGGCAAGGGCAAAGGCTCGTGAAATCGATTGGGATACTAAGAATCGCAAGACATATCTTCGCGGCGGTGTTAGCACAACTTATTACAGCCGCAAGGCGATGGGCGATTCGACCCCCTTTGCCGCATCTGACAAGCCGGTATTCATGACCTCGGACAATGCAGAATTTGATCATGGCTCTGAGGTTGCAGTTTATACGGGTAACGCTCGCGGCTGGCAGGAAAACAACTATGTTCGCGGTGACCGCGTGACGATCCAGCAATCAGAGGGGAAATTCACCGCCGAAGGCAATGTGCAAAGTGCTGTCTATAATGTAAAGCAAAAACTCAAGGGCAAGGAAAGCACCGTGCCTGTATTTGCAACGTCAAATACAATGACCTACGAACGCGACAAGCGGATAATCCAGTACCGCGACAATGTCGATATTCGCCAAGGAACTGATCGACTAACGTCGGGTTTCGCCGAGGTCTATCTGAACGAGAACAACGAGCTTTCCAAGACCATCGCCGAAAACTCGGTTGTAATTACTCAGCCCGGACGCCGTGCGACGGGAAATTGGGTACAATATACGGCAGCAGACGAGAAAGCGATCATACGCGGTAATCCAGCATCGATAACAGATTCTGTAAACGGTTCATCGCAGGCGGCCGAATTTTCGATGATGATGCGCGAAAACCGCTTCGTCACCGAAGGCAAGACAAAGCAGAACGGTTCGGGTCGCGTACGGTCGACCTACAAGGTCAATCCTGATAAATAGTTCATGTCAGATCTCGATAAAACAAACGGACATCTTCCGGATAGCGGTGTGCTCATCGGCACCGGTTTGCAAAAAACATACGGCCGCCGTCGTGTCGTCGATGATGTTACGGTCAACGTCCACAAAGGCGAGGTCGTCGGTTTGCTTGGAGCAAACGGTGCTGGGAAAACAACGACATTTTATATGCTGGTTGGGTTGGAGCAGACCGAGGGCGGCGGGATCAGCTTGAATGGGCGTGACGTAACCGGTTTACCGGTCTATCTGCGCGCAAGGTTGGGGCTCGGATATCTGCCGCAGGAGCCGTCGATCTTTCGCAAACTCACCGCCGAGCAAAATATCCTTGCCGTGCTCGAAACGATGAAAATGTCGCGTGACGAGCGATTCTCTCGGCTTGATGAACTACTAAACGAATTTGGCATTGACCACGTGCGAAAGGTGCGGGGCGATGCTTTGTCGGGTGGTGAGCGGCGGCGTGTTGAGATCGCGAGATGTCTCGCGACCGAGCCTGAATTTATATTGCTCGATGAGCCCTTCGCCGGGATCGACCCGCTCGCGATCGACGATATCCGCGAGATAATCCTGTACCTCAAAAAGCAGGGCATTGGCATCCTCATTACTGACCATAATGTACGCGAAACGCTCGGCATAACCGACCGCGCCTACATATTGTCGGACGGCAAGATACTCCGCTCCGGCAGCCCCGACGAGCTTGTTAACGACGCAGATGTTCGTCGTCTGTATCTGGGCGAAAGGTTTGAGTTATAACTCGCTCAGAATTTTCCATTTTCCATTTTCCATAATTAGTCTGTATAATTCTTTTTAGGAACGGTAATTGCTTGACTGGGCCGATCTCTCGCTAAACGGCATCGTTTATTTCGCGTATGTCTTCCTTACGACTTAATCATCAGCTACAGCAGAAAATGATCCTGACGCCGCAATTGCGGCAGCGGATCGAGATGTTGCAGATGACGTCGATCGAGTTGGCTGAGCTTGTCGAGCAGGAGATGATCACAAATCCCATTCTCGAAGAGGTCCAGCCGGGCGACGAGATGCAGGAGATCGCCGATAACATCCTTGACCAAAATTCCGACGGACATGACGCTGAGTTTGAAAACGGCAACGACCCGACGTCAGACGCGATGATCGAGGTCGGTCAGTCGATGGCAGAGTACGAGGCGTTTGACGCCGGTGCTCCGTCAGAAAATGGATTTGACTCTACCGTCGCTGGTGACGCCGAAGCCGGCGAAGAGGTACACACTGAAAATTCTGACTCGTTTGACGAGATCGATTACGGACGCGAGTTTCAGGATTATCTCGATCCCGGTTATAAGACACAGGAAATTGAATACAAAGATGACGCTCCTAGTTTTGAGCAATTCTTGACGCATTCACCGACACTTAGCGAGCATCTCGAGTGGCAGGTAAATATGCTCGATCTCAGCAGCCGTCACGAAGAGGCAGCAACGCAGATCATCGGCAACCTCGATGAAGACGGCCGCCTGACGACTTCGATCGAAGAGATCGCCCGTGCTAGCCGCTGCTCCGAAGAGATCGCCGAAGAAGCTCGGCAGTCCGTAATGCAGCTCGATCCGGTCGGTTGTGGCTCATTTGATGTAAAAGAATGTCTCGCCGCTCAGCTAAAAGCCAACGGCGACAGCGAAGACGGCCTTGCCGCCCGACTTGTCCGAGATCATCTCGAAGACCTGCTGCCGCACCGCTTGCAGCACCTTGCCAAAGCGACCGGAGTAAACATCCACGTTCTTGATGAGGAGATCGCCAAGATCCGCCAGCTCGACCCATATCCGGGACGCCGATACGCATCTGACGAAGCGGCTTATGTCGCTCCTGAAGTTTATATTGAAAAGCTTGACGATGATTACGTGGTCTTTTTTGTCGATGACGGCAGTCCGCGTTTGCGTATCAGCCCGACGTATCACAAGCTGCTCGATCAAACCGACACGACAAAAGAAACAAAGGATTTTATTAAGGACAAGGTTCGTTCGGCAGTCGATCTGCTCCGTAATATCGAGCATCGCCGACAAACGATCTACCGCGTGGTTGAGTGCATTGTATCGCGACAGCGGGCGTTTCTCGATCACGGCGTCGAGCATATCAAACCGATGATGCTCAAAGATGTCGCAGAAGATATCGGCATGCATCTCTCGACCATTTCGCGAGTCGTCAATCGCAAATACGCCCATACACCACAAGGGGTGATAGAGCTTAGACGGTTTTTTAGCGAGGGAATGATGAACGAGGACGGCGAAGAGGTCTCGACCCGCATCCTTAAATTAAAGATCAAAAAGATGATCGAAGAAGAAGATACAAAGAAACCGCTTACTGACGACGAGATCGCAAAAGTACTTGGTAAGGAAGGAGTAAAGTTGTCACGACGTACGGTCGCTAAATATCGCGACCAGCTCAACATAGCAGGCTCACGTGAGCGAAAGACGGTGATATAACAGAATTTATAAGGGGATAACATGAACATCGAATTTACAGGTAGACACATAGACGTAACACCCGCGATAAAATCGCATGTAGTGGATCAGTTTGAAAAGATCGAACACCTTTTCGACGGCAAACCGGTGAAAGCTCACGTCATCATCGAGGTCGAACGCGGGATGCACCGCTCTGAGATCGTTATGAATTGGCGTAACGAGGTGCTCACGGCCGAAACCAGCGTATCGGATATGTATCTGTCACTTTCGCAAACGATTGATAAGATCGAAAAGCGTGCCCGTAAACTGAAAGGCAAAATCATCGACAAAGCCCATCGTGCAACCAGTGTCGCGATCACGAGTGCGGCGATGGACGAGGCCGACGAACAGTCATAACTGTAAATGGCGAAAAAGACTCAGCATAAACGAGATCTGCCGGGATTTGTAATTATCACGGGCCTTAGCGGTTCGGGGATGAGCTCGGCGACGGATTCGCTTGAAGATCTCGGGTATTTTTGTGTCGATAATCTGCCGTTAACGATGCTCTCGACCTTTGGTCGACTGCTCGTTCCGGCTGATCGACGAAATCCATCTATCGAGAAAGCGGCTCTGGTCATCAACATTCGCGAACGCCAGTTTTTATCAGAATTTCCCGGCGAACTAAAAAAACTCGCGAAAAAGAATCTTGCACCTTTTGTCGTTTTCTTTGAGGCTTCGGATGATGTTTTACAGCGTCGATTTTCGGAAACCCGCCGCCCGCATCCTGCGGACCAGGGGAAAGGCCTACTATCCTCTATCCGTGGTGAACGCAAAGCTCTGGCTGAGATTCGCAAGCTCGCGGATCTCATCATCGACACATCGGAACACACCGTTCACACGCTGCGGCATCTACTCGTGCAAAAATTTAGTGGTTTTGATGACGGCGTGCCGATCAAGGTCGAGGTTCAAAGTTTTGGACATAAATATGGCAATCCGCGAACGGTGGATCTGATGTTCGACGTGCGGCATTTGCCAAATCCGTATTTCCAAAAGGAGCTAAAACACCTGACGGGCGAGGATGCCGAGATAATAAAATATCTCGACAAGCAACCAGAAGTCGCTGAGACGATCCAGAAATTTACTGATCTGCTGCTTTATCTGTTGCCGCGATATCAGCGAGAAGGCAAATCGTATGTAACGATCGGTATTGGTTGTACCGGTGGACGTCACCGCTCGGTAATGGTGGCGAACAGCCTGCGTAACACTTTGAAAGACGCAGGGTTTGATGCGACATCGAGTCACCGTGATATACAGAAGTAAAAGGGACTATGAGTGACACAAAGAGAATAGGCGGCGTCATCATTTCGCACGGACAGCTTGCTAACGAGTTGGTCGGAGCGGCCGAAGCCGTTGTTGGCGATCTCGATCACATCCGGGCGGTGTCCATAGGCTGGCACGACGATGTTGAAATGGCTAAAGCGGAGATCGAACAGGCGATCAAAGAAGTTTCGGAGGGAATAGGTGTGCTGCTGCTGACGGATATGTTTGGCGGTACGCCGACAAATATCGCGGCGATGTTTCTCGACAGCAATGATGTCGAGATCGTCACGGGCGTTAATTTGCCAATGGTCATTAAGTTCGCGTCAATTGCACGCGAAACAACGCTGCATGACCTTGCTAAAGAGGTTGAGGAGCAGGGGAAAGAGGCTATCTGCCGCGCAACGACGCTGCTTTTGCCGCAAAAACTTAAAAAAGATGCTTGAGGCGACGGTACGTGTCACAAACACCCTCGGCCTCCATGCTCGCGCGGCGGCACGGCTCGTCCGGCTTGCCGTAACATTCTCGAGCAGTGTGAAAATACGCCGCAAAGACAATGATTCTGAGGCAAATGCAAAAGACATTCTCAGCGTGCTGAGCATCGCAGCAAGCTTCGGCGTCGTATTACAGTTCATCGCCGACGGAGCAGACGAAAGTGATGCCATCGAACAGATCAAACAGCTCTTTGCGGATAATTTCGGCGAGGATAAATAATCAGTACTCGACGGGTATCTGATCTCAACAAAATCAATGAACTCGACAAACTCAACAAACTCTCGGAAAGTAGGTATTTTAGGCGTTCCTTTAGGCTTTGGAGCGGGACAAACAGGCAGTGAATTAGGCGTCAACGCGATGCGTTTGACCCGTTTTCGCGGTATGGGGCTTGCCGATCACATTCGACATCTTGGCTATGAGACAACCGACCACGGCGACGCGTGGATAGTTCAACCCGCAAACCAAATCGACACCGGCAACCCGAAGCATCTCGCTGAAATGCTCGCGTCGAGCGCGAACATTATCGAGAAAGTATCCGCCATGTTGGGTGACGGCGAGTTTCCGATCATCCTCGGCGGCGACCACGCCATTGCGATACCGACGTTCTCGGCGATAGCTAATCACTATAAACAACAGGGAACTGAGATCGGCCTTATCTGGTTTGACGCTCACGCTGACATCAACACGCCTGAGACTTCGCCATCCGGAAACATTCACGGGATGCCGCTCGCGACGATCCTGGGTCACGGTCACCCCGATCTCGTAAATCTTTGTGGTTATGCACCGAAACTCAATCCCAAATATCTGGCCCACATCGGAGCCCGTGACCTTGACGACGGCGAACGCGACCAGATCGAGAAACTGGGGCTCCGCGACAATTTCTTCACAATGAGCGACATCGACCGTCGCGGTATGGCAGCGTGTGTCGAAGACGCTTTAGCCATCGCCTCTAAGGCTCCCGGCGGTTATGCCGTTACATTTGATATCGACGGCATCGACCCGCGATTTGCTCCCGGCTCGGGCACGCTCGTTCGCGGCGGCACGACCTATCGCGAAGCCCATCTCGCCCTCGAGATCATCGCCGCCCACGGCGGAATGCGTTCATTCGAGATCGTCGAGGTCAATCCTCTCTTGGATCAAAGCAACATCACCGTCGAACTCGCCTGCGAACTGATCCTGTCGGCATTGGGCAAGACGATCTTGTAGTTTGGTCGGTAAGCGTTAGTGGAATACTTTTGTTTGAGTGGGTGTTCCTTTGTAGTCGATTGGTTCCGCTCAGGCAGTTATTGAAACGCTCGACTCCTACGAACATGTTCACCTATTCAGGTCGGTCTTGTTGCGGGGCAAAGGCCATAAAATCGTCGTTGAACCGGCAGGCGTATTCTTCGAGAAGTTCCTTAACACGTTCTAGTTTTGGGGAATGCAGGACCAGACCGACGTGATGCTTAACGTCGGCCCGAAAACAGATCTCGGGATCGGTATAGGCCGAAGTATCGGGTCGTTCCTGTTTAGCTAACGAGACTACGATCCCGCCGTAATCGGATCGTGTCGGCTTTGGGATCGTTAGATCTTGCTCACCTGCCATTTCAAGCTTTGCCCACTCTCGCCAGACATTTAGTCCGCTCGCGGCCTCGAATGCCTCTGCAGTAAACGCTCCGCCCACGCGACACCCGATCTCCAAAAAATAAAACTCGCCGTTCGTAGGGCTCTTAATGAACTCGGCGTGCGTTACGCCCTTTTCAAATCCAAAGGCTCTTAGAACCCGTGTGTTTGCTTTGAGCAACTGCTTATGCTCTTTCGTGCCATATTCGATCGTATGTGAGGTCGAAACACCGCCCTTTACGGCGATTTCGAGGGGCGAACACCCGTATCGATTCGCGCACGATACGGCCGCTTTTCCGCCGACAACAAGCGAATCAACGTGAAAGACATCACCCGCAATAAACTCCTCGAGCAGGTATGCATCCGCACGGTCACTCAAAGCTTCGTTCTCATTAAGTGTGTCGTAGGTTCGCCATACCAATTCTGAGTCGTCATATTTCTTGATGCCAATCGCCGACGCGTCCGCACGCGGTTTTGCGACCCAGGGCGAATTGACCCGAGCCATAAACTCGCCGATCTCCTGATAATTTAGCAGGTGAACGAAATTAGCTTGCCGGATGCCTGACGATGCGGCTCGCTGTCGCATCGAGAGCTTGTCTCTAAATAGTCGTGCCTGTGAGCTGCGCATACCTGGCAAACCAAAGTGCTCACGTAAGCGGCCGGCTGTGATCACATCTCCTTCTTCCAAGGCTACAATGTGGGTCGGTTTGTCTCTTGCTGCCAGATCGACTGCCGAGCGCAAAAACGAAGCTATTGTTCCATCATCGGCCACGGGGATGACCCCGTCCAGGCTATCGAACGCCCAGTCGTCATTAAGCTTGGCTTCGCGTGTAAGTAAAAAAACGCGATGCCCGAGACTTTTACATTCACGGATAAAATCATTGCCTTTGAAATAGCTCGCAAGACAAAATACCGTATTGATTTGAACAGGCCGCTTTGCCATCAAATACCAACTGCCCGGAATTTTCCGGAGTCAGTCAATTATTGCTTTTTCGGCATTTCCGGCTCAAGGGCGGTATCAACTTTTCGCGGGTAATCCTTTGCTGCTATTTGGATCTGTTGGCTTGTCCAAATTGCAACTGTATCAGCGAGGTAATAGAATTATGTTTTAATTCTAATCCGGTCGCTATCGCTCCCGGTTCTGATAATAACCATGAAAACACGCGTTGGAGTTATTTTTGGCGGCAGGTCGGGCGAGCATGAGATCTCTTGTCGGTCGGCTAAGACCGTTATTGAGCAGGCTGACCCGGAAAAGTACGAGATCGTGCCGATCGCGATCACAAATGACGGCGTGTGGCTCGACGCTGAGAAGTCGCGGCAGTTTTATGAGAACGGAGGCGAGCTTCAGCAGAAAGAACACAAGGAACTCCTTTTCCCTGTCTCCCGTCTTCTGTCTCCTGATTCGATCGATGTTATCTTTCCCGTACTTCACGGCACATACGGCGAGGACGGCACCATTCAAGGATTGTTTGAGATGGCGGATCTGCCGTATGTCGGCTGCGGCGTTTTGGCGAGTTCGACGGGGATGGACAAGGCGTTTATGAAGACGCTGTTTCGCGACGCGGGATTGCCGATTTGTAATTATGTGTGGTTCCTTCGAGACGAGTGGGAACGCAATCGCGAGACGACGCTGACGCAGGTCGCCGACAAACTCGGCTTTCCGTGTTTTGTAAAGCCAGCGAATCTAGGTTCGTCTGTCGGCGTTTCAAAGGCGGAGGACATCGGTACTCTCGCACTTGCGATCGAGCTTGCCGCCGAATACGACCGCAAGATAATTGTCGAAGAAGGCCTCGAGATGCGTGAGATCGAATGTGCCGTGATGGGTAACGATTCGCCCGAAGCCAGCCTGCCCGGCGAATACATCATCCGCGACTCGTCAAAGGCGTTCCTCGATTACACTGAGAAATACTCGGGCACGGGAAATAACGAATTCGTCGTGCCCGCACCGGTCTCGGACGAGCTATCTACGAAGATCCGCCAGATGGCAGTCACCGCGTTCAAATCCATCGACGGCTCCGGCCTCGCCCGGGTCGATTTCTTCTTACGCAGCGACAACGGAGCTCTGCTAGTCAACGAAATAAACACAATGCCCGGCCTCACCGACGCCTCGGGATTCCCCAAAATGTGGGCCGGAACCGGAAAGCCATTCCCGCAGGTCATCGACGAGCTTATACAACTGGCAATCGAGCGACACAACGACAAGAAAAAGAACAAAACCATTAAATAGTCCCGTTCGACGTTTGCTAATTTAGCGCTTCACGCCCATACTCCGTTCAATTCACCTTTCCAGTCCAATCTTCTTTGCCTCGACGGCGATCCAACCAAGGTTCCTCTGTCGGGCGTGAAATACCTTTGTCTTCAATGGAGAATTAAATGAAAAAGATCGTTTTCAGAGCTAGAGGAATCACGCTTAAAACAAAAAGCTACAAAATAATGCAGAGAATAATGATAATGGCAATTCTGATGACCGGCTTGTTCTTTTTCGGAGCGGGCCAGGTGCGGGCACAAGGAGATTGCAATAGTCTGCCCGAACTTGTGGATCGAAGAGACTGTTGGGTCAAGAAAGCCAAGAGCGGTGACAAGTATTTGTCAGAGGCCATTTTGAGCGGTGTGGATCTGAGCAAGGTGAATTTGAACGAGGCGAATTTGAAGCGGGCGAATTTGCGCGAGATGAATTTGAGTGGGGCGAATTTGAGCGGGGCCGATTTGACCTCGGCAAGTTTGAGCGGGGCGAATTTGAACGGGGCGAATTTGAACGACGCGTTTTTGAAATACGCATTTTTGAGCGAGGCGGATTTGAGCGGGGCAAATTTGAGTGGGGCGAATTTTCGCAATTCGGATTTGAGCGAGGCCGTCGTGTCCAGGTCAACAACCAAAGGCGTTAATTTCGACGACTGGAAAAAACGAGGCGGCATAGTCACGGATTAGACAGTTTCGAGGCACCGAAACCAACAGGACATTGCAAAAGGCATCTATTTTCAGTTTTGCGGGCCTGAACTGTAAAACCAAATGAAGAAAACTCTGGTAATTTTATTCATCTCCGTTGTCTTTGGTCTTTCGATCCAGGCTCAGTCAATTGCCGGGAACTGGAACCTGACCTGGCTGCTGATCGAGCACGACATGGCGTATTCGATCATGGCTCCCATTACCTTGACCATGGACGAAAACGGCAAGATCAGCGGAAACGGCGGGTGCAATACCTTTGGCGGGACCTACACGTTCAAAAAACCGAGCAAACCTTTCAAGAAGCCTTTGAAGATCAAGTTTGGCGTGATCAATGCCACCGAGATGGCTTGCGAAAAGACGAGCAGGGCCGAAGTCGTTTTCTTCCGTAGCCTCCGCGAGGCCTCGACGATTTTTATCAAAGACGGCGAGCTGTTCATCGCAAATCTGAAACAAGGGCATTCGATGACGTTTGTCCGGATCACGAAAAGTCCCTGAAAAATAAAAGCAAACTATTAATGAAAAACAACACTCTGACAGCCGGAATAGTATTAACAATTTGTTTGACGATGGTGCTTGGTCTCGGCGGATGCGGTGGAAACGCCTCTGCCTTGGAGAATGAGAAGCTCAAGAAAGAGATCGAAGATCTCAAAAAGGGAAACGCAAACAGCGAAAAGGCCGCGGCCGTAAAAGCCGACCCCAACGCCCAACAGGATGCACTTCTCAAAGAAAAGCTCCGGCTGGAAAAGGAACTAAAGGTCGCCAACGCCAAAAAGCAGCCCGAGGGCAGCCTCATCGGCCCGGAATATCCGGCGATGAAGATCTCGAGCCCCGACGGTTTTCTAAATCTTCGCTCCGGCCCGTCCGCATCAAGCACGATCCTCGCCGAGGGCAACAACGACGAATGGGTCGAGGTCATCAAGGCCGGCGGCACCTGGAGCAAGGTCCGTTTCAACGGAAAGATCGGATATATGGGAACAAAGTTCCTTACAAAATGATCGAACTGGAGAAAATAATGTCAGAAACAAAAAACAATAAAATGATGCAGAGAATAATAATGATGGCAATTCTGATGACCGGATTGTTCTTTTTCGGAGCGGGTCAGGTGAAGGCACAAGAGAACTGCAAAACCGTTGCCGAGGTCAAAGCGTTGGAAAAGACAGACTTGGGATTGTCAGAATTCGGCAAATCAAAGAATGGAGAATGCTGGCTGACCAAAGCTAAAGCTCTTGATAAGAATTTGAGCGGTGCTGACCTTTGGGCAGCGGATCTAATTAAAGCCGATTTGACGGGAGCAGATTTAAGCAAAGCAAACTTGAGTGGGGCGAATTTGGCAGGAGCGAATCTGAAGGGTGCCAAGTTAAACGGTGCGAATCTTGGAATGGCAACTTTGAGCTATGCAATGCTTGAAGAAGCAGACTTAACCGGAGCGTCTTTGGATTTTGCAGTTTTAGTGATCACGAATCTGAGCAAGGCACGCTTGACGAATGCGAGTTTGAGGGATGCGAATTTGACGGGTGCGGATTTGAAGGATGCGAATTTGACCGGGGCGGTTATATGGAATGCGGATTTAAGCTATGCAGTTTTGACCGGGGCGAAATTAACATTTGCGAATTTGAGCAAGGCGGATTTGACCAAGGCGAATTTGAGCGGGGCGGATTTGAGCAAGGCGATTCTGACCGCGGCGAATTTGAGCGGGGCGAATTTGAGCAAGGCGAATTTGAGCAAGGCGAATTTGTCATTTGCGAATTTGAGCAAGGCGAATTTGAGCGAGGTGGATTTGCGCTTTGCGGATTTGAGCTTTGCGAATTTGAGCGAGGCGAATTTGACCGGGTCGTCTGTGTCCAGGTCAACCACCAAAGGCGTTGATTTCGACGACTGGAAAAAACTCGGCGGAACAGTCAAGGATTAGACCGTTTCGAGGCACCTAAACTCAAACGCATCGCAAAAGCTAAAGACAATCGGTTTTCCGGAGGCAAGGAATAGGAGAATATGAAAAAAATAATGCTGTTAGTGATCCTGACGATCGGATCCTTTCTCGCGGGCTCGGGCATTGCATCCGGTCAGGGTGTGTGCACGAGCAAGAAAGATCTGCAATTTGAGCAAAAGCCATTGACTACTGAGCAGCGGTATCAGCAGACCGTGGCTAGGAATTGCTGGATAGGCAAGATCGATAAGCGAGTCAAAGACCTGAAATCGGCCTTTCTCGAGTCCGCAATATTGACCAAAGCGGATATGAATGAAGCTTTGCTGAACGGAGCAAACCTAGTCGGAGCCGACCTCAGGGGTGCCGATCTCAGGGACGCGGACCTTTCAGGAGCCGACATGAGCGGTGCTAACCTCACCGGAACGTGGATACCCGAGGAAGAAATTATAAAAGACGGCTATAAGTCCGTCGAAGATTGGGAAAAATACAGCAACCACGATATTCGCTACATCGGGCCGATAATTCCGACAGATCTGAGCAATGCCCAAATGACCGGAACGGTCGTCACCGGTGCACGGGTCTCAAGACGGCGAACGTTGGGAGTCAATTTTGACGATTGGAAAAAACGCGGCGGTATTGTCGAAGACTATTGATATTCGTTTAGACCTGACCCGAGCCGACGATTGATATGGGCGCAGGTGAATTTGCGTACACTGTCTGCGGATACGAATTGAAACTAAAAGCAAATGGAGAAAATATGAAACTGAAGATCGTTCTATTTACGTTGACGTTGGTTCTTATGGCCGCAGGTTTCGTCATCGCGAAAGTTGCTGAAACCCCGATGGCGTCCTTTTCGGACACTAATTATCACGAGAGCGTGATTAGATTGTTTGAGAGCTGTACCGTGACCACCGAAGGCGGAAATCTCAACTTGCGGGCGACGTCTAAAAACAACTCGCGTGTCATAGCCAAACTACCGAACGGCACACAGGTAACTATCATTTCCCGAGGCGATTACATCTCAAATGTATCGGTCCGTCTAAACCGAAAAACGATCCGCGGATGGGTCTCAAATGACTATTTGGGAGACTGTGGCGAATAGCACGGTTGATCGAGCTATTACAGGTCGGGGAGAAATCAATGATCACTAGGAATCGAGAGACCTGAGTGTGCCATCTCCGACCTCTGTCTCACTACTTAGGCTTTGGGGCGTTGTAGCCTTTACGGGTGCGGATGGTGAGATTTGGACGGGAAATGCGCAGCTCAATAGCTCGCCATTTGCCGTCTTTTTTTATGTTGGTCGGTGAATACGCGATCGTGTATTGCTCGCCAAGCTCAGCAACGATACGTTTGAAAGCATCACGCATCGCTACACCGCCCGGAGTTGCAACGTATCGGCCGCCGGTCTTTTCAGCAAAATTGGTCAAGGCACCTTTATTTTGGGCTCTATCGCTAGGCTTGAGATCTAGCGATGACATATCGACGGTGTAGATGGTCGCGTTGATCGATAGGGCGGCTTTGAGAGCTTTATCAGCACTGTTCTTGCTCATGGTGTCGGCTCCGTCAGAGAGTACGATGATCGCCCGGCGTTTTTCCGGGCGTTTTGAGAGAACCTCGGCCGCTTTGTATATCGCGTCATTGAGCGCGGTCATCCCGTTGGCTTTTAGGTCGAACACTTGCTCCCGCATTTCACCGCTATTCGAAAAAGCCTGCACCAACTCGACCTTCGAATCAAAATTATAGATCGCGGTCAAATCTCCTCTTCGCAGACCATCTAAAAACCGAATAGCTGCAGAGCGAGCGAGCGAAACTCGCTCTTCCATACTGCCCGAAGTATCAAGTAATATCACCGCAGCAAACGGTGTTTCCTCGGTTTCAAAGGTCACGATCTGCTGCTCGATGCCATCTTCAAAGACACGGAACTGTTTCTGGCTAAGCCCGCTCACAGCTTTACCCGACGAGTCGGTGATCGCGGCGTTCATTACAACGATAGACGAATCGACACTGATGACATCATCGTCCCTTTGAGCAAGTAAATATGTAGGAAAAATAAGTAGAGAGGATATGGCAGCGAAATAAAACAGCTTAGTCATATACCGCAAACGAGTGGACTAGTGTCGGAAACGCAGGAATTTCGTAATCCGCAGTAACGAATTTGATGTAGTGATCGCCGCTGCAGAGATCGTAAATCGTGTTGTCTTTTTCAATTCATCAAGCAATGAAGACGATCGCAACTTGAGCGAGTCGATCGCCTCAGCAATAAATCCTTTGCTGCTCGGCTGAATGCTCTCCGAGTTAACGACCTCATCGTCATCATCGCCGCCTAGTTCATCGCGGATCTGTTTTACTAGCTTTTCGACACGGTCGAGTTTAGCAATGTCTTTATCAGTCAGCGAACCTTTTTCGACGTAGGATGTTTCAAGCTCAGTCGAAAGCATTACGGCTTCTTCGCCGCGGGCTACCATCTCGTCGTGATCTTTCTTATCCTTTTCGATCTGCATCTTAACGAGCTGCTCTTTTATGTTCTTCGGCCGCTCGTCTTTTTCTTGCCCTTCAATTATCGAGGTTCGGTTATCAACATTAAACTGTGACTGGCCGACGCCGCAAAAGCTAGCAACCGCAAGTATGATCAGAATTGTTCGAAATGTCATCGACATATCAACTCAATATTTAAGTTATTTGTCAGTATCTTGAATAGGATCAGGGGAATTGCCGGTTACAGCTTCGACCAATTTAGCCAGAAACTCATCTTCGGCCACGCCTGAGCTACGAACCGTCACCCATTCGGACATCAAACCATTACCGGCACGACCCTCTACCTTGGCATTTACGGATACATTATTCTGCACGCCGTCAATAGACTGCACCTCGATCGTCAGAGTATATTGGCCACGCATCCAAGCAGAATCATTGGACTCAAGAATTGCGTACCTCGTCAATTCGTTTTGAGTAATAACAGACCCTTTAGCAAATACAAACGGCTGCGTGATAATGATGCCGTCCTTTAATCTAGACGAAGCCTCGTCAACAACGATCTTTTGCTCGCGTAAAGTATCAATGATCGATTCGATCAAAACATCCCGGCGAGCAGCAAGTCTGTAGGGATTAGCAAGACGCTGACGAGTCTTCGTCTTTCCCTTGCCCCAGTCAAAGGAACGCGTCGCGTCATTTGGTCTAGTCGTGATTTTATTACCACTCTCTTTGATCGTCTGTGTCTGAGTATCGACACCTTTCTGCCCGATCGAGAATCCGAAAAATGTGGGAATGGCAAAACAGATGAAGAGGCAATATTTCATTTTTTGTTACTCTCGTTAAGTATAAATCAAAAGGCTCGCGGTTAACATTGTTTTTGATGTTCAAGCCATTTGATTGGTTGCAGTTTTACAACGTGGAAACATCAAATTCACCACTCTTAAGGTAGTCGCGATACCAGTCTATCGTTTCCGCTAACCCTCTATCAATATCAATTGCTGCCTGCCATTTAAATTTGTCGTAGATTTTTTCTTCGGATAGATACTTTGCATCTATCTCAAATTCCATTTTCGTTTCAGACTCTACTTGCGGCTTAAGACTTTCATGTTTTCCTGCGATAGTGATGATCTTTTCGACAAGATCGATTATACGTAATCGGCTAGTTGATCCTAAATTAAACGCATGCCCCCGGGATTCGTCGATCTGCTCAGCCAACATAAGATAGGCATCTACAACATCATCGATATAGATAAATTCCCGCACTGGTTCACCTGTGCTGCGAATCGTCGGAGCCCTGTTGTTCAGCACCGATAAAATAGTACCAGGCACTATCCGCGAAAAATTCAGGTCTCCTGCTCCGTAGGTATTTGCTGACCTGGCAATCGTTACCGGCAGTTGATAGCTATGGGCGAATGACTGGGCAAGTAGGTCAGTGCAGGCTTTTGACACGTCATATGGAAATAGACCGTTTAGAGCAAACTCTTCGCGATAAGGTAGATTTTCGTGGGAACCGTACGCCTTATCGCTAGATGCAACGACAACCCGCCCAACTAAAGGGCTACAGCGGGCTGCTTCCAGCAGGGTATATGTTCCCCGAATATTTGTGTCGAATGTAGAAAGCGGAGAGATGTTGGCCGAACCAACCAACGCTTGGGCAGCAAGATGAAAGATCGATTCGATCTCAAATTTCTCAATCGTTGACCTAAGTGAACCAATATCCTCTATCGATCCATGGACGTTCTCGATCCGGTCGCGTAGGCCAAAGATATCCAAAGTATTCGGGCGTGCAACATCACGTTGAAAACAATAGACGCAAGCCCCCCAGTCTATTAGGCGCTTGACGATGTTGCCGCCTATAAATCCTGTGGCACCTGTTACCAGTGTCGGTCGATCTTTCCAAAAACTGTTCATTAATCCCTATTCACGTTGTTCTTTTCCCAGAGCTTTGCGTATTTCAAAAACACGCTGTAGCCGGTAAACATTGCTATCACCAGTCCCGGTATCCCATCTCTAAAACCTTGCTTAAAAATATAGCTTCGAAAGAAACCTGAGAGCGGAGCCATAAAAAGTTTAGAATACCCAACCTTTTCACCTTCTTTTGCTTTGTATTCTGCGGCAAGGGAAGTGTAATGATTGAGCACATTATTATGTTCAGCAAGGTCACGTTTTGTATTGTGCAAAAATTCGCCCTTGAGCCTTATAGTCGGCCCATTCACCCTCGCAGTTTCATGAGGTGCGATACCGTCCCAATAACTTGCTGACTTGCGGTACAACCTCATCTGATAGTCAGGATACCAGCCAGAATGCAATATCCAACGTCCCAAATACCAAGTCTTTCGAGAGATCCAATAACCATCTGCTAGTTCGCTATCAGGCTTGTCCTTTAAGGAAAGTATCGCATAGCGAAGCTCAGGTGTAACCCGCTCGTCTGCGTCGATCCAAAATAGCCAGTCACCCGTGGCTTGTTCGTCAGCGTAGGCGTGCTTATCTTTAAATCCCGTAAACTCAAGGTCATAGATCTTATCCGTGTAATTACCCGCGATCTCTATCGTCCTGTCCGTTGATGCCGAATCGACAATAACAAGTTCATCGGCCCACGAAACCGTCTCGCAAACCTCTGCGATGTTGTCCTCCTCGTTATGGACGATTATCGTCGCCGATATCTTCATTGGATAAATTTTCGCAGACTTAACGTAAAACTAAAAGTGCCGCATAAGCGGCACTTTAGAAAGTCCATGCGATTCAGCGATCTATTTGATCACGACCGGTGATTCAATATTGATATTATTGGCCCGGAACGCAGTTGAGGTTACACGCTGGAGGTCAGCGATGGCCTTGTTATAGTCTGTTTCGGCACGGATCTCAGAATTACGGGCGTTAGTTAATGAATTTTCGCGCTGAAAGAGTATAAAGGTCGTTGACCGGCCTGCATCATAAAGCTTGCGCTCTCCGTCTAGCTGTATCTCCGCGTTTTCCCGTGCTCGACGGGCGGTCAGCACACGTTGACGTGAGGTTTCAACCGCCTGTACGGCATTGCGTACCTCGACGATCACCGTCTGTTCCTGGCCGCGTAACTGAGCGTCAAGCTGCTGTTGCTGTATCTGAGCTCCGTCGAGATTTGCCTTCGCCGTTCGATTACGGAGCGGGAATGAGATCGTCGCACCTATCGAAAAGTTCGGTGCATCACTGCGAAACATATTCGCCATCGAACGGTTAAATCGGCCAAAAAGATATGCAGGCGACGCCGGAGTGATCACGGTCGGATTAACCAAAACAGGCAATGCAGGTAAAACCGAAGTCCGGGTCGAATTGAGCGAGTTAAAAAGAAAAAGATCTGCCGCGCTCGTAATTAAGTTAGAGGTCGTCGCAGTATTTGTGCCACTGCGGGCAAGCCCGTCGAGCGAAAAGGTCGTGTTCAGATCGATCTGCGGCTTGGTCTGGTTCTTGTAATATCTGATGTCCTCGCTATTGATCTCTTTCTGCAGTTTTAGACGACGAAGCTCAAAGCGATTATCCATCGCGTCTTTCATCGCATCGTCAAGATTGAGCGGATCGAGATTAAACGCCGGTTTGTCGGTAGGGACAAATGTCTGCTGCCACTCCGGCGAAAGCGGATCACGCAAAACAAGCTGTTTCAAAGTATTCTCTGCGGTCGACACCTGTTGCGTAGCAAGCAACAGATCGCCCTCGCGGTTTGCAAGTTCCGTCGCAACCTCAGCTTTCTCAAGCGGCGCGGCTGCTCCGGCCTCGATCTTTGCCTCTATCTGGCGAAGGTTCTCCTTAGCAAGATTGACGTTAGCAACCTGATTTTGCTGATTGCGGAGAGCAAAAACAAAATCCCAATAAGCTCTTTGGACCGACGTTATCGTCGACGTTGCTTGTAATCTGAAGTCTGAATCTGTCTGCTCGAGCCGCTTTCTTGCAATAGTTATCGCAAGACGTTTGCTGTCGATCTTAAAATTTCGAGCCAATGGCTGGGTGTAGTTAATACCGAGGCTCGACGAAAAAATAGCACTGTTGCCGCTCGTCACCGCACCGGCACTAACTTGTGCCTGCGCAAATGCATTCTCCGTTCGCTGATTATTGAAAAAGACCTGATAATTACCACCGCCGCGCTGGATAAACTGGCCGAAATTTGAGTTAAGACGGAAATCCTTGGTCGCCGCAGAACCTGTCGTTGAACTTCGCGAAAAATTTGGTGAAAACGTAAAGACCGGATCATAAACACCGCTCACACTGCGAACTTGCGTTTCCTGAAACCTGACATCACCGCGCGAAACCTCAATATCATTGTTGCTCTCAAGCGAGCGTCGTATCGCTTCACTAAGCGAGATCGGTATCGGCTGTGCGGTTTGTACGCCGACACGATTTAGGTTAGATGGTGTATATACGACGGGCTTTGCAGCAGGTTCCGTCACCGTTTCGTTGGAAACATAGATGGCTTTTGGAACATTGCTAGTATTCGTTGCAACTTGCGGATCCTGAGCAAAAGTATGAACCGAGAACGCAGAAGCTGCGAAAACCAGACTGAGTAAAAAAATATTGCGAGATCGCCAAAGTTTCATTATCTATAGCTCCGGAACGGACTAATTAATATTATGAATTACTGCTAAAAACTCAAACCGTTACTACGACACCAAATTTCCGTTTGTTTCAACAATCTCAAATGACCACTTATCTACGGTCAAAATCGGATACTTTGAAATTTACTGTGGATTGCGGTATCTTCAAGTTTTAATATACGCAATTTTTTGGAGGATCCTAAATATAAATGGCTATTAAAGTTGGCATAAACGGGTTTGGCCGCATCGGGCGCAGCGTTCTCAGGACGTGGCTTGGCGATGCAGACATCGATCTCGTTGCCGTAAATGATCTGACGGATACAAAAACGCTTGCTCATCTACTCAAATACGATTCAGTAATGGGCAATCTCGAGCACAGCATCACTGCCGGTGACGGCGTCATAAATGTCGAGGGCGATTCTTTCCGCGTTTTTAGCGAAAAAGACCCCGCACAGATCCCTTGGGATGAGGTCGGAGCAGATATCGTTATCGAATCGACCGGGCATTTTACGAACGCAGATGACGCTCGAAAGCATCTTGGCGGCAGCGTTAAGAAAGTAATTATTTCCGCACCAGCAAAGGGCGAAGATGTGACCATTGTGCTAGGCGTTAATGAAAACATGTACAACGCTGACGAGCACCACATTATTTCGAACGCTTCGTGTACAACAAACTGTCTCGCGCCGGTGGCAAAGGTCATTCATGAGACATTTGGCATTAAAAATGCTTTGATGAACACCATTCACAGCTACACCAATGACCAGCAACTGCTAGATCTGCCGCACAAGGATTTGCGTCGTGCCCGTGCCGCCGCACTGTCCATGATCCCGACTTCGACCGGAGCCGCGAAAGCGGTCGCACTCGTCATCCCCGATCTAAAAGGCAAATTTGACGGCATCTCAGTTCGCGTTCCGACGCCAAACGTATCGCTAGTCGATGTCGTTATGAACGTCGAAAAAGAAACGTCGACCGAAGAGGTCAACAACGTTCTCAAAGCTGCCGCAAACGGCCCGCTAAAAGGAATTCTAGCGTTTTCCGAAGAGCCTCTTGTCTCGATCGATTTTAAGGGCAATTCAAACTCGTCGATCGTCGATGCTGATAATACAAAGGTAATCGGCGGTACATGCATCAAGGTCTTGTCTTGGTACGACAATGAATGGGGCTACTCTTGCCGTGTCCGCGATCTAGTCAAATTTATTGCCGCTAAGGGTATGTGGAGCTTTGATCAGTAGTCTTTTTTGGAGAAAGGGATGAAAAATGGGTTCGGATTGATATTTTCGATATTGTTGCTGGTTGTGATCGGTTGCTCATGCCCGAGCAAATTAGCCGAGCTGGGCAAAAAGAAGGAGACGACACCGCCACCGACAGCAACCCCGTATTCACCATCGTCGACACCTGTCAGCAAAGGTGAATATGACATCTCGATGGACAAATATCAGCAGATCAAGATCGGCACTTCCAGATCTGATGTCGAAAACATACTTGGCGGCAAGGGAACCGAAATCAGCAGTTCGGTCGGCGGCGGCGTCCGGTTTTCAGTCAATAAATGGGAAGGCGAACGTTATAAGTCGATCATCCTTTCGTTCAAAAATGACAAGGTGATGTCGAAATCGCAGGTCGGTCTTAAATAGTCTTGAGACAATTGAAAACACTAAGGACCACCTGCGAAAGCGGGTGGGTTCTTTTATTTTAAGATGAACAAAAAAACCATAAAAGATGTGGACATTACGGGCAAACGGGTCTTTATTCGAGTTGATTTTAACGTCCCAATAAAAGATGGCGTGATTGCCGACGACACCCGCATCCTCGGAGCTTTGCCAACGATCAAATACGCCGTCGAGCAAGGTGCGAAGGTCGTCCTTGCTTCGCATCTAGGCCGTCCGCTCAAGGACAAAAAGAAAGCCGAAGAGAAAGGTTTGCCTTACAACGCGGCAAAATATAGCCTTCGGCCGGTGTTTGAGTATTTGTCTAAGTTAAACGGGCTAAATGTTGTATTTGCAGAGGATTGTATTGGTGACGATGTCGATGCAGCAATCGCGAAAATGAACTCTGGCGACATACTATTACTCGAAAATCTCCGCCTGCACGCCGAAGAAGAAAAGAACGATCCTGATTTTGCCAAGCAGCTTGCCGCAAACACCGATGTCTATGTCAACGATGCTTTTGGCACGGCACACCGTGCTCATGCCTCGACCGAAGGCATCACGCATTATGTTGACGACTGCGTCGCCGGGCTGTTGATGGAAAAAGAGCTGAATTTTCTCGGCAAAGCTCTTCATAACCCCGAACGCCCATTTGTCGCCATTCTCGGCGGGGCAAAGGTCTCGGATAAGATTCCGGTCATCGAATCGCTCATTAAACGCAAGGTCGATAAACTCTTGATCGGTGGTGCGATGGCCTATACGTTCTTTAAGGCGCAGGGTTTTACAGTCGGTAAATCGCTGGTTGAGGACGATATGATGGCAAAAGCTCTTGAGATGGAACAGATGGCAAAAGACGCCGATGTCGAGCTGATATTGCCGACCGATCATCAAGTCGTTGACTCCTACGATCCCATAAATTCACGCAAAACTATTCCTATTTCGTTTACCAACACGGGCCTCGTAGGACTCGATATCGGGGTTGAGACCGCGGTTATCTTTGAAAATGCTCTCGAGGGTGCCAAGACCATCATCTGGAACGGCCCGATGGGTATGTTCGAAGAAAAGCCTTTTGACGAGGGGACCGTTGCGATTGCTAAAGCGGTAGCTGCGGCGACTGAAAAGGGGGCGACTTCAATCGTCGGCGGCGGTGACTCTGTATCGGCGATAAATCAGGCGGGGCTTAACGACAATATCAGCCACATTTCGACCGGCGGCGGAGCGACACTTGAGTTCCTTGCAGGTGATACGCTGCCCGGCGTGGCAGCACTAGACAATATCTAAAATAATATGAGAAGACCCGTAATCGCAGGTAATTGGAAGATGTATAAACTGCTCTCTGATGCAGTTAATACGGCACTCGATCTAAAACCGCTCGTCGCCAACGCAAATCATTGTGATGTTGTCATCGCACCGGTATTTACGGCTCTAAAGACGGTTGCCGATCGGCTCGAAGGTTCTAACATTTATGTTGCCGGACAAAATTGTGCGATCCAAAATGATTTTGGTGCTCATACAGGCGAGATCGCCCCAACGATGCTCAAGGATGTCGGCTGTTCGCACGTAATAATCGGCCACTCTGAGCGGCGGCAGTTTTATGGTGAGATAGACAGTTCTGTCAATCAAAAGACAAAAGCGGCCCTCGCGGCGGGGCTTAAACCTATTGTCTGTGTCGGGGAATCGCTTAGTGAAAGGGAAGGCGGACACGCCGAAACGGTGGTCAAAGGCCAGCTAGTCAAAGGCTTGGACGGTTTGACAGTAGCCGACATGGAACGTATCATAGTCGCTTACGAGCCTGTCTGGGCGATCGGAACCGGTAAAACCGCGACGCCTGAACAGGCTCAAGAAATGCACGCACACATCCGCCGGACGGTTGCAGAAATGCATGGAAATGAGATCGCTAAAAACACGCGAATTCTCTATGGCGGATCGGTCAAACCGGATAATATCGCGACGCTGATGTCGCAGACGGACGTTGACGGTGCATTGGTCGGCGGAGCAGCCCTCGAAGCGGCCAGCTTTGCTCAGATCGTGAATTATGGAAGATAGGGACAAGTGACGAGGGACGAGTGACAAGGCCGGAACGCCTCGATTTCTTCACTCAACACTCACCACTTATCGCTCATCACTAAAAGAAATGGTTTATATTTTATACGGAATCTTTTTTCTCTCGTGCCTCGTGCTTATCGCTGCGGTTTTGCTGCAGCCCGGTAAGACGGACGCTGGAGCTTTGTTTACAAGCAACGTGTCGAGCTCGGCATTTAGCCCACGCGGCACGGCAACCGTGCTGTCGAAAGTGACGATCACGGCAGCGTCAACATTTATGCTGTCGGCCCTGCTGCTTGCAATGCCCGCTTTGACTGGCAACACGTCCGTACTTAGCAGCAACCCCGATACACCTGCGGCAAATGTTGACGCAAACGCAAACACGGCGGACGCTAATGCCAACGCGGCTGTTCCGGCGGCCGATACTAACGCTAACGTTGTTGTACCCGCACCGGCAAATGCTGCTCCGGCAAACGCGGCGGCATCCGAAACGAACAAACCGGCAGCTAATGCACCCGCGAATAACGCCCCGGCAAAAGCACCGGCCAAGAAATAGTATTTTCCCGCAATTCGAAATTCGTCATTCGAAATTCGAAATTTGAAGACCTTGCTCAGGTGGCGTAATTGGTAGCCGCGCACGTTTGAGGGGCGTGTGGAGTAATCCGTGGGGGTTCGAGTCCCCCCCTGAGCACCATCATCAAAAAGGCTGACAAAGCATATTGCTCTGTCAGCCTTTCTTATTTAGCGGACCCTTTATCTATTAATTCACAAACTTGATACAGCCGTCTTTGATCTCGATCTTTGCATTATCGCTGACCTCGACATCACCGCATTTTGTCGTAATTACCGCCTTGGTCCCGCTGCCGCCAATGGTCGCTGCCCCGCTGGTCGACCCGTTAAATGTCACTTCGGTCGTGCTGCCATCCTTTTTCACCTTGAACGTCCACACCTGCGAATCCTTGTTGTAATACCTGATATAGACCGACGCAAATGCGTTCACGCCAAGCAACGAAACAAGCCCCAATGCCAAAATTGTCTTTCTCATATGATCTCCTTAATTGTTTATTTCAAGCCGGTTAGTGCCTTGTAATAATAGGAACGAGCGACGTTACGAGACTTGCAGCAGTCAGATCATCTGCTACTTTACGACCATCGTCCCAGTCCCTTCGTCGGTGAAGACCTCGGCGAGGATGGCGTTGCGGGTAGTGCCGCTGACGACATGAGCTGAGCGGACGCCGCGGGCGAGTAGGGAAATGAGGTTTTCGAGCTTTGGTATCATGCCGCCGGTGGCTCGGCCAGAATCGATCATGTGTCGGGCGTCTTCAACGGTCAGGCGTGAGAGTTTTGTGTCCTCGTTGCCTTCGTCAAGATAGATGCCGTTCACATCGGTCAGCAGGATGAGCTTTTCGGCCCCAAGATTGGCGGCGATCTCGGCGGCGATGGTGTCTGCGTTGATATTAAATATCTTGCCGTCGTCGTCGGCACCAAGCGAAGAGATCACAGGCAGATAGCGGCTGTCTAAAAGTGTGTTTAGCAGCGACACGTCTATCTCGACGACGTCGCCGACGTGGCCATAGTCGACGGTCTCGGTCTTCCCGGTCTGCTTGTTCACGACATCCCTCGGCGGACGTTTGATGGCCTTTACAACACCGCCGTCAACGCCGGATAGCCCGACAGCCGACACTCCGCGACGGCGAAACTGAGCGAGTATCTCAGTATTGATCTTGCCGCGAAAAATCATCTTGGCGAGTTCGAGAGTATCGTCATCAGTCACACGGCGGCCCTCGATCACGGTTTGGACGACACCCAGCTTTTGTGCAAGCTCGGTAAGCTGTTTGCCGCCTCCGTGGATCACGCAGACGCGGATGCCGACCTGGTGCAGCAGGGCAAGCTCCTCGGCCAGGGACGCAAGATTTTCTTTGTCCTCGGTGACTTTGCCTGAAAATTTGACGACAAAAGTCTTGCCCTGAAATTTTTGTATGTAGGGCAATGATTCACGCAGCAAGTTAAGCGTTTCGATGTTCATTAAATTAGTTTCGTCATTATCGCCTTTTGAATGTGCAGCCGGTTCTCAGCCTCGTCGATCACGACCGACCTTGGAGAATCGATCACGCCGTCGGTCACGATCACATTTCTCCGGACTGGCAGGCAATGCATAAAGATCGCATTATCTGTCTTAGCCATTTTTGCCTCATCAACGATCCAATCGTTTCTCAACGCGGCCCTATGCTCAATGTCTTTGTCCGTATCTCCATAAAACTGCTTCCCGCCCCAGCTTTTGGCATAGACGACCTCGACTCCGTCAAACGCGGTATGGACATCGCTAGTAAATTCCACACTGCCACCATTTGCCGCTGCCTGTCGTTCGATCTCGGCGATCAGCTCTTCGTCAAGCTCATAGCCCGGTGGGTGAGCGATACGCAGATCGTGGCCAAACTGGGCCGACGCGAGTGCAAAACTATTCGGAACTGCCATCGGCAGAGGCTTTGGATGCCAAGCCCATGTCAGTAAAACCTTTTTCTTCGCGGGGCCGAGCGTCTCGCGAATGGTCATCATATCCGCCATCGACTGACACGGATGATGCATCGCGGATTCGAGATTGATCACCGGCACGGTCGCGTATTTTTTGAACGCGTTAAGGATCGGGTCGGTCCGCTCGGTTTCCCAATCTTTCAATTCCGCAAACGTGCGCACACCGATCGCCGACACATACCGCTCAAGTACGTGTACAAATTCTGCAAGATGCTCAGTCTTATTGCCGTCCATCACAACACCATCGCGATGCTCAAGCGTCCAAGACGAGCCGCCGGGTTCGAGGATCACAGCGTTGCCGCCAAGCTCGTAGATACCGACCTGCATCGACGCTCTAGTTCTCAGGCTGGGGTTAAAAAAGACAAGCGCGATCGATTTACCGGCAAGCGGCTTGTCGGCCCGGACGCCCGCTTTGAACTGCATCGCCGATTCGATCAGCTTGTCCATCTCGACGCGGTCGAGATCAGATGTTTTGAGATAATTCTTCACGATCTTAATACCTCGACTAGCATTTCGATCTCGTCCTTACTGACCATTAGCGGCGGTAAAAGCCGCAAAACGTTCGGGTCGCTCGATGTGCCGGTGACTATTTTTTGTGAAAGGAGTTTTTTATGTACGGCGCCACACGCCTCGTCAAACTCGATACCGATAAGACAACCTTTGCCGAGGACCGCTTTCACACCGGCGACACCTACGAGGGAATCACGCAGATGTTGCTCAATGCTGACGGAGTTCGCGATCATATCATCGTCCTCGATCGCCTCAAGCGTCGCCAGAACTGCCGCCATCGCGAGCATTCCGCCGCCAAACGTCGTGCCGAGGTCATTAGTTTTAATATGAGTTGCGACGATGTCGTTAACGAGACAAGCCCCGACCGGAACACCGCTGCCTAGAGATTTCGCAAGTGTGATGATATCGGGTACTGCGCCATCGGCGTGCTCGCTACCGGCAAAAAACCAATTTCCCGTCCGTCCAATGCCAGTCTGGACCTCATCAAAGATCAGCACGATCCCGAGGTCGTAACATATCTGCCGCAGCTCCGAGAAAAACGCGGGTGACGCTTCCCGAACACCTGCCATCGACTGTATCGGCTCAAGAATGATCGCAGCGGTTTCCCGGTCAGCGACGGCTCGAACACTTTCGATATTGCCAAACTCCGCCGACACATGGTCGGGAACGTTGGGCTTGCCGATATCACGATACTTGCCGAGAAAGGTCGCCGAGATCGAATCCGCGGTTCTGCCGTGAAAGCCACCGTCGAACGAGAGCACCTTTTTACGGCCAGTCGCCATCCGGGCGATTCGCATCGCGTTTTCGTTGGCCTCAGTACCGGAGTTACAAAAGAATGCCTTTGTAAGGACGTCAGGAGCGACTGTGACTAGCTTCTCGGCGGCCTTTGCACGTATTTCTGAATAAACTAGATTAGAGTAAAACAAAACCTTGTCGGACTGCTCCTGAATCGCTCTGACAACATGCGGGTGCGAATGCCCGGTTGCACAGACCGCGTGGCCGCCATACAGATCGAGATACTTATCGCCCTCGCTCGTCCATACCCAAACGCCGGAACCTCGCTCAACGGCAATATCCATCTTGGCGTACGTCGCGAGCTGAAACTCGTCCTCGTGATGTTTGATCTCAGTAAAATTCATCTTCTAAACTCTTCGATCGAGAAACGCAGTGGGGCTGTTGGTAATGCTATTTGCCAGATCTTTTATACTTGCCGCGTCTGTCTTGTAAGCCTCGACCTCGTGGTCGTTGAGCTTGATCTTTATCGTATAGACACCGACAGTGCCGCAAACGACATCGAGAAAACACTCGCCAGTCTCGTCGTCGTGCTCAAGGATGTAAAACCAATTTTCCTCAGCGATCTTCGTCAGCATTACGGATTTGTCCCTACCATTCGGAGCCCGGTCGTCTCACCGATGCCAAACATCAGATTCATATTCTGGACGGCTTGTCCCGCCGCACCTTTGACAAGATTGTCTATCGCCGAGAATACAACCACTTGTTTGCCGCTGGTGTGGACGGCAATGTCGCAGAAATTAGTCGTCTTTACCCAGTTGATGTCGGGCGACCCTTCGACCATCCGGACAAAGAAAGCGTCTTTGTAAAAATGAGCGTAAAGATTCCTCAGATCTTCGTTTGAAAGCTGCACATTTGTCTCTAGATAGCACGAAGCAAATATCCCGCGCGCGACCGGCAGGCTATGTGTCATAAACACAAGATCGCTTTGAAAACTGCCAACTTCTTTCAAATGCTGCTCGATCTCCGGCACGTGCTGATGAGTAAAAGGCTTGTAGGCATAGAACGAGTTCATCCGTTGCGGGTGATGTGTATTTGAGGCGGGCTTTGCCCCTGAACCACTCGAACCAGTTTTAGCGTCAACGATAACTTTTCCGGTCAACATACCGCTCTTAACGATCGGAGCTAGTGCGAGCAGTGTCGCGGTTGCAAAACAGCCGGGGTTTGCGATGTATTGAGCGGATTTGACCGCTTCGCGATTTGTCTCGGTCAGGCCATATACGAACTTGGTTTGCAAATCGGTCGCGGTGTGCTCGAGCTTGTAAAACTGCTTGAAAACATCGGCATCATCAATGCGAAAATCTCCCGACAAGTCGATCACTTTTATATTCGGCAGTAACTGCGGCACGACGTCGAGAGCCTGGCCGTGCGGCAGGGCAAAAAACGCAACGTCAATATTAGTAAGGGTTAAAAGTTCTTCAGGCGCCTTTTCGAACCGTAGATCGGTCATCCCGAAGAGATTTTTGTGGACTTCGCCGACAGCCTTACCGGCGTGTTCGTTTGCTGTAACCAGCCGTACCTCAGCGTTCGGATGAAACAGCAAAATGCGGAGCAGTTCGCTCCCACCGTAACCTGAACCGCCAAATATCGCAACGCGAATCTTGTTAGTTTCACTCATGCGGCGACCTCCGCAAGCCGAGCAGCGTTTTGAACCAATTCAAATAACCTTGCGCCATCACGACGAGCATTTCCGGCGGGGAGACCGAAATGCTCTTTGATATAGTCTTCGCCCATTTGTGAATCGGTAACTGACCCAGCAACGACATCGATGCCGATGCCAAATTTTTTCATCACAACCGCTCCGCCGATGACGCCAACATAATCCGAAGCACAAAAAACGAAAGACGATATGGCATCTTGAATTTCTGCGTCCTGCAACACCGCATCGACCGAATAGCCGCCGACAATGCCGTCGCCAAGCTCAACAACGATCAGATCAGGTTCGAACGAATTAAGATAATTGAGTATTGCTTTGGAAACTGACGCCAAATCATCGTGGTCAACCGTAGAGGGAAGTCCGCAATCAAGAAAACTTGCTGTCGCGATCGCACCATTGTCCTGCATATGGAGCGTATCGCGAAGACACGCAATACCCGATATTTTCGCGGCCGCCACGCGAAGGCCGCTGTAGGCTGCTTGTTTGATGATCTCGGTCGCCGCAACAGTCTTGCCGGAGTTCATACACGTCCCGGCGATCATTATGACTGGTGCCGTTGGGGAAAGTTCATCGGTAGGGATGAGAGCACCATCGCCAATGTTGATAGCCCGCCCGGTTTCATCACACCCGACGCCAATAACCTCGACCTCGATCGCATCAGAAAATGACGAATGATGACCCTTGCAAACGCCGATCACGCCACCCATATTGAGCAGATGGAGCCGGTCACCATTTTTAACCGTGTCAGGCACCTCGCCGACAAAACCTTTCAACGCACGCCGCTTGCCCAAAGCGCCAAGCAAAATGTCTCCCGTATTTATCTTCGCCAGCCTCCCGGAGGGAAGTTCGAGATCGCCATAGGTAACACTTTCCGACAGCGCCCGCACAGCAACGACATCTCCCACGGCCGGCGCGAGTTCTTCGGTTATCACAGAGACCAGACGTCCCAGGCTTAACCTCGAAACTACCGATCCCATTTTCTCTATCTCTATCTCAATAAATTTCATATCCTAAGCCATTAGTCGGAAAACAGATTCCAGATCTTTGCAATCGCCGCTGCTTGTTTATCAATATCGGGAACGGCAATAAATATAGTGTCATCGCCGGCGATGGTTCCAACGATCTCGTCGATCCCCGCGGCATCTATCCGAACGGTAATGGCTGAGGCAAGGCCCGGATCGCAGCTGCCGACGATAAGGTTGGCACCAACAGGCGAGAGTGACTTAAGCCCGTACCTGACGGCTCCCGAGGCAGCCGAAGGCAATTCGTAAATGCCATTGTTTTTTGAGATACCGAGTTCTTCTAGATCGCGCGAAACACTAGCCTGTGTGACGACAAAGCCACCTTGACCCAGCTTTTCGGCAAGCAGATCCTGTCGCGAGATCTTCTCTGTGCCGATGAGTTTTAGAATAAAATCGTGCCTTTCTTTCTTTTGCATACGAAGAATTATTTATGCGTACATTACGCATAAATCGATGATCCGGTGCATAATATACATCATGAGATGCAGATATACAAGGAACACGTTGGAAATATTCGTGTTTTCTAGAACAGGGCTAGTTTAATGCGGAGGAATTTTTTGGGATTCTGACGAAAGTCGTAAAGCAGTTTTGTGCCCTCGCTCGTAAATTGATTTACGTTCGAAGCGGTTTGATTGATGCTGTTGTAGAGGGTTTCGTCGGTTACAAATTTGCCGAGTGTGCCTTTTCCGGCCTGGGCATCAGCGAGGATCGCGTCGAGCCGCGTGGACATCGAATTAAATTTTTCGATCGCCGTCCTTGCGTCTTCGTAGAGTTTTTCGTCTTTTAGCAGTTTACCAGCTGAGCCTTTGCCGTCTTTGAGATCAACGGTGATAGATTTAACATCCTCAGCGATCTCGTTGATCTTTGCCGCGGATTTTCGTAGATCTGCAATAGCGTCACGTGCATCGTTATAAAGAGCATCGTCGTTCACGAACTTACCAGCAGTACCACGGCCATTCTTAACATCGGCCGCAATAGATTCTAGGTTTGCCACGGTCTTATTGAGGCTGTCGTACAACGCCGGATCATTGACTAGTTTACCAGCCGTACCCTTGCCTGAATTTATCTTTTCGATAGTGCTCTTCGCTTCATTAATGGTCGCATTCAAACTCTCGTAGAGGGCTTCGTCATTAACGATACGCCCGAGTGTGCCGTCGCCATTGTTGGCCTTTTGCAGGATCTCGTTTGCGGGGATCGCAAGCTTATTTATCTGCGCAAGCAGATCGTTACCGGTCGATGTAAGCTGATTTAACGAAGCCGACGCAGTTGAGGAAAGTACCGCATTGTCGCCCACCGGCTGGCCCTTGGTCGTGCCAGGGACAATGTTGATCATTTTGTCGTTTGCCAATATCGACGTCGCGACAAGCTGTGCAGTCGAATCAGTGCGTATTAATTCGGTGATCGGTTTTTTATCAAGCTGCTGCACAACAAGAAATGTAGCCTCGACACGTTCGCCGTTTGGAGCGTCAGGCGGCAGGAAAACAACCTCCTCGACCTTGCCGATCTTTACGCCCGCAAGCTGTACGTCCCCGCCCGCGCGCAATCCGTCGGCGCTGACAAAGCGGGCCTTGAGCCGCATTCTTTTCTCGAAAGGATTGAAATCACCGCTCGAATTGAGGATCAGAAAACCCGTGACCACGAGCGCCGCAAACATGAAAATACCAACACGTAGTTCGCTAAATGTAAGTTTCTGATTGCTTCTAGGCATTTATTTTCCTCTCAGGAACCTGCGAATATAAGGGTCTTCGGTCTGGCGTAGTTGTTCATCCTTACCACTAAAGATAATATCTCCTTGTTTGAGCATTATCACCTCGGTATTGAGCAGACACAGTCGTTCGCCTTCGAGTTCAAAATGTACCTCACCAACGCGGTCAAGCGTTGCGTATTCCGATGACAAATATTCGAGATTATTCATCTCGTGCGTTACAAAAATAGATGATACATCTTCGAGGTCGCGAAGCTTAATCGCCAGCTCGCAAATAGTGCGTGCCGTTGGCGGATCAAGCCCTGCCGTCGGTTCGTCAAAAAGAACGATGCTTGGATTGCCGACCAGTGCTCTGGCGATGCCTACACGGCGGCGCATACCGCCCGAAAGCTCAGACGGCATCTTGTCAATGGCGTCCTCAAGATTGACGAATTGCAGCATTCGGACAACCTCATGCTCGACTTCCTCCTCATCGACTTTTTCTTCGTGAAGGCGATAAGCGACGTTTTCATAAACTGACAGGGAATCGAACAATGCCCCTTCTTGAAAGACCATGCCGATATTCTTGCGGATCCGCATCATTTCCTGATCGTCAAAGTCCGTTACATCTTCGCCATCGATGAGGATCGTCCCCGCGTCAGGTTTTAGCAGCCCAAGTATCAGATTAATGATAGTTGATTTGCCGCTTCCGGAACCTCCAAGAACTATCTTGGTTTCGCCTCGTCTGACAGTAAAGCTGATGTTGTCAAGGATCACTTGATCATCAAAGGCTAGCTCGACATTTCGAAATTCGATAGCAGGCAGGCCAAATTCCCCGACAAGTGTTTCGCCGGTCTCATATGCATGATGGTGATGGACAACTTCGATGTCTAAAGTCATACAACGATCCTTGCTTAAAAAATGGTAGCGCTAAACAAACTCTGCAATATTTTAGATAGGAAAAAGTCAGCAATTATTATGTTTACGGACGATGTAACAACTGCGCTTGTCGTAGATCGGCCGACGCCCACCGTACCACCTTTCGTATTCAGTCCTTTATAACACGAGACCAAGCCTATGATCCCTCCAAAAATAATAGGTTTGACCATACCGCCGATGATATCGGTCATCGCGATCCCAAACTTTGCAGACTGTATGTATAGATTCGTGTCCAGACCATATATCTGCTTGGCGACCAAACCTCCGCCTGCTATCCCCACGAGATCCGCTGAAAATGTAAGCAGCGGGAGTGTAATAAGGAGCGCTATGATGCGCGGGGTGACGAGTTTGCGAACCGGTGACGTCCCGAGTGCCCGCATAGCGTCGATCTGTTGCGAGACGACCATCGACCCCAATTCGGCAGATATGGCCGAGCCCACCCGCCCGGCCACCATCAAGGCCGTCAACACGGGCCCGAGTTCACGAATTAACGAGGTAGCCACACTTTGTCCGGCGCTGCTCTGTGCCCCATAATATTCAAGCGTAGGAAAGGCTTGAAGGACGAGGACGCCTCCGGTAAAAAAACCGGTGAGCGAAACAATACCAAGCGATCCGACACCGATACTGTCCATCTGCGCGATGGTCTCTTTGAAATAACGCGGCCCCTTCCACAGGCCTTTTACCGAGCGCCACAAAAGAAAGGTGATCTCTTGCACTCCGGAAAGGAATTTCGCGATAAAGTTCATCGGTTTAGAAGCTGGAAACTTTGACTGCTCAAGGATATAACGAACCCAAACAAAACTTCAAACAAGCAAAAAGGCCGAACATATTTGTTCGGCCTCTGGTCGAATTAGTCGGTTTCCTAAACGGGGTGCTATTGAGGCTTTTGGATATTTGGCCGAATGACAGGACGCGTCTGCCGCGGGGCAAATGCGTCGCCCGATCGATTTGCATCCTTGCGGCCGGCGTTCCGCTTCTCGATGTTTTCCCTTACTTGTTCAAATCGCTGTCGTAGTTCACGAAACCGTACTAGCTGTTCAGGCGTGAGGATCTTTCGCACTGAAAGCTCGTTCATAAATCGGATCCGTGCCACATCGGCCTGTGCGAGTTGCACCTCTTTCAATCGTGCTTGTACGTCCGTATCATTGACCTGATCGGCATAGATCGCATCGTCAAGACTGCGGTTCGCCAAACGCAGACGGTTTTGAGCCTCGTCCATCAGCGGCTTTCGCTCCATATTCATACGCCGGATCTGCTGGACCTGTTCGCGAGAAAGCCCGAGCTGACGCAAGGCGTTTGTACGTATATCCGGCTGTTGATTAGCACCCTGACTTTGGCCGTCCTGAGGTTCGACGGGTTTGGTCTCCTGTGCAACGCCAGCCGATACAAATACCAACATGGTTAGCGAAAATGCCGCGACCCTAAAATAATTAATGGTTTTCATAAAGTTGCATCGGGTTTATTCCGCTCCTCCTTCGTCAAAGAGATCCGAAAGACGCAAAGATTTGTCGTCGGTATCGTCATAATTCGTCAGAGCCGGGGCTTTTGCTGTCGCAGCCGACGGATTGCGGACCACCGCGTTTTTTGGACGCTGAGAAACTGTCGTTACGGCTCTTTCATTTCTCGGACGCTGTGCATTAGACGAAGCCCGCAATGGACGCATCTGACGATCATCCGGATTTCCGACTAAAACGTTCTCATTTTCATTCCTGGCCGGATCCGTCGCTTGAACTCTATTATCCGGCGACACAACTGGCGGCACAGCGACACTGGTCGACGTGTTTGAGGCCATTTCCTGATCGCCGCCAAGATAATTCATCAAACCAAATCCAAGGCCGATGCTTACAATTAGCCCAGCAGCTACAGTCGCTGCCGCCGGCCAACCGGAAAGTGTCAACAGATCGCGAAGCCCGGCAAAAAATCCGACTGCCTCTACTTTCTCGTGGTAGGGAATCACGATGTTCGGGGTTGGCAAATGGGCAAATTCCTCTTTACGCCACTCAAACATAGAAAACCGCGCATTTGATATACCTGCAAATTCATCAGTACATACCGTGCAGTCCAGCAAATGCTGTTCAAATTTACTGCGTTCGGAATCGCCGATCTCGTCATACATATACGAAACGATCTCGTCCGTAAATTTGCATCCGTTTTTATTGCAGTTATCTAACATAACTAAACCACCTCGACCGGCGTTCTCTCTAACCTCATCTTCAACTGTCTCAGCGCCGTATAGAGCCTGCTTTTTACAGTGCTAAGCGGCAATTCGAGCGTTTCTGAGATCTCCTGAAACGTCATCTCTTCAAATTCTTTCATCACGACCACCTGCCGCAGATCGGTAGGCAAAGCTCCGACTGCCTGCCGGATAAGATTGGTTCGCTCGGCCTTTTCAATCGTGCGGGCCGGGGATAATAGAGGCGAGGCGACAAAAACTCTTTCTTCCGAACCGTCCTCACTGTCAAAAAAATCTTCTGCACGCGTCCGCTGACGGCGTTTGATCGTCAGACATTGATTGACAGCAATCCGATGCAGCCACGACGACACTTTGGCTTCACCGCGAAAATTTTTCAAATTGCGATACGCAGCGATAAAAGCCTCTTGGGCTGCGTCACCGGCGTCATCTTCGCGGCCGAGCATACCAAAGCAGAGAGCGAATATCTTACGCTCCCATCGTCTAACGATCTCGCCGAAAGCATCCGGATCCTGTCCGACTGCTAATTCGACTAACTGCTCATCAGTGCTGGTTTTATACATCAAGCTCGTGTCTATCGCCGCTCTGGCACGAGAATCATATCTCAAATAACGTCCAATTTGCGAAACTTCTCGCAGTCAATTACTTAGACGGTCGATCTGGCAGAAAAGTCGAATAATTTCTTAATCGAACTGACACTGAAAAACCGCAAAATGCGGGAATCTGACGTAAAGCTCTCGCACACATCATTTTCGCTCTTTTCGCGGTCACAATTACCGAACATTATGCAAACTAATACGCCTTTGCGAAAACGACCCGTTTGCCTGAGTCAGCACCTGAATAGATGCATTTTCCGGCTTCCATCGTCGAGATGAGCGGGATACAGCGGATCGTGGCCTTGGTTTCTTCTTTGATCTTTTCCTCGGTCTCGGCGGTGCCGTCCCAATGTGCCAGAACAAACCCCCCGCGTTCGATCTGGGCTTTGAAATCCTCCCATGTATCGACCAGAAAGGTGTTTTCTTCGCGAAATGCAAGAGCCTTTTGGTATATGTTGGCCTGTATCTCGTCGAGCAGAGCTTTGACGTGCGCGACAATGCCGTCAATAGACTGTGATTCTTTTGAAAGCGTGTCGCGGCGGGCAACCTCGATAGTGCCGGCCTCGAGATCGCGATTCCCCAACCCCAAACGGATCGGAACGCCTTTTAGTTCGTACTCGGCAAACTTCCAGCCGCTGCGCTGATTGTCGGCGTCGTCGTACTTGACCGAGATGCCGGCGGCTTTTAGTTCCTCGAAGATCGGATTGACCCGCTCGCTGATCGCGGCGAGATCCTCAGGCGTTTTGTAGATCGGGATGATGACAACCTGAATAGGAGCCAGTTTCGGCGGCAGCACGAGCCCTTGATCGTCAGAGTGGGCCATTATCAAAGCTCCCATCAAACGCGTCGAAACGCCCCAACTTGTCGCCCACGCATATTCCTGCTCGTTCTCTTTGTTGACGAACTTCACGTCGAAAGATTTGGCAAAGTTTTGCCCAAGGAAATGCGAAGTTCCGGCCTGTAGCGCCTTGCCGTCCTGCATCAGAGCCTCGATACAATAGGTTTCGACAGCTCCGGCAAAACGCTCATTTGGCGATTTCAACCCGCGCAGAACCGGAACGCCCATCCATTCTTCGGCGAACGTGGCATAAACGCCCAGCATTCGCTCGGTCTCTTCGATTGCTTCCTGCTCGGTCGAGTGTGCGGTGTGGCCTTCCTGCCATAGAAACTCCGTGGTGCGGAGAAAAAGGCGCGTTCGCATTTCCCATCGGACGACGTTGCACCATTGATTGATAAGCAACGGTAGATCGCGCCACGACTGGATCCAGTTTTTGTACGTGTTCCAAATGACAGTTTCCGACGTGGGTCGGATGATAAGCTCTTCCTCAAGCTTTGCCGCCGGATCAACTATCAAGCCTTTGCCATCGGGATTTGCCTTTAGGCGGTAATGCGTGACGACCGCACATTCTTTTGCAAAACCTTCGGCGTGTTCCTCTTCTTTTTCGAGGAAGGATTTAGGCACAAAAAGAGGGAAGTAGGCATTCTGGTGGCCCGTGGCTTTGAACATATCGTCCAAAGCCCGCTGCATTTTTTCCCAGATCGCAAAACCGTAAGGCTTAATGACCATACAGCCGCGAACGGCGCTGTTTTCCGCGAGATCAGCACGCTTGACGATCTCGTTGTACCATTCGGAATAGTTTTCCGATCGTTTAGGAAGTCCTTTTGCCATAAAGTCATTTGCCACAGAGATCACCGAAGACAATGTGGTTAAACATTTATGATAAGGGAATTCGCTTTCACTTACAATTTCTGCCTCATTACTGAGCGCTTTTGCTTAGTGTCTCCTGTGGACTCGGTGCCTAATATGTTATTATCCGGTTTTTATGAGTGATTTCTCTCTGGATCTACAGGACACGGCCACTGCATTTGCGGATAAAACTGATTCGCAGCTAAAAGAAAAGCACAAGCTCTTTAAGATGCTCAACTCGCCGTTCCTGAATGCCATCGGAACAGCGGCAACGAGGTTTGCGTTATCGATCGGTCTGCCGGTCGAAGGGCTTATTAAAGCTACGATCTTTGAACAATTTTGCGGCGGCGAAACGATCGAAGAATGTGAATCGACCATTGAAACGCTCGGACGCTCAAATATCGGTACGATCCTCGATTATGCGATCGAGGGTAAGGTGACCGACGAAGATTTTGACCGCACAAAAGACGAGATAATCCGGACGATCGACCGGGCTAAGGACGATCCGAACATTCCGTTTTCAGTCTTTAAGGTCACGGGCATTGCTCCGCTCGGCACACTCGAACGCCTCAGCAATAAAAAGAAACTCGACGCAAAAAGTCAGGCCAAATGTGAACGGATCCACAACCGGGTCGCCGAGATATGCGAATTCGCATATTCGGTCGGCCAGCCTGTGTTTATCGATGCTGAGGATTCCTGGATACAGGATGCGATCGATAGGCTGGCGACTGAAATGATGGAACGGTTCAACCGCGAAAGGGCGATCGTCTACAACACCGTGCAGCTATACCGAACGGATCGGCTACAATTTCTAAAGGATTCCCGACGTCAGGCGAAAGCCGATGGCTATATATTCGCAATTAAACTTGTCCGGGGTGCTTATATGGAAAAGGAACGCGAGCGGGCTGCTGAGATGGGCTATCCGTCGCCGATCCATGAGACCAAAGCCGATACTGACGCCGATTACGATGCAGCATTAGATTATTGTTTGCGGCATCACAAAGACATGGCGTTTGTCGCCGCCACTCACAACGAAGCCAGTACAAAGACCCTCGCCGAACGCATGCAGGAATACGGGATTGCCACGGATCACCCAAATATTTTCTACTCGCAGCTCTATGGCATGGGAGACAATATTTCTTATGTTTTGGCTAAGGATGGATACAATGTCTCGAAATACGTTCCTTATGGGCCAGTGGCTGACGCTTTGCCGTATCTGATGCGCCGAGCTGAGGAAAATTCGTCGGCTGCCGGACACGTGAGCCGCGAGCTTGAAATGATTGGCAAAGAATTAAAAAGGCGAAAGATTTAGCGAATTGTAAAGGAGCGTGACTCGCATTTAGTTGTTGTACTTTGATCTGACCACTGGCAACTGTTCCTTATGTTCTGTCCAAAATGCGGAAAAGCCGATCAATCTGCCGAAACTTATTGCCGGCAATGCGGTACGTTTTTACCCGATCTCTCAAAACCTGCAAAACGCGAGTCCCCACCCGAAGAAAATATTAAGGTCAACACGGTCCTGTCCATGATGACCGTGATCGTCAGTTTTACGCTGGCAATTTTGCTGTATATTTTTTTGGGATTTCGTGAGACTACTCACCCGCTGATATATGCAACCGCGGGGCTTTTGATCGCGATGGGAGCTTGGCACATCCAGACATTTATTCGAGCCCGTAGATTGAAAAGACAATGGAAAAGACGCGTAGGTCAGACAGAAAATGAACTGGGTGTGATCGGGTCGGTAACAAGCGGTAAACAACTGGAAACGCCTGATTTTGAGAATATGGTCCCTGCCAGTGTCACTGACCACACGACGAGGCATCTCGTAGAAAAACCACGCTCATCGCAGACCTAACAAAAGACGGATCGACTTATCTGAAATTTCACGGTTCGTATCGCTCCGCCATTTAGCCAAAGGTGCGATCTCTGTCTCGGCGAGTGAGATATTAGCGATCTTTGCGACCTGTGTGCTCTCAAACGCCCTAGTGGTTAAAGCGAGGTGCGGTTGGCTCGTTCGGAAAGAAGTTCCGCTGCCGATAGCCGCTTCTGCCGTCTCAACATCAAGATAATAATCGTCATATGCCGCGAGGTGCCAAGTTTTCTCATCATCCTCGTCATCAATTGCCAACAACCGCAACAAAGCAAAGCCTGCCTCAAGCTGAAATACTAGAAAATCACCCGGCTGAAAATTCTGCGACATATTTCAAGATTAGCATACCGACGCACATTGGCTATAAAATCAAACCATATGGATCCAGCAATCGACCCACAGTCACTACTAACGATCGCTATCGAAGAGGCTCGGACGGGACTTGCTGAAGGTGGCATCCCGATCGGAGCTGCACTGTTCGACAGAAACGGCAACCTACTTGGACGCGGCCGCAACCGTCGTGTGCAAGAAAATGATCCGTCTGTTCACGGCGAGACGGACGCGTTTCGCAAGGCGGGGCGCCAGCGGAGCTATCGCGACACGATAATGGTCACCACTCTTGCTCCGTGCTGGTATTGTAGCGGCCTTGTCAGGCAGTTTGGTATAGGTACTGTCATTGTTGGCGAATCACAAACATTTCACGGCGGAATCGATTGGCTCCGCGAATGCGGTGTAGATATAATCGATCTCGATTCGAACGAATGCAAAGAGATACTTGCCTCGTACATCAACGAGCATCCCGAAGTTTGGAATGAGGATATAGGCGAATAATATGCCCCAAAAATTAACTGCTACTGACGCGGTCAAGATCATAACGTCCGGCGACCGCGTATATATACATGGAGTTGGTGCCGCCCCGCAAACCCTGATCCGCGCAATGACGGCCCGTGCGGACGAACTCAGGGACGTCGAAATAGTTCATCTCCATACAGAGGGTGCCGCGCCGTATGCCAACCCGGAGTATTCCGAAAGTTTTCGCGTCAATGCATTTTTTGTCGGCTCCAATGTCCGACCGGCAGTAAACGAAGGCCGTGCAGATTATATCCCCGTTTTTCTTTCGGAGATCCCGGCGCTATTCAGAAAACGGGTTCTGCCGGTCAATGTTGCTTTGATAAATGTTTCGCCGCCGGATAAGCATGGGTTTTGTTCGCTCGGGGTCTCAGTCGATATTGCCCGGGCTGCAGTCGAGTGTGCCGACCATATTATTGCCCAGATCAATCCGCAAATGCCGAGAACACTAGGTGATTCTTTGGTCCCTTACGCTGATCTCGACGCTGTCGTCGAGGTCGATGACGCTCTACTCGAGGCCGTACCTCCTGTGCTAACAGATATCGATCGAGCGATCGGTCGGAATATCGCCGACATGATCGAAGATGGCGCGACGCTACAGATGGGCATTGGTTCTATCCCGAATGCCGTGCTCGCGTCTTTGACCGGGCACAAAGACCTGGGGATCCACACCGAAATGTTTTCTGACGGCCTTATCGATCTGGTCGAATCCGGCGTCGTTAACGGCTCTAAAAAGGTAAAGCATCCAGGTAGGATCGTGTCCGGTTTTGTTATGGGAACGCGGCGCGTCTATGATTTTATCGATGATAACCAGCAAGTACTGATGCTCGACATCGCCTATGTCAACGACACGGCCGTGATCCGCCGCAACCCCAAGGCAACGGCAATAAACAGCGCGATCGAAGTCGATCTAACTGGGCAGGTATGTGCAGATTCTATCGGCACCCGCCAATACTCCGGCGTCGGCGGACAGATGGACTTTATTCGCGGAGCATCGCTTTCCGACGGTGGAAAACCAATAATTGCGCTGCAATCGACAACCACCCGCGGCGAAACCAAGATCGTTCCGTTTCTCAAAGAGGGCGCGAGCGTAGTTACTACACGTGCCCACGTACACTACATCGTTACAGAATATGGTGTCGCAAATCTATACGGAAAGAACCTTCGCCAGCGGGCCACTGAACTCATCAGAATCGCCCACCCGGATCACCGCGAAGCATTGGAAAACGCTGCATTTGAGCGATTCCATCGCGCTTAGTAACGTCTTACTTGCCCGTAAGAATTATAGGCAGCCCCTTCGCCGCATACTGCTTATTAAAATCAGCCAAGTCTTGCGATTTGATAGTCGCGTACTTAGCCAGTTGGGCGTCGATCTGCATCGTCAGATCAGTGTAGACAACGTATGCCGACGCGGTTGGGCCGTAATCCGCACTGTCGACGAACGAACTCAGCGCCGCCAGCTTATTGTTCAGCCTGATAGGGAAGTTTAGTGCATCTTGTCCACTACGTATTTTTGTTTGATGTAATGATTCTTCCACGGCTTTTAGTTTTGAGATGATCCCGTTTGCCTTGTCGATCAAGTCTTTGTTCTCGGGTTTAAGTCGCTTAGAAAGACTTTCGATCTGGGTCCTTAGATCCCGAAGCTCATTGATCGCAGCGTGCGTCTCGGTCAGTTTTGCATTGATCTTTTTCATCAGTTCGAATTGTTTCGCAAAATCGTCCTGTGTAGTCATCAACCGAAGATCGGCTTTGACCGCGAAAGGCTCAGTTCCAACGACTTTTCCATCCACGCTCAGACGCGTCGAGTAATTCCCCGGAGGCACTCTTGGACCCGCTAATGAGCCGCCCCACATGATCAGATTCGCAATTGTCGTGGCGTTCGGAAGGCGATAATTCCACACAAACGTATTGAATCCGATATCCGCCGCCGGTTGCGGTTCACCCGGTGCTCCTCCGGCTGCAGCATCCATACGGCGAGTAAATTTTCGGATCACGGCGTTCGTCGAATCAAGAAACTCGATCGTTACATCCTTCTTGGGTAGATCTTTGAGATAGTAATTGATGACTGCTCCGTTTGGCGGATTTCGGCCAACGGTCGCGTTGGGCCCCAGGCCAAACCCGCCTCCACCAGCTGTGCGATATGCGTCTTCCGGCTTAAAGAGAAGCGCGGATGCTTTCTCCGCGTCCGCCAATTGATATAGAACCGGTAGATTGTCGAGCACGTAGAATGAACGGCCTTGCGTTGCAACGACTAAGTCTTTCTCGCGTTTCTGTACCGTCAGATCGGTGATCGGGACGATCGGCAGATTAAGTTGTAGGCTCTTCCAGTTTTCACCGTCATCAGATGAGTAATAGATCGAGCGTTCGGTACCTGCGTATAAAAAGCCGCGCCGGTTCGGATCCTCGGTCACTGCACGCGTAAAGTGATCCGATGGAATGCCATTGACTATCTTCTTCCATGTTTTACCGTAATCGTTCGTCTTGTAGATGTATGGTTTCTGATCGTCGTTCTTATAGTTCGTGGCCGCAAAATACGCTGAGCCCGCGTCATGCGGCGAAGCGCGAATGTGATTGACCTGTATCCATTCAGGCAGATCCTTTGGCGTAACGTTGCTCCACGACTGGCCGTTATTCTGGCTGACCTGAACCAGCCCATCGTCCGTCCCGGCCCAAATTACGCCCTGCTTTACGGGTGATTCATCTACCGAGAAGATCGTGTCGTAATACTCAACGCTTGTGTTATCGCCCGAGATCGCGCCACCGGAATGCGTCTGCTTTGACTTATCGTTTCGAGTCAGATCAGGCGATATTGGCTCCCACGATTGTCCCTCATCATAGCTTCGGAACAGGACGTTCGCAGCTGAATACAAGGCATATTTGCCATTAGTTTTATGAGGTGAGAATACGATCGGAAAGTTCCATTGAAATCGATATTTTGTACCTTCGGCTCCCGACCCCATAGGATTATCGGGGTAAACGTCAACGTTTCGCTCCTGGCCTGTTTTGCGGTCCCAACGCGTCAGCAATCCGTCATAGCTGCCCGCAAAGACCACGCCTGAGTTCTCCGGATGCGGTGCGATCCAACCTGATTCACCGCCACCTACCGCAAACCAATCGCTCTCAGTGATCGCTCCTCCATCCGAGCGGGAAGCGATACGTATCGTCGAATTATCCTGCTGGGCTCCGTAAATGTTGTATGGAAAATCATTGTCGGTGATGACTCGATAAAATTGTGCGGTCGCCTGATCTTGCTCGGTCCAGCTGCCCCCGCCGTTGACGCTAACGTTCGCTCCGCCATCGTTGCTCTCGATCATCCGTTTCGGATCATTCGGAGCGATCCAGAGATCATGATTGTCGCCATGCGGCACGCCGATCGTTGTGAAAGTGCGGCCACCGTCGATAGATTTGTGAAAACCAACGTTCAACACATAGACCGTGTTTTCATTCTCCGGATCGGCATAAACGCGGTTGTAGTACCACGGCCGTTGTCGGATCGCCGCGCTCTCGCTGACACGCTGCCAGGTGTCACCGGCATCGTTGGATGCAAACAAGCCACCGTCCTTATTTTCGATCATCGCAAACAGGCGATTCGGGTTGACGGGCGAGACCGTAATGTTCATCTTGCCGTTAAGTCCGGCCGGAAGCCCGCGATTTCTTGTGATCTCTACCCAAGTGTCACCGCCATCGGTTGACTTAAAGAGCCCGCTACCTTCGCCGCCGCTGTCCATCCGCCATGGTTTGCGACTTACCTGCCAGAATCCTGCATACAGTGTATTTGGATTCGACGGATCCATCGCCAATTCGCTCGCTCCGGTACCAGCATTTCGGTAAAGGATCTTCTGCCAGGTCTTGCCACCGTCGCGAGTCCGAAAAATACCGCGCTCGTCGTTGTTGCCCCAAAGATGGCCTAATACTGCGACATAAACTGTATTAGGATCTTTCGGATGAATCCGTATACGTGCGATCTGCTGCGTGTCACCGAGGCCGATGTGCTTCCAGCTCTTGCCGCCGTCAACTGACTTATACATACCGTCGCCGCTCGACACATTACCTCTAAGGGTCTGCTCACCCATACCGACATAGATCGTATTCGGGTCTGAGTCAGCTGCGTCGATCGCTCCAACCGATCCGGTGCCAAAATATCCGTCAGATACGTTGAACCAGTTGACACCGCCGTCCGTCGTTTTCCAGACACCGCCGCCCGTCGCTCCGAAATAATATACGTTCGGTTGGCCAGCGATGCCTTCGACCGCGGTGACGCGTCCACCACGAAACGGCCCAATAGATCGGTATTGAAGATTTTTTAACGGATCAACCTTAGCGGTGGCGGTCTGAGCCGCGACCTCGACCGAAACGAACAACGATAATAAAAGCGATGCCAACAGAACATGGACGTAGTTTGAACGCACTTAATTTACCTACCTATGATGAATTTCAACCGGAGTTTCTCAAAACTTAAACGAATATCACTAAAAATACAAACACCGTCTGTTACCTTTGAACCAACGGGTTAAACATCATAAAATAATATTTTGGATCAGATACATAATTTCTTACCTATTACAGGGGCAATACTATGAGTACAAATAAACAAGCAGTCATCATCAGCGCGGCACGGACGCCGACCGGAAAATTTCAGGGATTGTTAAAAGGCTTTTCCGCTGCGGAGCTCGGAGCTATCGCGATCAAAGAAGCGGTCGCACGAGCGGGCGTCGCTCCGGACAAGATCGACGAGGTTATCATGGGATGCGTCGTCGCGGCGGGGCAAGGACAGGCTCCTGCACGTCAGGCTGCGATCAAATCGGGACTTCCTCCGGAAGTTTCTGCTTTAACGATCAATATGGTATGCGGCTCGGGACTCAGGGCGGTCGCTCTAGCGAGTCAGGCAGTCGCTCTCGGTGATGCCGAGTATGTCGTTGCCGGTGGTATGGAATCGATGTCAAATATTCCGTACGCGCTGCCGGGGGCTCGTGACGGTTATAAAATGGGCAACCAAACAGTGACCGATCTGATGATCCACGACGGTTTGTGGTGTCCGTTCGAGAATTGGCACATGGGCAACACCGGTGAGGTCGTAGCCGAAAAATATCAGATCTCTCGTGAAGCTCAAGACGATTTTGCGGCTAAATCTCATCAAAAAGCAGCCGATGCTCAAGCTGCGGGCCGTTTTAAGGATGAGATCGTTCCGGTTGAAATACCTCAAAAGAAAGGCGAACCGATCGTTCTGGATTATGACGAACCCGTTCGTCCGGATACAACATCGGAAAGTCTGGCAAAATTGCGTCCAGCGTTCAAGAAAGATGGTGGAACAGTTACGGCGGGAAACGCTCCGGGGGTTAATGACGGTGCGTCGGCATTGGTTGTTACGTCGGCTGAAAATGCCGCTGCGGCGGGCATTGAGCCACTCGGCCGGGTGGTTGCGTGGGCGTCGTCGGGCATCGAGCCAAAACTCATCATGATGGCTCCAGTCAAGGGTGTACAGAATGTGCTGGAAAAAGCGGGTTGGGATATGAAAGACGTTGATCTTTTCGAGCTCAACGAGGCTTTCTCAGTTCAGGCTCTCGGCGTTATGCAAGAACTCGGCCTCGATATGGATCGCGTCAATGTCAATGGCGGCGCGGTTGCTCTGGGTCACGCTATTGGCAACTCGGGCGGACGCGTTTTGACAACACTGCTTTATGAGATGAAACGTCGAGGCGCAAAACGCGGTGTCGCCGCACTTTGTCTTGGTGGTGGCAACTCGGTCGCGATGGCGGTCGAACGCGATTAGCGAAACAAATATTGCAACTTCGACACATGTTCGCGCGTTCTTTTACTGGAGGCTAGATTTTCTATGACTGCTAAAGAACATAATCGGCTGGTCGGCATCTTTTTGATGGCACACGGCGGCTTACAGGCCGTTGTGATGGCCATTCTCACAGTGGTTTACGGTATTTTAGGTGCGGCAATGATCGCCGGCAGCCGAAATAATGAGGGGCGTACGGTCGGTGCATTTTTTATCGTAGCCGTGATCGTTCTGGCAATATTTTCTATATTATTTACCGGATCTCAAATCCTCGGTGGCTATAAGCTGTTCAAAGAAAAACCAAATGCTCGCGTTTGGGGCATAATCGGCAGCATTATTTCGTGCCTTTCGTTTCCGCTTGGAACTGCCGTCGGGGTATACGGCATGTGGTTTCTGTTCGGCGACATGGGCAAACAGATGTACCTGAACGCCGGGATGCCTCAACAGATGTTTCAGCAGCCAAACTACGATTATCAACAGCAGCCTCCTCCGCCAAATAGCTGGCAGTAGCTCCAGCGAACCGGAGCGGTCTTTATTATTTACAGGCGATGAGATCAACAAATCTCGTCGCCTGTTTGTTTTGAGTCGGACGCGTGGTTTATTCTATTTATTTCTTAGACCGGTCATTAATTAATAGATAATATGAGTGAAATTATAGGTGTTATTGGTGCGGGAACGATGGGTAACGGTATTGCCCAGACAGCCGCGGGAGCGGGTTTTAGTGTCGTGATGTGCGACGTGTCGGCTGAGTATGTCGAGCGTGGTATTGCGAATATCAGCAAGAGTCTTGATCGTTTTGTTAAAAAAGAAACGATGACCGAGGAGCAAAAAGCTGAGGTACTGTCGCGGATCACAACAACGGCGGATCTCAACGACGTAAAAGATTGCTCGTTAGTGGTCGAAGCAGCGTCGGAAAACTTTGAGATCAAAAAACAGATATTTGAAAAACTTGATCAAATCTGTAGACCCGATGCTATTTTGTCGTCAAATACTTCGTCGATCTCGATCACAAAGATCGCCGCAACGACAAAGCGCCCGGACAAGGTTATCGGAATGCACTTTTTCAACCCGGTTCCGCTTATGAAACTGGTTGAGGTTATCCGTGGAATTGCAACATCTGATGAAACTTACGCAAAAGTCAAATCACTGTCAGAGCAGCTTGGAAAAGTCCCGGTCGAGTGCAACGATTCCCCCGGTTTTGTATCTAACAGGGTGTTGATGCCGATGATAAACGAGGCGATCTTTGCCCTGCACGAGGGTGTCGCTTCACGCGAATCGATCGACGAGATCATGAAACTCGGAATGAATCACCCGATGGGGCCGCTTGCACTGGCTGATTTTATTGGTTTGGATGTATGTCTCGCGATCCTAAACGTGTTGCACGAAGGCATCGGTGACCCGAAGTACCGTCCCAGCCCGCTGCTCAAGAAATACGTCGATGCCGGTTGGCTCGGGCGCAAGAACGGCAAAGGGTTTTACGATTATCAGTAGTACGTTAGCCAAAGAGGACACAGAGAAAGATGAGAAAAACTTTAATTTCATTTACATTAGCGGCTTGGGTATTGATGACGCTCGTAATAGCGGGTGTTGCTCAGGTTAAGGTCGCACCGCTTGATATCAAAGAGCGGACGCTGCCAAATGGGCTAAAAGTCGTGTCCGTGCAGGACAATACGAGCCCTACGGCGGCGATCCACGTTTGGTACAATGTTGGCGGCAAGAATGATCCGCAGGGCAAATCCGGTTTTGCACACATGTTTGAGCATATGATGTTCAAGTCAACAAAGAACATGCCCAACGAAAAGATGGATCGCCTGACCGAAGATGTCGGCGGGTTTAATAACGCCTCGACATGGGATGATTTCACAAATTATTACGAGGTCGTGCCGTCAAATTATCTCGAGACTCTGCTATGGGCCGAGGCTGAGCGGATGGTCAATCTCAATGTTGACGACAAAAACTTTGCATCCGAACGCGATGTGGTCAAAGAAGAATTTCGCCAGAGCGTGCTCGCACAGCCGTACGGTCAGCTTTTCGAATACGTCAGCAGCCTTTCGTATACGCAACACCCATACAAACGCGGTGTTATCGGTGATCTTGACCAGCTGAATGCGGCGACACCGGCGGATGCTAAATCGTTTTATGATCTATATTATCGCCCGGACAATGCTTATTTGATCGTTGTCGGTGATTTTGACCAGGCGAAATTTGATACATGGACGGATAAGTATTTCGGGCGTGTAAAACGGCCGACTGCTTCGATCCCGCGTGTAACGATCAAAGAGCCCGCTCGAACCAAAGAGACCCGTTACGAAAAAACAGCGCCAAATGTCCCGTTTCCCGCCGTAGCAATAACCTATCTTGCTCCGCCGTCAAAAGACGCTGACATTGCCGCCTTGCGGGTAGCTAACAAAATATTGAGCGGCGGCGAGAGTTCAAGGTTGTATCAGAGCCTAGTTTATAAACAACAAATAGCGCAGGAAGCGTCGTTTAACCTCGATAACAAGGTTGATGGCGGCCTGCTCTACTTTTTTGCTATCGCCAGCGAAGGCAAGACCGGGGCCGCACTCGAAAAGGCTTTACTTGCCGAATTGGCGCTGATACAAACCAAAGGTATCACGCCTAAGGAACTTGAAAAGGCAAAGAACCAACTTATCTCCGATGCCATCGAGAGCCTCGAAGACAATGACGGCAAAGCCATCGCGATAGAACGCAGCGTCGCTTACGAAGGCGACCCAAAACTCGTCAACACCAACGTAAAGCGGCTACAGGCTGTTACCGCTGCGGACGTTCAACGCGTAATGAAAAAATATTTTACCGATACGAATCGCGTGGTGATCCACTATTCGAATGACGGAGGTGCAAAATAATGAAAAACACACTTACCCTACTTTGCGTCCTCTGTGCCCTCGTGATGAGCTCGTTCGCTCAAGAAATGCCGCCAGCTCCCGGAGTTCCTAAAGCCGTTTCGGTTCCTGCTGTTCAGGAAAAGAAGCTGCCTAATGGATTGACCGTTGCGGTCGTTCAAAAAAGCCAGGTACCGCTCGTGACAATCAACCTTTTGATCCGTGCCGGAGCGTCAGGTGAAGACGCGTCTAAGGCTGGTTTGGCGGATATGACCGCGTCAATGCTGACGAAAGGAACTAAGACCCGTACTGCGACGCAGATCGCCGAAGCGGTCGAGTTTCTCGGCGGATCTATCAGCAGCGGTGCCGGTTGGAACACTTCGTTCATCTCAGTGACTGTCACGTCTGACAAAGTCGCTCAGGCAATGGCGATTCTCGCCGATGTCGTACTAAACCCCAAATTTGACCAAAAAGAGATCGATCTGCTCAAATCGCAGTCACTCGACGGCCTTACCTATAACCTTAAACAACCGAGCTTTTTGGCGAATTATGTTGCCAGCAAATACAGCTTTAACGAGCACCCCGCCGGAGGAACACCCGCGAGCATTGGCGTCATCTCTAGAGCCGACATACTGAAGTTTCAACAGGATAACTATAATCCGGCCAACTCGGTACTGGTTTTTGCCGGGGACATATCAGCGGCAACATCGTCTTCGCTTGCGGCAAAATATTTTGCAGTTTGGGGTAAGGGTAAGCGTCCTATCAAGGAATTGCGTTTAGATAGGCTGACCAAGATCGGTTCGGCAGACACGTCTGGCCCGCGTCCGATCGTCAACCGCTTTCTGGTCGTCGACCTACCAAAATCAGGTCAGGCTTCTGTCATATATGCCCAGCCGATAAATGGTATTGGCCGTTCTGACGCACGTTATTTTCCGGCATCTGTTTTAAATTCGGTGCTCGGCGGAGGCTATTCGTCGCGGCTAAATCAAGAGATCCGCATCAAACGCGGTCTTAGCTACGGAGCTGGCAGCAGCTTTGCATGGCGTTCGTGGAAAGCAAATTTTGCAACACGTACGCAGACTAAGAACGAGTCAGCGGCCGAGGTCACCGAGCTCGTTATCGACGAACTTCGCAAGCTCTCAACGACACCCACAGCCGAATCTGAACTGATCCCTAGAAAATCAGGTCTTACCGGTCCATTTGGACTAAGTCTTGAGACCACCGGCGGTTTAGCTAATGCGATCGGCGAACTTTATGGCTTTGGTATTCCGTCAAGTGCTCTGAATAGTTATGTTGCCAATGTAAATGGCGTCACGGACGCTCAGATCAAGAATTTCGCGCTCGATAATCTCCTGGGCGGCGACATCGTCATCGTCGGCGATTATTCGATATTTAGGGCCGATCTCGCGAAACGGTTTCCAAAGATGACCGTCGACGTTATCAAAGCCGATGATCTCGACCTGAGTAAGGACAATCTTCGAAAATAAGGATTGCCCGTTAAATACGCGAAAAGCACGAAAAAAAGTTAGACTATTGTCTTGCCGCCTTTCGTGCTTTTGGTGTGTTTCGCGGGCAAATTTCTTTCATGCATAAGAATTTACGGACATTTATCGAATCACTCCGCCGCGAGGATGAGATCGTCGAGATCTCGGTTGAAGTAGATCCATATCTCGAGATCGCCGAGATTCACCGCCGCGTGATCGATGAACAGGGAAAGGCTCTGCTGTTCACTAACATAAAAGGTTCCGATTTTCCCGTCGTTACCAACCTCTTCGGCACAAGAAAACGCATAGATCTCGCATTTGGCTCGAAACCTCTCGATTTTGTAAAACGTGCCGTTCACGCGGCCGAAAACCTTTTGCCGCCTAAGCCTGCCAAACTGTGGGAATACCGTGATCTAGCATTTTCAGCTCTAAAGTTTGGAACAAGGAATGTAAGTTCAGCCCCAGTTCTAGAGAGTCGGCAATCCACCGTCGATCTCGAAAAATTACCCCTTCTCCAGCTTTGGCACGAAGACGGCGGGCATTTTGTGACGCTACCGCTCGTCTATACTGAGAGCCCGATCTCGGGCAAACACAACCTCGGTATGTACCGCATTCAGCGCTACGACAAGACATCTACCGGTATTCACTGGCAGATCGGCAAAGGCGGCGGCTTTCATTATTTTGAGGCTGAGCAGCAAAACAAACCTTTGCCTGTCACAATATTTCTCGGCGGTGCCCCGGCGATGATACTTTCAGCGATCGCTCCACTGCCGGAGGACATTCCCGAACTTATGCTCGCGTCGCTGCTAAATGACGGAAAGATCGCGACAGCAAAGAATCCACTAGGTGAAAACCGTCATCGCCTGATCGCCGAAGCCGAGTTTGCGATCTGCGGCTCTGTCGCACCGAACGAACGCCTCCCCGAAGGTCCGTTTGGTGATCATTACGGTTATTATTCGCTCGTACACGACTATCCGGTGTTTCGTGCCGACGCGGTTTTTCATCGCAAAAACGCGATCTATCCGGCGACGGTCGTCGGCAAACCCCGGCAAGAAGATTTCTTTATCGGTGATTATCTCCAAGAACTTTTATCGCCGCTTTTTCCTCTAGTGATGCCCGGAGTTCGTGATCTGTGGAGTTATGGCGAGACAGGATTTCACTCGCTTTCCGCCGCCGTTGTAAAAGATCGCTACGCCCGCGAAGGACTGTCAGCCGGATTTCGTATTCTCGGCGAAGGGCAACTATCGCTTACCAAATTTCTGTTGTTGACCGATAAGCCGCAGGACCTCCGTGATTTTAAATCGCTGTTCGAACACATCCTTGCCCGTGCCGAATGGCATCGCGATCTATTCATATTCAGCCAGACGGCTTTCGATACGCTTGATTATGCCAGCGGAAAGATCAATCACGGCAGCAAAGCGATACTTATGGGATTTGGCGATGCTAAAAGGGAACTCGCACGAGAATTTAGAGGCGAGATTCCCGCCGACGTTACTCGTGCCGAAGTTTTCTGTGGCGGATGCATCGTCGTCGAAGGCGACAGCTACGAAAACGACAAAGAGCTAGGCGAACGGCTCGCCCGATCTGGTAAGTTCGACGATTGGCAAGTCGTTGTGATCCACGACGATGCGGATTATGCTAAATCTGCAGAGAAATTCCTTTGGGCGACGTGGACAAGGTTTGACCCGGCATCGGATATCTACGCGAAAGAATTAACAGTTAACAACAATCACATAGGATACACCGCCCCCATCGTCATCGATGCCCGAATGAAACCCTGGTATCCGAAAGAGGTCGAGCCGCGTGAGGATATTGTAAAGCTGGTCGATTCCCGTTGGGGCGAATATTTTTAGAGCCAATTTACCACAGAGTCACAAAGAACACAGAGATATGGATAAGCGGCGGTCACGCATTTATTTAAGTATTCTTGCGTTGATCGCAATAGCCGCTTTTTGCATGGCTTATGGGTATTTTATCGAACCGAATCGTTTGGTAGTAAATTACGATGAGATCAAGATCAAGGATTGGGACCCGGCGTTCGATGGACTACGAATTGCGATGATCGCTGATATCCACGGGGGTTCTAACGGCGGGTCCGCAGAGATGATCCGAAACGTCGTTACGGCAACCAACGCTGAGAGTCCCGATGTTATTGTGCTGCTTGGTGATTATGTTTCCGAAGACAAGAATGGAAACTTAAAAATGCCTATGGCCGAGGTTGCCGATAATCTCGCCGGCCTCAAGGCAAAGGATGGCGTGTACGCCGTTCTCGGCAATCACGATGGGCGGTATGGGGACGAGTTGGTTGCTACCGAGTTAAGCCGAATTGGCTATCGAGTACTACAAAACGAGGTGATCGTGATCGATCGAGGTGAGAAACGGCTGCGTATTCTCGGCATGCTCGACCACATGCACGTGACGACATGGAAAGAGTATTCGGAAAAAGCAAAACAAGCGGTTCGCCCGACTGACGGCACCGGAGATCTGGTGGTACTCGAGCACAGTCCTGATATTCTCCATCTTATTACAGGCGACCTTGCGATCTCGGACGACCTAAAACTAATGCTTTCCGCCCACACCCACGGCGGGCAGATTTGGTTGCCGATCTTTGGACGGCCGATAATACCGTCGAGCTACGGGCAAAAGTACGCAAATGGCCATATCAAAGATCGCGGGCTGGATATGTATGTGACTAGTGGAGTTGGAACAAGCTTGCTACCCTTCAGATTCATGGTCCCGCCGGAAATCGTGATCCTCACAATACGGAGCGAATAGACATCGACGTCTTAAGTCTCGCAAAATACCCCGCGGGCGTGACTAGATCTGTTTATTTGGTCTATCATATTCGTCAAACGGACTCAACCAAACAACCAAAAGGAGAAACGAAGTGAAACATACAACCCCTAACTCAATTTTGTCGTTCGCAATCGGTGCACTGCTTATCACCGGGATCGGATGCGGCGGTTCATCGACCACGACGACGACAAACAACACGGCCGCTAAGGCCAATACAACAACCAACACGGCTTCGACCCCTGCTCCAGCGACGCCGAAAAACATCGCGGGCAACTACGAATCTACGGGCAGCAACCCGGACGGCGGCGGCCAGTACAAGGCCGATCTCGTCGTTACCCCGCGTGACGATGTGTATCAATTCTCATGGAAATCGGGCACGAATTCCTACGACGGCGTCGGCGTGATGACCGATGCCCGCGTCGCGGTAGCATATACTGACGGTGACAACGGCAAAGGCTGCGGCGTTGTACTGTATAAGATCGGCTCCGACGGCGCTCTCGACGGCAAGATCGGATACTGGGGCGTCAACACAATGGAAACCGAAAAGGCAACACGCACCAGCGGCACCGACCTCGAAGGTGATTACGACATAACCGGCAAAAACCCCGAGGGCAAAGAGTACAAGGGCAAACTCAAGGTCAAAAAAGACGGTGATGGATTTACCTTTGCTTGGGACGCGGGTAATTCGTTCGAGGGCTTTGGCATCCGAGCCGGCAATTATGTGGCGGTCGGATTTGGCGGTGCGAAATGCGCGTTCGTCGGATACGACGTGCAGTCCGACGGTACGCTCGATGGTCGATGGGGAAGCCAGGCGTCGAAGAAATTTGGAACCGAGACGGCTAAACCAAAAAAATAGGCGATAAGTTTTAGCCACGAATGACACGAATAAAGAGATGGATTCGTGCTATTCGTGAAATTCGTGGCTAAAATATTCTTGTGCGACAAATATTTATTTTCTGCCTACTGCTTTCCGCCGCCTGCCTACTGATCTCCTGCGGCGGTCCCGCCGAGCGTATCAAAGAAACCGCCGCGATCACGCCCACGCCGAGCCCGACTCCCGCAGAGCGCGACATTTCGGGTAATTTTCTCATCACCGGGTCCGCCGCAAACGAAATGGACCCGTACACCGGTTCACTTTCGGTCGTCCCGAAAGGTGATAATTACGAATTTCGCTGGGCAACAACAAAAGGAACCCGCGTCGGCACGGGCGTGCAGTTAGGCAGCACGGCCGCTGTGAGCTTTGCGGCGACCGGAGCGGGCAAAGGCTGCGGCGTTGTTTTGTATAAGATAGCCTCGGACGGTTCGCTCGACGGCCGTAACGTTATGTGGGGCGAAGAAAAATTTGGCACGGAAAACGCAGTTCGCGTCGAAGGCACGGGCTTTGTCGGCAAATATATGGGCACCGGCACGATGGCCGACGGCAAAACCTATTTGGGCTCGCTCGCTATCGTAAAAGACGGTGCAGGCTACGATTTTTCTTGGCTTACGGATAAACCACAGGTCGGATTTGGCATTTGGAAGGGAAGTTATGCCGCGGTGAGCTTCGGCGGGCGTCAATGCAGCTTTGCACTCTACGACATCCAGTCAAACGGCAGCCTCGAAGGCAACTGGGGCGGCCAAAAACAAGTCACATTCGGCACAGAGACCGCGAAACGTCAATAACCGCAGCGAGTATCTCGTCGGGCGTTACGACGCCTTTCATTCGCTCAACAAATTCTTTACAGACCATTTCGTTCGGAAAAGTTGGATCCGCCCTCCGGAGTCTCGTTACAAAAAATCGCTGTCCGACAAAATCGCGGTCCGGTTTTAGCTCGGCCGTCGGCAACGTGATGTCGTGCTCAACCCATGTTTCATGTTCGGCAGGCATTGTTATCTCGACGACTTCGGAATTTGGCACGCATTCGAGCACACGGTGACGGATCTCAGAAGGTTGCAGTACGCAATCGCCGGGTTCTAACCAAAACGGTGGGCCTTGGTCTTCGTACACGACCTTGATCCGGCCTTTCAAGCAGTAAATCATCTGAAGATCGATCTTGTGATAATGAACGTAGTCGGGAACCTCGCCGCCTTTCGTTAGCCGAATGTGTGAAGCAATGACTTTGCCGCCCATCCTGTCCGGTATCAGATCGCGATACTCCATCCCCGCCCGGCCGACTATCCACTCGCTCGGAGTCCCGCCTTTTGGCGGCATCTCCTCAGCAACAGGCCGGCTAAAGGCGGGACTCCGAACGAGTCGCAAACAGTCATCGCCCCTCGACATTACTGCGTCGCGCGGATTATCCGCCGGAAAGATCATATCCAGCCGATAACCAAGCGTTTTATATTGTTCGATGGCAGCGTCGAGGTCTTCGACAGGGATGATGTCCATTCGGGCTATTTCCAATTCTTTTTCCAGACGCCGCGGGTTTCTTCGTCAAGCAATGAGCGGCGAAACGGGATGTTATTGAGGATCTTGTTCATCAGAAACTCCCAGTCACGGTACGGAAAGTCTTTGATCTGCTCAAAACGGATCATACCAAACTCGGTCTCGTCGTCGTTGCGAAAATACAGCTCACGCGGCTCGTTCCCGGCTTCGATCTCAAAATACCGCGTCACAAAATGCCAACGCACTCGGTGCTTGTCGTATTTTTTCGCCCGGTGATAGGTCCATTCATCACGTATAGTCATTTAATAATCTTTTCCTTAACTCCGTGTCGACTGCGTCTTTGCGGGGAAATGCTCTCCCGCGGAGTCGCAAAGCTGCAGAGAAGAGCTACTTGATCACGATCTCGGATTTGATCGAATTAGCGATATAGCATTCCCGGTGAGCGTCGTAATGAAGGGCGGCGAGACGTTCGGCACTCGGCACCGGACCGATCCACTCGATCTGCGGGTCGAGCGTGATCTTCGCCAGCCACTGGCGGCCGTCTTCGAGCGTTGCCATCTCGCCAACCGCGTCGTCCGTGTAGCTCGCGATATTATATCCTGCCTTCGCCGCCACATATAAAAACGTAAGCATATGACAAGACGAGACGGACGCCACCAAAGCCTCCTCCGGATCAACCGCCGCCTCAACCGAAAACCTCGGCACAACCTGCGGCGAAGACGATGCCGGAACCGTCACCCCGCCATCAAACTCCCACTCATGCCCGCGTGTGTAGCGCTGCTTTGTGAAGGTCACCGGTGAATCGGATTTCCAAGTGATCTTTGCTGTGTACGTTGACATATTCCCTTGACCGCATTTACGCCGCGAAAAAAACCTCATCGGCTCCGGATGACGGACACCAAGGAGGTCCGTTGTGTGTGTCAGCCCACTCCGTGCCAATTCGGTCGGTGTAAATAAGGATCTTCTGTAGAGCCGTTCCACATCCCTTCGGCTGGAACGTATCCTTGATAGAGGGATCTGGTGTCCCTCCGGTAACTAAGAGAACCGTCACTTTCCTCTCCCCAGTTAGATACGTGTATAAAAGCGGCTTGTATTCTATCCAACTGCCCCGAATAAAATTACACGGTGCCGCCATTCCGACCTCTAAATCCTTAATCCCATTGCGATCGGTGGAATGTTTATCAGAGTACGAAAGTACACACCGTCCTTCGATGTCTCGTAATTCCACATGAAAGGCGTCAATGTGTCCTTCATAGTATGTTTTCGGTTCCTCAACAACGACGAACTGACAGACATCCATTTCCTCGCTCGATGGGGCTATGTAATTTATATACGCGGCGAAGATCAGAAAGAACGCAATTGGCAATCCAATAAAACCCAAGGACATCAGAATGATGGTTTTCGTTCGCCTCTTCATCGCCTTTTTCGATCTATGGCCTCAACCTATACAACATCCTCGGAAACGGAATGGTTTCGCGGACGTGTTCGATGCCTGCCATCCAGGCGGTGCAGCGTTCGATGCCCATGCCGAAACCGGCGTGCGGGACGCTGCCGTAACGGCGGAGGTCGAGGTACCATTCAAAGGTCGCCTGGTCGAGGCCGTGATGTTTTAGCTGCTCTTGATGAGGTAATCGAGGTTAGCGGCACGCTCGCCGCCGCCGATGATCTCGCCATAGCCCTCGGGGGCGAGCAGGTCGATGCCGAGAGCACATTCGGGGCGGTCTGGGTCAACCTCGAAGTAAAATCCTTTGATCGCGGCAGGGAAATGGTGGACGAAAACCGGCTTGCCATGCTGCGTCGATAGATAAGTCTCGTCCGGAGCCCCAAAATCGCCGCCCCATTCGAAATTATTCTCAAGCTCGCCTTTGGCAAAACCCTCCTGCAGCATCTTGACGGCATCGTCGTAATGCAGACGCGGGAACGGAGAATTGATGGCTTCGAGCACAGTTGTGTCGCGTTCGAGCGTTTTTAGCTCTTCCTGACGGTCGGTGAGGACGCGTTCGACGACCGAAAGGATCATCGCCTCGCCGAGGTCCATCATGTCTTCGTAGCTCGCGTAGGCGACCTCGGGCTCGACCATCCAGAATTCGGTCAGGTGACGGCGGGTCTTGGATTTCTCGGCACGGAATGTCGGGCCGAAGGCATAAGATTTACCAAATGCCGCTGCCGTCGCTTCGTTATAAAGCTGGCCGGATTGCGTCAGGTAAGCTTTGTCGTCACCAAAGTAATCGACCTCGAAAAGCGTCGTCGTTCCTTCACAAGCCGCCGGAGTAAAGATCGGCGTGTCGGCGAGCGTAAAGCCGTTACCGTCAAAGAAATCACGTACCGCTTTGATGACCGTATGACGGATCTTCAAAACCGCGTGCTGCTTTTTGGAGCGGATCCACAGATGCCGATTGTCCATCAGGAACTCGGTGCCGTGTTCCTTTGGCGTGATCGGATAATCGTGGACGTTTTGCAGCACTTCGAGAGCGGTTACATCGACCTCGACGCCAAGCGAAGACCTCGTGTCTTCCTTCACAGTTCCGGTAACAATGATTGACGATTCCTGACCGATCGAATCGGCGAGGTCGTACAAAGCTTCATCATTTGGCTTAAAGACAACGCCTTGCACGATACCCGTGCCGTCACGAAACTGCAAAAACACCAGCTTTCCGCTCGAGCGTTTGTTGTAGAGCCAGCCTTTCATGACGACCGATTCGCCAATATGATCTTTTAATTGATTAACGTATGTTTGCTTCATTTAGGTTGAGTTAAGAACAAACTAATATTCTAATTGAAATCCGGTGGTCTGCAAATTGACAGCCGTTCAACTAAATCGCAGACTGTGAATATCACACGCGTCCAAACAATTGACTATGAAAAAACTAATCTCAACATTTGCCGTTATCGGCGTGTTACTAGTGATCGGGACCGGCATCGCCGCCGCTCAAGATGCGACTGAGGTGACCGATAATTTCTACGCAACTATCGCTGACCTTAACGTTCGCGGCCTGCCCGACAAGGATCAGCTCAAAGAGCTTTCACCGTTCCTCTCGAGCCAAATCGTCACGCTCATCAAACGCGATCAGAAAAAGCAGGCGGCATTTATAAAAAAAAACCCGGACGAAAAACCGCCGTGGGCGGAGGGCGACCTGTTCTCGAGCCTTTTCGAGGGTCGAACCTCGTACCAGATCGGTAAAACGCGGACTAAGGGCAGCACCCACGAGGTGGATGTTTATCTGCATTTTGTTGCGGATACCGACAAGGTAAAGTGGACCGACACGGCAGTTTTAAGGCGTGAGGGCTCAAAATGGGTGATATCAAATATATTGTTCAAAGGTAATTGGCAGTTCAAATCAGGCAATAGCCTGTTGAACGCATTGAAATAAGGTAATACGTGTCACCTGAAACAGATAAAAAGAAGAAAAAGGTCGATTATTCGGCGGCGTGGGCTGAGGCTCGCAAGATCGTGTGGAACGCCCGTTGGCGGCTGCTGTTTGGCAGCGTGCTGATGCTCATTTCGCGGCTTGCGAGTATGGTTTTGCCCGCGTCAACGAAATTCATTGTCGACGAGGTCTTTGCCAATCAGCGATATGATCTGCTCAAATGGATCGCCCTCGCGGTCGGTATATCCACCATTATTCAAAGCGTAACGGGGTTTGCCTTGTCGCAAATTCTTGGTGTCGCCGCTCAGCTTGCGATCACGAATATGCGTATGCGCGTGCAGCGGCATATTGAGCGGCTACCGATCTCGTATTTTGACTCGACGCAGTCTGGGCAACTTATCTCGCGGATCATGAGCGACGCTGAGGGCATCCGCAATCTGGTCGGAACGGGTTTGGGGCAGATACTTGGCAGCCTGGTGACGGCGACGATATCGATCGGCGTTCTGTTTTACTTGAACTGGCAATTGACGACAGCGACGCTGGTCGTGCTGCTCATATTTGGCGGGGCATTGATGTATGCGTTCAAGGTGCTGCGGCCCGTTTTTCGCGAACGGAGCGTTATCAACGCCGAAGTCACCGGCCGTCTTGGTGAATCGCTCGGCGGCATCCGAATCGTAAAAGCATACACGGCGGAGAAACGCGAAGAGCTGATCTTTACACGCGGTGCTCATCGGCTGTTTCGCAATATTGCCAAATCTGTAACGGGAGTTTCCGCGATTGCTTCATTTTCTGCACTCGTGATCGGTGCGGTCGCCGTCGTAATGATGGTCCTCGGCGGCAGTGCCGTCCAATCGGGCTCGATGACGCTCGGTGATTTTTTGATGTATATCTCGTTCACTTTTCTGCTCGCAATGCCGGTGTTTGAACTGACCGCGATCGGCACGCAGATCACCGAGGCCCTCGCCGGGCTCGATCGCATTCGCGAGATCATGGCGATGACGACCGAAGACGAGTCCGACAAGGACAAAGAGCCGCTGTCCGAGATCAAGGGAACGATCGATTTTGAAGATGTTTGCTTTGAATACGACGAGGGCGTGCCAGTATTAAAGGGCGTCAGCTTTCATTCCGAAGCCGGTGCGACGACGGCTCTTGTTGGTTCGAGCGGTTCCGGCAAATCCACGATCCTGAGTCTCGTGCTCAATTTTATTCAGCCGACGACCGGTAACATCAAGATCGACGGCAAAGATCTAAAAGAAGTAAAGCTACGTGATTACCGGCGACATCTCGGCGTCGTGTTGCAGGACAATTTCCTCTTTGACGGGACGATCCTCGAAAACATACGCTTTTCAAACCCCGAGGCAAATCTCGACGAGATCAAGCAAACCTGCAAGATCGCGAACGCGGATGAATTTATCGAGAAATTTCCAAACGGCTACGACACCATTGTCGGCGAACGCGGCGTTAAGCTTTCGGGCGGACAGCGGCAGCGTATCGCGATCGCTCGGGCGTTGCTTGCCGATCCGCGAATATTGATCCTGGATGAGGCGACATCGAGTCTCGACAGCGAAGCCGAAGCGTTGATACAAGAGGGCCTCAACAATCTACGAAAAGGCCGCACGACGTTCGTCATCGCGCACCGGCTTTCGACGATCCGAAGTGCGGATCAGATCCTCGTGGTCGAGGCCGGCGAGATACTAGAACGCGGTTCGCACGAGGCTCTGATAGCTCAAAATGGCCGCTACAAACAGCTTTACGATAAGCAATACCGCTTTGAGCAAAATCTTTTCGTCAATCCGGGCGAAGATTTTACGGGCCAACCACCCGAGGCTCTCGCACAGACCAAACTATAAACAGGAGACTTTCCCCTTTATGGCCGAACAAAATTATTCGAATCACACGCGATGGAATCAACTTTTCCACTTCGTCGTACAACCGTTACTGGTTCTCAATTTCTTATCGCACCTCGTTCGCTTCATTATGGCTCCGAGCTATGCACTCGGCTTTTGGACGTTGCTCGGGGTCGCGCTGATACTGCTCGCGATCTCCGCTCGGCTGCAGGCATTAAAGGCGCAGGATCGTCTTATCAGGCTCGAAGAGCGTCTTCGATATAAGGAACTGCTCACGCCGGAGCTGGCCGCGAAAGCCTCAAACTTGCGGGTCGGACAGATCATTGCGTTGCGGTTTGCGTCTGATGCAGAACTCGCGGGTCTTGTCGAGCGGACGCTCAACGGCGAATTTGCGAGCACCAAAGAGATCAAACAGGCGATCAAGGACTGGCGGGCAGACTATTTACGCTTGTGACGCTCCGACCTCGCGGCCGATGATGCGGCGAATGGCGGGGAAGCGGCCTAGGCTTTCGGCTCCGCGTATCGAGATGCGAAACATCGGTTCGATAAAGGGGATAAAGCAAGTCTTGCCGCGTGTCGCGGATTGAAAAGAGAAAGTCCCTGCGGCTTTCAGACAGCGTTGTATCGTTTGCAAACGAAACTCCTGTGCGAACTCCTCTTCGTCAAGCCGTCCTAACCCGAGCGTGACACGGACCTTGAGAAAATATCTTCTCTGTTCGGCGAGCCAGTCACGTGACGGCAGTTCGGTAATGCGGTCGAGCAATAGAGAAACGAGGTCGTATGCGGGCGAACCGATGCGAGCGTCCTGATGGTCGATGATCCGCATACGGCTTTTGCCGTCGAGCATCAGATTTGCCGTGTGAAAATCGCGGTGGCACAACACCGACGCGTAGCCCTCAAGCTCTCCCGCCAGCTCCTCAAACTCTTCCGTCAACGCCGCATCGTCCTCCGCCGACAAAGGCCGGCCAAGATACGTCGTAAAGTAATGCGTCTTAAAATAGTTGAGCTCCCACAGCAGCTTTTCAGTGTCAAATTTTAGCGTTGACGCGACCGACTGCATCTCCGCGGCTTTTGCGGTCGTCGCCTGGATGCGGGCAATGAGCGCCATCGCTTCGTTTCGCAAACGGGCATTGTCTTCTGTTGCACCCGCCCCTAAAACGTCACGCAAGATCGTATCGCCAAGGTCTTCTTCGACGATCACGCCAAGCGCACCATCCACGTCAAAAACCTCCGCGACCGGCAGTCCGGCGGCGAGAAACAGCCGCGTTACGTCGAGATAATTTTGCTCTGCCGCGTCAAACGGCTCAGGATAAACGCACGCGATCGCCGTCTCGCCGTTCCAAGGGATCCGAAAATACTCACGCGTCGAAGCATCGGCGGTTAGCAATTGAACTTCCGTCGACTCGTTACGAGCCGCAAGAAATGAATTTAATCTGTCGGTAGAACTACTCAAATATTCTCTCTTTTCTTTTTCCGTGTCGTTACATGCATTCCGTGGTCAAAAAAGCCAAACCACGGAAAACACGGAACGACACGGAACATGAACTAATTCAACGGCACGATATAATTATCACCCTGCACATAGCCTTTTAGGGCTTTTGCGGGTATTTCGGAGCAGCTGCGGACCATGTCGGCTCGGACGATGGCGGCGTTTTCGAAATGCTCGCCGGGTTCGATCGTCACGCCGTCTGCGACGATGGTGCGGTAGAGCGTCGCTCCGTCTCCTATGGTCACGTCGTCCCAGATCACGGAATCCTTAAGGCTTGCGGCACCGGTCATCTGGCAGTTGCGTCCAAAATGGACATCGCCGACTTTCATCATCGCGAGGCTGATATCGAGATAGCGCGGTATCGTCGATAGTTCAAACCAGTTCGCGTCCGTCACATGAGCGGCGATCTTTTCGCCCTTGAGCAGAGCCGGGTTGTAAAACGTCGGCACGATGTCCGAATAGACCCCGCGCGGTATGTAATCGAAAACCCGCGGCTCCATGATATGTATGCCCGTGAACATCAACGGCGTCACGATGTCGTGCTCGATGTCACGCAGTTCAGCCTCGGTCACCGGCGTCGCGTCGTCGCCAAACCCCGTCACAAACCCGTCCTCGGTATCCACGATGGTAAACCGCTCGCGTTTCGCGTTTGGCTTTAGCACCATTGTCGCGACCGCGCCGGACGCCCTGTGCGTCTCAAGCGCCGCTGAGATGTCGATGTCGGTGATGATCTTGCCGTTGGCGATGAGAAAAGTGTCGTCCGCCAGATACTCGCGGGCGTTGTCGAGAGCCCCGGCGGTCCCGAGTATATGCGGCGTCTCACGCGTATAGTCGATATGCACGCCAAACGCGCTGCCATCCCCTAGCGCGTCGATCACCGATTCGGGCTGATGATGCAGATTGACGACAATGTCCTTAATGCCAAACTGGGCCACGTACTCCGCGACATAACCGACCAGCGGCTTACCCAAAAAAGGGATCGCCGGCTTAGTGCGGTCAATGGTGAGCGGAAACAACCGGGTCCCAAACCCAGCCGCAAGGATCATTGCTTTCATAGGCGAATCGTCGCGGGCGACGAAGTTAGATGATATGAAAAATGGGCGGAAAACTGAAATTGAGGCTGGGAATGTTATTTGCGTGATTAAAGAAGCGGTGTGTCTTACGAGATCGAAGTCCTCGAGTACAGATCCGAGCGGCGGAAAGATCGCGGTGCGTGACCCCATCATTCTGCCACTAACACCTTCCTTCACGAACGAACCTTTTCAGTTAATGTCGGACATAAATACTGCCGGAGGTTTAGTCGGGGAGACGGTTTCAAGATTTCGACTCCCGTCGGACTGAAATGCCCAGATTATTCTACAACTCGTAAATTCAAGCTTAGTTTGACCATTCGAATATTCATTGAGGTCGGGCATAATTCTGAACTTAGCATATTTCCCGTCTCGTGTTTGTACGAAATACGCCACGAGAGTTGTATTGTCTATGCTTATTTCTTTCACATAATTTTCGGGTGCGGAAGGTGTGTTATCCAAATCGAGAATCCCTGGATTAGAAGTCGGAGCAATACCACCTCCTTCAGGAACTGAAATGATCATTTTGGTTGGTGATGTCGGGTCAACTTTGATAATGATGTCCGCGTCAGAAGCATCGCTATCAACCGCAGCCCCGATGCGAAATGAAAACGCACCTTTTGACAGGTCGTAAATTTTATCAATAGTCGGAATAGCTACGTCGGTTTTTACTTTTCGCAACCTGACATCAAGGATTTCGTTGAGGCAGATTTGGTTATTACATCCGCTAGGTGCGTATCCTTCCTTCCACACCGTTAGTCTGTAATATTCACTTCTACGCGCTACCTCAAATGTGCCATCTGAATTTGTTTTTGTAATTATTGGTCCGGGACTGCCCGGCGCATCATAGTAACCAGCTTCGATCGCTACCATCGCTTCTCCTAGCGGCCGTCCTTCCGACGAAAAGACCGTACCTCTTAGCATTTGATTGCCAAGTACTGAGAACCGAAAGAAATCCGTCCGATATAAAATCGTCAAACCAGCTGCGAAAACCACTAAACTCGCAATCAATAAGACTGGGCTCACGCCTGCGATTGTGCGATGTGTCTTCATTTTTAGGATGTTACCATAGGCGGGGTAGTGTTGGGCGGCGTTTTAAGCCTCGCATGAAAACGCCGTTGATAGTATCCCACATTCGGACACGATCAACGACGGTTTTAACTTACGGTGTTGGTGGTGGGGGTTGCGGGGCGCGTTTTACGTGTCTGGCGGTTTTCCATTGGGCGCGTTTTACCGGGTTGTCGCGATAGACGTTGCTCATGATGGCGTCGAGGTATTTTTCGGCGTTCATGCCTTCGTCGATCTTATCGGCGATACCGGCTGTGGCTCCGACGGTGTCCTGTTTGCCTTCGGCCTGGGCAGCGTCGGCGGCTTCGAATTCATCGAGAACTGCGGTCAGTGCGGCAGCGTCGGCGGGCATTTTGCCGAGCTTAGTAAAATCAGCAGCACTCTTGTTCGCACTTTCGACGAACTTCCGGCCCGTCGAGACGAGCAGGTTGTCGTTGTCGCTGTCCGGCACCTTAAAATTCTCGTCAAAACCGGGTTTTTCGATCGCGATAGCCCGTGCGTTCTTGGCATACGAGACCATGTGTCGGCGGATCGCGGCACGCAAAACCGTCTTTTGCACCGTCGCCTCGGCGGATTCGCCCGAGGTCTGTTCTGCAAAAAAGACTTCGAGAGCCGTGATCGCCGCCTGAACGGTCGCAAAATGCACCGCCGCATCCGGTATCGCCGCATAATCCGCCGCGTTTTCAGTATCAAAAACGATAGTTTCCTCAAACATATCAAAAATGTTCTGCTGTCTAGCTGTGGGCATAAAGATGTTGTCTCCTTTATTTAGATTTAGTTGATTTTGAAACGGTGCAATCATCCTAAACCCGATCCGCTAATTTTACAAGCACTTTTTTCGCCAAACATTCCCGGTAACCACGCGAACTGCTTCGGTAAGTGTTCTAACCCATCCAATAAACGATCTGCGCATTTCGGTAAACGCTCTGCTCGATTCGGTAGATCATCTGCTCGTTTCGGTAACTCATCTGCGCAGTTCATTGAGTGACCTCAACGTTTCGGTAAACATGCAAGATCGCTCGATATGCTATCTAAACAACTCCTTTACTCTTCTGAACCCACCCGCTAACGCAGGTGGTACTGACAAGGCAGGCTTGCGATTCGCTCGGTTGTCGCTTATTGTCAAAATCATCTAGTTCACGAATTAAATTCACATAAAACATGGCATCTGTAACTGATAAAAAGAACGATCGCCGCGAGATCTTTGGCTGGTTGATGTACGACTGGGGCAACTCGGTGTTTTCGACCACCGTGCTTGGGGTTTTGATAGGCGATTATATTACGACGCTTGCGCAGTCGGCGGTGGGTGAGAACGGCGTTGTTATCAGCATCGGCGGCTATGATCTGGTGACGGCGAAATCGGTGTTTGCGTACACGATTGGGCTGTCGGTATTTTTACAGATCTTCTTTTTGCCCGTGCTCGGGGCGATCGCTGATTACACCCATCTGAAAAAGACGTTCATGATGTTCTTTTGCTTTTTGGGGGCCTTTGCGTGCTGTTTGCTGTTTTTTATTCAGGGCAACCTGTACCTGCTGGGCTGTGCGTTCGTGATGATATCAAATCTCGGGTTTGGTGCGGCGGTCGTCTTTTACAACTCGTACCTACCCGACATCACGACTGAAGACAAACGCGATAAGGTCTCGAGCTGGGGTTTTGCCGCGGGTTATCTGAGCGGAGCCCTCGTACTGGTCGCGAACCTACTGTTTCTAAAGAATGCTGACGCATTCGGTATCACGGTCGAGTTTGCGGTGCGTATTTGTCTGCTCGCGTCGGGGCTGTGGTGGGGCGGCTTTGCGATCATCACGTTTCTGCTGCTCAAGCGACGACAACCCGCCCGCGAAGCTCCGGCCGGGAAGAACATGGTTATCGCGGGCTTTGGCGAACTGAAAGCCACGCTCAAAGAGCTGTTCAAATTAAAGCAGACGCTGCTGTTTCTCATCGCGTACCTGCTTTATAACGACGGTATCCAGACGGTCATCACGGCATCGTCGATTTTTTTGTCGCAAGAGCTGTTTGTTGCACGAGGGCTGCCGACCGAGCGCACGGTGCTGTTCATAGCGTTTCTGATCGCACAGATCGTCGCCTTTGTCGGGGCGATAACGTTTGAGCGGATCGCCCATTTCACTAGCACAAAAACTGCGATACTTATAGCTCTCGCGATATGGTCATGCATCGTGATCTATGCGTACGGATGGCTCGATACTGTCACGCAAGCCTACGTGATGAGCGGCCTGATCGGGTTTGTGTTGGGCGGATCGCAGGCACTGTCGCGGTCATTGTTTTCACAGATGATACCCGAGGGACGCGAGTCAGCGTTTTTTGGGATATACGAGATCTCGGAACGCGGGACTTCGTGGCTTGGGCCGGTAGTCTTCGGGCTCGTCGCTCAACTTACTAATTCATACCGGCCGGCGATACTCGCGCTGATCGTATTTTTCATTGTGGGCAGTATCATCTTGCTATTTGTTGATTCGGCCAAAGCAATACACGAGGCAGGGAATCTCACGCCCGAAGAAGCTGAGGCTTGAACCCGCTTTTGTGAAATTAGGGCATCAGGATATAATTGGGGTCATACGTGAGCGATAATTCTGAAAAAATTGTAACGATATTTGGCGGGGCGAAATGTAAAGAAGCTTCGCCCGAATACCAGTCTGCCAAGGAGATGGGCCGACGGCTCGCCGAGGCCGGATTTACCATCTGTACCGGCGGATATCTGGGAATCATGGAGGCCGCCTCGCGCGGTGCTCGTGAGGCGGGCGGGCGTGTGCTTGGCATCGTGATGAATCAGTTCAAGCACGAGCCAAACCGCTTTCTGACCGACAAGGTCGCGACCGACCATTTCTACGACCGTTTGCAAAATCTCATTACCCGATCTGTCGGTTTCGTTGCATTTAAGGGCGGAATGGGAACCGTTACTGAGATCTCGCTCGTCTGGAACAAACTGACGACCGGAGTTATCGGCAGACGCCCGCTCGTGCTCGTCGGTGATTGCTGGAAACCCGTCGTCGATGCGTGGCAACAGCATCTTGTCGTGAGCGACGCGGACACGAGTTTTTTGGATTTTGCCGACACGGCTGCGGATGCGTCGGAGATCATTATTACTAAATCGAGTGGAGTTGTTGTATGAATTGTCCGAAATGTACAGTGGATCTGATGGATGGAGCCAAATTTTGCGGCTCGTGCGGTTTTACGCTTGCCGATGCCGTTATTCCGAATCCGGTTCCGCCGGTCGCGGCTCAGCCACCGGTTTCTTCATCACCGCCTCCGTCCGCAGCGCCGACTTCCGGAGGAGCGTTCCATTTTGACGCCGACGGCCGCGGGCAAGGTCGCGGATACACTTGGGAGATCAAACATCAGGGAGCATTTGCCCTCGCGATGGTCAACCTTCAACCCGAACAAACGATCGCCGCCGAAGCAGGTGCGATGGTCTCAATGTCGGCCAACGTCGAACTTTACTCTGAGATGAAAGGCGGCGTATTTGGTGCTCTAAAACGTGCCGTCGGCGGCGAGTCGGCATTTGTCTCGACATTTACCGCAAAAGGCGGTCCCGGCGAGGTCACATTTGCCCCCGGAGCACCCGGCGACGTTGCCGGTATCGAGATGCAAAACCAGACCTTTATGGTCCAGTCGAGCTCGTACCTTGCCGGTGATACTTCACTCGTCGTCGATACAAAATTTGGCGGAGCAAAGTCATTCTTTGGCGGCGAAGGCCTATTTCTGTTGCAGATATCAGGTGCCGGACTGCTACTCGTCTCGTCATTCGGTGCGATCCACCGCCGCGTTCTGCGTCCTGGCGAACAATACGTCGTCGACACCGGCCATCTCGTCGCTTGGGAAGGCCATATGAAGTACGACATCCGCAAAGCCGCGAAAGCCGGATATCTCCGGAGCTTCTTGAGCGGCGAGGGAATGGTCGCAGAATTTACAGGCCCGGGCGAGATCCTTATCCAAACGCGCAATCTGGCGGCGTTTGCCGGTATGCTGAAACCGTTCTTCCCATCTCAAGGCGGCAGCGGAGGCGGTTTTAGCTTTGGAAGTTAACAGGTACTAAAAGAGTTTTGCAAGAAAAAGCATTATCCAGCGATCCGGCTGATGGCAGATCCGAACTTAGGATACCCGCAACCGCTGTCTCCCGCGGCATCGGCATCGGCCGTGCGGTATTCCTAAACGGCGACCGCCCCGCACCAATTAGACACGACATCACCCAAGACGGAATCGAGGGCGAAATCGAAAGGCTTCAACAGGCTGTGCAGCACTCGCTCTATGAGATCATCGAACTGTCATCGGCACCGACACCTGATTCGGCGGCGGATATCTTTGGCGTCCACAGCCTGATCCTCGAAAGCTCCTCACTCATTCCGGACATCGAAACCGAAATACGTTCGCAGCTAGTAAACGCCGAATGGGCGATCCGCACCGTGTCTCAGGACTATTCCACCCGCCAACGTGCCGCCGCAGACCAGCATATTAGCGATAAATATCTCGATGTTATCGACGTTGCCGATAGGCTGTTAAATGCTTTGTGCGGATCGAGCGATGCTCCTGACGGTGGTTCTGATTCGGTGCTTATCGTAACCGAACTGATGCCTTCGCGGCTGATGAAGCTGGCAAAAACTGCCCCGAAAGCGATCATATCGGAGCACGGCGGGTGGACATCTCATTCGTCGATACTCGCCCGCGAGCTAAAGTTGCCCGTCGTTACCGGAGTAAGAAATATCGAACGCCTGATCGCCGAAGGCGAGGCGGTGATCGTCGACGGTAATAACGGTGAGGTCATCCTTCATCCGACTGTCGACTCGATCACAAGATTTTCTGAAAGCTCAAACGGCCCCATTTTGTCGGACGGGATATTAACAAACGGAGACCGTAAAGTCGAAACGAAAGACGGTGTCGAGGTCATTATCCGTGTAAATACCGATTCACCATTAAACTATCAGCAAGCTAAGGAGCAAGGGGCGATTGGTGTCGGACTCTACCGCTCAGAGGCGATCTTTGACCGAAAAGGCAGCTTTCCAAGCGAAGACGAGCAATTTGTTGCATACACACAGATCGCGGCCGCAACCGGCGACGCGGGTGTGAGGATTCGCACCTTTGACGTGGGGGTTGGGCAACTCAGCGGTGATGACAGGGTAATCGAGCGAAATCCATCACTTGGCCTTCGTTCGATACGCCTAAGCCTGACGGATCAACGCTATTTTAGAACGCAGATAAAGGCGATCCTGCGTGCCTCATACGGCAACACGCTCGACATCGTTCTGCCGATGATAACGGGAGTTGACGAGATAATCCGTCTTCGAGAAATCATTGACGATGAAAAATACGGACTGAGGGCCGCCGGCGTACATATTGGTGAACCTTTACTCGGAGCAATGATCGAAGTGCCATCAGCGGTGTTGACGGCGAATGAAATTGCTCAAAACGTAGACTTTCTCTGTCTAGGTACGAATGACTTGGTTCAATATCTGCTCGCAGTTGACCGTGATAACGAGTCGGTAGCTGATTGGTATCAAACACTCCATCCCGCAGTAATTCGTTCGATCCGCGAGGTTATCGATGCGGCGAACCAAACCAATATCCCGCTTAATGTATGCGGTGAGGTTGCCGGATCGCCGTTTTACACGCCGCTTTTGCTCGGACTCGGGGCTCGCGAGCTGAGTATGAACGTAAATTCGATCTCCTATGTTCGCCGGTTGATCTCAGGTATTACCTGCAAAGAGGCGACGCAACTCATTGATTCCATTACTTCTTGTGTGACTGCTGCCGAGATCGATGAAAGACTACGCTCGCATTATCTCGCAAACTGGAGCGAACTATTCCCGCCGGGACTATTGTCCGCAAACAATCTCTAAATATTTCCTCAAAAATTAGAATCTCATCGGTTTTATTTGTTTATTAAACCGAGACATTCGTGCGCGAATGTCTGCCCAATTGGCCGTGCCGGCCTGCATAAGGAAGATAAACCTGTCATGATCCAGCATTTTCAATCAAAACGATCACTTCTACCACTTCTCTTAGTTGTGTTGGTCGCATCTACTAATATTTCGGCCCAGAAATTGGACAAGAAAGGGAATAACAATCCATATTCGCCGAGTCCATCAGCGTCAATGAACGACGTCACGAACGTTTCTGAGCCAGCGATCATCAAATCAGCCGATGAAATGACAGCAAAGGTTAGCCGCGATATGGAGATCCGTCCGACCATCGCTAACACGGCTCAGCCGATCACCTTTGCCCCGGCAAAGAATATTGATAGGACCCCCGGAAAACCGACCGAAACTTACAATATCGGTATTGGCGACGTGCTGTTTGTAAATCTAAAAAATGCGCCTAACGCATCCGGCTATTATACTGTTCGCGAAGACGGAACAATAGATTTTCCGCTGGCGGGAGAGAATGTGCTTGTCAAGAACAAAACGGCCCGCGAAATAATCACGATGATCGAGTCCGCAGTGACGCTTTACTCAAACCCGCAGGTTGAGGTTAAGGTACGTGAGTTTAGCAGTCACAAGATAAACGTTACTGGGATGGCGGAGCGTAAAGGTGAACGCACGATTCAGCGTGAGGCGGTGCCGCTTTTTGTCGTCAGAGCAGATGTAAATGTCGATCCAACGGCTACAAAAGTGCTGATACGACGCAATGAGCTTGCGAATGTCGAATCTTTTGACCTGAGCGACGCGAAAACCGACAACATTCTCATCTATCCGGGCAATTCGGTCGAGTTTGCCGCCGACGAACGCGGTAAGGTGCTTTCGACGACCGGTTTTTACTATATTGCCGGCGAAATAAATGCCGCCGGGCAGAAAGAATATGTGACCGGGATGACCTTGTTTCAAGCGATCATCGCAGCCGGTGGAGCAAAAGGAAACCCAAAAAAAGCTTTGATCCGCCGCAAAGGTGAAAAAGGTGCGTTAAACGTTGCCGATTATGATCTACGGGCGATCAAGTCGGGTAAGTCGACCGACCCGGTCTTATCGCCAGGCGATATGATCGAGATCGTCAATTAATGGCGTTGTAACATTACTTTTGATTGTTCAACACTTTTTGTTATAATTTCCAAACCTTGCCTGTGAAGTGTGTCGGGTGATCGCCCCGATGATATCGGGGAGGAAAGTCCGAACACCATAGGGCAGCGAGCCGGATAACGACCGGGCACCTTTGCAAAAGGGTGACGACAAGTGCAACAGAAAGTAAACCAGTCCCGACTCGTCGGGATAATGGGTGAAACGGTGAGGTAAGAGCTCACCGGCGTGTCTGGTAACAGATGCGGCCAGGTAAACTCCTCGCGGTGCAAGGCCAAATAGGGAAACGAGACCGAGCGGCCCGCTCGGGTGCCGATAGGCGGCGTTTCCGGGTAGGCCGCTCGAGCCATGTGGTAACGCATGGCCTAGATGAATGATCGCCTCCCGCCTCGGCGGAAGACAAGATTCGGCTTATAGACACGCTTCACTACGCTTGGTATCACGTGTTTTTCGACTAGAAACAGGAGAATTCTCATTATATGGCAAACCGCAAAGGTGTATTTATTGGTGCGTATGTTCCTAACGAGTTAAAAGAATCGCTTCGTCGGCGTGCGGCTGGCGAGCATCGCACCCTTTCACAAGAGATAACTCGCATCCTTGTTGAAGCCGTCCACGGCAAGGGGTTGCCGGCGGGCAGCGTTGACCGCCGCGGAGATGCCATCGTGCCGCGTCGTCGTGCAACCGATCCACCGATCCGTCGCCGAGCCGAGGATCTGCCGTATATTGCCCCTGACGGCAAAAAGAAATAGGAAGTTTTTGAGTGACAATTTGGGCGTTGCGTGATCTCTATCGCGCAACGCTTTTTTATTCCCGCGGCTAGTTTTGCTAACATCGATCTAATGAATAAGAACAGCGTTATGTTTATCGTTTTGGGCGTGGTCGCAGGGTTTGTCGCCGGTTTTGTTTTTGCAAACAAACTCAACGGCTCCGAGATGAATGCCCTCAAATCTCAAACCGGTCAGCAAACGACCGCCAACACTAACCCTACCGGTGCAGCTCCGAGCGACACTCTGACCGAAGAGGAACTGAGAACAAAGATCGCCGAGGCAGATCGCAATCCCGAAAACTTTGCTTTCCAAAAGAGCCTTGGTATTTCGCTTTACCGTTATGCCGCGATGAAACAGAGCATTTCACTGCTGACGGAATCTATACGTATCCTCACGCGGGCGAGTACCCTTGACGCAAAGGATTTCGACGTCTTCGTTGCTCTCGGTAATGCGCATTTTGATATCGGTTTTTTTAGAAAGGACCTAGCTAGCTTTACCACCGCTCGAACCGTTTACGCAAAAGCTCTTGCGATCAAGCCAGGTGATGCGGACGTTAGCACGGATGTCGGCATTTCGTATTATGTGCAGGAACCACCCGATTACGACAAAGCCATCGCCGAGCTACAGAAAGTGATCACCGCTAATCCTAAGCACGACCGTGCGATGCAATTCGTAGTTCAGGCATATGCCAAACAAGGAAAAGTTGACGATGCCGAAAAGATGCTGGCAAAGATCATCGAGATCAATCCAACAAACCCTGCGATCACCGAACTCCGCTCAGAGATAGCCGCCGGTAAAAGCGGTGCCAAATAGATGAGAGAGATCTTTGTCATTCTCTTTGTGATATTGGTCTTGCTCGGATTGACTGCGCTTCGGTATCGGAAACAGATCGCCGGTATCCTAGGCCTTGCACGTGCGTTAAAGGACGCAAAAGATGCAGTTGGACAATCGAGGACGATCAGTTCTGATGATGCGACAAGTATTCCGCTTGTAAATTGTTCAAAGTGCGGTGTTTGGGTTCCGCAAAATAAGGCGAGAAAGATCGGTGAGATATTTTATTGCTCGGACGAATGCGTTCAACTGCAAAAGTCCTCTTAATGCAGAAGCCCGCACGTGAGTAAGGGCGTAACATCCAAGTTCCGAGTTAACCCCAGGCCTCCGCATCACATAAACTTCGCCAGATACCACGCGATCATCTTGTCGCCGAAGAGCATTGCGACGATCGATCCGATGCCAAGAAAGATGCCGAACGGTATTTGCGTTTGCAGATCCTTGTCCTTTTGCCTCGATATAAGCGCCACTCCGGCGATCGCTCCGGTAAACGCTCCGATAAATATTGTCAGTATCGTCAGCCGCCAGCCGAGCAAAGCCCCGATCCCGAACAGTAGCTTTACATCCCCAAGCCCCATTGCGTCCACGCCGCGAAGCGCTTTCCATATCGCACCGACCAGCCATAACGAGCCGCCTCCGATCAACGCTCCGAATAAAGCTCCCGCAAGTGAAACGGCCCACGGCGGCCAACCTTGCAGCGATGATATCGGTGCGTATGTCGTATCCGAAAAATAATTCACGTCTGTGAAAACCAGCGGATACAATACCCGCACGACCAGGGCGATGACAAACATCGGATAAGTGATGACGTTTGGCAAGATCATGTGTTCGGCGTCGATAAATATCAAGGCGAGCATCGCCGCGACGAACGCGAGTGCCACCGGCAAGTACGGCGTCAGCCCGATCTGCCAATACACGAGACAAAAAACGAGTGCCGTGAGCAGTTCGACCGCCGGATAGCGCCACGCGATCGGTTCGTTGCAGTTCGCACATTTGCCGCCGAGCATCAGCCAGCCGAGGATCGGGATATTGTGGTAAAACTTGATCGATTTATCGCAATTAGGACATTTCGATGGCGTCAGCAGAGACTTTTCGTTCGGTACGCGATAGATGACAACGTTCAAAAAGCTACCGATACACGCTCCGAGAATGAATACGAATATGAATCCAATCCATTCAGGAATACCAAGAATTGCCTCGAGCGAGGCCAATAACAATAAGCTCATTGTATAGTTTGGAAATTTTGTTTTAAGTTCGAGAACCGTCGCGTCGTGCGTGACCTAGACCATAATAAATGATTTAGGATGAAAAAGGGAAGATTAATGCCAAAACCGTTGTTACGTTCGGCCTCCGCTGAATGTTGGGTCAAAGTTCGGGATCATGGTCCGAAAGAATCCTCGGCGTAACGGAAGTACGCAGCGCATTTAAAATAGCGAGGACGTCAATGACCTCTTGCGTAAGGGCACCGGCAACCGGTGGAAGATAGCCGGTGGCGGCGGCAATGATCCCGACAAGGCTGAGGCCGATACCCCCTATTGCACTCTGAAGGGCAATGGTCCGCATGCGGCGTCCGATGTGGAGAAGTTCATCTACACGTTCGAGCGAGCTGTCGAGGATCACTGCCCCGGCCGCCTCGGCGGTAACATCGCTGCCTTGCCCAAACGCGATGCCGACGGTCGCAGCCGTCAGTGCGGGAGCATCATTTATGCCGTCACCCATAAAGATGGTATTTGCCTTCCGGGTTTCTACGCGTACGAGCTCGAGCTTTTCCTCAGGACTCTGGCCGGCGTGGACCTCCGTTATCCCAACCTTTTCCGCAAGATAACCGACTTCGCCTTCGCGATCACCGGAAACTAGCAGGATACGGTCAAAACCATGCTTTGGCCCTAGATGCCGAACAAAGGCCTTGCCCTCGGCACGCGGTTCGTCGCGAAAACGGAATGTCGCGGCGTAACGGCCATCTATCAAAACAACGCATTCCAGCCCACCTGCAAGCGCCGGTAGGGAAGCAATATCGATAGGCGAATGAACGTCGAGTTTCTTACGACTCGTGACACGAACCGTACGTCCGCCGATGACGCCAAGCAGTCCCTCTCCCGGGCTCTCGCTGACCTGTGTTGCTTCCTCCAGTTCGAGTTTGGCCTCGGACGCAGCACTTATTATCGCCTCTGCTAAGGGATGGCGGGAATAGCGTTCGAGGCTCGCAACGGCAGCCAGAGCTTCATTTTCAGTAAAGCCATCTGCTGGAATGATCTCTGTAAGCTTTGGTTCGCCGTAGGTGAGCGTGCCGGTTTTATCAAAGATGGCCACGCGGCAGGTGTCTATCTTTTCCAGTACGGCAGGGTCCTTGATGATAATACCGCGGCGTGCTGCGAGAGAAACCGAACCAATTATCGCCACCGGAATGCCAATAATCAGGGGACACGGTGTCGCTACGACCAATACCGAAAGAAACCTATCCGGATCGCCGCCAAAATACCACGCGGCAAGGGCGATCGTTATCGCTATCGGTGTATATATCGCACCGATCTGGTCGCCAAGCCGACGAAGCTCGGGCCTCCGTTCTTCGGATTCGCGCATTACCTGCATTATCTTGGCGTACCGCGAATCGGTCGCGACCTTTTCCGCACAGATGGTCAAAGCTCCTTCGCCATTTATCGCACCGGAAAGTACATTTGAGCCTGGGGCTTTTGGCAACAAATACGGCTCACCGGTCAAGTAAGCCTCGTTCATTGTGCTATGGCCGTTTACGACTTTGCCGTCGGCGGGACATGTTTCATGCGGAAAGACGACAAGTTCGTCGCCGATCAACACCTCACCGAGCGGAATATCCTCAACCGCCACACCTTTCTTTTTATGGGCAAAAGTCGGAAGTCGTTTGGCAAGCGCCTCGAGAGCGAACGACGCCCGGCGTACCGCATAAGCTTCGAGCGCCTGTCCACCGGACATCATCAGAACAACTAACGTACCGGCGAGATATTCGCCAAGGATCACGGCAGTGATGATCGAAATGCCCGCGAGCAGATCGGACGTTATTTCGAGTCTAAATATTTTCTTAAGGAGAGTTATAAAAAGCGGGATACCGCATGCAAGGGCTATAAGCAACGGTATTTCGTTTGCGGGAAACCTAAAAATTGTTCCAAACGATGGCAAACCAAATCTCAACAAAAGATGCACCGCCATCGCGACCACGGAAATAATGGCGATGATGACCTCTTTTGTCCTGAATGCCGCCGCCAGGTTAGATCTCTGTTGATCCGTTTGTTCCACTTACTCCGATCATACTCCCGAACGTTGCTTTGGGGTGTGCCCGCTATCACAAAGCTCATGATTCTTTTAGTGCTTAGCGAATATAACGGGCATAATATGGGACCGCTTTGTCATCGTAGCTCCGATGGTAAACCAACGGTTTTCCTTGCGTATCGCGGCAAAGAGGCTTATTATCTGCGAAATCATCTTGTTCGCGTCGAGCCCTTAGATCCTTAACCAAATAACCTATATGAACAAAGCCTTAGTCCTTGCAGCAACGCTTTTTATCTGTTGCCTAGCAGTAAACGCCCAAACCTATAACAACTACACAAAAGAATACACTCTCGTGTCGCAGACCGAGGCGGGGATCGAGGCGGATCGGACGCATCGGATGATTTTGTGTGACTATCAGCCGTCGGGATTGTATGTTCGCAGGGGCGAGCGGATCGGGTTTACGGTCAGCGGGCTTGATGGCAAATATGTACTGTCGTCGATGATCGGTTTTAAACCGATGTGGGGTAATCGCAACAAGACACAGGAAAACGCTCTGCAAAACGGCGTGAACACCGTCACCGCGACGCAGGACGGGATATTGTCGTTCATCTTTGTCAAAGCCGAGGGCTACGACACCAATCCATCCAGCGTCAATGTCAAGGTCACGGGCGGCAAGACGTTTCCGCTGTATCATCTTGGCAGATCTAATATTCTCAATTGGGAAAATGATCTAAAGATCATGAAAGACGCAAATTTTGTCCAGTTGATCTCGGACAAAGCTCTGCTGACCATCACCTACAAGGATTACGTCAAAAAACCGATCCGCGACCTCGCAGCGAGTTTTCAGTCGATCCACTCGGTTATCATCTGGGAAGATGAGCTTGCGGGCTTTGACAACTCAACGCCCCAGAACAGAGTGACTCGAAACCGTATCAATTACCTGATCGATCTATATTCGACGCCGACGGAGAGCGAATCATATTACATGTACGCCTCGAACTATTTTATCGGGATGAAACGCGACAATTACACCGATCTGACCGAAAAGCTCAAAACCGAATGGGGCATCTGGCACGAGACCGGACACACGCATCAACAGCGTTCGTGGACGTGGGATTCGATCGGCGAGATCTCGGTCAATCTGTTTTCGCTCTACGTGCAGGAAAAATATGGCCTGCCGACACGTCTCGGCACAAAAGAAGGCGGTGAAACGCTGACGACATTTGAAAAGGCACGTCGATATGTCGCAAACCCAAATAAAAACTACCTGGCCAGCAACGAAGCCGATTACAATGAACTCTTTTCAAAGCTTGTGATGTTTCACCAGCTAAGAAGTGTCTATGGATGGGACGTGTTCAAAAAGCTGCATCAATATTTCCGCCAGAAACCCTACGTCGATATCGAAGACGAAACAGACGCTGACATGGCGAATAAATTCATCTATGCTATGTGCAGTATTACCAAAAACGATCTCATGCCGTTTTTCAAAAAGTGGGGCCTCGCAACGAACGCAGCAACTGCGAAGAGAATTAACGATATGAAACTCCCTCTGCCCAAGGTTGACCCGGCCGGCATCTTCAATTAAAAAGAGAGTTGATCGTTTTGATGTGCAAATTGCAATACGAATTGGAGAAATTTATGAAAGCACTGTTTGTTACCGCTTTTCTCGTACTGGCATTTACCGCGACCGGAACTGCTCAGAAATGTACTGAATACACATACCCCGGCAGACCATTCGCTGTTTGTGTGCCCGACGGCTTTAAGGCCTTTCAAGACAAAACCTCCAAAGATTTTGTTATCGAAGCTCCGCCTAGCGAAAATAGATATATTTCAACGATCACGCTGCGGGGCGAAGCGAGAACGGAGAGCCGGGCAGATGTTTCGCTCAAACTGATCAATGGCGCTTTTGGTTTCGCGGGATACAAAAATACACGGATCATCAGGATGTCAGATATGAAACTTCCGTCGGGACTCGATGCAACGGTGCTGGTCTTCTTTGTTGATATCGGCGATATCCCGCTCGCCATCTCATATCTTTTGGTCGACGGTCCAAACAAAACGAACGCCGATTTCTTTGTTCTTTATCGTCGCGATGAAATGGCGAGCCTCGTACTCATTAATGGTGTGCTCGAATCGATCCATGCAAAATAGGCACGGCTGAATTTACCATTGCCGTCAACCGATCCGTCAAAGATCTTTTCGTAACGAGAGGCCCGGAGGATAAAATATTATGACAACAACATTTGAATTTAGCCGTATGAAATTGATCGCCGCAGTTATGTTAGCCAGCCTGATCTTTGCCGCGGGAACGTCGGCACAGAAAAGCACCGATCCTATATTGGATGAGGACGGCCTTGCGTCGCTGCTCACAGAACTCAAGGAAGGCCTTACGGAATTTATCGCCGACGAAGGCAAAATAACGGCGATCGCCGAAAAATGGGATGCCCGCGAAGACCTCGCCGAGAAAAACAGATACGGCGTTATCCGTCTGCTGATCGAAGATGTCAGGGCGATCATCACTGACCAAAAGCTCAGCCTTAAGATCTGGCATAAATGGAACGGCGTCGCCGAAGAACCTGAGATCATCGCGAAACCTGAGCCGGTACGAAAGCCCGACAGTTGGATCAAAATTATTCATGCGGGTGCCTATATCGCGCATTTTGACGTTACTTGGGATGAGCCGGATAGGCCAAATCGAAGCTGGAATGGCGGCGGCAAGACTGCGGGTTGGATGGACTTGGTCTATATCCCCGCCGCCGCGACAAACATCCGTCTGCGGATGCGAAACGATACCGGCCTTGTCTGGCAGCCTCAGCGGGAGATCCTAAACAAAGTCCTACAGCCGTCTGATCTGAATAAATGTTATCGCGTGACCGGCACAACGCTTGGTTCAAGCTACGATAACGACTGTCAGTAAGGCCCGCTCTTTGTTTAGAGTCCCGCCACCTTTCTTCAGTGTCGCGGCCTCTTTGTGCACATGCCCGAACGCGGCTGCGACGTTCTCGCAACTCTGGCACGTTTTTGTGCCAGAACTAAGGGCATTTTTCATAAAAAATGGCCGCGAGCATCACACTCGCGGCCTTTTCTTTGTTCAGAGTTACGCGTTCACGCGTGAGTATTTTAACTATCAGCGACGAGATCGGCCGGCGTGTAGCTCTTTGTGCTACACTTTCGCAGTCATCAGATCAACAAAAAGGGGAAAGTTATAATGAGGCTTATTTTGGTTTTGGTTGTGTTGGGCGTCGCGGTCTTAGGCTGCGGACGTTTTGGGGCTAGCAGTGGGCCTGTGAGCAACAGTTCGGCGAACACGAACGCATCGACCACAAAGGTGGCCAAGATCGTGGACATGTCGCAATTGGTTGGCAAGACGGCGGCTGAGATGAACACCATCCTTGGCCAGGGGAAAGTAAACAGTACGTCGGTGACCTACGATATCCCTCAGGGGTTTATCATTGCGTCATTCTCTAAAGATAAGAAGGTAGATAGTCTCACCTTTACGCTTAACAGTTCGACCGCCGACGGAAAGACGCTCCCGGGTTATCAATTCGCCGAAGAGCTGGGCCAGGCTCTCGGACTCACGATTTCGGGAACACCGACATCCACCACGGCGCTCGGTGAAAAATATGAAGAATACATGCTCAGTGGCATGAAATGCGAACCGACCGTCAAGAAGATCGGCAAGGCATACCGCGATGCCTCACTCTATTGCCGATAAAAAGCGCACCGACCGCTAATAGAAAAAATAAAAAGGCCGCGAGCATCACGCTTCGCGGCCTCTTTTCTTTTGCAGAAGCCCGCACGAAGTAAGGGCGCTTCACTCAAGTTGGATGTAACGCCCTTACTTCGTGCGGGCTTTTGCCTAGGTCGCGTGCCTCTGCTTTTTAATCCAAAATATAAGGCATGAGGAGTTTCATCCATGAGCGTTCGGCGCGTTTGTATTCTTCGCTGCAGCGTTCGGCGCGTTGGGCAGGCAGTCTGGACGGGCCGACCATGAACGAGTTCTTTTCGGGGTTGCTGCCATAGACGAGGCAGATCATGTCGTAAAAACGGGTCTTGCTAAACGAATGCTCGTCCCAAAACAACATATCCGCTTTATCTTCGCTGCGGGACGAGATATCCCACAAAAGCGAAGCGTTGATCGCACTCTTTTGCCCCTCGGGCGAACCGTCAAGCATTAGGATCATCGCCAGTTGGTCAACGGCGTCCTCTTCGCGGCCGGTTGCAGGCAATTCCCAGACATCGATCAGGCAATGGCCGAGCTCGTGAAAAAAGATCTGGACAAACGCATCGCTGACCATGTCGTCAACAACTGCCGGTTTCTTTTCGATCGTCTTAAACGCTTCTTCGAAATAGGCGATGTACTCGTAGCACATCGTGATCTCGGACGTCTCAGGATTGTAAAACGCATTTGGCTCGCCGCAGGTGTCGAGATTTAGATATACATCCCGCGGCAGGGCAACCATGCCGTTTAGTGCGACAGCTATGCCTTCGAGTGTATCGCGTTCGTCCTTTGGCATCGCTTTCTTTGGCGTGCGTGCCTTTGTAACCGGCGAAAACCCGACTTTGAAATCGCCTTTGTCGAGAGGATGCTTAACCGCGGGCTTTGCCGGTGTCGCTGTGGGTTTTGCACCGGGCTGGGCAAAGATATTAGCGGTCGCGAGCGCAAGCGTAAAGATCAAAAGTGCAAAGATTCGAACGGCAGATGTTTTCATATGATGGGCCTTCCTTTTAGTTGTTTAAGATATGAACGGCAAGGGAAGGGCCGTTCGTGATAAAAGCTTTTCGCGTGAGTATAAGACAAATAAGCGGCAAATGCATAACTGTAATTATCACTTTTAAGTTCTTACGAAATTTGGGCTACAATCCCTCGTGCGAGCTAATCAGATGCAAGACAAAGATGGTGCGATGCAGAGATTGTGGCGGGCTTTTACGCGGCCGGTTGACGCTCTACCGATAGATCTATTCCGCATCTGCGTCGGCGTTGTGTTGCTTGCGTATTTTATCCGCACATTTTGCGAGGTCGCGGATTTTAGCGGCCCCGACGGCTTGCTCGACCACGAACTGATACTAAAAATGTATTGGTTCACCGAGATCGGTATCTTTCGTCCGTGGATGGGAGCGGAGTGGTTTTATGCCGCATTTGGTATTGCGATAGCTTGCTGCGTCCCGCTGATACTCGGGTATCGCGTGAAACTTTTCGCCGTCATTCTATACGTCATCGCGGTCAGCACCTATCGACGCAATTTTATCGTCATGTACGTCGATGACGCGATAATGCATCTGCTGCTGTTCTGGATGATCGTACTGCCGGTCGGGCGGACACTGGTTTTGGGTGACTGGCTGAAAGATCGTGGGGCCGCGTGGTCGAAATGGAAAGATGTGACAGTGCCAGGAGCCGCCCTGCGTTGCTTCTTTTGGAATTTGATACTGCTCTATCTCGTAGCGGGCCTGTGGAAATGGACCAGCCCGATGTGGCTTAACGGAACGGCACTGTATGTAGTTTTCAAACTACCGGTGTCTTATTTTCACAATTTTTGGAATGCGTCCCACATGCCTCTGCTCAAGGTTTTTAACTACGGAACGCTTGTTCTGGAGCCTTTAGTGCCGCTGATGTTCTTTTTGCGACGCGGTTCGAGGCTGAAATACATTCTGCTCGCAGCGTTCATTGGCTTGCATATCCTCTCCGCACTCACGTTAAACATACCATTCGCCAATATCGCCTGTGCCGCGACCGCGATCTTGATGTTTCGCGAAGAAATAATGACCTTTTTGCGAGGCGGAAAGTATGTTGAACCAGCCGGGAAACCGCAGTTTGGCTTTGCCGGTGTGATCTCGCTGTTTATGGTTGTGATGTTGACGTTCGCGATGATCAGCGGTGTGATGATGATGAACTGGCGAACGCCGCCGCGTACAATGAGATCGGATGTCGCAACGTCGAACACGGTTCCGATAAAACCTCAGCTCGTCGATGGCCGAGCGGATGGTTTGGGAAGCGTCCAAATGAGCTTTTATAGCGTTCTTTGGCTAATGGGGATCGCCCAACAGTACCAATTATTTAATTGGATCGACGACCGGAATTACGCAACGCACTATCGAGTTGTCGTTGACGGAAAAGAGGCCGATCCGGACGCGATGTTTGTCCGCAGTCTACGTGGCGTGTTACTGGATTTTTATATCCACGACATCACTTGGATGAAAGTACCGCCGGAGAATCGTGACGAACTGCGTCAAAGTATATTGGTTAGAACAGCGAATCGCTATTGCCGCGTTGCAAAGCCTGTAGGCATAGTCGAAGCTCATTCTTCATTCGAACGTATCGACCCCAACGGCGGCCCTGGTGAATTTGATAACTTTATGCTGATGAAATTTAGCTGTGAAGGCGAACGGGCGGTGTATTAGATATGTGCGGGATAGTCGCGATACTCAATAATGACAAGCCGGTGAACGCTGACGCCCTCGGCCGGTCGATCGACGCGCTCATTCCACGCGGGCCCGACGAACAGAGCAGTTGGGTGTCGCCAAACGGCCGCACCGCTCTCGGCCACGCTCGTCTGAACATCATCGACCTCGTCAGCGGCACCCAACCGATCGCAAGCGAAGACGGCAAGCTGCAAATCATTCACAACGGCGAATTTTACGATTACGAACGGATCACCCGCGAACTCGAATCCCGCGGCCACAAATTTCGCACAAAGTCTGACAGTGAGATCGCTCTGCATCTTTATCAGGAAATGGGCCCGGCGTGTCTCGAACATCTGCGCGGGGAATTCGCTTTTGTCATTTGGGACGAAGAAAACGAGACGCTCTTTGCTGCCCGCGACCGCTTTGGCATCAAACCGCTGTTTTATGTGCAGGATGCCGACGGGCTGAAGCTCGCATCGGAAGCGAAGGCTCTGTTCGCAGCGGGTGTTCCCGCCGCGTGGGACGAGGAATCGGTGTTCCAGAACCTTTTCTTCTCGTTCGATCAGAACCGCACGCTTTTCAAGAATATTCGCCAGCTCTCGCCCGGCCACTATTTAATCGCTCGCAAAGGCGTCGTAACGGTCAAACGCTACTGGGACGTCGATTATCCAAAGGCCGACGCCGTTCACCCGCACATTTCCGAAACCGAATGCATCGAAAACGTCCGTAATTTGCTCGACGAATCTATTCGTCTGCGCATGCGGGCGGATGTGCCGGTCGGTTGTTATCTCAGCGGCGGCGTCGATTCTTCGTCGGTGCTCGGGATGGCGAGCCGTTACGCCGACGGGAAGTTCACGGCGTTCACGATCGCTTTTGATCACCCTGATTTCGACGAAAGTGGACCAGCGAGGCGGATGGCGGAGTTTGCGGGGGCTGAATTCCGACCGATTCCTGTCAAAGGAGGCGACTTTGCAGACGTGTTCTACGACGCGGTTTGGAAAGGCGAGATGATCCACTATAACGCCCACGGTGCGGCCCGTTATCACCTCAGCCGAGCCGTTCGGGCAGAAGGCTACAAGACCGTCATTGGCGGCGAAGGTGCCGATGAACTTTTCGCCGGCTACGATTTTTCGAGCCAGGCGGTGCTCGCAGGCGGTTCGTCCGCGTTTGGCAAATACGCGAAGATGCTCGCTCGATTATTTAAGCCAAAGACCGAGACCGAACGCCGCATTGCCGCGACCTCGCCGTGGCTAGCACGGCTGAGCCACATCCTCGCTTTTCCGCCGCACCTTACAGATTACGTCGCGGAGAAATTCGACTTTCTGCACACGATCGTCGCTCCGGAGTTTGCAGCACAGTTTCGAAAACGTGATCCGTATCGCGAGTTCTTTCGACAGTTTGACTACCGGAAAACTTTGCTCGGAAGGGAACCGGCCAAACAGATCCTTTATCTTTGGATGAAATCGCTTTTCGTCAACTACGTGCTGGCCGCTGAACGGCTCGATATGACAAATGCCGTCGAGGTTCGTCTGCCGTTCCTCGATCACAAGCTATTCGACTACGCGAGTTCGATTCCGGTCGCGATGCTTGCAAAAGGGGGAACGCTAAAACACCTTCTCCGCGAAGCCGTCAAACCGTACATCACCGACGAGGTCTATCGTGGACTGAAACAGCCTTTCCTCGCACCTCCGACGACCAAGCGCAACGACGACGCGATGTACATTATGCTGCAGGACATTTTGCGGAGTGAGAGTTTCGGGTCGGTGCCGTTCTTTGACCGAGCGGCCGTGCTAACGATGCTCGACGGTGTCGCGACAATGGACGACTCGGCTCGGGCATCCATGGACCCGGTTCTCTACATGATGGCGTCGATCGGTGTGCTGCATGAAAAGTATCAACTGTAGATGGATTTGATGCTTTATTTGCTAGAAATTAATTCTTACATCATCTATCATTGAGGTGCGGTAAACACTCATTCCAAAGGATAAAGCGACTTGAAACCAACAAACATTCAAGATCCCGAATACTTTCACAAAGTTGTCGATTGCCAGTACGCGTGTCCGGCTCATACGCCGGTGCCGGAGTACATCAGGTTGATCGCCGAAGGCCGTTACACCGAGGCCTATATGATCAACTGGGACTCGAACGTATTTCCCGGCGTCCTCGGTCGAACATGTGATCGCCCCTGTGAGCCTGCGTGTCGGCGCGGGCGCATCGACGAAGAGCCCGTTGCGATATGCCGTCTCAAACGCGTCGCTGCCGACAATCGCGATGACGTGATCCCGTACATGCCGCAAGGCCCTTTCCCTCCGAATGGCAAGAAAGTCGCGTTGATCGGCGGCGGGCCTGCGAGTTTGACGGTAGCTCGCGACCTCGCACCGCTTGGTTACGAAGTCCATCTCTTTGATGAGCAAAAACTTGGCGGCGGGTTCATGCGGTCGCAGATACCGGCGTTCCGCTTGCCCGAACATGTGCTCAATGATGAGGTCAATTACATCTTGCGCCTCGGTATACACACACAGTTTGAACACTACGTTGAGTCGCTAAAAGACGTACTTGAGAAAGATTACGACGCGGTCTTCGTGGGAACCGGTGCTCCTCGCGGGCGTGATCTTCCGGATCTGCCCGGACGTCAGGAAGGTGACGCGAATATTCACATCGGCATCAACTGGCTCGGCTCAGTCGCGTTCGAACACACCACAAACATCGGCAAACGCGTCATCGTTCTCGGCGGAGGCAACACGGCGATGGATTGTTGCCGCACGGCGCGTCGTCTTGGCGGGGAAGATGTGAAAGTCATCGTCCGCTCGCCGTTCGCATCGATGAAAGCCTCGCCCTGGGAGAAAGAGGACGCCCAGCACGAAGACATCCCGATAATAGATAACCACGTGCCCAGATCCTTCGTCGTAGCAACCGACGAAGAGTGGTCAGTGGTCAGTGATCAGTGGTTAGCAGGAGAGCCAATTCCCGATGAAGCGAAGTTGCGGGTCGATGAGAATCCGCATTCCGCAATCCGCAATCCGCAATTGAGAGGCATGACCTTCGAAAAGGTCGAAGCGGTCTACGACGAGAACGGCAAACGCTCTCTCGTGCCGACTGGCGAGCCCGAAGTGTTCTTTCCGGCGGACGATGTGCTCATTGCGGTTGGGCAAGAGAACTCATTCCCTTGGATCGAGCGGACAGTTGGTGTTGATTTTGACAAATGGGAGATGCCGGTTGTCGATAAGACGACGTTCCAATCGACGAATCCGCGAGTTTTCTTCGGAGGCGACGCGGCATTTGGGCCTGAGAACGTGATCACGGCGGTTGCTCACGGCCACCAAGCCGCTGTGTCGATCGATCTGTTCTGCAACGGCAAGAATTTGCTCACCGAACGCCTTCATCCAATGACCAATCTCATCTCGCAGAAGATGGGCATCCACGAATGGGCGTATGACAGTGCGGTTGACGAATACGATCGCCTGGTTGTGCCGCAAGCGGACAAGACTGTGACGCTTAGGGACCGAAAGAAGGAAGTCGAACTGGGATTTGATCCGCTAGCCGGTTACAAAGAAGCCGAACGCTGCCTCAATTGCGACGTACAGACCGTCTTCGAAGCCCCAAAGTGCATCGAATGCGACGCGTGCGTCGATATATGTCCGACAGCCTGCATCACGTTCACCACAGACGGCGACGAGAGCGACCTCCGCTCCCGCACAAAGGTCCCGGCGCTCAACATAAGTCAAGACATCTACGTCGCCGACGGCCTAAAAACCGGCCGCGTCATGGTCAAAGACGAAGACGTCTGCCTCCACTGCGGCCTCTGTGCCGAACGCTGCCCCACCGCCGCCTGGGACATGCAAAAGTTCTGGTACAACGTCACCAAAGCCGGCGAGGTTAAGTATAACGTCGTACAGATCACGAGGAATGAAAGTGCCGTTTAGACCATGAATAAGAAAATAAACGATTTTGTAGTTAGATTTGCCAACGTAAATGGGACTGGGTCGGCTTCGGCTAACGCTTTGTTTACTAAGGCGGTGTTTCGGATGGGTGTGCCGGTGACGCCAAAGAACATTTTCCCTTCGAATATTCAGGGTTTGCCGACTTGGTACGAGGTGCGTGTCTCGGAGAAAGGATATTTAGGCAGACGCGAGGGCGTCGATCTGATGATCGCGGTCAATCCGCAGTCAATGAAGAAAGATTATGCGGACGTGCACGCGGGCGGATACTTTCTTTATGACTCGTCAAAGCCTTTGCCGCCGGGTTATGACCGCAAGGACATCACGCACATCGGCATTCCGCTGATGGCACTGTGCAATGCGGAGTTTTCGGACGCACGGCAGCGACAGTTGTTCAAGAACATAATATATATAGGTGCATTGTCGGCGTTGTTGGGGATCGAGTTCTCTGTGCTTGAGGGACAACTCGCCGAGCAGTTCAAGGGGAAAGAGAAACTCATCGAACCGAACATCAAAGCATTGAACATCGGCGTCGATTACTGCAAAGAGAACTTTGATTGTCCTTTGGACATCCGCGTCGAACGCCGCGATCTGCTTGGCGATAAGATATTGTTCGGCGGCAACTCCGCATGCGGGCTCGGCGCAGTCTATGCCGGAGCGACCGTTGCGGCTTGGTATCCGATCACGCCTTCGACATCGGTCGTCGATGCGTTTGCGAAGTACGCCGCGAAGTATCGAGTCGACGCAGAAACGGGCAAGAACAATTACGCGATCGTACAGGCCGAGGACGAACTCGCCGCGATCGGCATGGTCATGGGTGCCTCGTGGAACGGAGCACGCTCGTTCACCGCCACCAGCGGCCCGGGCGTTAGTTTGATGAACGAGTTCTTAGGTTTGGGCTACTTCGCCGAAGTTCCGACGGTTCTTATCGATGTTCAGCGAACAGGGCCTTCGACCGGGATGCCAACGCGGACGCAGCAGTCAGATATATTGCTCGCGGCGTACGCTTCGCACGGAGATACGAAGCATCCGCTGCTGTTTCCGGCTTCGCCCAAGGAGTGTTTCGAGATGACCGTCGACGCCTTCGATCTGACGGAACGCCTGCAAACGCCGGTTATCGTAATGACCGACCTCGACCTCGGAATGAACGACCATGTCACCGAGCCGCTCGTGTGGGACGACAAACGCGAATACGACCGCGGCAAATACCTAACGAGCGAAGAACTCGACCGCATCGGCACCGAAACCTTGATGACGGCTGTTAGTAAGATCTCGTTACGGACGAACGGCTCAGCTAAGGATGAGATGTCGGTTGTCATGGCAGAACTCGACGGGCAAGCAAATAGCGACCACTCCCCGAGCCAGCCGCTTGAGCAGTTCAAAGGCAAATACGGACGATATCTCGACGTCGATGACGACGGCATTCCGTACCGAACGATTCCGGGTACGCACGCTACGCACGGTGCGTTCGTCACACGCGGTTCATCGCGCGACGAATACGCCGTTTATACCGAAGACGGCGCCGCCTATCAGAGAAACGTTGATAGATTGGCGAAGAAGTGGGACACGGCCAAGGAATTGGTGCCGCAACCGGAGATCCATGTCAGTAGCCCGCATTTAAGTAAGGGCTCGACGGACGGGTCATCTATTTCGGTACGTCGACCTACGCTGCCGAAGAAGCCCTCGAATTTCTCGAAGCTGACGGCATCCATCTCGACGCCATGCGGGCTCGTGCGTTTCCTTTCGGCACATCATTCCGCGATTTCGTCGATGCCCACGAACGCATCTTCGTCATCGAACAAAATCGCGACGCACAGTTCAAAAGCCTGATGATGATCGAGCTCGGCACCGATGCCTCAAAACTCATCTCCGTCCTAAACTACGACGGAATGCCCATCACGGCGGATAATATTTTTAGACAGATCAAAGCAGCAATCACAAAATGACTTACGTAAGATCAACATTTCGACATCCGGCATTACCGAAGAACGACCTTGGTTACACGGTGGATTATTATGAGGGCTCGCTATCGACGCTTTGTGCGGGGTGCGGGCATGATTCGATCAACGCGGCGATCGTCGAGGCGTGTTGGCAGATGAATATCGAGCCGCACAAGGTGGCAAAGCTCTCGGGTATTGGTTGTTCGTCGAAATCTCCTGCTTATTTCCTAAGCAATTCGCACGGCTTTAATTCGGTACACGGCCGAATGCCGAGCGTTGCGACTGGTGCCAATCTCGCGAACCGCGACTTGATCTATTTCGGCGTCTCGGGCGACGGCGACACGGCTTCCATCGGCATGGGGCAGTTCGTCCACGTCGTCAGGCGAAACTTGAACATGGTCTATCTCGTGATGAACAATGGCTGCTACGGCCTGACCAAAGGCCAGGACAGTGCTACCGCCGACGCCGGTTCAAAAAGCAAAGCGGGAAGCGTTAATTTGTTTGAAGCGATAGACCTCGCGAGCCTCGCTATCGAACTTGGAGCAACCTTCGTCGGGCAGAGTTTCTCCGGCGACAAAGATCAATTAATTCCACTAATGAAAGCCGCGATGTCGCACAAGGGCTTTGCTTTCCTCAACGTCATCTCGCCATGCGTTACCTTCAACAATAACGCCGGTTCGACCAAATCATACGATTATGTCCGCGAACACGTCGAGATTACCGGAACGATGGATTTTGTACCGATGATGCGTGAGATCACGGCCAACTACGAGGCCGGCGACGTTTCCGACATCACAATGCATGACGGAAGCGAGATACGCCTTCACAAACTACAAAAAGATTGGGATCCGACAAACCGCCGGTCGGCAATGAACGCAGTCCAAAATGCCAAGGACAAAAGCGAGATACTTACCGGCCTATTGTACATCGACGAATCGTCACAGGATTTACATGAGCTGATCAACACCAGCGACATAGCGTTAAATTCGCTACCTCAGTCGTTGCTTACGCCAGGTTCTGATGCTCTAGCAAAGTTGAATGCATCGCTCAGGTAGGTATCCTATTAACGTTCGAAATTTAGAGATTAGAAAACCCTTCAAACCACTATGAAAAAATTGATGATCTTAGTTTCCGTTGTTTCTTTCGCTTCGATCTTCACCGCTTGTGGCGGTGCTGCGAATACAGCCGTGAATAATACGAACGCGAACACAAACGCGGCAAAGACCAATGCCGCAACGCCAACTCCGAGTGCAACGCCTGCACCGACAGCTGCGAATAACGTTAATGCTAATGCTGCTCCGAAACTTCAGGCAAAAGGTGACGAAGGCGAGGTCGATGGAGAACTGCAGGTCGGCAAGACCGAATCGGTCATTCTCTATGTTGGTGAAGAGTCGGGCGATTACGCCGCGTATTGCTTTGCAAACGATTCCGACGCGGGCAAGGCAATCCTGGCGGCTTGTAAGGACAAACAGCAGTGCGAAGTAAAGGGAACGATTGACGGTTCCGTCAGATGCAAAGTCCCGGGGCTCGAAGCAGATCTTTCCGACAGCGGCCGAATAACCTCCGTTAAATCAGCCAAATCGCTGGGCAAGAAAAAGTAAATTCAACGCAATTAACAATAGAAAAGGGCGGCCATCAATAACCGCCCATTTCTTTTTATCACAAACCAGAGATCAAATCCCCGGCTGTTTTAAGATCGCAGCCAAAGCCTGCATTTTCGCCATGTACGGGTCATTTCTCATTAGACGCGACTGCTTTTGAACCGAGGCGGCGAAACCAGCAAGCTTACTTCGAACTGGCTTGTCCAACGCTGCACGAATATTGGTGCTCTCAGCAGCCGACAAAGCAGAAACACGTTCTAGCTGATCCACATACGCCTTGGCGATGAGTATTTTGTTTGACCACTCGATCTTTTGCTGATTCTGCACATTTAGCTCAGCCACACGAACTGATTTGGCAGCGTCTATCTCATTTTGCGATAGGTTCTTGGTCGGCGTCAGTTCAAAAACGTCGAGCCCACGGGCGATCTCGGACGAGTAGATGTTGCCGTTGTACCAGTATGCCGACCACGATCCGCCGAGGATAACCATCTTTGGGTCGATAGGCCCGCGGTCAAAATAGGCGATCTCCATCGGTTTCGACGGGTCAGTAAAATCCATGATCGAAATGCCGCCTTGATACCAAGCCTGGACCTTAATATCGCGGCCGGGAACCGGAATTAGCGAGCCGTTGTGGGCTACGCAGTTTTCACTTTCGCCCTGAGCCGACGGCATCTTGTAATAACTCGCAAAACTCAGCTTGTTATTATTTAGGTTAAAGATCGCATTTGCTCCCCAGACATTTGGATCGGTCGGCCTGCAGCGGGCTCCCATTCCACCGCCCCACTCGTCGGTAAACACCACCTTTTTACCGTCGTTTGAAAACGCCGCAGAGTGCCAGTATGAATAATTTTTGTCATTAACGGCGTCAACGCGCTTTGGATTCGCCGGATCTTTGATGTCCAGAATAATTCCGTTGCCGGAACACGCTCCGGCTGCCAGACCGATCGCCGAGTACACGGTAATGTCGTGACATTGGTCGGTGTCGGCGGGTTTGCCGGTGCCATCACCATCGTGCGAACCACCATTGTTTAGGCCGTTAACCACACCTGTTCTTGGATCCATGAAGATACGCGGACTCGACACGATCTTTGCGTTTTGTGGAGCCGCAACCGGGACTTTGATCACCTCAATGCGAAACTTGGCAGTATCGGGATTTTTTTCCGGAGTACCGTCTGAGCAACCGGCAAGTTCGTCATTTGGCCGGACAAACGAGGTGCCCGAGACGTAGATGTAAACATTTTCCTTATCGTTCGGGTCGTTTACCAAGGTGTGCGTGTGCGAACCGCGGCACGTCTGTACCGCTCCGACCTGTTTTGGGTTCTTGATGTCCGAAATATCAAATATCCTGACGCCGCGAAAACGGTCTTTTTGAGCGGCTGGCGGTCCGGGATTCTGTCCGGCAGCGGGCGGAGGATTTGGAGGAAAGCCATCGGTACTGCAGTCGAGCCTTCCGTTCTGCATTTCCACAGACATAAACATCAGATTCTTATAGACAGACACGTCGCCTTGACCTCCAGGACAGAGCATCGACGTCAGCAATTTTGGATTCGCGGGGTCTGCGATGTCAAAAATGTTCATCCCGTAAAAATTACCTAGAAAGAGATGATTGCCCTGAAAAGCTAGGTCAGAATTGGCAAATGCCAAGCCGGCGTACGCCATTTTGATCGTGGGGGGAATTTGAGCTCCTGCGGGTACGCCCAAAGATTTAAGGGCTGTTGCGACCTGAGGACTGTTTGAATCAACACCGAGCTGAAAAGCGTCCGGCTTTTTAAGCAACATCAGATGCTTCATACCAAATGCTGCTTCGCCCGCATCCCACAACCCCGGCGTCAATTTGTATCGCGGGTCATTAACGTCAGCTCCGGTCATCCCGGCCGGTAGCGGCGGCGCCTTTTCAATTGCATCTTGTGCAAGCGTGCCCGCACCAAAACAAGCACATAGAAATAGGGAAGTTGCTAGTAAGCGGAAAATGTATCCTCGGTTCATCTTTTCTCCTAATTGTTTTTACCCAACATTGTCTGCATTATCTTTATCTCGGCCCGCTGGCCGCTATCGACATCCGTCGCAAAGTTAAAAAGCTCGGCATCCTGACCAGATCCGGCGGTGTCAAACATCTCTTTTACCATGACGAGTGCACCCTTATGATGCTGGATCATGCCCTCGAGAAACAGCTTGTCAAACTCAGCACCTCTGGCTCGCCGGAGCGCCGCCATCTGCTTTCCCGAAAGCATGCCCGGCATCAGATGACTATGGCTGCCGTGATCCATGCCCTCCATGTCGTCCATTTCCATCTCCATTTCAGTAGACTCGCTTCGGTTTTCGAGCCACCGTTTCATAAAATTCATCTCGTCCGACTGTGATTGGCTTATACGCGAACCTAAAAGCCGAAGTTCCTTATTTTCGGTGCGGGCTTCGATAAGCGCCGTCATCTCGACCGCTTGGGCATGATGCATTATCATCCCCTGCATAAATTCGACATCCTTGGTCGAAAGCGGCGGCAACACAGCTCGCGTCGTCGAAGGCAAAACCTTGGTCGCCTGACCAGGAGCTCCGGGCTGGACGATAATGGGTTGCTGAGCCAATGCCGGCAACGATATGAAAAAGCTGAAAGCAAGCACAGCCAACAGCCGCATTGCTGCAAAGGAAATACAATTTGTTTGGGTTGGTTGAACAGCCATTAAAACATCACATTAGCACAATTCAGATGCCAGCGAAAACGATCGCGTCGCGCAAAAAAAGCGGCCGTATCTGGCCGCTTGAGACTATCGTGAAATTGGAGGCGGTGATCGGAATTGAACCGATGAATAAAGGTTTTGCAGACCTCTGCCTTACCACTTGGCTACACCGCCGTAAAATAAAAGTAGGCAGTTAGCAGGGGCAGTTGGCAGCAAAGTGATTTGACTGCCTTGTGCCGACTGCAACTGCCTACTTCCGATTTGGAGCGGGAGACGAGGGTCGAACTCGCGACTTCGACCTTGGCAAGGTCGCGCTCTACCACTGAGCTACTCCCGCATGGCAAATGATAATTTTAGCGTCTGAGACGCAGTTGTCAAGTTAGCCACAGCTAACTTGCTCAATTACTTAGCGTAATGTCTTTCAAAAAGCTCCAGTCACCGCTACCGCTCATCTTTACGTTTCCGATTCGTTTGTTCGACACGACGATATTAGCGGGATACCAAAGCGGCAGGAGCGGTAGATCGGAGCTGACAAGATCCCACGTTTTGCCATAGAGCGTCGTTGCGGCGGCCTTATCGACCGAATTAACCGCATCCTCGACCAGCTTATCGACCTCTGTGTTGGCGTAACGGCTGCGGTTACAACACGAAACCGTACCGCCGGGTATCTTGGTCGAGCTAAACAGATCTCGCAAAAATATCGGGTCCTGATTACCGCCGACCCAAACGCCCGTGTACATCTGATACTGGCCTTGTGCGAGCTGCTGACGGATCGTATTGACCTCAAGCGTCTCGATCTGAACATTAAGGCCGACTTCGGTCAATGCGCTCTGGATGACCTGCGAATATTGGTTAACAGCAGCGTTGCCCGCTCCGTACTTAAATGTGATCGGCTCGTTTTTATACCCGGCCTCTTGTAGCAACTGCTTTGCCTTGGCCGCATCATAATTGTAGTTTGTCCCTGCGACATATGCCCAGGATTGCGTCGGCAAGATAGAGCTTGCGACCTTTGCCTGGCCGGAAAGTAATTCAGTGACGATCTTTTGCCGGTCGATGGCATAGCCGATCGCTTGGCGGATCTTTGGATTATTTAGCGGTGCAGACTGGGCGTTGAAAACTAGGTATTGGATATTCGAACCGTCAAACTGATCTACCTTTAGATTGCCGGTGGTCATTGTTTTGAGCATATCGGGCGGCAGATTTGACGGGTTTGGAGCGATATCGACACCGCCGGACTGCAGTTCGGCTTGTAGGGAAGTCGCGTCGGTGACTGTCTTAACTCTGAGTTTTGCAACTTTTGGAGCGCCGTCCCAATACTCAGCGTTTGCCGCTAATTCGACCGTATTTTGCGACGCATCAAAGCTTGTAAATTTGAACGGCCCGGAGCCAACAGGCTTGTCTTTTTGCTCCGCCGCGGTCCCTTGGGGAATGATCGGGATCGCTACAAGATTTGAAAGTAACTGGTTGCGAAGAGCAGGCCTCGTAACGGTGAAAACGACAGTCTTTGCATCCGGCGTCTCTATCGAGGTGATGTGGGCGACACGTTTGGTTTTGGGTTCTTCAACAGGTTTTGCGGCGGCGTTTGCGTTCGAGTTTGCATTAGCTGCGGGCGATGCGGCCGGGGCGGTAGGTTTCGGAGCTTCGGTCTTATCGAGGGGCACGGTGTCAAAAAATGCACCTGATTTATAACCATTGCTCTTAAAAAGTTCGTCAAACGTATATTTAACGTCTGCCGACGTAAACGCTGCTCCATTATGAAATTTGACGTTTTCCTGCAGCGTAAATGTGATCGTTTTGCCGTCTTCAGAAGTCTTGATGTCTTTTGCCAGCTCGCCTACGTATTCAAAATTCTCATTCTTTTTGACTAGAGAATTAAATATCAACGTCTTGATCCGCTCGGCAGAGGCGTCCGAAGTCGTAGATGTAAGCGTGTCAAACGCTGTGAATTTCTCAGGCAAGGCAACCGTGACTACATCAGAGCTGCGTTTGCGGCAGGTCGACGCGGTGGCAAAAAAGGAGAGGGCAATTACGATCAATATCAATTTACGCATAGGTTCTATAAATCCTTAATTATGAGCGAGATCCGCATTAAATGCAGCGACCTCGTCCGACAATTCGCCGATCCGGTCGGCATTAAACTCAACCGGACCAGAAAGGCTCCCTTTTAACGCGGCAATTCGGACGAGCGACTCATCAATGCGATCCTCGGTCAGTTCGCCGCTATTTACCGCTTCTAAAACGGCTTGATGCCCCTCACAGATCGCTTGCGGATCGGCGCAGATCGCGAGCATATCGATACCTGCGTCGACAGCCATTTTACAGGCGTCGCCGATGCCGTAATTTTTTACGATTGCTCCCATTTCGAGGTCGTCCGTGATGGCAAGCCCGTCAAACCCGAGAGTGCCGCGAAGGAGGGTGTTGATAAAATTACTACTCACCGAAGACGGTAAAAGTTTCCCACTTTGGTCAATTTCCTGCAACCCGATGCGTGGAAACGCCGTGTGTGCCGCCATCACGGCCTTGGCCTCGCCGGTGGCAAATAATTCGCGATAAGGATATAGGTCGGTCTCGGTCAACTCGTCCTCGGAAATATATACCTGCGGTAATTCTTCATGCGAATCGACGCTCGCCGCACCGAGACCGGGAAAATGTTTGAGACATCCTATAATGCCGTTGTCTTGCAATGCCTTGAGAAATGCACCCGCCATCATGACGACATCTTCTTTTGAACGGCCAAATTCACGGGAGAATAGGCCGTTGGTATGTTTCGCCCGCTCCCTGTCTATCACATCGACCACGGGAGCAAAATCCATATTAAACCCAAGGATACGAAGCGTCTCAGCGATGATCTCACCATGCCGAACAGCATCGGCGGCATTTCGCATCTTGTTTGCCGCCGGCATCGGTGTCATTATCCGCCGCAGGCGATCGACCAAACCGCCTTCCTGATCGATGCTGAGGAACGGTGTCAGGGAGCTGACATCACGAATATCATCAAGCAATTTCCGCGTTTGCGACGCCTCACGGATATTTCTAGCAAACAGACAAACGCCGCCCGGGGCGATCTCGCCTAATAGTTCGCGGGTCGCGGCGTCAGCCTCGGGGCCGGGTATTCCGATAAAGAATAATTGTCCGATTCTTTCTTTTAGCGGCAGGGCACGCAGTTGCTCTATCATCGACTGGCTCTCGTGAAAAATCTAAAATACGAGTTTAACAGTCACGCCAATTTTTATAAAGCAGGTCATATTTGATGTAATAAACCTATGAGCGACGATTTTTACTGCGACAACGTACTGAGCGGCAAGACCGAGGTCGATAAAGTGCACGAGACCGACAACGTGCTTGCGTATCACCACACGCGGCCTTTCTGGGAAACGCATATTGTCGTCATTCCCAAACGCCACATCTCGTCGTTGCTGACGATCGAAAGCTCAGACGACGTATTATTTTTGGAGTTGTTTGAGGTTATTAGAAAGGTTGCGGATACTGTCGTTGCTGAAAAAGGAGCAGCCCGTGTGCTGACAAACCTCGGTGAGTATCAGGATTCAAAGCATCTCCACTTTCACGTCTATTCAGGCGACCGAGTTTAGAAATAGCTTTTTGCTTTGATGACAGTGCCATTCGGAAACTGTGAATTTGTCACCGAGTAAGTAAATCCTTTTACAACCGAAAATGCTCCGACCTCGCCTTTTTTTGAGATCGCAACGAACCCGACTTGCAGTTCTTTTGCCTTTGTCGGATCGCGTTTTACCACCCGCATAACGGCTTCTCGGCACGCCGCTTCCGGCGAACGCCCCATTCGCATTTGCTCGATGACGGTGTGCGTACCGCAGATGCGGACAACCTCTTCGCCCACGCCCGAACTCGTAGCGGCACCAACCTCGTTATCGACAAAAAGCCCCGCACCGATCACAGGAGAATCGCCGACGCGGCCATGCATCTTAAACGCCATCCCGCTGGTCGTACATGCTCCCGACAGGTCGCCGTTCGCGTCCAAAGCGATCGTCCCCATCGTGTCGTGATTCGCTGAGCCATCGTCAAAGAATGGAGGGGCCGACGGGGAATTAAGGCTCAAGGGTTTGCGGTTCTCGATGTTCATTACGGGCTTGTATTCGGATTTCTTTAGCCACTCTTTCCAAGCCTTTTCAGCCTCAGCCGACAACTTTCCGGGCACAAACTCAAATCCATTCTCGACCGCAAACTGCATAGCACCGTCACCCGCAAGAATTACGTGCTTTGTCTTTTCCATCAGCAATCGCGCGACCGAGATCGGGTGTTTTATGTGTTGTAGATAGACAACGCTGCCACAGTTTGATTTGTGATCCATGATCGAGGCGTCCAACGTCACAAATCCGTCACGGTCGGGATACGCATCGAGTCCAACGCAGCAGCTCGATTCGTCCTCGGCCGATCGGGCCGCCTGCTCTACTCCGTCGATCGCCTTGCCGCCTTTTTCGAGCACCTTCCAAGCCGCCGCGTTCGCCCGCAAGCCGCTGTCCCAAGTCGAGACGACAAGCGGTTTCTTATAGACCTGAACAACTGATTTCTGGCCGACGGCCTCGGTCGCTGCGAGTAATGGCAACCCCGCAAGGGATGCTTTTAAGAACGATCTCCGGTTTGTCATATGATCTTTCCTTTTATCTTTGCAAGTAGTTCTTTTGATTCATCAGCCGAGAGGTCTTCGACATTAACGCCGCGAAGCTCGTCGATCGCCGTCTCGTTTGTTACTGCAAAAAGCGATACTTGCGAAGCGACCCGTCCGGCGGCAGCTTTTGCTAATCCTTCCTTTTTCTCATCCGCAAAAACGGCAAGCTCATATTTTTCAAGCTTTTCAAGCACGCTTTTTGCCCGCTCGATGACCGACGCGGGGAGTCCGGCAAGCTTTGCGACAGCAATACCGTAAGATTTTGACGCCTTGCCGGGCTGCATTTTGTGCAGAAAAACGACATCACCGTCGCGTTCGGTTGCAGTAAGCTGATAATTTTTCGCTCCGGGTAAACTTTCGGCAAGCTCGGTCAGTTCGTGATAATGGGTTGCAAATAAGGTCTTCGCCGAGTGTTCCGGAGAATTATGCAAAAATTCAGCGACAGCCCAGGCTATCGAAAGCCCGTCAAACGTCGATGTCCCCCGTCCGATCTCATCAAGCAAGATCAAGCTCCGCGGGCCGGCGTTGTGCAGGATCGACGCAGTTTCTGTCATCTCGACCATAAATGTCGAGCGGCCAGAGGCGAGATCATCTGACGCCCCGACACGCGTCCAGATACGATCAAGTATCGGCAATCGTGCCGATGTCGCGGGGACGAAAGACCCGATTTGGGCTAGTATTTGTATTAACGCCACTTGCCTCAAAATAGTCGATTTACCGCCCATGTTCGCTCCGGTGAGTATAATTAGACGGTCGGTCGAGTTGTTCATCAACGTATCGTTCGGGATGAACGCACTCCCGAGAGCAGTTTCAACGACTGGATGACGGCCATTTTTTATCTCGATCTCATCGCCGTCGTGCAGGATAGGGCAAACATAGTTTCGCCGCGAAGCGGTTTCCGCCAATGCGCACAGAGCATCGAGCGTTGCGATAGCCCGAGCCGTTGATTGCAGTTTGCGAGTCTCTTCGCAAACTTTGGCTTTGACCTGTGTGAACAAAGCCGCCTCGATCTGGCCGATTCGCTCCTCGGCGCCGAGCACTTTTTGCTCCCACTCTTTTAACTGCGGTGTAGTAAATCGTTCTGCGTTGGCTAGCGTCTGTCGGCGTTCGTAATCATCAGGCACACGGGAAACCTGCCCCTTTGAAATCTCGATGTAATAGCCAAATACGTTGTTGAAACGGATCTTTAGATTGGCGATGCCGGTGCGGGTCTTTTCCTGCTCTTCAAACGCCGCTATGATCTGTTTCGCCGATGTCGAAATTCCGCGAATTTCATCAAGTTCAGCGTCAAACCCCGCGCGTATCACACCGCCGTCGCTGACATTTATCGGCGGCTCGTCGGCGATCGCCCGCCCGATCAGATCGCGTGTCTCAGGCAATTCAAAAATGTTCTCGGACAAAACTTGCAGTAAAAGAGAGCTTGCATCAGCGAGCGTTTGATTTAGCAGCGGCGTTTGATCCATCGAACGCTTTAGGGCTATCAGGTCGCGGGGCGTTGCCGTGCCGAGATTGAGGCGACCGACGAGTCGTTCGAGATCGCTGACCTCTTTCATTAAGAATCGCAGTTTATCGCGCAGTATCAGGTCAGATAGCTCGGTAACCGCCGCAAGACGTGTTTGGATCTCGGTGCGTTTTAGAGACGGACGCTGGACCCATTGTTTCAGCCGCCGTGAGCCCATGCCAGTCGCTGTTTCGTCGATCACTCCAAAGAGCGTGTTCTTATTCTTGTCGCCGCGCGAATCGAATATCTCTAAATTTCTAAGCGTCACTGCGTCAAGGATCATTGCGTCGGACGGTTCAAAATAACTTATCTCCGTGATGTGTCCGGCAGTCGCCCGCTGTGTGTCTTGGGCATATTTCAAACACGCACCCGCCGCACCGATCGCCGCGGCGTGGCCGTCAAGCCCAAATCCGGCGAGACTTGCGACTTCCATTTGTTTCTCTAATAGGGAAGTGCTCGCCCGCTCATCAAACGAAGCGTCATCGAGCGGAGTCAAAGTAATTGCAGTCGTCTGCGGTGATTGTTCACGCTCACTAAATAGCCCAACTGACGCATTCCCGTCGCCAAACGAACTTTCGACCAACTTTTCCAAGGCGCGTGGATACAGCAATTCACGTGGTGATCGCGATTCGATCTCGTCTCGGATCTTTGACCACGAATCTGCCCCATTGATCTCGGTCGTCGCAAAACTGCCGGATGACGTTTCGAGAAAAGCCGCTCCATAGGTATCACCGCTGCCGCAGATGGACGCGAGATAAACAGTATCTTTAGCTTCGACTAGCTGCGGATCGATCGCCGTTCCCGGCGTGATGACACGGACAACTTCGCGTTTAACGAGTTTCGTTCCCTTGGTCGGTGTTTCAGTCTGCTCACAAATGGCGACGCGATAGCCTTTACGCACGAGGCGGGCAATGTAGTTTGGAGCAGCGTGATAGGGAACCCCGCACATCGGGACAGGATTTGGCGAGTCTTTGTGCCGAGCGGTTAATGTAATATCAAGTTCGCGAGATCCGGTGACAGCGTCTTCGTTGAACATCTCATAGAAATCACCTAGCCGGAAAAACAGTATCGTTCCCGGATAGAGCTTTTTGATCTCAAGATATTGCCGAAGCATCGGCGTCGCGGTTTCCATTGATGTGTTTCAAAGTTTAGCCAATTTGGGCCGTTCGTTCAAAGCATCTGTTTTCAAACAATTCGGCATTTGCTAGTATTAACCTTTGCCAACTGCAAAATTGTCAGCGATTTCATTAATATATGAGCGAACAACCAAGGGTTTTGGTCACGGGAGCAGGCGGCTTTATCGGCAGCCATCTCGTGAAGTATCTGCGGGCTCGCGGATACTGGGTTCGCGGAGTTGATATCAAATTGCCCGAGTTTGGCCCGACTGACGCCGACGAATTTGAATTGCTCGACCTTCGCCGATGGGAAAACTGCCAGCAAGCGACAAAAGGCGTCGATCAAGTCTATGCCCTCGCCGCCGACATGGGCGGAATGGGATTTATCTCAAATCATCATGCTCAGATCCTCTACAACAATTCGCTGATTAATCTGCATTCGCTCGAAGCCGCACGCGAAAATGGCGTCAAACAATACCTCTATACAAGCTCAGCCTGTATCTATCCCGAGCATTTGCAAGAGGAAACTGATGTCGCCCCTCTAAAAGAGGCTGACGCGTATCCGGCATACCCGCAAGACGCATACGGCTGGGAAAAACTGATATCCGAGCGGCTTTGTATGCATTATATGCAGGACTACGGCATCGAAACCCGCACTGTCCGCTTTCATAATATTTTCGGCGAAAACGGCACTTGGGATGGCGGCCGCGAAAAGGCTCCGGCAGCGTTAAGTCGCAAGATCGCTATTGCAAAACTTACGGGAAATCATGAGATAGAGATCTGGGGCGACGGTGAACAGACACGCTCGTTTTGCTATATCGATGACTGCGTCGAGGGCATTTATAGACTGATGCAGTCAGATTTTGCCGAACCGATAAATCTCGGCCAGGATCGCATGATCTCGATCAATGAGCTTGCCGACATGATCGCAAATGCCGCCGGTATCGAGGTCACAAAGAAACACATCGAGGGGCCGCAAGGCGTTCGCGGACGAAACTCGGATAATTCTAAGCTGCGCGAGATTCTCGACTGGGAGCCGTCTGTGTCGCTCGAAGAGGGCCTTACGAAAACTTACGCCTGGATCGAGGAACAGGTCAAAGGCAGCGGGCTTAATATGTCGGCGGGTCGATAAAATATGATCGTATTTACAAACGGCTGTTTCGACATCATTCATCCGGGTCACGTTGATCTGCTTGCGCGGGCAAAAGCTCTTGGTGACAAACTTATAGTCGGCATTAACAGCGACAAATCGGTCAGCTCGATCAAAGGGCCCGGTCGTCCGTTGCAGGATCAAGAAGCTCGCAAAGCCGTTCTTCTTGGCTTGTCATCGGTCGATGAGGTGGTAATTTATGATGAATTGACGCCGGAGGAAACGATCAAACGTCTAAAACCCGATGTCCTTGTTAAAGGCAACGACTGGAAAGAGGACGAGATAATCGGTGCTGACTTTGTAAAGGCAAATGGCGGTAAGGTCGTGTCGCTTCCGCTCGTGCAGGGGTTCTCAACCAGCTCGATAGCAGAAAAGATGGGTCAAAGTGAAAATAAAGCAGAAAAGGCAGGCGGTTCGATAGCAACAAGATCACTGAATGAACACCTTAGCGTTTTTCAGGCTGTTCTAGATTCCGGCGAAGAAACCATCAAAGCATGTTCCGAACTGCTGCTTGAGACTTTCAACCAAGGAAATAAAGTTCTTATTTGTGGCAACGGCGGCAGTGCCGCAGACGCTCAGCACATCGCGGCCGAGTTTGTCGGGCGTTACGAGACCGAAAGGCGTGCGTTGCCGGCAATCGCTTTGACCACTGATACGTCGGCATTGACCGCTCTTGCCAATGATTATGATTTCGAACGAATATTCGCCCGCCAGGTCGAGGCTCTCGCCGTCGAGGGCGATTGCCTGATAGCGATCAGCACTAGCGGTAATTCGCGTAACGTGATCGCCGCAGTAATGGAAGCACGACGAAAGAATTGCAGAGTGATCGGCATGACGGGAGCGGCGGGAAAAAAACTCGCATCGCTTTGCGACGCCTGTATTATCGTTCCGTCGGAACGCACCGCCCGAATTCAGGAGGCTCACATTACTATCGCTCATATTTGGTGTGAGATGGTCGACGCCGCCTTTCCCTCAAAATAATCCTCGATGAATATCCTAGATAGTTTTGCCAATACGAAGGTCCTCGTGATCGGTGATGTAATGCTCGACCGTTATTGGTGGGGAAATGTCAGCCGTATTTCGCCTGAGGCTCCTGTGCCGGTCGTCAAAATGGATAATATGACGCTTGCGGCTGGGGGAGCGGCAAATGTTGCCGCTAATGTTTACGGACTGGGAGCAACGCCTGTTTTAGTTGGAATAATCGGTGACGACACCGAGGGTGAATTGTTTCCCGATGTGCTTTCTAAGGTCGGTGTTTCACACGAGCATTTGATAACAATTGCTGGGAGACCAACCACCGTCAAAACCCGTATCATCGCCCACAGCCAACAAATGGCCCGCATCGATCAAGAGACCGATGCTAATTTATCAGCCAATGATGAGGAATCCGTTTGGTCGAGGATAGAACCGCATATAAAAGAATCGCATGCGATTGTTATCTCAGATTACGCAAAGGGCTTTTTGAGCGATCTGCTTTTGCGGCGGATCATCGATCTTGCAAATAACTCAGGCGTTTCTGTTCTCGTTGATCCAAAAGGCAAGGATTACACAAAATATTGCGCTGCTTCGTTATTGACACCAAACCGCCGCGAAGCGGCAGACGCATGCGGACTCGAAGAAAACACGCAGCAAATGGTCGACATCGCGGGGAATAGACTGCTTACCGACCTCGATTTAGATAGTGTTTTGATTACTCAAGGAGAAGATGGAATGACGTTGTTCCGCAAAAGCGGCGAACCATTCCATTTAAACACTCTCGCACGCGAAGTCTATGACGTGACAGGAGCGGGCGATACGGTGATCGCCTCGCTTGCCGTGGCGATAGGTTCCGGGGCTGATCTTGAAACGGCTGCCAAAATTGCAAATACCGCAGCCGGGCTCGTCGTCGAACAGGTTGGCACTACCGCCATAACGGTCACAGAATTAAGAAAAGCTATATCGGACAATAGTTAAGTAACGTATGAAAGTCATGACGATCTTTGGCTCAAGGCCGGAGATAATCAAACTTAGCCTGATATTAAAGGTGCTCGACCAGCACTCTGAGCACATTGTTGTCCAGGTAGTTGCAAACGTAGAAATAGAGATGTGCGACGATCTGATACGCGATCTAGAGATACGGCAGCCCGACTATCAATTGGTCACAGCTACTTATGCGAATGGCTCCCAGCAAATCTCCTCACAACTTAAGGACATTGTTGCCGAGCGTAAGCCAGACCGTATCTTCGTAATTGGGGGATCGGCCGCTGCACTCGCGGCTCGTCTCGTCTCGGGAAAAGAGACCCCCGTATTCCACCTGGAAGCCGGCATCCGATGTTTCGACAGCAGCAACCCCGAAGAAGACAACCGTATCTCGGTCGACCATACGAGCTCAATCCTATTAACTTATACATCTCGATCAATGAGCAATCTGATTAGAGAAGGCATCGAGACGAAAAAGATCTTTGTTACCGGCAACCCTGTTAAAGAGGTGCATGACAGCTTTGCCGACCAGATCGAATCGAGCAGTGTGATGAAAGGTTTGGGCGTTAAGCCGTTTGATTATTTTTTAGCGACAATACACAGCGCGGTCAATATAGATACAAAAGAGGGAATTGAAAAGATCTTTGACGGATTTGCGGCCGTCGCCGCGAAATTCGACAAAACCGTCTTAGTCCCCGCCCACCCCAGAACTGCGGAAAAACTACAGCTACATGGCGTGCGGCCGACCACGCCAAGCATCCGATTGCTCAAATCCTTAAATTTTTTTGATTTCGCCAAACTTTCGAGGAATTCACTTGCAGTCCTGACAGATAGCAGTACCGTTCAAGACGAATGCGCGATCTTTGGCATTCCTAACGTGACGCTTAGTAGGGTGACAGACCGACCGGAGACGATCGATTGCGGCAGCAATATCCTCAGCGGCGTCGAACCTGATTCGGTCGTCAGTGCGGTCGAACTCGCCATATCTCAGCCCGCGGCTTGGACAGCACCCGCAGAATACCTGACATCTAATGTTTCACAGACTGTGACGAGGATCGTTTTAGGTCAAATCAACAGCTAACCTTATGACAGTTGCCAAGAACGAAAATTCTCGCATCGCTGTTCGCCCATTCGATTTCGAGTGCTATGGCGTCAAGATCCGTCTGGACGGAAACGATCAGGGAGTTATTGATGAGGCGGAGCGGGTTTCGCGCAAAGCACTCTTAAATGATATCCGACCGGTTACTGCCGGCAACGTCGACACGGTGTTCACTTTCACGGTTGACCCGACCGGCTTCATCGTTCTTAATCAGGACGACGAGTATATTGATCACGGCAGCGTGCCTGAGTATTTCTTCAATCATTTCAACAGTCTTATCCGGGTGGCTGTTGCGGAAAGGGCAGTGGACCGTCTTTTTATTCATGCCGGAGCTGTTGGATGGAAGGGAAAGGCGATCATCCTGCCGGGTACAAGTTTTGTGGGAAAATCGACACTTGTTGCCGAGCTCGTGAGAAATGGGGCCGTATACTATTCGGACGACTATGCAATATTTGACCGCGACGGACTTTTGTATCCCTTCCCACGAACCCTGTCTATGCGTGCAGATGACGAAAACTTTACCCGATTTGAACTAACGCCATCTAACCTGGGCGGCTTGACTGGAACAGAGCCAGTTGCGGTTGGCATGGTTCTTTTGACGGAATACAAACCGGATGCAAAATGGGATCCTCAGATATTGACTGCAGGGAGCGGAGCACTCGAAATGGTGCCCTTTACATTTTCGTTTGTAAACAGGCCTGATTTTTCGCTTGGCGTCTTGAATAATATTTCGAGCCGTGCCATAATTATCTCCAGTCAAAGAGGCTCAGCTGATAATTTTGCTAAAACCTTGCTCGATTTCGTTGACAAACACGTAAATTGAGTTAAACTGTCGTTGATTAGTTTTTTGTGTTACCTCAAGTATCGTTGACAAAAACGAAAACTGGGGTAGAATTGAATTACCTAAATTGTGCTTAATATCTAACGCTTGGAGGAGAAGATGAATAATCCGAATAATACGCAGAATCCGATGGCCCGACATAATGGTCTAGTGGTTCAAGAAATGCCCGACGAGGTGCTCGTCTATGACATGGACACCAATAAAGCTCATTGTTTGAATCAGTCGGCTGCTTTTGTTTGGAAATCGTGTGACGGTAACAACACGGTGGGAGACATAGTGCGGCAGTTTGAAGCAAACGGAAATGGCAAGGTCACCGAAGATTTCGTGTGGCTCGCCATTGACCAGTTAAATGAGAACGGCCTTATGGACAGCAAGATCGCTCCTCGGTTTGAGGGTCAGTCACGCCGACAGGTCTTAAAGACCATTGGCTTGGCTTCGATGGTCGCTCTTCCAGTGATCGCATCGCTTGTCGCTCCTCAGAAAGCACTTGGTAGCGTTTCGTGTACGTGTAGTGCGGCTCCGTGCCCAGGTTCGGGTTGCCCGACAACTGTCTGCACCGCGGGGGTCTGCCAGTAGTTCAGGAAATCGTTCCTAGTTAGAGATTCTAAAGAGTAGTAAGGATGTAATATCTTTGCTACTCTTTTTTATTGTGACCCAAACTCAACAGCCCGAAGAAAAATCGATCACCGACGTCGCTCGCTGGGGCCTTATTAAAAATAAGGCGACTGAGGAACGTGCTGCGATTGTGTTTAAGTTGTTTCGTAAAGAGGGGATCGAGCCCATACTGATCAAGGGACTCGCAGCCGCCCAGTTTTACCCCAAGGGACAATTTAGAGATTCGATAGACATGGATATTGCCGTCGCCACCCGAGACTTTGATACCGCTAAAGGGGTTGTCAAATCTGAAGCCGCAGCGGGGCTGGCGATCGATCTACATCGAGAACTCCGTCACCTCGACACTGTTTCCTGGACAGATCTGGTAGCGAATTCTCAGCTTGTGAGTTTCGACTGCGGCACTATTCGCGTGCTCAGGCCCGAAGATCATCTTCGTGTTCTTTGTGCCCATTGGCTTACCGATGGTGGGGCAAATAAAGATCGGCTTTGGGATTTCTATCATGCGGTTGAAAACCGGCCGGCCGACTTCGATTGGGACAGATTCTTAAATGTTGTTGACCAAAAGCGCAGACGGTGGCTAACCTGTACGATCGGGCTGGCTCATCGTTACCTTGGTCTAGACCTCGCGGAGACACCTATTGAACAAGAGGCTAACAACATTCCGAATTGGTTAATAAAAACGGTCGAAAAAGAATGGGCAACCGATACGCCATTTTGGCCCTTGTTTACGAGCCTTCATGATCCAAAATTGTTTTTTGCACAGGTCAAAAAGAGACTGCCGCCCAATCCCGTTACAGCTACGGTTTTGGTGAACGGCAGCTTTGACGCAAAGACACGTTTCTTTTATCAGATCGGCACCATCTTTGCACGTATTGGCCCCTCTATCGCCAACATCGCAAAGGCATTATTAGCGAGGCCCCGATGAAACGACCTCATATCGTTTTAGCGATCGAATCTGCCATCAACGGCGGAAGCCTCTCTTTATTGCGGGACGGTGTCGAATTATCAAGTTGGATCGGCTCTGCAAGCGTTTCTAAGGCCGAGGAGCTCCTTGTAAATATCGACGCGATGCTGAATTCAACCGGAGTTTCAAAAGATGAAATAAATATGGTCGCAGTATCTGCCGGGCCGGGAAGTTTTACAGGCATCAGGATCGGATTGGCAACAGCACTCGGCCTTAAGAATGGTCTTGAAATAGAAATGTCGAGCGTATCTGCTCTGACCGCTATCGCCGCAGCCATTGAGCTAAAGGAAAATTTAGTCGTCGCGGTTCCTACGGGACGCAATGCTATCTGCATTCAAAAGTTTAAGATCGGTGACGAGCTATTGCCGGCTTCTGAAGCGCATACGATCACTGTGGAGGCTTTTTCGGAAGCTCTTCGTACTGAACAAAACATACATTTCGTAGTACATGGCTCATTATGTTCAACCCTAGGCGGGTCGATCTCGTTCACAAACGCGGGTGAAAATATTGCTCAATCGATCGGTAGCTATTGTGCTGGCCGTCCGGCAACTATCACCGAACCGCTTTTTATAAGTAAAAGTTTCTGATGCCAACCGGACTAGACAAGAGTACAGACGATCCTCGGATACGCCCGGTGGATAGCTCTCATATCGCGGATCTGATCAGGATCGCTGACGAGACTAATCTTAGTGCGTGGACCGCTCAAAATTATCTCGATGAATTTCAAATGCCCGGATCGATCATGCTAAGGCTTGAGTCTGATTTGAATGTAACCATCGGGTTTGTGGTGGGGCGGATTGTTGAAGCGGGCGTCGTCGAGACTGAGCAGCAAGCGGAGATCTATAATATAGCGATCGATAAAAGCGAGCAGGGAAAGGGTCTTGGGCAGTTATTATTTGATGCTTTTATCGCAAAGTGCCGTGAACATAAGGTCACTAGCGTCTGGCTCGAGGTTCGAGAATCAAACGAAAAAGCGATCGGCTTTTACAAAACTAACAGTTTTGAGCACGTCCAGACCCGAGATAATTTTTACAACAATCCACGCGAGGCCGCGCTTTTAATGAAACTTATCCTGAAATAACAATAGGCTTGATAATTTATTTGGATAGGTCTAGAATTGGACTTAAGCCTGTTACAAATTTCTTAAATTTGCATCAGGCCCAGAAAACTTTGATAAGTGAGGAAAAAACGCTATGGACATGTCAATAGCTGATCCGGTGAGAGACGAGTTGCTCAAAAGCAACAACGCCTTTCGCGAACTGGTACATCAGCACGAAGACTTCGAGAAAAGGTTGAGCGAACTAGCTCATCTTACCTATCCAAATGACGAGGAGCAGTTAGAAGAAGTTACTCTTAAGAAAAAGAAACTTGCGATCAAAGACGAAATTTATACCATGATGCAGCAGCACGCCGTTTCGCATTAGAAACAGTTTTGTTGCTCAATTCTTTTTAAACAGACGGTGTGAGCCTTTGGTTCGCTCCGTCTTTTATTGTTTGGGACACGGACCCAAGCTATGGCCGTAAGCGGCGGTATCCGTAATAGTGAGAATAAGCCCGCCCGACATCACCGGATCAGCCGTCAGCATTTCGTCGGCACCGAGAGCGATCTGTCCGGCGACTTTGCCTTTTACTAGCTCGATCAAAACCACCGAATGCTCATCGACCGCCGATACGATCATGTATTTTTCGTTGATCACCGTAATGTGCGAGACACGCCCGGTCAATCGCCGCTTCCAGGCTAAACTGCCGTTGCTCGTGTGAAGCGAATAAGCAAAATTATCGTGCGATGTTACAAACAGGTTGCCGTTGGCAGCTAATATATTTGAGATCGCGCCGCCGCTGCGAAACTTCCAACTCGGTTTTTCGCTGCCGCCAAGAAAAAGCGACACATTTCCAAGCCCGTCGCCGACTGTCACATCTCCGGTGGAAACACGCCCGACCGATGTAACTCCCGCCTCGATCTTTCGCAGCGAGATAATCTCACCGGTCGCGAGCATTATCGTGAACGCCTGTTTCGCCGTCGAGCCAACTACGACCGCGTCCCCGCCAAACCTTGGCTCACCGGCGAAACCCTCGGCGATCTCGCGTTTCCACTTGACCGTGCCGTCCTTGATATCAAGCGACTGAACAACTCCGTTGCCAGAAACTACGATGATCGAACCTTGATAAATGTTTAAAAAATGCCGATCCGCAGTCGGTAGTTTCGCCGTCCAGCTAGTGATACCAGTTTCCTTACTAACTACGCGGAGTACACTTCCTGATTTCGCCGCGTCATCCGAAACAGTTGCCGTCACAAGAAAAAGTCCCGCATCGGTCGGCAACAGATTTGAGTTAATATCACCGCCAAACTCCGTCGCCCACAGCTTTTTGCCGTCAAGCGACAATGCCTCGACCTTCGCTCCGGAGCTGCCGATATAAACGTTTGCCGCGTCCGCCGCAAGCGTTGACGCCGTGTTATCGCTCAGCGGGTACGCCCAGCATTTGGCGATATCGACCTCGCCGGCGGGCTTGGTCTGGCCAAACGCCGTCAGGCAGAGCGTCATCACAACTAATATTTTGGGAAGTGCCTTGCGGAGCATTACCATTTCCTTGCCGTCGACGTAGCGAAACAAGGATTTTATCACACGCCCCTTGTCGTGTTATATTGATGCCTATACTTGATTAAGAGTTTGAATGAAATTGGGCATCGATCCCGATCTTCCTAACTTGGATTTACCTTTGCGGCTTTGCGGCTTGGCGGGAGATTCCCCGCAGAGACGCAGAGTTAGGCAACAGAGTATAAATAGATAAAAATTACACAAAAGAGGAAACAATATGTCATTTAACAAGATCATTCTGGTGGGCAATCTCGGCAAAGACCCTGAGCTCCGCTACACACCCCAAGGCGACGCGGTTTGCAGTTTTTCGATGGCCACGAACGAGAGGAAAAAGGATAAATCCGGCGAATTTCAAGACGTCACGACTTGGTTTAAGGTCACCTTGTGGCGGCGTCAGGCGGAGAACGCTTCGAAATATCTGTCCAAAGGCAGCTCCGTTTACATCGAGGGCCGCCTGCAGATGGAAGAGTGGACCGACCGCGACGGCAAAGAGCGATTTACGCTCGGCGTACAGGCGACCGATATGCAATTCATCGGCTCACGCGGCGACGGCGGCGGTGGAGGCGGCGGCGAATACAGCGGCGGCGGCCATCAGGACGACCAAGACACACACTCCGGCCCGCCCGTCGAACGCTCATCAGGAGCCTCATCCGGCGGCGCAAGCTCCGCCCCGGTAGCAGCCCCCGCAGCCGCCGACGACGATATTCCTTTCTAGAAAGTGAATAGGGAACAGTGAATAGAAAAAGGCCGCGAACATAACGTTCGTGGCCTTTGTCAATTACAAATAAGTTCATATCGCGACCGATGTAGTTTATACTCGGTGAATGCCCCACGCTTATAAAACTATGCTCAGCGGTTTCGTTTTGTTGATCGCGGTATTGTTGCTGCCTTCTGCCATTTTGGCGACATATCAGCGGGAAGACAAGATCGTTTTCGAAGGCAAGAAATATGAATTGTGCAACAGTCCGATAGGGGACTATTTCACGCGATTTCCGGATAGACAGCCTAAGGTCGTAGTTAGAAATACAAGCTTATATCGTGGGTACATTGCGACTTTCGATTTTGATATAGGCAATCTATTCCTAAAAGACATAGAGGCCTATAAAGAAAATATTAGTAGGCCATCAGGAGCAACCTATACCAGTTGGCAATCTGTTCTTACGGAGGTAGTACCGGGGAAAGATAGGTTATCTATCGATTGGTTTACGGGACTGCTGATCTTACCGAACGGCTATTCCCGGCAACTTGGATATGATGAATACTATTGTGAGTTGAGATACGAAGCTTATATGCTTCTCGAAATCGATAATGGTAAATTTGTTCGGTCGAAAAAGTTTGCAAGTTTTGAAGACTGGACCGCTTTTCAGGAAAAACAGTACGAAGCATTTAGGAAAACTCAGGATTATAAGGATGTTTTCAAAGAATTAAGCGTGAGCGGACGCGACGAAGAGAAGACAAACGAGATAATTCGGGACAGCATTTTGTATCGCTCAAAGAAAATATTAGTTGATTAGCCCTTTCCCGCCCAAAGACCTAAGCGATGACGAATCTAAAAAAAGGCCGCTTTCGCGGCCTTTTGAATTTTATGGCGTGGGCGGTGGTGGTGTGGGTGGATCTTTTTTCTTTGGGGCTTTTTCTACGTGGAATGCGGAGGCCCAGGCGGTTAGTTTGGCTATGTTGCCGGCGTATTTTGTTCGGACGATGGGGTCCATGGTGCGTTTTAGCTGCATTTCGAGTTTGACGGCGGCAGCGAGGGCGGCACCGGCTCCGACGCGGTCACCTTTGGCGGCGGACGCGGCGTTGGTGGCGGCTTCGAATTCGTCGGCGTGCGTGTTGAGATCGGCGCGAAATGTTGCGGACAAGCCGTAGGCGATAAAATCGGCTTCGAAATCGGCGGATGCGGTATGGAACGCACGAGCGAGAGCGAGCAGAGCGACGTCCGATAGATTGCGTTTGAAGCGAAACAGGTCGCTGATGCCGTCGAAATCCGGCTCCATGCCTTCGGCCATATCGGCGATCGAGGCAACATCCGCACGAAGCACCGAACGGGAAGTCTCTTTTTGCTCAAATTCCATCGAGCTTTCGCCAAATCCGCCGCTGTACACGGCGTCCTTTGATTCGGTGTCATTAACGGCGGCTTCGAGAGCCTGCCGCTTGGTCTTTACAATACCCGTGTTAAAATCCACCAAGTTATCGGTCAGAAACTGGTTCGACCGGGCACAGGATTCGTGATCTCGTCTTAATCTATCGTTCATTGTGTTCTTTCCTCCGTTTTCTTGCTTTTCAGCTTAATTTTTGACTCTTCTGTCCGACGAACAACTTTTCCATCTGTCGAATGACTTTTCCAATCGACGGACAACTTTTCCATCTGACGGACGACTTTTCTCGCCGACGGACAACTTTTCCATCCGACGGCCGACTTTTCTCGCCGCCGGATGACTTTTCAAGCCGACGAATGACTTTTCAAGCCGACGCACGACTCTGCCACCCGACGGACGACTCTTCGTCGAATTTCCTGCAAATTCAACGTCCCAAATGTTTGTTTTGATCAGCGATCCGGGAGTTGAAGCAGGCGTAGTAAATTTTACCCCTTGATGCGAAAAATTATGCCAATGTTGGATTTGGGTGTCAAGCGAGAAAATGAACCTCGACTTACCAGACAATTGATCGGATTTTCTGAACTCGTTCCCAGACTTCGTCGGTCATCGAAAGCCGCCAGACTCCGCCGAGGAGTTCGTTAAATCTTGGGTTCGTTCTGGCCAGTTCTTCTACACGATCAATATATAGGGGTCCGAACTCAGATAGTAGGTCTTCCATCGGACCGGCCGCGAGAATAGCAAAGGTCGTGTCGGGCATTTCCTTTCCGAATGCTCGCGTGATGAATTCCCAAACGGGCTCATGCTTCTCTTCCAGCGCCCAGTCCGTCACAGCGTCAGCGGCCCACTTCTCCGCTTCCGTCCTGTCAGCGATTGGCCATCCGGCAATCCACGCCTCGATAAACTCATTCCATTCAGCGTCGGTTGAGGGCACAGGGAATTCATCTAACATATTTAACTAGACCCATTCCCCCATCTTGCGGAACTTCTCATAGCGTTCATCGAGCAGCGTTTTTGTGTCGAGGGACGAGAGGGTTTTTAGTTCGCGGAGGAGGCTCTTTTTTAGGCTGGCGAGGATGTTGTCGTAGGTTTTTTGCGATTTTTTATCGCTGTCGGACGGGACGGTCCAAGGTTCGGGTTCGGGGACGATCTCGTCGATGATGTCAAACTTTTTGAGATTGTCGGCGGTTAGTTTGAGGCCTTCGGCGGCGTCGGGGGCACGGCCGGCGTCTTTCCACAGGATGGCGGCACAGCCTTCGGGCGTGATGACGCTGTAGACGGCGTTTTCCATCATCAGCACGCGGTCGCCGATACCGATCGCAAGAGCCCCGCCGCTGCCGCCTTCGCCAAGTACGACGACGACGATCGGCACTTTGAGCCCCGCCATCTCACGCAGGTTAAACGCGATCGCCTCGGCCTGGCCGCGTTCCTCGGCGTCGATACCCGGATACGCTCCCGGCGTGTCGATGATCGTGATGATCGGGCGGCCAAACTTTTCGGCCATGTTCATCATCCGCAGGGCCTTACGATAGCCTTCGGGTTTAGACATCGCAAAGTTGCGGTGCCGGCGTTCGTTAATGTCGCGGCCCTTTTGCTGGCCGATAACGCAGACCTCGGTGCCGTCGAGCCGAGCAAACCCCGTGATCATCGCCGGATCGTCCGCAAAACGCCGGTCGCCGTGGATCTCAACAAAATCTGTAAACAATGTCTGAAACAGATCCATCGCATACGGCCGATCCGGATGCCTCGCCGTCTGTACGCGTTCAAATGCAGTAGTCGCCATAAGTTTAATACTAACCTATTAATGCACCCACTCAACAGCACAGCCCTGCGCCTCGAGTTCACGCTGCAGCGAGCGGCTTGCGCTGACTCGGAGGCCGTCGGCGTATAACTTGACCCGAGTTTCGTCGGCAGACATCGTCAGCGAGACAGGGCAGCGGCCTTGTTCGCGTTCGAGCAGGCGGTAAAGCTCTTCGAAATACGCCTCGTTTGCAACGCCGTCGGGGATCGTGATGTTTAGCTCGCGGGCCCGCGAAGCTTCGGCTTCGTCGAGCGATTGCAGGCTGCTGATCTTTAGCGTCGGCTCCTGGCCCTCAGCCGCCTCGATGTTGCCCTCGGCGATAAACATCGCGTCGTCGGCCACCATTGACCCCAGTTTGTTAAAATTCTCGCCCAGCAGAACGCCTTTTAACCCGCCCGAGCGGTCCTCAAATCGGAACTGCGCAAAGCGGTTGCCTCTTTTGCTTGTGCGAACCTGCAAGCCCGTGATCATGCCCGCCAGTCTGATCATATCGCCCGATCTGAGATCGTCGTACTCAGCGACATTTTTGAGCTTCATCCCGGCAAGCAGCTTTTTGAAACCGTCAAGCGGATGCGTCGAGAGATAAAACCCGACCGCGGCTTTTTCACGCTTGGCAAGCTCCGTCTGCGACCACGCCACGGCATCCGGCAGCATCTGCGACGCGGAATCTTCCTCCTCGTTACCGCCAAACAACCCACTTTGACCGCGCAGCTTGTCTTCCGACATCCGCTGCCCCTGAGCCAGAGCCGACTCGATCGCCCCGTGCAGCCTCGCACGCCACGATCCGGTATCGCTGTCCTCCGGCATCATCGAATCAAAAGCACCCGCAGCGATCAGGCTCTCAAGCCCTCGGCGATTGACCATCCCCGAACCGAGGCGGGCACAGAAATCAAAGATCGACGAGAACTTACCCTCTTTCCGAGCCGCGACGATCGCTTGGACACTAGACGTGCCCATGCCTTTGATCGCCGTCAATCCGTAGCGGACCGTGTCATCGACCGGCGTAAAATCTTCGCCGCTCTCATTCACATCGGGCGGCAGCAGGGAAAGGCCCATCGATTTTAGCTCGGTCGTATATTTATAGACCTTCGCCGCATCCTGGGCTTCGTGCGACAGAACGGACGCGTAAAAATAGGCAGGGAAGTGTGCCTTTAAGTAAGCCGTCTGAAACGCGAGCACCGCGTACGCCATCGAGTGGCTGCGGTTAAATCCATAATCGGCGAATTTCGCCATCAGGTCAAATATTTCTTTTGCCGTCTTTTTCGGGATCTTGTTGGCGATCGCACCGTCGACGAACGTCTGTTCGTGAACCGCCATCTCCTCGATCTTTTTCTTACCCATCGCCCGCCGCATCAGATCGGCTTGGCCGAGGCTGTACCCGGCCAGCTTTTGCGCAAGCTGCATGATCTGCTCTTGATAGACGAGCACGCCAAACGTGTTGCCAAGAATCTCTTCCATCTCAGGCAACAGATATTCGGTAGGCTTGAGCCCGCGATGACGGTCAATAAAATCGTCGATCATACCGCCGTCGAGCGGGCCGGGACGATAGAGGGCGTTTAACGCCGACAGATCTTCGAGCTCTTTTGGACGCAAACGGCGGCACATGTCGGCCATGCCGGACGATTCAAACTGAAATATCGCCTCGGTCCGCCCGTCGCCAAAAAGCTGCATCGTCTTTTCGTCGTTATTCGGGATCTTTGTCCAATCTATCTCGACACCGATCTTTTCTTTCATCGAGGCTAAACAGTCAGCGATGACCGTCAACGTCGTCAGGCCGAGGAAATCCATCTTGAGCATTCCGACCTTTTCGAGATCGCCCATCGGATACTGGCTCGTGAATTCGTCTTTGTCGTTGGTCTTAACCGGAACAAGTTCGTGCAGCGGACGCGGGCTGATCACAACGCCGGCGGCGTGTACCGATGTATGACGCGAGCATCCCTCGAGTTTGAGAGCGAGATCGACAAGTTCTTTGACCTGCTTTTCGCTGTCGTACGCCTTTTTCATCTCAGGCACAGTTTCTAGTGCCTGCGAGATACTCACATTGCGGCCGCGGATCGGCGGCGGAATCATCTTCGCGACCTTTTCAACCGCGCCAAATTCCATCCCCAACGCACGTCCAACGTCCTTAATAGCTGCACGCGACGCCATCGTTCCAAATGTGATGATCTGACAGACCGATTCCTGTCCGTAAAACTCGGTCACGTGATTGATGACCTGTCCACGGCCGCGAATGCAGAAATCGATGTCGATATCGGGCATCGAGATACGTTCCGGATTGAGAAAGCGCTCAAACAGCAGATCGTATTGCAGCGGATCAACGTCCGTTATCCGCATACAATACGCCGCCAGCGAACCCGCAGCCGAACCTCGTCCGGGGCCGACCGGGATGCCTTGCTCGCGGGCGTATTTGATAAACTCCCAAACGATCAAAAAGTAGCCCGGAAAGCCCATTTTATTGATCGTCGCGATCTCGATGTCGAGCCGTTTGCGATAATCTTCGAGCGGATATTTGAGCGTACCGTTAGCGATACGCGGCTCCCATTCCTCCTTCAGCCGCTCTTCAAACCCCTCTCGCAGGATCTGGTCGAAATATTGTTCTTCGGTTAATCCCTTGATCGGGATAGGAAAACTGGGCAATTGCCGCTCGTCGTCGCCCTGCGGTATCACCAGATCGCACATTTCCGCCATCTGGAGCGTATTATTCAACGAATCCGGCAGCTCGTCGCCAAAAATATCCCACATCTCCTCCGCAGAACGAAGATAATTAATGCCCTCGGTACGCACCGTTTCCGAGATCGTCCGCCCCTCACCGATGCAAATAAGCATCTGCTGTGCCCGGGCATCGTCAGGATTGAGATAATGAACATCGTTCGTCGCAACGAGCGGAATGCCGCTGGATTTTGATAGCTCGGACGTGTCTTTTATTAGTTGTTTACCTTGCTCGGTCAGGCTATCGCTGATCTCAAGGAAAAAATTTCCTTTTCCAAGGACATCTTCCAACGCATTCGCATTGGCTAAAGCCCGTTTCTGATCGTCGTTATAAAGAAAATGTCCGATCGGCCCGTGCATACCGCCGGAAATGCCGATCAAACCGCCACTTCGCTCCGCAAGAAGCTCCATATCGATCCGCGGTTTGTAATAAAACCCGTCGGTATAGGCCTTTGACGCCAGATGGACGAGATTTTTATAGCCCTCAATGTCCTTCGCAAGCAAGATCAGGTTGTAATACGCCCTCTCGCCCGCATTTACTGCCGTCGAACGCTCCAAACGGCTGTCAAATCTGAAATAGGCTTCATAGCCAATAATGGGCTTGATGCCGTTGTAGGTCATCGCGTTAAAAAACGCGACCGCACCAAACATATTGCCGTAATCCGTGATCGCGCACGACGACATATCCAGCTCGTTGAGCCGCTTCGCGAGAGGCTTAAGTTGGATTGTGCTTTGCAACAGGCTATAATCTGAATGCAAATGCAGATGGCAAAAGTCGCGTGTTTTAGCGGGTTTTGGGCTGATATCTTGCGGCATGAAATGAAAAAAGTCTTTCTCGAAACCTGGGGTTGTCAGATGAACGTGTCCGATTCGGAACGCGTCACGGGCACCTTGGCGCGTGACGGATATCAGGTGACAACTGACGAAAATTCGGCTGATATAATCATACTCAATACCTGCTCCGTACGCGAGAAAGCCGAGCATAAATTGTACTCCCGCGTTGGCCGGATCCGACATAAGAACGAGATCAAACCGGTCATCGGCGTAATGGGTTGCGTCGCTCAATTAGAGGGCGAAACGCTCTTTGACAAGATCGAAGGCGTCGATTTTGTTCTCGGAACGCGTGCCGTCGGACGTGTTTCGACCGCGATCGACGAAGCGATCAAAAACGGCCGCTATTTTGATGTCGGCGAACGAGAGGATGAATACGATTGGACCGTCGCCGATACGCATCGCCACTCGCCATATGTTGCTTTTCTGCCGATAATTGAAGGATGCAACAAGTTTTGCACATACTGCATCGTCCCCTTTTCACGGGGCAGGGAACGCAGCCTCGAGGCGTCGGAGATCATCCGCCAAGTGCTCGAATTGCGTCGAAACGGCGTCAAGGAAGTGCATCTGATCGGCCAAAACGTCAATAGTTATAGGCCTGAAACCGAATCGGGCCTCGAAGGATTTGCAGGGAAGTCGGCGTTCTCGCGGCTTTTGCGGGCCGTCGCCGCTACCGGCATCAACCGTATTAAATTTAACACCTCGTTTCCCCGCGATTTTAACGACGATATGGTTGACGCTATCGACGAACATGAAAATCTCTGTAATTGGGTCCATCTACCGGTTCAATCGGGTTCGAGCCGGGTGCTTAAACTTATGAAACGCGGCCATACGATCGAGAAATATCTCGCAAAGATCGACCGGATAAAAGCGTCAAGCCGTGATATCGCTCTTACGACTGACATTATCGTCGGTTTTCCGGGCGAAACTGAGAAAGATTTTCAGGACACCGTCAGTATGGTCAAATATTGCGGGTTTGATATGGCGTATATGTTTAAATACTCGCCGCGACCCGGGACGCCTGCTTTTGAGATGGTAGATGATGTTTCCGAGGCGGAAAAACATTACGTTTTCTAGAGCTAGAGAAAGCCCAGAAAGATATACAGAACAATCAGTTACAGCGATATCTTAATAAAGTGCTTAAAGTGTTGGTTGAGGGTGTTTCAAGCCGTTCCGAAACAAGCCTGACGGGCCATTCGACCTGTCACAAGGTTGTAAATTTCGAAGGCTACCGTGAGCAGTTAGGCCAGATCGTCGATGTCCGCATTACAGACATTAAGGCAAATTCATTATTTGGTGAGGTTCAATAGGTTTTCATGGATATAGACCGTAATTTGATCGAAGTTAAGATCGGTGCATTGATAATGGACCCAAACACCAATTCGCCTATCGTAGTGCTTAAGGGCGTTGAGTCCGAGACCGTCCTGCCCATTTGGGTCGGAGCTTTTGAGGCTAATGCCATTGCCCTTGAGATAGAAAAGGTCGTCCCGCAACGGCCGATGACGCATGATCTGCTTAGGAACATCATTATCGAATGTCGGCTATCTGCCGCTAGCGTGATAATTACCGACCTACAGGACAACACGTTCTATGCACGGATCGAGTTGCTCGATCGCGGTGGCGACGCCGTACTGCTTGACGCACGTCCGTCTGACGCAATTGCATTAGCCCTTAGAATGGATTGTCCGATCTACGTTGAACAAAAGGTGATCGACCTTTCCGCGTCATCAACCCCGACAGAAGAGCCGTCTGACGATATTGAAACCCCAACGGATGATTGGCCGGAGCTTATTGGATAGCTGAACACGGGCCGCTTTGGCATTCACAGACATTACATAATCTCTATTATCAGACGCAATAAGTGCCCGCCACTCTCGACATGCGGTAACAGCCAACGCCTTGACATGTTCCCGCTTTGACACCATTCCGGTAAAAAGCTATTATTATCGTTTTGTTATCTATCAAAGATTCCAATTAATACAACCCTATAAAAGGAGTTACGTAAACAATTGAGTAACGGAAATTTTCTATTCACATCGGAGTCGGTGACCGAGGGTCATCCGGATAAAATTGCGGATCATATAAGTGATGCTATTTTGGACGCCATTTTGGCACAGGACCCAATGGCCCGCGTTGCGTGCGAAACGCTTGTGACAACCGGCCTGGCAGTCGTCGCGGGTGAGATCACCACGACGGCCGACGTAAATTACAAGCAGATCATTCGGGAAACTATCGAAGAGATAGGCTATAACAACGCTGAATTCGGCTACGACTCGAATACCTGTAGCGTTATCGACGCGATTGGCACACAGTCGCCGGATATCGCACAGGGCGTTGACACCGGCGGTGCCGGCGATCAGGGCTTAATGTTTGGTTACGCCTGTAACGAGACGCCAGAGCTTATGCCGATGCCGATCCAGATGGCTCACAATCTTACTCGTAAATTGAGCGAAGTGCGCCGTGACGGCACGATTCCCTACTTGCGTCCTGACGGAAAATCGCAGGTTTCGATCGAGTATCGCGACGGCCGTCCGTTTCGGGTCGAGGCGGTTGTTATATCGACGCAGACCGCCGATCTCGACATCGAGGACATTCGCCGCGACATCATGGAGCATGTAATTATGCCTGTGATTCCGGCCGAGCTGCTCGACGATCAAACCAAATATCACATCAATCCGACCGGTAAATTCGTGGTCGGAGGCCCGATGGGCGATGCTGGCGTAACAGGCCGTAAGATCATTGTTGACACTTACGGAGGCTATGCCCCGCACGGCGGCGGTGCTTTTTCGGGTAAGGATCCCACAAAGGTTGACCGCTCGGCTGCTTACATGGCCCGCTATATTGCTAAAAACGTCGTCGCTGCCGGACTTGCTGATAAATGCACTGTCCAGCTGGCTTATGCGATCGGCGTTGCCGAACCCGTGTCGGTTTTGATCGATTCGCACGGCACCGGGACCATCGATGACGAGCGTATTGCCGACATCGTTCGTGAAAATTTCACCCTCACGCCAGCGGCGATCATCGAAACTCTCGACCTGCGTCGCCCGATCTACAAAGCGACAGCACGATTTGGCCACTTTGGCCGTAAGAACGGTGAGTTTTCGTGGGAAGTAACAGACAAGGCCGAGGCTCTTAGAACAGCGGCTGAGGAACATAAAGGAGCTGGAACAAATGGCTAATCCGGGAACATCAATGGAATACGACATCAAAGACATCAATCTTGCCCCCCAAGGCAAGCAGCGCATCGAGTGGGCTGACCGCGAAATGCCGGTTTTAAGGCTTATTCGCGAGCGTTTTGAAAAGGAAAAGCCGCTGACTGGTGTCAAAATGGTCGCATGTGCACACATCACGACCGAGACGGCCAATCTGGCACGTACATTTCAAGCGGGCGGAGCCGAGGCTCTGTTGATCGCTTCGAATCCGCTCTCGACGCAAGACGACGTTGCCGCTTCCCTTGTGGCCGACTGGGGCATCCCGGTCATGGCGATAAAGGGTGAATCGACAGACACTTACGTGCGTCACGTTAAAGCTGCACTTGATACAAATCCGAACCTCATTATCGATGACGGATCGGACGTTGTGGCAACGATGATCAAGGAAAAGCCTGAGCTTATCCCAAATCTCATCGGCACGACCGAAGAAACCACAACCGGTATCGTCCGTCTTAACGCAATGGTCAAAGCGGGCGTGCTCACGTTCCCTTCGATCGCTGTTAACGACGCTCAGACCAAGCATTTCTTTGATAACCGTTACGGTACGGGTCAATCGACGCTTGACGGCATCATCCGTGCGACCAACATTTTGCTCGCCGGTAAGACGCTCGTCACGGTCGGCTACGGCTGGTGTGGTAAAGGCGTTGCGATGCGTGCCCGCGGTATGGGTGCGAACGTCGTTGTCTGCGAGATCGACCCGATCAAGGCAATCGAGGCCGTTATGGACGGTATGCGTGTGCTGCCGATCAAGGATGCCGCGAAGATCGGCGATTTCTTTGTCACCGTGACCGGCAACCGCCACGTCATCGACCGCGAGCATTTTGAGGTGATGAAAGACGGTGCGATCGTCTGTAATTCGGGCCACTTTGACCTCGAGTTAAACCTGGACGCACTCCGCGATATGTCGGCACCGGCCGTCAAACGCCGTCCGTTCGTCGAAGAATACATCAGCAAAGACGGTGGTAAGAGCGTGATCGTGCTTGGCGAAGGCCGCCTGATCAACCTCGCCGCCGCCGAAGGCCACCCAGCCAGCGTGATGGATATGTCGTTCGCCAACCAGGCACTGTCTGCCGAATATCTGGTCAAACAGAAAGGCAAACTCGGCGCCGGCGTCCACGTCCTGCCTAAGGAAGTCGATCAAGAGATCGCCAGCCTCAAGCTCCACGCAATGGGCGTAAACATGGACGTCCTCACCCCGGAAATGCTCGAGTATATGACGAGCTGGGAAACGGGAACGTAAGAAGTTGGCAGTCGGCTGTCAGCAGTAAGCAGTCAGAACCGGGAGCGATAGTGACTGGGTTCTTATTTTCAAAGCAAAAAGCCTTGTCCGTTAGGACGGGGCTTTTTTGTTCTTGTCGCCTAAGGTGACAAACATTAAAGCCTAGGGTGAGCGAATATAATGAGCGTAACCCTAGGTTAGAGTCACCATATATTCCCGACGCTGAAGGCGTCGAACAAATAACCCGGCGGTGTTCTTGCCCCTCATGGACGTAAGCCATATTGAAATCGCTGGCCTAGGGATGCTCTCGCTTCGCTCGTTTTTGCCTATGCGTTGATGTTAATCGCCGTTGGCGCCCCCCACATTACAGCTCGACGATATATGATATGAACTTAAACGTGTTGCCCGATTTGATAAAAGTCAGGTGCGATGCGTTTTCGGTCGAGATGGTGTAGCTCTGATCGTCGCCCCCTTCAAACCAGGGATTTTTGCCCATCTTATACTCGCCAAAAAAATCGCCGGTGACGTGTTTGTAGTTCTTTAAGAATTGAGTCCGCGTGTACATCCCCTCGTCGCCGGCGTCATAGCCATACGCAAACGGAAAACGCGTCATCGCCGCGACCTGAGTCTTATCTTTCTTTTCGACAGCGTTGCGAAACTTCGCAAAAAACGTCCGAAACGCCTTTGGTGCAGAACTCAGATTATCCCGCTTTGGTTCCGGTGCGTACTGTGCAGCGATAGGAAGTGCAGCCAGCAAGATGACGATCGCAATAATTATTCTTGTTTTCATGATTCCATTTTATAACACAAGGTTCAGAGCGATTGCCATATGGATCTCAATCTAGAATCATGGAGGGAGATTTTGTTCGTTGACCGAATTCACACATCTCGGGCAAAAGGCAGGTGGATTAAGCATAAGTAGTGTAATATAACGAAAAATCGCGGTCGGAGTTAATTGAAGAAATGATAATCACAGCGGATGCCGCGGAAGAAATTGCTCAACTAGGTGAGATGCTACACCATGGCTATCTCGCACATCATGCTCAAACTACTGTGGCAAGCCATTCCGATGCTGCTTCCCTTGCTCCCGAAATCGAGGATCACCAAATCGTTTCCGTGGGTTACGTGGACAAAACCGAGGGAAAGCCAATCGAATATTCGTTTCCGCACTTCCTGAAGCTCGCACAGGACGATCCACGAGTCAAAGCGTATTCAGAACAAGTATGGCTAGCAGGAGCCCTTATAACTCTTGGCGACGCTTTGGAAAGTGTTGAATATTTGGACCATGCCCCGATTTTAGAAATGATCTATCACCTACGAAATGGTGTTGCTCATGGGAATAAATTTCGATTTAAGGCGTCCGGAATAAAACGTCTCGAAAAATTTCCCGCACATAACCGTGACTCCTACATTAAAGGAGCTGACACGAAGATATTTGAAATTAGTACTGCCTTGGAAGGACAACCAGTCCTTTTCGATTTTATGAAGGCGGGTGATGTTGCTGAGCATTTACTCGCTGTTGGTTTCCATGCAGGCCAATTGATGAACCGAATGCTTGGGAAGGCATGAGGACGGAACAAAGTTGTGGGGCCACAACTATTTAAAGTATTTCGATTCATCCTCCCAAGCTGAATAAGGATGTCTAAGAGCAAGGGCAGCAGGTGAGACGTTTGAAATGTGTAAAGGAACGTTGAGGAACGAAAGTAAAAGTCTTTCAAGTACCCATCTCAGGTGTTCCCGAGCAAAAATTAAACCATGAGAATGCTCACGACCGAAGTAGCTTCCGTGAACAATGCGATTACGGATATCCGAAAGTGAACCTTTTCCTGTTACCGGCCATAAATCGTCTAGGGAAACTGAGTAATGTTCCGTCATCGCAGTAAGAGCCGTACCAAAAGCAACTCGATTCAACTCACCCAACTTATCCTTAATTAACTTAGTTTTGTCTTGAATAATCTCCGCTCTTCTTGCTGAGTTTCTAATTGGTCGGTCTAAGAACGGAACGAAATCGATGGTCATCATAGCCTTGTTGATTTCTTTTCGTAGCTTTCCAAATTTCGATTCGGGAAAGATAAACTCAAGATCTTGGTCTTTGCGAAATCGAGAGATGAACATCTCAAGGGCAGCGTAAAGAGAAACGAAATCACCTTCGAGCGTTGATTCTGTGCCAGTCAACGTGAAATTGAGTAAACGTCTCATCTCCTCACGATCTCGCAGTTTGCTAAACGTTCTAAAAGCATTTTTCATGTAATGCGAGAAGTCGGATAGCTCTATAAGCTGACCACGTGGGTTCTCTTTCAGCGGAAGACGGGGCAGCGTTCTGTCACCAAAATACTCAAAAACCTCACTGCCACCATAAAGGTAGGTAATGCCTGTGCAAACCGTATGACGACGTGCGGCAAACGATGCGAGAAGAACAACGTCATTTACAACGTCGATTATTCGCTGTTTTTGAAACAAAGATCGCTTCGAAGTGAACTTGCAGACTAGCTCCGGAAACAAGTGAGATTCCGTGTCATATTCACAGTTCTCATTTTCATCAAACCAAAGGCTTACGTCGTGCGTGGGAAAATATTTGAATTGACGTGCTAAAATCCGTTTCTTTTTTGGCCAATGGGCTACAGCCGGTTGGAGGAGTTCGTTAGCCGTTATAGAGACATGTCCTTTAATCCTTCCTTTTTTTGATATCGGTACGGATTTTTTGATAACCAAATCAACTGGATCGCAAACTGTTGGGGTTTTTACGCTTAGGCTGATGGAATCCACCCAAACATTACTCGCCTCAATTAAGCCCGCCACTAGTGCTTTCGCATCATTTATCTTTCCTTTCAACGAAAACTGACTTGTTAGATTGGCTTCAATCTGATTGATCTGATCTTCAGTTGGAAACAGTGTTATCTTTGGTCGTTTGTATTGGTTATTGGGAAGCATCAATTCTGAACGAACCGATTTGATACTTCCCGTGCCCATTTGTAAATCAAGTTCAAGATCGAGGGTTGAGCTATTAGCTGTCTCATTCGCCATTTTTTCAGGTTTGGAAAGAAAAGTGGATAGAAAGTCGCAATTAAAAAGTTGAGACTTGGTCTCGGCTTCGCCGCCTCCGTTTAGCCCGTTACTAGGCTCAGTCAGAGGTTTTTACTCCTGATAAACACACCTCAACCCACCAACATTTGTTGACTTCTGCGTATCGAGGTCTAGTTTTTTGCCTTGGACCCAGCCGACACTGCCGCCTTGGCGTTTCCATTTGGCGGCTTCTTTGCAGGTGGAGATCGGGCCTTTTTTAGTTGAGGGGGCGTCGAAGAATAGGTACCGGGCGGCTTCGATGCGTGGGCTGCCGATGTAATCGACCGTCGTGACAGGTTTACCGGACTCTGTCTTGAAAACTAACAGCGTACGCTCTCCGGCGGAGGTTCCCTGGTCGACAAACATATATACTGCCGATAGACCGTAGAACGAGTTATTGTCTGAGTTTTTGATCATGTAATCCGGGTTCGTACCCATACGGCATGCGTCGGCTCCCTTTGCGGTTCCTTTGCGGAGCCATACGTTGACATCATCACCGCCGTCTTGACTCGGCTCGGCGAGCACGATGTAAGTTTTGAAAACGACACACAGGCCGTGGTCGCCGGACTCTTGGTACTCAGGCGTTGCCGATCCTTTCATCGGCCTGAACTGATATTCCTGGCCAAACACAGAGCCGCTCGCGGCCATTATTAACGCGCACAAAAACACGATCATTCTCATATGATTTTCCTCCGGTTCTGTAATATTACCATTAGAATACAAACTACCCGGCACGTCGCCGACCGTTCATGAGCAATTCATTGTCAGCTCTGCGATCGGGCCCGAATGTACGCAGTTATGGCGGCAAGCTTTTCATCGCGGATCAGGTGCGAACCTTTGTAAGCAGATAGACGCCGAACATCGAAAATATGATAAGCGGCGACCATACTGCGAGCGTTGGCGATAACAGACCGTTTAGGCCGAGTTGTTCGAAAACGCTGTTAGTACCCGTGAAGAGCAACCACAGCCCGATCGAATAGCCGACAGTGACCACGTTTCCCTTTCGGCTCAGGCTTAGGGCAAACGGAGCGGCGAACAGCGCCATGATGAACGGCAAAAGAAGCGTTGTATACTTTTTCTCAAGCGCGACGGAAAGGTTTCGACGCTCAACCTCGGATTCGCTCGACGCGATCTGCTTTTTTACTTCGCCCGTACTTAACTGGCTCGGCTTTGACCGCAATCCTAGAAAAGGATCTTGCGACTCTGCAACTTCCCCACCGCTGGAGTTTTCAGTTTCGATCCGCCCATCAAGCATGTAGCTTTTCTCGACGTTCCCCGCAAAAGTTATCTTCCCGCGTTCCCACACCGCATTTTTTGCACGGTACACGGATTGCAACTCCGTGCCGTTATTGTCAAATTGGTAGACCGACAAATCGTATAAGCAGCCGGCGGAGCAGGGAGCAATAGGCTTATCGTTATCAGACGCAGAAATCGGTGCGGCCACATTGCCATTACTCAATGTCGGCTTAGCCCCAATCGCCTTTGCGTTATCAGACGCAGTTTCGACGGTGCGGAAAGAATATATCCGCTGGTCACTAGCGATCCAGTATTTTCCCGACTTATCTTCCACCTTTCCGCGTGCCCGGAGCTGGTCGCGAGTTCCGTCTTGCAGACGATTAGATTTTGGTAAGAGAAGTTCCTGAAGCCCAAAATTCAGTCCGCCCAGAGCCGCCATAAGCACAAAACTAGGCACGAGAAGTCGATAAACACTCTGCCCCGCCGACGTCCATGTCACGATCTCGTTTTGTTTGGATTTGATCGCATAGGTCGCCAGCACCCCTATCATCGCCGCCGACGGCACGATCTGAATATAGACGTACGGCAGCAAATACAGCAGATATTTGAGCAGCAGCACGATGCCGCCGTCCATTGAACCGGCAAATTTCCACAACTCGAACGCCGTAAAAATAACAAAGATCGCCATCAGAAAGCTTAGCGTTAATAGAAAATTTTTGAGCAAATTGCGGATGATATCAAAATCACGCAAGCCCGTCGTAAGATCGACAAAGACATTACGAAACTGGATCTTGCTTCCCGATCGGTTCAGTCCGCCGATCGCGGCTTTGATCTTTTCGACCGGTACGCTCCAAAAATCAAGCCGCCGTGAATAATTGAACCACAGCACGGCTATCGCACTGACAATAAGCGGTATCAAACTTCCCTGCACGACGCTGATCGTGCCGGTGCGGGCGAGTTGTTCGCCAAGGAATGACAGCAGATAAAATACGATGAGCACGGCCAACGCGACCCCAATTCCCCGGCCACGACCGCCGCGGTTGAATCGCAAAACAATTACGGTCCCAAGTAAGCAAAAGATAAACGGCGTGATCGAGAGCAGCAATCTTCGCTGCCAAATCAACTCGGCCTCGACGCGGTCTTTTCCTTCTTTACCGGCGGCGTAGGTCGAAAGCTGCTCTAAACCAAGTTCCTCGGGCGTCAACTCGGGCCGCTGAAGTTTGTCGATCAGGTCGCCGCGTTTTGTTTTGATCGCAAACCTCACCTCGCCGATACTCTCGGAGATATACTTCCCCGCTCCGGGCGTCATCGGCAGTGTCGAAACCGATGCATTTTCGAGCACCAGTTCCGACGATTCGTCCGCCGTATCGACACGCCCTTGCGTTGACGTTATCAGACGCACACTATTATTGGCGGCGTCTTCGCTGTAGATAAAGATGTTTTTCCAGCGGCCGGTCTCGATATCGCCGCCTTTAACATAAATGGTGTATCCGGCGACCTCGGTATTAAAAACACCTGGTTCGAGCGGCGATTCGAGTTTTTTTATTGCCGTTTGGAGCGCGACGTTTCTGACGAGCGACGCGGCAAGCGGAACGCCCTTAAGATTTACGAGAAAGGCAAAGCCCGACAGCAGCACGCCTAGCATCATTATCGGCAACGCGATCTGCAGATTGCCGACGCCGGAAGCTCGTATCGCGACCAGTTCGCTGTCGCCCTGCATTTTTGAGAGGCCAATTATCGTGCCGACAAGCATCGCCATCGGACACGTGAACGCGATGACATTTGGGATCAGGGCGATCGTCAATTGCCAGACGAGATTGGTCGGGATATTTGCGCTAAAGAAGATGTCCGAATATCTGCTCGCCTGTTGAACAAACAGTATCACGCTCAACAGCAGCCATGCCATCGCAAAATACGGGACGATGACCCGCAGCAAATACGTCGAAATTAGCCAGCCGATGCGTTTCATTTAGCCTTGCGTCTTGATCGCCAGCGATTTTTCGCCGGTCACTTCCCTGCCTATCGAGCTTGCGATAATAAGCTTAAGTATAATAGATAACGCCTTTAGAGCGTCATGCTTTTCGGAGCTAAATTCGGCAAATTTGCCAGGGCCTAGTTTTCTTGCCGCCGCCGCAATAGACCGGCTTACCCCGTCAAACGGCCGCGTTGCCGCTCCTCGGCGGCATGTCGGACAGATAAGGTGAAAATTTACCTGTAAATTGGCGATCTCCGCAACTTCAAACTCCCGCCCGCAGGCATTGCAGTGCCCCCAGTCAGGCAAATAACCCGCGAGCCGGAGCATCCACAATTCGAAATATACGCCTGTACTAAGCAGCGTCGAACGGTCAGCCGACGCGGTTTCAACACACGCTCTAACCATCCTGTAAAGCGTTTCGTTCGGGTCATGGGGCGGCGAGAGCGTCAGGAGCAGATCGCCGAGATATGAAAATTTCTGTAGAAAATCAGGGTCGCTCGCAGCGTCAAAATTCGACTGAATAAGGTCGGTTTTTTGTATCGAAACCAGCTCGACCGAGTCTTTTTGAAAGTATGTCGCCTGAACCACCGAAAACGGCTCGAGCCCGCTGCCAAACTTGCTCTTCAGACGTTTCGCCCCCTTGGCAACGCCGCGAACCACACCGTGATCATGCGTCAAAAAGACGACGATCCGGTCGGCTTCGGCCAAATTGTAGCTTTTAATGACCAGGCCCTCAGTCTCGACAAGCGGCATTTCGCTCCTATGATCTGCGTCTGGTCCACCTTGGTCCACTTTGGTCCACCTGGTCCGGACCGGACCAAAAATTCAGGATTTTTGAGAGAAACTCATGTTTCTACCACGGGATAAAATACAGGATCCAAGCCAGTACGAGACTTATCACCGTAAACTGCAAAAACGTTTTGACGCCGTAAAATACTCGTTCCCGCGTCGTTCCGTTAGAAAATATCGCAAACGCTGTCGAGACAAAAAATGCGAATCCTATGAGGTAAAGAAAATGGATCATTTTTTCCTCCCGAGTGAGATATCGACGGCGTCAACAGTAGCCAGATAATTGAGTAGCCCCGCAACCTCTAGAAAGCGTCCGCCATATTCGAATGTAGCAAGTGCGGCAACCTGCGGCGAAGGCGTACCTGCCATGATAAAACTCACGATCGCCCCTAAACCGTTGCCAAAACGGGCAAAGACATTGAGCAAATAGAGCAGCGTGCCGTCCTTGAAATCAAAGCCCGGATAATGAGCACCGCCGCTCAACAGAGCGATAACGAACATCGACCAAACGATCACCGCAATGATCGCGCCTCTAACCACCCGCCCCTGCATCAAATGCCCGAGGCCGGGTACGAACCATGAAATCACACCAACCAATATCGGATTATCCATCAATATTTGCTCTCTATTATCTACTTTAAGTTTTGCCTTTAAGTGCTGTTAATAAATATGTTGCAGCACCTGAGATTTTACTTTAACTTGTAAAAACCGTAATACCTGTCTAATCACACGAACCCCGCGGTCCGAAGTTACGCCTTTCTGCATTTATCGACAAAAAGCTCGAATATCTCTCGGGAAACTGTGTCCGCCGGGGCGGTCAGTTCCGGATGCCACTGAACACCCATAATAAAACGGCCCTTTCGCATATCTTCGACGCATTCGATCACGCCGTCTTTCGCCCATGCCACTGCTTTTAAATTCTTCCCTATCTTGCCAACCGCCTGATGATGCGACGAATTGACTCGAATTTCGACCTTCGTACCCTTTACCGCCGCGAGGCCAGCCAAAACACTGCCTCTTGCGAAGCGCAGGCTGTGCGAATTCCGCGTGTGCGGAGCACCTTGTTCATGCTTATGACTTCCCTTTACCTGCGATTCAATGTCCTGTACCAGCGAACCTCCGCGAAAGACATTCAAAGCCTGCATACCGTAGCAAATACCCAAAAGCGGCAATCCGAGCTTTTCAGCCTCTGCCAAAACAAGCTGATCGGTTTGATCTTTTTCCGTGATCACCGTTCCGAGCCGATGATGCGGCTCTTCGCCGTAGTAATGCGGATCGATATCGGTATTGCTCCCCGGGAGCAGAATCCCGTCTAGACCGGCGACAGCCTCCGCAATATACCCCGCCTTTGGGATCAACGCGATATGCACAGGAACGCCGCCGCAAGCCTCAATGGCCTCGCTGTAGTCGCGGCCAAGATAAAACCTGCGGGTTTCCATCTCCAGCCGCATCGTGATGCCTATTCTCGGACGCTTTCCCATAAACCCTTTAATGTTCAGACATATCGACGAGAGAGTCAAGAGAGTGTTGAAAGTCTAGTATGTCTAGAAAGTCGCTCTATTTGGACTTTCTAGACTTCCCTGACTTACCACACTTCCTTCGACTCTCTTGAGCATTTGAAATTAAAACCTTATCATTGAGTTTTTATGCGGCAAGAAAGCAATATGGCGAGAATTCGCTCGACGACCGTTCTGCTCGTTACACGCAACGGCCAAACAGCGATGGCTGGCGACGGTCAGGTCACGCTCGGCGAAACTGTCCTCAAATCCAATGCCCGCAAGGTCCGGCGTATTTCGAACGGTAAGATACTTGCTGGTTTTGCTGGGTCAACAGCCGATGCATTTTCGCTGCTGACTCGATTTGAAACAAAGCTCGAACAGTTTCAAGGCCAGCTAGAGCGTGCCGCGATAGAACTCAGTAAAGATTGGCGTACAGATAAATACTTACGAAATCTCGAGGCGTTGCTAATCGTCGCCGACGGAACCGACGCTTTTCTCATATCTGGTAAAGGGGATGTGATCTCTTCGGATGATGGTCTGCTGTCGGTCGGCTCGGGCAGTATGTACGCCCTCGCGGCGGCCCGCGCGTTGGTGAAACATACGTCGCTGACCGCCAAAGAGATCGCCGAAGAGTCTTTGCGAATAGCGGGCGAGATCTGTATTTACACGAATTCGGACATCTTGGTCGAGGAAATATAGTGGCGATATATCTTGGCGGCGAGACCGTCGAAAAACCAAATCTCGACGACCTTACACCGCGACAGATCGTGGCTGAATTGGATAAGTATGTTGTGGGCCAGAACGCCGCTAAAAAGGCCGTTGCGGTGGCTTTGCGTAACCGCATTCGCCGTCAAAAACTGCCGCCAGAGATCGCCGAAGACGTTTTACCAAAAAACATTCTAATGATCGGCTCGACCGGCGTCGGCAAGACCGAGATCGCCCGGCGGCTCGCGCGACTCGCAAATTCCCCGTTCATAAAGATCGAAGCGTCAAAATTCACCGAGGTCGGCTATGTCGGACGCGATGTCGAGAGCATGGTGCGTGAGCTCGCCGATGTTGCCGTCGATATGGCAAAGCAGGGGGCATTTGAAGACGTGCTGCCCCGGGCCGAACAAAACGTCGAGGAACGTCTGCTTGATCTATTGCTCCCGCCGTCCGACTTTAGTTATCAGACGCAGGACGACGAGGAACCGGCTGAGACGCCTCAATCAATTCACCGCACCCGCGAAAAGCTTCGAGAACAGCTCGTAAATGGTGCACTTGACGACCGTCTTATCGACATCGAGACCACCGATCGCGGAAACGCGACGATCGATTTTATCGGCGGCCAAGGGATGGAAGAGATGGGCGTAAATTTTAAGGACATGTTTGGGAATATGTTCAACCTACTGCCGATCGTCGAGGGCACCAACGTCAACACCAAATACGGCATGTTGAGCACAGATCACATCCTGTTCATCGCCGCCGGTGCGTTTCACGTATCAAAGCCTTCTGACCTTATTCCCGAGCTCCAAGGCCGCTTTCCGATCCGTGTCGAGCTCGAATCACTGACGATCGACGACCTTAAGCGGATCCTCGTGCAGCCGAAAAATTCGTTAATTAAGCAGTATCAGGCACTATTAGGTACAGAGGGAATCGAGCTTACTTTTACCGATGATGCCATTGATCGGTTGGCCGAAATGACCGAGGAGATCAATAAGACCACGGAAAACATTGGTGCCCGTCGTTTACATACACTCGTCGAGAAACTTCTCGAGGACATCAGTTTTGCGGGCAGCGAGCTCGATGAAAAGCAGCAGCGTATCGACGCCGCCTACGTTGACGAACACTTAAGCACCCTGATAGAGGATCAGGATCTGCGGCAGTACATTTTATAATTAAACAGATGTTATACATTGTCGCGCGAGACAGGAAATCGTTAAACATGCCCGTTAAGCACTTTGCTGTTAAAGCGCTGTTAGCACTTATAGCGCTTGTGGTGCTTATCGGTGCGGGCTGTGGTAAGCGCGGCGCTCCGGTACCGCCTAAGGAACGTGTATTGCAGCGGGTTGAGATCTTTGGGTTTCAGCGTGGTAATCAGGTAATTCTCTCTTGGAAGATGCCCGCAAAAAATGCCCCGGTCGGGAATGTGCAAAATATCAGCCGCGCGGATATCTACAGGCTGGCTGAACCTGTGACTTCCCCACAGGCTCTATCGGAGGAAGAATTTGCCAACCGCAGTACGCTCATCACCGCGATGCCGATCTCGGATGGTGATTTTGGCAATAAAACCCTGCAGTTCAAAGATACGCTGCAATTTGCGGGGCAAGCTGCCCGGTTGCGGTATGCGATACGGTTTGTAAATTCGTCGGGGCAGAAAGCTGCGTTTTCGAATTCCCTCTTGATCGAGCCTACATCAAAGGTCGCGGGCGGCCCGGCTTCCCTGCTTGCCGAGGCTTCGCAAGACGCTGTCCGGTTAAAATGGGATGCTCCGACGACGAATATCGACGGATCGCAGCCGGTGAGTGTGCTTGGCTACAATGTCTACCGTTCGAACTCGGAAAAAGAACCGGCTCGGCTTTTGAACAAAACACCGATCACAACGATCTCGTTTGACGACGAATTCTTTGATTTTGGAAAGGATTATTACTATTTCGTGCGTGCGGTTTCAATAGGTGTGCAAGCCGAACCTGTCGAGAGTGTTGAGTCAAACATATTGAAATTTAAGGCTGTGGATACGTTTGCTCCGTCGGCTCCGTCCGCGATAACCGTTGCCGCAGCTCCGAATGCGATCGCGATTTTCTTTGCGGTAAACCCGGAAAAGGATATCGCCGGTTATAAGATCTATCGATCGACCGATAAGGATCTTGCAAAAGATCAATGGATGCTGCTGACGCCGCAATTATTACAAACAAATACCTTTCAGGATACCAAGGTCGAGTCTGGCAAAACTTACCATTACTACATAACCGCGACGGATAAGACTGGTAATGTGAGTGCCGTGTCCGATGTTGTTTCCGAGACCGTGCCGTAAATTATGAAGATCGAGCTTTCACAAGTTCCCTTTCCATCAAAGATCGTTTGCGTCGGACGCAATTACGCCGAACACGCGGCCGAGCTAGGCAATGACGTACCGACCGAGCCGTTGCTTTTTCTAAAGGCCCCGTCTGCATTGATCTATAATGGCGAGGATATAGTGATACCTGAGCAAAGCGATCAGGTTGAGCATGAAGGTGAGCTTGCGGTGGTTATCTCTAAGACGTGTAAAGGGTTAACTGATGTTGATAATGTACATGAATATTTATTGGGTTACACATGCCTAAATGACGTGACGGCTCGTGATATCCAGCGAAAGGATGTTCAATTTACACGCGGCAAATCGTTTGACACCTTTTGTCCGATCGGGCCGCATATTGAGACTGAGCTTTATGTGACTGATCTCGCCGTTACCGTTCGGGTAAACGGTGAGGTCAGACAGAGCGGACGGACATCGCAAATGGTCTTCCCCATTGATTTTCTGATACGATATATTTCAAATATGATGACGCTCAACGCGGGTGATATTATCGCGACTGGCACACCGTCGGGAGTATCGAAGATGAATCCGGGAGATGTTTGTGAAGTGGAGATCGAGGGTATCGGAGTATTGAAAAACACTGTGAGATGAACGTTACGCGCTTGCTAACGCGCTGGCTTCTGCAACAAATAATCAAATAATATTATGAAATTTTTTATAGACACAGCAAATCTTGATGAGATCAGAGAGGCAAACGAGCTTGGGATGATCGATGGCGTGACGACCAATCCGAGTTTGGTTGCGAAAGAAGGTGACGTTGATTTCAAAAAGCACATCGCCAAGATCTGCAAACTGGTCAAAGGCGACGTTTCTGCCGAGGTTACGGCACTCGATACCGAGGGAATGCTGAAAGAAGGCCGTGCTCTCGCAAAGATCGCGAAGAACGTTGTGATCAAGGTACCGCTGACGCTTGATGGACTAAAAGCTTGTCGTTCGTTTCGTGCTGAGGGTACCAAGGTCAACGTCACGCTTTGCTTCTCAGCCGCACAGGCCCTGCTTGCGGCTAAGGCAGGAGCATCGTACATCTCGCCGTTTATCGGGCGGCTTGACGATATTGCTCAGGACGGGATGCAGCTGATTCGGGATATTGTGCAGATCTATGACAATTATGGTTTTACGACCGAGGTTTTGGCGGCGTCGATCCGGCATCCGGTACATATTGTGGATTGTGCTCTGGCAGGTGCAGATGTCGCGACTATCCCTTTTAAGGTCATACAACAACTAGTCAAACATCCGCTGACCGACAAGGGGCTCGAAGGCTTTTTGAACGACTGGAAAAAGAGCGGACGGTCGTAAGTTAGAAAGGCAAAAATAAAAAGGCTGCGGACATCGTGTTCGCAGCCTTTTTACTCAAAATCCCTGCATCTTTGGTCCGGTCCGGACCAGGTGGACCACATGGACCAAGGTGGACCAGCCATTATCAGACGCTACACATTTCCGATCAGAGTTCTAAGCTGGCTGTGAAGTCCAGCAGCGTCGGGGTCGCGTTGGATAGCAAACTGATATTTTGCCCTAAAATACTCATCCGGTTCACGCATCTCGACAAGCTCTACAACTTTACCTAGATTGGCTTCGATCATACCTGCCTCAAAACCTTCTTTTGACGCGAACATCTCGTCGATCTCGACGATCAGAATTGAGAATTTTCGAAGCCAAGCAAAATCCTCGTCTTCCATCAAAAGGTTGACAAACTGCACCGGAGTCAGCTCGCCATGGATCCCCTCGTACATTTCCCTCTCAAGATCGAGTAGCGATTTGTGCAGCTTAAGCAAAATATTGCGTGCATTTTTAAGCTTTTCAGCGTTTTCCATAAATTAATGTTAGCCCACTTTGGTAATAAAACATATCGTGCTAATTTTTAATTGTTAGCATCCTAATCATATTTAGTTAGCTAGCTAATCGTTTAATAACAGGTCGCTAACTAAATCAAATTACCCCGCTAATTGTTTAAGTTAAGCATATGAAAACAGGTGCAGTTATGGAAGAAGAGATCATTTTTCAAAAGACCATCAGCTACCTTTTGGCTCGAGTGACGACCGCCTACAAGACTGTACTTGAGCGGCATATGGGGTTGATCGGCCTTCATGCCGGGCAAGTTTTTCTCTTGCTCGAACTGTGGACCGAAGACGGTCTGCGTCAAGTCGATCTTGCCCGCCGTCTGAGCCTCGCTGCCCCGACTGTCAGTAAGATGATCAAGGGGCTGATCGAGATCAATCTAGTCGAGATCGAGCGAGAGGATGGCGACGGGCGTTCGACGCGGGTCTATCTGACCGATCAGGGACACGCGATGCGTGATGATGTGAATGCGCAGTGGCTTGAGCTTGAGACAAATTATCTTGCCGATCTTAACGAGACAGAACGGCTGATCTTGCCGGAGTTGCTCACCAAACTGCGGAAAGCGTACACCGGAGCCGACGACGCCGAAGAGGATCAATGATGGCTGAGCGGCAGATCACGATCAATTCGCGAAAGTATGACGGACACATCCGGCGTACTTGGCCGGGAGGGCTAATTAGCGAGAGCGAAGATCGGCTCGTCGTTGTCGGCCGGTTTCGAGAGGACGTCCAGCATGACGACCTGGGCTTGATAAAACAGGGCACAGTCTCGTTTGAACATTTTTGGTTAGACCGTTGTTATAACATCTTTCGCTTTCACGAACCCGACGGCCGCTTGCGTAATTATTACTGCAATATCACAATGCCGCCGACATTTGCAGATGATGTGATCGATTACGTCGATCTGGATCTGGATGTAATTGTCTGGCCGGAAAAGGGTTACGAAGTGCTTGATCGCGACGATCTTGAAAAGAATGCGATCAAATACGGCTATCCGGAAGAGGTTGTCGCGAAGGCAGAAAGGAGTCTCGCGGAATTGATTAACTTGATCGAAAGTGGTGGGCTACCGTAGCTAGATCGTGAGTATCCTGAGCGTATAACTGCAAACAGTGAGCGGGACTCCCGGTGTTACGGCGATGCGTTGCCCGGCGGGCAAGTCCTGATTATTGATGGCCGCGGGGTTTTTACCTTCGTTGACCGCCCAAAAACCGCCCTTTCCGTCTGTTACTAACGTCAGATGCCGCCGGCTGATCTCTACATCACCCGCAAGCGGTATGTCGACCGGCTTTGAACGCGAACCTCGCCCGACGACCACTTCCATTTGAAAGACCGGTATCACGTTCTGACGGACGCCTCCGCGCCAGATCTCAAGCCGATAAAGCTCGGTCATACGGCTCTTAACGTGGGTCATTTCTTCCCTATCTTCGGCCGGGATCGGCTCGGCTTGGCGGATATTGGATACCGGAGCGGCAACAGCCGGTTGGGGCGTGTTTCGGGCAGTGTTAGGGACGGTGGCAGGTGCCTGGTTTGCGACCGGAGGAAGATCCGGCAGAGCCTTGGGCCGTACTAACACTCCGGTTTTATTGCTTGCAGAATCTTCCCAGCTGTGTTGGACGCGGACGCCGCCTTTATCGAGGGTGCCGTCGATCCGCAGCTCGATGACAAAAGATTTAGTCTCAAGCTTTTTCTTGCCCGCCAGTTCTTTCGCCCGCTCGGCGAGGATATGATACAGCCCCTGTTCGAGCCCCTTGCGTTTTACACCCTGCCACTCTTTATCGTCATCGGTGCTTAGAAAAATGATGTATTCGCTGGGAATTATCGTCGTGCCTTGGGGCAAAGAGATGATCTCTTTTTGCATGACGCTCTCGACCTCGCGGGCGATCTTGACGATAAACTCCTCGGCCTGACTGCGGGGCTTGACCTGTGCGTCACGGGCCGCTTCTTCGAGAACCAGCTCGGACGAATCACCATCGATCCAGCGTCTGACTTTGTCTAAAATGCTCAATTTAAGATCTCCCTTAGCCTAATTATCGCTTAGTTCGAGGTATTTTCCATTCAACCAGCCGCGTGTCGCGTTTGCGTCGCCGTTTCGCGTGCGTCCTTGTTCAACGACATCAACTTGATACCAATTATTTTGCTCTTTTACAATGCGCACCTTTGAATTTTTTGTCACGAGCCCGATCTGGTCGTTACCGGCATCCGGGCCGGAACGCAGATAAATGTCTGTCTTAGCGACTGCCGAACGTGTCTTGAACGGATTTGTGATTTCTGGTATCAGCCCGCGTCCCCGCATATATGTCGCCGTGCCGTAAAGGATACCCGTAAAAATACCAATAATGATCACAAAGGTCGCAAGCCGCCGCAGAGTCCGGCGCTTTTTGGTCTTTGCGACAATGGGCGATTCGGCGGTGATCGGCACGGGCTTTGCTACGATCGGGACCTCCGCCGTGATCGGGATCGGTTTGGCTACGTCACTTTTGAGGGGAGCCGGATACACCGGACGTGTGTATGTCGGAACGGTTTGCCGTGGTGCTGGTTCCGTTTCAGGGATCGGTTCAAAATTTGGCTGTGCGGGCGGTAAAGGTGAATATCCGCGGGCGACGTGCGGCTGAGGTGCCTCGACACGAGCACGCAGCATCGTGCTGTATTCACCGTCGGCGGCGATCTGGCGGACGACGGCAAGATCTGCCCAAAGTTCGTCAACCGATTGATGCCGCTCACGCGGATCGGCGGCGGTCGCTTTGCCCAGAACACGAAGTAGTTCATCTGCCCATTCTTCGCTACGGACTAATTCGGGCAATCCGGTAATAGGTTCGTGGGCGTAGGCACGCGGGGCTTCGCCGGTGATCAAAGTGTATGCTGACTTTGCAAGAGAATAAATATCGGCGGCGGGCGTCAGGCGTGAGTATTCGAGATTGCCCGTCTGGCCGGCGAACATGGGACTGTGCTCGGGCGGGGCATAGATATTGGTGCCGACACGCGTGATCGGCGAATCGGAAAGATTGACGCGGGCAACACCAAAATCAGCGATCTTTACGGTCGAACGGTCCGCCGTAAGCAGCAAGTTTTGGGGTTTAATGTCGCGGTGGATGATGCCTTTTTCATGGGCGTGGCCAAGTCCCGCACAGATCTGCTCGATAAAGCCGAGAGCTTGCTGCAGCGGTATTTGCTGTTTTCGGACAAAAGCCTGCAGGTCACCGCCGGATAGATATTCGAGGACCAGGTAATGAAAAACCGTTCCTTTTAGATCGCGGGCAGTCCCGTGGCCGATGCGGCTGATGATATTCGGATGGCGAACTCGGTCTAGAGCGACGGCTTCGTTTTGGAAATTTTCGACCAACGTGCGTTCGAGATCGGCGTCGAGGTCATCTTGTAAAAAGACGTTGAGAGCTTTGATGACAACCTCGCTATGCGGCGACTGAGGTGAGGCCACCGTATCTCGAGCGAGGAATACTTCAGCATAACTGCCCTTTCCCAGTTGTTCGTAAATATCGTATCGCCGGTCGAGCCGGCAGTTGATCAGGACAAGCTCTTTCATCGTTTTGGTCCTTGCATTTTTGCAAATATGAACCTGAGACCCATTACGATATTACAACGACATTGTTCAAAAAACGACGTGGAAAATGAGCGATGTTGGTCCCACCGAAAAGAGGCTACTCACCTAAAGAAAAAATGACTGCGATCCCCGTTGTTCGCAGCCTTTCTTTTGTTATTCGGCATGCGATGTGACCGAACTCTGATCTTACGAAAGTGGTGTCGCGGATGTAACCGATATGCTTCCCGTCGCAACAGTACATTGTGCGTTATTTACGTTGGTTGCATCTCCACCATACATCACGCCGTCGGTCGCTACAGCGATATTGCGGATGCCGGTCGCAAAAGTCCCGTTGCCCGCAACGGGCACCGCACGCAGACAAAAACTCGACGGCCAATCGAAGGTCGCATCGACCTTACCGCCCGTGAATACGTATCCGCTCTTGAGACCGCCGGCTAGCTGATTATCGATAATGCCATTCGCACCGAGTTGCGTAAATGGCTCGAGATCGACCGTGCCGGCATTACCCGCAAAGAGGCCTTTGCCCAGCGACGATGCGTATGTCATCTGGGCCCCGTGGACCATTCTGAGGTCTGAGACGGCCGAGCCTTCGTTTGCCGAACGGCGGGATGCGAGTAGGTTGGGAATCGCGATCGCTGCCAAAATACCGATTATCACTACCACGATGAGAAGCTCTACTAATGAAAAGCCTCGATGGTTTATTGTTTTCATATTTTTCTAGATGTGGGTTAGAGGGTGGGTGGTGGTGAATTTGGGCTGCGACCGTGATGATCGCAGCCCTTTGGGTTGAAGGCTAAGCTGCCGCGAGAGACAACTTAGTTATTTGTCTTTTGGAAGCCTGTCGTCTGGATGTATTGGAAATACGGTGTACCAGGAGGGAGACGATCCGGGTCAAGAAATGTGCTGTCAAACACCCAGTTACGATCAGGCGGATTGTAAACCGTGTTGCAGCATTTGAACGTGCCGTTGTTATTTTGCGACACAAACAGATTTACCAGCGATCCGCTAAAGTCCAGCCGTTGACCGGACCACGTTTCGAGATAACGTTTGAAATTGTGGACGCCGCCGTTTAGACTTTGCCATGGACCGCTGCCGCCCTGTCCGGGCGAGAGATCCCTATTCGCAAGCGTGTCGCCGGCGATCAACGCAAACCTAGCGGTCGTAGTCGAAGCCACACGCGAATCCGCATCATAAGGCGTCGCGAAGCTCTCGGCATCGTTCCAGGCATTTGAGAGTATCGTTACTGCATCGCTTACCACCGAAGCCGGTATGTGCATCGAAGTATTGAACGGGCGGTATTCTGAATAGGCTGAGTTCCCTGTCGATGGCACACTGTTTACACCGGTTGCGTTGTAGTTGCCCTCGACGTAAACGCCGTTTTCCGACGCAAAGGTAAATCCTCTGGTATTGGCCGGAGTCGCGGTATCGTAAATGCCGGGAATCGTTGTGCCGTTTATCAGTCTAACGCCGCGTCGATAATACTTATGATCATCAACGGACGCAGCATCTGGCGTTAGCGATTCGGAGTACTTAGGAGCCTCGCACGTCGTTGCCGGACTTACGCATGTTTCGGACGTCGCACTCGAGTAGTATTTGGCATCGAGAGCTCCATTGCCATTCACATCTTCATTGATCTGTAGTACGCCGTCATTGCCCGGCGAACCGCCATATACGTCTTCCATATCGTACTGGCCGTCAAAATCGGCGTCGCCGCGTCGGTCAGATACATACATCACCCAGCCCTGTCGGTTTGGTATATCAGTGCTGCGGAGCCCGGTCGGAAAATTTGTCGTCGGTTGAAACAACCCGTCAAAATCGCCGCGAAGAAAACGCCTTAGATTTGCGACGTCAATATCGATCAAGCTCATTACACCGTTGCGGGTTACCTGGCCCGACGTATATCGCGAGGCATCATCATAATACTCACCTTCGCGCGAATCGAACATCTCGATCGGAAATGGGATCACAGCCTCATTTGCAGTGCCGTTTAGCGTCGCGAGTTTGAGGTGAGCGTATTGTTCGAGACCCGTGTTGGGATCGATATTACGAGCGGTACAGCCAGTTGCACAGCCGTTGCCGATCTCCGTCGCATCGGCGCCGCTATAGCGCCGAACGACGTTTATTGCCGACGTGCCTGAACCATAGGAATACAGATAGTTACCCGTATTTGGTATCGCCGGGCCAAATATCTCAAATCGCTGTAGCTTGATCACCGAACGACTGTCCGGATATGTTGTCGCTGTTTGGGCAGATGTTGCCGTGATGTTTGCACTCGGGCTCGTAACGGTGCCGTTGTCCGCACGTGTGCCGGAATAGGCGGCGAGTGCGAGATTTGTCGATGCGGCTTCGGTGATACCGAGGCTAAGAAAATCCTCGGTGATGTCGCGGGTCGTGACGACGCCCGTGCCGGCGTTGCTGTCAACCGTCTCTACCTTGATCCAAACCTCGCGTGTGCCGCCGGTGTACAATCTTTCGCCGTTTGCTCTAGTCGGAACATAAGCATAGGTCGACGCGGCAGAGTTTATCTTCATTCCCTTTGGCTGATAGCCGCGGGCACGATCGGGCGTTGCGGATGGTGACGGCGTAGGTACGGGTCCCGTTCCGTCCTTATAACCGTCAAGCCGAACGCCGCATGGACCGGTTATCGCAGTCGTGCCCGTTCCGGACGCACAGCCCGGAAGTTTTGCTTTGCTGTCTGCCAGTGAAATACGGATGCCGGCCTTGTTGGCAAAGCGCTCTTCTTTTAGGATGTCTGAGTCGGCGGTTGCGGCCGTGACCGGTGTCAGTGTGCCGGCGTTATTAAAGAGGTCTCCGCCTGATGAATCCGCGATCTTTTTTGGACGTTTGATCATTTCGATCAAGTCAGTTGTGTCGCTGTCGATCTTAATAGGCAGCTTTAACGGCTTGACCAAATTTTGCAGGTTACCGTCAAAGATGCTGCTCTGAGTCGTAAAGCTCGTGTTCAATCTACTCGGCGGCATCGTAGGGTCCGCGGCAAATATGTTGTTCGCCGCACCCACCGTCGTATTCAAAACGCTGCCCATTGTCGGCAGCAATTGCTGATCAACACCCGATGCGTTTTTGATATATGTTTCGTCGTTGCCGCTATCTGAGGTCGACCAGTTACGCCATGACTGAGTGACAAGATGGCCGACCGTCGTCACGCGCGAGTTAAAATAGACGCCTTCGGACCCTGGAGAGAGGAAAAAGTTGCGGTTTGAGTGGACACGTCCTCCAAAGCTGAAACGCGGCGGGCGGAAAAGCTCTAGATCGTCGTCGTAAAAAATACCAAACTGAAAAATCGGGATACGGTTATTTAATACGTTTCTCGTCAGTTGAACCTGCACACCGATATTATTTGTCGCCGTTGTGCGAAGTCGCCAATTGTCGCGGATCGCATAGAGCCCGGCAAACGGGCCACCGGAAAGGACGACATTCGACCGGGTCGATGTTTGATCCAGTTCCTGTGTGAATGTATATCCGGTCAGGCCGGCGACTGTTCCATTACGGACCGCGTCAAGTTCGGTCGTTGTCGGGTTAAGTTTGACCTCAAACACCTTATTAAAGTTACGGGTCATCGTCTCGAGGCTGCCCTGAGCGGCGTAAAACGTACGGCCCTCGGCGGACTCGTTACCGGATGCAGCCGCTTCTGCTGACGAACGCGACAACGCAAGTGCCACAAACACCGTTATTAAGGCGAGGACAAATAGCGAAATTACGATCGCCGAGCCTTTCTGGCCGGGATCGTTTTTCAAACCGTTGTTATGAGATCTGCCTATTTCTGATCGTTTCATATCACTTAACCTTAATTCCTTAACTCGCATCGTATCCAAGATTTCGTGTGCTAAATGTAGCCGTCATCGTCTGTCGATATGGCTGATTCGAAGAGTTTTTCTCAACCGAACGGACGCTGATCGTTACCCTGATCTGACGAACCGCAGCGAGATTTGACTGAGTGTCGTCAGCCGTTCCAGCAATGCCGTCCGGGCCGGCACTCGGATTATCCAACAGCGTGCCATTATCCATCACGTATTTGATCTGAAAATCCTCCACGTTATACACCAGCGGTTCGTCGATATAGCTTCCCGTGGTTGCATTTGCATATTCTCGGCGCGTCAATGTGCCGTCTGCCGCGACATAGTACGTCACCATCAAAACACGCTGAATACTCGCCGGAACTGTGATCGAGCGTAGCGGACCGGTTGACCCGGTTTGATTGATCGCAAGTACGTCGCCGTTGGAAAACTGAACAATGTTAGTCCCGCTCATGGCGGTCGCAACACCGAGTGTCGAACCCGAATTACCTGTTATAAGATAGATATCGTTGACGCGGCATAGCGTGTTACTGCCGGAAATGGGAACGATCTCATCGATGCCGCTGCCGTTTGTTGTAGCAGCATTTATGCTCAACGGCTGCGAAACCGCTGCGGCTCCGCTACCGACGAGGTTAAATGTAGAATCCTTAAAAAGAAACGTGACCTGATCGGTGCGGATGTTAGCCGCCGTGTTGAAAGTGTTCAGCGTAATGTTGTTGCCAGCGATGATCGGCGGCACGGTGTCTCGTGTCGAATCCGTATCGACCGGGATCGCAAGCAATGTCGAGATGCGGTTATCAGGCAAAACCACTGTATTTCGAAGCGGATAACCAAATCCCGCATTGTAAGTATCACGGCCAATAAGATTTAGGCCGAGACGGACGTTCTTTTGCAGATCGACCTGCTGATTAACGACCGATCGGCTCATCTGCGCCGCCCTCAATACGCCCCAGACCGCCCCCGTAACGATCATGAAAAGCATCATCGACACAACCAGTTCAAGCAGCGAAAATCCCTGTTCGCCTTTCGATCTGCTCTTTTTTTGTGAATTCATCTGATTCATATTGCTTTTGTACTAGTTCGTGACAGCGTAATCGGTAAGTACTGTCTGCAGTACCTCTTGGCGTGCAACCGCGCCGACAAAATAACGCACCGTAACCGTAACTGCCCTAATACGGATCGCAGACGTTCCCGGCGGGCTACATATCGGTGACGGGCGGTCCGGATCGCATACATCGGTAATTGCGATGCTCCGCTGCATTGCTTGCACTTGGGTTCCGGTATCGTCAGTCGTGCCGATGATCTCGTCCGGGCCCGGATCCATATATACATCTCTTAAACCGGCAGGAAAAATACCCTGATTTACGCCATTTTCATCGGGATTAGTACCTACATTTCCGATAGCTCCCCAACCGAGCCGCGTTGGGTCCGTTTCTTTGACCGACATGATCGATTCCATTGTGGATGTTGCAACCTGCTTGGCGACAAGCTGCTGTTCATGCCCTTTGGATTGGAGGATCGAGGCCGATATGCCCGCGAGCAACGCCAGCACGCCGACCATAAGTATGACCAGCGCGATCATTACGTCGATGTAAGAAAATCCGGATTCAGAACTGCGTTTCATATAGATTAGTTTCAGCTCCTATTGATCTGCGACGAGCCCGACGCCATTGTGTTTCCAATACCTGATCGCACCGCTGCCGCCAAAAATCGTAATTGCCCGAACCTCGGTCTTATTACGCGGGGTCGTACTGCCAGGCGTTTGCGGCGGCCATACGTAGATATTCGCGCTTATGGGATTATTTGCGGCGTTAACGACTGAGCCGTCGCTGCGAAACCTTGCGGCCCAGACACTGTGACCGATTACCGTCGTCGAGCCTTCGAGATGGCCGAGGGAATCAGTCGTATAGGTGATATCCGTATAGTTCGGCGGGTTCGGTTTTGTTACGCCCACCGGTATCAGATCAACGCGGACCTCTTTGGTCATTTCCAGAGGAATGTTCTTGATCCTTACGTCCGCAGCCGTGCCGTTCTCATCGATGATATTGATCTCGTTATCCGTCAGGTCTATTTCAAATCGAAACGTGCGCCTTTTCTGCAATGCCAACTGAGCCGTTTCGCGCATCACGTCGATCATCTTTAGCGTCTGATCTTCGGACCGATAGCCTTTCTTATAATTAAGCAGATACGGGATCGATATCGCCGACATGACGGCGATGATGGCCAGAACCACGAGGAGCTCAACGGCGGAGAATCCTTTGGCTGACTTTTTTGTTTTGTAGGCTTCGATATTCATAACACCTGCGATTCGCATCCTTTCCCCAGTTTGAGCGAAAACTGTAAATTCGGGGGCGCTAAGTAAGGAAAGTAGAAATGGATAAACATTTCCAAAAAAGATTTTACATTGTTTAACTATAGAATGCAATAATTTCATTTACTTTTCTTTAGGGCCGAAGTTGGTTAGAATTAACGCTGAACTTATCCGACCCTATCGCCGTTTTACATTGCTACATGACGGAAAAAACACCATCACCAAAAAAGGGATTTTCCGCAGATTGGCTGATGCGTGGAGCATTAACCAAAATTGGCGACACTGTAGACCGTTTTACGGGACGCAAATGGACACCGTCGAGCAGTCTTGCGACCAGCGAGTTGATCGAACGCATAAAAAAGCTCCTCGATGCCGAGGCAAAGGAAGTAATCGGCAAAGGCACTGTCGTTCCGCACAACATAAAGCTAAAAGTTCAGTGGGATAAGTTTTCAACCGACTCGGAAGATGCACTCTCCCGCCTCGAAAACGAACTGCTTGTCGCAACGGCAGATCATATAAACGACTCGCTCTACTACACATACGCTCCGCTCTCGATAGAGGTAAAGCCCGATTATTTTATCGACGGCGTCAAGCTGCTTGTCAGCTTTGACAAATTTGTCGACGACGCGGAAACCGACGTTGAAATGAACGTAACGATGGCCGGAGTTAACATAGGCGATGTGAATGCTAAGTTAATCGAGCAACCTCGACACACGTCGTCGTTCATCGCACGATTTCCCCTGAATGGTGTTCAACAGGAAAGAAAGCTTGAACTGGTAGCAGGAAGCAGCATTTCGGTCGGACGCACGGGCTCTAACGCTCTCATCATCGACGAACCCAGTCTGTCGAAGATACACGCTTCCCTGACGGTCGATAAGGATGGTGTTTTGTCCGTCGCCGACACGGGCTCGACCAACGGAACATTCATTAACGGCCAGCGTATTTCTTACGGCAAGGCAACGCGTTTGGTGGCGGGAGATCTTTTGAAATTTGGCACCGTCGAGGTCGAGTTTGAACCGGTTGAAAGCCCATCAATTATTGAGGAAAGTGATGAAAATATTTCCGGAGCCAAGACAATAGCGATCGACGGTTTTGAATTTACGAGCCGGACATCGAGCAAGGAAACTCCGGTCGAAGAGAAAGCCACCGACCCCGTCGAAGAACCTGAAAAATGAGCCTGCTATCACTCATATTTATTGATTGGTCGAAATGGAAGCCGGAGTACATCTTCGGCGGGCAGGTGCTCGAGCGGACGCCAGCCGGACTCTCGATCCTCTACATGATCGGGCTCGGTATCCTCATCGGGTTTTTGCTGATAACTTTTTTTGACAACTTTCGCCGTCCAAAATTCATATTCGAACAGAGTCTGCCAAAAGAGGTTCAACGTCGTCTCACTCAGACGGTCGCGAATCGCGGGCTTTATGTTTGGCAAGTTTTTTTTGCGGTGATCGCGTTGGCCGTTTTTGGCTTTCAGGTATATTGGACATACTACGCCGACGATACAAACGAGCAATTTCAGGCCTTGAGCTATAAAGACCTGCGTACGCGCCGAACGACCGCCGCGACATTGCGTGGTTGGATGCTTGATCGCACCGGTAAACTCGATGCCGCACTTGCCAGTTATAAGGTCAATAAAAACGGCGAGATCGAGCGTTCATTTCCGCTCGAAAAAGAAATGGCGCATCTTCTCGGCACCGAACGCGGCACACCTGGGCTCGAACGCACCTTATATAAGAAAGAAGCAGATCCGATGCCCGAGGCGTGGGAGATACTGACCAAGTACCGCAAACCCGAACCCGAGCAGAAAGATATCAGGACGACCCTGGACCGCGATCTGCAATTATTCGTCGCAAGACAGCTTGAGGGCAAAAAAGGGGCGATCGTCGTCCTAAATCCACAGACCGGCGATGTGCTGGCGATGTATTCGAACCCTTCATATAACCTCTCTGAGGCTCAAAATCTCAATTCTTATTTGAAATTAGAGGCTGACAAAAATCAAAAACCGCTGCTAAACCGCGCGACTCGCGAATATTACGTGCCGGGATCGACATTTAAGACGATGACGATGATCTCGGCTTTTAGGGCAAATAAGCAAGACCTCTTGCTCGATGATCTGCCTGCACCCGATTGCTACACACCATTTCGCGGTTCGCGCCCGATCTGCGACGACGGCGGCAGCTGCGATGTGTGCGCAACAGACGTCCCGATACGTGAGGCTTTTAAGGTGTCGAGTAACCAGTATTTTGCCCACCTAGCTAACGAGCTGGGTCGTGACCGGATGGCGGAAACTGCACGTTTACTAGGTATAATGCCGGTCGATGCGGCTAAAGACGCATTAACGCAAGGTTATTTCGCCGATATCTGGAACACGAGTGATAAGCGCATCGCCGCGGCTCTCGCACCGGCTAGGGCGACGATGGTGACGGGCAAAGAATTGAGCCTTTACGATTTCGGTATCATAGGAATGGGCCAAGGCCTCGTGTCGCAGATGACGCCGTTTCAGATGGCACTGATCGCTGCCGCACCCGCTAACCTAAAGGGCCAACTGATGAAGCCAAAGATCGAGGCCGATCAGCCGCCACAGGCATTTGCTAATGTTTTGTCTCCGCAGCAGGCAGCCGTCGTTCGTGAAATCATGTCCACGGTCACCGAAGAAGCTGGCGGCACAGGCGGCCGCGTCAGAGCCGCCCTCGCAGGCACGGGCATCATGGCCGGTGGTAAGACCGGAACCGCCGAAAAGGACAATTCCCCGCGGTTTGACCCAAAAACAGGCGAGCGGATGTTCGTCATGAAAAAGAAAAAGGACGCGAGTGGCAGGTTCGTCGAATATAAAGAATTCCTAACATATAACCGCACCGACGGATGGTTTATCTGCATCGCCCCGATCGAAAACCCGCAACTCGCGATCGCGGTCGTTATCGAGGACATCGGCAACCAATACGGCGGCGGGACTGCGGCACCTGTTGCAGCAAACGTGATACTAAAGGCACGCGAACTCGGCCTGTTGGGTGACAAATACCGGCCAAAAGCCCCGGCGGCACAAAAACCCGTCGCGAAAAAGAAGAAATAGTTGAAAAACAGAACCTCTTCACATTTTTTTATCCTTGCATTGATCGTCCTAATGACGGCGATCTCGCACTATTCGATCCATTATGGAGCCCTGATACGCGGATATGACACATCGTCGCTGACGGCCATTCGTAATCTGTTACTTCTTTCTTTGCTTGCAGTTATACCGGTTCTCTTAAAGCGGTTTATTAGATTTGACGGCAACTGGACGCTTTATACATCTGCCGTATTACTCTTCTCGATCGGACTTACTGTCCAATATCGTCTCTTTAGTGATCCCGAATACACTTCGCGAAAGGACAAAGCTGAGGCTAGACAAGAAAAGCTTAAAACACTCCAACTTCATTACATTCAGGAAAATTATTCGGCTGAAAAGAAACAGATAATGGGGCTACCCGCAACACCGCCGTCGCCGGTCGATCTGTCCGCCGAAACGCCAACGCCATCAACGGACACATATACCAGCGTATTTTTATCGGGAAATACGATAAATCCACTACTCGCATTCGTCGGCCTGATCGGTGCGTTTATCGTCATCAGGCGAGAGGATGTGCTAAAACTTCTGCAAAAGAATGGGTTTCTGATAGTGTTGCTGACGCTCGGGCCGCTTATTTTGGCGGCGGTCACCTCGCGGGCGGGTAAATCGATCGGCAACATGACGCCTTGGGAACCGGCCAAAATTCCCTTTTTGATAGGTTTTGCAGCGATATTATCGGTACTTTACCGCAACCTCGCCCGCACATACTGGGGCGTTCCCCGTGCCAAGGACGTCGTGCCCCTCGTATTTATGGCAGCATTGCCGTTTCTACCTTTCTTTTTGCTCAAAGATTTTGGGCAGATGATGGTTTTCAGTTCGGTATACGCGACGCTGTATCTGATCGCGGTTCGACGATTCTCACAGCGATTTGTGCTGGTGGGCAGTGTTTTGCTAGTCGTTTCAATACTTGTGGTCGGAGCTTTGCCGGAAAATACCCAGCAAAAGATACCGCTGTTGCCGAGTGCTGCCGCACCGGTCAAAAAGATCCTGCCCGACCGCATTCAACAACGATTTCATCTGTGGCTGGACGGATTTGATCCGCCCGATCCACAGACTGCATGGTGGAAAGGCGATTACGACGAGTACTATCAAAAGCTAGTCGAAAAAGATCCGAACCTCCCGCAGATGATCGCCGAAGACCCGGATCTGCAGCGGACGATCAATGTCGATGCATGGTTTGATATTTTGGCATTTCAGCCTGCTCAGGCGACGTTTGGGCTCGCATCAGGCGGCACGACGGGACGCGGGCTAGGACTCGGTTACCCCGAGTTGATACCGGTCGCAGATTCCGACTACATCTTCTCCGCTTTGGCGGAAGAACTTGGACTTTTTGGGGGTTTGTTGGTAACCTTTGCGCTGATCGTGTTCGTCAGTGCAGGGGTCCAAACCGCCCGCGAATCGCGTGATATGTTCAGCAAATTGTGCGGTATCGGGCTGTCGGCGTTTATCGGATTTCAGGCGCTGGTAAATATCGGCGGCATCACGCGAGCATTGCCGATGACCGGCATCACGCTGCCGTTTGTCAGCCACGGCGGGTTTAGCCTGATCACGAGTTTTTGCATGTTGGGGATGTTGATGGCATTTTCGCATCGAAATGCGATGGATCGCCGCAAAGATCAGTTTGAAGTAGCGCCTGAATAACACAGGTGTAAGTGTTAGTAATATAAAGTCTTGGAGACCGTCGCAATGGATACCAGTACCCGCATTTTGTCAGCCGCAGTAAGCGATCGCGGCCTGAGTGAAAAACGCCCTCAAAATGAGGATTCATTCCTCGAAATGAACAAAAGCGGCATTTTTGCCGTCGCGGATGGCGTCGGCGGCGCCCAGGCTGGCGAAGTGGCGTCACAAATGGCGATGGAGATCCTTGGCGAGGCATTTATTAACCTGCCGACCGGAGCCGATGCCGAGACGGTAATGCGAACGGCCATTGAGCGGGCAAATACCGCAATTCATCAGATGGCGCACGAGCTGCCGCAGCTTGCAACAATGGCAACCACTATCGTGGCATTACACATCGACGGTTCGGTCGCGACTATCGGACACGTTGGTGATTCCAGGCTGTATCGAGTTGATCGCGAAGGCGATCTCTACCGCGAAACTGACGATCATTCGGTCGTTGCCGACGAGGTCCGGGCCGGCCGGATGACTGAAGAACAGGCCGAAAATCACCCGAGCCGCAACGTCATTAGCCGTGCTCTCGGCGCCGAGGCCACGGTGGACGTCGAGATCAAAACGATCATGATCGAACCCGGCACTTCGTTTTTGATATGCTCTGACGGCATTACGCGGCATATCGCCGACGCCGAGATAAAGGGCGTTCTGACGTTTGGCGGCGATCCGGTCGATATCTGCGAATACCTCAAAGGCCTCTGTTACGAACGCGGTGCCGAAGACAACCTGACCGCCGTCGTCGTCAAAGTTTCCGCCACCCCCGCTGCTACGGTCGATGCTGACGCCGAAACGATCCAGTTCACTGCCCCGCTGGCGATAGAAGAAGACGAACCGACCGTCGCCTCCGCACGGCCCGCGTTCGATGTTGTTGAAGATGAACCCGAGTTGCTCGAACTAGAGACGCGTGAACTTGTGACGTCCGAGGTTCCAGATGTCGCGTCGGCTATCGAAGAAAAGCTGTCCGAGCCCTTACCGGAGCAGGAAATCACACCCGAACCAGCGGTTGAAACCACACCTGAACCAACACCGGAGCCAGCTCCCGCAGTTCCCTCCATGCCAGCCGAGCAACCATTCTCGATGTTTGGAGGCGAAGCAGAACCATCAGAAACAGAAGAAAAATCCGGTTCACTGGGCCGTATCGCGACGGCTGTTGTGATGCTGGTGATCGGGAGTGCGATCGGGCTTGGGGTTTATCATTTTGCTCTTGCACCAAAGGCCGCCGACACGCCGCTTCCGCAATTGTCCGAGATGCAAAGCAGTAATCAACCGCAAACTGCATTCGAAGAAAATCGGCGTAATGTCGATAAAGACCCTGCCGGAGCCCTTGCGAGATTTGGAGCAGATCCGCGAGATGCCGAAGATTACTTTCTCGTCGGCAGAGCCAATATGCTGTTGGGAAAATATCCTGAGGCCCGCAAAGCGTTTACTGAAACCCGTAGCCGCATTGCCGCCGGTGACGTTGACCCGTCCAATGCAAAGACCATCGAGACCGAGATCGCGATCGCATTGGCGGTGACAAGTGACACGACTATCCAAAGTATTCTGAAAAAAGAGCTAGACGGTGTGAAAAACCCGGCGAATACGAACGCGAATACTAACGCAAATAAATAGATTGGTGTTCAGTGGTCGGTGGTCGGTGGGCAGAGGTTAGGTCTCCTGTCTCCTGTCTTAAGACACTTGCCGTCTAGCCTCAAACAATATGATGCCGGCAGATACCGCAAGATTCAGGCTCTCGACGCCGTCGGCCATTGGGATAATTATCTTTTGATCGACGCTTGCAAGCTCTTCTACGCTCAGCCCGTGGGCCTCTGATCCGAATATCAGCAGCCTTGGCACCGTCCAGTCTATCGCTGAGTACGCGGCTTTGGCACCAATATCGGCGGCAGTCGCGGTCAGGTTTGCAGCTTTTGCCCAACGCAGGACGGCATCATACGTCACGTCGTCCCATACCGGAACGCGAAAGCTCGCCCCCATCGCTGCTCTGATTGCTTTTGCTGAATAGACGTCTGCGGAGCCAGTCGATACGACCACTCCGGCGACACCCGCCGCCTCAGCCGTTCGGAGTATCGCACCAAGATTCGCAGGGTTATTGATCTCTTTCAAAAACAGCACGAGCGGCAGCGTCGAATCACCCACACGCAGCCGCTCCTCGATCTTTTCCCTACCGTTTGACGGGCATTTTGCAATGAGAATTATCCCTTGCGGATTTTTAGTGTCCGCGATCGAATCAAATAGCTTTGCGGAAAGCTCAAAAGTATTTTTTGCCCGATCTGCTAACGAATACAACAAATCCTCATCATCAAATTCGCTCTTAAAAAAGCACTCTTCGATCTCGATGCCCGACCGCAAAGCCTCAACCGCCAGCCGCTTCCCTTCGACAAAGATCTGCCCGTCGCCGCGTCCGTCACGTATCTTCCGAGCGTTAACTAGACGCTGATTGTCGCGGCTTGTTATTTTTTCGATCTCATTCATCGCATATCAATTTAATCATTTCCCGTCGTATTTTGAAAAACCCCTGAAAATAGCTAAAATTATGCGATATGCAGCCGGAATCGAAAGCTAAAAACAAAATTGAACTCCTGAAAGAAAGATCGCTGGTCGCGGAAGAGGGCGGCGGTGCGAAACGTATCGAAAAACAAAAGGCCGGGGGCAAAATGACTGCCCGCGAGCGGGTCGAATTTTTCCTCGATGACGGCAGTTTTGAGGAGTTTGACAAGTTTGTAGTCCACCGCTCGACCGATTTTGGAATGGAGGAGCAAAAATTCCCCGGCGACGGCGTTATCACCGGCCACGGACTGGTCGATGGCCGCGAAGTTTTTGTTTTCGCACAGGATTTTACAGTGTTTGGCGGCTCTCTGAGTGAGACGCACGCGCAAAAGATCTGCAAAGTCATGGATATGGCTCTGAAGGTCGGTGCTCCGGTGATCGGACTAAACGACTCGGGCGGTGCACGAATTCAAGAGGGCGTAGTTTCGCTTGGCGGTTACGCTGATATCTTCCTGCGAAACGTTATGACAAGCGGCGTTGTCCCGCAAATTAGCTGCATCCTCGGCCCATGTGCGGGAGGTGCGGTCTATTCGCCTGCAATTACGGACTTTAACGTGATGGTGAAAGACACGTCGTATATGTTCATCACCGGGCCGGACGTGATCAAGACCGTCACGCACGAGGACGTGACCAAAGACGAGTTGGGCGGTGCGATGACGCACAACGCCAAATCCGGTGTCGCACATTTTGCGGCTGACAACGACGAACACGCTCTGCGCATCACCCGCGAACTACTGTCGTTTATGCCGTCGAACAATATGGACTCGCCGCCGTTCGTGCCGACGAGCGACCCTAGCGATCGTGCCGACGAAGCGTTGAATTCGATGGTGCCCGAATCGCCGACACAGCCGTACGACATTCGCGACATCGTCAATAACGTCGTAGATGAGAATTATTTCTTTGAGGTGCAGGAGCATTACGCTCCGAATATCGTCGTCGGATTTGCACGTCTCGGCGGCTTTTCGGTTGGGATAGTGGCCAATCAACCCGCTTACCTTGCGGGCGTTTTGGATATCGACGCGTCGGTCAAAGCGGCGAGATTTGTGCGGTTTTGTGATTGTTTCAACATTCCGCTGATAACGTTCGAAGACGTTCCCGGCTTTCTGCCCGGAGTTAACCAAGAGCATCAGGGCATCATCCGCCACGGAGCGAAACTGCTCTACGCATTCGCCGAGGCGACCGTGCCAAAGATCACGGTCATCACCCGCAAGGCTTACGGCGGAGCGTATTGCGTGATGGCTTCGAAACATATCAGGACGGACATAAATCTTGCCTACCCGACCGCCGAGATCGCCGTCATGGGTGCCGAAGGAGCCGTCGGCGTGCTGCTAAAACGCGAGATCGCCGAAAATGATGAGGCGTATCGTTTGGGCAAGGTTGCGGAGTTTACTGACAAGTTCGCAAACCCATACGTCGCCGCTGAGCGAGGTTATATCGACGAGGTCATCGAACCAAAATACACGCGTCCAAAACTGATCCGTGCCCTGTCGCTGCTGCAAAACAAGCGTGATACAAATCCGCCGAAGAAGCACGGAAATATACCTTTGTAAAAAAGTTTGCGTCCTTTGCGTCTTTGCGACTTTGCGTGATGCTGGAGTTGGTTTCCCGCAAAGCCGCTACGAGGCAAAATACCGCAAAGTGTGATTCGTAACATTAAATGCCGGTAATTACACAGACAAGACCAACTTCGGCGTTGATAGACCTGGACGCTCTCGCATTTAATTTTCAGTCCTCAAAACAGTTTATCGGCAGCGGCCTCAAATATATGGCCGTTGTTAAGGCTGATGCCTACGGTCACGGTGCTCCGGAGTGTGCATTGAGGCTTGAGGCGGAGGGCGTCGATTGGTTTGGCGTTGCCATCCCTGAGGAAGGCGTCGAGTTGAGGCAAGCCGGTATCACGCGGCCGATACTTTGCTTAGGTTCATTCTGGCCCGGACAGGAAGAGCTTATCGTTGAGCATCATTTAACACCCGTTATTTTTGACGAACATATCGCCGATCTGCTCAATAGGCACGCCGCAAGTGCTGTAATAGACATCGACATTCACGTCAAGATCGACACAGGCATGGGCCGGGTCGGTGTTAGGTACGAACGGGCGGCGGAGTTTGCGGCAACGCTTAAGCGGTTTGAGAACCTCCATGTTAACGGTCTCATGACGCATTTTGCATCGGCGGAGAATCCACCTGAGGACGAATTCACGCGTCAGCAGGTTGTACGGTTTAATAGTGCCGTCGATCAGTTTCGCGATGCTGGTCATTCACCCGAGTGGATCGACCTTGCGAACTCACCGGGAGCGATACGTCATCCTGATTCACGCGGTAACTTGGTTCGTCTTGGTGGTGCATTGTATGGCTTGCTCGATGATATTTTGCACGCAGACACCAACTCACCGGAGCTAAAGCCTGTTCTATCTTTGCGTTCGGAGATCGCTCATATAAAACAAATAACTGCGGGTGAGAGCCTCGGTTATGGACGCACATTCTTTACCAAACGCGATTCGCTGATCGCTCTCGTTCCGGTTGGGTATGCCGACGGTTATCCGCGTAACGATGCAGATTGCGGCCATGTTTGCGTTCATGGCCAAACCGCTCCGGTCGTCGGACGCATCTCAATGGACTGGACATTGATCGACGTAACAGACATCGCCGACGCCGCAGTTGGCGATGAGGTTTTGCTTATCGGTTCATCAAACGGCTGTTCAATAACCGCCGCTGACATCGCAAAGGAAATTGACACAATTGGTTACGAGATCACCTGCGGCATAAGCCCCAGAGTGCCGAGAATATTTAAGGAGAAACAATGAACTACCCGTTAAATCTATCATTCAAACTGTTGGCACTTGCCAGCCAGATCTACGTTCGCGACGCCAATGGCAACCTCATCGGCTATGTAAAGCAAAAGCTGCTCAAACTAAAAGAGGACATCAACGTTTTTGCCGACGAAGGACAGACTCAGCATCTATTTAACATCAAGGCCGACCGCATTATCGATTTTTCGGCGAAATATAATTTCACCGACGCCCAAGGCGGCAGTCTCGGGTCGATCAGCCGCAAAGGAATGCGGTCGATCTTTAAGGCCCATTACATGATCTTTGACGAGAACGGCACTCAGACGATGGAGATCCACGAGGAAAATGGTTGGATCAAGGTGGTCGATTCTTTGCTGGGTGAAATTCCGATACTTGGTATGTTTACCGGATATTTTTTCAATCCGTCATACATCGTGTCGCGGATGGATGGCACGCAAGTAGCACGGCTTAAAAAGCAGCCTGCGTTTTTCGAAGGCGTCTTTCAACTCGAGCCTCTGACTCAGATGGGCGATGACGAAGAGACCAAGGTGATGTTGTCATTTTTGACTATGACGCTGCTCGAACGTGCCCGCGGATAATTGTAAATGGCAGCGGCAAAATCATTTGAATGGAAGCGATTTTTCGTACTGCTCTATGAGCGGTCGTTTGACGCCGATATTTTTAACCGGGCGGCACAGGTCGCTTTCTACTTTTCATTTGCGCTGTTTCCGCTGCTCTATTTTCTTGTCAGTCTGTTTGGAATCGTTTTGGAATCATCCGAAGGGCTTCGCGGTGAGCTGTTCTCTTACTTACGGCAGATAATGCCGCTCTCAGTTTTTGAACTGGTGAGAAAAACGATCGATGAGATCGTCGCGAACAGCTCGACCGGTAAAGCGACACTCGGTTTGGTTATCGCCCTCTGGTCAGCGTCGGCGGGCGTTGATGCGATCCGCAGTGCTTTGAATTCGATCAACGGATTGAAAGAAACGCGTATCTGGTTCAAAACCAAGATGCAGTCGATCTTGTTCACATTTCTCGTCACACTCCTGACGATGGTCATGCTAGCGATCGTTTTTTACGGCTGGCAACTCGTGCAACTCGGCCTCTCGGGTATCGGGGTGCAAGTCACGTCGCCGCTGGTTTTGATCGCGATCCAGTGGGCCTCGATCTTGCTCGTAATGTTGTTCGCGTGCGAGATCATCTACAATCTTCTGCCGGATTTTAAGACTTTCAAATGGATCTGGATCACATATGGCTCGCTAGTCGCGATCGGGCTATGGATAGTGTTGACGACCGGTTTTAGGACATATCTCAGTTATTTTAACTCGTACAACAAAGCCTACGGTTCGCTCGGCGCGGTGATAATTATGATGCTGTGGTTGTATCTGACGGCGACCGCTCTGATGATTGGCGGCGTAATCAATGCCGCTCTCGCCGACATGAATGTCAAAAATCTCGAAGAGACATTAAGCTAATTTATGGATATCAAGATCGGGGACAAGTTTTCAAAAACCCGCGTGGTCACGGACGAACTAATACGCGCCTTTGCCGAAGTTTCGGGGGACTATAACCCTATTCATCTCGACGAAGAGTTTGCCAAAACTACCCGATTTGGTCGCCGCATTGCTCACGGCATGCTCAGCGGTGCATTTATTTCGGCTGTGCTCGGTTACGAATTTGAGGCCCGTAAGATCGTCTATCTGTCGCAGACTATGCGCTTCGTTGCACCCGTATTTATTGACGATACGATCACAACAACGGGTACGGTCACCAACATACGCGAAGAAAAAGGCATCGTCACGCTCGAAACTGTCTGTACAAATCAGAATGGCGAGATGACCGTGAAAGGCGAGGCAATGGTGATGCTGTTGCCGTAATTTGTTAATCTCCGATAGCCAATGGTATTAAGACTCTCCAAATACCTGTTCTTGCTGTTGGTCTTCTCGCTGCCGCTTGTCCGCCCGTTCAATTTCACGCTTTTTGGTTTGCTGGTTCCCTACACCGATCTGATCTTTGTGGCAGCTTTCGGGCTATGGTGTATCGCAGTCATTAGGCGCGAAAAGTCGCCACGCTTCGACCGTTTATTTTTATTTGTTGGGCTATATGCGGCCGCATTCACTATCTCAACAATTCTTTCGGTGGATCCTGAAAAGAGTTTTTATAAACTGCTGGGTGAATACTATCTTTTTGGGCTTTGCTTTCTGACATATGATCTGGCCAACGAGCCGAAGTTTCAAAAGCAGGTCGTGATCGCGTGGCTGGCAGGAACCGGAGTGACGGCTCTTGCGTCAATCGCCGGTTTTGTGCTTTTTTATGCCGGGTTTAAGACTAATTTTGACAATTATTTCTTGTCGCATCTCGGAAGCCTGCCGGCGGGAGATTATCCGCGAATTCATGCACTGTTCGCCAATGCGAATATGCTTTGTAATTATATCAACGTAAGTGTTGTGCTGATCTTACTTGCAGCGCATCTCGGTTGGATCAAAAAACGAATGGCCCTTATTTTGGGAGCTGGAACACTATTCTCCGCCCTGTTCTCTATCTCTCCGGGTTTGGGCGGCATCGCCCTGAGCGTTGGTCTGTGGGTTTGGGCCGTAGCGCAGAAAAGATGGTTTGCAAGACCAGCGTTGGCTTGCGGCGTTGTCCTCGCCGTTCTCGCATTTGCCACGACACTCGTCTCGCCGGATACAAATAACACTGCTCAAGAAATACCACTCCCGTTTATCGAAAAAAAGCTCGAGCCTTCCGTCCGCGTCCTCGTCTGGCAAGACACGCTGCAGACGGTGCGTCAGTATCCGTGGTTCGGAAAAGGCACGGGTATGGATGTTGCAAATACGCGATACGAGGTTCTGTCCGGAATGCAGCAACTACTTCGTGATGCTCACAACAACTGGCTAAACATTTTGGGGCAAACCGGCGTTTTTGGGCTAGCGGCTTATATGTTGCTACTAATTTACTTGATCAAAAGATGCAGATTTAGCATTTCCGACGGACGTGACGAACGATATAACCACGTCGCACTGTCCCTTGCGTTTGTAGGTGCGTTTTTGTACCAAGGTCTAGGGGCTTCGTTTGAGGACGCGCGGCATTTGTGGGTGCTGGTGGGTTTGCTCGGCGCAATCTCGACTGTCTTGGCTAACGCAGAAAACGATACTTCACTAGCGTCCACAAAGCCTTAACTCCGTCTTTCCACTTTATCTTTTTACCCTCAAGCGTCGTTCGCGGCCGATATGAGATCGGGACTTCGACGATCTTATACCCGAACCGGGCAAACTTAGCCGTGATCTCCGGCTCGATATCAAAGCGGTTCGCCTCAAGGTTCAATTTCCCCGCCGCCTCGCGCGTAAAGACCTTATACGCCGTCTCCATATCGGTCAGCCGCGTACGAAACAGCAGATTTGTCGTGTGCGTCAGCATCTGATTTGCCAGCAGACGAATCCGTGGCACTTTGTTCTCTTTCAAAAATCGTGAACCATAAACGACCGATGCGTCGCCCGACAAGATCGGCTTGAGTAGCTCACAATATTCATTTGGGTCAAGTTCGAGATCGGCGTCCTGTATGAGAATAATGTCACCCGTCGCGAGCGTCAGCCCAATGCGGACGGCCGCACCTTTGCCAATATTTACCGGCGTTAAATATGTGTGTGTGAGTTTTGCACGGCTCAATTCGAGAGCTTCGACCGTGCCGTCGGTCGAGCCGTCATCAACGACAATGATCTCTAGTTCGAGCGGCAGATCGACACGCGAGACCTTATCGATCACCTCATTAATGGTAGAGCTTTCGTTATAAACGGGGATAATAACGGAAAGTAATTTGTATAGCTGAGACATTACTTTCCGTTAGCTGAGAGAATTTAGCAGAGCCTCACGCATCGCTCCGGCGGTTCGCCAACGCGACTCGACGTGTTTTGACAGAGCCGTCTCGATGACGGCGGCGACCTTTGGCGGAACGTGAGGTTCGCGGCTGAGGATCGGGATGATCGGCTTTTCAAATATCGCCTTGACCGTTTCGGCGATACCGGCTTTTGGCCCGATGTCGAGGGCGTTTGCCCCTGTCAACAGGCTGTAAGCTGTCATCCCGACAGCATAAATATCTGACGGCGGACGCACTTCCTTAAAATCGCGAACCTGCTCCGGCGGCATATAAGCGATCGTCCCCGCAACGTCGCCGACCATCGTCACGCCGCTCATTCCGGTTTCTTTGAAACTCTTCGACAAACCAAAATCCGTCAGTTTGGCGGTCGAATTTGGATAATCGCCCGTTACGAGGATGTTCTGCTCTTTAATATCGCGATGGACAAAACCCAGTTGATGCGCAAAATCAAGGGCCGATAGTGTCTGTTCAACGATGCGGGCCATCTCGCGATAATCGAGTTTGCCGCCGCGATGTTTTGCGAGGCGTCCGGCATCCATACCAACGACGAATTCGGTGATCAGATAGACGAGCCCGTTGTGCGTGCCGTTTTCGACAAACTCGACAATATTCGGATGTTTGAGCGTCGCGGCGACATCGATCTCGCGTAAAAAACGCTTGAGTGATTGTTCGCTGACGGCGACCTCAGGCAACAGAGTCTTGATCGCAACGGCGCGGCCGTCTTTCTCCGCCCGTGCAAGCATCACGCTGCCCATGCCACCCTGTCCGATGACGCGGATCATCTGATAATTTGGGATCGGCTGCGGGTTTTCTTTGAGTTTTTCGCGGCAGCTATCACAAATGAAAGAAAGCGTGGCGTCGGGCTGATCGGCTTCGACAGTCGCCGGGATACTGCAATTTAGGCATTTAACACTAACGAGCGAAAGATTAGTGTTTGTGGCACCCTTTAGCGTTGCATCAAACTCCTCCAGCCCCGTCGAGACCTCGACCTCGAGGACCGTTTCGCCGCCCTGAATCCGGTCGCCGCTTTTCAGATACGCAGTATCAACACGCATACCGTTGACGAAAGTGCCGTTGGTCGAACCGAGGTCGCGGATAAATGCCTGAGGCGGTGCGATCTCTAAAATGCAGTGATGACGAGAGAAAAAACGGTCTTGCGGCAGGCAAAATTGGGCATTTTCGCTCCGCCCGATCATAAAAGTATCGTGCTGATCGAATGTAAAAGTACGTCCGGTCTGAGGTCCCGCGACGACATTAAGATTGACGCGCATTGGTAAAAAACTTACGAGCTAATTGGCGAGGGATATCGCACCCCAGATGATAATAAACACAATAAACAGTGCAAAATATACCGCTCCGGTAGCGATACCGCCGATCGCAAAGCCGCGGCCAGTGTAACGGTCGGGGTCATTTTTGATCTGCGACAGGGCGATAAACCCAGTGATCATCGCTGCGGGTGCGAGCAAGACCCCAAGATAACAGCACCAGCCGATGGTTACGCTGCCAATACCTAATCCCAGCGAAACCACTGCAAGCGTCTGGCTCGGCGACATTTGCACACCGTAGGGTGCAAATCCCTGCTGCTGATACGGCACGGGCGATTGCTGTTGCCAGCCGGAAGCGGGCGGTGTGTTGGGCCAGTTTGACGGGTTTGTCACCCTCGAAGGGTCCATCACCATCGTCGGCGGATCGTCCGCATAACGTGCCGGCGGGGGTTCGGCCGCAAACGCCGTCAGCATCTCGCCGTCCTCAAGACAAAAATTGAGGTTGACGTCGCTATAAGTGTGGTGACATTTCGGGCACTGCTTCATAAATTTACAACGAACCGTTACTTCCTGATCTCAAGATTCTTGAACGCGATCTTCACGCCGTCGCCCGAATACAGCCCCGGGACGCCGCCGGCGTAGCCGTAGGTATTCGTGATCGATTTGACCATCGTTCCGTTAATGTAAAACTCGATCTTATCCGCGAGGTCCCGAACCTCAAGCGTATTTTCCTCTTTCCCCGGTTTGATCGCTGGCGACGAGGTCCACGGCACGTCCGATTTCTCGTTTTGCGGCGTATGATGGACGACGCGATACTTATTGGTCTTGGTGTTTATCAGGAAAGCATATCCCTGCTGCAGCGGCGTCGGGTTGCTGTGAAATATCAGCCCGTAACCTAGGCTCGAAGCCGCGTCGTCGATGTTTCGCAGAGTCACTCGAGTGTCCGAATCATCGGTCGTGTAATCGTCCGGGGCGACCAATGCATAATAGTAGCCTTTTTGCTTGGCACCCATGATCAACTCGCCGCCGGTGTATTCGGTCGTGCCGTAAACCGAAAATTCCTTGACCCATTTTGAGATATCGATCGACTCAACGTCTGTTCGGTCCGAAGTCGGAGAGGTCGAGGTCGTAGTATTTGTATTCGCCGCAGTTTTGTTGGCGTTAGCCGTTGTAGTATTACTGCCCTTCGTCGGCGTCGGCGACGCATTGGTCGTGTTAGCCGCGTTCTTTTCGACCTGCGAGCCAATATAGATAAGTCCCCCAAGTCCACCACCGCAGAGCAGCACGAGTCCCCCAAGTATCAACAGCACCCACACCCAAGCCTTAGATTTCTTGGCCGGCGGCTGCATCGAATATTGCTGCGGGGCCGTGTTCCATTGAGGCTGGCCGCCCGGTTGGCTCGGCATTGTCTGCTGTTGCTGAGTGATCGGCACCTGATTGATCATCGTCGGCGGCGGCTCCGCGGCGGCCTGAGTCAGAACAGAACCGTCCTCAAGGCAGAAATTAAGGTTATCGTCCGAATATGTCTTTTGACAGCGAGGGCAAATTTTCATCGTTTTTCACCGGTTTTAGAAAGATAATCCTAAGATGGAAACATTATAACCACTACTCACCAAAAACGCGACTGTTTTGGTTACGCATATTGTCAGAACGGTGTTCCCGGGGAATTCTTGTCGTGGTGTTTGGTTTCGCAGTTTCTCGCTGCATTCAGATTATCGTGTCGTCAATCCGAAGCCTCCACAGAATTTTATGTGGACGGGGTAGGCTCCGCCGACATTGGGACAAAGTGCCGATCGTCTAGAAAACGGCGTAAAGATATCTGGCGACTGCTCGCCAAGGTTCACTGTCGTATGTGAGGGCTTCGATGGTTTGCTCGGCGATAACGAATGATCCGACATAGAGAAGAGTCGGGTGAATGCGTCCGTTTTTCAGCTTGTCCCAGATCCAGGCGACTATTATGAGCGAATCCGCGAGGACGAGAGCGAACCATATCTCGGGATTTGGTACGGACGGGAAAAAATGCCGGAAACGAAACCATGCCGGCCACAGAACGGTGATCGTCGCGAGCAGCATGAGGCGCTTGTGCACCTCTGGTTTTTTACGGTAATGGAGCCCGGCAAAGACAAGCGTTATGAACATCAACGCCGCGGTAATCGTTCCGGTTATTGCCGAGACCGCACTGTCGCCACCACCCTGAGCCGTATCTTTTTGAACCTGATAGGCTCCGGCAAACGGGATCGTCACGGCGACACCGACAGCGATCAGCACGCCGAGCACACCTATTGTCATGTGCGTGCTCCATTTTTCAGCTTTGATTAGGTATGCCTGAAAAACGAAGAGAACGACCCAACTAAATGCGAAAAATCCGTGGATGTAAATTATCACCGGCGCTTGAAAGGAAAAATTTGAGACCGGGATGATAAACGTCTTGGAAAAACCGATAAGAATCGCCGCAAGGCCGATCACACCAATAGCCGTATACAAAGAAAAGTATCTTTTCATTTACGAAGAGTTTTACTGACGTTTTCTTCTTGGACAGACGAATATTATTACCGTTTTGCCCGAATTGCAATAGAGCTATTGCAGTGTCAACCCGCAGCGGCCGCAGAATTTTATGTGGGCGGGGTAGGCTCCGCCGCAGCGTTGGCAGAGGCGTTCGGCCTGCGGGGGAGAGACGGGAGACTGGAGACCGGAGACGGGAGAAAAAGACGGCGATCCTGAGCTTTGCGAACTGGCAGGCGGAGATGTGATGTTTAGGCCGCAGCGGCCGCAGAAGCGGGCGTTGCCTGCGAGCGGGTTGGAGCATCGCGGACACGGGTATGTACCGGCGGCTACGACGATCGGGGCAAAGCTACCGCTGCCGCATCGGCCGCAAAATCTGACGCCTTCGGCAAAGCGGGTTTGGCAATTTGTACAGGCGACGACGCCGGGCATGACGCTCGATTGGGGTGAACCGCCGCTGCTGCCTTGTGATGAAGACGGTTGGCTTGACGTGCCGAGCGGCGGTCGAAGCTGGGCTTGGATGACCTGTTCGTTGGCGCCGTCGCGGATCTCGATGACGCGTTCGTCGTCGCGTTCGCCCGCTTTGGAAACACGCAAAATGTGGCGTCCGGCTGGGATATCGGTCAGCACGACGCGGCCCGAGCTGCCGATACTTCCCTTGCGTTCGTCGTTGACATAGACCTCAGCACCGAGCGGAGCGAGTACGACGAGCCGCGAAATGCCCGCACGTTTTTTGTCCTCGATGTCTTCGGACGCGGCTTCGAGCTCGGCGATCCATTCGGCAACAGAATTCGGACGATCGTTAGGGTCGATCTCAAGTGCGTGCATTATCACGCGATCGACATCCGCCGGCACGTCCGACCTGATCGAGGTAAGCGATGCAGGTTTATGCATAATTTTCTGCATAATGAGCTGCATCATGTCGCCCGTGAACGGCGTTTTGCCGCCGAGCATCAGATACGCGATGGTGCCGAGAGCGTATAGGTCCGCACGTTTATCGACTCCCATTTCGGGCTGCATCTGCTCGGGCGACATAAACTCCGGCGTGCCGATGATGCCGCGCGAAGACGGTGTGGCGTTTGACGATGCGTCGGTGATCGTCTGGTTGACGATCTTTGCAAGGCCAAAATCGCCGACCTTGACGAAGCCGTCGCCGCCCTTGCCCTTTTGCATGATGAAGATGTTTGCGGGTTTGAGATCGCGGTGGAGGATGTTCAGGTCGTGCGCCGCATCGACGCCGTCGGCAATTTGTCTTAGCAATCTGACCGCTCGCGGTACGGGCAGAGTTCCCTCGCGGCGGAGCAACTTGTGCAAAGTCTCGCCCTCGACGTATTCCATCACGAGATAAAAAATGCCGTCAACCGTCTCGCCAAAATCTGTTACGCTAACCGTATTTGGATGCTGGATCGACGCCGCGGCCTGAGCTTCGCGCTCGAATCGGGCGATGGCCTCGCCCTCTTGGAGGTCGTCGCTGTTGAGGATGTCCTGGCGGACGGTCTTGACCGCGAGCTTTTTGGTGGCAAATTTTTTGTCTTTAGCAAGATAAACCTGCCCCATCGCCCCGCGTCCCAACCGGCTTTCAAGCAGATAACGATCCGCAATAGTCTGCGACCCCGGCAACGAAAGGCGCGTCGGCGTCTCGTCCGCCGGACACACTGAAACCTCGTCTTCGTAACAAACCTCGCATTTGGGGCATTCTTTCATCGCTGTTAGATATTTTCAACGCTACGACGTTTCGAATCAATTACGAATTTCAAATTACGAATTACGGGGTCTCTCAATCGAAATTCGTAATTCGTAATTCGTAATTTGAAATTGTGGTTTGCTATAATTCAGGTTCGCTTTTGGGTCGATAGCTCAGTCGGTAGAGCAACGGACTCTTAATCCGTGGGTCGCAGGTTCGATCCCTGCTCGGCCTACCAAAAAAACAGTGGTCATTTGTCGGTGGTCAGTTGTCAGAAGATTTTTCTGAACACTGACCACAGGCCACTGACCACTTTTTTTACACTTGATCCCGCCACTTCAACACTTCGTCACGCAGGATGGGGTTTTGTTGGAAACTGCCTGTTTGCCCGTGGGCGGCGGTCGCACGTTGGATGTGCCAATAGCTGAGGCCGAGCTTGCCGATCGCTCGAATGTAACGGCTACGGGCTTTGAACTTACCGTTAAACAACCCACCGAGGACCCAGCCAGAGCTTTTGAATGCCGATGTTGCCACTTTCGCGTGTTCCGTCGGGATGAGGCCGCGGGCGATGTCGATGGCGAGCATTTCGTTGAGGATCTTGTTTTGCCGACGCATGATGTAGAGCGAAAATCCGATGAAGATCAGGAAAAACGGTATCTCGAGTATTAGATAGCCAAGCAAAAAGCCTTGTAAACCGCCGATGACCGCCATGCCGTTCCAAATCGCGTGCAGAGCGACCGCACCGAAATAGCCGACGATCGGCATCAGGAATCGAACAGCTTTGTTATGAGATTCGCGGGCGATACCGCAGCCGATACCGGTCATCGCGGTAAAGCTAACGTGAGCAAACGGCGACATGATGCCGCGTAAGACAAATAGCAACGCAAGCCCCTCAAATCCGCCGCCTGCGAGGCCGCGACCGTAATACAGAACGTTCTCGACCGTTGCAAACCCGAGAGCAATAACGCCCGCAAAGACGATTCCATCAAGGATATCGTCAAAATAGCGGCGAAAGGCGATGAGCAAGATCACGAGGCCGATGCCCTTTGAACCCTCTTCGAAAACGGGAGCTGATATAACGGCTCCGACAAATTCGCCCGCCTCAGGCGACACGCCTATAGCAAACACCACGCCAATGAGCGTATTGACAATAAACGACACAACCACCGCCACCAACGCACCCCACGCGAATGCGGCAGCAAGCAGCCACGCTGGTTCAGGATCATATCTGTCCAGCCACATAAGCGGCAGGATATAGATCGCCGCCGGCACGAACGCCACGACTGCGGCGATCACAGCCGGAACGATACCGACGCTTGCAAACATCAGCAGAGCGACAATGATCGAGAGAAAAATGACAACAAATATCGTAATCGCAATACCGACATATTGGCCGGTCTTGCTCGGCTCAGGCTTAACGGCGGCCATACTATTAAGGCCGAAATTTGCCAGCGAAGACTGCATATTAACCGGTTCCTGTGCGGCAGTTTGGTTAAATTGCTGTATCTCAAGCTCGCGGTAATTTTGCTGCGATTGCTGAGAATCGATCCGCACGGTCGCCGTCGTGCCGTTTGTGCCAAACTGGATCTGGTCGCCGGAGTTGAGCTTGACCGACTCGATCCGCTGGCCGTTGACAAGCGTACCGTTAGTGCTCTGATTGTCACGGACGTAAAATCCGTCAGCCTTGGCCTCAATAAACGCGTGCTGTTTCGAAGCAATACGCTCAGACATCGGGTCAAACCGGATGCTGCACGTCTCGCTGCGCCCGACGGTCAAAAAACCGGTTTCGAGTTCGTAGGTTTGGCCCGCAAGCGACCCGCCGTTAACGGTGACGAATATTTTCATACTGCAATCATAGAAACAAAAAGCCCAAAGTCAAGCGTATCACCTGACTTCGGGCATTAGTTATTGTACTAAAAGTTTATTGAGGCTGAATAGCTGCCGGCGAAGGCATGTCGCCAAACTGTCCGAAAACCCGGTCGATCGTGTTCCCGTTCGTGCTGTTGATCCGCAACCACTGATTTGTGCTCGGCCTAAATACTGCAAAATCAGACTTGCCGTCGCCGTCGTAATCAGCAGGGATAGGAGTGTCCTCAGGGTTGCCCCAAACAAAACTGGACGAAACTCCGGTAATAGGATCGCGAAAATACCAAGTACCATTAGATGGACGGTAAACCGCCGTGTCGCTGATGCCATTGCCGTCAAAGTCAGCAGAAACAGGCCTGTCGCCGTTCTGCCCGAGCACGATCGTCAGCAATATCGAGGATGAACTTTGTTGAATGTAGAAAGTACCTGTGGACGGCCGCCAGACTCCAAGATCGATCTTGCCATCTCCGTCATAATCACCGATGACTGGTTTGTCGGTACTTACCTGAGTGAGGGTGCTGCCAGTTCCACGAAATTCTGTCCACAACACCGTTCGCGTCCCGAGAGTGCTGCGCCACATTTGCCAAGTTCCGGTTGAAGGGCGCCATTGGGCTACATCCGTCCGCCCATCCGCATCATAATCCGCCGGTACCGGGATATCGCCGGGCGAGCCGTAAATGCCGCTGATAAGATTTCTCGCGGGGCCGAACGGACGCACTTTTCGCGCCGTCCACTGAGCAGTTGTCGGACGGTATGTACCGATCTCTGAAATGCCGTCTCCGTCATAATCGCCGGGAACAATAACATCACCCACGGGAGCCGCCCTCAACCGAATCGGTACCGCCAATCCGTCAGAACTGCGCTCGATCTGCCAGCCGCCATTCGAAGGGTGATATACCGAGAAATCTGTACGTTTGTCACCATCAAAATCAGAGACGACATTTTTTGGTAACGTTGCAACACCTGTGGCATCGAGGACGAGCAGGCCATTGGTCATATCACCGGCGAGCACCTTGTCCTGTCCGATCAGCGGAAATACCGCCCAGTTACCGTCATAGCTAGACGGCAGCGCATTTTGCAGATTTTCCGCACCGCAGACTATATCCCAGGGCTCGTTATCCGCAAGCGCACGATTACGAGTCTTTTTGGTGCCTTTAGTCGTGTCAGATACTTCCGCCGGAGGTGCAAACGTCGGCGAAAAAGTATCGTATTGAGCTATTTTCTTTGGAAATGTCGGGTCAGTTAGGTCAAATACTTGAATTCCCGCCTGATACCAAGCGATATAGAGATAGTTGCCAACAACGACGGGGTTGTGCGGCGTCACGGCGTTGAGGCCGAGTTCGCTCGTCTTTATACTTCTGACAAGCACCGGAGCCGCCGGGTTTAGTACGTCATAAACACGCAGATCACCGTCCAGCGTTTCGCGGCAAGAATAGAGATATCTTCCGTCCTCGCTAGTCCAGGTACTGTGATTGGTGGTGTTTCCAACGATCGATCCGATCAAAGCGGGTGCCTGAGTCGCAAGATTACCAATGTCATAGATCTCGATGCGGCCGCCCCAACCTGACGTGTACATACGATTGCCGCGAATGTGAAATGCGTGAACCCATGTAACGTCGATCGGTGTAAATTCCCACTTTAGAACCGGAACTGCCGGGTTTGTGATGTTGATGATCTTGAGCGGCTTTGTACTGGTCGAATTAAAATTCTCGAGCAAATAAGTCGCTCCACCCTGATCAAAAACCATCATTTCGTGGATACTGTTGTGCCCGCTACCGCTCGTCGAGTTGACCCTTCCCAAAAGGATCGGATTAGATGGGGTTGTCAGGTCGACGATATAAACGCCGCCGCCGTTGCCGCTGCCAAAATAGCCGCGATTGCCGACGACGATGGCTTCTAGAAACTGTTCGTTAGTGCTCGCAGTGCCGGGACGGATCGGATTGTACCACGTAGAAAGCGTCGGAGCGTCCGGATTAGAAATGTCATAGATCGCAGCCCCGCGACAGTTATAGCTACCCTGCACAGCGATGTTGCCATCAGCAAAAATATCGGCAAATTTCCAAGTCGGAGTTCCGGAAACCGCAGTGCAGTTTGGCGTGATCTGCGAACGGAGCCGTACTTTTTGTGCTGAGACGTTGGCTACGACAAGCAAAACGGCAAATATGATGGCCACCAAAGGCATCGCTCTCGTGAACTGGGTTGGGTTAGAGGACATTATTTACTGTCTCCAAAATAAGATCGCAGAATAGAATCTAATCTCTCTTTTTACTCGTATTTGCCCGAAAAAGCAAGTAAAAAGCCGGGCGATACTATCAACACCCGGCTTTCTAAAATTGTATGTTTTCTACGAAGCGGCCTGTATCGCCTCACGCATTACGAGGTCGAATGTTCCCGGATCGACCTTTTTAAAACGGCGATTGCGATTAAGTGAAACGGCGATCGAGATCGTGGGATTGTTTCCCTTAAATTTCATCCCGCCGGAAATGAGCATATTGTATAAATCATTTACATGCAGCGGACCGCCTGCTTCACGCAGCAAGAGCGTGCAAGCCTGTGTGATGGTACGGTCGTTGAAACGGTTACTAACAGCTCCTGTGTTATGCGAGATCGACGGAATACTTCGATTTGTTCCGATATATGAGACCGGATTATCACGCTGATAAGTTCGGGGCATTGTTTCGCGATATGGAACTGATGCGGCGACTCTTTCCCGCTTTGTGCTGACCGGAACCTCGGCATCCTCAATGGTTATTGACTTACCGATATTCATCGAACGCGAACCCGAACGCCGCGTTACAAGCAGTCCGTCGATCATCTGTTCAGTTTGCGACGCACTGTTTTCCAGGGCACCGATCTCGTTGCGCAACATATCGACTTCATTTTCAGCTTCGCGAAGACGCGCCATCAGACGGTTTTGCTCGTTTCGCGTCTGCTGCAAAAACTGTTCAAGTGTTGCTATAAGATTTTCGTCTAACATACTGTTGACAGATGGGTTGTAGGATCGAATTAGATCGGATTTGGTAGCGTAACGCCGTTGGTGAGATCAGTTGTTTCTCTTCGTTACAAAGTCCAAAGTATCCTCCAAACAAGAACGATACTCCGATTTGGGCAAAACATCAAGACTTTTTCTTGCGCGGTCGATATAGCTTTCGGCAACGAGTTTGATCTCGTCAAGCGTGCCGTTGGTATCGAGCCGCTCTTTCAGCTCTTCGCGGGTGAGGTGGGCGTAGTCACCGTCAAGCATTACCTTTTCCAGCCGCGGTCTAAGTTCCGGCTGTTTTTGTAGCAGTGAGATAAGCGGCAACGTCAGTTTGCCTTCGAGCAGATCGGTCCCGGCGGCCTTACCGAGTTTTTCGGCATCGGATGTGAGGTCGAGGATGTCGTCTGATAGTTGAAATGCAACACCAAGCTCCATACCGTAATTGGCAAGTGCAGTTTGCTCTTCGCGGGTCGAACCGCCGAGTATCGCCCCGATCTCGCAACAAGCCGAAAAGAGATACGCCGTCTTTCGCCGCAGGATATCAAAATAGTCGTTCTCAGTGATGCTCAGGCTGCCGATCAGCGTCATCTGGATCAGCTCGCCCTCGGTCATTTTCCTCGTCAGCCGCGTCAAAATATCGAGGATCTCAAGCGAACGCTCTTTAAGGCTCGTTTGAAACGCCGACATATACAGCCAATCGCCCATCAGCACCGCGGTATGATTGCCAAACCGCGCATTGATCGACGTCCGGTTTCGCCGCACATCCGCGTTATCAATAATGTCGTCATGCACCAGCGTCGCCGTATGCAGCATCTCCATCACCGTCGCCAGCCGGATAACATTGTCCGCACCGCCGCTGCCGCCAACCGCATAATTTGCAAGGATCAACAAAGCCGGCCGTACACGCTTGCCACCCGACGCACGCAGGTAATCGCCAAGATAATTAATGACTTGGATATTCGAGCTTGCTTGATCTTGAAACTCAGCCTCAACCAGAGACAGTTCTTCCCCGATCAAACCAAATATTTGCTTGGCTGCCGCGGCCGGGAACAGTTTTTCTTTTATGGGTGCAAATGATTGCATCGTCGCTAGTTTGACCGATAGTTATCAAACGTCATATCGATGCCGAAATCGTTCGCCTTAAGCTTTGCCATTACGTCCTGCAGCGTGTCGCGGTCTTTGCCCGAAACGCGGACCGTTTCGCCCTGGATCGATGCTTGGACTTTGAATTTAGCGTCTTTGATAAAGCGGACGACCTCTTTGGCCTTTTCGATCGGGATGCCCTGCTGGACCTTTACGAGCTGGCGAACAGTGCCGCCGGCTGCGGGTTCGATCCGCTGATAATCAAGGGCCTTGAGCGAAATGCCGCGTTTTAGGAGCTTGCTCTGCAAAATGTCGTTCATATTGCGAAGCCGCGTCTCGTCTTCGGCGGTGAGCATCAGGTCTTTTGCCTGCAATTCGACCGCCGCCTTGCTGCCCTTAAAATCGAACCGCTGCGAGATCTCTTTCTCCGTCTGGTTAAGAGCGTTGGTCAGTTCGGCGTAGTCGGTTTTTGAAACGATATCAAATGAATTTTCTTTAGCCATAAGAATTATTTAACCACAGATAAACACAGATACACACGGATAGGAAAAGAAAACATCAGTGTTTATCTGTGTCCATCTGTGGTTTCATACTGATCTTAAAAAAATCAAGAAAATTTCGGGTCGTGTGTTCAGCTAACGATTCAACTGCAACTTCGTAAAAATCAGCCAGAAATTGAGCGGTATGAACAACAAAGCTCGGCTCGTTGCGTTTCCCGCGAAACGGAACTGGCGTCAGAAAAGGACAATCCGTCTCGATCAGCAGCTTATCAAGCGGTACAACTCGAGCCGCATCACGCAGATTCTTCGCTTTTTTGAACGTCACATTTCCCGCAAACGAGATCAGAAACCCCAGAGGCATTAACGCCTCTGCCATCGCCGCAGTGCCGCCAAAGCAATGCATTATCCCACGGAAACCATCGTATGAGCACTCTTCGGTCAATATCTCGACCGTCTCATCATCAGCATCACGGCTGTGAATGATTATCGGCAGATCGAGTTCCCTCGCCGTGCGTATCTGTCGACGGAAAACGTCCCGCTGTACATCACGCGGTGAATGATCGTAATAATAATCAAGCCCGATCTCACCCCACGCGATCACCTTTGGACTCACTGCAAGCTCAACTAGATGCTGTTCGGCCTTGTCATCATAAAGCTTTGCGTCATGCGGATGAACACCGACCGAGGCATAAACATTGTCATACTTCTCGGCAACCGCAACCGCCCGCCGAAAATCATCCGAGTGCGGATCGCCCGTGCCGATATTAAGCATCGCTGACACGCCGGCCTCACGAGCCCGCTCGACAACCTCGTCGCGGTCATCGTCGAACTGCTCGCCGTCTATGTGGCAGTGGGAATCGATTAAAATCATTTCAATCGTGCGCCGATCTTAACATCCTCAAGAAAAGTCGCGAGTGCCGGTTTTGGGCCGGAGTTGTCTTCGAGGCTCGCCGCGATCATGCCTTGGGATTCCAAACCTCTCATTTTGCGGGGCTTGAGGTTCGCAACAACAACGACTTTGCGGCCGATGAGCGTTTCGGGATCGTAGAATTCGGCAAGTCCCGCGAGTATCTGTCTCGGCTTTTCTTCGCCTAGATCGACCTCAAAACGCAGCAGTTTATCGGCGTCCGGGATGCGTTCGGCAACTCTTATCACGCCGACACGCAGATCGACCTTGATAAAATCGTCTATTGTGATGAAATTGTCGATTCCCTCAGGGGCTGAACCGCCCGTGTCAACGGGTGGCGTGGTCTCAACACCAGATGTTTTGCCACCTGCTAACGCAGGCGGTTCAACCTTTTTGGCTTCTGACTCCTCTTCTATTTGACTCATAACTTTACTCTTATCAATTCTCGGGAACACGCCGACCGTCTCACCGATCTTGGTGTCGGTAGCGAGCTCTCCCCATTTCAAATTTTCCGGATCGATGGCCGCGATGTTCTCGCTAAGCCCGATCTGGCTATAAATATTTTTTGTCGCCTCCGGCATTACCGGATATAGCAAAACACATAGCCAACGCAGCGTCTCAGACGCTCGATAAAGCACGGCATTGAGCGTTTCCGCCTGTTTGTCGTCTTTGATCAGTTCCCATGGCTTGGCGTCGGAAATGAGCTTATCGACACGGGCAATTACGGTCCAAACTGTTTCAAGTGCCAAACTAAACTCAAAATTGTCAAACCGCCGTAAAAACTCATCGCGGGCGTGTTGTATCACAGAAACAAGCTCTTGTTCATCGGGACTTACACCGGCGCGTTTAGCGTTTATGTAGTTTTCCTCTGCGATCTTGCCGCTAGGGATCAGGCCATCGCGGTATTTGGTTATCATCGAAAACGTGCGGCTCGCGAGATTGCCAAGGCCGCTTGCGAGGTCGGCGTTTGCCCGCTCGATCAGATTTTCATAGCCAAACTTACCGTCCTGTCCAAAAACCATGTCACGCAACAAAAAGTAACGCAAAGCATCGACCTGAAAATGCTCATGTAATACATCAACATCTATTACGTTACCCATTGTCTTGCCCATCTTTCTGCCATCGGCATCAAGCCACATACCGTGAGCATAAACAGTCGTTGGCAATGGCAATCCGGCGGCGTGCAAAAACGAGAACCAATACACGGTATGAAACCGCAAAATGTCTTTTCCGACCAAATGCACCGCATTTTGCCAGTATTTTTCGAAGCCGACCGACGCTTTTTCAGCATTGCCATAACCAATAGCCGTAATATAGTTCGACAAAGCATCGAGCCAGACATACATCACATGATTCTCGTCGTCAGGCACCGGAATTCCCCACGATACCGAAGCTTTTTGGCGGCTGATGGAAAGATCCTGTAAACCACCGCGAATAAAAGACAAAACCTCATTCCGACGGGCTTCCGGTCGCACCAGACCGGCATCTTTTTCGATAAGATCTATCAAAAACTCATCGTAATCGGACAGCCGAAAGAAATAGCTTTCTTCGGCGATCTTATCAAGCGGACGTTCGTGGATCAGACAATTCGGCAAGTCGGAGCCTTCGACCACAACATACTGCTCCTCGGTCTTAAATTCAGCACACGGGGCACAAAACCAGCCTTCGTAGAAGCCTTTGTAGATCGTGTCTTTCCCTTTTGGCGTCTTGTTTTTCGCGATCTCACGCCACAGATGCTGTACGCCCTCGTAGTGAAACGGCTCGGTCGTCCGCATAAAAACGTCGTAACCGCCGTTCTCCGTGTCGAGCCGGAAATCGTGAAACATCCGTTTTAGCTCACCCGAGACATAGTCAACCTGCTCCTGCGGCGTTTTCTCGTTCTTCTCCGCCGCACGCTGGATATTTATGCCGTGTTCGTCCGTCCCGGTCAGAAAATACGTGTCAAAACCACGCTGTTTCTTGTGCCGCTGAATCACATCCGCAACGATCGTCGAATACAGATGCCCCAGATGCGGCAAGCTGTTCGCATAGTAGATCGGCGTTGTGATGTAAAAAGTCTGTGTCATTCGTTACCCTTTGATCAGCGCCATCGCCTCTGCCCTCGTGCGAGGATCTTTGCGGAAACCGCCTAATACCGCCGATGTTATTGTCACCGCACCGGGTTTCTTGACGCCTCGGAGCGTCATACATGTATGCTCAGCCTCGATGACGACCATCACGCCTACGGGTTCGAGCTTGTCGAACAATGTTTGGGCGATCTGCTGCGTCAGGCGCTCCTGCACCTGCAGTCGATGTGAAAAGACCTCAGCGATACGCGCGAGCTTCGAAAGTCCGACAATGCGGCCGCCTTTCGGGATATACGCGATGTGGCATTTTCCGGTGAACGGTGCGAGATGATGCTCGCAAACTGACGCGATCGAGATGTCTTTGACGATCACCATTTCGTCATGGCTGTCACCCGGCAGCGGCACGATATGCTCGCTAGCGTCGATCCACATGCCTTCGGTCAGCTCGGCATAAAAATCAGCAACCCGCTCCGGCGTTTTCACCAAACCGTCACGATCCGGGTCCTCCCCAATGCCCTCAAGCATTAACCGGACGCCGTCAGCGATCTTTTTTAGATCGATCTCTCTCTTTACCTTTTTTGCCATATCAGCGTTTTATCTCAAACGTCTGATTTTAGCTGTTTTATCGCGAAAACCAAAGGTGACACAGCGGCGGTTCTTTTGCTAAATCCACAATCAAAAGTCTATAATTACCGTTTATTTTACTGGTTTTGATAATACCTAATGACCATTACTGAGATCCAAAAAACACTTCGCGACGCGGTCAAATCCACCGCATTGGCTGAATTTGGCGTCGAACTCGAAACAATAGTTGCTGAAACGCCGCCAAAAACTGAGCTTGGCGATGTCGCATTCCCGGTTGCGTTCGAGCTCGTAAAACTGATCAAACAAGCGACCGGCGAGAAGAAAAACCCGCGTGAGATAGCCGAAACGGTTAAATCCTCCCTAGAAACAGTCGAATTCGTTGGTAAGGTGGAGGTTGCCGGTGCGGGATATCTCAATGTTTTCTTTGATCGAGCACGTTTTCTGGCCGAAAACGCTGCATCCGAACCTCTGCCAAATGCGGGTAAAGATGGTGTTAAGGTATGTGTCGAGCACACTTCGGTCAATCCAAACAAAGCTGCACATATTGGCCATGTCCGTAATTCGGTGCTTGGCGATACGTTTCAGCGTATATTGAAAGCGACCGGAAAACGTGTCGAAGTGCAGAACTATATTGACAACACCGGCGTTCAGGTTGCGGATGTCGTGGTCGGTTTCTTATTCATGCAGCAAATGAGCTTGGATGATATAAAACTACTAGATAAAGAGCTTATCGCTGAAGGCAAGAGTTTTGATTATCATTGCTGGGACCTCTACACAAAAGTTGGCGTCGAATACCAAACAAACGAAGAATTAAAAGAAAAACGGGCGGAAGTATTACATCTTGTCGAAGAAGGCGGCAATCCGACCGCCGAACTTGCGGATTATGTCGCGACGCGCAATGTCGAGTGTATCCTCGACACGATGGAACGGCTATCGATCCTATATAATTTACTACCGCGTGAGTCTGAGATCTTGCATCTGCATTTTTGGAACAAAGCTTTCGAACAGATGAAACAGCTCGGGGTTATCCATTACGAGTCCGAAGGTAAACAAGCCGGTTGTTGGGTTATGCCGTTCGAAGAGCATACCGGAAACGAAGACAACGAGGGTGATAAGATCCTGGTAAGATCAAACGGTACAGTTACTTACACGGGTAAAGATATCGCCTATCAGATGTGGAAACTGGGCATTCTCGGCCTTGATTTCAACTATAAGCATTTTCACACGTACAAAAACGGTCAGGATGTGTGGATAACAACCGCTGATTCAAATGCGAGCGAACATCCCCCATTTGGGGGTGGTGAGACGATCTATAACGTGATCGATTCTCGGCAATCGTATCCGCAAGATATCGTCCGTAAGGGGGTTGCAGCAATTTCTCCCGAACGCGGCGAAAAGGCGAGTATTCACTTGTCCTACGAAATGGTGGCATTGTCCCCGGCGGCGGCTGAGGAGCTTGGATTCAAACTCTCAGACGAAGACCGAAAACGCCCGTTTATCGAAATGAGTGGCCGCAAAGGCCTTGGTGTTAAGGCCGATGATCTGATCAACCGTCTCGAAGCAAATGCTCTCGCTGAAGTCGAATCGCGGCATTCTGACTCGACTGACGAAGTAAAACGCGGTATTGCACACCAACTTGCGGTCGGTGCCCTGCGGTATTTTCTTCTCAAATTTACGCGAAATACCGTGATCGTGTTTGATTTTAAGGAGGCTTTGTCTTTTGAGGGCGAAACGGGTTGTTTTTGCCAGTATTCGGCGGTCCGGGCAAATTCTATCTTTAGAAAACTTGCCGAAAAAGACAATATCGACGCTTGCCGGTCGCGGATCGCAGACCTTGGCGGCGTGAATGCAATTCTTTCGGCTGAAACGGGCAGCGACATTTGGTCAATGGCTATTTTGGCGTCGCGATTAGAGGAAACTGTTGAGGCGGCAGCAAACACTAACGAACCCGCAATCCTTGCAAAATATACGTTTACGCTCGCTAAGGCGTTTAACCTTTTCTATCACAATCACAAGATCCTGATCGAGGCGGACGACACCAAACGTGCTTTACTCATCGTCGTTGCGGATATTGCTCGGCGAGCCCTCACGTCTGCCCTCGACACACTCGGCATCGAGGTTCCTGAAAAGATGTAGTTGAATTGCTCTGTGAGTTTGCAAATCAACCGACTGAAAACTAAAGTTTAGATTCGTCTCGCTAGGTGAGAATGATCAAATATGCTGATCGTAATGAATGCGGACGCGACTGCGTCAGAAATTGAAATAGTTGTCGAAACGATTGAAAAGCTCGGTTTTCGCGGACATCTGCTCCCGGGGGCGAATCGGGCGGCTATTGCTATTACCGGAAATGTGGGCTCTATCGATCCCGCTCATTTCGAAAATCTACCGGGTGTCGCCGATGCTATTCGCGTCACCAAATCTTACAAACTTACCTCAAAAGACCTGCGCCCCGAAAAGTCTGTCATCAAGGTCGGCAACGCAACCATCGGTGGGAGCGAACTAGCGATCATCGCCGGCCCTTGCGCCCTCGAAAATCACGATCAAGTCTTTGCGGCAGCAGAGGCTGTAGCCAAAAGCGGTGCCAGGTTCTTTCGCGGCGGGGCGTTCAAACCCCGTACGTCACCTTATGCTTTCCAAGGGCTTGGCGTTGATGGGTTAAAGATGCTGGCCGAAGTTCGAGATCAGTATGGTCTGAACATCGTGACCGAGGCGATGGACGAGCATGGAGTTGATGCTGTTGCCGAATACGGCGATTGTATTCAGATCGGCGCCCGAAACATGCAAAATTTTTCGCTGCTGCGATATGCTGGGCAGACGAAAAAGCCTGTCTTGCTGAAACGAGGATTGTCGGCAACGCTTGACGAGTTGCTGCTCGCAGCCGAATACATAATGGCCGAGGGCAACTACGACGTTATTCTCTGCGAACGCGGTATCCGCACCTTTGCCGATCACGCCCGCAACACGATCGATCTATCGATCGTTCCGGCTGTCCATCGCCTGACCCATCTGCCTATCATTGTCGATCCGTCACACGGCACGGGACACAATTATATGGTCACACCGCTCGCAAGAGCCGGTGTCGCGGTCGGAGCGGACGGACTGATAATCGAGGTTCATCCGCAACCTGAACAAGCTCTTTGCGATGGTGCACAAGCTTTAACGCCTGCACAGTATGCCGAACTCGTTTCGCAGGTACGAGCAATTCACGATCTGGTCGCCGAACCGGCACATGCTTTTGTTGAGAGTAATTGACTTAACTGAATTTCAAATAGAAAAAGATCCGCTCATGTTCCCGAAACATGTGCGGATCTTTCTTTATCTCTCGCTAAGCGCCTTTTGCCTATTTTGCAAAGCGGAGTTTCATCAAACCGTAAAACTGGATATAGCAACTAACCATTGACGCAAGGATCAAGAACATCATGGGCACGAACCGCATCGATTCCGGCAGGACCGTTCCTGAACCTTGATTGAGGGCAACGCCGAAAATCATTCCCGCGAGAGCAAACGCGCCGCGGGCGAGTATCCAGTTTGAGAACGTCGGCCGCTCGGCGGTTGATGGTAGAAAATACGGTAATACACATATCATCGCCATCGTGATCCCCATCAAAAATCCGTCCATCGAATATGCTTGGACTGCACGTCCGTACTCGATCGCTAGAAAAAACAAAACGATCATCGTGTCCGGTCCATATCCGCGTCCAATGCTAAATGTTTTACCTTGTGTGTGCGTCATATTAGTTTTGTGGTTTGATGTGATGTTTTTGTATGGTTATTTTTTGTTGGTCGAGCCGCTAAACTGCTGATATGCAACGCGGAAAAGCTCTGAAAGCGCGTTTGCCGTCTCAGGCGTCAGGTTTTTGTCGGCACGCAGATGCGCCTCGACGATGTCGGCGGTCGCTTCGTGCGGGTAATAGATGACCGGCTCGACGTTGGCACTTGGGTGTTTCATCAAACGGTCGACCGGCATGTCCAGCCACTGTGTCAGACGCGCAATATTGTCGGCGTCGGGGCGGCCCGTTCCGTTCTCGATACGCGAAAGCGTTGATGCCGAGACCTCGGTCACATCCGCTACGTCACGCAGGCTGAGTTTTAATTCTTCGCGGCGGCGTTTGATCGCTTTGCCCAGCTCTACTGTGCTGATAAGACTTTCATTTTTGAATCCCATAATTATCATTTCCTCCATGGATTATTAAGTGTCACGGATACACTTTTCATTTCACAGATAAAACATAACACATCATTTTTTTAAATGCAACACTTTGTTTCGCACTTGCAACAAATAAATTATTCTGATACATTGTTTCATAGATGCAACGCCTGCTGAGGAAACAATGCATCAATTGACAATGAAAACTGAGTCGAGTGGTCTGACACACGGCGAACAGGGATCAACAGAGATCAGCAATTACCGGCACTTCAGACGAGTCGGTGCAAACATTGCAGGTAATCGAACGATCCGGTAATTAACACAGGAGATGAAAAATGAAACGCAACACGATCAACGAAACGCCACAGACAGAAACAACAGAAAATTTATTTTCTGCAGAGAACACAAATAATGTGCTCGATTTTTCGACGACGTTAAAAGAGCTTCGTAAGACAGTGGATCCAAATTTGATCCGACAGCGTGCCGGGCGACGCGACCGTGACGGCAATGTCCATATGGTCGAATATGTCGAGTGGCACACCGTCGCCGACGTTCTCGACGACAACGCTCCAAACTGGGCACACGCGGTCAAAGACATCCGTTCGATCGGCGACATCGTTACCGTAACGGTAGCGATCACGATCGACGGCGTCACCCGCGAAGGCATCGGCACCGGAAAGGCGATCAGCGAAACGGGTATCAAGAAAGCCGAGCATGACGCTTTGAAACGTGCGGCGGTAAAGTTTGGCATCGCCCGTGAGCTTTATAAAAAAGAGTTTGACGCCATCGAGCAGACGGATGAAGGGCAGGTTTTTGAGCCGAAAGCTATATCCGACCCTATCGCAAAGAGCCTTGGCGATATGGTCACCGGCAAACAACTCGGCATGATCCGTGCCATCGCCCGCGAAGCCAATATCGACGCCGAAGCCGAGTGTTCGCAGATGATGCGATGCGGTATTGATGAACTTTCAAAACGGGCAGCGTCCGATCTGATCGAGCATTTACAAAATTTGCAGCGAAATACGGTAACGCCGATGCGACGCGTCGGGTAGCTTTAGTTCCCTGCTAACTGAAGTTTTGAGTTGTGATAAATAAGCCATCCGCTTGTCTCCATGAGCGGCCGCTCCCACATTCACAACTCAAAACCCTTTTCCCTCTCCCACAAAAACATTCGCACACAAACGTGCGTAATAGCTGATATTCGACTAAGATAAGTTCACATTTTTTATAAGGAGAAACCCCTCTATGTCACAAGAACCAAGTGAAATGGCAGGTTTTGCGGGACCGTCACCCGGCAGTTTTTGCTGGACCGAGATCGCAAGCACCGATGCTGCTAAATGCAAAGCGTTCTATGAAAACGTATTTGGCTGGAAATTTCAGGATAGCAACGCAACGGACGGAGCGTTCGAATACCACGAATATACTACCGGCGGAGATTATCCGGCCGGCGGTTTGTATCAGATCTCGAAAGAGATGTTTCCCGATGGCGAACCGCCGCCGCATTTTTTGCTATACATCGCCGTTTATGATGTTGATGAAAATGCACGTCAGGCAGTCGAGCTTGGCGGTAAGGTAATCAAAGAGCCGCTGGATATCCCAAATACTGGTCGCATGTCAATAATTGCGGACCCAACCGGAGCAATGTTTGCAACATTTAAGATGGCAGCAGGAGGACACAATGGCTGAATTTAATATTCCTAGTGCCGGCGATATCTGCTGGCGGGAGTTGAGAACAAAAGACCTAGGAGCGGCAATGGAGTTTTATACAAAACTCTTTGGTTGGGAACTGCCACAGACAAAAGTCTCGCCTATAGCCTATAAAGAGGTGGTTATCGATGGCGTTGCTCACGGCGGGATGATGGCGATAGATGAGAATTGGCCACCCGAAGTGCCGTCGCATTGGGCAACTACATCGCCGTTGCAGATGCCGACGAGACCGTGGCAAGCATTACCGAAAATGGTGGCAGCGTGCACGTCCCGCCGTTCGACGCTCCGGGCGTCGGCCGCATGGCAATGGTCGCCGATCCGTCAGGTGCAGATTTTGCGATCATCCAGTTCACCTCACCTATGTAAGATTTTGCCCACTAAATACGCGAAAGACACTAAATAAAGAAAAAACTTCTTTTTTTCGCTCCTTTCGCGTATTTCGTGGGCAATTCCTATTTCTTATTTCCTTCTGTGTCGAAGATCTCGACCGTTGCGGCGTATTCTTTCGCTTGCGGCAACACATCACCCGCATCACCGACTATCACGATCGCCATTTCGTCTGGGCGGACGTGTTTGACAGCGACGCGCTGGACGTCGTCCGCCGTTACGGCACTGACATTATCGCGATAGGTTTGTAGATAATCTTCGGGCAGGCCGTAAAGATGCTGATTGACTATCAGATTGGTAAGCCCCTCTTGCGTCTCGGCTCGGAGCGGAAATACGCCTGTGAGAAAGTTTTTCGCATCAGCAAGCTCTTCATCGCCGACCTTTTCATCACGAATACGCTCAAGCTCGTAGAAAAATTCTTTTAGCGAAGCACCCGTGACGTCGTTGCGGACCTCAGCCGTCGCCTCGATATCACCCGCCAGCCGTCGCGTATTCAGCCGCGTATAGGCGCCATACGTATAACCCTTTTCCTCGCGAAGGTTCATAAACACTCGCGACGACGCTCCCGCACCGAGCACCTGATTCATCACTATCATCGGAAAATAATCAGGATCGTGACGGTCGATGCCAAGGTTGGTGATAACGATATTTGACTGTGCGGAACCCGGCCGGTCAACGATGGTCAAGCTTCGTGAATCACGTTTTGGTGGGGCGTCAAACTTTTGGTCCGCGACACTTCCCTGCTGCCAGTCCCCGAAATGCTCGTTGAGTTCGGCAATAAATTCATCACGTTCGACATCGCCAACGACGATCAGTATCGCGTTGTTCGGGATAAATTTTGCCGCGTGAAACCTTGCGACCTTTTCGCGATCAAGCTTTTCTATATCCGTAGCTTTTGGTGAGACGACAGCATACGGATGTTTACCATAGACCAGCCGTGCGGCCTGTTCGCCGGCAAGAAATGCGGGCTGCGACCGCTGAAATTTAAGGCTCTCGATAGTATTGCGGCGATAGAGGTCAAGCTCGTTCTCAGGAAAGGTTGGACGCAGCACGACCTCGGCCAACAACGATAGAATATCGGAGCTGTATAGCGAAAGCGACGAGGCCGATACGATCGTAAAATCATCCGACGCACTCGCACCAATGCCTGCACCGAGCCGCTCGATCTTTTCGGCAAGTTGCAGACTGGTGTAATTTTCCGTCCCCTCGGTCAGCATCGAAACCATCGCCGAATTAATGCCCTTCGCACCCGCCGGATCATCAATATCGCCGGAGTGAAACGCGAGCCGTATGCTAACAAGCGGCAAGCGTGTTTCTTCAAATATAACCACACGCAGGCCATTCGCGAGCGTTGTCTGAAACGGCTGCGGGATATCAAACGAAGTCGGAGCAAGCGGCTCAGGTGCTGATTTTCTTAATTCTGGTGTCATAACTTAATAAGTAGAGGAGTGGAGGAGAAAGGGAGTAGGGGAGAAATATGGTTGGAAATTTTCACTCTCTCCTCCACTCCTTTACTCCTTCCCTCCCCCACTTCTTAACCGTTTCCGGCAGGGACCACATCGAGCAGCGACCGGTTTTCGGTGTTTAGATAGACCCCAACCGCATGTCGTATCTGTTCGGCTGTTACGGCAAGCATCTCTTCGAGGTCTGTGTTTATCAATTTGGGGTCGCCATCGTACAACGCATATTCGGCTATCGATTGCGCTCGCGACATCGACGATTGACGCATTCGGACTGAGTCGTTGATAAGCTGATTTTCGATCTTCTCCATTTCCTCTGCGGTCGGGCCGTGGGCAGCGAGATCGTGGATCTCGTTCATTATCGTCTCGCGGATCTTGCTCAGATCTTTGTCGGGTTTGGGGATCGCTCCGACAAAAATGCTCGACGGCCCGCGTCGTTCATCGGTAAAACCAAACAGCTGAATGACCGACTCTTCGCCCTTGACCAGCTTTTGATAGAGCCGCGAACTGTCGCCGTCATAAAGCACCTTACCCGCGAGATACAGAGCGTTAAATTCCGGCGTGCGGCGTTTTGGTATCTTCCAGCCAATGAGAAACGCCGGAAACGGAGCGAGCGGGTCTTCCCACTCTCGGTAATTGGCGGCGACCTCGTCCGGCTCGCTCACATCCAGATCGGGCGGTAGCGGCTGCGAAGGTATGTCGCCAAAATACGTTTCAATGAGATGCTTTGCCTCGTCCGTTTCAAACGCTCCGGACAGCACGAGCGGCATTATTCGGTGCGTAATAGATACGGAAAAATTCCTGCACGTCTTCGACCGATGCTTCGTCGAGATGTTCCATCGAACCGATCGTCGAATGCGAATTGGCAAAATTCTTATAGATCATCTCGTTGATGAGATCAAAGATCTGCCCGTACGGCTGGTTATCATACCGCAAACGCTTTTCTTCCTTAACGGCCTCACGTTGGTTGTCGAGATTCTCTTGCGTGACCGCCAGCGAACGCATTCTGTCCGATTCGAGCCACAGCCCAAGTGGTAGTTGGTTCGCGGGTAATGTCTCGTAATAATTTGTCCGCTCGCTCGACGTGGTGCCGTTCATCGTACCGCCGGCTTTCATAATGTGCTGAAAATGCCCGGCTTTTGGCACGTTCTCGGACCCCTGGAACATCATGTGTTCAAAGAGGTGGGCAAAGCCCGTGCGGTCGGCACGTTCGTTACGCGAACCGACGTTGTAATAGACGGCAAGCGAGACGACCGGAGCGACCGTATCGCGGTTGAGCACAACGCGTAGGCCGTTGGCGAGGGCGTATTCTTCGATATCGAGCGGCGGTAATTTGAATGAATGGGTCATATTTACTTTATATTTTATGAGAACACTTCCGCAGACAAAAATCAAAGCACCTCAAACTACGATATTTTGATCTGAAAATTTGGAAATACACCCCGTTTGAGTGTATAAAGTAGGCATACCAAATGTGTGATCGGCGGTGATTGAGTGCCGTTAATTCCGCCGATCTTTTTTTCCGACAGGCCGCCTCGTGGGTGTGCCAGTCATGGGTCTATTTGTTTTTCATTTCGCCTATGTACCAAGCCGGCCGCAACTTTCGCGTCTTTCTCATCGCATCCGCCCTAGCGGCGAGTGTGCCGGCCCAGCTAAAATCGCCGCTAAACGCACCGGCTGAGCCTTTCTCGATCAAACGCGGCAGCACATTTACAGCATCTGGCGGTTCCGCGACAATTCCGCCGAATGCCGAGCCGGAAACAAAAACTTCGAGGATCGCCGCCGAGATACGCGATGCCGAAGACATTATTGCCCGCAACTACATCGACGGACGCAAGATCAGCCGTGCCGAGATGACCGAGTCCGCCCTGACCGGGGCACTGCATACGCTGGATCCGCATTCAAATTTTCACGGCGTTGCCGACTGGAAAGATCTGCTTGACGAACAAAAAAGCGGCTACACAGGCATCGGAGCTACGATCGCAAATTTTGAGCGTTCGGGTGTTCTCGATACATTTATCTTAGCGACATTTCCCGGTTCGCCTGCGTCAAGGGCTCAGCTTCGTTACGGCGATAAGATAGTCGCCATCAACGGCGAAAAAATGACCGGCAAGGCGTCGGATGACGTTCGCGATAAGATACGCGGGGCCAATGGGACTGTGCTTCGGATGTCGATCGAACGGGCTGCGACAAACCAGATCGAAACGGTCGAGTTACGGCGCGGACGCGTACCGCAACCATCGATACCTGATGCGTATATATTGCGTCCAGGTGTCGGCTACATTGAATTATCCGAAGGATTTAACTACACGACCAGCGATGAATTTGACGTAGCAATGCGGGAGTTGAAACGACAAGGCATGCGTTCGCTCGTACTGGACCTCAGGAATAACGGCGGCGGTATCGTCGATCAGGCGGTAAAGGTCGCGGAGAAATTTCTGCCGGCAGGAACGCTTATCCTTTCGCAAAAGGGCCGCTCGCGTATCGACAATCGCGTTTGGCGGTCGGCTAATACCAACCCGGAGACTATGCCGCTCGTCGTGCTTGTAAACGAAGATACAGCATCTGCCTCAGAGATCGTCGCAGGAGCTTTTCAGGACAATGACCGTGCGATGATCGTTGGCGATAAGACTTTTGGCAAGGGCCTCGTCCAGAGCGTACTCGACCTGCCGGGCAGCACAGGATTGACGTTGACGACCGCACGTTACCTGACGCCGTCGGGCCGATCGATCCAGCGAGACTACACGCGGATGGATCTTTACGACTATTTCAATCACACCGAAAACGCCGCCGCTCTTGTCGGTTCCTCGATAGCTATGCGAACGGTGACGGATAGAACAGTTTTTGGCGGCGACGGCATCACGCCCGACGAAAAGGTCAAAGCCGACGAGATCACCGCACTGCGTGCCGCTCTGGTCGACCCGATATTTTTCTTTGCACGCGAAGTCCTCTCAGGCCGCATTGCCGGCTTGGAATCATACACCGCGACATCGTTTACCACCGGCAATCGCGTAACGCCGAGAGATCTCCCGTCAACCGAGGCTCTTAAATCTGCGTTCCTCTCATTTGTAAAGAAACAAGGGACGTGGAGATTTAGCGACAAACAGCTCACTGCCGAGGCTGCATTTATCAAACTCCGGCTTCGCTACAACATCATAATGGCTTCGTATGGCGTAAATGCCGCTCAACAGGTCGTGACAGAAGACGACCCGCAAGTCGCCAAAGCAGTCGAAACCCTTCCCCGTGCCGGCCAGCTCGCCCAATTGGCTGCAAAGCGAAGACTCAATAAATAAAAAGGCCGCGGCCCTTGCGAGCCGCGGCAATGAGTTAAATTTCTCAGGCTTAGAAGTTAAATTTACCCGAGAACTGAATACGACGTGCCGCACTATTTATGTCCGTTCGAATTTGACCAAATGGTGCTGTCGTTGAGTTAACAATCGCATTGCCAAACCCATAGACAACTCCATTTAAGACATTTCTTGCATCTATCCTTAATTCAAAATTCATGCTTTCTCTAATTCTGAATTTCTTAGACAGCGAAGTGTCAAATCGAAATGTAGGTGGAGCAATGAAATAATTTCTCCCGACATTACTAAATTCTCCTGGAGCAGGCTGTGAGAACATTGCTCTTTTCGCCGCATCAAAGTAGTAAGTAGTTCCATTTTCTAGAGTCACCGCTCCTAAACTACGCGAGCAGCCTGTGCAATTTGACGGGGTCGTCACACTATTACTAAGGGTAGTGACTCCAGAATAGACTGTGAACGGACGACCGGATCCACGGTTGCCCAACGCGGAAAATTGCCACCCCCCTAACAGCCAATCTGCCGCCATTGGAAGGTTCGAGCCAAACCGTTTTCCCTTTCCAAAAGGCAACTCAGCAATAAACATTACGTTAAACACATGCCGACGATCAAAGTCAGACCAAGCATAATTCAGCCTTTTATCGTTATTCTTAAAAGGCGTACTACTCGAAGACTGAGCACTCGAAATTCCTGTACTGGCAATCGTAAAGGTTGGATCATAAGATCTTGTATCTTTCGATAGTGACCAAACATAGCTTATTTGATAACCAATTCCGTTAGAATTTCTTCGCTTAAGATCAATCTCTAAAGCTCGGTATCTGGAATAATCGGTGGTATCTAAAACGCGAAGCCCCCCGAACTGTGGGAACGGAACAAAGAGAGTCGGGCTAAACCCATTAACTGCGATCATCTGGCTAGTGCCGGAAGCTCTGCTTGAGACTGAAATGGCCGCAGACGCGACATTTCCGTTGACGATATTAGTCCCATTCGTCGAACGAAAAGTCGCAGTACCTGCATTATTGGCCGCGCTTCCTGTGTAAAGGGCATTTATCAGCGGGCTGTTATACGCGGCATTTGCTCGAATAGCATTAAATTCAGTCAGAAAGCTATTAAACCCGGTTGGCTGAGCGTTGATATTGGCTTCATTCGCATTGTACGCACCAAAAAGCTTGTTGCCACGCTTTCCAATGTAATTCACTTCAATTACATTATTCCAAAACAGCTCGCGTTGAAAACTGACCGACCAAGACTTGATTTCAGGATATTCTGAACGCGGGTCAAACACAGTTTGTAAAGTGGAACCAAAGGCTGCGGGTTGACGCTCAGTCGCTGGAGTCGTAGTTGGGGTTAACACCGGCAAGCCGTTTCTCAAATAACTTAACCCTTGTCCAATTGTTGTATTTGTAACCCCAACATTGTTTCCAGGAGCACTTTGGAAAAGCTGTGCTCCATTTACTTGAGAATTGAACCTATCATAAGAAAGCCGGTAATTTGCGCGAATCGACATTTTTCCGTTCTTAAAAGGGTCCCAAGCAAACCCGATTGACGGGGCAATATTATTGCGGTCATTCTTGAAAAGCTTACCTTCAACCCATTTGACTGTACTGCTTGGCTGGCCATCAAATGCAACCAGTTGATTCGGAGCTAAAATAGGAAGACCGCTTGAAGACGGTGAAAGCTTAAGTTCATAACGCACACCCAAATCTATCAGAAGATTTGGCTTTATTTTCCATGAGTCTTGAAAATAAAAGTCATACTCAGGATAGAAATGTTGAAATGTCCAACGAGTTCCCGGTGCTTCAAACGCAGCCCCGCTCTGGTTTGACACAAATGCTTGACTTACCGAACCGATACGCCCAAGAAAATCAGCGATTTGGCTTCTCAATCGGCCGATATCGTTAGACGTATTGATTCCGGTTGTTGGAAGACCGAATAAAGCCGTTTGTGCGGCGTCAAAAGTACTGCCAAAGGTGACACGACCTTCGATTTCGGTGCCGGCAACTGATGAACGGCTATCAGTATGTCGTCCGAAACGGAAATTAATGCCGCCTTTGAATAGATGATTACCGTTCACCCAATTCATGTTATCGACAAACTGATACGTTCTTACGGTTCGTGAATTCCCACGAACATTTGTATTCGGTGTTGTAACGAGATTGTAAGTGTAATTGGCGGATGCTACGGTTTCCGGTGCAATGAAATCAAAGGAGAAAGTGCTATAACCAAAGATAAACTCATTGGTAATATTACTACTAGGCGAAAATCTGTGGTTTATCGCTAAGTTCTTTGGTTTCCGATCTGTATAAACCAAAATAGGGGTTCCCGGAAATGCGGAGCCTCCACCATTAACCGAATCGCCAAACGATTGTTGTCTTCCCTGAGCGTAACGGCCATAAATAGTATTTGTCTCAGAAAACTTGTAGTCAATTCTCGTAACAAAATCAAATTGCTTTTCTTTTTGAGGCACAAGGAAATTAAATCCCGCAATATTTAACCCGTCGCCAACAGCAAAATCATTCGGCAAGGGCATTGAATTGATCTCAGCTAATAACGTTGGATCAATCCCAACACCCGATGGATTTGTAGCAATATTGTATGAGTTAATGCAATTGGTTGTAACCATACCGCTACAAGTAGGGAACAACGACGCACCGGATGAATTGACCGTTGCGTTAGTTGCACCTGCAGGAGTATTTCGAAGCCCAGTTCCCGTTATATATCGAAACAACCCATTTCTAGCTTCCTGAGTATAAACTGTTCGAGAAACGCGGCTAGTTTCCAACGCGCTCAATTTTTGAATATTCACAAAGAAAAAGGCCTTGTTCCTCATAAACCCAGGTTTGGTTCCTTCTCCAAAGCCGAGATTAGGCAAGGGGCCGCCGATACTTCCCCCATAAATGTGCTGTAAAAAATTACGACGTGGCAGCCCCAAGAGATTACTCGCTGTTTCGTTAGCATTTGCACCCGGAGTCTGAAAATATTCAAACAGATTACCATGAAAGTCATTTGTTCCGGGTCTAGTAACAAAAGTCACCTGTGCTCCAGAGCTACGTCCTAATTCGGCCGTGAAATTACTGGTTACAATTTGAAACTCTTGTATTGAATCGGGATTTGGACGCAGTGGCGTAAAATTAGAGCCGCCCGCACTTGGATCGTTAATGTCAATACCATCTAAGGTGTAATTAAACGACCGGTCGCGTGAACCGTGAACATGAATCCCGCCGCCGGTATTGGCGCCAACACTCGCACCTGGCTGGAAGTCAACTAAATCAAGTGGATTGCGTCCCCGAAGCCCGATGATTGGCAAACTTTCGATCGCTCGTTGATCTATTGTGGTTCCAATATTTCCAGAAGTTGCAGTTTGCACAATTTCGGCAGACCCGTCGACACTCACAGTTGCCGAAACATCGCCAACCTCTAATACGAAATTCACCGTAGACGGTAAATTCACGTAAGCCGGATTACCTTTCGAAATGGAGGTCTTAAACCCTTGCTTTTCAACCTTGACCTCATAATTGCCAGCTTGGATAAGGTCGAACGTATAATTACCATTTTCGTTAGTCTGTGTAGTTATAGCGGTTCCAGTGCCGTCTCGTTTAAGCGACACAGTGGCTCCAGAAACGACCGCACCTGACGAATCAGTAACGGTACCGGTAAATCGCGAGGTCGTACCTTGCGCAAAATTTACGCTCGCGAGCGCAAACGTAACTGCTAAAAGCGTAAACGCCTTAAAAAAATGCTTTCTTAACATCTGTTTCCCTCCCAAGAAATAGATCGCCGATCAAATTTTGTGATATGTAAACGTAAAGTTAACGGAAATTGTTATGAAATATAGCACAGTTTTACAAAAGTGTTAATTAAAACGGGGGTTATAAGCAGATTTTTTTTATTTATTTTTTGAACTGCAATACTAGGCCTTTTGCACCGACGGCCCAGCCGTATTTTTTGTCCATATAAAGGCCGTAAATACGGTCGCGGGTACCGCTTTCCTGACGTATCCAGGATTTGCCTTTATCGCTCGAGCGGAGGATCGTTCCAGCGTATCCGACGGCCCAGCCGTTCTTGTCATCGGCAAAATCGACACGCATAAATGTGTCTTTGAAATTGGTACCGACCTTTTCCCAAAACGAGCCGCCGTTTTCGGTACGTAGGATGGTCCCCGATTTGCCGACGATATAGCCCTCTTTGCTGTCTCGAAAATCGACATTATAAAGTGGCATCGTCGTGCCGGAGGTTTGTTTGACCCAAGTATTGCCTTCATCGGTCGAGGCTAATATCACGCCGCTGTCGCCGACGATCCAGCCGCGCGAATTGCCGTCAAAATCTAGGTGAAACAGCTCTGTCTTTGACGGAACAGTGATCCGTCGCCAGGTGTCGCCGCCGTCTTCGGTCCGCATCAGCAGCGAATCAACCACAATATCGTCATTGCCGCTTGTCCGAAGGACCGACCCGACGACATAACCGCGCTTTTTGTCCGAGAACCGAATGCTAAGAAATTCCGGCCGTCCGGCACCAAATTCCCCGCTACGATAAATGCGTATCTCTTGCCAAGTCCTGCCCGCATCGCGGGTGCTGTACATCTTTCGCCCGGCGACGAGATAGCCGTTGTCGTCGTTGCGAAAATAGATCTCGTTGATGTCCTCATCGGTGTTGAGCGGATACGGTGTCCAGGATTTGCCGCCGTCTGTCGTCGAAGCAAGGTAGCCGCTGTCGCCCGCGATCCAGCCTTTGTCGGAGCCGGTGAAATACACGGCGACAAGATCACGCTCGGTATTGGCGACACGCTGCACCCAGCCGTTCTGGGCAAATGCCCCGACAGCCAAACCAACTATAAGTAATGACAGGACAATATAACTTTTCACTGCAAAGCCTCCGAAAAAAAAGGTGATCTTCGGTAAATAGAATAAACATTCCACGCTCGAAAATCACCTTATTTTAATGTTAATGGGTACTATTTCGTTATTCGGTACACCATTCCCTTCCAAACAACGACGACCTGATCGCCGAGCGAGAGATACGGGGCGAGGCCCGGCTCACGTTCGATGAGTTTGAAGTATTCGTCGCTGGCAAACTTTACGCCCGTTTCCGGCCGCTCCGAATTCGGATTGAAGTCCGAATCGACCCAGACGCCGTTTTGATTGATGAAGTTTTTATTTGCGACAAACTGATTGTTCATAGTGTTCCTGAGAACGATCTGCTCTCTTACATCCTTTTTGTCTTCATCATACAGCCCCGAGTTTACCTTCATCGCATTTTGCTGCGTGCTCAGTGTCACGGCACCTGCTCCGCTCTTTTCTTTGGCCCTCGTCTGTCCGGCGACCATCATATCCATTGCGGCAGGAGCGTCACGGCTGACGTTTGCCATAGAACCGTCAGTCGCTAGATAAGAAGTATAGGGCGTCACGAGTCCGGAGCGTGTGCGAAGCTGGACGAGCTCGTCGCGTACCTCTTTGGTCTCGCCGTTGTTGCGGATCTGCTCGAGCAGCCAACCGACACGGCGGCTCGCCCACAGACGCGGCAAAAAGCTATTCTCGTCCGAGCGAACCGGAAAATCAAGGTTTGTGTAGTTAAACGTGCGGCTTTCCGTTCCGGCTTTGCCTGTAAGCTTGAGCGTGATGTTCTTGAGATCATTGGTGTTCTTATACCGCCCAATGATCGTCATCTGCATACCTCGGAAAAGGTCCGTCAGCTTTCGCGGATAAGTGTATTCGGTAAGCAAAGGGCCAAAATCTAGGTCGAGATCGGCAAGCACCGGCGAACTCACTTTTTGGAAAAAGCTCGAAACCTTGATCTCAAGATCCTCTTTTGGTTGAACGTATTCGGAGATGCCCGAGTTTTCCGTACCGATCTTGTCGAGCAAAGTCGTATTAACATCGTAGCCAAATCCGAACGGGAAAATACGCACATCGACGTTCTTAGCATTTTTCAAATTGCCAATAATTTTGTCGACGTTCGTTTCACCGACAGTCGGCAAACCGTCCGTCATGAACACCAGCATCTTTGGCCTGTCGCTTTTCTCAAATTGTTTGAGGCTCGCGATGAGCGAATCGTTAATATTCGTGCCGCCGTTCGGCGATAGGCGTTCGACAAATTCCTCACCGCGTTTCTTGCCAGCGGCGTTGGCGGCGATCAGACCGCGTTCCATCATGTGTTCCTCGCCCGCAAAGTTGATGACGTTAAACCGGTCGCCGTCACGCAGCGTGCGGATGCCAAAAAGCAGAGCCTTTTTGGCCTTGTCCATCTTGCCCTCATCGGCCATCGAACCTGATGTATCGAGAACAAAGACGATGTCCTTGCTCACAAGTTCTTTTTCGGAAATGTTGTCCTTTGGCGAGAGCATCAGCAAAAAGTACCCGTCCTTGCCCGGTTCGCGATAGGTGACGAGCGACATGCCAAAATCGTTGTTTGACAGCCCGTAGAACAACGAAAAATCGCTGTCGTTGCTCGTTGTTTCAAATGAGATCTTTGCCGCTGTCTCGCCCTTATTCGTTACGTCTATCTTGTGCGAAGGCGAGTAGATATTTCTCAGTGCCTCTTTGCCCACGATCTCGATCGAACCCGACACGGTGCCAAACTGCTGCTTTGGCCCAAGCGGCGTGAGCCTGCCGTCGCGGCGGTCATAGACTGCGTCTTCAAGCTGTCGCGGCCCGCGATTTGCCCAGACATTTCGTCCGGTCCCTAGCGGATAGCGGTAAGCGACGGTGCCCGAATCGGCCTTGAGCACCTCGCTGTAGGTCATTTCGAGTTTCTTGTCCGAATTTGGCGGAATGGGAAAGATCGACGCCTGAAAAAGGTCTTTGCCCGCGTATTCGAGCAAGCCCGGATCTTTTTGCCGCCGGACTATTTCGTCGTATATACGTCTCGCTTCTTCGCGGCTACGCACCTCACCAACCAGCTTTTTGCCGTTTTCCCAGATAGCGAACTCCACGATCGACGCCGTTTCGGGTATCGGGAAAAAGTACGTGCCCTCGAGCGTGTACTGCGTGTCATTCCTAAACACCTGCTCGACGTGCGTCGTCGCCACTTGGCCGTTGATCTTGGTGTCAAGTTTGATCGATTTTACCGGCAGTGCGTTTGGCAGCGGCTGCGGAATTGGACGCGGCCTGCACGGACGCGAATCGCAAACTATCGGGATAATAATGCCCTGTGCGGGCGCTGTCGAGGTAAAAAGAAATGCGGAAAAAGCAATGCCCAAAATAGCGGCAAAAGATCTGTGCGTCATAATGTTCTCCCAATTGGTAATACAGCCCCGGTGCCGTGGGCTTTAAGTTAGACATTCACAGAACGGACGAGGTTGTATGTTCTTGCAGGTTATTTTTATCCACATTTTGGTCCGGTCCGGACCAGGTGGACCAAGGTGGACCAAGAAGTGGAATAAAGAATCACGAACAATTTCTTATTCGTGATATTCGTGTTCATTCGCGTCCAAAACTCTTATTTATCGATCGGAGGATCGGTCAACGCGTCGTCGATGTCTTTTTCGAGTTTGATCCGGAGCTTTTCAACCAGCATATCGGATTTTTGCAGCGTAACCGATAGGTTCATTTTGTTGCTTACTATCTCTGTTAGCAGAGCTTCGAGATTTGACCGTTCGGCAGCGAGGCTTTTGCGGCGGTTTTCGCGGATGTCTTCGGGTTTCATCGAACCCGCAAGCTGTAATGTCCGCTCGATCATCTCAGGACGAATGTCATTATTTATCTGATCGATCCGCGATTTGACGCTGTTCTCTTTTTCGATCATCTCAAAAAGCTGCTTGCGGAGACTGTCACTCCGCTGCTCAGCACGCGTTAGGATATCGAGATTTAGCAGCATCCGCTTTTGCTTTTCGTCGTAGGTGCTGTTTTGATTTCCCTCAAGCTTTTTAAGGCGTTCGTTCAGCTCCCGGATATTTGCGGCGTTGGTATTGGTATTGCTGGGCGTTTTGACGGGTGTAGGTTTTACGGTTTCAAACTCCGTAAGATCATCTGCGCGGCTGATGATCTCGGCTCCGCTTAGGATCGGGGGCGTCGCCATGGGTTTTGGCGTCTTTTTGGGCGTCTGAGCACCAACGTGCAAAACACACGCTGCCAATAACATCGCCGACAGGACCGTTCCCTTAACAACTTGTCTCATCATACTTTTACCTTTTTCTCTTTGTCCGGTATAAAATCGCCCCTGACGATCTCGACCGCGTTTTTCGCAAGCCCAACGAATGGAATTGCGTCGATTCCCGAATTTAACAGGCCTTTGCCAACTCCCTTATTCTTGATGTCACTGCCAACAAGAACAACTGCGACCACCGTGCCGCCAAACGGGACCATCTTGGCGACCCGCTTTGCCACTTGCCAGCCGCCCGCGTGGAGCAGCTTTCGCTTGATAGTTTTCTTTCTGTCTGTCATCTTCGTCGAGTTTATACTTGCATTGATATGATGACAACAGCATACTTTTCTTTGCACGAAAACCGCCGGGATAAGTTTCATTTTCGCTAATATTATGACGCTGTCAGTCAATAAAATATCAAAACGCTACGGTAATGCGTGGGCACTGAAAGACGTGTCGTTCGAGGTCGAGGGCGGTAGCGTCATCGGGCTTTTTGGAGCCTCAGGTTCGGGCAAATCCGCTCTGCTAAAAGTTATCGCCGGTTCTGTCAAGCACAACGGCGGCACCATCTCGCTCGATGACAACGACATCACCTTAGTTAAGCCAAAGGAACGCAACGTTACCTTTCACGATGGCAGTGAGGAAAAAGGATTCAAGCAGATATTTGGCTACTTTGGGGGCGGAATATCGAGCGGCGAGGGCCAGTTTGATAGGTTTGAGGCCATGATCGCGAACGCTGGACGCGTGCTGTTGCTCGACGATCCTTTTTCGCAAATGGACCCGGCATTACGCGATGCCGCATTTGCCGCAATTCGAAAAGCTACAAAACAACGCAACCGCGTCGTGATCTTTGCGACGAGCGATTTTGACGAGATCATGGGCTTAACGGACGAGGTCGCGTTCCTCTCACGAGGCGAGATAATGCAATCAGGCACGCCGCATGACATATACGATAACCCCGCCACGATCGAGGCCGCACGGATGACGGGCGAGAATAATCTCTTTGTCGCGAGACGGCTGTCTTCGTCGGATGATGACCTGCCGGAGTTTCACACGATCGACGGCGAGCATCGTATCTTTGCTCACCGTGCAGACAAGAAACGTCTCGGCCCGATCAATCAAAACATGACGCTCGCCATCCGGCCCGAATCGGTGTCAATGACGATCGGCGTGTCACGGCCAGAGGACAATTTGCTCCGAGCTACGGTCAAGTCAGTCAATTTCAGAGGTGCAACTTCCATCATCGAATTTGACGCTGACGGACTATCGATCAAGACGTGCGTGTTAAAAGTCCCTGCTCTGCAGCCAGGCGACGAATGTATGCTCGGGCTGCCTCCGCACCGTATACTCATCCTCAAAGACTAAAAAAAGGCGGCTCCGAAAAGCCGCCTTTGTAGTTTTACCAAGACCTGTGTCTTAGCCCTATTGCGGGCTAAAGACCAGATCCGTAACATTGTCATTGATCGCCAGCACCTGCGGTGCATACTGGAATCGACGTGACACAACGCTCAGTATGTAGGTGTGGCCAGTCTCGACTGCCGGGAACCGGAATGTACCGTACGCTCCGGTAAAGACCGAAGTCTCATTGCCACTCTCATCCCGCAGTACAACACGAGCACCACGTAGTCCACGACCCCCTGCGGTCGCAAGGACACGTCCCGAAACCTCGACATCGGCCGCCGTCGGTGCACAAATGAAGCTGCTGACGATCTGTACATCGTCAATATTCACACCAGTTGCCGATACCGAGTTATCCGATGCCATCCGCCATCTGAACTGTACATTGTTTCCATTTGCTGCAGCGGGCAGATTTACAACGGTATCAATATAACCGCCCAAGGATGTCCCCGACCAAGCCTGTCGTCCGGCGATCGGGCTCGCAAAGGAGGACGAGATCGTCGCATTATAACCGCCGCTGACAAACGAACCGCCGGCTGCGATGATGTCCTGAAAAGCACCAGCACCGATCGCCATTTCAAGAACCATTCCGTCGAAAGTCGGCTCGGTAATGTATTTGTTCTTAAATTTCAATTGGGCAGCGGCCGATGTGATCGGCACACTCGGACTTACCAAAGACGACATATTGACGGTTGCCGGATCGTTGGCAAATGCCGAATTCGGAGCCGAACTCGGACCGGTTGCGGTCGTTGCCCATGTGATGCTGGTTCCTGTATCCTGTGTGGTTGTCCAACCGGCAGGTAGGGCAGGGACAACAGCACCATCAAAATTTTGGACAATGCCCTGCGGGTTGCCGAGCACGAAACTGCGCGGTACCGGCGTTTGGGCACCAACAGTGCTGCTGACGTTAATGTTCACATTTTGCGTGCTTCCACATGCAGCCGCTACCGGGATTGCAAATGGGATCTGCTGCGTAACTGTTTGTCCGTCATTAATGGTGCCGTAGTTGGCGTTTGTTCCGCCATTGACATTAACGAGTACATTAGTGATCGTTGCTCCGGTCGTATTTGTCACCGGGACACTCAATAAAACGTTTTCGCCCGGTTCGGGGAAACCGTTGTTATTGCCCGTCGTGTCGCTAACCGAGAACGGGTTGATGTGCTGAACATTAGGAAAATCAAATGCTTCGGTAACAACCGTATTGTTAGTTCCGGTTCCGGCATTTTGGATACTGGCACTAAAACCCGCGCCGCGAACGCGGAAACCTTCACGGACATCAACAACATCCAGCGAAGCACTTGGTGCCAACGGCAGTGCCGCCGCGGCCGCGATGATCGCATCACGTTCCTGAAGTATAGTCGGACCCACCGGAGCGAGTTTCATACCATCAGTAACAACCTGAAGAACTCGGGTTGTTCCCGCTGTATGACCAAGCCGCGTAACCATCCGGTTGCGGACTTCCCACAACATACTACTCAGATCTCACCGATGTTGTGAACCTGATCGCAGGTTGTCACGCCAACCGGGCCTCGCGGGAATGCGCTGTTCGGCGGCGGATTTGATGTCGTCGTTCCGATCAGCGTATTACAGTCCGCATTAATATATCTGAACGTAAATGGATTATGCGGTTTGCCATTCGGGCCAAGGAAAGTGATCGGTGCCCGAGGAAAACGGCGAATGCCGTAATAATAATTTCCGGTAAACCCCGCGCTAATCAGGAATGTTGCATATCCGCCCGTCGTGTAGATGCCGTTGACAGGATCAGTCGGCTCAGAAAGCATTGCTTCCGCATAAAAGTCTGACCAACCTTCGCCCATTCCGCCTGACATATTAGTCGAAAGTCCGGACGCGTTTCCGTGCAAACGATTTGATGTACCGTGCGTCGCTTCGTGGAGAATCACTTCGGCATCCGCTGTTCCGTCATAATCGGGCGTCGGACCTGTCCAGACAAACATCTGCATACGTCCGCGTCCGCCGTCTGCCGGCGTAGAAAAGTTTGCATTATTGGTTCCCGAAGAATCTTGGCCTTCGGCTGATACGCGGTCATTGCCCGTACCTTGTCCAGAAAAATTCGTAGTTTGGAAATTGCGCGCCGCTTCTGTAAATCCGAGACTATACATCGAATCGTGATAACGGTTCATCACGTAAAACATTTGAATAACCGCACCGCGTTGAGCCTGAGCAGTTAGCGGATCATCGCCTGGAGCAGGACTGCCCGGTGCCGGATTCCATGTAGAATTGAATACACGATTCGGACTGCCGGTTTGTGGAGCGTCCACGCCATTTATTCCGTCGCGGTCAATCCCCGCTTCAACTGCGTTACCATCGGTGATGTTGGCACCATCGGTTATCCAGCCATTGTTGTTAAATGTATTAGGCACTTCATTACCGATCAAAGTTACATTGGTTCTGGTTCCAAGCGGAGCTTGCGTACCTAAGGTCGGGTCAACCGGTCCGGGTGATAACGGTGCCGGGCTATCTGCCGCTTGCATATACGCATTTGTATTATTGTAAACCTGATATGTTGCACTCTGCGTTTGGTCTTCGGTTATGTTTTTGCGCCAAAGCATCGTGCCGCTGTTGGCGTCGATGATGACGTAATATGCATTTACAGGCTCCCAGATCAAAACTCGCCACGCCGGAACGGCAACGCCCGGCTCGGTCGGAAAATACATTTTCTCAGCGGTTGTCGCCCAATCGCCGGTACCGAAAACCGACTTGAGATCGGTCGAGGTCTTTTCGTTGCGCGTAGTCTCGGTCGACTTTAGCTCATGGTTGATATACTTTGCGGCTGCCTTTACGGCATCGAGCGGATCGCGGAAATCTGTCGATAGAGAACCGTAGTCCAATCCGGGTGCCAAGTTATTGATCACGCGGATGATGCGTCCGTCTTTTGTAAAGCCCGCTTTTACTTCGCTGCGAAAGACCGGAATGCCATTTGGTCTTTGCTCAAGATGTGCATAAGAAAGGTTGCCGTCTGGGTTTGTGTAATCGGCCAGAACACTTAGAGCGTCGGCCTGGTCGTCCGTCACTCCTACCAAATTATTATTTTCCTTAACAAAGCTGCGGAGAATTTCCGAACGCTTTGCGGAAGACGCCGGTGTCAGCCACTCGATGGTATTTTTCCAAACATCGGGCGTAATAACCTCGGGTGTACGAATGTCAGAATTGTATTCAACTTTTACAGTCGGGATTCTGGTTTTGAGCTCTTCCTCGCCGCGGACAAAGCCATCCCGAATGTCTGCAACCGCGACGGCATTCTTACCGATCGAGTTGCGTGCCGATTCAAAATAGGCGGCCAGATCGTTGCCCTTGGCCGAGCGAATGTCATAATTCGGTAAGCCCTCGTCAACGCTACTGCTGCGTTGAAACAAACCCTTTTGTTTTGCTCCCTCTGCCTGCGGCCAAAACCGCGGCCCGGCAATGAGCGCCGTGACGATAGCTAAAACGACCAAGCATAATAATATGCTCCAACGATTTTCCAAACCCGATCTCTTATACATCTACTAACCCTCCGATTGAAATAGTCCGCTTTCCCTGCCTTGATAATTCGGGACAGAACCCGACAACTAGAACCACACCTCGAGTCTTTTGCAATCAAATATTTGCCGGATCCCCGAAAAAAGATCCGGGACGATCCGTTGAGGCGGTCATTTTTGCCGTATTTTACAACAAGAATAGACTTCACGGTCCGAGGGACTTCCTGTGGCCCGCGTGTTCTCAAATAATTAACTGATAAAGAAACAAGTTGCCAAAGTATAATCCGTGGACTATCTGCTGTCAATGAAAAGTGGGTTTTTATGGAACGGTAATAAGTAGTAGATGCGATCAGCTAGACGGTTTAGCCGCTGCATTTTGCGCAAAAAAAGGCGGCCTTGCGACCGCCTTTCCAGTGTTAATGCTTATCTCAACTTCCCTATTCAGGAGTAAAGACAAGATCCGTTACGCTGTCGTTTATGGTCAACACTTGCGGTGCAAACTGGAAACGACGATTACGGATAGTGACAATATAGGTGTGTCCGGGCTCGACTTCAGCAAAGCGGAAATTACCCATTGCACCTGTCATCGTATTGATCTCGTTGCCGCTCTCATCTCTGAGGGTGACAACAGCACCACGAAGCCCACGGCCACCGGCTGAGGACAGGACACGTCCCGACACCTCGACGCCAGCAGCCGTCGCACACCCCCCGGTACCCGGTGCACAAGCTCCTGCAACGCGTGCAGCGGCAAGCCGCGTGCCTTGTAAAACGGATGCCGCGTTGAATGAAAACTGAGTGAACAACGTTCCGGTTGTCGCCGCTTGGACTCCAATTGTCGACTCGGCTCCGCCGGTACGAGTACCGGCTCCGGTCGACGCATAATAGTAAGAGAAGTTATCCGACCCTTCGTTAAATACGATGGCGAAATTTGTCGTAATTCCCGCCTCAGCCGTGCCTCCATTCCAGTGTTGAGCTCGCCATTCTACGACCCACTGACGGGTCGGTGCGACACCAACGGTTTGTTGATAAATGCCTAGAAGCGGCGACCGTGCCGTGGTCATTATCAAATCATCCCAATACGGCATGAGAACCGGTGTCGACGCGTCAAACGAACCGGCTCCAAATCCCGCACTGCCAGGACTTGGTAGTGCAGTATTTGCTTCTCGCGACGAACCCGTCGCACTCGTGATCTGCATATTTCCGTTCGTATTGACGCGGAGCGTTGCTCCACTGGCTACATTGGTCGTTCCATAAACCGTGAAAGCGAATGGTGCGATAATGTTCACCACCGCGTCATCGGCCTGGGTCCCTGTAACTAATACCCCATTCGCCGGAACGCCTGGGATCGTATTGCCCGTTGACGGCGTAAACGTATAGTTTGGATTTGCCGCCTGACCAACCGGGACGTTGAAGTTAATAACCTGCGGAGAGGTTCCGCCAGTAAAGGTAACGGTTAAGGTCAAGCTGATACTCGTAAAGCACGCGACCGAGCCATTTGTTGATATCTGGAACGGGGTCGTGTTCGTCTGAGTACCGCCGGCCGCGATGTCTGGATAGGCCGAGTTTGGCTGTGTGATCGTCACATTTGGCGTTGTCGTCGAGAGAACCGCGCTCACCGCAGTCGCCGTGCCGGTGCCGCTATTCGTGACCGGCAGATTTATCGAATTACATTCATTTGGCTCAACCACACCATTTCCCGTCGGGATAGCCGGAGTAGTGGTCGGATCTAAAACCGCGGCCGGGGTCAAACAATAGTTTGCACCTCCAGTATTAGCTCCGTTCGTGATCGTAACCGATCCTGTGGCACCCGGGCCGGAAGTCCAACCGGCTTTAGTAGCAGTCGCGGTGTAATTTCCGCCCGGGGCGGTGACGGTATATGCGCCTGATCCAATAGATCCGCCAACATAACCGCCGGGGGCAAGAGTCACGGTTGCCCCGCTAATTGGAGCAGACGTTGCGCAATTGGTGACGTTGCCGGAAAGCGTACCAGTCGGGACGCCACATGTCGGGAATTTAAAGCTACCGACACGCAACCGCCACCCAGTGCCGCTTGTGACCGGATAGTATTCATTAACATGCCAAAATGTACAGTCATCGGTCGGGTCGATGGACATACTGGTGTAGTCACCCCAACGATTGAGAGCGGTGGCCGAACCAGTGCCGTTCATGATCGATGCTTCGCCTTGCGGCATGGTTCCCAGCGGATCATTTACCAGTCGACCTGTGTAGAAAATACTCGGGTTCATTGTCGGGCTTGATGCACTGTAACCCATACCCATGTTACCGCTGCCATCCATAGCGATGGCCCCCATCCAACGGTGTATACCGTCGGTTACGCCCGGCGAGAAAGTGCCCTCTTGGAAAATGACCGGACTACTGTTTGGGCTGCGGATCTCCCACCAGCGAATACCGGAAACTTCACCCGCAGGGCCGGTGCCGCCCGATACCGATTGGTTTGTAACAAGCGATTCGTGAGTACCAAAATTACGATAAGCAAGCCGGAAAAGCGGGCGCTGTCTATATCCTAGGTGGTCGATCTGGTGTGTTGTACCCAGTTGTGGGATACAAGCTCGAGTTCCCCCGCAACGAGCAAGGATCGAATTGAATGCCCCTACCGGAACTGTATTTGCGAGGACAAATGACGAACTTGCCGGCACGGCAAAGTTCGCCGTGAACTTCCAAATATTTATGGCGTCACTTGGTGATGTGTACGGTCCGTTTGTGTCTTGGGTCCCAACAAAATAATTTGGACTTCCGGGTGGCGGTGGGGTTGTGCCATCGAGGTCCGCCGGCAACAAACCGTCGCCAACCGATTCATCCGGAGTGGGTGGAGCCAAAAAAGAAAGAACTTGCGCCGCAGGGTTACCCGCCAATGCCTGTGTACGGTTGATCGCATAGGCTCCAACGCCTGCAAATCCCCCCGCATCAGGAAATTCACGCGTACTGATGTAATACGCATCCGACCACACACCCGCTTTGGGGTAATCCGGAAAATTCGACGTTCCTGTTTGGATGGCATAACGTGTATATGTTCCCGTAGGATCAGACGTCGTTGAGATAGCTACACAGACGAAATACGGTGCAGCCGCAGCCGTGAACTGCATGAGAAACCAACGGTCGGCAAGCTGATCGTAAAGGACGACAGGGTCACCCGCGTTCTCAGTCTGGCAAGCGCCGCCGAACCCGGAAAATAGGGTGTTGATATTAGCCGGCCCAAAAACTGATGTACCCGTTTTGGTAAAGATCTGAAACTGTGAATTCCACATCGTAACGACATGATTAGGTCCAACGTCACCATTCGGGTCCGGTGGAGCAAACCCGGCGGTGCTGGTAGGTGAACCATCAAACGACACTATTGGATTAGGTATCTCACGATCGCCAAGAAATGACTGGACCACTGGATCATTTTTCCACAACTCTTTGGGTATTTCGGGTGTACGAGGAATAATATCCCTTTCTTCATTAGGGCGCTTTGGGGTTTTATTGCCCAAGATCGGTTTCATATCGCGAAGTGGTATTGACGTATCCGACTTGGTGGGGGTGATCACACCGCGAAAGATGCCTTCGACGCGGGTAGCAGGTTTGGTTGATGCCGGTGTTGCTGTCGGCTGCCCGGAATTCGCTGTTTGTTCCGCGTTCTTTTTAGCTCCGTCATTTTCGGCCGCATTGATCTGCCACGCCGCAATTCCAAACCCGGCAAGGCACAACACAACGCCTAACAAAAGAAACATTCTACGATTCAAAGCAACAAATGACCCAAGAGATTTTTTCATGATGATTTTTACGCTCCACTAAAAAATTAGAGTTTTATGGCATCTTTCAGCCAAGGTCCGATCCCTACGCTTCCAATTAAGGTTTTTGTTAGAAACAACTATCTATCAGCACTGTTTCTATTTCGAATAAGTGAATTTCGGGTGAATGTTAGCACAAAACTCGCGAAAAAACTACTAAACCCCGCAATTGATTTTTGTCAATTACGGGGCTTAGTTTGTCTTGAGATCCACTAAAGCTATTTAGCTAGGTCAGCGATCCGTCGGCACAAGGCTTAGAACCACCACCAAACGGCGGTTCTTTGCCCGGTTCGCGGCCGTAGTATTTGGAAAAAGCGGTGAGCTCGCTCCATAACCCTTTGCGACGATACGGCCCTCGTCAATTCCTAGTGAAGCAAATTTATCAGCGATGAGATACGACCTTTTGTCGGTCATCGACTGTACCATAGACGGGTCGCCGGCGTTGTCGGTGTGTGATTCGACCGCGATCCGGTAGTCCGGGTTGCTATTGAGGATCTCAGCAAGCGATGTGAGTTTGCCGTCAGCTTGCGGGACAAATGTGCTTGACCGCGAACCCGTCCAAAGCGTTTCGGGCAGGGTCAACACGATACCCCGCTCATTTTTCGACACGCTGCCATAGGTTTTTAGCGACGCGATCAGATCACCTTCGGCGGCCTTTATCCTTGCGGCTTTCGATTCACTTTGACGTTGCTGTTCGATCGCCTGTTTTTCCTTTTCAGCGGCGGCCAGTTTGGCGTTAGCAGTTTCCGCCTCGACGCGGATTCGCCCAAGCTCCTCACGAAGACGTCCATTTTCATCTCGAAGGTCTTTGGCCTGATTCGAATAGTTCATCGCGTCGCGCTCGGCGAGTTCGCGGTTGCGTGTCTCGCGGGCGAGCTCCGATTTAAGTTCTGTGATCTGGTCCTGCGCTTCGGTAAATCGATTTTCGGCGCTGCGGATCTCGGAATCGGTGCGGATCTTTTCGTTGCGTTTCTCACGAGCCTCTTTGCGTTGTATGGCAAGTGATTCTGCCTTTACCGCCGCACTGATCGAACGGCGGGCGGCTATATCAACAGTGTCCGAGTCGCGTTTCGCGTCGAACGCATTGATCGCGTTCTGCAGCAGCGTCACTGCTTCTGCCAATTCTGTCGCCGCATCACGGTCAGCACCTGCATATTTAGCGAGAGCGACCGCCTGTCTCGCTTGCAAGATCGCTGGCGGGGTCTTTGCATAGTCGGTTTCGGCTATTTCGGGCGTACGTGGATCGCGAAAATAGTCGCTCGAATTGCCGAAATAAGTTACCGACGGTATCGTCCCGATACGTTTGCCGGTAGTCGTCGTCGGGTAGAGATTTTCCATCATTATCTGCTGACTAGGGCGCGTGACCATAAAATGCGGTTCCGCCGTGATAATGATCGCAAATGTCTGCAACGGCGTGGTAACAGTAAGCTTAGAATCAATGAAGAATATCCCGCTGCGTTTTATTTCCCCCAAATTATCGGCCTGTCCGTCAGGTGAGATCGCCCAAACAACATAGGTTGCGTATCCGGGCCCAAGTTCGAATGGGCGCGGCATTTTTTCGACCGACAGATCGATCTTGGTCTGGCTTTTGGTTGTCCTCCTGACTCTTGCCTCACCTTTCATTCTCGGAAACCGCGTGGTTCCCTTAAACTGCACATCGACCGTTTCGTCCAGCGGGTACGTGATCGCAGTCGTTCTGCGGGTAACATCAGCCTGCTGTCCGAACACAGCAAAAATCGACGTTGCCAACAAAAACAGGACAATCAACAACTTGGAAAAGCCGGTATTGTTCATAAATTTTCTCCGAAAAAGCAGCGCTTTTTGTAAAGATGCCATAGTTCTTTTGATAGTTGCAAGGATATCGCGTTGGCAACTAACCGCTATCTACAGTATATTCAACCTTTTGCTGTATAAATGAACGATCTTCGAAGGCTTCTAAAATACGTCCGGCCATATTGGCTGATGTTTGTTCTCGCGTTTGTCGCTATGGTTCTCGGTGCGGTTTTCGAAACCGCAACGATGGCGTTGCTTGCCCCAATATTTGATCAATTTCTATCCGCACCCGGAACTAAGTCTAAAACTCTTTTCGATCTGAGCAATTTAATACCGAGAGATAACTGGTACCGGTCGTGGATGGTGATCGCGGTTCTATTGATCTCGTTCACGATCCTAAAAGGTATCGCCGAGTATTTTTCGTCTTATCTAATGGCCCGTATCGGCCAATCAGCCATTCTGAATCTTAGGGGAGAACTTTATGAGCATTTATTAAAACAGTCCGCAGTTTTCTTTGAAAAGCATCGCACAAATTATCTGGTCTCGCGGCTGGTAGTAAGCTGTTCAGCGATCGAATTAGCCGTTTCGTCCAATCTTCGCGATGTCCTGCGCGAAAGCGTGATGCTCGTTTGTTTTTTGACCGCTGCCTTTTATTTCAATTGGAAATTAGCGTTGGGATCGCTCGTAATAGCCCCGATCCTTGGATATTTGACTGCCAATTTTAGCCGACGAATGAGAAAGCTCGCAGATGTCTCACTTAAGGGCAACAAAGATCTAAGTGACACATCCCAAGAGACAATTTCAAACAATGTCATCGTCAAAGCATACGCTGCCGAAGGCCGAGAGAAAAAGAAGTTTCTCGATGTTGCACGCATCATTGCCAAAGCAAATCTTCGATCTGCCCGAATCGCCGCAATCTCTCCGGCGACAATTGAAGTTATAGCCACGGTGGCAATATCCGGGCTCTTATATTTCGGGCTTCGCGATATCAATTCGGGTTATATGAACCCCGCTCAGTTTTTTACGTTCCTTGGATTGCTTTTGAAAAGCTACGACCCGATGCGTAAGATCTCGCGTCAGCATAACGAGATAACTAAAGCATTTTCGGCGGCTCGCGATGTGTGGAACATACTCGATGAAAATGATGTTTTGCCCGAAAAGGCAGATCCGGTCAAACTTGCGCCGCTAAAAGACAAGATCGTCGTCGAAAACCTATCGTTTAACTACCGCAACAGCAAGCGAAAAATACTAGAGGGCATCAACCTTGAAATACCAAAAGGCTCGATGGTCGCGCTCGTCGGCCAAAGCGGCGGCGGCAAATCGAGCCTTACGCGTCTTATCCAACGCCTTTACGACCCGACGGCGGGGGCAATTCGCTGGGACGGCGTTGACCTGCGCGACACCGAGATATTGAGCCTGCGCCGTCAGATGGCGCTCGTTACTCAGGAAACGATCCTTTTCAACGACACCATTAGGCAAAATATCGCCTACGGAAAACCCGACGCGACAGACGCCGAAATAGCCGAGGCGGCACGCATCGCTTACGCTGACGAATTTATAGAGCAACTGCCCGAAAAATACGAAACGCTCGTTGGCGAACGCGGTGTATTGCTTTCCGGCGGACAGCGTCAGCGTATCGCAATTGCCCGTGCCGTTCTCGTCAATGCACCAGTCTTAATACTTGACGAAGCAACATCGGCACTCGATACCGAAAGCGAAGGGCTTGTGCAAAAAGCCTTGGCAAATCTGATGCAAAACCGCACATCCATCGTCATCGCCCATCGGCTCTCGACCATTCGCAAAGCAGACAATATCGCCGTGATGGAAAAAGGCGAGATAATCGAGATGGGCACGCATGACGAACTATTAACCAAAGGCGGCACTTATAAGATGCTGTATGAGCTTCAGTTTGCCGATAGCGAACCCACAGGAAATACCGAATTATGAAATCAATGACAGGCTTTGGCCGGGCGTCGATCACCGACAACAATTTTGCGATCACCGTTGAACTGAAAACGGTAAATAACCGTTTTCTTGACATCAATCTGCGGCTTGCCAGCGAATTGCAGCAGCTCGAATCCGAGATCAAGCGTCTGATCGGCGGGCGGCTGACCCGCGGCCGCGTCGATGTAAATCTGCAATACGACCGCACCAGCGAGGTTGAATACGAATTGAATCGCCCTTTGATAACCGGTTTCCTTGCGGCGATGAAAGACATGCAAACTGAATTTGCATTGACCGGCGAGCCCGACATCAATGTCATTGCACGTTTGCCAAATGTGGTCTCGACAAAAAAAGAAGAGCCAACGACGGAATTTCTCGCCGCGATCGAAAAGGTATTTTCCCTTGCCCTTGACGACCTGGAAAAGATGCGGGTAAAGGAAGGCTCAATGCTTTCGGATGAGTTGGAATCACGCCTCGCCGAGATCGAGCGACGACTGCCGCCGATTGAAGCCGACGCCGACAACGTCGCCGAAGAATATCGACAGCGTCTTACAAAACGAATAGGCGATATGCTCGCCAAAAGCGATTCGCAGATCGAGATCGACCAGGCACGGCTTGCCCAAGAGGTCGCGTATCTCGCCGAAAAGGCCGACATTTCTGAAGAGATCGCCCGGCTCCGCACACACATCGAGCATTTTCGCACCATCGTCAAAGACGACCGCGATGTCGGCAAGCGGCTTGATTTCTTGACACAGGAACTCAACCGCGAAGCTAACACGATTACATCGAAAACCACCAACATGTCGGTCAAAGAAAATGCTCTGGCGATAAAGAGCGAGATTGAGAAAATTCGCGAACAGGTTCAAAATGTAGAATAGTTAGTCTGGAAAGTATCGGAAGTCTAGCCAGTCTAGTAAGTTTACAAAGACATTTCCTTTATAGACTGCCCGGACTTCTCCGACTTACAGGACTTTTATGAAGGGCAACCTGATCATCATTAGTTCTCCCTCCGGCGGCGGCAAAGGCACGCTGATAAAAGAGGTGCGTGAAATGCTGCCCGATCTCGGTTATTCGTGTTCGCATACGACCCGGCCGCAGAGGTTTGGTGAGGAAGAGGGTCGCGAATATTTCTTTATCAGCCGCGAGGAATTTGAGCAGCGGATCGAGTCCGGCGACTTTCTCGAACATGCGAACGTCCACGGAAATCTTTACGGCACATCGCTTGCCGAGAGCCGCAAGGTCTTCAACACCGGCAAAGATCTGATCGTCGAGGTAGATGTTCAGGGCGCTCTGCAAATGATGGCGAACGCGGATCTCGACGGTTCACGCATTAGTATCTTTATACTGCCGCCGTCATTCGAAGTTTTGCGGGCACGTCTTACCTCTCGAAACACTGAGGAACCGGACGAACTGCGCACCCGTTTGAAGAATTCTTTTAATGAGGTCAGCGAGTATCAAAAATTTGATTACGTCATAGTCAATGAGGATCTGCCCACCGCTGCTCGTCAATTGGCCGCAATAATTACTGCCGAACGTCAGTCTACGGATAGACAAACCAGTGCAATAAAGGGTATTCTTGATAGTTTCGATGCATCAAGGCATCTTTTTGAAGGAGAATAGCCCAAATTATGGCCGACGAGATCAAAGACATCGCAGAAGAAACCGAGGAAATAGTCGAACAGGAAGAGATCATTGATCCGCCTGAGATCGATTCGAAATACCGCATGATCATCCTTGCCGCCCAGCGCAGCAAGCAGCTCCAGCGTGGCGCCACCTCGCGTGTCGATCTCGATATGCGTAAAACAAAACCGACGCGTATCGCCCTAAAAGAATTTAAGGAAAAGAAAGTAAATTTCGAGATCCTCGAAAACAACTAACTTTTTACAGATCACAAATAAGAAAGCCGCCATTTGTTGGCGGCTTTCTTGCATTACATCCCTTTATAATTTGGCCCGCCGCCGCCCTCGGGCGTGACCCAGTTGATGATCTGGTACGGATCCGCGATGTCGCAGGTTTTGCAGTGAACGCAGTTTGAGAAATTGACCTTTAGCTCTTTACGTCCCGAAACCGCATCGGTTTCCATCTCATAAACCGCCGCCGGGCAAAAACGCTGGCACGGGTTGTCGTATTCCTCAGCACACCGCGTGGCACAGATCTCAGTGTCGAGCACGTGCAGATGCGACGGCTGATCTTCGTCGTGGGCGACAGCTCCGTAAAAGACATCAGTCACCTTGTCGAAAGTAAGTTCCTTATCAAATTTGAGCTCGGCGTATCTCGACGCATCTGATTTACCCTCACCAAGTTTCTGCATCCGCTCATGGCCGGCGACGTGATGCTCTTTTGGCATAAAACCCCATGCCATTCCTTTTGTTAGGAACTGCAGACCGGTGTTGATAAGCCCCGACCAGCGGCCTTTTTGAAAGGCTCCGTGAAAGTTGCGGACGGCGTGAAGCTCGTCGTATATCCAACTCAGGTTAACTTTCTCTTCGAAATGCTTTAGCGTTTTTGACGAAAAATCTTCGTGGTCAAACGCCCCGACGATCGTCTCGGCGGCGAGCATGCCCGATTTCATCGCGGTGTGAATGCCCTTGATCCGCTGGCCGTTTAGGAACGACGCAGAATCGCCGACGATAAGCACGCCGTCCGCGTAGAGCTTTGGCATCGTGTAATAGCCGCCGGCGTTGATCGTCTTGGCACCGTATTTGATCATCTTGCCGCCCGCGAGTATTTTGGCGACTTTCGGATGCGTTTTATATTTTTGAAACTCGTGATGCGGATCGATATTTGGATCTTCGTAATCGAGCCCCGTCACATAGCCGATGCTGACCACGTTATTTTTCATACCGTAGATCCAGCCGCCGCCGTAGGTCCGCGTGTCGGACGGAAAGCCCAGAGTGTGAACGACCATGCCCTCGGCAAAATTCCCCTCAGGCACTTCCCACAATTCCTTAACACCAAGCGAAAACACCTGCGGCTCTTTGCCTTCCATAAGGCCTAAACGAGACATCAACTGTTTTGCAAGCGAACCGCGTGAGCCCTCACCAAGCACGGTGACCTTTGCGAGCAGATCGACGCCCGGTTCGAAGTTTGGCTTCTTGTGGCCGTCTTTGTCGATGCCCTTGTCGCCCGTGCGAACGCCAATAACAGCATCGTTCTCGTCATACAAAATTTCGGCGGCGGGAAACTCCGGAAAAATATTGATCCCCGCCTCTTCGCACTTTTCGCCTAGCCACTCGCAGACCTTGCTCAGAGAAACAATATATTTGCCCTTATTCTTGAGCGGCGGCGGCGTGATCGGGGCGACAAAACCGCGTGTCGGCGTCAGATACCAAGCCGCATCTTCGGTAACAACTGTATCTACCGGACAACCTTGTGCCAAAAAATCAGGCATCAACTCGCGGATCGCGATCGGATCCATCACCCCACCCGATAAAATATGCGCACCGACAAACGAGCCCTTCTCAACGATCGCGATCTCAAGATCGCCGATCTGCCTGCCCGGCTTAAAACCTTTCTCCACCAGCTCGTCGTGCCGTTTTATCTCGGCTTTGAGATGCAGAGCAGACGCCAGATTTGCCGGGCCCGCCCCGACAAAAACCACATCCATTGGTACCTGTTCGCGTTCGATCATATTATTTTTAGATATACCCAAGCCTGTTTCCCCGACGCCAACGTCACTTCGACTCTCGAATACCCGGCCGGTTCGTATGTATCAGCGAGGGCAAGTTCGTCAGCGGTTAACTCAAAGACCACGCCCTCGATCTTCCCGTCGGCTGACAGTGTTGCCGTACGTTGAACACTTTGCTCACCTTTTGCAAGAAACGCCTCGTCTGTAATTTCAACCTTGCTCGCCTTGTAACCCGCGAGACTATCTTTGGTACCATTCAACAGCCTTCCAAACAACCTGAGTTGAACTTTCGCTTTTTGCAGCGTCCCGTACGAGAAAAGATATTCGCTCATTTCAAAAATGAATGGCTATTCAGTAACAAAAAGTATATCAAACCGCTTGAGTGTCGCCTAACTGTATTTGATACACTCGACCTAAGAAAATGCCCTACGTTCGCTATATCATCATTATACCGCTGATCCTGTTTTTTGTTGGCTGCCGTCCACAAAATCAGGTCAACCCGACCCTCTCAAACACTATGCCAACAAAGATCCTATGGGCATGGGAGCGGCCCGAGGACCTACGGTTTATTGATACGAAACAATACGGCGTTGCGTTTCTGGCTCAGACTATAACCCTCGAAACCGATAACGTGCTGCTAAAACCGAGACGTCAGCCGCTCGAAACCGCTCCAGGCACCTACATCATTGCGGTCACGCGGATCGAAACAAAAAAAGGTAGTGCCGAGAGGCCGATATTTACGCCGGAAATGGCGACAAAGGTCGCGTCTCTTGTAAAAAATACGCTCGACTTGCCGAATGTAAAAGGCGTGCAGATCGACTTTGACGCGGTCGTGTCGGAACGCAATTTTTACCGCTTGATGATGAAAGAATTGAAAAGACAACTTCCGCCCGAAACGCCGCTGACGATGACATCGCTCTCTTCATGGTGTACGGGCGACGCGTGGTTTAACGACTTTCCCGTCGACGAAGCTGTCCCAATGGCATTTCAAATGGGAGCCGACGACGAAAAGATAAAAAATTATTTACGCAACGGCAACGACTGGAACGAACCGCTCTGTCGCGGGAGCTACGGCATCTCGGTCGATGAACCGCTCGGGGTCGAACTCAAGCCAAATCGTCGAGTTTATTACTTTAGTAACACGGCTTGGAAAAGCTCTGATATCGATCGGATCCGTTAATCTTCAAACTGTCTCCGCAAACTCTCCTTATAAGGTGCTCGTGCAACACCTTTCTCCGTAATAATCGCCGTCACGAGATCGTTTGGCGTTACGTCGAACGCGTAGTTTGTGATGCCGACGCCTTCGGGAGCGAGTTGTATGTCTTTGACGTGGGTGACTTCGACGCGATCGCGTTCTTCGATCGGGATCTCGTCGCCGGTTGGCGTGTTTAGATCGACGGTTGAGAGCGGTGCGGCGACGTAGAACGGGATGCCGTGGCGTTTGGCGAGGACGGCGACCATGTATGTGCCGATCTTGTTGGCGACATCGCCGTTGGCCGCGATGCGATCTGAGCCGACGACTACTGCCTGGATCGAGCCTTTTTTCATGATGTGGCCGCTCATGTTGTCGGTGATGAGCGTGACGGGAATGTCGTCTTCCATCAATTCCCACGCAGTAAGACGTGCACCTTGGAGGTAGGGACGCGTTTCATCCGCAATGACCGAGATATTTTTGCCCTGGTCGACCGCGCCGCGAATGACACCGAGTGCGGTTCCCCAAACGCCGCCGGTCGCGAGTGCTCCCGCGTTGCAATGCGTCAAAACAGTGTCGTTGTCACCAAGTAGCTCCCCGCCAAACTGTGCTATCAGGCGCTGGGATTCAATGTCTTCTTCGTGGATGGCTTTTGAGTCGTCAACGAGGATCTGCTTGATTTCGCTGACCGATTTACCATCGGCTTTTGCCGCTTGAAATGTGCGATTCATGCGGTCTATAGCCCAAAAAAGGTTGACCGCAGTCGGACGCGTTTTACCCAAAACATCGCTAATAAATTCAAGCTCATCCTCGAGATCGGCGACGGTCGTGCCGACGAAATTCTTTGCTCCGAGAGCAATCCCGTATGCCGCAGAAACGCCGATCGCCGGTGCTCCGCGGACGACCATGTCTTTGATGCCGGCGGCGACCTCGTCGTAGGTTTTCAGCGTCAGCCATTTTTCCTCGGTCGGCAGCAAACGCTGATCGAGCATGAGAACGCCTTCGTCGGACCATTTTACGGGGATAATATTGTATTTCATTTTTGTATCTGTTTTCACGAAATTGTCGATTATAGCGAATTGGGTTGCGATTGTGAAATTCTTCACTCTTCCTTTGAGTCCTTGGCGGCCCCGGCGTGAGATGTTTCCCGCAACGCCGCAAAGAACGCAGAGTAAGCAAAAAGAAAGAGTCGGTAACAAAGTTTGATAACAGCCAACGCATCGTTTATATTCGTTCCTTACCCAAAAACGAATTATGACGGAGGCCTCGACCGATATCGCCACAGAAGCAGTAACCCAACAGACCCAGCCAATATTCAGAACTGATTTTGAATTTAACCGCAGTCTCCCAGAGCCGCTCGCGGCACTCGATGCCATTTCGCGCAATTTCTATTGGTCCTGGCAGCCCGATGGCACGGCCCTGTTTCGTGATCTCGATCCTGAGTTGTGGGATAAATGCGAGCAAAACCCGCGCGTTTTCCTAAAAAAGATCAGCGGCCTGCGGCTGTACCAACGAGCAGCCGACGCGAACTACATCAACCGTTTGCAGCGTTTTGCCGAAAAACAAGATCAATATCTTTCCACTGACAACCGACAACCGGCAACCGACAACCGCTTCGCTTACTTTTGCGCCGAATACGGCGTTCACAATTCCCTGCCAAATTATTCGGGCGGTCTCGGCATTCTTGCGGGCGATCATCTGAAATCGGCGAGCGATCTCGATCTGCCGCTGACGGCGGTCGGGCTGCTGTATCGTTTTGGGTATTTTCGGCAAAAGATCAGCCATGATGGTTGGCAGCAGGAATCGTATAACGATGTGTTCGAGAGCGAACTTGCTCTGGCACCGGTCGTTGATGCGGATGGTAACCGAGTTTTAGTTTCAGTCCACATCCGCGACCGCGAGGTTGTGGCTCAGGCGTGGCTCGCCCGCGTCGGACGTATTTCGCTTTATCTGCTAGATACAAATGTTTCCACAAACAGTGATGATGATCGCCTGATAACCGGACATCTGTACGGCGGAGATGTCGAAACGCGTATCGTGCAGGAAAAAGTTTTGGGTATCGGCGGTGTCCGATTGCTCAGAAAACTAGGGATCGCTCCGTCAGTATTTCATCTGAACGAAGGCCACGCCGCATTTTCGACGCTCGAACTTGCGAAAGAATATCTCGAATCAAACCCCGACGCGTCGTTTGCCGGTGCGGTCGAACAGGTTCGCTTACAATGCGTTTTTACTACCCACACGCCGGTCTCAGCCGGTAATGATTCATTTCCGCCGGAGGTTTTGAGCGAATGTTTTAGCAAAGAATTTGTCGACTCGCTCAAGATAACCAACGGCGAGTTTCTTGCTCTGGGCCGCTCAAATCTCGCCGACGACACCGAGTATTTCGGAATGACGCCACTTGCGATCCGTATGTGCCGATCGGCAAACGGCGTCAGCGAAAAGCACGGCGAGGTTTCGCGTGAGTTGTGGCTCAAGATGTTCCCTGATCTGGCCGATGCGGGAGCCGTGCCGATAACGTCAGTCACTAATGGCGTTCACGCCCCAACCTGGATCGCTCCACTTTTTCAAGATCTGTTCACAAGATCGATCGGTGAAAACTGGCACGAGATCGTTCGGCAATCGGACGATTGGGAACGGGCTATTAATTCCCTTTCTGATACCGACATCTGGAACGCACATCAAGATCTTAAGGCTCTGCTAATCGCTTTTATCCGCGAACGGACGGCCGCAAAAAATACCGGCGATCAGGAAACGATTCACGAACACGAAAATACTCGCGGACTGTTTTCCCGCGACATTCTGACTATCGGATTTGCCCGCCGCGTCGCCGCTTACAAACGCTGGGACCTGCTATTTTCAGATCTGCCGCGACTGCTCAAGATGGTTGATGATGCCGACCGACCCGTGCAGTTTGTCTTTGCCGGCAAGGCCCATCCGCAAGACCGCACAGCGAAGGGGATCTTACAGGAGTTGATGAGCATCAACCACGATTCTAACTGGCAGCGTCGTGCCGTATTTATAGAGGATTACGACCAGGAGGTCGCACGATATCTCGTGCAGGGTGTCGATGTCTGGATGAACGTCCCGCGTCGCCCGATGGAAGCCAGTGGCACGAGCGGGATGAAAGCCGCGATGAACGGCGCCCTAAATTTTTCGATACTCGACGGTTGGTGGATCGAGGGTTACAACGGCGAGAATGGTTTTGAGATCGGCGATCTGTCGGACGGTTCGGATGAGCAGATGGACGCCAGCGATGCCGATTCGTTATACTCGACGCTCGAAAACCAAGTCATTCCAGCATACTATTCACACGACAGCAGCGGCCTGCCGACCGAGTGGGTCCGCCGCATGAAAAACTCGATCGCGACGCTTACGCCGCAGTTTTCAAGCGACCGTATGGTGACCGATTATCTCGACAGGATATACGAGGGCCAATAATGGACGAATTTACAACCGGACAAATACACCCGATCGAATGCGCAAAAGAGGCTTGGGCGCTGATCAAGGCCGACTATTGGATCTTGTTCGCGATCTCGATCGTCGGTGCGATGATCGGCGGCATCTCGATGTACATCCTCATTGGAGCAATGATCTGCGGTATTTTTAACGCCTATCTCAAGGTCATCGACGGACGCGGCAAGGCGAACATTGACGATCTGTGGGTCGGGTTTAAGTTTTTTGGGCCGAGCCTGTTGGTCACTATCCTTATCGTTGTTCCGATGGTTATTTGGATAATAATCCTGTTCGTCACAATTTATCTGCCGATAATTACGGCGGCGATAATGGGAAATAACGCCGATGGCGGCACGATACTTGGCACGTTCATCGTGGGATTCATCATCGACATCATTGTCGCCGTGATAATGATCAGCATCCATTCACTGCTGATATTTTGTTTTCCGCTAATAGTCGATCGCGGTATTTCGAGTTGGGATTCCGTCAAACTTAGTGCCCGTGCGGTAATGAAAAACATCCCGGGCATCGGCGGTCTCATCGGCCTAAATTTCCTGATGGCCCTCGTCGGTGAACTCGCGTTCTGCGTCGGCCTCTACCTAATGATCCCGATCATAACCGCAACCAACGTCGTCGCGTATCGCAAGGTCTTTCCCCGCAATCCAAACGCCCCACAATTGCAATAAAATGCCACCAACTTATATCAACCTCGACACCATCGAAAAACTCGATGCGCTTATCGCCGCCTCAAACGACCGGCCTGTTTTCATTTTCAAACATAGCGATACGTGCGGCATTAGTGCTCACATTCTCGAACAACTTAATGACATTGACGGCGACATCAATATCCTCGTCGTCCAATACGACCGCGACGTTTCAAATGCCGTTGCAGAAAGGCTTGGCGTCCGTCACGCTTCGCCGCAGGCGTTTGTACTAAAAGACGGCAAACCCATCTATCACGCCACCCATTACGGCATCGATCCCGACGAGATCGCCAAATACCTCAAATGATACAGCCACTACAAATTGTCGAAGAATCGGACAGTCTGCTCGCGATAAAATGGTCTGACGACACCGAGTCAAAATATACCGCAGCTGAGCTTCGCCGCGTCTGCCCCTGTGCAAGCTGCCGCGACGAATGGACCGGTGAAAAGATCCTCGACGAACAGCAGATCACCGACGATCTTACTTTCACCGCCATGTCCATCGTCGGCCGGTATGCGTTGAATTTTGTATTCTCCGACAACCACGACACGGGTATCTTTAGCTTTGAGTATCTAAACAAACTTAAATAAAAAACGCGTCACTGTCCGCAACTGCGGTTATAATAGCTCTATGAATGAACGCGATATATTTGATGAGCGGCAAGAGGTAAAAAAGGCGAGCTTTTCCTGCCCGCATTGCCGCGAGCGTGCAGATTACGACGTTCGCTGGCTAAAGCGGACCAAGAAGAAAAACGTCAACACTCGAAACGAACAAGATAGGTCTCAATTTCAGAAATCCCGCGACTACATGGTTCGCGTGGACGATATGCTGATGTGTAGCAATATTCGCTGCCGCAAACGGTTTGAGATACCAACATCGCAATCGATCGTCTTTATCTAACACAAAAAAAGCGAGCCTCGAAAGGCTCGCCTTTTTATTTTGAATTGACCTATGTTTAGTAGATCGAGAATGTATATTCGATCTGCTTAGTTACAGACTGCGGCACTCCATTGGTTTTAGCCGGTTCAAAACTGATACGGCGTGCTGCTGCGATCGCCTGTTCTGTCAGCCCGTTACCCAGTCCCTTGACAGGCGAGATACTGCCAACCTGTCCTGAGGCAAGAAACGTAACCCTAAGTATCACGGTTCCAGTAATATTGTTCTGACGTGCAGAATCCGTGTAACCCGGACGCGGCTTTGAGAGTATCTTGATACCCTGCGTCACGCCGACCGCTCTCGGAGGAGGGCCGCCGCCGCCGTCACCATCGCCGGTTCCACCGCCGTTACCATTACCCAGTCCGCTTCCATAGCCCGAACCGCTTCCTGATCCTGCACCTGTTCCGACACCGCTACCCTGGCCCGTTCCACTACCGCTGCCCTGGCCACCGCCTGAGCCCGTGCCATTATTGAAATTGGTAAATCTGCCGTTAGGATCGCCAAACCGGTCGTACTTTTGTTCGAAAGTTTTGTTACCTTGTGTAGATGCAGGCGGCAAAACAAGCGACGGATTTTCCATACGAGGTATCGCCTGGGGTGGACGCTGCGGGTTTTGTGTCTGATTAGCTAGGTCGCCCTTGGTCGTTTCCTCTTCTTCACGGCCGCCGCCGCCGCCGCCGCCCGCGTTTTTATCCTTTTCCTGCTGTTTCTCTTCTTCGGTGATCATCGGCACTTCGTCGATCAGGCTCGCAAGCGAGTTTTCATCACCGATCGCACCGATACCGATATCTTTTTGGAAAAGCGAGAAAACTGTCGAACCAAGAGCAAGTATGAGAATAAATACGGTCGAGCCGAGTAGCAATGCACTGCGCTGGCCGGCATTTTTTTCTTCAATAACTGTTACGTAAAAACCGCCTTCGTTAATCGCCTTGTCGCGTTCGTCTGACAGAGAAACTGGTTTGCGGTCAACATCGACCGTTGTTGGCTGAGTATAAACAGGTGCCGCCACCGGAATCGCTTTGGGAACGACGGCTTCGACAACCGGCTCTGCAACTTCTGGGACGATCTCTGGCTCGGCAGCTACGACCTCAGGCTCCGCTGCGGTTTCGACTGGTTCTTCGATCGCAACCGGCGCTTCGATAACCGGTGCTGCCTCGACGACCGGTTCCGCCGCTTCCGCAACGACCGGAGCTTCGAGGATCACGGGAACCGGCGGCTGAGCGACAGCCTCGGCTGTGGACTTTGCCTCGACCGGATTCATCTCAAATGCCTGCAGACCCGCGCCGCAATTTGGACAAAATCCAAATTTCTCGGCAAAGCCCTCGTCACACGAACCGCAATATTTAACAATTTTTCCCATCTTCAGCCTCTCATTATCACGCTCTACATTGTGAGCGACATAGTGATAAAACGATTATATCGCGTTTATTTCAGAAGTTAAGCAAATTTTCAACAAAAGTTCCGCGATATTCCTTTGTGCGGAGATTCTCAATTGTCATAGATGCATCATCCGTTTGACGCGATGCCCATTACGCTCTTAAAATTTTCATTTGTGAAACGAGTACGTTTTTGTTTCATTTAATAGGTGCGGCAAACATAAGGCACTGTTCCGGCAACTAATCTGTGTTGCTATCGAGCTATACGATGAAAAATATTAATTTATTCAAGAAAGTTGTCTTTGTTGCCGCAATCTTTGCCGGGGCCGTCCTTTTTACCACAAGCGAATCTGCCGCCCAGTCCGCCCCCAAACAGGAAAAGCTGCTCAACGGTCTCAAGGTGTTGCTCTGGAGCGATCCAAAAGCCGATAAGGTTACTGTTAGGCTGCGAATACACTCGGGCTCGGCGTTTGACCCACAGGGCAAAGAAGGCGTAATGCAGCTGCTCGCCGATAATATTTTCCCAAACGAAGCCGCTCGCGAATTTTTTGTCGAGGACCTCGGCGGCAGCCTAGAGATCATCACGGGTTATGACTACATCCAAATAAATGCTTCGTCAAAAGCGGGTGAGGCGTATTTGACGATGCTCGAAACGCTTGCGACCGCCGTAGCAAACCCGACGATCGATAAAGAAACGACCGCAAAACTGAAAACTGCCCTGCTCGCGAAACTGAAGACGATGGAAGCCGATCCGGCTTATGTCGCTGATCGTGCGGTGGGCAGACGGTTGCTTGGCACTTTTCCATACGGACGGCCAATATTAGGAACGTCTACATCGGTCCAGACGATAGATTTTGCCGACCTGATCGACGCGAAACAGCGTTTTCTCGCGGCTGACAATGCGACGATCACGGTGTCCGGCAATTTCGACCGTGCTCAGGGTTATAAAGCGATACGCCGCTATTTTGGCAGTTGGCTAAAATCCGATAAGCGCGTACCGTCGTCATTTACGCAGCCTGAAATTCCGCCGACCGCGTTAATGACTGTCGCTTCGCCAAAGCCGGATGTCGCGGCTCTGCGTTTTGCAATGCGCGGCGTCGCACGCAACAGCAAAGACCTAGCTGCGTCGATGGTTTTTTCGAACATTCTCGAAACCCGGCTCAAGGCCCGCGTGCCGGTAGCCCACGCGAATGACGTTTTTGTGCAAAATGATCCTCACGCTCAACCCGGCACCATCGTTATCGGATTTGCCGCCGGCAAGAACGAGGTCGGTAGCAGCAATGGTAAGGTCGAAGCCAATGACTTGATCGCAAAAGCTCTTGCCGAGCCCGTCACCGAAGCAGAATTTCAGGCGGCACGTTCTACCGTTTCAGCCGAATGGGCAAAGCGTGATCTAGAGCAATTTTGGCTCGATTTAGACACCTATAAACTAACGTCGGTCGACGCTGACAGAACGATGTTTGATAAGCTCTCGTTTGACGAAGTCCGCAGCTATGCCGAAAAGGCAAGAACCTCGCCGCTCGTATCGGTGCTCGTAAATACGCCCGCTAACTAACAAAATGCTCGCACCGGTAGACGCAAAAGAAGCGGCCCATTCGCACGCCGTCAAGGAGATGTTCGCCGGTATCGCCGGGCGATACGATCTGCTCAACCACGTCCTGTCGCTCAATATAGACAAACGTTGGCGGCGGAAAGTGCGTAATTTGCTCCAGCCTATTCTTGACGATGAAAATGCTTTAGTCCTCGATGTCGCTTGCGGCACCGGAGACCTGTCGCTAGAACTCGCTCAGAATGGCAACGCAAGTGTGATCGGCACAGACTTTTGCCGTCCGATGCTTGCCGTCGCTCAGGAAAAGAATGGCGGCGTAAAGACGGCGATCCCTTATGTCGAGGCGGATGCAATGCAGCTTTCATTTGCGGATAACGGTTTTGACGCGGTGACGCTCGCGTTTGGATTACGAAATCTGCCAAATTACGAGAACGGATTAAAAGCGCTGAGCCGCATCCTTAAACCCGGCGGCACACTCGTCATTCTCGAATGCTCGCATCCGCCGCTGCCCGGTTTTCGTCAGCTTTATCATTTCTATTTCGGGCGCGTTCTGCCTCGTATCGGCGGGCTCGTCAGCGGTTCACGCGGGGCTTATGAGTATCTGCCGGACAGCGTTTCTAAGTTTCCCGAGCAGAAAACGCTAGTCGCGATGATGGAAAAAGCGGGCTTTTCTGCGGTCAAATATCAAAACCTCTCCGGCGGCATCGCCGCTTTGCATTCGGGTACGAAAGCAAGATAAAATTCTCGTTCATTTTCCTTTTCTGAGATGAACAATTCGAACGAAAATAAAACGCTCACGTTTGAGCGGATACTGTTATTTAGCGATGCCGTGATCGCCATCGTGATCACGCTTCTCGTTTTGGAATTAAAAGCACCGCACATCGAACGCGAGCATTTCACCGAAGCCGCGATGCGGCATGAGCTTTTCGAACTGCTACCAAAATTTCTCGGCTTTATTTACAGCTTTTTTATTGTCGGTATGATGTGGATCGAGCATCACCGCATCTTTCGGTTTATCACGGATTGGGATTTCGGACTGATCTGGCGAAATTTGCTATTCCTGTTGTTTGTCGCGTTTATTCCGTTTCCTACCGCATTGTTTAGCGAAAATTATTACAGCCAAACGGCCTTTATGCTGTATGCGACTAGTTTTGCATTGGCGGCACTCGCGAAGGTTTGGATCTGGCAACATGCTGTTTCCAAACGCGGCGAATTGATCGGCGACGACGTGGACGATGAAACGATCAAACAGATCACCATGCGTTCGTATGCCGTACCGATCGTTTGCTTGGTAGCTATCGGATTGTCATTCATCGCAGTTGGGTTAGGCGGGTTCGCATTTCCCCTGATCCCACTCGTCGCAAACTTGCTCTACCGTAAAAAGAAGGTCGTAGCTTGAAATATCGCTTTTTGAACATCGCCCGCCAATTGGCACTGATGCTGCTCGTCATCTGGACGGTGGTGTCGCTCGTGACGCTGCTCATCGAGGTCGTGCCCGGCGACCCCGCGACCGTCATCCTCGGCGAAACCGCAACACAGGAACAGATCGAAAATTTTCGTGCCAAACACGGCCTCGACCGTCCGGCGTTTTTCTTTTCATACGGTGGTGAGAAAGGCTTTGTATGGAACGGCGGCGACAACCGCTACGCCGACTATTGGCTGGGCCTATTGCAAGGCGATCTTGGTACTTCGTTTCGTACGGATCGACCCGTCCGCGACATGATCTTTGAGCGTTACCCGTCAACGATCAAGCTAGCCGTCGCGGCAATGCTAGTTGCGATCGGTATCGCCCTGCCGTTGGGTGTCCTAGCGGGATCAAGAAAAAATTCGGTTGTAGATAATCTCGCGTCATTTTTCGCACTGCTCGGCATCTCGCTCCCGACCTTTGTTATCGGGCCGTTTCTCGTGTATCTCTTTGCCGTTCAGCTTGGCTGGTTTTCGCCAACAGGTAGCTTGTATCCCGAAGACATTGTTTTGCCTGCCGTCACACTCGGAGCCGCCCTTTCAGCTATTCTGACGCGTATGATCCGCTCCAGCGTGATCGAAGAGCTTGGTGAGGACTACGTCCGCACCGCCCGTGCAAAAGGCGTCAGCGAACGCATGGTGCTCTTCAAACACGTGCTCAAGAACGGCCTCATACCGGTAGTAACAATTCTCGGATTGCAGCTTGGCGTTTTGCTTGCCGGAGCCATCATTACCGAAAAGATATTTAACTGGCAGGGCCTCGGGCTGTTGTTGCTTGAGGACGGCATCGGCAAACGCGATTACCGCCTCGTGCAGGGCTGTGTGCTCGTCATAAGCGTGACGTATATTATTGCGAATTCGTTGACGGACTTTGTTTATCGCAAATTGGATCCACGCATAAGGCTATCGTAAATGAGTAGATTGGCTTACATCGGCTTCGCGATCGCAGTCTTGTTCATAATGGCGGCGATCTTCGCACCGTTCGTTGCAACGCATGACGTGGCGGCTCAGGACCTTGCGATGCGGTATTTTCCTCCGTCGGCGGAGCATTGGTTTGGCACGGACGGGCTTGGGCGTGATGTATTTTCGCGGGTTGTTTTTGGAGCGAGGATATCGCTTGAGGTCGGCATTACTGTTGTTGTGATCTCCGCGATATTTGGTACATTTATCGGCTCGATCGCGGGATTTTACGGCGGGCTTGTCGATAAGTTTTTGTCGGGATATGTTTTCAACGTCTTTCTCGCGTTTCCCGGCTTGCTGCTTGCCATCGCACTCGTCGCGTTTCTAGGAGCGGGCCAGGGCAAGCTCATCGCCGCACTTTGTGTGATCGGTTGGGTCGGCTACGCCCGCGTGATGCGCGGGCAGGTGTTGAAGGTACGCGAATACGATTACGTGATGGCGGCTCGGGCACTCGGAGCGAGCAATTTACGCATCCTCTTCACGCATATTCTGCCAAACGCGATCCAGCCGCTGATCGTTCAAGCCTCACTCGGCATGGCCGGAGCCGTGTTGTCCGAAGCCTCACTTTCGTTCCTCGGCCTCGGTATTCCGCCTCCTGCTCCGAGCTGGGGCACGATGATCGAAGAGGCACGGCAATTTTTTGCGACCTCGCCGCATATCCTGCTTTTTCCGGGAATTGCCATCGCCCTGACTGTGCTGGCTTTCAATTTTATCGGCGACGGCTTGCGTGAATATCTCGACCCAAAACAGCGGAGACGTTAGCTAATGGCTGCAAAAAGCCCCAGGATCTTTCCGGTTGGTGATTCGGCGTTGACCGTCGAATTTGGCAACGTGATATCCGAGGAGCTTAACCAAAAAGCCATCGCATTTGCCGCCCATTTAGAATCTAATAAATTCCCCGGTTATATCGAGCCAGTTCCTGCATACGCCTCGGCTACGTTGTTTTATGACCCGGTCGTTGTTCGCCATAACTTCCCTGATTTCCCGACTGCGTTTGATGCAATTCAACATCTAGCCCAGGCCACGTTAGAAAATCTTGCGGCGAATACTGCAACACCATCGAGACTCGTCGAGATCCCGGTCCAATTTGACGCCGAAGCATCCCTAGATCTTGAGTTTGTCGCTGCGACAAACAACCTTTCCCCTGATGAGGTGATCGAGATCTTTCTTGCAAAAACTTATCGCGTCTATATGCTAGGATTCCTGCCGGGTTTTTCATACATGGGCGAGGTTGACGAGCGTATCGCAACGCCGCGACGCGAGTCCCCGCGAACGGTCGTTCCAAAAGGCAGCGTCGGCATTGCCGGGAGCCAAACGGGCATCTACTCACTCGAATCGCCTGGCGGCTGGCAGATCATCGGACGCACCGATGTCGAAATGTTCTCGCCAAATGCGTCCGAGCCATGCTACTTAAGGCCGGGAGACGAAGTGAGGTTTGTCGCCGCAAAATGAGCATTCTGATCAAAAAACCCGGCATCTTGACGACGATACAGGATCTCGGTCGTGTCGGATATCGTCGGCTTGGCATCAACCCCGGTGGTGTAATGGATCGGACGGCGACGCGCCTTATTAACATCTTGCTCGGCAGTGACGAAAACGAAGCCGTCGTAGAAATGCATTTTCCTGCAGCAGAGATAGTCTTCGAGAAGAATGCGGTCTTTGCTATCGGCGGAGCTGACTTTTCTGCAGAACTCGACGGTGAGCCTATAGCGAATTGGCAACCATATTTTGCGGCAAAAGGAGCCACTTTACGTTTTACAAAAAAGAACTCAGGCAATCGTGCCTATCTCGCTGTCAGCGGCGGATTTAAGATCGGGCAATGGCTCGGCAGCTCAAGCACAAATCTCGCGGCAAAGATTGGTGGGAAAGACGGACGGCCACTGGTAGCAGGCGACCAGATCCCGTTTGCTTTGCAAATAAAAGCAAAACCGCAGATTCGCCGCTGCCACATTTCATCGAGCCTGATCCCATATTACCGGCCTTTCCCGACCGTACGGGTGATTGTAGGAGCCGAGTTCCCGCTTCTAACTAAACCCAGCCAAGGCCTGTTTTTTGTTCACGATTTTGTAATTTCTCCAAACTCGAACCGTATGGGTTTTCGGCTGAAAGGCGAACCGGTCGAGCTTGCCGTGTCGTTCGAACTGCTGTCTTCCGCCGCGAGTTTTGGCACCATACAACTGCTGCCCGACGGCCAGTTGATCGTGCTGATGGCCGACCATCAAACATCCGGCGGCTATCCGCGTATTGGCCACGTCATCACTCGCGATCTGCCGCTAATTGCGCAACTTGGCCCCGGCGATAAGGTTGCATTTCACATGATCGAGATCGCCGCGGCCGAGGCTCTCGCGGCGGAGTTTGAAAGAGAGTTGAATTTTTACCGGATCGGGTGTAAATTTCAGGCAAACTCGTGGCAACTATAGATATAAATTGCGACATGGGCGAGGGGTGCCCTAACGACTCCGAGCTGATGAATTACGTTTCATCGGTAAATATCGCGTGTGGTGCTCACGCCGGAGATGCTGAGATAATGCGGCGAACCGTTGAATGTGCGATCGAAAAAGGCGTTGCCATCGGTGCCCATCCGGGTTACGCGGATCGTGAAAATTTTGGCCGTTTTGCCATTAAGATGCTGCATTCACAGATCTACGACCTAGTAACCGAACAGTTCAACACACTCAACAAACTTGCCGTCGATGCCGGCGGCAAGATCAGACACCTCAAGCCGCACGGTGCACTTTACAACCAATCGGCACTCGATTCGGGGCTGGCAGAGGTAATCGCTCAGGCGGTTTTTGATATCGATCCATATCTAATTCTTTTTGGTTTATCCGGCAGCGTCTCGATCTCTGAGGCTGAAAAATTAGGTCTCAAAACCGCGTCAGAAGTTTTTGCCGACCGAACTTATAAGCGTGACGGCAGTCTAACTCCACGCGCTGAGTCAAACGCTCTCATCCACGACACCGACATAGCGATTGCACAGGTGATGCAGATGATAGATGGAGGAACCGTAACAGCAACAGACGGGAGCGTTGTCCCGATCAACGCAGACACGGTCTGCATTCACGGCGACGGTGATAATGCTCTTGAGTTTGCAATGGCGATTCGAAAAAGTTTGACGGCCGCAAATATCAATGTTGCCGCGATGGTTTAGAAACGGTATGAAAAAGCAGTCGATATCTTCGGTAATACTCGGTGCGGCATTTTTGATGGCGACCTCAGCCGTCGGACCTGGGTTTTTGACGCAGACTACCGTTTTCACAAAACAACTGCTGGCGAGTTTTGGCTTTGTGATATTGCTTTCCGTTGTGCTTGATGTATTTGCCCAGCTTAATATCTGGCGTGTACTGACGGTTTCGGGCAAACGCGGACAGGACGTTGCAAACGAGACGATACCCGCAAGCGGATACGTTCTCTCGGCTTTGATAGCGTTTGGCGGGCTTGTTTTTAATATCGGCAACATCGCCGGCTGCGGGCTTGGGCTCAATGCGATCTTTGGGTTGCCAGTCGAATACGGAGCCGCGATAAGTGCTTTGGCGGCGATAGCAATATTCCTCGTGAAAGAGGCCGGCAAGGCGATGGACATATTCGTGAAAGTGCTCGGCGTAGTGATGATCGGGCTGATCGCCTATGTCGTTTATGCGTCAAACCCGCCGCTCATTGAGGCAATGCATCGGACCGTCATTCCCGAACAGATCAATGCTCTCGCTATAGTGACGCTGGTCGGCGGCACAGTCGGCGGTTATATCACATTCGCCGGGGCTCACCGTCTGATCGACGCCGGCGTGACCGGTACAGAGTCGCTACGCGAAGTAAATCGAGGTGCTATGACCGGAATATTATTGACCGCAATAATTCGCTTTTTTCTCTTTCTGGCTGCCCTCGGCGTGATCACTATGGGAATGGCGATCGACGACGCTAACCCGCCCGCATCGGTATTTCAAAACGCCGCCGGAATGACCGGATTACGGATATTTGGTGTCGTGATGTGGGCCGCCGCAATCACCTCGGTCGTCGGAGCCGCATTTACTTCGGTGTCTTTTATGAAGACGCTAAACCAACGGATCGAAGCAAAAACGAACCTGACGATAGTCGCTTTCATCGTCGTATCGACCGCCATTTTTTTGATCGTCGGACGGCCCGTAAAGATCCTCGTATGGGCCGGCACACTGAATGGATTTATCCTGCCGGTCGGGCTTTCACTCGTACTGCTCGCGTCGCGAAAGGCGTCGATCGTCGGCGAATATCGACATCCGCTGTGGCTGCAGATCGCCGGCTGGTGCGTTGTGCTGATAATGGCGGGTTTTAGTATTGTCACGCTTGCGACAAGCGTATAATAAATCTAATCAACCTTTTCATCCTGTTATAGCATCTAATTCTCTGTACTACTTTCAGCGGGAAGTTATGTCAGCAAAAACGCAAATAGTGTTCGTAGGCCTGATCATCTTTGTTTTTGGCAGTTTTGTGTTTGGGCAATCGGGACGAAAGGCTACCGCGACGCCGACCCCCGCTCCCGTCAGTAGACAGGACGATCCAACTCAGTACTCCGAATCCAAACCTCAGCCACGCCGCACGGCTCGTATCGCTGACCGTTTTCCGGGGATCAGTCTCGGCGGTAAACAGGAAGCAAACGCTCCAAAAATCCTTGCTCCTTCGACGGGTGAAAATAAAGACGACGAAGATACGCTCAGGGTCACGACCGACCTCGTGACCATTCCGGTCTCTGTGTTTGACCGCAACGGGCTTTATATTCCGGGGCTGCGGCAGCAAGATTTTAAGATCTTTGAGGACGGCAAAGAACAGGAGATCGCATATTTCGGCACGACTGATAAGCCGTTCACAGTTGCCCTGCTGATCGATACAAGCCCCTCAACCGCTTACCGGATCGAGGAAATTCGCAGAGCTGCGATCGCGTTTGTTGATCAGCTTGAGCCGCAGGACAGTGTCGTAGTAATCGAATTTAACGGAAGCGTCAACGTTCGCACTCAGGCCACGACCGACCGACAAAAGATATATAAAGCTATCAATAAAGCTAATTTCGGCGACGGCACTTCACTTTATAGCGCCGTAGACGAAGCTTTGCGAAAACAGCTCGGCAAGATCACCGGTCGAAAGGCAGTTGTGCTTTTTACTGATGGCGTCGATACAACTTCGCGGAAACAGACCTACGACAATACCCTCAGTTACGCCGAAGAATCGGATTCGCTGATCTTCCCGATCTACTACAATACCTATCTCGACAACAGACAACGAAATGCGCAGTCTTGGCCCCCAAGCATTTGGGGCGACCAACAGCAGGTCATCACGCGTGGCGTTTCCGCCGAGGAATATGCTGTTGGCAAAAAATACCTCGAGGACCTCGCCGATGCGACCGGCGGGCGTGTTTTCCGTCCTGAGGCGACCCCCGGCGGCCTGACCGCTGCGTTTGAAGGGATAGCTGAGGAGCTTCGCCGCCAGTACAACATCGGTTATGTCCCGTCGGACGAAGGCAAGATCGGGCAGCGCAAGCAGATCCGCGTTCGCGTCGACCGTCCAAATCTCGTCTTACGTGCCCGCGACAGCTATATCGTCGGTGCATCTGTCTCGGCACCCAAATAGCACTTTGAACATCTTTCGGTTATAATTTTGCCGTTCAATTCTCAATTTACGTGGTGAGACTTGTCGCGCCGCAACTGCAAAAAATATGTCGAAAACAGCCCTTTCAGCCCTGTTCATTAGTTTGTGCGTTCTTTCATCAATTGCTTACGCTCAAAATAGCAACCCCGACGATCTCAACTCTGTCCTCAAGCCTGTAAAATGGCGGTCTATCGGCCCGTTTCGCGGCGGGCGTTCGGTGGCAAGCACCGGCGTCGTTGGCGATCCAAAGACCTATTACATGGGGACGACCGGCGGTGGGGTTTGGAAAACAGAAGACATGGGCGTCAGTTGGCGCAATATATCGGATGGCTATTTCAAGACTGGCTCGGTCGGCGCCATCGCTGTCTCCGAAAGCGATCCCAATGTCGTTTACGTTGGCATGGGCGAACACGCGGTCCGCGGTGTGATGACACATCACGGTGATGGTGTCTATCGATCGACGGACGCCGGGAAAACATGGAAAAAGATCGGATTGGATCTAACGCAGCATATTTCACGAATCGTTGTAAACCCCAAAAACCCGGACATCGTTTACGTTGCCGCGCAGGGAGCCTTGTTTAGCAATTCGCAACAAAGAGGCGTTTTCAAATCAACGGACGGCGGCACAACTTGGAAGAATGTTCTGTATGTAGACGAAAAGACCGGAGCGGTTGAGCTATCGATGGACGCCAACAATTCGCGGATAATGTACGCCGCGATGTGGGAACACGGACGTCTGCCATGGAAAGTCATCAGCGGCGGCCCGGGCAGCGGGCTTTACAAATCAACCGACAGCGGTGAAACATGGGAAAAGATGAAAAACGGCCTGCCGGAGGAGATGGGCAAGATGTCGATCGCCGTCGCACCGTCGAATTCAAACAAGGTCTATGCGTTGATCGAGAGCGATTCAAACAAGAACGAGCGGGGATTATACGTTTCTGACAACGCCGGCAAAAGTTGGAGTCAGGTCACGGACCGGCCGGAATTAGTACAGCGTGCCTGGTACTACATCGAACTCTTTATTGATCCAAAAGACGAGAACACGATCTACGTCCTCAGTGCCCCGGCTCTCAGATCGAACGATGGCGGGCGAACTTGGGAGAATTTGTCCGGCACACACGGCGATTTTCACGATCTGTGGATAAACCCGCACAATCCGAACAATTTTGTCATTTCTAATGATGGTGGTGCGGCGATCACCTTTAACAAGGGCCGCAGTTGGAGCTCACAGAGCAATATGCCGACCGCTCAGTTCTACCGAATTAACGTGGACAACCAGTTTCCTTATCGAATCTATGGCGGCCAACAGGACAATACTTCGGTCTCAATAGCCAGCCGCGAACTTGGCGGCGGCGGCATTTCCCCTGCAAGTTGGACATACTCGGCAGGCGGCGAGAGCGCCTTTCTTGCTTTCGATCCGGATAACCCGCGTTACGTCCTCGGCGGCAGCTATCAAGGCACGATCGAGGTTATCGACGACAAGGCAAGCGCCGGTACATCGATAATGGCATCGCCGATCCAATACCTCGGTATGGATGCTAAGGATATGAAGTACCGCTATAATTGGAACGCTCCGATCGTCTGGGATAAGCACGATAATTCCTACTATCATGGTTCGCAGTTGGTGCTAAAAACGAATGACTTTGGCAAAAACTGGAAAGAGATCTCACCTGATCTCACGCGAAACGAAAAGGAAAAGCAAGGCAAAGGCGGCGGACCATTCACTAACGAAGCCGTCGGAGCCGAGAACTATGGCACGCTCGCATACATCACCGTTTCTCAGCACGAAAAAGGCGTGATCTGGACCGGCAGCGACGATGGCCTCGTTCACGTGACCCGCGATGGCGGATCGACTTGGAAAAATGTTACGCCTAAGGGATTAGCGGAGTGTCTTGTAAATGCGATCGAGGTTTCGCCCCACGATAAAGCCACGGCTTACATAGCGACCACGCGATATAAATTTAATGACCATGCCCCTGGACTTTACAAAACGACCGACTACGGTGCGACGTGGACAAAGATAGACAACGGCATTCCGGGCAATGCTTTTACCCGCGTGGTTCGCGAAGATGACGTTCGCCGCGACTTACTCTTTGCCGGTACAGAGTTAGGCGTTTTCATTTCCTGGAACGGCGGTATTAATTGGTCTCCCTTTCAGCTAAATCTGCCCATAACACCGATCACGGACCTACGCGTTCACAAGGGTAATCTGATCGCTGCCACATCAGGCCGCGCTTTCTGGATACTCGACGATCTCACGTTGATCCGCCAGTACAAGAAAGACATGCCGGCCTTCTCGATATATAAACCAGCGGACGCATACCTCGCCAACGGCGGCAGCGAACTTAACGGATCCGACGTCGAATTTACGGGAGCAAATACCTTCCGCGGCGTAAATCCGGCAAACGGTGTGGTCTTGTATTACAATTTGCCTGAGTTGAAGAAAGACGATGTTGTCACGCTCGAGATCACGGACGCGGAAGGTAAACCGGTTCGCACACTCTCATCAAAGCGCGATCCTAAATCCAGTACTTGGGACGGTGGCCCGAGCTCCGAACCCGTATTGGCTAAGAACAAGGGACTCAACCGTTTTGTCTGGAATATGCGTTACCAGACGATGCCCGGCGTCCCGGATGTGTATATCGAAAGCAGCTACAGCGGCCACAAGGCTACCCCGGGCAAATACCGGTTCACACTAAAATTTGGAACGCAGACAGCCGCTACTGATGCTGACATTCTGCCAAATCCTCTCTATCCGACAACGCCGGCAATGTATAGGGAATATCACACGCTGATGTCGTCTATGGAAGCGGAGGTCACGACAATGCATCGCACAGTAAATGCACTTTTTGAAAAGCAAAAGCAACTTGAGGCGATCATCGGAGGCCTGCCGTCCGGCAACAAATACGCAAAACTTAAATCCGACGGCGAAGCACTTCTCAAGAAAATGAAGGCTTGGGATGAAGACATGGTATCGCGCAAATCTCGCGCATACGATGATGTTGAAAACTATCCGCAAAAGTTTACCGCAAATTATCTTTTCAATCTAAACGCGACCGAAAGCGATATTCCTAGAGTGAATCAATCAAACCTCGATCGTCTAAAGGAACTTACGGTTCAATGGAACGCCCTAAAGGCCCGGTCTGACGAGATGATGAGCAAGGACATACCTGCGTTAAACAAACAACTCTGGGATGCGGGCATCGGTGCGATCTGGAAAGATTGATCCAGGTCTGCTCTTTTCAAAACTAGTCTCAAATAAAAAAAGCACCTATAAAATGGTGCTTTTTTGAATATTGGTGATCCGAGCAGGACTCGAACCTGCGACCAAGTCGTTAAAAGTCTCCAATTGCTGTTTTCTTTAGTTTCAGCGAGTTTGGTTCTGCCCTTTTCCGTTGGGTTTTACTTTAGATTGCTTCTGCCTAGTTCCCTCCTTTGAGGCTGACTTGGAGCAACTGTGGCGCACCAATTTCCACGTTCGCCAAATGGCTTAACGGGCTCCGATGAAGTTCACGTCTGACGGCGGTCCCGATCGTGAAAATGACTGCGATGTGAACATAAATCGCCGCTGGGTAACGCTAATGGTATAGTCCTGACCGGCCGTCACGTTATCAAATTGAAAATAGCCGTTGCGGCCGGTTGTAATGTGACGCTCGACGTTATTTTGATCGATCAGTGTTACAAAGGCGTTCGTGATGCCTCTGCCGGCAGAGGCAATAATCCGTCCGCTGATGCTGATATTGGACAGCCAATTCTCAAAATCTCTCTAATCGGAGCCGTGTTGAAATCATCGGCCGATACTCTTGGGCTCTAAGGACTTTCGCGGTATTGCATCTTACTGCGATCTTCTTGCTCTGACTATTTGGTCAGTGCTCCACGGTCATTAGGCATTCCTGATCTGCGTTTCGCTGAGTTTGTAAACGCTATTCCTAGGGCGACGAAATTTTCGTTGGAGCTGGTTCGCGCTTTTCTTTCGTTCTCTGCGCATCCCAGACAATGCCGAAGGAAGTCCCGATAATAAACAGTAGACTGAAAATGGTTAATGCTATTTGAAATCTTTTTGACATCATAATTATGAAATTCTCCTTATATCGATGATCTTTGCGAAAATCTATTTCGCGGGCATTTGATAAAACATTTCCGCTCCCGGGCCCAGCGGCAGAGCGAAATAAAACCAGACGATCAAGAACAGTGTCCATCCGAAAAAGAATGCGACAGAATACGGCATCATCAACGCCATAAGCGTTCCGATTCCGGCTTTCGGGTCGTATTTTTGAGCGAAAGCTACAATCAAGGGAAAGTAGGCCATCAGAGGCGAGACGATGTTTATTACGCTGTCTCCGATGCGATAGGTGGCTTGCGTCATCTCGGGCGAATAGCCAAGGATCATCATCATCGGCACGAAGATCGGAGCTACCAGTGCCCATTTCGCCGCCGCCGAGCCGATGAGAAGATCCAGGATCATCGTCGCCACTACGAACAGGATTATGAGCGTGACACCCCCGACCTCAAGATTCCGCAAAACCTCGGCACCGTTGACCGCAATTATTACTCCCAGATTGGACCAATTGAAAAATGCGATAAACTGGGCGGCGAAAAAGGCCAGCACTATATACGTCGCCATGGTCTTCATCGAGTTTTCCATCGCGGACGTCATATCATTCGTGTTTTTGATGGTCTTTGCTCCTATACCGTAAGCGAGACCGAGAAATACTCCGCCGGCAAAAATAACAGCCACAATGCCTGACAGGAATGGCGACTTGAGAAGATCGCCGGTTTTCGCATCGCGTAAGAATCCGTCCGCCGGAACCGTTCCCCATAAGATAAGACCGGCAAATACGAGTAGAGCAAAGATCGCAAAACGCATTCCGCGTTTTTCAGCGTCGGTCAGCTTTTCAAGGGTTTCTGGAACAGCTTCGCCCTTGTAGTCGCCGAGACGCGGAACAATGATCTTTTCAGTGATCCAAGTTCCTAGGATCGTGACGAGAATTGCTGACGAAGCCATAAAATAGTAGTTCGCTGCAGGCGTTACTAAATAGGCCGGGTCGACAATATGAGCAGCTTCCTGAGTGATCCCGGCGAGCATCGCGTCGATCGGCCCCAACAGCAAGTTCGCGCTGAACCCGCCCGACACTCCGGCGAATGATGCCGCAAGACCTGCCAAGGGATGCCGACCGACCGCCAGGAAAACCATCGCGGAAAGAGGAATCAGCAAAACATAACCGATGTCGCTCGCCGTGTGCGACAAAACGCCGGCGAAAACAACCACTACAGTCAAGAGTTTTTTCGGCGAAGACATTACGAGCAACCGAAGGCTCGTTCGGATCAAACCGCTGGCTTCCGCCACCGCCAGACCAAGCAACGCAGTCAACACAGTTCCGAGCGGAGCGAAACTCGTAAAGTTCGTCACCAAGCCGGTCAATATTCGGTGCAGACCGTCGACTGTCAGCAGATTTACGGCGCTGATCGTTGCGTTGGTTGTCGGGTGTTGAACCGTGATGTTAGCATTTGAGACGATCGCCGATGCGACAACCACGATCACGGCCAACCCGACAAACAATATCGCCGGGTTAGGTACGGCGTTACCGACACGCTCGATCATATTTAAGACCCGATAAAGCGGCGATTCTGATCTATTCTCGTTCGGCGTGCTCGCCCCTTCTGCCATTCGTTTCACTCCTTATGATGACTCAATCCTTTTCTGCTAAATCGTTAAATTTGGATCGGAGCCAGCCCTAGCCGTTCTCCGATGTGTTGAAGTTGTGCGATTTCCTCCCGCCGAATGTTTGACCTCCCACGCAGCAAGCCGATGTCACCTGCCGCTTGTGCTACCTCGACACAGCCAAATCGCAAAATGCTTCGTAATGGGGCTGCCTGATCGGCCGTAATATCATCGAGCAGCTCACGCAAATCGTCGATCGAGCTTTCGAAAAAATGATCTGTCGGTCTCTCTTCGAACCAGCTTAAAAGCTGGTCATAACCCGCATGCTTGGCGTTGACACGGAGATTTCCAGCGAAACTCAAAATGGTTTTTTGTTCAGTCGCCTGAACATGACCTTCTGCCCATGCAACTTGTATGAGCGGTACGAGAAATCGGAGAGCAAGTTTGTCAGGCTGATAGCCCAATTCCGAGCCCTTCGCAATTACTTGAGGCGGAAATTCGTACTCGTTTTTCATCTTTGACTTCTGACTTATGTTTATCTGAGTAAATCAAATTTTTGAGGCTTCGTTCAGTTTTTGAATAATGCTCTCGACGACGGCGATTTCCTCGTCACAAATCTTCACACCGCCTGCCGGAAAATTCGTTGATCCGCCCGACGCCTCGGCGATGCGCGTGCAATCCGCAAGCAGATCCAATTTGCGGCGGTTTTTTTCCTCCGTCTCGGCGGTTTGCCAACGCCGTTGCAGAATGTCGATGGAGTGGTCGTAAAACTCCTCCGTCGGGTGCAATTCGAGCCAATCCGTCAATCGTTGATGAGCTGTCGAACCGCTTTCTATTCCCATTCGCTCGGCTGCTTCAAAAACGAGACGGCGTTCGCGTTTGGTCACTCTGCCCTCAGCCCACGCGGTCTTGACCAGAGGCACGAGGGGAATCAGTTGGGCATAGTCGTCGAGAGTTGCCATGCCCTCGGCCTCCTGGTAATGATCATCGTTAACAGCGGGTTCCACAGTCTCCATTTGAATGTTTTCTGTTTCAAGCCTGGCAGCGACGATTTTCTTAATATCAGCCTCCACAGCGACCTCCTTTGCTTTTTCTAGTTGATTAGCGAGAAATAGGAGGGCTTCCTCCTGGTTTTTAGATATTCTTTCGCCTCGCAGAAACTCGATCACGCTGTCAGAGCCCTGCTCGGCGACGAATTGGGCCTGGCTTAGTAGGCCAAGTGTTAGGAGTTTTCGACTATCATCAGGCAGATCTTTCAACAATCCTCCAAATGCATCCCACATTGCGTCGACCTTTGGCGGAGCCGGCCGCGAAAGCAGATCCTCCATCAATTCGCGATAGCCTTCGGAAGTTTCGACCAAACCATAAACCCCAGCCGCTTGGACAATCGGATATAATTCACCCCGCGTTACGCGTCCGTCCGACCAGGCGATTTCGACAAGCGGCATGAGCAGAAGCGATGAATGGTTGCAAATTCGTGCCCGTTCAGCAGACTCTTCTCCGGGCACCGTTTTATCAACCGACATCAAAATCGTTTTCAATCGCTCGGCCCATTCGACAAAGGCTTTTTTCATACCGATGTGCCGTTTATACTCCCTAAATCCTTGTACAAAAAATGAGCTCATTTTAGTTTCTCCTTTAGGTCGTGTAGGTCGTGCTGACGGGCGTTTGTGCCTCTCGCCAGAAGGAACGATTGCTGAACGGCTCCGTGCCTTGAGATGTATTTGTTCCGGCTGAGCAAAACGCAAACCTTTGACCCCCCAACTTGGGGATGCTCTAGTCCGGTCTAATGCCTCTTCAAAGCCGTTTGTCCGACTCGGTTTTTTAAGAACTGTAGAAACTCTGGTAAATCGTCGCGCTCAGGCGATACCTTTTTGTGCCGTTTAGTTTCGGCGAAGTTTGGCATGTCCCTAAACCTCTGTATTAATAGCGGGAAAAGTTTATCTCCTAAAATCCGAAACAATTTGCCCATAAGTTTATTTTTCATCACGTCACCTCTATGCCCCTTAAAACGTTCGCTCCCAATTGCGTGGCGCGGTTTGTGCAAAGACTGTTTGCAAGTCAAGTGCCACGGGCGTAGGTGAAACCAAAGCAGCCAGTTGTTGTTGCCGAATATCGATGAAAGCGTGGAAAGACTAGGAAAATAGAAGATCCTCTCACTTTCTTGTAACATAGGATAGAAGTTAAATGGGGCCGAACAACCGTGGTGAATTTCCCCAACCATGAGTTGTCATGCCACAATTGGAATCAGATTTAGCCGATGAGGATCAACACAAAATTAGTTCTGCTGCTAACTCTGGGCGTCGGTGCGGCAATGTTGATTGCAAGCTTTTTAAGCTTGCGGCAGCGTGAAGTTGCTCTTGAATCAGCCTTGAGTGATGAACTCCGGGCTCACGCCGTTACTTTGCAAATAGCGCTCGAAGAAAATTATCAACGCGGGCGCACGGCGGATGCTCAGAGACTGGTTGACCGTTTGCATGAAAACAGTCGGGTTTACGGCGTATTCCTTTTCGACGAGAACAGCGATTTGCGGTCTCTTTCGCAGACCGTAACTGCTACGGAATTTCGCGATCCGCCTGAATTGAAGATCGTTTTGGAGCAGGGTAAGTCTGTCGAGTTTGTCAGATCTATCGACAACCAGAGATTTTTGTCTATCATTTTGCCGATCAACGTTGCGGACGGCAAACGCGGCGCGGTGGAAATGGTCAAACCTTTCGCCCTAATTGAAAACGACATTGCCCGGGCACGTCTCAACTGGCTTTTGACTACTCTGCTTTTGCTCGCGACGATTTTTCTCCTCGTTTTTATCGTTTTACGTCAAAATCTTTCGCGCCCGATTCAGGCACTTCTCGTTGGAGCGAGAACATTGGGACGCGGAGATCTATCGCACCGCGTAGCCGTAAGAGATTCTCATGACGAACTCGCGCAGCTAGCGGCAGAATTTAACCGAATGGCCGAGAACTTGGCCGAGCAACGCCGTGCCGCCCAGACTGAAACGGAAACCCGTTTGAATCTCGAAAAGGAGCTTCGGCATAGCGAACGTCTTGCGTCAGTCGGAAAACTGGCCAGCGGCATTGCCCACGAACTTGGTGCTCCGCTCAATGTGATCGACGCACGGGCGGAACAGTTGCTCGGCAGGCCGAACGTCGCAGACGAAAAACAGATCAAGAATCTAACCATCATTCGATCCCAATGCGCTCGGATCACGCATATCGTCCGACAGCTTTTGAATCTCGGGCGTCCTTATAATATTCAGTTTGAAGAAATTCGAATTGGCGACTTAATAAGATCCGCACTTGAAGGATTTGAGGCGAGTGAAACGATAAAAATCGAGTTCGAAGCAAACAATGGTTTGACGATTTTGGGCGATGATGATTTTCTACGGCAGGCCTTCGTAAACATTTTCCAAAACGCTTTCCATGCAATGTCGGTCGGAGGATTATTGAAAATCGAGGTTTCCAAGACCGTACTTGACGACAAAAACTTTGTCGTGGTCGAGATCTCCGACACGGGCACCGGCATCGCTCCCGATAATCTCGAACGAATTTTTGATCCCTTTTACACAACCAAAGACATCGGCGAGGGCACGGGCTTAGGGTTGTCTGTTTCGCGTCGAATTGTTGAAGAACACGGTGGTATTATCGAAGCCTCGAACAATGCCGATGAGGGTGCAAGTGTTACAGTTTATTTACCTGCGAACAAAGAACTATGAATGAGCGAATTTTGATTGTCGAAGACGATGCCGACATGCGTGAGCTACTCGAAGAAGTCCTGACCGAAGTGGATTTTGAAGTTGTTGCCGCGGTAAACGGGCGTTTTGCTCTCGCTCACATCGAAAACTTGCAGGAACAGATTGATTTGGTCATAACCGACCTGCAGATGCCTGAACTCAAAGGCGACGAGCTTTTGGTGAAGGTGCGCCAGAGCCGCCCAGAAACTCCGGTCATAGTCATAACAGCCTTCGGCTCGGTCGAAAATGCGGTCGAAATGGTCAAACAAGGAGCATATTCGTATCTAACCAAGCCGTTTGCGACAAAAGACTTACTGGAAGTTGTCACCGGTGCTCTAATGCAGACGGCCGCCGCCAGAGCTCATGCCATGCTGCTCCGCGAGATTCCGGCTTTGGACACCCGAATCATCGGAGCATCGCGCCCGATGCGCGAACTCCAGGATATTATCAGCCGCGCTGGACCTTCCGATAGCAACATCTTGATCACAGGCGAGAGCGGGACGGGCAAAGAACTCGTCGCCCGAGCGGTTCATGACGCCTCGACCCGCAGCAGGAAAGAGTTTGTCGCGGTCAACTGCGCCGCGATTCCGGTGGAATTGGTCGAATCAGAACTTTTCGGACATACCGGACAAGCATTCACTGGAGCTCGGCAGGCGCGAGCGGGTTTGTTTGAAACCGCCGACGGTGGAACCCTTTTTCTGGATGAAATCGGAGAATTACCTCTCAACATACAGCCGAAACTATTGCGAGTCTTGCAGGAAAGCACGATACGCCGAGTCGGTGACAATAGGGAAAGGCAGGTTGACGTGCGTTTGATCGCGGCAAGCAACCGTGATTTGGAGAAAGCGGTGGCAAGCGGAGAATTTCGGGAAGATCTATATTGGCGCATCAATGTTATTAATCTCTCTGTCCCGCCCCTGCGAACTCGTGCCTTTGACATTCCCCTGTTGGTCGAACATTTTTTGGCAAAGATCGCAAAAAAGCAAAACACCGCACCGCGTTCGATCACGCCTGAAACGCTCGCGCTGCTGACGGTGTATTCGTGGCAAGGTAATGTGCGCGAATTGGAAAACACAATTGAAAGAGCGGTTGCTCTGGCACGCGGCCCGATTTTGACGATCGAGGACTTGCCAGAACGAATACGAGAGGCGAGCAGTCAAACAGCCGCAATTCTTGCCACCGCAAAATCGAAACGCTTGACGCTTGCTGACCTGGAACGCGAATATATATTGGAGGTTCTTAGTGAATCAGGTGGTAACAAATCGCGAGCGGCCGAAACGCTCGGCTTAGACCGTAAAACGCTTTACCGCAAACTAGACGAGTATCGTGAAAGCAACCCTGATCTACAGAATCAAAAAGACTAGCCAGCCAGTTTCTGAGTATTTATGGAAACGAAATCAAAACCAATTCGCAAGTCCCCGTTGTTTTGATGTGTAACGCCGCTCTTTCGGGCTGTGGTGGGCAAGCAGATCGAAGCCTCGGAAAAGCTAAATTCAAGATCTATGTTTGATTGATCCACCGCTGTTTCTTTCCGGCCCAGCATTGAGGTGAACTGGGACAATCTCAACGTCAAAAAAGATCGTGACTGAAATAACCGGCTTTTTGTTTTTCGCGTCTGATGCATCAGAACATCTAAAATTCCTCCGTCAATTCTCTGTTGTAACCATCTTTCATCGATATCAAGGGATAAGTTAGTAACACGAGGGAACGTGGTACGACGCTTGCATTCTGGTCATTAGAAGAGCCGTCGGAACACACCAGAAACTACAGGCAAATGAACGCAAGCGAAGAAAAAGTGGCTCTATTCAAATTTGTAAGACGGTTCTTTCTGGTGCGAGGAGGCATGAGCAAGTTATGGTGAGCAAAATCTTGAGTGGTATTGACAGTGATGGCGAGTCGAATCCCCGAAAGAGTGGGGAACTAAAGTTGTCCAAATTTTGGCTGGTTGTTCCGGGAATCATACTGGCGACGGGCGCGTGGTTTGTTTTCGCTCGGTTTTACACAGATTACTTATGGTTTTCGAGCGTCGGCTTCAAAAATGTCTTAAGCACAATGCTAACTGCGGGCTTAGTTTCAGCCCTCATAATCGGAGTTGCAGCGGGCGTTTTGACTTTCGTCAATTTGCGCCTGGCGGTCGGGCGGAGTCCCGAACCGCCAGAGATAATTTATGAATCGGATGAAGACGTCAAAATTGCGCTGAGCTCTGCCCAGCCACCACCGCTTTCGACCATCCTACAGTACGCCCCGATTCCGGTGGGAATAATAGTCGGACTGCTGGGGGCTTTGACAGGCTGGGGTTTAGGCGAAACTTTCCTGCGTTATTTATACCAAGTTCCCTTCGGCTCGGCTGATCCTATCTTCGGATACGACATCGCGTTTTATGTATTCACTCTGCCCGTGCTGGACAGTCTTTCAGCTTTGTTACTGACATTATTGGTTGTCAATCTTGTCGGTGCTGCCGCTGTCTATCTGGGATCCGCGAAGATCGAGATCAACAAAACTACCGGCAAAATGAGTAAGTTTGAATTTCCTCGCGCCGGACGGGGCCATATTCTTGCTTTGTTGGGGGTATTTTTTCTGCTCATTGCAGGGAAATCTTTTCTGGCGATGCCAAATCTTCTGTTAATGAACGACGGTTCGTTTCTTGGCGCGAGTTTCACAGATGTCAACGCAGTTTTGCCGCTTTTGTGGGCGCAGATGGCAACCGGGGCTCTAGCGGCGATCTTCACATTCGTCTGTATCTTTCGCAAAGGGCTCGGCTGGCTATGGACAGGCCTATCGGTGCTGGCACTCGTCTGGCTCGCCAGTTTTGCCTATCCGGCGTTCGTACAGCGTTTTTCCGTTGCTCCAAACGAATTGGGCAAGGAAACTGAGTTTATCCGCCACAATATCGAAGCGACCAGGACAGCTTACGCAATAAATAGTGTCGAGGAACGCGAGCTTTCGGGTAGCCAAACGCTGACTGCTGCGGACATTCGGGAGAATCAGCGGACAATTAGCAATATCCGCCTCTGGGACACACAACCCCTACTTGATACCTTCGCGCAGATCCAGGAGATTCGCACTTACTACGAATTCCAATCGGTTGACAATGATCGGTACCAAATCAATGGCGAGATGCAGCAGGTGATGATCAGTCCGCGTGAATTGAACGCTGCCAGCCTCCCGAACCAAAACTGGATCAATGAGCATCTGACCTTCACCCACGGCTATGGCGCAGCGGTTGGACCGGTTGATAAAGTCACAGCCGAAGGGATGCCCGAATTGTTCGTCAAAGACATACCGCCGACTGTAACTGTGCCGGAACTTAAGATCGACCGGCCGGAGATCTATTTCGGTGAAATGTCGAATGAACGCATTTACGTTAACACCAAGACCGCGGAGTTTAGCCATCCGGCCGGGGAACAGAACGTCTTTCTCAATTATTCGGGCGACGGCGGTATCCCGATCGGTTCGACATTTAGCCAATTATTATTCGCTACACGATTTGGCGATCTAAAAGTGCTGCTTTCAGACGATTTGACCGCCGAGAGTAAGGTCGTCCAGATACGCAACATCCGCGAGCGTTTGCAAAAGGTTGCGCCCTACCTAAGGTTTGACAACGACCCGTACCTCGTTATCAACGAGGGTAAGCTATTCTGGATCGCAGACGCCTATACAACAACCAACCGTTATCCTTATTCACAACCGGTCGATGGCATCAACTACATTCGAAATTCCGTAAAAGCCACGATTGACGCCTATCATGGCACTGTAAATCTCTACATATCGGATCCGAAGGATCCAATAATCCAAACATACGCCCGCGTATTCCCCAACACGTTGAAACCGTTGGCCGAAATGCCTGAAAGCTTACGAGCGCATATGCGTTATCCGGAAGACATCTTCCTTATGCAGGCCAAGGTCTTTGCGACTTATCAAATGAACGAGCCGCAGGAGTTTTATAATAAGGAAGATCAATGGACCATAGCCCAGACATCCGGCGCCAATGATAAAGAAGAAGCCAGATCGATGGAGCCGTACTACACGATAATGAAATTGCCAGGTGAGCAGAAAGAAGAGTTTATCCTCATGCTGCCATTCACACCGCAACGCAAAGACAATCTAGCGGCGTGGATGGTCGCCCGGTCAGACGGCGAAAACTACGGCAAACTCGCGGCGTATCGATTCCCGAAACAGCAGCTCGTCTATGGCCCGAAACAAGTCGTCGCTCGTATCAACCAAGACCCGGAGATCTCAAGGCAATTATCCCTCTGGAATCAACGCGGCTCACGTGTGATCTTTGGAACCTTGATGGTGATCCCGATCAAAGAATCTTTAATCTACGTTCAACCGCTCTATCTGCGGGCCGAAAACGGCAAGATCCCCGAGCTGCGGCGCGTGATTGTTGCAAGCGATAACCGCACTGTGATGGAGGAGACACTCGAAAAAAGTATGGCCCGGCTTTTCGGCGATGAAACGAAGCCGAAACCTGTGGGCGAAACAAAACCACCAAGTGGCGCAGGCCCGACGGAACCGACGGTCGACTCCTCAGACCTACTTGGACAGGCTAAACAGCAATACCAACTGGCTCTCGAAGCTCAGCGGGCGGGCGACTGGGCGAAATACGGAGAGGAGATCAAGCGGCTCGGCGAAACACTCGAAAAATTGTCTGCACTTAAGCGCTAATACCGCTGAGGCCGAAGAAAGGAAAATTGATTTATCTTAAGACCCTATGGCGTTTTTCAGGAACGAAAGTATTTGGCTCTTTACCCCTTTGATAATGTGGATTGCCGGAATTTTCTATTTTTCGTCGAGCAAGGGTTCATTTTCGCGAACCCTACCTTATTTTGTTCCTCTTCTTAGGCTCTTGTTTCCTCGATCCGACCAAGTAACGCTTACGAATCATTACCTATGCGTTCGAAAGCTGTTGCATTTTTTTGGTTATGCGGTTCTCGGGCTATTGGCTTCGATCGCTCTTTATAGTTCATCGCTGCATTTCCTGGCAACACTCTGGCACCTTCTTAGCTTTGCGATCGTTATGGCTGTTGCTGCCGTTGATGAGGGGCGGCAGTGTTTTAGCCCAGATCGAGTTGGTTCGCTTTCTGACGTTGCCCTTGATGGTGTAGGAGGGTTGACTGCGATCTTGCTTTTTTGGATCTTTACGTTGAGCTTTTTCAGATAGTTTATGACCGGTGGATAGCGGTCGTGAGTCCGTGAAAAAAGAAGCCCATCGCAAACAGGTTGCGGAAACTTGGAGCACCCTAAAGGCCGACATTTTCACTGCGATGAGATCACGATTTGGGATACCCACGCAGCTGCTCTATTTCGCCTCTCAACGCGCGCACCTCATCGAGGATCAGCTGGGTGTGAATCTCTTCCGCTCCCTTTAGTTCCTCTGCGACCTGCGATTGCATGGCGTTGACAACCACGGCGATGAAAAGGTTTAACACCATGAAAGTGGCGATCAGCAGGTAGGTGACAAAGAATATCCATGCATACGGCGATTGGTCCATCACCCCGCGGGCAATATCGGGCCATCCCTCCACGGTCATGATTTGGAAAAGCGTGAACAGCGAGGATCCGAGACTGCCGAAGAACTCCGGCGCGATTCCGCCGAACAGTTTCGTGGCCATCACCGCCGACACGTAGAGCACAAGAGCCATCAGGCCGACGATCGACGCCATGCCCGGCATAGCCGTTAGCAGGGCGTTGACCACCCGGCGCATCGAGGGCACCATCGAGATCAGCCGCAGCACACGCAGCACACGCAAGGAGCGTAAGACACTAAAGGCACCGCTCGCGGGCATCAACGCGATCCCGACGATCACAAAATCGAACACCCGCCACGGTTCGTGGAAGTAGCGTCGGCGATAGACGAAAAATCGCAGTAGCAACTCAACCACGAAGACCGCAAGCACGGCGCGGTCAATGGCGTAAAGGACATCGCCGAAACGGGCGACTATCGCGGGTGAAGTTTCGATGCCAAGCGTAATCGCATTCACCACGATCAGAGCAATGATCGCCTGGTCAAAACGCGGATTCTCGATGAAAATGCGGACCCTCTCGCGTAGGTCCGGTGCGGGTGTGGAAATGATCTTGTTCATTGTTTCTGGCGAATTGACATGGCGTTAAGCTAACTTCTGCCCTCTCGCGTAAATCCCAGCTACTTGTTTGACCACTTTATTTGAAACTCAATTTCTTCCTGGCCGTCTTCTCGCTCGTGCTCGATACTGTAAGTTGCTCTAACCGGAACGTATGTCCTTTCACCCGCAATCTGAATTTCAAACCGCTCTCCTTTTTCGAGCGAGTCCGCAAGACGGCGAAGTTTTGAAATAAAGTCTGATTTTGGATAACTCTTCTCTACATCCCGTTCTTCCTCTTTGCTCATATTTTCATTCCTATACCTAATGACGAATCGCTCCGAACCCTCTCGGGTTTATCTACTCCCCTTTTCTATTTGATTTCCTCAGCGAAAACCATGTTGTATCTCTCGCCGCAGACCCGGGCGACCATCTCGTGCACTGATCTCCAATTTATCCGCAATTTCCGCCAGCGTTTCCTCCTCTTCGGAGCTAATAAACGAACTGACATCCATCGAAGAGTTTCCGCCTGCTGATCCAGCGATCCGGCGGCAGCGGTTAATGATCTTAGTCTTTAACGCTTCGCGTTCGCGTACGGTCATAGATTGCAAAAGTGCCATGATCCTATCGAGGCAGTCCACGAAAAACTTACGACTGGGCTGATATACTAGCCAGTAGTCAAGTTGATCGTTCAGCGGACTGCGTGCGTCAACCTCATCCTCCCGCGCGGCCTCAAATATCAGGTTCTTTTCGCTTCGTGCAATAGCTCCATGGGCCCACGCCGTCTGCACGAGCGGCACCAGGAACAAAAGCTGCAATTTGCTTTCATCCCATTCGTAGGAATAATTGAGACCAGGTTTGTGTAAGTTCTTTAAGGAATCGCTCATATTTCTTTATTTCAAAATTTAAGGTGTTAGCTCTTTCTCGCCGGAATAGCCTTTCCCGGTTATAGAACGCGATAATGCAAGCCGAGTGCCAGTCCCTCGAAATATGGAAAGGAACTCAAAGAGCAACGCAGACAATGCATTCTGGAATTTTGGTGGTTAGGGAGTAAGGGATCTAGGTGCTTCGATGAGTCCCAAATTGCCACACCTCTGTTGCAAGGTGCGGTAGTTGAGTTGCCATTGGTCGCATTCCGGACACGGCCTTCACTCGGAAGACAGCCATGAGACCGCTAACCTATGCCGCAGATCGTTGTCGGCACGCGAGTTGCTTTTGGATATGAGAAGTTGATTACGCTAAGGAATAAAAAGAGATAACTGCCACGACATTTGCCGCCGCGAACGGTCGACACCGACGAGGTCGAGGCACTCCAACCGAGTAAAGCCTTTAGGACAATCAAGCAAGGAAGAAAATTTTGCGGAAAATTTACCAATATTTCAGAGAGTTGGGAAGACTCACACCGATCGCTGTCGTAACAACGGTACTGCCAATACTTGGAAGTGCGCTTTTGATATTGCTCGCGGAACCACTTGGGAATTGGCTCCGCGAGAACTGGGAAATCGGCACACCGATCTATCTCTTGGGAATCCTGTTATTTTGCGGATTTGCTCTCCTCCCGACCAATATAGTTGGCGTACTTGCAGGTTGGACTTTTAGTTTCGACTTGGGGATCGCCGTTTTGATCACCGGTATTGTAGGGGCGGCTTCGTTGTCGTTCTTGATCCATTCGCGTCTTGTTTCCGACAGACTCCCGCACGTTCTTGAGACGCATCCAAAAGCGAAAGCGATTTATCGGGCCTTGGTCGGACAGAGCGTGTGGCGAGCGGCATTGATAATCTCGCTGCTACGGCTATCGCCTGCTATGCCCTTTGCACTGACGAACTTTTTAATGGCGGCGGCTCGTGTTCCGATGAAGTCGTTTGTTATCGGTACCTTCGTCGGGATGCTACCGCGTTCTTCGGCGGTTGTTTTTCTAGGTGCGGGACTTTCAGAATTGACATTCGATAACCAACAGAACACATGGTTATTTATCTTTGGGGTCGCCGCAACAATAATTGTGGTGTTGGTTATCGGCACGATCAGCAAACATGCTCTCGAGCGTCTATGTCTCCCAGAAACCTAAGGTCGCCGGGCGGCCGCGAAAGCCAAACTCACACGAACTGATTGTCTCCTGAGTCCAGGTATCAGGGGACCTTTTAAGTTAATATTTCGAATATGACGCACACGGATAAGCATCACCGCATTAATAAAGTTACCTTTGCGGGCTTTTTGGTAACTTTGGGAATCGTTTTTGGCGACATCGGGACGTCCCCGCTTTACGCCATGTCGGCAATTGTGGGAACGCGGACGATCGATCCCGTTCTTGCACTGGGGGGACTCTCGGCTGTTTTTTGGACGCTGACACTTTTAACGACCGGCAAATACGCCTACCTTTCGCTACGTGCCGACAACAACGGTGAAGGCGGAATTTTTTCGCTTTATTCGCTGATCAAGCGTTACTCGGGAAGTTGGCTCGTGTACCCCGCAATTATCGGTGGAGCGTTTTTGCTTGCGGATGGAATTATTACCGCTCCGATCTCGGTTTCATCGGCGATCGAAGGTCTGCGGATCTATTCACCGACCATTCCAACCGTGCCGATCGTCATTGCGATCTTGATCGCCCTATTTGTCGCCCAGCAGTTTGGAACACAGCTGATCGGCAAACTCTTCGGTCCGGTGATGATGATCTGGTTCACCTTTATAGGCGTCATCGGTTTGATGTCACTGGCACAGGATTTTTCGGTTTTGCGAGCCTTAAATCCGTATTACGCCTATCAGATGATCGTGGATTATCCGCATGGCTTCTTCCTGCTCGGAGCCGTTTTTCTTTGCACGACCGGGGCCGAAGCGCTATATGCCGACATGGGCCACGTTGGACGCTGCAACATTCGGATAAGTTGGGCCTACGTCAAAATATGCCTGCTTTTGTCATACGCCGGACAATCGGCGTGGTTGATGTCAAAGGTCGGAACGACACTCGAAGGAGCGGCGCCATTTTATTCGATCGTGCCGCCCGTCATCTTACCATTTGGCATTTTGATAGCGACAAGTGCGGCGATCATCGCTTCGCAAGCCCTGATCTCCGGAAGTTTCACATTAGTTGGCGAAGCGATCCGTCTCAATTTTTGGTCGCGGCAAAAGATCTTTTATCCGACTGATTTTCGCGGGCAGCTTTATATTCCACAGGTCAACTGGCTGTTGATGGTGGGTTGCATATTTGTGGTCCTTTATTTCCGCGAATCAAAGAACATGGAGGCCGCTTACGGCTTGGCTGTCACATTGACGATGCTGATGACAACTGTTTTGCTGACTGTTTATCTGTATTCACGACGGGTTCCGATCGTTTTGACGGCATTGATCACTCTGGTGTTTGTTGTTATTGAAGGGGCATTTTTTATCGCCAATCTCGAGAAATTTCCGGAGGGCGGTTTTATCTCGATTTTCATCGGATTCATCCTATTTGCGGTGATGTGGATCTGGTATCAAGGCAGAGTAGTACGCCGTTCATTAACGGTTATGGATGACACGGGGCCGTTTTTTAAGACGCTCACGGAGCTCAGTAACGATATGACCTTGCCACAATATGCGACGCACCTCGTTTACCTGACGAGCTCGGATTCACCAAAAAAGATCGAACAGGAAACGATTCGTTCGGTTCTGGAAAGAACGCCGAAACGGGCCGATGTTTATTGGTTTGTTCACGTTAAAACGGACAATGAACCTTTCACGATGAAATACAAAGTGGACATCGTGGAGAAAGAAGAGGTTTACTTCATTAAGTTTACGCTCGGCTTCCGAATCGAACCCCGTTTGAATTACTTTTTCGAACTCGCGCTCAAAGACTTACAAGAGACCAAGGAAGTTAACATCACAAGTCGCCATCCCGCGCTCGAGAAATTCGACATCGATGGCGACATCCGTTTCGTCCTTCACAGCTCATTTTTGAGTCACGAAAACGAATTGCCGTTCAAGCAAAATTTCATAATGCATTCGTATTATTTCCTCCGCCGGTGGTTTAGCGTCCGCGAAGATTATGCTTACGGCCTGGATGCAAGCAATGTTGAAATCGAGCACGTACCGATTGTCATCACCGAACCGAAGGATATGAAATTGTCACGAGAAATCTAGATGAAGTTTGGGAAAGGCAACTTGTTGAACGAAGGCGATTCACGAACAAATCAAGAAACGAGTTTCAAGTGATTTTAGGCGTTACTGATCAAAAACAACGTTGGTTGGGGCGGGTCATGGGTGGATTGTTAATGTGAATTACCATTGGCCGAGCTTTTTGGCTGCCTCTGGGGCGTTTTTGGGAATGAGAAAAAATCGTGAAATTGGTTTTTTTAGAGTCGGAAACCGGGTCTTATATTCGACGGAGAAACATTTGATTCCATTTCTGGAAAGTCGAGGACGAAAGCCAAGAAAATAAAAACTCGCCGAAGAACGCAAATTGATCCACGCGAGTTTCCAATTCAATATGTGAGTAAAAGGGTGAGTGAACAACAAAGGGTGACCATATGGTCACCCTAAGTTATTGTAATAATTGGTGATCCGAGCAGGACTCGAACCTGCGACCCAGTGGTTAAAAGCCACTTGCTCTACCGACTGAGCTATCGGACCACGCGGACAGCCGAGGCTGGCCGAATTGAAGATTTTACCTATTGACGCCGCTAATGGCAAGTTCCATTCGAATATCTGCACGCTCATATTCGGAATTTGGGTCTGTAGGAACCTCAACAAAGCCAAATTTCCGGTACAAAGCAAGAGCCGGTTGCAGCGAACGGTGCGATTCGAGAAAAATGAGTCGCGTGCCGTTTGTCTCTGCATAGGCAATGCAGCTCTGCATCAGATGATTGGCGATACCCATACCCTGAAACTCAGGTGCGACAGCCATTTTTGTTAGCTCAAGTACACCATCACCCGACGGGATCAGAGCAACGGTTCCGGCCGCAAGGCCCGAAACGATCGCCATAAATATTTGTCCGCCGGGATCAATGACAAAGGTTTGCGGGTCATCAAGTATCTCTCGGTCGTGTTTTTCGACCGAAAAATATTTTTCGATCCACTCGTAATTCAACGAGGCGAAATCTTCCGCCCATTCATCCGAAAAATCTACGATCTCAACATTCGCCATCACCGACCTAAGCAAACCATCCTTCCATCACTGATTCTTTCAAAATAATTGTCTGATCGCGTTCAGGCCCGGTCGAGATCAGGCCGATCTCGGTGCCGATCTGATCTGAAAGGAACTGCACATATTTTTGAGCGTTTTCGGGTAATTTATCGAACTCCGTTGTGCCGACCGTATCGGTCATCCAACCCGGCAGCGTTTCGTAAATTGGCTTGATCGACCGCAACTCGCTTGAGACGGCCGGAAAAGAATCGATACGTTTCCCATCGATCTCGTAGCCCACACAAACTTTTACCTCTTCTAAAGCGTCGAGCACATCGAGCTTTGTTAGGGCGACAGAATCAAATCCATTCAACTCAGCGGCATACCGCGTAGCAACCGCATCAAACCAGCCGCAGCGACGCGGGCGTTTTGTTACCGAGCCATACTCACGGCCCCGCTCGCGAATGAGGTTCGCCATATCTTCTTCGGCTTCGACCATTTCAGTCGGAAAAGGCCCTTCGCCGACGCGGGTCGCATACGTGCGAACGATGCCGAGAACACCTGTAATATGATGCGGCGGAATGCCCGCCCCAACTGAAGCTCCGCCCGCTGTCGGGTTTGAAGATGTAACATACGGATATGTGCCGTGATCAACATCTAGCAGAGTGGCCTGTGCTCCTTCGAGCAGGATCTTTTTGTTGGCCTTGCGCGCCTCGGCGAGGAAATGCGACGTTTCACAAACAAACGGCCGCAGACGCTCGACGAGCGGCGAAATTTCTTCGAGAATTTCGTCGGCACGCAGCGGCGGCTGTCCAAAAAGGACTATAATTCGGTTTGCTTCCTCTAGATTTCGCTCGATCCGAAGTTTCAAGAGCGCCGGGTCCATTGCATCGGCAACGCGAATTCCCCGCCGACCTGCTTTGTCTTCATATGCAGGGCCGATACCGCGAAGCGTGGTGCCGATCTTTTCGTTGCCGAGACGCTCTTCAGATGTGTGATCTAAAGCCCGGTGATACGGCATAATGAGGTGGGCACGGCTAGAGACTTTCAATCGCTCAGGCGAGACAGCTATTCCCTTTTCAGCGATCTGATCGACCTCTTCGAAAAAGGCTTTCGGGTCGATGACCATTCCGTTTCCAAGCACACAGGTTTTGTCTTCGTGGATGATACCCGACGGCAATAGCCTCAGAACAAAGGCTTTATCGCCGACATATACGCTGTGTCCGGCATTATGCCCGCCCTGATAACGCGACACGATATCAAACCGGTCCGCCAGCAGATCAACGACCTTTCCTTTTCCCTCATCGCCCCATTGGGCTCCAATTATTACGATTATCATTCGTTATTCTCAGTTTCGAAGTGTCCAATTGTAAAGCTCAACGTAATTCCTCGCCGCGTTTTCCCACGAGTTATCAATTGCCATACCGTTTTGCTGAATTTTCTGCCATGCCTCTTTATCAGCATAAGCAAAACGGGCTTCGTAGATCTTTTCGAGCAGTTTGTCGGCACGGAACTTCTCGAATTTAAAGCCGTTTCCTGTCAGACTTACAGCGTCCCAGTTTTGCACCGTATCATCGAGTCCGCCGACTGCGCGCACGATCGGCACTGTTCCGTATCTCAATGAATACATTTGGTTTAAGCCGCACGGCTCAAACTTTGACGGCATCAGGAACATGTCCGCACCCGCCTCGATAAGATGTGCCAGACTCTCATTATAACCGATATAAACCCCGACCCGCGAAGGCGCATAGTCACGAAGTGCTTGGAGGAACGATTCGGAATCTTTTTCGCCGGAACCGAGGGCAATAAAATAGGCCCCGGACGCCAAAATATCACCCGCACCTTGACGGATAAGCTCAACGCCTTTTTGAGACGTTAGGCGCGTGACGCTCGCAAAAATGGGCCGATCCATCTCGACCGGCAGGCTAAAATGTTCGAGTAACGCACGCTTGCATTCGGCCTTGCCGGAAAGGTCATCAATAGAAAAATGTACTGGTATGTCTTTATCGGTCGCGGGGTTCCATTCATCGTAATCAACGCCGTTTGTAATGCCGATCAGACGGTTCGCTCTCTGCCGCGTCAGCCAGTCGAGTCCGTAGCCGTTCCCTCCCGTTTGGATCTCCTGGGAATAGCGTTTTGAGACGGTTGAAAGTGTGTCAGAAACTTCAAGTCCTGCTTTCATTGCCGAAGCATAACCGTTGAAATTAAATGAGTTGCCTGCAAACTGTGAAGTGAAGCCTAATGCCGGCAATTCGGACATCCCGAACCCACCTTGGTATGCCATATTGTGGATCGAAAATACAGTTCTTGTACCACTCCAATACGCATCGAAACGCCGTTTTGCTGCCAGTTCGACCGCCGCAAAGCCGCAATGCCAGTCGTTGAGATGAACAATGTCAGGTGCCGAACCGATACGCTTGAGCAACTCAAGAGCGGCGTGATTAAAGAACGCAAAACGCTCGTAATCTTCGGTATATCCGTAAATAGAATCGCGGTGAAAAAGCGGCGGATAGTCGATTAGAAAAGTCGGGGACCCATTTGCTTCGCTGTAAAATGCTTTTGCCTGCACGTGCCGCCCACGCCATTCGACCCAGAGATCGTCGATTGCCATTTTCCACAGGTATTCGCCCTTTGTCTGCAAATAGCACGGCGTTATCAACAGCGAATCAATGCCGACCTGCTTCAAAGCCTTTGGCAAAGCCCCGGCAACATCGCCCAGGCCTCCGGTCTTTGAATATGGAACTGCCTCAGCAGAAATTACGGCTACGCGCATAGTTCGGTGGTCAGCGGTAAGTGGTCAGAAAAAAGTGGAAAGCGAAACGACTGCCGCCGGTTTGCTTTCCACTGACAACTGACCACCGGCCACTGACAACTAATTAAGTTTGCATCGACGCCAAAAATTCGGCGTTTGTCTTTGTCTTCGAGAGGCGTTCGATGACGACCTCCATCTGCTCGACCGGCGAAAGCGGATTTAGCACACGACGCATCACCCAGATACGGGCAAGGTTTTCCTTGTCGATGAGCAATTCCTCTTTTCGCGTACCCGAACGCTGCAGGTCGATCGCCGGGAACAGGCGTTTGTCCGAAAGCTTGCGGTCGAGCTGGATCTCGGAGTTACCGGTTCCCTTAAATTCCTCAAAAATAACGTCATCCATTCGCGAACCCGTATCGATCAATGCTGTCGCGATGATCGTCAAACTACCGCCTTCCTCAATATTACGAGCGGCTCCAAAGAACCTCTTAGGACGCTGCAAAGCGTTTGAATCGATACCACCCGACAGGATCTTGCCTGACGGCGGCACAACAGCATTATGGGCTCGCGCGAGACGTGTGATCGAATCAAGCAGGATGACGACATCGCGTTTGTGCTCGACCAGACGTTTTGCCTTTTCGATGACCATATCGGCCACCTGCACGTGACGTGTCGGTGGCTCGTCAAATGTCGATGAAATAACCTCGCCCTTGACGCTGCGTTGCATATCCGTGACTTCCTCAGGGCGTTCGTCGATCAGCAGCACTATCAGAGCGACTTCAGGATGATTTTCCGTGATCGAATTTGCGATCGTCTGCAGCAGCATCGTTTTACCGGTACGCGGCGGAGCGACGATCAAAGCACGCTGTCCTTTGCCGATCGGCGTTACGAGATCCATAACTCGGGCCGAGATCTTGGTCGGATCCGACTCGATCTCAAGCGTCAACTGTTCATCCGGATAAAGCGGTGTTAGATTGTCAAAGAAAATTTTCTCGCGTGACTGCTCGGGCGCCTCGAAATTGATCGCCTCGACTTTGATCAGAGCAAAATATCGCTCGCCTTCTTTCGGCGGACGGATCTGACCGGAAACCGTATCGCCGGTTCGCAGGTCAAATTTACGGATCTGCGAAGGGCTGACATAGATATCGTCGGGGCCTGGCAGATAGTTGTATTCCGGTGCACGTAAGAAACCGAAACCATCCGGCAGAGTCTCTAGCACGCCCTCCGAAAAGATCAGTCCGCTTTTCTCCGTCTGAGCGGCGAGAACCTTAAAGATAAGCTCCTGTTTTCTCAGGCCGGTCGCTCCCTCAATTCCCATTTCTTTTGCGATATGGGTGAGTTCGCTGATCGACATATCCTTGAGGCCAGCGAGATTCATCATCGCGCTGTCGTCAGATTTGCCATTCGAAGATGCAGATTTTGCTTCAGACGCAACGGCGTCTGCCGCTTCTTCTACGGTCGGAACTTCTGTTTCGTCAACAGCCTTTGCGGCTTTTGGCTTGCGGTTAGGTGTGGTTTTGGTTGCCATGACTATGAAATTAAATAGGTGGTTAGTGTTATGTTTTCAACACTTTAGTGATTTAACGATTTTCCCGCGCACACGATGAGCAATTGAACAGATTAGAAATTGACAAGCGGAGAAAATCGTATGGATTGTATGTAGTATTGCCTTGAAACAAGCTTTTCAGCTTTTTCCAGAAAACCCTGAATTAAAGGGAAAATTAATTATTACACTTTTTCTAAACGTAAATCAATAGAAAAATGAATATTTTTCAATCGTCGTGTTGATCTCACCCCACAACTCATCCCGGCCCCGGCCGGTTGTCGCCGAGTAAGGCACGATCTTGACCTCACCAAGCATCTTTTGCATGACGGTTAGCGACTTTCGCAGCTCGTTGTTTGAGAGCTTATCCGCCTTGGTCGCGGCAATGATATGCGGCTTGCCGTGATGGACGAGCCATTCGTTGAGCTGCAGATCAAGCTCGGTCGGCTTATGCCGCGAGTCGATCAACTGCACACATAATGCCAACTCCTGCCTCTCGGCGAGATACTCCTCGGCCATTTTACCCCAATCTGACCGCATTGATTTTGAGACTTTTGCGTAACCGTATCCCGGCAGATCGGTGAAATAAAAACTGTCGTTGATGAGAAAGAAATTGATACTCTGCGTCCGGCCGGGAGTATTTGACGTGCGGGCAAGGCCTTTTCTCAACAGTAGCGAATTGATGAGCGACGATTTGCCGACATTCGACCGCCCAAGAAACGCGATCTCCGGCCGGCCATCGGTCGTCCAATGAGCCATCTCAAACGCGCTTTTAATAAATTCAGCTGAGGTTACTTTCACGTTGTAAGTTTGGTAGGTTTGCCATAAAGATTCAAGTCGAGCCAATGGTCAAAACAAAAAAGGCCCGCGAAGACTACTTCGCGGGCCAAAGAATGATGGATCAGGCTTATTGCGCCCTAAAGTTAAGATCCGCGATCGGATCCTGATGGGTGTACACAACACTTGCCGGTTCAAAGACAAACCTACGCGACTGTATCGAGATCACGTAAGTAATGCCCGTCTCCATATCAGGTATCATGTAATAACCCATCGAGTTTGTCATGACAACGCGGTTTACCGTGCCGTCAGCACTCTGTATCCTGATGACAGCACCACGAATGCCGCGTCCCCCGGCACTGGTAACGCGACCGGATATGCTTGCGTTTGCTGCGGTTGGCGGATTGATCGTGAGTGTGCCGGTGACCTGTTGACCATCCGGATTGGTGATCACTAATATCCTTGCCCCTTGGGCCGCACCGGTAGTGGTCAAATTTAGCGTAATGCTGGTCGGACTTGTGTAGGTCACGCTGTTCACAACCACATTTGTCCCGCTTACTGCGGCCTGAATGTGGTTAAATGGCAGTGCCGGAGCCGGTAGATTTGGACCCGGATCATAGAATCCCGATCCCGCCGATGACGTACCGGTAATGACGAGATTTACATTGGTGACACCCGAAGCGATCGAATTCGCAACCGGTGTAGCTGGCGGCGGTGCGAGTAATCTACCAACGCGAACGGCATAGCTATTCAAAGACTGATTGTACTGTTGAGCGGTCCAAACCGTCATATCGTCGAGCGGATCGACAACGGTGGCTGAATAATCGCCCCAACGACGCGGCGGGCCGGGATCAGACGGTGGATTGTAATTAGAGGTGCTTGTTCCAAAAGTAATTGCCGGAGCGGTTGGCGGACCTGCCATTGTCCCGGATGCATCGCCCGAAAGTCGGCTGGCAAAAGCAGGAGTCGCACCTGACGGAGTCCCTGCCATCGTCATACCAATCACAGCGTGTCCTTGTCCCGTTGCAACGATCGATGGAATAAAGTATTGAAGAGCCGCCGCACGAGTTGCGGCGTTATCAAATACGGTTCCCGACTGCACGACGGTCGGCGTTGTTGTTAGATTCTGAAATTCATACCAGCGCGATGCATTTCTGGCCGTGGCCGCAGTGCTCGCAACGCCGGTAGTACCGACACGTAAATTGTGAGCGGTCCATAAACGGCCATTGCGGATCATTGCTTGATATAGCCGATCATCAAGAGAATCCAGATTTCCATTCGCACCGCCTGTATTGCCCGCATGCTCAACGGAGTTCCCAAAATTAGTCGTCGGCACGGTGACACTAATGTTCCCTGAGATAGTAGGTGACACGGTGCCGGGATTGCTTACGCGCCTAAACATCATAGTGCTAAAAGTGGCGTTGTCGGGGCCGATAAAATAGCCCTCGGTAGCTCCTAGGTCATAATTGTCAACACCCCGCGGAGAACCTGGTCCGGCACCCGCAGCCGATGCGACGAGGCCAGGAAAGTTAGTTACGAACATCGGGCCTGCTCCCAAAACCGACGACTTTTGTATTACATAACCATTCGTCCCAACAAATGCGGTTGTCGAAAACATATTACAGCCGACATAAAGCGCATTAACATCGACTCCAAGAGACTCATAATCACAAAAATTTGCCGCATCCGCCTGAAACTGAAAAAATGTCCAGACCGTTCCGGCAGTAATTGTTCCGTTGCTTGCAGCATCGCTAACCGCGAGTACGACTCGATTAAAGTTATTCACCGGCGGAACGTCGATCATCAATAGAAACCACCGGGAGGTGAACCGGTCATATCGAATTTGAGGATCGGTCGTAAAGGTCCCTGCACCCGGTGAAAGTACCGATGCGTAGAATACATCAGGGTTGAGGTTCATGACGCCGTCAGCGACACCCGTAGTTTTATTAAACGACCTGATCCGTCCATTCTGAAACCCGATATATTGGGTGGGTCCGGCAGCACCGTTAGAATCAGGCGGAAAAGAGCTGGTATCAGCCAGGGTCGCCGCGTCGAATGCGCTCCCCAAAGTGTGTGCATCAGTCGAGATATTTTCTAGGGCCCGCCTCGTCCGTTTTTGGATGGGCCACTGAGAGACAGCCGGCGCATCAGGATTTTGTGCTTTCGAATCGTCATCCCTTTCAATTTCACGTTCCGGCAGGAGCATTGGCCGTTTTGAACCCGGGAAGAAAAGCTCTGACTGCTGGATTTCTGCGGTTACCCGCTGGATACCGGGCTCGGTCTTAAGCCGAACGCCGATGATCTCATCATCGCCTTTCTTTCGCACGACCGGCTTTTTGCCGGTAGTTTTTGGCGTTACAACCTTTTTTGAGCCGCCCCCGACACCGGAGATCTTGCGGGTATCTCTTTGCGAAAGTCCCGTGACCGATAATGCCAGTACCATCAACATACTGACGCCGAGAAACACCGCATTACTCGTAATGCGCCGAACGATAATCTTCTGCTTCATTTTTCCCCCGAAATTGTCTGGAAACTATACCGATCGCCTTGTCGCAAAACGCTTGCAGCGGCTCCGCTATAAAAAACTTTCTAGATTCTACTACCACACGTCGTTACTGCACAAGCAAACTTTCGCCCCTACTGCTAAACTGTGCTCGTGATCTCAGCTAGCGATAAGCTGCGAAAATGAATATTGGCGAACTTTTGGCACGAGTTCAGAGTCATATCACCGGGGCAATTATGTTATGAAACCTAGCAGCAACTATAAACATAGTCGATCAATTGCAGTGGCGATCATTGCCACTATGCTATTTGCGGGTATGTATCCAATACGAGCGGGCACTATGGAATATTCACAACCAAAGCTTTACAAGGTTGCCGCAGGCAGATGGGGTGCCGTCGGTGCGGAGATGGTGGTCGATAAATCTTCGGTGCAACTAACATTTGACTGTGCCAACGGAGAGATCCCGCTGACGCTAAAGAAAGACAAAAAGGGGAATTTCAAAGTCGAGGGCACCTACACTCGACGCGGTTTTGGCCCGATCCGCATCAATAATCCACCCATTGCCCAACCTGTCATTTACGAAGGCAAGGTCACCGGCAAATCGATGAAGTTCAAAATAACTGTGATCGCAACCGGAGATGTCATAGGAGAATTTACGGTTACACGCGGGCAAGACGCGAAGATCAGAGGCTGCCGCTGACCAGTGGTTACGCCGATCTTGTCAGTTCCGCCCGTGCAGCCATCCAGCGTTTCATTGCTTCGCGGCGTCCGGCGAGTATTTCGGTGGCGTTTGCCTGTCGCATCAGCAGGTCTTCGAGTTGTTTCATCACGTTGGGGCTTCCCATGTTTTCGCGGATCTCGGCAATGAACGGCTCGATCTTCGAGTAGACCACCCACGCTTCGCTCGCTGAAAGCATGAACATCGTCTCGTCGATCGCACCCTGATTTACAAACCCGGCAGCCATGTCCCAATAGCTAGTCACCATGCGGTAATGGGCGCTCGTCGATTCGTCAACGATCGCGAGCATCACGTCGTCGATACTCTCGGGGAAAAACGAGATGATCCACGCCCTAGCCTCACGCATTTTTGGTTCGCGACGCAGGTCGTAAAGCTTCATTATTAGATCGGCAGATGTTTCTTTACTCATTTGATCCTCTCCAAATTATTCGATCGGTGCCGAGATATCAGACGCCGCCGCGTTAGTAGTCCAAAGCTGTGGCGTGTCTAGCCTTTCCTCAGCGACATTGCCATCGAGCGCAAAGGTCAAAACCTCGTCGATCGTTTCGACCGTGTGGATGGTCAGGTCGTCGCGAACCTCTTCGGGGATATCGACTAGATCTTTTTCGTTCTCCTTTGAGAGAATGATGGTTTTTAGCCCAAATCGATGTGCCGCAAGCATTTTCTCTTTAACTCCACCGATCGGCAGCACTTTACCGCGAAGCGTAATCTCGCCCGTCATCGCAACGTCGTGACGTGCAGGACGACGCGTTAACGCAGAGACCATAGCAGTCGCAAGCGTGATACCGGCGCTTGGGCCGTCTTTTGGAATAGCTCCCTCGGGCACGTGGATGTGCAGATCTTTTTCTTTGAAGTCAGCTGGGTCGATACCAAGTTCTTCGGCACGGGTTCGGACACAGGTCAGTGCGGCCTTTGCCGATTCCTGCATCACTTCGCCAAGTTTTCCCGTCAGCGTAACCTCGCCTTTGCCTTTTACAAGCGTACATTCTACCTGCAGCACGTCACCGCCAACCTCCGTCCACGCGAGTCCATTGACCAAGCCGATCTCGCTCTTGCGGGCGATGTCCTGTTTGCGGTAACGGATGATGCCGAGTAGTTCCTGTACCTTTTCTGCGTCTATCGCGACGCGAAAATCAGCTTTCACATCCGACGCAACATACTTTCTGGCGATCTTTCTGAGGCACGCACCGATCTCGCGTTCGAGGTTGCGGACGCCTGCTTCGCGTGTGTAATGTCGGATCACCTCAAGTATCCCGTCGTCGCTAAATACGATCTGCGCCGGGTCGATGCCGTTGTTTTCGCACTGTTTTGGCAGCAGATGCCGCTTGGCGATCTCGACCTTTTCACGCTCGGTGTAACCCGACAGATGCAGTATCTCAAGCCGATCTTGCAACGCCGGCGGGATCGTGTGCAGTACGTTCGCCGTCGCAAGGAAAAACACGTGCGACAGATCGTAATCCACGTCTAGATAATGGTCGCGAAATGTATGATTCTGCTCCGGATCGAGCACCTCAAGTAGCGCTGCCGACGGATCGCCGCGAAAATCTCGCCCGAGCTTATCAACCTCATCGAGCAAAATAACAGGATTCGTCGTCCCGGCGCGTTTCATCAGCTGAATGATCTGTCCGGGCAGCGAACCGATGTACGTCCGGCGATGGCCGCGTATCTCGGCTTCGTCGTGGACGCCGCCAAGCGCGAGCCGCATAAATTTACGTCCCGTCGCGTTGGCTATCGATTTACCAAGCGAGGTTTTACCCACGCCCGGTGCACCGACAAAGCACAATATCGTGCCCTTTGGATTCTTAACAAGCTGACGCACGGCGAGGAATTCGAGGATACGCTCCTTGATCTTCTCAAGCCCGTAATGATCCTCATTCAGAGTCTCTTCTGCAACCGTCAGGTCCTCGATCTCGTCCGATCTTTCGCTCCAAGGCACGTTTAGCAGCCAGTCGATATAGGTCCTCGCGACGGTGCCCTCGGCGGACATCGGCGGCATTGCTTCGAGCCGTGCAAATTCCTGTAGAGCTTTGTCTTTCGCCTCGACGGTCATCCCGGCTTCTTCGATCTTTTTCTTTAGCTCGTCAAGCTCGGCCTTTTCGTCCTTGCGTCCAAGCTCTTTGTGAATGGCCTTGATCTGTTCGTTGAGATAATATTCACGCTGGTGCTTGTCCATCTGCTTTTTGGTGCGCGAATGGATGTTGCGGTCCATCTGTTTTTTCTCGATCTCGGCCTCAAGCACGTCTATCAGCTTTTGCAGACGCTCGGCGACCGACACGGTCTCAAGCAGCTCTTGCTTTTCTAAAACTTCGATACGCAGATGCGACGACATCGAATCGGCGATCTGTGCCGCCGAAACACCGCGCAAGCTTGCGTGCAAAGCATCGGCATAAGCATCGGGCGAAACCCGCAGAAATTGCTCGACCAGCGAATGTATCTTTTGCAGCAAACCGTCGGTGCGGATGCCCGATTCGTCCGTCGAGATCACACGCCGCACATGTGCGTGAAACATACCGTCGGCGTCCTGTTCGACACGCACCATGCGGCCGCGCGACTGACCCTCGACGACGACCTTTATCTGGCCGTTGTCCTGCCGCTGTGCCTGCAAAATGCGTCCCAAGGTGCCGACCGGATAGATCTGCGTCGCATCGGGTTCGTCAACGCTCGCGTCGTGCTGTGTCGCGAGAAATATCTGCCGTTCGCCGACCATCGCCTGTTCGAGAGCGGCGACGGATGACGGCCGTCCGATCTTAAACGCCACTTTTGTAAAGGGGAAAATAACTACATCGCGGATGGGAACCATCGGAAAACGCTCAATGTCCGACGGCATTTGATCTGTAAATTCCTGCATATAGATTGAAACGACGAACTCTAACTGCGAGTTCAAAAATCCTTGTCTGGAAAGGGTGTATCTAATTTTAGGCAAACCCGGCACCGAAAAGCAACCGCAAAACACCGGACAGCCCCCAACTTTAACAACGGTCAATTTATGCCTTTATAAAGAGCGATTAGCCCCCGCTTTTTATAATTCTTTGGAAAAGAGTTTTCGCCACGAATGTCACGAATGTCACGAATCAGAATTAAGGTCTTTTATTCGTGTATTTCGTGTATTTCGTGGGCAAACTTCTTTGCCGTGTCCCACGTTGTCCCAGCACACTCTGGGACAAATAAGTGCCCATTGTGCAATAACTTACGGTGATATTGTTGCGTAAACACAAACTTTTCGCACAACGCTTGTTCCCCGTCCAAATTGTTAAATTTTCAAATATCCCGCCTTACGTTAGCAAAGATCCTAACGTATCTAAATGCCACTTTTCGCGCTTTGACGTATTTTGCCGATTTTGCCGATTTGATTATTCGGGAGCCGTTGGAGACGGTGAAAGCATAAAGCCCCGTGCGTAAGCACGGGGGTTGGGTTGAAAACGTGATCGAGCTATCGAAGATTGCGGCAGCGTATTTTTTAGCGTGAAGGTCTGTCGCCCGCTCACGCGGGCTATGGGTATGAATGCGGCATCACATCGGGCTCACACCCGATGCTTTATGCTGCCGTCCGCTTCGCGGACTTAAACATTATGCATTATACATTTTGAACTGTGCATTTGTGACGCCCTTTTTTCCTCCTTAAATAATATTATGCCAAGGTCGCGGACCTGACCCCATTCTTCTTATTTCGCTCATTCCACGTTGGCAGCCGGAGTGGCCGTTGGAGTTGGTGTTGCCGGAACAATTGGCGCGTTATCATTATAGACAGAAGAGGGAAGAATTATATTGTCATTGTCCACCCCGAGTCGAGCGGAACTGGGAAAGGTAGTCGGAAACGGCGTTTGTCCCCGAATATTGCCGATCGGGCTATAATCACATACCACAAAATCCGTCGTGCCGTCCGTGGTCGTGGCCTTGCCGCAGCCAAGTTTCGTTGTCTTTGACCAAACCACCTGGGTAAAATGGAGGCAGGCGTTTTCCGGCTTACAAGTGTTTGTCGCGAGATCGTATTTACTTACCTCTCTTCCCCATTGATCAACCAAAAACTGGGCTGTAAAAGTTCCCGTGGATCCCCAGGCGATATTCTTGCCGATCGTTTCACTGTCGCGTTGGTCGGGAGGCGTCATGCCGCTCGACGCTATCTTATCGGCCCATGCTTGTGCGGAAGCGGCCAATGCGGCGTCCCAGATGAGCGGCGGCATATTGTATTTCAGCCGCAATTCATTGTGAAGCGAGAGTAATTGCCTAGCGTATGTCGGATCAACAGGTGTCGGTACCGGCTCGGCAATCGCATCGGTAAGTGCGATTACGTCGTTTACGGCTGCGTTTCCCGTAATACCGTAAAAACCTACCGCAAATGACGCGGCAGCAAATGTCAAAACGCACAATACGAGCTTGTTCATAACTTTTCCCCTTTCCGCAAATTCGCGGATCCCGATGACAAACTATCGATAAACGGTGGAAATACGGAAAAGCAATGCCCATCTGCTCTTTTTGTGGTGAACCGTAAAACGGCAACAACTAATTGGTCTTGTTGGTGTCAACAAATGTATCACGTGTTGCCCGGAATACGAACAAGCACAAATCGCAAAAAACGCGAACAGGAAAACTTTCCTATTCGCGTCTTTTCGTGTATTTCGCGGTTAAATCCTTACGCTGCTTCTTCGCTGCGAGGCACGATCTCGAAGACCGGGGCCTTTCGTTCGATCATTTCTTTGGTGACGAGGATCTCGGTGACCTTTTTTTCGGACGGGAGGTGATACATCGATTCGAGCAGGATCTCTTCGAGGATCATCATCAGGCCGCGGGCTCCGACTTTGCGTTTGTGCGCCTCGTGGGCGATCGCGGTGAGGGCTCCGTCGGTAAATTTTAGCCCGATATTATCGAACTCAAACTTTTTCTGATACTGCTTGATGAGAGCGTTTTTAGGCTCGGTCAGGATGGTGACCAGTGCGGACTCGTCAAGCTCGGTGAGCGTGCCGATGACCGGCAGACGGCCGACGAACTCGGGGATCAGGCCGTAATGGATGAGATCCTCGGGCTCGAGTTTGGCGATCGAATCGTTGTGACGCTCTTTGTTGGTTTTGATGTCGGCCTGGAACCCAAGCGATTTGTTGCGAAAGCGTTTCTCGACAACTTTCTCAAGCCCGTTAAACGCTCCGCCACAGATGAACAGGATATTGGTCGTGTCGAGCTGTTGAAACTCCTGCTGCGGATGCTTGCGGCCGCCGCCGGCAGGGATGTTGGCAACCGTGCCCTCGAGAATTTTTAGCAGCGCCTGTTGGACGCCTTCGCCGGAGACATCGCGGGTGATGGACGGGTTGTCGTCTTTGCGGCAGATCTTGTCGATCTCGTCGATGTAGATGATTCCCTGCTGAGCTTTTTCGATGTCGCCGCCCGCCGCTTGGAGCAGACGGAGCAGGATGTTTTCGACGTCTTCGCCGACGTAACCGGCTTCGGTCAGGCTGGTCGCATCGACGATGCAGAACGGCACGCTAAGTTGGCGCGCTAGCGTCTGTGCAAGCAAAGTTTTGCCCGTGCCGGTCGGGCCAATGAGCAGAATGTTAGATTTTTGCAGCTCGATGTCAGAGCGGCGTTTGGCAAGCTCGATGCGTTTGTAATGCTGATAGACAGCGACGGAGAGCCGCTTTTTCGATTCGTCCTGGCCGATGACGTACTCGTCCAAAAATGCTTTGATCTCCTGCGGCTTTGGGAGGTTAGTCCGAACGGCGGTCGTGCTGGTCTGCTCGTCATCGTTGATGATCTCGTTGCAGATGTCGATGCACTCGTTGCAGACATAAACGCCCGGCCCGGCGATCAGTTTTTTAACGTCGTTCTGCGATTTACCACAAAACGAACAAGTGAGCAGCTCTTCTGGACTTCGGAATTGGCTCATAAGGCAGTTGTCGGTTGTCGGTTGTCAGTTGCCGGTTGGTTTTCTCAGCGAGCGAAGCAATCCATTCAGCAACCGTCCTACTTCATCACATTGAGCCAGCAAGTTGCCGGCATCAGTCTTACCAATATACGTCAGGTTAGATGCAATTTGTACCTGCGTTTCTGCTTCCATCAGCGAACCATATGCGATCGATAGATGATGGAGGAATTCTTTGGGCGAATCCCGCCCTTGCCCTTCGGCAATATTTGACGGAACAGAAACAGTCGCACGCCTAAGTTGGCTGGTTAATCCGAACATCTCGTGTTTCGGAAAGTGTTCGGTCATCGCGTAAACATTCGTAACAAGCTGCATCGCTTTCTGCCAAACAACAAGATCTCGATACGTTTGCCTCGCCATACTGACAACCGACAACTGACAACCGGCAACTACTTCTCCCTGTGCTCTATCACTTCGTCGATCAACCCGTATTCCTTAGCCTGGATGGGCGTGAGGATGCGGTCGCGTTCGACGTCGAGTTCGACCTGGTCAAATTTTTGGCCCGTGTGATGGGCGATGATGGTCGAGGTCAGCGTACGCATACGGATGATCTCTTCGGCCATCAGGCGAACGTCCGTTGCCTGTCCCGAAGCACCGCCCGACGGCTGGTGGATAAGGACACGGGCATTTGGCAGCGAAAATCTTTTCTTCGGAGCGCCCGCACACAATAGCAAGGCTCCCATTGACGCACACTGACCGACGCAGATCGTCGTCACGTCGTTTTTGATGAACTGCATCGTGTCGTAGATCGCCATACCGGCGGTGATCGAACCGCCGGGCGAGTTGATGTACAGATTGATGTCGCGTTCGGGGTCCTCGGCTTCGAGAAACAGGAGCTGAGCGACGATGAGATTTGCCACCTGATCGTCGATCGGCGTGCCGATAAAGATAATGCTGTCTTTGAGAAGCCGCGAATAAATGTCGAACGCCCGCTCGCCCCGCGACGTTTGCTCAACAACCATTGGTACTAACATATTTTTTCTCTCTTACCGGAATACTAAATACTTTAGACAATACTTGAATTATACGATGATAAGTTGTTGAAAATATGGCGATTGCCTATATCGGAAATCGATTTTACAACTTTTCAGATAAAAATCAAGCGTTAAATTATTTCGCCGCTTTTTTCGCAGCGGGCTTTTTCTTCGCCGCTTTCTTTGGCTTTTCTTCCGCCTCGGGTTGTGCCAGCGACTCATCAACCCATTCGCCCTTGGTGATCTTTGCCTTTTCCATGACGGATTCGATCGCTTTGCGGGTCTTTAGATTATTGCGGATGTTATCGACACCGCCGCCCTGTTTTTCTAAAGATTCGCGGATCTCTTCCGGCGACGCACGATAATACTCGGCCATTTTGGTGATCTCTTCGTCCACCTCGGCGTCAGCGACCTCGACCTTTGCCATCTCTGCAACCTTATCAAGCAGCATCGCCCCGCGAACGTCGCGCTCGGCTTGCTGTTTCATATTGCCGTATGCCATCTCGATAAACTGTGCCTCGACCTGATTTAGATCGACACCGCGTTGCTGCATATCCTGAGCAAAATTATTGAGCAGATTGCGTGCCTGATTTTCGATCAAAACACCAGGAACCTCAAATGCGTTGTCCTCGATCAGATTTGCGATGGCGTTATTTCTATCGCGGGCATCGGCGTCGGTCTCGGCAAGTTTTTCGAGATCGGCACGCAGACGTTTGCGAAGATCGGCCAGCGATTTGTAGCCCTCATCGAGGCTCTTTGCCCAAGCATCATCTAGCTTTGGCACCTCGGTCATGCCGACGGATTTGATCTTTGCCTTGTAATGGACGGTCTTTCCGGCGAGCTCCTCAGACGTAAATTCCGCCGGATATGAGACCGTAAATTCTTTTACATCGTCCTCGTTTACGCCAACGAGATTTTCGCTAAACGACGGCTCGATGCCTTCGTCACCAAGCTTGACCTCGAGGTCATCGGCCTTGATCGGTTCGCCATCCGGCTGATCTTCAAATCGGCCTTCGATATCCGTCATGACCGTATCGCCAAGCTTTGATTTGCGGCCCTCGACCGGTATCAGAGCGGCTTCACGCTGCAAACGTTCGGCAATGAGGTTTTCGATCTCGCTTTCATCGACCGGTTTGACGCGGCGGGTGACGGCGATGCCTTGGTATTTCGGTTCGGGGATCTCGGGCATGACCTCGACATGAGCATGTACTTTCAGCGGCACAGAGCCATTGATGACAACATTTTCATGATCGTCGAGGTGAAGATGCGGCTCGGCCAGCGGGTGGAGTTCGTGCTCCATGATCGCGGCAGACACAGCCTGCGGGATCACTTCTTGTAGCACATCGCCCTTGATCTCTTCTTTGTAACGCATCCGGATAATGTCGACCGGAGCATAGCCTTTGCGAAAGCCCGGGACATTCGCGCCTTTGGAATATTTTTGACTGACACGCGCATACGCCGCCTTGAGCGTAGCCGCGTCGATCTCGATCGATAGTTCTTTTTGAGTAGGTGAAACTTCCTTTAATTCGCTTTTCATTTACAGAAAAAGGATAGCAAAGCAGTGGTCGGTTGTCAGTTGCCGGTTATCAGATTTGGTTTGAAAGAGTAAATGGCCGGTATCAAACGCCATTTCTGACAACTGACCACCGGCCACTGACTACTGATTTTGGTGCCGAGGGCGAGACTCGAACTCGCATGTCTTTCGACGCTAGTTCCTAAGACTAGTGCGTATACCATTTCGCCACCTCGGCATAAATGGCAAGTAAAGAATCTACCGAATCCTGCCCGTATTGTCTAGCGGACTACTTATGGAGATACTTTTTGTCGTATTCGTCCCACGACATATTTATGTCGCCGGTCCCAATACCACCGTATGGATCGCCGCCGAGAGCTTTGTTTTCGGCCTTTCTAAAGAGCCGATATCCGCCGTATCCGATCACGCCGATCAGCCCGAGCCAAAATACCCACGAGAGCAGCGTGCCGATCCAGCCGAGTGCCCAAAGCAGCAGCATACCGACAAAAACGAGTCCGATCGCACCGAGAATGAGTTTGATGATGTTCATATCTTTTTACCTCCGACTGTGTAAATTAATACGAAAAATAATCCTCGAGGTTCGTAAAATAAAATATTTTCAACTGAATCATGAAATTTGTCGCCCGTATCACGCGTTGCATGACCGCGAATCAACCATGATCTGTGCGTGCGGATTCTCGTCATGAACTGGTTCGTAGGGTTCATGCCCTATATAGACAAACCAAGAAAAGATGCCGATCGCAATCGCTACAACCAGTATGGCAATAACTGTAACAATCCAGAAAAAAGGCGTTTCGTGATTATGCGTTGTGTGTTCCATTAAGTGTTTCCAATTTCGTCTGTCTACTTCGGTATCAAAGTAATATCTTATTGATACATCGCAAACCAGCCGTTGTCAGTGCGTTGGGACACAATCCAGGTCACAAATAATAACGTCGGCTTGAGGTCGTCAACCCGTAGATATATGCTTTAGCGAAGGTGGAATACTTATCTTGAGTGCAACTAATATTACAACACACGCAGTTGCGGCAAAGCTTGACGCCGTATTGTCCGGTGACGGAGCTTCTATCGCGACGGACGTTACACACGATTCGCGACAGGCCCGCGAAGGCACGCTATTTGTCGCGATCAAAGGCGAAACGATGGACGGCCACCGTTTTGTCGAAGACGTAATGCGTCGCGGTGCCGCTGGCATTATTTCGGAATACGATCCGCCCGCCGATTTTAACGGAGCGTGGCTTAAGGTCGAAAAGGCCCGCGATGCTCTCGCCAAAGCCGCAACCGTCATCAACGGCGATCCGTCGCATCAACTCGACCTCGTCGGCATAACCGGAACGAACGGAAAAACGACGACGACATATCTTTGCTTTGCTCTAGCCGAGGCTGCGGGACAGCGTCCGGCAATGCTCACCACGGTCGAATACCGAATCGGCGAAAGGAGCGAAGAGGCAGTAAGGACAACGCCGGAGGCCTCAGACACAAATCGATTTTTACGCGAGGCCGTTGATGCAGGATGCACCGTCGCCGTAATGGAGGCTTCGTCACAGGCGATCGATCTTCACCGATGTGACTGGTTGCGGTTTAAGATCGCGATATTTACCAACCTTACCCAAGACCATCTCGACTACCACGTCACGATGGAAAACTATTTCGACGCCAAGAAAAAACTCTTTGATGGGCGTTTAGGTGAACGGCCACGTACCAGCATCATCAATATCGATGACGAATGGGGAGTGAAATTGGCGAACGGGTTGCGGGGCAATGCGGGTAGAGTTGTCACATTCTCACTGCGGGGCGAAGCTGATCTTTCGGCGTCCAATATAAATGTTTCTCTGATAAAAGGCACGTCATTTGTCCTGAAAACACGGACAACGGAGATAGATGTCAATTCCCCGCTTGTCGGCAGGCCGCATGTGTATAACATGCTCGCCGCGGCGGCGGCGGCGTTAGAACTGGGCTATGATCTCGAAGCCATCGTCAAGGGCCTTTCGACTTGTGTAGGTGCTCCCGGACGTTTTGAACGCGTGCCGCATGATGGCGATTTTGCGGTTGTTGTTGATTACGCCCATACTGACGACGCATTGCTAAACACGCTCAAAACGGCACGAGAGCTTACGGATGGGCGGATCATCACTGTCTTTGGTTGCGGCGGCGACCGCGACCGTTCAAAACGCCGCCCGATGGGCGAGGCCGCCGGTGAACACAGCGATATTGTCGTTATCACATCGGACAATCCGCGAAACGAAGACCCGCTAAAAATAATTGCTGAGATCGAGGTGGGCGTTAAAGAAAAAACGTCAGTCTATGAAGTGATCCCCGACCGCCGCGAAGCTATCTATCGGGCGATAGCTGCCGCAAAATCGGATGATGTGGTTATTATTGCCGGAAAGGGCCACGAAAATTATCAGATCATCGGAGCCGATAAGTTTCACTTTGACGACCGCGAGATCGCCCTCGAGGCTCTTGCAAGACGCAGCGAAGAGTCCTAACCGCCTTCGGTTTTACGAACCAACCCGACCAGCAACTCCCGCTGTGCCGTCGAAAGCGGGTCAAACTTTATCCCAAAACCTATCTCGAAGACATGATTGGCGACTTTGCCGTCAAACTGCACCTTCATCCCGTCGGCGAGCGGCACAAATATCTTTATCTGCTCGCCGTCCGTAACGTCGCCCGACCCCAGAACAAAACAGCCGTCGAAACTTACATCGCTGAGCGTGCCCATTGCGCGTCCTGATGAGCCTTGCCACTCGACGTCGATCTCAACGGGAAAACGATTTGTACCACGGCGTTCGGTGCCGCTACGTCTGTCTTGCGTGCCCATACTACTGCCCTTTCACCTCAGAATTGCGCGTCAAATAATAATATACCGGCAGCCCCAAAAGAATGAGTCCGATACCGATGAACGAGCTTACCGGAGCCGCATACATCGTCACGACCAAGAACGCGCCGGAAACCAAGAGGAAAATAATCGGCACCACCGGATAGCCCCACGCACGATAAGGCCGTTCGGCATCGGGGTCTTTTCGCCGGTAAATAAAGATCGATGATGTGATCAACGCATAGAAGATCCACGAGCCGAAAACGACGTAATCGGTCAGAGTATCGAATGATCCGGACAACGCCAGGATACTCGCCCAGACACCCAGGAATATGACTCCGCGAACAGGAACAGCTTGGATCGAGACCTTTTCAAAAGTCTTGAACATCACCCCGTCCTTTGCCATTGCATAAGGCACGCGGGAGGCACTAAGCAGCGATGTGTGGAGCACGCCGAGGGCCGACAGCATCAACCCGACACTGAATACGGCGACCGCCGCACCGGTCGCGAGGGTCGTTATATCGCCGCCGAAAAATTTGCTTACAACAACTGCACCGGTTGATGAATCTTTCGGGATCGACGCGATCGCCGTCGGGTCGAGAATGTAAAAATACGCGACGTGGATACCTACATAAAGTAAGATCACAAGCAGTACGCTGCCGATGATCGCCATCGGAATGTTTCGAGCCGGATTCTTTACCTCGCCCGCCATAAACGACAGATTATCCCAACCATCATAGCCCCATAGAGCAGCTAGCATTGCCGCTCCAAATCCGGCAACAAAGCTATACCCGGGCGAGCCATAATTGACGAGTGCGTCAACGCCCTCGCACGTCCCGCCAGTTTCGGCGAGTGAAAAGTTTGCGAGCCCGCCGCCTGTCGCAAACAGAAACGCTCCCAAGCCGACCATTGCCACAAGGCCGATCTTAATGGCCGTAAGCATCGTCGCGATCTGTCCGGTCGCTGTAACCGAAAGACAATTTAGCGTCGTAAAGATCGCGATCATTACCACTGCGATCAAACTCAGCGACGTGATCTCGTTCCCAAGCACCGGAATGGTCACCAGCGACTGCTTCAATTTGCCATCAAGAAAGACGTTAAGGGTGCCGGCAAACAAAACCGCCGCCGCCGCCTGCGAACCTGTCCTGGCGATGAATATCTGCATCCAGCCGAACAGGAAGCTAGACAATCTGCCGTAAGAATCGCGAAGAAACGCGTAAGGCCCGGCAGCTTCCGGCTTAAATGCCGTCAGTTCAGCGTAGGTCAATGCCCCGGCAAGCGACAGAACACCCGCCGCGATCCATGCAACGATCACCCATATCGGCTCGCCAACGTTACACGTCATTACGCGGGCCTTGACAAAGACGCCCGTGCCGATCACGTTCGCAATAATTACTGAGATCGCCGCCGCAAGGCCCAGCCCGCGGATCAGAGTTTGCCGTTCATTGATATCAGGATTCATATTTTTACGAGTGGAGGACTGGCAAACATATTACGCTAAACCGCCGCCCAAGTGAAAGTTTATTCCATGATAAAATCGCGGCTGTGTACGAGATAAATATCACCGCAGACGAATTAATAGCGTCACTGCTCCGCATTTCCGAGACGGAATGTGTCTGTCTGCTCGACAGTTGCGACGTCGGACATCTGGGCTCACACCTGCTGATCGCGGGGATCGATCCGGTCGAAACAGCGGAAATATCAAATAACGATCCGGCTGAAACACTCGTAAAGATCGATGAATACATTGCGTCGGAACTTGCCTGTATCTTCTCGATTTCTTATGACTTTGGACAAAAGTTGCTAGCATTAAAGGCACGAAAAAAAGAATTTCGCGGTGTGGCGGAACCTGACCTGTTTATCGCAAGTTTTGAAGTGCTTCTGATCCACGACTACGACACCGGGAAGACATTTCTGACCGGTAACGATCAGAAATTTGGCGTGATCTCGGCAAGACTATCAGCAAACGTAGAAAATACGGTGTTCGATACTGAGACGCCTGCGGTCGATGTCACGTCTAATTTCACCCGCTCGTCGTATATCGCCTCAATTGAAACCATCAAAGAACACATCCGCTCAGGCGATACTTACCAGACGAATCTCACGCAACAACTTACGGCACCGGCACCAAATGATTTATCGCCTCAGCAGATCTTTTGGCGGCTCAGACGCGACCACCCGGCTCCGTTTGGCGCGTTTCTGAAACGAAATGACTCGACGGTTGTTTCGGCATCACCAGAGCGTTTTTTTAAGATCGATAGCGACCGCACGATATCAACTTCGCCGATAAAAGGTACACGTCCGCGAGGTGCCACCGCCGATGAAGACAACGCACTTCGACACGAATTACTGACGAGCAAAAAAGACCTTGCCGAGAATACGATGATCGTGGATCTGCTTCGCAATGACCTTGGCCGCTTGTGTGAATACGGCAGCGTCGTGGTTGAAAAGCTTTGTGAATTAGAAGAGCACCCCACGTTTTTTCATCTCGTCTCGACTATTAACGGCAAGCTGCGTGACAATATAAAAATGTCCGAAATACTTCGCGCCGTTTTCCCATGCGGTTCGATCACCGGGGCACCAAAGATCAGCACTATGCGAATCATTGACGAGATCGAAACTGCCCCGCGAGGGCTTTCGATGGGGGCGATAGGATATTCGATTCAAAATTCGAAATTTGAAATTCCAAATTGTACTGATTTGAGCGTGGCTATCCGAACAGCGGTCATTCGCGACCAGATCGCGAGCTTTAACGTCGGCGGCGGTATTGTCATCGACAGCGACCCGGAAAGCGAATACGACGAAACTCTAACTAAAGCCAAAGCCCTCCTTGCGGCCATCGGCGGAAAACTTTCCTGAACGTCGTGGAACAAACCTCTCGCGAGCGGTGTCTAAACCTCCAGACCTCAATACAGCCTCAAGGAGAATTTAGATGAACAAACCCAATATCAACGTTACGCCGCTGATCGACGTGCTGCTAGTTCTGCTGATAATTTTCATGGTCGTCTCACCTCTAAAACCCAGCTCATTCAAAACGAAAGTCCCGTCCGAGCCGATAAACAATCCGGATGTGCGCGACAATCCTAACACCTTGATCGTAGTTGTGAACGCAGATTCGACCATGAGTTTGAACCAAACATCGGCTGGAACCACAAACGAGTCCGCAGCCCTCGTCACTCTGCTAAAAGACGCATTCGCCGCACGCATCGCCAACGGAAATGTCTCCGCAAGCTTTGGCGACGACCCCAACCGCCCGACGTCAGACCATATTGAACGCACCGTTTTTATCAAAGCTCCGAAAACGATCAGCTACGGAAGCGTCGCCCGGGTGGTCGATGCGGCCAAGCTTGCCGGGGCTTATCCCATTAGCCTGCAGATCGACAGATTGGACTGAGCACTGATTTAACCGCAATCGCTCAGTGTGTTATACTGCCGGAGTCAGAAGACTTAGGTCTTTGGGCTCCGGACGTTCGCTTCAATAATCAACATTTTCGTTTCGATGGTGAATTACTACGACATCCTCAAAGTGTCACCAGAGGCAACACACGCCGAGATAAAATCGGCGTATCGTCGTCTGGCGCGAAAGCTGCATCCTGATTCGCACCAGGGCTCAGAGGAAACCGCATTAAAATTTGCAGCTATCGCCGAGGCGTATGAGGTGCTCGGCAACAACCGCGAACGTGTCCGTTACGACAAACGCATGCTTGAGGTAACGTCGAGCATGAACGGCAGCGATTCGGTTTTGGGTTCGACGAACCGGCATGCTCAACGCTGGCGTCAGATGGTCTATGAAAAGCGTTACAACGACATCATCGACCGCATGATGGCCGAAGAACGCCGCGAAGCCGAAGCCTTTCAAAAGGTGATCTATCCGCTCGTCGCAGTATTTGTCTCGGCAATCCTAGTCACGGCGTTTCACCCCAAAATATTTGCCGAGTCAACTGTTATCGGCAAACTCGTGATCGTGACGTTGTTCATTATTGGCATCATCAACCTGATACGCCGCATCCGCGATGGTTTTGAGAAATACACCGAGACGGACGATAACATTCACGATTCGATCCTGGATGAGAGCGAGCGAAAGCAAAAACCGTATCCGCGATTGCTGGCCGCGGTCGTCCTCGGCGGCGGATTTATGCTGTGTCTTGGGATAGGATTGCTGATCGGCTGGCAGACCAATTTTGCCGCAGACGTGATGCCCAATATGTTTGCCGACAATCTCCGTCCTGAATTTATCTTTTATCCGCCGATAGTCACGCTATTCGTGGACCTAATGCATACGCTCGCGTCGCGGTTTGACCGTTAAGCCCTCGCCTTGACAGACCGGACCTTGATACATATACTCTAAAGTTTGTTTTTATTGTATCGATTTAGAGGAAATTATTAATGGCTAATCATAAATCAGCAGAGAAACGCGTAAGGCAAAATGCCAAGCGCAAAGAGATCAACCGCAGCAACCGTTCCAAATTGCGCACTTCAATTAAGAAGCTTCGCACCGCAGTCGCCGGCAGCGACAAAACAGGTAGCGTTGAGCTACTCACTCCAACCGTCTCATTGATCGATAAAGCGGTCAATAAAGGCATCATTCATAAAAATACAGCCGCGAGATACAAATCGCGCCTCACCAAACACGTTAATGATCTCGCATAGTTTCTAACCTCAGATCGATCGCTTTAATACAATAGGCGGGCCGTATATCACGGTCCGCTTTTTTTTGTTAAAATCATTCGCTAAATGGCGGAGCAAAAGAAATACAAATATTTTGACCTGATAATGGCGGCGTTCGTCGCCGTCCTTTTATGTTCGAATCTGATCGGGGTTCACAAGGTTTCGTCAGTCAATCTCCCGTTATACGGCGAATATATTTTTGGTACCGGCGTACTGTTCTTTCCGCTCAGCTATCTTTTTGGCGATATCTTGACCGAGGTCTATGGCTACGCCCGTTCGCGTAAGGTGATATGGGCAGGATTTGGAGCGTTGATATTCGCCTCGCTAATGGCGTATATCGTCACGAGTTTGCCGGCGGCAAAGACAATGTCGGCTGAACAACAAGTGGCGGTTAATCTCATCTTTGGACAGACTTGGAGAATTGTAATTGCTTCGCTAACTGCATTTTGGCTCGGCGAATTTGTCAATTCATTTGTCCTTGCCAAGATGAAATTACTCACAAACGGTAAATATCTCTGGATGCGGACTATCGGCTCGACTTTTGCCGGCGAGGCCGTCGACAGCCTGATCTTTTACCCGATCGCTTTTCTCGGCACTTGGTCAACCGAACAAGTCATCAGCGTGATGATCGGCAACTATTTCATCAAAGTGCTGTGGGAAGTTCTCGCAACGCCCGTCACATACAAGATCGTCGCATTCCTAAAACGCGTCGAGCACGAAGATTTTTACGACCGCGAGACCGACTTTAATCCGTTCACTCTAAAGACCTAGCACCTGTTTCGGCCAATGAAATTAACGCTCACAACGCCGATACTTGAATTGCCCCGTCACGAGGTCGCGAAATTGACGCCCGCGTTGTCGCGAAAGCTGGCCGTTGCTCTCGCGGGCTTCGCCAATAAGACCTCCCCTGAGGCCGTCACGGTCGAAGACCTGCTCAACTATCTCCCCACCCGATACGAAGACCGCTCAAACTTTCTCTCGCTCGAAAACCTCGAACCAGATATGGAGGCCGCCGTCGAACTGTATGTAAAAGTGTCCGGCGGCTTTCGCGTTGGCAAAAATCGTCACCCGAAACAGCCGCCGTTATTTTTGTTTGAAATCAGCGGGGCTGATACAGCTCGCCAGCAGAAACCGGTCGTCGTTAAATGGTTCGTTTCCGGCAGGAACGCTGCTGACATCGTCAATTGGTACACAGACCGTTTTCGCCAAGGCACGCGGTTCGTCGCCTACGGCAAATGGGAATGGGACGATAAACGCAACACCTTTGCCCTGATGGTCAACAAACCGGACGAGATCGAGATACTGCCGTCCGACGCCGCACCACTTGTGTCAGCCGAGAATCTTATCGAAGATCTAGGCAATCCGGAATTTGCTCCTGTCCATACCGCCCGCCGCGTTCCGGTCTATCGAAAACTCGGCGATCTGCAAACAAAACGCCTGCGTGAGATCGTTTATGATGTCCTGCAAAAGCTCGATACCAAATCTGTTACCGACGATCTGCCATCCGATCTGCTTGAGCGGCAAAACCTCGCTACGCGGGCACAGGCATTAGCCGAGATACATTTTCCGCCGGAAGATTCGTCGATCGCGGAATATGAGATGTTTCGCAGCCCGGCCCATAAACGCTTGATATTTGACGAGTTTTTCTGGCTCTCGTTCTCGATGCAGCTACTGCGAGGCGAACGCCAAAAAGAACCTAAAGGCACGGTCATCGAGATCACCGACTCGACCAAAGAGAGGTTAAAAAGCATCTTACCTTTTACTCTGACAAACGCTCAGAAAAAGGTAATCGGCGAGATTTTTGACGATATGAAATCGGATGCCCCGATGAACCGTCTAATACAAGGCGATGTCGGCAGTGGTAAGACCATCGTCGCGTTTCTCGCGATCTTTGCCGCAATTGAAAATGGTTATCAGGCCGCATTGATGGCTCCGACTGAGATCCTCGCCGAGCAGCATTTTCGCAACGCTCAAAAGATGTTTGCAGATAGCGATTATCGTGTCGAGTTGCTCATTGGCAGCACAAAGGCCGCTCCGAAACGGAAAATTCAAGAGGCTCTTGCGGCCGGTGAGATCGATCTCATCATCGGGACGCATGCGATCATCCAGGACGCCGTCAGATTCTCAAAGCTGGGCCTAGCCGTCATCGACGAGCAGCATCGCTTTGGCGTGCTCCAGCGGGCCCAGTTGATGGCATTGGGTTTTAATCCAGATGTGCTTGTGATGACGGCGACGCCGATTCCCCGCTCTCTGGCGATGACGGTCTATGGCGATCTCGATGTATCGGTCATAGATGAGATGCCGCCAGGCCGCACGCCGATCAAAACCGTCGTGCTCGGCGAGGACCAACGCCACGGCGTTTATCGAGGCATCGAACGCGAGGTAAAGCTAGGCCGTCAGGTCTATATCGTTTACCCGCTCATCGAAGAATCCGAAAAACTCGACCTCAAGGCCGCAACCCTGATGTACGAGGACATCCGCACCAATATTTTTCCGCAATACACTGTCGGCCTGCTCCACGGCAGGATGAAGGCGGCGGAAAAAGAAGAGATCATGGCCGATTTTGTCGCCGGCAATCTCGACGTACTCGTCTCGACGACAGTCATCGAGGTCGGCGTCGATGTGCCAAATGCCTCGCTAATGGTCATCGAACACGCCGAGCGATTTGGCCTGTCGCAACTCCACCAGCTTCGCGGACGCGTGGGCCGCGGGGCGGAGCAAAGCTACTGCGTTCTGCTCGCCGGATTTAAGCGAACCGCCGTTGCAAAAGAACGGCTTGGCATAATGGAAAAGACATCCGACGGATTTAAGATCGCCGAAAAAGACCTCGAGATACGCGGCCAGGGTGAGATCCTCGGTACTCGGCAATCAGGCATTCAAAATTTTCGCATCGGCAATATCGTCCGCGACCTCGACATTCTCATCACGGCCCGCAAAGAAGCAGAATTGTATCTCACCGAACGGCGACTTTCACCCGAAACATCTGCACTCGTCAAGATCGCCCGCTCTGACAAAAATGTAAGACTCGGTAGTATCGGCTAACCCAAATAAGCATCGCTTTTGCCCACAACGCTCCAATTCCCTACACTATCGTTTATGCGTGTCATTGCCGGTATCTATCGCGGCCGCGTGCTAAAAAGTCCGCCGGACAACAAAACGCGGCCGACCTCAGACCGCCTGCGCGAAACTCTATTCAACGTCCTCGCCCCGCGAATCGACGACGAAACGCGTTTTCTCGATCTTTGTGCCGGAACCGGTGCGATCGGGATCGAAGCACTCTCCCGTGGAGCGGGATTTGTGACGTTTGTTGATAGATCAAAAAGATCTTGTGCTCTGATCGAAGAAAATCTCGACAAACTTGACGTGTCTGAAAATACGACAGAGATCCTCGGTCTCGATGCTGACAACTTCACCGGACGCGAGCACGTTACGGGTTGGGATATTGCATTTTACGATCCGCCGTATGAGGCTGATTATTCGATCGTGCTGCACGAATTCGGCTTTAGCTCTAAACTGCTCAATGACGGCGGTTTGCTGGTCGTCGAACATCACTCAAAAAAACATATCCCGGACGAGGTCGGGTCACTTCGCCGCTGGCGGATACTCAAACAAGGTGAGACTAGCCTCAGCTTTTACGAACGCGATTAATGAAAACAGTACTCATCTGGCTCTTGCTTTGTCTGATCTGGGGCACGACGTGGATCTTTATCAAGATCGGCCTCGACGACCTGCCGCCAATATCGTTTGCGGCGGCCCGGTTTCTGCTGGCGGTCGCGATCCTCTTCGTTGTTATCCGCGTTCAAAAGATCCCGATGCCCAAGACCGCAAAACAATGGCGGCTGATCGCCCTCACGGGCGTGCTGCAGTTCTCGATCAACTACAGCATGGTCTTTTGGAGCGAGCAATATATCACGTCCGGCCTTGCCGCCGTGCTGCAGGCGATGATCACTGTCTTTGGCCTGATCCTAGCATGGATATTTTTGCCGAACGAGCGGATCACAAGGCTAAAGGTCTTTGCTGTCGCAATGGGAATTGTCGGCGTCGGCGTAATTTTTTACGACCAGTTGAGCGTGCAAAGTTTCATGGCATTTCTTGGTTGCCTGGGTGTAGTGATCGGTTCGTACGCGGCGGCACAGGCGTCGATCCTTGTAAAGGCAAAGGGCGGTGCGATACACCCGGCGGCACTCGTGTTTTGCCAGATGCTCTGCGGCCTGCCCGCGATCATCGTCTACAGCCTCATCGCCGAGGGCAATCCGCTGACGTTTCACTGGACGTGGAAAGCGGTCGGCTGTGTATTGTATCTGACCATCGCCGGAACGATCGCGGCTTTTTGGCTTTATTATTGGCTACTGGGTAAGATCGAATCGACAAAAGCAATGATGATCTCGCTCGTCACGCCGTTGCTCGCGGTCGTGATAGGAGCGATAACTATCGGCGAAACTCTACCGCCGCAAACCGGATTAGGCGGGCTGCTCATCATCGGCAGCATTGGCTTGATCGTGTTTAGGAAGAGGCGTTTACAACCACAGATGAACACAGATCAACACGGATAAGAAATAGAAATAATCTGTGTTTATCTGTGTCCATCTGTGGTTAAATTTCTTATGTTCTTTAAATTCACAACCGCAGGCGAATCGCACGGCAAGGCTCTTGTCGCCATTATCGAAGGCGTGCCTGCCGGACTGCCTATCGACATTGCCGCGATCAACCACGAACTCTGGCGGCGTCAGCAGGGCTATGGACGCGGAGGACGGATGAAGATCGAGACTGACACCGTCGAAATACTATCCGGCGTTCGCCACGGTAAAGCTCTCGGTTCGCCGATCGCCCTCACTATCGAAAACAAAGATTTTGTTCATTGGCAGGACATAATGTCGTCTGACCAGTTGGAAGAGCAGCCGAAAAATCCGCGTCATGTCACGCGTCCGCGTCCGGGCCACGCTGATCTTGCCGGAGGACAGAAATACCAGACTCGTGATCTACGTGACATTCTGGAGCGGGCATCTGCCCGTGAAACCGCTGCTCGTGTCGCCTGTGGTGCACTAGCAAAAAAACTTCTGGCTACGTTTGGGATCGAGATCAAGAGCCACGTCGTAAAAATCGGGACCCACCCCGAACACCTTCTCGTAAAAACATGGGAAGAGATCGCCTCCATCCCAAAAGACTCCCCGCTAAACTGTGCCGACGCCAAAGCCGAACAGGAAATGATCGCCGCGATCGATAAAGCCAAAACCGACGGCGATACACTTGGCGGTGTCTTCGAAGTGGTTGCAAAGGGCCTGCCCGTCGGGCTCGGCTCGCACACATCGTGGGAAGACAAACTAGACGGCCGCATCGCTCGGGCCATAATGTCGATCCACGCCATAAAAGCCGTTGAGATCGGGGATGGTGTTGCAAATGCCTGCAAACGTGGCTCTGAGGTTCACGACGAAATATTCCACAACGGCGAGTCATTTGGCCGTTCGTCGAACCGTGCGGGTGGTCTCGAAGGCGGCATTACTAACGGCGAAGAACTTCGGGTTCGCGGATATATGAAACCTATCTCAACCCTCCGAAAACCGCTTGCAAGTGTCGATATCGACACCAAAGAATCAAGTGACGCTGCATTTGAACGCTCAGATATCACCGCCGTACCCGCCGCCGGAGTGATTGGCGAAGCAATGCTTGCAGCAGTATTGGCAAACGAAATGCGTGAAAAATTTGGCGGGGATTCTCTCGATGAGATGAAACGAAACTTTGACGGATATCAGAACTCCCTCACGAATTACTGATGCATAGGATTTTGCCCGCTAAATACGCGAAAATCACTAAAGAAAGAACTTTTTCTATGGGCCTTTCTCTTTTTTTCGTTTGTTTAGCGATTTTCGCGGGCACACTTTCTTCCTGTTCGAAACCCGAGAACAAGCCCGCGTCCAACATGACCGCCGCTCGCGAGGCTAAGAAGGAGATCAAGGAGCTTCGCGATTCGATCAAAAAGATCGAGCCTTTTTTTAAGGTGATGAGCAAGCCCGGAACTAACGATTGGTTGGCATCACATACCGAAACGGGGCAGACGTTTGACGAGTATCTTGACGCCGATCCTACCAAACCGACGAAGGAACGGCAAAAGATCTATGTCCTGCCGCTTGGCGCGTTTGATGCAAAACAGCAAAAACTGATCGCTCAGACGACGGAATATCTGGCGGCGTTTTATGATCTGCCGGTCGAGCAGATGGCCGCCAAACCTCTCGTAGTCGAGCCGCCCAAAGGCGGGACTCCAAACACTCGGCAAAACCAGCTCACAAAAAAGCGTCAGATCAAAACCGGCTATATCCTCAACGATGTCCTCATGCCGATATTGCCAAAGGACGCGGCGGCGCTGATCGCGTTTACGGCCGATGACCTTTACCCGGATGAGTCGATGAATTATGTATTTGGCCAAGGGAGCCTTGAGAACCGCGTCGGCGTCTGGTCGCTTTTCCGGCTGGACGATCACACCGACGAACGCGGCTTTTTGCTCCGCACATTAAAGATCGCCGCACATGAAATGGGTCACATGTTCTCGATGAAACACTGCACAAAATACGAGTGCGTGATGAGCGGCACAAATCACCTTGGGGAAACCGATTCACGCCCCATCGATACCTGTCCTGAATGTATGGCAAAGATATGCTGGCTCTCGGACACAAAACCCGCCGAACGATACACACGCCTCGCCGAATTTTGTCGTAAAAATGGGTTGACCAAAGAAGCTGAGGAATTTACCCGCAAAGCCGAAGCGGTTAAAAAGATCTAACCGCGAAAAACGCGAAATACACGAAAAGGAGCAAAAGATTTTTTTAGCATCTTTCGCGAATTTCGCGGTTTAATTCCGTGATCTATTTTCCGATGTCACGCCGAAACTGCATCCCTTCGAAACTAATTTTTGCGACGGCCGAATACGCGGTTGACAGTGCTGCGGAAAGATCGTCGCCGGTCGCCGTTACGCCTAGCACACGGCCACCAGACGTGATGTAATTACCAGCTTCATCTTTTGAAGTGCCTGCGTGAAAGACTTCGACACCGCTTACGTTTTCAAGACCGTTTATCACATCGCCCGTCCGAGGCTTTTGCGGATAAGCTTCGGACGCAAGCACAACACACGCAGAGCTTCCCGGTTTCCATTTGATATCGATACTACTAAGCGTGCCATCAAGCATCGCTGCACAAATATCAAATAGATCAGTTTCAAGCCGGACGAGTATCGCCTGAGTCTCGGGGTCGCCAAAGCGGACGTTGTACTCGAGCAGCTTTGGGCCTTGGGCGGTCATCATTATCCCGAGAAACATTATCCCGCGAAAACGAAAGCCTTCGCGAATACATCCGTGCAGCGTCGGACGGATCATTGTATCTTTGATAATTTGCAACTCGTCTGTGGTGAGCAGTGATGAATCTGTGAAAGTGCCCATCCCGCCAGTGTTTGGACCTGTATCGCCTTCGCCGATGCGTTTGTGGTCGCGGGTCGGCGGCATCAATGCAAAATCTTCGCCATCGGCAAACATCAGCAGCGACACCTCGCGGCCAAACATACATTCTTCGAGCACGATCTTTTCCGCCGCCGCCGTGCCGACCAGATCCGCCATTTCTTTGATCGCACCAACCGCCTCTGTCCGATTTTTGGCAACAACTACCCCTTTCCCGGCGGCAAGGCCATCAGCTTTGACAACGACGGGAGAGTTTTCGTCACCAAAATCCCCGCTTTCAAGCTCAAGTATCGCAAATGCAGGTGAATGCGAAGTCGTAAATTTGGCCGTCGGCACTCCGTGACGAGCCATAAAATCTTTTGCAAATGATTTGCTCGCTTCGAGCCGGGCGGCCTCTTTACACGGACCGATTATCTTTAGCCCCCGAGCCTCAAACTCATCAACGACCCCGAGAGCGAGCGACGTTTCCCCACCGACAAATGTGAGGTCTATGGCGTTCAGCGTTGCAAAATCGGCAAGGGCAAAAATGTCATCCGGTCTGACCGGTACGCACTCAGCCACCTGTGCGATACCGGCGTTGCCGTTGGCGCAAAAAAGCCTCGTTACCCGCGAACTTTTGCTAAACGTGCGGCAGATAGCATGTTCGCGTCCACCCGAACCAATGACTAGAACATTCATATAACTGACTTCTGATTCAAAATGGTCACACCACGCTCTTGACACTAAAAACTGATAGTTGTAATGTCAGAATCAATTGCCCCATATTGACTATTTGGGTCTCGTAGTCAGACGCGAATTTAAGATTCGAAATTTCAACTTCCACGAGCCTTTTTGAGCTGTACAAAACCGTCCGGCCATGGCTGATAGAAACTATTCATCGACACTCACAGATCCGGACGAACCTCCGGAAGATACCGCCGCATTCGAAGACAAAACGATCCGGTGTATCGGCTGCTCGGATGATTTTGTTTGGTCAGCTGGCGAACAACTCTTTTACGCTCAAAAGGATCTGCTAAATCCACCTAAACGATGCAAACCATGCAAGCAGGCGAAAACGCGCCGGCTCGCAGATATCGCGATCGCACACGCGACCGGTAAAAAGCAACGGGTAGATGTTCGCACCCAATGTGCCAATTGTTCTAAATCGACGACCGTTCCATTTTTTCCATCACAAGGACGCCCGGTCTATTGCCGGGAATGTTACCTGGTTATCAAAAACGGGCACGCAAACGGAGCAAATGCCTGATCACCCGCCGACGTGAACGTTTGGCCGCATCTCGGGGTCACTCTCAGCCTGTCTCAAGATCTCGCGAGTAACAGGGGCCGTGTCGCCCTCACCAAACAAAATGTACCTCGCTAGATACATAAGCGGATTGCCTTCACTCCAGCCAAAATAAACGTGTGGGATCTTACCAGTAGTGTCGCGCAAATGTAGCAAAAATCCGGCGATCGCATTAGGAACGGCTGGCGCCTGCGTTCGAAGTATCCTATAGCCATCTACGTCGATCCCACGGATGAACAGCTTGCCCTTAAATTCGGACGCATCGCCCGTCTCGATCTCGTAAAACAAAATCGGGTCCGATGAAGGGATGTGGTTATCGACCCGCTTTTCGTGTTCTTTGAACCGGTACTCGGTCATATCACCAGTCTCGCGCCGATTGGTCACAATGCGTATCTGGCCCTCGTCATTGATCTCATCGATAAACGCTTGGGCTGCTTCGTCAAGCTCGATCTTGTCTATGCGTATCTCTGTCGAACGCATCGCTCGCGAAATAAACGATGCTGCAATTATGGCAAAGATGAACATCGATGCGATCTTGATGCCATCAGGACGCTCGATGATGTTGGCGACCGTCGTATAAACAAAGACCGCTGAAATAAGCCAAAACGCAAGGGTCCATTTGCTCTTTCTACGCCGTGCGGATAACGAAACGGCTATCGCAGCGGACGACATCAAAACCAACACCCCGGTCGCATACGCGCCGCCCTGTGCATCAACATTTGCCTCAAATATCCACGTCACGGCAAAACATATGCCCGTAAAGACAAGCACAAGCGGCCTCGTAGCACGCGACCATTCGGGTGCCATACCGTATCGCGGTAAGTATCGCGGCACGATGTTTAAGAGCCCTGCCATCGCAGATGCTCCGGCAAACCAAAGGATCAGAATAGTACTCAGATCGTAGATCGTTCCAAAAATATCGCCGAGGTACTTGTGGGCAATGTATGCGAGGGCTCTGCCGTTAGCCTTGCCGGGGTCTGTCGTCGCTCCCGCCGCCTTTTGCTCGGTCGTACATCCGCAATATGCCGGCGGCGTGTGTACGGGAGCTGCGGATCCGCAATCGATCCTTGGACAAAACTCCTCTTGCGGGATCAGAACGCTCGTTACAAAACTACTCGCGATCAGCAGAACACTCATTATCAACGCCGCCGTCATCAATAACCGACGCGTATTACCAATTCGGTTAGGCCTTTTTACTAGCGGCATTACGGCCACGCCTGTTTCGAATCCGGAAAGTCCGAGAGCCAGCTTTGGGAAACTGGTTATTGACAACAAAACGATGGCTGCGAGTCCTGCGACTTGAAACGGCCCAGCCGACATTTTCGATGCAAACAGAGCTGTCCGCCAGTTTGCGAGTAGGTCAGGGTGATTTACCACTTCGACCATCGCTCGGGCCAAGACGACCACATTTAGGAGCAAATAGATCGCAACGAGGATCACAGCAATACCGATCGCTTCTTTAAAGCCTTTGAGAAAGACAACGCCTAGAAAAGCGACCAACGCAAAAGTTACGATCACCGGATGGTCGAGGAATGGCAGACTAGTGTGGACGAAAGGGTTCTCAAGTATGTGGGCTGTCGCGTCAGCTGCAGAGAGCGTAATTGTTATAACAAAATCCGTCGCGACAAAACCAAGCAGCACAAGAACAAAAAGCTTTCCTTTCCAACGCGACAGTAATGCCTCGAGCATCGCGATCGAGCCTTCGCCGTGCGGGCTTTCCTTAGCAACCCGGCTATAGATCGGCAACGCACCAAAAAGTGTCAACAGAACGAGCACGAGCGTGGCAACGGGTGATAAGACCCCGGCCGCCAAAAATGCGATCCCGGGTTGATAACCCAGTGTGGAAAAATAGTCCACACCCGTTAAACACATTACCTTCCACCAGGAGTGCTGCTGATGCTTGCCTTCGGGTTCAGACGGTCCTTCTATCTCTTGGACACCGCTGTAGAGCCATTTCTTGAACCAGCCTGATTCGCTAGTCTTCATACCCTGTAAAAATTAAAAGACCGCCGTGGCTGACACACGCGGTTCTGTATATGACGTCTGAGTAGTGGTTACGCAAATTGCAAAAACCGGAAAATCGCCAAACTGCAAATTCCGGTGAATCAGATAAATTTTACGCTGATTATCAATAAGGTCAAGTCGTAAAAAAAGAGAAAATAAACGGGGGCGCCGTCTCCCACACCGTCGCCCCCGGACCATAACCTTGCGGAAATGATCTGATGTTCACCGGGAGGTGAACAACACAATTATCCACACGGTAAGCGTAAAACGCAACCCGTGGACATTTAATCACATCAGTTTATTTTTATTGAGGGAAAATAGGCCTGTTACTGAACCTTGAGGGCTCCGATAAGAGCGGCTTTTGCTCCGTTTCCGTCTGCCGCAAAAATGCTGTAGACGCCGCGGGGGGCGGCCTTATCGACCATAACAACAAAGCTGATAACCGAGATGTCCGGCCCAAAGTCCTGTCCTGTCAGAGACGACGAAACGATGCGAAAATAAGGTGAGTTGAAATCGATGCTTATACTATCGGCGTCGAGATTTTTACCGCCGAGATAAACCGTCTGCTCGCGTCCGCGTGTCACCGCAACGACTGATTCGGCAAGTTGGCTGTTTGTGCCTATATAATCCAAAATTATCTTTGTCGGCTCATTGTTGATCTTTTGGGTCGCAGGTTTTAGGTCGTGGTTTTCGACATCTACGGTGTCGAGTTCGCTGCTGGTGGAACGGCCAGGTCCGTTTTTTACCTTCCAAAAAAGTTTATAACTTCCCTGCGTCAGCCCGCCAAGACGGTAATTGCCGTCAGCGTCGACGTCAACCTGGGCCATCACACGGCCTGTTTCAAGCTCCTCAGCCCAGACTTTTAGGTTCTTTGCCCCTTTGCCGGACAACAGCGTTAGCTTGCCCGAAACTGCCTGACAGCACGCCTCGTCATCAACGCCATAAAGGTCGCGTACAGCCGCGACATCACTATCCGACAAGACGCGCGATTCAAAATCCATGGTGTCGGCAGATGTGTTCTTGCCAAGATTCTCGGACATCGCCGCACCCAAAACACCGGAATGCTTTAACCCAAGCAGATGACCGATCTCGTGCGTGAGTGTGGATTGCAAGTCAAACGTGCCGTAAGCACCGTCTGTTGAAAACTGCTGGAAAGGGTTTAGGACGATATCCGCCTCGGTGATAAACCCCTTGCGGTTGTAGAACACTCTCGTCTTCGCCGAAACCGTCTCCGCATCTTTGTTAAAGAGCAGGACGTTCTCAGGCGTCGACGCGATAGTTATGAGGCTCACGCCGTCACCGGCGACTCCGGACGGGCTCACGCCCTGCTTATCAGAAATATCGATCTGAAACTCAATATCCGCAACGTTTTGCCAAGCAGCAAGACTTCGCCGAATCGCTGCAATAACGTCACTATCGACCTTGATGTTTGGATTGGAGCGCGTAAGCGAAGTTGAGATCGCGACTTTGATGACCTGGCCTTTCCAACGGATACGCTGCGGCTCGACTTTTCCCGGAACTGGTGCTCCCGAACTGCCATAGATAGCGGCAGTCAAAACTAGCAGTCCTAAAATGAGCCCAACCTTTTTCATAAGGCGATAAAAGTTCACTACGCAGCATCGCTGCCGTCACCACGCCCAACCGACTCAAGGTCAGCAAAAGCGACGATGAGCAGTAATCCCGTAAGTGCGAGCGTTGCCAACACATACAAGACCGAGATCTGTTCGTAGGCGATCAACACCCCGATACCGATCGAAACGAGTAACATCCAAAACAAAGCGACCATGCGCTTGCTAAATCTTCTTTTATTCACTGCCATTGATTATCCTGAGGATTACCGCACAAACTACGGAACGTTTCCTATTTAATATTTTTGCAGATAAAACCGTAACACGACCGGGCCGGTATTCCCTAATATTATGCCCTAATCTATTACCCTCAACGGCAATTCAAGTCTCTCGGTTTTAACTGTGCTTATGGCGACCGGGGGATTTTTGCGTTTACCGCTCCCTTTGACCGCCACGTCTATTATATCAAATGGTTTTAATACCACATCAACTAATTCACCGCGTTTTATTTTCCCTAAATCCGTCTCTTCGACCTTTGACTCGGCTCCGACACGCCTAAAAATCGTCACTTTACCTCCGTCGGCGTCTTTTGCAAGCCCACCCGCACTCGCCACGGCTCTCGAAACTGTTATCTCGCCCGTCGAAAACACCGGCCTTGGGCTGTTTACCGCTCCGATCACATATACAGGCGTTGCACGCAACACGTCGATAATGTCACCGCTCAATATCTGAATATTGGCCTCGGGCTTACCATTCAAAAGGTCACTGATTTTGATGGCGATCATCTGCGAACCGTTGTCTTGCGGCGATGCAATACAATTAAGGTTTCGCGGTCGAAAGATAGAGATCTCGCCGCTCGTGTCGTCCGTCAGGCCGCCGGCAAGCACGATCATCTCGCGAAGGCTGACCTCGCGTTGCAGTTTGAACCTGGTCGGCGTTCGAACCGCCCCGTCCAGCCTTGCGACTGCCCGGTTCGAACGGTCGATGATCCTAACGACCACTTTTGGATCGCGCAATATCTTCGAATAAGCCTTGGCTATATCGGCGGCGATCTGCTTTTCATTGCGGCAAAGAGCCCGTATCGGGCCGCCGTAACTATCAAGCCCGTCCAGATTGCCATCAGGTGTTATCGTGCCGCGCCAGTCGTATTCAAAAGCTCCAACGAAATCGACATCTAGCACGTCGCCAAAATGAACAAGCTCGTCGGGGGTGGGCGGGGTTGGAGATGGTGACTGAGCAGAAACTACTACGCAGCCGAATAGCATCAGACAGCAATAGAGAAAACATATTACTGGCCGGCTTTCTTTCACGATGATCTAATATTGGTTTATTTGCTTTCCGTCGACGCAGGCCGTTTCTTTTTACTGCCACCAGAGCGAGTGTTTACCGTACCCGGAACGGCAAAGCCTCGAAATTCCCAGTTACATTTATCGCACAATAAATTGTAACGAAAAAGTATCTTGAAAAAGATCGACGTTGGACGGTAGCCGCGTCTGATGCGGTCGCTCTTACATTTTGGGCATCTTTGGGAAATCATCTTTAACTATATTGCAATGTAATCGGATGTTACACAAATGGCCGTCGCGGGCTAAGTCGGATCATCTTCCATCAACCTAATGCGTTCGATCTCCTGGTTGATCCGTATCGCCGCCCGTTCACGTTCGGCATTGTGTACATTATCGCGTCCGAGATAGAAAAGAGCGTCACGGTACAGGCTCTTCGCTCCGGCGTAATCGCCCTTGAACGCCGCACGCTCGGCCTCTTCGACCCAGTGCGAGACCTTGATCGAAACGGCCATCTCACCAATTAATTCTCGTGAATCAAGCAATGCTTGCTCCGAGGGATAGACCGTCAACGCCGCGTCAATTACGTTAATTGCGTCCTGCGCAGCCTTGAACTTTTCATCGACGTCCAGCCGTGTCAGGGCCTCGTTCGTCAAAGTCCGCGTTTCGATCTCGGCCCAACTGAGCATGTGAAAACGGTGATATTCGACGGCTTTTGTCCGGCCTTTTAGCAATGGTTCGAGACGCTTGGAACCGGCGTTTATCGACTTGAGATCCCGGTCCACGAGAGCGAGGTATTCGGCACAGAGTTCAAAAACCTCACGATGCCCTGCCGAAAGTGTACTAAATACTTTTGACGCGTCCGATTTTTGCCGTATTTGCTTGATCATCGCGGCGTTGCGCTCAACGCTGAGTTTGCTCGCCCCGCGTCGCTCTGAGCCATAAAAGGACTGGGCATTTTCGACAGCCCGCTGATGTCGAAAAAATCGGTTTCGTGCCCGCCGCAGAAGAACCTCACGCAGTATCACCGCACCGGCCAACACGATGCTTGCACTCACGCCTGACGTCACCCAAGGCGTTTCGACCGCGTTGTCGTGCAGTATGCCCCATACCAGAAAAAAGAACGCCGCCGCAACCGCCATCGCCAGCACGTAATAGCTCATCGCCGGCATCCAAAATGGCCGCCGACGGTGATACTCCGCCTGAAATGCACGGCGGTCGCGTTGCGAGATATCGTTTCTGTCGTTGTATTTAGGCATCAACCTTATTGCAAAATACTGTGGTTTTTTGTTCGTAAAGTCAATCGTTTCGCTAAATTGTCCCGCCAAGCTTTGATACAATCTAGGCGTGAAGCGGCGAAAGAAAAAGTCAGCGGACGAGAGGCCGGTTTTTGATTCGATCAGAAAGCCGACTGCCCCGCCGACACAGAAATTTGGCAGCGATAAACCCGACGAAAAGATCCACCCTTCGCTGCGAAAGGTCAAGCACAAGCACGACCCGAAACTCGATGATTAGCCACCGGAGATATCTGTGAGAGAAAAACCTGATTTTGTATGGGCACGGCCCGAGATGAACGTCACGTTTCGTGCGGAGATCATGCCGGGCATCGACCGCGAAGAGCGCACGTATCGCATCAAAGAGGTCCTGCCAAATCATCGCGTCCGGCTGCACGATTTTCCGGGCGAGTTTCGCGAAACCGCGTTTGAACGGATAAATTTCTTACGTGGAAAGGATTAGAGTTCGTACACGTTGCCGACGTCGAGCACCTGCACCCGCGGGATGTTTGCGTCGGTAAGCTGCTTGATGACTGTCTCGCGATACACCGGTTTTAAGTTGATGACATAGACCGGGCAATCGGCATTGTGAAATTTTTCAAGATCCGATTTGAGCGTGCTAGGTGTCAGATGACATGAGATATTTGCCAGTCCGCCAAGCTCATCCGGAAAAGCGCACTCGACAAAAACCGCACGCAGATCGTCCGTTTTATTACAAACCTGCCAAAACTCATCCGTCCGGCCCGTGTCGCCGGTGATTGCGATCGACATTTCACCGTCTGAAACAATATATCCGTTTGCCTCGACATCGTGTTTTACGGCGACGCTTTGGAACGACAGGTGAGCCGCCTTGAACGCCGCGCCGCGCTCGTATTCGACGTATTCCATCACGCGGCCTTTGTCGTTGGACAGCTCGGAAAAGCTCGGGTAGATCGACCAGTTAAAGATGTGTTTTTCTAGGATGTCGATCATCACGCGCGTCGCGTGAATGCGTATGGGCTCGGTCAGGGTCGCGAACAGATCGTCGATAAACATCGGCAACCCGGCGATATGGTCAAGGTGTGTGTGTGTGAGAACAATGTCGCGAATGTTTTCCCGTTGGGTGTCGGTACAGGCAAATGCGAGGCTTCCGGCGTCGATGGTAACGCGGTCGTCGATGACGAGCGTCAGCATATGCTGACGTGCGGATGCCCGTCCGTTCTCGTCGATCGTACTTGGAAGCAATTGGATACGCATCTCTCGTCCCTACCTTACCGAGCGCAAGTTTGCCCGCGCCCGCCGTCAATTTCGTATGTCGCCCCCGTGATCCAGCCCGCTTTGTCTGACGCAAGATAGTATATCAATTCGCCGACCTCATCGGACGTCCCGACGCGTCCGATCGGGTGTGTTTCCTTTGAATGCTTGAGAAACGCGTCATACGCTTCGTCTTCCATGCCGTTACGCTTATGGAGATTTGTGACCACAACCCCAGGATTTACAGCATTTACGCGAACGCCCTGGGCCGCAAGCTCAAGCGCCGAGCACCGCGTCAACTGATCTATCGCCGCTTTTGAAACGCAGTACGCAAGCACATTTGGAAACGACCGTGTGCCCGCGACGCTCGAGACATTGACGATATTGCCCTTGGTCTCGATCAGGTGCGGCACGCATTTTTGCAAGAGCACAAACACCGACCGCAGATTGATCTGCATCATTTTATCCCAATCGTCGAGCTTTGTGCTCTCGATATTGCCGTTCATTATGATCCCGGCGGAATTGACCAGCACGTCGATGCGGCCAAAATTATGTATCGTCTCGGTCACGATCCTCTCGATCTGCGACTGTTCGGTCATGTCCGCCAGATGTATCTTGATCGAACCTTTTTTTGATTTTATCCCGGTGCTGAGAGCAGACAGCTCTTTTTCGTTGCGGCCGACCGCCACGACCGTATAACCTTTTTCGGCAAATATCTTTGCCGTCGCCCGCCCGATGCCGCTGCTCGCCCCGGTAACCACCGCTACTTTTTCACTCATATAATTCTGTAACTGGAATGTTGTGGAAATTAGGATAGCAATGAAGATTGAGGTCTGGCAAACCGGGAATTTGCAGAGGCCTGCGCGTAAGCAAGGGCGTAACATCCAACTTTCGAGTTACGCCCATCAAATGCGGCTTGCCAAGTTGCAATGCGGTTACGGCAGAGCCGGCTACCTGTTTGGTCCGGTCCGGACCAGGTGGACCAAGATGGACCAAGGTGGACCAAACCGGAAAAATACGTCATTTTGTGCAATATCCGACAAACCCCGCAAAATACCATTACAATTCCGGCAAAGATGTGCCAGTATTTTCCCATGCGTAAAGAGATAGAGGGCAGAAATCACAGAATCGCTGGGATGACTCTGTTGCTCGTCGTCTTTTTTATTAGTGGTTGTAGATCTTTCCCGTTTTTTTCTGAAGAAGAGAGTAGGAAAAGGCAAACGATTGCCACAGAGAAAGCTATTAATGAATCAATTCCGCTCCAAAAGTTAGAAGAGACTTGTCGGAATCTGCCTTACTTCAGGGACAGAACGCCTTCGGTTAAGGCGATGAGTCAAAAAAAGGACGAACTATTTTATTACTACCAACTAAATGTTTCATCAAAGTATGTTTTCGACGCCGTTAAGACGTTCATGACAGAAAATGGGTGGGTATTCTCAAGTGAAAATGACGGTATATGGGAACATCAATATAATTATGAGAACTCAACCTACAGCATCCAAGTAACACAAGGAAAATTTGGAACTGATGATTTTGCTACGAACTGCCGTCTTAAGCGGCCACAAGATTTAGATAAAAAATCGGAGTAGGATTCTGCAAATCTGATAGTTGAAATCTGACCACTGAAATTAAAAAAGGCCTCGCCCAATGCGAAGCCTTTCGATTCGACCACTTAAAATATTTGTTGAGGTTTAAGATTCCCGCGGGCGTTGGGTGCCGCCGAAGAGGAGTTCGAGGGCCGCTTTGGTTTCGACGCTCTTACGGTCTTTTAGCTCGGTGACCCAGTCGGTAACGGTTGAGACCATTTCGCGGGCTACGGCACGCGAGGTTTGGGGCTTTTTGCCCTTTGAGGGTTTGGCTTTCGCCTCGCTCCTTTTTACTACTTTTATCTTACTTTTCTCTTTCATTCTATTTCCCCGCCTTGTATAAATTATTGCTCAGAAATATTAAATTAATATGAATTTCTGCGATAGATCTCGGATTGTTAGTTTTTGCATTTTGCAAAAAAATAACCACATTTTTGCAATTTGCTAATACTTGGATTACGAAACTACTGCTGGCGTTGTTCCATAAATATGCATTACGTGTAGGTCTTTATTGCATTTGTCGCCCGTGGGGGACGAACATGTGCATCAGATCAGTCGCGGCATGGTGATTGCAAACTAACACAAGTGATGAGCTTATTCGACCTGTTTATTATCTATTTTGCCGCCGGTGCCCCGTTTGGCGTCTATAAAGTGACGACGCTGAAAGGAGCGGTGACGGTTAATGTCGTGATCGGGCTGCTGCTTCAGATCGTTTTATGGCCCGTTTTTACTGTGAGAATGCTCGTCGGTGATAGCGGATCAGCCGAAGCGGGCAATGAGCTTGATAGGCTGCAATCCGAGATCGAACATTTAGCTTTTACTGACGGATCGGCGTCGGCGATATTTGATTTTCGCGAGGTATTTGCCCGGTACACCGGATTATCACAAGCGGCTAACGTCGAGGTCGGGAGCGGTCAGGTTAGCGATATTTTTGAGATCGGCAAGTCGGAAAACCCACAGCTCGCCACCGCAATTCTCGCCCGCCGTAACCGTGAAAAGCTAATATTTCACCAAATGACGGCGCGAAATGAGTTTGTCGATGTGATCTCAGGTTTGGCAATTGACCAACCTGAAGTTATCGCCCTTGCCACGCAGGTTGCGGTTTGTGTCAAAGACGAACTCGCCATCGAGGAGCTCGCGGCTTTGACATCGCATAGCAGTCCTTCCAATAGTAAGAAAGATCATCCTGTCGCAATCGCTGCCTAAGTTGTCTTTGCATTAAACCTGCGTTTTTCCCGCAAAGCCGCAAAGTCGCAGAGACCGCAAAGTAAGACAGATCCGGCCATCCTTACCGCCAACCTCTTTTGCTCTCGCAACAATTCGAATTACTATTGAGTGAATGCTGGTGATCCTCCATTTATTTGCGCTGTTTTTGCTGGTCGCACTGGGCTTTTATGTCTTTGTCGCCGATCCACGAAAGCGGGCGCACCAGACTTTTGCGGCGTTTATCGCATTTCTTGCGATCTGGACCATCAAAGATCTCGTCTTTTGGAATTTTTATCCACGCGAATCTACCGCCGGCTGGTGGGCAGCGGCGAGTTTTGTCACGGCGTTATTGATGCAGTACTCGATGGTGGTTTTTGCGTGGGTCTTTCCTGAGAATGCACGTACACCCCGACGCAAAGCCGCGATACTTTTCGCTCCGGGACTCGTGCTGATACCTGCCGCGATTTTTGGCCTGTTATGGCGAAACGTAGGGTTTGTCGATGATAAATTTGTCATCGATCTGACGCCGCTGGCTTACGCTTTTGTCTTTTACGTTTATTTTGTTTTCTTTTACGGGGCGGTCATCCTGTACAAGAAATACCGCAAATACGCGGGGACGCAGGACGGCCAACAGGTAGGGGCGATCATCTGGGGGCTTGCGATCACGGGTGTGCTAAAGACACTCGCCAATCTCGTACTTCCCTACTTTGGATATTACGAGGTTTTGCCGTACAGCTCGATCTTGCTGCTGCCGGGAGTGCTGATCTTTGCCTACGCGATACTCAATTTCAAACTATTTTCCCTGCAAACCGCCCTCAACCAGTTTCGGCTCTTCCCGATCACCTACAAGGTCGCCCTGACTATCGCCTCGGTCGCGATCGTGAGTTTTACGTTGTTTCAAGTACCGATCGTCTGGTGGGCATTTCACAACGGGATGGACTACGAAGCGTGGCGGAGGTATCTCGTATTCAGCGTTATTTCGGCTCTGGTACCGAATCTATTGCTCTTGCTATTGGTTCTACGAACGATCTCGCGTCCGCTCCAACGAATCACGCTTGCCGCCGTCGAGGTGACCAAGGGCGGTTACGGAACCGAGGTCGATCTCAGAAAAAGTAACGACGAGATCGGCTTACTGGCAAATTCGTTCAATGAAATGAGCCGTAAGATGGCCGCCGATATCGAAGAGCTTAACCTCCTCAACCAGCAGCTCATCCGTGCCGAAAAGCTCGCCGCGATGGGCACGCTTGCCGCCGGAGTCGCGCACGAGGTCAATAATCCGCTGGCGTCCGTATCGTCGCTCGTGCAGATGATGCGTGCCGAAGCGGGCCACTCCGCCGAGACGCGTGAAAAGCTCAACCTCATCTCCGCCCAGATCGAACGGATAAAACAAGTCACCAAAGACATGACCAACTTTGCCCGCACGCGTCCGGCGGCTCGAACAGATGTCGATATCAACAGCGTGGTTCGTACTTCTTTGAGGCTTGCGAGTTTTGACAAGTCATTTCAACAGCTCGATGTAGAATCTGATTTTGCCGATGACCTACCCGCAGTCTTTGCCGATGAAGACCAACTCCAACAAGTCTTTCTCAATCTGCTCCTCAACGCCTGCGACGCGATGCCCGACGGCGGCACCTTGGAAATCAAAACATCTGCGACGGACAACTCCATCCACATCGAGATCGCCGACAGCGGTGTCGGCATCCCTGAGGGCGATATGACATTGATCTTTGATCCGTTCTTTACGACGAAACCCGCCGGCCAAGGCACAGGACTCGGCCTCGCCGTCTGCTACGGCATCATCACGGCCCACGATGGTAAAATAGAGGTTTCCGCGAATGAACCACGCGGAACAAGATTTAACGTGACTTTACCCACTGCGACCAATGACTCGAACAACTAGAGACCGCTATCTGAGTCAGAAATATCTTAGATAATTCGCAATTCTGTGCTATTTTTTGAAAATGAAAAACCCACGCATTTTCGTCCTAGCGGCAATACTCCTGCTTTCGTTTTCCGTATCCGCAAATGCCAAAGACGAATGGATCCAGGTCAAATCAAAAAACTTTTTCCTCATCGGCAACGCGTCTGAAAAAGACATTCGAAAGGTTGGCACACGCTTGGAGCAGTTTCGCGAGACGTTTCGATTGCTATTTAGCAAGATGAATCTGACGTCATCAACGCCAACCAATGTTGTGGTTTTCAAGAGCTCGGGATCCTACAAAAATTTCAAACCAAAACGTGACGACGGCAAGATCGACGAATTTATCGCAGGATTTTTCCAACCCGGTGAAGATGTCAATTACATCACGCTCTCGACCGAGGGCGAAGACGCCCAAACCTATTCGGTCATTTTTCACGAATATGTCCATTTCATCGTAAATACCAACTTTGGCAAGTCAGAGGTGCCGGCTTGGTTTAACGAGGGTCTGGCCGAATATTATTCGACCTTTGAGATAGAACAGGACCAGAAGGTAAAGCTGGGCTTGCCCAAACAAAATCATCTCGAATTGCTTCAACAATCAAAGCTAATGCCGCTCAGTACGTTGTTTAACATCAGCAATGCGCAGCTGCTGCAGACCGGCGGCCACTCACGCAGCATATTCTACGCTCAGAGCTGGGCGTTGATACATTACATGATGCAGAACGGAAAATCTGCAGGTTTGGGCACCTTTCTGGCTGATCTTGCCCGCAACGTGCCGCCCGAAAAAGCCTTTCAAGATGCCTTTCAAACCGGCTACGCTCAGATGGAAACCGAGCTAAAAAAGTACGTTGGCCAGAGCCGCTATCAGTATCAGATCTATGAATTTAAGACCAAGATGACGTTTGACACCGATATGCGGATGTCACCGTTGACCGAAGCCGAGAGCAACGCCTATCTCGGCGACCTGCTTTTTCACAATCATCGCGTTGATGACGCCGAGCCATATTTACTGACCTCGCTCAAACTCGATCCAAATTCGAGCATTGCAAATACGACCCTCGGGATGGTCAAGCTCAAACAGCGAAAGTTTGCGGATGCCCGAATATATCTAGAAAAAGCGATCGCGGGCGATGCTAAAAATCATGCGGCACTTTATCAATATGCGTTACTGCTGAGCCGCGAGGGTCGTGACGAATTTGGCTATGTCCAGAGGTTTGACAAAGATGTTGTGGCAAAAATACGCGAGGCGTTGAGAAAGGCGATCGCCCTAAACCCGGCATTTACTGAGAGTTACGAGCTACTCGCTTTTGTTGATATGGTCAATAACGAAGAGCTTGACGCTGCGGTTTCGCTGATGAAAACGGCGTTAAAGTATCAACCGGGCAATCAGAGATACGCTCTACGAATGGCCGAGCTATACGTGAGGCAGAACAAGTTTGCCGAGGCCGCCACCATTTTCGAAAAGATAGCACGAACGGCCGACAACCCTGAGGTCAAGAGCCGAGCAGATGAAATGATCTCGCAAATGGAGCAGCGTAAGGCAATCGCCGAACAAAATGAAGCCGAACGTAAACGTTACGAGGCCGCCCTTGCAGCCGGTAGCAGCGGAGGGCCGCGTGTATTGCGTCGCGTCGAGACTGGCACAGCGCCAACCGAAGCGGAAAAGGCAAAAATGATCGAAGAAGAGCGGATGCGTTCGATCAACAGCTCATTACGAAAAACGCTCAACGGCGAAACACGTGTCAATGGCCGGATCCAAAAGATCGACTGTAAAAAGCGACCGCTCACATACACGATCAAGACGGCGACCGAGACATTTAACGTTACAAGCGTCGATTTTGCATCGCTCGACCTACACGCCCTCGACCAAGCGACGCAGATGGCTGAGGTCGGTTGCGATGCCGATCTTTCGGCGTTCAACGCCCTACTAACATACAAAACTACTGCCACGCCAAAAAGCACCGCACGAGGCGAACTTGTCGCCATCGAATTTGTCCCCGCCGACTTTCGCCTAATGACCGAGGAAGAAATGCGCACAGGCAGCTACGTCATTTACGAACAGGACGGGCCGCCAAACCTCACTACCGGAACAGGTCCGCCAAAAGAGATTCCAAATCCTGGGAATGTAGAGGATGGACGAAAGGCAGCGATGATGCAGGGGCTACGGAATGCTGTGCAAAAACCCGGCGACGGGCAAAAGCGTGAGATGGGCTTTCTCGACAAGATCGAGTGCTCGAGCAAAGCCATCTATTTCCATCTTCGAACCGGCACGCAGACGTATAAGTTATCCAGCACACAGGGCCAGCCGCCTAAGATCAGCCTCTACACACCCGATCTGCAAGGCATCCAATTTGGCTGCGGCATCAAGCCGATCGAGTTTCCTGTCGTTTTTATATACAACGACAAACCCGATGCCAAAGCCAAAACCGCTGGCGACATCGTCTCGCTTGAATTTGTACCGATGTCGTTTACATTTGCACGGGAGCAGTAGTGGCATCGTCACTGCCCATGACGGACGAACTGAGCAGCGGAATAATATCCCAAATGGCACGATCTTTACCATTTCCTTTCCCCTCGCGGACAAAAATCAACAAAATCTATTCAATGCCGTTGACACCGGGAACAATAAGTAGCAACTTATCAGTACAAAACAAACCGCTCTAATTTCAACACAATTGAGGATATTTGAATGAAGAAACTACTTCTCGCGACAATTGCCGCAAGTATGTTTGCGATCGCAGCAGATGCTCAGGAAAGGCCGATCGCATTTATAAATGCAAAGATAATTCCGATCGTCGGTACCCCGATCGAACAGGGTGTGATCATCGTCCAAAAAGGTAAGATCGTCGCGGTCGGCGACGCAAGGACCGTCCGCCTGTCGTCGGACGTAACCGTCGTTGACGCCAAAGGCAAGGTCATCATGCCCGGGCTCGTCGATACGCACAGCCACATCGGCGAAGGCTCCGGCGCTGACGGCTCATCGCCCATTCAGCCCGACGTTCGGCTGCTCGACGGCCTGAATGTTCGCTCGTCGAGCATCCAGCGGGCACAGAGCGGCGGTTTGACGACCGTAAACGTGATGCCCGGCTCGGGTCATCTGGACAGCGGACAGACGCTTTACATCAAGCTTCGCGACGACGCGGTAAAGGTGGACGACATTCTGCTTTATGACGCTGATGGTCGCATCATGGGCGGCATCAAGTTCGCTAACGGGACCAATCCCATTCGTCCGGGCGGCGGCAGCTTTCCCGGCACGCGTGCGAAATCGGCCGCTCTGGTCCGTGACCAGTTCATCAAGGCACAGGAATACCGCGACAAGATCAAAAAGGCCGCGGGCGACGCCACGAAGATGCCGCCGCGTGACCTTGCAATGGAGGCTCTGGTCGAGGCTCTCGACGGTAAACGCATGGTTCACTTTCATACGCACCGTCACGACGACATAATGACTGCTCTTCGCTTGCAGAAAGAGTTTGGCTTTCGCATCGTGCTCCAGCACGTCTCCGAAGCGTGGAAGGTCGCCGATGAGATCGCCAAGGCCAAGGCTCCGGCGTCGATAATCTTCATCGATTCGCCCGGCGGCAAGCTCGAAACGGTCGATGTTTACGCACAAAACGCCCCGGCTCTCGAAAAGGCAGGAGCTCTCGTCGGCTTTCACACCGATGACAGCATCACCGATTCGCGTTGGTTCCTTCGCTCGGCCGGAATGGCGGTCCGTGCCGGAATGTCCCGCGACAAGGCATTGTATGCACTGACAATGGCGAACGCGATCATGCTCGACCTCGACAAACGTGTCGGTTCGCTTGAGGCCGGCAAGGATGCCGACTTTATCGTGTTGAGCGGCGACCCGCTGAGCGTTTACACGCATGTCCTCGAGACGTGGGTCGAAGGCAAAAAGGTCTTTGACCGCTCGAATCCGCAGGATTATCTCGTCCAGACCGGCGGCAACGGAGCGACGACCGACCGCACCGTCCACATCGACTGCTTCGACGGAGACATCGGAGGTGACAACTAAATGCAGAATATAGAATTTAGAATAATGAATATAAAAAGCTTGTTCACGATGTTGGCCTTTGCCTTCAGTCTTCTCGTCACTTGTCACCTTTCACTCGTCACGGTTCGTGCGCAGATCGCCGTTCAGGGCGAGACGGTCTGGACAATGGCGGGCGAACCGATCACCAACGGCGTCGTGCTCATCAACAATGGCAAGATCGAGGCCGTCGGGACCGCGGCGAGCATAAAAATACCCGCGAACTACACCGTCATCACCGCCAAGGTCGTCACGCCCGGCCTGATCGACGCCCATACGGTCATCGGGCTCAACGGTTACCTCAATCAACCGCACGATCAGATGGCTCTTGACGGCAGTGCATCGGTCCAGCCCGAACTGCGTGCCACGGACGCCTACAACGCACAGGAACGCCTGGTCGACTGGGTCCGCGAGTTCGGCGTGACGACGATCCACACCGGCCATCAGCCGTCGGCCCTCATTTCCGGGCAGACGATGGTCGCCAAAACATGGGGCAAGAACGTCGATGAAGCGACGATCGTCCCGACGGCGATGATAATGGTCACGCTTGGAAATAACGGCCTCGCCGGTGCGGGCAAATCGCCCGGTTCGCGTGCCAAAGCGGTCGCGATGCTCCGTGCGGAGCTGATCAAGGCTCAGGAGAACGCCAAAAAGCCCGACGCCCCCAAGGATCTCAAATCCGTCGCGATGGCCGCGGTCATCAAACGCGAGACGCCGCTACTGATCAACGCCAACAAGGCTCAGGACATCATCACCGCTCTCCGCATTGCCAAGGAATTTAACATCCGCATCGTGCTCGACGGTGCCGCGGACGCACAGCTTGTCATGAACGACATCAAGGCTGCGGGCGTCCCGGTCATAATCCACCCGACGATGGCACGTGCCGGAGGCGATACGGACGGCCTGTCGATGGAAACTGCCGGCAAACTCAAGGCTGCGGGCATTCCCGTCGCCCTCCAGAGCGGTTATGAGGGCTACGTGCCCAAAACCCGCGTCGTTCTCTACGAAGCGGGCATGGCCGCACAGAACGGCATGTCGCAGCGTGACGCTCTTGCTCTGATCACCATCGACGCCGCGAAGATCCTCGGCCTCGACGCACGCATCGGCTCGCTCGCCGTTGGCAAAGACGCCGACATCGCTCTCTACGACGGCGACCCGCTCGAATGGACCACCCACTGCGTCGGCACGATCATAAACGGTGTATTGGTCAACAAAGGCACCCGTTAAAAACCCGGCAACTGCCTTTTTCAGAAAAGCTGCCACTAGATATATTTAGTGGCAGCTTTTCTGTGCAATATTGCGTTCGCGGAATAGCCGGCGAAGATCTCACATTAGTCGCAGATTTTTCGTGCGTATGTTAATCTTTCTCCGCACAATATCAATTCAGGACAATTCTATTTAATCCGTATGAGAGCATTAGCACTTTTGTCGTTGTTACTTTTGTTTCCGTTGTTTGTGGCCGCTCAGACGCCGCCCATTCAGCCGCCGAAACCTGCCGATAGTAAGGATGAGGCTCCGTCTGTGACTAAGCATTCGGTACGCGTCGGTTCTAGGACACTGGCGTACACGGTGACGACGGGTTTTATGCCGCTCAAAAACGCCGTGACCGGTGAGACCGAGGCACGGATCTTCTTTATGGCATATACGCTCGACAATCCTACGGCGAACAGGCCGCTGATGTTCTCGTTCAACGGCGGCCCGGGCTCAGCAAGCGTTTGGCTGCATCTCGGTGCGTTAGGGCCAAGACGTATCAAGATGATGGACGACGGTGCGATGCCGCCGCCGCCATTTGAAATGGAGGACAATCAGCACACATGGCTCGCCGAAACGGACCTCGTATTTATCGACCCGGTCGGCACGGGTTATTCGCGGGCGGCAAGGCCTGAGTTGGCGGCAAAATATTTTGGCATCAACGGCGATATCGAATCCGTCGGCGAATTTATCCGCATGTACCTCGGCCGCAACGAACGCTGGCTGTCGCCGCTGTTTCTCGTCGGCGAGTCTTACGGCACAACGCGGGCATCGGGCCTGTCAAACTGGCTGTTCGAACACGGCATTGCACTCAACGGCATCGCCCTGGTCTCGACGGTAATGAATTTTCAGACGATTCGCTTTGCCGACAATAACGATCTGCCGCTAGTACTGATCCTGCCGAGCTACACCGCGACGGCTTGGTATCACAAACGTCTGCCGCCATCGATGCAGTCAAAATCGCTCAAACAGGTCACCGACGAAGCCAGCAGTTTTGCATCGAACGAATATGTGCGGGCGCTGATGCGTATCGACCAACTAAATCCGACGGAACGCTCGGCTCTCGCAACACAGTTTGCGACATTTACCGGACTACCGACCGATTTTATCGAGCGAAACAATTTTCGCGTTGATCTCGGCGAATTTAACAAAGAACTTCTCCGTTCCGAACGCCGCACTACGGGGCGGCTTGACAGCCGTTTTAAGGGCATCGACCGCGATGCCGCGGGCACCGGGCCGGATAGCGACCCGTCGATGAATGCGATCCGCCCGCCGTACACCGCAGCTTTTAACAGCTATGTTCGTGGAGAGCTGGGTTACAAAACTGACACTGAATATTACATCCTCGGCGGCGGCATCTCGTCCCCTTGGAACTACAACGTGACCAACCAATACGCCGACACGAGCATTTCGCTCAAAGACGCGATGGGCAAAAATCCGTTTATGAAGATAATGGTCGCCCAAGGCTATTACGACATGGCAACGCCGTTTTACGCCGCCGAATACACCATCTCGGCGATGAATCTCGACCCGACGCTGCGGCGTAATATTAGCTTTGAATATTACGAGGCAGGACACATGATGTACATCGACACCCGTCAGCTAAAGAAGCTGCACGACGATGTCGCTGCGTTTATTTCAGCTCGGCGAGAAGATGAACAACCCATTTCACAACTTTGGCGTCTTTAACCTGACGCAGTTGGTCACAAGCAAAAAATTATTGGAGAATACCGTATGAAAACTATTATTCGCACGCTCTTTGTCGCTCTGTTGTTCACGACTATCGCAGCAACTTCCACCGTCTTTGCCCAAAAACCGCCCAAAGCACCGGATTACTCGATCTCCATGATAAAGGTCAACGCTTTTGACGAAGCCGCTGGCGAGTTGTCGGACGCAAATCCCGAGGGCGGTGAGGTTAAATCGTTCTTTAACGACCTAAGCACTTCGCTATTTGTCTGGGTCGCTATACAAGGCGAGGCAGGTTCGTTCGAACCCGGACGCATGGTTAGCGTCACAGTTTGGGAAGGCAAAAAAATCAAAATGACCCGGAACAATGTCCAGATCGGACTCATCGGTGAAAAGGGCGTGTATCTCGTGCCCGTCTATGTGTACGGATCACTCTGTGATGATGTCAAGATCACCGCAAAGATCACCGGCCAGAAAACTAAGTCGTCAAAAACAGTAAAAATACCGTTCTTGTGCGGAGAGTAAGATGGTGACCGCGAAATACGCGAAATACGCTAAGTTAGGCTCTTGTCTTTATTACTTTCGTATTTTTCGCGTGTTTCGCGGTTAATGTTCTTTTTTTCCCATTATCTGGTTTATCGCGTGCTGTAAGACAGGGCGGATGACCTCAAAACACTCTTCAACCCCGTTTGGCGAGCCCGGCAGATTGATGATGAGCGTCGTTCCCCGAATACCGCAAATCCCGCGTGAGAGCATTGCAAAAGGATGCATTGCCGCCGTCTCACGACGCATCGCCTCAGACAATCCTGGAGCCTCACGTTCGATAACCGCTAGGGTCGCCTCCGGTGTATTGTCTCGCTGACCGAAGCCGGTTCCGCCGGTCGTGATAATAAGGTTGATGTCTTCCCTGTCGGCGAGCGTACCGAGCGTGTCGCGAAGATGTTGAAGATCATCTGCTACAAGTCGACGCACTGCAACATCCGCACCTAAGGAAAAGAGCAGTTCGACCAACTTGTTACCCGAAAGATCGTCATCTGCCTTACGAGTATCGCTGACCGTAACTACCGCCGCATTTATTCTTGTTTGCATCTAGCTATCTTATCTGTGCTCTATGTGGCTCTGTGGTGAACACCTATCCGGCGGTCAGTTCGATCGCCTCACGTCTGCTTTGCCGCCGTCCGTACATGACGCTAAGCAAGACACCGCAAACGACTAGGGCCATGCCTAACAGAGATAATATTCCCTGTACCTCACCAAACACAATCCAGCCGATCGTCAGGGCATAGACGAGGCCTGTGTAGTTAATGATCGCGACACCGGCAATACGTTCACGTTGCAATGCATTTGTTAAAAAGATCTGCCCAAGCTGCGAAAAGATCCCCACGAGCAACAGATAGAGCCAATCCCAACCACGCGGTGTTTCCCAGTAGAAAAACAGGCTGATAAATCCGACGACTGCTCCGACAAGCTGAAAATGCAACACGACCGTAAGCGGATGCTCTTTGCCGCGAAGACTGCGGACGAGATTATACGCTACGCCCGAACAGAACGCCGACAGTATGCCGAGAGCGAGGTAAAACGTCGAAATGCGATCGTCAAAACGTTCGATCACCAGCACGCCGCCGAAGGCGATCGCGTAAAACACCCACTGCATCGACCGAACCTTTTCGCCAAGAACAAAGATCCCGATCGTCGCGGTAAAGATCGGTGACAGGTATTGGATGGTCTGCGCCGATGCGAGCGGCATCTGTTGAAGAGTCAGGAAAAAGCAAAAAAGAGCCGTTGTGCCAAATATGCCCCGGAGCAAGAGCATCAGGTGATTTGAACCAATAACCGCACCTTTTTCATTACGCAATCCGTAAAGACAGATCAATGTGGCAACGATGCAGCGAAAGAAAACGATTTCCATCGCCGGGATGTGGGTGACCTGTTTGACGAAAACATTCGCCATAAAAAAAGCGAACGTCGATAAAAACATCGAACGAACGCCTGGTGTCAGAAATGTCGTATTTGATCCCAAATTATGAGGGTAATTTTTTTGACGCTCCACTGCAACCGCAATCGCTGTCACAGCCGGGTTTTGACGAAAATGCTCGCCGCTTTTTCAAAAGGATCGATCCCGCGTAGAGACACGCAGCGGCGATAATGGCAATTACTATGATCGTTTGAATCATCACTCAAACCCCAACGCTTTACCGCCCTGATAGGTGATCAACGCCGCGATATATGCGAGGGCTGTCATATACGCGGTCATAAATAGCGGCCAGCTCCACGAATTGGTCTCGCGGCGAACGACTGCGATCGTCGACATACACTGCATCGCCAGCACAAAGAAAACCATCAGCGTTAGCGCCGTCAGCGGCGTCCAAGCGGGTTTACCGTCGTCGGTCTTGGCGTCGCGAACGGCGGAAATAAGCGTTTCCGATTCCTCATTCTCTTCCTTTCCGACGTTGTAAATAATGCTCAGCGTCGAAACCAGCACTTCACGTGCAGCAAAGCTCGCGATCAGGGCAACGCCTATCTTCCAGTCAAAACCGAGTGGTCGGATAACCGGCTCGATCGCATGGCCTAGCTTACCCGCATAGCTATACTTAAGCTGCTCGCTTTCTGGTAATTGTATGGTCTTAGTTGATGGTTGTTCGTTGCCGGCGATCTCTATAATCTGGCTACTGGCTACTGGCTCCTGACTACTTCTTGGAAAATACATCAATGCCCACAGGATGATCGAGATCGCGAGGATGACCGTTCCGGCCCGTTTCAAAAACAACCAAGCTCGCGTGATCATGTTTTGCAAAACGGTGCGTAAATTGGGCAGACGATACGGCGGCAGTTCCATCAGAAACGGCGGCGGCGGAGCTTTTAGGACGGTGCGTTTTAGAATTGCTGCAACAATGATCGCTACGATGATGCCGATCGAATACATTATCAACATTAACAACGCCCCAACCGACACAAATCCGAGCACGTATTTACCGCCAAAAAACGCTCCGATCATCAGCGTATAAACCGGCAGACGCGCCGAGCATGACATAAACGGTGCGATCATTATCGTCGCAAAACGATCGCGGCGGCTCTCGATCGTGCGTGTCGCCATGATGCCCGGAATCGCGCAAGCAAAGCTCGATATCAGTGGTAAAAATGCCTTGCCGTGCAAGCCCACGCGCGACATCAGTTTGTCGAGTAAGAACGCGGCACGGGCCATATAGCCGCTGTCTTCAAGCAGCGAGATGAACAGAAACAGCAACAATATCTGCGGCAAAAACACGACCACGCCGCCGACGCCCGCAATGATCCCGTCAACGAGCAGATCCGTCAGCATCCCCGGCGGCATTTCCGCTTTTACAAAATCGCCGACCGCCCCAAATCCTTTTTCCAGCAGGTCCATCGGCAGGCTTGCCCATGAAAATATCGTTTGGAAAACAAGTAGCAGGATCGCGACCAAGATCAACAGGCCAAAAAACTTATGCGTCAAAACGCGGTCGATCTTGTCCGTAACGCGGTGCGATTGGTGGTCGCTGTGCCAGACCGATTCCTGCACGACATTCGCGATAAAATTGTAGCGGGCAAAGATCTTGCCGTGCGGGCCGGAGTTTGGATCCTCTTGGCGATATTCGTAAGGTATTTCAGGCGTTGTGCCAATAACGCCCGCCACCTTATCGGCCAACTCCTGCGTTCCGCGTCCACTCTTGGCATTTACCGCAATAACGGGTGTTTTCAACTGGGCCGAGAGCATCTCGATATCGATCTCGTGACCCTGCTTTTCAAAAACATCGATCATCGTCAGTGCAACGACAACGGGCACGCCAAACTCAAACATCTGCGTTACCAGATATAAGTTGCGTTCGAGATTTGTCGCATCAACGACCGCAATGATGGCGTCCGGTTTTGGCACGCCTTCCTGATCTCCACGGATGATATCGCTCGCGATCTGTTCATCAAGCGAGGTCGCATCCAGGCTGTAAAGTCCCGGCAGATCGATGAGATTTACTGTCTTTCCATCAAGCGTCCATGGACCTTCTTTACGTTCGACCGTGACGCCGGGGTAATTCGCTACTTTTTGCTTGAGGCCTGTGAGGGAGTTAAAGAGGGTCGTCTTGCCGGCGTTGGGGTTGCCGGCAAGAGCTATTGTCAGTTGGCTATTTTTTCCGTGGTCGTTCATTCATCGGCGGATTTCAAATTTCACATTTGAAATATCAAATTAAATCGACACCTCGATCGCATCAGATTCGGTCCGGCGCATAGCCAAGCTGTAACCACGCACGCGAATCTCTACCGGATCGCCAAACGGTGCCATTTTTATTTTTTGGATCGACACGCCCGGTATCACGCCCATTTCGAGTAAACGCCGAGTCACGCGGCTTTCGCCATTGACTGCAACGACGCGTGCATCTATTCCAATTGGGAGTTCGGTCAGTGTCATTTTTTCGCTGCTTTTCGGCATCGTCGCTACCCATGATAAGTCTATCCTAATTGAAAACCAATTTCAATATCATTACACAGCTTGTTAGAGAGCGTTATAATGGATACACAAATCACTGAACAATGTTCTTAGGTTGAATGATGAGGTCGGCCTGAAATGTGCCGACGGTGAATCGTATGGGAATACGATTGACGGAACCGAGCCACACCTTTATACCGAGAGTATCGAGCTTAGGGTTGCCGGTATTGATGGTAATAAGCTGAGCCGATATCTTTTCCCCGTTGATAATGAGATCGGCAGGAACGTCGGGACGCAACGTAAAGACGTAAGGCTGAGTTTCCCAGAAAACCGCAACGCGTGTATCGTTGACCGGATTGCCAGGAACATTGCTTTTCTTTAGATTAAACGACCGCATCGCATAGATCAGCGACAACAGGCTGTGCGTGCCTACGGGGCCGTCGATAGGTGCGGTGCCGCCAAACGAGATGATCCCTGTTCTTGGATCAAATACTACCGTCTGATTTAAGGCTTTGAGGCCACCGCCGAATTTTCCCTCAAACCATTTCGGAGCGAGCGTATCAGGATCGACCTGTGCTTTGATCGAATCGCCAAGCGCAAAAGTCTTATTCCCCGGCTCGATCGCCGTGACGGTCGCCGTCAATAAAAGGCTGTCCTTTTGCTCGAATAACTTGCGCTCTTTTGCCTCGATCGTGACAACACCAAAACGCTTGCCTCCGTCAGTAAGGTTGTACGACAGGCTCTCGCCCAAGGCAAAACCAAGTTCCGGCAGTAGCGGTTGATTCTCAACATACTCAAGCGGCGTAGCGGTCGGACGCGGCGTTGCCACAACTACCGGAGTTGGAACGGGAGTCGGGGTCGGCGTAGGTTTCACGGTCGGCGTTGGTTCATCCATGTGAGACGAAACAAGCGTGATGCGGCATTCGCCCTTGGCGGTCTTAAACCTAAACAGCACGGGAATGCGGTCTTCGTCGTTAGTGAAATTTATCTTGAGATCTTTAATGCCGTTGACCGCGAGATACTCGCTCTGTACAGTCGATATCGTCGTGTCATATTCGCCCGCACTCGTTTTTAGCCGCTCGGCCTTACCATTCAGAAACGTCGCTGTATAAATCGTCTCGCCTTCGTTAAATGTATAACTGCCCGTACCCCCGGCTTGTCGGACTTTGTATATGAGCGTGACAGGGTCAAAATTTGACGACGGGTTTTTGAGATAATTGCTGATCGTCTCAATTGGCAAGGGGCCGTCATTCTGCGTCCGGCGAATAAATATCGGCAGCCCAGTGTCCGGTGCGGCAAAAACGGTGCGAGTCTCATCTATCAACGCAAAAGTCGCGCTGACGAACCCCAGCGTCTTAAATTTTGACCTGATCTCGACCGAATCTTTGCCGCCAATTAGCCCACGCGACGCTACATAAATTTCCATGTAACCGCTGTCTTCGACCTTGCCGAAAGAGATGCTATAAGTCAGTTTCTCACCGACCCGGAAATTTGTCGGCTGTAACTGAGCCGAGGTTCGCCCCGCAAATAGGCTCAAAAACAGAAACAGAAAAACCGAACTGCTTAGGACACAGCTCGTCAGGCGAGAGTTTGTCTGATTTGAATAATTGCTCATCAATTAGCTAAGCATTCTGCTACGATCTGTTCGACGGCGGCAAGCCTATCCGCGGCTTGGGTTATCGGCCGCCCGATCACGGCATAGTCCGAACCACCGGCCATTGCCTGCCGGAGTGTGGTTACACGCTTTTGATCGTCATTTGTTGCAGTTTCAGGCCTTATGCCGGGTGTCACGGTTAGAAAATTTGTTCGCGTGATCGCCGACCTTATCGACGTGACTTCACGCGGCGATGCAACGACGCCATCCATTCCCGCCGATTCAGCAAGGCGGGCAAGCCGCACAACCTGTTCGTCAACCTCGCCGGCGAAACCTATTTCGTTCAAAGTCTCTGCATTTGAGCTTGTCAACACGGTCACCGCGATCATCAACGGGCGTTCGATCTGCTCCGCCGCACATACATTGTTGACCTCTTCGACCGCGGTTTTCATCATTTCGCTGCCGCCAGCGGCGTGGACGTTAAACATCCAAACACCCAAACGGGCGGCTTCGACCGAGGCTTTTGCGACCGTATTTGGGATGTCGTGAAACTTGAGGTCAAGAAATATCCTGTGTCCGTCCGCGGTCAATTCCCTGACAAACTCCGGCCCCGCCAATGTAAATAACTGCAGCCCGATCTTAAACGCTCCGACGTGTCCCGCTAGCTCGCGGGTGATCTCGCGTGCCTTTTCCGCAGAATCGACATCGAGAGCTACGATGATGCGGTCTCTGATACTCGCCGCCGAATCAGCGGCTTTCGTGGGCATGGTCATTATTTAATCGAGGTCAAGCGGGTTTTTGTATGGAATATCCGAATCGAGATCGGCACGTTTCATCGCCTCTTTGAACTTTTCGTCTAACAGCCGTTCGCGGTCTTTCATAGACGACATTTCCTGAGCAAATTTATTCTCACGCAACTCTTTTTGCTTATTCAACTCGCCCTGTAGGTCTTCGAACGAGCCGTGCACCTTTTTCTTTTCTTCGTGGCCAAGCAAAGCTCCGGTCGCCGCATCGATGGTCAAAACGGCGTCGCAGCAAGGGCATGTCACTCTGTATTTTTCCATAACCTCGGTCAATTATACAGCAAAGCCGCTGCGTGTCTCATTACGCCGTTATCTTGGATGTCAGATTTTGCTTTACGGATTCCCACTCGGTTTGAATGATACTGAAATAAACCGAATCGCGAAAGCGGCCCGATTCCGTGATCATGTGATTTCTGAGCGTTCCCTCTTCGGTACAACCGATACGTAACATTGCATTTCGCGATTTGTCGTTATTCGAATCGGTCTTTAGCTCGACGCGGATACAATTCCAAGTCTCAAAAGCATGAGTCAGCATCAACAACTTTGCCTCGGTGTTTATTACGGTTCGTTGCCATTTTGGATTTATCCAAGTCCAACCGATCTCTACTTTTTTATTAGCGGTATCAATATTCCCAAAGCGGGTCGAGCCGACGACCGTTCCCGTTGCTTTTTCGATCGTCACGAAAGGGATGGAGGTTCCCTGCATCCGCATCGCGATAGCCTCGCGAACGTAGCGTTCGATATCGCTCGCGTCATTCACGACATTATTTGTCCATTTCCAAACGGATTCGTCCATCCCGACTTCGACGAGCGCGGGCAAATGATCCAACCGCATCGGCTCAAGCCGGACAAAATCACCCTCTAATACTACAGGTTCAACTTTCATTAATACTATATTCGCAAAAAAGTGGGCAGATCGCACGATCTGCCCACCGACAACTGACAACTGACTACCGACAACTTAAATGTCGTAATACATCGAAAACTCAAGCGGATGCGGACGCAAACGCAGCGGCGTGATCTCGTTGTCGCGTTTGTATGAGATCCAGCGTTCGATCATCTTCGATGAGAAAACATCGCCCTTAAGCAGGAAATCATGATCGGCTTCGAGAGCGTTCAGAGCCTCATCAAGGCTGCCAGGCAACGAAGGCACGTTCTTCAGCTCTTCGGGCGGCAGATCGTAGATGTCCTTATCGAGCGGCTCACCGGGATCGATGCGGTTCTGGATGCCGTCAAGGCCGGCCATCAGCAACGCAGCAAAAGTGATGTACGGATTGCACGACGGATCGGGCGGTCTAAATTCGAGGCGTTTGGCTTTTGGCGAAGACGAGAACATCGGTATTCGCACAGCCGCCGAGCGGTTACGTGCCGAATACGCAAGATTTACCGGAGCTTCGAATCCGGGGACAAGACGCTTGTAACTGTTTGTCGTCGGAGCGGCAAACCCGACAAGAGCCGGAGCATGTTTGAGCAACCCGCCGATGTAAAATTTCGCCATTTCCGACAGCCCCGCGTATTGATCGCCCGCAAACAGCGGCGAGCCGTCTTTCCAAAGCGACTGGTGGCAATGCATGCCCGAACCGTTATCACCATAGATCGGTTTTGGCATAAACGTCGCGGTCTTGCCCGCAGCAGCGGCCGTGTTTTTGACGATGTATTTGAACAACATCAGATTGTCAGCCGTGTGCAGCAGATTAGAGAATTTGAAATCGATCTCGCACTGTCCGGCGGTCGCGACTTCGTGGTGGTGACACTCGACATTGATACCGACTTCACCGAGTATCGTTGACATCGTGTTTCGCAGATCCACAAGCGAATCAAGAGGAGCAACCGGAACGTAGCCCTCTTTGGCACGAATGTGATAGCCATTATTCGTCGAATAATCGTCGCCCTCGCGGCCCGAGTTCCAGTGGCCCTCATCCGAATTTACATGAAAACCGGCCGAGTGCTGATCGTTGTGAAAGCGAGCCTCGTCAAAGACAAAAAACTCGGCTTCAGGACCAACATTGATCGTGTCGGCGATGCCGGTAAATTTCAGATAGCTCTCGGCACGCATCGCAACCGAACGCGGGTCAAGGTCGTAGCCCTCTTTTGTGATGGGGTCAACAGCGTTTGCGATCAGGCACAGCGTCGTGTCGTCGGTAAACGGGTCGATCCAGAAACGCGACGGGTCCGGTACGAGCAGCATGTCCGATTCGTGGATCGCCGCCCAGCCGCGAAGCGACGAGGCGTCAAATCCAAAACCATCTTCAAAGCTGTCCTCTGACAGCTGGCCGATGGGAAACGTGAGGTGGTGCCACGAACCGATCAGATCGGTAAACCGCACGGAAACAAACCTTGCTTCCTGGTCGGCGGCGTAATGCAATACATTCTTTGCGTTCATTATCTCTCCTGGTTAGATTGAAATTGTTAGTAAAAGCTTTCGTCTAAAGTAAATATTCAGAATTTCAAAAATGAGATTCTACTTTATGAACTCTTAAAAGCAAATCAAGAAAGTTGTGGCCGCTTTTGTGCGCTGCATATTACTACAAAATTGTAGGAAACAATTCATAAGACATGAAAAGGCCCGACAAAGGGGCTTAATGGTTCGTTAAGATTTACTCACATTAAAAGGAGATTGTCCCGTCGATTACAATTTTGAGCATATTAAATTCGAAATAAGGAGGTAACAGATAAGCAAATCTATTGACGGCTCTGTCGCGGGCGGCAGCGGTGAAAATTATCTTTACGCTTTTAGTTTCCGGTGTGACAAATGGCACGCCGTTATCATTGGTACGCTTAAAAAAGAATATTGCTTGATCACTAGATTTTTTGGGTGCGGTGAACTGAAACAAATTCCGCTCTTCGCCCTTGTCGTTAACTAACTTTACGTAAGATCTCACCTCGTCCAGTGTCATCGCCTGAAAGACGCCTTCACCGGCAGCAGATCGCGCATCATCAAATACGCGAGTTAGCGTTACCACGTAATAATCCTTACAGATAGCGCACTCCAAATATACCTTGCGACTCGCATCAAACTTCGCCTTGTCGTCGCTGCTCATTTTGTCGTAGCCGGCTTCGATTTGCTGTAACCTCACTACCGCTCTCCGCAAAAACTCCGACGAGTGGAGACGGAGTATAAGAGGCTCGCCTCCGGAGTATCTGGAAATTCGAGCATCGTCTCCACCGACCGTTACATCTTGAACAAGTTGTCCCGCAGTCCGGCGCTGGTTGTTTCCACCTGCTCCTTCTGTAGAACGGAAAGTCTTAGCCCAGTTTGAGTCAGAAGTAAACTTTATCAGGTCATCCTTACTCCACTTATCGAGCGGCTTGGTTATGTCTTTTTGACTGTATGCGGAACATATCGTCAAAAAAATAAATGCCACGGTAAATATCTTGCTAAATCTCATAATTCATATTCCTTTCGAGACAATAAATACAACAAAAGTGTAAATCGAAGCCTGAATTGCATCAACTATAAAATTCATAAATCAAGATGATGCAAGAAAAAGAAATCTTGAAGAAGTCTGAACGACCCCCAGGGTACAAACATTTGCTCTCAAAGGACTAACCTTTGATAACCCAAAATCGTAATGCTTACCATGGCTGATAATCTATATTGCCCCCGATGCGGGAAACAGTTTACCTCGGGTACGAGCTTTGGCCGGACCGCGGGCTGTCACTCGATGGCATAAGCGATATTGTTTCCGGCGAGGCATAAACCAAACCGTTCGTGACACGGCGGCCAAATTTCAAACTGTTTCGGATCGGAATCGCGATGTTCATTTTGGTCTGGTAATTGGCTTGATAAACGGGGCTCTGAAAGATTTTGAGCTGTTTCCGCAGTCTTATGGAAAGCTGGTATTTATGCTATTTGTCGTAGCGGGGATGTTCACGCTTGGGGCAGGATTCTTATTCCCTACAAAGAGATATTCAAAACGAAAATCCTCAACTACCCCGGCAGATACTGGCGTTAAATTGGAAACCGCTCCTCTGGCCGGGAGGCTCAATGGGGCTCGTCGAGGCATTGACGATATCCAGTTACCGTAAGGCGATAGTGAGTCTGAAAAAATACCCTTTGCTAGCGTCACCGAACACACGACTCGAAACCTCCAATAGGCCGACCGGGTTTGCCCCGTTTTGTCTTCGACGGTTATCTTTTTGCTTCGAAGGATCTTTTCAACGACAATACTTAACAAGATAACCGGAGTGACGAATGAAATTTTTCACGTTTTCAGCAAAGGCCTTTCTAGTTCTGCTATTTTGCAGTTCAGCTCATGCGACGGTAACGCGTTATCTGAGCGGAAACGCAGTTGACGTCCGTCCTCAACTCTTCGGACCCGTTCTAAATCTTGGCGGCGGCGGTACGGATGTCGACCCCGCAATACAGTGGATGATTGATAAGGCGCGCGGCTGTACAGACTGTGCGGCAAAGGTTGATGTTGTTGTTTTGCGTGCGACCGGGTCAAATGGATACAACGCACCGATTTTGGCGATGAACGGCGTCGATTCGGTCGAAACGTTTGTTATCACGGAGAGGTTAGATTCAAGGTATAAAAACGTCGTTGCTTCTATACAAAAGGCCGAGGTCGTATTCTTTGCGGGCGGCGACCAATGCGATTACGTCACCCTGTTTGCAAACACATCGATCGCACGGGCTGTCAAAATGGTCTACCGCCGTGGCGGAGCCGTCGGCGGAACAAGTGCAGGTCTAGCCATCCAAGGGGCGTTTGTTTACGATGCCTGCTCGGGTAGTGCAACTTCTGCCCAATCACTTAGTAACCCGTACGACCCGTCTATTTCATTCACCTACAATTTTTTTAGTTGGGGCGACCTGACAGGTACAATAACAGATTCGCACTTCGTTCAGCGGGACAGAATGGGGCGGCTGTTCGCGTTTCTCGCGCGGCAGATCAAGGACGGCGTTAGCACCGAACCAATGGGTATTGCCGTCAGCGAATCAACTAGTGTTGTCGTGGATCAGGACGGCATAGCAACCGTAAAAGGCAACGGTAACGGGCGGGCATATTTTGTGTTGGCGGATCATCAGCCTGAGGTTTGTTTGCCCGGTTCCCCACTCACATATTCGGGATTTAAGATCTGGCGTCTTGCTGAAAATCAAACCTTTAACCTGCGAAATCGTCCGGCAAGTGGTTTTTATTCGATCAGTGTCACCAACGGTGTATTGAGCGGCAATCCATATTAATTTAGGCTGATGATCTCGCCGACGAGATCGTATGCGTGGGCTTCGGTGATCTTTACGTTGTAGATCGCTCCGATCTGCGGATCGAGATCTTCGGGCATATCGTTTATTAGGATGTAGCCGTCGATCTCTTGAGCCTGGCCTTCGAGACGGCCTTGGAACAATAGGTCGGATTCCTGTGAGAGCCCCTCAAACAAAACTTTGTATGTATTTCCGATCTTAGCTTTGTTGAGCTGTTTGCTGATCTTCGCCTGTTCTTTCATCAGCCGGTTGCGGCGCTGCATCGCGACTTTGTTATCGACCTTGTTGGGCAGATCGTACGCTGCGGTGCCCTCTTCGTCGGAGTAGGTAAAAACACCCACGTTATCAAATCGGCAGTTTTGGACAAACTTGATAAGCTCCTCAAAATCCTCTTCGGTCTCGCCCGGAAAGCCGGTGATAAATGTCGTCCGTATCGCAATGCCCGGAACGGCGTCGCGAACTCTACCGATAAGGCGTTCCAGCGATTCCCGTGTCCCGCCGCGTTTCATCAGCTTTAATACATTTCGCGATGCGTGCTGCAGCGGCATATCGAGATATTTAACGGCCTTGGGCGTCTCGGCGATCGCTGATAAAAAAGCATCAGAAATATGCGTCGGAAAAGCATACATCGGACGGATCCATTCAATGCCATCTATCTCACCGAGGGCACGAATGAGGGCCGCGAGGGCGTCCACTTCGCCGAGGTCTTCGCCGTAACGGGATGAATCCTGAGCGATAAGCACGATCTCTTTGACGCCGTCTTTGGCCAATTGCCGTGCTTCCTCAATGATCGAGCCAAAACGGCGTGATCTGAAAGAGCCACGCATTCCCGGTATCGAGCAAAACGCACACGGCCGGTCGCAGCCCTCGGCGATCTTAATAAATGCAGTGTATGAATCGGTCGCCCGCATTCGCGGCGTATACTCGTCGTAGAGATACGTTGCTGATTTATTGCCGATCGGCGAGATTGTCAGTTGTTTTGCGTCAAATTCTGCGTCCGCTGCCTTGAGTATATCGCCAACCTGCGACGTGCCGATAAATGCATCCACCTCGGGCAGCTCTTTCATCAGATCGTCGCGGTAACGTTCGACCAGACACCCGGCGACGATAACACGGCTCGCCGCACCGCCTGATTTCCAGCGTGTGGCTTCGAGGATGGCGTCAACCGATTCCTGTTTTGCGGATTCGATAAAGCCGCACGTGTTCACGACGACCGTATCGGCCTCTTCGGCATTGTTTGTGATCTCATAGCCCGCCTCGGCGAGCTGGCCCATCATCACCTCGCTATCGACGAGATTTTTGGGGCATCCGAGACTGACAAATCCAACTTTCTTCATAACGCGTACTAAGCAAACAACTAGGTTATCACACGCGTGAGGTCTTATCATTGCGCCGACTTGCGAGTTTGCCGCCGATTGATTACACTTCTCAAAACCACACTTACGCGATAGATAAATTTTTAATTTAATTAGGAGATTCTTATGAAAAAGACAACTTTGATACTTGGGCTTGCTCTGCTCATTTTTGTTTCGGCAGGTTTTGAGTGCAGCATGACGACGGCGAATTTGAGTGACATCAAGTTTGCTAAAGATAAGGAAGGCAAACAGCCGGCGAGCTCGTTTGACACCGGCAAAGAGATTTATGCAATGGTCGACGCCACGGGGCTGCCGAGCGGCAAACACAAGGTGTCTTGGAACGTGACGTATGACAATGTCGCGGGTAAGACAAAGGGCGAAAAGGTCGGCGACCAGTCAATGGACCTAACCTCGTCAGCAACCGTATGGACTACGTTCACAACCCCTCTGCCTGGCGACTATAAGGTCGAAGCGACTCTGACCGACGAATCGGGCAAAACGATCTCTACAAAATCGGGCATAGCAAAGGTCACAGGCACGGCACCCGCCGCACCTACGGCTCCGGCAAGCTCGGATGATAAGAAAGACGACAGCGACGATAAATAGTCTCTGATCGCGATTCTGTTATTCAACAGGATGGACAAGGTAAACGGGATCATTTGATCGATCTTGCATATCATGTTCATCCTGTTTCTATTTCTTCTAGTCTTTCAAGCAAACCTTCGATTTCCTCGGCTTCGTCCGGCGACAGGGCTTCCTCACCAAATCTCACTCGATTATATTTTTCGGTAATGCTAACAACCTCAGCCGAGCCAACCCCAAAGGCAAACTCAAGCGGCGTCTCAAACGGCTGGCGGCTTATTCCCTTTTTCGCCAACGCCTGCTGCATACGCTCATAGAATTCGACAACCGAATCGCGTTCTCGAGAATAGACCCGGTTTCGTACTCGCCGCCAAAAGTTCATCTTAACGATTTTACGGCCGAGCCAGACTAGTAAGATAATTCCCAAAACACCGCCGACAATATACGCGACTGCGTATCCGATTGCGGCAAGGCTGGACTGCATTCCTTTATCGCCGCGAGCATCTTTCCACCACTCTGCAAGAATGTCCTGGGCGTGGGTTAAATAGGACGCAGATTGTGCCTGATAATCGACAAAGCCGTTGCGGAGCGTTTTGACGAGCGAACGTTGCTCTTGGTTGTCGAATGCAACAAAATACTGAATCCAAAACGCTTCGAGTGCTTCGACGTATTTGTTAAACTGGCCGACGAGTCCCGACGATGCTGGGGCCGCATCGCCCGAGAATGGCGTCGGGTCAAACGGCACCCATACGTTCTCTTTTGGAAAATAGACCTCGACCCATGAATGGGCGTTACTCGATCGAACGACCGTCATATCCACAGTCTCGTTATATTCGCCGCCGTGAAAGCCATTGACGATGCGCGTCGCAATCCCCTGTGTCCGCAGCATGACCGCCATCGCGGTTGCGAAGTATTCACAATGCCCCTCACGCACATTGAACAAAAAATCTGCAACCGGTTCATCGCCGCTCGCCTTTTGTTCAAGCGTGTAGCCCAGATTATTTTGTAGATATTTTTCGACCGCGGCCGCACGGTCATAGCGGTTCTTTTCTTTGGACGCGATGCTGTAAGCGAGATCAAAGATACGTCGGTCGTAGCTCGCTGGCAGTTGCAGATAATTTTGCGATTCAGGGCCATATGCGTTATTGTCCAAACGCAGCCGAGACTTATCCGGGAGCGAGCGATCCGACAGCACCTTATAACTCACCCGCTCATAATTTCGTCTGAACGTAAGTGCTCCGTAGCTATCTTTTTCGATGAGTGGAAAGATGCTCTGCACTGCTACGGCTTTGGGCAGAGCGAACAACACTGCTGTATCGAGCGGTTCGAGATATATGGTTTGGATCGATAAACTATCTCGTCCGGCGGGCTGATCGATCTGAATGAACTCGCGTTCGCCTCGTACATAAGGCTCTTTGGTCCCGGTCCTCGCTCTGCTCCATGCCTGATTATCAAACGTGTCGAGTGCCGTACCGCGAAAATAAAGCCCGTCTTGCTCGACAGAATTCCCCTCAAGTTTGACCCGCATCACGACTTCGCTATTTTGCTGGATGCGGCCAATGCCGCCCAGCCTAACGAGGTCCGAAAATCCAGTCTGCGTATTCATCCCGCCCTGCTTGCCGCCAAAACCGGCCCCGCCGACACGCGGCAGCATAAAAAACAGTGGTGCCGCCAGCATTACAATAAAGACGATCAGGGCGATCGATGTCGTCGGCAGTCTCCGTGCCGGAACGACAGCGGCTGAGGTAAATACCGAAACCTCTTTCTTTTTATCGATAGCGGTTTTCGTCTCGACGTCCCTAGCCGTCTTACGCATCTCAAACGCAATGATCGAGCAGACCATCACGAGCAGATACGCAAGGAACGTGACCAGATACAACGCACTTATGCTCAACCCGGCAGCGAGCAGGACCTCGAAAAACGCCATTAGGTACAGGAAAATCCAGTCCCGGTCGCCTTTCTTTTGCAACAGCTTGATCGCCGTCAGTGCCAGGATCATCCGGGCAAGAATACCCGCGATCACCGTCTCAGAACTGTAAAGCGAAATAAGCTGAAACCGCCATATCAAATAAAACAGCGGCAAAGCTAAAACGATAAGCGCCGTCCCGACCTTTTCCGATATCTGCCAACGCGAATCCTCGAGAAACCAAGCCGCGATCATTATGGCAATAAAAACCGCGGTGCCCACAACCCCAAACGTCCCCGAAACCCACAATGCCAAAAAGCCGCAAAATACAGCGGCGTATGAGACGAGGCGGAAAAATGTTTCGAAGCTAAGTGCCATCGGACGTCTGTTTAATTATATCGTTTTCGACTGGAAAGGTTGCAGGAATTTCAAAATTGAAATATCAGATACAAAACGCAAAAAAGCCCGCTCAAAATGAACGGGCTTTTTTTAATATAGATCCGGCGACTTCCTACTTTCCCACAACTGAAAGCTGCAGTATCATCGGCTCCAACAGGCTTAACTGCCGTGTTCGGGATGGGAACGGGTGTGACCCTGTCGACAAAATCACCGGAAAACTGTATCGAATGAAGAATTTCGAATAAGGAATATAGAATCAGGAATTCGTTATTCGATGTTCATCATTCTGAATTTTCAAAGACTTAATATCTGATAACTGAATACATTGCAGTCCACTACTTTCTTCTTGCGTTGCTTGAAATAAATTTGCTTGTAAACAAGATTTATGGTCAAGCCTTGGGACAATTAGTATCGGTAAACTAAATACATTACTGCACTTACATCTCCGACCTATCAACGTGGTGGTCTTCCACGAGTCTCACTGGCAATACTTATCTTAGGTCTGGCTTCACGCTTAGATGCATTCAGCGTTTATCCATGCTCGACATAGCTACCGTGCGATACGGCTGGCGCCATAACACGTACACTAGAGGTCAATCCATCCCGGTCCTCTCGTACTAAGGACAGATTCCTTCAATATTGCTACGCCCACACCAGATAGGGACCGAACTGTCTCGCGACGTTCTGAACCCAGCTCACGTACCATTTTAATCGGCGAACAGCCGAACCCTTGGGACCTTCTTCAGCCCCAGGATATGATGAGCCGACATCGAGGTGCCAAACCCTGCCGTCGATGTGAACTCTTGGGCAGGATCAGCCTGTTATCCCCGGCGTACCTTTTATCCGTTGAGCGACGGCACTTCCATAAGCGACCGCCGGATCACTAACTCCTACTTTCGTACCTGCTCGACGTGTATGTCTCGCAGTTAAGCTGGCTTATGCGTTTACACTCTGCGGCTGATTTCCAAACAGCCTGAGCCAACCTTCGAGCGCCTCCGTTACTCTTTAGGAGGCGACCGCCCCAGTCAAACTACCCGCCTGATAATGTCCCTGATCCGGATTACGGATCGAGGTTAGAGTCCAAATAAATAAAGGGTGGTATCTCACCTGTGGCTCCGCCAAGCCCAAAAGCCTGACATCAAAGCCTCCCACCTATGCTGCGCATTATTTACCCGAAATCACTATCAAGTTGTAGTCAAGGTGCACGGGGTCTTTCCGTCTAGATGCGGGAAACCGGCATCTTCACCGGTACTACAAGTTCGCTGTGTCCCTCGTTAAGACAGCTTTCAGATCGTTACGCCATTCGTGCAGGTCGGAACTTACCCGACAAGGAATTTCGCTACCTTAGGACCGTTATAGTTACGGCCGCCATTCACTGGGG
>JADJJY010000002.1:0-105000 GCA_016706275.1 Chloracidobacterium sp. | reverse complement strand
ACCGTTTTGGTGATCGCTCGAGGGTTCGGCTGCGGCTCTTTGTTACCGAGCACCCTGATGCAATATGCGATCATGTGGACAATATCCTTGTCCGAACGGCCTATCTTGCCGTCTTTGTATTTTTCTTTACCGGTGATCGGAACATCGGTGTAATGGTATTGATGATGGTCAAACTCGCTGTCGCATTTATTTGCCGCAACAAAAGCCCGAAATTCGAGATTGATCCTTTCTGAAGCCCATAGCTTGGTCTGTCGAGGCTCTCCGCCGCAGTCATCCCACCCCTTGATAATATCTGCCCAATTGGCCACCTTTTCGAGCGTCAGGCCGTCTAGGAGTTCGGTAACCTTAGCCATCGCTTTTTTATTTTCTCGCAGCTTAATATCCGCTATCGCACCAACGAGCGAATGCCCTTTTGGCCCGTAACAAAACACACTGAGCTGCAGCAGACAAATCGACCACAAAATTACAACGATCTTTTTCACAGAATTTTCCCTTATAAAACTCTTGGGAGTTTATGGCTTTTAATTACAAGTTGATAGCTTAGCGAATAGAGTCGTGTTGACTATACTCGCGGCAATCTTACGCGCGTAAGAATTATGTCGTTACCGTCTCCGCCACCATAGTTTATCCGAAACCGCATAGTGCCGGCTGCATTGAGGATCAATGCTCCCTCTGGAGCATTCAGAAAGGTGCCGTTGACCGGATCCGTCCCATCGTTGCGTAAGATAACGAGAGGACGTCTTATGGGCGGGGGCGTTGTTTCCGATGGCAAGATCTGCAGTTGTGCATTGTTAAGCGATACAGTACCGGTTACATTGACCTGATCGTAGCCGTTCTCACCGGCCGTAGCACCGTTTAGTTTCGCTAAGAAAGCCCCATCAGCAGCAAAATTGAGGTTACCCGTGTTCAAGATCCCCGTCGGAGAGGTAAGCGTCCCGGCGCTAATATAACCGCTTACTACGTTAACGGCTCCGACTGTACCGGTACCACCTAGTCCACCGGCTCCCGGACTAATACCTTCGCCCGGTGCAAAAACATCGTAAGACTTATCCGACAATCCGAACAGGCTAAGATCAAAGGTCGCGGCCGCGGGAATAATATTCACCGTCACCGTACTTGATGGTATTGACGCATCAACTATCAGGACGCCCTGGTTCTCAGTGATCTGACCGCTATAATTGCTCGCACTGCTGATCAGCGCTCCGCCCCCGCCATTTTTCACGATCCGTCCCGATCCGGAGATCAGTCCAAGTCCGATACCGCCTGCACCGTCGATCGTCAGGGTATTTGACCCAAGCAGAGCGGCGACCACAATACCGACAGCAGTCGAGTTTGTCGCCGAAAACGTTTGCGGGGCCGTGAGGTTTATCACCAGATTGATCGCTTGATTGCCATCAGTGACTACGATGCCATTGCTCAGCAGCAGAGGCGAGCCGCTGATGGTATAGGTGCCGCCCTCAAAGGTCATTGATCTGATGGTCGAAAAAAGCGTTAGATTGTTGCTGGAGGTATATTTCGCCGCGACCGCAGGAAATACGAGATCGTCGCCAGAGACGGGGGCAACGTCGTTAACCCAATTCGCGGCTGTCCGCCAGTTGTCGTCAACCCCGCCGCCGTCCCATGTTTTTACTGCCGCCAAAGAAGTGCTAGCACCGGTCAGCACTAGCAATAACGTGATCAGAATTTTCATTATGCGGGAATTCTAACACGAAAAGAGTTTCGTAAAAAGCTATTTCCGGGCGTCAAGGAGCATGTCTATTACTTCGCGGACTGCCCCGCGGCCGCCATCGAGCACTGTAATATGATGAGCGGTGGACTTGACGGCGTCGTGAGCATCACCCACGGCCACCGCTAGGCCAACGAACGGAAACACTTCGGCGTCAGGTGTGTCGTCACCGACAAACGCCGTCTCTTCGCGGAGAACGCCCGCCTCCAGGATCATTTCATTGAGAGCGGAGACCTTTTCCTTTCTTCCCTGAAAAACAAACTCGATGCCGAGCTGTTTGGCTCGCATCTCGACGATCGGCGAATTGCGTCCGGAGATAATACCTGAGCGAAAGCCCGCTTTGTGCCATTCGACTATTCCCTGTCCGTCGCGCGCGTGAAAAACCTTTAATTCCTCGCCCGCCGCAGAAAAATAAAGACGGCCATCCGTGAGGACTCCGTCACAATCCATTATCAGCAGCTTTATCTGCTTGGCCCGTTCTGTAACTGTCATAAATTACGTTCCGTTGACACCGATCGACATCCTTCGCACTTTGACACCGGGAAATTGTCCAGTCGCCTGCACTGTCTTTAAGAACTTATTTGCCTCGGTCAATGTCTTTCCCGCATACACGCCGATAAAGGCGGTCTGTTCGGCTACGCCGGTGTAATAATTGGTGCCGGTTTCAACACAGTTGAGGGCGAAAACTTTGTTATGCGGGAAAAGCTCCTGTATCGGCATCCGATCGCCCTCATCAAAAGACGGGTTTTCACAATCGCCCCAGTCATTCAATTTTACGCTTTGCAGTACGATGCCATAAAATTTCTCAGATTCATAAATGACAAAGTTTTTGCCCGTATCGAACGGCAGATCGAACGATTGAAAATTCTCACGGCTCTTGCAAGCCGCCGTCGGGTCACCGCAAACCTTGCCCAATTTTGCTTTCTTTTGGCCAAACGCAGTTAAAGCGCTGCCCAGCAAAAGACACGCTATCAATAAGAAACCATATTTTATCTTCATAATTTATCTCACTTCAAACATTTCTACACCTGCTAATTTCCATCCACTACCAACCTTGATAAGCCTATATACCGCAGTTCCTGCCTCAGCATTACGGGTAAGAAGTTTTACTGTCATATTTGCCTCGACAAGCAAAGTATTAGCATCGAGCCTGTCAATTTGTATGATCTGCGTCTGCCATTGCTCGGTCGAACCCGAAACGCCGCTCGCGAATTTCGCCACCTCGCCCGACATAACCATTGAGTCGATATCGGCCTTGCGGTTTGCCGAAGCGGCTTTATCAAACTCCGCAAAAAACGATTTCACGCCCGGATCACCGGGGGAAGCGTAGCCAAGTTTGTTTCGCAAATTACGCGCCGCAAGACTCGCACCGTAATCAGCGTCAGCAAAAATAGCAGCCTCGGCGAACTTGATCGCCGTATCGTTTTGATTGGATTTCGATGCGACCTCTGCAAGTCCGACATTAGCCCACGCAAGGCTTCTCGACGTCGGCAGCTTTTCATCGATCACTGCCTTGAATTCCCTCTCCGCATCGGCATTACGACCCTGTGCGAGCAAAGCACGTCCTAACAACACACGCAGATCATCAAATCTGGGCAATCCCGCAAGCAGAGTCTTAGCCGTTTTTTCGGCATTCACAAAGTCTTGCTTATCAAAATACCTTTTTGCGGCAAGCAAAGGGTCGCTATCGGTCGTCTCACGCGGAGCGATGTCATCCGAATACTCCGTCTGCGGATAAAGTTTGTCAGCATCGATCTCGACACGTACGACTTTATTCGGTGATTTGAAAACAACTTCGCCAAAACTCGTCCCTTTGATCGTAGTAGAGGTCGTAAGCCTTTCGCCCGTTGTGGTCGTTCCGACCACATCGATAGTAACGTCTGTGGCCCCGGTGTTTCGGAGTGCAACCTTTGTCTCTGCACCTGATATCTGCGGCACACCCGCAAGCAGGTTCATATCCGTGACCTGGTCAAAGAAATAATCGACCAGTTCTTTATGCTCAACAAATGCCGATCTAAGCTCCGCCAACGTGAGATTGCCGTCGGCGATATTTGTCTTTATCGTATTAGCAAACTGGACCGCACCGATGCGTTTGGCTAAGATTCGCCAGACCATCGCTCCCTTATTCGCGACCTCGGGATAATAAAAATCATCAAGCGGCGATACCGTCGCCATCGGGGCATCGCGTTTTGAAACGGCGGCATATGCTGTTCGCTGACGCTGACGTTCGATGTCGGCGACATCTTTGCCGTATTTGCTTTCGAGAAATTGCGTAGCAAGATACCGAGACAGCCCCTCGCCGATCACGCCGGTGCCCTCACCCGTCAGTGAAACTGCGTTACCAAGCCACATCTTAGCGACCGACTCGGCAACGCTCATCGCCGTGAGCGAATCGACCTTGGATCTGCGAAATACGGCTTCGTCAACGAGAACCGTACCGCCGCTGCCGTACCCACCGCCTCGACGATTTGCGACGATCCTCAACGGCACATCGGGAGCGTTGCCCAGAACGCCCGAAATATACGATTTTGCCTCAGACACTATTGCCGCAAGCTCCGCGGCCCGTTTTTGTCCCTCGGCAGTCGCTCCTTTTGGAACATAGACCGCGACGCCGTTTTGATTTGAAACATCCCAATTACCCGCGACAAAGAAAGGCTGCCCGTTTAGCTTTTGCTCAAATGTCCCGGCAGTTTCAACACCTGACGCGACAACCGTCGCACCGCTGGCAGCCATTACCTTGAGCCGAACCGGAGCCGTATCGGCCCCGCGTGTGAAATACCAGCTATTCGGCGTCGGATACCAAAACGAGAGCGGCAAAAAATGCCCACCGCTGCCTGAAAAAGCAGCTACGGCGGAGTTTTCTTTGATATTAAGCTTGTATTCGACAGAAGCGGTCAGGATCGCGTCCGGTGCGAGCGATCCAAATCTCATCCCGACACGCTGCAAGCTGAGTGATCCAGCCTTTTCCTCCGCCTTTGTAAAATCCACGACAGCGTCATTGATCTTTATCGAGGTGACCTCTGCGGCCGTCGAGATCCTTAGCGTCAGCGTCCCTGCCGGAGCACCCGATACATTTTTAATGCTGAGGACGGCTCTGGCCGTGACGACCCGCGATCGTTCGTCCTGCGGCAGCGTCACGTTGAGGTCGTATTTTTGCACACGCCACGTCGCGTTCGCTGCGGTCTGGGCCGATGAAGAAACGACAAACCCGCCGCACAAAATGAGGACAAAAAACGTGGTCAGTATAAATCTATTGATCATTATGTAAAGTGCCTCACTCTTCGCCCTCGAGTTCGTCGGCAAATTTCTTTGGCAAAGAGATCTTTAAACGCTCAGAATAAACCTGTGTCCCGCTTGAGACGTGATAGACATTGATATTGTCATTCTCGATATCGACAAACATATAGTATATGTTCGCACCGCAATTATGCTGTTCACAACCGCTGGTTCGCACAATGCCATCGACGATCTCGATCGGCGATTCGACATCCCAGTTTGCTTTCAACGCTGCAAAGTCCGGCCCCATCAGCTTCTGAAGACGAGCTTTCATCTCCGCATTTTCGAGCAGCTTTAGTTCGTAAGGGTATTTACCCTCAGCTTTCTTTAGAATGGAAATAACGCCAGGCTTTGCAGGCGTCGCTGCGGGTTTGGGCGTTTCGACAGGAGCAGTTGTCGCGGTCGGGGTCGGTTTGGCGGTGTTTGCGTTGTCATTCTTACCGCCGTTTACATATTTAGATATGTCGCATCCGAGCACGGCGACCATACAAACGGCGATCAGCAGAATATTTTTCATAGATCTCAGCTATTTATCGTCGTTGACCAGCTCGTGGATCGCTTTTAATTTCGTCAGCAGTTTTTCCAAACGATTGAGCGGCAATTGGTTTGGCCCATCACTCGGAGCATTTGCCGGGTTATCGTGGACCTCCATAAAAACCGCATCGACACCGCAAGCAACACCCGCACGTGCGAAATCTTCGATGTATTCGGACTGGCCGCCCGTTGCCTTACCAAGCCCACCGGGCAATTGCAGCGAATGCGTCACGTCAAAAACCACCGGCACACCAAACGACCGCATCACCGGAAACGAACGCAGATCGACGACAAGATTGTTATAACCAAAACTCGCCCCGCGTTCTGTAAGCAAAACCTTTTCGCATCCCGCAGCCTGCAATTTATCGACGATGTTCTTTGCATCCCAAGGCGACAGAAACTGCCCTTTTTTTACATTGACGGCTTTACCGGTTTTTGCGGCGGCGATCAGCAGATCGGTCTGACGGCAAAGAAACGCAGGGATCTGGAGCATATCGGCGACTTCGGCGACTTTATCGGCTTGATAAGGTTCGTGAATATCAGTTATCACCGGCACCCCGATCTCCTCTTTGACCTGAGCAAGTATAGAAAGCCCAAACTCCATCCCGTCACCGCGAAAGCTGTCGATCGAGCTGCGGTTAGCCTTATCGAAAGAAGACTTATAAACAAACCCCACGCCGACATGAGCACAGATGTCCTTGATCTCCTGCACCATAAACAGCGCGTGCTGAGATGACTCAACGACGCATGGGCCGAGAATGAAGGAGAGATCTCCGTTACCAAAACCTACCTTATTAACTTCAAATGACTTCATTGTTGCTTTTCTGACTCTTGCTTATAGTACGCTCCAATGTCTGGACGAGTAAAATTCCACCAAACGAACGTAAGCCAAACGGGCGGAAAAATAAGTTGGCCTATTAGCCTAAAAGCACCGGCACCCTCAAGGTTGGACATTCCAATAGATACAAGGAAGAACCACCACGCGACGTCGAGGGAAACAAATATTAATGTGGCGGTGCGCCCTTCGGAGATCCCTAAAAATGCCACGATCGCTGACGCGGAGGCGAGTAGCCCCAGAGCGAACGTGATTACCAACAAGATCACGGAAATCTCCCCGTCCGTCCCGTAAAGTACCTGAACAGAACCGTTAAAAGGCAAAAATCGTGGACCAACCAAAAGAAACGATTCACGGCCGACGGGAAAAACCGAAACAAGAGGAAACAAGCCGTACGCAATTACAACGAAAATTGCCATGACGTAAAGCCTGATCGGTTTGTCTAATCGCTTTGCCATAAAACTTTACTCGTCGCTTCCCATTTCGACTCGCTCCGGCACCTCGAACTGCTTATCGCTCGTCACATCGTGTTCGAGGTTCTCGCTCCTCAGTTTGTTCTGCCACGCGGCACTGACGAATGCGTCAAATAGCGGATGGACATCGAGCGGCTTTGATTTATATTCCGGGTGGAATTGGCACGCGATGAAATACGGATGAATGTCACGCGGCAACTCGACCATTTCGACAAACTTACCGTCGGGCGATACTCCGCTGAAAACAAGCCCCTCTTTTTCGAGCACGCTGCGGTATTCGGGGTTGAATTCGTAACGGTGACGGTGGCGTTCGCCGATCTCAGCCTGGCCATGGTAAACGTCGCGGGCAAGCGAACCATCCTCTAATTTACACGGATAGTTACCCAGCCGCATCGTGCCGCCAAGCTCGTCAACATCTACGAGGTCACGCAGTTTGAAGATTATCGGAAACGGCGTGTCCTCGTTAAACTCGGTCGAGTCAGCATCACGCAGTCCGCAGATATTACGGGCAAATTCGATACAAGCCGTCTGCATTCCGAGACAGATGCCAAAATACGGCGTGCCCGACCGGCGGGCGTATTTTATCGCCTTCAGCATCCCGCTGATGCCGCGTTTGCCAAATCCGCCGGGCACAAGGATGGCGTCGTAATCCTGAAGCGTGGTTTCGTAATCGTCGGCCATCAGATTTTCGGATTCGATCCAGTTGACGTTGACCCGCAGATTGTTTGCGACTCCGGCATGGGTCAAAGCCTCACGCAAAGACTTGTAAGAATCCTCAAGCTCAACATATTTACCGACGATGGCGATGCGGACGCTGCCGCCGGTCGGTTCTTTGATCGTCGAGACCAGCTCACGCCAACGCTTGAGGTCAGCCGTCGGAAACCGTTCCGTAAGATGGAGATTGTGGACGATCAGGTCGTCGAGTGCCTGTTCGTGAAACGCAAGCGGTACCTCATAGATCGATGGCACATCAAGCGCGGAGATAACTGCGTTATCCTGGACGTTGCAAAATAGCCCGATCTTTTTACGCAGATCCGACGGCAAAGGCCGATCCGAACGGCATAGCAAAATATCGGGTGCGATACCGATCTCGCGTAGCTCTTTGACGGAGTGCTGCGTCGGCTTTGTTTTCAGTTCGCCTGCAGCCGCGATATATGGGACAAGCGTTACGTGGATAAAGATCGCGTTGTTGCGTCCCTCTTCGTTGCCGATCTGGCGGATCGCCTCCATAAACGGCAGCGATTCAATATCACCGACCGTACCGCCGATCTCAACGATCAGCACGTCCGGCTCGTGCATCTCGGCGACCTTTCGCACGGCCATCTTGATCTCGTCGGTTATGTGCGGGATGACCTGGATAGTCTTACCAAGATAATCGCCGCGGCGCTCTTTCTCGATGACGGAGAGATAAATGCGCCCCGATGTCCAGTTATTTGCCTGAGACAACTTGGCATGCGTAAACCGCTCATAATGCCCAAGGTCGAGATCGGTCTCGGCACCGTCGTCGGTCACAAAGACCTCGCCATGCTGAAACGGTGACATCGTGCCCGGATCGACGTTGATGTAAGGGTCGAGCTTCATCATCTGAACGCTCATGCCCCTCGCCTCAAGCAAACAGCCGATCGAACTCGCCGCCAACCCCTTACCCAAACTCGAAACCACGCCGCCTGTAACGAATATGTATTTGGTCATAATTAATTCTCCGAGTCTCCTTCTGCCTTACCTTCCCGCTTCTTCTTTTGAAACGTCCCGTCTTTCATCTGCATCACGACCTCTTTGGACCGTGCGTCTGCCGGATCAGTGATCTCTTGCAATGCATTCATAGTCGCTCCAAGCATCGTCTTTTCCTCTGCCGCCCGCCGTTCAAATTCGTCCGACGTGCTTACCCGCGGCTTGCTCAACAACTTGAGAGCGACTAACGCCCCGATGACAAGCAAAACAAAAAATCCAAGTCCGATCCAATCACCCATCTTGTCTAAAAATAATTACTAATTAGTAATTAGATAATTATTAATCATTCTCCTTGGATCAAAGCTCTTACCCGCTCAAGATCTTCCTGCGTATCGACCGCGATCGAACTTTCGTTCGTATGAACCACGCGGATCTTCGCACCGTTTTCCATCGCTCTAAGCTGTTCGAGCATTTCGATCTGCTCAAGCGGCGACGGCGGCAGCTTTGTAAACTCAAGTAAGTATTCGCGTCGATAAACGTAAATTCCAGTATGTTTGCGAAAATTGTAAAGCAGTGCGGGCTCCGCTTCTATTGCTTCGTTCGGGCCACCGTGTCGTAGAGCTGCTTCACGCGGAAACGGCATCGGCGAACGCGAAAAGTAAAGAGCGTAGCCGTTTTCGCCGACCACGACCTTTACGACATTGAAATTCAGAACCTCATCCCAGAGGCTAGTGATCGGTTCGGAAGCCGTAGAAATATCCGCCCTGGGCTCATCAATGAGAGCCTGGATAGCAGCGTCGATAGTGTCGGGCGAGATCAGAGGCTCGTCGCCTTGAACGTTGACGATAAAAGAACCGGCGGGCATCGTTTCTGCTACTTCAGCGATCCGATCACTGCCCGACTGATGCTCAGCCGAGGTCATCATTGCCTCGCCGCCCGCCGCTAAAACAACGTCAAAGATCTCTTGAGAATCGGTCGCTACGATCACACGATCTACAAGCCTTGCCGCACGCGCCCGCTCCATCGTGTGCAATATCAACGGTTTCCCGGCAATTTCACACAGCATTTTGCGCGCTAATCGAGTCGAACCGAGTCGTGCCGGTATCACAGCGATCACATTTTGTTGGGGGTTTTCCGTGTGTAGCTCCACGGGATTCTAGACTATCTTGTCTTTGGTCGAAACTCAAGAACGAAAACACGAACTTGGAACTCCATCGCCGTTTGGATAAACTCGTTTGGTGCAGAATACAGAACAAAGCGAATATTATTCAGACCTCCCTCTACCCGTCGAGCCGGCGATCACGCCGGAACCGCCAACACCAAACAATCCGCCTTGGGGATCTTTGGAGGGCGTCGGGCTTTGGGTCGCGAGTATTCTGGCCATCCTCATAATCCCAACGATCTTTTTACTGCCCTACCTCGCGACGATGCAGCCGCCGATCACTGAGAGCGATCAGCTCGTCGAATTTGCGAAGACCGATCCGACATCTGTCTTTTTACAGATCGTTGCGATCATCCCGGCGCATTTGTTGACGATATTGCTGGCGTGGCTGATCGTCACCAAACGACGCAAATACTCATTCAAAGAGATGCTCGGCTGGCAAACCGGCGGGTTTCGCTGGTGGCATTATCTCATCGTACTCGGTTCGTTTTTTGTACTGGCGGCAGTTGTAGGGTCGCTGGTGCCCGAACAGGAAAACGATCTGATAAAGATGCTGCAAAGCTCGCGTTCGGCGGTGTATATCATCGCTTTCGTCGCGACGTTCACCGCTCCGTTTGTCGAAGAGGTCGTCTATCGCGGAGTTCTTTATTCGGCATTTCAGCGGGCACTCGGCGTTCCGGCGGCATTCGCGTTGGTCACATTTCTCTTTGCGGTAATTCATGTACCGCAATACTGGCCGAGCTATTCTACGATCTTTCTATTGGGCGTGCTGAGCATCATTCTGACAGCGATACGGGTTAAGACCAACAATCTTTGGCCGTGTATAGTTCTCCACACCCTTTTCAACGGCATCCAATCTGTCTTTCTTCTTGCCGAACCGCTGTTGCCAAAACCTGAGGTGCAACAGCAGGCAGCTACCCTCTTTCATCTTCTAAAATAAAAAGACGGGAGAATCAGTGTTCTCCCGTCCACTATTGTTTGGATCCCTCAAGTTTAATTATCTTTTTTTCTGTCCGTATTTATCTTCTCTGTCGGGAGAGGAGCGATGATCGGGGTATCATTACGGATCGGTCCGCGGTTCGGCCCGCGGATATCGGAATCGCCCGGATCATTTTCAATACGAGGCTGACGCTTACGTTCGATCACTTTGAACGGTGGATCCTCATTACGAATTATCCCACCACGTCCGGTATTTCGCGGTTCCTTTCTGTTCGGATCGACAGCCGCAACCGGTGGCGTAGTCATATACCAAGGCAGATTATACCAATAGGTTCCAGAGCCAAGCCCAAAGCCGTAAGGCGACCGCCATCCGTAACCAAATGGCAAAAAGCAATACGACATAGAACGCGGATTGAACACCCATAACCCAAAGGAGTCAAACATGCTCCAACGGCCAATGTCGAATGAACTGATCAAACTATCGCGAACATCGCGTTCTTGCAGCGACGATGTCATCTTAGCCAGATCTTTCGAACGGCCCTTGCTCCAATCACCCAACTCGCCGCGATTGTCACGGTCAAACTTGGTGACGGCGGCAGTTGTGGATCCAATGAAACTCGTGCGTCCTTTTTTGATCTCCGTCAGTTTGGGATCAGTCAACTGGGCCTTGCCCTCAAACACAGCGACCGTCGCCAAACCGTTTTGCGGCACATCGACCTTATAGACACCCGTTTCAACAAGAGCGATGCTGCCGGTCGGAGTTTCGACTATTACTTGAAATTCGTTAGCCGCAAATACCTCAAACATCGCCGTCCCGCTCTCGACACTTATTTTTAAATCGTCAAGAGATGTGGTTAGGAATTGAAAAGATGAATTAGAACCTAGACGAATATACGAGCCAGGATTCAAGAGTATTTCGGCCTTGCCGTTTGCTCCCGTCGAGACACGGTCACCGATCTCAAGCTGGTCACGTCTGAGCAATACGCCGCTGCGGCCTTCTTTCCTCGCAACCGTCACATCGCCTTCGATAAAATTTACGCCACCCGCCTTAGCTGAGATCGTATATTTATCGGCGGTCGCCGAATAGGTCACCTTCTGCTGTCCGGTACCAAAAGATGCCAGCACCAGCCCGGCTGTAATAACTGTGAACATCTGAAAAAAACTTCTTTTCATACCAATCTCCCCTTAAAAACCTGTGTCAGTTAAAAGAGTATTCGCTTTCGGTGCGAAACTCAATCGTTTTTCAACACCGTTGACGCTTTCTTAAATTACGCGAACAACCTTTACTGACCATTCGTTATCTAAGTAGATGCCGGAACATTCCGGCGAGGTGCCCGCGACGGGCAAATCCTATGGCCACTCATAAAGATCCGGATCGATGTTTTGCACCGCTTGAGGTAATCGAGCGGCTATTGAGCATAAGGGCTGAACTCGGTTTTACCGAGACGCTCTATCTTGATAGGTCGCAGGAGTTGACGGATTTTCTTGATGCTTATGGGTTTGATGCGTATGCGTTCTCGACTGAGAACGACAAGATCAACTATGACGATTATTCAACCCCTGTTGTACCCGGCGGCGATAATCTGCATTGTTCGTTAACGGCCCATTAGTTCACAATTTCCAGGACGACAAAAGGAACGCGCGGAAGGATCTTTAATTAGAAAATTCCGCGTTTTCTATTGTGCTTTGATAATAAAGAGCGTGCCGTCGTCATCTAAGAATTTCCGTTCGGTAAAATCGGCAACCCCCTTTCGAACGTGGTCGATCATTTGTTTGGCCGGTAGATGGATCCCAGACAAAATGCGTTTGGCAAACCGCTCGTTGCCATATTCCTCGCCGCCCGGATTTGCCGCCTCGGTAATACCATCGGTGTAGATAACCATCACCTGACCTTTTTCGAACCGTATGAAATGCTGATGATAGTGGCTATCGTGAAACATCCCCAGCGGCATGTCACCGTATTCAATAAAGCGATATTCGCCGTCTGGTTTTATGAGCAGCGGCGGATTGTGTCCGGCGTTCGAGAATACGAATGTGCGGTTGGTCGAATCGAGTAATCCGTAGATCGCCGTGATGAACTGATTGTCCTCAGTTGAGTCGCTCAATAACGCACCGACCTTGCCAAACGCAATATGCGGAGCGTAACCGATCTGAGCACTTACGCGTAGGCTGGCTCGCAAGAATGCCATTAGGAGCGCTGCAGGGATCCCCTTTCCGACGGCGTCCGCCACAACGATGCCGATCTGGTCCTCGTATAAACGCACCCAATCGTAGTAATCACCCGAAACCTCTTCGGTTGGAAAGATATACGCCGAAATATCAAATCCCTCGACAACCGGGTCTGCCGACGGCAGCAACTCAAGCTGTACCTGACGGGCGATCTCAAGTTGCGCTTGCAGGCGTTTTTTCTCGACCACTTGCTCGTGCAAACGGACCTTTTCGATGATGATCGCAACCTGCGACGTCAGGAGCTGCAAAATAGCCAGATCGTCTTCGGAATATGCATCGAGCTGATCACTTTCGAGGTCAAATGCTCCAATGACGTGTTCATTTGAAATGATCGGAGCAACCATCTCAGACCGCGTCAACTCGCGTGCGGGAAAGTATCGCGGATCTTTGCTAACGTCATGCGAAATTATCGGTTTGCCGGTCTGTGCGACCGTTCCGAGAAATCCCTCGCCCATCTTGAGCCGCGGCTCGATCAGCTCAAAGTTGATTTGATAACCACGAATGGCACTTGACTTAAATATATATGGGCTTTTGTCCTCGTCGCTAAATTCGATCAGATAGATGCCCGCCGCATCGTAGGGCAAAAGCGATCCGAGCGTGTCCATCACGAGGTTGAGCACCTCTTCGAGATCGAGCGAGCGGCTGATCGTCTTGGTAATATCGAGCAGCATGCGCAGCTTATCAACGGTCGAAAGCCGTTCAACCTTTCCGCCTGCCGGTATTTTTTGCTGACCCATCTTTGCTACTCGCCCTGAAAAATCTGCTCTTTGTATGCGTCCCACAGCCGCGAAACTTTGATCCTATACTCTACCAAAGCCCGGCTGACATTAAAATGCCGTGCGATCTCCTGCGCCGTCTTGCCAGCGTTGACCATTTTCCTAAGTCCGGTAAAGGGAACGAGTGCGGCGGCACCGGTCGAATACGCTTCTTCCTCAATAGAGTGATTATAATCGCGGGCGATGACCTTGCCGTCTTTGTTTTTATTTTCGATAGCCAGACGGCTCGGTTTGTGGCCGAGGAACAGGTGACAGACCTCTTCCATCAAGGTCGCGTTTTGTCTTGTGCGGCTGTGGGTCGGGTTTAGGATGATGAGCTTTTGTCCGTTTGGAAGCGTGACCGAAGCGGCTCCACCAGACCACATCTCTTTACCATCCCCAAGCAAATGTTTTTTTGTCTCGTCCGTCAGCAGCGGTTCGATCTGATCAAAAGGTGCTACGAACAATTTGGCCACACGCGCAAGCTCAAACGGATCAAGCCGCTCGTCGTCACGCCTGAGCCCCGCAAATTGGCGAAGCCCGAGGCCACGTAATTCGTGATGTCTTCCTTTTTGTGTTGGCGGGAGTTCAGATGAATCCACGGCAATGATTAGCTAGAATGCAGTTCGAAACCTATCTGTCGGTTTTTTCGCCGCCCTTGGTCCTGATCTTTTTGAATTCCGAATCCACATCCTCGCTGGAGAGTGCGACGCGGTAATTCTTTGACTGAACCTGTTTTGTGATGAGCAGGTCGTCTTTTGTTTTAAGCAGATCGGCGCGGTTATAAACGGAAAGTTCGAAATTGTATCCGTGGGTGATAGCGTCTTTTGGACAAGCCTCGACGCAGAATCCGCAAAAGATACAGCGGCCGTAATCAATGTTATAGACCTTAGCGTAACGCTCGTCGCGGCCGACGCGTTCGGCGTACGGACGGGCATCATCTTCGGCCTCGATGTAAATACAATCTGATGGACACGCCGCTGCACAGAGATAACACGCGACGCATTTTTCTTTGCCCGCTTCGTCTACGTGCAGCAGATGCTGGCCGCGATATCGCGGCTGCACCGTCACCGGTTCATCCGGATATTGCACAGTCCAATTATGCCGCGGTATCTCGGAAAGCGTACGCTTCATCCCCTTGAGAATGGCGACCGTTGATTCAATTACGTCGGCTACGACTGACATAAATTCCTATCTAAAACCACCGCTCATGGCGGCAAAACCTATTACAAAAATGATGTAGATCCAGTAAACGATACCCAGCAGAAAGAAAATACCGCCACATATCATCCCAGCCATTGCTAGGCCTTTTCCGCCGAATGTATTCGGGTCGTTCTTGATATTTTTCATACCAAGATAACCGGTTATCAGCGCCGCGAGGCCGGTGATCGGAGAAATGTAGCAACATAACGAAATAATACCCAAAACTAGCGATACTATCGGCAATGTTTTGTTCTGCCCGCCAACGCCGGCGGGAGGCGGCTGAAACGGCGTGTTCGAACCGATCTGTTGATTTTGCCAAGCCGCATCCGGTGCGGGCGGAGGTGTCCATTCGGCAACAGGAGCGGGAGCCGCAAACGGGATGTCTACGCTCGGCTGGATGATCGTCGCCGGTTCATCATAAACCGGTGCGGCCGGAGCGGGCTCCTCATACGTCACCGGCTCAGGAGCAGGTTCCTCTGCCATCGAAAAAGGTGACGGCGGCGGTTCAGGTGCTATAAATGCGGGCGGCTCGGGTAACGGGATCTCTTCAGCCACAGGTTCACTATCACCGAGGATCTCTTTCATCTCCGTATCCGACGCATACATCGTCTTTAACGGATCCGCCTGGTCCGGAAGCTCAAGAACCTCATCCGGCGGTGCGATAGCGATCGACCCGACCGTCTGATGGACCTCAGGCTCCTCAGCAGCAGCTTCTTCGACATGTGCCTCGACTTCTAACACCGGCTCAGGTTCTGTCTCGATCGGCGGTATCTCGATCGGCTTTGCCGGTGTCGAGACTATCGTCGCATACGGGTCAAAAGCCGGTTCGTCGTCCACCAAAGTGGCTCCGTCGAGCTGACAGAACTTCATCGAATCTTCGTATGTCTTATCGCAAGTCGGGCATTTTTTCATAGTGTTTTAAGTTCCTGAGTTCCAGAAGTTGCAGATAGTTTACCCTCAATCTGTCGTTATGCAAAAATGAAACGCTCAAACTTTCTATAACTATCCGAAACTTTCTAAAACTCGGCAAACTCTAAACTAATTCAAGTTTGCTAAAGAAATATGCGATCTCGATCGTAGCGTTGTCGTCCGAGTCCGAACCGTGTACGGCGTTTTCGCCGATCGACGTTGCAAAGTCTTTACGAAGCGTACCGTCAGCAGCCTCAGCCGGATTTGTCGCTCCCATCAGCTCGCGCCAAGCCGGAACAGCATCCTTTTTCTCAAGCGCCAGCACGACACAAGGCCCGCTCGACATAAATTCCGTAAGCTCGTCAAAAAATCCTTTGCCCGCGTGAACCGCGTAAAATCCCTCAGCCTGCTTACGCGTCTGATGGACCAGTTTCATACCGCGGATCGTAAATCCGTTTGCCAGGATACGATCAACGATCTTTCCATGATTCCCCGCCCGAACCGCGTCGGGCTTGATGATTCCAAATGTTAAATTGCTCATTATTATTTTTTTTTCGTGTTATTTGTGCCTTTTGTGGCTATCTATTTCAAACTTTCTTGTACGGCTACACCAATATCCGCGGGTGACTGAACAACGCGGATTCCCGCTGCTGTCAACGCGGCCATTTTCTCCGCCGCAGTCCCTTTGCCGCCTGATATGATCGCGCCGGCGTGGCCCATGCGACGTCCCGGAGGTGCGGTTTGGCCAGCGATAAATGCGACGATCGGTTTGGTGAGGTTGTCTTTGGCATAGGCCGCCGCGTCCTCCTCAGCCGTTCCGCCGATCTCGCCGATCATAACGATGGCGTCTGTTTCGTCGTCTTCTTGAAAGAGACGCAGAGCGTCGGTGTGATTCGTTCCGATGATCGGATCACCGCCGATACCGATGGCGGTCGACTGGCCGAGGCCGAGAGCCGTCAATTGTCCGACAGCCTCATACGTTAGCGTGCCCGAACGCGAAACAACGCCAATCCGGCCTTCCATATGTATATGGCCGGGCATGATGCCGATCTTGCATTTGCCGGGCGAGATGATGCCTGGGCAATTCGGGCCGATCATGCGGGTGTTGCGGGTCGAAAGATATTCGTTTGCCTTGACCATATCCGCGACGGGAATGCCCTCGGTGATGCAGACGACGAGTGGAATTCCGGCGTCAGCGGCTTCCATTATGGCGTCTGCGGCAAATGCCGGCGGCACATAGATGACCGATGCATTCGCGCCCGTTTCTTTGACCGCATCCGCGACCGTGTTAAAGACCGCAACGCCTTCGTGCGTGGATCCGCCCTTGCCCGGAGTGACGCCCCCAACGACATTTGTGCCGTATTCGCGCATCGCCAGCATGTGAAATGTGCCTTCTTTTCCGGTGATGCCCTGGACGATCAGACGCGTATTTTTATCTACTAAAACGCTCAAGTGTTTTCTCCTGATTTGCTGTAAAAAGCGAAGCAAAAGTATAACACGCCGCACTTATGGCCACACAATTGGCCACCCTCAACTTTTTTTTCCGAACTATTTTGCGAGTTATTACGTTTGCAAATTAGTTCAATATTCAGCGTGCGATGAAAAGCACACTCAAAGCCCCTCAGCTATGCGCGAAGTTTATTCATTTTATCTTGATGCATTTTGGATCGCCGTCAAATCGATCCTCGAACACAAACTCCGCGCTTTTCTGACGCTCATCGGCATCATCATCGGCGTCGCTGCGGTTGTTGTTGTGGGAGCGTCGATAAGCGGATTAAAAACATACGTTGTCGATAAAGTGGGCAAGATACTCGGGTCAAACCATTTTATGATCACGCGGATGGCGTCGACCGGGCGAATGTCCGACGAGGAATTTGAACGCAAAAACCGGCTCAATAAAGACGTGACGTGGGCGGAATATCAATACGTCAAAGCAAACTGCAAATCGTGTATGTATGTCGGGGCCGAGATCGGTGCTAACGCCGATATCACGCAAGACGGGATCGAGATGCCGTCGGTCCAGATCTCTGGTTCGACGGACAACATGTACGAGATGACCGATAAAAGTCTCGAGGACGGGCGTTTCTTTACCGCCGATGAGGTCACTCGATCCGCCCAGGTCTGCGTCATCGGCACCGATGTGAAAGACAAGTTTTTCCCGAACGGTTCGCCGGTCGGTAAGTTGCTAAAGATCCGCGGTATTCCGCTACAGGTCATCGGCGTCGAAGCAAAGCGGGGATCGTTTTTTGGCCAGTCGATGGATCGCCTCGTGTACGTCCCGATCACGCTTCACAATCAGATCTTTTCGAGGACGGGCGGAATTCAGATCCATGGCAAAGCTGAAGATAAGGAAAGCTTTCCGGAGGTGATCGACGAGGCACGCTTCCATCTGCGAAACCACCGTCAATTGATCGGCAGCGCAGAGGAAACATTTAGTATCGTCAACACCGACGAATTTGGCTCGCAAATGGATCAAATTACAGGCGCGATCGCGGCGGTCGTCGTGCCGATCACAATGATCATCCTCATCGTCGGCGGCATTGTCGTGATGAACATCATGCTCGTCTCGGTGACCGAACGCACATTCGAAGTTGGCCTGAGAAAAGCTCTCGGCGCCACAAAAAAACAGATCTTGTTACAGTTTCTCATCGAATCGTCGCTGCTCTGTGTGATAGGCGGCATCATCGGCCTCGTGTTGGCTGTCGGCGTCACACAGTTGATAACTGTGCTCGCCGAAATGACGATGACGATCACCATCGGTTACGTGATCTTGTCAGTAACAGTCTCAAGTTCGATAGGCGTCATAGCCGGACTATATCCGGCATGGAAAGCGGCACGGCTCGATCCTATCGTGGCACTGACGCAAAGCTAAGGTTTTTATGCGATTTACGACATCTCTGCCATACGAAGTACTAAAAATGTCGATGGACTCGATCCGTTCGCATAAGTTCCGTTCGTTTTTGACGATCCTCGGTATCGTCGTCGGCGTTATTACGGCCATCGTGGTCGCATCGATCCTCACCGGTATGCGCAATTCGATCGTTTCGATCGTTGAGGAATACGGCACCAATAATATTTATGCCTATCACCTCTCGACCGGCTTTGGCCCGCGCAGCCGCGACGAACGCAATCGCAAGCCTTTGACCGACGACGACACGACCGCTCTTTTGGCACAATCGACAGCGATCGAAGACATTTCGACTCGCGCACCAAATATCGGTTCGTTCAACGGCGGTTTCGACGATAACCTCGTCTATGAAGGCAAAAATTATCGCTGGGCGTTGACCGACGGAGTAAATCCAAACTACGCCCCGATGACAAATATCGTCATTAAACAGGGCAGATTTATCACCGACGCTGACAATTATCAACGCCGCAACGTTCTCGTCGTCGGCGTCAATTGCGTCGAAGCTCTGTTCGAAGGGCATGAGGACGACGTCGTCGGCAAATTGGTCCGTATGAACGGAACGACTTGGGAGATCATTGGGGTCATCGAAAAACGTAAGGCCGGATTCTTTGGCGAAAACGAAGAGGATCGCAAAGTATTTATGCCTTATCGAACCGCTCGCAAGGTCGCCCCTGAACGCGAAGAGACCGTCCACATCATTCAGGCCAAACAGGGCCGCATCACCGAGGCTGTTCAAGAGGTCGAAGGTATTTTGCGTCAACGCCGCGGTGTCCAGTTTGGCGAACCAAACAATTTTGACGTAAAAACCGCCGATAATTTTATTGCTCAATTTGACGGTATTATCGGCGGAGTTGGGATCGCGGCCATCGCGATCTCTTGCCTCGGGCTGCTGGTCGGTGGCATCGGCGTGATGAATATCATGCTCGTCTCCGTCACCGAACGCACAAAAGAGATCGGCATTCGCAAAGCCATCGGGGCAACAAAAAACGCCATCGTCCTGCAGTTTCTGCTCGAAGCGATGACGCTTACATTTTTTGGCGGGATAATCGGCGTGTTTGTCGCCATCGGCATCAGCAATCTGATCATGCTGTTCGTACCGAGCATCCCTGCGCAGGTTCCGCCCTGGGCAGTGATCGCCGGCCTAGGTACCTCGATCGGCGTCGGCCTCGTATTCGGCGTCCTGCCTGCCCGCAAAGCATCAAAACTCGACCCTATCGAGTGCCTGCGTTACGAGTAATTTCAAGTTCACGGGCATTTAGTGCGTACCATTGGAAAGTCAATGCCAGCGGATCTGCCGTCCATCGTCCCCTCGATACGTCCGGTCATTTTCGTCGCAGTAAAAGAATAGATCACTCTTTGCGGAAAATCGTGAGCCTTATTCTCGAACACGAACCAGCCGCCATCTGAGCTGATCAATTTGAACGAGGTGTCAGCCGGATTTTCTTTTGGCCGCGATACAAAGTAAATACCGTCATCGCGCTGCTCGATCCTCATAAACTCATAGCCCGTTGTTTTAGACCGAAAAACAGTTTGGCCGATTCCGAACAGAGTTCCGCCGCTCGGCTTTGTCCAGACCTCGGATTGCGTGGTTTCTTTTGTATTTTTCGCGCTCGTCCAACATCCCGCCATTCCGGCAAGATCCTTAAATTCAAATCTCTTTTCTTGAGCTGCGTTCGAAACAGGCAGTAACAGTGCGAGTAATAATATTCCAATACTATTTTTCATATACTTTTATCGATTCGAACTAAATAAGTTCGATCGTCTGCTCGTACTGCGGCACTACGACGTTCCAGCCGAATTCGTCACGAATATGCTCAGCCATAGCCTCGGCGGCATCGGGTTCGCCGTGCGTTGTAAAGACCGTTTTTGGCGTCGACCGCAGCCCGTTTAGCCATTTAATCACGGCTTTCCAGTCGGCGTGGGCGGAAAAGCCATCGACCTTCGCGATGTGGCATTTTACCGGTATCCAATGCTTCATTATGCGGACCTCGCTTTCGCCGTCTTGTATGCGGCGTCCGATCGTTCCGGCGGCTTGGTAGCCGACAAATACGAGTGTCGCATTCTCATTTGGGAGCAGTCGCATCGCATGATGAAGCACGCGTCCGCCGCTCAACATCCCCGAAGCAGAAATAATTATCCTCGCTCCTTTCAGCTCGTTCAGATGTTTTGACTCTTCGCGGCTCGACGCCGTTGACATCGACGCTGTCCGCAAAGGGTGCCGCTTGTTTGCGAGTATCGAAGCGTATTCGCGATCATGCTCTTCGTGCCAGCGGTTATAGACCTGCGTTGCTTGTGAGGCCATTGGCGAATCAACAACCACGGGCAAGATCGGAATGCGTTTTTGCTCCTCGAGCTCGCGGATCATATACAGCACTTCCTGTGTCCGGCCAACGGCAAACGCTGGGATCAGTATCGGTGCGTTTCGTTTGGCGGCATCATTGATTATGTTCGCCATCTGCGTTTCCGAATCGATCTCGCCATGCAAACGGTTGCCATATGTCGATTCGCACATCAGATAATCGCAATCCGGCGGCGTTGCCGGATCATTGACGATCGCCTGTTCGTAATGGCCCAGATCGCCAGAGAAAAGAAACTTTATTGATGAACCGTCCTCCCGGGCATTTGCCATCTCCACGAGCACAAGGCTCGCACCCATAATATGGCCCGCGACCATAAAGCTCGCGGTCACGCCTTCGCAAATCTCATACGGCTGGCCGTCGTTTGGCACCGGCCGGAGTAACTGCAACGCCGCACGAGCATCGTCCTCGTCGTAGAGCGGCAATGCAGGCGTATGGCTCGTCAGGTCGTGGCGGTTGCGGTAATCAGCCTCTTCTTCCTGCAGACGGGCAGAATCGGGCAGCAATATCCTTAACAGATCGCCCGTCGCACGCGAGGTTGTGACCTGGCCCTTAAAGCCAAGCTTTACGAGCCGCGGTAGCCATCCGGTGTGGTCAATATGGGCATGCGTGATTATCACCGCGTCGATCTCAGACGCGATGAATGGCGGATCTTGCCAATTACGTTCACGCAGCTCTTTTAAGCCCTGAAACAATCCGCAATCGACAAGTATCTTTTTGCCGTTATGTTCGAGTAGATATTTTGAGCCGGTTACCGTGCCGACACCGCCGTAAAACGTTATCTTGGCCATTGCCAAAATATACAACGTCTGCGGTTAATTTACGAGTTCTTTTGGAAACCAGAGCACCTTGCTCGGGTCGGAATATTTCGCCTGATCTTTTCTGATGCGTGCAATGTTTAGGAGCGTATCGACCGTTTCGCCGTCCTCGCCATAGGCAGCCCAGCCAAAATTCATCTCGACCTCGACCGAGTCCGTTTCAGAAAGCTTTAGCTTACGGCCAAAAAATCCGGTGTGAATGCGAGCGATCACCTCGGATGACATTTCTTTTGAGGCGGTCGGCAGCACAGCGAAAAATTCGTCATCTTGTGAGCGGGCAAAGAAATCCATCTGCCGCAGATTGTCCTTGATGGTGTGGGCAACAAAATTAAGAGCTCCGTCGCCTGCCGCATGGCCAAATTTTTTGTTGATCTCATCAAAGCCTTTTATGTCCATAACGAGTATGGTCAGCGGACGTGCCTCGCGATTTCTCGATGCTTCGGCGATCTGATTCTCAACGATCAGATAAAACGCACGCTCATTCGGCAGGTCGGTCGTCGCGTCGGTCAAAGCATTTTGCTGACTCTGTGCGAGAGCAACCGAGCTGAGTATCAGCGGAGCGACCCGTGTGCCTATCGATTCGAACACCGACGGATCGACATTTTCGAGATCAAATTTAGGATCAAAGTTGAGCCGCAAAACGCCAAAGACTGCCGCCTCACGGATCAGAGGTATTGCAATGCTCGGCAACGCAACGTCGCCGCGGGAAAACTCTTCGCGGGAGCACTCGACGATATGGCTGTAATAGCAGCGTCCGGCGATGCCGGCGTCAAAGCCGGTTACCTTTCCTTTTTGATCAGAGACGCCGATACCCTCAACCTCGGATATAACAAAATGGGACCGCGACTGGTCAAGCAGCAATAGCGCGATCGAGCGGTATTCGACCACACCTTTGATACGGTTTGCTACCAACCGGAAAGTATCGGCAGGTCCAAGTGCACCGGTAAAAAATTCGTTTGCCTCGTCTAGTGCTTCTAGGCGTCGGTCGAGATCCGCCGTAAATCCATCACCGGAAACGACCGCACCATGCTTAGCCCGTTTTTGCCAGAAATAGAAAAGAGCACAGACCGCCAGAAAAAAGCCGATGATCGCCGAAAATCCACGCGTTTTTGACTCAACACCGATCGATGAATTTGCGAGAAAATACGTCGCAACGATCGCGGCCAGCGAGGCCGCAATTATGATGACAGGATATGTTGACACGGTTCGGCCGCTGTTTGACGCCTCAGGCGTTTCGGTGAATTTGTCCATTATAGAGAGAGGGTGTGAGAATGTGAGATCAAAAGGCGGGAAATCTTCCCTTTTCAAACATAACTGTTTGCTCCGATCGAAGTCAAGATTTTATTTTAATAGCCAGTAAACATCGGCATCCCGCTATAACTCAAAAATAGCCGAAAAACAGTCAAAAAAAATCTTTAAAAATAGTGTTTTTTTGGTCAAATTTAGGTTGACAAAGCTGTTTGTAATTTCTATTGTAACGTTTGCCTTGAATAAGAAAGAGTTCAGGGCAAAACGGCTGTGTTCGATCAGCCGGGCACCTGGCAACAGGGTTTATATTCTTTGAGAAAGATTTAGGAGTCTTAATAAAATGAAAAAGGTAATTGTACTTTCAACTGTTCTTGGATTGAGCGCTTTGGGTATGGCTTGCGGCGAAGCTGCTAGCAACAACGCTGCTAACAAACCTGCTAACGCAGCTAACACGTCGACGACCACAAACACGACGACCACCAACGCGACCACAACCAACTCGACCACAACCGCTCCGGCTGCTAATGCTCCGGCTGCTAACGCAACCAACAAACCGGCTGCTAATGCACCTGCTGCTAACGCTCCGGCTGCCAACGCAACCAACAAACCGGCAAACAAATAGTTCGGCCTTGTTTGAACTTGAGAAAGCACCTTGTCCTAAGACAGGGTGCTTTCTTTTTATTCATCAGCGTGGTTTTTACAGTAACCGCGGCGCGAAAAAAATTTATTTTTCGTCATTTTGGGGTTGACTATCGCCGCTCAGATGACTATATTGTCGATTGTTCCGAAAATTAGAAAGACTTGGGAACAAGGACTGTGCTTGCACGGTCTTCGGTAAATAAATTAGATCTAATCTTTGAAGAAGACAGGAGAATCATTATGAAAAAAGTAATCGCACTATCAGCAGTTCTTGTTATGGGTGCTTTAGGAATGGCTTGCGGCGAAGCTGCTAGCAACAACGCAGCTAACAAAGCTGCTAACACAGCTGCTAACGCAATGGCTAACGCTGCTAACGCAATGGCTAACGCTGCTAACGCAGTTTCGACCGCTGCTAACACAGCTGCTAATGCTGCTACAACCGCTGCTAACACAGCTGCTAATGCAGTCAAACCGGCTGCTAACGCACCTGCTGCTAATGCACCGGCTGCTAACAAACCAGCAAACAAATAATTTAGCTTTAGTTAAATTGAAAAAGCTCGATCGTTCTAGACGGTCGAGCTTTTTTCTTTGAACTTTCTTTCAAATTCTAAATTCCAAATTTGAAATTCGAACTCAGACTCCTGACAGCAAAACATCTAATTCCTCAAAACCAGTCACCGGCCGCTGACACACAAAATCCTCGCATACGTATACGGCCGTTCTTCCGTCAACCAAACCGCGACCCTTAAGGAGTGGAACGACAGCCGCATCAGCCTCAGCAGCCGACGAAAATACAATAACTGCATCAGGCAGATACCGTCGCAAAATGTCCTGTTCCATCTCACTGCCCTTTTCACCAATGACAACGATCTCTTTCGTTTTGCCAAGATGAAACTCTAATGCTGACAGAGCCCGTCCAAATCCTTGCGGATGCCGTCTGATCTGAGAAGCCGCAAGTCGAAGCACCGTCACCGCAAACCGCTCGTATTTGTCATCACCCGTAAGTTTCGCGAGCCGCAGCAAGACATCCGCCGCGACCGAATTTCCCGACGGTGTCGCATTGTCGTAAAAATCTTTATTGCGGACGACAAGCTCTTCGTGATCGTTCGACGTAAAGAAAAATCCGCCATTATCCTCATCCCAAAACTCTGTGATCATCAGATCGGCCAGTCGTTTTGCTTCGGACAAATATTTCACTTCACCCGAAACCTGATAAAGCACGATCAACCCATCCGCGACATTTGCATAGTCCTCGACATAGCCGTTGAGCTTTGCAGCTCCATCTTTCCAAGTGCGATAAAGCCGGCCGCCGTTTTGCATCTCAGTTATCAGAAAATCGGCGTTGCGCTTCGCGATCTGGAAATAATCATCATTACCCAAAACACCAGCCGCATCCGCAAATGCCGCAAGCATTAATCCGTTCCAAGCCGTCAACACCTTTTCATCGCGGCCCGGCTTGATTCGCGTTTCACGCACGTCAAACAACTTCTTCTTCATGTCAGAACCGGGAGCGATAGCGACTGGGTTCTTAACATTTAGAATATTGTTTCCCTCAAAATTTCCCTCGGCGGTAACGTCAAAATACTCACAAAATTCCTTGGCACCCTCACCCAGAATTTCCCCGATCTCCTCCACCGACCACACAAAAAACTTCCCTTCCTCGCCCTCGCTGTCCGCGTCCTGTGTTGAATAAAAACCGCCCGATTCGTCGAGCATCTCGCGTCGAATGTATTCGAAAGTCTCGGTCGCGATGCGTTTGTAGAATTCATTTCCGGTCACCTGATACGCATGCAGATAAACGCGAGCGAGTTGGGCGTTGTCATAAAGCATCTTTTCAAAATGCGGCACCAGCCAGATCGCATCGACCGTGTAACGATGAAACCCGCCGCCAAGCTGATCGTAAATACCGCCGTTCGCCATCTTGTCGAGCGAATGTGTGACGATCGACAACGCCATATCGTCGCCGGTCCGATGGTGATAACGAAGCAAGAATTCGAGCGACATTGCCGCCGGAAATTTTGGTGCCCCGCCAAAACCGCCGTTCACCGTGTCAAACGTCCGAACAAAACTCGCCTGAGCCGCATCCAGCATATCGGCCGACAGCGTTCCGGTGGCCGCCTCGACGACGCTCATACGCTTCAGTTCAGTAACAATATTATTTGCGGAGGTCTCTAATTCGTCCCGTTTATTTTTATATGCCTCGGCAATGCTGATCAAGATCTGCTGCCAGCTTGGCATCCCGTATCGCGGGGCCGGAGGAAAATACGTCCCGCCAAAAAACGGCCGCTTATCCGGCGTCAGAAAAACGTTCATCGGCCAACCTCCGCGACCCGTCGTTAACTGAACAAAACTCATATATATCTGATCGACATCAGGCCTCTCTTCCATATCGACTTTGATGTTGATGAAATGCTCGTTCTGCACAGCCGCGACCGCCGGGTCTTCAAACGACTCGTGCTCCATCACATGACACCAATGACACGCTGAATAGCCAATGCTGACCAGCACAGGCTTGTCCTCGGCATTTGCCCGTTCAAACGCCTCAGCACCCCACGGATACCAATCCACCGGGTTGTGGGCGTGCTGGAGCAGGTACGGGCTGGTCTCATCGATGAGCCGGTTTGTGTGTTTTTGTGTTGATGCCATATTTCAATTATTTCACGCCGCACCGCAAAGACAGAAATCCGCGTAACACGCCCTCAATCCGCCTTTTGAATTCATCACCGATTTCGGTTATATTGATACCACTTTCTATGACTTCACGTTGCATTTCAAAACTCCGCCCCATGAAGCAGCGAGCGAATCTTTTCGCTGGCGACTAATCCCGTTTCTCCGCAATGTAGACGCCTGTGTTTTCGACACGGGTTTACCTTACAACGTTTTCAACCAAGGAGAAATATCATGACACCATCAACAGAATTGCAGCGTCCCGTTATCAAAACAGAACTGCCGGGACCAAAGTCGCTTGAGATCATCAACGCCGATCATCAATATGTCACGCCAAGCTATCCGCGTCCTGACTATAAACTAGTCGCTGACCACGCCAGCGGCGTCTGGATCACCGACCCGGACGGTAACGTCTTTCTCGATTGCAACGCCGGTGTCGCCGTTTGCTCGACTGGGCATTGCCACCCTGAGGTCGTTGCGGCGATACAAAAACAGGTCAGCGAATTGATCCATCTTTGCGGCACTGATTTTTACTATCGCCACATGCCGGAGCTTGGCAAGAAACTCAACGAGATAGTCCCGATCGACGGCCCGACAAAAACGCACTTTGCTAACAGTGGTGCCGAAGCGATCGAAACTGCCCTCAAACTCGCGATGTATCACACAAAGCGGCAAAAGTTTATCTCCTTTTTTGGATCGTTTCACGGCCGTACGCTTGGTGCTCTCGCATTAACGTCGTCAAAAAAGGCTCAGCGTCTCGGTTTCGCTCGCCAGGTACTCGACGTCGTTCACGTGCCGTATCCAAATTGCTTTCGCTGTCCATTTAATAAAGGCAAGTGCGATGACGGTTCGTGCTGTATGGGGACAACAGATTGGATCGAGAAAACTCTTTTCAATACGACCACGCCGCCGGAAGAAGTAGCCGGTATCATTCTTGAGGTCGTTCAGGGCGAAGGCGGATATGTTCCAGCACCGACTGAGGTTGTCAAAGAAATCCGCCGCATCTGCGACGAGCACGGCATCATGCTGATCGTTGACGAAGTGCAATCAGGCATGGGCCGCACGGGCAAGATGTTCGCACTCGACCATCACGAAGGCGTCAAGGCGGACATCGTCTGCATGGCCAAAGGCCTCGGATCCGGTATGCCGATCGGAGCATGCACCGCACGTGCCGACATCATGGATTGGCACAAAGGTGCTCACGCATCGACATTCGGCGGCAATCCGGTCGCTCTGACCGCTGCGCTAAAAACCATCGAACTCCTCGAAGGCGGCCTCGTGGACAACAGCCGCGATGTCGGAGCTTACCTCGAAGCCGGATTGAACAAGCTTAAAGACAAATACGACTGCATTGCTGATGTACGCGGCTTTGGGATGATGCTCGGCGTCGAGTTCGTCAAACCGTCGAATAATGGAACAGTCGGTGAACCCGATCCGGAACTCCGTGACCGCATCGAAATGGCCTGCTTTAACAAAGGCCTCATCATCCTCGGCTGCGGCTCAAACAGCATTCGCTGGTCGCCACCACTGATCCTGGCAAAAGAACACGTCGATGTCGCGTTAGAGATCTTTGACGAAGCGATCGCCGCATCGGTATAGTTTTTTTCGTATTTGATGAAAAAGGCCGGCAAATTCGCCGGCTTTTTTTCGTCCTGAATGTTTAGATTCTGATATAATTCCGCAAATTCTTCGCGTTCGGATTACCCAACATGAATAAATACAAAGATCTATACAAGTGGATGATCATTCCGATGGTCGTCATGCAGCTCGGTATCTTTATGGATTATTGGGGCGACTTTTCCGAGAACGCCTGGTCGGTACATATTCACTACTGGACCGGGACGATCTGGTACATCTATCTGATCATTCAGCCATATTTTGTTACCCACGGCCAAATAGAACGGCATCGCACCAACGGGATCATCGGAATGTTTCTTGCAGGCGGTGTGTGCCTGACCGCTCTCAGCATGATGCACCGCGACATCAAGAGTGCGGAAGATTCGTTGGCGGACCCCGCTAGGTTTGGCCCATTTCAGCCATGGTTCTTCTTTGGGATTGCCACGGTCGAGGTGGTAATGATCGCCGCCTTCGGATTTGCCGTGATAAAGAGCATCATTCACCGAAAGGATATCGAGAATCATTCGTGGTGGCTCATATCGACCGTGTTTATCATCATGATGCCTGCGCTCGGGCGCGGTTTAGGGTTCGTGTCGTTCGTACTCCAGAGTGATCGGATGCCGAACGTCAACATCATGCCTCCTCTCTACATTTCGGAGTTGGTAATAATCGGCATGCTTCTACTAGGTGCATGGAAATTCAAAACGCTAAGGCATCCCGCAACCTACCTCGCCTTAGGCGTCAATCTGTTCAATTGTCTGCTGGAGCCATTAGGTCGATCCGAAAGCGTTCAGTTGGCCTTGAGAGCCTTAATAAAAGGATAGTGTCAGCAATCGTCGAGGCCGAAGTAATAAATCGATGTCCGACTAACCAAAAATTTGTTCGATTAGTTCTAAGAGGAGTGCTTTTCCTTTCTTATTTGAGTCTTGACTTGATCAACAGTGTTCGCCGGCGCCCTCGAAGCCGCCGCAGGTTAGATCGCGAGAACTCGGTTATACTTGGGGTGTGAAGGAAACTTTTGCAGTAATAGCGGCGATACTCGCGATAGGTGGAAACATCCCGTACATCGTCGATATTTTCAAGGGCCGCGTCCAGCCTCACGCTTACACATGGTTCGTCTGGACGTTGGTGACCGCTATTGTTTTCTTTGGGCAGGTTGCAAAGGGAGCCGGGATCGGTGCTTTGCCGACCGCCGCTTCTGGCTTTTTCACGCTGCTGATCTTTCTGCTCTCACTAAAAAATGGTTTCAAACACGCTACTAAGATCGATACCGTCTTTCTTGTGCTCGCTCTTGCGGGAATCATTCCGTGGTTAATAACTAATGACCCGACCGTCTCCGTGGTGATTGCCGTCGCCATCGACCTGACCGCATTCTTACCGACGCTTCGAAAGACTTGGCTAAAACCATCGACCGAGTCGCCGCTGCTCTACGGTTCAAACGTGCTCCGCCACATTCTCGCCCTACTTTCTATGCAGACATATAATTTAGCGACGACCCTGCATTCGATAGCGATGCTGATCACGAACACTGCGATGACGATCTTGCTCGTCACCTCAAAACCGGTAAAGGAGAGTGACGCGTAATGTCGGACGAGGTTTCGCAAAAAACACGAACAAGGAGTAATCCTTATTCGTGTCCTTTAGCGCATTTCGTAGTTAAACTTCTTAGGCTTAGGCTTTTGCTTTCTTAACTTCCTCGATCATGACTGGAACCGCCTCAAACAGATCCCCGACAATGCCGTAATCGGCAATGTCGAATATCGGAGCTTCGGAGTCTTTGTTGATCGCAATGATCGTGCCTGCATTTTTCATACCGACGATGTGCTGGATGGCACCGGAGATGCCGAGAGCGATATAGACCTTAGGAGCAACTGTCTGGCCGCTTGATCCGATCTGACGGTCGATGGGCAGCCAATCGCTGTCGCAGATCGGACGCGAAGCCGCGATATCCGCTCCCAGTGCATCAGCAAGCTGTTGTGCAAGGGCGATGTTTTCCAGCGATTTGATACCGCGCCCAACGGCGACGATGATCTCAGATTTTGTAAGGTCGACCGACGCTTTAGCCTCTTGAAACGGAGCCTCAGGCGTCATGCGAATGTCACCGACTGTAACTTCCATCGTCTCAACTGCCGCACTTCCCTTTTCCGCCGCATCGCCGCGAAACGAACCCGACTGGAATGTTACAAAATGCGGAGCGTCGCCGTTCAAGGTAACGTCAGCATCAAGCTTGCCGAGGAATATGCGTCGCGTCAGCACTAGCTTGCCGCCTTCTGCTTTGTAACGTATACAATCACCGACAACTTCGCGGCCTAGACGGGCGGCAACTTTCGGAGCAAAATCACGCACCTGATAGGTGTGCGACATCACGACGTACTGCGGATTTACAGCCTTGATGACCTGTTCCCACGCATCGGCGTAACCGTCAGGAGTGTAAATGCCGAGCTTGTCGTTTTTAGCAACGATCACCTTTTCGACGTTGTAACCGGCGATCTCCTGCGCAAGCGCACAGTCTTTATCGCACGGCAAAACAGCCGTAACGCTCAGCCCGAGATCCTTACCGATCGATTGAGCAGCAGTTACAGCTTCGAGTGAGGTCTTGTTAAGGACGCAATCTTTATGTTCGATAAATACGAGGATGCTCATATTACCCGCACCTCCGTTTTTAATTTTTCTACCAGCTCGACCGCGCCAGCTTTAGCATCGCCGTTGCCGAGGATCTGTGTTTGTTTTGTCTTGAGCGGCATATATACCTTTTCGATCTTTGCGGCAGATGCAAATGCCTCGACCGACGGAGTGACCTCGCGAACCTCTTTGCTTTTCGCCGCCATAATGCCTTTGAGCGAAGCGTAGCGGATCTGCGAAATTCCGGACTGGATCGTCAGGAGCGATGGCAGTTTGTAAGTAAACCACTGATACCAGCCGCTCTCAAGTTCACGTCTGACCCGCAGCGTATCACCTAGGCTTTCGCGGTCAACCTCGATCACAATGGTCGCGTGCGGAATACCGAGCAGCTCGGCAAGAATCACGCCCGTCTGACCATAGCTCGCATCGTCTGATTGCAAACCGGTAAAGACAAGGTCGGCATTCTCCTCGCGAATAGCGTCGGCGATGGTCTTTGCGATCTGATAAGCCGAAAGCGATTTGGCGTCATCGACAACAACGTGGATCGCACGGTTAGCACCGCGTGCAAGAGCGTCTTTGATAACGGTCTTTGCCGATTGCGGCCCGAGCGTACAGACGACAACCTCACCCTCGCCTTTTGCCTCGACGGTGCGAAGAGCTTCTTCCAAAGCGTAGCCGTCAGACTCATTTGTCTGCTGGGCAACATCCGCCTCGTTTATCCATTTTTCGTCGCCCGCGATCCTTAGTACCGCATCCTTATTGGCGACTTGTTTCATTAAAACTATAATTTTCATATCAAAAATGAATGGTCATTCATTTGTAGGATATAAGAAAAGCGTCCCGACCTCAATTGAGCCAAGACGCTTTCCCCGAACCTACTATTCACTGTACCGTTTGAAGATCAAACACGCGTTCGTCCCGCCAAATCCAAAGTTATTCGATAACACATAATCGACACTAGCATCACGCGGTGTGTTAGGTATGTAATCGAGATCACAATCCGGATCGGGGAATTCGTAGTTGATCGTCGGCGGCAACTTGTTTTCCATCATCGCTTTGACAGAAAAGACCGCCTCAAGCCCCCCGGCAGCACCGAGAGCGTGGCCGGTCATCGATTTTGTCGAGCTGACCGGTATCTTATATGCGTGATCGCCAAAAACCTTTCGGATCGCCAGCGTTTCAAATTTATCGTTGTACGGTGTCGATGTGCCGTGAGCGTTGATGTAGCCGATCTGCTCCGGCTCGATACCGGCGTCTTTGATCGCCCGCTGCATCACGCGTATCGCCCCGGAACCGGTCTCGTCCGGCATCGTGACGTGAAACGCATCGCCGCTCATGCCGTAACCGACAATTTCGGCAAGGATGTTGGCACCGCGAGCCTTCGCAAATTCCAGTTCCTCGAGTATCAATAAACCTGCACCTTCGCCAATGACAAAGCCGTCGCGTTCGAGATCAAACGGCCGCGAAGCGTGTTTCGGGTCGTCATTTCGCGTCGACAGAGCCCTCATCGAGGCAAACCCCGCAACCGACATCGGCGTGATCGCACTCTCGGCTCCGCCGCAGATCATCGCGTCTGCATCGCCGCGTTCGATGATGCGAAAACTATCGCCGATCGCATGAGCACCTGCCGAACAGGCCGTCGCCGTTGCCGAATTTGGCCCCTTGGCACCGTGACGGATCGAGACGTTGCCGGCGGCAAGATTGACGATCGCCGAGACGATAAAGAATGGCGACACGCGATCGGGTCCGGAATTCAAAAGCTTTTCGTGCTCACGCTCGATCGCCCAAAAATCACCTATGCCGGAGCTGATATACGTCCCGACCATCTCCGCGTTCGATTCATCGATCACCAGCCCGCTGTGCTTCATCGCTTCGTCGGAAGCGGCGAGAGCAAAATGCGTAAAGGCCCCCATCCGGCGCGCCTCTTTTTTATCGAGAAAATCGAGGGCGTCAAATCCCTTCACTTCGCAGGCGAATCTAGCCGAATACCTTTCAGCGTCAAACTTCGAGATCGCATCCGCACCGCTTACGCCGTTCATCAACGCGTCCCACGTAGTAGGCACGTCATTTCCGACAGGCGTAACCAAACCGAGTCCTGTTACAACTACTCGACGTTTCATATCTTTGTGAATCGTGAAATAGTGAATCGTGAATAGATCTAATTTCTATTCACGATCCACTCTTCACTATTTACCAACTAAGCAGCTTTGTGCTGCTCAACATAGGCATACGCATCGCGAACGCCCTGGATCTTTTCGGCATCTTCGTCAGGAATTTCGATGTCAAATTCCTCTTCGAATCGCATCACGAGTTCAACGAGGTCCAGCGAATCCGCACCGAGATCCTCGATAAACCGTGCATTTTCTGTAACTTCAGCTTCGTCCACACCTAGTTCGTCGACGATTATCTGTTTGATCTTATCTTGTACTTCTGACATATTTTCTCCTTAAGTATTTATAGCGTCTCTATAGTATTTCTTAGACTCTCAGAATTCTCAATGTTGGAATAGACTACTTCTTTGTTTATCTGCCTAACCAACCCCGTCAAAACCTTGCCCGGGCCTATCTCAATAAAGTTTGTAGCTCCTGCCACAGACGTATTCTCGACCGTTTGCAGCCACCGGACAGGCGATGAAACCTGCTGCGTTAGCTTGCCACAAACTGCTGCGGCGTCCGTATTTGCGACGGCATCAACATTATGAAATACGGGGAATATAAATTCGCCATATTCTAATGACGCCAGATCGACCGCAAGCCTTTCCTGTGCCGGCATCATCAATGCACAATGAAAAGGTGCCGAGACGTTCAATCTAATCGCCCGCTTTGCCCCTCTTTCTTTCAATATTTCACACGCCCGGTCAACCGCGTCGCTGTTTCCTGCAATGACTATCTGCGACGGCGAATTAATATTCGCTGGGGAACAAACTTGTCCTTGTGCCGCCTCGGCACAACCCGACTCGACTGTCGCAACGTCGAGCCCAAGTATCGCGGCCATCGCACCGACACCGACCGGAACCGCTTCCTGCATATACGTTCCGCGTTTTCGCACTGTTTGGACCGCGTCCGCAAAATCCAAAACGCCCGCAGCGACCAAAGCGGAATATTCACCGAGGCTATGCCCCGCAACCATGTCCGGCTCCGGCAACCCCTCGGCTCGTGCCGCCGTATATGCCGCTATCGAAGCGGTCAATATCGCGGGCTGCGTATTTGCGGTCAATTGCAGATCGGCCTCATCGCCCGAAAAACACATTTCCGATAGCGAAAACCCAAGCGCCTCATCCGCCGCCTCAAACACCTCGCGTGCAGCAGCAAAATTATCAAACAAATCCTTCCCCATTCCAACGGCTTGCGAGCCTTGTCCGGGAAAAATGTAAGCCGTCTTACTCATTTAGAATCTAATAACCGTTCCGCCCCACGTCACGCCGCCGCCAAATGCGGTGAGCAATACCAAACTGCCCTCGTGAATTCGGCCCGATTGAATACATTCATCCATCGCGATCGGTATCGACGCCGACGAAGTATTGCCCATGTTAGCTATATTTGAATAAACTTTTTCCTCAGGCACGCCCAACCGCGAGGTTACAGCATCAGTTATCCGCTGATTTGCCTGATGCGGGATAACGAGGTCGATGTCATCGACCGTGTACCCGGCCTTTTCGACCATTTCCGCGGAAATATCAGCCATCGAACGCACAGCAACCTTGAAAAGCTCATTGCCTTTCATCTTGAAAAAATGCTCACGGTCGTCGATCGTCTTGTGTGTCGTTCCGAGTTTGGTGCCACCGCCGGGAGCATAAAGCTGTTCTTCGTAGCGGCCGTCGGATCTGATCTTGGTCGCGAGGATTCCTTTGCCTTCTGGAACCGGTCCCAGGACAGCGGCTCCGGCACCGTCGCCAAAGATAACGCAAGTTCCGCGGTCCGTATAATCGACGTATTTGGTCAAAACCTCGGCACCGATCACAAGTGCATATTTTATTTGGCCGGTCTTGATCATCGATTCGACCATCGTCAAACCATAGAGAAACCCCGAGCACGCGGCAAACACATCCATTCCGGCGGCGTTGACCGCTCCGATCTGTGCCTGAATAAGCGCGCCGGTGGACGGCATTATCTGATCCGGCGTGGTGGTCGCACAGATGATGATGTCGATGTCTTCGGGTTTGAGGTTGGCTCGTTCGAGTGCCTGGAGCGCGGCACGGGTGCCGAATTGCGAAGTGTATTCGTTATCGGCAGCCTTGTGACGCTGCTTGATGCCGGTGCGCGATGTTATCCACTCATCGTTGGTATCGACCATCTTTTCCAGATCGGCATTGGTTAAAATGCCCTCCGGATAAGAATGTCCCATCCCGATGATTCCCGCGTTGTGTGCTGTCATTGATTAGAATTAGAACTCAAAAATTGGTAATTTTCAACGGACTATTCGGCGTCTTTGACATCGATTATCTGCCGGCCTTTGTAAATACCGGTCTTAGGATCGATGCGGTGCGGCTGCTTTGTTTCACCCGAATCTTTGTCGGCATAAAACTGTGGCGTTTTCAGAGCATCATGAGCGCGGCGCGTACGCGTGCGTGCATGTGAGTGTCGTCGTTTTGGATTTGGCATAATTAAAACCTCAACAGGTCGGTCCCGAACATTGGGACTATTTCAAATTCTTTAGTGCGGCCCATCGAGGGTCAATAACGTTTTCTTCGCACTTACAATCTATCAAATTTCGGTTCCCGCCGCATTGCGGACACAAACCTTTGCAATTTTCTGTGCAGAGCACCTTTTCGATCATCGCGAGTATCAACTGTTCGCGAACGACCTCGCTCATGTCGATCTTGTCGTCCGTGATGAGCGATTCGTCGAGTTCCTCGACCGTCACCTCGATCTCGTCTTCGGTCGGTTCGTCGGCAGCATCAACAAATACAGCCTCAAACTCAAGGTCGATATCCTTTGCGACCGGCTCAAGACAACGGCTGCATTCGGTCGAAACCACGGTTACAATGTTGCCTTTGACCCGTGTCCGCGTACCATCACGGCTGATCTCGCCATTAAAGGCCGCGTTTTCCGCGAGCTGCATACCGTCATCCAGATCTATATTGGCCGGCTCGAACTCGAGTTCGATCGTCTTCGGATTTTTTCCAACGCTGGCCAGATCGATGATCATTGTCAAAAGGTTTTCATTTTGCCAAAACTTCGGTAAAAGGCAAAACGATAATTATATCGTCTTGAACCAAACTGTCAAACATTTAACTGCACGAAAAAGCCATTAAACGGCTTTCGACCCGACGGCATCATCGAGATTCTTAAATCCCCGCTCCTTTAGTATCGCTGCCAACCCACTCGTAATGTCTCTGGCAAACGTCGGGCCGCCATAAACAAATCCCGTATAAGCCTGGATCAGCGAAGCACCGGCGGCGATCTTTGCAAACGCATCCTCGGCTGTAAAGATACCGCCAACACCGACGATCGGCAGTTTTCCATTTGAATATCGATAGATCGTTGATATGACCTCGTTCGATCTCTGCTCCAAGGGCTTTCCACTCAACCCACCGGCCTCATCAATATTGGATCTAATTCCGTCCCGTGAAATTGTCGTATTCGTCGCGACAACACCGTCGATCTTATGGCGTAAACATATATCGACTATCGCCTCGATCTCAACCTCGCTCAGATCGGGTGCGATCTTTACCAAAAGCGGTCTCCGCCCAAGCTCATTGTTTAGTGAAGTCAGAGCCGCTAGCAGTTCTTCCAGATTGTCGGCTTTCTGCAATTCACGAAGATTCGGCGTATTTGGCGAAGATATATTGACCGCAACATAATCAGCAAACTGCTGGACGAGGTCAAAACTCTTTAGATAATTTTCAGTCGCTTCCTCATTCGGAACATCTTTGTTTTTACCGATATTCACGCCGACCACGCATTTACGTTCGATTTTTTTTAATCGTTCGGCCACCGCAATAGCACCATCGTTATTAAACCCAAGCCTGTTTATCAATCCATGATCTTCTGCCAAACGAAACATACGCGGCTTTGGATTTCCAGGTTGCGGCTCATACGTCACGGTTCCCACCTCGACAAATCCAAACCCCAGCGATGCCAATTGATCAACGGCAACACCATTTTTATCAAATCCGGCGGCCAGACCGAGTGGATTGGCAAACGTTAACCCGAACCGCTCGATCGCACCAAAACCTTCAAATTTTGCGTCAGAATAAAACGGCGATGCAAGCCCCATTTCTAGGGCTTTTATGCCGACCTCATGAGCACGTTCGGCGTCTAGGCCAAACATTACGGGCCGCATTATTTTCTGCCAGAGCTTAGACATCACGCTTACGATTTTAGTGAATGGCGGGGTTTATACAAACTTCGAACCTCAAACTTTGAACTTTAGACTAGCCTTTGTTACTTTTGTATTCGAATGGGTAACGAAATAAATTTGGTTGAAAAGTCCAGGATCATGGACGCGGCGGCGATGAAACGCGCTTTGCGGCGGCTCGCGACCGAGATCGTTGAGAAAAATCAAGGGGCAAAGAACCTGTATCTGGTCGGCATCCGACGACGCGGCGTACCGCTTGCCGAACGTCTCTGCGACAAGATCGAGGCTCTCGAGGGTGAACGTCCGCAGTATGGCATCCTCGATATTACGCTTTATCGTGATGACCTATCGACAGTAGGAGCAAATCCAGTCGTCAACCGCACCGAGCTCGAGGACGACATCGAGGGTAAAAATATCATCCTCGTCGATGACGTTCTCTACACCGGCCGCACGATACGGGCCGCTCTCGACCAACTGATGGATTTTGGCCGCCCGAAAAAAGTCCAGCTCGCCGTGCTCGTCGATCGCGGCATCGAGCATCGCGAATTGCCTATTCAGGCCGATTTTATAGGCAAATATGTTTCGACCAAGCAGTCTGAAATAATAAAGGTCATGCTCAAAGAGTTTGACGATGTCGAGGCAGTTGGAATTTTTGAACGACCCTAAGCAGGCTGTATGGCCTGCTTTTTTTGAATGGAAAAACCATTTCGCAGAAGAGATCTACTTGGCATTCGCGGCCTGACGGCGGCGGAGATAACCGGCATTCTCGACACTGCGGAAACTTTTAGCGAGATATCGACCCGCGAGGTTAAAAAGGTTCCTGCCCTGCGCGGCAAGACCATCATCAATCTCTTTTTCGAATCCTCGACCCGCACTCGCACTTCATTTGAGCTGGCGGCAAAACGCCTCTCAGCCGACGCTGTCAACATCAGCGTCTCATCGTCGAGCCTGTCAAAAGGCGAGACCTTGCTCGACACGGCACTCAATCTCGACGCGATGGCACCCGATTGTATCGTCGTCCGCCACGGCTCCGCCGGTGTGCCGCATCAGCTTGCCAAAGTGAGTAAGGCCGCGATCGTCAACGCAGGTGACGGAGCAAACGAACATCCGACCCAAGCCCTGCTCGATGCGATGACTATCCGCGAACACAAAAAACACATCGACGGTCTCGAAATCGCGATTGTCGGAGACATCCTCCACAGCCGCGTCGCCCGGTCAAATATTCATCTGCTCACCAAAATGGGAGCAAAGGTTCGCGTCGCGGGACCAGGAACGCTGGTGCCGACTGATTTCGCTCACCTCGTAGAGAATGGCCTAACGGTTTGCCCGCATATCGAAGACGCCATCGACGGTGCCGATGTGGTCATGATCCTGCGTATCCAACGCGAGCGTCAGGATTCGGCATACTTCCCGACGTTGCGCGAGTATTCGATCCATTACGGCCTGACGAACGAACGCCTCGATCTCGCAAAAAAGACGCCATCGTCCTGCACCCCGGCCCGATGAATCGCGGCATCGAGATCGCATCCGAAGTCGCCGACAGCTCGCGTTCATTGATATTAGATCAGGTCAAATACGGCGTTGCCGTTCGAATGGCAGTTCTCTATCTCGCAACCGGAGGCACGGCGACCGGCTCATAGTTTATGAAGTTGTTTATTAAAAACGGGCATCTTATCGACCCTGCCGCGAGTGAAAATACCGGCATGAATGTTCTCATTGAGGACGGCAAAGTCGCGGCGTGGATCAAGCCAAATGACGACCAACCCGGCGACTGCGAGGTCTTTGACGCTGCCGGGCTTCTTGTCGCACCCGGGTTTATCGATATGCACGTCCATCTGCGTGAGCCTGGCCAAGAGCATAAGGAAACGATTGCAAGCGGATGTGCTGCGGCGGTCGCGGGCGGCTGGACGAGCGTTTGCCCGATGCCTAATACGCATCCGGTCAACGACAATGCTGCGATCACGCGATACATGATCGAGCAAGCCGAGCGTGCGGGACTCGCGAATGTTTTCCCGATCGGGGCGATCACAAAATCCTCGGACGGCTCCGAACTTGCCGAAATGGGCGAGATGAAAGCCGCCGGTGCGGTTGCCGTTTCTGACGACGGGCGGCCGGTGCCGAACGCCGGGATCATGCGCCGTGCAATGCAATATGCACGCGATTTTGATCTGCCGGTCATCGATCATTGCGAAGACAAATCGCTCTCATCCGGCGGCGTTATGCACGAGGGCAAAATTTCCCTGCTGCTCGGCCTCAAAGGAATGCCAGCCCTTGCCGAAGACATCGACGCTGTCCGCGACATTATACTTGCCAAGGAAACCGGCTCACACATACACATCGCTCACGTCTCGACCAAAGGTGCAATTGAGGCCGTTCGCCGTGCCAAGTCCGAGGGCATAAACGTGACCTGCGAGGTCACGCCGCATCATTTCACGCTGACGGACAAAATTGTCGAGGGCTACGACACAAATACCAAGATGGCACCGCCGCTTCGCGGCGAAGAGCATCTTGAAGCGATAATCGAGGGTATAAAAGACGGCACGATCGACGCTATCGCGACCGACCATGCTCCGCATCACGCTGACGAAAAAGCTCTCGAATATGACCGAGCCCCATTCGGAATCACCGGGCTCGAAACCGCCATCGGATTAGCGTGCAACGAGCTCGTCCACAAAGGCGTCATAGACCTCGTCCGGCTCGTCGAGCTTTGCTCATCTAATCCGGCAAAGATATTTAATCTAACTGGACGCGGCACGCTCGCCCCCGGCTCGATAGCCGATGTGACGATAATTGACCCCGAACTCGACTGGACGTACACTAACGCGGAGTCTCGTTCGAAATCGCGAAATTCGCCATTCGACGGCTGGAATTTTCGCGGGGCGGCGGTCACCACCATCGTCGGCGGCAAGATCGTCTATAAAAGATAGAGTTCACAAATAACGGAGAGAATATGAAATTGACCCTTTCGATAGCTATTGTTGTATTTGCATTTACCGCCTCGGCCCTTGCCCAAAACGCGAGTGTTTACACCAGCACCAAGACCAGTGCCTGTCGCACGATCTCTTCAAATCCAAACGAAGCAGGCTCGTACGAAGGCGAATGTGCCGGAGTCGGCGGATACAAAGTCCGTCTGATCGAGGGCGATATCCGCCAGACGATCAACATCATCACGCCTGCAAAGAAAAAGTTTGAGCTTAATTTTTGGAGCTTTTACAGCGGATTTTCGGCGATCGGTGAAAAGATAGAATGGCGAACAAAAAAGGGCGTCCCTGTCGCGTTGATCGCACGGTATAACGTTGCGGGTGCGGATGATTCGGGCAAGAGCACCTCTTATCTGATGATCTCAAAGATCAGCAAGACCGAATCATGCGTGGTCGATGTCATCATGCCCGGAGCAAAACAAAACGAAGAGGCCCGCGTTTCTGCTGACGCCGCGTCAACCAAACCCTGCAAGACACAGGACTAGAGTCTTTAGAATATTGAGTAAATAAACGGCGCTAGTGCCGATGACTGGGCAAAGATCAACAGAGCTCCCATCAACACCAAAACCAGCACCATCGGCACTAGCCAGTATTTTTTGTTTTGCCTGAGGAACAGCCAAAACTCGTATAAAAGTTGAAATCGTTTCATTTACTTGTCAGCTATTCTATCAAAATAATCTTTCAAATTGCTCAGGCTCTTGATGCGTCTTTTCACGTTTGTGCCAATAGCTATTTCCTGCAGGCTGGCGAAGGCTAAGCGGATCACGGCCGACGATTCTTGAGACGATCTTGTAAGGCACAAACATCATAAAATAAACCAGCGTCAACAATATCCTGCTGTTTATCCATCCAAGCTTTACCGCGATCCACATCCAAACGCGGTGAAAAAGTTTCGCAAGCGGCGGCACAAATAAACCAACCATAACGAGGGCTACTGCGACACCGCCAAATATCCACACGTTCGTAGTTCGTCCGCGATAGAGCAAAAACGCCGCAATAGCCGTCAGAACGGCCGCCACGATCAAAGCGGTCTTGCGGGCCTCGATCCTAGTGACGAGTTTTGGGTCTTTCTTTAACATTTACCTAATCCATCGGAAATATCTCATTTATATCACCGCTTTCGGCCTCAACCGTCTGCTCAGATTTGAGCAGCAAAATATCGCCGACTACAAGCATATCCATCTCTGTCCGCATAAAACATCGAAAGGCATCCTCAGGCGTGCAGACGATCGGTTCGCCGCGAACGTTGAAAGACGTATTGATCAAAACCGGCGTGCCTGTGATCTCTCCAAACTTTTCTATCAGGTCATAAAACCGCTTGTTATCATCACAATCGACGGTCTGAACCCGAGCAGAAAGATCAACGTGCGTCACGGCGGGAATCGTCGATCGCAGCACCTGCAATTTATCCAGTCCGGCGGCTTTATCACCTGTCTCATCCGCAATGCGTACTTTCTCGCTGACCCGAGATACAAGCAGCATATAGGGCGACGATTCGGTCATTTCAAAATAATCGGCGACACTCTCACGCAAAACCGCCGGAGCAAACGGGCGAAACGATTCACGGTATTTGATCTTTAGATTCATCTGCCGCTGCATCTCAGGCGAACGCGGGTCGCCTAAAATACTGCGGTTACCTAAGGCACGAGGGCCAAATTCCATCCGCCCCTGAAACCAGCCGACCACTCGGCCGTCAGCAAGCTGGCTCGCCGTGCGTTCGACGATCTCCGAAATATCAAGTTCGTCATAGACCGCACCGGCGGCGTCTAAAGACGAGCGTATTTCAGTCGTTGAAAACTCTGGCCCGAGATACGACCCACTCATTGCATCTTTTCCAGTCCGACGATTATCAATAGCTCGGTCGTTGCCGAGATATTGGTGCCATACGGATAAAGCCGCTCCGACCGCACCGCCGGCGTCACCGGCGGCGGGCTGTATCCAAATATTTTCAAACGGCGCTTCGCGTAAAATGCGGCCGTTGCCAACACAATTTAGAGCAACACCGCCCGCGAGGCATAAGTTCTTTTCGCCCGTCTCACGTTGGGCATAATTCGCCATCCGCAGCATCGCGATCTCGGTCACCTCTTGCACCGAACGTGCTAGGTCCATTTCGCGTTGGGTGATCTCAGACTCAGACTTTCGAGCCGGGCCGCCAAATAATCCCGCAAATGCGTCATTTGTCATCGTGAGTCCGGCAGCAAAATTGAAATACCGCATATTCAACCGCAAAGAACCGTCGTCGCGCAAATCGATAAGTTCATCGAGTATTTTCTGCGTGTAAATGGGCTCGCCGTATGGAGCGAGTCCCATCAGCTTGTACTCGCCAGAGTTGACCTTAAAACCCGTAAAATATGTGAACGCCGAATATAAAAGGCCCAACGAATGCGGGAATCTCAGCTCTGACAAAAGCTCGACTTTGTTGCCGCGGCCTACGCCGACGCTCGACGTTGCCCACTCGCCTACGCCATCGATCGTCAGTATCGCCGCCGACTCGAACGGCGAAGGGAAAAAAGCCGACGCAGCGTGCGATTCGTGATGCTCAGTAAAAAGTATCTTGCCCTCAAACCCTGTCGCGCGGGCGAGGGTTTCCCTCGTCCAAAGCTTTTCGGTCATCCATACGGGCATCGCCTTTAGAAAAGATCGAAATCCGCTCGGGGCATAATCGATATAGGTTTCGAGAAGGCGTTCGAATGTGAGCAAGGGCTTGTCGTAAAACGCGACGTGATCGATTTGTTCGCGGTCAATTCCGGCGTGGTCCAGGCAAAATTGGACGGCATTTTCGGGAAATGACTCGTCATGCTTTTTACGCGTAAAACGTTCCTCTTGAGCGGCAGCAATTATCTCGCCGTCTCGCACGAGACATGCGGCAGAGTCATGATAAAAAGCTGATATTCCGAGTATGTAGACCACTATTTGACGATGCCCTCGCAGAGTTTCTTACCTATCAGCTCGCCAGCGACCTTATGCCCGCGCTGGTTCCAATGACCATATCCAATATTGCCCTCAAATCCGTGTAGGACTACATTTTCGCGAGCAGCATAATCTCCAAGCAGCGGTGCGAGAGTTATCACCGGTATCGATCGCGTAGAGCAAAACTCCGCGATCCGCCGGTCGGGGTACATCAGGTCGTCAACACCGATAAATTTTGCGTACGAGGTGCGATGCGAAACATCAGGTAAAACCTGTACGCCGTTGCTGCCCGTAACGACCACAAGTTTCGCTCCTTTGTCTGCTACATCTTTGTTCATTTGCACGATTATCGTTTCGGTGATGCTCCAAGCATTTTTCCAATTATCGTCAGTTGGACTGCGGTAGATCTGATTGTCGACACCGATATCGGCGGCTGGAGCAGTCGCAGTAGTTGATGGCTCAACGGATTGATCTGCGGTCGGAGGTTTCTTGTTTTTCCATGCTTGATACTTGTATTTAATGCTCGTGGAGATCGCCCCGACTGCCTGAACCACGCGGATATGGTTTCTTAGCCAAATGCCAAAACGGCTGAGCGACGAGTTTCTCGCGAGAAAGACCTTGTCCTGCTGAAATCCCTTGTCCAACACACCATCGGCCGTAAAATACGGTATCGGGGTCTTTTTGAAATACGGCGAATTGTCCGTTATGTCGTTGTTGGTTGTCATTACCAGCATCACGATGTCCGGCGAATATTTCAAGACCTTTTCCCTGATCGTGATCAGTTCCTGAGCCGTTCCATAACCCGAAACGCCAAAATTTAGCATCTCGATCTGTTTTCCATCCGCTCCGCCGCACTTGGTGAGTTCATCGCGGACAAAGTTGGTAAATGATTCGCTTTGTTCGACTTGAAACGCCTCGACGTACGAATCGCCGATCACCGCGATACGAAATGTGCCCGGCGGCTTATCGACCTTGTGCTCAACATCACGAAAGCCGTCGCTGTTTATCACAACAAAGCTACGTCCCTCTTTGCTGTATGTCCCCCACATTCCGGGGATGAGCGCATAGCCGCGTGACACGTCAGCCGCATAAAATTCCGGTGATGAATAGCCAACGACACGCAACGCTATCTCGACCAGCAATAGCCCGAACAACAACCCTATTACAAGGCTGATTAGGGCATACAACCGCCGTTTCTTTGGCTTAATATTTGTTTCGGCGGTCCCGAGTTGCGTTCGGTTCATCTATCAGTTGTAAGTTACTTTTATCCCGGCGCCTTCGTTGCCGGACAAAACAAATCTATCAAACAATTCACCAATATTCATTTCTGCATTATCATAAGTACCTATTGGCTGTGATTTTGGAGTTTTTGTCTAATGGAATTTCTTTCTGACCCGCAAGTATGGATCGCGTTCGGCACATTGACCTTGCTCGAGCTCGTGCTCGGTATCGACAACGTTATTTTTATCTCGATACTCTCCGGCAAACTGCCGCCGGCACAACAGGCTAAGGCTCGTTATATCGGCCTAGCACTCGCTCTCGGCATCCGTATTTTGCTGCTAATGTCCCTTTCGTGGGTGATAGGCCTTGTGGAGCCGCTCTTTAGCGTTTGGGGAAAAGGATTTTCAGGAAAAGACCTCGTCCTGCTCATCGGCGGCTTGTTTTTGATCGCCAAGAGCACACACGAGATCCACGGCAGCCTCGAAGGCGAAGAAGGTACAGGTTCCAAGAGATCGTACTCCGGATTTATCAGCGTTATCGTCCAGATCGTGCTGCTTGATATCGTCTTTTCGCTGGACAGCGTGATAACAGCCGTCGGCATGATCTCAACGACCTACGGGCCAAACGGCATTTACATAATGATCTCGGCAGTCGTCATATCGATCATCGCGATGATGCTGTTTGCCGGTTCGATCGGGGCGTTCGTCCAACGGCATCCGACGATCAAGATGCTCGCTCTTTCATTCCTGCTCTTGATCGGTGTAATGCTCGTTGCGGAGAGCTTTCACCAGACAATTCCGAAGGGCTACATCTACTTTGCAATGGCGTTTTCGGTCTTTGTTGAGATGTTGAATATCCGCCTGCGCAAAAAGGCTGACCCGGTGCAGCTGCACAATCAGTTTTCAGAAGAAGACGAGAAAAAAGCCGTTGAGGAGTAATTTGTCGACAACTCGGTTATTCCAAGGCGGCATCAATTAGGGCAGGCCTTCGCGGGTGTGATCAAGCATTACCATTCTCGTGGCGAAAAAAGAGGAAATATATGTTTAGACTCGCTCGCATCACAATTTTCTTAGCGGTCATTCTACTTTTCATGTTGCCGCTCGTCTTCGGCCAGGTCCATAAAGCCGTGTCCGGAGCAGGGTGGCAATGGCCTGCACACACCGACGGCATCACGTACATTCCCGTATGCTGGGAAAATCCGACCGGCTGGGCGACCGAGACCAACCTCGTCAAAAACAAGATCGCCTCAACCTGGCAAAGTGTCGCTAACGTCAATTTTTACGGCTGGGGAGCCTGTAACGCCGCAAGCAAAGGCATTCGGATCTTGATCACCGACACACGTTCCAATTCCGGTATTGGCAAATTCATGGACGGCTCAAAGAACGGGATGGAGCTGAATTTTACGTTCAAGAATTTCTCTCCCGGCTGTCAGGCCGAGAATCGCCGTCCATCCTGCATCACTACCGTCGCTTTGCACGAATTTGGCCACGCTCTCGGGCTCATTCACGAACAGGACCGTGCCGATTCGACCTGTAAGACCGAACAAAGCACCAGCAGCGGCGGTCTTTTGCTCACGGCCTACGACCCGGATTCAGTAATGAATTACTGCAATCCGCGTTGGATCAACGACGGCGTTCTCAGTGCTCTCGACATCGTCGGCATTCAAAAACTTTACGGCGCACGTCGGGCCGCTTCGCCCGGAAGGGTGACGGTTGTTGATTCTCTGAACATTGCATCCGGACAGACTTGGGAACACATAATCATGGAATTTGGGTCAAACAAGATCCGCCGCGATTTTGCTCTAAACACCACGACAAAGTCCGTCAGGCAATCTTGGACATTTGGCGGCAGCGGTAAATATTGCTACAAACTGTGGTCAAACACGCTTTACACCAACGGCAAATATTACGAGGGCTACGGCGAAGGCTGTTGGACGCTCGAAGCCGGTAAAAACTACACGGTCGAGATCCAGTTTAATAAAGGGACAGGACAAAAGGCGTTTGACATTGTGTTAGTCGCCCCTCGCAGCTAATCAAAATCGATCTTTGATTCAAGTTCTAAACGCTCACGCGAGATCGGATGCGTAAACGCAAGGCTCCACGCGTGCAAGCATAGCCGCTCAAACTCCCTGCCGCCACGCTGTGTATCGCCGACGATCGGATGGCCGATCAATTCACAGTGGATACGAAGCTGGTTCGTGCGACCTGTAACCGGCTCAAGCTCGATCAGCGTGGTATCCGCATACCGTTCCCGAACCCAAAATCGTGATTCCGAGTGCTTGCCGTCCTCTTTGACGCTCCATTGTTTTAACTCAGCAAAGCGCCCGATAGGTGCCTCGATCTTTCCGTCCTTAACTTTTACGATCCCTTCGACAAGTGCTAGATACCGCTTTTCCACGTGCTTTTTCATCAGCGCGGCACACATCCGCCGATGTGCAAACGCATTTTTCGCGACGACGACCAAGCCGGAGGTTTGTTTATCAAGTCGGTGTATCAGCCCCGGGCGGATCAATGTTGGCGAATCGAGATTGCAGTGGTAAACGAGTGCGTTTAGCATCGTTCCGGTATTTTCTCGGTGCGACGGATGAACGAGCATGCCGGCGGGTTTGTTAACAACGATGATGTCACCATCCTCATAAACGATATCGAGCGGGATATTTTCCGGCCGCATCGCCGTTTCACGCGTCGTGTCGACGGTGATCTCGATCAGATCGTTTTCACGCAGTTTGTGGCCGATGTTTTCATGCCGCCCGTTCACCTCACATCGCCCAGTTTTGACGACGTCACGCAGGTACATCTTGCTGAGCGCGCTAAAATGGTCAAGCAAAAAATCCTCAAGCCGCATTTTCTGCGCCGCGAGCGGTATTTGTATCAGCAGCCGTTCATCCACACTCGATATTGTAGCGTAACCCAAGTAAAGAGGCCGTTCACTTAGTCGAATTGTCGCGGCGGACAATAATACCTATAATCAATTGTCCTACAATTTTGTCGTAAATGATCCGCAACGAGATAGACATTGTTTCACAAATCACAGCTGTCACGCATGACCTAAAAGGCATCCGGACGGACAGCACTGCCATACTCCAGATATTGAGCGATGAAATGTCGGCGGACCTCGGATTTGTCTGTCTGCGGCATGCCGAAACAGGACAGATCGATGTGGTCGCCGCCGTTGGGATGGAGGCCGTCACATTTCGCCGCCTCGAAACCCGTGCAGCAAAAAGTGTCCTCGTGCGGGTTATGGAACGCTCCTCTCCGCTGTTCTTTTCTATCGAACACGAATCGACGCTCGGATTTCTTGACGACAGTTCGCCTCGTATTATTGCCTCAGTGCCGATCAAACTTTCAGGCGAATGCATCGGCTCGATCTCGCTGGCATTTAGTGAGCCAAAAAGTATCTCGGACCGCGATATCGTCCGAATGCTCGAGATCGCCGCCGCTTTGATCGCTCAGCTGCTAAGAGCCGAGCGTCTCGAACGCGAAGAGAGCCGTAAGCTGGTCGCTGAGAACGTGCAACTCAAGCAAGAACTAAAGGAAAAGTACGATTTTGGAAATCTCATTGGTAATTCGAGCCCGATGCGGCAGGTGCAGGATCAGGTCACGCAGATCGCACGGTCAAATGTCCCGGTGCTGTTGCGCGGCGAAAGCGGTGCCGGCAAAGAGCTGATCGCAAACGCCATTCATTACAACAGTCTTCGCTCAAAACGCCCGTTCGCAAAGGTAAATTGCGCGGCCTTGCCCGAAACCATCATTGACGGTGAGCTGTTTGGTTATGAAAAAGGCTCCTTCGACGGGGCGTCAAAACAGAAACTAGGCCATTTTGAATTGGCCGATGGCAGCACGCTATTTTTGGAAGAGATAGGCGATCTGCCGATGCAAACACAGGCTAAATTGATCCGAGTGATCCAAGAACGCGAATTCGAACGCCTCGGTGGTGACGAGACTTTTCCAGCAAACGTCCGACTTGTCGTGTCGACAAACCAATCGGTCGAAGATGCGGTAGCCAACGGCAGATTTCGCGAGGACCTCTTTTACGCCCTCAATGTTTTCACTATTTTCCTGCCCCCCTTACGCGAACGTAAGGCCGACATCCTACTTCTCGCCGAGCATTTCGTCGAAAAATATGGAGCCGAGCATAACAAGCATATCTTACGTATCTCTACTCCCGCCATCGATATGCTTACCGCATATCATTTTCCGGGAAATGTCCGCGAACTCGAAAACGCCATCGAACGTGCAGTGCTTGTTTGTGATTCCAATGTCATCCACGGCCATCATTTGCCGCCGACTCTGCAAACCGCCGAGGTCAGCGGTACCGAAATGCGCGTCACGCTCGAATCTGCGGTCGCAGCGTTTGAACGCGACCTGATACAGGACACTCTAAAATCGACCCGGGGCAATATCGCCAAAGCCGCCGTGATGCTCGGCTCGACCGAGCGGATCTTGGGCTATAAGATAAAGAAATACGGCGTCGACCCGCGACGATTTAAGCAATGAAGAAAGACGACCATTTGATGAGCAGCCTGCCCGACGCCGAAGCCGCCCGCCGATTTCTCGGCCAGTTGGCTGAGGCTCATCCCGGCGATTCGGCAAAGCTGCTCAAAAACGAAGGGCTGCTCTCTGACGTTTTGACGCTGGTCTCGTTTAGCCCTCTGCTTGCGACAACCTTGCTCCAAAATCCTGATTATTTTTGGTGGCTCAACCGCAAACGCCGGGAATCGGGCGTTCGCGGTAAAGACGAGCTGCTCGAATCTTTGGCACGTTTTGCTCTGACAAATTCGCAGCTTGAGCCGCAGGTGCTGTTTGCCAGATTTCGCCGCCGCGAGTTGCTAAGGATCTATCTCCGCGACATTCGCCGTCTCGCCACCATTGCCGAGATCACCGAAGAGATCTCAAATCTCGCCGACGCGATCCTCGAATCCGCCCTCCATCTCGCCCGCCGTGAGATGGATAATCGTTTTGGCCAACCGCAGGAAACCGATGATAAAGGCCGATTTGTAGCATCCCGATTTTGCATCACGGCTCTAGGCAAACTCGGCTCCCGCGAGCTTAATTATTCGTCGGACATCGACCTAGTTTTCTTTTATTCCGACGAAGGCTCGACATCCGGCAGCGGCTCTCGCGGACAAGTTACGAACCGTGAATATTTCGTCAAACTCTCCGAATACGTTACCAAACTCGTCGGCGAGCCGTCCGGCGAAGGAGCCGCTTATCGCGTCGACCTCCGACTGCGGCCGCACGGCTCGCTCGGGGCAATGACAATCTCGCTTGCGGATATGGTGCGATATTACAAGACCGAGGCGAGGGCGTGGGAACGCCAAGTACTGATCCGTTCGCGTGGTTGCGCGGGCGATGTGGAGATGTTCAAAACATTCTTTGCCGAGGTCGAAGATCTTGTTTTTTCTCAGAAAGAGACGGTCGAAACCGCCCTTGCCAACGTACGGCGTTCTAAGGAACAGATCGATCTCGAACAGATAAATCGCCGCGGCTTTGACGTCAAACTCGGACGCGGCGGTATCCGCGAGATCGAATTTCTTGCCCAGGCCTTGCAGCTTGCCCACGGCGGCCGTGACAAATGGCTTCGCAGTCCGCATACACTCATTAGCCTCGTCCGCCTTGCGGATCGCAAACATCTGACGGATACCGATCTGACCGAACTGACAACAGCCTACACATTTCTGCGACGCACCGAACATATGCTCCAGATGGAGAACGGTGTCCAGACGCATACCGTATCTGACGATCCCGAGAAACGCGAACTGCTCGCCCGCCGGATGAGCTTTGCTGAGGGAGGTAATTTTGAAAAAGGTTTGGCAAAATACACCGCGAACGTCAGCCGCATTTTTACAAATGTGTTTGGCGAGGTGCAAGAGGTTTCCGACAACATTCACATGACCCGCGATGTCCCGACTGCCAGCGAACGCTCTCGTTCGCACGTCCTCGCGTCCATTCAAAAATCTGAAATAGAATTTGACCCTTCCGGCAAAAACCTGTCGGTGCTCGATCGGGTTTCTGAGATTTCTCCCCATTTCGCCTCGATGCTCGCGGCAAATCCGCACCTCGTCGCCGACCTGCCCGATCCCGAGAACGAGTTTATCGAACCGGATTATGCCGAACAGATGATGGCATCGATCGAATCTACTCGAGATTTTGGACAGCGTCTATCGGCAATGCGGCGAACGTGGTCACATTTTTTATTGCAGATCGTCGTACTGGATATTTTTGAAAAGATAACCATCACCGAGACAAAGCGGCTCCAGACAAATCTTGCCGAGGCCAGCATCGCCGCCGCTTTGCGTGTTGTTCGCGACGAACTCGCCATCCGCACAGGCAACATCGGAAAGCCCGCACCGCTTGATCTCGCCGTGCTTGCACTTGGCAAACTCGGCGGCCGCGGTATTGATTACGATTCCGACCTAGATCTCGTGATCGTCTATTACGACCCGAAAGACATCATGGCCGAGATAACGCCGTCCGAATTTTACAGCCGTGCCGTCGAACTGTTCGTAACGACACTCTCGTCAATGACCCGCGACGGCAGCCTCTACCGCGTCGATCTGCGGCTGCGGCCATTTGGCACAAAAGGCATGAGTGCGATGTCGATCGATGCGTTTCTCGGATATATGACCGAGACGGCTGCGGTGTGGGAAATGCTCGCTTTTGTAAAACTAAGAATGGTCGGCGGCGATGCCAGTATCGGTCTAAACGTCGAAAACGAAACCCGCCGCATCATACACGAACGTGCCGCCGCTCTAGCCGCCGACGAACTGCGTGAAGAAACGCTCCGCGTTCGTCTCGCTCTCGAAAACCAACGTGTCCGCACCCGCCGCGGCGGCGATATCGATATCAAATACGGCTCCGGCGGGATGCTGGACGTGTATTTTGCTATGCGTTATTTGCAGCTTCGCGATAACGTGCCTGATGAAGAAGTGGAGGAGAGAAGGAGTGAAGGTGGAGAGGAGAATGGCCGCTCCACCTCGTTTATGCTTGCGCAACTTGCGGCGAATGGCTCTCTGTCTGGTGATATATACGCTGAACTTCTTGCCGGATACAACTTTTTGTCAGAGCTCGACCACAATCTCCGCCTGACGATCGGCCGCACAACCCGCGTACCGCTCGGCAACGAGAACGCCCTCAACACCATCGCCGTTCGAATGGGACTCACCTCGTCCGCCGACCTGCTCGAACAACTAACATTTCACCGTCTGTCCATTCGCTCCGCGTTCGAAAGCATTTTGTCCTAATGCAGAAGCCCAAGCGTCAACGAGGGCTTAACATTCAACAAAACAATTAAGGAGCACTTTTTGGTCCAGGTTGGTCCACCTGGTCCGGACCGGACCAAAATAGCTCGATCCTCACGCCTCATGGCTTTCCTTTTCTGTTAGTTCGAATCAGCACCTCGTGCAGAATCGATGCTTTTTTCGAGCGGTAAGCGGATATTCGGCGGAGAGCGGCAGTTTGCGGGCGAGCATCTGTTGCTCTTCGTTAAGGTCGGCCCAGTTTTTCATCTTTACAGCGCCGCAGCGTGGGCAGATTTTTTCGCTTGAATGCATCATTTGCTATAATTTTTGCGTATCACAATAACGTCCCAATATTATCAAATATGTTTACAGTCAAGGCGGGTTATAGCAGCGATATCGAGGTAAGGTCCAGCATAGACAAGGTGCGGGAGTTTTTCGCCGATGTCACAAATTTTGCCGAGATGATGCCCGGCGTCGAGCAGATCCATACCGACGCCAGAGGCATCGCTCATTGGAAAGTACAGGCAACAGTGCCTGTCGTCGGGCATATCCTGCAAAAATTTGCCGTCGAGATGGCAGAGAATAGCGAAGACCGGATCGAATGGTCGCCCCTGCGGACCGAGGCCGAAAATTTCTTACGCTACTCCGCCGATTTCCTCGAAAAAGCAAAAGGCGTGACGATGGTCCGTTTCTCACAAGCCGTCGAACTCCGCCGCAAAAAAGCCGGCGAACTCCATTCCCTTGCATGGCTCGCGGGCGAATCGCTCATCTCCTCTGAGATGACCAAAAGCATCACCGAAATGATCAAGGTCTTTATCGGACGGGCTAAAGAAAAATTAGAAAAATGAATTAACCGCGAAATACACAAAAAGACGCGAAACAGGATGAGATTATCCTTTCGCGTCTATTGCGTATTTCGCTGTCAAAAATTCTTAAGTGATCGCTCCGCCATCAACGATCACGACCTCGCCGCTCATAAAGCTGTTGCGGTCGCTCGTCATAAAAGCGGCGTATTCGGCAAGTTCTTCGGGGCGGCCGACGCGGCCTTTTGCAACCCAAAAATCATGCATTTGCAGCAGACGTTCAGGCAATGTGTGGCCAAGGTCAGTGTCAAAAATGCCTGCGGCGATCGCGTTGACCGAGATGCCAAAATTAGCGGCTTCGCGTGATAGGCATTTGGTAAAACCGATCATCGCTGCCTTTGAGGTGGCGTAGTGGACTGACGTCGGCAAAGAGCGGATCGCTCCGACCGAAGTAATGTTGAGGATAGACCCGGCTTTTTCGCGGATCATCTGTTTGTAAAATGGTTTTGTGACGGCAAATAGGCTGCCGACATTTGTATCAACGACCCAATCCCAGCTTTTATCGGTCGTCGTCGCAAAATTATCGCCTTTGTTCACCGCGGCGTTATTGACGAGGACGTTAACCGGCCCCCAAGCTTCTTTGATCTCTCGGGCGATGTGCTTCATACCGTAGCGGTCCGTCACCGAGACCTTAAAGCTCAATGCACGGCGGCCGTGGGCCTCGATCTTGGCCCGAACCTCGTCCGCCAGATCATCGCTCGCATGGTAGTTAAAAGCAACATCCGCACCCTCGCGAGCAAAGACTTCGCAGATAGCGGCCCCGATACCGCGTGTGCCGCCCGAAACAAACGCACGTTTTCCTTCAAGTAAAAGACTCAAGCTATTTTCTCCGTCGATGTTGAACGAGATACTAAATGAAAGGTTAATTAAAACACCGTTTTCTGACAAGTCGCGTATCGTGATTTAACCCGAAAAGCTTAGACTGCAGGCTCAGGAACCGACGGGGCGGCGGCTTGTGCCTTTGGCCAAAGAGCGTTGATCTCACGAATGATCGACTCGGTCGAATTTGGCATCGTCATACCCGCCGTCGCGATCTTCATACGCGAATACTCGCCTTGGTTGTTCACAAGATTGCGTATCGTCGGGACGATGTCGGTCGAACGTTTTAGCAGGATGCCCGCTCCGCGAGCCTCAATAAGCCGCGATGTACCAGCTTCTTGCGGCATCGGTGGCGTGGTCGCATCGGCAATTATCGGCAAGCGGCAAGCTAGGGCTTCAAACGTGGTAAGCCCTCCAAGTTTTGAGATCATCACATTCGCCGACTGCATCAGCTTTTCGATCTCGTCGGAATAACCAATGACCTTTACCGGGAATTTTGCCGTCTTGGCAATTTCTTCAGCCTCAAGCCTCAATTCTTCGTTCTTACCGGCAAGAAATATCGCCTGAACGTCGAGTTCACCGCGGACGAATTCTTTAAAGATCTTAGGAATATTGCCGCCGCCAACCCAACCGGCGTTAACAAACACCGTAAATTTATCGGGGTCGAGGCCATAGATCCGGCGTGCGCTTTGGGCGTCTTTTTCGTCGATCTCGTGAAACTTTGGATCGACCGGCATACCTGATATCTTGATCCGATCTGGCGAGATACCGTAATCGACGAGCTGCCGCTCGGCATCTTCATTCGCCACCAGATACAGTGAAACGTCGTCGCAAGCCCAGCCTTTCCAAAATCCATAACATGGATCAGTTACAACAGTTACAAGCGGAACCTGATCTATTAGATCAAGTTCCTTAAGTATTCGGGCAAAGATATGCTGCGTTAGCGGATGGACACTGACGACGATATGCGGACACCATTTTTCAAACTGCCCTCGAACGTATCCAATACACCGTTTGTGAAAGAACTCCCTCGTCTCGGGACGGATCTTGTTCATCGCCCAGTAGAGATACTTCATCCAATGCTGCTTGTTTTTCAGCGTCCAGTTGTAAACCTTTACCAGCTTTTCGGTAATGTGATGCGAATCCTCGACCGCCTTGATCGTACGAACGACAGCCGACTCGCCTTTCCAAAATCGTTCGACACCGTCAGCAATAGTTTTCGCAGCAGAGCGGTGCCCGCCGCCGGTGTCGGAGGAAATAATTAGGATTTTTGGTGTGTTAGGCTGCATCTAGTGGCGTTTTCTTTATGCCTTTAGTGCAACTTCCTTTGCCGCGAGAAAGCCCGCATTCTTTGCAGCCTTCTTCATCTGGCCTTCGAGCTTGATGATCTTGATCAAATGGCCCGGGTTTAGCGGCAGCGAAGGATAGAAACAATTCGATTCATGTGTACAGTGACAGCCGTCGGCGACCTCGACACGGCGTTGTTTCATCTCGGCGGTCTTCCAGGCGGCCTGAAAATCCCACTCGTAATCACGCAAATTCAGAACGTCACCCTTATTTTCACACGAAGACAAAGCACCGTTGTCATAGATCACGGCACCGGCAGATCCGGCATAGCATTTGAGCTGTGCCTTACCCTCTTCTTTGGTTTTGGCAATGATATCGTGCATATAGATATCGACCGCGGCCTTGAAAAAGCCTGAGTCGCCGCCGTAATTATTCTTAAGCGTCGCGTCCTTAGTATCCTCAAGGATCATCTGCGACAGTTGCTGATAACGTTTATGGTCAAACTGCAATTCAATCGGATCGGCTGACGGAGGGCGAATATAGTTGATATTCACCTTGTCCGGTTTGAGGTCGTATTTCAGGAAATCGTACCAGTCAAAGATCGTCTCCTCGTTCGAATGCATCACGCAGGTGCAAGTCTGAATATCAAGCCTCGGATACTGCTCTTTTTTCATCTGCTGCAAAGTGCGGGCCGTGTGGATCGCTTTGTCCCAGCTTCCCTCTTTGCGGCGAATTTTCTCGTGAGCGTCTTTCATGCCGTCGATACCGAGCGCGACACTGACGTTCAAATTCGGACATTCGTCCATGATCTGGGCGACATCCGGGAAAATACGCGGATGGATCTGGCCATTAGACATCAGATAGATCGAGTCGAGCTTGTTGTTTTCGTAAAAGGCACGCACGATCTGCGGCAAGTCTTTACGCGTGAACGGCTCGCCGCCCGCGAGAACCAAAACGCCCAGGTTTCCGCCAAGCGTTTCCGAGATTTTAGCGATCTCGTCGGTCTTCATCTGCAGCTTTTTACGCGGCCTGTCGTCCAACTCTTCGGTAAAAAAGCAGTGCGTACAACGCATATCGCAAACGCTCGTCACCAGTATGTTCAAAAACACCGGCGAGATCGGCTTACCGACCAAAATACTTGCGTATCGTTTGAAAATTTCTTTCGTCGCAAAATCCATATTTCATCCCCGGTCTATCGTTCACCAAACACAATTTAGGCACAATAGACCATTCTCTAATTTATATCATCGGCGGTTGTTTCAGCAACACAGCAAAAGGCGTTAGACTTACAATATGTTTCGCCGCATATATCTCGATAACAGTGCCACAACACCTATCGACCCCGCCGTCGTCGAAGCCATGCTCCCCTATTTGATGGCTAAATTTGGCAACGCGTCTAGCATTCATTTCTATGGCCAAGAAGCCCGTGCCGCTCTCGACAAAGCCCGGCATCAGGTCGCCGCACTGATAAACGCACGTCCAAACGAGATCGTCTTTACATCCGGCGGCACCGAGGCCAATAATCTTGCGATCCGCGGACTGATCGAGGCGAGGCAAAATCGCGACGGCGACACAACCCCCAAGCCCCACATCATAACATCCGCAATTGAGCATTCAGCTGTGCTAAACGTTTGCGAAGACCTCGAAAAACAAGGCGTGTCGATTACGTACTTACCGGTGTATGACAACGGCATCGTCCGACTCGCCGACGTAAAATCAGCGATCACCGACGATACCGCCTTGATCTCGATCATGGCCGCCAACAATGAGATCGGCACGCTCCAGCCGATCGGTGAGATCGGTAAATTGGTTCGAGAATTGAGAAGCGAGGGTAAAAAGATCTGGTTTCACACCGACGCCGTCCAGGCCGCCGGAAAGATGCCGCTCGACGTCGAGGCGATCGGCTGCGACCTGCTTTCGATCTCGGCGCATAAGATCTACGCACCAAAAGGTTCCGGTGCACTCTACGTCCGTCGCGGCGTCCGGCTCCATCCGCAAAACCTCGGCGGCCGTCAAGAACGCGAGCGTCGAGGAGGCACAGAATCAGTTTCCAATATCGTGGCGTTTGGCAAAGCGTGTGAGTTAGCTCAGAACGAGCTTAAAAGATCAGCGGAGGAGCTAGGTCATCTGCGAAATAGTTTTGAAAGAAAAGTGGGCGAAATGATCTCTGACGTCGTTTTTAACGGCGACCGAGAAAATCGGCTGCCTAATATCTCAAACATCTCGTTTCGTTCTATCGAGGGCGAGGGGCTGTTGATAAACCTCGATATGCAGGGTATAGCGGTCTCGACGGGCTCGGCATGTTCGTCCGGCTCACTCGAACCGTCGCCCGTGATCCGCGCTTTGGGTCATGACGAGGAACTCGCACGCGGTGCGATCCGTTTTAGCTTCGGGCGTTTCAATACCGTCGAGGACATCGATCAGGTCATCGAAATGCTACCGAAGGCAGTAGAAACTCTTAGATCGCTTTCCCCCAAAAAATAGATCCTTTCAAATCAAAACAGCCTTATCGGTATCCCGACAAGGCTGTTTTTGTTGTTCCTCCCGGTGTAGGAAAAGCGTTGGTTAATTAGTCACCGACGATGATGCCCGTTGCGTCGCCAACGATGATGCCGTCTTTTTCTGAGCAAGGTGTAGCCTTGTCGCCAACGATGATGCCTACGATGTCACCGACGATGATGCCTACGATATCGCCAACGATGATTCCGTCTTTGCCGTTGTCGCATTTGGTTTCATTTTTGTCACCAACGATTATGCCGGTTGCGTCGCTGACGATGATGCCGCCGCTTGCAAATGTAAAGGTCGATCCGAGTGTAAGTACGAGAGCCAATGTGAGTGTTGTGAATGTCTTTTTCATTTTATTTATCTTCTCCTAAAAGTTTTTTAATTTAATTTCGAAACCCGCCTTGTTTGTTCTTCCTGCCCTCTCTATTACAAGCCGCGTGCCAAAGTGTGCCACAACGTCGCCCAATCACATAACTTCTGTATTTACATAGATTTACAGACAGACAATTCTCTCCAACACTTCAGTTTCAACATTGACCTTCTTTGGATACTTTGTTTCCACTTGACTGTAACTTCACGGTTAAATAGCTTGTTTTCTTGCACTTAACAAACTGCATACTTCTTATACACTTTGCAGGTGTATAACCGGTATCCACTTTCTACTAAATAGCCCTTATTTTATGTGGCTTTTTAGTGTTAAACGTGTTAAACTTTCTTAGGTGGATTCTTCATCCCCACACAATGTCCGCTTTGCAACGGCCCGCGTCCCACCGTTATCTCCCGTTATGAATCGAGAAGCCATCTCAAAATATGCCAAACACACAATTGTCCTCATAGGAGCGATCTGCTTCGCAACGGCGCTTGCAGATCTGCCGTTAATTGCGGTGAGCTGGGGATTTTTGCTGGTTATTGCTTTTTCGACCATCGTGGCTCCGCGTATGAGCCTAGAATTGCCGCGCTCACGATTTGCCATCAGCTTTTCGGATGCGGCTGTGTTTCTGGCATTTTTGTACTACGGCGGCCCGGCCGCAATAGTAGTCGCGGCCCTCGAAAATCTCGCAAGCTGTCTCTACCTCCGATCAAAAGGGTTTACGATCAGTCGCTTGATGATATTGACCAATGTCGCGATTAACTCGATATCGATATCGTTCACATATCTGGCGTGGCTTTACATCCCAAAGCTACCTTTTGTTTCGGTGGTCGCCGGGACGACCCCGCATCTGGTGTCAACGCTTGGATGTCTGGCGATAATGCAATTTGCAACTTCATCCGTTTTGGCGGCGATCGTTCGCTCGACCAGTGATGGCTCGAGTCTCTGGGTGACCTGGAAACGCGATTGTTTTTCGAGCTCGATGACTCAGATGGTTGGAGCCGGTTTGGCGGGTATTGTCTATAAGCTCATTCATTTCGGCGATTTGTTAACCGGCTTGATCGCGTTTACCGCTTTGACGATCGCATATTTTGGCTATCGCCAGTCGATAAATAAGGTCGGCGAAGCGATGCATCAGGCTGAATCAGCCGAACGCGAAAAGGCTGAGGTTGAACGCGAGCGCCGCCGTGAAGCTGAAAAGCACGCATCGCAACTGACGCTCTCGCTTGAAAAAGAAGAGCTAGCTAATGAGGCCTTGCGCAAAAGCGAAAAGGATCTGCAACACGCGGCTCTTTATGATTCGCTAACAGATCTGCCAAACCGCAAGCAATTTGGCGATATCCTGCGAAAACTGATCGATCGGTATAAAAACGATCCAAAAGCGACTTTCCAAATATTGTTCCTCGACATTCGCAAGTTCAAAAACATCAACGACAGCCTCGGACACACGCTTGGGGACAAGGTTCTGATGGTCGCCGCGAAACGATTTGTCCGAATGGTCAACTCCGCCGACATGGTCGCCCGCATTGGCGGAGACGAATTTGCGATCATACTCAAAGATCTAGGCACGAGCGGCAAGGCTCAGAAAGTTGCCCGTCGTATCTTTGACAGCATCGCACAGCCATTTAGCCTTAGCGGCAACCGCATCAGCCTGAGCGTAAATGTCGGCATCGCCCCGTGCGACGCCGAATACAGCACACCCGAAGAGATCCTCCGCGACGCTGACATTGCGATGCATTATGCTAAAGAGAAAAACAGCGGAGTTGCCGTATTTACCAAAGACCTTCGCGAGCGGTTTCTCGAACGCGTCCGTTACGAGAACGACTTACGCAGTGCTATCGACCGCAACGAGTTGACGATGCATTACCAACCGTTGGTAGACCTGCAAAGCGGCGGCCTGTTCGGTTTTGAGGCATTGCTTCGCTGGCATCACAACGAATTTGGCCAGATCCCGCCAAATAAATTCATCCCGATCGCGGAGGAATCCGGACTCATCATTCCGATCACCAAATGGATCCTCGAAAGCACCTGCAAGCAACTTGCGGCATGGCAAAAGATCGATCCGTCTTATCGCGACCTTATCGTTAGCGTCAATATTTCCGGCAAGCATTTGTCCAACGATGACTTAATAGACGATGTCGAAAATGCCCTAGCTATCTCAAAGATCGACCCCGCGTCGCTCAAACTCGAGATCACAGAGAGCGCCGCAATGGAAAATGCCGAACACACGATCAGCGTGCTCAATCGGCTCAAAGCCCTAGGCGTCCAGCTCAGCATCGACGATTTTGGCACTGGATATTCGAGCCTCAGCTATCTGCACCGTCTGCCGTTCGACACCTTAAAGATAGACCGTTCGTTTGTCATTGCTGTTGGCGAAAACGGCGAAGATTCCGAGATACTGCAAACGATCATCTCGCTCGCCAAAAACCTCAAGAAAAAGGTCATCGCCGAAGGCATCGAGACCGAGGCGCAGCTCGCGCTGCTGCAAAATCTCGGCTGTGATTATGGCCAGGGCTATCTGCTCTCGCGTCCACAGACCCGCGACAAAGCCGAGGCCGCCCTCTACGACCACCGCAATTGGCTGCCATCCCTCCAAAACAGCGTCACCGATGTAACTAACTCAGTGCCGGATAACATCCCCGCCTTTTAATTCGCAATACAATTTTGCTTTCGACGTATAGCGTCTTATACTTAGCGAAAATTCATTTCGCAAAGGAGTATCTACGCAATATGTTTAAGAGAACTTTATTCTTTGTAGTTATTTGTGCGTTTCTGACGTCCGCCGTTCCCGCACAAAAATTTGATTACCCCAAACCGCGCCGCGGCGATCAGGTCGATAATTTTCACGGCACATCCGTTGCCGATCCGTATCGCTGGATGGAAGATACCGAGACCGCCGAGATGAAGTCTTGGATCGACGCCGAAAACAAGATCACCGACGCCTATATCCAATCGGTTCCGCAGCGGGCAAAAATAAAAGACCGTCTCACCGAACTCACCAATTACGAGCGTTTCGGAGCCCCGGCAAAGATCGCTGACGGATTTTACATTTATTCAAAGAATGACGGCCTCCAGAATCAGAGCGTCTGGTACAGGGCAAAATCTATTGACGATCCGGGCACGGTATTTTTCGATCCGAATAAACTCCGGGCGGATGGCACTGCCGCGTTGAACGGCTCTAACTTTACCGAGGACGGCAAGCTTTGGGCGTACGGCGTTTCCGAAGCCGGCAGCGACCGCACGACTTGGCGCGTCCGAAACACCGTGACCGGTGAAGATTTACCCGATACGCTCGCACCTAACCGTCAGGGCGTCTCGGCGTGGCTCAAAGACAACAGCGGCTTTTATTACAGCAGCTATGCCCCGGTGAAAAAAGGCGAAGAACTCAAACAGACCACACTTTTCCAAAAGATATATTTTCACAAACTCGGCACGCCGCAGTCCGACGATTATGTCGTTTATGAACGACCCGATAACGGTGAGTATTTTAGCGGAGCCGAGATCTCCGAAGACGGTAACTGGCTGCTCATCACCGTCGGCAAAGGCACCGAGCGGATGAACATGGTCTATTTCAAAAACCTGACCATGGAAAAAGCCCCGATCGTCCCGCTTGTCGAAAATCTCGAAAACAGCTGGAATTTCCTCGGTAACGACGGCTCCACGTTTTATTTTCAGACCGACAAAGACGCACCGCGCGGCAAGGTCGTTTCACGCAACGTGCTCGACCGTTCGATGATCTGGAAAGATGTCGTGCCGCAATCAGCCGACACGCTCAATGGTGTCAGCTTCATAAACAACCAATTCGTTCTCAATTATCTACAGGACGCTTCGACGGCGTTTAAGATCTACGAAACGAGCGGCAAATTTGTCCGCGACGTCAAATTGCCGGGCATTGGTACGGCTGGCGGTTTTGGCGGCAAACGCACCGATACCGAGACGTTTTACACCTACTCGAGCTTTAACGCCCCGCCAACCATCTATCGCTACGACATGAAAACCGGCGAGAGCAAAGTTTTTCGAAAGGCGGGGGTGAAATTTGACCCGACACAATACGAGGTCGAACGGGTCTTTTACCCGAGCAAGGACGGCACAAAAGTGCCGATGTTCCTTACCTACAAGAAAGGTTTGAAACGCAACGGTAGCAATCCGACGCTGCTTTATGGTTACGGCGGATTTAATATTTCGACGACGCCCGGATTTTCGGCTTCGCGTGTTGCGTGGCTCGAAATGGGCGGCGTTTATGCGTCAGCGTGTCTTCGCGGCGGTGCCGAGTACGGCAAAGACTGGTGGAAAGGCGGTTCGCGGCTCAACAAGCAAAATACATTTGACGATTTTGCCTGGGCCGCAAAATGGCTGATCGCAAACAAATACACCTCTACACCTAAGCTCGCGATCCAAGGCGGCTCGAACGGCGGCCTGCTTGTCGGTGCGACGCTTAACCAGCATCCGGATCTTTTCGGTGCAGCGATCCCACAGGTCGGTGTGATGGATATGATCCGGTTTGATAAGTTCACCATCGGCTGGGCGTGGCGTTCGGATTACGGCGACCCGACAAATGCCGAAGACTTTAAGGTGATGTACGCCTATTCGCCGTACCACAACGCCAAACCCGGTACCAAATACCCGCCTACCTTAGTGACAACGGCTGATCACGATGACCGCGTGTTCCCTGCTCATTCGTTCAAATACACGGCTGCAATGCAGCACGCTCAGGCAGGTGATGCTCCGGTCCTTATCCGCATCCAAACCCGCGGCGGCCACGGAGCTGGCTTACCGACCGCCCTAGCGATCGAACAACAAGCCGACATCTACGCATTCCTGGTCAAGAGCCTTGGGATGAAATAGTAAAAAGCTCCCCTCCTTGCGAAGGAGGGGTGGCAGCCGCCTCGGCTGACGGGGTGGTTCTCTTTCGGGGGCCTCGCACATCGCGGGGCCTTTTCTCTTGCTCCCAAAACAAAACGGGGCTATATCTCTTTTGGACGCGATGTGAAGTTTCAAAAAGGAATATTGAGCGACAATAAGCCCGTTGCCCCGGCATCACAGCCGCAGTCTACTCAATCGCCTGCGGCTACGGCCGTAGTCGAAAAAGACCGCCTGTTCCAAACCGTTAAAGAAGAAACCGGCAGCGAGCGTAATTATCTAAAAGTCCTCGGCATCGTTGTCGGCCTCGTCGTTATCGTCGGAGGCATCGTTTTTTACCTGACTCTGCCCGGCGTCGGCGATCAGGTTCGCGGCTCGACACAGATGGAGATGGCCGTCCGCGATCATTTCCTGACAAAAGAAAAACGCACCGCAACCGATATCACCTTTTACCAATGCGATAAATATTTCTGGGCCCGCGTCGGCGTCGAGGTCCGCACGGATATCAAAACAAACCCCATCTACGCCCTCGATAAATACGCCGCCCGCATCGAGCCTTCCGGCAGCGCTTTTAACATTATCGCCACGCCGGTCACCTCACCCGAGATCGACGTTCCCTGTAAATAAATAGGTTACACCCGCTAGATCGAATCTTGGTCCACCCTGGTACACGTTGGCCCACCTGGTCCGGACCGGACCAAAACATTGCTTTGGGCTAGCGATGAAATGTGCAAAAATCTTTTGGTTCCGAGCCGGACTTGAATGTTTTCGCCTGTTTGTCGGGGCAATTGATCGTCGCTCGGTTTCGGGTCACAGGACAGATCATGATTGTCACGCTGCCGCCTGTGTCGGCCGGGACACGAGCTTGGCCCGAAGGCGCGGCTCCGCTAGGCGGTTCGGTGCCGTCTTGCCAGGTTTGATCCACCGGTGTCGGGCTTGGCGTTTTGTCGGGCAGCGGATCATCGGGAATGGCGTCGTCCATGGGCAGGATCGAACGGTTTGGCACCGTGCCGGAAATAAAAATCTCAATGCGGCGAAACTCCGCCGGGACGTTGGTCACGTAGATCTCAGGTTCGGGGATGGGCGGCAGCTCTTCGGTGTACGGCGTGGGCTGGCCTTTTGGGGTAACAGGCGTCGGGACCGGAGTCGGCGTCGGCCCCATGTCGCCGAGGGCGTCGAGTTCGCGGATAAGGGCTCCGTTGCGGATGTCGATCTCGGCTTTTCGGATACCGGCGGGCATTGCCCAGTCGCCGTTCCATTCGGGATGGGCCGCGAGAGCCTCTTTTACAAAATCAGCCCATATCGGCATAGCCGAATCAGCGCCTTTCATCCCCAGATCGCTGCCGTCATCAAATCCAACATAGACCACGACCACCAGCTCCGGCGTAAAACCGGCAAACCAACCGTCACGCGAAGTCCCTGTCTTACCTGCAAACGCCGTCTTGCCGGCGTTGTTGCGAAAGCCCCAGCTCTGAGCCTGAGCCGCGGTGCCGCGGTTGATGACATCTTTCATCATGTCGTCCATCACATACGCAACGTCTGGACGCACGACATTCTTACGATCGGGCGTGGACAACACACTCGTGCGGCCGTCGCCTGAGGTAACTCTCGTGATCGGCGTGGGCAAAACGCGGTCGCCGAGGTTTGCAAACATTGTATAGGCGGTCGCAACCTGCAAAGGCGTCGCCTCTGCGGTGCCAAGGGCCATCGACGGATAAGCCTTTTCGACCTTTGGCAGACCGGCTTTGGTCGCAAGATTCATCACCTTTCCGATGTTTAGCTGCATTGCCAGATCGACGGTGATGACGTTTTTACTCTTGACTAAAGCGTCCCGCAGCGTCGTATCTTTATTCGAGAACGTGTCGCCATAATTATTTGGCGCGTAGGTTTCGGTGCCAAATGTAAATGTCCGCTTTTCGTCTTTGAGGATGCTCGCTGCGGTAAACTGCCGCGTGCCGCTGTCGTACGCAGAGTTGATCGCGGTCGCGTAAACAAAGGGCTTAAAGACCGACCCCGGCTGCCGCATCGCGTCCGTCGCACGGTTAAATTGGTTCTCAAGATAATCACGCCCACCAACCATCGCCACGATCTCCCCCGTCTTTGGCCGGATTGCCACAAGCGACGCATTCAGGCCCTGTTTCTTCGGGAAATGCTTGTCGAGTGCCGCCAACCGTTTGTTGACGATCTCATAAGCGGCCCGCTGCAGGTCAGGGTCGATCGACGTGTAAACTCGCAGATGCTGGAGAGCCTCGGGGTCGTTGACGATCTTTGGCAGCTCCTCAATTGCGTACTGCGAAAAATACGGCATTCCCTGCAGGTCTTTTGTGTTCGAGATCTGTTTGAGCACGATCGGCTCTTGTTTGTATTGAGCAAACTGCTCAGGCGTGATCTCGCCGACCTCCTGCATCGATTCTAGGACCTGATTACGACGTTCGGTGACCTTTGCGAGATTTTTGTACGGATTATAGCGGTTCGGACTGCGAATGATGCCCGCAATAAATGCCGCCTCCGCAGGCGTCAGTTGCGATACATCCTTGCCAAAATAAGCATTTGACGCCTCGCCGACGCCATAGATCGAAACGCCCGATTGCTGGCCGAGATAGATCTGATTGGCGTACAGCGTAAATATCTCTTGCTTATTCAGACGTGTCTCAAGTATCACCGACATATACGCCTCGGTGATCTTGCGTTCCCACGTCTGGTCGCGGGTAAGGAGCAGGTTCTTGACCAGCTGCTGCGTTATCGACGAGCCGCCCTGATTCGATAGCGGTGCATTTTCTTCGCTATCATATCGCCTCCACAACGCTCGTGCGATACCACGCAGGTTGACTCCGTAATGTTCAAAGAACGCGCGGTCCTCGGTCACTGTTATCGCTTTTACAAGATGTGCCGGGATGTCGTTGAATGTAACAGTCTTTCGCCGTCCGTCGCCCTCTGCGGCGATCGAGCTCAGTATTTTTGGCTCAAGCTTGGCTTCGTTCAACTGTGCGTTAGCATCACGATCACCGATCGCCGCGACGCTCTTTTGATCTTTTGAAAACTTTACCGATAACGCATGAAAAACCTTTTGGCCGTCAATTATGCCGGTCATTCCCGGCTCGATGCCGAGCACGTCACCATCCACGACATACCGGCTGCGGGACGCGTCAGCCTGATTGTTCCGCTCGATGTAACCGGCGGATTTGAGATAGTCGATCATCGCAGAAATCGTCGTCGCTTCGCCAACCTTGAGCGTTTTTGGTGCCGAATAGATTCCCGCCGACGCCGTATAGACTTCACCGCTGAGCAGCTTTTGATCGATGCGGTCAGAGAACTCAAACCAAAAATACGTCAACCCTAAGAACACGCCGAGCATCATTATCAACGCGATCGAGATCGTCCAGCCGTTAAATATCAGCCGCAAAATCCGCCGAAACCGCGATGGCGGGGGAGCCTGATAAGCCGACGCAGGACGGCGCGACTTTACCCAACCCTTGGGCGGCATCTTTGATCTGGCGGTCTTAATTGGTGCGTTATCCTGCATCGAAGGGTTGGAATTACGAAGACGAAGTGAGATTATCATCTTCGGCGGGAACCATTTATATTTTAGCGAGTTTTACGCCGCAATGTCGAATAAATTCTCTTCCTATGACCGTCGGTATCTTCACCACTCTTACCAGATTAACGCGTCGCAGACTGATCTTTGCCTCGATGATCGTGATAGCAATGATCGCGATCGGAGGTGCCGGATTCAGATATTTCGAGCAAGATAGCTGGCTTGACAGCTTTTATTTCGCCGCCCAGACCGTGACGACAGTCGGTTACGGCGACTTAGCACCAGTAACACCTGCCGGACGAATTTTTGCGATATTATTAATGCTAACGGGCGTCGGTACGGTCCTATATGCTTTAACGTTACTAGCTCAGACCGTCATCCAATCCGAAATGGTAGAGGTTTTTGACCGGCGGCGAAAAATAAAAGAGATGGAAAAATTAGAAGGCCACTATATTGTCTGCGGCGCGGGGCGCGTCGGGCGGCGGATCATCCGCAACCTACAGAATCAAAAGCTGCCGCACGTAATTCTCGAAACAGATGAGAAGCGACTCGCCGAGCTTGAGCCCTTCGATTCGCATCTGATCATAGGTGATGCGACGTTGGAAGAAAATTTGATCAATGCTGGCGTAATGCGGGCCAAGGGCCTCGCAAGCTGCCTGCCCGACGATGCCGCAAACGTCTATGTTGTTCTGACAGCCCGCGGTCTCAACCCGGATCTGCACATAGTCGCGAGAGCCGTCGAAGAGCAGGCAGAACCGAAATTAATTCGGGCCGGCGCCAGCCGTGTCGTCGCCCCAACGATTATTGGCAGCCAATCAATGGCCCGAGCCCTGCTAAAACCGGCGATAGCAGACTTTATGGACTCTATAGTTGCAGAATCGTTAGATCTTGTCTTTGAAGAGATAACTATCGCCGCGGGGTCAATGTATTCTGATAAATATTTGAAAGATACCAATCTGATGAGCGAACTCAGCCTGATCGTTGTTGCGATCCGTCGTAAAGACGGGGGCCTCACCTTTCATCCAAACGGTGAGACGCTCATAAATGGCGGCGACCTTCTAATAGTTATCGGAAAAGCCGAATCAGTACAGCAACTCGTCGAAGCGAATACATAATGAAAGTCTTGGTAACAGGCGGTAGCGGATTTCTCGGCACGCACATCCGGCGTTTTTTTGACGCCGATGACCTGTCGCGTCGTTCGGGCCTCGATATTTTGAATGTCCAGGATGCAAAGATGGCCGGTGAATATGACGTCATCATCCATCTCGCCGCCGAACTTGATAAATCACCCGACAACGCCGAGAGCGTTTTTCGCACAAACGTTGAGGGTACGGTCAATCTGTTGCGTGAGGTGAAACAAAACGCCGTTTTTATCTTTGCCTCGACCAAAGATGTCTATGGCCGGTTTGCGGATAATTACCCGACCGTGCCGGAAACCTGTCCGACAACGTACTCCGGCCAGTCCGCCCTCGAATGGTCAAAACTCGTGGCCGAGCGATATGTCGAATATTACGCCAACACCTGCGGTTTTCGCTCGTGTATTTTTCGACTCTCGACCATATATGCCCCCGCGAGCGACGGCAACGTGTCAAATTTTGTCGGCCACTATGTCGACAGCATAAATAAGGGCGAGCCGCTCGCCCTGCCCGCAAAAGGCATGCCAACGCGGGATCTGCTGCATGTTGATGATCTGGCCAGCGCGTGTAAGGCATTTGCCGATTCGATAATCCGCCACGGCCTATACAATCTCGGCGGCGGACCGCGAAATGCCCTGACCTTACGCGAGACGGTCGCAAAACTCGAAGAGGTATCAGGCTATCAAGCGATCATCGACGAAGACGCGAGCATCCCGGCACCCGCACCAATGAATTACATAACCGACCTGAGCCTAGTCACACAAGAACTCGACTGGTCGCCAAAGATCGCCCTCGACGAGGGGTTAAAGACGTTATTTTGAACTAATATCAACAAGAAATTCGTCCACAGATAGACACTGATAGACACTGATTTTTTTGCATTGACTCTCTTTTTCGACCTATCTGTGTTTATCCGTGTCCATCTGTGGATTAAACTCTTTTCAGATGAAGATACTTGTACGCGGTACAAATTGGATCGGCGACGCCGTTATGTCCGTTCCCGCTTTGCGGGAGCTGCGACGGATATTTCCCGATTCGCATATCACCCTGCACACACGTTCGTGGGCGGACGGGCTGTTTCGCGATGCCGATTTTATTGACGAACTCGTAACTTTCGACAAGCACCGATGGGCGATAAAGGATGTCTATGATAATTCACAGTTTTTAAAGGATGACGGTTTTGAACTAGCGATATTGCTGCCAAATTCGTTTGAGGCTGCAATTACATCATTTTTGTCGCGAATCCCTCGCCGTATCGGCTATAACAAAGATGTTCGCGGTCTATTGCTGACCGATCCGGTGGCCGTTCCCGAATGGAAAAACCGCCGTCACGAGGTATTTTACTACCTAAATCTTATCGGCGAAGTCGAACGCCGCGTTCTCGGACGCGAAACTGTCTTCAATGCTCTTCCAAATACCGCGATTAATATCTCCGAAGATCGCAAAAATGCCGCTCGTACAATGTTTGCTTCTGCAGGAGTGGATTTAGCAAATAAAACTGTAGCTCTTGGCGTCGGATCGACAAATTCGCGAGCAAAGCGTTGGCCCGCCGAACGCTATGCTCAGCTAGCGGATAAGCTTATTACCGAATTGAAGGTTAATGTTATCCTTGTCGGGTCGCCGGATGAGGCGGATATCGCGGCAGAGGTCACTGATCTATCCTCACAGCACCTGATAAATATTAGCGGAAAGACGGGTCTTGGCGAAGCTGTTGCTGTTTTGGGGGTTGTCGATCTGCTGATTTCTAACGATATGGGTCTCGCACACGTCGCACCGGCGGTTGGAACCGATACGATCACAATATTTGGCCCGACAAACCCCGAAACGACGCGGCCGTTTGCACAAAATGCTGAGATAATAAGAAAAGCGGTTGAGTGCTCGCCGTGCATGCTCCGCGACTGTCCGATCGATCACCGTTGTATGACGCAGATATCTGTCGAAGAGGTTTTCGAGGCGGCCAAAAATAGATTGTTCGCTCCTGATATCGACGACGTTTATGATGACATAGAGGATGAGGTTTTGCCTGTAATCGGTTGAGACAATAATACTTATGGGACAGTCAGCAATATTTCTAGACCGCGACGGCACTCTTATCGAAGAGGTCAATTTTTTGTCGCGTGTCGAGGATCTGCGGCTGTTCCCGTTCACAGCCGAAGCGGTTAAACTGCTCAAAGACAGCGGATATTTAATTATTGTTGTCACAAACCAGTCGGGCATCGGCCGCGAGATCTACACAGTTGAAGATATGCATGCCATCCACGCACAAATACAGGTCGAGCTTGATAATGCCATTGACGCATTCTATTTTTGCCCGCATTTACCGGATGAAGGCTGTGCATGCAGAAAACCGCGTTTGGGTATGATCGAGGCTGCCTTGGCTGATTTTGATATCGATCTTGAAAGATCTTGGATGGTAGGAGATAAGAAGATAGATGTCGAGACGGGGGCCGCTGGCCGCCTCTCAACTGCTTTAGTTTTAACAGGTTATGGTCACGAACATCAAGTGTTGCTTGAAATACAACCGACCCTTATTGCTTCTGATTTGAATGAAGCAGTAAAAAGTATTGTTAGTTTAAGTTCGAACGGATCGATCTAGCCGCTTCATTTAATTTCGCCCAAAATCATCCTCAAGCCGGACGATGTCATCCTCGCCAAAATAATCGCCGGTCTGCGTCTCGATAAAAACGAGCATTTTGTCAGAATGTGGGTTTTCGACGCGGTGGGCCGTTTCGCTTGGTATATCGATGGCTTCGCCTGTATTGACTAGTTTTTCAACGCCGTTTAATGTTACTTTAGCAGTGCCGGAAACGACGTACCAATGTTCTGCCCGGCGGGAATGTTGCTGATAACTCAGACGCTTTTCCGGAAGAACCTCGATCCTCTTTACTTTGTAATTATCACCTTGGTCCAGGACGGTGAAACTGCCCCAGGGACGCGTGTCAAAGAGGGGCGAATTGTTCTGATCATTAATAGTTCCCATACGCTAGATCTCCGTATAATATGCCCAGTTTAGACGAAAAGGAGCCGACAGCCAATTCCAAGCAGATGCATCGCATTCAAACGCTAATTATAGGGCGTTTGATGGTCATTTTTCTACTGCTTGTAACGAGCTGGATATGGTACAGCGGCACGTTGCGTCTGTCGTTTGAAAACTTTCCTCAAGGGCTCTTCCTGGTCTTTTTAATATCCGTCGGCCTGACGATCGCCTATTTCTTTCTTTTACGGCTAAGTAATAATTATGCGTGGCAGATACGCTCCCAGTTCTTTCTCGATGCCCTGCTCATCACGTGGCTAGTCTGGAGAACCGGCGACCTTTCGTCACCATATATTACGCTCTATATCGTAATGATCAGCGTCGCGAGCTTTTTTATGCGGCCGCTGTCGACAATTTTCATGGCGGTCATGTGTGCGTTTTTGCTGGTTTCGATGTCCGTGCTGACCGGCAACGGCATGATCGACAGCTTTGGCACGGCACAGACCGCCGGAAAGGCCGTTCAGATCGTCAGCTTTCATATAGTCGCATTGCTAGTTGTTGGTCTGCTTGCGTCGAAGCTGTCTGACCGGCATTCGTCCGGCGAAGAACTCGCCGAAACCGCCAAAACATTGGCCAATCTTCGAGTAGTCCACGAGCGCATCGTCGAATCGATCCGCTCCGGCCTCATCACGACCGATCTCGACGGAAATATCTATACATTTAATGCTGCCGCGACCGAGATCACCGGTTACAGACTCGATGAATTGCAAGGAAAGCCCATCAGCACGATCTTTGGTGATATTCACGAGCAAACCGATCTCTCCTTGTCCGCAGCCGGTAACGGCGAGCAATTGCCGCGATTTGAGACGGATCTGCTTACGCCAGAGGGCTTTGCCGTCCGTATTGGATTTAGCGTTTCCCTTTTATTTAGTGAGGAAAACGAAGCGACCGGCCTGATCATCACATTCCAAGATCTGACAGAGATCCGTTCGATGGAAGAAAGTGTTAGACGCAAGGACCGTCTCGCCGCCGTCGGACGCGTGGCTGCGGGTTTGGCCCACGAGATACGTAATCCGCTAGGAGCAATGCGCGGTGCGATACAGGTGCTCGAATCAAATACTGATCGTACCCCGGTGCAAACCGGCCTGATGGATATTGTCCTCAGAGAATCGGACCGACTGAACAGCATTATTACCAATTTCTTGAGCTATGCACGGCCCGCGGCGGTCGATTTTGCGGAAACAGACGTTGCCGAGGCTATAAGGGATACGCTGACGCTGCTCAAACACAGCCCGGACGTACATGAAAATCATATACTAAAGGCCGATATAGACGACGAGCAGGTAATTATTTCGGCGGATTCGGCTCAGCTAAAGCAGATATTTTGGAATCTCGCCCGCAACGCGATCCAGGCGATGCACGATGGCGGCGAGTTGAGTGTCAGCCTTTCGTCCATTCCAAATAACCGCATTCGCATTATTTTTGAGGACACAGGCAAAGGAATGTCGCGAGAGCAGGTTGAGCAGCTTTTCGAACCATTTGCAAACTCGACATCTGGCGGCACCGGCTTGGGGCTGTCCATTGTCTATCAGATAGTCAAGGATCATAACGGTGCGATCAACGTCCGCAGCCTCGAGGGCAAAGGCACAACCATCACGGTCGAATTACCAAAAGACAACCGGCGTGCGGCATCTGACCCGAATATTGAGGTCGAAAGGCCAACGAAGTTGAAGCAGTTTTTGAAAGTTCCCGACGACGAACAATAAATACAGCTTGAATTGGCGGGCGTAATTCTGTGAAAATATAGTAAAGAGGCAACAAACGTGTTCCTCGACTCTTTTTCAGCCGACCAAACATCTAAATGGCAAATATACTGATCGTTGACGACGAACAAAGTTATCGACAACTCTTAAGCCTCGTGTTTGAGGAACAAGGTAATAATATCCGCACGGCGATGAATGGCCGTCAGGCTCTCGAAGCCCTAAAGGCTGAGCCGGCAGACATTATTATATCCGACGTCAAGATGCCTGATATGGACGGTATCGAGATGTTACGGGCAGTGCGTGAGACGTCACCAGATCTCGGCGTTATCCTAATGACCGCTTTTGCCTCGGTCGAAACTGCCCGCGAAGCATTCAAGCTCGGTGCTGACGATTTTATACAAAAGCCTTTTGACGTTGAGGAACTAAAGCTCATCGTCCGAAAAACGCTTGAAAAACAAGCGCTGATCGATGAGAATCGAGCCTTCAAACGTGCCCAGCGTGATCGAGGCAGCATTAAGAACATCGTAGGCTCGTCGTCGAAAATGACCGCGATCTACCAAATGATCGAGACTGTCGCCGAAGTACAATCGACGGTACTCATCACCGGCGAAAGCGGTACAGGTAAAGAACTAGTCGCGCGTGCTATACACGATCTAAGCCCGCGTGCCGAAAAGCCCTTTATTTCGATCAACTGCGGGGCATTTACTGAAACTCTGCTTGAATCAGAGCTGTTTGGCTATATTAAAGGTGCCTTCACCGGTGCTAATACAAATCGTAAAGGCCTGTTTGAGGCCGCAAACGGCGGGACCATCTTTTTAGATGAGATAGGCGAGATGTCCCCGGCAATGCAGGTCAAGCTCCTCAGGGTGCTGCAGGAACGCCGCGTACGCCCTGTTGGTGCCCACGATGAGCTTGCGATCGACGCTCGCGTCATAGCGGCGACAAACCGCGACCTAAAACAGATGACAGAGGACGGCACGTTTCGCGAGGACCTTTTCTATCGCATATCGGTAATCCCTATCGAACTGCCGCCGCTCCGCGACAAACCCGAAGACATCCCCGAACTCATCGCGTATTTTCTTAAAAAGTTCTGCGATCAGACCGGCAAGGATCTGTCCATCTCGCCAAAAGTCGCACAAATGCTTGAAAGTTATGCATGGCACGGTAATGTACGAGAACTAGAGCACACAATAGAACGTGCGGTCGCCCTTGAACGCTCAAACGAGATCCAGGCCGAGCAGTTGCCGGACCATATCTCCAATTACAACCCACAGCGTATAAAAGCTGAGTTCGACCTGCCCGACACCGGCATCAATCTCACGACACATCTCGACAACCTCGAAAAGACATATGTTGTCGAGGCTCTACGCCAATCAGGCGGCAACCAAACGAAAGCCGCCGATCTGTTACAGATGCCTGTGCGATCCCTGCGGCATTTGCTCGACAAACACAATATCCGCTCTCTTTCCGCTCAAATGCGCAGTTCGGACTGATAGTTTTGGGCAAATAGCAGACAAATCCCGCCATCAATGACATTTTTTGTCATTAGAAACTAACAAAAAACTGTTATTTGGGCGATCGTTCACACGGTAGCCACTTCTGCCCACGACTTTCCCTACATCCACATACCCTTTGTTTTCAACATCTTACGTCTATTCTCCCCGTCACTAATGCGAATGGCACGGCACTTGTAACAGAGACTGCGGCCTGGGAAAGGTACATAGTTATTCAAAAAAATTAGGAGATTGTGAACTACACATGAAAAATCAAAAAGGTTTCTCGCTTATCGAACTTCTTATCGTTGTTGTCATCATCGGTATCATCGCTGCTATTGCGATCCCGAATCTGCTTGCCGCACGTCGGTCGGCTAACGAAGGATCAGCCATCTCGGCTATGCGTACGCTGCACGGTGCTCAGATGACCTATGCTTCGACCTACGGCGGCGGCAACTATGCCGGTGCGACAGGTGCTGCTGATGGAACAGGCTTGACAGCTCTCGGAACACCGGGTCTGGTTGACTCAGTTCTTGCTTCAGGCACCAAGAGCGGATATGTTTTTGTCGGCGGCCGCACAGCTTCGTCAACGACACTTCCTGCAACGTTCTTCTTCTCGGCTAACCCGACGACCACCTCTGGCGTAACCCAGACCGGTGCTCGTAAATTCGGTATCGGCACGGAAGGCGTCTTGGTTGCTGATGCAACCGCAGCCAGCTTGGCTACAGCATTCACGCAGGTAACGATCACTTCAGGAACACCGCTCAGCAACTAATCCCGCTGACATCTAACCAGACAAGCGGGAAACATTTCAAAGTAGATGTTTCCCGCTTTCTAACTTCCACACTTAAAACATCAGGATACGCAAATAAGGTAATTACCACGAACGCAATTATCTTGAACACATTAAAGAAAGGAGAATTAGAAATGAAAAGCAATCAAAAAGGATTTTCACTGATCGAGCTCTTGATAGTTGTGGTCATCATCGGCATCATCGCAGCTATTGCGATACCAAATCTACTCGCAGCCCGCCGCTCGGCTAACGAAGGCTCGACCGTCTCAGGAATGAGAACGCTGCACGGAGCACAAATGACCTACTCTGCCACGTATGGCAACGGCAACTATGCCGGAACTGCGTCAGGTACAGGTGATACGGTCGCACTTACGACACTTAGAACGCCCGGACTGATAGACGCCGTTCTCGGAACCGGCACAAAGAGCGGATACAATTTTGTGGGTGGCCGCGTCGCATCGTCAGCAAGTGTGCCCGCAACATTCTTTTTTTCGGCAAACCCAACCACTACATCAGGTGTTACACAGACCGGAGCACGACGCTTTGGTATCGCCACCGAGGGCGTAATGATGGCTGACGCAACCGCCGGCAGTCTGGGAACAGCCTACACCGCGACAACCGTCGCAACCGCAACGCCACTGTCTAACTAAACATTTACTGGATCTTTTTAACGAAGGGAATTCCATATCGGAGTTCCCTTTTTTTGCTTTAATTTTGTTGTGTTACAATTACGCCGTCCTCACTTGGATGCCCTGCCCTTCTCGAATGAAAAATCATCCGCCAAGCATAGATCTACGATCGCAATATCCCTCGGCATTCGTCGTAACGTCGGCCGCTCTTGCGATCATTTTGCTATCGGCCCTTTTCTCAACACCGCGGCCGCAAGCTATAGCAAATCAGCCTTGGAAGGTCGAACTCCTTATCGGCATTTTTGCGATCCCGTTCTTTGTTTGGGTATATAAAAAGACCCATGGCACTTACATTAGCCTTGAGAGATCTAATTTTCGCTTTGCCGTCATCTGCAGCCTTCTTTTCATTGTGTGGAGCGGCGTTTCGGCCGCTTGGGCACCGCTGCCTTTGACGGCTCTCTTTCAAACATTAGTCTGGGCGATCTACGCGGCAATATTTTCCGCATTTCTGCAATTACTGCGGGCTAATGCGGGTATTAAAGTAATTCTTGCCACGTTTTCCATTGCGTGTGGCATTCTCGGACTGCTCGCGATCGTTGATTTCGCATCGATAACTGATTTTTTGATAGCCCAGGGCATCATTCGCGTCAGGTACGCCAAGTTTGCGGAACTCGCCCTGACTGCGGCTCCTTTGATCTGTATTGCCTCGATCTATGCTCGCCGGCGGATCGCGTCAATTACAACCGCTATCATCTGGATGCTCGCATGGCTGGCCGTAATGCTTTCATTGAGCAAAGGCGCATTTGTCGCCGGCATTGCCGCTCATTTCATTTTATTTGGCGGAAGTATCCTCTTTTCACATAAGGCCTTCAGAAGAAAGGTTTTGGTCCGGGCAACGATCTGGCTTGTATTCACGATCGTCGTCCAAGTTGCATTTTCGGCATTTTCGACGATCCCGTCGACCGCAGATTACATCTCCGGTAAAGCAGACAAGACCCGCGATACCTCAATGTTCAGAGTATACGTGTGGCAGGTTGGCATGAAAATGGCTGCCGATCACTGGTTTCTCGGCGTTGGATCAGGAAATTTTGGTGTGGCCTTTAATGATTCCCGAACAACATTTGCCGCCGCGAGGCCGGATGATCGCACACCTGAGTACGGCCAGGATTACATGTTCGAACGAGCTCATAACGAGGTATTGCAAATCTTTGCTGAGTTAGGCATCGTCGGAATAATGCTTTTTGCCGCTGTATTCGGCAGCTTTATCTTTTTGGCGGTTAAGGTGTTCATAAGAAAGGAGTTTAAGCTGTCACCAATGCTTTGGGCCGCTATTGCAGGCGTGTCGGGCTTCGCGATCAGCTCGATGGTAAGTTCGTTCTCGTTTCGGGCGACGCAAAACGGCGTTGTTTTCGTAATGGTCATGGCGGTGGGGGTCTATGAACTAACAAAGAGCTGCACAAAATCGATAACGGCGTCCCCGACGATAAAACCGTCGAAAATCATGTTTATTTCTTCGTTGACAGCCGCCGTGATTCTAATAGTCTTTGCCGCTCCAAAAGCAGTTGCTGAATATTATCTCTACCAAGCAGAAAGGGCGGCTGATAATACCGCTGCAGCCGAGCTTTTCCGTACGGCTATACGGTTAGACCCTGACAACGCCTCAGCTTACTATTATTTTGCCAACCGCAGTAATTTTGATAGCGATAACGAAACTGCAGCAAAGATGCTCAGGATCGGCATCGATAGGGGCATTGGCGTTACGGTTACATACTCGCAACTTGCAAAATTCGAACTTCTATCGGGAGATGCCATAGCCGCAGAGAAAACTCTTGCCGACGCAGTTCGCATCTTTCCAAATTCCGTGTTTATGCGGGTCCGGTTTGCAACATTTATGTGTGACCAGCGGAAACAGGCAGAAGCGGATCGTGAGATGGAATTTGCTCGATCGATCGACGCCGGACAGGCGAACGGGTGGCAGATCCTTATTCAAAAAGGCAGCACTGCGGCATTTTATGCGGCAAAACAAGATGCGAATATCGACCCGCCTGCGGAATTGATACCGGAAAATGCCGTCTATGAATATATCGACAAACCACCTCTCAATTAACTGCCCACAAGCTAGAAAAATTAATTAAACGTGTTAAACTGTTTTTGCTCGAATCCTGTATTCTACGAGAGTTAAAGCTACCAGTTAACACAAAATGGCGAACGAAAGTGCCCGTTTACCATCGCGAATTCTAACCATATCAAGGAATGCCTTTCGCGAGGCAGTTCGGGATAGGATCTTATACAATTTGATCCTTTTCGTTCTCCTTATTACGGCTAGTGCGATATTTTTGAGCGAACTGTCCGCCGGACAAGAATCTCGCGTCATCGTCAATCTCGGCCTCAGCGTTTTGCTCATTTTCGGAACCTTTATCTCTATATTCGTCGGCGTCAGTTTGGTTTGGAAAGAGATCGAAAAGCGAACCGTCTACTCGATATTCTCCAAACCCATCGGCCGCGGCGAGTTTATCATCGGCAAATACATCGGCCTCTGCCTGACGCTTCTCGTAAACGTCGCGATCATGGGCGTCGGGGTTTCTTTGGCGCTGCTCTATGTTGGCAACGCTTCGCTAGCTGGCAAAATTTGGCCCGCAGTTCTGCTAATATTCTTTGAACTGACGATCGTCACCGCGGTCGCGATCATGTTCTCATCGTTCTCGACCCCGGCTCTGTCCGCCTTGCTAACATTTTTTGTATTTATCATCGGTAATTTCAGCACGAGTTTGTGCGAACTAGCACAAGGAATGAATTCTACCGTCGCACGCGGAGTCTTTGAAGGTATCTATTATCTGCTGCCAAACCTTTCGCATTTTAGCTTTATTACCGAAACGTCAAATGGCATGATGCCACCGGCGTCGATGGTCGGCGGCTCGATCCTTTATGCGGTGGTCTACGACATTATTCTGTTGACCATAACGGTGCTAGTGTTCACTCGGCGTAATTTTAAGTGATGCAAAAAAATGCACTTACCAGCATTGTGATGCCCGCCGTGATACTTATCGCGGGTTTTGCGGCTGTTATTTCACTGAGCGGATTCGTCGAGGCAAAACGTCCTCCGCTACCTTTTGGATACGTGGATGCAGATCTGAATATTAACGGCTCTGACCTTCGCGGATATGCGTTTGGAACCGAAGGGTTAATTGCCGATTATTATTTCATGCGTTCGCTACAGTATGTCGGCGATAAGCTATTGAGCCAAGGGGACAAGACGATCGACCTAAACGACCTGCGTGGATTAAACGCCAGGTTGCTCTATCCGATGCTTGAAAATGCGACCGATCTAGATCCGCATTTCATAGCCGCTTATTCCTACGGAGCCGTAGTGCTGCCGGCGATCGACCCTCAACAAGCCATCAATATCGCCAGCAAGGGCATCGTTAATAATCCAGATTACTGGCGGCTGTACCAACATCTCGGCTATATCTATTGGCGGCTTGGACAATTTGACAAGGCATCTGAGATCTACGAAAAAGGTTCGAATATTCACGGTGCGTCGCCCTTTATGCGAATGATGGCGGCCTCAATGAAGACCGAAGGCGGCAGCCGCCAAACTGCACGGGCAATCTATAGTGAGATGCTTGCGACGAGCGAAGACGAGCAAGTCAGGAACACCGCCGACCGGAGCCTAAAAGACTTAGATTCGATGGACGAGCGCGATGCGATCGATAAGGTATTAAGCGAATCAAAGGAGCAAAATGCAAGGTGCGTGAATTCTCTCGTCGATATACTACCAATGCTTCGCAATGTCCGGCTGCCCGAAGGACGTGAATTCAAGCTCGATAACGCGAACCGGCTAGTCGATCCGACAGGAGTACCTTATCTGCTCGATAAGGAAAGTTGCCGCGTCACACTCGACCCTGAACGCACGGGGCTGCCCCAGAAATAGTATGGAATACGTTGTAGAGATCATCGATCTGTCAAAAGACTATGAGACCGGCTTTTGGAGAAAGAAGCGGGTACGGGCTCTCGACGGGCTCAGCTTAAACGTACGCGGCGGCCAGATCTTTGGTTTTCTCGGCGGCAATGGCGCGGGCAAAACGACGACGATCAAATTATTGATGAGCCTTATCTTCCCCACAGAGGGGTCGGCAAAAATACTCGGAAGCGATATTTCGGACGTGCAGATGCACAGCCGTATCGGCTACTGTCCTGAAAATCCCTATTTCTATGATTATCTTACCGCGATCGAACTGATGGATCATTTCGGACGGCTTTTCGGATACGACGCCGCTAAACGTCGGTTGCGGACAGAGGAATTGCTAACGTCGGTCGGGCTTCAGGAAAAAGACTGGAAAAAACAGCTTAGAAAGTACTCCAAAGGCATGCTCCAACGCGTCGGACTAGCCCAGTCGCTCATCAACGAACCCGAGATCGTCTTTATGGATGAGCCGATGAGCGGCCTCGACCCTGTCGGACGCCGCGAGATCCGTGAGTTGATCGCCGGGCTACGTGAGAAAGGCGTCACCATTTTTATGTCCACGCACATTTTGTCGGACATCGAGGCACTTTGCGACGAGGTCGCGATCTTACGCAACGGAAAACTCGCGGCAAACGGCAATCTGAGTGACCTGTTGGCGAGTAGCGGCGAAGAGCGAGTGTTAGAGGTGAGCGTTCAGGGAATTAGGGCCGATGCCATACGCGAAGCAGTCGAGTTCATCGCGGGTGCGTCCATTATCTCAAAACCAAACGGAGCAAATATCCAAATTTTAGACGAGACGGACATCGATGCCGTCCTAAAGATAACCCGCGAAGCCGGCGGCAGCCTGACATCTATCCAGCCTGTGAAACAGTCGCTCGAAGAACTCTTCGTAAAAGAAACTACCGGTGCTTAGTCGCCGTTTAACGAAGCCCAGCTGTTAACTAGCGGCCTTTATCGCGGTCACTTTCCAACGGATGTTGGCACGGTCATCGTCCTTAGTAAAGCCATCAAGCGTCAGCGTTATTGGTATTGTCTGATCCGGGCCGAGAACAGGTTGCTGAACCGGAACGACGAGGATCTTGCGTTCGCGAAGCACATCGTTAAACTGCGTCACCACGGCAACCTTTACCTCAAGTACTGATATCGTTTTGCTCCCTTTATTACGGATCTTACCGTTGATATACATCGAGATCGTGCCCATGCCGGTGGGCGATTGCACGGTTCCCTGATCGGTCGAGATGATAATGTCCTTGTTGAGTTCGGCAAATTCGGGCGAGCCTTCTCGGAAAGAACCTTGCAGGATCTTAGCCGTCTGCTCTTCCATCGACGGCGTTCGCGACAGCAACCAGATCGCCCCGCCGATCAGGACAAGCCCGACCAATATCCCAACAATAAACACAGGGTTGACGCCTTTTTTTTCTTTTTCTTTATTGAATAGCTCGTCCATAAATATTCCTCGGCTAAATTAGACACCAAGTTTCGGCAAAAGGTTTCAATAGGTTATCATTTTGTCCGAAGACCCAAAAATGTCCGCACACCAGCCCAAAGTTTCACCGCTGCCAATGTACGTCGAGGCCGCTCTGCCTGTGCCCTTGCGACGTGTTTTCACCTATCGTCTGCCTGAGGAAATGCGAGGTGTAATAAAGCTCGGTGCAAGGCTCAAACTTCCCTTTGGTCGGCGAAATGTCACAGGATACGCGGTCGGCCTGCATAACGAACTCCCAGCAGATGTCGATATCGACGAATCTAAGATAAAGAATGTTATCGAGGTTTCTGACGACGAGCCGCTAATCACGCCCGAGATCCTCAAGCTGACCCAATGGACCGCCGATTATTACGCCAGTTTTTGGGGCGAGATGCTCAAGGCCTCGTTACCAGCCGGTATAAATAACGATAAGGTCCGCCCAAAACGCCGAAAAGCCGTCCGGCTGATCACCAAAGTAACCGATCCGCTCGAAAAACCGCTGACAGATCAGCAGCAATGGATCATCGATCTGCTGGCCACCAATGGCGGCGAGATGCTATTTACAGATGTGATCGAGCAGTGTTATGTGGGAGCGTCGCCGATTAACACGCTGGCAAAACGCGGTATCGTCGAGATATATGTTCAAGACCTGATGCGCGACCCACTCGCCGGTGCTGCCCTGCCTGGACGGGATGAACTGATCCTCACTCCCGAGCAACAAACAGCGTTTGATACGATCACTGAGGCACTGCAAAAAGACAGCGAATTCAAGGCTTTTCTGCTTCACGGTGTGACCGGTAGCGGCAAGACCGAAGTGTATATCCGTGCGATGAAGTCTGCACTCGACACTGGGCGTTCGGCGATAATGCTCGTACCTGAGATCGCTCTGACGCCGGTGTTTTCGCGGCGTTTGAGACGAGTTTTTGGCTCCGATGTCGCAATACTCCATTCCAATCTATCCATCGGCGAACGCTACGACGAATGGCGTCGCATCCGCCGCGGCGACGCCCGCATTGTGATCGGCACGCGTTCTGCAGTATTTGCTCCGGTAGAAAATATCGGCCTCATCATCATCGACGAGGAACACGACCCTTCATACCGCCAGCACGAATCTCCCTTTTATAACGCCCGCGATGTCGGCGTCATGCGCGGATCGATGGCCGGAGCCGTTGTTGTTTTGGGTTCGGCGACACCCGCAATGGAATCGTTTTATAACGCCCAAAGCGGTAAGTATGCGTATCTCCGCCTGCCCGACCGCATCGGTGGACGCGGCCTAGCGACGGCCGAGCTGATCGATATGCGTGAGGTGTTCAAACAAGCGGGAAAGGATGTCGCGCTGTCGCCACAGCTTTTGAGCGAGATCAAAGAAACTCATGCGAGAGGTGAGCAGGTCATCATTTTGCTTAACCGACGTGGATTTTCTCAGTTCGTTCTTTGCAGATCATGTGGCGAGACGCTGAAATGCAAGAATTGCGACATCACACTCACCTTTCATCGCGGCGACGGCAAGCTGCTTTGCCATTACTGCAACTACCGAGAAAAAGCACCGCGTGTCTGCCCGCATTGTCAAAGCGAATATCTCTACTTCGTCGGCGAAGGCACCGAAAACATTGCCGATCAGCTTGCCAAAAAGTTTCCCGAGATGCGGATCGCTCGCGTCGACCGCGACACGATGTCACACAAAGGCGAGATCGATGATGTGCTGCTCACGTTCGCCGACGGTGGCCTCGATATGCTTGTCGGGACGCAGATGATCGCCAAAGGGCACGATTTTCCAAACGTCACGCTCGTCGGCGTGATCTCGGTCGATATTGGTTTGGGAATGCCGGATATGCGTTCGGCGGAGCGGACGTTTCAACTCATCACGCAGGTCGCCGGACGCTCTGGCCGCGGCGAAAAGCTTGGGAAAGTCCTGATCCAGACATATTATCCAGAACATTATGCGCTGCGCCACGCCCGCGAGCAGGATTATGAAGGGTTTTACAACGAAGAGATAAAGTTTCGCGAACGACTCGCCTATCCGCCATTTGTCGTGCTGGCCAGCATATTAATAAAGCACCGCGATCTCGCGTACGCCTCGCGTTACGCCAATATTCTACGGCGTTCGCTCGATGCGGCAAATACTGCCCGTCACGTCCGCGTGCTCGGCCCCGCACCGGCGTCGATCTCCCGTCTAAAAAATGAATACCGGCTACAGATCATCCTCAAGGGAGCGAGCCGCCGCTCGTTGCGCGAGGCGCTAGATATCGCCCTCGCCGATGCCGAAGCGGGCGGCTGCGACCTCCGCTCAATATTTGTCGAGATAGACCCCGTCAACCTGATGTAATTCGTTGCTAAAAGCTCTTAGTTTACGGCCTTGGAACTCAGCTCCGATTCTTTCAACTTCACCTGCGCATAAACTTCGGCGAGCGAGAGCTTGCAGTTGATCGATTCGAGCGTTATGACGTCTTCGCGTTCGTTATAGATGCGATAGATCCACTGTTTGGCGTTCTGGCGGGCGTAATGCTCGATGCGCATCTCATTTTCGTTGACGAGCAGACAATCTTTGATTTTTGGTATCGCAAGAAAACCCTCGAGCTTTTGCGTCCGATCGGGCGCTTGAGACAGCGAAGAAAATATCTCGATGATCACTGTCGGGTTTAACAGCAATTCAAAATTATTGTCGGCAAACGCCGGTTCGCCGTTAACGACGACAACATCGGGATAGCAGATCGAGCTTTTCCCCAGCCGCACCTGCATATCGCTCGAATACACCTCGGAAGTGCTGCGATGGACGCGGCTACCGATTGCGACGGCAAAATTTGTAATGATCAGATTATGCCAGCGGTTTGCGGCGGGTTTTGGTGTAAGCCGTCCGTCCAGAAATTCGTTTTTCACGACATCGCGTCGCTCTGAGGATTGGTAATTCTTAGATGTTTTTATTGCGGATTGGTCTGTTAAAGTCGGGTTCATATGCGATACTACTCCTGTCAAAAACTGAAAAAAGGAACGGGGAAAGGGGATTACAAAGACTGAAGACTTTGCGTGGGTCAATTTGTTTGCTAAAAATAGTGTGACATACGCCGACACTTTCTATCAAGGAATTTTTCATGAAACTAGGGCTGCTTGCCGAAAAAACAGGCTCGACCATCGAGCTTGGTTCACCTGATACCGAGATCACATCGACCGCCGGGCTCGACCTCGCCAGTCCCGGCGATATCACATTTCTCGCCAATCCAAAATACACGCCGCAGATCGCGGAGACGAAAGCCGGGGCGATATTTTTGAACGAAGGCGTCAAGATCGACCGCGGTAACATCGCCGTCCTGCGGGCAAAAGACTCGTATTTAGCGTACACCTTGGCGATGCGGCTATTTTTCCCGGAACCTGAGTTAAGAGCTTTCGTGCACCCCTCGGCAGTCATTGATCCAACGGCGACGGTTGCGAATGACGTTGAGATCCACGCTAATGCAGTGATCGGTGCTAATTGCAGCGTCGCGAGTGGTGTCCGCCTAATGCCGAATGTGACGCTTTACGACGGTGTGAGCATTGGCGACGGCACGACGATACACTCCGGCGTCTCGATCCGTGAAAACTGTGAGATCGGGCGTAACTGTACTGTTCACAATAATTCGACGATAGGTTCCGATGGCTTTGGTTATGCTAAGACCGAAACCAAGCAGTGGCTAAAGATACCGCAGACTGGCCGCGTAGTGCTCGAAGACGATGTCGAGATCGGGGCAAATACCGCTATCGACTGTGCGTCTGTGGGAGAAACCCGTATCAAACGCGGAGCAAAGATCGATAATCTCGTCCAGATCGGCCATTCCTGCACTGTCGACGAAGACGCTCTGATCTGCTCGCAAACCGGCCTTGCCGGCAGCTCGCACATCGGCAAGCGCGTGATTTTGACCGGACAAGTGGGCATCGCGGGGCACCTAAAAGTCGGGGACGATGCTGTGATGACTGCAAAATCAGCTACTTCACACGATGTAGAGCCGGGTGCAATAATGTCCGGTGTCCCTGCGTTTGAAAACCGCGACTGGCTTCGGTCGATCGCAGCGTTTCGCAAACTCGGCGAGATGGCTCACCGTCTGCGAAAACTCGAAAAACAGATACTCAGGTCAGAACCCCCTGCATAATCGGGTAGCTTTCGCCGTATCTATATGGAAAAGAAAGAAAAGATCATCATCGTGCTCTGCGTGATCGTGACAATAGCGGCGGGTGTTTTGCATTACACCCACGCAAATGCCGTTGTCGCGTTCGCCGTCACAGCCGCCGCACTCGCACTGCTCGCGATGATCGTTGGCGACGCGACCGAGCAGCTCGGCAGCCGGCTTGGCCCCGGTGCGACGGGGGTGCTCCAGTCCGGCTTAGGCAACTTACCCGAACTTTTCGTCTGTATCTTTGCACTTAGAGCAGGCCTCGACCAAGTCGTTCAAGCCGCCCTGATCGGATCGATCCTTGGCAATTCAGTGTTGGTTCTTGGTTTGGCGTTATTTTTCGGCGGCCTTAAAAATGGCACACAGCGGTTTAATTCAGAGCCGCCAAAGATGATCGTCACGTTGATGCTGCTTGCGTCAGCGGTGCTCGTTATTCCGACACTAGCAAAGCAACTCCACACGCCAGCCGAACCGCACATTCTCAGCCTCGATATCTTTTTAGCGATCATTTTGCTCGTATTGCTCGCGGCAAATATTTACTTTTCGGTCAAAGGCGATCCGGCCGTTGCATTGCAAAATAACGACAAAAGCCATGCCAAATGGCCGATGTCTTTAACTATCGGTGTGTTGGCGGCATCCGGCGTCGGGGCCGCACTTGTCTCAGACTGGTTTGTCGAGGCTTTACAACCCGCAATGGCGACGTTGGGAATATCTGAGACTTTTGCGGGATTAGTAGTAGTAGCGGTTGCCGGAAATGCGATCGAAAATCTCATCGGCATCCAGCTCGCGTGGCGAAATCAGGCTGATTATGCGATAAGCGTTATCCAGAACAGTTCGCTCCAGATCGCACTCGGACTTTTCCCGGTGCTGGTGTTGCTGTCTTACGTCCTGGGTGGTGCTATCCTAACCTTTGTGCTGTCGCCGATGCTGGTCGCAGTATTGCTGCTCGCCGTTATAGTCAGTGCTTTTATCATCTACGACGGCGAATCGATCTGGCTCGAGGGGCTCGCTCTGATCGGCCTGTATTGTATTATTGCAGCTTCATTTTGGTGGGGATGATCAGAGATCCGATTTCACATTTCAAATTTCAAATTTTATACTTCAAGCAATATGAAAGAACTCTCAGATTCCGGCTACGACATCACACCTTTGACCGCTGAGGCTATCGAACGCCTCGCCCAGGATCTGAACGAAGAGGAATATCGAATTTTATTAGATCACGGCACCGAACCCGCGTTTTGCGGAACGCTGCTCGACAATAAGATGGACGGCACTTATGCGTGCCGCTTGTGCGGGCTCCCCCTGTTTAGCTCGGCGAAGAAATTTCATTCCGGCACCGGCTGGCCCTCATTTTACGCACCTTTCGACAAAGACCATCTGACAAATATCGAAGACAACAGCTACGGCATGCGCCGCGTCGAGATCCGCTGTGCCCGCTGCGGTGGCCACCAAGGTCATGTCTTCCCTGACGGCCCGCCACCGACCGGACAAAGATATTGCCTAAATTCGGCGTCACTTGAGTTCTTTGAAGACGGCGAGGATATACCGCAAAAGTCATGACGCGGCAGAATGTGAATTATCACAAAATGGCGGGCTGTTCGTGAGTTTGCACTGACACAGTTTAGTACTTCCGTCTCGTTTTGACGTGCAAAGCAGCGGTTTGAATTTTGTTCCGTGGTGCGAGCCATCGCAAAACGGTTGGTTTTGGCTGCGTCCGCACCTGCACCAAAGATATTTTTCGCCAGCCGCAAATTCACAAACAGCAGGCTCCAACTTCGTCGTCAGCTCCTTTTTGAACCCCCGTGAGATCTCACTGCCCGGCTTATCAGATGCAATGAGCGGATAGAAATAACTGGCGGTCCATTTATCTTTCGGATCGTTGACCAACCCGATCTGAGAAGGATACCGGCGTGTAAATTTTGCCGTTCCGAACATTTGATCCCAGATCGAAAACATATTACCGTAATTCCCGTTTGGGTCGCTGATGCCGTCGATCATCGATTTGCCATGATGAGCGTAATGAAACGCAGGCGTGACGATTATCCGTTCGAGAACCGTCGCTAACGGGTTGAGAACCTTGTACTTATATAAAACCTCATCCCAACGTACCAAGCTGTGCGAACCGATAATGACCAATTGCTTTACGATCAGGCCGATCGCTACGGCCTTGGCTCCTCCCGCAAAAACGACTAGCCCGACCCACCAGATATTCGGCATTAGCAGATAATACAAACCGGCGTTGCGATACGAGACAAAAAAGCCCATCTCCTCTGCTTGATGATGTGGACGATGCAATTTCCAAAGCCACCCGTACTCGTGTCCAAAACGATGATACCAATACTGCAAGACGTCATCGACAAGCAAATAGATAAGAAACACGGCCCACAAATTTGAATTTGCAACGTAATTCTGGACATCCGGGATCAGCGAACCACCGAAATAGAAGGCAGAAAAAACGATCAGCGGCTTGTATATGAAAGACAGCGCAATAAACCCGCCGGCCTCTTGGATCCAGTCGCCGAACGTCCTTTTTGACGCAGTCAGATAACCGGCGATCGTTTCGGCCAGGCTAAAAAATAAGACGATACCGATTACGATATACCCGTCTAGATTTGGTATGCCAAAAAGAGGCTCGTTCATCGTTCCTTGGTGTACAAATATCTAAAACAAAGTATCACAAATACTTAGCGAAAATGCGCAAAAGGCTCATTTTGAACCCTTTGCGCATTTTGTGCCGGTTTGCTGCAGTTATTTCCTGTCTTTAAAGCTGTCAAACAGCTCCGTATGCCTGCTCGTCAGCGGTATCATCCGCCCGTTGATGAACATATATTTGATGTTCGTACGTGCCTCGAGCAGATCACCGTCGGCGACGACCACATTCGCGACCTTACCTACATCGAGTGAACCCATCTTATCTGCAAGGCCAAGGATCTCAGCCGAATAGAGCGTGACCGATTTGAGAGCGTCTTCCTTGGAAAGGCCAAAAGCTCCCGCAATCCCGGCGTGATAAGGTAGGTCGCGGACCATCGGGCCCGTATCGCCGGTCGAGATGCAAAATTTCAAACCCGCAGCTGCCATTTTTGACGGTGCGGTGAACAGATAATCGTAATCATCGTCGTCGCGAACCGGCAGACTGTAAACATTAGTGTAAATGACAGGGATGTTGTTCTTTTTAAGATCATCGGCCGCTTTCCATGCTTCCTGGCCGCCCATGATTATGCCCTTAACCTTCATTTCGGAGACAAATTTGGCAACGCCGCGAATGTCGCGTTCACGCTCGGCCGTAAAGATGATCGGCTTTTCGCCCTTCATAAACGGTTCAAACGCCTCAAGCTTCTGATCTGTCGCCGGATACGGCAAGGTCTTGTCCTTTGCGTAAGCATCCTTTGCACGCATATAAGTCGTGGTGCTCTTAAAGATCTTTTTGAGTTCTTCGACCTGTGTATCGCGGCGCTTAACGGCTTCGTTAAAATCCACGGGCTGCGCACCTCCGCCAAATCCGCCTCCACCAAAGCCGCCGCCGGTAGCAATTCGCGGAAAATTGATCACAAGAGCGTACTCGCGAACGACCGCCATCTCATCCGGCGTCGAGCCGTTAAGATTGATGATCGCCGCCTGACCAGCCATAAGGCCGCCCGCGGGAGCCGAAAGCACAGATGTTATGCCGTTGACACGAGTTACGTTGATGTGAGCCGAATGCGGATTAATGCCCTTGATCGCCTTTGTGTTCGCATTCATCGTACCGACCTCTGTTAGATCGACCGAGCCATTAACTGCCAGCGTAATTTCTGCCAGCCCCATATTGGTACCGGCATCGATCATACCAGGATAAACACTCATGCCCTTGCCATCGATCTTTTCAGCTCCAGCGGGGACCGAAACGTTAGCTCCGATAGCTGCTATCTTGCCGTTTTGAATGACGATCGTACCGTTCTCGATGGTCGCCCCTGAAACCGTCACGATCCGTGCCCCGACGATGGCAAACGTTCCGGCACGACCGGTCTGATTTTGCTGCGACCCATCATTCTGTGCCGAAACCAAAGAAAATTGGCCGCCGATGATCACCGATAAAACCAGGATCAGAAATAATTTTGCATTGTGCATTGTGCGTTGTGAATTCATTAATTGTTGCCTCCGTCGCCGTTATCTGCGTCGTCGCGGTCGCCGCGTCGACGTTCAGCGGGCCGAGATGGCGGACCACCACCAGTCCCCGGAGCCTTGTTGATATCAAGTTTTTCCAAAGTTTCGCGTTCTTTTGCTACATCCATCCGCATTTTTGCATCAACCGCCCTGTCAAAGTAAGTAACTCCCTCAATGATCGTCGTATCGACACGCGAATACACGCTAAACGGATGAGCGTTCCAGATGACGACATCCCCGTCTTTGCCGACCTCGATCGACCCCGTCCGCTTGTCGATGCCAAGCTGTTTGGCAGGGTTGAGCGTGATCATCTGTAGAGCGTCCTGCTCGGGAACACCGCCGTATTTTTGGACCTTGGCAGCGTCCAGATTGAGCCGACGCATTCGACCACCGTCATCCGAGTTGATCGAAACGTTTACGCCATTTTTCCAAAGTATGTATGCGGTGTAAGGAATGGCATCGTAGCTCTCCAGTTTGAAACCCCAAAAATCTGTGAATATGGACGCTCCCGTGCCGCGTTTGGCGATCTCGGGAGCGATCTTGTAGGTCTCAAGCCCATGCTGCAGTGTGGCGACTCTAAAACCAAATTCGTCCGCAAGCAGCATCAAATTAAGATGTTCGTCGGCGCGATAACCGTGGGCATGGACGAGCCGTTTTCCTTCAAGTATTTCGACGATCGGCTTCAATTCCAGGTCCGTTCGAGGCTGCACTTTTGTCTTTCCGGACTTAAAATCGTCCCAAGCTTGTTTGTAATCGCGTGCTCGGATAAAAGCGTCACGCATCGTCTCGATCACGCCCTGACGAGTTCGCGGGTATCGCAACGGGGTGCCAGGCGGCGGTGAAAATGTCGTCTGGCGTACGTTTTCGCCCATCGCAAACTTGATACCCGGCGGTGCGTCGGCTATCGGATAATCCTCGACAGGATGCCCCCATTTGAATTTCACTGTCGTGCTTTGGCCGCCGATCGAATTTGCCGAACCGTGCAACAAAAGGGCTCCCGTCACGCCGCCAGCCAAGGCTCGATAGATCTCGATGTCGGTCGGATTGAGCATGTCACGCGTTCGTACCATTGAGGTAACCGAAAATGACCCTTCGTTGATTGCGTCGAGCATCGAGTGCGAGTGGGCATCGATAATACCCGGTGTTACGAATTTCCCCGTTGCGTCGATGACGCGAGCACCGGCCGGAGCCGTGATCCCCTTGCCGATCCGCGTGATCTTACCGTTTTGGATCAAAATGTCGGTATTTTCCAGCGTGCCCCTAGCCGCAGTCAACACCGACGCATTTTTGATAAGAACGTCATTGTTAGACTGCGCGGAAACGACAACACTGAAACTTCCGACCAGTAAAATCAGCAAAACAAAATATGCCGTAATCTTTTTCATAACTTTTAAGCCTGTCTTATTACCAACTTTCCTTCGACCAATGTTTAAGGATTCTTTGTACCAGAGAACGGCACCGCACCCTGCGGAGTGTCGATAGTGCCGCTGACCTGATTACCGCTGACCGACCCTTGAACAGTGATCTCAAGACTTGCTCCGCCGTATGGCACCGTTGCCGCAAAGCTAAAACCCGTAGCCGTCACACGCCCATCCCGGATCGGAGCGGTTCCCGCCTGGGTTATCATCGTTCCAGTCAAAGCAGAGCCCGCTTGTGTGAAATTAAGCGTCCCGCTGATCGGTGAACCTGGCACGTCGATATTGATCGAATACATCCCACCGACATTAGCCGAACCAGCGTTTGGCGGCGTGCCCCCCTGTCCTCCGCTGTCAGGACGTCCGCTAGTAGGCTTCGGAGCTTCCTTTTGTTCAAAAACCTTGCCGTCAACAATGATCTGGGGCACAAACTTTTCTTTTCCAAACAGATCGCCTTTGACGATGGCGAGGTTAGCGATCTTTCCGGTCTCGATCGAACCCGTCCGGTCGCTGACACCAAGTATCTCAGCCGCCCCGAGCGTCATTGCTCGGATCGCAGCATCGCGATTAAGGCCGCCCTCGACCGCCTTTCCGGCGTTTGTAAAATAATCACCAACGGCGGTCGCACCGCCGGACTGAAACGCAAATTTCACACCCGCAGCCGCGAGTTTGCCGGCACCTTTCGGCGTATCAGCCCGCAAACGAAGAGTCTGCATGCTTTCGGGATCGGCTTCAGGGCTAGACGCAGTCGTCCGCTTTGGAAAATTGAGCGAGAGCAAAACAGCGACATCTTGTGCCTTTAGGCGGTCGGCCACTTTCCACGATTCCTGCCCACCGGCGATGACGCCGTTGAGTTTGAATTCCTTTATCAAGTCGAGAGCTCGAACGATCTCGATCTCGGTGTTCGCGTTAAAAACTACCGGCATCTGACGGTTGATCGCCGGAAACAGAGCCTCAAGCGATCTGTCCGCGTCCGGCCGCCGCATGCCTTTAGGGTTTGCCGCGTATGCTTTCTGCATGTCCTGCAAACGCTGTGCGTCGTAAAACATCTGCCGCAGAGCGGAGAATGTGCCCATAAGCGATACCGGATATTGCCCCGGCAAAGTCGCGAACGAGATATGCTCAGCAAACTGCGGCTTTACGACCATGCCGGAAACGGAATCGCCCGCGAGGTTGATGACAGTCGATTGGCCATTAAAGATGCCTGTTCGTCCAATCGTCAATACAGTTGTGATGCCGGCGTTTCGAACTGCTTCGAACTGCGATTCGCCCGCTCGCACCTCGTTAAAGGCCGCGTCTTCAGGCCGCAAACCGGCCGGGTAATTCGAATTCGACGCAGGCTGTAACGCTGCGGCAGCCGCTGCTGCGGCCGCTCCACCTCCACCACCACCCGGGCCTTGTGGCCGTACGGGTGCAGATGGCAATCCGAGACTTGTCAACGTATCGATAAATCCCGGATAAACGGTCAAACCAGTCGCGTCAAAAACCTGTGCGTCCGCCGGCGGCGTCAAATTGGCACCGACCGCGTCGATCAGCCCGTTGCGGATGACGATCGTACCCTTGTCGATCGTCGCACCGGAAACTGTCACGATCTTCGCATTTGTGATCGCATAACTTTGTCCCTGGGCCTCCGTGCCATAAAGCAGGCAGATAGCCACCAAGCCAAGCATAATTAGCTTTGATCTCATATCTTTAATTTTGAAAATAAACTTGTACTACAGTGAAAATGTCTTTACGCAGAGGATATAAGAAAAGTTTCCCATCTCCAAGAGCAGGTGGGAAACTTTTTGAAATACTATCGCAAGCAGTAATTTTAGGAGGTTGAATCGCTATCCGGCTTCCGCCGCAAGCAATTTCTTTTTGCGTTCGATGCCCCAACGATAGCCACTGAGTTTGCCGTCGCTTGCGATAACTCGGTGACACGGGATGAGCAAAGCAACGCGGTTTTTGGCACACGCCGAAGCAACTGCACGAACTTTTTTCTTATCGCCCATTTCTTCAGCAACTTCACTATAAGACCTTGTCTCGCCATACGGGATCTTGCGCAAGAAATCCCATACCTGCATCTGAAACGCCGTCGCTTGCAGATCGAGCGGCAACACGAGCCGCTTATTTTTTCCGGCGAGATATTTGATGATCGCATCGACCGCAGTTTTTAGATCGTGGTCGTTCTCTGCGATCTCTGCGTTTGGAAATTCTCTGTCCAACCCCTCTCGCAATTCCTTATCACCATCCCCAAACGTAACGCTGCAGATCCCTCGCGGCGTTCTCGCCACCAACAGTTTCCCCAGCTCACAATCGGTAATTATGTAATTGATATTCATTCCTTTTCCGCCCTTTTTATAGATCGCCGGGGTCATACCCAGATTTTGCGCCGCTTTTTCGTATAACCGGCTGCTTGAACCATAACCCGCTTCGTACATTGCGGTTACAACGTCACTGCCGTCGCGTATTCCCTCTTTGAATCGTTCCATTTTTATTGCCTCCGAATATTTTTTTGGACTCAGCCCGACTATTTCTTTGAAAGTTCGCTGAAAATGATACGTGCTCAAACCCGCTGTTCCCGCAAGCTCGTCAAGCGTCGCCTCGGGCATTTCTTCGATCTCGCGGCACGCTTCAACAGCCATCATTACTTGCGGGTCTGCACTCGCCGCGTGTGTCGGACGGCAACGCAGACACGACCGGTAGCCGCACGCCTCAGCCTCGGCCGTCTCGTTAAAAAACAGCACATTTTCCCGCTTCGGCTTTCTCGCCGAACACGAAGGCCGGCAAAAAATCCCCGTCGTATTCACACCGAAAACAAACGCTCCGTCAAATCTCGCGTCCCTCGCCTCGACCGCCCGCCATAAGACCTCAGTTTCCATGTTTTTGAGTTTATTCGGTTTGTCGGCTCATTTCTATCCGATAATTGCGGTAGAATTTTTATATGAGTTCGATCGTACTTTTTGACGGTGTCTGCAATTTTTGCAACGGCGCCGTCAACTTTATTATCCGGCACGATCCGGGCAAAAAGTTTAAGTTCACGCCCTTGCAATCAGAAGCCGGACAAGAACTGCGCACAAAATTTAACATTGGCGAAGACGTGGACTCAATAATCCTGATCGAAGACGACAAAGCCTACCTGCACTCGACAGCGGGCTTGCGCGTCGCCCGCGGCCTCGGCGGCATCTGGTCGCTCGGCTACGCGTTTATCATCGTCCCGCCATTCATCCGCGACTGGGCTTACAAGCTGTTCGCAAAATACCGTTATCGCCTTTTCGGCCGCCAAGATGCCTGTATGCTGCCGACGCCTGACGTCCGAGAGAGATTTTTATAAATATGAAAGCAATCTGGAAGAACACTACGATCGCCGAGAGCGACGAAACAATTATCGTCGAGGGCAATCATTATTTCCCTCCTACCTCTATAATATGCGAGTATTTTTCGCCGTCCGAAACGCATACCGTCTGCAGTTGGAAAGGGACTGCCAGCTACTACGACGTTTCTGTAAATGGTGACACAAATAAAGATGCGGCTTGGTACTACCCTGAGGCAAAACCCGACGCTAGTAATATCGCGGGTTACGTTGCATTTTGGAAAGGCGTCAAAGTATTAGACTAGCTAATTTTGGTCCAGCCTGGTCCATCTTGGTTCACCTGGTCCGGACCGGACCAAAGGAATATGAGTTTTTCGCTCGACACATTGGAGTACAACAAGCTGCTTGAGCTTGTCAGCCGCCACGCCCAGACGCCGATGGGCGTCGAGCGGTTTGCTCGTCTGCGTCCGATGGAGAGCCGCCGAGAGCTCGACAATGCTCTCGCAGCGGTCAATGAGACGATCGATCTCAAAGAAAAACAAGTCAATTGGTCATTCAGCGGTCTCGACGATCCGTCCGATGCGGTCGCCATCCTAAAAATACGAAACGCTGCTCTCGAACCGGTCGTAATGCTCGACCTCGCTCGCGTTTGCACGCAAGCTCTGTTTGTCCGTGCCGCCATCCAGCCCGAAAAAGAAAACGCCCCGATCCTGTGGCAAATTGTCGAACAGATCCCGCCGTCGCTGCTGGCGGTAACCGAGCAGATCAGCAAAAAGCTGCTCCCCGGCGGCGAGATAAATGACGACGCCTCACCCGAGCTCGCAAAGCTGCGTCGCGAGATCAACGCCCAAAAAGCACGCCTGACCAAATCACTCGAATCAGCCATGCGTTCCGCCGGCACCGCAATTCAGGACGAGATCGTTACTGTCCGCAATGATAGATTCGTCATTCCCGTCAAGACGGACTTTCGCGGCAAGGTCGCGGGCGTCGCTCACGGGTTTTCGTCGAGCGGATCGACCGTCTTCGTCGAACCGCTCGAAGCGATCGAGGCAAACAACGAGCTGCAAAACCTCAAAGGCAAAGAAGAACGCGAAGTCGCCCGCATCCTTTTTGCACTAACGGAACAGCTCCGTGAACAGCTCCCAGCCGTCGAAACAGCGGTCCAGGCCGTCGCCGAGCTTGATTTCATAAAAGCCAAAGTCGAATTCGCCCGCAAATTCACCGCCGTCGTCCCCGACATTACCGACGACAACACCCTCGATCTATTTGACGCCCGGCATCCTCTCCTCGAAGAGAATCTGCGAACCGCAGAGACGCAGAGACGCGGAGAAAAGGCGGAAACACGACCGGTAGGGAGTGTGCCTCTTACGACGAACAACGATCAACGATCAACGAATGAAATAGTACCATCCAGCTTCACCCTCACAAAACACAACGCCGTCATGATCATCTCCGGTGCCAACGCCGGCGGCAAGACCGTCGTGCTAAAGACCGCCGGACTGCTCAGCCTAATGGCGATCTCCGGACTGCCCGTTCCGGCTACGGAGGCGAAAATTCCCTTTTACAGATCCGTCCTCGCCGACATCGGCGACCATCAATCTTTAAGCGCAAACCTCTCGACGTTCTCGTCGCACATGTCCAATATCGCGGGCATGATCGGGCAATGTCAGCCGCCGTCGCTCGTTCTGCTTGACGAAGCCGGCACCGGCACCGATCCAGAAGAAGGCTCGGCTCTCGGCGTTGCGATTGTCGATCATTTCCGCCAAAAGGGTGCACAGGTCATTGCGTCGACCCACTATCGCGGACTGAAAATGTACGCCGCTAACGACGAAAGCGTCATCAACGCCTCGGTCGAATTTGACGAAAAAACGCTCCAGCCGACGTATAAATTGCTCATCGGCCTTGCCGGTGCTTCGTCCGGCATCGAGATCGCCCGCCGTTTTGGCATCGATCAAAATGTGATAGACAACGCCCGCGAAAATCTCGATATCTCCACCCCAGAGGCCGAAAACTATCTCAAAAAACTCCAGACCGAGACCAAGATCGCGACTGACTTGCGACTAGCTCTCGAAGACGAACGGGAAGCCGTCGCCTTAAAATACGGTTCGCTCGAAGTCGAAGCCGTCAAAAAAGAAAAGGCCCGTCAAAAAGAGTTCGAAGGCGAACTGGCCCAAGCCATCGACGAATTTGATCGCCAGTCAAAGGCGTTCATGCAAACGCTCACGGACAAAGCCCTAAAAAACAAACTCGACAAAGAACGCCTCTCCCGCAAAGCCGAACTAAACCGGGTCATGGTGTCCAAACTCGGGAAAAGTCAGAACCGGGAGCGATAGCGACTCGGCTCCGAAACTCCCCTCCTTACGAAGGAGGGGTGGCAGCCGCTTCGGCTGACGGGGTGGTTCTCTCGGTCGGGAGCAAAGTCATCACATCCTTCGGCAACATCGGCACCGTCGAACGCATCGACGACGACGTCGCCCAAGTCCTAGTCGGCAACATCCACCTCCGCGAAAAGCTCACGAACCTGCAACTCGCCGAGGCATCTGCGGCAGCCGCCCGCACGACAGTAAGGGCACCGTCGCCAGCGAGAGACATCGACGGTCGCGACACCGACGCTGAGCTAAATCTCATCGGCAAAACCACCGCCGACGCCGAATACGAGATCGACCGCTTTCTCGACGAAGCCTATATGTCCAGCCTGCCCCGCGTCCGCATCATCCACGGCTTTGGCACCGGCGCCCTAAAAAACTACGTCCACCACGTCCTCAAAGGCCACCCCCACGTCGAAAAGTTCGCCTTCGCCCCCTCCGAACAAGGCGGCCACGGCGCTACAATTGCGGAGTTGAAACAGTAAATGCTCTACCCCCAATATTTCATCGACGATCTGAAAAACCGTGCCGATCTGGTGCGGATAATACAGCCGTATGCTCAGGATCTGAAGAAAAAGGGGCAAAACTGGATGGCTTGCTGTCCGTTTCATCAGGAAAAAACGCCTTCGTTTTCGGTCAATCCGAGCAAGGGGTTTTACAAATGTTTTGGCTGCGGCAAAGGCGGTACGGCGTACAACTTTCTGATGGAAATGGAGGGTCTCAATTTCCCTGAGGCGGTCAAGCGTGTCGCTGAGATCAGTGGGGTGATGCTGCCCGAACCGGTCGATGATGTCTCATACGAACGCGGCAAAAAACAACGCGAAGAGAAAAAACAGATCGCCGAGCAAGTCATCGAACTAAACCAGGTCGCACTCGAGCACTGGGAAAAAGAGATGCAGGGCAAAAGCAAAAAGGCAAAACAGGCGAGGGAATATCTCGAAACTCGCGGCATCTCGACCGAGATCCAACAACAGTTTCGCATCGGATATTCGCCCGATTCGTGGGAAGGCCTGCTCGGTGTGTTGCGTGATTTTGGAGCGGACGACAAGCTTATCATCCAGTCCGGCCTCGTCTCTGTAAACGAAGAAAAAGAAAGGACCTTTGACCGTTTTCGCGGACGGATAATGTTCCCTGTTCTGGATGTCAACGGACGCCCGGTGGCGTTTGGAGCACGTTCGCTTGACCCCGACGACCAGCCAAAATATCTCAATTCGCCCGAGACGCCCGCTTACACTAAGGGCGAGCACCTCTACGGCCTGTTCCAGGCCCGCGACGAGATCCGCCAAAAGAAATTTGCCATCCTCGTCGAGGGCTATCTCGACCTCATCGCCCTCGCCCAATTTGGCATCACAAACGTCGTAGCGAGCCTCGGCACGGCCTTTACCCCCGAGCAGTCAAAGCTGCTCAGCCGCTTTGCGAAAAAGGTGGTTATCAATTACGACGGCGACGCCGCCGGTATCAAAGCCGCCCGCCGTGCCATCGAGCATCTGCTGCCGCAGGAGTTTGACATCAAAGTGCTCGTGCTACCCAACGGCAAGGACCCCGACGATTTTATCCGCGAAAATGGCACCGACGCCTATAACGAGGCCCGCGGGAAAGCGACGGCGTTCCTGCGATTCGCCCTTGAGGTTGCGGTCAAAGACCGCAATATGAACAACGCCAAGCAAAAAGCCGAGGCGATCGAAGATTTTCTGCCCGTCATCGCCGCGATCCGCAACAACATCCAAAAACGCGAGAGCTTCGACCAAGGGATGACGTATTTTCACATCGAAGACGCCGCATTGCGTCGAGAGCTATGGTCATCGCTCGGCCCCGCTCACAACTCCCCGGCAACGAATATCACACAAAAAGTCTCGCGAGCCGCTCGAGCAAAGATCACCATCGCAGAACGCCAACTGCTCGAACTGCTCGTCTTCGACCGAGATCTGCGCGACGTGATCTTGCCGCAGCTTGAGCCGAGCGATTACGAAAACCTCTCGACCGCCGAGCTTTTTGCGGCATTTAACGAGATCCACGCCTCCAAACGCGATATCACTCCGGAAACCCTGCTCGAACACATCGGCGATGACGAGGATGCCGTAGATCTTGCCCACAGCCTGCTCACCGGTACGCCGCGACGTGCAAAAGAAGACGTGATGGACACCGTGATGCACGAAGCCGAGAATTGCGTATTTGCCCTCCGCAACATGGCGATCGCCAATCGCATCATGGAGATCAGCCGCGAGGCAACGCTGGCCGAGCAATCAGGCGACGCCGAACGGTTTAACCAACTAACCTACGAACAGCTCGAACTCGAAAAAATCCGCCGCGATCTGCAGCAACGGATCGTCGAATTGTGATATACTTTTCGGTTTAGACTTGACGCCCCGAAATGAAACATTTTTGGGCCGTAAATCGTTTATAAATATATTACGAACAACGATTTACACCTATACACAATCGAATAACACTTATCACTGAATATGCCTGATTACGACGAAAAACAAGACCTGGTTGACCGGTTGGTGGCTCTCGGTCGCCGAAAGAAAGGTTTGAGCCTTGACCAGCTCCATCGCGAGCTGCCTGAAAACATGTTGAACGCGGACGAGATCGAAGACGTTCTCGAACGTCTCGAGGGTGCAAATGTCTCGGTCGCCGAGACTGACGCACAGTTGCTCGAACGCGCCTCAAGCATGGCCCTCGACGATGAAGAAGAGGCCGCTGAGGACGAGGAAGAAGATCTAGATCTCGACCTTTCCGCCGGTGTCCTGGACAAATCAAATGACCCTGTCCGTCTTTACCTGCGTGAAATGGGCGTCGTGCCTCTGCTTAACCGCGAGGGCGAGGTCGTCATCGCAAAACGCATCGAACGCGGCCAGATCAAGACGCATAAATCCATCTCGCGTTCGCCAATAGCCGTCGAGCGTCTTCTCAAGATCTGCGACGATCTGATCGCCGGAAAGGCGAGCATTCGCGAGACTGTCGTCTTTAGCGAACAGGCCGAGATCTCGCTTGAGGAAGACAAGGCTGAGGAGTATATGCGGTGGACGCTCGAGGGGATGGAGAGCATCCGCGGGCATTTTGCCGTCGCACTCAAAACCTGGAATCAGCTCATCGCCGAACAGGCCAAAGCCGACGGAAAGAAATCGAAAAAGCTGCTTACGCTCAGACGTAAAACGGCGCGTCTACGACTCGAGATCGCCCAGGAGATCAAACATCTAAACCTGACCGAACGTTCGCGTCAGGTTCTGATCGCCGCGATCCGCAAAGTTGTCGAAGACATTCGCAAATCCGAGCGTGCAATCGCAAAGGCGCAGGAAAAACTCGAAAAGAAACCGCCAACCGCTGAAAAGAAAGAGCTTACAGCTAAGATAGCTGACGCTCGAGCGGCTCTTGCAGAGATCGAGGAGAAATATCATCTTCCAACGATCGAGATCAAGCGTTCGTACCAGACGATCAGCACCGGCGAGGTTGATACTAATAAAGCCAAACGCGAACTGGTCGAGGCCAACCTACGTTTGGTCGTTTCGATCGCCAAAAAATACACCAATCGCGGCCTGCAATTCCTCGATCTAATTCAGGAAGGCAATATCGGTCTGATGAAAGCCGTCGATAAGTTTGAGTGGCGTCGAGGATACAAATTCTCGACGTACGCAACGTGGTGGATCCGCCAGGCGATCACCCGTGCCATCGCCGATCAGGCCCGCACGATCCGTATCCCCGTGCACATGATCGAGACGATCAACAAGCTCATCCGCACCTCGCGCCTGCTTGTGCAGGAGCTTGGACGCGAACCGTCGAGTGAAGAGATCGCAAAGCGGATGGACATTCCGGTCTCGAAAGTACGTAAAGTGCTCAAGATCGCCCAAGAGCCTATCTCGCTCGAAACGCCTATTGGTGAAGAGGAAGATTCGCATCTCGGCGATTTTATCGAAGACAAATCGATATTGAATCCGGCCGAGAGCGTGACGTTCTCAAACCTGCGTGAGATCACCGACGAGGTTCTCGCAACACTCACGCCGCGTGAGGAGAAAGTGATCAAGATGCGTTTCGGCCTAGGAAACACTGGCTCAGAGCACACGCTCGAAGAGGTCGGCCAGCACTTTGCCGTCACCCGCGAGCGTATCCGCCAGATCGAGGCCAAAGCCCTCAGAAAGCTGCGTCACCCGTCGCGATCGCGTCGGCTGAAAGCTTTCCTCGAAGGCAAACAAACCTAAACCTAAAAGAGCGGCGATACATTTCGCCGCTCTTTTTATATTAGCTTTTTCGCTTCGGCGATCGCTTGCTGTTCGTCAGTCACTTTCCCGTCCAACTGCATCTCATAAACCGCATCAAGTATCTGCTTGAATTGCGGCCCCGGCGTCAGCCCAAGCTCGATCAAATGCCGCCCCATCAATATCGGATCGGGAGCTTTTTTCTCGACCTGTAGCTCTCGCACCTTTGCGATGAACCATTCCTGAGCCTTTGAGTCGAACCACTTTTCCTTTGGCAGCCAATCAGGATTACGGCCAAGGCTGTCGGCTTTGGCAACGCGATAGAGCAGGTCAGGCTCGACCTTTCGCGCCAAACGCCTAAACGCCCCGTCGCCTACGGGTGTTTTCGCTCCGTAATATTCGCCGGGTTTTAGGTGGTAGCGGACTAACTGCACGATCTGTTCGCGAACGTCGTAACCGTGCAAAGTATGAATACCAAGTGTGTCCAAAAACGTCAGCGTTGGTTCGACACCCGCTTCGTCGTGGCCGCGTGAACGGATCTTGCCGTCAATAAACTCCGTCGTCGGCGGCTTGCCGAAATCGTGTGCGAGCGCTCCGAGCATAACCGCAACTTGTCGCGGGTGATCCAGTTCGTCGATCAGCTTGCGAGCCTCGTCCACAACCATCAGAGTATGTACATCGACGTCACCCTCAGGATGCCAGTCGGGTTCCTGCGGTACGCCAACAAGCGATGCCATCTCCGGGAAAAGCTGATCAACGACTCCTAGGTCATAAATCCATTTCAACCCGATCGACGGCCGCTGCGGTTTTAGCAGCAGTTTTTCAAACTCACCCCAGATACGCTCTTTAGGCAGATCGGTAACGTCGATCGCGGAACAGACCTCAACCGTTTCCGGCTCAATATCAAACTCAAACCTCGCCGCAAACTGCGCCGCACGCAGCACCCGCAGCGAGTCTTCGGCAAAAGTCTCTCGCGAAACCATTCGCAGCAGCTTACGGCTTATGTCACCTTGCCCGTCAAAAGGATCGGTTATCTCGCCGGTCAGTATATCTTTGAGGATCGCGTTGACGGTAAAATCACGCCGCGAACACGCCTCTTCGAAAGACATATCCGGGTCGCCCTCAACGACAAACCCGCGATGCCCACCGGATACTTTCCGCTCGCGTCGGGGTATCGAAACATCCAGATCTTCGCCGATCTTATACACCGCGAACGCCTCGCCGACGACGTTCACCTCTCCGATCGTATCCAGTATTTCCCTCAGCTTTACCGGCTCGACGCCATAGACCTCGACATCCCAATCCTTATGGCCAATGCCCATTATCTCGTCACGGACGCACCCGCCGACAAGCATCGCCCGCCCGCCATTTTCACGGACAGCAATGGCCAGATCGGTTACTTTTTGCGGCAAAGTGGTCATATGTTACGAACACCCATTTTGCCTCATTGACGCTGTCTAAAGCAAAAAGAAGAACCTGCCACAGATGTCACGGTGTTCACGGAGAGGAAGAGGGCTTTAGCCACGAACTAGTCAGTTGTCAGTTGTCGGTTGTCAGTTGTCGGATAAGAGAAAACTCGGAGCGGAAAGGCTAAGTCAGTTGTCGGTTAGCGGAAGCGAGAATACGTAAAGCAGAACACTCGGAGCGGAAGGCGTAAGACACATTACGGAGTGCGTAAGTCTTTGGACGGAAGCTGTAAGTCAGTTGGCGGTTGTCGGAAGTCAGTTGCCGGAAAGAAAAAGACCTTTGACGGAAGCCAAAAGTCTATTTCACGGAGGCAAAACACTAATTTACAGATACTTTTACAATTCTTCGTTGCGAAAACGCAGTTTGCTGACCTGTTTATACTCCGGCGAAGAGGCTCCAAACAACGCTTTGACGTACTTTTTCACGAGCATCGCGAGGGCATACAAGCCTGTGCCGTCTTTATACAAAACCTCGTTGCGGTCAATACGCGAGTTGCTGCGGTCAGTGATCGCGTTGATGACGCCGGTGTTCGCCGACTTGAGCGTAACCGAGAGTGCGTCAAGCTGTGCCGTCTTGATGTCGTTCTCATTCGGGTTGTAAAGACCGTCACTCTTAAACAACTCGATTATTCCGTCCAAATGCTCGACCTTTTGCGTGTAACTCTGCTGCGAAGCCGAGTGCGAACCTTTCGATTCATCTTCGGGTGTTGACGGATCATCCTTTTTCGCGGGCGTTGCCCGTTTGCCCTGAACCTTTCGATTGAGGCTCTTGGCATCCGCAACCTTGTTGTCCTCGGTTCCCGTCGAAGCGTAATAGTTCACCGCACGAGTGACGGTCGGGCCGAGCGGCTTAAAGGCGTTTTCACGCACATTCACCGCCGTTGTATAGGCCGCGACCTTTGTCATCACGTCATCCATCGCCGTGTTTGACGCATTAAGTTTGTTTGTCAGTTTGGCGAGAGATATGTTCGCGTTGCTCGGATTGTAATCGCCGCCGTAGGCGGTCACATACGAGATCATCTGTTCAAACGCCGAGATATTCCGGGCGTGTCCAACTTCACTAATAGGCATAATGTTCCTCCTCACACTCCTATTGCACAGCAACGGAAGTCAAAAGAGAAACATATCGGTTTTCCGTACTATGCTAATTGTTGTTTGTTTTTACTTCGATCCTAAGATCAGACGGAAATTTATCAGAAAAAAAAATGATGTCAAGATGTTTTTGATTTAGTCTACCGAGAAAGCTTTCGTTAAATTGCTAATAACTGTGCAGCGAAGTTTTCAAAACGAGTTTGGTTAGGGCCAATTCTTAACAATCCTCGTAGATATCCGCTCGGTTGTCTCTCATTCATTGGGAGATTGGCTCATGAAGTACGACCGTATTGAACCTATTAATACTAAATCGACTTCTATGTGCAATGACATTCCGTAGTGCATGACACCTTCCAATTAGATCTTTCTCTGGCTGGGTCAATTCACTAAATGGTCGGCCTCCTCGAAAGAACTTTTCAGCAAGATCAATTGTGTTTTGGTATGGTAACCAGTCAACGTATTGTTTTCGCTGGGTCACTAAAATGGATCGAGCAATAGTATGCGAATTCACAACAAGCCGGGGGACTATGTCGCGTCTGGAAGACTCGACCCCAATGGAATTTAGCATTAACCCAATGAATAGTTCCTCGATAAATGCTTCAAAGCTCACATGAATACTAAGAAACATTCCCTCATAAAGGTCTGTAGCGACTCTATTTGAGATAAGTTGGCGTAGAGCGAGATCCTCGATTTTTAGACGAGATTTATCCACACGTTGAAGCCTGCGGAAGAAATTATCAGCAAGTGATGAACTAGACTTAGGCACTATTGTAGGTATCCCGTAAAAACTTTAGACGGATCGTGCGACTATCTTTATTGCCAGTTCCGCCACGCAAGACTTTGGCCAAATCTTCCTCCATCTCACCATTCAGAATTTCATCTGAAGCTAGTTGAACCGCTTGTTTCCCTTTTGCAGAAATTGATGCAGCTTTTCGTCGTACTAATGGTGTTCCGATTCCAAAAGTTAAATCGTAATAGAAGGCAAAAGCGTCTCAAATAGTGCCTTACGCGTAAAAGCGGTTGTCGAAAAGGATTTCGCCGACACTCTCATCAATCTTGTCCATTGTGAGACGGAATCGGTGCGACACCTCGGCATCGTGAGTAAAGTCGTCCTCATTATTACGATATAAGCGATCCAAAATCGGTTGGCTCATGCTTTGGACTCCTTCAAGCATTAGCCGAATGAAATCGCTGGTAACCTCAACCTCGGACATTCTTGCGATATCATCTTCCGAAAACACTTTCCATTTTCGCCATCGTCCTAGTTGTTCCAGTGCCAGATCATAAGCCACTCGCTTAAATGCTCCGTAAAACTCGGCGTTTCTCAACTCCTGTTTGTTAAGCTTTACCCCCGTTGAATTCATACGGGCAAATATCTGTAGAACCTCTCGATCTTCGGTATCTGAAGATAGAATATGGACACTAAAATCATAATTTAGAATCTGTTTTCTGATTGCCGCAGGCAGTTGGGAAAAGGATTTACCGGCAAGTTCAGGATTGTGTTGTTTTGTGACAACAAATGCGTCACGATCGGGATTATAATCTTCGAGGAGGGCTGGTTCGATAAAAGAAATCATAGTTCGAAGTCGTTGCTGCCCATCAACAACTTCCCGAATCGGCTCCAAAAGTTCTAAATCCATTTGCTCACGTAGAAATACAATCGGCATTGGAATGCCCCGAACAACCGTATCAATTAATAGCGATTTCGCGGGTTTCGGCCAAACCTGTCTCCTTTGAAAGCTTGGACTTAGTCTTAGTGATTTCGATCTCTGCCAGGAGATAAAATCTCCGACTTTAAGACGGTTTTTGAAATATGTTTTTGTATCATAAGATCCTCACATTATCATCAGCTCAGTTCTTCGGCATTGAGTTTATTATCTCCATCGTGTTGACGCTTACCGTGCAAACGCGCCGTAACAGGTCAATGACATGCTCTTTGTGGTCCTCGAATTTGTATGTATTAAACTTTTCGGCAATCGTCTTGTCCTTCGGTTTGCGTTCTTTGTAGTGTTCAAGAATTGTCTCAAGCGCTGAGTGGTTTCCAATCTTACCTCCCACGCGATTTCAGGAATCCCCGTTAACGTGGTCATCGAGTCAATTTCAATTGCCCCCTCAATTTTTCTAGCTTTTAGTTTAGTCAGAGGTTTAGGTGCAAATGTGTTTTTGTCTATTTCGTCCAATTCGGAAAAGAAATCGGCCTGTTGTTTCTTAGGCCTGCGCCTTAAATCTAAATCTATCCGTTTCAATTCATAAGGCTTTTGCACTTCATAAGAAAGATGCAGTTCCATCAAATTCTTCCCAATCTTAATCCATTTTGATATGTCTTTGTAAACGGGAATTCTCGGAAAGCCACGCTTTAAATTTTGCTTATATTTTTTGTAAGTAGGTTGGATGATGAAGCACTGCATATACATAGTGAAAGCTGTCGATCTTCGTTAGTCTCTCGCCACAAAGCCGTGCAAATTCGTCGACCGCCCAGTCAGCGATATTGTCGTGCCTGTTTCCCTTTGAATCGTATAGATACAGCGAAGCACCTTGAGTTTTTCTAAATAATCTAGGCTAAATAATTTACCAATGCCTAAGCACTGGAATTGCTTTTTATGACTTTCCCGAAAAGCGATTAATGAATTTTCTTTGTCCAATAGCGGGCCAAATATTTCGTAATGATTCCCTGTGAGGACATCGTTAAAGAGTTTCTCGGTATTATGAAATTGCTTGAAAAACTGTCTGTATTCAGTACTCTTAATCAAATCGGATGAAAATTTAGAGGTTTTTTTCCGCTTGAATTCATTTCGTAAATCGCGACTCCATTTTATTTTCTCGATCAAGCGATTTTCCCGAACACTGGTATTGAACGTTTTCGATAGGGAATGAGGATTTCAATAGTAGTGATGAGTGGTTAAGATCGTAAACCCATTCATCGCGATTTGTTGATACTCCATTGCTATAGAGCTTAAATATGGCATTTGCCGACTTTCCTTCCTTAAGTCTCTTATCAACTATCGGAACCAAATCGTCGAAGTCGTTATCGGTTAAGTTTAGCCAGTTATTTTTTTTATCTGGAGTCAGACGATTGAATGATAAATCCTGTAGCCTTTGTGTCCTAATAAAATCAACCTTTTCATTAGATTTGATAAAGTCATCTATTTCGTAATAGAAAATCTTTCCTTTGGAATCCTTTCCGTTTTTGATGAG
>JADJJY010000001.1 GCA_016706275.1 Chloracidobacterium sp. | reverse complement strand
CGCACTACCGCCGCAGCCGTCTCATCGCACGAACTTTCGATGCCTAAAATAAGCATGTTCATAGGTTATCAGATGGTAGACGCGAAAGGAGTTCGAATCACGGAAAGGGAAATCAGGCCACGATAGATACCATCTTGACTTGCACACCAGTTTGGGTATATAAGTATGAGCGTTGGTTAACAAAATCGATCTGACCACTGGAGGTGTTAATGGGACGTAAAATTCTGGCTGTCGTCGTCGCTCTGATCGTATCGTTTGGCATTATGATGATCGTCGAAATGATCAATACGTTAGTTGTCATGCCGCCAAGCCGAGATCATGGAAGACTCGGTAAGGCTTCGCGATTTTATGGCAAATGTGCCTCCCGCTCGGCTATGTGATCGTGCTCATTGGCTATTTTCTCGCCTCGTTCGCCGGTGGCTTTATCGTTACAAAGATGAGTCGTCAGGTTTCCCAAGGCATCACGTTACCGGTGGTCGTCGGGACTTTCCTAACTCTCGGCATGATCGGCAATATCTTTATGTTGCCGGGCCAGCCGATGTGGTTCATCGTTATCGGCTTACTTGATGTTTATTACTATTACGTTATTTGGCCATCGCCTTGCTCGTTAAGGTTTCTTACCTTCGTTCCATGCGGGTTTGAATTTTGAATTTATCAGCCACTGCACCGGTTTGACCATCGAGTTGATCGAGCGCGTCATGTGGCTAAAGTCGATCGTCTTTACCTCGTCGCTCGCCTTGTGATAGTCGGTGTGCAGCCCAAAGCTCGACACGGTGTGGGCTATAATTCCGGCCTTTGCAAGCTGAATATTATCCGAGCGGAAGAAAAAGTTTTGGTCAGGATGCGGATCTTGCACAAGCTTTGCCCCGCGTTTCGCAAGCTCCGGCCCGAGGTTTGAGCGTTCATACCCGGTCAACCATAGTTCCTCAGCCTTAACTTTCGCGTCCGGCCGTCCGATCATCTCAAACTCAAGATTCGCGACTAGTTTCTCTTTCGGAAACGGCATATTGTTGACGAAATATGTCGCCCCATAACCACCCGCTTCCTCCGAGCCAAAGCAAACAAAATAAACCGTCCGCTTAGGACGCTTGCCACTGCCAAGCACCCGAGCAAGTTCCAACACAGCGACAGAACCTGACGCATCGTCATCGGCACCGTTAAATATCTTGTCATCGCCGGGAGCATTGTCGCGAACACCGAGATGATCGAGGTGCGATGTTAGCAAGATGACCTCCGACGCTAAATACCTATCGCTACCAGTGATCTTACCCATCGCGTTCCACGTCTTGCCTTCAACCCCGGTTCGCCGCGACTTAAAAGGCACGGTCTGCACATATGTCTGCTTCCCGTCCGGCCCCATCTCACCCGCGGGCTCTAGGCCAAACTGCATGAACTGAGATCCGATATATTCGGCTGCGATCCGCTCGAACATCGTCCCGCTGCCGCGTCCCTGCATCGCATCGCCGGCAAGAAAGTTCATCTCCGCTCGAACATTCGTTTCGCTGATCGTCAATTTGCAGCTCGATTGAGCAAGGCTAAATATGTTCGCCGCCAGCAACAGAGCAGCGACGGCAATCGTTCGTTTGAAATAATTGTGTTTCATAGTTAGTTTATTTAACGCAGTTCCCTACAATTTTGTTTTGCAATTCGTGATCTATTTTCTGATCCTAACCGTATACATCCAGAGCTTCGACAACCTTGTATTCGATAGTGCATCTAAGACTGTAAAAATGTTTCGGGATCCGGTAATTATGTTAAAACAAACGAGATTTTTTGGTTTGTGCGTTCGCACATTTTCTCTTGATGTTTGCAGGCTTAATATCCTGTAGTTCTGCCAACGCTCAGCCGCAGCTTGTCGCGAGCGTCGCCCATGCGCGATACAAGATCAGCTCTACCGTCTTAAACGAAGAACGAACAATCCTCGTCCGCGTACCGGCGGATTATGAACGCGGCATTAGCCGATATCCCGTCGTCTACATGCTTGACGCTCATCCACCGCAAAACGCAGTAATGGCGGCGATCATCGAACAGCAAGCCTGGAGCGGGATGATGCCTGAGATGATCCTCGTCGGCATCCAAAATACCGATCGTTCGCGATCTGACGCCGACCGACGACGGCAAAGGCGGAAATGTCGGCGGCGGGCCGAAATTCCTGCAGTTCATCGAAACCGAAGTCATACCTCTTGTAGAAAAAATTATCGCACCCAGCCCTACCGGATATTCGCGGGACATTCGCTCGGCGGGTTATTTGCGATGTATGCGTTTATTTCGCGGCCCGAGCTATTTAACGCCTACATCGCGGCAAGTCCTGCTCTGGCGTATGACGACAGTTACGTCATCAAACGTACCGAAGAGATCCTCAAGCAAGATAAAAGTGGAACAAGACATTCTTTTTCGCCGTCGGAGATGAGCCGACATATCTCAAAGCCTTTAACGCTCTACAGGATCTGCTCAAACGATCAAAGCCCAAAGACCTAGAATACGAATTTCGGCAATTCAAAAGATGAAAATCACGGCTCCGTCGTTTTGCCTGGGTATTATGCGGGTATGCGAAAGATCTTCGCGGGCTGGCAGCCAAAGGGCGGAACCGTCGGGGAACTGCAAAGTCATTACAAAAAGCTATCTGACCGGTTCGGATACAGGATACCGATCCCTGAGACAACTCTAAATCAAATGGGATATCAGTTGCTCAAGGCAAATCGAATCGCCGAAGCGATCGAGGCATTCAAAACAAACGTTGAAAGTTATCCGTACGCGGCAAATTGCTATGACAGCCTCGCGGCCGGATATGAAAAGAACGGCGACCTAAAACTAGCAAAGGAAAACTACGAGAAAGCTTTACAGACTGGCCGAAGCTCATGGCGAGGCCGATCTTGCCAAGTCGGCAAAGGCTAATTTCGAACGCGTTTCGGCGAAGGTAAAATAATCCGACGTTAATTCAGCTTGTAATACCGCCAATTAGCCTTGTAGTCCCGCGTCAGTTTTTGGTTCGTCAGCGGCCCGCACCATTTCGACCGGGATCGGGCCTTCTTTTAGAATGGCATCGGGAATGCCTGTCAGTCATCTTTTCGAATCGACCAAGTCGCGATGCATCTGGTGAAATTGAAGCCCGCCCATCATATACGCGATCTGATACAGCGGGCCGTAATCTCCCCGAGAACGACCGCCGCACTTCGCCAAGTGCGTTGTCGCGTTCGTGCCCGACCTTGTTTACCAGCAGATCGACGCATTGCTCGGGCGTCCAGTTGCCGAGGTGAAAGTTTAGGCTAAAGATAATGCGTGCCGCACGGTGCGAACGCCAAAACAACGCTCCGATCTTGTCCTCAGGCGTCTTGCTAAATCCTCTGTCCCACAATAGAAACTCCCAATACAACGCCCAACCCTCGGTGTTGAACGGAGTGCGAAAATCACCGCGATATGCACGGTGACGCTGTGCCATAAACCCTTGCAGGTGATGGCCGGGAATTAATTCGTGATGCGTTACGGCTCGGGCAAAATGCGGGTTGTTGCCGCGCATAGACATCATCTTTTGCTCGTGCGTCATGCCGTCGGTCGGATACGACACGAGTATCGTCTCGCCGCCTAAGAAAAATGGCGCGACGAGCTGCCGCTCGGGCGTCATCATCTCCATCCGCCAACCGTCTCGTGCGATCTTTGGCACGGTCACGAGATCGTTCTTTTCGACATACTCGATCGCTTCGTATGCGAGCTTTTTGATCAGTTCGGGCTGTTTGCCGGGTTCGACGTATTTCTGTTTCACGGCCTCGATGGCCTTCATATAATCGTCGCCGTAGCCCATCTCACGCGACGCTTTCTTAAACTCGGTGATGCACCATTCAAATTCCTTATTGGCGATCTCGATCAGCTCCTCCGGCGTGTACGGGATCATCTCGAACTCAAGCTCTTGTATCAACGCTTCCCTTCCGATCGGGTCGCCGATGATCGTCGTCTTATCATCCGCCGCGATGCCGACAAGCCGCGAAGTTATAAACCCTTGATATTTCGCCAGCGCATCGTCCGCCGCCTTAAACGGCGACTCGCACCACCAGGTGAACGTCGGGTCGTACAAATTGTAATAGCCGTACCAACGCCGCAGCACATTACGCAGTTCGCCGACCGTCCGGGCGGCACGATTAGCAACGGTGCGTTTTGGGCTTGGCATTTCTTTCTGCTCGAACGACCGCTGCGTTGCGGCGATACGTTTCGCAAGGTCATTAAGCAACGCCGCGGACTTCGCCGCATCGATCGGCGTAAGCTGACGCCGCGCGTCCTCGAGGTCGCTGATCGTCGCCGCAAAAGGCATCATCGACGCCATCTCGGTAAGCTGTGCCTGATACCTCATGGCCTCTTTGTCTTCGTGCTCAAGGTAATTCTTAAAAAGTATGTAATCGACCTGCTCGTCGTGATTTAGCGAATCAAAGTTCAGCCCCGCCAGCACTTTTAGCTCGTCCGAATATAGCTGCGTAAACCTCGACGCCCTATTGGGCGAAGTCCCCGCCGAATAGAACCGGTTAAGTATCCCGACATCCGCATCAAACCGCTCGATCACCCCACGCAGCCGCGACGGCGGATCGTTATATCCCGCCAACTCGTCCCTCTGCCCCACCGCCATCTGGGCAAACATCGACACAACAACACACACGCAAACGAACTTAGCTCTCATATTCCCCCACTGTTCACTGTTTTGAGTGATATTAAACTACTTTCTCCCAACAACAAACCCACACCGCTGTTGTTATCAGTTGTTCCGCACGGGTCAGAGATCAGAGATCATTAGCCAGAATCCCAAAAACACCATCCAGAACCCTTTCAACACCGTCTACAACCCTTTCCGCACCATCTAGAACCCTTTCAACATCGTCTAGAATGCTTTCCGCACCGTCTAGAACCCTTTCCGCGCAGTCTAGAATGCTTTCAACACGATCTAGAACCCTTTCAACACGCCCAATGATCTATTCCGCACACCAGATCCTCCTTTCCGCATGTCCAACGATCTTTTCCGCTCCTCTTCCTTTGCGTTCTTCGCGGCTTTGCGGGAGATCCGCACGCCCAACACTCCTTTCCGTGCCGCCCACTGTTCACTATTCGCTGTTCACTGTTCACTTTCCGCCCGCCCCTTCCCTATTGACAAATACAAAAACCGATATAAAATATCCGCACACTCGTTTTTTGAGTCCCATAACTAATAAAACAAGGAGATTTCCCTATGGACGACATCACTCGTAATCGTATTGAAATGGCCGACGCCGTCGAACAGTGGTTTGCCGATCACGCCGCAGGCGTTGCATCAAACAATAAACTCAAAACAACCAAAAACACCTTCGTCACTAAGCTCACTCTGCTTCGCGACACCGTCGGCGAACAGGCCGGGGCCGTCAGCGAAGCCAAAGAGCAGACCGACGTCAAAGGCGACAGCCGCGAAAACTGTGTCACCATCGCCAAAAAGGTCAATCGCTCGGCCAAAGCCGCCGAGATCGAGCAGCCCGGCATCGAGACCCGCTATCCGTATCCGCGCAACCTCAATGACGAAGCCCTCGTTGCCCTGCTCCGCAGCTTTGCCATCGGCGGCGCCACCGACGACGCCATCATCGCCGCCTACGGAGCACCCGTCGATTGGATCGCCCAGTGCGACGCCAACGCCGACGCCTTCGAAGCCGTCACCCAACTCCAATCCCAGGCCTCCGGCGAAAAAGTAGGCAAACGCGCCCTAACCCTCGCCCTCGTCGATGACCTAATGCAACTGATCCGCACCGCCGGCTTCATCATCGAAAACGTCTTCGAAGGCGACGTCGCGGCCCTAGCAAGCTGGAAATCCGCCAGCCACGTAAAAACAAAAAAATACACCCCACCACCCCCAACACCACCAACGCCCTAAGTGCCATACCCCGCACGAAGTAAGGTGCACAAACAAAGGCGGCGCGATAACCGCGCCGCCCTTTCCCTTGAATCTTCCTATAGCCGAAGAAAAAATTGTAGATCAGAAATAATTGCAAATCAAACACAAATAAAAACCACAGCCATCATCCAAAGTCACTTTTAACCGAGAACTCGCTCAGACAGAAGAACAACCTCTTTCTTCTTCTTGTTTAAGACAATGTAGGCCTCTCTCGGATTGTCCATTATATCTGTAATGATGTTCTCAAGTTCCCGTTCGCTTGATATGACGAGCCCGATAGTGCAACTTAGGATCCGCTCGACGAAAGTGCCCCATCGAAAGCTAAATCTGATGTCGTTAACCTTTTTAGCACTTCCCGGTCTAGCAAATCGCATATGATAGAGCGCTACATTTTGAAGTTTCCAATCGGTAAAAGTCGGAAGGCAATAATAGCTCCATCGAGAGCTTCCAATTTTTTTATGCTGTACGGGATCAGTCGAAAATGTAAAACGTGGGGTCGCATTTGAAGGCCTCTTAAATTGAAGTCCAACGAACTTATTTCCGACAACAAACACTCTATCCACGGGAAAATGAAATTCCTTTCGCTGTCCAACGGAATATGTTAGGACGGTGTAGCCCAGATTGCTAAAGTATTGGCGGACGCCGTTGAGGGTCCAATCGACGTAATTATCCTCTGTAGGTATCATTTCGTTTCGTAATGTGCCTTGGCTTTCGCCGCAATTTTCTGGCCCTGCAAAGTTTTTATTAATTTAAAAAGGGATGTCGTCCGGATCTTGTCGCGGTACTTTGTCAAAGCGGGTCCACAAATTTGAAAGAATAATTTTTTTCATCTCATCGGACTGGTTTTCAAACATATTTGCAAACTGTTCAAGTGCGCTTGTGCTTAATTGAACTCGATCCGTCCAAAAGTAGGCAGGTGAATGAATGAAGACTCTGATCATGGCAACATGATTCAGAAGAACGGTTTCAAATAACGAATCCTGCAAGACGCTTTTTAGCGATGCAAGGACTTTGTCGGGGTTTTCAACATATTTTACGGGATAAGTCAGCTTTGATAAAACTCCCGTGAAATACTCAGCAACGGGCTTATACAAAAGCCTAGCGTCTTCACCCAGCACGGTATTCACTGAAAGCTCGGTTCGAAGTAATTTTCTCGCCTCCGCAAATGATTTAACCCGATCAGCTGGCTCGTGTTCCGTCATTTTTCTGAGTAGCCCCGAATATTCGAAATCTGCTTTCGTCTCTTTTACCGCTTTATCGAATAACTTCCCAACAAAATAGCATTCCGTGCAGAAATCATACTCGCCATTTTCGAATTCGGCAGGTTCACTTGCCGCCCAATTTAAGGTGATGCTTTTCCCGAAACCGGTTGTCGAATCAATATGTTTTCCAAATCCAAAATCAATAATTTTGAGAATTCCATCATTGGTAATCATGACGTTCGAAGGGCGAATATCACGGTGAAGAATATTTTTCTCCTCAAGGTGAGCAAATCCGGCCAAAGCCTGCACAAAAAGAGAACTTGCTCGGCTGGGGTTGCCCCTTAGATAATCAATTAGATCGGTGCCATCGATATATTCCATGAGAATATATCCACGACGAGCAGTAGGAAATAAATAGGATGAAAATATACGAACAACATTTGGATGAAAAGCGGTATATAAAAGCTTTACTTCGTCACAAAATCGATCGTAGTACTCGCGCCGCCGTAAAACATCATCAACCTCATATTTTTTACAAACAAATGGCAAATCTAAAAGCTCATCCCTTATTAGGGCGGTCCGTCCCGTTGCCCCTTTGTCGAGAAAGCGCTCGAACGTAAACGGCTGGGTCTTTGTAAATTCAAGGATGTCGTCTTGGGATGGCATAAGTCTTGGGAGCAATACGATATAGTAACATCATCAGCAATTTTTAGTTGGAGAACACGATCTCAAATGAGGTTTGGATAATGCCTGTATCCAAGAAAAGAAAAAGAGCGGGAAAGAAGGTTGTGCGGCAGCCGGTTATTGATCCGGGGATCGCAAAGATCAAAACTTGCGCTAATATGTTCGGAAAAGAGCTGCTATGAAACCGATACGCAGAGAATCTGATCATCCCGTCAAGCCTCGGGTCACGCCGGAGCCGTTCGTCATACCTGATCATCTCGACGAAGAGCTTTTCGACAAAACGGGCGAGCAGTGGTATTTCGAAACTATCGAACAGACCGAGTATGGCGTCGACCCGTTTGGCGAAGGCCTCACCCCGGACGCATATTGGGCCGAGGGCTGGAATTTGAGTTATTATCAGGCAGATCGCAGCAATGCCTGCGGCCACGACGACGCTTTGCACAGGATGTTTCCCACGCGTTACCGCCTCGCCGATTTTGATCTCAGCCGAAGCTTTCGCCGCGTTCTAAAAAACAATGCCGACCTTGAGTGTGTCGTCCGCCCGTTCCGGCCAACTCCTGCCAAAGACGAACTCGATCAGATCCATTGCTATTCGCGCTTTCGCGAGACCAAGGCACCGCTTTCGACCATCTATGCAAAGCTACGTTATCGACCCGCCCCGATCCGTGAGTTGACAGTGTTTCACCCGACGCGCGGGCTGATCGCATTTACGCTTATCGAGGTCGGCGAAAATGCGTCTTACGCCCTTCGCACCGCTTGGAACCCCGACGAACGCAAACGCAGTCTCGGCACCTTCACCTTTCTCAAAGCAGTCGAATATGCCCGCTCGCTCGGCTTTGAACATCACTACGTCGGCCCGACGCTGCTTGCAGACCCGGCTTTTAGTTACAAACTGCGGTTTCCTGCATGCGAGCTTTACGACTGGGACGCGAACGACTGGGTGGCAAGCGAAAGCGAACGCGCAAAGGCGATGTTCGCCGCACCTTTCCCGCGTCGCCGCTGGGACACGGAAACGGAGGATTGGGCCAAATGACCGAAAAGGATAAATTAAGGCTGTTCGACCTCGCTCTCGCACGCGAGATCATCCGCATGGACCGCGACGAGCTGCTGCAATTCGTTTTTTCCCGCGAGGAACAGCTAAAGGCAATGAGCCCCAGACGCTCGGTGTTTATATATTCAGGCGACCGGCCGCCAAAACGCACAACGGAAATGGTATTTGACCAGTTCTTTAACGAAGATCCTGCAGAGGTCCGGCAAATGCTCATTCAAGACCTTTGCTATCCGAACGAGCCTTGCGAAATTGATTATTACGCCCGTTGCGGCTATCTCGATCATCCGTCCTCCGTTTATGTGGATCGCGAAAGCGACAGCGGTGCGATATCTTCGCTCGACATGCTGCCTCAGTCGGACGATCCGGACGCTTGTTACTGGACCGGCCGTTTTGACGTGCTTGACCGCGATCACATCGCCATCATGTCCGCGTCATTAAAGAAAAATCGTGATAAGCTACCCGCCGAAGAATATGCCGCTCAGCTACTCACGCTCAGATCGATGGAGAAGACTCTAGAGTCTAACCCGGACCTCCGTGCAGCTTACATCTTTAATTAAATAGTTCTCATGAAAATCGCGGGGCCTGACGCTGCGATTTTTCTCGGTCAAAGCCTCTCGGTGATATCATCGTATTAGAGGTTCGGATATGTCGAGTTTTGTGTCGGTAGTGCTTTTGGTCCTGCTGCTCACGCTTATCGGGAGCGGGGCTTTGCTGTTCGTGACCCTTAAGTATTACTGGGGCGAGCGAGGCAAACCACCCGCCACCGGCGAAGAGCGCCGCCGCCAGCACGAAGAAGAGCTAAAACTCCGTGCCCGTCAGATCGAACACGCCCTCCAAAACCCTCCCCGACCCCGCGATCCAAGTTTTTGGAACAACAGAAAGGTCAGGTAACGTAGCCGAGCAGTGGCACAACGGCGTTGCCGTTTAAGAACAGCGGCGAGCCGCACTAACACCTTTTCCTAACCAACATCATTCAAAAAACTCACGCCGTCTGCGATCCTTACACCAAAATTCTCTGCAATGGTCTGGCCGATGTCGGAGAGCGACTGACGCGTGCCGAGTTGGGCGCCGCCGGTCGCCGTTTTGCCGTAAACGAGCAGCGGGACGTATTCGCGGGTGTGGTCAGAGCCGGGATAGCTCGGGTCGTTGCCGTGGTCGGCGGTCATTATGAGCAAGTCGTCGTCGTTTAGAGCGTCGATGATCTCAGGCAAGCGAGCGTCAAAGTGTTCGAGAGCTGTCGCATAGCCCTCCGTGTCGCGACGGTGTCCATAGAGCATATCAAAATCGACCAGATTGCTGAATATCAGGCCGTGTGAATCGTTGTTAAGGGCCTGGATGGTCACATCGATGATCTGATCGTTGTTCTTTGCGGTCAGATCCTCGGTCACGCCCATCCCGTCGTAGATCGACGCGATCTTGCCGATGCAGACAACGTCGAGCCCCGCGTCTTTGAGCAGCGGGAGCAGATTCCCTGCCGGCGGCGGCACTGCGTAATCGTGGCGATTCTCGGTGCGTTTGAAATTGTCAGCGGTTGAGCCTAGGAACGGACGAGCGATGACACGTGCGACCTCGTCGTCGCCGTGAAGAATATTACGAGCGATCTCGCAGATCTCATAAAGACGGTCGATATGCACGATCTCTTCGTGAGCCGCGATCTGGAAGACCGAGTCGGCCGATGTGTAAACGATTGGCTTGCCCGTGCGAATATGCTCTTCGCCAAGGTCTTTGATGATCTCGGTCCCGCTCGCCGGCACATTGCCGAGCACGCCTGGCAAAGACGCTTTAGCCACAAATTCATTAATAATACGAGGAGGAAATCCGTCTGGAAACTTTGGAAAACCCTGTTTCAGGATTATCCCAGCCATCTCCCAATGCCCCGTCGTCGTATCTTTACCATCGGATTTGAGCGTGCATTTGCCGTAGGAGCCCGTCGGATGGTCAACACCCGCGAGTCCCTTCAAAGGAGTGATGTTCCCCAAACCCATCGCTTGCAGATTCGGAACATTAACCGTGCGCGATTCAAATATATGCCCAAGCGTATTCGACCCGGCATCGCCCCAAGCCGCCGCGTCAGGCATCTCGCCGATACCCGCCGAATCCAAAACTACTAAACAAACACGTCCAAACTTTCGTGCCATAATATTATTTAGTTTACTCGCCAACTAAACATCTTGCCAATGTCACGACATCTCGGCTAACATCGTTAATAAAGATGACCGACATTAATCGCCGTAATTTCCTAAGAAGTTCGCTTGCAGGCGGGGCATTTCTTGGGTTCACGGGCCTGATCAACCGTCTCGATCGATTCAACGCCTACGGTGCCGACGCATTCTCGACGGAAAAGTCGTTGTTTGGCCCGCTGCTGCCAACCGCGTCAGCAAACACAGGCGAAACATTTCTCTCGCTGCCCGCGGGATTTCAATATAACGTGATCGGACGGGCCGGTTCGCTGATGTCGAACGGTATGCCAACACCGACGCTGCACGACGGCATGGCTGCATTTCCGTATCGCGGCTTTCCTAACTCTTTGGCTCTTATTCGAAACCACGAAAATAGTGGTTTTGCCGGCTCCGGCGGAGCCGTTACAGGTACGCCCCCATATGACGCGAACGCTGCGGGCGGTACGACAACGCTAATTGTCGATAAACAAACGCGACTTGTAACGAATACGTTCCCAAGTCTATCAGGGACGGTTCGGAATTGTGGCGGCGGGCCAACACCATGGAACACTTGGATCAGTTGCGAAGAAACGACCGTCGGAACCCTGGGCGGTTTCGCAAAACCACATGGTTACTGCTTTGAGGTTGGTCGGCGGCTGCGTGGACAGCCGATTGCCCTAAAACAAATGGGTAGATTCCGCCATGAGGCTGTGGCTGTTGACGCCGCGTCTGGAAATGTCTATTTGACCGAAGACAATACGCCCGCCGGGTTTTATCGTTACATTCCCAATGTTAGAGGCCAACTCGCTCTTGGGGGAAGTCTACAGATGCTAGCCGTCACCGGTCGTCCGAATGCGGACCTCAGAACCGGACAAACCTTGAACGCATCGATCCCGGTCGAATGGGTAAATATCGCAGACCCCGATCCCGCGTTGGCCGATACGGATGCGGCTGCAGTTTTCCTGCAGGGTGCGGCTCTTGGTGGAGCAAAGTTTACCAGGCTTGAGGGATGTTTCGCCAGGGCAGGAACTATCGACTTCACCTCGACAAATGGCGGCAATCAGGGACTGGGACAAGTTTGGCGTTACACCCACGGAGTAGATCCGGCACGCGGAACGCTCGCTCTGATCTTTGAATCGCCAAGCTCAGCGGTGCTAGATTTCCCAGATAATATTTGTTTCGGCCCGCAAAACAATATGTATATCTGTGAGGACGGCAGCGTCGACAACTATGTCCGCGTTCTGTCACCAAATGGATCGCTGTCAGATTTCGCAAAGAACATAGTGCCCGGATACGAAAGTTATGAATTTGCCGGCTGCACATTTAGCCCCGATGGGGCGACGTTGTTTGTTAATATTCAAACGCCCGGACTGACGCTAGCGATCTGGGGAAATTTCTAGTTTACCGGTGCGGTGTAGCCTTCGCGGGCTCGGACGGTGGTGCCCTTTGGCAGGCCCGTAACCTCGACCTTAATCTTTCGATAGGTGCCGTCGCGTTTGTCATTCGACGGATAATAACCAAGCGTGTATTTGGTCCCGATCTCGTCTGCGACACTTTTGAACGCATTTCGTGCCTCGCTCAGATCCGCAACCGGAAACACCTTACCACCGGAGCTTTTCGCAAGCTCATTCATCTCAGCATCGGCGATCTCATAGAGCTTTTTGCTGATAGCAAGCCGCTCAAACTCGCCAAGCCCGCAAAAATCGACAGCCTTTTCCATGTTCGACTTTGGGTTAAAGCTCTTGTAATAGCGGCGGATCTGAGCCTGCGAGAATCGCGTAGCTGATCTGCAGTCGCCGAGCAGATTTGACTCAAAATACTCGCGGGTATCGACCTTGATAAAAAACGAGATAATACCGATCTGCCCCAACATTTCCTTAACAGTCACAAAGTTCTCCGCACTGGTCGAATCAACGCCATCCGTCAATGCGACGAGCGCCCGCCGCCCACGAAATTCATCTTTTGGCTTGTCGCGAAAGACCTTTTCGACAACCTGGATCAACGAATCATAATACGGCGTGCCGTTGCTCGTCTTAAGGTTGTCAATGGCACCGCCGAGCAAATCGCGGTCGCTGGTCAACCCTATGATGATCTCACTCACGGCAAATGCCTCGGTGGTTGTCCTGCTTGTGTTATAGCCAATGATGGAAACCCGGTCGCCCGGCCTCAGCCCCGCAATAAAGCTTTTCGCCGCCCGCTGTATCAGATACAGATCGTTACGTGTCGAGCCGGATGTATCGAGCAACAGAGCGACTTCGAACCGAGCCGCAGTCGCTGAGAAATCGACCGTTTCCTGCCGCTTGCCGTCCTCATAAACAATGAAATTGGATTTGGTAAGACCGCGAAGCGGCAGACCGTTTGCGGAACTTACCGCGATCGGCACATCAACAAGCTGAGTGTCGACGCGAATGACCTCGTCTTGTGCGACCGCCATGGCCGTCGCCTCAAACAAAACCGTTAAGATCAAAAACATCTTTGCCGTCACAGTAATACCTCTCTGAGTATTAGCAATTGTAACAAAATCGATACAGTTACCTGCATAAATTTAAACTAGAAAAGGCCGGAACTATTGCCCCGGCCTCTCCTACTCAATTTGCGTCTGCTTAGACGTATTTTTCGATCACTTTGGCGATCGCTTCACGCGAAACCGCACCGACAATGCGTTCTACTTCCTGCCCGCCCTTAAAGAGGACAAGCGTCGGGATGCCGCGAATACCGTATTGCTGCGGCACGTTGAGGTTTTCATCAACGTTCATCTTAAAGATGCTCGCCTTGCCTTCATATTCCTCGGCGACCGCTTCGACCGATGGAGCGATCATGCGGCAAGGCCCGCACCATTCGGCCCAAAAATCGACCAAAACCGGTTTATCCGAACCAAGCACGTCCGTCTCAAATGCTGTATCTGTTACTTCTTTTGCAAAATTTCCCATTATAGCTCCTTAAAATTGTCTGCGGCCTATCGCCGCAAATTTGTGTTTATATTAACTTTTCATCAACCGTTTACCAAGCCGATCTTTCGATCGATGGTGAGCGCAGCCAGTGGCCATATGCATTATTTCGCAAGCTCAGCCTTCACGGCGGCAACAACACGTTCGTCTTCGGCGGTAACATCCGGTGCGATCCGGGCAGCGACCGAACCGTCTTTGGCGATCAAGAATTTTTCAAAATTCCAAAGCACATCGTTTGCCTTTTCACGCTTTTGGCCAAATCCGGCAAGCTTTTCTTCAAATTCATCACCGTTCACGATGCCGGCCTTGGTTTTTTCGTCCGTCAGATAATGATAAAGCAAATGCTGATCATCACCTTTGACCGATATTTTCTGATAAAGCGGAAATGTCACGTCGTAGTTTGTCTTACAAAACGCCTGGATCTCTTCGCTGGTGCCGGGTTCCTGAGCCAGAAAGTTGTTCGCCGGAAAGCCTAAAACCTCGAGTCCTTGATCTTTGTATTCCTTATAAAGATTCTCAAGCCCCTCATACTGCGGCGTCAGGCCGCACTTTGATGCGACGTTGACGACCAGCAACACTTTCCCTTTATGCTCATCAAATGACGCATCGCTGCCGTCTATCTTTTTCACCGGGATCTCGTAAATACCATTTGCCATTATTATTTCTCCTAAGTTTATTTGATCTTAATTTATGCCGCGTCCGCCTTTTCCAGGAACGGATAATCTGTATAACCGGCTTCACCCGGCGTATAAAATGTCGCCTCGTCCGGCGTATTCAGCCGAGCGTCAGTTCGAAACCGCTCCGGCAGATCAGGGTTTGCTAGAAACCATTTGCCGTAAACGATCGCGTCGGCACCATCCGCTGCCATCAGCTTCTCGCCGCTCGCCTTGTCAAAACCAACCCCTGCGAAATATAGACTCTTGACGATAGGCCGCAAGACGGGATGCCAATTGCGAGTCTGGTCGAATGTGCCGATGTGCAGATAAGCAAGATTGTATTCATTCAACTTTCTGACGACGTAGTCGTAAAGTTCCTCAGCGTCGTCTTCTTTAATGTCGTTGAATTCACCACCGGGCGACAGCCGCAGGCCTGTTCGCTCGTTACCGATCGCTTCTGTTACCGCCGAAACCACTTCGAACAAGAATCTCGCCCGATTTTCTATCGTGCCGCCGTACTCGTCCGACCGCTCGTTAACGTTTGTCGAAAGAAATTGCTGGATCAGATAGCCGTTTGCCCCGTGGATCTCAATGCCGTCAAATCCTGCTTCGATGCCATTCCGGGCGGCTGCGGCAAAATCCTGAACTGTCGCCTTTATTTCGTCTTTCGTTAGTTCACGCGGGACGACAAAATCCTTCATGCCTGCGCTGTCAGTGTAATTCTGCCCTGCGGCTTTGACCGCCGACGGAGCCACCGGCTGCTGGCCGCCCGGCAAAAAATCGGGCAGTGCGATCCGGCCCGTATGAAAGATCTGCAAAAAGATCTTACCGCCTTCTGCATGAACTGCCGCAACGATCTTTTTCCACCCGTCGATCTGTTCCTGATCATAAATGCCGGGCGTTCGGACATAACCCTTTGCCATCTCCGAAACGTTTGTCGCCTCGGTGATGATCAAGCCTGCCGAGGCACGCTGACTGTAATATTCCGCCGTAAAATCCGCCGGGACCCCATCCGCATCGTTCGCACGGCTTCGCGTAAGCGGAGCCATTATTATGCGGTTCTTCAATTCAAGACCGCCAACCTTAAAACTATCAAAAAGTGCTGCCATTACAATTTCCCCCTTGTTAAATAGAAATTTCCGATAAACTTGATTTACCTGCTCAAAAGCTTGAATGCTTGCTCACGTTGGCCCGATTTGATCGAGTAATTTACCCATAGCGACGCGAGTGCCTCCAGAAAAAATGACTGTCCAATATCGCCCGCATCCAGGACTTCCCAACCGAATTCTTCAGCAAGCCGTTTGACCGTCGCCTTTGCTCCATTGTCATTGCCGGCGATAAAATGCGTCGCGGTTTCGCCTCCGAATATCGGGCTTGTCATCACATCAGCACCCATCGAATTGAAAGCCTTGACGACATGCGAATCGGGCAAAGCTGCCTGAACCTGTTCACCAAGCGAATTGCCATAACTAACTGCAAAAGCTGGTGGAATGCCCTTGGAAAAATCCATGGGATTAGAAAGATCAACAACGATCTTACCGTTTAGCCTCTCTTTACCAGCCAGTTCCAGCGCCGATCGGGTATTTGCGAAATTGACGCTCAAAAACACTACGTCACCAAATTCCGCTGCTTCGGCAAACGTGCCCGCCGAGACATTTTCGCCTGCACTTGCGAGCCAGTCGGCAAGCTTTGTCGTGTCACGAGAACCAATCTTAACTTCGTAACCTTTTTCCGCAAACCCTGCCGCGAGTACCTGTGCAACCGCACCCGAACCAATAAAACCGATCTTCATTTCTGCCATCCTCTTAATACTTGACTACTATCTTTCCAAAATGCGAACCGCTTTCCATGTAACGTAATGCTTCTTTAGCCTCGCCAAACGCAAATGTACGGTCGATGACCGGATGCATGTGAGTCGTCGAGATCTTTTCGTTCATATCCTCAAACATCTGCCGCGATCCGACAAAAATTCCCTGCACGCGAATCGCTTTCATAAACACAGGTATCGGATTGAACTCACCCGCCATATCCAGTGCACCGATCAATGCGATGTGACCGCCAACACGGACAGCTCTTACCGACTTGGGCAATGTTCCCGTGCCGCCGACCTCAACAACATGATCAACGCCGCGACCGTCCGTCAGTTCGAATACGGCCTTGTCCCAATCTTCACGCGAACGGTAATTAATAAGGTGATCGGCCCCGAGGCCCTTAACCTTTTCAAGCTTTTCATCGCTACTCGATGTAGCTATAACCTTTGCACCAAACGCCTTGGCGATCTGTATCGCTAAGACCGAAACCCCGCCCGTGCCAAGCGTCAGCACCGTGTCACCCGCTTTGATATTCCCTGAAATGACGAGAGCGTTCCACGCAGTGACCGCGGCACATGGCAACGTCGCCGCTTCGTCAAATGAAAGATGCCCCGGCACACTGACGAGCGAGGTTTCATCAAATACGCGATATTCGCTCAAAACGCCATCATAACCACCCGCACCGATCGCAGTCTTTGCTGTTTCGGCACTCGGCCCGCCGTCAACCCAACCCGCAATTACCGTCGAACAAACGCGGTCACCGACATTCCACCTCGTAACGCCTTCGCCGATCTCAACGATTTCCCCAGCTCCGTCAGAGAACGGTATAGCGGGCAATTTCATTCGCGGATTATACGTGCCGCTGACGACCATCACATCGCGATAATTTAGCGATGCGGCATGCATTTTCACGAGCACTTCACCAGCGGTCGGACGCGGCGTTTCACGCTCGACGATGCGGAGATTATCGATGCCAAATTGTTCTACCTCGTATGCCTTCATGCTTGTTCGACACTCTCCATCACGTCGGCCAACGTATAACGTGCGAGAGCGACCGTTACGCTGCTGTCGATCTCTTTTTGCAGGTTGCAGAGCACGGCCTCGATATTTTTACCGACCGGACAGTCCTGATTTGGCGAACCGTGCAATGCAAAAACCTCGCCGCAGCACACGGCTTTATAGACATCGACCAGATTGATCGCGTTGGGCGTTTTCGCAAGACGCGTCCCGCCAAATGCACCCGTCTGCGAAGCCACGAGGCCGGCTTGGTTCAATTGACTCAACAGTCGACGTATCACCACGGCATTTGTATTAACGCTGCCGGCGACACATTCCGATTTGACCGCCGCCTCACCCGACCGGGCAAGCAGCGTCAAAACGTGTACCGCCATTGCAAATTGACTATTAGCCGCCATAACTGTAACAAGTATAGTTACAGTTCAAGTCGTTGTCAAGCAAACGCAATTGGATACGGCATCGATTCGGCACTAATTGCCCAACTCGATCATTTAATAATCTCTTGTCTAAAAAATGCGTAGAATGATTCGACCCAGGTATCGCTTGGCAAATTTTGCTTTCGCATGCCAAACCCGTGACCGCCTTTGGAGTAAATGTGGATCTCTGCGGTTCTTTTAACAGCCAACCATTTTTTATACATCTCGATGCCATCGGCCGTAAAACGAAGGCCGTCATTTGAGGTCGCAGCTATAAATAAGGGCGGAGCATCAGCCGGAACTTTTGCATCCCTGAGAGTGCTAATACGCGGCATATTTGTTCCTTTGACAGAACCTAATAGTGGGTAGATCGGGGCTACAAAATCAGGCCGGTTGGCAGCAGTATAGTAAAATGCCATGTTCGCAGCGATCGTTCCGCCAGCCGAAAAACCTATAATGCCTAGTTTGTTAGGCAAAATATTAAAGCTTTTGGCGTTCTTTCTCACATATTCGATCGCAGTCGCCCCATCGGAAATTGCTAGCGGAACATATGGATACGAAGCCTCCTCATATTTCCCATTGGTGACGTCGCCGAAAAGTATAGGGGACACTTCTTTTACTGCATCATTTGTCTTACTCGGCACAAGCCGGTATTTCAGGACAAACGCTGCGACCCCTCGTTCGTTCAGCCATTTCGCGAGATCTATTCCCTCGCTATTTATCGAGAGCGCCCAAAATCCGCCACCCGGGCAGATGATCACGGCGGCCCCATTTGCGATCTCACGTTTTGGAAGATAGACAAACAAACTAGGCTTGCTCACGTTGGTAATAACCTCAGCTTGCCAGCTTTCGGAAACGTATCGGCGTTCAGGCTGCGACCATTTCGACAGGTCCGATACTAGCGGCGTCGGCAGCAAAATTTCCTTTTGGCGGCTACCGATCCCGTCAGTACCAATAGAAACAATGCCAAATACTTGCTTTTCATATTCAAAATTACCTAACTGTGCGTTCTCTAGCCGGGACCCAGAGCGGCCAGAGCGTCGGCGATCGTCCCGGCATAAAGAACAATGCCGGCCTCATTTGGATGCGTGCGATCACGATGAAGGATGTTGGGTGTTTTCTTCACGACCGAATACCAGTCTGCCACGATCGTATTAGGATATTCCGCGCTGATTTCAGCTAGTCTCGCATTAGCATCGGGTACCCAATAGCTGACACCAACCGTGTTGACGAGCACCACCCTCCGTTTAGGGCCCAGCATATTCAATATATCGCGCAGGGCTTGCTCTGACGCAGGCTCCTTAAAACCCGCATTCGTGCCAAAATTCAGGATAACCACGCGACGCATGGTTCCTTTGTCGATCATATCCTTAACTAAACCGGGAGCATCGGCCCACTGCAGAATGGGCCTAGCGTTGACAATAATTCCGGGGAACCGCTCGTACACCGCCGGGGCCGCTCCGGACATTACTGAGTCTCCAAAACCGACGATCCTGTCACCCGTCGGTATCTTCTGGTCGGCGGGCCATGCGGGTTCGGAATCTAAATTCGCGGAACCATTTGGAGCGTTGGTATTTTGCGGAAGATGTTTGGCGTTTTGCTCTGCGATGGCTTGTTCACCAAGCTCAACCGCGATCTGGGCCCTTGACTTTTCCGGAGCATTGACGAGACCGAGAACCGCCATGATCAATACCGCGAGCGCACAGGCCGCCGAAATGCCCGGCACGCCGAATACTTTGCTGATCGGCTGAAAAGAGCCTCGAATAGCGGCCCATGTAGCCTTAAATCCGTTGTTGCGGATCGGCACCTCGATCCAGCGAAACGACGCCGCGCTCAACACAAATGTAGTGAAAATTACAATAGCTACCGCAACCCAACCTGATCCAATGCTGTCGGCAGAGGCAGGAATAAAGGTAAGAACTACCAGCAAAACCGGCCAATGCCACAAATAGATGCCATACGAGCGCTCACCGACCCACGCCAGTGCACGGATCTTACAAAGCTTGGTAAAAATGGTCGAATGGCCGGGCAGTACCGACACGGTAGCCGCACTCAATATTGATGCCAGCAAAAGTCCACCGTGGTAAGTCCAAGGGGCTTCGCTCTCGACGAACACCACTAGCACCATCAGCCCTGCCAGGGCCGCAAAGCCGATCACGGGACGCAGAGCCGACCACAACTTATTTGAAAGCAGCCTATCCGAATCAGATAATGCAAAAGCCAACGCAACGCCTATCATTAGCCCGAATGAATGCGTGTCCGTACCGTAATATACCCGCGTGGGCGATTGCGGGTTATACAATACCGCCATCAGTGCCACCGATGTCGCGGCAGCGATCAAAGCGGCAGTCAATCGTAAGCCTCGCGAAGTCGTCAGCGTGATCAATCCGAGGAGCAATATTGGCCAGAACAAGTAGAACTGTTCCTCGACCGCGAGTGACCAAAAGGTAACAAACAGCGATCGGGCAGAATCAGCAAAATAATCCGTTCCCGCCACGATCTCGACCCAATTTGTACTAAATGTAAGAGCACCAAAGACTTGCCGCCTGATATTCACCAGCAGATCTTCATTCACGAGCCACGCTGTCGCGACGGCAGAAAACACCACCAGCAATAGTGCGGGCAATAATCGCCGGGCACGGCGTATCCAAAAAGCCGACAGAGCGATACGCCCGGTCTTCTTTTTCTCCCGCAAAAGCAGTGTCGTGATCAGATATCCGCTTATCACAAAAAAGACATCGACGCCTAAAAACCCTCCGGGGAGCGTCGTTGGCCATAGGTGAAACACCAACACGAACAGCACCGCAAACGCCCGCAACCCGTCCAGCCCTTCAATACGTCCCCCGCCCGACACGGCCGGTGGCACATCGATACTCTTAGAACTTTCGTCCGTTAAACTCAAGATTAGATCTCAATTTGTATTGTTACCTAACTGGCCGCGGAAACACGCGACATCGTTAATAGCATTGTCCTAAATGATAGGCAGAATTTCTAAACGGTAAGTAATATTTTTAAAGCGGATCCTTGTGGGGATGGCAGCGATCCCGCTATTTCAGATCAATATTCTCCAGCACCACTTTCATCACGGCGGCGGCCTCGATCTTTCCGCCAAAATTGGTCACATGCACGCCGTCGCCCTGCCGTGCGACCTGCATCTTTCCCTTTTCGTCAGGAAGAGATCTGCTATAAACGCCTTTCAGCGCCAGCGAATCCCAAGTGTCGACATATACTACGTTTGGAAACTTGGCGGCTTCGGCTTCATATACCGGATTCATCGCCGAAAACTTTTTAACAAATTTGTCATTGCCGGGAATGGGGTGTCCCACCCAAAATATTTTTTTGACCTTGGGAGCGATCCGTGTCAAAAACCGGTTGACTCTCTGAGCATAAACTTCTTTCCAGCTATCGGTTCCCAGTTCGTGTGCTTTACCCTGATCGTCGAGTATTCCCTGACCGTCATTTGCCCCAAAGGTTACGATCAAAACGTCTGGTTTATTTTGCCCTATCATTTCATCTGCTCTCGCCGTCCAATCAAAAAAATCAATCTTGTTGAGTCCGGTCGAATAAAGCCCCTCTCTTACCACACTGACATCGTTGAAACCTGTCAGAGCCGTTTCGAGGCCAGGGCCGAATCCCTCGCGCATGAGCGAGTCACCGATAAGCAAAAACTTAAGCGGCTGGGTGAGCTTTTGAGCATTGGCGGTCAGTTCAGTATTAGAATTTTCCGCAGTCTTACTAACCGCTCCATTTTCAGCGGGCTTGGAACCACAAGCCGTAATGCCGGCCACACAGGCGACAATACACGCTATTGTCGCGATTCTTAGATCAGTGATGGACATACTCATTGACATAATTCGCAGTAAAATACGAAAAATTAATATCTACTTTATAAAATTTAAATCGGGTTTCAGAAACGCAAAATTCGCTCTTAGCCGGCCTGTGTGTGATATGAAAATCAACGGCCTGCGGCAAGTTTACAATTATTTGTGATTATGTCAACAAAAAAGCCGGGCAATATAAAATGCCCGGCTTGATGCTATAAATGTCACCAAATATTTGTATTACTTGGCCGGTATTTTGATCTCGCGGCCAGCGGTCAAAACGGAGTTTGGCAGCAAACCATTGTACTTGGCTACGACGGTCGCGTCCGCTCCGGCACGCTCCGCAACTTTCTGGACGGTGTCACCGGCCTTTGCCTTAACGATCCGAACCGAGCTCGGCAACGCAGCCGCACCTGAGGTTGTAGGACGCTGATAGACGATGTTATTTACACCGTTGCCGGCAACCGGAACAAACACCTTACCTCTCGGCGTGGCCATTCCCTGATTTGCCGCCATCAGATCAGCAACGCTGACGCCGGTGCGGTTTGATATCGTCTGCCAAGTCTCGCCTGACGAAGTATTTGCAAGATTGGTGTTATTAAGTTTGGTAGCCGGTATGCGACGAAACACAGCAACGATCTCATTAGCCTTTCCGGCCGGTACATTGATGATGTACGGCACTGGCGGAGTCACGTTACCGCGAAGATGCGGATTAAGGTAACGAAGATACTGAACCGTGGTGTCCGACGACTGTGCGACCAGACTAAGATTTGTGGATGCGGGAATGCGGACACGGTCGTAAACAAGCGGAGCCGCCGGTCTGATATGCCCAAAACCATATTCGTTAGGATTATTAGCGACTAAGATCGTCGCAAGGATCATAGGCACATAAACTCGGGTTTCTGATGGTAGGTAAGCATACGCAGCCCAAAAATTTGTGACTCCCGCTCGGCGGATCGCTTTGTCAACATTTCCCTCACCGCAGTTATAAGCGGCAATGCCCAGCTCCCAGTTGTTGTAACGGTCATGAAGAAATTTTAGATATTTTGCCGACGCACGCGTCGCTTCCTCAAAACTATTTCGCTCATCGACGTACGCATTACGCTGCAACCCGTAACGAGCCCCGGTTCCCGGTATGAACTGCCACAGTCCGGAAGCCGCAGCCGACGAATAAGCGCTTGGTTTCCAGGCACTCTCAACCTGGCCGAGCCAAGCTACATTTTCCGGCACACCTTCTTCCTTAAAGATGCGGCGAGCCATACGCATAAACATTCCGGAGCGGTAGAGGCCAACCTCCATTGTTGTGCGTCCGCGGCCGCGAAAGTAATTGATGTATTGCTGGATCAGCGGATGAACCTGAAAGGCAAATCCGAGCGATCTATTGGCGACCGCCGTCTGGATATATTGATATTGCTGTTGGGCTACCGGGTTAGATTCGATTTGCAGCTCATCCGAAGTAAGTTCCACCTTTGAAAGCTCATCAAGTGGTGATGGCTCAAATTCCTGTGAGTTAAATCCCGAGTTAGGGCCACCTGTCGAGCTTCGTCCGCTGACGCTGGTTGTCGCGACCGTCGCACCTGCAGGCGTCTTTGCCGCCGCACTTCTTGAAACTTTTGCCACCGCATCGACAATCGTCGTGTCGATGCTCCAACCGCATGTCAAAGCCAGGTTGTTTACCTGCGGAAGCTGGGCTTCATACGGAAACTCAATGCGATAGACCGTCTCGATCAACTGGTTGTAACAACCTTGCAGTTTAGGGTCTTTTTGAATATTCAGAGCCGAATAAAGGAAGACCTCGACCGACTTGTTGAACTTTTCACCGGCAACCGGACGATTGCCATCGGTATAAGCCAACAAGCCTTCTTTAAAAGAAACGCCCGCATCGAAAAGGACCTTATTTGAGGCAACCTGAGCTGCGTCGATCTGAGAGGTGGACGTGTCGTTACTCGAACGCGAACTGGTGATCTGGCCACTCGCAAATGAACCAAATGCTAAAAATAAAAATGCTGTAAAACCAAAAACTTTAATAAATCTCATCAGTTAATTTTAACGCTACTATAAACCAAAAGTTCCGTCTTCTCCACTCGGCGGAGAAATCGGCAATCTAACCTTTCAAGAATACCACTTAGCACGAATCCCTGTCAACGCCCAAACCCTTTGCAAAATAAGGACATCCGTCCATTCTATGACGCTTTCTGCGTCTTTGCCTTGGCCTTTTCGCCGGGCAATTTGCTTTCACGAAGTGCCGCTTCGAAAACCTCGAGCACGTTCTCAACAAATATAAACGTCAAATCGTCACGAACTTCCTGTGGAAGATCCTCAAGATCACGCTCATTTGGCGCAGGCAAAATGACCGTTTTGATCTTTGCACGCCGCGCCGCGAGTAGCTTTTCTTTGACGCCGCCGATCGGCAGTACGTTGCCGCGCAACGTGATCTCGCCCGTCATCGCCACGTCTTTCCTCACCGGACGCTGGGATAGCACCGAAACCATCGCCGTCGCCATTGTAATACCCGCACTCGGGCCGTCTTTCGGGATCGCACCCTCAGGCAGATGGATGTGGATGTCGTATTCGTCAAATATCTTTTCGTCGATACCAAGCTCAGTAGCCCGCGCTTTTGCGTACGAAAACGCCGCCTGAGCCGACTCTTGCATCACGTCGCCAAGCTGCCCGGTAAGCTGCAACTTACCCTTACCGCGGGTCTTGAGTGCCTCAATAAATAGGATGTCGCCGCCGACCGCCGTCCAGGCAAGGCCTGTAACGGTTCCGATCTGGTCTTTCTTGAGTGCACCTTCGTTAAATATCCGCGACACCCGCAAGTAATCTTTCAAATTATCGGCCGTGATGCGAACCGGCTTGAAGCCCTTTTCGTCCTCAGCTTTAACACGGGCGACCTTACGGCAAACTTTACCGATCTCGCGTTCCAGCTGCCTTAAACCGGCTTCCTGCGTGTATTCGCTGATGGTCTTTGAGATCGCCTTACGGTCAAATTTGACATCGTCTTTTTCGAGGCCGTTCTCTTCGATCTGTTTAGGAATAAGGTGCCGTTTCGCGATCTCGACCTTTTCTTCCTCGGTATAACCGGACAGCGAAATTGTCTCCATGCGATCGCGAAGCGCGGGCTGCACCGTGTCGAGAATGTTCGCCGTGGTCATAAACATCACGTTCGACAGATCAAACGTAACGCCAAGATAGTTGTCGCGAAATGTAGAGTTCTGCTCCGGGTCAAGCACCTCAAGCAAAGCGCTCGAGGGGTCACCGCGAAAATCAGCCCCGACCTTGTCGATCTCGTCGAGCATAATGAGCGGATTATTGGTCTCGGCTTGTTGTATCGCCTGAATAATGCGGCCCGGCATCGCTCCGACGTAAGTGCGACGGTGACCACGGATCTCGGCTTCGTCATGAAGCCCGCCAAGACTGAGCCGAACAAATTTTCTGTTCAACGCCCGAGCAACCGAACGTCCAAGCGATGTCTTACCCACGCCCGGAGGTCCGACGAGACAGAGGATCGAGCCTTTTGGCTTTTCACGGAGCTTGCGGACAGCTAGCGATTCGATGATCCTTTCTTTCACGCGATCCAATCCAAAATGATCCTGATCCAATATTCGCTCGGCCTTTTTCAGGTCAAGATTGTCTTTCGACGCATTAGACCAGGGCAGATCGGTCATGATGTCGAGCCAATTTCGCAGCGTGGCGGTTTCGGCGGTGTCCGGGTGCATCCGTTCGAGTTTCTTTAGCTGACGCAGCGATTCTTCCTCAGCCGCCTCAGGCATTTTGACCTTGAGTATCTTGTCGCGATACTGCTCAATTTCTTCGAACAGCTCATTTCCCTCTCCAAGCTCGCCCTGGATCGCCTTCAACTGCTGCCGCAGAAAGTATTCACGCTGTGACCGGTCAATGTCGGCTCGGGCCTGCGAATTGATCTCGGCCTGTACCGTCAGCACGTCAATTTCCTTGCTCAAAAGCTCGTTAACACGCCGCAGACGCGGGATCGGGTCTTCGATATCAAGCACACTTTGAGCGTCCTCGACCTTAAGTTCGAGATTTGATGCGGCGAGGTCGGCAAGGCGTCCGGCGTCGTCAAGGTTGGCGATTATCGCGAGAACCTCGGGCGAAATATTCTTGCCCAGTCCCGCCGCACGGTCCATCGAGCCTCGAACATTACGTATTAACGCCTCGACTTCCAAAGAATTGTTCTCAGACCCAAGCGGCTCAATGATCGGCGTCACACCGGACGTGACGTACTTCCCTCCGCCGTCGATCTTATCCACACGGCAACGCGACAGCCCCTGTATCAAAATACGGATCCGCCCGTCAGGCAGTTTGAGCATTCGCATGATGATAGCGACCGTCCCGACCGTGTAAAGATCGTCCTGCTCAGGCTCTTCCTTATTTACGTCCTTTTGGGACACGAGCAGGATCATCCGATCGTTGTTGAGCGCCTCTTCGACCGCGCGGATCGAGCGGTCACGCGACACAAACAGCGGCACGATCATAAACGGATAAATAACAATGTCGCGAAGCGGCAGGACCGGAAGCACATCAGGGATCTGAACCATCGGTTCGATAGCCTCGGCCTCGGCTAGAGCGACTGGAAATTCGTCGATATCAACCATAGTTCTATGTTAGGGAAATTAAAATGAAAGGGCAAAGAGGGGATTTCACCGCAGAGACGCTCGGTAGCAGCGGTTTATTTCTTCTTTTTCTTTTTCTCGGCAGGGGTTGCCGCGGTACGGGATGTGACGAGCGTTTTCAGCTCTGACATGAACTCACTTACGTCTGCGAATTCTAAATAGACAGATGCAAAACGCACATAAGCCACTTTGTCTAAGGCCTTTAGCCGACGCATGATGATCTTGCCGATCTCGGTGGTGGCCAGTTCGCGGTCGAGCGAATCTTGGACGTTTTTCTCGACCTCATCGACGATCTTTTCTAGCTGGCCGGTCGAAACTGGGCGTTTCTCAGCGGCACGGAGTAGGCCGGAAAGCACTTTGTCGCGATAAAAATGCTCACGCTTGCCGTCTTTTTTGACGACCATGTATGGGATCTGGTCGATGCGTTCGTACGAGGTAAACCGCCGTCCACACTCCAGACACTCACGCCGCCGACGGATCGAATCACCGTCCTTCGCCTCTCGCGAGTCAACGACCTTATCTTCGATATGTGAGCAAAATGGGCAGCGCATAAGCAGTTGTCAGTTGTCGGTGGTCAGTTGCCAGCAAAGCCAAAAACCTAAGACCTAATCCTTTAGTCTTCCCGTTCAAAATCCGGCGAATCCGACTCGATCTCGCGCTCGGCGTTTTCGCCGGACAATAGGCTGCGAAAACGTTCGATGCTGATATCTCCGTGGAGAAGATAGTATAAACCAAAAACGACCGCCGGGGCGAAATAGACGAGGTGCATTACGATCGAAACGGCAGCGGCCTGGTCGCGGTCGACGCTCAACAATATCAAACTCCCTGCCGTTGCTGCGTGAAAAGCACCTGCCGCTCCGCCCGGAGTCGGTATCAGCGACCCAAGGCTCGCGACGCCCATCACGAACGTCGAATCGAAAAAACTCATCTGCAGCCCAAAAGCCTTGAGCACAAACCACGTCGGCAGAGCGATCGCCAGCCACAGAGCGAGCGTCCAAAACGCCGACCAGAATATGCCGCTCGGGCTTTTCAAGATCGCGAGCGAAGCCTCAAGCTGACGCATCAGGCTAAGGAATATTGCCCGCAGCCTGACCGGCACAAATTTGCGGTCCGTCAGGCGTTCAAAAAAGCCAATGATCGCCGCCGCCTTAAAGTGATATACCACCAGCGACAGCACGCCGACGAGCGTCACGGCCAGTAAAATATTGCCCGCAAGCTTGACCGAGTTAAACTCTGACTCCATCCCCGGCGGCGGTTTAAACCAGATGAGACTGACGGAGAAAAAAATGATCAGCGAAGCCAGATCGAATACGCGTTCGACAAATATCGTCACCAGAGCGGCGCTCGGACGGACGCGTTTGTCACGCATCGGCAGCCACATCGGCCGCACGATCTCGCCCGCACGCCCGACGATCAGCATCGCCGCAAATCCGACCGTCGTCGTCGCAAACAGGTCACGCAGATTGGCCGGAGTGATCGGTTTGAGCAGCACCCGCCAACGCACCGCCCGGATGAAATACCCAAGCGATATACCCGCAAAAGCCAGTATCAGCCAAAAAGGATCGGCAGCACGCAGACTGGCGCTGACCTCTTGCCAATTGAGATTCCTGCCAAAGAACCACAATATGAGGATCGCGACAGCCAGCAGGATCAAAAATTTGATGTATTTACGCAAAACGCTTTTCGGTTACGGCCCACTAGGACAATAAACACAAAAGATACAGCATTAGCCGCTCTCACGCCAATGATAGCAAGCACATCACCGCATCCACACCGCCACAACGTCCGATGCATCTAGACGGCTTTAGCCGCCTTTCCGCGTTTCGCGGGCTGCTAGCCACGTCCTTTAGGACGTGGTATCGATTCCAACCAGTCCCAAAGGGCGTTTTAACGTCCCTTCTCTAAATAGGCTTTAGCCGTCCTCGCCGGAATATTTCTCCAGCCGATCGTAGATCGCGCCTCTTTTGTGATGTTCCTTCTGATTATTGATGTAATCGATCACAAATTGAAGGTCCTTCGTTCCGAAGGTAACGATGCCGTAACCACGTTGCCATTCGAGAGCCTTTGGCTGAACTTCGTGATTGATGTAATACGAACTCGAACCTTTAAGTTTTCCGATCCAATCGGAAACGAGAATATTCGGCTGCAAGCTAACGCCAATATGAATGTGAGTCTGAATTCCGCCGATAGCGTGAAGCACTGCTCCCGGCGTTTCGAGTATTTTGTGGGTTAGGTAATGATAAAGCCGGTCTTCGATCCGCTCGGTGATCATCGGCAGACTCGTTTTGGTGTGCCAGGTGATGTGATAGTTTATCTCGGAATAAACTGCGTCGGACATGAGTATAAATCTCCGCGTTTGCGATGATACCAACTTTGAGTTGAATATCGACTTCGTCCGCGTTTCGCGGCAACTAGCCACGCCGTTCACGGCGTGGAACAAAACGGCACCTAATTTAAAGGGCGTTTCAACGTCCTTTGTTTCAAATGGCTAAAGCCGGGTCAGGCAAGGACGTTAAAACGCCCTGTAAATATTTAACTCACACTACCACGTCCTAAAGGACGTGGCTATTTGCCCTTCGGGAAAACCGCGAGGATCTCAGGCCTGCCCCGATCCGATCCTAGCAAGATCGTGGGCGGTTGCTGTATATTAGAAATCAGGTGCCAAACCTAGTTTCTTAATTGAAACGAATCGGCGGACTCTTTATGGGTTCGCCTTTTTCTTTTCTTTACGGTTGTTCATGGATGTCATTGGCGTTTCTATGAACTGTCATTGGTCACTGTGAAGAGTAAAAGGACATGGCAGAAGGACATGGCAGAAGCCCGCACGGAGTACGGGCATCGTGGGTGATGAGAGGGCCCTGACTCCGTGCGGGCTTCTGCCCCGGATCAGCAAAACGATCAAAATCAGCAAAATCCGCATGATCCGCAAAACCCGCAAAATAGGGTTTACATTTTGACGCATTGGTAATAATTTGTTTTATCTATGGCACTAAATGAGATTGAAAAATGGGACGTTTTTACGGGTAAGCAGTATGGCCGGGCGGTCAAGAAAGCGGCTCGGGTCACTTTGGGCAGTTACGGCACCCTATATCTTAACTCGCAGGCGTTTATCGAGCTTGGCAGCCCGGCGGCGGTCGCGATGCTGTTTGACACCGGGCGCCGCAGGATCGGACTGAGACCGGTCGCCCCGATGGCTCCGCACGCCTTTAAGATCGTGCCGCACACCAAGACCGGCTATCATCGCCTATCCGCCGCCGCCTTTTGCCACCACCACGGCATCTTTCACAAAGGCACACTGCTCTTCCACGACATCCGCATCGACGACAACGGAATGATGCGCCTCGATCTCGTCAACACAACCATCGTCACCCGCGGAGCGAGATAACGCGGTTTTTGATCTGGGTCACAACGGGGATCGGTAGCGACTGGATGTTTGCAGGAGAAAGATCGAATGAAAAATGCTTTGGTGAGGTTGGAGAGAGTTTCGGTGCCGGGGTGCCCGCCATTGGAGACGGGGATATATTTGTCCTTACACCGGTTGCGTTTATATGATCATTGGCTCACCGCATCCGCAACATCCGCCGCATCTGTCACGTCAACGAATCAAGGAATCGCGTTTTGAGCATCTTCGGAGCAGACGCTCTCGTGACGATCTTTGGAAAACGCGGGCTGTCACGAGCATTGACAAGGGAGTCTTCACTTTTCTTACAAAGAACTTGATGTTACGATGTTCATCCAAACTGAACATTTCAATTTGTTAGATTCCAAAAGCGTTACCTTGGGGTCCTCAACCATTAGAACGAAACGCTTATGGGACGGCCAAAAATTAGTAAAGTAATTCCGGAAGACGTACGCAATTACCTTACCTCAGCATATAAGAACAAAATCAGCAATAACAACGACTCACCGGCTAAAGGAAAAACCGGCAGGTATAGGGCGTTCACGAAGGCACTTAATGAGTATTTGATCCAAAAGGCAGACACGAATGACAAATTAGCCGACATCGCGGAATATTTTGGTATTAAAGGGATTGGCGAAGAAACAATCTTTTCAGCCTTCAGTCTCAAGGGCCGAGGAAAGAACCAAGATGGTCGTGAACGCGACGCCGCCTCTAAATACACGCGGGATCTACTTTGTTTGTTCGCATCGAACGGTCATTTCGACTGGGACAAAACCTTAACAAAGCTTTTTCCAGATCACCTAGACCAATTAGATTCGTCGGCACGGCAGCTTCTCGAAGGCATAGATAAAAAGGCTTTACCAAGTTCCACGGAGCGAGATTTTGTCAGAACAACTTTTATCGAAGCGGACGTCCCAAAGCTTAATAATCCTGACTATCCCGTATTTCCTCCCGCACCATGGTTTACGCCGGCTTGGCCAGCTACGCCTACATTCCCAATTCAAGTTCCCGGATTTCTCGACGTTTACTTAAAGGATGAAAGCGCGAATCCCACGGGATTGCATAAAGACCGCATGGCGTGGGAAATTGCGAAAAAGGCAAAGTACTTTGAAGATCAACACGGTCATGGCCGTGATTTTTCCTTAATTACGTCAGGAGGTGCGGCAATTTCGATACAATTCTTTCTCAACCTTATCGGAGCATCCTCGACCCTAAGAGCAGTTGTTCATCCCGGCATGGACGACGCACTAAAAGAAGCCATGGTAAAACTTGGGTGTTTAGTGTTCGAAGCAGACCTCAAGGCCAAAGAACTCACTCAAGCAGATATCCGACAGGCGACCGACAATAAGAACGTGATTGACTTGACCTATCGGACGACGGACATACCCGGGATCGAATATTACGATTGGCTGTCGTGCGAAATTCTGAATTCCGAGCCGGATTATTGCTTTATACCATTTGGAACGGGAGAACTTTATACAAACGTACTTCGATTTGTCCAGAAGGCATATCATGAACGGTTCTTCCAGTGTGATCTTCGCTTAAAGGCGAATATTGACCGGCTCACAAAATGCCATTTTTTAGGAGCCACAACGGATAGAGCGGATTCAAAATTAACTAAGCTATTTGCATATCACCGTCCTTTGTATGAAAACCATAAGGGTCTAGTCAAAAAACTACGATCCGATGAAATTATCGGCTCAAGCTCAAGTATTGAGGTGGTCAGAGAGAGGTATGTTGATGAGGCTATTGACATAGCGGCAACGCTTGGTATAAATTGTGAACCTTCAGGCATTGCCGGACTTGCTCTGTTGCTTCAGATGAAAAAAAAAGTAAACGTTTCGGCAAAAATCCTCATCGTAAACACCGGACGAACAAATCTACACCCACTCCCGCCCTCTAGTAAAAAAAGTAATAAAAGTTAAATAAGCAAAGTATGTTGCTTGCATACTTTACTCGGTTATTTTCAAACCATACCCAACGGTTTGCAAATTACCGACGAAACTTTGCAGGATTTCTCGCCCCGTTCCTTTAAACCGCGGGCTGGTTCGAAAAAGGAAAAAATCATGAAAAGGAATACCATAATAATTGCTATTGCGATCGTCGCAATATTTATCACGGGTTCACTCGTGACCACACTTACTTCGGCCCAGCGTTTTGGAACAATCGAAACGACGAACTGGAAAGATGATGCTCAGACCATCATCAGCATTCCAGTTGAAACTGGGACGTTTGCTTACGATAACCTCAACCGAGATGAAGCCATGCCGCATGGCCCCAACTCGATCTCATTGACCGACGAAGGCAACGTCCTTGTCGGCAATTGGGTAAACAACACAGCAACCGAACTATCGCTTGCCGGGGACGTGACCAATACGGTTAAGTTCGCGGAGGCCACGGCCATCAATGACGTGAGAAAGGTTCAAGGTCGATATTACGCCCTCGACCGCACCGCTGATGGCACACAGGTGGTATCGGATATCGGTGAGAAGACAAAAGCCGAAAAGAATACGTTCCGGTTTTCTGCCATTGATGCGTCGGCTAGCGTTGGTGAGATAGCGACGGCTGACATCGAAGGTAGAGAAAGGGCGTTGGACAGGTCAAATCGCCAGCGCCCTGACAATCTTTCGATAAGTCCAGGACGTCCTTTCGGCGATGACGCCAAGTCATTGAAGGTCTGGCGTGGCAAAACGATGATCGCGGAATGGAACGCCGCAAATCCTATTGCCGAAACTCGCCTTATCGGATCGCTGGGAAATGGCGATTTTTTTGTCGTCGTATACGAAATGATGGGCTCTGATCGAATTCTTTTCGACCAACGCGTCATTCGTTTTGATGCCGAGGGCAACATCGTCAACATGGGTCGCGTGCCGCAGGATCAATACTATAACGTCGCCAACGATACGGCGCTGTCCGCCGATGGCAACGTTTACGTGTTGATGCCGCTCGAGAAGAGCATGGATGTGATCCGGCTAAATTTCCGCTCGGAATTGCCGGACTTGAAGGTCCCAGAACCGACAGTGGAGGCTTTGGAACCTGAAGCCGCAGCCATTGCTCTTTCGCTTCCAAGCACTACGCGGAGCCAGATCGAAGGGGTGGCCAATTACTACTTTACGACCACTACGAATGTTCCGGCCAACCGAGTCACGGCAACATGTCGCGTGAAACCGTCGTATATCACGGGCGCGGGAAACTATCTCTCGGTCCCGTATTCCTGGGGAGGCTTTGACTCACCTCAAGACTTCGCAAATAAGATGGCTGGTTCGACCGTGTACTATGCGGGCCATGTAGCGGGCTATTATTCCAGTTGTCCCAGACAACCGGCGGGAGCGGACTGCTCAGGTGCGGTTGGACAACTGTGGAAAAATCCGGGACACCCGTTTAGTACCAGCAGCGTCGTTTCTAGCGGATACGCGAGCGTTATCGACTGGACACAATTGCGGAAAGGCGATGGGCTGAACTATGCTGGCAGGCATATTTTCGCTTATGTCTCCGGCGCGTACGGCAATTCGTTCTCGACGTGGGAAGCCACGGCGGATCCCGGAACACACCGGATGCTTGCGTGGACACGTTTGTGGTCTGATGTGCGGAACTATCAGCCGATTCGATATAACGGTCTATCGATTACCAATCCTACCGCTAGGATGTCCGCGACCTCAAGCTACGGCATTCAGTGGGAAAACTCGACTGGAACCTATCAAGTAAGTCCCGGCGGGTCGGTGGTATTCACGTTTGACGCTGCTCGGAGCAGTGCAAATATTGGGTCGGTCGATGGCTGGACGTGGAAGATAAACGGAACAGAGGTCAGAACAGGCGTATCGCGTTTCAATTACACGCTAGGCCGGGGTAGTCATGACGTTTCGCTTAAAATTACCAACACCGATGGCGGCACTTCGACGACTTCATTAAGGATCATAGTTAATGAGGTTCAGATAATCGTACGACCTACGATTGGCAGCTATAGTTGGGGTTCGACGCCAACAGCCAACGTATATTTCAACGGGACCGTCAACGGTACCAACTTCGTCGTTGGCAGCACACGTCTGTTCTTCTGTAATTCGTCGAATACCTGTTACGAGCAGCCAAGTTCGCTGGTCTCTGTGACTAGCGCCACGAGGCTCTCTGTAAGAAATGTCCGTCTCGCTCGGGGATATTGGACGATGTTCGCACGGAATGCTGCCGGTGATTCACCTAGATCATCGAGCTTTTACGTGAGATAGCATTTCCGTCTGACGATATTTGGCCGCTCGAATGAGTTCGGGCGGCCTTTTTACTTTGCCCAATTAAATAAATGAGGGGATCGGGGTAAGGCCTGCGATACCTGTCACTTAACTTGATCTTCTACCGGATAAAGCCGCTCAAGCGTATCGCCTAGCTGGTCGGATTCCATTTTGCCTTCGTAGGGGCGGAGGAGGGCTTCGTCGCCTTCGTTTAGCCAGAGGCGTTGCTCGTCTTTGTCGGTTAGGATGACGGGCATTGCTTTTGGGTGGATCGGTTTCATGAACTCGTTTGGGTCGCAGGTAAATACGGTGAACGAATATCGCGGATCGTTTTCTTCGTAATAGCGGCTCCAGAGCCCGGCGAGCGCGTAAGGGTTGCGTCCCTCGACGAATATCTCGACCGGCGGGATGCCTTTGCCTTTGACGGGCCACTCGTAAAAGCTATCGATCGGCAGCAGACAGCGTTGGCCTTTTTTGAGCAGAGCGGGCCAGAGCTTTTTGTCGTGCATCGTCTCGACGCGGGCGTTAAAGGTCGGGTATTTTGCCTCCCATTTATACGAGCCGTCCCACTGACACCACCAGCGTGCCTCGACCGTTTTGATCAGCCCGTCACCACGCCTTGCGACGATCCACGCAGGAGCCGTCGGTTTGATGTTATTACGCGGGACGTTGCGGCCGGGCCGCTCGTCAAATTCGCCCTCAGGGTTAAGCCAGCCCTCAATAAACGGACCATACTTTCTGACGTCTTTTTGTGATATTCGTCCGCACACAACGTAAAGGATAAGTGAAGCCAGTGCAGAATGCACAATGCACAGTGGAGAATGGAGAATTAAGAGCTACCACCCCACGGCTGAAAGCCGCACCCCTCCTAATCAAGGCGGGGAGCCGGAATTTGAAATTGGAAATTTGAGATCTCAAAGCTGACTACTGCCCGCGAAATATACGAAATATACTAAAAGAGAGATAGCAACCTCGTTGTTTCGTGTTTTTAGTGTGTTTTGCGGGTAATTCTGCTATCTTTTTGTTGGAACTTTTGGACAAAGTGCCTCGTAAACTCTCATTGACAAGGCGAGGTTTCGTGCTTTGTTGCTTTTGGCCGACGGGCCTAATAAAGGTTCGAGAGGGGAACGTTTTTGGAAGCGATACAGGCTGTTGCCGAATTTAATGGAGCGGAACTCGTCAAGCGTGCTAAGGCAGGCGACGGCGCGGCGTGGGAAGATATTGTCTCGAGTTTTTCGCGGCGAATTTTTAACCTCGCGTACCGTTTTACCTCCAGCCCCGACGCCGCCGAGGACTTGACGCAGGACGTTTTTATCCGCGTCTATCGGTCGCTCGACCAATATGACTCCAAACAGGGAGATCTCGCGAATTGGTTAATGCGGCTTGCACGCAATTTGATAATTGACGATTACCGGCACCGACAGCGTAATCCGCAAAATTCGATGGCGGACGCGGTCGACGATCACCAGTATCACCTCAGAGCCGCCGGAACGTCGGCCCATCGCGAGATGGAACGTAAAGAGCTGGCAAATCAGGTGCAAGAGGGCATCGATAAGCTGCCGGAAGATCTGAAGACTTGTGTGATATTGCGTGACATCGAGGAATTGACATATCAGGAGATAGTTGACGTGCTAAAAATACCCGAGGGCACCGTCAAATCGCGGATCAACCGCGGACGAATTGAACTGGCTAAGATATTGAGGCGAATGCGCGTAGTTACGATATAAGAAAATGATTTATCCACAGATGAACACAGATACACACAGATATATGGAAATTCTTATCAGTGTCCATCTGTGTTCATCTGTGGACATATCCGAGCAAGGGGTGAAAGTATGATGAAGGAGCAGAAGAACATTATCAATTGTTCGCAGTTCGAAGAGCTGCTGACGGATTATCTTGATAAGACGCTCGTGAACGGTGTGCATAGCTCCGTCGCCGAGCACGCTCTCTCCTGCCCGCTGTGCCACGCTTTGCTCAATGACGTTAAGGAATCGCTCGATGCTTGCCGTAACATGGCCGTGCCGAGCGTGTCGGTCACGAAACTAGAGGCACGCGTGCTGTCGATGACGATGCCCGAAACGGCGATGGTCTGCGAAGATTTTGAGTGGCACCTGACGGATTATCTCGACGGATTTTTGCCCGCACAGACATTTCACCGCTGGGAACGCCACGCTGCGCTTTGCACGACTTGCGAAGACCTGCCCGGCATGGTCGTGCGGTCGATCGGAGCCTGTTACACCTACAAGATGGAAGAGTTGGCCGTGCCCGCAGGTTTGCACGAGCGGATCATGGAAACGACGCTTGGGGATGTCGAGATCAAGGAATTGAAAGTTTCCTGGGCCACTAGGCTGGGCGAATGGATCGACGGGATCAAATTCCCGATATCCGTGCCGCAGCTCGCACCGCTGGCGATGATGGTGATGTTTGCGTTTTTGGTGTTTAGCCAGACGGTCTCGGCCGACGGCACGATCGGCAGCGTCTATGAAAAGAGCGTCGAGCTTGCCGGGGCGACATATCAGCAGAGCGCGGATGCTCTAACAGGTAATCCTCAACAGGGCCAAAGCGGAACGACCGAGGTTTCGAATGAGGGCGGGCAATAATGAATTGTAGCTATCACAGCCATAACGCGGCAACAGTAAGCTGTAACGGATGCGGACGGCCGCTCTGTCCGGCTTGCGACCATCGCATTAAGGGATTCCCTTATTGCCAGGATTGCATCGTTTTGGGTGTGGAAATGCTGCAAGAGCGCAGCCAGACAAATTATGCCCCGTATGTAAAAAAACGCACAAGCCCAGTGATCGCGACTCTTTTGTCGATGGTCTGTCCGGGACTTGGGGCGGCTTATAACGGCCAGACGGTTAAGGCACTCGTTTATTTTGCGGTGTTTGTCGGGCTATTTCAGATGGCGGTATTAACTGGTGGTGCACCGCTGTTTGTGTTGAGCTTTATCGGGATGTGGTTTTTTTCGGCACTCGATTCGTGGCGGACGGCCGCAGCGATACGCTCAGGATTGACGCCGGATGTTGCTGATGACGTTTTGGTTAAAAGATTTTCCGGCAACCCAAAACTTTGGGGCGTCGTCTTAACCGTACTGGGAGCAGGATTTTTGTTTCAACGCCTTTTTAATGTCGGCCCGCTGATGCGGGGACTGTTGCCGGTGATGCTTATTGGGCTTGGCATTTATCTGCTCAAGGGCTATATTTTCAAGCCTAAGGCCGTTGAGGAAACCCAGTGGTCTTCGCGGCAGCCGTCAGCGAGTTTTGCTTTGACGCAGACGCATTATCAAGAGGCTGACTATAATGTCGCCGGTGATTTTGCCGACCGTTCACGCTCGGGAAGCTGGAAAGATGTTTAGATTCGTATTTTGTTGTAAGGAGCCAAGGCTATGATGTTTTTAAAGGCCGCGTCGGTTATAGGAGCTTTGCTGGCGGTGATCGCATTGGTGGTCACATTTCTCGAGGCACTGATAGGCTTGGTGGGGATCCTTGCTTTTGCCATAAAGATCATCGTTGTTTTGGTGTTTATCCTGGTCATCGGATCGGTTGGATATATGGTCTTTAAGGCCTGGCAATCCAAGCAAAACGGATACTAGACCGGCAGTATTTTTTGATATACATCATAAGCCGCTTCGATAGACAAGCTCTGAATGCTTGCCTTTTCGGGCGGCATATGATTTTATAGTAGTTCCGGTTATTGACTTAATTGGGAAATTTCATGCTGGTCTTCCCACGACTGCGAGAGTTTGTTTAGGTAAGTAGACTCTTGTTTTAGGTTTCGCGTTAGTCGCTCGCGGCTATTCTTGCGTGATTCCGTGTGTCGGAGCGTTTGCGTTTCGGCACGAAATCATTGATAAGGAGCTTTAAGGCATAATGCAGAAAAACGACAAGTTTTATACTTTTCTTTTATCTCATTCATCTAGATCTAAGATATATATCAAGAGAGTTGCTATCTCTAAGAGCCTCGTTCATTTTGGTTCGGTCGGTATTTTTCTTGTTCTCGGTTTAACTACATTAGGTATCGGTGTTTCGGGCGTCGTCCGTAGCACCGTATTCGCACAGTCCGTTTCGGATGTTCCCGTTACCACTCAGATGACCGCTCAGCCCGCTCCGGCGGCCGATCCCGCTCAACCAACGGCGGACGCTTTTGCTTTCAATAGCGGCGGCCCAGAGGAGATTGAGGGGGTTGACGGCGAAACCAGCGAGATAGAAAGTGAGCTGCGTGAGATCCGTGCGACTATAGACCCGGCGTTTCTACCATCGATCTGGCCGCATGAGGGCAAGATCAATAACGAATTTGGTTTTCGCCGCAATCCATTTGGCGGACGCTCGTACGAGTTTCATGCCGGTATGGACATAGATGGCGAACGCGGCGACCTGGTCGTAGCCCCTGCGAACGGCACCGTTATCAAAGCGAGTTGGTCTGGCGGATACGGCAATATGCTTGAGATCGCCCACGGCCAAGGGTTGACAACGCGTTATGGCCATCTCTCGAAGATCGAGGTCAGCGTCGGCGATCAGATCACTCGTGGGCAGTTGGTCGCTTATGTTGGTTCGACCGGCCGCTCGACCGGGCCGCATCTGCACTACGAGTTGCGGTTGAACGACAAATCGATCAACCCGCGTCACGTGCTGCCGCAGGAATCGCCAACCGTTCCGGTAAAATAAAAGTTGTTAAATGTTAATAGAAAAGCGGGTCACTTAGGTGGCTCGCTTTTTTTGTATTCGTATCTAATGTTAGTATTGAGCCAGAGCAATTTCCAATATTTTTTAAGGGGACCACAGCTATGAAATTATTAAAGAATAACCGTTTTCTAACACTCGCGATGATGGTCGCGATGCTGCTATCTAGTTCGTCGTTTGCGTTTGCGAACTTTGACGAGGGGATGTTTGCCCCCGCACAGATCGCATCGCTGCCGCTTTTGAAACGCGGCATGCGGATCAAGCCGATCGACATTTACAATCCAAAAGGGGTCGGTTTGACCGATGCTATTATTAGGCTCGACAGCGGATGTACGGCCGAATTTGTCTCGGCCGACGGACTGATCCTGACAAATCACCACTGCGGATTTGACGCTTTGGTTCAGGCTTCGACTCCTGATAAGGATCTTGTCGAAACAGGATTTAACGCCGGCAGCCGTGCGGGCGAGATCTCGGCAAAAGATTACTCGATCACGCTGACACAACGTATCGAAGATGTGACCGCAAAGATCAAAGCCGGAACATCCACTCTCACCGGCGAAGCGCTTGCCGCAGCCATCAAAAAGAATACCGATGACCTTACCGCCAGCGAACAGGCAGCCGCTCCGAAAGGCTCGACCATCCGTATCCAGGCGATCGACAGCGGTTATTTTTACTATCTTTATCAGACCGCTCAGGTCAAAGACATCCGCGTCGTTTATGCCCCACCCCGCAACATTGGGGTATTTGGCGGCGACCCCGACAATTTTGAATGGACACGTCACACAGGCGATTTCACGTTCTTGAGAGCGTATGTTGCTCCTGACGGTTCGCCTGCGGAGTATTCGCCAAGCAATGTTCCGTTCAAGCCGAAAAAATTCCTTACGATGAATATCGGCGGCCTCAAGGACAATGATTTTGTCTTTGTACTTGGCTTTCCCGGCGGCACAACGCGTTACCGCGAAAGCTGGTCGATCGAATATGCCCGTGACGCCAACTTCCCTTTCCTGGGTAAATGGCTCCGCACATTGGCCGATACGCTGCGTCTGATCGGTTCGACCGATGATGAGAAACGGATCAAGTTTCAATCGGATATCGCAAACTTTGACAACTCGTTTAAGGTTTACGACGGCGGTGCACTACGTCTTCGTCACGCCAAGGTTGTCGAAGCTCGTCAGGCTGAGGAAGCAAAGCTTGCCGCCTGGATAGCCGCTAACCCGGCTCGTGACGCGAAGTACGGCACGGTAATACCTGAGTTAAAAGCACTGTCGCTTGAGACAAATGCAGCGTCCAAGCGAGACGCTATGGTACGGCGTTTCCCTGACCCAAATTCGATGCCGGTTCTCGGCCAGCTTGTGGCCGCGGCAATGTCTATCAAGGCCGGGAAAAAATTGACCGGCGACCAAAAGAAAGCTAAAAAGGCCGATATCGAAAAGGCATTTGCCGAGCGTGAGCCCGTTTACGAAGCCGAGATGCTCAAGTTCTTTTTCAAGCAGTTTGACTCTCTGCCGGCGAATCAGCGTTTCTTTGCTGCGGATCAGAAGTTTGCAGGTTTGACCGGTAAGGCTCGCCGGGCACCTGAGGCAGCATTTGCCAACGAGATCGCAAACGGCGAATTCACCAAGCCTGACAAGATCGCCGATCTTTATGACGACTCGTGGGCAAAGTTTCAAAAAGACCATCCTTTTATTTCGGGGTTGGTCGATGAGCGTGCTGCACTCGCTGCTCGCGGTGCTAAATTTAATGCAAGTATCGATCGTCTGCGTCAAAATTATATGGCGGCGATGTTTGAGATGCGCGGCACCAAGTCGCCGTATCCGGACGCTAATTTCACGATGCGTTTCTCATATGGCAACGTCAAAGGCTATCAGCCCCGCGAAGCCGAGATCCGCACACCGTTCACGACCATCAAGGGCATGATCGAGAAAAATACCGGCGTCAATCCGTTTGACGTGCCGCAAAAGATGATCGACCTGCAAAACGCCAAAGACTTTGGCCGATACGGCCAGGGCGACAGCGTTGTGGTCAATTTCCTCTCGACCACCGACATCATCGGCGGCAACTCCGGCTCGCCCATCCTCAACGGCGACGGCCATCAGGTCGGCATTTGTTTCGACGGCAACTATGAGGGGCTCGGCAACGATTTCTACTACGACCCGGACGTCAACCGTACGATCTCAGTAGATATCCGCTTTGTCCTGTTCGTCACCGAAAAATTTGGCGGCGCCAAATGGGTCGTTGACGAAATGAAGGTCGTAGGCAGAAAGTAAGAGTTAGCCCACGAAATACACGAAAAGCACGAAACTAGGAGCAAGTCTCTTTATTTCGTGCCTTTTGTGTATTTCGTGGGCAATTTCTTATTTACCGGAATAGTCGAGTTTGATCGAGTTCATTCCTCGTAGAATTACGCGTTGTCGACGGACGACGCGTTTTTTGTTTTTGGCGGGGTTAAATACGTTTAACGGCGAAGGGATCATTGCCGAGAGGAACGCCGCTTCGTCTTTGGTCAGGTCGGACGCTGATTTTTTGAAATAGTTACGAGCTGCTGCCTCGGCACCGTAGATGCCGTCGCCCCATTCGATGACGTTGAGATAGATCTCGAGGATGCGTTTTTTGGTAAGCTCGCGTTCGAGAAAATAGGTATAGACGGCCTCGCGGCCTTTTCTCAGAAAGTTGCGGTCTTCGGATAAGAAAAGGTTTTTTGAAAGCTGCTGTGTGACGGTCGAGGCCCCACGTTTGAAACTCGGCATTGACGGGATCCAATCTTCCGGGTTAGGCTTGCAGTCTTTTTTCGGAGTGTTAGCCGCCTTTGCCTCTTCTTCGCACTCCTGCTTGTCTTCCTTTTTGCCTTCTTCAACGGCTTCATCCCAGGCTTTCTGGATCGCGTCCCAGTCAAAGCCGTTGTGCTGAAAAAAACGTGCGTCTTCGCCCGCAAGCACGGCACGTTGCAAATTTGGGCTGATCTGTTCGATAGGCGTCCAGATCATAAATTTCCTCGGCTCGCGGCCCTCGGCCCGCGCTTCGGACAGGCGAAATTCGATCATCGACGAGGTCGTTGGATTTTCATCCCGAAGCCGTGATATCGCCGGAAACGTGACCACCTCATACCCCAGCCAAACAACGACTGCTCCGACAAAGACGAGGAAAATAATTTTTGTCCAGTACCACATATTAGTGAATAGTGAATAGTGAATAACGAATAGTCAAGAGTGGGCGGGTTCGCTTGACTATTCACTTTGCACTATTCACTATTCTCTATAGTATGGGCCAATACGACAATGTAGTTGCGGTGATCCTCGGCGGTGGTGCCGGATCGCGTTTGTTTCCACTGACACAGGAGCGTTCAAAACCGGCTGTGCCGCTTGGCGGGACATATCGGCTGATCGACGTGCCGGTATCAAACTGTATCAACTCAGAGATCACGCAGATCTTTGTGCTGACGCAATATAACTCGGCGTCGCTCAATCGCCACATCTCGCGGACATATCGCTTTTCGAGCTTTTCGACGGGTTTTGTCGAGGTGCTTGCGGCGGAGCAGACCAAGGATAATCCGGAGTGGTTTCAGGGGACGGCTGACGCTGTACGACAGATGCTGCCTCACCTCCGAGACTGGCGCGTCGATACTCTGCTCATCTTGTCCGGCGACCATCTTTACCGGATGGATTACCGCAATTTTCTAAAACGGCATTTTGATACCGGAGCCGACCTGACGGTCTCCGTAATTCCCTGTCAACAGCGTGAGGCAGAGGAGTTTGGACTGCTGAAAACAAATTCGACGGGTGAGATCGTTGAGTTTAAAGAAAAGCCAAAGGGAGATGCTCTTGAGCAAATGCGGGTCGATACCGCACGATTTGGCCTAAGCGAGGCCGAAGCAGAGAAGCGGCCGTTTCTCGCGTCCATGGGCATTTACGTTTTTAACTACAACCGACTGGTCGAGCTGCTGCAAACAGATAATTCATGGGTTGATTTTGGCCGCGAGATCATACCCGCAGCGATCGAAAAATACACCGTACAGGCTCATTTGTTCAAAGAGTATTGGGAAGACATCGGGACGATCGGCGCATTTTACGAGGCGAACCTTGACCTTGCGTCGCCGCTGCCAAAATTTAATTTCTTTGACGCGTCAGCCCCGATCTACACCCGCAGCCGCTATCTGCCGCCGTCAAAACTTAATAGCTGCGACATCGACAATTCGATGGTCAGCGAGGGCAGTATCTTGAGCGGTGTCCGGGCACGCGGCTCGATCATAGGGTTGCGTAGCCGCATCGATGCGGGCGTCGATATCGACAGGTCGATAATTATGGGTTCGGATGTCTTTGAAACGATCGACGAGATCAGGGCTAATATCGCCAACGGCAAGCCTCATATCGGGATCGGTCAAAATGTCACGATAAGCAAAGCGATCATCGACAAAAATGTTCGTATCGGAAATAACGTCAGGCTGGTAAACCGCGAAAATATCGAAAATTTTGACGCTCCCGACGGCTCGTATTACATTAGAGAAGGCATCATCATCGTGCCCAAAGGCGGCATCATCAAGGATGGCACCGAGATCTAACGGCTGCCGGACCCGCTAATTTTGGTCTTTTTCGGTACAATGTAACCGTCGCGGGTACGAACGACGACACCTTCGCGATCGACCTTTACCTTAATGCTAGTCTTCTTTCCGGCGGTTCGGTCTTCCTTCGGATAATACCCAAGACTATAAAATTCGCGTAGCTCGCTAGCGATCTTAGAGTATGCGTCCGCAAGGTTGGTCAGCGTTGTTGCTTCGTACAAACGGCCGCCCGTTCGGAATGCAAGCTGGCCGAGATACTCTTTGGCCTTTTCGTATTCCTCGACACTTGTTCCGGCTCCGCTCGGCGTACCGAGGCCACCCGACTGCGTGATCGTACCTAAAATGCCACCATTATCTTGTCCGGGGATCTGCATCGGAGGCGGCTTTTTTATGATGCTGCCATTCTTCATCTTTTGAACATCGGCAAACGTGTCGTAACGCACTACATATATCAACGCATCAAGTTCCATCGAATCGCTGACGTTGTCGTTATACGTGCTCTGGCGGCTGGTCGTATCGACTCCGTCCGAAAATAAAATGATCGCCTTGCGTCCCTGTATACTGCGCAGCTTTTTGTTCATCACGAGAGCCACAGCCTCGTAAAGGCTCGTTCCCGTCGCGATCTTGGTCGATTTGATCGCACGATAGATGGTCTGACGGTCGTTGGTGGCATCGCAAAGCACGTGCACCTCTTCGTCAAATGAGATCACCATTACCTTGTCGTTGGGCCGGAGTTGGTCGATAAAAGCGATCGCTGCATTTTGTATCTCACTGATCTTAAAGGTCGTCGAATAGCTCATATCGAGCACGAGTGCGACCGTAAAGGGCTCATGCTCATTTGAGAAAAGTCCGATCTCCTGGTCTTTGCCGTCCTCGGTGACCTTAAAATTTTCTTTTGTCAGCCCCCCGATAAAGCGGCCTCTTTTATCCATCACGCGGACCGGAACTGAAACAAGTTGGGTTGTGACCTTAATGATCTCGCCGTCATCAACGGTTATCTTGTCGTCAGAAATGGGAACGTCGACGGGCAGCGGCGTGGGTGTTGCAGCCGGTTCGACGGGGCGTTTATTGGCTTTTTCACCAGTTTTGGGCTGCGGACGAGTGGACTGGGCGATCGTCCCGCTCACAAAGAACAATACCAATAAGCAAGAAAAAATTGACAAGGCTACTTTCATTGAAATTAAATCGAATTCGAAGTAATTCTACGATGCGATATCCCTATTAAAAAGATGCAAAACGAAAAAAGGAAAGCTCGTTCGAACTTTCCCTTTCTTTTGCTTTTGATCGCTTATTATTTGCCCGCGACGTTGCGGTTGGTCTGGCCGACAATGTAGCTCGTCTTGGCTCGTACGACTACATTTTGTCTCAAGACGCGGATCTTGATCTGCTTGCGGTCGCCTGCTTTACCGACGGCCTCAGGATAATAGCCGAGCGAATACTGTCGACGCAGCTCCTCGGCGATACCGGAGAAAGCGGATTCGACGTTATACAAAGTCTGAGCCTCAAACTTACGGCCGCCGCTGTTTTGAGCTAACGCCTCGAGATATGTGCGGCCAGTCTCGTATTCTTTTGAACTAGATCCAGCCCGGCCGCCTCCACCGCTGCCAACATTTACACTACCGCCCATAAGTATGGCCCCTAAGATATCACCGAACGTTACCTTGCCAGTCCGACGCGGCTGCGGATTGTTACCGCCTCCACCACCGTTACCCCAGCCGCCGCCGTTCATGTCACGGGATGTGTCGTATCTGATCGTGTAAAAAAGTGCATCAACCTCCTCCGATTCACGCAAGGTGCTTGCATAGTTAGCTCGGCTTGATGTCGTATCGACACCATCCGTGAAGAGCACGACGGCTTTGCGGCCCTGTATCTGACGCAGCTGGTTATCGATAACGTAATTGACCGCCTCGTAAAGACTCGTGCCATCGCCAAACTCAAGCTGCCGGATAGCATTTTTGAGCTGGTAGCGATTATTGGTCGCGGGCGTCAAAACATGGACGCTCTCGTCAAAAGAGATAACCATAACGCGGTCGGATGGGCGTAATTGGTCGACAAATGCACTCGCAGCGTCCTGGATCTCGCCGATCTTGAACTGAGTCGAAGGGCTAACGTCTATTAGCAGTATGACCGTAAACGGTTGTTCCACCGATTGAAAATAATCCAGCTTTTGCTCAACACCGTTCTCAAAGATCTTAAAATCGTTTTGCTGCAGGCCCGAGATAAAACGTCCGTCGCGGTCAAGCACAGAAACCGGCATTGTCACAAGGTTTGTCTCGACACGGATTATCTCATCATCTCCGGCGTCGGGAGTCGGTGTCGGAACGGGCCCATTGTTGCCGCCGATCAAAACAGGCGGCCCTGTTGGCGTCGAATTGACGTAAGTGTCATTGCCAAGCGTCGGCGGTGTCGCCGTCGGCGAGACACGCGGCCGTGTAGAGGTATTTCCCTGAGAAAATGCTCCAACTACAAGCATTGCTATGGTCATCACGACAGCGGTAATATTTTTCATCGACGCGTATTCTCCAAGCCGAAAAGTCAATATGTGGGAAAGCGACGTTTTGATTAGAATACACCCATTTTCGTTGCTAAGAATTTTTATCTAGATATTCGATCGCCAGATCGTGAAAACGGCGGCGGACGGAGTTGATATTTTCAAACGGCAAGCAGTGGTTGTGCGTGCGGTTCGTAAGCAATATAAAGACCCTCTCTTTGACCGGATCGATCCAAAGACTCGTCCCCGTAAACCCAAGATGGCCAAAGCTTTCGGGTGACATCTTAGTCCCGGCTGTCGAGTCAGGGGTTGATGCGAGTTGAAATGCAAATGAACGATGTTCGTTCATTCCCGGCGTGAAATTCGTGCGAAAAAGTTCGCAAGTTTCCGGCTTTAGCAAAGTCGTATAATTCGGCAAAAACTGCTGCGCGATCTTAAAGGTCTCTTCGGCAGTCGAAAACAGCCCCGCGTGACCGGCAATGCCATTCATAAAGTCTGCGTTACCATCGTGCACTTCACCCCAGATTTGATAATTGCGGAATGCGGAATGCGGAATGTGAATTTCAGGGTATTTCTCTTGACACGTTTGCTCCTCAAACTGATTCCCCTTCTCGGTTGCAGCTATCTCGCGACGGTACTCGATACTTGGTCTAAAGAAGGTTCGTTCAAGTTTGAGAGGTTGAAAGATATCATTTAGAGCAAGCTCTGCTAAATTTCCTGACGGAATTCTGTCGGCGAGATCAGCACCTAATATGATGAAATTTAGATCACTGTAGACCACTTTGGAATCCATCGGATATACAGCAGGCAGTTCTAAAGCGGTTGATACAGCTGCAGCGGTCTTGTAGCGCGGGTCAAAAAAGACGGAGTAAAATGGATACCAATCTCTCAAACCTGAAGTGTGACTGACTAAGTTCCTGACCGTGATCGAGCGTTTTTCTGTGCCTTTCAATTGACGGAAAAGTTTGATTATAGTGGTATCGATCGAGTAGAAACCATCGTCCTGTAAGAATTTTGCATATAATAGCCCGGTCACCAGCACTTTCGTCAAACTAGCCAGATCATAGATCGTATCGAGTTTAGCTTCGATCCGCTCAGGTTCTACGACAGCGTAACCGAGAGCCTCGTGCAGGACGATCTCGCCTTTTTCTGCGACGAGATAGACGGCTGACGGAAAATCACCGGCGTCTATACGTTCATTCAAATATGTTGCTATCTCGTTACTCACTTTCTTACCTTAATTGACACAGGCGGTGTGTGTAAATAGACTTGGGAAATAATTCAACTTTGGAGGTATTTTCTAATATGTCAACAAAAGCCGAATCGGCTGATCTGATAATGAAACTCTACGACCTACGCCGCGAAGCGACTATGCGAAAGGCCCGTGACTGGATGTTCGGTTTTAACCCGACCAGTGCCGAGGAGTACACGACAACCATGATGGACCCGGAAGTCGGCGGTTACCTGCGAATGGTGACGTCGTACTGGGATATGGCGGCTACTTTCGTTAATCAGGGTGCGATCGATGCCGAGATGTTCAACCAGACCGCCGGCGAGCACGTAATGGTCTTCGCTAAGGTCGAGCCGTTCTTAGATGAGCTGCGAACGATGTGGCAAGCCCCTGAAGCAATGGCCAATCTCGAAAAAGTCATCATGGATGCCCCAAACGGTTCTGAACGTTTGAAAAGGACCCAGGAATGGATGAAAACAATTGCCGCTCCGCAGGCCGAAGAAGCCGCAGCTTAGTAGACATAAAGGGCGGACACACGTCCGCCCCTAGAAAAAACCTTGAGGGCCACACCATACAAACAATCCCCACTTATAAACAATCCCCACTTATATTAACGAAGAGGATCATTCTCATTCTGATCTCCGTTTTCTATCTCCACTTTTCTGCTTTTGCCCAAGTAGATGAGCGGACTCCGCCCCCTGCTGAGGAAAACGAAGCTCAAATATTGGCGGCAGCCTTTGTAAACCAGTATTTAACAACTCGCCGTATCGAGCCACTAATAGACCAGTTCTTCATTAAGGATTTTTCAAAGAGGGTAAGGTATTGTGGAATCTCTAGCTGCGGCGGTAGCGATCGAGATTTTTGGAACAACGATGGTCCTTTTATCTTGTTCGAAGGGGACGATATCGATTATCGTCGGGTCTATTCGACTTCGATAGACTCGATGTTCCTTTCATTTTTATCAATCAATCATTTGGCTCTGATTGAAAAAAAGACTCTTGAAGAATATGGAAAAGCTGGGCAAAAGGAATTGTTTGAGGCACTCCGCCAAGAATTAAAAAATGACACCAAACTTTTATCACTATACCCTTTTGGCCCAAGCTATGATTCTAACTCTCCCCCCAAAGTAGGCACATCTGTCCGGTTAATTGAAGAGCGTTTATCTAAATACGAAAAGATCAATGCCGCTTTACGCAAACTCGAAAATAAATACCGATCCGAATTAAAACAAAAAAGGCCAAATGTACAATTCAACGTTGCCCCAAAAGAGTTTCGTATTAACAAGGAAGTCGAGAACACCCAGTTCTTTAATTATCCAAAAGGCACAAAAATGTTTTCGGCTTGGCCGGAGAACGATGATGTTTTTTTTATTATTGATATGATCAGGGAGAAAGGTAAGCTGAAAATTGTAGCCGTTTACCCACCAATCGATTAGATTTACACCTAAACATCCAACCGCAGACGGTGAGCTTCGATCTTTTCGAGCACGCCGACCGCTAAACTCAACGCACGCCGTCCATCCTCACCGGAAATGGGCGGCGGCGTTTTATTTTGGAGACAATCCAGAAACGCCGTGATCTCGGCCCGCAGAGGCTCAATATCGTTGATCTTTAAGCGGTTGATCGAAATGCCAGCCAGCGGATGTGCGGCCTCAGGGTTTAGCGAAGTCACGGACGCGAATTTGCTCGCGTAGTCCAGCACAACGTAGGAATTGGTTTGATAAAAGCGTGTTTTGCGGATCTTTTCAGTACCGATGCGCGAGGCGGTGATGTTGGCGACCGTTCCATTCTCAAATTCGATGCGGGCGTTAGCTGCATCGACCTTATCCGAAATAACAGGAATTCCCACTGCTCTTATCTCGGAAACTTTTAAATCGCCGACCAGCCACTGTATCGCGTCGAGGTCGTGGATCATCACGTCGAGCACGACATCAACGTCGAGCGAGCGGTTTGGAAATGGCGAGACGCGGTGGATCTCAAAATAAAGCGGCCGCGTGACGTGCGGACGCAGAGCGACCATCGCCGGATTGTAACGCTCAAGTTGGCCGACCATCAGCGTTGCTCCTGATCGTTCAGCGGCGGCGATCATCTTATCGGCCTCGTCAAGCGTGAGTGCGATCGGTTTTTCGACAAGGACATTGACGCCACTTTCTAGAAAAGCACATGCGATCTCGCAATGTGTCTCGGTCGGCGTCGCTATCGAAACAGCATCCACTTTGCCAAGCAGATCATGCCAGTCGGTAAATTGATCGCAACCATGGCTAGAGCCGATCTGTGCCGCCGTTTCCGCTCTCGAATCACAGACACCTATCAGATCAACGCGACCCTCGGCGGCAAGTTCTGCATAGTTACGGGCATGATGCCGTCCCAAGCTGCCGACACCGATCGCCGCTACCCTTATTTTTCCATTCTCGCCCATAATTTGAAAACAAGCCGTTTTTCAGCAATACTTTACATTCTCGATTAAGAACGTGGAAAATACAAAGACCGAGACAGAGCCATCATTTGAAGTACCCAGATATGTTTGGGTTTCTCTCGCCGTTTTAGCCGTTGTAGCGTATTTCGTCGGCCTCAATCTGCCATTTCTCGGCCCCGACGAACCGCGATACGCACAAGTGGCCCGCGAGATGTTCGAGCGTGGTGATTGGGTAACGCCGACGCTCGGCGGATTTAACTGGTTCGAAAAACCGGCATTGCTCTATTGGTTTGAGATCGCGTCTTACAACATATTCGGCGTCAGCGAATTTGCCGCCCGCCTAGGCCCGGCGTTGTGTGGGCTTGGTACTGTGGCAAGTCTTTGGATATTGGGACGTAACATCGATTCTGATTCCAAAACCGAAGACCAAAGCCCAAAGACCGATTTCGCCAACTGGCTAGCTCTCATCGCCGCATCAACGCTCGGGATACTGATCTTTGCTCACGGTGCGAGTTTTGACATTATCGTCACATTTCCGATGACCGCTGCACTAGTCGGTTTTTTTATCTTTGACCAAGCAAAGGACAGATCATTTAAGAAGTATCATTTGCCGCTACTTTCGTTTTATTTTTTTATCGGTGTTTCGCTGCTCGCAAAAGGGCTGATCGGAATAATCTTTCCAATTGCCATCGTCGCGTTTTACCACATTCTTGCGTGGAAAATGCCGTCAAAGATCTTCGTATTGAGCCTATTTTGGGGTACGGTGATAGCCGTCGCGGTCGCGTCGATCTGGTATGTGCCGGTCATCTCGCGAAACGGTTGGCCGTTCGTTGATGAATTTTTTATCCAGCATCATTTTCAGCGGTTTACATCGAATAAATACCAACATCCACAGCCATTTTATTTCTTTATCTGGGTTCTGCCGCTTATGACACTGCCATGGCTGCCGTTCTTTTTTGCCGCCATATGGAATTTTGTTAGAGGAATATTTCCCCGCAGAGACGCAGTGACGCAGAGAGATCAGATGTCGCCCCTGGTCTCCGCTTCGCCTCTGATACTTTTCTCAATTGCCTGGCTCTTAGTTCCGCTTGTTTTCTTTTCTCTTTCGGGATCGAAATTGCCGGGCTATATCCTCCCTGCGGTGCCGGCAGCGGTTATTCTGACCTCAAGCTATATTTATAGGTTAGTAGAGCAAAGCGATCGTTGGAAGACGGCTGTGTTATCCGGTGCAGCCTTGGTTTTTATCGCGACCTTTGCTCTAGCTGCTTTCGTGGTTCCTCGATTTTCGAGTTCGGAAACGGTCAAGGGGCTTTTTGAGGCCGCTAACGCCCGAGGGCTAACGACCGAGCGAGTATTTACACTACACACCATCTCGCACAGCACCGAATTCTACGCTGCCGGTCGCCTGCTCCGGGAACCGGACGGAAAGCTTAAAAAACTCTACAACCCGTCTGAGGTCGTGTCCGAAATGCAGCGAACAAATGCGAAAACGGCTCTGGTTCTAGTGCCGCTCGAATATCAGAAACAATTGACCGATAGCACTCTACTGACTTCAGAAGTGCTGCAAAATAATGGCGAGCTTGCTATTGTTGCGGTCAAACTGAAATAACTATCAACTTTCGACCGCACGGCGTAACCGGTCCATTAGTGCCGAGCCTATGCCCGTCTCATCGACCGTTTCGCAATAGATCGTTTTGATTCCCCGTCGGTCACACTCACGAAAAAATTCAAAAACGGCGCTCGCATATTCTTTGGCTGATCGACAAATTCGCGTAATTTGAAATTGCTCTCCCCTTTCGTTTACGCCAATGTACGCAGAACGCACTTCTAAATTCGAAATTTCACATTTGTCATCCAAGATCACAACCTTGGCCGTTGGCGAATAGTGTTTATGCCTCAGTCCCGGGCTTTTAGGTTGCTCGCCCGAGTTTGGCACATAGCTTTTAGTTGCGGGAACGACCTCTTGCAACTGAGTGAGCGAAATAGCACCTTGCCGCAACAACAGCGGGGTTCCCCCAGTGCAATCCACGACCGTCGATTCCAGTCCGATCTCAGTCGGGTCACCTTGCAAAATACAATCGATGCGACCGTCAAGATCCTCAGCAACAGCTTGCCACGTCGTCGGGCTTGGGCGTCCTGAAAGATTAGCCGACGGCGCAACGACAGGAACGCCGCACGCCGCTATAAAGCGACGAGCGAGTTTGAATCGCGGCATTCTCACACCAATTGTATCCAATCCGGCGGTAGCAATATAAGGCACGGCATCAGATTTTGCCAACACGATCGTTAATGGCCCCGGGAAAAAACTCTGAATGAATTTCTCAGCGTTCTCTGTGACCTCTGTGGCCAATGTCCGGATCTTACTGATATCAGAAATATGTGCGATCAGCGGATTGTCAGCCGGACGCCGTTTTGCCTCAAATATCTTGGCGACGGCCTTTTCATCAAAAATATTCGCTCCGAGCCCGTAGACCGTCTCGGTCGGAAACGCGACAACGCCGCCACGTTTGATGATCGCGGCAGCTTCGTCTGGTGATGTCGTCAAAACAGTCTTCATCGCAAAGAGGAAATTTACCACAGAGACGTAGCGGACGCAGAGTGGGCAACGAGAATTTGAATACCCCCCGTTCTTATCTGTGTCCATCCGCGTTCATCTGCGGTTAAATTTCTTTCTTAGTGTTCTCCGTGTCTTTGTGGTGAATTCCCCCTGCTTCAAGCTAATATATCAATGTGACCATTGCCGACAAACTCAAAGATCTGCCGACCGCATCGGGTATCTATATCCATAAAAACGATGCCGGCAAGATCATCTATGTCGGCAAGGCTAAGAATCTGCGGAGCCGTGTGCGGCAGTATTTTCAGTCGAGCCGCAACATGGATCCGAAGACGCAGCGGCTTGTGCGATTTATCGCCGATTTTGAGTTTATTGTTGTCGATAATGAGGTTGAGGCCCTTGTGCTTGAGTCTAATCTGATAAAAAAGCACAAGCCGCGATTCAACGTCCTGCTCAAAGACGACAAATCTTACCCGCATCTAAAACTGACAAACGAGCCTTTTCCAAAGGTCGTTGTCACCCGCCGTATCGTCCGCGACGGGTCGAGTTATTACGGGCCGTTTCTCCCAGCAACGCTTGCTCGTAAGACCCTAAATCTTGTAAATCGAGCATTCCAACTGCGCACGTGCGAGATCGAGATCACCGGCAAATTGCCGCGTCCGTGTCTCGAGTATCATCTAAAACGCTGTCTCGGCCCATGCGTCAAAGGGCTCTGCTCGCAGGAGGAATACAAAGAGGCGGCCGCCGACGTCAAGATCCTGCTCGAGGGCAAAAACAAAGAGTTGGCGAAAACGCTAGAGGCGCGGATGTGGCAATACGCTGAAGAAAGCAAATACGAGCTGGCGGCAAAATACCGCGATCTGCACCACACAGTTCTCGCACTGAGCGAAACACAAAAAATGGCGACGACCGCCGACCGCGATGTCGATATCATAGGCTTTTACCGCGAAAAGCAGCGGCTTGCGTTGCAGCTATTTACCATGCGAGAGGGGCGTATCGTCGGCCGCCGTGAATTCTTTTGGGAAGATCTGCCCGAGGATGATTCGTTCAATTCGTTCGAATTCTTGCGCGAAGTCCTGATCCAGTATTACTCGACCGACTATGTCCCGCTTGAGATCCACGTGCCGCAGGATTTTGACGACCGTGTGATCCTCGAACAACTCCTGTCCGAACGCCGCGGCCGCAAAGTAAAGATACTCGACCCCAAACGCGGCAAGAACCGGCATCTCGTTACTCTAGTCGAGACAAATGCGAAGATAGCGTTCGAACAGCGATTCCGCGTGCTCAAACCCGATTCGCAGAAAGTGCTCGAAGAACTGCAGGAGCTACTCGAACTCTCATATTTCCCGGAGCGGATCGAGTCTTTCGACATTTCAAACATCTCCGGCTCGGAGAATGTGGCGGGCATCGTCGCTTTTGAGAACGGCAAACCTGCCCGGGTCAACTATCGCCGTTTCATTATCAAAACTGTCGAAGGGGCGAACGATTTTGCCTCAATGCATGAGGCTGTTTTTCGCCGCTATCGTCGCCAGAAAGAAGAGGAAAAGCCGCTGCCCGAACTCATATTTATTGACGGCGGCAAGGGCCAGCTTTCGGCTGCCGCTGCCGCAATGCAAGCCCTTGATTTGGAGCAAATAATGCTCGTCGGGCTCGTCAAACCGCCAAAACAGCACAACCAGATCTCGCACCTTCTGATCCACGGACGCGAAGACCGGCCAATACCGTTTGACCGCAACTCCCTCGCGTTTCGTCTGATATTGCAGATCCGCGAAGAGACGCACAAAACCGCAATCGAGTTTCACCGCAAACGCCGCGAGAAACGCGATTTCTCATCCGAACTCTCCGAGATCCCCGGCGTGGGCGACAAACGAAAAATGAAACTGCTGCGCGAATTTGGCTCGATCGAACGCATCGCCAAAGCCGAGGCCGTCGAACTCAAACCTTTTGTCGGAGCAAAGACCGCGATCGAGATCTTCACACATTTCAAAAATCAGCGTGAGATCGCCGGCGACTCGTCAACGAATGAATGAAAGCGGCCCTCGTTTTTGCGTGTGAGGTACAGCGACGTTGCCGCACACGTTTGGACGAGGGCTGCGTTTCGACCTTTGGGCGTTACCGCCCGATGGTCAAACCTTAGTTTTTCTTGACGTAGGTCTTGTGAACGACGACCTTTGATTTATCGTCCATCGCCTCGATCATCACATTGTCCTTGTCCTCGCGTTTGACGAGGCGTGCTCCGCCGGTCGCACGTTCGGTTGGTTTTGCTTTGTCGGAATCGGTGATAAACCCTTTCACCGCATCCGCTTTGACCTCGTCGGCAAGCCGCACGCCGCGTTGGGCGGCAACCGCTTCGGTAGCCGTCGCCTTCAGATTCTTCGACCAAAGCTTTTTGAACAGCGAGTTCGATACAAAAATATCCGCACTGTTTATCTGGCCGTTGATCGCGAACGCATAGCCGATCACGTCCGATTTGCCGTCGATGATGCTGCTGAGTTTCTTAATGTACTCATCGACACTGGCGACGACCTTTCTATTCTCTAGGCTCAGTTGCAGACTCGAAGCCGAGTCGCCTGAGTTTACTGTCCCGCCGACATTCTGCCCAAGGCTTGCCTGTGCCTCCGACACCTTGCTCCAGACCTCGGTTTGCGAACGCGACGCGTTTGCCGCGATCTTTAGATCACGCGTGACGATACGGTCGTTCGAGCTAGTGAATTGCTTCGACTCTTCATTGCCGCGTTTTTCCCAACGCCCCGATTCGACGCAAAACGCCTCGATCTTTACACGCCCCGACCTCGCCGGGATGATGATGCTGACGGCCAGCACGCGGTCCTGTTTGCCGCCCTTGACGATGTCGCCGGACTGGATAAACACGTCCTGCTCTTTTGACAGATTCTCGACCTCCAGCTCATTGACCTCCGACGTCTCATAGACGCGAAACAGCTTTCGCTCCATCGCCTCTTGCAGCGTCATCATGTTGGTCTTTTTCGATTCGTCCTTGCCGTGGATGAGAAAAATGGTGAGATTTTTGTAAGTGTATGGTGCCGAGATCTTGTAGCCACTGCTCTGTGCCGTCGCTGTCGAAGCCACACCCGAGATCAATGCAATTATCGACAAAATGCCGATCTTTAGTCTTGTATTCATATAACAACTCCTTAGAAAAAAATACTTAAATTGTGCTCGGGAGAGCGTCGCCTTATGTATTTGGAACGGAGCTGTCGAAGGGTTCTTGCAGAAAAAGGTTTAGAGCTAGCCCGCACGACCTAAGGGCGTTAGGCGCAACTTGGTTATGTCCTTACTCCATGCGGGCTCATATCCAAAAAAATGGTACATTTGGTCCGGACCAGGTGGACCAGAATTTGCGGCTTGCCGCTTTATTTGCGGAAAAGTCTCACTTTTCCTATCGGTAGCCAAAAGGATCCGCGGCTCTGCTGCCGTTTCTAAAGGCTCTAACCTTTGTTGATTTACTACCCACATCTTGCGATGTGGGCTACAATTATGACGTCGGCTCCGCCGATTCAAGAATAGCGGGCTGACACCGTAGCTTTTATTTCTGTTCACTTACCGGAGGCTTTGTTATGAAATCGATACTTACATTGGGAATGATCACATTTGCCCTGACATTTTGCGGGCTGGGCGACAAACTAAAAGGCCTGACCGGCTCGGGCGGCAGCAATACCAATACGACGACGACAGGCTCGAACTCGTCATCGACCTCGTCATCTTCGTCAACCGCCGAAAAGGCAAAGCCAAATGCCGCTCAGCAGGCGATCATCGACGGCGGCACCGAGACGAAATGGGACGATCAGGGACTCGCGTGGAAACTGCCGTCGGGTTGGAAAAAGATGGATGTAAAGAAGGAGAGCTTTAACTACAGCTCGCCGGACAATGCGTTTTTACTCGTAAATATTTCGGTGCTTGGAGATAATTTCCCTGCGGATGTCAGCCTCAAGGCCTACTACGATCAGGCGATGCAGCAGCTAAAGAACGGTAAATACGAATCGGTCAAGATGGTCGAGATCGACGGCATCCAAGGTGTCGAATTTACCGAAGCACCGCCCGAGGGCAAGGACGATCCGCGACGCCACCAATGGATCGCGTATCGTAAATACCTTGGCCAGACACAGCAGTTAAATGTAATGACCTCGACGAAGGGCACGAACTTTAACAAGCACACGGACGATTTCACCGCAATACTTTATTCGATGAAAGCGGTAAAATAGTCGGAAAGTTAGGCAAGTCTAGAAAGTCTGGGAAGTGAATTACCTTCCCAGACTTTTTTACTTACCAGACTTACTAAACTTTCTCGACTTTTTATTCCGGCGTTGGTGCGTCCGCGTGCGGTACAAAGCATTTGCGGCAGCGGGCCTCGTATTTATCGCTTGCACCGACCTCGACCCGGGCCTCGGATTCGACTGTTCGCTGAGAGTAATTGGCGGTCGCACCGCATTTGACGCAGATGGCGTGGGTTTTTGTGATAAATTCGGCGACCGACAGCAGTTGCGGCATGGGCTCAAAGGGCTTTCCGGTGTAGTCCTGATCGAGCCCGGCGACGATAACGCGTTTGCCGCGTTCCGCGAGTTCGTTGACGGCGGCGATGATCGCCATGTCAAAAAACTGTGCTTCGTCGATACCGACGACCTCTGTGTCGTCGTGAACGTGTTCCATCATCCCGGCTGTGTCTGCGACAGGGATCGAGAGATGCTTTTGCCCGGAATGCGAGGCGATCTCTTCGTCGGAGTAACGCACGTCGATGCCGGGTTTGAAAACCTGAACCTTTTGCCGCGCTATACGCGCACGAGTCAGGCGGCGGATAAGCTCTTCGGATTTACCCGAAAACATCGACCCGGCGATCACCTCGATCCAGCCTGTTCCGTTATGACGCACCTTGCGGCGTTCGTCCGCATTGTCGAACGCAAATTCTTCAACCATATTTCTTTACCGATCATGTATTCGAAAGACAATTATAGAGAAAAAGCGGGCGGGTTAAAATCAGCGATGTTCGAAATGCCGATCGGCTTGCTAATTGGTAAGTTCTAACACCGCACTCTCCACCTGATCCGCGGTGATCTGAGCCAGCGGACGGTCGTCGAGCACCCGTAAATTATCGATCAACGGCCGAAAGAACGTCGGCGAACCCAGCTCTGAGAGCAAGACTATCCCTATTCCCGCGACCGCCCCAAGATGCATCGGGCCGGTGTCGCCGACGGCCAGAACCTTGAGAAACGACAGCATTGCCAGAAAATCACACAGCGGCATTTCGTCTACAACTATCGCCGCACCGCCGAACACCTCGTCAAGCCCGTCACGCATATCGCGTTCCTCGGGGCCGAGGAAAATGAGGACATGATAACGCGGATCTTTTGAAAGCCGTCGAGCCACCGCGACAAAATTCTCAACAGGCCAACGCCTCGTCGGATGTCCTGCCCCGAGAAACAGCCCGATCAAAGTCTTGTTTTCGATGCCACGTTCTTTCAAATACGACCTTGCATTCTCAACGCTTTCGGCTGGAGGCGTTATCGTGACCGTGCGATCTATGTTGTTAAGCCCCAATGCCTCAAGAACAGCAAGATAGCGGTCAGTATGATGTTTGGTTTTGTCTTCGGCGGGAGGCTTGACCGGAAAATTTGAAAGCCGGTCGATCGAACGGCGATCACGGTTTGCAAATAATCGATGCTTCGCACCGGAGAGAAACCCGAGCAGATTTGTCTCATACAAACTATTAAGATCGATCACTAGATCAAATTTTCGGCGGCGAACGTCCATTAAGATCCGCCCCATCTCGGCAACGGACTCAAACCGGTTACCGTCACGCAATTTCACGCGGTCAACCGCGATCTGTTCGTCAGCTAACTGCCCAAGACGAATGATCTCCGCGGTCGATGTGCCGGACATGACCGTTATTTTGGCGTCCGCAAAATGATCATGGATCGCTCTGAGAGCAGGTAGCCCCAGCACCACATCGCCGAGCTGGCCGAAATGGATAACTAAGATATTTTTGTATTCAGGATGAGCTTTGGCCAAGCCGATATTTTACAACATTCTCAGGTCAGAGCCCGTCATCTCATTGGGCTTTTTGATGCCGAGGACACTCAATATCGTCGGGGCTATGTCTGACAGAGAGCCGTCTTCACGTAAGCGAACGCCGTTAGACGATGCATCGAGATAATGGAATGGGACGGGATTCGCCGTGGCGGTGACGCAGGCTTCGCCGCTGTCGAGGTCGATCATTTCTTCGCAGTTGCCATGCGTTGACGTGATCATGACGACACCACCGGCTTGCTGAACACTCTCGCAAATACCGCCGATACAGGTGTCGATATACTGGATCGCGGCGACCGTTTTATTGACATCACCGGTCTCGGCCATCATCTCCGCGGCCGGAATATTTGCGATAAAAACTCCGTTTGGCGAGATCTCTAGGCTGCTGAGCAGCCGATCAGTGATCTTAAAACTCTGGCTTTCGGGCTGATCCGCCGCCCTGTTTGCTGAGATCAGAATCTGCTCCTCGAAATGAGCTTGGAGGTCGGCACCGCCGTCAAAAAAATGTGTGAGATGCGGGAACCGCGAGCTTTCCGTGATCTTAAAACTCGGTATCTGAAGCGACGACAAAACCTCGGCCAAAGTTCCCTTTTCCGGCTCCTGCCGAAAAGCCGCGGGCAGGTTGAACGCACGGTCATACTCGGTAAGACACACTGTATCGAGCATCGGTTTTGCAGATACCGCTGCGTCAGGTATACATAACGCCCTGACAAGCTGCCGCATCGTGTCGGCACGATGATTAAAAAATACGACGAGATCGCCGTTGCAAACCTTGGCGACGGGCACGTCAGGCGACTTTTCAATAATGATCGGCGAAATAAATTCGTCAGAGATGCCGCGTAAAAATGAGTTGCGGATGGCGTTTACGGCGTCGTTCGTCCGTTCGCCCTCGGCGTGGACGAGCATCGTAAATGCACGCGCCGTGCGTTCCCAACGCTCCGCACTGTCCATAGCAAAAAAGCGTCCACAGAGCGTCGCGATCTCGCCGATGCCTATGTCAGCCAGCTTGATCTCAAGAGCCTCGACGTAGATATCGGCTGTTCGCGGAGCTACATCGAGCCCGTCGAGGATGCAATGGATATAAACCTTTGTTAAGCCGTGAGATTTTGCGAGACGCAGCAAAGCAAATAGATTCTCGGTCGAAGAATGTACCCCGCCGTCGCTCAAAAGCCCCATCAGATGGATCGCCGCACCGGTTTCTTTTGCCTTGGTAAAAGCACGGTTTAGGACGCTGTTTTCCTTAAAATCGTCCGACGCTATGGCGTCGCTGATCCGTGAAGTTTCTGTCTGAGCCCGTCTTCCGGTTCCAATATTGAGATGGCCAACCTCGGCACTACCCGGTTGTTCGTCGGATTGTCCGACCGCAGTTCCGGCGGCGGCAAGCGTCGTCATTGGAAAGCGGTCGCAGATCTTGTCATAAAAAGGGGTGTGGGCGATCGCGATGGCGTTGCCTTCGGTACGCGGCGCAAAGCCCCATCCATCGAGGATGACGAGTGCGACCGGACGCCGATTTATTGCGATTGTTGAACTCATTAGGGATCTGTCGAAGACTGCCTATTACGATTATAAACGAAACAGAGGTGAGCCGTGCAAGAATTTCTAGTACGCGTCAGGAGCTGGTTTTTCCATCCACCTTTCGGGAAAACGAAGCTCTTCAAACCCGTATTGTTGATAGAGCCCATGTGCATCGCGCGTTGCTAATAACCAACGCCGAATCCCTTGCATATCTGGTTGTTCGGTGATCACCTGCATCAGCCATTTGCTCAGGCCATTGCCGCGATGTGCCTCTAAAATAAAGACATCACCGATGTACGCGAACGTCGCTCTATCTGTAACGACGCGGGCAAAACCGACCAATTCCCTGCCGTGATAAACGCCGTAACACAACGAGTTTTCGACCGCCTTGAGCGTCTGTTCGAGCGTGCGATTCTTGGCCCAATAAGACTCGCCTGAAAGAAACCGGTGGATCGCTGCCAGATCTAACCGCTTTATGTCGGTGTCGATCTCGTACATGCCTTTTCGTGGTTTTTGTTTCATCTCACACACCCAAAACGCGTCGAGCACGGCTGCGAAAGCCAGGCGTCGCGACCTGCGGATACTTTGTTGCGATCAACCGCAGCTCGTCGAGCAGTTCGGGCGAATCTTTTGCCAAATTCGCCGCGACTGACAACGAAAAACACCGAACAGCAACGGTTTCCGACGGATTGTCTAAGAGGCTATAGCAGATGTCAAACACGCGTCCCGAATATCGCTTAGGGATCTCGACGAACTGTAGGATCCTGACAACATTGCGACGGACAGCATTGTGGACGTCATCGCGTTCGAGCTGTTTTAGCAGTTTCGCGAAATAGGGCTTGATCAAGTCGGGATATTTCTCAACGCAGTTGCTCAGCGGCCATCCGGCTCGTTGCGTGATCCGGTAAACATCGCCAAGAAACAGTCGCATCAACTCAGCAAACCTTTCAGGATCGTCACCAACCCAATCCACGATCTTTGCCGTTTGCTGTTTAGAATGCTCGGCAAGGATTTCGTCGCGGAGGTTCATTATGCGATCTGGTAAAACGCCTTGCGACCGGGATATTTCGCGCTGTTGCCAAGGTCTTCTTCGATACGCAGCAGTTGATTGTATTTCGCAATTCGGTCACTCCGGCAAAGGCTACCGGTTTTGATCTGGCCGGCGTTTGTGGCGACGGCGAGGTCGGCGATGAAACTGTCTTCGGTTTCGCCGGAGCGGTGCGAGATGACCGCTGTCATATTATTTGTGCGTGCAAGCTCAATGGCATCAAGCGTTTCCGTCAGCGTGCCGATCTGGTTGACCTTTATCAGGATAGAATTTGCGGCCTGTAACTCGATTCCCTTTTGCAGGAATTTTGTATTGGTAACAAACAGATCGTCGCCGACAAGCTGGACAGTTTTACCAACTTTGGCGGTCAGGTTGATCCAGCCGTCCCAATCGTTTTCGGCCATGCCGTCCTCGATCGAGATGATCGGATATTTACCGCACCAATCGGCCCAGTACGACGCCATTTCTTCGGACGTTAGTTCGCGATTGTCCGATTTCTTAAAGATATATTTGCCGTCCTTAAAAAACTCGCTTGATGCCGGATCGAGGGCGATCATCACGTCGTCACCGGCCTTATAACCGGCGATGTCGACGGCTTCGAGAATGGTTTCAACCGCTTCGTCGTTTGATTTTAGGTTTGGAGCAAACCCTCCCTCGTCGCCGACGCTGGTCGAATATCCGCGTGATTTGAGAACGTTTTTGAGATTGTGAAAGATCTCTGCACCACATCGCAGAGCTTCGGTGAAGCTCTCTGCCCCGACCGGCATCACCATAAACTCCTGAAAATCCACGTTATTGTCGGCGTGGGCACCACCGTTGAGGATGTTCATCATCGGCACGGGCAGCGTTTTTGCGTTTGTTCCGCCGATGTAACGGTAAAGAGGCATTTCCTGAAACGCGGCAGCTGCACGGGCATTTGCAAGCGAGACGGCAAGCAAAGCGTTAGCCCCGAGTTTCGATTTCGTCTCTGTTCCGTCGAGATCGATCATCGTTTGATCGATCAGCGTCTGGTCAAGACAGTCGAGACCCTCAAGCTCGCGGCTGATGATGTCGTTGACGTTGTTTACGGCGGTCAGGACACCTTTGCCTAGGTATCGGCCTTTGTCGCCGTCACGTAACTCGACCGCCTCATTTTCGCCCGTCGAAGCACCGCTCGGCACCGCCGCGCGGCCCTGCGTCCCGTCCTCTAAGATAACCTCGGCCTCGATCGTCGGATTTCCTCTCGAATCCATTATCTCGCGTGCCCAAACCTGTTCAATAAAACTCATTATTACTCCCCACTAAAAGAAAAGATCTTGCTCACCATTATTCCACAAAATTGTCGGCAAAGTCGTTGACCAGAGGTGAGTTATTCACCCCGTACAGCCCGATATGCTGGATATAGCTCATCCTTGTAGCCACCAGCTTTTTATTTAACTTCTTAGCAAAATGACAGATCGACCAATCGCACCCGCTGATCCCGTCGTAGTCCGGCGTTAAATAGTGATCCACGGCACCTCTAAAATCTTTTGCCCTGATCAACATCGACACGCTGCCAAAAGAACTCTTACAAACGTGATTTACGCCATAGTCTTCAGTTTCGAGGTGCCAGGGGTTATGTACATTAAATAAGGAAGCCGCAAAAATATCTGGGTCATTCCTCATTAGCGCGATCAGTTTCGCCAATTCCAGCCCGAATCTTTGGCTAAGTACTACATCATCATCACTCAAATACACAAGCCCCTGCGTGTCGTATGTTTCGGCGTTTAGGCGTCCTATATTGCTTATTTTCGCACCTAGATTATTTGTATTAACTGTTATTGTTCTTTGCCTATCCGGATAGAGTGGCGGCGTTTCGATAAGTTCAATAAGTGAAGAAATATCTTCGGTGCTGCAGTCATCAATGACGTCCAACAAAGAGTTTTCTTGTTGGTGGCTTAGCAGCTGCGAAACGCTGTTCGCTGCCATCTCTGCTCTGTTATAAGTGAGAACATTGTAAATAATATCGAACACGAATATAGCTATTTTCCCCAGGCATAAATGTCATCAAGTGATGCTAAAAAAACCTTTGTTTTGCCGCCGGTCATAACGCCGCTGGCATAGCCCGTATCGAGCTTGGTGACCTCGCCCCCGCTCTTCGGCACTCTGCAGAGCACATCGGCGGAAAGGCCCTCTTCGTCAAAAAAGTAGATGTTCTCGTCGTCAATGACGAACTGTTTCAAGGAAAAAGTTTTTGCTATCGTCTGCGGCTCACCGCCGGCCTTTGATATTTTTCGTAACGCCCAACGCGATTCGCCGGCACCGCGAAATCCAAAATATAGATCACCGCCGTCTTGCTCAAGTTTATCAATACCCTCTTTGTCGCTCGCTTGCAAAACGACCTGCGGCGTGCCGCCGGTTTTTGCCTGTTTCATTATGCTCGACGGCGTAGTCCAATAAACAAACTTTTCATCCACGACAATGTTCCCGGGAGCCATCTGCCCGTCAACGAATATCTCAGCCTTTCCACCGGATTTTGCAACCGAATAGATCGGGCTCGGCTTGATCGGAGTAGACGAAGAATAATATCCGTGATTTGCCCAGTACACTCGCTCAGTATCAAGCACCATATCGATCCCAATGCCGACAAATTCCGTAGCGACCGCCTCACGCTTGCCGTTATCTTTTCCAATACGGGCGATCTCGCCGCCGGAATTCCAGTAAACGTATTTTTCGTCCTGAGCAATACCGCCCTGTTCCGCTTGAGGGTATTTTTCGCCGTTGTCGAGCATCGTAACGGCTCCGCCATCAAGCGGAACTTTTCTTAGGCCATTGGTTCCCGCATTTGCGTCAGCGACCGTACCGCCAATAGTGGTGTAGGCAAATTTATCGTCAACGACAACGCCCGAGACGTGTGACAAACCCTGTTCCTTACCCGCGATCTTTTTTAACTTGGTCCATTCGGGTTTTGGCCCGCTTTGAGTACCGCCGCAACCAAGAGCCATCAAGAAAAGTATCGCACCCGTCAGCAACAGGCCCGTTGAACTGTTTTTGAGATTCATCATCTTACTTTCTGAATTACGAAACGCCCTTTTCCAACTTGATCTGCTTTATCCGATGCTTATCAACCTTTTCGACCTTGAAAACATGGCCATTGAACGGCACGATTTGCCCTTCTTCGAGGATCTGCCCCGCCTCTGCCATCAAAAAGCCGGCGATCGTCGTGTAGCCTTCTGAAACAGGCAGCGTCATCTCAAGCCGACGATTAAGATCCCGCACCGCGAGCCCGCCATCGAGCAGGTAGCTGCCGTCGGGCTGTTTGCCGATCTGTTCATCAACCTCAATGTCATGTTCGTCAGAGATGTCGCCGACGATCTCTTCGAGTAGATCTTCGAGCGTGATGATGCCCTCGATGCCGCCATGCTCGTCGACAACAAACCCAAAGTGAAACTTTTCGTTTTGCATCTGCCTGAGCACGTCCTCGAGTCTGGCGGTATCGACGACATAATTAGGCTTATGGATAACATCGACGATCTTAAAGCTTTTTTGCTTTTTTGTGTACGCAACCAGATCTTTGGTATGAACAAACCCCGCGATATCATCGAGCGAACCGCGATACACCGGCAAACGCGAATAACCATGCTTCTGAAACGCCTCGACGATCTCGTCAAAACTACAGCTTTCCGGCACAGCGACGATCTCTGTGCGCGGTATCATCGCTTCTTTTACAGTCGTTTCCGAAAATTCAAACACGCGGTTGATGAGGCGTTGTTCTTCTTCGTTTAAATGGCCGCTTTCCTGTGACAGCTTAATTAGCCCCCGGATCTCATCTTCGCTATAGCTCGAACCATGCTCACCGGATGCATGCAACCCAAAAAGCCGAACCGTTCGGTTTCCCGTCCAATCAAGCATTCGGATCGGATAGCTGAAAACCTTATAAAACAACCGTAGCGGCGCCGCAACTAGAAAGGAAACGCGTTCTGACAATTCGAGTGCGGCGGTTTTTGGAGCCAATTCGCCAAAGACGATATGCAAAAAGGTGATAAGTGAAAAAGCTATCGCAAATGAGATCGTGTGTAGGATCGGCCCCGACGATAAAAATGCTACACCCGTCACGTCTCCCAAATATGAGAGCCAGGGCTCTATCAGGGCGGAAACTACAGGTTCACCGACCCAACCGAGACCGAGCGAAGACAAGGTGATGCCGAGTTGGGTTGCCGAGATATAGCCGCTTAGATTGTTAAGCATCAGCAACAATTTTTTGGGGGCCGCATCGCCCTCAGCAGCTAGGGCCTCAATGCGCGACTTGCGAACTGCAACAAGCGCAAATTCGCTCGCGACAAAAAAACCATTGGCGAGCACAAGGAAAAAAACCAATAAAATTTTGGCGAGCGTAAACAGTAGAGTTGGCACCTCGGGTGCGGTCTCAATATCGGCGGCAAAAAGTAGAAGCAAACTGGCAGGGTCGTCCATTACGGATTCGAAAAATTGGGTTATTGGGCCAACTGATGTCCGCCCTCGATCGATCTCCTTAAAAGCATTTTTGCCCGAACTAGGCGGGCGAATGTTGAAAATTATAGCATAGAACCTATTCGACGGTTATGTACTTCAATTCAACTGATCACCGTTTCAGCGTCTAGCATCTCTTGGATCAGCATCCTGCACGAGCCGCATCCAACGCCGGCATTGCAGATCGCGGCCACCTCATCCGTAGTTTTCAACGACCTTTCGCGGATATGTGCGGCGATCGTTTCTTCTAAAACCCCAAAGCAAGCGCAGACTAGAGCCTTTTCTCCGGAAAATTCCTCGATCTGCTTTGCCCGAAGATCGGCAAATGTCGCCCTCAGGGCCTCGATGCAAACATCCGCGCATTGCCGGCGTTCTGCAGGAAACGGAATGAGTTTGTTTTCGACCGACCCGAACAGTTCGTCGCCATCGAGGCTGTGGAGATCACGCAACTGTTTACCGTTGAGCGTTCCCGCCAAAACATCTGCGGCAGCGATCATGTAGCCGCAACCATTGCTGTTAAATGCCACCATTTCGATCGCTTTGCCGACGTCGCCCAGCCTGACCTCAAACCCAACCGAACATCCGCACAGAAAACTCGCTGATCTGCCCGACGCACTGGCAGTGTCGATCTTTCCGCCATTTTGCGGCTGATTCAGCCTCTCTTGGATCGCTGCAGGATAAAATGACATTAAGGTAAAAGTAAAAACTAAAAAGGTAAAAGTAAAGGCTCAGGATGGCAAGGCAAGAGAAAAAACTAAAAGGCGAAACAGATCTTGGGAGAAGTTGTGTAAAATAGCGTTGTGAAACTGTTCTATTTTTGTCTTTTAACTTTAGCCTTTTTACTAACCAACGGTTGCCGTCCCGCGGCCGCTCCTATTACCGTTTCGAACAGGCCCGTCTCGATCAACGACCGTCCAACAACCAACGTCCCGATGCCGCCGTCAAAACCGATGGGCGAGATGAGCTGGACCACGGCAGAGGACAAGGTGCAGAAACTGGGCGATCTCAAAGGGAAAGCAGTTATTCTTGATTTTTGGGCGACGTATTGTCCGCCCTGTATCGAGGAGATCCCGCATCTCAATTCGCTGCTGGCAAAGCACGGCGCCGAAAATCTGGTGATCGTCGGACTAAACGTCGGCGGTGCTGAGGACCTGCCGAAGATACCGGCCTTTACCGCAAAGACCAAGCTCGATTACCCTATTGCCTTTCCGGAAAATGAGCTGAGCCGCTTTATCTTCTCCGACCGCAGCGACATACCGCAAACACTGATCATTGGCCGTAACGGCAAGATAATTAAGAAGATCATCGGGTTTAATGCGGCCATTCAAAAAGAACTTGACGCGGCCGTCGAAGAGGCTCTAAAGGCGAATTAGGCCGCTATCGTATGAGAGACATACCTGTCGGCAACGGCAACTTGCTTGTAACTTTTGACGATAAATACCAGATACGCGACATTTACTTTCCTCACGTCGGCCAGGAAAACCATACCGAAGGGTTCCCGTTTCGTTTTGGCATTTGGATAGATGGCGTGTTTTCTTGGGTTTTCGAAGACGGTTGGAATCGCGATCTGCATTATCTGCCCGGTACGCTCGTCACAAACGTCACATTAATCAACGACAAACTAGCCGTAGAGTTGGTGTGCAGCGATACGGTTGCGGGCCGCGAGAACATCTATCTCCGCCGGATAAACGTGCGCGACCTGAGCGGCAAATCGCGTGAAGTGCGCGTTTTTCTGCATCAGGATTTTCGCATTTACGAAAACAAGGTCGGCGACACCGCGTTTTTCGATCCTGATAACGGAGCGATAATTCACTACAAAAAACACCGTTACTTTCTTATCAATACCCAGCCCTCGTTCGATTCGTTTGCTACCGGGCGAAAGGCGTTTCGAAATAACGAGGGCACGTGGCGTGACGCCGAGGACGGTGATCTCGCAAACGGGCCGATAACCGAGGGCTCGGTCGATTCGACGATCGGTGTTAATTTCAAACTCGATGCCAGCGTTTCGCACGCATTCTATTACTGGATCGCTGCCGGAGCTTCGCAAAACGAGGTCGACCAACTAAACAGTCACGCACTTGAACGCGGGCCGGAAAAGTATTTTGGCGAAACCGAGTATTACTGGCGAGAGTGGGTGAACAAAAACGGGACGGATCTCGGCGATCTTTCCGAAGACCTCGTCCGGTTCTATAAACGCAGCCTATTGATGATCCGTACACAGATCGACCACGGTGGAGCGATCATCGCGGCCAACGATTCTGACGTGACGGAACGGGCGACGGACAATTACAGCTATTCATGGATGCGAGACGGCTCGTTTGTGGCAAATGCACTCGACTGTGCGGGCTATCCCGATATAAGCCGCAAATTTTTTGAATTTTGCGAGCGGTGCATGCACCCAAACGGTTACTTTTTCCAAAAATACAATCCGGACGGTACGCTCGGGTCGAGTTGGCACCCTCGTTGGGATAATTACCGTAAGGTCGCGATGGTCCCGATTCAAGAGGACGAAACGGCGCTGGTTTTGTGGGCATTGTGGCGACATTTCGAGAAAGAAGGCGATGTCGAATTCGTCAAGAAATTGTATGGATCAATGATCGTTCCGTGCTCGGATTTTCTTGAGCAGTTTCGCGATGCCGAAACCAAGCTGCCAGAACCAAGCTGGAACTTGTGGGAAGACCGGCTTGGTGTGCATACTTTCACTTGCGCGACGGGCGTTGCCGGACTTCGTGCGGCGGCGAACTTTGCTGAGCTTTTTAAAGACTCTGACAAAGCTGCAAAATATTCCAAAGCCGCTGACGAGATCGTCGAGGCGATGAGAACGCAACTCTACAGTGTCGAGCTCGGACGTTTTTTGCGTTCGCTGCAATCAAATGGCGGCGATGTTCTGACGCCTGACACTACCGTTGACGCTTCGCTTTTTGCTGTATTTTATTTTGATTGCTTTGCGGCAGACGATGCGATGGTCGCTGGCACCATGCAGGCGATCAAGGACAATTTGCTTCTAACGACAGAATTTGGCGGCGTTGCCCGGTTTGAGAACGACGGTTATATGCGAGTCTCAGAAGATGTGACAGGTAACCCCTGGTTTATTTGCACCCTTTGGCTTGCCGAATATTACATCGCGATCGCGAAAACCACTGAAGAGCTTAAACCTGCTTTAGACATTCTTGAATGGACGGCCAAACGGGCGTTGCCGTCCGGCGTTTTGGCCGAGCAGATCGATCCGCTGACCGGTGAACCCATTTCAGTTTCGCCGCTGACGTGGTCGCACTCGACATTTGTCGCTACGGTTCATGGCTATCTAGATAAACTAAAAGGTTTGTGAAGCGTTTTTTACCACAGATAAACACAGATTGACACAGATCATATTCTGAAAACGATCTGTTCTTATCAGTGTTTATCTGTGTATATCTGTGGCGAATTCCCAATTCTTTATGACTTTGCGTTAGAATCTTAATTTATGCGAAAAGCAAAGATCCTTGCCACACTAGGCCCCGCGTCAAACACCAGATTGGTCATTGACGAAATGCTGGCCGCCGGCCTCAATGCGGTGCGCATCAACATGTCCCACGGCACTCAGGAAGAGCACTCTGCGACCATCAAGATCGCCCGCGAGGCGGCTACGGCACTGGATCGCCCGATCGCAATACTCGTCGATCTGTCGGGGCCAAAGATCCGTACGCGTGGGTTAAAGGACGGAATTCCGATTGTTTTGAAAGCCGGGCAGCAGTTCGTGATGACAAACCGCGAGGTTGTCGGCGATGACAAAGAAGTTTCGACCAACTACGCCGACCTACCATCGGTGGTCTCGGCCGGAGCAAGGATATTAGTTGACGACGGTGCTATCGAGCTAGTCGTGGAGAGCGTAACGCCGACGGACATTATTTGCCGTGTCGTCATCGGCGGTCTGCTTGGCGAACGCAAGGGTATCAATCTACCCAATACTTCGCTCCCGATACCTTCGCTGACCGAAAAAGACCACGCCGATCTCATCTGGGCTATGGAGCAAAATGTCGATTATATTGCTCTTTCATTTGTCCGGACCGCCGCCGATTGCAAAGAGGTCAAGGACCTCATCAAAAAACTCAACAAACGAAAGCTTGGCCGTGCCTTGCTGGTCGCCAAGATCGAAAAAGCCGAGGCGATCGAAAATCTGATCGATATTCTCGCCGAGACAGACGGCGTCATGGTAGCTCGAGGCGACCTCGGCGTCGAGACGAGCGTCGAGCTAGTGCCTGTCTATCAAAAACGGATCATCGAGCTGGCGGTTGCTAAGGATAGATTTGTCATCACGGCGACGCAGATGCTGCAATCGATGATCGTAAATCCATTCCCGACCCGTGCCGAGGCTTCGGACGTGGCGAATGCCGTATGGGACGGCACGGACGCGGTGATGCTATCCGCAGAGACCGCGAGCGGTAAATACCCCGTTGAGGCGATCAAGACGATGGGACGTATTATCGATTCGGCTGAGACGATCAAAGCGGACCAGTTAAAAAAACCGGCCAAATTTTCACAGCCGCCTTCGCGTCGGACGAGCCAAGCTTTATGCAAAGCGGCAGCTTATGCCGCCAAAGAAATGCAAACCGAAAAGGTCGCTGTTTTTACCGAGTCGGGCTTGATGGCACGGCGACTATCTACCGTACGGTCGGGCTTGCAGACGTTTGCACTGACTACTTCGTTCGACGCTTGTAATCAGCTTGCTTTGATCTGGGGAGTTCACCCATTTGTCCACGAACCGCGTAATTCGACACGCGAAATGTTAAAGATCGGCGAGAAAACGCTGATAGACGCGGGGTCTGTCATTGCCGGAGAAACATTGATAATGATGGTGGGACGCCTGTCGGGATTGGGATTGTCGAGCTCGGTGATCGTCTGGTCGATCGGTGAAAAGGTTCCCAAACGCTAAACCACTGTTCCAAATAGTTTTCCAACAAGGGCGGTAGCTCCCATCGCCATCGCTCCCCAAAACAGGACTCGAAGCGACCCTGTGAGGACGCTTGCCCCGCCGGCACGGGCCGCGACACCGCCTAATAACGCGAGGAAAGCCAAAGAACTTATGGCAACGACTGGGATCATCATTGAGCCCGCCAACAATGCTGTGACTAGTAGCGGCAGCGAAGCCCCGACTGCAAAACTAACCGCCGAAAAAACGGCAGCTTGAACAGGACGGGCACTCATTACCGATGAAATGCCAAGCTCGTCGCGGGCGTGTGCACCTAGAGCATCGTGGGCCGTGAGCTGTTTTGCCACCTCAAGAGCTAACTCCTCATCGAGTCCGCGATCAACGTAGATACCCCTCAGCTCTTCAAGCTCGTGCTCAGGGCTCAGTGCCAATTCTTTCCTCTCACGCTCAAGATCGGCTTTCTCAGTGTCGGCTTGGGAGTGAACGGAAACATACTCACCAGCGGCCATCGACATCGCTCCGGCGACCAGTCCGGCGACGCCCGCGACGAGTATCTCACTATGTTCAGCCTTTGCCGCGGCAACACCAATTATGAGGCTCGCGGTCGAAACAATGCCGTCATTTGCTCCGAGAACGGCAGCTCTAAGCCAGCCGACCCGATCTGTACGATGATGTTCGCGATGACTCATATTTTTTGTGTCATTTCAGCCATTTTTTGACGGATCGTGTCTATGGCTTTGAGCGGACGGATCATAACCTTAAATTCGATTATTTTTCCGTCGGCGTTCCATTTGATCAGGTCAACGCCGTTTATCATGATACCGTCGATCTCCAAAACAAATTCGAGAACCGCATCCTCCGGGCCGACCACTTCGCGGACATAGCGGAACGTGCCGTTTAGCAAAAGACCCGCAGCCGCCGACAGATACATTATGGTCAGAGCCTTTCCGACTTGTGGTGTGTGGATAACGGGCGAGTGGAAAATGACATCGGCGGCGAGGATGTCTGACAAACCGGACATGTCACGCTGTTCGACGATTTGGTGCCAAGCCGCAATTGGGTTATTCGAAGTATCCATTATTCCGAACTCAACACCTGCGCAACGGTCTCTTTTTTCAGTCCGCCGTTTTTCTTGATATATTCGGCGGGCGAGATCTGCGGGTCACGCCACGCGTCGAGGAGCGCGGTTTGGTGAACGCATTGGATGGTGCAGGTTGGGGCACACCATTTTTCGGTGTTGTATTCGCGATGCATGTCGGCGTGGGTATAATCGAGCAAAGGTATGCCGGGAGTGCCGCGTTGCTGCGAACACCAGCTCACGATACCGCCTTCGTCAATATATAGATACCGCGAACCGGCACGGCATTTCCAGACGTGCTCTTTGCCCTCGACCAGATCGTCCTGAAACCAGTTCCATCGCGCGTAGCTGCGGGCACCTTTATCCTTGATCTCTTTATAAACTTCCTTTTCGCGATCGGTCAGTCCTTTATTCAGACCGTCACCGTCATGGATAACACCGACAGTCGACGAGAACCCAAGCTCACGGGCACGGTTTGCGATGATCAGGGCTTCCTCGGGGTTTGCAACACCGCCGCCGACGACCGAGTTGATGTTTACCTTAAATTTGGCGTAGTCGCGAAGGTTGACGAGCTTGGCATCGAGAACCTTGAGGCTCTTTTTAGAAACGTCGTCCGGCGTTACGTTGTCGATCGATATCTGTAGATAATCGAGGCCGGCTTCGTTGAGCTTTTTGACCTTTTCGGGCTGGAAATAATAGCCGTTCGATATCAAGCCGGCGATCATGCCGTGATGACGGATGCGGGCGATGATCTCAAATATCTCAGGGTGCATCATCGGTTCGCCGCCGGAGATGGTGACAACCGACGTGCCAAATTCGGCAAGCTTATCGATACGCTCAAGCATTACATCGATCGGCACCGGATCGCTCGTTTTGTCGTATTCGTTGCAGTACGTACAGGCCAAATTGCACCGCCGCATCGGCACAATGTGCACGAGAACCGGGTGCTTGGTCGAGGCAAAAGCCTTGATGGTGTGCTTAACACCGCGTGTAAATCTGCTAAAACTGCTTGCCTTTGGCATAAGAGAATATTATATCGTGTCAGAACCGCGAGCGGTAGTCGCTGATTCTTTACAACGATTGCAAAACCCGGTCGCCACTGCTTTCGGTTCTGACCAAAAAGCCCCGGCTGGAATAGATCAGCCGGGGCATTTTCAATTTATAAAGCGTAACTTACGCCTTTATCTTTTTGACTGAACTCGGATAGCTAAGCGAAAAGACCTTGGTGTCGATCTTTGTATTTTTTTCCAGCCCCGACAACAGAACGGTCGTCGTATCGTTATTCTGTTCGGTAATTTTCGCCTGCAGAGGCATCCCGTTACCATCCACCCAAAGTTCCGCAAGCTTGTAACTTGTCTTAGTTTTTGGCGTCAACTGCAAATGCCATGTCTTGGTTCCGCCAGATATACTTTCTTCGCCAATGTAAATCACATCATAATTGGCTTTTAGCTGGTCCTTGGACATGTTCATAAATCCCAAGGCTCCACCAACGGCAGGGGAACCTTTTGACTGGTCGACCTTTCCGTAAATGACTTGACCTAAACGCGGACGATACAACTCGTAACTGTCGCCGATCACGGCCATCTGTTCCTGAACCGGCTGTGTCCAGTCGATCCTGACATACATCTTGCCCTTGCCGGCGATCTTCGTGATGTACTGAGTCGTACCGACATTCGTATCGGGAATATTTAGCTGAACGTTCAGTTTGACCATCGTCACTTTTGCTTTCAACGTCTGTAGCGACTTATTATGGTCGTCCATACGCTTTAAGATAGTGCCGAGCGGGCCTTGGGCATTCATTCTTTCTGCCATCAGGCCGAAACACATTACAAATAAACTTAAAATCAAGAATTTACGCATAAATACATTAACTCCAACCGGCAAACAATAATATTTTCTTTGGATCTATTTTGCGGTCTCAGTCACAGATTGGACGGTCGCGGGGGCAGATTGGGTTGCCGGCGATTTTGGTTTGTTAAACCACGACTTTGGCGTCGCGAAAATAAATATCATTATCAAAATGCACAAAACGTCCCATTGCCACGATGCCCTTTCATAGTTCCAATTGATCACGTTCTTCATACGAATTTGTTCAATTAATTATGTGGCCGTCACGCATCTGTATCGTTCGCGTGCAGACCGCCGCAGCCTCGGGGTTGTGTGTGATCATGATGATCGTCTGGCCAAATTTTTCATTTAGCTCTTTAAACATTTCCAGCACGATCTGCGAATTTTCCGAGTCGAGATTACCCGTCGGTTCATCCGCCAGGATGATCGCCGGGCCGTTTACGATCGCACGCGCCAGAGCAACTCGCTGCTGTTCGCCGCCGGACAGTTCGAGCGGCTTATGATGCATTTTATCCTCAAGTTTAAGCAGTCTCAAGACCTCACGACGATTATCGGAATTTTTACCACTCTGGCCGGTATGGATCTTTTCTGCCAATTTCAGGTTTCCCTCGGCCGATAATGTAGGAAACAGATTGAACCGCTGAAACACAAAGCCGATCTTGCGCCGACGGATATCAGTCCGCCGTGCGTCCGAGACTTTGGCAAGGTCCTCGCCGTCGATCAGGATGCTGCCGCTCGTCGGCGAAAGCAATCCGCCGAGTAAGTGGAGCAGCGTCGATTTACCACAGCCCGACGGGCCCATGATGGCAATAAACTCACCCTCGGCTACATCAAACGAAAGCCCTCGCAAAACCTGGACATCGAGCTTGCCGACTTTGTATGACTTTTTTAGATCTATGGTGCTTAGGATCGGTTTCATCTTCGGGGTGCGTTAATTTTTTGTAATCGGGGCCTTATTGTCGAAAAGCGGTTGTTCAACGGTCGCTTCGAGCAACCGTTTGTCGAGATCGACCTCTTCTAAATTCCACGAATTTTGCAGTACGAAAGCCGCGTCAGGAAAAGTCGTGCCGATCGTAACAGCCTCAGGCGTCTGGTACGTCAGTTTCATCGAGTACCGCTCTTTTGGCCGCGTCACTTGTATTTCAAGCGGTAGGTTCGGATAGTTTCCGGTGGCCGTAAGACTGCCTTCTTTGCCGTAGACAATGTCGGATTCGATCTCCCCCTTGGCGTCGAATATCTGTTGCTTAGCTAGCCTGATACCGCCCACGCGGTCAAACCAAAAACGACGCATGATCTTTAAAATCCCGTCAGGCTGCTTTGAAAATTCGTCAAGCAGATAATAACCGCGTGTCACATTTCGAACCGGTGATTTTTTATCGACGCTCGTGTCTTCTTCTTGCTGAAAGATCGTGCTCATCGCGTAGACATTTGCTTGGTCAGTGGGCCGCACAAGCATTGCGTCGGTAAAATGCTGGGGCCGCAGGTTGGCAAATGCATTAACGCTTTCGTTTGTCTTTTTGGCGTTCTCAAGCTCGGCGGTGCTTAGCTGCTTTTGCAGTTTTGAGTAATCTGCACCGTTGGTTCCCTTGAGAAACTTTTTATATTTGCCGGTACCACCATCCTGCAGTATGGCGACGCGAAACTGCGACCCATCTGATGTCATTTGAGCTACGTCCGAATGTATGATGGGCACCTGAACCTTAAGCAATATTTTACCGGGACGCTGGACGACGACCTCACCATCCGCTTGACGATAGACCTCTTTGCTCCCAAATTCCGCGAATGAATTATCTTCAAATTTGAGATCCATCTTTGCCCGCATTGAATTAACGCGCGAAAAGCGGTCGATCTCTTTGAGCAACTCCGCTTGAGAGGCATTTTCGGTCTTTAAGAGACGTGCGGTCGCGCGATCTTGCTTGACCTTGATACAACCGGCAGACACGGCTACAACCGCGAAAAGTATCGCGGTACTGAGTCTTGTAAATTTGCCGTTTTTGGTCTTCATTCGTTTCAGATGGTTCAGACACGTGGGGCGTTGCAACTAATCGCCTATCAACGTGTCAAACGCAAGATAATAGCACGTCAAAACGCCATTTGCTACCAATGAAAAGACGCGGGAACGAGATATAAATTTCTCCCGCTCCCGCGTTCAATCTAATAAAAACTGATATTTAACCGGAAAAAGTTCCGGAACCACGCGTAAGGTAATCCTGCATCGTGTACGCAAACATGATCGCCAGCCAGAAAAAGCTGCCGACGGCCGCCAGCCAGATCAGCCTTTTGCTCCAATAGACGTGCATAAAGAAAAGCATCACGAACGTCATCTTTGTAAATGCGATCAACAACGCGACAAGTGTATTCGCTCCTGGAAAAAAGCGATCCATATCGACCGTCGCCGCAAAATATGTGGCGATCGTACCGACGACAAGTATCATAAATATTCCAATATACTTGGGAATATTCATGTGCAGATGTTCACTATTATTATCCGACATCGTTACCTCTAATGAAGAAAGTGTCTGCCCAGCAAATATAACAGCGGGAACAGGAATATCCAGACGATATCAACAAAGTGCCAATACAGCCCTGACATCTCGACCGGCATATAATACTCGGACGTGTAATGTCCACGAAACGCCGTCCACAGCAGCCACAGCATTAAGCCCAAACCGACGATCATATGCAGAGCATGCAGCCCGGTCATTACGAAATATAGGAAAAAGAAAATGCGGACCTTGTCGCGAAACTTGTTCGCATCGATCCGGTCCCCTCCGTTTTCGTCTTTAACAAAATAACCGATCTTTTCGGACTCGGTAAGAAAATTCTTGTCCTGAGCGAGTTTTACGAGCGAGCAATCCGTCCACTGAAAATCACCTCGAGGATTTGGATGCTCAACCGCAGGTGCGTTGTGATCGACTTCCCAGCACGGCTTTTCGTGGCCGGTTTCATGAGCCGCTTTGTCATCCTTGATCTTCTTATTCAATCCGGCGACAGGGATAAGCCCGTGATTATATTTATCGGTGTATTCGATCGCCTTGACCCCGAGAAATGTCGCACCGAAGAACATCGTCAACACGATCATTATGACCTGCATCGACCGGTTGCTTTTTTGTGCGTAATACACGGTCAGAGCCATCGTCAGCGAACTGACGATCAGCACGAGAGTGTTAAGCCCGCCCCAAAACGCGTCGAGGTGATTAGAGCCGGCGGCAAAGGCCATCGGATATTTAGAGCGAAATACGAGATAGGCCGTAAAAAGCCCGCCGAAAAACAGGATCTCCTGAACCAGGAACATCCACATCCCGATCGAGACGCTCTCTTCCTGTTGGCCCATGTCTTCGAACTGGTGCTGTAAGCCCGGCTCGTGATAAACAAACTTATCTGATGTTTCGTGTGTCGACATTTGTGTTAATTAGGACCGTTTATGCAATCGATGCCGCATCGCGACGCTTTGCCCCCTCAAGATCCAAGCCGCTCTCTTCGCCAAACTCATATGCCTCCCAAGTGACAACAGGCATTACGTCAAAATTCTCAGTCGGCGGCGGCGAGCTTGTCCGCCATTCTAACCCGGGATGCATCCACGGATTATCGCCAGCTTTCTTACCAAAGATCAGCGAGTGCGTCAGATAAATTGCCGGCATGATCAGACCTATGCCAAGCACCGAAGCCCCGGCGGTCGAAAAGATATTAAGCACCTGCAACTCCTCAGGATACGCGGCGTAACGTCGCGGCATGCCCTGATAGCCGAGTATGAATTGCGGAAAGAAGGTCAGGTTAAAGCCAACAAAAACGAGCATCGCAGAGATCTTGCCCCAAAATTCGGAATACATCCGGCCCGTCATTTTCGGCCACCAGTAATGGATACCGCCGAGATATGCGATCACCTGCCCGCCGACCATCACGTAGTGAAAGTGAGCGACGACAAAGTATGTGTCGGTCAGATGGACCGTGAGGCCGATGGCCCCTAAAAATAGTCCGGTCAATCCGCCGATCAGGAACAATCCCATAAACCCGAGGGCATATAGCATCGGCGTGTCGAACGAGATCGAACCTTTGTACAAGGTCGCCGTCCAGTTAAACATCTTGATCGCCGACGGCACCGCAACGACCATCGTTAGGAATGAGAAAACCATTCCTGCGTAGATCGACTGGCCGCTGACAAACATGTGGTGACCCCAAACGAGGAACCCAAAAACAGCGATCGCGATGCTTGAGAAAGCGATAAATTCGTAGCCAAAAACTTTCTTTCTCGAAAAGTTTGAGATCAGCTCAGAGATGACACCCATTCCCGGTAAGATCATGATATAGACCGCCGGATGAGAATAGAACCAGAACATGTGCTGGAACAGGATCGGGTCGCCGCCGATCGACGGATCAAAGATCCCAACGTGTGTTGCACGCTCGATCGCGAGCAGGAGCACTGTGATCGCAACGACCGGTGTTCCGAGGATCATCACAAGACTAGTCGCGTAATGAGCCCAAACAAATAAAGGCATGCGGAACCAAGTCATTCCCGGAGCACGCATCGTGTGGATCGTGACGATAAAGTTCAAGCCCGTAAGGATCGACGAAAAGCCGTTAATAAAGATGCCTAGGCCTACAAACATAACGAACGAATTCGAAAATGTCGTACTGTACGGGGTATAGAACGTCCAACCCGTATCAACGCCGCCCTGCATGAGAGCGAACAGCGTGAGCCCCCCACCGAGCCAATAGATATAAAGACTAATAAGGTTGATACGCGGCAGAGCAAGATCTTTGGCTCCGATCATTAGGGGCAGCAAGAAGTTACCCAAAATGGCCGGTATCGACGGTATCAAGAAGAAAAAGATCATCAAGATACCGTGCTGGGTAAAGACCTTGTTATACGTCGCGGTTTCGACCAGATCACTAGCCGGGGTCAGCAATTCCAGACGGATTGTGGCTGCATAGAGCCCGCCCATCATAAAGAATACTGAAACCGAGATCAGATACATGATCGCGATGCGTTTATGATCTTTGGTCAGTAGCCACGATGCCAGCGTCGAGCCATTGGTCAAATAATTGCCCTTTGGTGTGTCGGCGTGACCTTCTGTGATTGCAGTTTGCGCGTTCATAATCCTTAAAAACTACTTATTAGCATTCGCGGCCGGTTTTGCAGCCGGCTTGTTAGCAGCTGGCGTGGTTGCATTTGCCGCCGGGGTCGCCGGCATCGCCGCGGTTGACGCAGCGGCATTGGGGCTTAGCGATTTAATATATGCTACCAATGCGTTGAGCTGCTCCTCTGTCACCTGTCCCTTAAATGTCGGCATTATCGGCTGAAATCCTTCAACAACTTGTGACGACGGGTTAAGGATCGAATTGCGAATATATTGCTCATCAGCCTTGACCGTGGCCCCGCCGACCAATTTCACATCGTTATTATAGATTCCTTCGAGCTTGGCACCGCGTTGAGCAGGGCCACCAGCATGACATGATGCGCAGCCGAGCTTGTTCGTAAACAGGTCTTTGCCCATCTCGACCGGTGTCTGGCCCGAGACGCTGCCGCTCAACCAATTGTCAAAATCACGCTGTTCCATCACATAGATCCAACCCACCATGCCGGAATGGTTTAGGCCACAGTATTCGGCGCAGTAGAGATGATATTTGCCCGGTTTTGTCGCCTCGAACCACATATAAGTGTAGCGTCCCGGAACGACGTCAGCTTTTGTTCGAAATGCCGGTATCGAAAAATCGTGCAGCACGTCTTCAGTCGTCATTGTCAACTTGACCTTGCGTCCAACCGGGACATGCAGCTCGTTGATCTCACGCTGGCCCGTTTGGTGCTGGGCTTTCCACATCCACTGCTTACCGACAACATAGACCTCCATCGCGTCTTCGGGAGGCGTATATTGATTAAAATATACAAGAGCCCCACCAATAAAGATCGTCATCGAGATAATGAACGGAATGATCGACCAAACCGTTTCGAGCAGCATTGAGCCATGCATTTCTTCGGGCGTCGCATATTTCTCGGTTTCGCGGTATTTAAGGGCGAAGAAAACTATCGCCAACACGATAGGAATCGTGAAAGCAACGCTCACCGCGATCAGGTAAAAATACAGGGCATCTACCTGCCACGCGAAAGTCGAGGCCTGATCCGGAAATAATGGTATCCACGTTGTGTTCTGCATAACTCAGTTGTCAGTTGTAAGCCACCAGGGCGATCAACTACTGCTCACCATCTACTGCTTTTCTTTTATTTCTCCGCCAAAATACAAATCCCATTACGCCCATCAGCGCAAGAGTCAGTACTCCGCCTACTCGCATTACACGCAAGATCGCCAAGCCATACTTACCCGTCGAGGGATCGTAATGATAGCAATACAGCAAGAGCTGCTCAGCGGCGGTGCCGACCTTGTTCTCGTTCGACTCCATGATGCCGAACTTAATGTCCTTAGGCGAATAGTCGATGCCGTACAAATACCGCGAAAGCCTACCCTCAGGCGTTGCGATCATCACGCCGGCCGCGTGCGCAAACTGGCCGCTTTTCTCGTCCCACTTGTAACTAAATCCTGCAGCGGCCGTCGCCTTATCGATAGATTCTTGCGTACCGGTGAGGAAATGCCAACCCTTTTCTGCCCCTGCTCGTCCGTATCGTTCGACGTAAGCGGCTTTTTTGTTCTTAGCCAGGTCAGGCTTGTCATTCTCGCGAGCGTCAAAGCTGATCGCGACGACATCAAAATCTTTTCCGGCGTCAAACGTTATTCCCTTTAACGAACCGCTAAGTCCATTCAGCACCTGATTGCAAAGCATCGGACATTCGTAATAAACAAATGCGATGATCACTGGCCGTCCGGTGTTGAAATAGCTCCCGAGCTTTACCGCTTTTCCGTCCTCATCTTTGAACTCGACATCCATCGGCATCTGAGCCCCAAGCTTTTGCTCGATACCGATAGTTTTCAATGCTTCGGGCAGGCCATTAGGCTCGGACATCGCCGGGTCGTATGTTCTCGGGCTATAGAGCGGCGAATTGTAATGCTCGTTTTTTTGAGCGAAGACGCTCAAAGTGAATAGTGAACAGTGAACAGTGAACAGTAAAAGACAAAGCGCAATTCTGGCCCCGCGACCAAAGGTCTTGGATTTCAGAAAATTGACTTTTACATTTTGTCTTTTCACTTTTTACTTTTGCCTTCCAGTCTACCGGCGCTTCTCCGACGCCATGCGTCCCGCACTCGATTCTGAAATAAAGGCATGCGAACTCTTAAGTAACGCTTCGGCTTCGGCACCTGATTTTGCCTTTACATTTTGGCTAAGGAATTTTTCTTTAGCCTCATCTATCGGCATGACGGTCACCGTTCCGGTCTTTGCGTCCTTTTTGCCATGTTCCCAAAGAACGAGCCATTGCTTATACAGCTCACGATACTCCGCCTGCGGGATGCCGAGCTCCATATTGACCCAGCCTTTCTCCGACTCGACGCCAAACCCCGGAGCCCCTTGGAGTCGCGGTTCAGCCGGGAGCCGCTCTTTCTCGCTCATGCCCATAGGGTTTGCGGGGCCGGCGTTCTCTTTGTTGTAGTCCTTTAGGACATTGAGCATCGCCCACATCAAGCCAAACGTAATAACGATCAGGAAAAAAAGCCCGACCGCGAACGAAACGATGCCCTTCAGCCCTATCTCGTTCTCTTCGTAGGCCTTATTAAGGTCTGCGACGCTGTCACTATGTTTCTTTGACGACATATCAGTTTTTACTCAGCCAACCGTTAACTAATGCCCGTGGCCGTGCTCGACAGCCCCTTCAAAATACGGATCCTTTGCCGGGACCATTGGCCGTTTGAGCAACTGGCCAAAGAACCACCACAGCCAGATACCGCCGACGGCAATAGGGGCAACAACATCCATCCAGCTAATAAAGAATGCTCCTTGACCCAGCGTGCCCGAAACGCGGGGAGTCGGCCCGATAAGGTAAAACATATCGACAATACGCATCACCAAAATGAACATCGCAAGCGTTGCCAGCCAACGCGCCTTTCGCTTAAAATCCTGCTGGAGCAGAACGAGGAACGGAAATGCAAAGTGGAACACGATCAAAATGATCCCGATGTAGCCCCAACCACCCTTCATTCTAGCCAAATACCAGGTCGTTTCCTCGGGCAGATTACCCGCCCAGATGATCAGGAATTGAGAGAAATTGAAATACGCCCAGACCATCGTCAGAGCCAGCATCAGCTTACCCAGGTCATGGAAATGCCGTTTGCCAAGCACGCGATTCATCGGAGCCGTATTTGAAAGGCTTGCCAGCAGCGCGACGCAAAAACAAAAACAGCTCAGCCCCCATCCGGCAACAAACAACAATCCCCACATCGTTGAGAACCAATGCGGATCAAGCATCATCATCCAGTCAACGACCGCAAATGTCACCGTCAACGCAAAGAAGACCATTGTCGGGCCTGAGAAACGCGATGCTTTTTCAAGCACCAGTCGCGATTCTTCGACCGTCTCGGTTTTATCCTGCTGCACAGACCATTTATTCAGAAGATAGACCATCACGCCGAACACGGCGAAATAAATAGCCGAACGCACGATCCAAAACCAGGGGGCCATGTAGATCCCGCGGGCTTCCATGATGTGGATATCAATCGCCTTATCGCTTTCCGCCATGTGCGTAAATTCCATAAAGGTATGAAAATAAACGCCTAGTGCGAGCGGAATGAACAACAGGGCCACAAGCGGCAGGGTACGTGTTGCTGCTTCAAGCGTGCGGCGAATAACAACGCCCCATGCCCCGCCGGTCAGATACTGGAGCATCAAAACGCCCAACGAACCAAACGTGATGCCGGCCCAGAAAATAAAGCCGAGTAGCCACGAACGCAAACCCTGTTCCGGGTTCAAGTATGTTCCGACAGCCCAAGCGAGCAAGGCAATACCCCCCGCACCGAGAGCGAGTGTTCGCCAACGGTTGATCACGGCCGGTGCTTGATAGTCATCAAGATTTGCCATTTAGCGGTTTCCTCCGTTCGTGTTCGCGTTGGTTGTCTCAGCCGGCTTCGGAGCAGCCGCGTTCGATTCAGGTTTTGTGCTCATTTTGAGACTTTCTTCCGGGTTCTGACTGACCTGCAAAGCCCGAATGTATGCAACGATCGCCCAGCGGTCAGCCGGTTGTATCTGATACGAATAACTACTCATCCGGCCCCAACCATTTGTCATAACATCAAAGAAATGGCCTACCGGAGCATTGCGTAAACGGTCGTCATGATAGGTCGGTGGTTTTGGAAAGCCGCGTCGTACGACCATACCGTCGCCGTTGCCAACTGGGCCGTGGCACACGATGCAGTGGATGTTGTAGCGATCCTGTCCGCGATCGACCAATTCCTTGGTGACCGGGATCGGAAATTCGTCTATGTCATTAGGAAAACTGGTCACTAACGTATTGCCGGTCGATGTAACGGTGCTCGTTACTACGGCATTGAGATCCGGATTATCGATCTTACCGGTATAAAACGCTTTATTGTCGTGCAGATGCCCCCGGGCCACAGTTCCCACGACCTGGTCGCGTGTCGACAGGCCGTCCTTGAACCACTCGCTCTTTTTATACACCTTGTAACGCGGCTGGTCCTGCATATCAAAACGCAAGCCACAACCGACCGTGAGCAGACAGTAGGCAGTAAGCAAAAGGCCGTAGAGGTAGTTGCGTTTATTCTTCAACATCAAACACCTCCTGCGGGGCTAGGCTTTCCATAAAACTTCTCGTTTCCGCGTATTCGTACTTTTCGTCCTTTGACTCGATGATGAGGAAAAACTTTTCTCGCGTGGCGAGAGCAAATCTCGGCACGTTAAAGACCGGGTGATACGGAGCCGGCAGACCATTGAGAAACAACATGCCAAAAACCGCAACAAACGCCGAGAAAAGGATCGTCAGCTCATACGCCGGGGGTATAAATGCCGGCAAACTAAAGTGAGGACGCCCACCCACGATGATCGGCCAGTCAAATACATGGACAAAATATTGCAGGCCAATGCCGGACAACAGCCCCGTAATGCCGCCGCAAAATATCAGGTACGGCAGTATGCTCCGCTTGATACCCAGAGCCTCGTCGATCTCATGAAGCGGAAACGGCGAAAAGGCGTCCGTTTTCGTATAGCCCGCATCACGGACCTTACGCGCCGCATCGACCAGATCCGAGGGCGTATCAAACTCAGCCATTATCCCGTGAAGTTTGCTTTCCATAACTATCTAAAGGTTCACTGCCTACCGCTACTAGTCGTTAGGCGGATCGGTCCGGTCGTATGTATATTCGACCTCGTTCACGTTCTCCTCAAAATCTTGTTGATGCCCGTGAACATTAGCTTCGGGCAACAGCGTTCTGACCTCGAATATCGAGATGATCGGTACAAATCTGACGAACAGATATATCAGCGTAAAGAAAAATCCGATCGTGCCGATGAACATCGTCCAGTCCCAAACACGCGGACTGTACATCGCCCAGCTTGACGGCAAAAAGTCGCGGTGCAGACTCGTCACGATGATGACGAACCGCTCAAGCCACATACCGACACTGACGATCACTGAGATCACAAACAGCCAAAATTCGCTTTCTCTAAACCGTTTGAACCACAAAAACTGGATCGAGATGCCGTTACAAAAGATCAGCATCCAGTACGACCACCAATACGGCCCTTCCCAGATACGGTTCTTGACCATAAATACTTCGTACTGCGACGCACTGTACCAGCCGAAAAAGGCTTCCATCGCGTAGCCATAGACCACGATCAGCCCGGTCGCGAGCATGACCTTAGCCATATAGATCAAGTGCTGGTGTGTAATAAAATCCTGCATCCGGTACCACTTTCGTAGCGGGATACAAAGAATTAGCACCATCGCAAAACCGGCGAACACGGCACCAGCAACAAAGTACGGCGGGAAAATGGTCGCGTGCCAGCCCGGAACCTGTGACACCGAGAAGTCGAATGACACGATCGAGTGGACCGAAAGCACGAGCGGCGTCGAAAGCCCCGCCAGGATCAAATATGTGATCTCATAACGGTGACAGTGACGAGCCGAACCACGCCAGCCCCACGAAAGAGCGGCATAGACAAACTTGAAATATTTATTCTTAGCCCGGTCGCGAAGCGTCGCGAGATCGGGAATTAGTCCGACGTACCAAAACAGCGCCGAGACGGTCGCGTAAGTCGAGACGGCAAAAACGTCCCAGATCAAAGGGCTGCGGAAATTGGGCCAGATGCCCATTGTATTTGGATACGGGAACAGCCAGTATGCCGCAAGCCAAGGACGCCCTGTATGCAGCAGCGGAAACATCGCCGCGCAGGCAACGGCAAACAGCGTCATTGCTTCGGCAAAACGGTTGATCGACGTACGCCACTTTTGATTCAAAAGCAGCAAAATAGCAGAGATCAGCGTTCCGGCGTGGCCGATACCGATCCACCAAACAAAATTGATAATGTCGAACGCCCATCCGACCGGCTGGTTGTTTCCCCAGACACCGATACCGTTCGCGAGCAGCCACATTACCGAAAAGAGCAGCAGCTGGGCGACCATAAAGGCGAGCCCAAACCCGATAAACCAGTGAAACGGCGTTCGCTTTTTGAGCGTAACGTCACTGATCTTGTCGGTCACACTCGCAAACGAGTGGTCGCCCTCGAGCATTGCGGGGTGCAGTTTCTTTTGAAGTTCTTTATCGTCCTTCATAAATCTTAAAGGCTAAAATTGCTTAGTGCCCTTCGCCTCCCGCAGTTTTGGTCTCGGCTTTTGGAGCGGCTGCCTTCTTTTTGACGGGCGCCTTGTAATCCGGCATTTCCTTGTTCTGATTCTTGAGCCCGGCAAGATACGTCGTGCGGGGCTGAGTGTTCAGTTCATTAAGCAAGATGTAATTGCGATGGTCTTTCTTCGACTTGGCGATCTTGCTATTCGGATCTGAGATATCGCCAAAGGTGATCGCCTCGGTCGGGCAAGCCGCCTGACAGGCAGTAACGACCTCGCCGTCGCGGATCTTGCGTCCGTCTTTCTCAGCCTCGATACGAGCTGCAGAGATACGTTGAGTGCAGTAGGTGCATTTTTCCATCACACCACGGCTGCGGATCGAAACCTCAGGGTTACGCATCAGTTTATACTGCGGCGTGTTCCAATCCTGATAGAGCAGGAAGTTGAAACGTCGAACCTTGTACGGGCAGTTATTTGAGCAATAGCGCGTTCCGACACAGCGGTTATAGACCATGTCATTGAGCCCCTCGGCACTATGAACCGTCGCATGTACCGGGCAAACAACCTCACACGGAGCCTGTTCGCACTGCTGACAGAGCACTGGTTGAAAATGCGGGCCTTCGGGTTTGTTGACATCATCGCCGCCGTAATAGGCGTCGATTCGCAACCAATGCATTTCGCGGCTTCGCTCGACCTGTTCCTTACCAACGACAGGGATGTTGTTCTCCGACTGGCAAGCGATCACGCAAGCGTTACAGCCGACGCACGAGTTGATATCGAGCGTCATGCCCCATTTATAATTCTGATTATAGACGGCCTGATGCTGCTCGTACGGATACATCGACTTAGGATATTCGTCATGCTGATGTCCGAGACTCGGATCTTTTTCAAATTCGTCGATGTCCCAAACACGTAGGATATCGCGGCCCTCCATATTGAAATGGATCTGCGTCGAAGCGATCTGCGTCGTCTCGTTGCGTTTGGCGATCTCGCCATAACCGTAGTCCATCGCATCCGAACGCCGCACGTCAAAAGCACTGTAGCCAAGCCCGGTGCCGACCTTTCCGGCTCGCGTGCGGCCGTAGCCCATATAGATCGTTACAACATCGTCCGGCTGACCCGGTGTGATCCACATCGGTACGGGCTTTGTTATTTCTCCGCCCTGATATTTCATCGTTACAAGATCCGACGACATGTTGCCGCCGCGTGTGTTGATAAAACTCGTCCCGCGAACACCGCCGCTCTTTTCGTCTTCGTCGTTTCCGGTGTTGACGCCTAGCTTCTTCGCCGTCGCAGGGCTGATAAGGGCCACGTTTTCCCAAGTGATCTTGTTAAGCGGATTTGGCAGCTCTTGCAGCCATCCGCTATTCACAAAACGCCCGTCATAAACGCAAGGATCGGGCAGGATCGATATCTCGACATTTCCTGAAGCCGCAGGTTTTGTTTCCGGCTGGCTCAAAAAGGCCGTGGTTGCCGTAACTGTTTTAACAGCGGCGGCAGTATTTGGAACGATGCCATCGTGAATTGCTTTACGCCAGTTGTCCTCAAACGATTTTGGCGATGTTCCGGCAGGAACAGCAGCGGGCACAGCAGCCTTAGGGGCATCTTTCGCGGGCGGAGTCACAGCTTTCGGAGCTTCCTTGCCGGCCGTGGTCGCGGGTTCCGTAACCTTAGCTTCTGTTTTCGGAGCTTCCGACTTACCATCTTCAGCTTTCGGTTCCGCAGCCTTTGCCTCATCTTTCTTAGGCTCTTCTTTTTTAGGTTCTTCCTTAGCGACCGGTACCGCAACGGCAGGCGTAATGTTTGTCCGCTGCCAATATTCTTTGACTATATCTGAATCTTTCTTATCAAAGTTTTCCTTAAAGAAAAGCTGTGCGACTTCGTGGACATTTTTCCCGTCGTAAAGCGGTGCGACCAGCGGCTGGATGATCGAAACCGTGCCGTCGAAAGCGCGAGCGTCGCTCCAGTTTTCGAGATAGTGTTTTTCGTGCACATGCCAATAGCAGTGCTCCGCGGTCTCGTCAAAATACTGGCCGAGATGAACAGTCATCCCTGCTTTCTTCATCCGCTCGGGCGACAGTTTAATGTCTGCCGGCGAATTATAGACGGGGTTGCCGCCAAGAATGACAAGCAGCTTAACGCGTCCGCCATCGACGTCAGCGATCAGCTCTTTGAACTGCTCGAGTTGCGTCTTATCGGTGTTGGGCGACATCGGATCGGTGTAAACGACCGTCTGCCCGGCATTACCGAGAGCGGCGTTCATCGCGTGAGCAAGAGCGTGGACGACCGGCGGCTGGTTATCACCAGCAACGACGATCGACTTGCCCTTATGCTCGACCAGATCCTTTGCCATTGCGGCGATCCAGGAAGCGTTTTCTGTATATGTCGAGGTCGCACCGGCGACTCCTACCGCTTTCGCGACCGCCTTAGCGACCTCAGCCATTTGGCTCGGTTTGACCGCAATGCGGTGGTCGGCCTTGGCTCCGGTCAGGCTGATCGTCGTCTCGATCGAGTAGAGCCGGTTGATCTCTTTCTTTTCCTCAGAAAACGCACGGCCCTTACCAAAATCTTTAATGTACGCGACGTTAAAACCCGAAAAAAGATCGGCACTTAGCGACAAGATCCTCTCGGCTTTATCAAATTTGTATATAGTCTGGACGGGCGAGCCAAACGCCATCTTGGCCCCGGCCATCGCATTGTCCGTGTTGATCGGCTCGTACTGGATCCATTTAGAATTGGGCAGCTCGGTTTTGATCTTGGCGAACTGATCGATCAGCGTCGGCGAGGTGACCGTTTCGGTCAGGATGCGTACGCCCGCTCCGCCGTCTTTACGATTTTCCTCGATGACCGCACGAAACTCGGTCATAAACGCTTCCCAGTTTTTCGGGTTTCCGCGAAACGTCACTTCCTGCGAGCGGTCGGGGTCGTACATACCCAACAGCGAAGCCTGTGCAAGCACGTCGGTCGCTCCGCGGCTGCCCGGGTGGTCCGGATTACCCTCGATCTTTACCGGACGAAACTCATAAGCTTTTGCAAGCAAGCCTGTCGCGACGCCGCCCAACGACATCGCTGTCGCAAAATACTCTGCCTTACCCGGCAGACTGCCGTCTGTTGGTCTGACAGGGGCGACGATCTTCTCCGGCGGCTGGATCACACATCCGCTCAAACCCGCAAGGGCGAGCGAAGCCCCCATAACCTTTACAAAATTACGGCGGCTCAGGCCATTGTCCCACTCTTCGATCTCGTGCGGATATTCTTCGGCGATAAACTCTCTGAATTCGGGCGTATCGGCATGTTCCTCGATGCTGCGCCAATATTCCTTACCGTTCTGAGCAAGTATTTCATCGCGAATCGAAGCAAATTTGGCCACAGAGGACACAGATATCTCTGAGGCTGTTTCCCCGATCAAATTATCGTTCTGCGTGGTCTGCGGTCGTTTCATAAAGTTTTTCAACTCTTCTGTGTTCTGCTCTTACCTATGACAGGTCGAACAGCTCGTCATCATTTCTTTGCTGCGGATCTTAAGATCGTCTTTCAACTGCTTACGTTCTTTTTCATCCAGATCGCCGTCCTGCCAAGCCATGTTAAAGATCTCTTTCTTAGGACGGATAAACTTTTCAGGAGCACGGTGACATGCGATGCACCATTCCATCTGCAGAGTGTTTTCCTGAAAAACCGCCGGCATGTTATCGATCTGGCCGTGGCACGTCGAACAACCTACGCCCTTGGCGACGTGGATGCTGTGATTAAAATATGTGTATTCGGGAAGGTCATGTACGCGTTCCCATTCGATAGGCTTATTATCGCGAAAGCTTGCACGTACCGGCTCAAGATACGGACTGTCGGCCCAAAGCTGGCTGTGACAGTTCATACAGGTCTGCGTCGAGGGCATACCCGCCGTGGCAGTCGTCTCGACCGTTTGGTGGCAATAACGACAATCGATCCCATCGTCGCCGACGTGATGCTTATGGCTAAATTGCACCGGCTGCTGCTTTTCGACGTAACGTCCGGTCAGATACGAGGATCTCGAGAACTGAGTGAACGCAAATCCGCCAACGCCAGCTAGAACAGCGGCCGCGACCATGCTGATCCTCGCGATGTTGTTTGCACTTTTATTAAAAAATTGCGCCATTGTTTAGTCTATTCGCTGAAGGACGACCAAGAAATTCAGACCTATCCTGCCCGTGTGCTTTGCCTTGGCAATGCGTTCGAGAATGGATCAGATCAACCTGTCTAAATAAAAATTGCGAACCGTAAAACTGCTACTAATATTACAAGAACTTAGAAAATCCGCAAATTGCACAATATAAAAAAATATCTAAATCTGCAATTAAGAGCAATCACCGTTAAATAAGTTGCCTTAATTAAAAGAATAATATTTCTCTCGTTTTTCTAATTACTTTTCCGCAAGCAGCGCCGCACCGGTCGCTGCAGCAAATTCTCCCAGCTCGCCCTCGACAATGCTCACCGCCTCAAATGATGGAGCGAACGACAGTTCGCGGGCCCGTTCGATGATAGCGTCGAGTACTAGATTCTTAGCGTCCATGATCTCACCGCCAACGACTACCTTTTCCAAATTGAGTAGATTTATGACGCTGGCGACAGCCGTGCCGACATACACGCCTGTGCGTTCGAGCATCATCTGGGCAAAATCATCGTCTTCACGAGCCGCCATGATAATGTTGTCGAGCGTGATCGCCTCTTCGTCCAGCGAATTGAGCGAAGACGTGCTGTCCTGATGAAAGCGTGCCTTGGTTCGCCGGACAATATTCTCAGTCGATGCAACCTCTTCCAAACGCATACCTTCGGAATTGATCGGGACAAAGCCAAATTCTCCCGCAAATCCTGACGCGCCACGCCATATCTCGCCGCCGAGTATAAACGCTCCGCCGACGCCCTCGCCAAGCGTCGCGTAAAAGAAATTGTTGCTGTCGCGTGCGGCTCCAAGGATAAATTCGCCGTAAGCGGCCGAGTTGGCGTCGTTTTCGATCGACGCGATGAGGCCCGTGGCACTGCTGATCTCTTTTATCAAGTCAAAATTTGAATGCTCGGGAATATGAGCCGAGAATGCGACCCTGTGCGTCCCCTGATCGACAAGTCCCGGCACGGCAACGCCTAGACGGTCAAAATCACCGACATCCTTTTTGAGTCCGCCGATCAGCGATTTGACCTGCTGCGCGGTCTCCTCGGCGGGGTCAAACGCTATCGACCGCGTCGCAGCAAGCTGGCCATCCTGATCGACGGCGACAGCCCTCAGCTCATTTGTGCGGATCTCAACGCCGACCTTGATCATTCCGGTATTGCTCATATTAGAAAGGCTCGATTTTTCAGTAACTACCGCGATTTTAGACACTCGCTTTGCTAGTGTCAAACACTACGCTGAACGTGTCGCGAGCCGCGTCGCCCGTGCAACACGACGACTAAGCCCGCCGCTTGCCCGCAGCATTGATATTGTCGCGTCAGCCAAAAACGGCATCGACGCCGCGTGACGTAAGATGCGGCAAACCCGCAGACGAGCGTCGAACGCAGACGAGTATTTTCGCTGATATTCTACCGCCAAAGTTTCCGGGTCGCGACCAGCCGCGAAGCTTTCGGCGATAGCCGTTGCAGCGATCCTTGAACTTTCCAGCGCCAGCAAAATACCGCTGCCCGTAAACGGATCTATGAAAGCCGCCGAGTCACCGACCGTCAGCAATCCTTGAGCGGGAACAAGTTCGCCGCGACCGTATCGCTCGATCGGCACGGCCAGCCATTCGCTCTCGACTGTGACATTCTGGAGAACTGCGGCCGCACGTTTGTTTGTACAGACGACCTCTCGCATTACCCTCTCTGCATCGCTGCCACACCGCTTTACGTCCTTGGCATCAGCAATAAAGCAAAGGTTGAAAAGCCCATGCTCAATACTATTGCATCCGCCATAACCGCCGCGATAGGCAAATATTTCACACGCACCCGCCGCGATCTGTGCTCCGGCAAGATGGGCTTTGAATGCTACGTGTCCCGCACGTTTTTGCTGTCCGGCATCTTTTTCTAAACGGCGGGCGAGTGAGCGGGTTCTGCCGGTCGCGTCGATAACTAGTGTCGCCGTGACGGGCGTTTCGAGGCCCTCCTTGTCCTTTAGACGAACACCGATAACGCGGTCATCGTCAAATATCAGCCCGGCAGCGGTTGTCTCTTCGCGGACGGCGACGCCTACTTCCGATGCCCGTTTGAGCAAAACATCATCCATCTCGGCTCGGCTGAGCCCTAACGCGTGTGACCCGACCTGGCCGAACCACTCACTTTTGACCGCAACTCCTTTGCCGCTGCGTGAGTAGAAAACTGTTTCGGAAATATCGACGCCGCCCGCGAGTTTTATATCACCGGACACCCCAAGCTCGGCAAAATGCTCGAGACATTCGGGCGAGATAAATTCTCCGCAAAGTTTCTGACGCGGAAACCGTGCCTTTTCAACCAGCATCACGTCGAGTCCCGCTCCAGCCAGCCGGATAGCGGTTGCCGACCCTGCCGGGCCTCCGCCAACGACAACAACGTCATAATCTGTTTTTGCACTGAGTGTCATGAGATTTTACGTCCCGATAATATCAGCCGATTAACCATCGAACGGTCGACCCTCACGTCGGCCAAACCCGCCGAATTTGCGATCTCGACCATTTCCACCGGCCTAAAGCTTCGCAGTATCGATAGTGCTCCGTCTTCAAGCGTGAATCGCTGTAAGAAAACTCTGCCGAGTGCTTTGTAAAGATAATAGGCGATCGGCTGGCGATTAAGATCTATAGCGTAAACTCGCTTTCTCGCCACACGGCTCATCTCTTTTAGCAAACTAACTGCGTCATCATCGTCCAAATGATGTAGGAACAGCGAGCAAAACACATGGTCAAAACTGTCATCGGCAAATGGCAGCCGCAGAGCATCGCATTGGATCGCAGCAAGTGTGTCGCTCTTGATCGTGCGAGTCGCTTCGGCGTTTAGCTCTGCACCGACAAAAAAGGTCTTGCGTGCTGCGGTCCATTTTGCCAGTTCTCGCAATAGTTCACCCGAACCAGCGCCGACATCGAGAACCGAAACATCTCCATCACCGGCGGCCTGAATATCGCGAAAAAGCGTCCGCCTTAGAGCCCGCAACTCACCAAAGATGCGGTGGATGAACCACATCTCCCGCTGCCAGCGGCGGTACTCGGCAGGCGTGTAATCGCCCTTGTCTAATCGCTCAAGCTCGTAGCTGCGTGTGGCAAAACGTTCGAACATAAGTTAAGCGTATTTCTGTAAAACGATCGCGCTATTCTTTGAGCCAAATCCGATGCAATTGCACAAAGCCGTGTTGACCTCGTCCTTTCTCGCGACATTTGGCACGTAATCGAGGTCGCATTCCGGGTCGGGAGTGTCGAGATTGATCGTCGGTGGGATGGTGCCCGTCGTCATCGCACACAGAGCCGCAGCGATACCCGCCGCACCGCTTGCCCCCTGCGGATGGCCGAGTTGTGATTTGGTGGCAGACATTGGGATGTTGTAAGCGTGATCGCCCAATGCGATCTTGACGGCTGTGGTTTCGATCCGGTCGTTCAATACCGTCGAAGTGCCATGGAGATTTACGTAATCAACGTTGGCTGCAGCTATGCCGGCATCTTCAAGAGCGATGGACATCGCTCTTGCCGGCTCGATACCGGAATCGTCAAGCCTCACCCGGTGATACGCATCGCAAGTCGAGCCATAGCCGCTGATCTCAGCATAGATCCGCGCACCGCGTTCCAACGCACTATCAAGACTCTCAAGCACAAAAATGTACGAGCCCTCTGCAACGACAATGCCCGATCGGTCTTTATCAAACGGCCGCGACGCTCGATGCGGTTCTTCGTTCCAGTTGTTGGTCAGCACGGTCATCAGATTGAACCCTGCCAAAATTCCCGGAGCCAGCGGAGCATCGACACCGCCCGCGATCATTACATCCTGGCGTCCTAGCGCAATATGCTGTGCCGCATAAAAGATAGCGTCGGTCGAGCTCGTACAGCCGGTCGAAACGACATGCGACAGCCCTCGCAACCCCAACGCCATCGATATTTCCGAAGAAAGCCCACCATGAGTCGAGGCGGGGATGATGTAAACGCTGGCGTGAGTTTTGGGGCCGACGTACCAGTATTCGTAATGCTTTTCGGCAAACGCGAGCCCACCGCCGCCCGTGCCGATCTCGACACCGATCGTCCGGCGTTTTTCGATCGGCATGTCAGTGGTATCAATTCCAGCGTCGGACATGGCTTCGCGAGCGGCTGCTAATGCCAGCGGCACGGTTCGCGGTACGTGTTTACGATCCTTTATGTTTAGCTCGGCCTGCCAGTCAAAATCGTGTATCTCGCCCGCGATCTTGACGGCAGAGCTGTCAGTATCGAACGACTCGATCCGCCGTACGCCGCTAGCTCCGGTCGCAAGTCCATTCCAAAAAGTTTCGCGTCCTGTGCCGATCGGCGTAACACAGCCGAGTCCCGTTATAACGACGCGGCGTGGCCTTACAAAATTTCGCAGCATTTAGATATTCCCCTTGTTAACCTGTATTTCGAGCATAACATCGAAACCTCGTTAATTGACTGTATCCGCCATGAAAGTTACTCTTTTGTGTGCAGTCCGCCAGTCGGCCCGGCATTATTTCGCCTCTGTAATATGGATCAGCAACTTTACGATCTAATAGCTCAGTACGGTATTTACGCAGTTTTTGCGTTGTGCACGGTCGAGGGCGATATTACCCTGCTCATTTCAGGCACGATGGCCCACGGCGGGCTTTTTGGAAATTGGGGGTTTCTCAAACTCTTGATCGCGGGTACGCTGGGCGGGATCGTTGGTGATTGTGCGGGTTACGGGATCGGCCGCATTTTTCACCAAAACGCTAAGGATTATCGCTTTTACCAGGTCGCCCAACCGCGTGTTGAGAAAATAATTGAGAAATTTGGCGGATCGGCGATGATCATCTCAAAGTACATTTACGGCATCCGCGTCGCGATGTGTGTGTTTTACGGCGTCGGGAAAATGCCCTTTTTGCGTTTTCTATGGCTTAGTTCAATAAGCTGCTTTTTGTGGGTGCTGTTCCTCTCGGGCATCGGATATTTCTTTAGTGGTGCGATCACGTCGATGATCGGCGACTTTAAGCAGGTCGGTTTCGTATTATTCTTCGTCGTGATGATCGGGATCATCGTTTTCTACGTAATAGAACGATATTGGCTCTCCGAACGCGTCGAGGCGGCCAACCCCGAAACGATCCATAAGATCGAGGAGAAACTACAGGCCGTCGAAGATATCGGAAAGATAACGCTCCAAGACCTTGGCGAACGCCTCCACCTCACCCGCGAACCGAACAAGGAAGAAGTGGAGAAGAAAGGTAAAGGAGAAGAGGGTCAGAACCGGGAGCGATAGCGACTGGGCTCCGACTGACTACTGACTACTGACAACCGAACATGATAATCGAATCATCCGCCCCGACACGCGTCGATCTGGCCGGCGGCACAATTGATATTCCGCCGCTGTTCCTTTTTCACGAAGGGGCCGCGACCGTAAATTTTGCAGTCTCGATGCTGGCACATTGCCGTATCGAAACGCGCGACGACAACCGCATAATTCTCGAATCGATCGACCAGAAACAGCGCTTCGAAACAACAGTCGCCGACATCACCAGCCTCAAGGACGAGCCACGGCTTGAATTGCTGTCAAAGCTCGTCTACTTCTTTCGCCCCACGACTGGCTTTCACATGACGACCGAATCCGAAGCTCCCGCGGGTGCCGGACTTGCAGGTTCGTCAACGCTCAATATTGCCTGCATCGGCGCTCTAAACAAACTCGTCGGCGACCGCTACACGCCCGACCGATTTATCCCGATCGCGGCGGCTGTCGAGTGTCAGGTGATCAAAGTCCCTACCGGTTATCAGGATTATTATTCGGCGCAGTACGGGGGAGTCGCATGTATCCATTTCAGCCCGGCGGGCATGGAACGCGAGGCTCTTGACATCGACGTCGCCACGCTCGAACGTCGCATCGCCGTCTGTTACACCGGCGAGCCGCGCAACTCCGGCACGAACAACTGGGAACTGACAAAACGTCACATCGACGGTGACAAAGAGCTTTTTGATCTGTTTGACGGCATCCGCGACACGTCGCTAGATATGCGTACCGCGCTCCTCGCAAATGACTGGGACGCGGTCGGCGAGATCCTCGTAAAAGCACAACCGCAGCGAAAACAGCTTTCGCCAAATATAACGACCCCACAAATGGATCATCTGATCGACACCGCGATCGCCAACGGAGCAATCGCCGCAAAAGTCTGCGGTGCCGGCGGCGGCGGATGCATCGCATTTTATTGCGAAGACGGACGCCGCAGCGATGTCGAGGCGGCGGTTGCTGCCCAGGACGGTGCCAAAATTCTCGACTGGAAGCTAAACACGGATGGTTTGACGGTCAACGTTACACCATAAACAAATCATATTTGTCACGAAAAACGCCTCCATGGTGTTTTGGTTATAGAAAAGACATTTTCTTAACCAAAATATTCTGGAGGCTTTTTTATCATGACGACCAAATTCCGCAATCTACCCCTTCTTACCGTCGCTTTGCTGACACTCATCCTTGGCATCGGAGCAGTTTCCGCTTTCGGCAACACCGCCAAAGGCTTTTGTGACAACGACAACTGGTCAAACGGCGACAATGTGTCGTTCAAAGAGCTTCGCGAAATGACCGCCCCGGGTGACGGATCGATCAGCGTCGATGGCCGTCAAAACGGCGGCATCAGCATCCGCGGCGAAAACCGCTCTGATGTGCTTATTCGTGCTTGCGTGCAAACTTGGGGTAAGACTGATGACGCTGCTAAGAGCATCGCAAGCAATATCAAGATCAGCACGTCGGGAACGATCCAAGCCGAAAATTCATCCGGTGACAAAGGCTGGTCCGTTTCGTACGAGATCAGCGTGCCGCGTGCATCAAATGTCGATCTGACGGCTCACAACGGCGGTTTGTCTGTGAAAGGAGTTGACGGGTCGATCAACTTTACAACGATGAACGGCGGCGTCAATCTTGACGGCGTAGCCGGTACGGTCAAGGGCCGCACGACCAACGGTGGCATAAATGTCAGGCTTGTCGGATCTTCGTGGAAAGGAACGGGACTAGATGTCCAGACCACCAACGGCGGCGTTAACATAATCGTACCTGAGAACTTTGCCGCCCGTGTAGAAGCCGGAACGACCAACGGTGGATTTACAAGCGACATCGTCGGCCTCCAGCCTGAGAAAAGCGACGACAACAAGTATTATCAGCGAAAGACCCGCGTCAACACCGACCTAAACGGCGGCGGCCCGCTGGTCCGTATCATGACAACAAACGGCGGGGTCCGCATCAACATGATCTCTGAAAAAGATTAGTTTGAAATTAATAATTATTAATTTATGAATTACTAATTAATAATTGTTGGAAACGTATTGATCTGAAAAAGGCTGCTCTGAGGCAGCCTTTTTTGTTGAAGTGTTAAGCCGCTTGTCGCAGCTCGATCGCTTTTGTCAGCGAGCGGAAAATATCACGGCCGTCGTTTGAACCGAGCAGCTCTTCGCAAGCCCGCTCCGGATGCGGCATCATGCCGAGAACGTTGCGGTTTAGATTAGAGATACCGGCGATGTTAGATCTTGCCCCGTTTGGGTTGGACTCGTCAGTGACCTCACCATCTTCATCGCAATAGCGAAAAATGATCTGGCCGTTTTCTTCAAGCGAATTGTATGTCTCGTCGTCGCAGGTGTAATTCCCTTCGGCGTGTGCGATCGGGATAGAAAGCACCTTGTCGTGCTCCACCTCGGTCGTGAACGGCATATTGCTGTTCTCCACCCTGAGATTTACGTGCTTGCACACAAAATGCAGCCCCGCGTTTCGACGCAACGCCCCTGGCAGCAGCCCGCTCTCGCACAGGATCTGAAAACCGTTGCATATCCCGAAAACAAACCCGCCATCGGCAGCAAAGCGTTTGACCGATTCCATCACAGGCGAAAACCTCGCTAGGGCTCCTGCACGCAGATAATCACCGTACGAAAAGCCACCCGGAATAATGATCGCATCAAAGCCGCTAAGGTCAGTTTCCTTATGCCAGATAAAATCGACGGGCTGCCCGACGTGTTTTGAAACAACGTGATAAGCGTCGTGGTCGCAATTGGAACCAGGGAAAACTACTACGCCAAATTTCATTGCGAGATCTCCACTCTGTAATCCTCGATGACAGGATTTGCAAGAACATCCTTGGCGATGCGTTCAACAGCATCACGGGCATCTGCCTCAGAAACCGACGGGTCGAGAGCGATCTCAAAGAACTTTCCCTGGCGGATGTCGTTGATATTTTTGTACCCGAGTGATTCGACCGAATGGTGGATAGCCTTTCCCTGTGGATCGAGCACACTCGGTTTTAGCGTGACATAAACTAATGCTTTCATGTATTGCACCAAATATTGGACCGAAATAAATTTTAGATTCTGACGCAGTTTCTTGTATTTATCAAAGTCTTATGGTAGATTTCACGTTAATTTCGACAAGCAATCGTTTCCAATTCAAATTTATTTCAAAGGAGAACTTTAAAAGACCATGGAAAATTCTGGAAAATCCGCCCTTGGGCTAGACACAAATGTGGCTGCGGGACTCGCGTATCTACCGATTTGCGGCGTCAGCCTCATTATGAGCATTATTATTATTGTTACCGACAAAACCAACAAACTGGCCCGTTTTTCGGCGTTTCAGTCACTGTTGCTGACGGCTTTTCTTATCGTCGGATATGTCGCCGGTATAGCGATCATTGGCGTTGGAGCAGCTGCAAATATTGGAGCACTCGCAATACTTGGCTTTTTGGTCTATATAGCCGCTTTCTTTATATTTTTGATCGGGATGATCATCGGTTGTATCCAGGGCTTTATGGGCAAACAGTTCAAACTGCCGATCATCGGTGGAATGGCTGACAACTGGTCAAACTAATCTTCCCTTTCAGTCAGGGTCTTTGGTTCTGTTGTTAAGAACAGTGCCAACGGCCCTTTAGAGCTATTACGGAGAACAAATATGGATAACTCAGGAAAATCGGTCTTCGGACTGGATCAAAACGTAGCTGCTGGCTTGGCATATTTACCTATATGCCTTTGCCATCTCATCGTCAGCATCGGCATCATCGCCACTGACAAGACAAACAAACTGCCACGTTTTCATGCGTTTCAGTCGCTGATGCTGTCAGCCTCGATGATCGTGGCGTATATCGTCATGATGGTTGTCGGCGCGGTCATTATGGTTGTCGCAGGAGCAGCTGATGTGCCGGCCTTGGCATTTTTGGCGATCATCGCTTATGTCATCTTTCTGCTGGTTATCCTGTTGCTCGTTATTGGGCTGATCATAAGCTGCATCAAGGGTTTTCAGGGCCAGATCTTTAAGCTCCCGATCATCGGCAACTTGGCCGATAAATGGTCAAACTAACTAAAGACGCGGTCAAACACTGTATCTACATTGCGTAGATAATGCTTCAGATCAAAGACGCGGGCTATCTCTTCGTGCGATAAATGCGACGAGATGTCCGCGTCCGTTTTTATCAGCTCCTGATAATCACCGCCCTCGTCCCAGACCTTCATCGCGTTGCGTTGCGTCCATGCATACGCATCCTCGCGTGTCACGCCTTTTTGCGTCAGAGCAAGCAGTAATTGTCCGCTGAAAACGAGCCCGCGCGTAATCTCAAGATTTTTGAGCATGTTTTCGGGATAGACGACGAGCGTGTCGAGCAGCGATGTGGTTTTGGCAAGAATATAATCGAGCGTCGCGCTCGAATCGGGCAGGACGATGCGTTCGGCCGACGAATGCGAAATATCGCGCTCGTGCCACAGAGCAACGTTCTCGAGCCCAACGATCGAATTTGCGCGGACAGTACGAGCCATGCCGCAGATACGCTCTGAAAGGATAGGATTGCGTTTATGCGGCATCGCCGATGAGCCCTTCTGCCCTTTCTTAAAAGCCTCTTGAGCCTCACGAACCTCCGTCCGCTGCCAATGCCTTACTTGAAGAGCGATCTTTTCAAGCGTCGAAGCAACAATGCCAAGCGTGCAAAGATATTCCGCATATCGGTCACGCTGGATAACCTGCGTCGAAACGTCGGCCGCTTTCAAGCCTAATTTTGCACAAACCCGTTCCTCAACGTCCGGAGCAAGATGGGCAAACGCACCCACCGCTCCGCTGATCTTGCCCACAGCGATCTGTTCCTTGGCTTTTAAGAGCCGCTCACGGTTCCTCGTGGTTTCCGAATACCAAAGTGCCCAAACCAGCCCAAACGATGTAGGCTCGGCGTGTATGCCATGAGTGCGGCCGATCTGCGGGGTGTCCTTGAACTCGAACGCCCGGCGTTTCAAAACTTCGAGCAATGCATCGGTCTTAGCCAACAGCAGATCGCATGCATCCCTCAATAACAAAGCATTTGCCGTATCCACAACATCGCTCGAAGTCAGCCCATAATGCACAAACCGCGACGCCGGGCCGATGTTCTCAGCCAAATTCGTCGTAAAAGCGATCACGTCATGGTCGGCCGTCTTTTCGATCTCATTTACCCGGTCGACCGTAAAGGCAGCTTTTGCTTTGATCTCGGCGAGAGCTTCCGCAGGAATCGTGCCGTCCTCGGCATGCACTTCGCAAACCGCGATCTCGACATCGAGCCATTTTTGAAATTTGTTGTGGAGCGACCAAACGGCGCCCATTTCGGGCAATGTGTATCTTTCGATCATAAATTTATGCAGGGCTCTCCTCCGCGAAAGCCTCGAGCGGAACTATTTTATCGCCCAGAACGTCCTCAAAATAGACCATCTTGACGATCACGACGACCATCGCCAGCAGCGGTGTCGCAAGGACGAGGCCGAGGCCGCCGATCACGGCTCCGAGGGCGAGTTGAAAGATAATCGTCAGAGCTGGTGCGAGTTCGACGGTTTTGCGTTCGATGATGGGGGTGACGACGTTTGATTCGATAACCTGAACTCCACCGTACAGCCCGAGCACGTACAACGCGCTGATCGGACTGTCGATGAACGCCAGCAGTATCGCCGGTATCGCCGACAGTATCGGGCCGAAATTTGGTATGAACGACAACAACCCCGCGATCAGCCCGAGCGTCAACGCCAGCGGCACGCCCAATATCGACAGCCCGATCCACGTCAGCACACCGATAAATATCATCGACCCGACCTTGCCGATCAGCCACCAACGTAGCGTCTCGTATATTGCATCGAGAACTTCGCTAACACGCTTTCGCTTTTCTACTGGAAAGAACCGCGTAAATCCCTCTGAATAAAACCGCGGTTCGCTCGCTAGGTAAATCGCGAGCAATATCGTCACAAAAATATTTCCGATCGCACCTGCCGTTGATGAAAAGAACCCGCCGACACTCGTCATAACGCTCGCCGCATCGAGTTTTGTCATCACGTCATCGGCGCTCGGCAACTGTGCGATCAGGGTCTGACCCCAGCTAAACTGCGACAAATACTGCCCCGCATTCTGCGCCGATCTTGGTATCTCCACCCGCAAAACACGCACCTGCTCGGCCACGCTTGGAGCAAGCAATGCGACCGCTCCCGCAATAATGAAAACTAACAGCACCGCCACGGCCAAGACCAGCCAGCCCTCGCCGATCGGTATCCATTTCCGCAGAATATCAGCGAGCCCGCGCAAAAATATTGCGAGCAAAGCCGCCGCGAATATCAGTAAAATTATGTCAAAAGTAAAATAGAAGAGTGCCAAACCAAGTACGACCAAACAAACCACCGCCACTGCGATCAGCACTCGACTGATGTAGCTTTTGTCGCTATTCAAGGGTTTCGACATTTCAGATCAAATTTTTTGCGATCAGCAACTCCGCATTTAACACCGCACAGCCCGCAGCTCCGCGGACGGTGTTGTGGCTCAGGCTGATAAATCTATAATCAAAAATATTATCGGGGAAAACACGCCCGACGGTTATCGTCATGCCGTTACCGTTATCGCGGTCAAGCCGTGTCTGCGGCCGCGAAGGCTCGTCGGTGACCTCGATAAACGTGGCTGGCGATGAGTGCAGACCTAGCGTCGGGAATGTCTTCATCGCGTCAACCACCTCTTCGAGCGTGGCGGTATTTTTCAGATTTACCCGAACGGAAACCATATGGCCGTCCACGACATTTACACGAAAACACTGCGCCGACACGGCAAAATCTGCTTTTTCGATACCATTCTCGGTGAAAATGCCCAATATTTTCTGCGCCTCGATCTCGACTTTTGGCTCTTCGCCGGCGATGTACGGAAAGACGTTGTCGGTAATATCCAGCGACGCAACGCCCGGATAGCCCGCTCCTGAGATCGCTTGCAGCGTCGTGACGATCGCCGATTCGACGCCAAATTTGCGGTGCAGTGCCGCAAGCGGCGGAGCAAAGCTAACGACTGCACAGTTAGGATTGGTAACGATAAACCCTTTGGCAAAACCACGATTTTGACGTTGCTTTTCGATCAGCCCGAGGTGGTCGGCGTTGATCTCAGGAATGAGGAGCGGCACGTCCTCGTCCATGCGGTAAACCGATGAATTGCTTATCACCGGGTATCCGGCACGCGCAAACGCTTCTTCGGTCTCGCGTGCTACGCTGCCCGGCAGGCTCGAAAAAACTACGTCGCAATCAAGCGGCGGCTCGATCGGCTGAACAACTATATCGCGGACATTCGTAGGTATCTTACCCGGCAGTTTCCACGCACAGGCCTCCGAATACGGTTTCCCAACTGACCGGTCCGAAGCCGCCATTGCCGTGATCTCAAACTGCGGATGATCCTCAAGCAACTGCGCAAACCGCTGCCCGACCGTGCCGGTGGCACCTAAAATTCCTACTCTGTATTTTTTACTCATTCGTAGGCTTGGGTCCAACGCACAATACACTAACAGCAACGGTTTCACCATGCCATTTTCCATGGAGCCAAACATCGCCTTTGAAATAATTATCAATTGCTAGCTGTGCGAAGGTTGATGTGATTGTACTTCTCTCCGTAGCGTTTCGTCTGGAACTCAGCACTATCTCCACGTTCAATGCAGGCGCCAATCCATCAAAGAAGTCCATATTGTCGTCGAAAAGGATCTGAACATATGCATAGAGCGGAGTATTCGGAATTTTTACAGTTCGCGAATGAACGGGGCCTTCATTGTTCGGTATGACCGCAATCCTCGCCAACTCTGTGCTCTTTAGTTTTTCCTTTTTTCCTTCAGAAAGATTGCTGGGGTGTGTTCTCGACGATATCGTACAAACGTTTTCAATTTGACCGACAGCAAGCGAAGTGAAGGCCGACAGGAGAATACCACTGATCAAGATGCGTATCATATTCCTCCTCCCAACGCCTCCTTCATCCGCTTAACGCCTTCAGCCATCCTTTCTTCTGTATTACAAAATGAAATTCTCAAAAATCCTTTTGCCTCGTCGCCAAATGCAACTCCCGGGACAGTGACCACACGATTTTGCAGACATTTCTCGGCTACCTCGATATCGTCGCCAATCGTGCGGACGTCGAGCATCGTGTAAAAAGCCCCTTCGGGTGACGTTGCGTGCAGGCCCATTTCTTTTTCAAACAGATCAACAAGGAATTTTCCACGGCCCGCATACACTTCGCGGGCGTGAGCTTTAGCCGCCTCAGCCTCATCATTCCATGCAAGCAGACTCGCTTTTTGTACGATCGCCGCGGCACACACCGTCGTAAATCCATGCAGCACCTGGATCGCCTGCATGATATCCGGATCTTTGCTCGCCGCCCAGCCAAGACGCCAGCCGGTCATCGAGAGCGATTTTGACAGGCCGCTGACAATGATCGTCCTATCGTAATACTCTGACGCCGAATGCGGACGCTCGCCAAAATACAGGTCGCTGTAGATCTCGTCCGAAATAAGCCAAATACCGGTTCCGTCGAGTGCCTCGGCGATATCGCGTAAATTCTGTTCGGTCAGTATCTTGCCGGTCGGATTGGATGGCGAGATCACTACCGCGGCTTTAGTCTTTTCGGTAATTTGAGATTTGAAATTTTCGATATCAAATGCAAAATCGCTTTCTGCTGGCATTCGATAATAGACCGGCACGCCTTGAGCGATGCGTGTACAGGCATCGTACGCCGGAAAGCTCGGGTTTGGTAGCAGCACCTCGTCGCCTTCGTCAACGACACACATAAATGCATCGGTCATCGCCTCTTGCGAACCGCATGTGACGACAACCCCTGTTCGCGGCAGATCAAGATGCGGATACTGCTCCGCTATCTTGTCGCGAAGTGCGGGCAGGCCCGGGTGCGAAGTGTAGCCATTTTGCTCGTCGCGGGCAACGCGCGCAGCTTCGTCACGCATAAATTGCGGCGTCGGCAGATCGGGCTCACCAAGACCAAAATTTATACTGTCGGGCAGAGCCCGTTCAAAAAACTGGCGGATAAGCGTCGGCTGCAAACCCTGCATTCGCCGGGGTAAAACAAAATCTTTCATTCCTTTCGCAGGTATCATCCCTTACTTTTCTTCACGTTCGGCGTCTTCTAATTCCTCACGGATCTCACCGACCTCGACGTTAAATTCGCCCTCGGCCTGCGCCAGCGGATCAGCGTTAATCACCCCCGCAAGCGACTCGATCTCGCCGATGATCTTTTGCCCAAATCCTGTAATGCTATCTTTAAGCCCATGTTTCTCGCCGTTTTCCGGTTCGTTTTGTCCCATATATTCCTCTACAACTATCTTAGCAATTTGCGGTTAGGTTAAAAACATCGCTATGGCATCAGTTGACAGCAAAGTCGATAAAACCGTTATTCGGATTTGCCGAAAGCAGACGAACGCGTATCTTGTCACCCACTTTTACGTTGTATTCGCCGTTGACGATTCGGCCATCGACGGGCGGACGCAGTATCCTCGCGAAAACACCGGCGGACGTGTCACCCGTGACGATCGCGTCAAAATTCTCGCCGATATGCCGCTGCATCACGCTGGCCGCGACGATCTTTCGCATTTTTCGCTCGACCTTTCGGGCACCTTTTTCCTGTTGATTTGCGTGTTCGGCGATCGAATCGAGCTCGTCCGCCGAGTACGGCGACGGAGTTTTGTCGATCACGCTTTTTACCAGACGCTGAACGACGATGTCCGTAAATCTGCGATTCGGAGCTGTCGAATGAGCGTAATCACGCACCGCAAGCCCAAAATGCCCGCCCGCGTCTTCGCCCTGACGTTGGACAACATATTCGCCGCTGCCAATAAGTTTGATTATCGATAGCGACAGATCAGGAAAATGGTCGGGATCGGCGGCACGGCGTTTTGCCAGAAATGCGGCGAGCGCGGGTTGGTCGGGTTCCGCCGGGAGATGTTCGCGAAACTCGGCCGCTATCCTAACTATACCTTCCCAATCTTTTGGCGTATTAACGACGCGGCGAAGCGAGAGAGCACCGTTATTTTCGAGAAACTCCGCCATCTCGACATTTGCCGCGACCATAAAATTTTCGATCAGTTTCCGGGCACCATTCGGCTCGACGGAACGGATCGATTTGACCTCGCCGTTCTCGACGACCGCTGTTGATTCGATCGATTCGAATTGCAGAGCCCCTTTTACCGTCCGATAAGCCTGCAAACGGTCGGCTGCTTTATCCTGCAGTTCGATCTGCTCACGCAAACCCGGTATGCCTGCGACCTTTTCGGGAACGTCCGCGTTGCCATCGAGCCAAGGCCCGATCTCTTCGTAGGATAGCTTTGCACGGTTATTGACGAGAGCCCGATAAAACGTTGATTCCGGCACATCGCCGTTCTCTTTGATCGTCATCTCGGCGACGACCGCGTGACGGTCAACGCCCTCGTTGAGCGAGGTTAGATCGGTCGAAAGCTCTTCGGGTAGCATCGGGAAGATCTCGCTCTGGGTGTAAACAGTAACGGTATTTTGCGCGGCGTGCATGTCTATTGGCGAATAAACAGGAATTCGCGAGTCGACATCCGCGATGCCGACAAGCACGCGAATATCGCCGTTATCCAGCTGTTCGGCCCACTCTATCTGATCAAGGTCCCGCGAAGAATCGTTGTCGATCGACGACCACAACAGATCACGCATATCGCGAACGCCAACATCAGTTGGCACACCGTCCGCCTGGATCTGCTTGATCTGTTCCCAAACCTCGTTTGAGAACTCCGGCTCAAAGCCATTGTCGATCATCGCCTGATGAGCTTTGCCGTCGAGCCAATTTCCGGAACCCTGATCGTTCATCGCAGATAATCCTCTAGTTTGGTCGAAGCGTCGGTCTTGTCGTCGCGGTATTTGACGATGATCGGGCAATAGATCGATAGGCCGTTTTCCTTGCCAAAACCGCTCGACACAGCACGTGAGCCCTGTACAACCACCGCACCGGCAGGTATCTCGAGCGGCTTATCACCGTCGGATTTGATAATGCGGCCATTTGGCAGATCAAAGACCGGCGTCGAACGCGTCAGTATCACGCCGCTGGCAAGCACCGCTCCCTCGCGGACAATGGTCCCCTCGTAAACACCCGTATTACCACCGACAAGCACGTCATCCTCAATGATCACCGGCACCGCACCAACCGGTTCCAACACGCCACCGATCTGTGCCGCCGCCGACAGATGTACCCGCTTACCAATCTGAGCACACGAACCGACCAGAGCGTGGCTGTCGACCATCGTGCCTTCGTCAACGTACGAGCCGACATTGATATACGCCGGAGGAACCACCACAACACTCGGTGCGACATAGCTGCCGTCACGTATTGCCGAACCGCCCATAACTATCCGCACACCATCGTCGAGAGTCATAGGCCGCAGCGGAAATGTATCTTTGTCAAAAAACTGCAGCGTCTCGGTCGGCTTAGACATCTCGACCATCTTGCCCATTCGAAAGCCAAGCAAAATACCCTGCTTTACCCACGCATTCGCGTGCCAATTACCGTCAGCCGCTTTCTCCGCCGAGCGTATCTCACCGCGTCGCAGGGCGGTTTTGAATATTTCGTAGATCTCGCGATCGTCGGAAGAAAATTCCGATTTCTCAAACAGTTTTTCGATTTCACTTTGTAAGTTCACAAAATTCTCCCCGCTTGCCTAAACGTCGTCTCGATTTGCAATAACTGCCCTTGCGATCAAACCGATCCCGCCCGCGAACAAGATCAGCATTATCACCGTATTGAACAAACTTGTCGGCTGAAAATAGATCTGCAGATTCATCAAAATGCCCGACGCGATGACGATGATGCTGATCGCGATGAGGATCCAGCCGATGATCGATTTTCCGCTAAAGAAAACAAACGCGATGCCAAAGATCAGCGGGACGAGAGACAGGCCAAAGGTGTTGTAACCGCCCCAGTTCCAAAAGCCGCTGGTCACGATCACGCGGCTGATAAGCATATAGCCGCCAGAAACGGTCATGATGAATCCGATCACGAACTCCGCCAAACCTCCTGAAGTTCCGCCCGGCCTTTTAAAGTCGTCAAATTCCATATTCAGTGTTTTACGTCTTTGGCTGAGCGACGCGTGCCGTTTGAAGCACAACGATCTGCCAGTTTCCCTTTCGTTTTTCCCAGACGCTTGTATAACGCATTGCCATATGAGTTTGCTTTCCCGCAATCTCAAACACCATTTTTACAACTGCGGTTACAATAGCGGTCTTGGATTTGTCGTAGATCCTCACGACGATATTCTCGTTCGTGACCGAGATAGTTTTCACTGTGTCGGACGGTTTTAATACCTCAAGCTCTTCTTTCTTTCCCCGCGTCCCGCCGTTGTAATCTGTAATAAACAGGTCATCCGCAAAAAGTGCGTCAAGAGCCTTCTGATCGCGATCTTTGACCGCGTTAGCCCATCTACCGATAGCCGTCCGAACCTCAGTCTCCTCCCGTGAGATCTGTTGTGCGTGCACTGAACCAGCGATCACGGCTATAAGCAATACGCCCCACAAACACTTGCTCACTTACCGATCACCTCTTTCATTACGGCTTTGAGTTTCGCACGCGTTTCAGGCGCTACGGGAACGAGCGGCAGCCGTAGATTCTCTTCGAGCAATCCCATTTCTTTCATTACGAATTTGCACGGAGCGGGGGACGATTCGATAAAGTTTGCGTCCATCAGAGGCAATATTTTGTAATGGATCTTGCGTGCAAAGTGAAACGACCCGTTCAAAGCGTGCTCGACCATTTTTGAGGTTTCTTTTGGTATCTCGTTCGCACAAACCGACACCAGCCCGTCCGCACCGAGTACGATCAGCGGCAGAGTCGAGGCATCGTCCCCCGAAAAGACCTTAAAATTCTTAGGCCGTCTCGCGATTATCTGCATCACTTGCGAATAGTCGCCTGACGCTTCTTTGGTTGCGACGATGTTCTCGTACTTTTCGGCAAGCCGGATCGTAGTCGCGGCGGAGATATTTGACGACGTCCGCGAAGGCACGTTGTAGAGCATGATCGGAAACCCCTTGACCGATTTAGCGATCTCGCCAAAATGGGCAAACATCCCTTCCTGCGTCGGCTTGTTGTAGTACGGAGCCACGACCAAAGCCGCATCCGCACCTGCCTCGCGCGCTCGCCGCGTAAAATCTATCGTCGCAGCGGTATTATTGCTGCCCGTCCCGGCGATGACGTGAGCCCCCAGATTTTTCGCGACCTCGACGGCCATTTTAATAACGTGCAGCCGCTCGGACTCGTCCATCGTGACATTTTCGCCGGTCGTCCCGCACGGCACGAGTATCTTCACCCCGCCCTTAATCTGCCGCTCAGCAAGCTTCCGACAACACTCGTCATCGATCGATCCGTCCTTGTTAAAAGGCGTTACCAAAGCCGTCGCACAACCCTGCATCCAGTCAATTTTCATCGTCATAACTTTTTGCCACCGATTTCACAGATTAACACAGAAAGAGAGGCGGAAACACGACCGATAGGGAGTGTGTCGTCGGCTAAAGTGAGTTAACCGCGTCAAAGAAGGATGCAATCTTAGCGAGGTCAAGTCTCCCATCTGTCCGAACACCGGAACAGATGTCTAAACCGAAAGGCTGGACGGTCTCGATAGCTTGGCGGACGTTATCGGAGTTCAAACCACCCGCTAGAAAAACTGGCTTGCCGCAAGTCTCAACAATTCGCCGCGACAGCGACCAATCATGCCGCCGTCCGGTTCCGCCAAGTTCTTTTATTTCTAATGACGGGTTTCCGCTGTCGAGAAGTATGGCGTCAACGTGCTCGGCAAGTTCAGCGGCCTCCACCACGGACTGCTCGCCAACGACGTGAATGACCTGAACCAATTTGACACTTGGTAAAGCCTCGCGGATCTCGTGATATGCCCGGTCGGTCAGCTCGTCGACGATCTGTATTGTGTTGGTCTTTGTTCGGTGGTGATGGTCAATTATGCCATGCGCGGTTTGCTGGCTAGTCAGCAAAAACGTCGCGATCGGCGGCGGAACAGACTGAGCGATGCAATAAATTTCCTCGTCCGAGATCGGCCCCGGCCCCGACGGCATCTCACCGACAAGTCCTATCGCCGAAGCCCCAAACGAGACCGCGTCAGCGGCTTCTTTTTCGTTGGCGATGCAGCAGATCTTTATTCGTGGTTTCATTTGCCAACGATCTCATCCAGCACATCGGTAAATTCGTAAAACCCCTTCTTCCCGACGATCCACTCGGTGGCGAGTATCGACCCGGATGCAAAACCCTCGCGCGAACGGGCCGTGTGTTCGAGCAATATCTGATCCGCAGAGCCGTCGAATCCGACGCGATGTGTTCCGGGAATATTTCCGGCACGAGTCGCCGCGATATCGCCAACCTCGACATGTTTTGAAACTACATCTTTGATCTTCAAAGCTGTGCCGCTCGGGCTGTCGAGCTTGCGTGAGTGATGCTGTTCCTCGATAAATGCTTCGTATTCGGGAAATTTGGCAAAAAGCTCGGCGGCAAAGTCTGAGATACGGTAAAACAGGTTTACGCCGATCGAGAAATTCGCGCCGAAGACAAATGCTCCGTTTCCAACTTCAACGATCTGCTCGATATCAGCTCGTTGGCCGTTCCAACCGGTCGTGCCCTCGACTAACGGCACGCCCGCCGCAACACATGCCTCAACATTTCGCTGCACAGCATCAGCCGTCGTAAAATCTATCGCCGCATCAACGCCACGCAGCTTTTCAGCCAACTCAGACGCAGTCAAACCAGCGTCCGCATCGTCGATGATGACTGCGATCTCATGTCCTTTTTCCTCGGCAAGACGGTGGATGAGCTTGCCCATCACTCCGTATCCGATCAGTGCGATCTTCATAAAATTATTTTACCGCAGAGACGCCGAGACACAGAGAAAGCAAACCAAGGCATTTCCGCTCAGCGACTTTGCGTCTCTGCGGTTAACAGCTCTTTAACGAGGTTTACGTACAATCCGACCGCGATCTCAAGGTCTTTTTTCAACACAAATTCATCTTTCGTATGAGCCACAAGTATCGATCCCGGCCCAAGCAGCAGCGGTTGGCCCCAGTTGCCGAGGTGTGGGATGTCGGTCGTGAACCGCACAACCTTTTGCTCAAAACCATCGACCGCCAGCATCTTGACCGGCAGGCTGTACGACAAGATCTCTAGCTCACCACGTTCGCGGATCAGGCTCTCAAGAGCGTCACGGATCGGTTCCATCGGCGTTGTCAGACGAATGAGCAAGCCCGTCTCGGCGTGCGGCGGAATGACGTTGAGGGCGATGCCGCCGTCGAGGGTCGCGATGTTACACGTTGTCTCTCCAAAAAAATCGTCATTTGGAAATTTTGTGTGGCGAACGTCTTCGAGAATATCGAGCAGTTTCTCGATCGCTGAATCGCCTTGCTCGGGATACGCCGAATGAGCAGCCTTGCCTTTCGTTTTTATCTTTGCCCGGAAAGCCCCTTTCGAACCAATTGCCAGATCATTATCAGTCGGCTCGCCGTTTATCAGATATTCGCATTTCGCGGCGATAGGATGATGGTTTGCAACCTTGGCACCCGTCGAAGCACGTTCCTCCTCGACCGTATAGAGCAAGCCGATGTCCTCTACTCCTACCCTCCTCAACTCCTCCGCTGCAATTATTTGAGCGGCAATAATGCCCTTCGCATCGCAAGACCCGCGCCCATAGATCTTCTCATCATCCTCGGTCGGCGGGATAAACGGCGGGACAGTATCCATGTGAGTCGAAAGCCAAACGCGGGGCGTATCGTTCAGATATGCAATGACGTTATTTTGTGTTTCAGAGACAGACTGTAGCTCAACCGTCCAACCGAGCGATTCGAGATGGTCACGTAGATAAGATCCAACCGCTTCCTCTTCGCCGGAAACGGACGGAATGGACATCAGCGATTTTGTGAGTTCAAAAAGCTTCACTTAAAAAAGCTCCTTATGCAGCCGTTTGATCACTTCCGCTGCAAGTTCTTCTTTGATGACAAATGTCAGATTCACGCTCGACGCCCCGTGCGAAATTAAAGCAACGTTGATATCTTCGATGGTCGAAAAAACAGTAGAAGCGAGACCGGTTGAGGCACGCAAGCCTTCGCCGACGACGCAGATGACCGCGTAGCCGGTGTCGATCTCGACGTCGCCGAGGCGTTCGAGTTCGGCGACGATCTTGTCGATCTCGGCGGTATTGTCGAGCGTCAGAGCTATCGAGACCTCAGACGTCGAAATGACATCTATGACGGTGCGAAACCGCTCAAACACCTGAAATACGGCGCTCATAAAACCATAGCTGCCGAGCATCCGTGCCGACGAGATACGCAGGATCGTGATGTTCTTTTTGTGGGCGATCGATTTGATCTTGTTTGGCGTTTCGCCGCTGTCGGCAAGCACCATCGTGCCGATCTCATCAGGCTCGAACGTGTTGCAAACGCGAACAGGGATCGCGTTATCGACCGCAGGCTTTATTGTTTTTGGGTGCAAGACCTTTGCCCCGAAATAGGCAAGCTCCGCCGCTTCTTCGTAAGACAGTACCGGGATGGTGCGAGCATCGCTACAAATACGCGGGTCGCAGGTCATCACGCCGGTCACGTCGGTCCAGATCTGTAATTCGCTCGCGTGAAGAGCGGCCGCGACGATCGCCGCCGAGTAATCCGAGCCGCCGCGTCCCAGTGTCGTCGTTTCGCCCGCTCGGTTTGCCGCAATAAAGCCGCCAAGTATCGGCACCTCGCCGCCCGCAATGAGCGGCTCAAGCTCAAGCCGGACAATTTCGTTGGTCTCGTCAATGATCGGCTGTGCAGCACCATATTCGTCGTCGGTGACGATCAGCCGACGCGAGTCGACTTGTCTAGCGGCAACGCCTTTGGCCTTCAAAACCTCTGCCAGCAATCGCGATGACAATTGCTCGCCATAGCTGACGATCGCGTCTTTGAGCATCTGCAAAGGGAGCGAGCGGCGGGTAACGCGCATCAGAAGATCGGACAATTCTCCTCGGGCAAATTCCAGTTCGCCATTGAACGCATTAGGTTTATCGCCGGAGATGAAATGCTCGGAAACCGCCGTGTGACGATCAAAATGCGGTTCGAGCGAGGCATAGGCGTCAGCGAAATCACCCTTTTTCGCCGTCTCAAACGCCGCGAGCAGTGCGTCCGTGACCTTAGTCATTGCCGATACAACAACGACCGGATGTTTCTCTATTTGCGTCGAAACAATGTGAAAAACGCGCTCAAAAGCCGCAACGTCACCGACCGACGTCCCGCCGAATTTCATTACTGTTGGGCCTTGGCTGCTCAAACTGCTCAAATCGTAGTTCTAATCTAGAAAAGAAATATTCTACGATAGATTCGGCAGATTCGCTCTTGCAACCTCATAAAGAATTGAGAAATCAAAATGCCGCGAGCTCGGCTTGACCGACGCGGCCGATGGTTTGATATCCAAACAACTCAATGTCCGGCGTCAGGTAGCCCTGTTTTACAGGCTCTTTGCGGACAAGATCGGTGCTCAGATATTTTTTGTTGTCGTCACAAAACACAGTTGCGACGATCGCATCGGAACCGAGCTTTTCTAGTGCGATCAATGCACCGAGGAAATTTGCTCCGGACGAAATACCGACCGCCAACCCCAGTTGGGACGCCAGCTTTTGTGCCATCAATATCGAATCGCCGTCAGAGACGGTGATGATCTCGTCAAGTTTGGGCAGATCACAGATCGCAGGAATGAACTCGTCCGAAATCCCCTGAATACGATGGCTACCGACGTTATGACCGACCGTCAGCGTCGGCGATTCGGCAGGTTCGAGCGGGTGCATTTTGATATCGGGGTTCTTTTCGCGAAAGTAGGCAGCAGTTCCCATTATCGTGCCGCCCGTTCCTACGCCTGCGACGAATGCGTCGGGTTCAAAACCGACCTTTTTTAGCTGGGCCCATATCTCCGGCCCAGTCGTTAAGTAATGAGCCTCGGCGTTAGCCAGGTTTGAGAATTGATGCGGCAGAAACACGCGTCGATGCTCGTATTTGAAAGCATCCGCCAGCTCAATACTGCCGACAAATCCACCCTGTTCGTGGCTGACGAGCGTCACGTCCGCTCCGTAGCTCTTTATCAGCGAGATCCGCTCGTTGCTCATCCAATCCGGCATAAAAACATGCACCGGATTGCCGAACGCGTGGCCGATCGCCGCGAATGAGATGCCCGTGTTACCGCTCGTTGCCTCAGCAATGATGTCGCCTTTGCGGATCTGTTCGTCGCGGTACGCCGAGCAGATAATGTGCAGAGCCATGCGGTCCTTGATGCTGCCGGTCAGGTTCAGATGCTCGGCCTTTGCAAAGATCGTGCGACGTTCGCCCTTGTAATGAAAGTGGACGGCGAGCAGCGGCGTATTGCCTATAAGGTTTTCGACATAGCTCGAACTCGTCGGCACGGCACTAAAATGATTTTGATATTCGGCAAGGCTTGAAGTTTTCATCTCGCTGGTTCGTGCAAAGTCGCTCGTAATATCTGCATATCACGATGTTAAAATCTAAGCTGTGCTATTTGTCACAATTTGGGATTTATCGGCTTAGTTTACCCGCAAAGCACTGCCCCACCGTTGATATTGAGGATCTCGCCAGTGATATGCCGCGACCAGTCGGACAATAGAAAGCAGATCGACAACGCTATGTCATCGGTGGTTGCGATGCGTTTTAGAGGTATCGAATCGATGACGCTTTGTTCGTAAACTTTGTCTTCGAAAACAGGACGGACCATCGCGGTCTCGATCCAGCCCGGAGCGACGGCGTTGACGCGGATCTTTGGGCAAAGCTCGCTTGCGAGAGCCTTGGTAAAAGATATCTGGCCGCCTTTTGATGCAGCGTAGTTTGAATAGCCCGCTTCGCCGCGTTGTCCGGCGGTCGATGACACCATCACGATCGCGGCCGACGCCTGTTTTTTCATCGCGGGCACACAAGCCTTGGTCATCGCCCAAGCGGATTTGAGATTGGTGTTCATGACCTTGTTCCAGAGCTCCTCGCTCATGTCTTCGATCGGTGCACCGTCCCAGACACCCGCGTTGCAGACGAGCAGATCGATGCCGCCAAAACGCTCGATCGTTTCTTTCGCGATCTTTTGCGCACCCGCAAATTCCGACACGTCCGCCTGAACTGAGATCGCCCCGACGCCTTTGTTTATGCACAGATCGACCGTGTCCTGGGCTTCGATGTCGCTGCTCAGATAATTGACAACAACATTCGCCCCGCCCTCAGCCAGCCGCAACGCGACGGCACGCCCAACTCCCCGCGAAGCCCCGGTGACGATCGCCGTCTTGCCCGCAAACAGATTCCCCGGCAATCCTATACTTGATACTTGCTCAGTCATTTCAGATATTTTGCCACGAATTGCACGAATGACACGAATGTAAGAGAATTTTTCTTAACGCTTTTGGTTTTTTATTCGCGTCTTTTCGCGTGATTCGCGGGCAAACTCTTTTTTATGAACGACCAGAACCTCCTCGAAGATCAGCCCATCGCCTGGACGCCGACGCCCGACGTTATCGAACGCTCGCAGCTTACAAAATTTATGCGTCAGGTCGGCGTTTCGACTTGGGACGAGCTTTACGCATTCTCGATCAAGGACGTCGAGCGATTTACCGAAGAGGTCATCAAATTCCTCGACATCAAATTCGACCCGCCATACGAAAAGCTGCTCGATACGACTGATGGAATTGAGTTTCCAAATTGGCTCAACGGAGCCGGCCTCAACATCACCGAAATGTGCCTCGACCGCTGGCAGACGGACGAAATGAAAGATCAGCCGGCGGTTATTTGGGAAGGCGAGACGGCCGATTCAAATACGCTCACACATGGCGATTTGCTGAAGAACGTCGATATCTGCGTACGAACACTTTCGCTTTTAGGTATCAAGAAAGGGGACGCCGTTGGCATCCACCTACCGATGATAGTCGAAACCGTCGTGGCACTAATGGCTATCAACCGACTTGGTGGTATTGCAGTCCCAGTTTTTTCTGGCTACGGCATCGACGCCATAACCAGCCGCATGGACGCTGTAAAAGCCAAAGCGCTGTTTACTTGTTACGGCACAACTCGTCGCGGTAAAGCGGTTGATATGCTCACCGTCGCGTCGCGAGCCGTCGCAAATGTTCCCTCAATAGAAGGGGTGATCGTCGTGGGGATCGGCGGCGAGCCGCTCCACACGAACTTTGTCGACGAGACGACCGACGAAATCCGAACAGCTCGGATCGATCGATTTTATGAGCAGCTGAAGTATCTGGAGAATGAGGCCTTCTCTGGCAAAAAAGTTCATCGCTGGGGCGTGGGTTATAACTTTCTCGAAGAGTTTTATGATGTCCTGCCTGCTGAAAAAACCTCCGCCGAAGACCCGCTCATTATCCTCTACACCTCCGGCACGACGGGCAAGCCAAAGGGTATTGCTCACACACACGCGAGTTTTCCGATCAAGGCGGCGCAGGATATGGCGTTTGGGACGGATGTCGGGAAAGGCACGCGGATCTCGTGGTACACAGACATCGGCTGGATGATGGGGCCGTGGCTGATCTATGGGGCGTTGATAAACGGTGCGACGATCTGTATTTATGACGGTGCTCCCGATTACCCGCAGCCCGATCGAATGTGGGAATTTTGTGCGAAACATAAGGTCGAGGTTCTGGGAATTTCGCCGACGCTGATCAGATCGCTTGCTGCGAGCGATGACAACTCCGGCTCCCCTCCTTACGAAGGAGGGGTGGCACCCGCTTCGGGTGACGGGGTGGTTCTCTCGTCGAGCATTGAATCAACGTCCGTGGAACCCCAGCAAGAGAACCACCCCGTCGGCGAAACGCCGACACCCCTCCTTCGTAAGGAGGGGAGCAAGAAAATGCCTTTCGAGCGGCACGACCTCTCTGCATTACGCATTTTCGCCTCGACCGGCGAGCCCTGGAACCCGGCTCCGTGGTGGTGGCTTTTTGAAAAGGTCGGTGACTCCAAGCTGCCGATCATCAATTACAGCGGCGGCACCGAGATATCGGGCGGCATTCTGATGGGCAATCCTCTGCTGCCGATAAAACCGTGTTCGTTCCCCGCTCCGTGTTTGGGGATGGATGTCGATATTCTTGACGATGACGGTCAACCAGTTGAACCCGGAAAGGTCGGCGAGCTTGTTATCAAACAGCCTTGGATCGGCATGGCACGCGGATTCTGGCAGGAAAAGGAACGCTATCTTGACACGTACTGGCGGCGGTTCAAATCCCCAAAACCCGCAATGCCAAAGTAATGCGGCGCGTCATCCGCTCCGCCTATCTCGGCGAAGACCCCGGCGATCTTTCGGCCCTGGAAGATCCTACAACGGTCAACGATATTCGCAAACTCGGCCTGTAACAACTTTAAGTAACATTTTTGTTACAATGCGGCGTAGATGGCTAAGGCTAAACTCGCACCCGCGGTTACCTCGACCGCCGACCTTTACGAATGGGCGGCCGGGGTTTTGGGGCTACGGTTTGATGAGGTTATGAGCTATAGCAACGCCGTCCTCGTGCCGTGGAATGTGAATGCCGTCCACGATATGCGTGTTGCGTTGCGTCGGCTTCGCAGCGCTCTGCGCGATTTTGTCCAGGTCATTGACGAAAAACCGCTCAAACGCGTCAAAGTCGATCTAAAGAAGATCTCCGATCTGCTCGGGGTGGTTCGCGACCAGGATGTCGCGATCATTGCTCTTGAGGAATTGGCCGCCGCCGCCCGTGACGATTCGATAAAAACAGGGATCAGCGAACTGATCTCCGGCTTCAAAAACGGACGTGAGCAGTCACACGCCCGGCTGCAAAAAGCCCTCGGATCCATACCGCTCGACGAGTTGCATCAACGCTTTTCGAACTGCATCGAGGATTCGCTTCGCCAGCAGGAACTCTTCAGCCCGGGAAGTCTTAGAGATGCGGGGTGCTGCGTGATCAAGTCACGATTACGGGAATTTCGTGATAAGGGCACCGAAATCTACGACCCATTTGACAGCGTACAGATTCACGATCTGCGGATTGCTGCAAAACGTCTGCGTTATTCGATCGAGCTTTTTGGCGTCTGCTGGGGTGACGAGATCACGGAATTCGCATCCGGCTTGGCCCGAATGCAGTCCTTTCTCGGCGATGTTCACGATTGTGATGTGTGGACAGCGATCCTGACAAAACGACTAAAGGACGAGGATAGAACCAGAGCTCGAGACAAATCCGCTGCGGCGGCGTGGCTCCTCTCCAAATTTGTCGGCAAGCGTTCAAAGGCATACCGCTCAGCGCTTGATCTCTGGAGCGAATGGGAAGCATCCGGGTTCGCAGATAGGCTTCACATACTGATGGAGTAAACGGCCGTCTTATTTACTAACCCTGTTTATCACCTTACTCACTCGTTTCTTGGCGTTTTCTTTTTCCAGATCGCCAAGCCGTGCGGTCAAAAGTTCGACAAATCTGTCTCTATTTGTAATGTTAACGGCGGGGATCGAATTTTCGGCATACATCGGCAGTTGATTTGTCGGACAGACGGTTAGCTGTTCGAGCAAAAGCGGAAAGGTCTTTGCGGCGTACTTTTCGGTCGCTGAGAGGGCTATCAGGATCTTGACGCATTGGTCACGTGTGATCACAGAACCCTTGTCAGCCGCGTTGACGATCTCTTTTAGAGAGATGTATATCTCACGCGGTCTTTCCGCAACGATCGTGCTGAGAGCGGTCATCGCTCCCCACTGCAAACGATTATCGGCATTTCCGAGAATGGCAACGAATAGGCGGTAATGTTCTGCGATCAGCCTTGGCCTAAGTTTGCCGATCTCGTACAACACCTTGATGCAGTCGTGTCGAATACCCTTATTTCGATGACTTAACCCGTACAACAGTTCGCTCACCTGCATCTTGCTTTCCCTTGCGACGATCGATGCGGCAAGCTCGACGTTTGGAACCTCGTCTCGACGATTGAGTGACGTCGCAAGTTTCGGGATAATGCTCATACTATTTTGGTGCCATTATATTACCAAACCCCAGGATAGCGAAACCGTTGGTCCGGTCCGGACCAGGTGGACCAAGGTGGACCAAGAAACGATGATAAAGCCCCTCGATGACCGTCAGATCAAGCGTGCCTGCGTGAAATTATCGCAGGAGAATGCCGAGCTGGCGTTTGTTTACAGCACTTATGGAGCCCCGCCATTGTGGGACCGTCCGACTGGCTTTGTCACTTTGCTAAATATCATTCTCGAACAACAAGTTTCCCTCGCGTCGGCAAAGGCGTGTTTTGACAAACTCTCGGTCCACATCGGCGATGTGACGCCGGCAAATTTGCTTGCGATCAACGACGCTGATCTAAAAACCATAGGTTTCAGCCGCCAGAAAGCAACATATGCACGGCATTTATCTGACGCCATTATCAATAAGCACATCGACCTCGACAGCCTGCATAGATTACCGGACGCTGAGGTTAAAGCAGAGCTTATCAAGCTCAAGGGCGTTGGCGAATGGACGAGTGACGTCTATCTGCTAATGGCGATGCTGCGGCCGGATATTATGCCACGAGGCGATATTGCTCTGCATGCGGCGTATCAGAAATTGACGGGAGCGGATAAACGGCCCGGTTCGGATGAGTTTATCGTGATGGCCAAGAAATGGAAACCGTTCCGTTCGGTCGCGGCCAGACTGCTGTGGCATTTTTATCTGAGCGAAAAGACGAAAAGAAAGATCAACCACATAGGAGCATAGGACACATAGGGTATGCCGATAACAGATTGCTTCTATGTGTTCTATGTATCTATGTGGTAAATATAGTTCGATGAAGATCTTAGACGTCGGCTGTGGGGCCAATAAAACTGAGGGTGCGATCGGGCTGGATAATAATCCGCGAACCAACGCCGATGTCATACACGATCTGGGTGAGCTGCCGTATCCGTTTCCCGATAACGAATTTGACCTCGTTGTTTCAAATCACGTCGTCGAACACGTGCCTGATTTAATGGGATTTATCGGTGAACTGCACCGCGTCACACGCCCCGGCGGACGCATCAAGTTGCTCTGCCCGCACTACACCAATCCGGACTGGCCAAACGACCCGACGCATCGCAACCACATCAATTCGTACACGTTTAATACTTTCATTGCCGGGCGCGAGGTTTTTGATTTTTATACCGAGGTCCAGCTAAAACCCGTTCGGTGTTACGTCTCGCTATTAAATCTGTGGAAAGCACTCGGTATTGAATTTATCGTAAACCTCGACACGAGATGGCCGGGGATGCGGTTTACGCGTAAGTTTTGGGAGCAGTATCTGAGCTATATCTTTCGGGGGAAAGAGCTGCAGTTCGAATTTGAGGTAATTAAATCGGAGAATTTAGCCACAGAGAACACGGAGGTCGTTAAGGGTACTTAAAACGCGGTCGCAGTACAACTTTTTCTCCATATCTATGTGTTCTCTGTGGCCAATTCTTTTTTCAGCAAACTATTCCCGAACAATCGTGCATCTGTTATCGTTAGGATACCAACTAGAATTTTTGTTGAGGTAAATACATGAAGATCAGAAATATCGCCGCCGCCGTTGTCGCAGTTTTGCTGGTCAATACGCTAGCGTTTGCCGCTGTCGACACTCGTAAAAATAAAGTGAAAAAACGTCAGTCCAGTCGTCTTGTGACGCTGCTGCCGGCGTCGGACGGTGTTGCCGTTTTTGATGCAAAACGCTTTCTTGATGACGCTCTGCCGCGTATGTTGTCGGCAAATCAACCGATGCTTGGCGAGATAATCGCTAAGATCAACGAGATGGAAAACCGCACCGGCATTGACCTGCGTAAATTTGATCAGGTCGCCGTGGGTGTTGCGTTCAAAACGATCTCGGCAAAAGAAACGGATTACGAACCCATCCTCATCGCTGGCGGCGACATCAACGCCGGAGCCCTCGTCGCGGTCGCAAAGCTTGCGTCAAAAGGCACCTATCGTGAAGAAAAGATCGGCGAACGAACGGTATATGTTTTCACTGTGAAAGACGTGGTTCAAAAATCATCCTCAAAACCGACTACCTCAAAAGTCGGCGGCATGATCGATGATGCTCTGAAAGGCCTGTCAAAAGAGATCGCCGTTACCTCGATCGACTCTAATACGCTGGCCATCGGCACCTTGCCACGTGTGCGTGAGACACTCGAAGGTAAAACACACGCCTCGGCTGATCTGACCTCGCTTCTCTCGCAAAAAGAGACGGCGGTGATGAGTTTTGCGACCCGCATTCCGGGCGGCATGGATTCCCTGCTGCCGCTCGATAATGACGAGATCGGCAACAATATCAAATCGATACAGGTAATGGCGGGTTCGCTCGACGTTTCTGCAACCGGCACGAACCTCCAAGTAATGGCCCGCACCGCAAAAGCTGATCAGGCACAGAGCCTGAAAGAAATGCTCGACGGCCTCAAGATGCTCGGCGGCGCCATTCTCGGCGGCTCAAAACGCTCCGACCAACAGGTCTATTCGCGAATGATCAAAAACGCCAAGATCGCTAACCATGCAAACGAAGTAACTCTCGATCTGCTCGTTCCTCAGGCAGATATTGATGTTTTAGTCGCGAGTATTAAATAGAAACAAAGAAAATTCTCCACAGATAAACACAGATAGGAATCTCATTCTTTATCTGTGTTTATCCGTGTGCATCTGTGGATGAATTTCTTATCTTCGTCTGCGGCGAAAACCGCCCGAACTCTGTCGTTGCCTTGCAAATTGATCCAGATCGCGGTTATACGTACCGTCATCACCCAATAGCGGAAATAGCTGCATGTCGTGCGACAGATACGCGGCACGCAATTCGACCGGGCGAGGGCCCGCTTTGATCACACGAACTTTTGTTCCGCGAACTTCACCTATCCACGCCGCAAATTCTTCAGCACGCCCGACCGTCGCTGAAAGCAGCAGCAACCTGATGCGCGGCGGCGATAGTATGATCGCCTCTTCCCAAACGTGGCCGCGGTCCTCGTCCGCTAGATAATGGGCCTCGTCAAATATCACAAAATCCGTCTCGACCTGATCGCCCTCGCGCAAAGCGTCAAACAACTGGTTTCGATAGATCTCGGTCGTCCCGACGATCAGCGGCGCACCGGAGTTTTCCTTGCGGTCGCCCGTCAGAATCCCGACATTTTCAGCTCCAAATTCAAGCGAAAACTCTGTGTATTTTGAATTTGTCAGCGCTTTTAACGGCGTCGTGTACCAAGCCCGCTGGCCCAAACTTAATATACGGCGTATCTCTTCGCGGGCGATCCATGTTTTTCCGCTGCCTGTCGGAGCGGTGACAAGCACGTCCTCGGTCTCGATAGCTGCGAGGGCTTCGAGTTGAAAAGCATCCGGTTTGAAAGGCTTTTGCTCGGGCACGCCGATGCCGGACAGCAGGCGTTCGATCGCCTTTAGCTGTCGCGGAGTCTGCTGCACAACTACGCGCGGAGCGGAACTTTCGCGTGCAACAAATCGTTTATCCTTTCGTTCACCGGTGTGCCGCTTGCGTTTATTTGCAGAGCGGTTTCGGTCACCTGAGCGGGCCATGTGCCCAATCTTAGAGGTTTGTGGGGGATAAGTCTAATCCTTCCAATCGACGGTTGAAAATGGTAATATACTCAATTGCCTTGCAACATTTTGCAGGGTGCGGGCGTCTAAATTTGCAGCTAGCTTTTTGAGACTAACGCGATATTTAAAATTAGCAATATGTTCGAGCAGTCAATATACGATACAGAGCCGGTAGCCGCCCCGACGAGCGAGGGCGACCTGTTTCATACGTACGAGATCAAAACTTGGGAGTTTGGCCCGCGCATTTATAAGATCCTCGCGATCGCGGCGGTTGGCAATCTGTTTGCCCTGCTTGTTTTTGCACAAACCTCCCTGCTGACGATGAAGGGTTGCGACAGCCCGCTGGTTGGACGCGTTTGCGAGGCTCTCGATGTCGTATATGTCGGTACGATGCTATTTGGCACCGACCGTGATTACGTTGACCAGGTCTACGAAAAAACTGATCTTGGCGATGCCGATATCACATTTGTCGATGTCAGCGGCACCGCTCCGCCGCTCTCTTATCCTGAGGGCTATTTTCAGATCGCAAATCCTGAAGAATTTGCTATGATCCAGCAGCAGGCAAACGATCCGATGTTTAACAACAGCGGTTTCCCGCCGGGCATTCCTTACACACCACCAACGACCAGCGGCAACAGCTTGCTCGACACAAAGCCTAATATCCCTAAGACAAACAACGACGTCATCGACGGAGAATTGCCGACGTTGGGCGGCGGCGGCACGACGGGGTCCACGGACAAGCCCCGAAAACCGCGCCAACCTAAGGCGACACCAACTCCTGACGACAGCACGACCGCGGGAAATAACCCTAAAGTCGATCCGCTCGACCCGGCCACGACCTACGACATCAATAAGCGGCCTTTTGTCGATCTTGCCAATAATGTCAACGATCTGTTAGATAAAAAGCAGGTCCGTCTGGACTCTGCATTTATCGTCAATGCGACCGGCAAATTGACAAAAGAGGGCCGTCTCGACCCGAAATCGTTCAAATGGGGTCAGATAACGAGTGAAGACCAGAAAATGGTCGATGTTGTCAAAACCGCCATCGCGGCGATAAACGACAGTGGATATTTGCAGTATTTAAAAGACGTTAGCGGCAAAGATTTTAACCTGATGTTGCAGCAGGATGAGACCAATATCTCGGCCATCGTCCAGTCCGAAATGGAGAGCGAGACGCGGGCCCGTTCAATTAGTAGTGGTTTGGCATTTTTGATCTCGGCTGCTAAGTCAAGAAAAAGCGGCGAGGGAGCCGATCAGAATGATAAGGACGATCTCGTCCTGCTCGAAAATGCCAAGGTCGAGGCGATCGGTAAAAAGATCGTTATCAAGTTCCTCGTGCCAAAAGACATCGCTCTGCCGATGATCCAGCGTAAGCTCGCCGAGCAAAAAGCGGCGCCTAAACAACAGAACGGCAACGCCGTCGGCGGACTTTCAAGTAACACCGCCGCATTAAAATAAACTTTGACACCGCGTAAAAACCAAAACTCGATCCTGCTTTTAGCGACACTCGGCGTGTATCTCGGCCTGGTGCTGGCGGGCGCGACGCCGCAGGTTTTGGCTCAGGGTAAGTCTGATGCGGACATAACGATCAATAAACGTCCGCTTACTGACTTTGCAGACTCGATAAGAAAAAAGATCGAAAGCAAAGAGATAGATCTGACCGCGCCGTTTTCAGTTGAGTGTGAAGCCTACTTTACGCCCAAAGGCGGTCTCGACCAAAAGCTGTCAAAATTCACTGTTATCTCCGGTGATCCCAAGATGGTCGAACTTGCAAAAAATGCTATCGAGGCGATCGGAGATAGCGGTTACTTTCAGTATTTACAGGCATTTGATCATATCTCCAAAGGCCAAATTAAGATATCGCAAGACAGTCAAAATTTTACGACTAGCATCCTTTCAAATGCAAAATCACCGGAAAGGGCTCGAATTATGTCATCTGCACTAAGCACTCTGATCCGGTTCGGGGTGATGCAAACGAAAAGTGAGGACGGCAAACTCATTCTAAGGGGCCTTGCCGCCTCTGCCGATCAAACGGCTTTTGAAATCAAATTAGTTATGTCTGCTAGCGAGTTTCGGGAATTGATTCTTCATAAAATTGCTCTTTCGGTAAATGACAAACCGTAAAAACCAAAACTCGATCCTGCTCTTAGCAACACTCGGCGTGTATCTCGGCCTGGTGCTGGCGGGCGCGACGCCGCAGGTTTTGGCGAATGCCGCGACGGCAAAACAGTTTGACCTTCGTGATGAGATCGAAATGGTCGATGATCTCGACAACAAACCGGATCAAGCATCGTCGATCGAAACTGAAACGCCTTCGCCCCAAACCAACGATCACGTCTCAAATTCGGTCAGGAAGTTTCTTGCTAAATTTCAAACCGCTGGTTCGCTGCATACCTTTGCAGCAACATCGTCACCGGTTCAGTTTGTCAAAATCGCGGCGGCTAAAGTTTCGCCTATCGCGACGTCAGTCGACCGAAAGATCGGCTTTCGACTCGATCAGATACTAACTCTCACTAATTTTCCCCGCGGCTCACTCGATCCGCTGCTAGCATCAGACGCAAAGTAGCGGCGAGCGGATCGAAATTTTAACCTTTCCATTTTAACTCGCCATTTTCTAAGGTAATTTACCGTACGGAGTTGCGTCTTTAGACGCGATGATTCAGTCTATTCGATTACGGAATCACGCGTAAACGCGTAACTCTGAACACACGAGGAAATCATGGCTGTTAATAGTTTTGCAGATAAATTAGTTAAGAAAATTTTTGGCTCGTCGAGCGACGTCTTTTTGAAGAACGTCAAACCGATCATCGCCCAGATAAACGCTTGGGAACCGGCGATCGAAAAGCTGTCGGACGCCGAATTACAGGCACAGACGCCGAAATTCAAAGAGATGATCGCCAATGCTCTCGAGGGCATTGAGGATAAAGAAGAACGCCGAAAGGCCGAGCAGGCTGTGCTCGCCGAGATATTACCCGAGGCCTTTGCGACCGTTCGCGAAGGCTCGCGTCGCGTCACCGGCATGCGTCACTTTGACGTGCAGATGATCGGCGGCGTCGCTTTGCACCAGGGCCGCATCGCTGAAATGCGTACAGGTGAAGGTAAAACGCTCGTCGCCACCTTGCCGTCGTATCTCAACGGCCTGACCGGACGCGGCGTCCATGTCGTGACGGTTAACGATTATCTCGCATCGCGCGATGCCGAGTGGATGGGCAAAATTCACACATTTCTCGGCCTGACCGTCGGCTGTATCCAAAACGATATGGACGACGTCGAGCGCAAAGACGCCTACGCTTGCTCGATCACGTACGGTACGAACAACGAATTCGGCTTTGATTATCTCCGCGATAATATGAAGTTTGACGTTGATTCGCTCGTTCAGCCGGACCACTATTTCGCTATCATCGACGAAGTCGATTCGATCCTCATTGACGAAGCCCGCACGCCGCTCATCATCTCGGGTGCGACCGACGAGGCGACCGATAAATACTACACCGCCAACCAGATAATCCCGCAGCTCGAGCTCGGCCACAAGGACGAGGAGACCAAGGTTACGACCGGCGATTATCTGCTCGACGAGAAAAATCATTCGTCCGTGATGACCGAGGCCGGCGTCACCAAGGCCGAAAAGCTGCTTGGCGTCTCGAACCTATACGACCCGGCAAACATGGACCTGCTCCACTGCGTCGAACAGGCGCTAAAGGCCCACACGCTGTATAAACGCGATCACCATTACGTCGTCCAGGACGGCGAAGTCATCATCGTTGACGATTTTACCGGACGTCTGATGTCAGGCCGTCGTTGGTCTGACGGTTTACACCAAGCAGTCGAAGCGAAAGAAGGCGTTAAGATCGAAAAGGAAAATCAGACCCTCGCAACGATCACGCTGCAGAATTATTTCCGAATGTACGAAAAGCTCGGCGGCATGACCGGTACAGCCGAGACCGAGGCCGAGGAATTTAACACCGTGTACGGCCTCGACACCGTGATGATCCCGACAAATCAGCCGATGGTTCGCGTAGATTCGTCGGACATGATCTATCGCACGCTGCCCGAAAAATGGGACGCGACCGTCGCTGAGATCAAAGAGTTGCATGCACTTGGCCGCCCCGTTCTGGTCGGTACCGTCTCGGTCGAGAATTCCGAGCTGGTCGCCGAAAAGCTCAAAGCTATTGGCGTTCCGCACAAGGTCCTCAACGCCAAATATCACGAACAGGAAGCCGAGATCATCGCCCAGGCGGGCCGCAAAGGAGCCGTCACCATCGCGACCAACATGGCCGGCCGCGGTACCGACATCCTGCTCGGCGGCAACCCCGAATCACTCGCCCGCGATTACCTCAAACGGATGGAGATCAATCCGGACGAGGCGACCGAGGAGCAGTTCAACGAGCAGCTCAAGAAGGCTAAGGCCGTCGTCGCCGAAGAGGCGAAAGAGGTCGTTGCCGTCGGCGGGCTGCACATCCTCGGCACCGAACGCCACGAATCACGCCGCATCGATAACCAGCTTCGCGGACGTGCCGGACGTCAGGGCGATCCCGGTTCATCACGTTTTGTTCTCTCGCTTGAGGACGATCTGATGCGTATCTTTGCGGGCGATAAGGTCCGCTCGATGATGGAATGGCTCGGTATGGAAAATGGCGTCGCTATCGAATCAAAGACCGTTTCACGCCAGATCGAACGTGCCCAAAAGGCCGTCGAGGCCCGCAACTTTGAGACACGCAAACACGTCCTCAAATACGATGACGTCATGAACCGCCAACGCGAAACGATCTACGGCCTGCGTCGGCAGTTGATGTTTGAGCCTGAGCATCGCGAGTATTTGCTTGGCGAACAGGGCGTGGCACGCGACTTGCTCGCCGATCTGACCGGCAGCTTTTTGTCCAACGCGATCACGCCGGACAAATGGGAAGTCGATACCTACGCCGCTGAGATCGAGAACATTTACGCGATCGACCCGGCCAAAGACGCAGGCGTCGATTTCAAGACGATGAACGCCGCCGAGGTCGAAAACGCCATCTGGGCAAAGGCCATCGCCAGCTACGAATCAAAGGAAAAACAGGCCGGCGAAGAAAGCCTGCGGGCATACGAGCGTTACATCATGCTCAACATCATCGATAGCCAGTGGAAAGACCACCTGCTCTCGATCGATCAGGTCAAACAGGGCATCGGCCTGGTCGGTTACGGCCAAAAAGACCCGCTTGTCGAATACAAAAAACAGTCGTTCGATATGTTCCAGGACATGCTCGACCGCATCGACACCAATACGACCAAGGCTCTATTTCACCTCGAGATCGTCAACCGCGACGAGCAAGAGGAGATCGAGCGTCTCGAACGCCTCGAACGCCAACGTGCCAACCGCCAAGCCGCCGGCATGGCATTCACCGGAGCCATGGGCACAGCCGAAGCCGCCGGAGCCGAAGCCGCCAGACACACGCCTTTTGTTCGTGACCAGCCCAAAACTAAGCCGAATGAACCGTGCTACTGCGGATCAGGCAAGAAGTTCAAAAAATGCCACGGCGCGGGTGCTTAGTCAGTACTGTCCACGTTAGCGGATAGGTTCTTATGCGAAAGGCGGCTCAGGCCGCCTTTTTCTTTGTCCCGTCAGGGACGCACCGTTAATAGCCCACCGATTTATCGGTGGGTACGAGCGATTTAACCGTGGGAAAATGGTGTATTATGCCGTAGAGTCCCGTAGGGACGACTGAAAATAAAACAGGAGAGCATATATGTCCCATTCATACGTTAGCCAGTTAATGCAATGCGTTTTCAGCACCAAAGAGCGGCGGCCATTGATCACGCCCGAACTTCAAACACGGCTGTTCCCATACATAGGCGGTATCGCTCGAAAAAACAAAATGAAACTGATCTCGGCAGGCGGCGTCGATGACCATGTTCACCTCCTCATCTCGCTCCCAAAAACACTCGACATTGCTCATGCCATGCAATTGGTCAAAGGAGGCTCGTCAAAGTGGATCCACGACGAATTTACCGAGCACAAAAAATTTGAGTGGCAAGAAGGTTACGGAGCCTTCTCGATCGGGATCGGCGAGGTCGATCGAACCGTAAAATATATCTCAAACCAAGCCGAGCACCATAAGAAGCTGGATTTTAAGACCGAGTTCATCTCGTTTTTGGATAAACATCTGATGGAATACGACCCGCGATATGTGTTCGATTGATCTGTGCCGTATTCAGCCGTCCCTACGGGACTGCTACATGATTCGTCCCCGATTCCCACCGATAAATCGGTGGGCTAGTTGCAAGCGTCCGGTCCCCGGACGAAAGCGCGTCCCAGCCGCAATTCTTCGTTGTCTCTACGGACGACGTGAATCGCTGACTCTCCTTACTTTTTAAAGTTTTCCCTGCAAGACATCCATCCTTTATCCGTTCCTTCGATTGGAATGAAAATATCCGATATTTACGGCGGTGGAAACGCTGCCGACGGAGGAAAAATTATGAAAAGGTCATTTATAGCCGGCGCCGTTGTATTGGCAGCCGGAGTTTTTGCGTTCTCGTATTCAGGGGTCCGGCCAACCGGATGGTTTGCTGACTTACCATCGGTCGCGTCGTCGAAACCGCGAAAGACCATGCAGCCTTTTAAATCAGAGGCTGAGTTAAAGGAGCATTTTAAGAAGTTTCAGGAATCCCGCCGCCGCGCGGGACAGGACTCAGGCGACGATGCAGACAAATCAACCACCGCAAACAGTTCGGTAATGACCGATGCCGCACCATCACCGAGCGCGGGAGCAAAGCCCATGTCGGCATCGAAAGACGGCAAAGAAGAATCGATCACAAACACTCAAATGGCCGGCGTTGACGAAGGCGGCATCGTTAAGGTCCACGGCGATCACCTCGTGATACTTCGTCGCGGGCGTTTGTTTACGGTCAAGGTCGGTGGCAATGCTCTGGAACCGGGATCTTCGGTCAACGCCTATCCGCCGGGCATCAACCCGAGCAACGATTGGTACGACGAAATGCTTGTTTCGGGCGACACAGTGGTCGTGATCGGTTACAGCTACGGACGCGGCGGGACCGAGATCAACTTGTTCGACATCAACCGCAGCGGCGATCTCGCGTACCGCTCAACATATCATCTGCGTTCAAACGATTATTATTCGTCACGCAACTACGCCAGCCGTCTGATCGGCAACAAGCTCGTCTTTTACACGCCGCAATACCTCGGCTATTACAGCGATGGAAACTCACAATTCCCTGCCGTCAGAAAATGGCACAAACGTGCAAAGGCGAGCGAATTTGAGCCCGTCGTGTCGCCGACCGAGATCTACCGTGCCGAACGACCAGTCGATTCGACCTCAGTCTCGGCACTCCACACAATAACCGTCTGCGACCTGTCATCAAAGACAATGGCGTGCAAAGGCACGGCGGTTTTAGGAGCGGCGGGACGCGTGTTCTACGTCTCGCAAAAATCGGTGTATGTCTGGACGACCGACTACAACTATGGCAGCGGCAGCCCGAAATCCAACTCGCTACTCTATAAGATGCCGCTAGACGGCTCTGCCCCGAGTGCTCTCGGCGTTACCGGCAGCCCGATCGACCAGTTCTCGTTCCTCGAAAGCGAGGGCGAACAGCTCAACGTGCTGGTCCGCAGCGACGCCCGTGGCGATCAGATGTGGGACGGCGAAAAGTCCGAGGGCGACATCGCGATGCTCACGGCATCGGCGGAAAGTTTTTCCGACGGCAGCGAATCGGCAGTTAAAGCCAGCTATCGCGATCTGCCAAATGTCGATAATTACACGTTTCAAAACCGCTTTGTCGGCGACTATATGCTCTACGGCACGGGCAGCGGCTGGGGCCGTCAGGAAACCCGCGACGGAGCAAATTTGTTTGCCGCCAACTGGAAAACCGGCAGTGTCACAAATCTGCACCTCGACCACAACGTTGATCGCATCGAACCTCTCGGCGACGCAGCCGTCGTTGTCGGCACAAATGGGACCGATCTTTATTTCTCACCCGTCGGACTCGACGACGGAGCAAAGCTTTGGCCAAGCTTCGTCCGCAAGAACGCTTCGCAAGGCGAGCTTCGCAGTCACGGCTTTTTCTACAAACCCGATGGCGATGACAGCGGATTGCTCGGTCTGCCGATCGCCCGCGAAGGCCGCAGCGGTTATCGTCACCTAACCGAAGACTCGGCAGCGATCATCTTTCTCAAAAACAACCGCCTCAATTTTAGCCAGATCGGCGAACTCGAGGCCCGCTCGACCGACACCAACGACGGCTGCCGTGCGTCATGCGTCGATTGGTACGGCAACGCCCGCCCCATCTTTTTACGCGGACGTATCTTTGCCCTGATGGGTTATGAGTTGGTCGAAGGAAAACTGAGCAAAGACCGGCTTCGCGAGGTCAGACGGGTCAATTATACGCCGCAAGGCTGGTGGCCCAACGACGACCGTTCCGACGAGGAAGAGTAGAAAAAAAGGCGGCTTATGCCGCCTTTTTTATTTGATACGTTTCAAACTTCCCTGTCCACTGATCTGCCGGTTGCCCGCAACGCGTTCCATCTGAGCCATTGCACGGAGTAGGTTTTCGCCGAGCACCTTCTTAATATCGGTTTCAGAGTATCCGCGGCGGAGCATTTCGTATGTAACTAGGACCATATCCTCTGCTCCGTTCATACCTGCGGGTAGCATCGGAACACCGTCAAAATCGGAGCCAAGCCCGACGTGATCGATGCCGGCGACGTTTTTGATGTAGTCGATATGATCGACGATCCGGGCGTAGGTCGGCATATAGATCGGGTTGGCGTCCTCGAGCTTTCGGACGGCATCATCAAACGCTTTGCGATCGTTCTTGAACTGTTCGGCGAGCGCATCCATCTGCGGTTTGAGCCGTGCCGAGCGTTCGTTTTCCTCTTTGTTTGTGCGGGCGTCGAGGAACGACGGGTAGAAATTGACCATGATAACGCCGCCGTTTTTGGCGACACGTTTGAGAACGTCGTCGGGGACGTTGCGCGTGTGGTCATTGACTCCGCGAGCACCCGAGTGCGAGGCAATTACTGGAGCCGTCGATACATCGAGAGCGTCGTTCATCGTCTTGACCGAGATGTGCGAGATATCGATGAACATCCCCAGGCGGTTCATTTCGCGAACCACGTCTTTACCAAAATCCGTCAGGCCGCCGTGTTTCTCATCGCGATGAGCGTCGCCCCAGTTCGTCGCGACGTTGTGTGTTAGCGTCATGTAACGGACGCCTAGACGATACATCACCCGCAGAGCGGCAAGCGAATCTTCCATCACATAACCGCCCTCGATGCCCATCAGAATGCAGACCTTGTTCTTTTTCTTGGCTTTGCGGATCTCATCCGCTGTCGTGCAGGATACGAGATCATTTGGATTTCGCTCAACTTCGCGATATGTCGCGTCGATCATATCGACGGCACGATGCATTGCTCCGCCGGTCTTCATTGTGCTGCCGGAAACATATATGGCAAAGAATTCGCCCGTAATGCCGCCCGCCTTAAGCCGCGAAACATCAGTATGAAAAGGGTCACCGCCGAGATGAAACTTGCCGACTGTGCTGTTCCGCAGGTCTGTATCTTCATCAACGAGCGGCGACGTGATGTCGTTATGGCCGTCGATGACGATCGCTTTTTTGTGGATCTTGACGGCTTTGGCCCAAATGGCAGGATCGGCACCGGCGGGCATTGTTTGTGAAAATGTGGTGACAGCGAATGTAAGCAGCAGGCAAATGGCGGATATCTTTTTCATAATTTTTAAGGTGAGAAACGCGATTAGTTTAACGCTTTTTTGTACCGATAAACAATTAGCCGCAACCCGAAAAAAATGTGGTCAGGAGACGGCAATAAATGCTATTATGAATATGCGTTAAACCTGATTTAACGCGTTTTCCGAGTAGTCCCGTCCACAAGACTCAACAACACATCCGCTCCACGCCTTTTATTTAGAGCAGTTTACCCTAGCCTGATCAGACAGCAGATATTGCCCCATTGTTGGAGCAATGACCTGTCACAGATCGCCCGAAATGGCAAAAAAAACGTCCAATTCAAAAATAGATCCGGCAAATTCGCCGGCCGCCGATAGCACATTTCGCAGCTTCATCGAGAATCTGCCGGTGATGTTCTATGCCGTCGAGCCGATCCAGCCTCATCTGCCGATATATATCAGCCCGACGTTTGAGCGGTTTGGTTATCCGCTGGACCGATGGATGACCGATAGCGATATTTGGGACCAAGTCATCCATCCTGATGACCGCGAGCATGTGCTGGGTTCGACGCGCTCTGCAATGCGAAAGGGCGAGAGCATCGACTTTGAATATCGGGTTATTTGCAAGAATGGCGACATCATCTGGGTCCGCGACAGGAGCTGTTTTGTTAAGGGCAAGGACGGCGAACTCATATGTTGGCAAGGCGTGATACTCGATGTCACCGAGCGAAAGCTAGCACAACAGGAGCTTGAAAAACGGGAAAATCTCTATCGCACACTCGCCCGCACAATTCCAAAGACAGCCGTGCTGCTCTTTGACCACAACCACCGATATACGCTCGCCGACGGCGAACAGCTCAAACATCATGACTGGACGACCGAGATGTTTGAAAACCGCACTTTGTCAGACGTTTTTCCGCCCGAAATGGCCGAAGAGTGGTCGGGTTACTACGAACGTGCACTAAACGGAGAGCATGTCGTTCTCGACATGGACAATGAGGAAGGAGCGTTTCAAGTTAGCGTCTTACCCGTCCGCAACGAAAAAGACGAGATCTTTGCCGGGATGGTGATGTGGCAAGACATTACCGACCGCAAACGCACGAGTGATGCTCTGCAGGAAAGCGAGGCACGTTACCGCCAGTTATTTGAGAACGCCAACGATATAATTTACGTCCACGACCTCAGCGGCAACTATATCTCTATCAATCACGCGACCGAACGCATCTTTGGTTACACCCAAGAAGAGGCGTTATCGCTAAATATGAAGCAGATCATTGCCCCCGAGCACATGAAGCTCGTCAAGAAAAATCTGCTCAAAAAGGTCAAGGGCGACACCGGTCAAACGGTGTACGAAGTCGATTGCATACGCAAAGACGGCAGCCGCGTCACGCTAGAGGTTAACAGCAGTACGATCATGAAAGACGGCGAAGCTGTAGCCGTTCAGGGCATTGCCCGCGATATTACTGCAAGAAAACTTGCCGAAGAAGCGAGCCGCAAGAACGAGGAGCGTTACAAAGACTTATTTGAAAACGCCAACGACCTTATCTATACCCATGACCTGAACGGCAACATTACCTCGCTAAATCGTGCCGGCGAGATCATCACCGGCTACACCCGCGAAGAGGCACTAAAGATCAACATCGCCAAAGTCGTCGCCCCCGAGTACCTCGAAGGTGCGCGGACGATGACCGCTCGTAAGATCGAGGACGAGAGGCCCACAACTTACGAGCTAGAGATCATCGCAAAAGATGGCAGACGGGTCCCACTCGACTTGAGCACACGGCTGATCGTCAATGACGGTATGCCGGTTGGTGTGCAGGGCATTGCACGCGACATCAGCGAACGGCGTCGCGTCGAAAATTCGCTCCGCGAAACGCTGTCGCTTTTCACCACCACATTCGAATCGACCGCTGACGGCATCGTCGTCATGAGTCTCGACCGTCAGATCGTCACGTGCAACCACAAATTTATGGAGATGTGGGAAGTGGATCCGGCGATCGTCGAGAAAAAAGACGGAGCGGCACTCGTGAAACACGTCGCCAGTAAATTGGTTAAGCCCGATGAATTTCTCAAACGGCTCAAAACGACTTACGATACCCCCAACGAGACGGTCTCGGAGATACTCGAGCTTGCCGACGGCCGTCTGATCGAGCGTTATTCGCAACCGCAGTATCTCGAAGGCAATGCGATCGGCCGCGTCGCCAGTTTTCGCGACATCACCGAGCGCAGCCGTGCCGAAGAAAAGCTCCGCTATTACGCTCTGCACGACACGTTGACAGACCTGCCAAACCGCGTCTCGTTCATGAACCACCTCAAGCAGGCGGTCGATCGTGCCGAGGGTAATGATTACGCAAAATTTGCCGTCCTTTTTCTTGATCTCGACCGCTTTAAGGTGATCAACGATAGTCTCGGCCATGCGGTCGGCGACAAGCTCCTCGTAGCCATCGCTGCAAAGCTCACGGCTTGTGTTCGTCCGGGCGACATCGTTGCGCGGCTCGGCGGCGACGAATTTACCATCCTGCTCAACCGCAGCGGCGACGCAAATGAGGTTGCCCATGTTGCCGAACGTCTGCAAACCGCGATCTCCGAGCCATTTAAGATCGACAATTACGAAGTATTTACGACCGCGAGTATCGGCATCGTCGTCTCAAGCAATGTCGAACGCCGTGCCGAAGATTTCCTCCGCGACGCGGACGCCGCGATGTATCGTGCGAAAGAATCGGGCAAGGCCCGCTACGAAATATTTGACCGCGAGATGCACGTCCGCAACATGAATCTGCTGCAGGTCGAGACCGATCTGCGTCACGCCGTCGAACGAAACGAGTTTGAGGTGCATTACCAGCCGATCGTCGATCTGATGACCGGCCGCGTGCAGGAATTCGAAGCGCTTATCCGTTGGCGTCACCCTAAACACGGGCTTATCGCGCCAAACGAATTCGTCGCTGTCGCCGAAGAAACCGGGCTGATAGTGGGCATTGGTAAATGGATAATCGAGGAATCGTGCCGCCAGACCGCCGAGTGGCAGCAGCGTTATACGTTCCCGCTCTCGATCAGCGTCAATCTCTCAGCCAAACAGCTCATGCACCCGACGCTAACTGGCCAGATCAAAGATATCCTCGCCCGCACCGGCCTTGATGCTAAACAATTAAAGCTTGAGGTAACGGAGAGCACCGTTATGGAACACAGCGAACGCTCGCTCAAGGTTCTGCAGGAATTGGACGAACTCGGCATCGCACTATCGACCGACGATTTCGGTACCGGCTATTCGAGCCTAAGCTATCTCCAGCGGTTCCCGTTCGAGCGGATCAAGATCGACCGCTCGTTCATCAACGTCCTCGAATCGGACGAAAAGAGCGGCCTCATCGTCAAGACAATTCTTATGCTCGGCGAAAATCTCGGCATCGAGGTCGTCGCCGAAGGCGTCGAGACGCTCAAACAGCTCGAACTGCTCCGCGAGTTGGGCTGTAAAACCGGCCAGGGCTACCTCTTCTCACGCCCCGTCACCGCCGACGACGCCGAAAAGTTTCTAAACCAAGGTGCCGACCTCTCCGGATTCAACAACGAGATCGACTTCAGCGACTCCGGCCCCGTGATCGAAGTCTCGGATGTGCAATAAAAACCACGGTAGTGCAAAAGGACGTAGGTTGGTAGTAACTAAACCCAACTAGAATTTGTTTCGGAAACGAGCACAACGTCTTTGACTGGATTGGATTTAGTCACACTCTCAAAAGCTTAAGCGAAAAAATCAATGAATTATCCATTGAGCTTCGGATACTAGGCAGACGCCGCCTCGTTGTTTGAGGATCGGGCGGATCGTTTCGACGATGAGGTCAAGTTTGTCTTCGGGGCAGGCCGTCAGGACGTAGGAATTGGCGAAAACCCTTGTCAGGTCGCCGCCGCCACGCACGCCGCGGTCGCCCTTGCCGGTCGCGTCTTTGATGACGGTGTAACCCGATACACCGGCCTGGTCGAGCAGGTTTAGCAGGGTCGGCAGTTGAAGTTCGTCAACGATGATCTCGATCTTTTTTACGGGCATCATAGTGTTTAGCTCCAGATTCGATTGATAATGACCAGATAAAGCGGCATTCCCGCGATGATGTTGAACGGAAACGTGATCGCCAGCGACATCGGCACGTACAGGCTCGGATTCGCCTCGGGGATCGAAAGCCGCATTGCCGCGGGAACAGCGATGTACGACGCACTAGCGCATAAGACCGTGAACATAAATGCATCGCCCTGCGATAGGCCTAAAGCATATGCCAGAGGTATCGCAATGGTGGCGTTGACGAGCGGCAGCAGGATACCAAACCCTGCCAGGAACACGCCTGCTTTCTTTAGATCGCCCAGCCTTTTCGCCGCGACTATCCCCATATCAAGCAGAAAGAAACACAACACGCCGGTAAAAATGTCGGTCGTAAAAGGTTTTAGAGCTTTCGCTCCGGCTTCTCCCGAAAGTATGCCGATCACAAGGCTCCCCATTATCAGCAGAACTGACCCGTTAAAGAACGCGTCACGCCATAATTCGCCCCAAGAGAATCCGGAACCCCTCCGGTCACTCGAACGCAGGCGATAGAGCACTACGGCAACGATGATCGCCGGCGATTCCATCAGTGCCATCGCCGCTACCATATATCCGCCGTAAGGGATGCTCAATTTGTCGAGAAATGCCGATGCGGTGATGAATGTTACGGCGCTGACCGATCCGTACGTGGCCGCGATCGCTGCGGCGTCGGCTACGGACAGTTTCCGCCGCAAAATGAAAAACGCGTAAAGCGGAACCACCGAAGCCATAACAGTCGCCGCGGCGAGCGTAATTGCAACTTGTAATTGCAAACCGCTCGCCGCGATGCCGACACCGCCCTTGAGGCCTATGGCAAAGAGCAGATAAAGTGAAAGAATTTTCGGGATCGGAGGAGGTATCTCCAGATCCGATCTGACCGAGACCGCCAACAGGCCAAGAAAGAAAAACAGGATCGGCGGGTTGAGAAAATTACCGATCACCAAGTTAACGTCCATATCAAAAACGATACAACGAGTTTCGTAACCTCACAACTTGCGTTGTGAGGTTACGAATTCTGTCGGGAACCACAATTGGTTACTAATTCGCTTTCCACCGGATGTTTTAGCTTACTTGGTACTTGATGCCGCACTCGCCGGGACATACTGTAGCGATGAGTGATGCAATATGATCCTTAAAGCTCCTTTTTCATCGATCTTGTAGCCCCAGGTCTTGTCAACGACAGTCTCTTTGCCGTCTTTGTCCCAAAAATGAACATTTCCCATCGAAATAGCCGTGTCGCCGTTCAAGATGATGCCCCTTGGCTTGCTTTCGCATTTTTTCCATCCCTTGATTGCAAAGCCGCCATCGTTCGGATATTTGGAATTACCGCCAACGAAATACGCTAACGCTCCCTCTTTGTCCATTCGGAAAACCTGATCGCCCGTTGTGAGTGTGGGCTTGAAAAGGACGACACCGTTTTGATAATTGTAAGCACCATCGATTACGCTCGAGGCGAGTTTTTTGTAATCTTCACCTTTGTCTTTTGACGCTCCGATCTCAACCAGCGCGCTGCACCAGCCTTTCTGGGCGTCGATCACCATCTGCTCCGTAACGTTAAAATTCGTTACCGATTGTGCAAATCCAATTGTGCTCAAGGCAAATAGCATTGCCATGCCTAAGATCATATTTTTCATATTTATTTCTCCTGCTTATTTATTAAACGCGAACGGCTCGCCGCCATTTCAAATCAATATCAAAGCTGAACCCTTAAAAGAGTCCCAATAATGTTTAGATCTCCGGGTCGGCTACGGCCGTCATTTTGTCTCATGTAATAAAGCTCCCCGGTCAAACGCTTATTTAGCTTTTTATTAGCTCCGAAAGCAACCCTGTTTCGCGCCCATCTCTTGTTGCTAACATCAAAGAACACTTCGTTTGATACAAACACATTGAATTTTGTTTTGCCTACCGCTAAGGGATACTCGACTCGCAGGCGGTTGCGATAACGGGTATTGTCGGAACGGGAGTTTCTGAATCGACGTTCGATCTGATTACGATCGCTAATCGTAAACTTACCCAAAGGAAATTTAACGGTACCGTTAAACGACAAGGTGCTGGTATAGCTCTTCCGCCCTGCAGACGGCTGTGCAGCTTGGTACTGATATCCCGTTTCGAAGGTAAGAAACTTCGTCGCTTTGTACGCTATAGCGATTGCTCCGCTTTCACTCACCGGATGACTTACGTTACGGCCTAAGCGGAATGTACCCTTGAATATCAAATCGAACTTCTTCTGCAACGGAGCTGTGATCTGTACCTCGCTCCAGATCTGAGTGTCATCAGTTGGATCCGGCGGCCTCGTCTGTGCTGAGACGACACCGCCGGAACACAAAAGTAATGCACCGACGACCATCAGAGAACGTGAATGCATCAGGCAGACTCCTTTTTTCGGTGAGGAAAGATCAAAGAAAGAATGATAGACCCCGAAATGACCGCTATTATTAACCCGAGCGAGTATGAGATCGGAAACTTTCCGCCGAACAGATCATTTAGCCAGACCATCTTTAATCCGACGAAAACTAGCACGATCGCGAGGCCGTATTTCAGCAAATAAAACTTGTCGATAACACCTGCGAGCATGAAATACAACGACCTTAGGCCGAGTATTGCAAAGATGTTCGAAGTAAACACAATAAACGGCTCACTCGTCACGGCAAAGATCGCCGGAACGCTGTCAACTGCGAATATGATGTCCGTTGCCTCCAAAAACAGCAAAGCGATGAACAGCGGCGTTGCATGCCAACGGTCGCCGATCTTTAGAAAGAAACTCTTGCCGTCGATCTTATTCGTAACCGGCATGAACTTTCGAAATATTCTGATCAGCAGATTCTTTTCCGGCTTGATCTCTTCGTTACTCGTAAAGAACATCTTGATACCGGTAAGTATCAAAAATCCGCCAAACAGATATATCACCCAGTGAAACTGCATTAGAGCAGAACCCATGGCAATAAAGATCGCTCTGAATACCAGGGCTCCCAGAATGCCGTAGAACAGTACGCGGTGCTTGTACTTAGCGGGAATACCGAAATAGCTGAAGACCAGGACAAAGATGAATATGTTGTCCACGGAAAGCGAATACTCGAGGACGTAACCTGTCAAGAATTCGAGCGTAGAGGTCTTGGCAACCTCTGCTCCAAACTTGGCGAATGTATATTGATAAAATCCACCGGCAAATATCAATGCCAGTGCGACCCAGATCGCACTCCAGATAGTTGCCTCTTTGAATGAGACAACATGTTCTTTTCGATTGAAAATTCCAAGGTCAATGGCGAGCATCGCCAATACAAACACCAGAAATCCGGCGTAAAACAACCAATATTCAGAAAACGGAAATAAACTCATTTTTTCTCCATCGGTACGCACCAACCGCAATACCGTATTATCTGGGCGAACTGGCCGCCCCTAGTTTTAGCCTCGCTCGATCGCTCCGTTGAGAATTCGTGCAATTTGCTTGACTGCAGTAATCTCCTCGTCACAAATACGGGGCCCCCCGGAGGGTGAATCTGAATCGCCGCCCGAGACTTCGGCGACCAATGTGCATTGTGAGATCAGGCTATATTTCTGTTCAGCATGATCGTCGTCGGAAAGGGTTTCCAGTCCGGATCTAAGCTTTTCGAGTGACTCTTTGAAGAACTCCTCTTTTGGACTCAACTCTAACCAACCGAGCAACTGGTCTAAGTTATTATTGTTAGGATCAAGGCCTAGATCAAACATTGAGTCAAAGATCATTTGCCGTTCCCGTTTTGTTATCCGCCCATCCGCCCATGCGACCTTTACAAGCGGAAGCATTTTTAGATGGTCATCGATACCATTTTTTTGCGATGTGGAGCCTGACGTAGTCATACGCTCTTCCAAACGGGAAAAGCGTTTCTCGGTTTCTTCAAGCTTGCTTTTCTCGCTTTCACCACTTGAATGTCCGCGCCACATTCCGAATATTTGTTTCTGACCGAGTTCGGCTACAAACCTCGTTTGCCTGAGCATGAGGGATGAGATCGCTGCGGTCTGACCTAGCGGAAGACTGGAAAGTAGGTCGGCGATACCGTCCCACCAAAGTTCGATCGTCGAGGTATTCGGCCTTGTCGAAAGCCTCTCCAATATCTGCATAAAAGTCGCGTCATCTTGCAGCAGTCCGTACGACTCCGCCGCTTTCAATACCGCATTCTGTTCTGGCCGTCCTATCTTTCCATCTACCCACGCGACCTCGATCATCGGTGTTAGCATAAGCAAATATGAGTCGTCCGACGTCTTACCTCTAATCTCCAGCAGGTTCCTAATTCGTCTAGCGTAGCCAGTGAATTGTCGTTCGCGAGCCGTCTGATTTCGATAGGCTTCGATTCCCTGCATTAAGAAATTATCCATGTGTAAACTCCCTATCTTCTTAAAGCCTGCAAACGCAAAAAGACCTCCTGCAGACTAAAGCCGCAAAAGGTCTCGATATTTCCCCACGCACCGGTTCGCTTGGCTATTTATGCGAACGTATTGACGATGTCGTGGACCTCTGAGTAAACAAAGGTTTCTACTCCCCTTCTAAATTGTTTCTAATGATAACGAAACCTTACAAATATGTCAAGTATCGTTCCAACAATGAAAAAGGCTTCGATCTTTTCTGAACGAAGCCGATTATCAAACAAAATACCGCCATCACCAATTACCGCGGCTTGGCATTTTTTACATATTTATCCATCCACTGAGCCATTTCGTACAGTGTGTGCTCGGTCGATTCGCGTGCCGCGTAGCCGTGGGATTCGAGCGGGAGCATTACGAGACGGGCTGTGCCGCCGAGGCCGCTGATGGCGGCGTAGAGGCGTTCGGACTGGATGGGAAACGTGCCCTGATTGTTGTCGGCTTCGCCGTGGATCATCAGGAGTGGCTCTTTTATCTTGTCGGCGTAAAAGAACGGCGAGACGTCGGTGTAGATCTTTGTCGCTTCCCAAAAATTGCGTTCCTCGTCTTGGAACCCAAACGGCGTCAACGTACGGTTGTACGCTCCGCTGCGTGCGATACCGGCACGAAACAGATCGCTGTGTGCAAGCAGATTAGCCGTCATAAACGCCCCGTAGCTGTGACCGCCGACACCAATACGGTCGCGGTCAACCACGCCCATTTCGACAGCCTTATCGATGGCCGCTTTGGCCGAATCGACGATCTGCTGGACGAACGTGTCGTTCTTTGTCTTGGGCGAGCCGACGATAGGCATCGAGACGTTGTCCATCACCGCGTAGCCCTGCATCAGCAGGAACAGGTGCGAGATGCCGCCGATCTGCGTAAACCGGTTAGTCGAACCCGATACCTGTCCGGCAAGCGAGCCGTCGGTAAAGCTTTCGGGATACGCCCAAACGAGCGCGGGCAGACGTGTTCCTTCTTTGTAACCGGGCGGCAGATAGAGCGTGAACGACAGGTCAACACCGTCGGCACGTTTGTAGCGGACAAGTTGTTTTTTAATGCCGCGAAGCTGCGGTGCCGGGTCTTTGAGATCGGTGATCTGCCTGTACGCCAGTGCGGTACAAACCTGACCCGCCGGGCAAACCTGACGCATAAAGATATTTGACGGTTCGGTGGGCGACTCTTTGCGGGTAAAGAAATTCATCCCGTTGTCGTCGATCATCCCGGCAAACGTCTCGTACTCCTCGGTGCCCGCACGCCAGATCTCAGTGATCGCTGAGGTTTTAACATTCATCCTTCGGAAAAACGGACGGTCGCCCTGCGGCGAAGCTCCGGTACCGGTCAGGAATATTTCGTCCCCGTTTTGCCGGATTAGGGTGACACCGTTTGGCGTGACCTTTGTGACCGGCTGGCCGATGTCATTGTAACGGTCGTTGATATTCGCGTCGGAGATCATTTTGACATTCGTAGGGTTGCGATAGTCGGTGAGGAAGATCCGCCGTTTTTGCGTGTCGCGGTTGAAATCAAAATAGATCATCATCCCGTCTTTCTCGCCAAACTGACGGCCTTGGAGACGATGCTCGGTCTTGAGTAGTTCTTTAGCCGTGCCGTTAAACGGAGCGGCAAACGTCATCATCTTGTCGCGATGAGCCACCTTTTTACGAGGATCGCCGTCGTCGAGAGCCTCGGTCCAGGTTAGTGTCGAACCTTCGACCGGCATCCATGCAACGCCGCGAGGTCCAACAGAAACACCGCCGCTCGGGATGCTGTCTTGCAGAGGAAGCGAAGCAACCGTCGTTATAACTTTGCCATTGGTGTCCCATACTTCGATCTTGCGGGGGAAACGGTTAAACGCAAAAAGATACGAAAACGGGCGCTCGATACGCGACACGAGGATGTATTTACCGTCTGGTGAAAATGTGACGTTGTCATACAGAGCCGGCGTACCGATCTCGCGCACCTTGCCGTTAAGCTCGATCAGAGCGATCTGAGAGGTGCAGTAATATTCGAACAGACGCTCGTCATTCGGCGTCTTTAATAGATCTTGAACGGTTGCGATATTGCTTGTTCGACCCGATGTTTCCTGAATATTCGGCTCGCCCGGGATCAGGTTTTGATACGCCGGCGCCGTGCCGCGTTTTGACGGAACGAGCGTTGCCGACAATGTGTCGGAGTCTTCCCAACTAAAGCTGCCAAACGCGGTATTGATCATCACGCCCTTGATCTTGGTCGCCTTTGCGCTAGCCGTATCAACGGTCCACAGCTCGACGCCGGTCGGCGTGACGTTACCGACCGCGATATGTTTGCCGTCCGGCGCCCATTGCGGCGAGATGATCTGCGCACCCGCCGGCAGCGCGACGGGCGTGATCTTGCCGTCCGCGACATTCATTATCTTTAAGCCGATAAAGTATGGCTGGCGATGCTGACCGTTGGTGTTTGGATTGATACGAAGGCCCGCGATGCGGAGCATCGGTTGTGCCAGCTCAGAGATCGGCGGATAACGCAGAGGTTCGAGCATCGCGATCTTGTCACGCGTCGGCGAGATCGATGTGGACGGCGTCGCCGGAGCGTTTAGCACATCCATGATCTCCTTTGGCGGCTGTTTGTAGCTGCCCTGCGCAAATGTAAAAACCGGAAACAGCAGCACCGCTGCCAGCATCAATAATCTCGTTTTCATCGTTAGTTTCTCCTGATTTCTCTCTTAAAGATTAGGAACCCAGTCGCTACCGCTCCCGGTTCTGACGAAGTCCGTCTAGCACTTTACCGGCAATGCCGGGAATAATTTCGCGTTCGTTAGCGTGATTTTCGGTAAATACTACGATCACAAATTTCAGCCCGTCCGCCGTCTCGATATATGCTGCGTCGTGCCGGGTCTTGCTCGTCCAGCCTGCTTTTGACCAGAGTTTAACATCGCGGATGTTGCGGTCGATAAACAGCTTGCCAGTAAAACCGTTGTTCTGATCATCAGCATCTATCGCTTTGCCAAACGGATCACGTTTCATTAGGTCCAACATCGTAGCTGTCCGCTCACGTGTGTTCATCCGGCCGGTGACGATCTCGGCGAGCAGGCGTGCCGTAGCATTGGTCGTGAGCATGTTGCGGTTCTGGCCCTTGTAACCCCGTGATTGCTGTTCGATGCCATAAGCGTCCTCGCAAAACGTCTTTTGATTGACGTTGATGTTGGTGTAGCCCATCGACGAGAACCATCGATTGACGCGGTTTCGTTTATACTGCCACTCGTCAAACTCTCTTTGCGGTAACTCTGCTCCGCTCGACGTGCCCGTAATAACGTCGAGGATATACTGCGTCGCTTCATTCGAACTGTCGACGATCATATCCCGCAACCCGCGTTGTAGTTCGGGCGACATGAGGATCTTGCCGTCCTCAAGCTGTCGCTCAAGAGCAGCCATATAATACATCTTGACTACGCTTGCCGAATATATCCTCTCGTTGCCACGAACCTCGGCCATGGTAAATTTTGCAGGATCGCGAAGATCGATGAGCGTTGCGGCAACCTCTTCAGGCTTTACGCCTTTCGCTGCATTGGCCGCGAGCGTCTCCTCCACCGCTTTCGTCAAAATAGTCTGGAGTGCTGCAGAGCTTTCTATTACCGGTGCCACATAGGTCTTTGGTGCAACGATCTCGGCTTTACTGCTGGGCTTTTGAGCGAACGAGAGGCCGGTAACTAAACAGACCAAAAGCGTTGCACATACGAGTCGAACCATACAATTTCTCCTTAAATCTTTACCTGAAACGGTTTTAAGAGTATAAACGAAAGGCGGTATCAAATTCCATATTTGAATTAAATGAGCGAAGAAAAACTGATACGCGGGCTCGGGCGGCTCGATTTTACGGCGATCATCATTAACACGATCATCGGCGCCGGTATTTTTGGCCTGCCCGCAAAGGTCTATGCCCAGATCGGCAGCTACAGTCTGATCGCATTTTTAGCCTGTGCCGGCATCATTGCTCTCATCGTGCTGTGCTACGCCGAGGTGTCGAGTCGCTTTTCCGCGACTGGCGGGCCGTATCTGTATGCCCGCGAGGCGTTCGGTTCTTTAGTCGGATTTGAGGTCGGCTGGCTCTATTGGGTCGTGCGGGTCACGACATTTGCGGCAAATTGTAATCTGCTCGTAACCTATCTCGGATTTTTCGTTCCCGGGGCAAACGAAGGCGCAATGCGGATAACCTTTATCAGTCTCGTCGTGCTCATAATCACCGCTGTAAACATCATCGGCATTCGCGAATCGGCGAGGATGACCAACCTTTTCACTGTCGGCAAACTGCTACCGCTACTCATCTTCTCGGTCGTCGGGATGTTCTTTATCCAGCCGGGTAATTTCAATTTCGACGTCGTGCCCGGTTACTCTTCGTTTTCGAGCGCGGTTCTGTTGCTGATCTATGCTTTTGTCGGATTTGAAGCCGGTGTCGTCATTGCTGGCGAAGCCAAAGAACCCGGCAAAACGATGCCGTTTGGACTGATCGTCGGGCTCGGCATCGTAGCGGTATTTTATATTTTGATACAGGTTGTTAGTATCGGTACGCTACCCGGCCTTGCGACCTCGGAACGACCGATCGCTGACGCGGCGGCTTCATTTCTCGGCCCGTTTGGAGCCGCGTTTATTACTGTCGGGGCTTTGATCTCGATCTTTGGCAATCTTAATGTCGGGGTTCTAAGTTCGACGCGGATGCTTTTTGCGATGTCCGAGCAGCGTGATCTACCGAGAGTTTTTGAAAAGACACACGCCCGATTCAAAACTCCGCACATCGCGATCATCGTGACCGCTGTCGTGATTTTGGTGTTAACGATCATGTCGTCTTTCCTGACTGCCGTCGCTATAGCGACGATCACGCGTCTGTTGGTCTATGCCACGACTTGTGGTGCTCTGCCCGTTTTTCGCATGCGTGACAGTGCACCAAAATCGCAATTCACGCTGCCGCTCGGCATCGGGGCCGCCGTTTTATCTTTATTTCTGATAGGCTGGCTGTTGACCAACGTCGATTTTGCCAAAGAAGGCCTTGCGGTGTTGGTCGCGGTTGTTGTCGGGCTTATAATTTTTGCAGGATTTCGGCTCGTTGGGCGTTCAAACAATAACGCCTATGGCGAAACGGAGGAATTATGAGAAAAGCGTTATTTATTTTGAGCATTGTCGCTGTCTTTGCGGCCGTCGGTTTTGGGCAGCGGGTCGAAGATGGTACCCGAAAAACCATCGGCTATATCTCGTCTAGCGGGACGGTCGAAAACGGTAGTCGTTCAACGATCGGCTACATCAACTCGGACGGACGCGTTGAAAATGGTAGCCGTTCGACTCTCGGCTATATCAATAAAGACGGCCGCGTTGAGAACGCCAGTCGTTCGACCATCGGCTATGTCAGCAGTAGCGGAACCGTTGAAAACGGCAGCCGCTCGACCCTCGGATATGTAAACTCAAACGGCCGTGTTGAGAACAGCTCACGCAGCACGATCGGGTACGCCGAGGGCGTCGATCAGCGTCACGCCGCGTTATTTTTCTTCTTTTTCTTTAAGCCAAGTAATTGACATTATGAAAACACTCAGATTTTGCTGCGTTCTGCTGCTTTTGTCCGCGTTGGTTTCGGCGATACCCGCCCAAAAGCCGATTGTCCCGATCATCGATCTGCGTCTCGGCGGCCTGCTCGGCGGTTCACAAGACGGCAAATGGGTCGAAGCCGGTCTCGCCGCCGAATCGATAATGGACGGCGGTATCGATCTCTTTGTCTTTGGATTCAACGGTAAAGAAAAAACTCCGATCTACTCCGCAAAACGTGCCCCCATCGAAGACGTTTGCAGTGATTTTTACCGGATAGAAATGGATATTAAAGACCGTCTCGGCCTTGGTCTGGGAGTAAATGCAACCTGGAACGCGATGCCACGCGTCCCCAAACGTTTGAAAACCCCGACCGCAGCTTACAAGACAGCGATCACAAATCTGCTAAGAAAAGAGGGAGTAAAACGCCCCGTCGTAAAAACGACGCAGATCTTTTTGATCGACCTCGATAATGACGGCACGGATGAAGCTCTAATCACCGCGACCAACATCACGAGCGAATTTGGCGTCGGATGGAAGGCGGGCGAATATTCATTTGTGATGCTCCGCAAAGTTACCAAAGACGGTGTCAAAGACTATATGGTCGACGGCAATATTTTCAAAACAGGGCAGGACAACGGCGGTGCGCCAAACCGCTACGAGATCTCATCGATCGCTGACCTTAACGGCGACGGCAAGATGGAGGTCGTCATTTACTCCGAGTATTACGAGGGTGCGGGAGCCGGTGCATTTGAAATGCGTGGCGGCAAGCTCGAACTAATAAAAGGGATCCAAGCCGGCTGCGGCGTGTAAGTTGGTTTACTGAAAGACGCCTTCGCCTAGGAACGCTTCGCGTAGATAAATGATCGTGTCGTTCAGAGTTTCCTGCGGATCGCGCGGCTCAAAACCCAGCTCTTCGACCGCCTTTGACGAATCAAAATACCAAAAATACTCGGCCTGCTCGACCTCGTTTGGTGCGACCGGCGAAGTCTTGCCCCAGTGCTTATAGATCGAGCTGATCATACTCGACCCGGCCATCGCCAGCTTTTTAGGCACTTTCAACGCCGGTGCGGCTACATCAGACAACCTCTCAAGCCGCCCAAAAAACTGCTCAAACGTCATATTTGCCGCGCCGAGAAGATATCTTTCTTGATGGTTCCCTTTTTCTAACGCCGCAATAAACGCCGCCGCCGCATCCCGTGCATCCACAAAATTAAGGCCGCCGCTCGGAGTGTAAGGTATCTTGCGAGCGAGGAAATCTAGCACTGGCTTGGTCGATGATAGCCGTTCGTCATCGGGGCCGAGCAGCAATGACGGATTCATAATTACAAGCTTTCGCCCGTCGCCGTCAAAATTTTCGATGGCGGCTCGTTCTTGATAATATTTCGACGCATAATATGCCCAACGCGTAAGGATCTCGATCGGCGGCGGGAACGTTTCATCTACAACTTGTCCGTCTTCGGTGACCGCGAGTGTGCCGCTCGACGATGCCAATACCATTGTCTGCACGCCGGCTTCTTTTGCAGCTTCGCAGAGGAGGCGTGTGCCTTCGAGATGGATCTTATTCATTGCCGCCGCGTCGTCATTGTCACGCGAAACCTTGCCAGCAAGGTGAAATATCGCCGACACATTTTTACACGCTTTTGCTACGTCATCGCGATCCGTCACTGAGCCCTCGACCGCTTTGATCCCCGCATCCTTCATCCATTCGGGGACACTAGATGCCATGACCTTTAGATTTTTCTCACCGTAAGCGAGAAAATTCTGCACGATATGCGTGCCCAAAAATCCGGTCCCGCCGGTGATCAGGATACGCTTTTCGGGCTTTTCGGTTTTTGCTAATGCCTTGGTCTTTGCCATAAAACTACTATTTCCAGGTCTTCTTTATCGGATGTGCCTCTGTATTAAAGACTACCTTTTTTATGTCCACTTTCTTTTCGTCTGCAAACAGCAAATAGAAATACTTGAGCGTTTCGGCGAGCCAAAATCTGTGCATATAGTCCGTCTTTTCTTTTGTCTCGACGTTTTTTAACCCTGCGTACGCGACATCAGTCCGGCAATGTTTTACCAGATCCTCAAACATCTGCTTGCCCATCGCCAGATATTTAGGGTCTTTCGTCGCTTGATATAGAAAATAAGTCGATTCGACGATCTCTGGCCGCAAAGGGTAACCGCCGTGCTCGATCTTGCCGGTTCGATAGTTATAGACCTCTGGCTCGATGCCCTGCACTTTCCACATCGTAAATAGCGAATCCTGATAAACCCGCGCACGGTTAAGGTCGCCGTCAAGAACTAGCACCGCCGGGAAAAACGCATCGAGAGCACCGGTCGTGGTCGCCGTCCGCTTGCCGGTATTCATGTCGGCGTGTCCGTACCAAAGGTCGCCAACGAAAACAGCATTTTTCGCGACGTTTTTCTTGCTCATGGTCTCGCCTTCGTCTGCAAGATATGTGTGGACCTTGGTGATCGAATCTTCCCACATATTGCGGCAGTCGAGATCGTCAAATAGGATCGAGCACTTTAACAGATACTCGTAATACGAATCGATCTCAGCGCTCAGATGGCTGTCGGTATTGGTCCATTTGCCCGTCTCGACATTAATGTTTGTGCCGACTAACCCGATCGGTGAGCGCCTATTATAGGTCTCGACAAGTGCTCGTTTTGCTTTCTCGTAATAGATCGGTTTGCCGGTCAATTTGCTCAAGGTGCCAAACTCAATAATGAGCGTTCCTGTCTCAGCCGGGTTTGAGATCTCACCGCTCGTTTTGCCGGTCTTAAGATTGACGTTCTTGTACGGCAAGCCCGTTGGCGAATTAAACACCGGCAAAAGCCGCGTGCCGAGATCGTCCGCAAGAGCAAGCAGCCGCTTGTCATCCGTCATCTGATACGCCGAGAGCAGGCCACCGAGGATACGGATCGTGACCTCAAAATTTTGCACCGAAATGTCTTTGTCAAAAGATAAGTTCTTGACGATGTATTCGCGCGTAGCATCGGCTTCTTTCTTAAAGCCCAGCAAATACAGCGAATCAAGTGAATCCACCGGCGTCATCAATATCGGTGTGCCGTACCAGTCGCGGCACGTCTTGCTGATCGGCTTGAGATCGTCGTGTCCCCAGCAATACTGTTTATAGCCGATCCACGAATGCAAAAACTCAGCCTTGACCCGCTCGGCCATTTGCTTTTTATCGACCGTTTGGGCATGGATATTTGAGCCACATATTGCGACCACGACAAACAAAATAATCGGTTTTATCGATCTCATCTTTTCCCGGTGTTCTCTGTGCCTCTGTGGCGAAATCCTTTCTAGTTATCGATCACCGGTTCCTGTTTACGCGATCTGCGCCGTTCAGCTTTCCACACCTTTCTGATCGCTTCGACATCAAACTTCGTCCGTTTACCGTCGCGCATATTTTCGACCTCGTGCTGGACGCGGGCGGCGATCAGGCGATAGGCTTCGGTATTTGGCACGCCCTCGGTCATTTTCTTTAGCTCGTCGTATTCGAGAAATTTGCCAACCTTTGCACCAACCTTGGCACCGATGCTCTTGCTCTTTGGCAGGATCGTGCCTTTTGGAAACGCGTCGTAGGTGCCCCAAATGTAAATGGGCAGGATGCCGATCTTCTGATTTAACGCGAGGTAACCGATGATCGGTTTGAACTCCGTGATCTGTCCGCTTTCCTGTCGGCCGCCTTCGGGGAAGATCAGAGCGTTAAAGCCGTCGTTCAATATCTGCGTGACGTGTCGCAAAGACTGCCGCAGACTCCCCGTCCGTTCGATCGGCACAAGCGTCGTGAAATTGTTCATATACGCACGCTTGTATTTGGTGTCGAACCAGTAATCCGCCGCCGCGACCGCGACCGTTTGCTCGGCAACGTCTTTGCCCAAAGCCTTTTTCACGAGGCCCGTATCGATGTGCGACGTATGATTTGGTGCAACGATAAAATTGACGTGCTGCGGCACGTTTGCCTGGCCCTCGATGCGGGTTTTGAGCACATTGTCATAAAGCGTGTCGGTCGCGAGATCAACAACAGCGTTGCCGACGCGGCGGACGATCGACGGGATAAAGATATCCTCATCGTCTTTCTTTTCCTCGACCCGAGGCTCGTCGGCGAGTTTCTTAGATTTATCGACGCGCTGGATAGCGGTCAAAAGCTCGCGGACGGACTGTATCTCGTTCAGCGTGTCCGGCGACATAACGCGTCCGCCCGCGTCCTCGACCGCCGCTTGCAGCTCGACGAACATCAGCGAGTCAAACCCAAGATCGGCGAGCTTATCCTCCATCACGACATCGGAGAGAGGACGGTTCGAAACCGAAGCGACCACCTTGCGGATCCAGACGGCGTTGTCATCGCCCTTTGCATCGACGACCGTTTTGGTCTTAGACTTCGAGCGTTCCTCAAGCGTTTGCAGCATCTCGACGACCTCGGGACGTTTGACCTTACGCGTCGCCGTTCGCGGCAACTCGAACGGTGTGATGTGCAAAACCTTGACGCGTTTGAAAAACGCCAGCCCCGCCGAAACCTCGCGAAAATGCGTCTCGATCTGCTTGTTGACCTCGGTGCGAGTGAGAGCTATATCGTGTTCGTAATCCGGCACGACAAGCGCCGCGATCTTTTCGCCGCCGTCATCATCCTGCAGCCCGACAACGCTCATCTCTTTGATATAAGCCGATTTGCTGTAATGGTCCTCGATCTCGTCCGGGTAGATATTCTTACCGTTCGAATCGATAATGACGTCTTTAGAACGCCCTACGATAAAGAGATTTCCGTCCTCATCCAGCCGCCCAAGATCGCCCGTTTTTAACCAGCGATCTGTCAGCACAGCATCGGTCGCTTTGTCATTGTTGTAATAACCGACCATCACATTTTGCCCGCGTGCGAGCACCTCGCCAACGCCGTTGTCATCAGGGTTATCGATCTTGACCTCAACACCCGGCAGCGGTTTGCCGACGCTGCCGCGAAGTAATTTATTACCCGGACGGGCAACCGTCAGAACAGGCGAGCTTTCCGTCAGGCCGTAGCCTTCAAGCACCGTGAAACCCAATCCATGAAGGTCTTTTTGCACCTTTTCCGATAACGCCGAGCCGCCGGATATCAGGTACCGCATCTGCCCGCCCATGCCTTGATGGATCGGGAAAAACACGATCGGCCCGAGGTTAAATGGCGTGTTGTCGCGGATCCACGCGTTAAATTCGATCACGTTATCGGCTAGATCGGCGATCCAATCTCCGCGTTCCCGAAGCCGGGTCTTGATCCGACGGTGCAGCATTTCCCACAACGCGGGAACTCCGACAAGGCCGGTAACATGGCTGTTTTCGATTGTCCGAGCCAAATCCTCGGCGGTCAGTTCGTTGAGATATGTGATCTGCGTTCCATTTGAAAAAGGCGTCAAAAATCCCGCCGAGAATTCGAACGTGTGATGCATCGGCAGAACGGACAAAACGCCGTCGGTTATATCCATATCTAGCACTGACGACAGCATTGAGATCATGTTGACGAAATTTTTATGCGACAGCATCACTGCCTTTGGCGTGCCCGTCGTGCCGGATGTAAAGATCAACGACGCGATGGCATTAGAATGTATCTTTGCTGGGAGCAGCGCATTGCGTTTAGCTTCCTCGGTCTCAGATTGGATCTCAAAGACCTCATCAAACGTCCATACGGCGACCTCTAACCCCGCATCTTTTAACGCTTTTCTTAGGTCAGGATTCTCACCCGCGAGTTTCGGGCTGACCGCGATCGCCGCCGCTTCGCCCGCTTTTGCAAATGCTACTATCTCTTCGACCGTGCTTGCCGGATCGATCGGTATCGCCGTCGCCCCAGCTTTGAGGATGCCGAAATAGGTCATTCCCCATTCGGGCATGTTGTTTGAAAACAAGATGACACGGCTGTTTGCGCCAATACCTTTTTTGGCGAGAAAGCCCGCGGCACGCAGCGTCAGTTCGTTGACGTCTAAGTAAGTGTATTGCTCCTTGCGGCCATCGCGTTCGATACGCATCGCGACGCGGGTCGGGAAACGCTTGACCGATGTGTCAAAGAGATCGATGAGATCTTTGTAAGTGTAGGACCGTTTTTCGACCGCCTTTAGCTCCTCTTCGAGCGTCGGCAGCACCCATTTTCGCATGCCCGGAAAATGGACGTTTAACCAATAGTCGTACCAATCGAGCCGCTCCGGATACCACGGCAGCAGGTCTTTTTCTTTTTCTCTGATAGCCGAATACAACGCGCGAACATTGTCCGAACGGTACAAATAATCGTTGTCGATCATGAACGGTTTGAACATCGCAAACGCATCCATCGTCGCCTGGGTCGATTCCTTAAAACCCTCGGTCGATTTTTTGAGGTCCGAAATAATGTTGCCGATACGCCCGCCGCCCCAACGCGGGGTCGCACGGTCCATCAGATCGTCGGCACGTTTTGCGATCTTGTTGAGCATCGGTGCCGAGGTCAGCTCGTAGGTTCGCTGTTTGACCGTCTGCGTTTCTATCATGCCGGCGAGTTTATTCGAAATGCGATTTCCCGTTTCTTTATCCTCAAAATGCTGACGCTTGTACAAACCAACTAGCCCGACGATGCGTTTCATATCGTTTGGGTTCGAGTCGCCAGACGACGCCTGAAACACAAGCGGCGGCTTATCGTCGACAAGCGCATTCATCGTTGCCGCAAGTATCGCACCCGACACCATATCGACCGGGATGACATCGAGGATCAGTTTTTCGTTGACCGGAATGATCGGCTGCCCGCGCAGAGCGATGAGAATGAGCGGAGCGGTCGTTGTAAACCCTTCGTTCCAGCCTGGGAACGGATATTGATTAGATGACTCAACGATCGACGGCCTGAGCAGCACCTTAACTATATCGTCCTGCGACGCGATGATCTGCTCGGCGAGCGATTTCGAATAGGTGTAGATATTGGTCCAGCCCCAATACTCGGCTCGCTCAGTGCCAAGCTCGGTGGTACGTTCGCGGATCCACATTTTACGCTCGCGAAAGATCGCGGATTTCAACTCGGCCTCGTCGTCTGGGTCGCGGCCCTCTTCGATAAAGCGGCTGCGTGCCTGTTCGCGAAACTTTGCATGCTGAACAGCATCATCGGCCTCTTGCCTAGCCTGTTCTGACAAACGCGCACAATCCTCTACCTCACGATTGACGTCAAATACGGTCCCGACAAGCTCATCCTTTCGAGGAAAATACCCGACCACCGGCTCATTTTCCCAGATCGGCCCCGACCGCTTACCCGCCACAAAACACGTCGAAACATGAACCAGACGCGGCTTTTTCATCATCCGGGCCAGCTTGATGATGTTGTTCGAGCCGTTAATATTCGTCCGCAAAGCCGACTCAAGCGGCGGGTTAAAAGTCACGTTACCGGCACCATTGATAATGATGTCGGTATCACGCATGATCTTTTTCGCTTCTTTTTCGTCGAGGCCGAGATACTCGTTGCCCACATCACCATTGACCGGTACGACCTTGCTCTTTATAAAATCATCAAACCCATCACCGTATTTTTCACGCAGCGGGTCAAATGTCGGCGAGGTCACGATCGATGTCCAAAAACGTATCTTCGATTCCGCCGCGTCCCTCGCCCGCACCGTCGCATAGACCTTGCCGATATCCGGAAAATTATGCAGCAGCATCGACAATGTGACCTTCCCCACAAAGCCCGTCCCGCCGATAAAGAAGATCTTCTTACCCTTAAATATTTCTGTTGGTGATAGTTTCATTAAAATGGAACGGAGATATCAATTCCCGCACTGATCCTTATTCCCAAAATTATCCGGCTCGCGGCTCCAGCCTATCTGGCCGCGGGAATTTCGAACTTTTACCCACCAGACTGCTTTTGGTTCGCGGATTTGGCGAAAGATAGTTTTATCGTAGGTTTCTTCTTCAGTGATCTTGCCCTTGTACCAAACGCGGTGAAAGCCTTCGCCGACGTAAGTAAGAAGATAGAGCGTATCGCCCGGCCGAGCAGTGAATCTGCCTATCTTTGTACGTTTCAGCACGCGAACCTCGCCGGCTTGCGAAGTGATGACGGAACCTGTAAGACCGCGAACTCGCTCGCCTTTCTTCAGGCGAAAAGCGATCGACGAACCGTCACGCATCGCAGATCGAATGGTCGTCGCCTTTTCGACCGTCCAATCCCGATAGGTGCAACATTCGAAAGGACACGCCCCTTTGTCCACAAAAGGCATCGGTGGACGCGAAGTTTGGCCTTCGGCGATCGAGGCCATTGTCCCAAACAAAAGTGCGATGCCAAAAAATAGTTTTAGTTTCATAGAACTCACCCTTTTACTGCTCTCACTTCCAAATACTCCGACTCGACCTGCGTCGTACCGTCTGTCGCGCGGTTGTTGTCAGCCCAAAGCTGTTCGAGGTCGTGCCGGAGGGCGTTTTGACCCTCGGCGTCGAGCGATTCGAACGCTTTTTGCGTTGGTCCGAAATATTTAACAAAATGTTCGACGACATCGACCGGGCCGAATGGGTATGTGAAATTGATCTTTTGTTTGGTCATTTGCAGATCGGTCACGCCGTCAGCCAGACGTTCGCGAACGGCGTCTTCGGTTCCCCACAATATTGGCGAAGGCATCCCGGCCGGTGGCAGAACGTGTTTCGCATTTGTCTTGAACATCTGCCCGGTAAACGCATCAGGCGTCCAATTTGCCATCGCGATAATGCCGCCGGGCTTACAAACGCGGATCAACTCAGCCGCCGTCACATCGGGCCGCGGAGCGAACATCGCACCAAACATCGTCATCACCACATCAAAACTCTCATCGTCATATGGCAAAGCCTCAGCATCGCCAACGTCAAATCGCACGTCCAACCGCTCGTCCGCCGCCCTCGCATGTGCCTGTTCGATCAGGTTTGGTGCAATGTCTATGCCGGTGACATCCGCACCGGCATGAGCCGCCGGTATCGCGAGATTACCTGTCCCGCATGCAACGTCCAGCACTTTCATTCCAGGCTGCAGACCGAGCCGTGCGACAAATTCCTCGGCGCCGGTCTCGATCGATTTTGCGATCTCGCCAAAATCACCTGCGATCCAAGTCGCCCGTAAGCGGCTTTTCAAGGCCTCCATTTCAGCTGTCATTTCTGTGCTTTCCATAATATTTCCTTACTAATCCGTCACATTACACAGCCCGATTATCGGCTGGTGCAGCATTGTGATCTCGGCGTTGCGGCCCATGTAGCTGCGAGCCATGGCGATGGCTTCGGTCAGGTTGTCGGCACGTTCCCAGCCCAGCATTTCGGGGACGTGGGCGTTTTCGGCACCGGCGACGATAACGTGGCCGATGTGCTGGCGGCCGTTTTCGCCCCAGTACCACATGAAAAATGGATGTGCTCCGTGATAAGCGTTACCGCGGCGGTACATCTCGATGTATGCCGGATTGGTCGCAAACTCGCGTTCGTATTTTTCGCGAAGGTAAAATGCATCACGCGATTCGGGCAGCAGACGGTGGAAAAATTCGATATATGCCGGGTGAAAATTGTGATCAAACTCATCAAAACACGGATGCGTAATGATCATCACACCGCCTTTCCTGAGCAAAGGCTTATTCCGGTACATATTAAAGTGATACCCGAGAGCCATCACCTGCACCAGCAGCGGATTGAGCGCCGAATAGACGTTGTACGGCGAGATGTCTGGGATGCCCGAGATCAGGATGTCGCACTGGCCTTTGACCGGGATCTCATATTGCTGATAATTCTTTTCGAGAATTTTCTCATGGACAGGTTCGGTTTTACCCGCGTAACAAGCGATCAATTCGTACTGAGCCGGGATCGCGTGGAGCATTTTACGCCTCGCGGCACGCGGCATTTTTGAGAAGGTCTTGTTCATCACTTCCCATTTCATGCGGTCAGCAAAACTGAATTCGTCTTCGTTCCGCGTCAGGATGTCGTAGCCCTCGGGGAACATCTTGTTGTTGATCGCCGTCTCGATATGAAAGACCTTACAGGCATCATCGACGAGTTTGCCGAGGCGAATCACCTTGTGGTTCAACACCGATTTCGGCGGGTCCATGTACGAGTCTGAGTCGCGGATTGTCTGCGGGTCGTGGTGGGCACGCAGAGATTCGTAATCGCACAGGCCGACCGCGACCGATTTGTGGCCGCCGTCCATCGGGACGAGATTGATGTTGAGATAGATGAGCAGATCGCTCTCGATCGCCCGTTTGTTGACCCGCAGCGGTTCGTTGTGCCGCGTGACGCCAAGCGTGACGAGGTTGTCATCGTCCTCGGCGTCGTGGTTGTAATAGCGGTCGGGATAGTATTCGTTATAGATGTCGGTGCCGACCATCCGCTTCATTTCCCACGCCGTCATCTTGCGGTGCAGCGAATTCGCGATGATCAAATGCACGTCGTCAACGCCGTTCGCACCGCACATATCCAGGACGACTTCAAGCATCGTCTGCCGCAGATCAGGCGTCTGCATCGGCGGCAGCGGCAGCGAAATGTCGTCCATCGCGATCGTCACCCGCATTCCCGGCTCAAGCAAGGCATAAAGCGGCTCCATCTCGATCGGATGATTAACCGCATAACGGATGGCCGCTTCGCGATTGGGCAACCCCTTGATCGGCGGATTCGGATAAATAACCCGCGTCCCGACCGGCAGGTCATTAATAATAAAATCCTCGCCAAACGGCATGATCCGCGGCGCGGAGTCCTTGTCGATGTAAACGATCGATTCGTGTGTTTTGCGTCTTAATTGCAGAGCCATATTAATCTCAATTTCTATTCAGCCGTCTCTTCTATCACTCTTGGTAAGGCCATTTCTTTTTCGTAAGCGTCGACCACTTTGTCCGTCGCCCCATCCATCACGACTTTACCATCACTGAGCCAGACCGTCCGCGTACATAACTTTCTGACCGATTTCATATCATGCGAGACAAAAACCACCGTCTTTCCTGAATGCCCCACGTCATGCATCTTAGAGATACACTTTTTTTGAAACGCGGAATCGCCGACCGCCAGAACTTCGTCGACGATCATCACATCCGGTTCGAGGTGTGCGGCAACGGCAAAGCCCAGCCGCATATACATTCCCGAAGAGTATTGTTTCGACGGAACGTCGATAAATTTACCGAGTTCGGAAAAGTCAGCGATCTCGTCAAACTTTGCCAATATTTCAGCCCGTTTCATGCCGAGGATCGCTGCGTTAAGAAAAATATTTTCGCGCCCTGTGAGTTCGCTGTGAAAACCTGTCCCCACCTCAAGCAGAGAAACAACCCGGCCCCGTATCTCGACTATGCCGGTGGTCGGCCTAGTGATACGGGACAGTATTTTCAATATGGTCGACTTGCCCGCACCATTACGACCTATCAGCCCCAGCGTTTCGCCCGGCGATGCATTGAAACTAACATCTTTTAGAGCCCAAAAATCATTTCTCGCGTCGCGTCTCGGATCCCGGATAAGGCTCATAAGCGTATCCCGGAGCGAGTTATGCCGGACTCGCCCAAGATGATAAAGCTTCGAAATGTCTTTTACTTCTATTGATTTGATTGTCATTGGCGAAACAAGCGATGAGGATCAGATAAAATCCGCAAAATCGTCCTCCATACGCTTAAAAACAAACAACGCAAATAAAACCACAATAATCGTTATGCCGATCGACATGCCTATCTTTGTCCAGTCAAATTCCTGACCAAACAAAGCAGATCTAAACCCCGAAAGGATCCCGGTCATAGGATTGAACGAGATGGCCCATTTTGCTCGTTCCGAAAGAATGTCCAATGGATAAAATATGGGCGAGGCAAACATCCAGATCTGTAGTCCGAATGGCAGTGCGAACTTGATGTCCCTGAACCGCACATTGAGAGCCGAGCAGATCGTCCCGACCCCGAATGCCAGAATTGCAGCGAGCATGATGAACAGCGGAGCAAAGATCATGTGTGCCGACAGCGGAATGCCGTACGCTAGGATCAAAACCAGAAACACGAGAAATCCGATCGATATATCGACGAGACCGGCGATCAGGGACGCAAGAGGAAGCGACAATCTGGGAAAATAGACTTTGGTAACGAGTTCGGAGCTACCGACGAGGCTGTTGCTTGCGAACACGACTGTGTTATTAATAAAGAGCCAAATCAACAACCCACTAAAAACAAACAATGGATAGGATAACGACGGTGAATCAAAATGAGCGACACTAGAGAAAACAACCGTGAAAATGACGGTCGTTAGCACAGGCTGCAGAATGACCCATAGCACGCCGATCAGCGTCTGTTTGTAGCGTACCTTGATATCACGCCAAGCCAAAAAATAAACCAGCTCACGGTAGGCCCACAGTTCCGCAAAGTCGAGGTGCAGCCAATGATCAGGGGGTTTTATGTAAGTAGTTTGCACAAAAACAATTTAATGAACGGCTCGCTTTTTCAGCCGTAATTTCAAAAGTCAATTTTTAAAGGGGTTCGAGTGGAGCGTCTCTATACTATTACCCCGTTTTTTAGAGTATTTCCTCTTTGCATTGATGAGAAACATCGGAATAAGTAGCCGCATTGTAAATCTTGCAAGTTCGGACCTGGATCGGCTCCCACGCCAGTTTCCCAGAGCTAGTTTGAGTGCCGTCCCCTTTTCGCCGTGCTGTAGATGGATCCGTGCGTGCCTAAACCTCATTTTTGTATGTCTATGCTGGAACTCGGCTTCGCTAATTCCGAGCGATGCAAAATGACGTCGCTGAGCGTCTAGAACCTCGTAATGCATCGAAATAAAATTGTCACTAGTGTTATGCGAATGCTTTCGCCAGGCCGCAAGTATCTCCGGGTCAAATGCAAACTCCCCAATAGTCATAAGCTTTAGGTACATTTCATAGTCCTCGAGGATCGAATCTTCGTTCCAGGAAACCGACTCCAATGCAGAACGCCGGTAAAAAACGCTGGGGCTGATCGGGACTTCGACGTTTACCAGCATTTCCCGAACATCACCATCTACAAAATCAACGCCGTAACCGTGCGGATCTGTGGTTGATCCATAAATCTGGTCATTTTCGTCAATATAGTTCGCGTGCCCATAACCGATGACCGCGTTCGGCCTCGGTTCGAGGAGTTTTACACGTTGTTCGAGAAAACGCGGAAACCAAATGTCGTCCGACCCCAAATACGCAAAATACTTTCCGTAACTTGCGGCAAATCCCTCATTTAGAGACGAACAAAGTCCGCGATCCTCATGCGAGATCAATTCCGAAGGGAAAGGGCAATCCATTAATACACGTTCGGCTACGGCCGCCGAGTCATCAGTCGACCCGTTATCGATCACCAGCAATTTTATGGGGTGCAGTGTCTGAGCGAAGATCGACCTCAGACATCTTTCAATATACTTAGCATGGTTGTGCAGCGGAACCATTACAAAAACGTCCGGTGCTTCGGTTCTATTACTTTCGCTCATCTCACCTATCTTCATTTTAGATCAAGGATCGCCCAGTCGTGCTGCAAAGCAGTCTGTCTTAAACGAAAATCCGGACAGATCGCGACCGGATGTCCGACGATCGAGAGCATCGGCAGGTCGGAAATGGAATCGGAATAAGCGTACGAGCCGGACAAATTGATGTTCTCTCTTTCAGCGTATTCGCGTATCCACTGAGCTTTCGTCGCCGAAGCCATTACCGGAGGCAGGACGCGGCCCGTTGCGTATCCATTCACAAATTCGAGCCGGTTGGCGACATAATCGTCGATGCCGAGGTGGTCCATAAGTTTTGCAATGGTGAAATCGAGTGCTCCGGTCAACACTACCTGACGCTGGCCAATCTTTTTTCCGGATGAGATGAGGTCAAATGTGCCGGGAAAGATCGCGGGCTTTAGCACTTCTTCGAACAGCTCATCCGAAAAGTATCTCAGACGATCCTGCGAAAGACCTGAGTAGCTTTTGAAAAATACCTCATTAAATACGTTGCGTGAATACAGATCGGCGACGCCAAAGAAAGGGAGCTTGGCGAGGGTCCCGACGCTCTTTTTGGCCGTCTGCCACAAGCCCTGCTGGCGTTTGGCGTAAAAGGCGAGCGTATGGACGAGATTGGTGCTGACCAGCGTCCCTTCGAGATCGTAAAATGCGGCGGCTTGTCCGTTTTTGTTCATTCCGGCTTTGTGCTATGTTATTCTCGCCACGAGAGATAACTGTGCGATAACATTTCGTGCGAATAGACAAGATATTAGCATCAAAAAGCGATTTTTGATAGGTCCCTGGCGGCGAAGTTGCAATTTAATTGTAAATTGTAATTACTTTGTAGATACATAATATGCGGCGAGCTATATTTCCAGGGTCATTTGACCCGCTAACCAACGGCCACCTCGATATCATCAAGCGCTCAGCTCCGCTTTTTGACGAAATGATCGTCGCGGTGCTCAATAACGCCGATAAGCATCCGATGTTCACCGTCAATGAACGGTGCGAAATGATCCGCGAAGTGTTGCCCGCCGTCGAAACGGACGGATGTTCAATGCGGGTCGAGAGCTTTTCAGGTTTGACCGCTGATTTTGCCAAACGATCAGGAGCGAATGCCATCGTTCGGGGCATCCGTGCCGTCAGCGATTACGAATACGAACTCCGCATGGCCCTCATGAACCGCCGCCTCGAACCCGGCATCGAAACCGTGTTCCTAATGGCCGGTGAAGAGTATTCGTATGTTTCGTCAACGCTGATGAAACAGGTATTCGAACTCGGCGGCCGCGTCGAAGGACTGATCCCCGAACTCGTCGAAACCCGCATGAGACAAAAGCTTGGCAAGTAAATGATCAAAGCTGTCCATCACGTCCAGATCAGCATTCCCGTTGGCGGTGAGGACATGGCTCGGGGATTCTATTGCGGCGTCCTCGGATTCACAGAAATTCCTAAGCCCGACTCATTGGCGGGACGCGGCGGGTTCTGGCTCGACCTCGACGGATTTCAGCTTCATTTTGGCACAGAGGACAATATCGACCGTGCGAAAACCAAGGGCCATGTCGCCTATCTGGTCACCGATCTTGGCGGCTGGCGGCAAAAACTGACTTCCGCTGGTTGTACCGTTATCGATGGCATCCCAATACCTAATTATTGCCGGTTCGAGTTTCGTGACCCTTTCGGAAATCGTGTAGAATTTTTGGAAAGAGAATAAACATCACCATGGCCAATCCTTTCCCCGTTTCCAATCACGTTGCCGCAATGCACGGTTCATCGACCTTGATCGCCGCTCAGATGGCGGCAGACTTGCGTGCCCGTGGCGTCGATGTGATCGACTTGTCGGTAGGTGAGCCGGATTTTGACACGCCGCAGTTCATCAAACAATACGCCTGGGAGGGCCTCGAAAAAGGCTTGACCAAATACACCGCGACTGCAGGGCTGGCCGATTTTCGCAATGCGATCATTGAATTTTACGCGTCGCAATTTGGCACCGATCTAAAGCTGAACGAGGTTGCGGCATCGTGCGGCGGCAAACAAGCCCTTTTTAACGCGGCCTGCTCGATATTAGATCCGGGCGATGATGTTTTGATACCAAAACCTTATTGGGTCACATTCCCCGAAATAGTAACGTTTTGCGGTGCGAACAGCGTCTTTATCGAAACCGAAGACACCGAATTTGTTCTCGCCGCCGATCAGGTCGCCGCAGCCATCACGCCTAAAACTAAGCTGCTGATACTAAATAGCCCGAGCAACCCTTCGGGGCGCGTTATCCCGCCTGACGAGATGCGGCGGATCGTCGAGGCCTGTGCCGCACGCGGAGTGTACGTGCTGACCGACGAATGTTATCTGTTTTTTGCCTATCCGCCGGCAAAGCCTTTTTCGCTGGCGTCGTTGCCGCCGGATCTGAGAGATTTTGTATGTGTTGCCGGCAGCTTTTCGAAAACCTATGCGATGACCGGATGGCGTGCCGGTTACACTATCGCAAATCCCGAATGGACCGCCGCGATGATCAAACTGCAAAGCCATTCAGCGACGCATCCGACATCATTCGTCCAATACGCCTGTGCCAAAGCCCTCCGCGACACCGACGCGACCCTCGCCGCAGTAACCGCGATGACCGCCGAATACAAACGCCGCCGCGACTGGCTCATTCCGGCCCTCAATGAGATCGACGGTTTCAAATGCGCCATGCCCGAAGGTGCGTTTTATGCGTTTGTAGACGTGCGGGAAATGCTGGGAGAAAGATTTGTAAGCTCCGCCGATATCGCCGATCTGCTCTTAAAAGAAGCCCACATCGTCGTAACCGACGGCGAGGGCTTTGGAGCGGACGGCTTTCTGCGTTTTTCGTACGCGACTTCGATGGAAAACCTTGAACGGGCCGTTACGGCAATGAAGTCGATCTTTGGCGAAAAGAGTTAAGAATAAGCCACGAATGCGCGAATAAGATAGGTTCTTAATTCGTGCATTCATGGCTAAATTCCTTGAAATCGTAAGCCATCAATCAGTCGGGATTGGCCTGGACATAGGTCAGATCAAATCTTAGATACATTGGCTTGTTTCCGAGCGTAAAAAATTTCCCCGCAAAGCTCCGCTCATAGCCGCGTCGCGGTTTAATGTTAGATCCGCCGATCCAAGGGTCGCTCGCATACATAGACCAACGTTTGTCGTGCTGCAATTGCGACGGGCCGCCCATCCCGGCGACAGCGTAGAAATTCTTATCTCTTGGCACCATTATGGAAAATTTGCAGGTGTAATAAGTGTCATCGCCGCGACCGGGTTCTAGTAACTGATCAGTGTACGTAACTAACTTGTTAGTTTTACCTGGATCCATTATCGCTACAAAAAACGGTGCGCACGGTAGAGCGGTAGGCTGATTTACGCCGGGGCCGGCAGGCACCACTCCGAATTCCTTGGGAATCCGAATAACGCCGGTCAGTTCTTGCAGAGGCCCGCCGGCATTAGGGTAGTACGGGGGCGGCAGCCTTGCGGTTCCAGACATCGTCGTCTGAGCAAATGCACTGATCGCACCAGCCGCCCCGATGATCAGGGCGATCGCTATTAAAACGCTAGTTGTCGTTTTCTTTAATTCGCCGTTCATACTTTTTTTTCCTTATGGTCTGTCAAAAATATTTACCTAACTTCGTCGGCGGGCAAATGGCCCGGCGGACCACGTAGCACTGGCTGATGGTTTGTCCTTCGGATAAGTCTTGCCGTTTAGGATGCCCTCTGCCCACGACGCCGCTGCATTATAGACAGCGACCGCACCGTTACAGACGACCTCGACCTGGAATTGATCAAAGTTAGACTGCCAGCCGCCCGTCCCCTTCGTCTGCCATGCTTTCCCGCTGACGGTGCATCTAACGATCCCTTTCTTTCCGGAGTTGTACGACGATGTACCTGAAATGTCGCGCCCGTTTTGTGTCAGGACCATCGTCACGACATAGCCGTTGCTCTGACGCAGCGACCATGTTCCGGCAAAATTGTGTGCCGGTGGGCCGTCATCCCGTTGGGCTGAGACGTTGTCCGAAAAGGTAAATGCCAGCAATAGAATTGCCAACGATCCGATAAATAACGATCGAGTGTCGCGTTGCATAGTTTCTCCAAAGATCATTTTGACCATCACTGTTTAAGCCACGTTACTGACCAACGACCACGGCCGTCGCCAAAACTGTTCGGCCATCCATCAAGGCGTAGGTGTACACTTGCCCACGTACAACCTCGATCTGTTGACCACCTTTCGATTGCTTGACGAAAAGAACACGCTCGCGGCTACCGCCGTACTTGACCCACACCTCTGCGTTCGGGTAAGCGGAGCCGGCATCCCATTGCAGAATAGCCTGCCCAACGACGTTGTATGGTGATGGAAAGTACGCCTGAGTCGCGACAAGGACCGGCGCCGCTAGGCGAGACCCAACTCCTTGACCCGGTTTGGCTGTGTCATTTGCGGAGGGTCTGCCGGTCAGATTGCCTCTAGATTTCCCCGGGCTCCAACCGCATGTTAGCGGCTGGTCGCTGTACCATGTGTCGCGGCTCCTCTTTTCTGGCCCGATATACGTTTCCCCGCTCAGTTTGCCTGTCGCGGAAACTTGGGCCCTGTAGACATTCATCTCGTCAAAACCTTCCCAAGTGATGGCTATGGAAAAGTCGTCGCCACCTGTGTCACCGACGACATCACCGGTCATACCGTCACGCGACGCTTTTCCGGAAAGCCCGCTGCCTGATTGTTTTAAGTCGAGCCGAATTACCCTCTTGCCACCCTTCCCTTGGCGGATCTCCCACACTCCGCTCGCATCCCAAGTCTTTGAGCACTGCGCCTCAGCCGGGACCGGCAGCAAAATAATACCAACAAAAAAGAAAAATGCTGCTATTTTGATCGAACTAAACATGATGTCTTCCTCCAAAATTCCTAATTGCCAACCACATTTATCGTTGCCAATGTCTTACCCGCGTCAGTCAATATGTACGTGTAGTACTTGTACCGTTCAACCGGAACCTGCCGCGAGCCTTTCCCTTTCTCTACGAGAAATGTCTCTTCGCCGTTGTTGACCTTGTACCAAACCTCCGCGTACGGATGATCCGGCCCTGCATCCCATGTCAGAACCACGAATCCGGTATAGGCTGACGGATGTGAAAAGATAGCCTGAGTCGCGATGATGCCGGGAACCTTCATCGGCGGTGGTGGCGGCTCCTCGGTCTTCGGTTTCGTGGGTGAACTAACCGGCTTGGGCTTGGGCTTTCCTTTGTAAGTGTTGAGCGGTACGTTAAAACTGGGAGGCGGCGGGCATTTAAATTGCTTTTTGCTTTGCCAGATATGCGTGATGTTGGGCGTCTTCTTCTCATAACCATTCCCATCTAACCGCCCGGATGACAAGAATTTGGCATTGTATACCCCGACAGTACCGTCCTGCCAAAATATCTGTAGGCTTAGGTTATCGCCATCGATCGTCCCTTTGGCTTTGACCGGGCCGTAATTCAAATTTGTAGAAATATTTGCGGTCCCGATAAGTACCCGGTCGTTTTGTTTAAGATCGACAATGATGCCGTACTTTAGTCCCGACTGCTTGATCTCCCACACCCCACCCACATACCAGTTTTTGCATTGAGCTCCGGCGGATATCGGCAGCAACACCACTATGACCGCTAGCAGGCTGACACAAAGGACAGCGGTTCGATGTATCGTCACGTTATTTTCCGTTATAGACCTATTTGTCATAAGCGTCCTCCACTTGTATATGATCCGGATCGTCCGATCATGGATTTTTAGTACCGGTCACAGCGATACCGTCGATAGTGCCCTTGAACGATTTCCCATCTACTATTAATTCGCCGGCCCTTACGGTATTTGCGGAGCTTCGGGGGATCAGTACAAAGCGGAGTATCGTCCCGTTGACACTCGCGTCTTGCAAATCGTAGATTCCCTTGGCGGTTTTGTAAACGCCGGTCACGGCGGCGCCGGACTGCTTTAGCTCCATGGCTCCTTTAGGACCGGATTCATTAACGATCCATGTTCCGCCATACGATCCCACCTTCTTTCCGCCAAAGCCCATGATCTCGGAACTTCGAGTGCCTTCCCATCGTGTTCCTTCGACGTCGGGGTCGCTTCCCTTGTTGAACCATCCAATAAACGATTCTCCGCTGGTGCTGATCCTTAACTGTCCGCTGCCGCTCCCCGCATCCGATCTCCAAGTGAATCGCAACACCTTTTCGAGGACGGTTCCCTCGATCGAACCGTTCTGATCCGGATAGATGCCGGTAACCTTATTTCCATTCTGGTTGATCGCAAGTCGAGTCTCGCGAAAGCCAAGCTTGGTGTCCCACGTGCCCGCAAAGGACGACGGCGGACCGGGTGTGTACGTTTTCCAGCTGTTGGTCACGGAAACAGGCTTTGTCGCAGTTGAGCTGCCGGCCAAACCATCCCCTTCGTCGTTCATAATAAATTCGGCCGTTCCCTCATAACCTCCGTCCTGTGTCCATTTAAAGGTCAGCTTGTTACCGGTTACTACGCCGCCAAATATCTTCCCGTTTCGTGGCGAATAGCTACCGGTGACCTTGTTGCCGGTCTGCGTCAGCCGCACAGTATATTTGGTCGCGCTCCCGGCGACTGTTTCCCATGTACCGGCAAACGACGCGGTCTTCTTCCCACCTTGGGCGTAGGCTGAAACTGTTAGCAAAGCTACGACTGTGACAAGAAAAAGAGCACAAACAAGCGGAGCACGGTTAAGTACGACATTTATGATTTTTACTACTTGTAACATTGATCCTCCGTCAGTATTTATTGAAGAGCCTTACCAAGACCAAGCCCGAAACCAATTGACGAACTCGCAAGCACCTTACCTTCGGCCACGATCTCCACGGTGAGTTTCATTTTGTTGGGATTGTCTGCCTTGAGGTTAAAGGCCCAGTTCGGAACAAACAGCTTTGTGTCGGGATAGGTTGCAGTGGCGTACGGCGAAGTGAAAGTGCTTAGAACGAGCACTTTCCGGTCAACTTTGTAAACATAGCCGCTCGATTTGAACAGCATGACATCTTCGTCCACACGCTCTACGTAAACCTGCACTGAGCCGAATGCTTTGAGAGCGTTCGTTACCTTATATTTGACGTGAACGCGGATCCCCGGTTCACCCTTTACCTTGACATCACGGTCTAACCAGACTTTTTCGATCGTCGCCTCCACTTGTGCCGACGCCATAGAAGTGCCCAGTACGACTAAAGTCGTAAGGACAAATGTTTGGATCGATCTACTTATTAAAGTTCGGCTCATTTTTTACTCCACTTTTATTAATTTGAGCGGACATTGAAGACAAGGGAAAAATCTTTGTATTTCGCCCTTTCTAGCGCTAAGATTCCAGTATCGTTACCAAGGATAAGGACTTGAAACGCGTCCTCAATTAGCTGTCCGCTCATGTAGAGAATTTAGGCGGGAGTTGAGGAAATGTCTTTGGATTTAACATTAAAAAATCGTGAATTTAACTTAAAGGTGACTAACTCTAGCCAACACAAGGTTTATGAGTTCGAAGATTTTCGGCTCGACGCTTCGACAAAGCTGCTTTATTTGCGCGGCGAACAGGTTGATCTCACGCCTAAGGCAGTTGAGACGCTGATCGCCCTGGTCGGAACCGAGGGCAAAGTCATCGGCAAGGACGATCTGATGCAAAAGATCTGGGCTGATACGATCGTCGAAGAATCGAACCTTGCACAGTATCTTCACGTTCTGCGCAAAACGCTCGGCGACACATCCGACGGAAAACCATACATCGAAACATTGAAACGGCGAGGTTACCGCTTTAATGGCACTGTCCGAATTGTAACGAACGAAGATCACCGCCCTAAGCCTGCCGAAGACGCCAAAGAGCTTGCTGCCCCATCAACCGGGCAGCCGAAAACTGTAAATGCGGCAAATCGAGGCAACGTTCGTGTAATTGGCAATGTCGCAATTGACCGCGAAGCGGGTTAGACGTTGAGCGTACCGACAATATCTATTCCGTACCCGGCTGGGTTCGAGAACCAAATATCGATCCCCCCCCACCAAGTGTTACGACTCCGCGATCAAAATGGCTCTTACCTCTGGTTGTTATGGCATTGATCGCCGTTTCTGTCGGGGTCGCGCTCGGCATTTACAAATTCATTTCGAAAGGCCCGATCACCGAAACACGAAATGTTCCTTTTTTCGGATCGGACATGACGCGGCTAACTACAACCGGTAGATCGAAGAGAGGAGCTGCGATCTCGCCTGACGGAAAGTATGTGGCACACATTCTCTCAGGGACGGACGGCGAGAGTCTTTGGGTACGCCAGGTCGCGGTCGCAAACGACACACGGCTTGCGGCCCCATCGGACAGCTACATTGTTTGGGTCACATTCTCACCGGACGGCAATTTTGTTTATTACCTCTCTCTCGAAAGAGATAAGGGCGAAACGGAGATGTTTCGCGTGCCGGTATTGGGCGGGCCGACCGTAAAAATCGCAAACGATATCGGCGCCCCCGAAATTTCTCCGGACGGAACAAAGATCGCGTTCATGATAACGAATCAGGAAGAGACCCGGCTGATTGTCACCAATATCGACGGGACGAACCAAGATTTGCTTATGTCACGAACGGCCCCCGATTATCTAAATCCGGGCGAAGTAGTGCTAGTGTCGCGCAAGAATCCCGATTACCTCAATATGTACTGGTACGCTCCGGCCTGGTCACCCGATGGAAAGAGTATCGCCTTCCCGGTGAATCAAAGTGATGAAAAGGGCCGTTATGAGACGGTAATGGCGGTTGACGTCGAAACGCGAGTCGAACGAAAGCTGACCGATGAGCGTTGGCAACAGGTCGGACAGGCACGATGGCTGGCGGACGGACTCGTCGTATCGGCCGCAGAAACACCGATTGGCTCGAAACAACTTTGGCATATTTCGCTCACCGACGGTGCGGCCGCGCGCATTACCCGTGACCTAAACGATTACCAGTATCTAAACCTCACATCAGACTCACAAACGCTTGCCGTCGTTCAAAATCACACCGTCTCAAACATTTGGACTGTTGGTGGCGATGGGTCGGCGGCGAAACAGATCATGTCCGAGGCCGGCTGGCTCAACGAACTTATATGGCTGCCGGATGGTCGGCTCGCCTACACATCAAATGCCGGCGGCAGCTCAGATGTATGGGTTATGAATGCGGACGGAACGGGTATTCGCCAGCTTACGGTCGGAGCAAATGCGAGGCTGGGACTTGCCGTCACCGCCGATGAAAAGCAGCTCATTTTTGCCGCCGAGCGAGACGGAAAGTACAACCTTTGGCGAATAAATATCGACGGATCAAATTTGGAGCGAATAACTAACGGCGACGGCGAGCTATATCCGCAATGCACGCCCGACGGCCGCTGGATCGTCTATCAGTCGGGCGGAAGTTATCCGACGATCTGGAAAATGCCGATCGGTGGAGGTGAAGCCGTTGCCATTACCAAGACAACCGGGTCACGTCCCTCGATCTCGCCCGACGGCAAACTAGTCGCATATCATTACCTCGATTCAAGCTTTGAAAGATCCCGATGGGGCATCGGTATCAGCAGTCTCGAAGACGGTAAACGCGTCAAACGTTTTGACTTTCCATCGACGGTCGTCGAACGCCTTGTGAAGTGGACGCGAGACGGCAGCGGCATAGCCTTTCTCAACAGTCCTGGCGGTGTTCACAACATTTGGATACAACCGATCGATGGCGGAGCCTCCAAACCACTGACCGATTTCACATCGGACAATATTATTTCATTTAACTGGAATGCTGACGGCAGCCAACTAGGTGTGATCCGAGCGGTCGAAACAAGCGACGTTCTCTTGATCAACCGATCCTCAAAGTAGCGACGAAAACACAAAAAAACCACGAAAGTATTTTTCTTTTTTTTCGTGGTTTTCCCTGCAATACCTTGGTTAAAATTCTTACTACCCTCCGGTCATCATCAATCCGATGTCTTCGGTCGAGGTGGTTTTGGGGTCGACCTCGCCGACGATCTTGCCTTCACGGATGACGAGCAGGCGATCGGCTAGAGCAGTTACTTCTTCTAACTCGGCAGAGACTAGCAGCACCGCAGAACCCGCATCACGCAGGCCTATCAGTTTGCGGTGAATAAACTCAATAGCACCGATATCGACGCCGCGTGTCGGTTGGGAAACAAGCAGCAGCTTTGGATCGAGGTCAAATTCGCGGCCAATTATCAGTTTTTGCTGATTTCCGCCCGAGAGCGATTTGGCCGAAAGCTCGGGGTTTGGTGGGCGGACATCAAAATTTTCGATGATCTCAGCAACGCGTTTGTCTATAACCGCCGAATTCATAAGACCCGTCGCGGCAGCAACCGGAGGGCGGTAATGCACGCCAAGGATCGAATTTTCGGCAAGGTCCGAGTCGAGCAGCAGCCCACGTTTATGGCGATCCTCAGGGATGTGCGCAATGCCAAGCTCTTTTAACTGGCGTGCAGATTGATTAGTAATATTTTTACCGTCAAATTCGACAGTACCGGCGGTGGCTTTAGTCAGCCCGGCGAGAGCCTCGATCAGCTCGGTCTGCCCGTTACCCTCGATGCCGGCAATACCCACGATCTCGCCCGCGCGGACGACAAACGAAACGCCGTTGACCGTCGAACCGTGATTGCCGGTGACCTTGAGATCCTTCACCTCAAGCACGGTTGATTTTGGCACAGCGTCGGTCTTTTCGACCCTTAATAGGACATCACGTCCGACGATCATCCTCGCCAGATCTTTTGCACTCGTTTCAGACGTTTTGACGTTGCCGACCGCTTTGCCGTCACGCATCACGGTGACCTCATCCGAGATGGCGAGCACCTCATCGAGCTTGTGCGTGATGATGATGATAGTCTTTCCTTGCTCCTTCATCCGGCGAAGGATCGAGAAAAATTCTACGACCTCCTGAGGTGACAAAACGGCTGTCGGCTCATCGAGGATCAGTAATTTGGCATCCCGATAAAGAGCCTTGAGCAACTCGACACGCTGCTGCTGGCCGACCGACATATTCTCGATATATTCGTCCGGCTTTACGCCCAACCTAAGCTCGTTCGACAGGGCAAGAATATCGCGATTGGCTTTGTCGAGATCAAGATTTGCTGCAGAGCCGGTCTCAGCCCCGAGCACAATATTCTCAGCCGCGGTCATTGTATCGACGAGCATAAAATGCTGATGCACCATGCCGATACCGAGCGCGATCGCATCGTGCGGATTTTTGATCGAGACAGTCTCGCCGTCGATCAATATCTCGCCGCTATCAGCCTTATAAAAGCCGTACGCGATACGCATAATGGTCGATTTACCCGCACCATTTTCACCGACAATGGCGTGGATCGTACCCTTATGAACCGTCAGCGAAACGTCGTTATTCGCAGTTACGTTTCCGAATGTTTTTGTTATGTTTCTTAATTCGAGCATGATTATTTAGCCATAGCATCGGTAACTTTGATCTCACCGGCGACGATCTTTCGTCTGGCCTCTTCCGCCCTTGCGATCACATCTGCCGGGATCAGGGCTTTGTTGTTGTCGTCCATCGCGTAAGCAACGCCGTCTTTGTCGAGGCCAAAAACATGAAAGCCGCCCTCGAATTTACCGCCGAGCACCTCTACGATGACGTTGTAGCATGCATTATCGACCCGCTTGACCATCGAAGTCAGCACGAAACCGGGCTTAACGCCGTTTTGATTAGAATCCACGCCGATGACGAATTTGTTGGCCTGACCATTAGAATCGCGGCCATATTGCTCGACCGCGTCAAAGGCTCCGAGACCCGAATTACCGGCAGCCGTAAAGATCACATCCGCACCTTTTTCGATCTGTGCGAGCGACAGCTCTTTGCCCTTGCCCGGGTTATTCCACGCTCCGTCGGTCACACCAACATAATTGTCGATGACCTTGATGTTGGGGTTGACCGATCTTGCCCCTTCTTCGTAGCCGGTCTCAAATCTATGGATCAGCGGTATGTCCATGCCGCCGAGAAAGCCGAGAACGCCCGTCTTTGATTTTGACGCCGCGATCACGCCGACCAAATACGAACCCTCATGCTCGCGAAATACGAGCGACGCAACATTCTTTTTCGGTGTCTTGCCGTCGGCCTCAAAAATGACGCCGTCAACGATAGCAAATTTAATGTCGGGATAGTCATTTGCGACCTTTTGCATGATCGGCCCCTGGGCAAAGCCGACGCCAAATATCAGGTCAAAATTCTTTTCGGCGAAGGCACGCATCGCCGGTTCGATCGATGTCGGATTGCCCGGCTCAACATCGTAGAGGCAGATGTCGAGGTCCTGCTGGGCACGTTTGACGCCTTCCCACGCGGCCGCGTTGAACGAACGGTCGTTCTTGCCGCCGATATCAAACACGATGCCGACCTTGATCTTACAGCCCTCGCGTCTCGCTTCGGCCTGTTTTGCACAAGAGGTGGCAAACATAGCCGCCGCGACAATAATAATGCTCGACAAAATAGCTCTGAGTTTCATAACCGTTTAGACCGTCGCCTTTATCAATTTGGTTGTCTTGGGGATTTCCTTGCCTATTTTATACGCATTTCGTAATTTTTCGCTAATCAGATCGGCCTGACTTTGACGCCGGCAATAAACAACTCCGAGCGTGTCGCCTTTTCGCATGCGGTCGCCGATCTTTTTGGCACACGAATAGCCCACAGCGTGATCAACCCCGTCCTCAGCCTTGACCCGCCCGCCGCCGATGTCGCAAACCGCACGCCCGACCGCAAATGTATCTACCTCAGTAAGATAGCCGCTCGAATCGGCGATAATAGGCACTTCTTTCAAAGACTTTGTAAGCAGCTTTTCAGGTTTGTCACAGATCATAGGATCTCCACCTTGTAATTCGATGTTGTGACGAAACCGTTCCAAAGCCTCGCCCGATCTGAGCACATTCTCAATTCTCAATTTTGCATTCTCAATTGTCTTATCGATCTTGCATTGAACGAGCATATTCGCCGTCAGATCTATCGAAAGCCCGAGCGTTTCCTGCATCAACGCATCGCCCTCGCCACGTAAGATCAGCAAGCATTCATACACTTCATGAGCATTGCCGACATATTTCCCAAGCGGTTGGCTCATGTCGGTGATCAACGCTTGAGTATTGACGCCAAACGCCTTCCCGGTGGCACACAACTCCGCGGCCAGCTTTTTTGATTCGCTAAATTTCTGGATAAAAGCTCCCGAGCCGGTCTTAACATCGAGTACCAACGCATCAAGTCCCTCGGCGAGTTTTTTGGACATGATCGACGCTACGATCAGCGGTATGTACGGCACGGTCGCGGTCGCGTCACGCAAAGCGTAGAGCTTTTTGTCGGCAGGTGCGATCTGTTTCGTCTGGCCGATCATGCCAAAACCACACGCTTTCATCACGGTCTTAAGCTTTGCAAATGAGAGATTTACGTTATAGCCGGGGATCGATTCGAGCTTATCAAGCGTACCGCCCGTATGCCCAAGCCCACGTCCCGACACCATCGGAACCGCCGCACCGCAGGCAGCCGCGATCGGCGCGATTATAAGCGAGGTCTTGTCGCCAACGCCGCCGGTGGAGTGCTTGTCAGCCTTAGGAGCGTCGATGTCAGAGAGATCCATTATCGTCCCGGAATGGAGCATCGCACTCGTGATCGCGGTTTGTTCACGGCGATTCATCCCATTGATAAACATCGCCATCACAAGCGCAGTGATCTGATAATCGGCCCAGCCGCCATCACAAACACCATCGATAAAGATGCCGATCTCCGCCTCAGACAGCGATTTGCCGTCACGTTTTTTTGCGATTATTTCCTGTGGACGCATAGATCAATTTTTTACTATCAAAACAACGGCCTGTGCCCGCACCGCACGACGCTCACCGACCGCATCGACCTTTTCGCCGGTCTTTGCCTTGACGCTCACCTGATCAATATCGATCTCAAGTGCGGCAGCAAGATTAGCTCGCATCGAGTCAATATGCGGTCGCAGTTTTGGCATTTCGAGATCAATGACCGCATCGATATTTGCGACGGAATAACCTTTCTCTTTTATTAGGCCGACGGCGTAATTTACGAATTGCGAACTCTCAGCATTTCGCCAACGCTCGTCATCATTCGGGAAATGCATACCCAGATCACCAAGCGCCAGTGACCCCAACACAGCATCCGCCGCCGCATGCATCAAAACATCTGCGTCCGAATGCCCGTCCGCACCGAGGTCAGACTCGACCCGCACACCGCCGAGTATCAGCGGCCGGCCCTCAATAAGGCGATGTATGTCTGTGCCAAACCCAATTCTAAACATCTTCTTTTATAAACATCTCTGCGAACCGAATGTCTTCTGCACGGGTGATCTTGATATTTCGCGAACTGCCCTCGACCGCCGCGATCCCGACACCTAATTTTTCGACAAGGTAACATTCGTCTGTAACATTGTCGCCCAGATCAGCGTTTTCGAATGCTCTCTTTAGAATATCGTAACGAAAAGCTTGCGGAGTTAACGCCCTTCGCAATTTATTTCGGTCAACCGTCCCGACTATTATGCCATCAGCGATCTCTTTGATCGTATCAGTAACCTCAGCAACAAGACACGCCGCACCAGTTTCATCAGCTTTCTTTATTGTGCGTGTGATCTCGTCAACAGATACAAGAGGTCGCGCACCATCGTGAACAGCAACGACATTCGCCGTCGCCGCATCGATGGCGTCGAGCCCATTCTTCACAGATTCAGCACGAGTCGCACCGCCGGTAACGATCGATCTGATCTTTGAAATTTTAGATCCTAAATTTGAAATTTGAAATTGTTCGCGTCCGTCGTCCGACAACACCAGCACGATCTCATCCACCGCAGGACAAGCCTCAAATCGCTCTAAAGTGTGTATTAATAACGGCTTGCCAAGGATGTGCGTGAATTGCTTTGGCTGATCGGGCGAAAATCGTGATCCTGTTCCGGCCGCTACGATGATGGCGATATTCATAGTGAGCAGTGACGAGTGATGAGTGACAAGTGAAAGAATCAGGTCCCTTAACTATTCACTGTTCACTGTTCACTGTTCACTTTCTTATTCGATCTCTTCGATGATCGTCGTCTGACGCAGTTCACGGGTCGCTTTGCGAAATCCCAAAGACCGCGAATCGTGAATGCTGAACGAGCTTTCGGTCGTTTGTGTCGCTTGAGTGGTCGGCGTCGTTTGCGGAGGAGCCTCGTCCCTTTCTTCCCACAATCTGCCAAAGATCATCTTGCCTGCGGTCGTCTGCAGCACGCTGGTGACGGCGATATCGGCGGTTTTGCCTATCAGTTTGCGGGCATTATCGACAACGACCATTGTGCCGTCATCGAGATATGCGACGCCCTGATTGTATTCCTTGCCCTCTTTCAGGATAAAAACCCGCATCGCTTCGCCGGGCAGAACGACAGGCTTGACGGCGTTGGCAAGTTCGTTGATATTGAGCACCTCAACACCGCGAAGCTGCGAAACCTTGTTCAAATTAAAATCGTTGGTGACGATCACAGCGTCAAGCTGGGCTCCGAGTTCGATCAGCTTGAGATCGACCTCTTTGACCGCCGGGAAATCAGTCTCGACGATCTGCACGTCGAGTTTGCTGTTGTTGCGGAGCCGCTGGAGCATGTCGAGCCCACGTCGTCCGCGTTGGCGTTTTGACGAATCAGCCGAATCGGCCACCTGCTGCAATTCAGCAAGAATAAAGTGCGGGATGATGAGCGTACCGCCCAGGAAGCCCGTTTCAGCGACGTCAGCGATACGACCGTCGATGATTACCGAAGTATCAAGGATCTTAAAATCCTGCTTTACATGCTTGTCGCTAAAGATACCGCCGAGTGCCGAAAGATCTAGATAATCGCCTTTTGCCGCACCGACCATCAGCCCGATGTAGCCCATAAAAAAGGCGAGCGAGATGGTCAGAAATGTCTGCATCTCGGCCGAGACGGCAGCTTCTTTTTGTATGGAAATAAGAACGCCGATGAGAAATGCTCCGACAATACCGAGTATTGAGCCAACGGCCGCACCGATCAGAGTTTTTAAAGACGCCCGGCGCACACGCATCTCAAAACCGATAATGATAAAACTTATGACTGCTCCGAGCCCTGCTGATAACAGCCTACGCGTGGTTTCATCACCGATATTTACAAGGCCAAACCGCTGCGTGCGCTCAAACGGATTGAGCAGATAGCCCAGCAAAATGAGCAATCCCACAAACGCGACCCGTAAAATCAAAATATCAGCCTTCATCGTTTGAAATTTTAGCACGAAAGACGGCTCTAGCGTTATATCCGTCTACATAAATGCGGTTAAATACCTTATTTTTCGCTACCTTAACAAAGACCGATTCACGCCACGATTTCAGACAAAACTGGCGGGATTTTCTATCCGGCACGCATCTGTTGTATCCTTTTCACTCAAATGGCAAAACTACCCGCAACGATATTTGTCTGCCAAAACTGCGGCAGCCAGTCGCGCAAATGGCTCGGCCAATGCCCGGACTGCGAAGAGTGGAACACGCTTGTCGAAGAGCGTTTTCGCGCTGCTCCGCAGACAAAAGGTGCAGGCAGTTTTTCGTCGCAATTCTCGACCTCGCCCATCGCCTACGACACGATCGAATCACAGGACGACGCCCGCACATCGACCGGCATTGACGAGATGGACCGCGTACTCGGCGGCGGCATCGTCGCGGGTTCGCTCGTGCTGATCGGCGGAGCACCGGGCATCGGGAAATCGACCATCGTTATCCAGATGGCCGATAAACTTGGGCAGAACGGCACCAAGGTTCTCTACGTTTCGGGCGAAGAATCGGAACGTCAGATAAAAATGCGTGGCGAGCGGCTCGGTATTGCCGCCGACAACCTTTTCCTACTGCCCGAGACAAATCTGCAATCGATCCTCGCCGAGACCGCCAAGATGAAACCCGATCTGGTCATTGTCGATTCGATCCAGACGGTCTTTAGCGAAAAGATCGAGTCCGCCCCCGGCAGCGTAAGCCAAGTGCGCGAGGTCGCGGCGCAGTTCATGATGTTTGCCAAGCAGACCGGCACGCCCGTTTTCCTCACTGGCCACGTTACGAAAGAAGGCTCTATCGCCGGGCCAAAAACGCTCGAACACATCGTCGATACCGTCCTCTATTTCGAAGGCGACCGCCATCACAACCACCGCATCATCCGCGCGACCAAAAACCGTTTTGGAGCTGCAAACGAGATCGGTGTGTTTGAGATGACCAACGCCGGGCTCGTACCCGTCAGCAATCCGTCGGAGCTATTTTTACAAGAGCGGCCCGAGAACGCCACCGGATCCGTCGTCACCGTCTGTATGGAAGGCACACGGCCGATGCTCGTCGAGGTACAAGCACTCGTGAGCGGAACCACATTTGGCAGCGGACGGCGAATGACGCAAGGGTTTGACCACAACCGGGCCTCGCTCCTGATCGCAGTTCTCGAAAAACAGCTCGGCTTTCAACTCGCGGGCGACGACGTTTTTGTCAACGTCGCCGGCGGTATGGAGATCGACGAACCCGCCGCCGACCTCGGCGTCCTCGCGGCCATCGCATCGAGCTTTCGCAACCTCCAAGTCCCACCAGAAACAGCCGTCTTTGGCGAAGTCGGCCTAACCGGCGAGATCCGCGGCGTCCTCCAAGCCCAAGCCCGAGCCCGCGAAGCCCAAACCCTCGGCTTTAAGAAACTGATCCTGCCGGAATCGAATAAAAAAGGCCTCGAAAAACTCCTTGGCATCCGCGTGGTCGGAGTCAAAAACCTCGAACAAGCAATGGATGAGTTGTTTTGAACCAACCAACACATCCCTTCGTATTCCATTTCAACGGAGACATAAGATGCGAACAAAATCACTATTTATTGTATCGATCGTGCTGGTAGCCGCGTTTCAGGCCTTTGCACAGACCAAGGACGAGGCCGAGTTGACCAAGTTGGTCAACAGGATGATCGGTGCTCAGTCGAGTTACGACGCGGCAACGCTTGATGCGGTTTTTACGGCTGATTATATTGAGATCTCGCCTGTCGGGGAATTTGATCCGCGCGACAAAGTTCTCGGGTTTTATAAACCCGAGCTAAAACCCGATCCGGCCAAGGTTTCGACGAAAAGCGATGCTTCGGAATGGTCGATACGTGTGCGGGATAAAAGCGCCGTCGTGATATTGCGGCTGGATTACACGATCACCGCCGAGGGCAAAACGATGCCGCCGCGCGGGATGCGGGTGATGTTGGTTTGTGCAAAAGAAAAAGGTGTTTGGAAGATCGCTTCGGCCCAGTACACGGGCATTCGCCCGCCGCAACCGACTAAACCTGCTCAGTAGGCGTCGCCGCCGGACATGATGTGTTGGAGAACGGCGTCGCGCTTTTGGCGGATGTCGGTGATGCGGGGGCTTGGGTCGTCGCCGACGAATGTTGGCGGTAATGTGAACGGATCGATCTGGAGCGGTACGCCTTCGGTTTCGAGTTTGTGGGCGATTATTTTTGAGATCAGAGACTGTTCGAATCTGGTGATCTCAGTAAATTTGACGCCGACGCCGGTATGTTCAAAAAGGTAAAGGGCCTTGCAATGGAGCGGCAGATAATTTTTATTCGGCAGCTCGATCTCCATACGAAACTCATCGCCGATCAGCACGCTGTCATCCCAATCCGTAAAACAGCCGCCGATACTGATCTGCTGCAGCCGGGTCAGTTGTTTTTCGCCGAATTTCGAATAGATGATCGCAGGGATATCGAGCGAAAACCGGATGTGTTGTCGTTGGTTGATAGACATCTGCTACTTCTATTCTATCGGTTACGGGTCGCCGCACGCAACAAAATAAAAAACCGCCCCGTTTGGAGCGGCTTTTTGCGAACAAATTTGTTATCGCGTTAGTTATTCGCGGCTTCGGTCTTTGCACAATGTGCGTTAAATGCTTCGACGAGCGCCTGTGCGATCATCTGCGGCGGACGGCCTTCGAGATCGCGCCGTTCAAAGAGCTGGACGAGCTCGCCGTTCTTCAAAAATCCGATCGACGGCGACGACGGCATGTGGCCGGTAAAATATTCGCGTGCCGTTTCCGTCGCATCGATATCTGCTCCGGCAAAAACGGTGATCGAACGATCAGGGACGTTTGGCGAATTAGCCAGCGCCATCGCGATGCCCGGGCGAACGCCGCCGGCAGCACAGCCGCACACTGAATTCACAACAACCATCAGCGTTCCGTCGGTGTTTTTTACCGCTTCGTCAACAGCCTCTGTCGTCTTTGCTTCTTCAATTCCAAGGTTTGCAAGCTCGGCCCGCATTCCGTAAATCATTGTTTCTGGATATGGCATAAGTTCTTATTTACTCCTAATAATTAGGCCGGCAACAAATCCTGACCTTTTTTTCAAGTATTCAATAATCGGCCGTTTTAGTCAAGCGACAGCCCGCGGAACATCCTAATTTGCCCCGCCACAACTTAACCTTTAGAATTAAAGTTTGTGCTGCATATGGCTCAGGTTAATAAATGGCGATAGAAATCGAAAAAAAATATCTGATCGATAAAAAACTACTAGTTGATCTCACCGCAAGGCTCGGCAAACTCGGTGCCGTTTTTACATACGAGACTTTTGAGGAAAACTATCTGCATCGTGGCGGTTTGCTTGATGGAAAGGCGGCGGTTCTCAGGCTTCGAAAAACTGAATCTCGAACTACGCTGACATACAAAGAAAAAGTTCCGACCGAAAACGATTTCAAACACCAGATCGAATTTGAGACCGATGTTTCCGACGTTAATGCTACAGAAAGTATTATCGAAAAATTGGGATACAAACTTTCCGTGATATACGAAAAGCATCGCAAAGCATGGCATTTTGGCAATGTCGAGGTCGTGCTCGACGAGCTACCATTTGGTTACTATATGGAGATCGAGGGCTCGATCGAGGATATTCTCACGGTCGAAAAACAGCTTGGGGCAGATAAACTAGTGCCTGAGTCTCGCGGCTACCCGAGGCTTACGCTGAAATACGGTAAAGATGTAAATGGTGTTTTCGAATCGAGATTTGATAAATCTAAGGCTGTCTAACCTAAATCAGCTTTTCCAACGAACGACATCTGCGAATCAAAACCGCCGCCCTTTCTATCGGCAAGCTTTTTGTAACTGCCGTCCGTATTCAAAGTACGGGCATTTACCTCGTCTTTCAAATAAACCTCAAGCATCTGTTCTTTTAGGTACTTTTTGATGTCAGTATCGAGGATCGGCGTCACGACCTCGACGCGGCTGTCAAAACTCCGATGCATGAGGTCGGCGCTGCCAATATAGACCTCTTCGGCTTCACCACCGCCGTTCGCAAAATAGAGGATACGGCTGTGTTCGAGAAATCGTCCGATGATCGAACGTACACGAATATTCTCTGACATCCCTTTGACGCCGGGCCGCAGGGCACATATCCCGCGAACGATCATATCGATCTCAACACCGCTCTGCGACGCAGCGTAAAGCTCTTTGATGAGCTCAACATCAGTAATGCTGTTAGCCTTAATAAGTATCCGGGCTTCTTTACCGGCGAGTTTATGCTTTTTCTCACGGCGAATAAGAGCGATCAACCGTTCGCGAAGATTTAGCGGCGCGACGATCAGCCGTTTGTATTTATGCTGCTGTGAATAGCCGGTCAGAAAGTTGAACAGGCTGCTCGCATCCTCGCCGATCTCTTCGTCGGCCGTGAGCAGGCCGAGATCTGTGTAGATCTTTGCGGTTATCGGATTGTAGTTTCCGGTCGCGAGATGCACATAGCGGACGAGTTTGTCCTTTTCACGCCTTACGACCAACAGGACTTTTGAGTGCGTCTTTAGCGTACTTATGCCATACACGACGTGCACGCCTTCGTTCTCAAGCCGCCGAGCCCATTCGATATTGTTCTCTTCGTCAAAACGAGCCTTTAGCTCGACGAGCGCCGTCACCTGTTTGCCCAGACGGCTCGCCCGCATCAGTGAATTAACGATCGGCGAATCCTTGCCCGTTCGATACAAACAGATCTTTATCGCCTGGACGTTCGTATCCTCAGCCGCCTCGGCGATAAAATCCGAAACGGTGTTGAATGTCGTATAAGGGTGATGCAGCAGTACATCCTGTTTTTTGATGACATCAAAAATATTCTCTTTCTTGTGAAGCGGTGCCGGGACTACGGCCGTGATTGGTTTTTCCTTTAGGTCCGGCCGATCTAGGCCGTAAAGCTGCATTAGGTCCGGAATATCAACAAATCCCGCGACACGCTCGATCTCATTTGCGGCAAGCCCCGTCCCGGCCGTCAGTATTTTGACCATCTTTTCGGGCATGGCCGCGGCAACCTCTAACCGCACGGCAAAACGGTCACGCCGACGCTGCAATTCACGTTCGAGCGTTCGCATCAGATCGCCGGCCTCGTCTTCGCGAAGCTCGATGTCCGCATCGCGAGTCACGCGAAACAGAAATGCCTCGCTCGTTTTCATATGAGGGAAAAGCTCGGCGACGTTGGCCGAAACGACCTCTTCGAGCAGAGCGTAACGGCCCGTCTTTTCGTTTATCGGTATCAGACGCGGAACGGTCGCAGGCAATTTGATCCGAATAAACCGCTTTTGTTTGAAAAGATGCTTGAGATTTGCCTGTATAAAGCTGCGGTCAGGCTCGATATACAAACCAAGATTTATACTCAAATTTGAAACATACGGGAACGGATGCGATGAATCGACCGATTGCGGCGTAAGAATGGGGAATAGATTATTTCGAAAATATTTATCGAGCAGACGCTTTTCTTTAATGTTCAGACCGGAATACGGTTCGATCGATATCCCTGCTTTTTTTAATGCAGGAAAAACATTCTCAGTCAAAAACGACACCTGCCTTTTCAGCATTGGACGCAGGCGTTTATACACCTCCGCAAGCTGTTCTGACGCCGTCAGCCCGTCAGGCGACGTCTCGCCGACGCCCTCAGCGATCTGCTCCTTGAGCCCCGAAACGCGGATCATAAAAAACTCGTCGAGGTTGGTAGAAAAGATGGAGAGAAATTTGAGGCGTTCGAGCACAGGCAGGCTTTCATCCGTGGCCTCGTCGAGCACACGGCGATTAAATTCGAGCCAGCTCAGCTCACGGTTAAAGAGCGTCCTGCTGTCCACTTCGGTGGGGGTTTGCACGACGGTCTCGACTTTTTTATTTGACCTTGAGCTTTTCGTATCCGTTAGAGTCATATATGGCGGGCTAGATTATAAAAGATACCGCCATCATAAGAAAGAATCTCAATGTTAAATCTTTTTGACGTAAATGTTACGAATTTTTATTTGATCGAGACCCGTCGCGGCTCATCGCCGTCACCGTCGATCGTGACCTTTATTGTATTATTTGTGAATGATGTCTCGCCCAGCCTATCCGCCCACTCAATGATCGTCACGGCATTTTCATTTTCAAGTATCTCTTCCAGCCCGACCGCCGCCACGACATCCATACCGCCATCGAGCCGCCACAGATCGATATGATACACATCCAACGTCGCCGTCTTATACAAATTTACCAGCGTAAAACTCGGGCTCGTCACTTCGTCAATATCAAACTTAAGCGCATTTAAGATGCCCTTTGTCAGCAAAGTCTTTCCCGCACCGAGCCCGCCATACAATAATACGACATCACCACCAGCGAGTGATGCTCCGAGCTGTTCGCCTAAGACAAATGTTTTGTCTGGCGTTTTACAAATGATCTCGTTTTCGCTCATCAAAACATTAACAGGATATACAGGATGACCAGGATTATTTTTCTTAATTTATCCTGCGTATCCTGTTAATCCTGTCTTAATTCCCTGCCAACTCCACAAAAGTCTCGGTCAGACATTCGCGCACATCCGACGCCGTCATTACGCGTTTGCCGTATTTCTTTTCGGCAATGTCTCCCGCCATTCCGGCGACATAAACCGCCGCAACGACCGTTTCAAAAATATCGATATTAAATCGAACCGCCTGAGCTACAAACCCGGCCAAAATGCCCGCAAGCGTATCGCCATTGCCCGCTTTCCCGAGGCCGGAGTTCCCTGTCGGATTAACAACCACGCGGCCATCAGGTGCTCCCATCAAAACACGCTCGCCTTTTAGGACGAGGATGACTTTGTATTTCACTGCAAAATCGCGAACAGCGGCGACGCGGTCTTTTATCGCGTCTTTATCGTCTGTCCCGAGCAGCCGCATAAACTCGCCCTCATGCGGAGTGAGAATGATGTCAGAACCGCCTGCGTCAGCGTACGGCCAGTTAGCGGAAAACGGCGATAGCAAATTCAATGCATCGGCATCGACAATGACCGGCTGACGCCTATTCTCGACCACCTTTACGACGAATTTCTTAGTGCTTTCATCCTGTGAGACGCCGCATCCAATAACGATCGAATCCGATTTTTCGAGCAAGTCGCCGACCTCAACATATGCCGCTTCCGAGATCGTTCCATTTTCGGTCTCAACGACGCCGCGAACCATCACCTCCGGCAAAAGGCGCGAAGCGACCAAAGCCTTTGACGACCGTGGAGTCACAACCGTTACCAGACCAACGCCCGTACGCATCGACGCATTTCCGGCCAAGACCGCTGCTCCTGAATAATTCTCCGAGCCCGCGATTACGAGCGTATGTCCACGTTTGTTTTTGTATGAGTCACTGGAAAATTGACTCGCAGTTAACCAGTCTGCAATATCAGAACTGTCTGTCAGCAATAGTTCATTAGTAAAGTCATCGACATATCCATCCAGGTCAAAATTCTCAGGGGGGGTACCGATGTTGGCCACAATCAACTCGCCATTATAGTTGCTGCTCGGCGGAAGTACATTCCCATATTTCGGAGCGGTGAAGGTAACAGTAACCGCGGAATGAAAAGCCGGTCCAATTATTTCGCCTGAATCCGCCGTTAAACCCGATGGTAGGTCGATTGCAATCCTGAGCAGCCATTTTCCGGAAAACCGGAGCTTAGATACAAACTTTTTGACTTCCTCGGACATCGGTCTGGTTAGGCCGGTTCCAAAAAGAGCATCGACAAAGACGTCGTGACAACTTAATTCTGAAACCGCCTCTGGAATGGGTTCCGGAATCTCATAAAGAGTCAGCAACGGAGTAACCTGTAAATCTCTCGTGGACAATAAACGCACGGCCTCGAAATTTACCCGTGCGTCCCCCTTTGTATCATCTACCAGTCCTAAAAGAACCAGTGATACGTCAGCCCCGTTCTGCCACAATATCCTCGCCAATGCCGCACCATCGCCGCCATTGTTACCTGTTCCGCACAACACCAACACCGACTTACCTTTTACCGAGCCGCCCAGCTTTTCCGTAATTACGCGGGCGACGGCATGAGCAGCGTTTTCCATCAGCAGGATCGATGGAATGCCATATCGCTCGGTCGTCAGGCGATCGACGGTGCGCATTTGCTCGGCTGTTAGGACTTTTTGCATCGATAACTAATTTATCACAAAGAAAAAACCGCATTGCTCGCAACAATGCGGTTCTAGTCGATTGGAGATCATGAACAGACCTTCGGCGGTCATCACCGTGGATAAATGTATGCCACTGTGCTCTTACACGCTTTGCTTCCGTTCACTTAATACAAAGGTCTATTCGCCGCGTCGTTCCACAAAAACGACGATCTAAACTTCCGGTTCAGCGTTTGCGGGGCAACTTCTTTCCGGCAGTCTTCGACTTTGCTTTTGATTCTACAGCTCGCGAGACCATCGTGATGATCCCTACTCTGCCGGGATATATTGGCATGATCGGTAGCACAGAGTTGGGGATCTCGTTGAGAATATCGGCGACGCAAAATGTGCGGGGCGTCATCGCATAGATCTGATACCACTTTTTTGTGATCGGCACAGTCGGCACCGGTTTGGGATTTGAAGACATCTCTGCCCGAAAATCTTTCACCAGATCCTGGCCGGCCGGTTTCCAATTGCCGCCGCACAGGTTTTCGAGCGTTTTGGTTCCCGCATTTTCGGGCGTCGCGAAGATCATTCGCAATTTATTGTCCATCGTAAAGGTCAACATTATGCTCTTATGACCCTTTGCGTTTTCCCATTCGCCAGTTTCAAAATTTCGCTTAGCCGTATCTGCCGATAATAGCGGCTGGATATCGTACACATGCAAAGTCGAATCCCTGTAGATCCGTGGTTCGCCATAAAGAGCTAAAACTTGCGGCGGCGTTGTCTCATCCAGAACGAGATCGTTCCAACGATCGGCCGTCTGTCCGGTCACGGCTATGCAAGCTAAAAATATTGCGGCAAAAATACCGAAAATTCTCATATTGACGAGGGAAAAGAAATGGTGATCCCGGGTGGATTCTAACCACCGACCTTCCACTTAGGAGGCGGACGCTCTATACAGCTGAGCTACGGGACCAATCTTTGAATTACGAATCGTAATGTATCAGCGACCTGACGTCATAGCCGTCAAATTTGCTACGGCCGCCGAGGAAATCGAGTTCGACGACGAACAGCAACCCGGCGACAGTTCCCCCAACGCTTTCGACCAGGTCAATAACCGCACGCGCGGTTCCGCCGGTCGCCAGCAGGTCATCAACGATCAGGACGCGATGGCCGTCACCGACGGCGTCTTTGTGCATCTCGAGCGTGTCTGTCCCGTATTCGAGTTCGTAAGAGACTGAGACCGTCTCTGACGGCAACTTTTTCGGCTTGCGAACGGGGATAAACCCGGCACCGATCTGATACGCGAGCGGTGTCGCAAAGATAAAGCCTCGTGACTCGACGCCGATAACCGTGTCGATATGCCCGGGCGGGATCTCGCCTACGAGTGCGTCGATCGTATTCTTCAACCCCGTCGGGTCGATCAACAGCGTCGTGATGTCGTAAAAATTAATGCCCGGTTTCGGAAAATCCGGCACTTCGCGAATAAGGTTTCTTAGGTGTTCCATTTTTATCTCTCGATCCTAAATTGCGGAAATAAACCGCTTGGCTCTACTACAAATTCCTCGATATTGCTGACCCGCGAATGGGTCGGCCCAGCGGCAAGGTCAAGCCTGAAATTATTTACCGCCTTTTCAATGCCCTCGGCGAGCACCTCGACACGGCCGTCTTTGAGATTCGCTACATAGCCGCGAACCTGATGGCGTGCGGCGCTGCGTTGGGCAAAATAGCGAAATCCGACGCCCTGCACCTCACCGCTGATGACAAATTTTCTCGCGATCATTAAAACTCGTGTCCGATAGCCAAAAAACATTTTGGCAAGTTTAGCCCGTAATGCGCAAATCGGATAACCACGGTATTTGATTTACAAAATCTGTCTTTAGTGCCAAAATTGGGTTTATGAAGCGGCTAATACCAACTCTCATCATTGTGCTCGCGGCGGCCTGTGCCTCGCTCGGGCAGCAGCGGCCGCTGCTCACGGACGATGTCGATATCACTCCGGCCGGTTCGGTCGAGATATCGGCGGGCGTCGATTTTTTTCAGAACGCAAAATTTCCACTCTCAGGCCTGACCGGTGATCTGACTCGCGTTGGCGATATCCGTCTGAAGACGGGCTTTGCCTCAAATGTTGAGTTGCAGATCGAAGGCTCGCTGCAAAATTTCCTTGCCATCAATTCGGCCGGCGTTTCGGCCATCCCGCTAAACATCAACGGAAATTCGACCAACGACATCGACGATTTCACGATATCTGCCAAGGTCAAGGTGCGTAACGAAACCAAGCGCTTGCCTGCACTCGGTTTTAAATTTGGCTATGTAATGCCAAATACGAACCAGGCGAGAGGCATCGGGACAAATCAGATCAATATCTTTTCTAAGATCTTGATGCAAAAGACTTTTGGCAGCCTGAGAAACAAAACGCCGAAATTTAAGCTCATGGGCAATATCGGCCTGCTGATGATGACGGCACCGCTCGCAAACTTTACGCAAAACGACCTATTCACATACGGATTAGCCGGTATTTACCGTGCGACCGATAGCGTAAATATCGTCAGCGAGGTCAACGGCCGCGTAAACACCCGCAAAGGAAACGCACCGCTCGGAACCGAAAGCATGGGACAATTTCGTATCGGAGCCCAGATCAAGGCCTCGGGGTTGCGGTTCGACACGGCAGCGGCATTTGGCCTTACAAAATTTAGCCCTCGTACCGGCATCACATTTGGCGTGACGTATATCAGCCCGTCGATCTTTACACCCGCAAAGTAATTAGATATTTATCGGTGAATTTCCGTGGCCGATCATCGGTGCTGTGCGGATCGCTTCGGTCACAAAATCTTTTGCTATAGATACGGCTTCGCTCAAATCTCTACCCAAAGCCAGATTCGCGGCGATCGCCGCCGCCAAAGTGCAACCCGTACCATGGGTCGCCGTCGTCTCGATAAACTCCGCCTCAAAAATCGTCAGTTTGTCTCCGATAAATAGGTAGTCTTTCGCGGTTCGCGGTGTATCCTTACTCCCTTTCTCCTCTACTCCTCCACTCCCGTTCTCAAATGTATGGCCGCCCTTCATGAGTACCGCCGCGGCACCTCGTTCGCGGATCAACATCGCGGCATGACCAATGCTTTCGGGGCTTCGGATAGAGCACCGGGCGATCCGTTCAGCCTCTTGTAGGTTTGGAGTTACCACCGTCGCAAGCGGAAATAGTCTTTCTATCAACGCCGTTAGAGCCGCATCATCGATCAAGTCATAGCCCGATGTCGAACGCACGACCGGATCGACAACGACATTTTTTAGTTTTCTTTCCGCGATAACATCAGCGACCGTTTCGATGATCTCGCGGGTCGGGAGCATTCCGGTCTTAACAGCCGCGACATCGTAATCGTCGAGCACCGCCTCGACCTGTTTTCTGACCGAATCCGCGGTCTGATGCTCGGCTCCGAAAACGCCGGTAGTATTTTGAAAAGTCACCGACGAAATAGCCGCCGCCGCAAAACATCCAAATCGTGAAAATGTCTTGATATCGGCAACGATGCCCGCCCCGCCGGACGGGTCGAGTCCGGCAATGGTTAGGCAGATCGGTTGTTTTGATGTGCTAGTTTTCATTTCGCAGCTCCGTAGCGATCGCCCGCAGCCGGTCAATATCATTCAGCGATCTGATCGCCGCAAATCCTTTCGCCCCGGCGTAAATGACGGAACGATAATTTCCCTTATCGACACCGCCAAGAGCGAGCACAGGGAACTGCTTTAGTTTGTCACAAACATCGCTGAGGGCGGAAAGTCCGACAGCCGCACCCTTGTCCGGCGTATCAAACACCGGCCCGAATACAATAAGGTCCGCACCTCCGGCGACAGCCGTCTCTGCTTCGTCAATATTATGCGTTGATACGCCAATAATAAATTCGGTGCCAAAGGTCTTGCGGATGATCTCCGTCGGCAGTGACCCGGAGGTAAGATGCACGCCATCGGCTCCGGCAGCCGAGGCGATGTCGGCACGGTCGTTGACCAGCACGCGTGTCGCAGAACCTTTCGTGATCTTAATTACTTTGTTAGTGAGTTCGAATAATAATTTTGCGGTCAGATGCTTTTCGCGGATCTGGACGAGCGGTATTTTTTCCTCGACTGCGACGCTGACGATATCGAGTATCTGACGACTCGCGTCGTCAAAGTTCACGGGCGTTGCTTCGCCTTTTGTAATGAGATATATGATGGGGTTGGCGAGGTCGAGGCTCACTTTTCGCTCTGAGTGGGATTGCCCTGCAGCATTTTGACGGCTTGCTCGAAATGCATGACTTCCCAAAAAGCGATGAGCAGATTCATCACTCCGAGGCCTGTCACCGCTCCGCGAAACCACGTTGACGACACCGCTTTTTGTATCACCGGAGCCCCGGCTTTGTCCGTCAGGAAAACGAGCAGATAGTTCTCACCCCACGGCCCAAACAGCATGTCCCACGGCGAAAATATCAAATACGCCCCGAGTAGGACGCACAAGATCACAAAGAAAATGACGGTCAGCTTTTCAACCATACCGTCAAAGTATAACGCTTTTAGTTTTTTGCCGACAAACGCTAGTGCTGGCTGACCAAATTTTTGACGCGTTCGCCGACATCGCGGAAATCGACATTTTCGGCGTAGATCTGTTCGAAGTATCTCGCGGCGGTGTCTTCGTCGCCGTTGGCTTGGTATGCGAGGGCGAGTTCGTACCATAGGCCGTGATGCTCTTCGTCGGAGATATCGGGCGTCTCAAGGGCGCGAATGAACCACGTGATCGCGTGATTTGCCATGCCGTTTTGCAGGAAACAATGGCCGAGCAAATTTGAGCACTGGAAAGATCTTCGCGTACCGTCGGCAGGTTGGGTGAGGTTGACGGCGTCCTGAAACTCGGCGATCGCCTGTTCGAGCAAGCCCATCTCTTGGTACGCGACAGCAGTCTGATAATGGGTCTCATAATCGTCGTCAGCATCGACCGCTCCCTGCTCCTCAAGGCCAAACTCAGAACGCATCTCATCGATACCAAGAGTATTGACCACGACCGATTCGACAACCTCGACTGCCTCAAGATGCGGATGCTCTTCTTCGAGCTCCATGCCGATCTTTTGCCTCAACTCGGCAAACGCGGGACGGTCACCGTATTCGCGGGCAAGCTCGTTGAGGGCCTTTTCGGCGAGTTCGTTGTAATCGTTTTCGATATAGAACGTAATGCTCTCGATCTCTTTCTGTATCTTTTGCTCGTCTGTGTGCGAGAGATTTGGCTCGTCAGTATCCTCGCCCGGGGGGACATAGCCGCCGCTGACATCCGACATGCTCTCGATGATCTGTGCCTCAAGCACATTGCCGTTTCGCTCGATCTCGGTCGGCGTTTCGGCCTCGAAATGTGGCGAATGGCCCTTCTGATGCTCGGTTTCGACAGCCGGGGGCATCGACTCGTCGTTCTCGGCTTTCAGCACTTCGTCGTTGACCGGCTGGTCGCCCGGACCGTGCTGCTGAACGATCTCGTTCAAACGGTCGCGGTAACGGGTCTCGTGCGGACGGATCATGACAAGCTGAGCAAGCGCGAACCGCTCGTCATCGACAGACTCGACCTTAGACGCAGCTGAATAGAGCCGCTCCAGAGCCAGCCTGATGCCCGTCTCATCGTTAAGCCAGGTGTTGTAACGGACGAGTATACGCAGTCCCGACAATTGATTTGGGTCGCGTTCGAGTATCTCGTTGATCCACTTACCGCACTCGTCCGATTGGCCGCCGGCGAGCAGATATTCGCTGCTCATCGTCAGTATGCGAGCGGCAGATTCGGGGTCGTTGACGTTTAGATAAATGCGGATCAAATCGAGGAATTTCGGATAGTTTGCCGGTTCGATCTCTACCAGTTTGATGACCGCTTTCTCAGCAGCAGCCGCATTTTGCGAATCGATGCAACAATCGATCAATAGATAAAGTACGTCGCGATTGTACGGCTCGTTTTCAAGTATTTCTTCGAGCAAAGACGCTGCCTTACCCGCACGCCCAAGCGCTGTTTGCGCTTTTACGAGCCCCTCGAGAATACGCAGATCGGTCGATTTAATGTCATAACCGCGCATCAGGGCACGGATCGCATCTTCGTGACGGCCCTGACGGCCAAATCTCGCTCCCGCCTCAGCATAAGCCTCGACAGCCTCGTCTTTTTGATTTTCCCGCAGGTACGAATCGGCAAGATTCATACAAACGTCGGTGTTGTTTGGATCCAGTAAGGCGATCTGTTTGAACATCGCCAGAGCCTCTAACCGGCGGCCGTTCTTCTGATAATGTTCGGCAAGCGTTGTGTAGTGCGACCGGGCTTCGGTCAGCGAACCTTTTGATTTGTGCAGCTCTGCGAGCTTTGCCGAAACCTCGATCGAATCAGGCTGGAGCCTCGCGATCTTGTTGTACATCGCGATCGCTTTTTGAGCAAACCCCTGTGCGTTGTAATGGTCGGCAACCTGAAAATAGCACTGAACGGCGTCGCGTTTGTCGGAGTTTTTGGCGTAAAGATCCCCGAGCATATTGAGCGTTGCGATATCGCGCGGGTCGTTATCGACGACCGAGCGATACTCTGTGATCGCCGCGCGGATCTTACCCTGCGAGACGTAACGCTCAGCACTTCGCATCGCTTTTGTTTTATCGAAATTCATTATCGGGTAACGGTAGCTCCGGCCGTGTAAGACGCCGGTGATGGGCCTAGGTGAGAGAAAATGCACGAGTCAAATCAGAGAATAACCCGTACCATTAAACTTAACACGCTCGTCTCTTGAGTGTCAATCTTTTTTGTCAATGTTTATCAATATTTTACACTGGTTTCGTAGGCTGAGTTTTGATTTTTCCGCCCGCTTTCTTTACGCTCAAACTTAGCTGGCTTTTTGTTATTTTTATGCAAGCACTCATCCTCGCGGGCGGCAAAGGCACCCGGCTCCGTCCGCTCACCATTTATACGCCAAAACCGATCGTCCCCGTCGTCAACCGTCCGTTTTTGCTATATCAGATCGAGGTTTTACGGCGTGCCGGCATCACGGACATCACGTTCAGTCTGAGCTATCAACCGGATAAGATCCAGCAAATACTGGGAAACGGGTCAGAACATGGCGTCACTCTACGATATATCACCGAGCCGAGCCCTCTGGGAACGGCCGGTGCGTATAGATTCGCGATGGACGGCATCAGCGAGACGACGGTTGTCTTTAACGGCGACATACTGACTAACATCGACATCGCAAAACTGGTCGAATTTCACAAGGCAAAAGCGGCCGAGGCGACGATCTCGCTCGTTCGCGTTGATGACCCGACGCGTTACGGTTTAGCGGCGGCTGACTCCGACGGACGAGTGGTTAAATTTGTCGAAAAGCCAAAAAATGACGAAGCTGAGGTATTTAAGATAAATACAATCAACGCAGGTATTTACATACTCGAACCGACCATCATGGATCTGATATCCAAGGATACAAATAGTTCTTTTGAATACGACATATTCCCCGCGATCCTCGAAAAGAAATTCCCATTTTTCGCATCTGTCATGGACAAAGAATACTGGCGCGACATCGGCACACCTGCCAATTATCTGAGTGCTCACCACGATTTTTTGAGCGGCAAGATCACCGGATTTGATCTGGAGAGAACCGATGCATCGGATGTAGCGACGCGGGCCGAGATCGACAAAACATCATTCATCGGCGAGGGTTGTGTCATCAAACCCGGCGTGCGCGTCGTCAATTCCGTGATCGGCAAAGGCGTACATATTGAGGAAAAAGCCCTCATCGAAAACTCCGTCATTTGGTCGCACACACGTATCTCTACGGCAGCCGAAATTCGCGGTGCCGTCGTCGGCCGAAGCTGTCATATCGGACGCAACGCGGTCGTCGCCGACGGCTCGGTGCTTGGAGATAAAACGACACTTACAGATTACACAAAGGTTTAGAATGCCTGAATTACCTGAGGTTGAGACAATTTCCAAGGCTTTGGACAAGCTCGTCCGGGGCCGCACCATCAGCACGGCCAGCCTTTTGCGGCAGCGGCTCGCACCCGACATTTCACCTGAGTCGTTTGCAAAGAATTTACGCGAAACAACGATAAACTTTGTCCACCGACGCGGTAAGCACATCCTTTTTGACCTCAGCAGCGGCAAGACGCTGATCGTCCACCTGCGAATGAGTGGACGTTTTTCGCTTCTACAGGCAGAGACCGAGGACCCGAAATTTACACACGCAGTTTTTCATTTTGGCACTGATGAAAGATTGGTCTTTGACGATCAGAGGCATTTTGGGCTAATGAAAGTGGTCAAAACGCCAAAACTGCATGAAGCGAGAGAGCTGCAAAAACTTGCTCCAGAGCCGTTTTCGGACGAGTTTTCGGTCGAATACTTACAAGCCATCTTAAAGACCTCAAAACGCAGCCTGAAAGAATTTCTGCTCGACCAGACAAAGGTCTGCGGGCTTGGCAATATTTACGCCGCCGAAGCGATGTTCGCGGCAGGGGTTCATCCGGCTATTGCTGCAAACAAAGTCGCGGCAAAAAAAGTGCCGCTGCTTTACGCGGCGATCCGCGACGTTTTGCGTATCGCTATCGCCCACGCTGAGGGCTTACCGGTCAACCCTGAGGACCTCGAAGGCGGTTATTTCAGTGCGGGCGGCGACGAATGGATGGTCTATGACCGCGAGAAAGAGCCGTGCCGTAATTGCAATACCCCCATCGTTAGGTTAAAACAAGGTGGTCGTTCGACTTATTTTTGCCGTAAATGCCAACGAAAATAAAAGGTGCAACCTGTGTCAGTCAGCACAGCATCATTGAACGTGAGAATTCTCAACAGTTGGTTAAATATATGAACAAAAACAGATCTTTGATGGCTCTTTTTTCGGTCGTGATCATGCTTGCGGCCTCAACCATTTCTTTTGCATGCGCTTGCTGTGCCGATAAAGGGCAATATTGGGTGTCAACAAGCACGCCCGACGCCTACACCCTCGGCATTTTGAAAGATATGCATATGGACACTGGCGTCGAACTTTTCATGACCGCCGGCGAGGATGACATGAAAGGGATCGGCGACCTCGGATGGGAAAATCTAAACCTGGTTGATGCGTTTACAAACAACACCTGGAAGATCACGATCAAATCGGCTGCCGGCAAAACTGGAACACTTACCTTGCCGCGCCCCGCAAAGCTGACCACCAAAAAGATCGACATCCACGATAAAGAAGAGGGCGATCCGGTCATTTACAAAGAGTTCGTTTTTGAGGGCACGGTTGGCAGCGGCAGCGGCGTCTTCAAGAGCGGCATCGTCCGTCCGACCAAGTACACGCTGATCTTTCAGGGTCGCGGTAACAATTGCGACAATGCCGAAGATTTTACACATTGGCGTTTAGCGGTTACTGGTTCGAAAGCTGATTACGCCTTTTTCGGTAAGATGAAAAAGTCATAGTGGCCTCTAGCTGCTGAAAACTTGACACCTTTACTCAAAAGGGACATCATCGAATTTATACCGTGGTGAGTTATGCGACTTGCGGCCACGTAAAATAAAACGCTAAACAGCTTGTGGACAAATCGATTTCGAAAAAGTCTCGCTGTTTTAGCGAGACTTTTTATTTATAGTCCACAGATGAACACAGATAGACACAGATAAAGCAGAAAAGTGATAGATCGTTCCTGATCTGTGTTCATCTGTGTTTATCTGTGGATAGATTCCTATGAAAAACTTTAGAGATCTTTTGGAAAGCGACAGCGTCTATGTCTTTGACGGAGCCGTCGGGACGCGTCTTTACGACAAGGGCGTGTATATCAACCGCTCTTACGACGAGCTAAATATCACCAATCCCGATCTCGTCCGCGAGGTGCACGAAGAATACATCGCCGCCGGTGCTGACATTATCGAAACCAATTCTTTTGGTGCGACGCGTCATCATTTGCAGTCCTATGGGCTCGAATCAAAGCTAAAAGAGATCAATATCGCCGCAGTCCGCATTGCTCGTGAGGCCGCGGGTGACAAAGTGTACGTCGCCGGAGCGATCGGCCCATTGGGGCTGCGTTTGGAACCGTTTGGCCCTACCTCTTTTGACGAGGCAAAGGAGATGTATCGCGAACAGGTCGAGGCTTTGCTTGAGGGCGGTGTTGATCTGTTTATCCTTGAAACTTTTTCCGAGCTGCCGCTCATAGAACAGGCGATCAAAGCCGTCCGAGAGCTCTCCGATCTGCCGATAGTCGCCCAGTTCGCGATCCAGATGGACGGCAACACGACCTTTGGCACCACGCCCGAAGCTTTCACCGCCGCTCTCGACAAATTGGATGTCGATGTCATAGGCCTAAACTGCGGCATGGGGCCAAACCACGTCCTCAACGCCCTCGAAAAAATGCGTGCCGTCACCAATAAACCGCTCGCGGCCCAGCCGAACGCGGGTCTGCCGCGTGATGTGCAAGGACGCCAGTTTTACATGGGTTCGCCGGAGTATATGGCCGAATTTTCGCGTAGGTTCGTCCAAGCGGGAGCAAAATTTGTCGGCGGATGCTGCGGCACAACGCCGACTCACATCAAGCTCATCTCAGAATCGATCCGCTCGGTCAGCCCGCGTGTTTCAGCCGCGTCATTTCAAGGACAGCCCGCAACTGTCGCCGAGCTCAAGCCCGACGACGTACAAGTCGTTGATCCGGTTGACCGCTCACGATGGTCGGCAAAGATCGCTCGCGGTGAATTTGTCACTTCGGTCGAGGTCCTGCCGCCAAAAGGCTGCGACGCCGACAAGACACTCGACAGCATTCGTCTGCTCAAAGACGCCGGCGTTGACGGCGTAAATATCCCCGACGGCCCGCGTGCCCAGACGCGTATGTCCGCCCAGGCGACTGCCGTCCTCGTCGAACGCGAGATCGGCATCGAGGCCGTGCTGCATTACTGCTGCCGCGACCGCAACCTGCTCGGCATGATGTCCGACCTGCTCGGGGCGTCGGCGTTGGGGCTGCACAATTTGCTTCTGATCACCGGCGATCCGCCAAAGATGGGGCCGTACCCGGACGCGACCGCCGTTTTTGACATCGACGCCATCGGCCTGACCAACATGGTCAACAAACTCAACCACGGCCTCGATCTCGGCAACAACCCGATCGGCAAACCGACCGCGTTCTCCATCGGCGTCGGCGTCAATCCGGGTGCCGTAAACATGGAAGAAGAGATCCGCCGTTTCGAATGGAAAGTCGAGGCCGGTGCCGAGTACGCCATCACCCAACCCGTCTTTGACACCGAGCAGCTAAAACGTTTTCTCGATCTGATCGACCACGTCCGCATCCCGATCGTCGCCGGCATCTGGCCGCTGATCTCATACCGCAACGCCGAATTTATGCACAACGAAGTCCCCGGCGTTAACGTCACCCCCGAGATCCTCGAACGCATGCGTGCCGCCTCCGACATCAGCAAAGAAGCGGGTCGCGACGAAGGCATCCGCATCGCCCGCGAGTCTCTAACCGAAGTAAAAGACGTGATCCAAGGCGTGCAGGTCTCCGCCCCGTTTGGCAATGTAAAATACGCGCTTCAGGTGTTTGAGGCCTTGGACGCATTTAGGTCCAAAGCTAACTGAATACGCTGTTTGGCACGGCGGGAGTAGTTCCAGATCAACAGTTCCGCGAGCACGAGGTTTGGCACCCAGCCGAGCCACGCGACCGCACGATATACATCCATCGGCGGCAGTTCGAATGAGTTTGTTATGCTCCATTTCCACGCCCTCAGCGTGATAGCCGACAGCGTCAGGGCATAGCTCCTGATCATAAAATTGCGGTGAGCAATGTAATCGCCATTTTTCGCTTTGACCAGAGCCAGCACCGTGAATGCGATCCACAGTATCGCGAGCGTGATAAAAGAGACTTTTGACGGCAATCCTCCGTTGGCATAAAACCCCATCAGCAATCCCGCCGGCCCCGTGATCAACACAACATCCGCAATATAAATAAAACCTAAAAACCGATGGACTTTGGGGTAATGGTCCCGGATCCTGCCGGAAAACTGCGTAAATCCCGCAAGCAGTACCCAGAGGCTCGTGTACACATGGACAAAAAATGCGATCCGCCAATGATCGATGTCGATGTAACTTTGTTTGATACGCAGAAATCCGACGTCCAATTCATAAGGAATATAGGCCACCGTTATCCGGGCCATCAGGAACGTAAAAAAGGCGAGCGTCAGCAAGAGTGCGATATAAAATACGGTACGTATATCGAATAACTGCTTGAACTTTAGTACAATACCGCTCATGAAAAAGATTATCGTTTTACTGTTTGTCGCTATTGGAGTCACCGGCTGCAATTTCCAAGCTGGAAAGGTTGCCGAAACTGCTGATACCAAGAATAATACCACCGTCGCCATCCCATCTGAGACACCGCCGCCCTATACACAAAGTGCAGCAGCAATACTTGGCTCATACGTCGGGGCTTTTGGCGACAACAAGATCGCCATGCTGATCACCAAGGCTGATGGCACCACCATCTCAGGCCGCACGATCGTCGGCGGCAACGACCGCCCTTTTGAGGGAACCCTTACGCTCGAAAACGGCGTTTACAAGGTCTCGGCTAAAGAGCCCGGCGACCACAAGGACGACGGCGTTTTTAATTTCACTGTCGCAGCGACCAATGCTAACGAAGTTACCGGCACGTGGAAAGCAAACGATGTAAAGCGTCCGGAAAAGAGCTATAAACTGACCCGAAAGAAATTTGAATACAAGACAGATGTCGGCTTTTACCCACAGGCTTCGCAGCGTCTGCTGAAAGAATCTGACGTCGAGAATATGGTGAAAACTGACCTGATGTTAATGCGTAACGAGATATTTGCCCGTCACGGTTTTTGCTTTATCAAAAAGGACATGCGTCAGCAGTTTGAAAACGAAGACTGGTATGTTCCGAACACGGTCGATATCCGCGGGCTACTCACCGACATCGAAAAGAAAAATATCGCCCTCATCAAGCGTTACGAAAAATACGCCGAAGAGTATGGCGACGAATACGGTCGATGATCTCGCTACGGCAATAAGACGATCTTGCCGAGAGCCTTACTTTCAATAACTTCGTGGTGAGCTTTTGCGGCATCACCGAGCGAAAACTGACGGCTGACGATCGGGTTTAAATACCCTTTCGTCAGCCCTTCAAATATGGCTGTGTGGATCTCATCCCTTGCGATCTGCGGCGAGTTAAACAGCGACATTCCGTAGATCGTCGCATCTTTGGTCATCGCAAGACGTGGTGTAAATTCGAGACTGCCGCGGTTTCCGACGACGGTGATCCTGCCAAACATTCCCAGCACCTGAAAATCCTGTTCGAGATTGGCGTTCGCAAGCATTTCGATAATGACATCGACGCCGTGCCCGCCCGCCGCACTCGCGATCTCGTCCATATAATCTTCCTGCGAATGGTCAAATACAGCGTCGGCACCGCAATTGGCGACGAGAGTTTTGCCTTCGCTTGAGCTTGCCGTGCCAAAAACTTTGAGCCCCGCATTCTTTGCCCACTGAACCGCCGCGATGCCTACACCGCCCGACGCCCCGTGGATCAGAACCGTCTCGCCGCTCACCGCCTTGGCCTTTTGAAACAACGCCCGATAGCTCGTCGCATACGGCGTCCAAACGCCCGCACCCTGCTCAAACGAAACATTGTCAGGCAGACGCCCTAGGTCGACTTCATTGACAAACGAATATTCGGCATAGGTCCCGCTGATCGAATTTGCGGTATAGACGCGGTCCCCAGCTTTCCATTTCGTCACGCCATCGCCAACCGATTCGACAACCCCGGCAGCATCCTTTCCCGGCGTGTACGGCAATTTCGGAGCATGAGCGTGGATGCCGGTGCGAAGATAAGTATCCACTGGATTAACGCCGGCAGCATGGATCCGAACCAGCACCTGCGAACCTTGCGGCTCCGCTGTAGGAACTTCCTCGACCTTCATCACCTCAGGCGGGCCAAATTCTTTGACGACGATTGCTTTCATAAAAACTAAGACCTAAGAATAAATGTGCCCGCGAATCACGCGAATGAAGACGAATAAGAATTTCTTAATTCGCGTCTTTTCGCGTTATTCGCGGGCAAAATTCCTATCTACGGATATTCTACTCCACCGTCACCGACCTTGCCACTTCTTGAGAAGTTTCGGCGTTCGCTTTCAAAGCATTACTGACAACTCGTCGAATCAACGCTGATCTCGCCGCGGATCCATTTCTTGCCGACCTTTGCCCTAACCACGATGACCCCTTGATGCATTTCGGCATTGGTCCATGAGAGCAAAGTTCCCTTCTTGAGCTTGATGAATTTCTCAGTCGAAGAGACGAAAAATTGGGTATCATTCTCGGTAACTTTGCAGGTGTCCAAGCCATTCGCCGAGGATCCAGGTGCATTTGCTGCCGTCAGTGAAAGAGCTGCGATCGTTGCAAATGCGATGATCAGTAATTTTGCTTTCATCTTGTTACTCCCTTTATAAAGATCAAACGCACTTTGCGCCTAGCCACAGCTTACAAACTCGGTCGCGACCCAACCATAACCTCTTTTCCAAGAGATCTTTGTCCAATCAACACCATTTTTGGTTTGAATATCCCACGCTTTGATATTTGAACCGACCCTTAAACTTCCGATGACTCGTCCGCCCGGAGTTGCGCGAACGCGAAGCGGTATATCGTTGTTACCGGTTACGACACAATCGTCTTGCATCAAAACAACCGGCTTCGCCGTTGTGCTTGCTGAGGTCGAACTCGGCAGGGCAAACGTGCCCAAAAACATTGCTACACCCATAGTTGCTACTAGTAAAAATTTCATTGTTGTTCTCCTTTTGTTGTGATTAGTTAGTCCTGTCAATGACCCAATACTGGCCCTTGTCCTCATTCGATGCCTTACGCATTTCGACGTAGTACTTGAAAAAAGTAACTGCCTCGAGCGATTTGCCGTCACCTAAAAACTCGCTTGTGAGCCTAAAATATTCGCCCGAGACCGGGATCATCTTCCATTTTTGTCCCGAGTAATTACCCGTCTGGGCCATTTTTACAAATTCTTTCTTTGCGGGATCGACGTCCAGCGATCGATTCTTCTTTTCGGTATCGTGTTGTTTCGTCGTGAGCGTAAAGAAGTTATTACCGTCGGGCTTCATAAGCCATATCTGGTTGCCGTACTTCCCGGCTTTGCCCATTTTCAACTTGTCGAGAAACTCACCGCTATAGACAGCGTCGAGAGCAAATCCGTCACCGTAACGCTTGTTTACGATGTAGAATCCGCCGCCTTTTGCCGGGATCTTTTTCCAAAGCTGTCCCTCTTTGTTACCCGAATCTCGCATTCTTAAAAACCGGTAGGTTTCTTTGTAGTGCGTCAGAGCTTTCGAATCGCCGAGCCAATTATTGGTGATCTGATAGTTGTCGCCCTCAATATTCGAGATCGCCCAGAGTTGCCCGTCGTCCTCTGCCGAATCGTTAATGCCGACATTAAAGTCAACCTTGTCGTCGATGACCTCGAGCGATTCGGCGTCGCCGGTCTCGCGGTTGACGAACCGGTACGAATCCTCAACGCCGGAATCAGGCGTGATCTGCCACAGCTGTGTTTTGTCACCGTCAGCAACATTTACGAGCAGCCTGCCACCCTGAGGATCGAGTTCGACGACCTTTTTCTCCTCGCCTTTGTGCCGGTCGCCAAGCGTGTACGACCTGTTCGCCTGCTTTATGACAAGGAAATTCATCGCAAGCAGAGCACCGCCAAACAGCACCAGCGGCACAAAGATAATGACCATCATCCATCGCAGCACCTTCGATTTTTTCTTCGGCGTATCCACCGGTGGAACTGGTATATGTCCCTGTGCCGGCTGGTTCGCATATTGAGGCGGAGGTGGTTGCTGCGGCTGATATTGCTGCTGAGGCGGCGGCGGCGGTTGCTGCGGCTGATATTGCTGCTGAGGTGGCGGCGGTTGCTGCGGCTGATATTGCTGCTGAGGCGGCGGTGGCGGCGGTTGCTGCTGATAATTCTGCTGAGGTGGCGGCGGCGGCGTTGGCCGGCTTGGAAAGTACAAGGTCGGATCATCCGGCGACGGAACTCCAGCCGGATCCGGCAAACTGTTTCCACAATCAGCACAGAATTTATTAAATGGGGAGTTTGGTTTTTTACAATTTGGACAGATCATAGCTCTTAATTCTTCTCGTTTAAGTTCGTGCCGATCGGCTGACACAAATGGTTACATTTGATCCTTCATGGTCTTAGGTTTCGTGACCTTTTTCTTTTGGTTCCGCTCCCAAGGCTCCGAACCATAGAAGTTGTATGTATCGGGATTGAACAGGTCCGACGCGGCCTGACACCCGGTCGAAACGATCATAATCCCTAGAACAACTGCCGTAAGAAGAGTGTTCGTGACCTTGCGCCTAGTTTTCATATTTACCTTGACCATTACTGATATGTCTCCGTGTTGCCGCTTGAATCCGTCAGATCCAACAACGTATTGCTGTTTCGAAGTTTATACTTATAGGAATCGACGCTTCCGGAAACGGTGATCGTCAGCTTTCCGGGCGTTAGCGAAAAGGTTCCGTTGCCCGATCCACCGCCACTGAAGACATTGACCGCACCATTCCATCCGGCACTGGACTTTCTAACCCCCAAGAACTCAAGTTGTTCGCCCGGATTGGTGACGTTTGTCCAGATATGAGAAGCGAGTACATTGCCATCGTTTTGAGCGGTGGTGTTGGTCTTGCCCTTGGTCATCGTGACCTTGGTAGGTCCGTCGTCGATGTCTATCTGATTGCCGCCGTTTGAGACCTTGTACGCAACGATCGCGTTGAGGCTTGCTGCGTAAACATTTAATTCAATCGTTTTGTTCGGAAAAACGACGTAGTCCCCAACCACCGAGCTCGAAGCGTCGGTGATCTTCCCTTCGAGCTTTTGGTCTTTCTTAGTAGCGTAGCCGAACGTCCAGTTAAAAAAGCTCCCGCTGGAATTTACGTCCCAAGTACCCTCAAAGGGATTTGAGTTGGTCGCGGCAGCGGCCGGTGCCGCGGAATTATTAGCTTGATTGCCTTGTAGTACAACAACATCCTTTGAGCTTTCCTCCGTCATCGTGTCTGACGCCGGATCAGACCGCGAGGAGCGTTGTTTCTTTTCGCCGGCGCAACCGGTCAGCGGCAATGCGATGGCGAATGCCAGCAGTAAAAATAGGAAATGTTGTTGTACTTTTGCGTTGTTCGTTTTCATTGTTCGTTTCTCCACAATTCTCTGATCTAATACTCGATCTGGCCCACCCTACTGCTCACGCCGTTCGACCCGAGGCGGAGTCGCTTTTGTTTGCGGCAAATTTTCGTTTGGAACTTCCTGTATCTGGGCAGGAGCCGGCTGCTGTTTTGGACGCGAACCGGCACGCACCATCTTCGATGTGATTCCCTTGTTGCCGACAAAGGTTAGCGATTGCCCGTCTGCCGAGACAGTGACTTGCAGCGTTTTGTTCTCGACGCCGCCCGAGAAAAACCTGATCACGTCTTCGCGAGAAACGACGTATTTCGCCGGCTCATCCTGCGTATCGTTGACGAAGAACGTATAGGTGCCGACAAACGTCTCGCCTTCGGCCTTAGGCTGACCGAATTCGAACGCGACTAAGTCGTCCGTTACGGTCGTAGTCTCCCAACGCCCGACGATCGCTTTCGCCTTTCGCTCGATCTCAGCGATCAGCTCGTCCTCATCGCCGTCACCGACATCTGCCGCAGATGCTGTCTGCTGGGCCAAGATTCCATCCTCAACCGCTTCCTCTTCGGTCGCTTCTACTAGATCCGTCGCATTAGGATCGACCGGCCGGTCGCCGGGATCAGACTCAAGATTTGGCTTTTCGCGCTTCACCAGCTTTAGCTGCTTTTTGGGGGCGTTTTTGCCCGGATCAAGGAATACCGATATTTCACGGCATCCGGAAAGAACAGCCAAGAGAGCGAGAATGATCGCTGATCTAATAGCGTTGATCGTTATTTTTTGAAACTTTGTTCTAGACATAATTACATACAAGGATCCTACTCGGTTCTGAAAAACTACTGACACTTGCTCAAGCACGATTGCTGTTTCGCTCTGCATATCGTTTCCGGGTCCGGATTTTGACGATAGTCCGCCATGCATTGGTCATAGACCTGATAGCATTTCTTGTCACAATTGACAGGGTTCTTTTTCGGAGCCGACCCAGTCGTCGAACCTGACGTTTGGGCGGAAGGATCTACTTTGACAAATGTCATGGCCAAACCATCGGTTAAGTTAATGGCCATCCTGCTGCCATCGGCAGAGGGATCAGCTTTGAATTTGATTTCCTTACCAGTATTGTCGATCTCCTTGATCCATTCATCGCGGGAAAAGATGATGGTTGACGCTACGTCTGCCTTTCCTTTTTGGGACGCGGTCGCAAGTATGACAAATGTGTCGCCCTGTTTGCTCGGTACGCCGTACGTAATAGTAAAGGTATCCTTTCCCACTTGAGCTGCCCACTTGCCGACAAATGCCTGAGCCTTCTTTTCTACTTCCGCTAGATCTGAGTTCGGAACTGCTGGTTTTGAGTTCGTCGAATTACTTGCAGCAGGCACATCGGCTACAGTGTTGGCTGTATTCCTCGGTCTCGGTGTCGGACTGCCTTCGCCCGCTGATGCATTTGAATTGTTTCGGTAAAGCATGAATCCGATCAGCCCCGCGATCACTAGCAAGGCTAATCCGCCAAATACCCACGGCAGTTTTGATCCCGAACTCGCAGGAGCGGACGCAACCATTTGGGGCGGCATCGGGGCACCAGCGGCTCCACCCGCCATTTGATTCTGGTAGCCACAACGAACACAAAACTTAGCGGTATCAGGATTCTGAGTTCCACATTCCGGACAAAACATAAATATCCTCCATTAATTGGGCACCGCCGTTACGCGGCCGACATTATTTCGTGCTGGGAGAAAAATTGATCGAATCGATAGTAATGTCGTCTTTTTCAAATACATCTCCCTGTTTGCTAATTTGCGTTTCAGTTTTCGTAAAAGAGTGTCAGAACGGCGTTACTACCGCGACTGAAAGATATCGATCTGGTTGCCGGATCGATCACCGCCTTATCTTTCTGCTGTAATTCCGCGTTTTGCGGATTGTGTACGTACGTGATCTTGTGCAGCTGTCTGCTGAATTTCATCGCCGCACACTCTGCAGCCGCGTAAACGGATGCCCACTCCGAACCCCGCCGAACGTTCAAGACACAGATCTGGTTGCCCTTTCTGATCCCAACCTCAGCATTGTCCCTGTCAGCGGTGACGACCAATAGCGATATGTTCTCGCCCGCAACCGGCGTGAGCTTTCCCGAGCTGCTGTTAACGTAATCGATCACGCCTCTTTGTGCTGACACCCCCTCATTTAAGGCCATCATCAAGCCTGCTACCAATGTTAGAAACAATAGTCCTTTCATATTTACGTATTCCTACTTAATTTTTTGATCCCCGATCAGTCTGGGCTGAACCGGTCCGCCGAAAACATCAGCGAACGAGGCTAAGCAGATCAACGCTGCCCCGCCCTCTGCTAATTCGGTAAAATGTACCCTTCCGGTTTCGACAAATTGAAAGACGCTTCGTTGAGAAATTCCAAAGATCTCGGCTGCCTGTTCAGCCGTGACCATCGTTGTACCGCAGGATACACAGGCGATGTCGTGCGCCGGTTTATTTCGACGAACGACAAAACGGCGATTCGTTGCAGTGAAAATTTCGACCTTTCTCTTGATTTCCATTTGATTTCGTCTTAAATTATCTGCTGACGAATAAATCTAATCTGGACACCTCAAAGTGTCTGGATTTATTTTGGATTTATTCTGGATTTATTTTGGATACCGTTAAACACCAAGAAAAAACTGCATCGTATCGTTTTGACGCATTTGTATTAGACGTGCCAGAACGCCGTCTTTGGCGTGGTGACGAGGCGGTCCAGCTTGTTCCAAAGCAGTTTGACCTGCTACTTTTTTTCGTCGCGAACGCCGGCCGAGTAACGAAAAAAAATGAGATCCTCGACGCCGTGTGGCCTGATACATATGTCGAGGAAACGACATTGGCTAGAAATGTTTCGTGGCTTAGAAAGCTGATCGAAGACGACGGCGGCAAACGCCTTATCGAAACCGTGCCTAAAATGGGCTATCGATTCACGCCGGATGTCACGATCTCTGACGAAAGCGATCTGCTCGTCGTCGAAGAACAAACTGTTCAATATACTCGGAGCGAGGAAACGATCACGATCAGCGATGCCGTTGGGGAGAACAATGCCGTCGCGACAGCGACGAGATTTTTCAGCCCTCCACGCCTTATTATTGTGTCGCTGCTTTTGATCGCATTCGCCGGAAGCGGATATGTGATCTACACCGGTAAATTTATTCGAGGCACGTCAAACCCTGCCGCTCCTGGTGGTTCTGCTGCACGTAATAACGCTGCTGTCCCGACTCGCCAGTCTGACAGTGCTCCGATCACGATCGGCTCGGTCGTAAATTTGCAAAACCGTTACCCAAACGACGGCTCGTATCTCGACGCTTGGGGAGAGGTTTGGAGCAAGCCGGAATTTAGACAAGTTCCAACCGAGACTAAGTTCGTGTCAACGCACTTAGATCCAAACCGTGACAACGGCTCAGGCAGTTGGGAAATTGTTTCCGCAAGCGCGAAAAACAAAGGCGAACCGCTCGTTAATGGCGACCGAATTCATCTTAAAAATATGCACCCAAATGCCGGTTACCTCGACGCCTGCGGTTGGACTGAGCATCTACGCGTTTTTGATAAATTTCTGGATCAAACGGGAGCGGTCTTTACCACCAGATCGCCGGACCGCGACAATGGTACCGGAGTTTGGATCATCAGAAGCGTAACCGCAGACGTTGGGAGTCCGATATTTGAAGGCGACAACATCGCGATCGAAAGCAGCTATTTCATCAATGACAGAGGAGAAAATCGCGTTTCGGGCTTTCTAAATGTCGCCGGAAAAACAACCGACATCCCGGCTTTCAGCGACTACCAAGGCGCTAAGTTGGTCTTCACCAAGAACCTCTCGTTCGATCAACCGATCCCCGATATATGGACTATAACAACGAGCAAGACGTTTTTTGAATGATCAAGCCGATAGTCTCTATTACCGCTCCATAGGTAGAACGTCTGCGTTGAGAAATGTCTGACAATAAGCCAAAAGGCACGAAACCTTAACTAGTTTCGTGCCTTTCGTGCGTTTCCTGAGCAATTTCTTATTCTACAGTCACAGATTTCGCCAGATTTCTCGGTTGATCGACATCGCATCCGCGGCGGACGGCGATGTGATACGAGAGCAATTGCAAAGGCACGATCGATAGTATCGGGCCGAGCAAGTCGGACGTTTCAGGGATCTCGATGACGTGGCTTGAAACCTTGCTGCTCATCGTATCGCCCTCGGTCAGGACCGAGATGATGATGCCGTCGCGGCTCTTTACCTCGACGATGTTTGAGTGTGTTTTTTCGTAGCGCAGCACGCTGTTGGGATTGCCGTCCTCTTTTGTGTTGATGACAACAACCGGCAATTTCTCATCGATCAGGGCATTCGGTCCGTGTTTCATCTCGCCCGCCGGATAGCCTTCGGCGTGGATGTAGCTGATCTCTTTCAATTTCAGAGCACCCTCAAGAGCGACCGGGAAATTGATGCCGCGTCCGAGATATAGGAAATCTTGCACACGGAAAAACTCTTTCGACAGCTCTTCGATCGAATCCGCGTCATTTAATAGCTGCTCGATCTTTAACGGCAGTTCGGCGAGATCTTGAGCAAGTTTCTTCGCTCGCGTCTCATCGATCGTCCCGCGAACTTGGCCGAGGTACATTGCAAATAAATACAACGCGACCATCTGCGCCGTAAATGCTTTGGTCGAAGCCACGCCGATCTCCGGCCCGGCGTGCGTCAATATAGTACCGTCTGCCTCACGCGTTATCATCGAACCCTGCACGTTACAGATCGCCAGGATCTTGCACCCAGCCTGTTTTGCCTCACGCATCGCGGCGATCGTATCGGCCGTTTCGCCGGATTGCGAGATGACAATGATTAGATCGGTTTCACTCAGAACCGGTTCGCGATAGCGAAACTCTGAAGCGTAATCGACCTCGACCGGCACACGAGCGAGTGATTCGATCATGTATTTTCCGGCAAGCCCCGCGTGCCAAGACGTGCCGCAGGCCGCGATCTTGACTGACGTCACGGCTCGCAGATCGTCATCGGAAATATCCATCGGGTCGAGATATACCTTGCCGTTATCCAGCGAAACCCGCCCTTGCGACGTATCGCGGACGGCACGCGGTTGCTCGTATATCTCCTTGAGCATAAAGTGCTTAAAGCCGCCCTTTTCCGCCTGGATCGGGTCCCAGGTGATCCGCTGCTGCTCCGGCTCGACGGCGTTACCATCAAAATCCGTGACCCGCACCGAGTCTTTGGTAAGGATCGCCATTTCCCTGTCGCCAAGGAAAAATACGTCGCGTGTATGAGCCCAGATCGGCGGTACGTCGGACGCAACAAAAAATTCACCATCGCCCAGGCCGATCACGACGGGCGGGCCTTCGCGGACCGAGACGATCATATCCGGCTCATCGACCGAGATGATCGACAGGGCAAAAATACCTTTCAATTCCTTGACCGTCTTTCGCACCGCAAGCTCCAGCGACAGCCCCTCGGTGTCGATGTAATGCCCGATCAGATGGGCGACGACCTCGGTGTAGATCTCGGTGGTGGCCGTATCCTCGAAAACCTGCAAACGCTCCTTGAGCGTCAGATAATTTTCGATAATGCCGTTGTGAACAACGACGACCTTACCGGACTGGTCGCGATGCGGGTGAGCATTTTCCTCGGTCGGACGCCCGTGCGTCGCCCAGCGCGTATGCCCGATGCCGTAGTTCCCATCAAGCGGATTCAAACGGATCGCTTCCTCAAGATTTCGCAGCTTACCCTCCGCACGACGCAGCGACAGATGATGATCGCCATCAACCACCGCGATCCCGGCCGAGTCATACCCGCGATACTCGAGTTTCCTAAGGCCGTCAATGATCAACGGCACAACTTGTTTATTTCCAACGTATCCGACAATTCCGCACATATAGTTTCAGTGAATAGGCAATTAGTGAACAGTGAATAGTTATTTACCGCTGAGATCTTTAATAGACCGAGCAGGTGCTCCGACAGCTAATTTATTCGGTTTGATATCTTTCGTTACTACACTTCCCGCTCCCGTAACCGCTCCGTCGCCGACGGTGATCGGGGCGACGAGCATTGTGTCTGAGCCGATCTTTACATTGTTGCCAATATGGGTCTCGTGTTTGTTTTTACCGTCGTAGTTGCAGGTGATCGTGCCTGCTCCGATGTTTGTATTTTGGCCGATAGTCGCGTCTCCAAGATAGGTGAGGTGGCTGGCCTTGGACTTTTTACCAAGCTGCGTTTTCTTTAGTTCGACAAAATTCCCGATCTTAGAACCGTCCTCCATCACAGCATGGCCGCGAAGATGTGCCATCGGCCCGACCGCACATCCGCTACCAATCTCGGAATCAGTAATAAAGCAATTGTCCCGTATCTCTACGGCGTCACGAAGCGTCGAATTTACGATCCGCGTTCCCGGCCGGATCGTGCATCCTTCACCGATAACCGTTTTGCCCTCGATAGTTACATTTTGATAAATGACCGTATCGCGTCCGATCTTTGCCTGGACAGAAACATACGCCGAGGCCGGATCGATGAACGTCACGCCGTTCTCCAGCATCAACCGCGTAATGGTACGGTCACGCAGTTCGGCTTCCATCGCCGCAAGCTGACGGCGATCGTTAATTCCCTCGATCTCGTGCTTATCGTCGTGCAGAAACAGAGCGATCTTATCGCCCTTTTTCTTTAAGATCGTCGGAACCTCGGTCAAATAATATTCGCCTTGGGCATTACTGTTGCCAACCTTCGCAAGTGCCTGAAACAGCTTTTTTGTATCAAAACAATAGATACCCGAATTGATCTCAGGACATTTTTTTTCGTCTTCGCTCGCGTCCTTTTGCTCGACTATGCGTGAGAATTCGCCGCTTTCGCGAATGACCCGTCCGTACCCTGTCGGGTTTTCAAGCTCCACCGTCAAGATGGTACAAGCGGCCTTTGACCGGCGATGCTTCGCGGTTAATGCTTTCAAAGTCTTACTCGATATCATCGGCACATCGCCCGAAAGCACAAGCAAAACGGAATCGCGATCTTTCATGAGTTTCTTAGCGGAATTGACTGCATCGCCCGTTCCTAGCTGCTGTTTTTGGACCGGAAATGCAAATTTTTCGTCGCCCAATTCCGTGGTAACTGCTCGTTTCACATCGTCGGCTTGATGCCCGACGATCACGTTAATGCTGCTCGGCCGCAAGGTCAGCGCAGTCTCGCAGACATGATTGATCAACGGCCGCCCATCGAGCCGGTGCAGGACCTTGGCAAGGTTAGACTTCATCCGCGTGCCGAGCCCGGCAGCCATGATCAATATGTCGAGTTCACTATTCACAACAATAATTACGAATTAAAAATTACGAATTACGAATTTCAGATCAAGAATCACGCACTCGTAATTCCTAATTCGTAATTCGTAATTGAGTTCTTACCCGGCTGTAGCGCGCATAAAAGCGTCACTTGGGCCAACTTTTCCGGATGGTGACGCACCATCTCGCCATCGTCCAATAGATTACCATAAACGATCTCGGCTCCTTCGATGGTCTCAGGCGAGATCGAACCGTGAACGCCGATCTGTTCGGCCCCCATCCCGGTGTATTTTTCGGCCTGAACGGGACTGATCGGATGGTCGTTGACAACGACGTAATCAAAATCGATCTGCGGCGCGTATTCCCGCACGATCTCAAGGTGACGACGCGCCGACAATCCGTCCGTTTCGCCCGGCTGGGTCATCAAATTACAAACAAATATCTTGACCGCACTGGAACGAGATATCGCATCGGCGACACCGGCAACCAGGATCGGAGGCAACAGGCTCGTGTAAAGCGAACCCGGCCCGACGGTGATGACATTTGCGGCAGCGATAGCCGCAAGCGTTTCGGGCATCGGTTGACAATCAGGCGGTTCGAGCCTGAGTCGTTTGATCATGTGACCGACATGCGAGATATTTGTCTCGCCCTGAACAACGGTGCCGTCCGTCAGCTCGGCCGCGAGTCTTACGTCCGCGACAGTCGCCGGATAGATATGGCCTTTGCTCGCCAAAATTTCCGAAGAAAGTTTTACTGCCTCGGCAAAATCGCCTGTGATTTCAGTCAAGGCCGCTAAGAAAAGATTGCCAAATATATGCCCGCCGAGATCGCCGTCGCCGCGAAAGCGGTGGCGAAACAATTTTGACAGCATCTGCGAATCTTCTGAAAGCGCGACCATACAGTTACGTATGTCGCCCGGCGGCAGCATTTGCAATTCGTCACGCAAACGCCCCGAGCTGCCGCCGTCATCCGTTACCGCTACAATCGCCGACAGATTTTCGAGCCAGACAGGCTCCGTCTCACGCGCATGGACAAAACGCTTGAGCCCCGAAAGCAGCGTCGAAAGGCCGTTTCCGCCGCCAATGGCAACGAAATTCACCCCTGCTGAGATGTCAGAAAAGAGATGGTGCTTCATGCTTGGTCAGAACCGCCTGCGTCAGCGGGTGGGTTCTTTACGGCGGCTGTTAAAGGATGGATGGCACTGCTAAATCCACAAATGCCGTCGGCGAGCGCTTGCCGACAGCCTAGATTCTAGCATTTTTGTATATCGCCCGACAATAGATTTCCGCTCGCAACCTTCGCCCGAGAAATCTTCCCATTTTCCTAAAAAACGCTTGTCGTTACTTCGTTGATTATGTTAAATTTAGTTTTGCGGCTTTTCTGGCCGCTTGTTGCCAATACAATTCACCATCGAACACATAAGCCCTAGTCGGCTATCCCGAACGAGAACATCTAATGGCTGATACGCCTTTTATTTTGCAAGAACATCAGTTTGAAAGGCTCAAGAGCGTCTTGGCACGGCTTTGTGTCGAGTGCGCGGCCCGCGTGGTGTTTTTGATCGACCGTGACGGCCAGCCGATAGCGTTTCATGGTGAGATCGGCGACATGGACACGACCAGTTTTTCGAGCCTTGCCGCCGGCAACGTCGCTGCGACCAGCAGCATGGCAAAGCTCATTGGCGAAGACGTTTTCCCTTGTGTCGTCCATGAAGGCGAACACGAGAGCATCTATATCAGCATCATCGGCCGCAGTTTGCTGGTGGTCGTTTTTGACGAACGCTCGACTCTGAGTTTGGTCAAGATCCGATCAAAACGCGGCAGTTTTGAGGTTGCAAATATCCTAGACGAAGCCAAGACCGATTCCGATAATTTCCGCGTCAACCAAAACTCGTTCTTTAGCGAGATAACGGACGAGGATATTGATAGTTTATTTAGCTAGCTGTCAGTTGTCAGAAAGACAACTTCTGACAACCGACCACTGACTACCGACAACTGACATATGACTTTTATCAACTACGCATCGCGAGAGATCAATTGCAAGATCGTTTATTACGGCCCGGGCCTGTGCGGCAAGACGACCAATCTGCAATACATCTACGATTCGACGGCTCCGCAGGCTAAGGGCAAGCTTATATCCTTAGCGACCGAGACGGACAGGACTTTGTTCTTTGACTTTATGCCGCTCGAACTGGGGACGGTTCGCGGATTTAAGACGCGGTTTCACCTTTACACGGTGCCGGGACAGGTCTATTACGACGCTTCGCGCAAGCTGATCCTGAAAGGCGTGGACGGCGTTGTATTCGTAGCCGACAGCCAAGAGGAGCGTATGGACGCCAATATCGAATCGCTCTATAACCTCGAAGAAAACCTCGGTTCGCAAGGCTATAACCTCGCCGAGATCCCATACGTCTTGCAGCTCAACAAACGCGACCTGCCTAACGTCACGCCCATCGAAGAGCTTTCACAAGAGCTGCTCAAAAAAGGCGAGCCTGTTTTCGAAGCCGTAGCGACCAACGGCACGGGCGTTTTCGACACGCTAAAGGCCGTCGCGAAACAGGTACTGACCGAACTCAGAAAAGGATAGCAACGAAAAGCGAAGAAAATACACAGTAAAGAGAGGACGAATCAAATGATCGGTCCTCTCTTTTTTAGTTTGTCTTTAATTAACAATTTCGGGATCGACCTTAGCGAGTTTTACCAAAAATCTCCGACCGTAATGCCGGACCTCGTCTTTCCGGCCGTTACCTTGATAACGATCGGCTCTTTTGAAGTACATTCTACACGGATCCCGCATTTGATCAGTTCATCGTAATAGGCTTTGACACCGGGCATTTCGCCCGTCATCGCGTAAACATAATAAGACCCCGCCGGCAGGCTGATCGTGTATGAAGCCGCACGATAATTGAGTTTGAACGCGATCTTGGCCTGTCGCAGACGGGCCGCCCCGTCACTTGAGCAGTACGTGGGTTCTGCATAAAGCGATGTGACCGTAACACACAGAACCATATCCGTTGGAATGCCGTCGCTCGGATAGGTCAATTTACCCGTGATCTTGCCTGGCTGTGCCGATGCCGAAATTATCAATCCGATAGTTAGAGCTATTAAAGCTAATAGTTTTGCCATATATTTGTCCCTCGCATAATAGTCATTTACTGGTTGTCAGCGATCCAATTCACCGACTCCATACACGGCCGCCAAACGGAACGCTCGAGGAAACATACTCGAGCTTTGAGCTGCCGATGATCCGCAACGTCAAGTCGCCGTGACCTGTAAATCTCCCCGGCGGGTGATCGTCAAACCGGCCAACGATCTTATCGCCCTGTATGGTGCCGACAAATGTGTGCGACCATGTCCGGCCGCCATCCGCTGATGCACCTTCCCAGATGACCGATGTTCCCGATTGTTTGATCTGGTATGTACCACCGTCGCTGCAGGACCAGGTTCCCGCAAGTGCTGTCAAAGGTTTTACATTCGAATTAGAGACCGCTTTGGCTGCGGCAAGATTTCCACCTACGACCCAGCCATGTGGGCCATAATTAGCATTCTGTTCCATTAGGCTGACCGAAAAGCTCCCGGTAGCTCCCGGTGTCACGGGCACCGACAACGAAAATGATTTATTGAGCTTTTCACCCTTCGGCGCGATATAGCCATATTCCTTTTTTTCTTTTCCAACGGTGACTGAAACGACGATCTCGTAATAGTCCAATGAACCTGGACCGCTTGACGGATTATCGCTGACAGCCTTGCCAGAGACTGTAAAAGTTCGGCCTGTTAGTTCGCCGGTGTACTGGCGTCCCGCCACGTTGCCGCGATCGCCGCCGCTAGGCGGGTCGAGCCGCGCACCCGTGATGGTGTAGCTGAGATGCCCCCAGTAACCCGGCAGTTCCAGGGTCAGGCTCGTCGAATCCGCCGATGTCGGCGGCTGTTTCACCGGCGTCGGAGTAGTATTCACCGTCGCCGTTTTATCCGGGACATAATTGAACGGAAAATAGGTCAACGCAAACTCGATCCGATCCATTTCGCGGCCCGTCTTTCCGTCACGGATCTTGTCGTTGAACCAACGTAGGTCTCCATATCGCCAGTAAAACTTTCGCTCCCAAGCGGCTAACAGATCCGCTTGACGCTTGCGTTCGGTTTCCATCTTTTCCCTCAAAGCCCGAACCTCCGCCACATCACCCGGATCGACAGCTTTTCCGGCAAGTGCACCATACGCCGCCATAAGAGCATCGTTAAATTTTGCCTTGATCTGAGCTTCAAGCGGTGCCTCGACCCTTCTGCTTTCCTTATATTGATTGTATAACCGCCACGCCTGTTCCTCATCCGCGTCACGCGGTGTAAACGTACCCTGAGCAGTTACAACAAAACTCGCTGCTCCAAGTAATAAAATGATCGTGAAAATAGATCTGTTCATTGCAATTACACCTCCTTCGAACGCATCAACCTATTTCGCGAAGCGACTAACAGACATCGCGGGTGGTTTCACTTTGTCGTGGACCCGCAAGTTAGTCCGCTGCCGTTGTACACGACATATGGAACTTTATTTGGGGTATTCGGCTCTTGCCTCCAGATGCATGTTCCGAGGGTTGCTCCTAAAATGTCTGACTTGTCAGGTGTCGGCCCAGCACTAGCCGTAAATTTGACCTGTCCATTTGCCGGAACTGTCACAACGAGCCCTTTCTTTGTTCCTGGAGCAACGCGAAACTTGCTCGTATCCGCCAAGGTTTTGGGGACGTTACCGGTTGCCCAAATAAGCACACTTTTATTCGAGGTGTTTTCAAGCACGGCGTTCACGGTCGCGTATCTGGCCGGAGTGGAGGTTGAGGTGGACTGGCTGTAAATTGCACCAAAGCACAGCCCGATGATCAGCGTGAGTTCAAAAGTTCGTACAATAAGGTGTCTCATGTTGCTCCTCCCGTGGTCGCATGCCGACGAGGGTCGACAAGCAACTCATAGTGACCCACTGTGGAAAACGCAATCGACGTGCCACCAACAGTTTCCGTTTCTAAGTCCGTGCCTCAGTAAACACAGGCAATCCACCTAAATCGCAAAAATTTTAGGCATTTGGCGGTAGAAATATTCCACATCAGCGATGTAAATTCTCGCAGGAAGGCCCGATCGCGATTCTTCACAATTGCCAACGGTTTGATTATCAGTTACAGTTTCCAGAACGCCCACAACTTGAAACGCAACATGGGCATCGAACGCCTGAGGAAGAAAACTTTATGCGACAATTCAGAACTATCGGGATCATTTTTACCGGACTGGCACTTACTTTACTGATCGGCGCGGGATCGGCTGCGGCTCAAGCTAAGCCGAAGATAGCGGTGCTCGAGTTTAAGAACAAGACCGACAATCAATGGTGGTGGCACGGCGGAGCGGAGGCCGCCCAAGACGTCTTTGTTACCGAGCTGGTCAAGTTGGATAAGTTCATTGTTATTGATCGTGAACAGCTCGAGGAGATCATGCAGGCGAGAAACCTCACCATAAGCGGCGAAATAGATCAAAAAGCCGCCGTCAAGATCGGCAAGGCCTTGGGTGTCAATTATCTGCTTACAGGTGCCGTGACCGAATACGGAAGCAAGAATGTGGGAATACCAGGTAGCGGTATCTCTGCCGGGAAGAAAGAATTTGTCGCGAGCATCAACTCACAGTTAGTCGATACCAAGACCGGCAACGTCATTTGGTCCCGGGCTGAAACAAATAAAACAGATTCAATAAAGGTAAGTGTCGGGGGAATTGGCGGAGGTGTGGACGATAATAGAATGTTTGACAAAGTAATGAAACCTACGATCGTGAACCTCATCAACAACCTCAAAACCGCGAATCCTATGAGAACGTTCAGGCCTGGCAGCTAAAAGGCGAGAGATCGGTTTTGTGAACTACAAAAAGAGGCAAGGACGTAAGCTCCAAGCCTCTTTTTGTGTTTATGTGCTCGATGTGCATTTTGTGGCAATTAAAAAAGGTGCGGGGACAGGAGAGTACCCACACCTTTCTTTTTTTGCCTTGGCAGCAGCTAGACTACTTAGGCATCAAAACGCTGTCAACAACGTGGATCACGCCGTTTGACTGGATCACGTCAGCGATCGTCACTTTTGACTTGCCGCCCTTTTCGTCGGTGATGATGACGTCTTTGCCTTCGAGCGTAGCGGTCAATGTGCCGCCTGCGACGGTCTTCATGACAAATTTACCTTTGCCTTCTTCGATTCCCTTTGCAATTGCAGCGGCATCCATTTTGCCGGCAACAACGTGGTAGGTCAGGATGCCTGTCAGAGCCTTTTTGCTTTCAGGCTTGAGCAGCGTATCGACAGTTCCCTTAGGCAGTTTGTCGAATGCGGCGTTTGTTGGTGCAAAGACGGTAAATGGTCCGGCACCTTTCAGCGTTTCGACTAGACCGGCAGCCTTAACAGCTGCAACGAGCGTCGTGTGATCTTTCGAATTCACAGCGTTGTCGATGATGTCTTTTGTCTTCATCATCGGCGAACCGCCGACCATCGGATTGCCGTCTCCGGCCGGTGCCGGAGCAGTTGCCGTATTTGCCATCGAATTATTGGCAGGAGCCATTTTTGATGCGTTGCTATTATTAGCTGCGGTATTTGCCGCCGGTGCTCCGCAGCCGGTCATCATAGCCATCGTTCCAAGAATAATTGTTATTAAAGTCAGTTTCATTTCGTTCTCCCCAAAGTTTATTAAGTATCAATAGCGGCCCACCGCAATGTGTCTCTCGGCAAATTTCCCGCTTAGGGCTTTGCCAACGATCGCTAAAAGGTTGCTACGTACTGGCTTTCGCGTATAGGGTGTATTTGGATTCAGAATATGGTGAGGTCGACCGCAAAACACAAAAAAGAGGCTGAACATATTGTTCAACCTCTACTTTTTGTGCCGTACGTGGCAATTAAATGGCGGAGCCGACGGGACTCGAACCCGCGACCTCCAACGTGACAGGCTGGCGTTCTAACCAACTGAACTACGACTCCGCAAGAGTGGTGGGCACTAAGGGACTCGAACCCCTAACTTCCTCCTTGTAAGGGAGGCTGTCTACCAATTGACATAAGTGCCCTAAAATGGCCTTAACAAAACTTTATCGTACTTGTGCCCAAACTAATTTTCAAAAAAACTCGCTCATTTAATCGAAAATGAGCGAACTGATAGCTTAAGAAAGTGGTTACGTATTGTCGAGTTTCACACCCAATCAGTGATTGCTAAGCCCGCAATTAGCTCTTGCTATCCAATCGTGTTGGTGATATGTTGCTGTCGAAAAGACAATTTGGAGGCTACCGCAATGATCAAAAGAACTCCGCTATCAACGTTGGCTATCTCCTCGATCCTGCTGCTTTTTGTAATAGCTGCCGGTGCCCAGACCGAATACGATTACATTACCAGCGGCAACGCTGCGCTTGACGCAAAAAATTACGACCAGGCGATCACATATTACAACAGTGCGATCAGCGTGAACCCGAGCTCGACGGTCGGGTACTATAACCGCGGACTTGCTTACGACAAAAAGCGAAATTACGATCAGGCGATCTCAGACTATAGCCGTGCGATCCAACTCGACCCCAATTACTCCAAGGCTTGGGGAAATCGCTGTGCAGTCTATGAAACCAAAGGGAACTATGACCAGGCGATCGCAGATTGTACGAGGGCTATTCAACTGGATCCGAATATGTCATACGCCTACAATGCCCGTGCATTGGCCCACTACAGCAAGAAAAACTACACACAATCGATAGCTGACCATACACGGGCGATCCAACTCGATCCGAATTTCGCAGCCGCTTACGAAGGCCGCGGAAACGCCTATGACGACAACGGTAATTTTGACCTCGCGATCGCTGATTATTCCAAAGCCATCTCGTTAAATTCGAGCGATGGCCGTACATATTACAACCGGGCTCTGGCATATTACCGTAAGGACAAATTTGACCTTGCGTTGCCAGATTATACCCGGTCGATCGAGTTAGACCCCAGTTATGCCCGGTCATATGAGGACCGCTGTTATATATATTATTTTAAAGGCAAATACGACCTCGCGATCGCAGACGCGACAAAGGCTCTCCAGCTTGATCCAAACAGTGTAGATTCCTATTACTACCGCGGTCTTGCCAATCGCTTTAAGGGTAAATACACCGAAGCCATTGTCGACCTCAAACGGGTCATAGAGATAAAACCAGACTACACAAATGGGTATTACGAACTCGGGATCGCAGAATATTTTGCCGGCAGCTACAACGCAGCCATAAAAGATCTATCAAAGTATTTGGAAACATACCCTGACGACGTTAATTCTCTCTACAATCGAGGACGTTCCTATAGACGCATCGGCGATCTCAACCTGGCGCTTGCTGATCTGAACAAGGCGATCGCACTTAACGCCAAGGCCGAGAATGCTTATTGGGAACGCAATTATGTTTATATTGACCTGCAGCAATATGACAAGGCCTTAGCGGATATCGATAAGACCGTCGAGATCAACCCTAAAGCTATAAATGCGCCGTATCAGCGGAGTTGGGTCTATCTCTATATGAATAAGGGAGATGCCGCGTATGAGCAGTCAATGACCTATCTCGAACTTAACGGGTTAAAAGGATCCTCTTCGACGTACGCGATCATAACCGGCTATCTGGGCCTTAGAAAAGCGGGCAAAGCCGCTGCCGCCAAAACCTTCCTCGCGGAATGGCTGCCGCAGGTCAAACCCGAAGATTGGAACACCTCGATAATGAAATATTTCCAAGGCTCGATGACCGCCGCCCAGTTGCTCGGTGCCGCCGACACAAACGACAAGCTGACCGAGGCCCACGCTTATATTGGCGTCATGCAAATGATCGCCGGCACACCCGCTCCGGCAAAGGTCCATTTTAATTGGGTAAAAGACAACGGAAATAAAAACTTTGTCGAATACGACCTAGCGATCGCTGAACTAAATCGAAAACCCGGAGCGACAACGAAAAAGCCGCTCCCGAAAAAGCGGCCTTGAGAAATTGGTTGATTATTAAACTAAGTTCGTTTTAGCAACACGGGTTTCTCACGCGTTTCCGGGGTCGCCGACTTGCCGTCATTGACGAGCACTGTGCCGCCAAAACCGACTGCCCAGATCTTGTTGCCCGTCGAGTAGATCTTTTCTAAACGGTGCGTAACTTTTGAGTTCATCTCGAACCAGTTGCTGCCGCCGTCGGTCGTTCGCAGGATCGTGCCTTCGTCGCCGACCGCCCAGCCGCTCGATGCGTTGGCAAAATATACGTCGTTGAGATTTGAATCTGTGGCAGATTGCTGCTGGCGCCAGAGACGTGCTCCGCCGTTCGAATGAAATATACGTCCGCCCGTGCCGACCGCCCAGCCGCCTTTGCCGCCGATAAATGCAACGCCGTTAAATTTCACGTTTGTGTCGCCGAGTAGTGTTGCCTTGTCCCAAGTAAAGCCAGAGTCGTCGGTAAACATTATCGTGCCGCCCGCACCAACGATAACGCCGGTCATCGTGTCGCCAAACGAACCGTCGAGCAGTAGAAAATGGATCGCCGTCTGGATCTTTTTCCAGGTGACGCCGTCCTCTTGCAGCTTGTAAAAAATACCGCCCTCGCCAAATGCTGTCGCCGAGCCGTCTTTGTTAAAAAGCAGCTTGGTCACGCGTTCGCGGCCGCCGTCCTGAAACTCAAATTTCTCCCAATTGCGTCCGCCGTCGACGGTCTTTCTGATATACGACGAAGCGTTTGCACCGCGTGCATAAATGTTGCGCTGACAGAGCATCCAACCGTTCGTCTCGTTCACCATATGGATCTGCGAGATCTGGTCGTTCATGATCTTTGGGTCTTTCGTCCACGTCGTACCGCCGTCAACCGTTCTCAAGATCGTGCCGTCATCGCCGACGATCCAACCCTTGGTGTCGTTCAGAAAATAGACATCGTGAAACCAAGCGAACGAATTCGTCGTCTGTTTGACCCAATCGGCCCTCGCCGACTGAAAGCAAAATAACAGCGTAATTAGAATTGAGGCTAACTTAACGTTTCGCATAACCGATCCTATCTCACTCGTCCCTTGTCCCTCGTCACTCGTCACTTCTTAAAGCGGGCTCCCCACCATATACCTCAAACTACTTGCCTTGAGCATGATGTCAAACACCTTTGCGATGCTAAATCCTTTCCCGGTCACAAAAACCTGATCGCCAGGGCTGAGATAAACCATGTCGGCCTTCCCTGCTTCGATCTCGGCCAGATTGACGATGCGGCGTGCGAGCCGTCCGTCTTTGCCGTACGAGACAAGTGCGATCTTTTTATTATCACCGTTTTTGGTGACGCCGCCGGCTTCGAGAACGGCTTCGTAAATGCTGACCTTGCGATCCATGACGCGGACGCCGGGCAGGGCTACGTTGCCCATGACGCTGTAACGCGTTGCGTTGGCCTTGTCGAGCGTGACCGTCACTTTGGGGTCGATGATAAATTCGTCTAACTTTTTCGTGATCTCAGCAGCGATCTGCTCAACCGTTTTACCGGCGACGAGGATGCCTTCGCGGACCAGCGGATACGATATTCGCGCATTGGGCGGGATCGTGATGCCGGTCTTACAGTAATCCGGGCACTGACCGAATACCTCGACCGAGATCTGGTCAGACGGTCCCAAACGGTATTCGCGTAGATAGTTGTCGTAATACGGCAATATCGCCTCTGCCTCAGGCGATTTTTGATCGTCGCCCGTCGTGCCATCAGTCACGGTCGGTGCCGGGATCGGTACGACCGCGACCGGCTGTTTGCCGTCTTTCTTGGCGTCCTTTTTCGACGGATCGACCGACTGGGCAAGTCCCGCGGCGGTCAAAACGATCATGCCGAGAGTGGCAACTGTAAGATTTTTGAACGTTAAAATAGCTTTCATAACAACTTCCTCGTGCCTAATTAAATGTCTATTACCGGGTTCAATCCAGTTTTTCTTGACCATAAAATTTATCTGCCTTTGCCAAACAACACGGTCTTGAACGTCTCAAAAACGATCACCATATCGAGCGTCAGGCTCTGGTTTTTGATGTAATACAGGTCGTACTGCAGCTTTTGAATCGCATCACTTACCGAAGCACCGTACGGATATTTGATCTGTGCCCAACCGGTCAGTCCCGGTGCGACCAAATGGCGGTGTTCATAGTACGAGATCTCGGTCGCAAGCTGTTTTACAAAATGCGGCCGCTCGGGACGCGGACCGACGAAATTCATCTCGCCTTTCAAAATATTCCAAAACTGCGGCACTTCGTCGATGCGCAGCTTGCGGATGACCTTACCGACACGCGTGACGCGTTCGTCGCCAGAAACAGCCCACTGCGGCGTACCGTCAGCCTCAGCGTCCGTTTTCATCGAGCGAAACTTGATCACACTAAAGATCTTTCCGTTCTTGCCGACACGCTCTTGTTTGTAGAAGATCGGGCCGCGTGATTCGAGCTTCATAAGTAACGCCGTCAGTATCGCGAACGGTAGCGAAACGACCAGCCCGATCAGAGCCAGGACGCGGTGAAACATCTCGCGAACGACCAGCTTGACCGGCGAATCGCGTCTGCGGCCCGCAAATATCAGCCACGACGGACGTAACATATCGACGTGTACCTTCCCCGTAATTCGTTCAAAAAACGACGTACATTCTTCGATCGAAACATCACCCGCAAGGCTCATCCTGAGCAAAGCTTCCGTCGGAAAAGCCCCACGGCGTTCGCGAACGGCTATGACGACGCGGTCGATCTTTTCTTTGCGGATAACGTCTTCGAGATCGGGACCTTTGCCAAGGATGATCGATCTGCCGAGCTTGTCCATCGGCTTTGCACCGTTCTCAGAGATAAATCCGGCAATGCGATAACCGGCGTCACGGCGTTCCCACACTGCCTCAGCCGTGTCGAGTGCTGTTTGTCCTGTACCGACGACCAATATCTTTTCGCCTATATCAGGGTGCCCTGTCAGAAGATGAATTCCAATTCTCCAACCGAGGAGCAAAATAAGCACGAGCGGCACTGAGATCACTGAAACACCGCGTCCGATCATCAGCGGCGGCACAAAATAGAACAAAAGCGCGAGCAGCACCCACGCGATCCCCAACGCCTGAACCAGCCTTAACAGTAGCTCGCGGCGATTGGTCATCACGACGTAATCGTAAAGATCGTAGAAATAGAGGAGTAAAATACAGACGGCGGAGGCGAGGCCTATCTTGAACCAGCCATTCTTGGCGTTTAGCTCATTTTCAGAACCGGAAAGCCCGAGACGCAGGTACATTGCCAGTATCACGCCACCATACAAAATGGCGGCATCTGCCAATATTAACCAAAATATTCTCGGACTGAACCGTGTAGCACTCATTGTAATTCCTGTCGAAATCGGCCGGGCTTAGGGCGGTAAGCGTGGCGGCCAAAACATATTCGTTTACGGCGTCAAATTTTCGCCTAGGCGTTTGTAGTTGTAATAACCGTAGTTGTAATGCGTTTCTTCCATCACGTCGTCGCTTTGGTTGAGAACGACGCCGAGGATGCGATCCTTTGGCAGCGGTTCGAGTATCCGGTCAACTACGCTGTAACGTGTCCGGTTTGCTCTGACGACGATGATCGCGCTGTCGGCCTGATTGATCAGGACGGTAGCATCGGTAAAGATACCGAGCGGCGGTGCATCGACGATGATGTAATCAAACATCTCACGCGCCTCACGCAAGATTTCCTTAAATCGCGGCCCTGAAATGAGGTCCGCAACATCTTGCCGGGCATCGCCGCCGGGCATAATATAGAGGCCCGCGGGTTCGAGTTTGACGATAGATTCTGCCATGGTGGCTGTGCCGGCAAGCACATCCGACAGCCCGCAATCGGTCTCGATACCGAGATAATCGGCTAGGCTCGGCATACGCAGATCACTGTCGATGAGCAGACATTTTACACCATCGGTCTGTGCGAGCATCCACGACAGGTTTAACGCAGTAACTGACTTGCCCTCGCTCGGGTTGACGCTTGCTACTACGATCGATTGCAGTTTTTGTCGCTGGCTCTTATGTAAAACGTGAGTACGGAGGCTGCGATACTCTTCGCAATAGTTCGAATTTGGATTCGTTATTGCAACAAGACGTGGCTCAACGCGTGTCGGATCGACAGTCCAACTGACAAAGTCAGGCAGACTGCGCGATACGACACGCGTTGAGCTTTCGGCGTTCAATTTTGCCCCGGCAGTAAAATCCGATCCTAGATCAGGGAGTGCCGTCCCGTTCATAGAATCCGGCTGCCCTATGAACGCCGAACCTGGGTTACCGATCTTCAAATCCGTTGCCAACAGGTCTGGCGGCATATTTGTCCGCCGCGCTGTCCTGTCAAACTGGACTATCCTGTCCGCCGACTGCTGTACGCTGCCGTTCGGATCCTCGGTACGCTTCTTTTGCATTGCTTTCAAAATACTCATTTTTTTGATCGCTCCGTATCCTCAACTCGGGCGGTGGCATACCGGCCCGTTTTCGACTAAAACTTTCGAAATGTTCCGACAACATCATCTATCTCAAGATGGATGTCATCCATGTCAGCAAAGGGTGAACCATTTGTCTTGTGGCCGTTTCCGTTACCATTTCCGTTCCCGTTAGAATGGCCGTTGCCATTGCTGTGACCGTTGGCGTGACCGTTGGCATGCTCAAGCTCCTGTGCAAAAACACGCGGCTTTACTGCTTCGGTCCGCTCCTTGCCTTCCCAAAGGTCTTCGCGGGTTCCGGCACGCAGCACGCGACCGTCCACCACATCCAGCGAAGCCTCAGCGGCATTAACGACGTCGTGACTCGGCAACATATCGAGATTTTCGGCGACCTCTTCGATCACCTGACGGCCGATAAGCTGTTCGCCGGCCGAATATGCGGCAAGCATCGCGTTGTCGCAAATGTTGTTGATGTTTCGCGGAATTCCCTCTGAACACTGAAAGATAAGATCGACCGCACCGGGTGTAAAGACGTTTGGCTGGGCGGAACCTGCGATCATCATACGCTCGGTGATGTATCGGTCAACTTCCTCAACGCTCGGGAACGCGTGCATATTGCAACGCAGAGCGACACGCTGTTTGAGTTGACGCAGATTCTTTTGGTTGAGTTTGTCCCGCAGCTCCGGCTGGCCGGTCAACACGATCTGTAAATGCTTGGCGTTGTCCGACTCAAAATTGAGCAGCAGACGGATCTCTTCGAGCACAAAATCAGACAGCTCATGAGCCTCGTCAATGATTATCACCGTGCGAAGCCCGCGGCGATGGCGTTCCTCGAGCACTTTGCCCATTATGTTGAGCAGTTCGCTCTTGTTCGACCAGTCCTTGATGCCGAGCATCTGCGTGACGTGGTGATAGAATTCGTCGATCGACAAACGCGGGTTAAAGACATACGCTGCCAGCACGCTCGCGTCGAGCCGACGCAAGATCCAGCGAAGTGCCGTCGTCTTACCGGTTCCGACCTCACCCGTAAGTACGATCAAGCCTTTGGCGTTCTCAAGCCCGTAATACAGGCTTGCGAGGACCTCATTGTAGCTCGGCGTAAACACGATAAATCGCGGGTCCGGCGTCAATGTAAATGGTGTGTCGTCTAATCCGAAAAATTCTTTATACATAACTTCTACCTCTTCTGAAATTTCAAATCTTAAATTTCAAATTTCAAATTCCCGTTGCTATGAAACCAATCTGTCAAAAATGCGTGTCACCTGCAGGAGCATGACGATCAGCGGAATAATGCCGATCGCGGCTGCGAGTCCGGCAGCAAGTTTTAGCCAATGCGAACGCTTGATCCAAGTCTTTTCGCCCGCAGATAGTAGCGGCGGCACCGATGCCAGCACCGGCAATCCGGTGTAATGTTTGATGTCCTCAATGTTTTGGATCTTAAAGAGACGCGGCACCTCAAAGAAAGCCGCCATCAACAATCCGATAAATAACCCGATACCTGTTCCGACCATCGTCAACATAAAACGCTTTGGTGCAACCGGTGACTGCGGCACATTTGCCGGATCCTGCACACGGATGGTTTCGCCCTGTGAGCTAGTCTCGACACCCACAATGATCCCGGCGTCGTTCTTTTTCTTGACGATCTCATCGTAGGTAAGCTTGGCTGACTGGTAACGCTGATTGACTCCCTCAAGTGCGACCTTGACGTTAGGGATCGTATTGATGCGAGCTTCGAGAATGCTGATCTGTCCGGCATTTTGCTGCCGTTCGACATCTTTCTGTCCAAGCTGCTGCTCGATCTGGCCGATCTGCGACTGAATACGTTCGTTCTCAGATTCGAGCTGTTTACGCTGCATCTGAACCTTAACGCCGCTCGATTGCGTGGCGTTTTGAACTCGTTTGTCAGCGCTCTTTCTCAGATTTTCAAACTCGTCATTGACGCGTGCGATCTCGCTCTGTTTGGCGACGACCGCCGGATGTTTTTCTTTATAGACTTTCAGCAGATTGTCGAGCTGTGACGCGAGTTCGGCGCGGCGTTTCATCAGTTCGCCGTAAGCCGGAGTATCCTCGATCTGTGAAGCCGAGCGGGCACTGCTCTGAGTTTCTTTTTCCCCAAAATCTTCGATCAGACGCATTTGGCGGTTGTTAGCTGCTATCGCATCGCTCAGACGGCCTTTTTCGTTCATCAGCATTTCTTTTTCCTTGCTGATCGTATCGTCACGCGAACGCAGTCCCTGAAGCTGTGCGACAAGTCCCTGCTCCGATTCGGGCAGAGTGGCGACATTTGCCATCATGATGTCGAGACGCTGCTTTTCGAGGTCGTCAAGAGCTGCCTTTTTCTCCTGCATCTGCTTGTCAAACAGCTCGTTGGTCGATTCGGCTATCTCGGTCGATTGTTTGACCTGAGCGTTGACGTATTTACTGGCAAGCTCGGCCGTTACGTTTCGCGCACCTTGCGGGTCGCGGTCACGATAGCGGATGCGAAACGCGGCAACTTTCTGGTCACCGCCCTCTTCGAGCTCCACCTTGATGTTTTTGTACATCTTGTCGATGACGAGTTCCATCGGCATTCCCGTTGCACGCTCCGACTTATAGAGGTCGTATTTCTGGACCATCGGCTCGAGCGACGAGCGGCTCAAAACTTCCTGATTGATCGTCGAAAGACGCTGCGAGAGGTCCTCGGACGAGAGCGATTGGACGAGGTTCTGCGAGATAGTCGGCGGTTTGACCGTCAAAAGCGATGTTGATTCGTAAATGCTCGGCAGGCGATAAACGACATAGCCGATCGCCGCCGTCAGCGTAAGTATCGGCAAAATGATCAGCCATTTCTGGCGTTTGAGTATGCCAAACAGTTCACCGGGTTTTCTTTGTCTAAATTCAACGCTCATCTCTTTGATCCTTATCTACAAACTGCGATCTAGGCCTTTTTTCCTAACTTTTCGTCCGTGGTGCGTGTCTCTCCACGACCCATGAACCGGCGTATAAGTACCGCCAAGCCAACTAATACGACCCCGAATACAAGCAGTCCGACAGATTCGGGAATGCCGATAAACAGCGTTTCCAACGCCGCGAGGTCAAAAATTTCAACAAAACCGAGCATCATTTTCTATCCCCTAAACGCTCGCCGCCGGTTTACCACCGGCCTTTGCCAACGCCTGTGCCAAACGGTTGCGATAGTCCGGTTTTGGCGTTGTGCCCGTCTTTTTAGCGTTCGACTCTTCGAGCGCGACCGCTTTCTTCATCTGTTCGACCGCCGGTGAGGTCAATCCTTTTTTGAGATAGACCCAGCCAAGAGTGTCGTAATATTCGGCAACGTTCTGATTGCGCGCGACCGCACCGCTTGCAAGCTGCAGAGCCTCATCTAGATTTCCCGAATGATCGGCGAGCAACCACGCCAGATTGTTGGCGGCGATGGCCGAATCGGGTGCGATATCGAGGGCCTTGCGGTAATTAGCCTCAGCCTCGGCGGTATTTCCACGGCCGTCTTCGAGAATGCCGATCATCGTATATACCTGAGCGGCTGGCTTTTTCTCGATAACTTTCTTGTACTGTGCAAGAGCTTCGTCGGTGCGGTTTTGGCTGGTTAGCAGGCTCGCGTAAGCCGAATATGCCGGCAGATAATCGGCATCAAGCTCGATCGCCGCCAGCAATTCTTTCTCAGCCGCCGGATTATTCTTTTCGGCGGTGAATACTGTTGCATTCAGATAACGCAGAGCGGCGATAACGTCGCCCTTGCCCGCATTTGCATCGATAAAGCTCGCGATCCGCGTATGTGCCTTTTCAGTCTGGCCCATCTGGATCGCCATATTGACGATGCCGCTTATCGCGTCAAAATTTTTCGCGTCCGCCGCATATGCCTTTTCGTAAAGGTCGAGTGCGGCAGCAGCGTTTCGTTCGGCAATAAATACCTTTGCCAGATTGACCATCGCCCCTGACGAACGCGGTGTCAGCCGGACGACATCCTGCAGGTCATATTTCGCTTCGGCGAGTTTTCCGAGATCGAGATAAGCCAGTCCACGGGACGAGATGCCTTTTATTCGCAGGTCCAAGATGATCTGCGGAGTATTGTCGGCATTTGGCTGAGCGGAGCTCGTTTTGTCTATCAGCTCATTCGAAAGTTTCAGTGCACTCTGAGCATCACCCGCTGAAAATGCGGCCTGTATTTTTAACAGCCCGACTTTCAAAAATGTCGGATGAAATCGTTCGATATCACCGATGAATGCATTTGCCTGATCGTTTTGTCCGAGAGCGAGCCGTGCCTGCGCCATCAAATAAAGGGCGTCGCGGTTGCTCGGCTGCTGTTTGAGAACGTCTTCGATATCCTTAACGGCTTCGTCAGGTTTGCTGTCCTGCATCTTAGCCCGCGATCGGAGCATCAGCGCCTGAGTGTCGGCGTCATTGATCTTTAAGAGAACATCGAGCTGCTCATAGACCTTTGCGGTTTCTTTGCGGTCGAGGTACATCTGGCCGACGCGGTAACGTGCCAACACGTAATCCGGAGCGTCTGCGATGATCTGTTCGAGAACGGCGACGGCTTCGTCTTTACGCTCGGTGGTCGAATAAAATTCGGCAAGCTCAAGACGGCTCTCGGGGCTGTTGTCCTGAACCTGGATAAGATTTTTGTATGCCGCTTCAGCCTTTTCAAACTGACGGCTCGTCACATAAAACTGGGCGATGGATTCGTGGGCGTCGATGCTCGTGCCGTCGGCAGCGATCGCCTTTTGAAACTGAGCCTCGGCCTCGGCGTCGCGTGCGGCATACATCAAAAATCGTCCATATTCGGTCAAACCGGTTACCGAACCAGGGTTTGCCGCAATTCCCCGCTGTATCGCAGCCTCAGCCTCAGGCGCCTTTTCGCGCGTCATGTACATGCGCTCAAGGCTGATGTACGATTCGATCCGCTGCGGGTTTAGGTCGATAGCCTTATTGACCTGTGCGATAACGTCGGCGTCGGGTTTACCCTGTGCAGCCATGATCGTCGCGGTCAGGATGTGTCCCTCAATAAATTTTGGATCGGCGGCGAGGATCTCGTCACGGAGCTTTTCGGTCTCAGAGATCATCGGCGGCTGGACCAGCAGAAAATAGCTGCCGAGTTTTGCCTTGGCTTCAAGATTGGTATTGTCAAGCTCGATCGTTTTGCGTAACTCGTCCAGCACCTCGTTAAATTGCCCCAGATTTTCATACGACCGTGCGAGCCCCCAATGCGCACCAGCGGAACCGCTGTCGGACTCAGCCGCCGAACGGAACTGCATCATCGCATCGTGAAACTTACGTTTCTGCAAATATTCCTCGCCCTTTGCCAAAAACGACGCCGTCGAATGGCCGCAGGCAACGAGAAATATACTCAAACAAAGAAGTATTGAATGGGGAATAAAACGGAAACTGAAGATCTGGCACTCTCGCATATCGTATTTAATTGTTCGCTTGCGATGTCGATGTTTATCATCAGGCCGGGGCGTCGAACCTAATGAATATCAATATCGGGCGTCTGTCGATCCGTTGGTTATCAGCGTCGGATCAGCCGGAAAACTGCAATCTCAAATGAATTGAGACAATCGCTGCGTTCTTAGCAGCATTAGTGAAAAACGCTCAATCAAGGGGTGATTTCAGAAAAAAGTTGGGAAATTTTGTGAGGGCTTAGGAGGGGCAACACCAAGAGTCCGTTCGACTTGCCGTGTCGCGACTCTCTCTATTCAGAAAAAGTTCGAATTCAGCGAGATATTCAAAAATATTGAAGCTCTGGTCCGGTCCGGACCAGGTGGACCAAGGTGGACCATAGTGGACCAAAATATGAGACCCTGTATTAGACTGAAGCCTCTCGTACACCCTCCCGACAACAGATAAAATTGCTTGACTTAACCCAATTTTGGGCGTAGATATTAGGTAAATATTTATTCGCCGTAGACCTCCCCCGGATGTGACCAAACCGGCGTTTGACCGATTTAGAGATCGGTGAGGAGAAAGATGATGAATCGAACCAACCGTTCCGTTTTGTTTACAAGCGGTATTTTTCTGGCGCTGATCAGCGTTCAAGCGCTAAGCGTAAGCGCCCAAGGCGTGCCGATGGGTGAAACGACCTGTTATGCGAACGATGGTGGAAAAATGCGTCAAGTTCCCTGTCCGACAGGCGGCCAAACTAACACACCAACGACGCCTACCGTGGATAATTCTGCCGCTGAAAAAGCTGAACGTGACCGCCTAGCCCGTGAGGCTGAGGACAAACGGCTCGCCGACGAAGCCAAAGCCAAGAAAGAAGCTGCGGAAAGACAAAAGGCCTTTGAAAAATCTCGTGACGAGGCCCTTCAGACGATAAAGGGCAGCGGCGGCGCCACAACGCTCCGTGACATAAACGGAACGGGTGACCCGGGGCTTAAGGGCAGCTCGACATCGTCCGGTCTCCGCGACGGCAAACAAACCCCAGCCGCAGCTCCCGAGCCGGTCGTTCCAAAATTTCTAGAAACGACCGTCGCAAATTCCTTTCCAATGGCGCCACCCGAAGTCTCGGAGCGGATCCGCAAAGGATTACAGGCGGTTATGAACCATGACTGGAAAGTCGCGCGGGCATGGTTTCAGGACGCTCAGAATCGAGAGCCAAAGGACCTTGGCATCCAACGTCTGGCCGCACTTGCCGACTATATGGTCGAGAAAAAGGACACGCCCGCGCCCGTGCCTGCCGAGACGACGCCCGCGGATCAGGAAAAGATATTTAAGGACACGATGGAAAGCGGCATGAATGAGTTTTATCTGGAATACGTCCTCGCCACCCGGAGCTAAAGATGCGGGTCAATATTAAACCAACAAAACCGCAGCCTTCAACCATTGAGACTTTTCTGCTCAACCTAAAGAAAATGCTGAGCCCACCCCCGCCAAAGCTTAAAGTTACCGTCGTTTCGGCGGTTCGAGGATAAACGTATCGATGAAAAATACGCTTTTGACCATTATATTTGCTTTTTGCTTTCTGGCTCCCGTCTCAGGACAGATAGCGGCGATCAAGCCAACTACTCCTGAGCAATCGGGTGACGAAAATGCTGCGGCCGGAAAATATGCTGCGGCGATCGATCAGTACAAAACCGCCTGGCTTGGATGGTTTATCGGGCGTAACGAGGCCGATGCTGATCTTCGCTCTGCCCATGAACGGCTCGCGGGTAAGATGGGAACGACTCTCGCCAAAATGACATCGCCGCCTGTGCCATCGGAGGACGCCGATTTTCATGCACAAAAAGGAGCAGCTTTTGTAAAGCTCGCTAAAACGCCGCTTGATTTCTTAAAGGCTGCGAGTCAGTTTCAAGAAGCGGTAAACGGGGCTCCGTGGGTTTTCGATTACCATTTCAACCTCGCCGTCGCGTACAAGTCGGCGGGACAATTCAAGGATGCCTTGTATGCGCTTTCGCTCGCCAAACTCCTCACCGCAAACGAAAAAGACCGCCGCGACGCCAACGCCCTCCGAGCCGAGATCGAAGCCGCCCAAGAAATAGCCGCCCCTGCTGTCCAAGCCGAGCGGGAGAAACAAAAACTTGCCGAAATGATCAAAGCTCTTGATGGCGTCGTATTCGTAGCACCGTGGAAAGTTTATTCGAATGGTTCTCGATTCCGTTGGAAATCAAAAATAGTAGGGCAACAGATGGTCGTCGGTGTCGAGCGGATCGAAGAGAGCGGCAGTATCTCTGACCCTGAGCGGATCTACGGCGAACAGTTTAGTTACGCGAGTAACCACGACGCCAAAGTTTATGACATTAACTCGCTTGACATGATAATGACCAAGCCGGCGGGCTGTTGGAATGGAAGGCAGACCGTTGAAATACCCCGAACTATAAAGATCGATCTCGAACTCCCCGCCATAACTGTTGTAGTTTGCGATGATACGTACGTCATGAAACGACAATGATACTGGAGACGAACATGAAGTTTATTTCAATCGCTATTGTTATTTTTACAGCCATTTGCATCTGTGGCTTCACGACAAATACTCAGGCTCAGACCTCCCAGGAGCAACTGACCCAAATGGTCGCGCAGCTGCAAAAAACGCCAGCCGACATCGCCCTGCGTGAAAAGATCATCAAGCTTGCTGCCACGATGAAACCGACCCCAGCGGTTCCCGATGAGGCGATCAAGTACGAGGGCAGGGCGCAGTTTGCGTTTAAGAACGCCAAGTCTGAAGCGGATTTTGTTAGTGCGGCCGAGGAATATGAAAAGGCAGTCTCCTCCGCCCCATGGGTGGCGGGATATTACTCAGATCTCTGCACCATCTATGAAAAGGCAAACAAATACACGGACGCTAAAAGAAACTGTGGGTTCTATTTGGTTTCGCTCACCGACGCAAACGATATAACTGACCTCAAACGCCGCATCGCCGGTTTGGATTATGGCATCGAAAAATCGTCCCCGGCGGCAAAAGCTGAGCGAGAGAAGAAAGAACTCGTAGAAAAGCTGAAGGCTTTTGATGGTGCCGTGTTTGTCGGCGCATACAAGACATTTGCGAACGGGCATCGCTGGCGACCAAAGGCGAAAATTGTCGGGCAGGAGATTGTTATCGGGTCTGAGTTGCGAAATGGAAGCGACGGTCTAATAGAACCTGAGCTCATTTTTGGCGAGTGGTTTAGCCAATATATTGCGAAAGAAATATTTCGAATTGACTCGTTGGAACTAAAATCGCCCAGAGAGCACTCATGCTTAGTTGCGGGTCGCGAAGCTCCCTACGAAAAGCGAGTCAAGATAGACCTCGATCTCGCTACGGTCACGATTATCTGGTGTTTTGAGACGGACATTCTGCGACGGCAATGAGCGAGGTGTAGAACATGAATATCAGATCAGTAATATTCTATTTAACGGCGGCGGTCTTGCTCTTTGCGTTCACGGCAATTCTGTCGGCGCAGACCCCACCTGAACAACTCCAGCAGATGGTCGCGGCACTGCAAAAAGCGCCAGCGGATAACGCCCTGCGGGAAAAGATCATCAAGCTCGCAGTAGCAACGAAACCGGCTCCTGAAATTCCCGAGGACGCCAGGCGGCCATTTATTCGCGGGAATACGGCCATTAAAAATGCTTCGTCGCCGGACGACTATGCCGGAGCGATCAAGCTCTATCAAGAAGCGTTGCTGTTGGCCCCGTGGTGGGCGGACGCTTATTTTAATCTCGCAAAGGGCCAGGAGCTGCATCAGGATTTCGACGCCGCGATCCAATCGCTCAAATTCTTCCTGATGACATCGCCGTCCGCAGCGGACGCCCGCGAGGCTCAGGATCATATCTACGCCCTTGAGGAGCTACGTGATAAGAAAGCAGTTTCGGACAAGGCCAACTCACCGGAGGCTAAAGCCGCAAGGGACCAGGAAAATGCAAAGAAAGAGCTGACGGACTTTCTTCGCAGTTTAGACGGTGCGGTGTTTGTCGAGTCGTGGGAGGCATTTGGCGGTGACTACCGGCGACGAGCAAAGGTTAAGATCCGAGGCGGCGAACTCGCCTTTGGGCATGACGCGGTGAATGCAAACGGAGGGCATATCTTTGGGCCCGAGACTGCCTTGGGCGAACAGTTTAGTACTCTGACGCAAGTGGTCAAAATAGACTCCCGCGATATCTCACTGGGTAAGACAGCTTGTCCAAAAGGCGAACGAGACGTGAAAATTTCGATCGATAAAACTGGCAGATCACTGACCCTGACGAGTTGTGACGTCAGTATTCTCTATCGGCAGTAGAACCAATTTTTTACTCACGAGCCAAACTATTCCGGCACGTATGGCGGGAGTTGTTCTGCAAGACGGGCGGCGAGGTCGGAGGCGGCGGCGAGCGAGGCGGCTTCATCGCTGCCGACTGATGTCATGACGCGGACCATCGCTCCGTCGGTGCGGCGGCGGGTGACGCTGTCGAGGACGGTGTTGATCTTGTCGCGGTACTCGCTGGCCTCGATATGGCCGCGGCCCTGATACCAATAGATCATTACCTCTTTATAGACGCCGTTCTCGATGATGTAGCGATTGGCGGTAAATGTGCGTCCGTCGGCTGTGGTGACGGTGATGTATTGAGGTTCTTTTAGCATCCAGCCGGCGCCGGGCAGACAGTTTTGCGGACTGTGATAGGTCGCACCCGCACGCTGCGACGCGTAATAGCCGACGTAAATATTAGCGATACGGCCGTCGGCGGCGGTGTACTCGCGCATTGTGTAATCGGTCGTGCCGAGCACGCTCTCGATGCCGGGTTCAAATTTGATATCGTTCCCCTTTTGTTTCCATTCGCCAAGCGTAGGCGGGAATGTGGCGAGCGACGTACGCTGCACCGCGATCTCCGCACGATTTGCGAACCAGTTGATCGCAACGCCGCTAAGAATTAGCACGACGATCAAAGGCAAAACGGACTTTGTGACGAGTGACGAGTGATGAGTGATGAGTGCGGCCTCGGACACTTTCGCCATTTCAGAGCTTTTACCGCGCAAGATCTTCTTTAGCAACAGATTCACGCCAAACAGCAGCACGAGAGCAACCAAATAAACCAGCCAACGCGATGCATCGTGCCACATGCCTTCGGTTGCCTGTTTGCCGTAATAATAGGTCATCACGCCGGTGCCGGTGACGCGGGCTGCGTTGGTCAAAACGGCGATTGGCACGGCGGTGACCATCAAGATCACTGCCCGCCAAAAATCAGCGGTCGAAAAATTTGCGATCCGGCCCGATTCGTCGCGGCGTGTAAAATACGCGAGTATCAATGCCAACGTGACGAGCGTCATCAGGCTCGGATGCCGCTGCACGCCTCGACCACCTCGAGTGAGATCGTCTGTGTCGACCCTCGCGGGAGGATGTCGATGACGTTACCCTTTCGCACTGTCGGGACGCTGAACAAGCGGATCCCCCACACCGCCATCTGCGACGCGTAGGTCTGCAAAGGCATCGCGATGCGGTTAAAGATGATCTGCGGTATCGGGATCGCGAGCGCCAACAGGACGAATGGAACGGCAAGCAAATTGATGATCCTAAGCCCAAAAAAATAAACGATCACGCCACCCGCCATCAGCACCATTGAGACACGCTGTGTAAACAGCTCGGCTCCAAGCACACCGCCAAACAGCATCAATATCGCGAGAACTATCGCAGATATTCCGACCAATTTTGCCGGATCTGTGACCGATTTTTTGAGACCGTCCCATTCGCGCCAAACGATCAGAGCGATGACAAACGGCACGAGCAGCCCGTGCGAATAATTCTCATCCGACCACCAGTCGCGTCCGAGTTTGGCAAGCACAGTCGCGTACAGGAATAAAAACGCCACCGCGAGAGCGATCGCTTTTGTCAGAGAATTGGATGTTTTTTGTGAGATCTCGCTCATGTTGCCAAGGAGCTAAAAAACGGCGAATGACGTCGGGATTCCGTCAATATTCTTTGGTTCACTTACTGCGATCCGCGATCAGGGCGGCAAATTCGAGCAGCAATCCGGTATCGCGATCAATAGAATCTAATGCAGCGGCTGCTTCGCAGCGAACCTTATCAGCCATCTCGCGCGTAGCGTCGATGCCAAAATGCCCCGGATAAGTCGCCTTTTCAGCCATCGCATCTTTGCCCGCCGTTTTTCCTAGCGTCTCAGTCGGCTGCGTTACATCGAGCAGGTCGTCGGTTATCTGAAATAACAGCCCTATCTTTGACGCATAAAGCTCGACAGCCGCAACCTCGGCATCGGCCGCCCCGGCGATCATCGCACCGGCAATCGCCGAGATCGAGATGAGTGCTCCCGTCTTGCGGGCGTGGATATTTTCAAGTTCGTCGATGGTGATCGTTTGCCCCTCGGCTTCGAGATCGAGCTGCTGTCCGGCAACCATACCATTTGGCGTGCCTGATGCATTCGCGATTTTAGCGACTAGTTTTAGCCTGAGCTCCGGAGAAAGGCTTTCGTCACCCGCGACAACCTCAAACGCCATTGCCAGCAGTGCATCGCCCGCGAGTATCGCCGTCGCCTCGTCAAATTTTTTATGACACGTCTCGCGTCCGCGACGCAGATCGTCATCATCCATCGCCGGCAGATCGTCATGGATCAGCGAAAACGTGTGGATCATCTCGATCGCCGCTGCGGTGCGCACAAGCAGCTTTTCATCTGCTCCAAACGTTCTCCCCGCCGCAAACATCACGCCCGGACGTATCCGCTTGCCGCCCGCAAACATGCTCCAGCGCATCGCCGCGTGCAGACGCTCAGGCTCGATGTCCGCCACGGGCAACAGTTCGTCGAGAGCTTTGTCCACAACGGCGCTCACATCAAGCATAAATGTTTCGATCAGCGTCATTGACTGCAAATTATCAGGTATTCGTGAGCATTTATCAAAAGTGGTGATTTTGCGAATTGCCGTTTGATAATGTAGATTGCCTTTTATATGTCCGTGTCCGCCGACGATTTTCGCAGTGCTCTTTCCCGCTTTCCGAGCGGTGTCACCGTAGTTACGACCAAAGACGCCGACGGCCGCCCGCATGGTATCACTGTCTCGGCGTTTTGCTCGGTTTCACTCACTCCGCCGCTGGTTTTGATCTGTATCGAAAAAACGACCGCCAGCCACGACGCTTTCAGCGAATCCGGAGTTTTTGTGGTCAATGTACTTAAGGCGTCCCATCAACACATCTCAGAGCAGTTTGCCGCGCCGGCGGTGGATAAGTTTGACACCCTCTCGTTTCGCCCAGGTATCGATGGGGTTCCGGTCCTGATAGACGCTCTCGCAAGCATCGAATGCCGTCTGCAACACGCATATGACGGTGGCGATCACACCATCTTTGTCGGCAAGGTCGAGCACGTAACCACTGGGCAAGGCACACCGCTCATCTACCATCAGGCCGAATACAAAAAAATCAATAGCTAGATACAGTCGATAGTTGTGTCACACTAAATTAACACAATATCTTGTGTAAAAAGTATTGACATTTATGCCGCAAGTTGATTAAAATTCATTCACTTGAGAGCGAATAGTTAATGTAAACCCTCAAGCCCGTTGAACACAATACAGCGTCTAAACGTTTCGAAATACTATTACGAATGTTAAAATAGTATTAAATCCAGCTGTCTTTACAAATCAGAGAGGAAAGGCCAATATGAGCACAGTTTTTGAGTCTGCTATCAGTAGTTTTCTCGACAAAAATGGCGTCGGCAATGCTGCCGGCACAGCCCCTGCACGCGACATCGCTCCGCTTGGCCGCAATGCCGAAAAGGTTGTTGCGATGCGTTATTCGCTAAAGGACGAAAAGGGCGAGCCGCTCGAAACGTGGGGCGACATCGTCCGCCGCGTTGTCGGCCACGTCGCTACGGCAGAGACCGAGCCGTTCAAACAAAAGCTCTTTTACAACGAGATGATGAATGTCATGCTCGCACGTGAGTTCATCCCAAACACGCCGTGCCTCGTTAACGCCGGTAAACCCAAAGGCCAGCTCGCTGCCTGTTTCGTCCTAAACGTCCCCGATTCGATCGAGGGCATCATGGAGCACGCCCAAAATGTCGCGATCATCCATCAGACGGGTGGCGGAACGGGTATGACGTATGAATTTCTGCGGCCCGCAGGATCAATGGTCAATTCGACACGCGGTGTTGCCTCGGGCCCCGTTTCGTTCATGAACATCGTCAATCAGACGACCGAGGTCGTCAAACAGGGCGGCGTCCGCCGCGGTGCGAACATGGGCATCCTGGCAGTAACGCACCCTGATATTTTGCGTTTTATCCACGCCAAAAATGATCAGACGAGCCTGACAAATTTCAACATTTCGGTGACTGTCAGCGACCTGTTTATGGATGCGGTCGATAGCGGCACGTGGTTTCAGACCGAGTTTAAGGGCGAGCCTTGGACACAATCTGTTTTTGACGCCGCGACCGGCAAAGATTACGTCGTCTATCGCCGCCCCGACGGCACGACAGCGACGTTTGCCGACAAACTAGCTTTTGAGACCGCTGACATTTCAGATTGCACTATCGAAGAGCCGCCGATGCCGGGGATGGTCTTTGCACCTGACATTTGGAATCGCATCATCGCGTCGGCCCATAAATACGCCGAGCCGGGCATCATCTTTATCGACGAGGTCAACCGCCACAACCACATGATGGCGTCGATGGGCCCGATCTACGCATGCAATCCGTGCGGAGAGCAGCAGCTGCATTTCAACAATTCCTGCAATCTCGGCTCGATCGATGTTGCTAAATTCTTCACAAAAACGACCGACGGTGACGGCATCGTCGATTGGGAACGCCTGTCAACCGTGACTCAGCTCTCGACGCAGTTTCTCGATAATGTTGTCGATGCAGGCTATTTTCCGCTGCCGGAGATCGACGATGTCGTCAAACGCACACGCCCCGTAGGCCTCGGCATTATGGGTTTTGCCGATCTTTGCTTGAAACTCGGTGTGACCTACGGCAGCGACGAATCGCTCGAATTGATGGAAAAAGTAATGAGCTTTGTCCGCCGCGAATCGTGGTTGACATCGCTCCGATTAGGTAAAGAGAAAGGTGTATTTCCCGAATTCGAAGCCAATCGTGACGCGTATGCAAAATTCATCTACGAGGACATCGGCATCCCGCGTGACATACCATTGACGCCGCGAAATTACGAGGTGACGACTATCGCACCAACCGGCACGATCTCGCTGGTGGCTGAGACTTCGTCGGGCATTGAGCCAAATTTCTCGTGGGCGTATGTCCGTCAAGACACGCTCGGAACCAGGACCTACGTCCACACACCCGCCGCCGAAGCTCTGGGCATTGCCGTCGATCAAACCGACGAAGAGTCGATCAAAGCCGCCGCCGAATATGTCGTCGAACACGAATCGGAGTTGCCGCCGCACTTTATCTCGGCGATGGATATCAAATCGCTCGAACACGTCAAGGTACTTGCCGCCGCTCAAAAGCACGTCGATAACGCGATCTCAAAAACCTGTAACGGTGCGACCGACGACACTGTCGAATCGGTTGACGAACTCTACCATATTGCCCGCAAACTCGGCTGCAAAGCCGTCAGCTATTACCGTGACGGCAGCCGCGAGGGGCAGGTTCTGAACAGCATGAAGAAAGTAGAGGAGAAAGGGAGTGTAGGAGTAGAGGAGCCAAGTACGGCAAATCATTACGGCTCCCCAACTCCCCAACTCCCCCACTCCTCCACTCTCCGAGTCGAACGTCCCCGCGAGCTGCAAGGCTCGACATGGCGTATTCCTTTTGAGGGGCAAAATCTTTATGTGACCGTTAATCATGACGGCGAACGCATTCTCGAAGTTTTCGTCGCGGGGCCGATTAGTGCCGGTGTCGGTTTGCTCGCGTCGAAGATGCTTCGCGGCGGGTTTGATGCCAAGGACGTCGCCCGCAGCCTCGATAAGGTCACAGCGACGCACGCGGTCTGGTTTAACGAACGCTTGCTCACATCACCGGAACAGGCCGTCGCCGAGTGTCTGTTGCTCATCGACCGACGTCTGAATAAACTGCCCGAATCTGAAAGAGCGATGGGCAAGATGGTCGGTGAAGAGACGACCGCCATGTCAAGCAAGATGTCCAGCATGATCGGCGAATGCCCTGAATGCCGTGGCCAGCTTGAATACGCATCAGGCTGCGAATCGTGCCGCGATTGCGGCTATTCTAAGTGTAAATAACGGTTATTTTTTGACCGGCTTTGCCATCATTTCGATCTCACGGCGTGACCGAAATTGTGGATTGAGTTGTGCCGCCCGGGCGTAGTGTTTTTCGGCGAGTGCGTTCATCCCAATATTTTCCAATCTCTGTCCGACCATATAGTGAAAGTACGGGTCGTTTGGCGTGAACTGGTCGGCTTGTTTTTCGTACGCATCCGCGGCTTCACCACCGATCGCACCTGCAAGCATGCTGTAAGTCAGAGGCAGACGCGGATTCGCCCGCAATGCATCATTCCACGTCGCGATCGCCTCGTCCCTACGGCCAAGCTGCCATAACGCCTCACCTTTTTCTTCGAGTGCAGTTGCCAGATCAGGCCGCTCGGCGAGAGCCGCATCTAAGCTCTTTATTGCATCTTCATAACGACCGGTGCGGTTTAAGATCGCACCGCGATAGTAGAGACTGACGGCTCTTGGCTGTCCATTTTGTGCAGCGGCTGTTGTTTCGAGCAAATTAGCAGCCTGTTCCGAATTGCCTGAAAGGTACTCAAACCAGGCGAGTTTTTGCATCGCCGTCGAATTTGAAAAAAGTCCGAAATTTGTTGCGGTACGCAGATGCTGCCCGCCCTCGGTCATCATCTTGCGATCGTTTTGATCAAGCCATTGTTTAGGGTCGGGCCGTGCAAGAGCCAGCTCGTCCGGGATGTGCAGGCTTTGAAATGCGATCGCACCCGCCGATTCGTGATAATGTACCCAGCCCGAGTGTGCTACCAGCCCGGTCCAAACAATCGCAAACAGCAAAAATCCCCATCCAGCCCTTTTGATCTGGCCAGCCGCTTTCAAATTGAACCTATGAAAAGACAAGTCTTTTGACCTAAAGATCTTAATTGCCCGCACGGCGATAAACGTCGTGACCGCTGCGATACCTAGCGACATCAGCATTGGCACAAGTTGATAGACGTCCCAGACGGCAAAATAGCTGGCTGCAAATACGGCGGCGGCGATGATCTCTTCGGGCCACGTGAGCGAATAATTTTTCTTGATCGAACCCGAAACCGCAACCGCCGGCTTTCCAAATCCAAAATACAGAGCGTCGTTCGGACACACGCTGACGCAATCCATACATTTCATACAGCCCGGATCGACGACCATACCAAACTGCTTGACCTCCGCGTGGACAATCACGTTCGAAGTGCAGGTCGCCGTGCAGTGGCCGCACTGATTACAGGCGTCGGTCACACGGATCTTGCCGGAAGCAAACTTGTCCGCAATACCGAAAAATCCACCGTACGGACAGCCGTATGTGCAAAATCCCTTTGCCCCCAAAAAATACACGGTCATAAAACCGCAAATAAAGAGGAATGGTATCGCGACCGCAACCGTCGGAAATGTCGCCCAAAACTCGGTCGTAACAATGTGGTTTGTAAATTGTGGAAACAGCGGCTCGGCGGGCGGCTTTAAGAAATACCTGACAACCGTCGGCCAGACGAACATATACAACGCGACGATCAGCGGCACATAGACCAACAGCCTCGAGCGGAAGGGCCTCGGCGTAATGCCGATCTTTTTCATCAGCCAGCCGCAAAGGTCCTGTAAAGACACGATATGACATCCCCATCCGCAGACAAAACGGCCAAAAACAAGCGTCGCCAGTATCGCTAGGGTAAAAAATATGACGCCTGCGTTCACCGCCCCATTTTGCAGCGTGTACATCGCCTCGGACGGTTCGATCGGCGAGATGGTCGAGCCCGTTATCCACCACTGGATGATATGCGCGATCATTAGCAGATTGAGCGTAATTAGGGCAAACGCACGCCAGCGGCTGTTTTTTGAGGCGCGCATTTCGTTGGGCTGAGTCGAACCGCCCGCGAGTATCGGCAAACTGACCGACCGCTTTTCCTTGATCTCTTTGGTCTCACAACCGCTTTTCATAGATTGCTTTTTGGGCGTCAAACTAATGCCGCAACGGCATAGTAAATTAGGACTAGAAAAAAGTACCGATTTCAGTGTAAAATGCTAATCTACGTTTTGCGTAGCCGACTACTTACTTTTGTCCATTGTTGTCAGGGGTTCCAACACCGCTAAAATTTAAATTATGTTGAAATTAATTCTCAGCGTCATACTGCCGTTCTTGCTTCTCTACAATAACAGTTCGACAGATATTGTGACCTCCGCTAACAAGCAGAATGGAGACAATAGCACCGGTACGCTTCAGAAAATGATCGTTGCAAACGGCAGCGTCACGATGAACCTCGATCTAAATAAGCTCAACCGCAGCTCCAAGGCGAAAGAATCCCGCCCGAGCGAGTTAAGATTTGACGCCAGCGAAGGCGCTTTTTTTAAGATCCTCGTTTTCAACGACGAACTCCGCGGACCGCTGCCCAGCTCGATGGATATCATTCCGCATAATTCGGCATCATTGCCGACAAAGCTAGGTGCGTCCTACCAGCAGCTGGTGGTTGAGTACCTGCCATGGGGCGCCGGTTACGAAATGGCCGTTCGTGACGGCAAGACCGGCTTTACCTTTTTTAATATTGAGGGATCCGAATACGAATTTACCCCTCAAACAAATTCGTTCAGCATACATGGCGGACGATTATTGGTATCAAAAGAATTTGCAGCGGAGCTTGGCCGCCCTGCGGACGCCGGTACGATCGTTGGTGAAATTTCGATAAATGCCACGATGCGGGCGATCGAAATTACCCAGATCGTTGACGGTGACGTCAAATCGGACGTCCTGCCGCCGACCAATGATCCGGACGCAGGAACAGTGCCCGGGCCCGATGTGATCGTTGGAGACGTTTCTGGCCTTTCTCAAGTTGGCTCGCAAGTGGGAACACAGGTCGGCCTGGCGATAGCTACCGACTCATGCAACCTCGGGGTTGTGCCCTTGAACTGGTTTGCCATGCCTCAGGTGGATCATCCAGTGATACCGCAGAACCTGTATCGAATGAGCGGTGGAGTCACAAACACTGAAAGGTTTGAGCAAGTTGGTCAGTCAAGCCTGAAACATGCCTTTACTGCCCTACAAAATAATATTTGCTCGCTTGGATGTAATGCGACCGCAAGTACGACGCTCGGATCAGGTTGCTCCGACCCTTATTCAGTAGGCAATAATTCGGCCCAAAATAGCCTCGGCTCTCGGGCGTGGGTCAATCCTTTTACTGGTGCATACCCTAACACGTCGAATTCTCACACTGGCCACAGCCACGTCGGCCCTTCACACCGTATCCTTACTGAAGTAGCTGATCTCATCCCCGCACAAAACCCCGGAGCGACATACTTCGCCGAGGGTCAGTATGTTACCCCGCACGAATATGCTTGGTGCCAGGCTAATCCGGGGCAGTGCAACATGTATAACAATGTCTCGTATCGACAGTATAATGTGAATCAGATATCGCCCGCCTATACATTTACCGCCGTCGGCAACACCGTCCGGCAAAAGTCCGCTCTTACTGCGTGGACTGGAGCTACGATCGTCGAGGTTAAACCTGCCGCTGGCACCGACGGCGTTGCATATGTAGCGTATAAAGTGACAAACCCATCTGCCGGTGTTTGGCATTACGAATATGCCGTTTATAACCAAAATCTTGACCGCGCGATCCAGTTATTCAGCGTTGCTGTCGGCGGCGGGGCGAGCGTCAGTAATGTCGGCTTTCACGCTCCTGTGCAGCATCCCGCATGGGCAAGCGACGGCACATTTAACAGCTTAGGTTTTAGCAACGCTGTATGGGCACAGTCACAAGCTGGTGGAGCAATGACGTGGAACTCAGAGACATTTGCCCAAAATCAAAATGCTAATGCGATCCGCTGGGGCACGCTCTACAATTTCCGCTTTGATTCGAACCGTCCGCCGACCACGGCGGATGCGACGATTGGTTTCTTTAAGACCGGTTCACCGATGGTCGTCCAAATACAAGGGCCGAGTGCGGCAAATGTTTCCGTATCAGGCCGCGTCACGACACCAGCCGGCCGTGGGGTGACCAACGCCGCTGTCACGATCGAGACTGCCGGTGGAACGGTGATCGGAACCGGTATCGCTAACCGTAACGGTTACTATGTGATAAACAACATCCCCGCCGGAGCTACGTACACCATTCGTGTTTCGGCAAAACGCTTTACTTTCACGCCGGCCACTATGCCGATCAGCGATAATATTGCTAACGCTAACTTTGTGGCAAATTGATCGCGCTGATGATCGTCCGATCTTTGGAACAACGGCGGCTCAGGCTGCCGTTGTTTTTTTGTCTAGCAGGCGTTAATGCATTAAAATCTACACGATGAAATATAACAGGCACGTTCTAATTTTTAGCTCGTTTTTCGTGATGGCGATGGTATCGTTCGGCTTTGCCGGCCGGACATCAGCCGGTTCGTCGATCCGTGCGTTCCCGACACCGACGCCAAAACCCGTAGCATCGCCAACTCCAGCCGCAACACCAACACCTCGTCTAGCACAGACTCTCGAAGATCTCCAGGCAAAGATACGCCAACGCCTTTTTTCACCCGAGGTCAGACGCGGCCGCGTGGGTGTAAAGATAGTGTCGCTAAACAGCGGCAAGGTGGTCTTTGAGAACGATTCCGAAAAATACTACATGCCGGCGTCGAATATGAAAAATTTCACCGTCGCGACGGCGCTTGAGCGACTGGGGCCGGATTTCAAATTCGTCACGTCGATCACATCGACAAATGTCCCCGACGCTGATGGCGTCATCAAGGGCGATCTGCGGATCACCGGCCGGGGCGATATTTCACAATCGACTTCATTCGACCCAGCGTTTCCGGGCGTTAGCAACTATTACCGTCCGATCGATCTAATTGTTGATAAGATCGCGGCAGCGGGCGTTAAAAAGATCGAAGGTAACGTGATCGGCGACGAGAGTTATTTTCGCGGATTTGCCATACCGGAGGGCTGGGAATGGGATGACTTGCACACCTATTACGGCACCGAGATCTCGGCTTTGCCACTCAACGACAATGTTGTTGATATAAGCGTTGCACCGACTTCATCAGGACAATCGTGTCTTGTTTCAGTCTCGCCCGGGACACAACTTGTCCGCTTTATAAACAAATGCACGACCGGCGGCAGCGATACCGTAAGGATCGTAAAGCTCATAAATCAAAATGTTTTCGAGGTGACAGGCAATATTCCCACCGGGGCAAAGACAAAGACAGTGTCTTTTGCATTCACGCACGTCGCGGATCTGTTTGTTGATCTGTTAAAACAGCGGCTAGCCGCGAAGGGCATCATCGTTACCGGTGCAGCCAAAGTTACCAATACCGCGGCGGACGCGCCTTGTCCGAACTGCCCCGCTCCGCCCGCTATCAATCTCGGCAGCATCGAATCGCCGCCGCTATCGGTCATCGCCGCAAAAACGATGAAGCCAAGCCAAAATATGTACACCGAGACGTTACTTTGGACGCTCGGCGAACAAGTAGGCCGCAAAAATGGCGGCAGCGGCAATAGCGACCAGCTTGGGTTGGGTGTTGTTAAGGGCTTTATGAAACAGATCGGTGTCGCCGACGACGGCATCGTCCAATACGACGGCAGCGGGCTGTCAAGGCACGATCTGATCACGCCGTCGGCGGTCGTGACGCTCTACACCTATATGGCAAAACAGAGCAAATACGCACAAGCCTGGCGTGACAGCCTGACGATCGGCGGAGTCGACGGAACGCTGAGAAATAGATTTAAGGGAACAGCCGCCGAGGGCAATATACGCGGCAAGACCGGCACCATCGATCAGGTCTCTGCGTTGTCGGGTTATCTGACGACCGCCGGAGGCGAGCAACTCGTCTTATCATTCGTCGTCAACGGAGTACCCATCCCCGCGCAGCGAACCGCTCTGATCGACGAGATCGTTGTTCAACTGGCAAACTTTAACGGACGGATTGATTAGGTCAGAACTGGGAGCCGTAGCGACCGGATTCCTTGTTTCCGCGACCATAAAATCCGGTTACTACCGTTCCCGGTTCTGACAAATTCCTCTGTGGCTAGTTCTTAAGTGTGGCGAGCAGTTTTTCGTGGATCCCGCCAAAGCCGCCGTTAGACATCACCGCAATGACATCGCCGTCACGCATCTCGGGCGCGAGGTGAGCAACAATGGCGTCTGCATCAGCGAATGTTGATGCGATCTTGCCCGTCGCCGCGATATCAGCGACGAGTTTTTCGACGTCGAGCAACGTGTCGCCGTATTTCTTGGCATCTTCGGGATTAAACACACCGGCGATGATGACGTGATCTGCATGTTCAAATGCCTTTTTATACTGCTCTTCGAATATCGAAAGCCTCGACGAACGCGAACGCGGTTCAAAAACCGCGATCAGACGGTTATCGGCATAACGCTGTCTCAACGCCTTGAGCGTCTCGTCAACGGCAGTCGGATGATGGGCGAAATCGTCGATGACGGTCACACCACGCTCGACGCCGCGTATCTCCATCCGGCGTTTTACCGATTTGAATGTATCAAAAGCCTCTTGAATTTTCTCCCGCGAAATGCCCCACGCATCAGCCGCAATAATGACTGCGAGGCAGTTACGGACATTAAATTCCCCGATCATCTGCGTCTCAAACTGGGCCCATTGTTCGCCTTCGCGAAAGACCTTAAATTTCGTACCGCTGCCCGCAAACTCCAGATCGCGTGCCTGCCATTTCGCGTTGTCGCTCAAACCAAATGTCTCGACCGTTGTGTGCAGTTTCCCGGACATCTCGTCGAGCGCCTCGCGAACGACCGGCGAATCAATACCGCATATCAATCGCCCGTTGCCGGGGACGAGATTCATCAGCCGCGAAAATTGCCACTTGATGGCGTCGAGATCTTTGTAAATGTCGGCGTGGTCAAACTCGATGTTGTTCACGATCGCGATCTCGGGCAGATACGACATAAACTTAGGCTTTTTATCGAAAAACGCCGTGTCGTACTCATCGCCCTCGATGACAAAATAATTGCCGTCCGTCACGCGAAAGCTCTGCCCAAAATTCTGCACAACGCCGCCAACGAGAAACGACGGATCAAGCCCTCCGACCTCACATATCCACGCGGCGATGCTTGTCGTTGTCGTTTTGCCGTGTGTTCCGGCAACGACCAGCGAACGCCGTCCGCGAATGAATTCGTCCCGAACGGTTTCTGCCTGTGATCGATACAACAGCTTACGGTTCAGCACTTCCTCTAACTCTGGATTGCCGCGCATGATGGTGTTGCCGACGACGGTCACGTCCCGTGCCAGGTCGGTGTTTTCAGCCTTATAGCCTGACATTATCTCAATGCCGAGAGACTCAAGCTGCGTTGACATCGGCGGATAGACGTTCTGGTCCGAGCCGGTCACTTTGTGCCCGCGAGCCTGTAGCATACCGGCAAGGCTGGCCATCGCCGTGCCGCAAATTCCGATCAAATGATAGTGCATCGTGTTATCTCTTGGTTAATAATCTTTCAGCGGCAGCAAGATCAATCTCGCATAATTCATGTTTTAGCCGATAAAACCTTGCAACGAGTTAGGACATCTTAGTTTAATGTAGCCGTGATTTTCGGTGAAATGTGCAATTCATTTTTTGCTAAACGAATATGAAATTATCGCCCCTCGTCTCGATGATGTTGGCCGTCGTGTTGTTTTTAAGCGTCCCAGCGACGCTGGCATTTGAGACTGATCAATACAATTTGCCGCCCGAGCCGCTTTTTGACATCGGCGACGAGGTGACCGATCACGTCCGCGAAAATATCCAGCTTGCTCTCGATAAGCTAAACGCGGATATCGCCCTGCGTCTGTCGTGCCTCGATAAAACCGCTGCGAAAGGCACAAAATGCGGTTCCGAAACTTCAGAGAAAAAGGCTCTCGATAATTTGCGTTCAAATGACGCCGCCGCCGAAGCGGTCTATAAACAGCTTGGATCAGGCAATCTCTTTATCACCGTGACCGGAAAATGGTTCAAGCAGCATGAGTTTAGCCATGAACCTGCTCTCTACAAAGTCAGCTTTACCGACTCGATCTTTATCCTGATGCCGATCGATTACGCAACGATCAGCCCGACCATCCGGATGTACGGCACCGAGTTTGGCACCGACAAGGTCGAGCATTTTTTCCAACAGGGATACAAATATTACAAGCTATATAACGATGCCGCCGCCAAAGGCAAAACGGCAAACGAGGCGGAAAAGAAAGCTGTCGATTGGGGCAAACGGACCGAGCGGACGTATTTTGGACTGCTCGTCTCAGGCGTCTATTCAAACGCAGATCTGTATGCAAACTATGCCGGGATGAGGTTTTATCAGGGGCTCGGTAGCCCGATTCAGATCGGCTCGACGACACGACCGCCAACCCTGATCTTAAAAGATGGGTTATGGCAGATAAATGAACCTGTCAATGTAAACGAAACGCTGCTCAAGCCCTTCGTCACCGACCACATGAACGAGGCGTTTAATCCGTCCGGCTACTCATTCATCCTCTACCCGACCGTCAAACGCGTCGTCAAAAACCAGTGTCCGGCGTGGCAAAAAGCCTATCCGCAGATGACGCGCGACCTAGTCACAAAACACACGACCGATCTTGAGCTGTGGAACGGTGAGGATTACGGCTTTGCAAAAAAAGGCTATAGCGTCACTATAGCCTCTTGTTTTGACGAAAAATTAGTTACCCAATAACTCTTTCACCAACGGCCCGGCGTTATAGACCTTTGATAAAGCCTCGATGATGCCTGCGGAATGAACGCCGACGGCACGTGAGCCTTCGGCCTCGTCGATGTACCAATAGCGGTTCGAGAGCTTTTGGTTGTTGCTGTCAAAATTAAGCCCTACAACCTCGCCTTTGCGATTAACCACCGGCGAACCTGAGTTGCCGCCGATCGTGTCCGCCGTATAGACAAAATTAAGAGGCGTCTCAAGGTTTATCTTGTTTCGGGCAGCTTTCAGACTCGGAGCTAGTTCAAACGGTGTGCTTTCAGCAAAGCTGTACGCCCTGTCATAGAGTCCAAAGTACGTCGTCTTGTAAGGAACAAGCGTCGTGTCTTCGTCATAGCCCTTGACCACGCCGTAGCAGAGACGCAGGTGGCCGTTAGCGTCGGGCGGCATATTTTTTCCATAGACGGCAAATCGGGCCTGTGCGATCTTGGTACCGTTTGATGTCTCGACCGCGAGGATATTCTTTTCGTTCCAGGAGCGAAGTTCGCGGATGATCGGTTCAACGCGGCGAGCAAGGGTGACCATCGGATCGGTCGAAGCGGCAATTGCGGCGGCCCCGCCTTCGAGCAGAGCCTTTCGTGCCGCCGGATCTTTGAGCTTGGTCTCACGGATCGCACGTCCGACGACCTCCGCTGGTTCGGCTTCGCCGAGAGCGGCTTTGATAAAAGGATCGCTTGCCCCAAGCGTCTTTCTCGCCTCGTTCATCCAGTGCGTGAGTGCCGCTTCTTCCATCTCGGTGTAGATCGGAGCCGGCGACAGGAGTGAGGATTTAAACGCCTCAAGCCGAGCATCGCGATATTCTGCGTAACGCTGAGCATCAGGCTTTGCGGTCTCGATATGATAAGTCACGATCTGTTGAGCGATGGTCGCAAGACGAGACGACGCGAGGCTCGAAAAGGCTAGTTGGTTTGCTTTTGAGGGCAATTCCGCGTTTGCCTTTGCGATCGCATCCCAAGCCGGAGCGTATTGCTTATTGAGATCGGGTTTCGCCGCGAGTTTGTCACGCAGGTCTTTTTCCTCGGCCTCTTTCTTGGCAAAATTACGCGGATTAAGCAATCCGGTCTGCTGGCCATCGAGGCGTTTGAGGGAATTGGCGAGCGAACGCATTCCTGAATTTGCCTGACGCAGTTGCTCGGCACCGCGTTTTGAATAATCCTCAAGAGCCTTGCGGCGTGTCTTCCAAACCTTTTCCTGCAACGGGTTGCCGACATCACGTTGATACGCAAGCTGAGCTACAGTTAGCAGACGAGCCGTCGACCCCGGATAACCGGACGCAATTATGAATTCGCCCTCAGGTGCTCCGGTCGCGGACCACTTTAAATAATTTGGCGTGCTTGCCGGTTTGTCGTTCTCATAGACACGCACAAACGTAAAATCCAGATCGTGCCGCGGATACACAAAATTGTCGTAATCACCGCCAAAAAATGCCGCCTGCTCCTCAGGTGCCATCACAAGCCGGACATCGGTATATCGTTTGAAACGGTAGTTCCAATATTCACCGCCGCTATAGAGTGAGACGACCTCGCAACGCAAGCCCGCGGGGCAATCTTTCTCAACAGCCGCGATCTCAGTCGAACGTTTTGCGGCCTTTTCCGCATCAGTCGCTCCCGAATTCGCAGCGTTGTGAACACGCTCGGTCACATTGTCATACGACTCGAGTATCGAGACGTTGCCGTCCGGCACCTTTAGCTCGTCGGCCTGCGTCTTGGCGTAATACCCGTTCTTTAACAGGTCACGTTCTTTGCTTGAAAGACGCTCGATAAATCCCGACGCCACATGATGATTTGTCGCGATCAGCCCGTTTGGCGAAACAAAAACGCCCGACGCCCCCGGAAACCTGACTGACGCCAGCCGCAATTTATCAAGCCACTCTTTCGACGGCTCAAAATTATAACGCTCTTTCCACTGCTTTAGCGGCGGATTGTCAAACGTCCACATACCGTCATCGGCGAGGACGGATATTCCGCTTAAAAGAAAGGACGCAATCAGTAAATAAACAGGAAATTTTTTCATGGTTCTAAAATTGGTACGGAGCTAATTTCAACTATTGTCTCACCTCGCGCAAGCAACGCGACCGCATCAGATAAGGTCTGGCTAAGGATGTGCTGAAGGACCTCGTTCGAGGTATTGCCACACGTTAACCATATCACTTTAGGCGGCGGGCCGAATCGACCCAATAGATCTAAGAAATCGCGGTCTTTGGTTAAAACGATGGCATTTTCTTCACGAGCAGAATTGAATATTTCAATATCCTCGGCATCCCGCAGACCAAGTTCGCGCACGGCAACAGCCTGAAACTCGAGCGTATCGCTTATCCACAAAGCGATCTGCGGCGAGAGATGAGCATCTATCCAAATCCTCATGCAATTGCCGGCAAAACGGGGTGATCGAACCGGCTAGCCGCATATTGCAGCACAGCATTTATATCTTCCATTTCGAGGTCGGGCATTTCTTCGAGGATCTGTTCTTTTGAAAGCCCCGAACCTAAAAGATCCAATACATCCGTCACGCGTATCCGCATTCCGCGAATGCACGGACGTCCACCGCATTGATTTGGATTTATTGTTATTCGCTCAATGAGTTTCATAACTAAATTTTACCCCAAAATCGAGGGCTTTACTGCAAAACACTGCGAAGTTTTTCCATCGCACCGTCCAAAATAAGATCTTCGCGGGCGATGCAGATACGCACGTGGGCGTCCCAATCGTCGCCGTCGGCAAACGCGCTGCCGGGAGTCATCCCGACCCCTGCGTCACGCATCAGCATTACGTTGAACGCGATCGCGTCGGTATAGGTTTCAGGGATGCGGGCCCAAATGTAAAAAGCCGACCCCGAATTATAAATTTCAAATCCCAAATTCGAAATCCCCTCCGAAAACCTTCGCCGTTTCTCGTCAAATTTATCCCGCAGCCGCGTGTAATATGTATCGTCCGCCATTAGCACCTGAGACAGAGCCGATTGCAGAGGGGTTGCAGGGCAAACGTAGATGACATTTGCGGCGTTATTGATCTTTGCGATCAAATTGCCGGGGCCGTAAGCATAACCGAGCCGCCAGCCGGAGATGTTCCACGATTTTGAGAACGAGTTGACCGTGATCGTCCGCTCCCACATATCGGGCAAACTCGCGATCGGCGTGTGCGGATTTTCGCCAACGACGTAATGCTCATAGACCTCGTCCGAAACGACAAGCAGATCAAGTTCTTTTGCAACATCCGCGATCGCCTCAAGTTCCGTCTGCGACATAACTTTGCCGCTCGGATTTGCGGGCGTACAGACGATTATCATCGCCAGCGGATACTCGCTGCGGTCTTTAAGTTCCTTACATCTCGCAAACAAAGCGTCTTTTTCAAACGTCAGATTCGCGTCCAGCTCAAACGTCTCGGTCTTGCTGCCAAACTCCTCCAAGATCCGCCGGTGATACGGATAATACGGCTCAAAAACGAGAGCCGATTTGTCTCGAAGAAACCCTTGCGCGACGCCGATCAATGCCCCGGTGCCGCCGTTCGTGATCATCACCTCAAACGGACGGGCGTCAACGTCGATGTCGATGCCGTTATATTTTGCGATCTTTTCGGCGACCGCTTTTCGCAAACCTTCGTGCCCCTCGCTGCCGCCGTAATGATTTTGGCTGGCGGCAATTATCGCAGCCGCTTCGGCCGCAAGTTTTGGCTCGATCGGCAGTTCGGACTGTCCCTGGACGAGATTTCCGCTCGGCGGCACAAGCCGCGTGATGGCGCGGATATCGGGTTTAACTTTCCCAAGTTTTGCTTCTGTCATATGCTATAAAAATATCAGTTTTCGCATCTAATTTCTAAATGGCAGATACAGCACGCGACAAAAATGTAGTTTTGCTCCCGCCGACCCAAAAACTCGGCTGGCTCGATCGCCGCATCCCGATGCTACGCCGCGACCGCATCGAGTTTCTCACCGGACAGGCCGCTCTCGGCGACGTGACGACATTTCGCATGGGGCCGGCTCGCGTCTATTTCATCAATCACCCAGATCTGATTCGCGATATTTTGGTCGTCAACGCCGAAAAATTTATCAAAGGGCGTGCTCTCCAACGGGCTCAAAAGCTGCTTGGCAAGGGGCTGCTCACCAGCGAAAACGAGTTTCATCTGCGTCAGCGGCGGATGATACAACCGGCGTTTCACCGAACGCGTATCGCCGAATACGCCCGTTCGATGACCGGATACGCCGACCGCATGGCAGGTGATTGGCAAGACGGCACCGTGTACGACATCGACCAAGAAATGATGCGGCTAACGCTCCAGATCGTCGGCAAAACGTTATTTGACGCAGATGTCGAAGACGATGCCGGAGATGTCGGCAAGGCGATGGAAACTATCATCGGGATGTTTAACTTTCTCGTGCTGCCCTTTTCCGAGATACTCGAAAAACTGCCTTTCCCGCACACGATACGCTTTAACCGTGCCCGTAAACTGCTCGACAACATCATTTACAAGATCATCGACGAACGCCGTGCATCCGGCGAAGATCGCGGCGATCTGCTCTCGATGCTGCTCATGGCACAGGACGAGGATGACGGAACCGGCATGACTAACGAACAGGTCCGCGACGAAGTGATGACGCTTTTTCTCGCCGGTCACGAGACGACCGCCAACGCCCTTACCTGGACATTTTATTTGCTCTCGCAAAACCCTGAGGCTGAGGCAAAACTGCATGCAGAGCTTGATGCCGTATTAAATGGCCGGGCGGCGACAATCGACGACCTTGCAGCACTCAAATACACGGAACACGTTTTAGCCGAATCGATGCGGCTTTATCCTCCGGCATGGGCGATCGGACGCTTTGCCGTCGCCGATCACGAGCTAGGCGGCTACACGATCCCAAAAGGTTCGACCGTACTTTGCAGCCCTTTCATACTGCAACACGACGCGAGGTTTTGGGACAATGCGAGTGAATTTATGCCAGAACGCTGGGAATCACAAAGCGTAAAAGAGGCAGGGCAAAAGAACATCTACTTCCCTTTCGGCGGCGGCGTCCGGCGATGCATCGGCGAAAGCTTTGCCTGGACCGAGGGCATTTTGCTATTGGCGACCCTCGCCCGAAAATGGAAGCTTGAGCTACCTCCCGGCCAGCAGATCGGGCTCAAACCGCTGATCACACTCCGGCCAAAATATGGGATGCGGATGATGTGTCAGAACCGGGAGCGATAGCGACTGGGCTCTTATACGGTCAGCTTGGCCGGAACCCGGTCGCTACCGCTCCCGGTTCTGACTAACAAACTCATTCCCTTTCACCCAAAACCGCCAAGGCTTTTCGGCGTCTTCACCCGCATAGTCGATTCCGATGCGTTTCCCGACGGCGATCTCGTTGCCTGTAAATGAACGGTGATCTTCGAGCCAGACTCGTGTTCCGAGCAGGTCTTCGCCGTTTAGGTTTTTGTCGATAGCCATTGCGATGCAGAGTTTGCCGGGGCCGGAGGTGAGATTTTTGTCACGTTTTGACCCGGTCGCTACCGCTCCCGGTTCCGACAAGAAGCCGCGGCGTTCACGCATTTTTTCGATGCCTTCGACGGGTTCGACACCGCGGATGAGGATCGCGTGCGGCGTATCGACCGGGCCGCACACCACGTTGAACTGGTAATACATCCCATACACAAAAAACACATACACGTGCCCCGGCATGCCGTACATCACCTCATTTCTCGCCGTGCGGCGTCCGCCATAGCTGTGGGCCGCACGGTCGGTGACGCCGAGATATGCCTCGGTTTCGACGATCATCGCGGACACGCGACCACCACTATCGTCAGGGATGACGATCAGCTTCCCCAGCAGTTCACGGGCGATGCTCAGTGTGTCATTACGCAGATAAAATTGGCGTGTTAGCTTCATAAACAGATTCTACCAAACCGGCAAAACAACCAATGCGTGTGCCGCAGCGTCAGACTTATGGAAAATTTGATAAAATCGTAACGTTTTTCGACATAAACAAATGAAGCTTTTTACCGTAATTTTTTGTCTATTATTATCGCTTTCGGCGTTCGGCCAAAAGCCGGACGATGTTTTGGCAACGGCAAACGGCCGCAGCTGGACCATCAAAGACCTGTCGCCCGAAGCCCGTGAGGCCCACTCGACATTTCCCGCAAAAGTCGCGAATGTCCGCAAACAGCTCCTCTCGCAAATGCTTGGTGAGACGCTGATCGAAGTCGAGGCTAAAAATCGAAATATCACTGCTCTCGCCGTCGTCAAAGCCGAGGCTAAAAAGGTCAAAGACCCGACGCCGGCTGAGATCAAGACCGTTTATGACATAAATCAGGATCAGCTTGGCGGAAAGACGCTCGAGCAGGTTCGCTCGCAGATCATCGAGGTTATGCGTCAGGAACCGGAGGAAAAAGCGCTTGCAAAGTTCGTCGACACGCTCGCAGTCAAATACAAGGTCGTCTATGGCAAGGACGTAAATGCACCCGGCCTAAAACCTGCCGACTTGCTCTATTCAATGACCGGCGGCCAGCTTACGGTGAAAGAATTTGATGATGCCAATCGGCTCACGCTCTACAGTTTTGAGGCTGAGTTCTACGAGGGACTCAAAGCGGAGACTGAGGCCGCCGTCTATGATGCACTGGTCATCGATGAGGCAAAGGCTCTAAAAATGGATGCCGGCGACCTGATCGCACGCGAGATAACCGGCAAGATGAAAGATTTTACCGACGCCGAGCGTGACGGGTTTGAATCCGCATTTCGCACAAAGCTCTTTGCCAAATACAATGCCAAGATCTTGGTAACCGAACCCGCCGCTCCGATCCAAACGGTCTCCGTAGATGACGATCCGGGTCGCGGCCCGGCAGGTGCTCCGGTGACAATCGTGATGTTTAGCGATTTTCAATGCTCGGCGTGCTCTAAAACACACCCTGTTTTGAAAGAGGCGATGGTTCCCTTCGCCGACAAGATCCGCTTTGTTGTCCGCGATTATCCGCTTGAAACGCTGCACGAAAATGCATTCCGTGCCGCTCTTGCTGCAAACGCTGCAAATAATCAAGGCAAATTTTTTGAGTACACCGAGATACTTTATAAAAATCAAGACGCTCTGGACGACGCTTCGCTCAAAAAATACGCCGCCGATCTCGGTTTGAATGCCGCGCAGTTTGCGTTAGACTTAAACTCCGAAAAAACTGCCGCCGAGGTGCGGAAAGATATGGCCGAGGGCAAAACTTACGGCATAAACGGGACGCCCGCGATCTTTGTCAACGGACAGTTCGTTCGACGTTTGTCACCGTTAGGGTTTAAGAACGCTATCGAAAACGCGTTAAAGAAATAGGCTTAAAGAATATGCGATCAATGCTGCTTTTCCTCTTCATATCGGTTTCGCTCGCCTGTGGCAGCGGTGCAAACAACACCAAGCCCAACGTCAACGCAGGTAACGCTAACGCCTCAAAACAGGCGGCCCTGCCCGTCTATGGCTACGAGGTCGTCAAATCGTATCCGCACGACCCAAAAGCGTTCACGCAAGGGCTCTTTCTTTATAAAGGTGTGATGTATGAGAGCACCGGCGAGATGGGCGAATCAACGATCCGCCGCGTCGATATGGCGACCGGAAAAGTGCTGCAAAAATGGGATCTGCCCCGCGAAGACTTTGGCGAAGGCAGCACCGTCCTTAACGACAAGATCTACATGATCACATGGCGGGGCCAGGTTGGCCGCGTTTTTGACCCAACGGATCTCAAATTGCTACGCGAATTTTCATACGTTGGCGAGGGCTGGGGTATCACGACCGATGGCACAAACCTGATAATGTCGCAGGGCACGCATGTGCTAAAAGTGCTCGATCCCGAGACTTTCAAACAGGTCAAGACCATCCCGGTCATGCGTGAAGACGGTCGGCCGCTAATGAATATAAACGAACTTGAGTACGTCAAAGGCGAGATCTGGGCAAACGTCTGGCATTCGGAGCAGGCTGATATTTTGGGCAAGCCAAACCGTATCGCCCGTATCGACGCCGCGACCGGCAAACTCGTCGGGTGGATCGACCTCGCCGGCATTTCGCCGGACGACCAGCCGAAGTCCAATGACCCGTATGACCCAAAGGGCGAAAATACGCTTAACGGCATCGCCTATGATGCGGAAAATGACCGCATATATGTGACCGGCAAAAACTGGAAAAAACTTTACGAGATCAAACTAACGCCGCCGAAATGACCGACCAGGACACACAATTTATGAGACGGGCGATCGAGCTTGCACGAGCCGGAATGGACTCAGGCGTCGGCGGGCCGTTTGGGTGCGTGATCGCAAAAGATGGCCAGATCATCGGTGAGGGCAGCAATCGGGTTACTTCGACCAACGATCCGACCGCTCACGCTGAGGTCGTCGCTATTCGCGAAGCGTGCAAAACCCTGAATACATTTCAGCTCGACGGCTGCTCAGTCTATACGTCGTGCGAACCGTGTCCGATGTGCCTCGGAGCGATCTATTGGGCGCGCCCGGCACAGGTTTTCTTTGCCTGCACCCGCGACGACGCCGCTGCCGTCGGTTTTGACGATGACCTTATTTATAACGAACTTGCGTTGCCAAACGCCGATCGCCAGCGTGTAATGATAAGCCTACTCCGCGACGAAGGCGTTGCTCTTTTTGACGCATGGGCGGCAAAACCCGACAAGATCGAATATTAATTCAGTTTTCTATTTTCGATGATCGATTTCATTCTTAACGATCAGGATATTTCTACAGACCAACTGCCCGGCACGACCGTGCTCGATTTTGTGCGTTATCACAAAGACCTAAAGGGCACAAAGATCGGCTGCCGCGAGGGCGATTGCGGTGCGTGTACCGTCATGGTCGGTGAACTCGTCGGCAACGAGGTCAAGTACCGCACGATGACCTCATGCCTGATGCCGCTCGCTAACGCCGCCGGGAAACACATCGTCACCGTCGAAGGCATCAACCCACCCGACGGCAGCATGACCCCCGTCCAACAAGCAATGGTCGACGAAAGCGGCACCCAGTGCGGATTTTGCACGGTCGGATTTGTCATGTCGCTAACAAATTTCTGCGTGGATGCTGTCAGTAGCCCGCACGTAAGTAAGGGCATCGATGGGGCTATATCGGCCGTTGACGGCAACATCTGCCGCTGCACGGGTTACAAATCGATCGAACGGGCTGGGTCAGTGGTCAGCAGTCAGTTGTCAGTTGTCAGCAGCCAGACTGATGTTGCAGACAAACTCGATCTTGCGATCAAATCAAAAGTAGTGCCGAGTTATTTTTCCGGAATCAAGGAGCGACTTGCAAAGGTTAGCGAAAAGAGCAACCGACAACCGACAACTGACAACCGACAACTCCAGTTCGTCTCCGGCGGCACCGACCTCTACGTCCAACGCCCCGAGCACATGGCCGAGTCCGACGCGACACCTTTGCTCTACGACGAACACCTTCGCGGCATTCGCGACACCGAGACACATATCGAGATCGGCGGCTCCGCAACCGTCACTGACCTTCTCGTTTCGCCCGTAATGCAGTCGATCTTCCCACAACTGTACAAACATCTAAAACTCGTATCATCAACGCCGATACGCAACATGGCGACGCTCGCCGGCAACTTCGTCAACGCCTCGCCCATCGGCGATATGACAGTTTGGTTCCTAGCTTTGGACGCGGAGATCACTCTTAGCTCCCCTCCTTACGAAGGAGGGGTGGCAGCGGCTTCCGCTGACGGGGTGGTTCTCTCCCGCACTTTACCATTGAAAAACCTGTATTTAGGCTACAAACAACTCGCCAAACAGCCCGACGAAATGATCACCGCGATCCGTTTCAAAAAGCCCGGCGACGATTTCCGCTTCAATTTCGAAAAGGTCTGCAAACGCACCTATCTCGACATCGCAACCGTAAACACGGCGATGTCAATGTCGGTAGCGTCGGCGTCAGCCGATGCGTTATCGATCACCGATGCTCACATATCAGCGGGCGGAGTCGGCCCAATTCCTTTTATCTAAAAGAGACTTCGGCATTTTTAGCAGGCAAAATAGTAAGCCAAGAAACCATCGCCGCCGCCAACGAAATAATGCAATCCGAGATCTCGCCGATCTCCGACGTTCGCGGAACGGAACAGTATAAACGCCTGTTGTTACGCCAGCTTTTCAGGGCTCATTTTGTGGAGATGTTTGGGATATGAAAAACATCGACTCAAGATCACACGTTCGCGGCGAGTCCGTTTATTTGGACGACATTCCTGTCGTTCAGGGGACTCTGTATGCGTGTGTTTTTGATTCGCCGGTGGCTCACGGCAAGCTGAAAAGTATAGATACGAGCGCGGCTGAAAAGTCTGAGGGAGTTTTTCGTGTTATCACCGCCAAAGACATCGTCGGCGAAAATCAGATCGGCGGCATCGTGCCTGACGAGCCTTTGCTTGCGGACACCGAGGTGCATTTTCAGGGAATGCCTATCGCCATCGTCCTCGCCGCGAGCGAAGCTCTCTCCCACAAAGCCGCCAAGCTCATCACCGCCGAGATCGACGAACTTGAGGTCGTCACCGACCCGCGTGTCGCTGCCGCAAATGGCGATCTGATCGTGCCGCCGAAAAAGTTTGTGATGGGCGATACCGCTGATGCCTTTGCCAATTGCGAACATATTTTCGAGGGCAAGACCGAGCAAAACGGGCAGGAACATCTTTATATTGAGACGCAGGGAGCGTACGCAGTGCCGATGGAAAACGGCGGGATGCGTGTCTATTCTTCGACCCAAGGGCCGACGGCGGTCCAGCGAGCAGTTTGCCGCGTGACAAGCCTTGCGATGCATCAGGTCGAGGTCGATGTTCAGCGGCTCGGCGGCGGATTTGGCGGTAAAGAAGATCAGGCAAACGCCTGGGCCGGGATCGTTGCGGTGGCGACACAGTTAACAAAACGCCCCGTAAAATATGCGCTCCACCGTATGGAAGACATGCGTGCGACCGGCAAACGCCACCCGTATTCGTCGGATTACAAGATCGGGCTCGATAAAGATCTCAAGATCATCGCTTACGAAGCCAGCTTTTTCCAAAACGCCGGTGCATCATGCGACCTCTCACCGCCAGTACTCGAACGCACGCTGTTTCACTGCACGAACAGCTATTTCATCCCAAACGTCACCGCGACGGCGTATTGCTGCCGCACAAATCTGCCGCCAAACACAGCGTTTCGCGGGTTTGGCGGACCGCAAGGGATGTTCGTCATCGAATCGGCGATCACACACGCCGCCGAAAAACTCGGTGTCTCGCCGGTCGAAATACAGAAAAGAATCTGCTCCAAAACCGGCGACGAGTTCCCATACGGCCAGATCGCCGACAGCGAAGCCGTCACAAGCTGGACGCAAGCTGACAAAAAATACGATTTTGCGGCGTTGCAGCGTGAGGCCGACGAATTCAATGCTTCGTCAAAACATCTCAAAAAAGGCGTTGCTCTGATGCCGATATGTTTTGGCATCTCGTTCACCAAAACACCGATGAATCAGGCCCGTTCACTCGTGCACGTCTACACCGACGGTAGCGTCGCCGTTTCGACCGGAGCCGTCGAGATGGGCCAGGGCGTCAATACAAAAATGGCACAGGTCGCGGCGAAAATGTTTGGCCTCGATATCGGCCACGTTCGCGTCCATACGACCAACACTTTGCGCATCGCCAACACGAGCCCGACCGCCGCGTCCGCCGCCGCCGACCTCAATGGTAAAGCGACCCAGCTTGCATGCGAAACGATCCGCGACCGTTTGTTTGAGGTCGCGAAGGATCTGGTCGAAGCAGCGTCGATCGAAGATCTGTCGCTAGAAAGTGGATTCGTCTATCGCAAAGGCGAAAAGACGTCGCTCGACTGGCCCACACTCGTCATGGAAGCCCATCTTCAACGCGTAAACCTCAGCGAACACAGTCATTACGCAACGCCGGGCATCGGCTTTGATTGGACGACTGCAAAGGGGCATCCGTTCGCATATCACGTTTATGGAACCGCGATCGTGGGCGTAACGGTCGATTGTCTTCGCGGGCGTTATGAGGTCGATTACGTGAAATGCTGCCACGATTTCGGCACGTCGATGAACACCGCTGTTGACCTCGGCCAGATCGAAGGCGGCATCGTCCAGGGCCTCGGCTGGGTCACAATGGAAGAGGTCGTCTATGACGAAAAAGGTAAGTTGAGATCGAACGCACTCTCGACCTACAAAGTGCCGGATATTTATTCCGTCCCAAAAGACATCGACGTTCTCGCTCTCGAAACCGACCGCAACAACCTCGCGATCTTCAATTCCAAAGCCGTCGGAGAGCCACCACTGATGTACGGCATCGGAGCGTATTTTGCTATCCGTAATGCTGTCAAAGCATTTACAGATTGCTCACCGGCATTTGATCTGCCATTCACCCCAGAAAAAGTGCTGACGAATCTTTATCCCGACGGCGACACTCTGCGGTAAAATCTTTCCGTGGCTAACGAACTCGAACTCTGGCAATTCATCGCCTCGCGTCTCAAAAACGGCGAGTCCGTAATGCTGCTCGCAGTTGCTGAAAGCAATGGCAGCAGCCCCGGCCGGGCCGGTTACAAAATGGCGGTCGCCGCGGACGGCGAACTAACAGGCAGCATCGGCGGCGGCGTGATGGAGGTGAAACTGGTCGAGCAGAGCCGCGAACTTTTGTCAGTAGCATCGGCGTCAGCCGATGCGTATACGAAACTCATCGAGCAAGAACACCGGAAAAACGCCGATCACCCATCCGGCATGATCTGCTCAGGACGGCAGACGGTTATCTTAAGGCGACTTACTCATGAAAATGCAAAGACGGTCGAAGGGATAATTACAGCCCTCGAAAATAGAGACGCGGTCGCGTTCACGATCACGCAAAGCGATTTAACTATAGGGCCGGTTAAAGGCGGAACTCCGAACACCACCTTCGAACAGATCTCAGAAACTGATTTCGTTTACACAGAAAATCTCGGCCCCAAAAATGAACTTTACATCATAGGCGGCGGGCATTGTGCTTTGGCTTTGAGCGAGATCGCGTCGAGGCTCGATTTTCGGATCTCGATCTTCGACGACCGGCCTGAGTTGAACACGCTTGAGAAAAATCAGTTTGCCGACGAGATCACGATCATCGACGGCTATGAGCAGATCGGCGATCATATACCGAGTGGCGATAATATTTACGTTGTTGTCATGACGCTCGGATACACTAGCGACGAGGTCGTTATTCGTTCGCTCTTTGAACGAGACTTCAAATATTTTGGCGTCCTCGGCAGCCAGGCAAAGATGAAAACTCTGCTCACCGCACTCGAAAAAGAAGGCTTTGATAAAGACCGGCTTTCCCGCATCCGCACGCCTATCGGTTTGCATATCAATAGCCGCTCACCTGAGGAGATCGCTGTTTCTATCGCTGCTGAGATAATTTCGGTAAAAAATTCGTAACTGGCGCTCAATATTTGTTAGAATCACTTTCCGGCAAGGAAAGAGCAGTACAAATGAACAGCAATAACGTTCCTAAACCCAATAAACGAAGTAATTTACGCAACATCCTCGGCCGTGAATATTATTCCCTAAAACGCCAACTCAAATGGCTGCAAATGTCACGGGAATTTGCCAAACCCGACGCGAACGTCAAGCTTGCGCATTCGATAATGCGTCACCGCTCGATGATGCTGCGGCCGCTGCGCGAGGTCGAGATGTATCTCCAGCACAACAAGATCACGAATCTTAGGCTCGCGATCGCACCGATACACGGCATTGTGATAAGGCCCGGCGAGACTTTCTCGATATGGCAGCGGGTCGGTCGCCCAACGGCAAAACGCGGGTTCCTTGAGGGGCTTGTCCTGCACAATGGCCGCATCGAAAAAGGCATCGGTGGCGGGCTCTGCCAGCTTGGCAATCTGCTCTATTGGATGGCTCTACATTCGCCCCTGACGATCACCGAGCGTTATCGCCACGGCTTTGACGTTTTCCCGGATATTAACCGCACGATCCCGTTCGCCTGTGGAGCGACGCTGGCGTACAACTACATCGATCTGCAATTACGAAATGACACCGACGACACGTTTCAGATCAATTTGTGGATCGACGAAGAGTATTTGAACGGAGCGATCCTCAGCGATCGCGAGTCCGAATTTGAATACAAAATCTACGAGACCGACCACCTGATCAAGATGCAGCCGTGGGGCGGCTACACGCGGCACAACCGCATCTGGCGCCGGCAGACGAGCCTCATCGACGGCCTCACATCCGAAACCCTCGTCACCGAAAACCACGCCATTATGATGTACAATCCGCTGCTTACTGCGTAATTAAGATCACGCCGCGATGAGCATTGCCAGGTCGATATCACTTGCCGGAAACAACTGTTTTGTGTGCGGACATCGGTATTTGTTGGTCTGCATATAGGCGATCGTCGCCGGCAGATCGCCGCCGGGATAGACTTCTCGAAGCGGAGTTTTGTTGAGGTCAGGAGATTCGAGCGAGATCTGCACATGCACCGAATGCGGCTGGCCGCACTGGTCGCACGTCACGTAAACATCATATAAGGTCATAACCTCGAGAGTATCACGCCGCCACGGCATTAGATACTTGCAACGCCCGGGAACAAATCCTCCGCACCGGTGTCTAACTAATCAGAACGCGTGGGCACCGGCGTTCAGGAGGATAATAAAATGTTTGATAAATTGATCGTTTCCGAACCCGAAGGGGCAGATTTTCGCAATCGCCGCAGCTATTTTATGGTGTCATCGTTCGTCGTCGGCATACTCTTTGTCACGGCGGTCGTCATCAGTATTTACGCTGCGGATTACGGCCTCGGCAGCCGCGGCTTTGAAATAAGCGACCTGATCGCACCCGCCGACATGGCCGCCGTCGCCCCCGAACCGCCAAAACAACAGATACGCACATCGACGCAGTCGCGTGCGGATAGTCCCGTACCAATGCGCCAGGTACTGATGGATCGTGTCGAGACCTCGACCAAAATACCGTCCGAGATCTCGACGGCAAAAAACACCAGTCTCGAACGCCCGCTCGGTCCGGTGGCTTTAGGCCCTCGTGACACGACACCCGACTATTCAAACGGCATCCCACGTGATATCGGCGACCCGGGCGACGGACCACCGACGTTGGGAACCGGCATCCAAGTCTACACCAAGCCTCCTGTCGAATCCGATCCGCCGCCACGAATCGTGAAAAAAGATCCCGTCAAAACGACCGTTTCGGGCGGGGTGATGAATGGGAAGGCGATCAGTTTGCCAAAACCTACCTATTCAGCAGCCGCAAAAGCCGTCGGGGCACAGGGTCAGGTTAGCGTTCAGGTGCTAATCGATGAAAGAGGAAATGTCGTCTCGGCAAACGCAGCCAACGGCCATCCGCTTTTGCGGCCGGCCGCAGAACAAGCAGCGAGAGGTGCACAATTCTCAGTCACCACGTTGTCCGGTGTCGCGGTAAAGGTCACGGGCGTTATCGTTTATAACTTTATTAGATAGTCAGAACCACCTGCGTTAGCGGGTGGTTTCTTTTTGAGGTAATACAGAACGAGGAACCCGCCCCCTAGCGAAGGGCGGTTCCGACTTTGGAAAGCATCTCGATCAGCCCATTAGTATCAACATCATAGACCGGCACAGGAAACTGCCGTTTGAGGTCATCGTAAGTCATACCATCTAGAAAGATCGGCTCGTCGGATTTGATCGTGATCGTCGGTATCGTAACAAAATCTCCGACGATCTTATCTTTCATCGCCACCAGATCTTGCCCGGTCAAAAGCCCCGCAACCGACACATCACCGCCAAAATAAGTATTTGGCACGGCCATGACCGTCAACCGCGAACCGGTTTGTACATTATATCGGTCGATCTGTTCACGCAAGATGGGGGCAAACATCTCGCCGGTCAGAAGGGTCCCGAATAGGTCAGAACCACCTGCGGTAGCGGGTGGTTGTCGATTATCATCCACTACCGCTGTTGGCACCATCGCTGCCAAATGTGTCCGTTGATCTGACGTCCTCACACGCTGACTTGAACCACCCGCTACCGCAGGTGGTACTGACAATATTTTCTCGAACGCATTCGTAAACGACCGCACCATACCGACGCCATCCTCGATCTGCGGGTAGTTGCCGTAATGCCGACGCGAAGGTATCTCGGCACCGGCCTTGATATAGATCTCGTCACCTAGAAATGCAAACGTCACGCCGAGCGTTTTTCGAAACTCTTTTTGCAGCTTTTCAACCTCTTTAATCGTGCGGCGGCAAAACTCCGACGTGACGCGTGTCAGCCGTTCGTCGGTATTGTACCGTGTGAGGGCTACTGGCACGACGGCAGTCGAAACGACTTTTGGATAATGAGCCGCAAGGTCACGCAGAGTCTTTTCGAGTATTGCTCCGTCATTGATCTCTGGGCACAAAACAACCTGAGCATGCAGCTCGATATTCGCCGCGAGCAATCGATCTAATTTATCCGAAATATCAGCCCGTGATTCATCAACCCCCAGCAAATAAGCCCTTGTTTTGAGATCGGTCGCGTGCACCGAAACGTATTGCGGCGACAAACGCTGCTCGATGATGCGTTTCATCTCGTCTTCGGTAATGGACGAGAGCGTTGTGTAATTGCCATAGAGAAATGAGAGTCGTATGTCCTCGTCACGGACAAACAGGGACGGCCGAGCGTCCTCAGGATTTCCCTTGCAAAAGCAAAACAGGCATTCGTTGGCGCATTGACGCGGAATGATCTGCTCAAACATCAGCCCGAGATCCTCATCCTCGTCTCGGTCAAACTCGATCTCGATCGTCTGTCCGTCGGGCTTTTTTACATGAAATGTCAGCTCGGTCTCGCCCGCCGTCTGAAAGCGAAAATCGAGATAGTCACGCACCGTTCGCCCGTTGACCTTGACGATCCGGTCGGCGGGACACAACTCCAGCTCATCGCCAACGCTCCCGGTTGTGACCTCAGTAATGATCACGCCCGGACGGCGAAGCTGCGTAACTGCTGGTGTGACTGCAAACTCGTACATCTATTTATTAACCGCGAAAAATGCGAAAAGACGCAAAAGTAAATTATACAACTTTCGCGTCTTATCGTGTTTTTCGCGGTTGTCCCGCCTATCCCGCTGATGCCGCTTTCAGATCGATCAGCGAATCGAGCGGCGTGTATTCCAGCCCCTGCGAAGTCGCGACCGCCTCGTACGTCAGCTTTCCGGCGTAGGTATTTACGCCTTCCTGCAAACCCGCGTCGTCTTTGATCGCCTGCTCAAATCCCTTATTCGCAAGGTCAAGCGCATACGGCAAAGTCGCGTTTGTCAAAGCAAATGTCGATGTTCTCGGCACCGCACCCGGCATGTTGGCTACGCAATAATGCAGCACGCCTTCTTCGTAATAGGTCGGGTTCGAGTGCGTTGTCGCGTGGGTCGTCTCAAAGCATCCACCCTGATCGACGGCAACGTCAACCAAAACAGCTCCCTGCGGGATCAGGTGCAGCATATCGCGGGTGACCAGTTTTGGAGCCGCAGCACCGACGACAAGAACGGCACCGATAACTAGATCGGCGTGCGAAATTGCCTCTTCGATCTGGTAACGCGACGAAGCAAGCGTCTGAACTTTCGACAAGAAAATATCGTCAAGCTGACGCAGACGATCGAGATCGCGGTCGATGATAGTGACTTTTGCCCCCAAACCGACAGCCATTTTCGCGGCTTCGGTTCCGACAATACCGCCGCCGATGATGACGACATTTGCCGCGGGAACTCCGGGAACGCCGCCGAGCAATATGCCGCGGCCGCCGTTCATCTTCTCAAGGTACGTCGCACCGACCTGAACCGACATACGCCCTGCAACCTCTGACATCGGTATCAGCAGCGGCAGACGTTTGCCCTGGGTAATGGTTTCGTAAGCGACGCCCGTGACCTTGCGGTCCATCATCTGCTTGGTGAGTTCTAGCTCAGGTGCGAGGTGAAGATAGGTGAAAAGCAGTTGATTTTCACGCATTCGCGGATACTCAGGTGCGACCGGCTCTTTGACCTTGACGATCATATCGCCCGCCTGCCAGACCTCATCCGCCGTGTCGAGCAACTGGCCGCCGGCCTTTACATATTGCTCGTCTTTAAACCCCGAGCCCTCGCCCGCCGTCTTTTGCACATAAACCGTGTGCCCCGCCCCAGTCAACGCCTGAACACCCGCCGGCGTCAGCCCGACGCGGTATTCGTTATCTTTAATTTCTTTCGGCAAACCGATCTTCATAAACTATCTCTCCAAAATATTTAAAATCTATAAATAAAGCCTATATCTACATAATTTTACGTTGTTGCGGCCAAATATAAAAGGTCACAGCGTCGCCTTAACGGCTCTGATCTCGGCAAAACTATATTCATCGCCACCGTACTTTTTGTTTTTTTTTCTAGAATCAATGATATTATGCCGTGAAAGCGACAAATTGCTCCATAGTGTTTTATATGTTTAATTTCAAGTGTGTGATAAGCACAGCCATGTTCGTTCTGGTCATAGTCACCCTCGTCTCGGGTCAAGCTTGGGCGCAAGCCCTTTTCCCAATTAAGGGGGGAACAGGTAATGAACCGGATCCTAAGGACAAGGGTTATCTCGTTCTTGTTGCTGAAAACTCAGACCTTAAGATCACCCTTCGGCATTCCGATAAATTCAAGCCAAGGGACATATGGGCGTTGTTTATAAAAGTTGAGAACAAAACGGACAAGCCACTCACCTTTGACACTACCAAGTTTGGAGCCACGGACGACGAAGGCCGCGCTCTTTCCGGACTCGAAGCAAGTGTCGCAATCCAGCGTCTCTTTGATGCGACCGCGGGCATGGGAGTGATCCTGAGCGGCATTATAGCAGGGCCATTCATGGGGCCGTCACTGGCTCAGGCGTCAGAGCGCGGGGCAATGCATAAAATGATGCAGATGTGTATTCAATCTGGCGAGATTCCACCCCACACATTCAAAGATGGTGTCGTCTTCTTTGAAAAGGCTGCAAAGAAAACGAAGGAACTGAAAGTGAACTTCACCGGTTTATGGAGCGACCCGGTTTTTTTCTCAACGGAAGCGAAGCTCAGACTGAGAGCGACCAAATAGAAAAATATTTCCGTTTATAATTCACGAGAATAACCGTTGACATCGACGATGCGCTACTAGAACAGGCTCGAGCATTGGCTGCGATTGAGGACATAAATGCCTTGATCAATGCCGCGTTGGAGGCATTGATCGAGAAAGCGGTGCTTGAGCAAACCCCGAACTAAATCTCCACATCGTCAATTTGTGCTTTTTGCAGTTTGCCGCTGTAGTCGATGTAGAGCGATTTCCACTCGGTGAAGATGTCGAGCACCTGAGTTCCTGCTTCGCGATGGCCGTTGCCGGTTCCCTTTGTTCCGCCAAACGGCAGATGGACCTCAGCACCGATCGTCGCCGAATTTACATAGCAAATACCGGTGTAAAGCTCTTGCATCGCGTAAAAAGCTTGGTTAACATCCTGCGTGTAGATCGCCGACGAGAGCCCGTACGCGACATCGTTGACAATGTTGATCGCTTCGTCGAGCGTCGAAAACGGAATGACGCACGTTACCGGGCCAAAGATCTCTTCGCGGGCAACACGCATTTTCGGGCTGACGTTGGTAAATACAGTCGGTTCAATAAAATAGCCACGTCCAAACGCACCTTTCGTCAGACGGTTGCCGCCGCATGCCAAGGTCGCCTTATCGTGATTTTTCCCGATCTCGATATAACCGAGGATCTTGTCCATCGCTCGTTCGTTAATGACCGGGCCGACCTCTGTTTTTTTATCCAAACCACTGCCGACACGGAGTTGTTTGACCTTTTCTACGAGTTTTTCGCAAAACTTTTTATATATCTTTTTGTGAACGATCAGCCGTGACGAAGCCGTACAGCGTTGTCCGCTCGTACCAAATGCACCCCATAAACTGCCTTCGACCGCGTTATCGACATCCGCGTCGTCCATCACGATGATCGCGTTCTTGCCGCCCATCTCAAGCGAGACGATCTTGTTATCGCGGGCACACGCCTCGGCGATGATGCGGCCTGTGTTGGTTGAGCCGGTGAACGAGATCAGCCGCGTGTCTTTGTGATCGACAAGCGCCGCTCCGGGCTCGGAGAAACCGTTGACGAGATTGACGACGCCCTTTGGAATGCCCGCTTGCTCGCAAGCCTTGATCAGATTGAGCGATGAAAGCGGCACGTCCTCGCCGGATTTTAGCACCACAGTGTTGCCGCAAACGAGAGCCGGGATCAGTTTCCACGAAGGGATCGCCATCGGGAAATTGAACGGCGTGATCAGGCCGCAGATACCAACCGGCTGGCGGACGCACATCGCAAATTTATTAGGCATCTCGGCCGGTGTCGTAAACCCATGCAGCCGACGCCCTTCGCCCGCGGTGTAATATGTGCAGTCGATCGCCTCTTGCACATCGCCGCCCGCTTCTTTAAGCACCTTACCCATTTCGCGGGTCATCTGCTGGGTAAATTCGTCCTTATTCTTACGCAGGATCTCGCCAAGCGTGAACAAAAGCTCTGCCCGTTTAGGTGCCGGCGTCCGGCGCCAGCGTGTCGCCGCGTCCTTGGCAGCCGCAACGGCGGCGTTGATGTCATCGCCATTCGAAGCCGGAAAACGTCCGACAATGTCCGTAGTATCCGCCGGGTTGACGTTGTCAAACCACTCGCCCGACGACGATTTGACCCAGTCGCCGTTGATGTAATTGTGATATTTCTTTACCGAAGTTTTGTTTGCGTTTGCCATAATTTTGTCAATTTTTAGAGTTTACAGAGTAATGAGTTCATTGAGCAAAACGGATACTCAACAAACTCAATAAACTCTATGAACTCTGCAACAATTTTACTGTGAACTGCACGACTTTCATCTGCGGCGCTCGTAGCACTGGGTTGTACGACATTACTTGCAGAACGACGGGGTCGCCCGCTTTTAGCTTGGCGACAATTGCTGAAAACTCTTTCAGATCTGTCACGGTAACGCGGTTAATGCGTTGGATCAGATCGCCCTCGCCGAGCGCTTCATTGCCGCTCGAATTTCGCACGTCGGCGATAAAGCTCGCAGGATTTACATCCTTGATAACGAGCCCTTTCAGCCCGTCGAGCTTGTAAGTTGTGGCAAGTGCTGGCGTCAATTCACTCAGAGTCAGTCCAAATGGTTTGGCATCGACCGCCGTACCATCGATCGGCAGTTTGCGACGGTCTGAGTTCTCACCTAACCGTTCAGAAACCGGCCGCTCGGCAAGTTTGGTCGAGGCGGTTTTCGCGTCAATTGCAGTGCCGTTCTCACGCAGATAGTTGATCGTGATGGTCTGATCGGGCGGCGTCATCGCGACTTTGGCGATCAGATCCTGCGAAGAAAAAACGGACTGTCCGTTAAATGTCGTGATGACATCGCCGATCTTCAGACCCGCCAGTGCCGCCGGGCTCTGTTTGTCGCGAATGTCGGTGACGATCGCACCTTTTGTATCGCTGAGGCCATAAACCTTTGCAAATTCTGCCTTTACGGATTCTAGGTAAGCCCCCAAATAACCGCGTCGAACCTTGCCGTTCTTAACGATCTGGCCATAAACATACGATGCCTCACGTGCCGGCAGAGCAAACCCAACGCCGTTGTAATCGCCCGTTGAGGTCGCGATCTGTGAATTAACGCCGACAACCTCGCCGTCAATATTTACAAGCGGGCCGCCCGAATTGCCGCGATTGATCGCCGCGTCAGTCTGGATAAATTTTTGAAACGCTGAGCCGCCCGGAGTCTCTCGCAAAGTCTGCGAGATAATCCCCGCCGTCACGCTTTTTGCAAGGCCAAACGGCGAACCCATCGCCAGCACCCAATCGCCAACCTCGGCCTTATCCGAATCGGCAAATTTGACGAACGGCAGATCGCGTCCGGCGTCGATCTTTAGCACAGCAAGGTCCGTTTCTTCGTCCGTGCCGACAACTTTTGCGGTGTATTCCTCACCCGAGTCGAGCTTGATCGTTATCCGCGTCGCGTCATCGACGACGTGCAAATTTGTAACAATGTAACCCGCCTTATCAACGATAAAACCACTCCCGACTGCATAAACAGGCCGCTGTTGCATCTGCTTTCGCAGAAACTCCATGATGTCGTCCGGCGTACCCGGCTGCGGCGTCGTTTTGGCTACCGGTTGAGTCACGCCTGATTTTGTGTCGATGCTGACGACCGCCGGCTCGACACGTTTGGCGATCTCTGCAAACGAACGCGGCAGCTTATCCGGCTGGGCAATCAAAGCTCCGGAAATACTAAAAATGGCGAATAAAATTGCTGCCGTGTAGCGAAACTTAAAATTAGAAGGGTATTTGAACATAACTGGCTCTCCTCAATAGCGGCAAGATCCGTTTCCCGAAATTATATCAAAATGCTTTTTCTTTGATGCAGAAATCTACAAGAGGTTTGTGGACTTTTCTTAACTTGGCGTTTTTTGCGGCTTGGCGTCTTTGCGGGACATCTTCCAACGCAAAGGCGCTAAGGCGCCGCAAAGAAAGAGTCATGGCCGCAACAATACTTTCAATACACCGTTTTCAGCGGCACGATCCATCGCAGCGACACCATCGATCAAGCTAAATTCGTCAGATATTAGCGGTGTCACGTCGATACTGCCGCTAGTAAGCAGTTCGAGAGCCGGAGCAAAACGCCCGCAACGTGAGCCTACGATAGTGATCTCATCGACAACGACCCGCGAAGCCGCCCACGCCGGAGTACCGTGAAATGTGGATTTGAGGACGATCTTGCCGCGTGGCCGTACGAGATCGAGAGCGGTTGCAAAACCCGACTCAGAACCGCTCGCCTCGACCACGACGTCAAAAGCTCCAAACATCTTTGCTTCAACATCGGCCAGCAAAAGCGGCTTTACGCCAGCATTTTCTGCGATCAAGATCTTTGACGGATGCTTCCCGATGATCGTCACATTTTGCGACCTCAAAGCAAGACTCATCGCACACAGTAACCCAAGTTTGCCGTCGCCGATCACGGCAACCTTTGTTTCAGGCGTGATATCGACTTGCTCCGTAATGCCATAGGCAGCAGCCAGCGGCTCGGCGAAAACCGCCTGTTCGTCCGACACGTTGTTAGGCAAGACAAGTAAGTTTCGCGACGGCAATGAAAGATATTCGGCGTGACAACCGTCGCGGCCGACGATCCCAAGAACCGTCCGAGTCGGGCAATGTCGTGGGTCGCCCGCCGCACATTTTTCACAAGTCCCGCATCCGGCGTTTATCTCGCCGATCACTCGTTTGCCAACCAGATCAGGTCGGTCATCTGCTTGTTCGACAACTCCGACAAATTCATGCCCGATCGTCCCCTCAAACCCCGCGTAACCACGCACGATCTCGAGATCCGTATTACAAATGCCAGATGTCGTCACGCGGACGAGTGCCTCTTCGGCCGACTGCGGCAGCGGCACATCCGCGAGCGTCAAATTGTTTCCATCAAACCGGAGAGCTTTCATCACGATTTGATAATATTAGAGCGGCTGGCGATAGTAAATCTATGATCGACGCAAACGAGATTAACGAGATCCTCACCACCTACAAAAAGTACGGTTGGGAGTTGCGGCGTGTGCTTTTGACGGCAGCGTTGAAAAGCAACGTGGGCGAGACATTTGCAGGAGTTTCTGTTGCGGATTCCGACATCGATGCTGCATGGTTTTCGCGTCCGCCGCAGACCGGCCCGATCGCTTGGGAGATACGTCATTTGAGCATCGCACCCTACGCTCTGCTCGAACATCTCGACGAAACTGACGCGGAGTTTGAGGCTACGTTACGGGCTGTTGAGACGCGGCTTCGTGATGCAGTCGCCAAAAAACAATCGGCTTGACAAGCGTCGCCCGCGATTGCAAACTTAATGAATTGACATGACGATCAAGGAATTTGGCGGAACCGTAGCAAGCGTTTGGGATGGCTTACGGCCCGTCACCAAAAAAATGCTCGTCGGTGCCATGCAAGCAAGCAAGACGGCCCCGGCGAACAATCCCACTCCAAAGTTTTCGTATGATGCCCACGCCGATTGGGAGGTCAGCCGTCTGCTCACCGCTCTCGATGAGCAATCGCGGGCGCCCGAGATTCGCAAAGATTCCGCAAAACTGACCGAGCTAAATCAGCTCGCCGATGTGTGCGTTAATGTGCTTGAGTCGCAGTCGGCATCTGCCGAGGTCTTTATCCAGCTTGCGACCCGTGCGATCAAAGAAAACAATTTCGACCGCCTCGACAAACTCGCCGACCGTCTCGCCGAGCGTTACTCGGCAAGTGAAATTGCCGAGATCGTCCGCCAGACCGAGCTGCCCCAAATACGAGCCATCGCCTACGAGACCCTCGCGTTTATGCCGCTCCAACACATTGTCCCGCTACTCGACGACCCGCTTTATTCAGGGATCGCCGCTGCAACGCTCGAACAAAAAGCGTACGAATTTGAGTCCGACGAGGCCCGCGATATTTTAGAGCAGTTTGATTCTGAGGGTGGTTTGAATGGTTGAGAACCTCTCGGTTCTTACGTTCGAATACGAAAGCCTAGTTCTTCTTTTGCCCAAATCCCCATCTAAACGATGTCGGCAACCATGGTACGCCGCCGATACGCACGCCAAGATAGATCATTTTCGATAAGAAATTATGGCCTTTGGCACGGACGCATTGCTCTAACCGTTTGTCCGACGCCTTCCGCTCGGCTTTTGTGCCGCCGCGAAAATAGTCGCGGTCGTGGGCTTGGCAACAGTCGCCGTAGTCACCATCCGGAAACATCGAGCAACCGTCGCCGACAAAATCCGCGGGTGGGTCTACAATTATCGGTGCATCAGCCTCGGAGGCTGAAGGTTTTGGGGCGCTCGGAGCAATTTCAGTCCTGGCCTGCGATTGCATCAAAACCGGTAGAAAAGTGAGAAACAGTAGTGCAACGATCAATTTTTGCATCAATTAGCTTGCAGTGGCATCGGTCTGTTTTTCTTTTAGACGGCCGGGATACATCGGGAATTTTGCCGTTAGCTCTGCGACCTCACGATGAACGCGCGTCTTGACCTCTTCGGATTCGGGTTCGTGTATGAGGGCGGCGATCATACCGCCGATCGCACGCATATCATCCTGCTTCATCCCGCGAGTTGTCAGTGCCGGAGTGCCCAGCCTGATGCCCGACGCGACAAATGGTTTCTGCGTGTCAAACGGGATCGTGTTCTTATTGACGGTGATATGCACCTCGTCGAGTGCCTTTTCCGCCGCTTTCCCGGTGATTCCTTTACCATCCATAAAGACGTCAACGAGCAGCAAATGGTTGTCTGTCCCGCCCGAAACGATCCGCAACCCGGCATCTTTTAACGTAGCCGCCAGCACCTGCGCATTATCGATGACCTGCTGCTGATAAGCCTTAAAATCACTTCGCAAAGCCTCGCCAAACGCCACGGCTTTTGCTGCAATGATATGGATAAGCGGTCCGCCCTGGACGCCGGGAAAAACACTGCGGTTCACGTCCGCCGCAAATTCCTCGCGGCACAGGATCAGCCCGCCGCGAGGGCCGCGCAAAGTCTTATGCGTCGTCGTCGTGACAAATTCGCAATGCGGCACGGGCGAAGGGTGCAAGCCGACGGCGACCAGACCCGCAATATGCGCCATATCGGCCATAACCTTGGCACCGACGCTTTGAGCGATCTCGCCGATACGTGCAAAATCGATCGTTCGCGGATACGCCGATGCTCCGCAGATCAGCAGTTTCGGCCGAGATTCCTCAGCTTTTTGCTGCAGTTCATCGTAATCGATCTGCTCGGTTTCTTTATTGACGCCGTAATCCGCGACCTTATAGTTGATACCAGAAAAATTGAGCGGATGCCCATGCGTCAAATGCCCGCCATGCGACAGATTCATCCCCAATATCGTGTCGCCATGGTCAAGTGCTGTCATCAGCACGGCCATATTCGCCTGAGCTCCGCTGTGCGGCTGGACGTTTGCGTGCTCGGCTCCAAATATCTCTTTCGCCCGATCGATCGCCAGATTCTCAACGACATCGGCAAACTCGCACCCGCCGTAATACCGCTTTGCCGGATACCCTTCGGCATACTTATTTGTAAACACCGTTCCGGCCGCCTGCAAAACTGCCTCGGACACAAAATTTTCCGACGCGATCAGCTCAAGCCCATTCGTCTGGCGTCTCACCTCATTGTCGATAGCCTCGCTGACCAAAGGGTCAACTTCTGAAATATTTGCTCTAAAAAATTCACTCATTTGTATTTTTTATTTCCTTCACAATTTCCGTTTTCAAAAGCGGTAAATCCCCGATCGTCGTGTCCCAAACTACTTCGTCAGACACTGAATCGTAGGCATGAATCAAAATGTTTCTAAAGTTAATTATCTTTCGCCCATTGGTTAAGGACGAAAAGACATCGGGGAATTCGTTTTCCAACCGTCGGACTGCCTCTCCGATGATCTCATATTCGCGTTCAACGGCAGAACGTAACATTCTACTGGCTTGGTAATCCTTGAGTTCTTTAGCTTTCGTGTATTCCTCGATGCCTTCGATAGAAGCGAGAACATCAAAAAGGATTTTACTGAGCTTACGCGGCATAAACTAATTTTTTTGTGCTTTCAACTTCCGCCTTAAAATAAGGATTTCTCATCGCAGAACCGACAACAACGTCGACTTCACGATCAAATAATTCTTCCAACGCATCTTTGAAATCGAAGTAGCGATGAAAATGACTTCCCTCGCTCTCATCGAACTCGATCAAGCAGTCAATATCGCTAGCCTTGTCAAAATCATCGGTCAATACCGAACCGAAAAATTCCAGCCGCTTAATGCCGAATTGACCACAAAGTCGGCCGATCTCCTTTTCAAATGGTCTGACGTCAAACATAGTAATAATTAATAATATTATGACACAATCAAGTTAACATTAGGCTGAAATCAACTTCGGTCATCACATTTACTCCCAAGCTCTCCGCCTTGGTCAATTTTGATCCTGCATCGCTACCGGCGACAACATAGTCAGTTTTTTTGCTAACGGACGACGAGACGCGGCCGCCGCGGTCTTCAATGAGTTTGGCGGCTTCGTCGCGGGTGTAGTTTTCGAGTTTGCCGGTGAGCACAAAGGTTTTGCCCTGAAATCTTTCGTCGAACAGAGCGGTCGAAGCGGCATCTATTTCGGTTTTGACACCGGCAGTTTTTAAGCGTGCGATGAGGTCGATGTTTCGCTCGTCTCGAAACCATTCATTCACACTCTCGGCAACGGCGAGCCCGATCTCGTGGATGTCGTCGAGTTCCTCGACAGACGCCTCGGCGAGACGGTCAATGCTGCGAAAATGATTAGCGAGAATTTTGGCGTAACGTTCACCGACATGGCGGATATCGATGCCGTAGAGCAATCGCTGAAGCCCACGGGTTTTGCTCGCCGCGATCTGGTCGATCAGGTTCGTTCCCGATTTTTCGGCCATGCGTTCGAGCGATGCGACCTGTTCTATCGTCAGCAAATAAAGGTCGGCGACATCTTTGACCGAGCCGTTATCGACCAGCGTCTCGACCAACACTTCACCTAAGCCCTCGATATCCATTGCCTTACGTGACGCAAAATACAAAACGCGAGCCTTAACTTTCGCAGGACAAACATCGTTAGTGCAACGGCGAACGGCCTCGCCCTCGGGCCTCACAGCTTCCGATCCGCAGACCGGACACGTTCTAGGAAACTCAAAATCCGTCTCGCTGCCGTCGCGTTTTGCGGTCACAACGGACAGTACCTGCGGGATGATCTCGCCGCTCTTTTCGATCATCACGTAGTCACCGATCTTTAGGTCGAGGCGTTTGATCTCGTCTTCGTTATGGAGCGATGCGCGGGCGACTGTCGTCCCGGCAAGCAGGGTCGGTTCGAGATGTGCGACCGGCGTCAAAGCCCCTGTTCGACCGACCTGAATACCGATCCCGAGCAGCCGTGTCGTCGCCTGTCGTGCCGGATATTTATATGCGATCGCCCAACGCGGGGCTTTTGTCGTCGTGCCAAATTCGTCCTGTAATGCAGTCGAGTTTACCTTGACGACCACCCCGTCGATCTCGTAATCGAGCCCGTCGCGGACCGTTTCCATTTTGGCAATAAAAGCTGCAAGTTCGTCAAAATCAGTACAGACCCGGCGATGCGGGTTCACATTAAACCCGTTGCGGCCGCACCACTCAAAGACCTCGGCGTGCGTCGCAAACATCTTCGCGTTTCCCGTAAAAGCATCATACGGAAACATATCCAGCCGCCGTGAAGCGACAACGGCAGAGTCGAGCATCCGTAGCGTCCCCGACGCACAATTTCGCGGATTGGCGAATGTCTTTTCTTCCTGCATCTCAAGCTCGGCATTGATCTTGGCAAACTGCGACCGCGACAAAAACACCTCGCCGCGAACCTCGGCGTGAGCCGGCGCATCAACTTTTAACTTGAGCGGGATCGACCGTATCGTTTTGACGTTCTGCGTCACCTCATCACCCTGCGAACCGTCGCCGCGCGTCGCACCCGTGACCAAAATGCCGTTCTCATAATGCAAAGACACCGACAGGCCGTCGATCTTTAACTCGGCAACGTAATCGAGTTTCCGGCCTTCGGCCAACTTCTCACAGCGCTCGGTAAACGCCTTTAATTCACTCAGGTCATACGAATTATCAAGCGACATCAACGCCACAGTATGAGTAAACGGCTTTAAGCTTGTCGCCTTGCCGCCAACTCGCTGCGTCGGGCTATCGGGCGTGATCAACTCGGGATTTTCCGTCTCCAAAGCTTTCAGCCGCTCTAAAAGCTGGTCGAAGTCATAGTCCGAGATCTCCGGCGCGTCCGATTGGTAATACAGATCGCTGTGCCGCTCGATCTCAGATCTAAGTTGTTGTATTTCTTCGTTTACACTCATCGATTACTTCATAAATTCGGCGATCAACCGGTGGAAATGATGCGTTCCCTGCTCGCGAGTCGGGGAATATCGGCCGTGTTTATAAAACCTTGACCGGATGCCCTTTTGAACGCTTTCAACGACGGCTTCGTCTTCCATCTCGACACCATGAAGATCGCCTCCGGCACCTTTTTCCAGTAACGTTTCATCACGTACGTATGTCAAAAACTCGACCACTGTTTTCGATGGCGACACGGGCCTGACGACATTCACCGAGATGCCCCACGGATAGAAATTGAACATCAGATTAGGAAAGATAAACAAATATCTCGCCGCGACCTCGCCCGCGTCATCATAACCCGTCTGCAGACTCGAATACCGAAACGTCTCGGTCGTGTAACTGCCGTAATCGACGACCGCGTTCAGAGCTTGATGCACATACGGAATATGAAACCCTTCGAGATAATTTTCGCAATACAACGCCCAGTGAGCCTTGACCTCGTATTCACGCCGATCGGTCAACCGCAGTGCCGATGAATCGTAATTATCCTCGGCAAACCTTTCCGCTACATCGCCAACAAAAGCCTCAAACGCATCGACCGGATCTACCGACGCAAACATAAACCCTTGTCTCTCGGCAAACGGCAACATCTTCAGATCGTCGGCCTCGGTCGGAAAATCTTCCACATCTTCGAACTCAGGCATCGAGATCATCTTGCCGCTGAGCAAAAATCGCCGTCCGTGATACGGGCACCTGATCAGGTCCGCGTGGCATGGTTCATCGACCAATATCTTGCCGCGATGGGTACAAACATTAGACAAGCACGAGATCCATTCGGAGGTTTTTACGGTAAATACCGGCTCATCGAGCATCCCCGGCAAGATCACAAACGGAGTGACGCCCTCAATATCATCCGCCCTCGCCAAAAATTGCCAACTGCGGGCAAATATCTTTTCTTTAGACAGCTCAAAATACGCCGGATCGGTGTAAAAATCCGCGTGAAGCGTCTTTGCCTTGCGAATGTCGGGGTCGATCTCAAACATAAGATATTTGTCGGTAGCGTCGGCGTTAGCCGATGCATCTTTGCGATACGCAGCCACTTACGCGGCCGCTACTGACCGAACAATAAGTAAGCCGGCCGCACGTCGTCTCGTCTAAACGAGCGTCCGACCAAACCATCTGCAAATGCCGCTTCAAATTCGGCACGAACACGCATTTGCTCTGCGAACGCCGCTGCCGGATCGCGTGCGACCAGTTCGGTCCAATCATTCATTATGGCGATCTCGACAACCGGCTCAGCGGTATCAAACCATGCCTGTCCGGCTGCCAACGCTCTTACCTTTTCGCTCTCAAGATGCCACTCCGCAAATAGTCTGTCGCTCGCGAGGCCAAACGATTTGCCTTTTGTTTCCGGTGCCGTGCCGTAATCGGTGCCGTAAAAATTTTGCTGATATTCGCTAACCATGGCACCGAGCTTTTCGAGGTTAAAGTACGCATTTCTAGCTTTTACCGGTTCAAACGTCCACTTGATAAACCGCACGCCGTCAGCCAATGCCCGTTCGCGTTGTGCCCATTTTAGCTTGGCTCCAATGCCTAAACTCTGATATTCGGCCCGAACGCCGGTCATGTGCGAATAAAACGCCCGCTCGCCCCGCATTACAGCCGGCACGCTCAATACAAAACCCGCCAGCCTGTCGCCGTCATATGCCCCGAGAGTAAAACCGCCTGCATTTTTTGTCACGACAAAATGGCGGACAGGCGACAATTCGACCTCCGGCAACGCAAAAACGTCACGCTGCAGCTGCACACATTCGGCCAGATCATCGAGCGTCGCACATTCGCGGATTTCTAACTTTTTCTCCATTCCAATTGAGTAAAATGCTATCAAATACCCCGCATAAACGCTAAAAGAACGCGAAAAATACTACTTAACTTTTACCCTCCGGATTTGTTATCATTTATATGGCTCCTCACGCCGACTCGCGCACCGCACGTTTTACAGCAAATGACACCGCAGTCCGAACTCGAAATTCAAGGTAATTTCTTTACGCATCCGTTCGCCGAGCTGATCTCTGAGATCATGCAGGCACGGGTGAACGGTAGCTTGCGCGTATCCGACAAAGACAAAAAATGTGTCATCTATCTAAAAAACGGCGAGATCGTTTTTGCCGTGTCAAATGCTAGAGCCTCGCGGCTTTTTGACATCCTGCTCAGACGTCACCGCATGACGGAAGAGGACGTGACCAAGATCCCAAATTTTTCCAACGATCACGAGCTGGTTGCCTATCTCGAAGACAAAAAGTTCCTCACCAAAGCCGACTCGGCAAAGCTGTTTTCAGACCAGATCGAGAGCATCCTGGTCGATATACTCGCGTGGGACGCCGGCGAGTGGGATTTTAGCTCGCTGCGGCGTGTCCGCGACGGGCTTGCCTTTGACGTCGAAACGCGTCGGATCTTGTTCGATTTTGCCCGCTGTATGCCGATCGACAAGGTACTCGGCCGTTTTCGCAGCCTCGACGAACGCTTTCACCAGCTCGATGCTCCGCCGCTCGGGATCAACCTGCGCCCCGATGAGGCATTCGTGCTTTCTCGCACGGCCGAAGACCCGCTGACGATCACCGATCTGATCAGCATTTCGGGCCTGACAGAGTCAAAAGCGTTTCAAGCGATCTACACCCTCTGGCTCGGCGGCCTCATCATCCGCGACGATTGGCAGCCGGCTTTTACAACTCACGCGATCTCGGCGATGCGTAGTGCAAAGCTCGAACTCAAAACTGAGGCCAAAACAGCAAAAGTTGCCGCACCCGAGGTTTTCGAACAAAAACCGCAGCCCGCCCCGGCGGAACCAAAGATCCCCGAGGTCACGATCACACTCGAAGAATATCTCGACCGCGTCGAATCTGCCGAAACATATTACGACCTGCTTGGCGTTGATCCGGCGTCAAATATCGCCGACGTAAAACGTGCATATTTCTCGCTTGCCAAAGAGTTTCACCCCGACCGCTATCACGCCGACGGCGGCGATATGTTACCGCGAATACAAAACGCGTTTACCGAGCTTGCCCAGGCACACGAAACTCTCAAAAGCCCTGAGAATCGAGAGATCTACGACTATCGAATGCGCAAAGAGCTGGCCACCCGCAAAAAACGCCTGGCCGAGGTGAGACCGGCAACGCGAGCCTGACAGCCGAACAGGCGGCGCAGAATTTCGAACGCGGTTTCAGCATGCTGGTTGACGGCGAAGTCGAAGAGTCGCTCCCTTTCCTCGCCCGTGCCGTCCATTACGCGCCAAAAAACGCACGTTTTCACGCCTATTACGGCAAGGCTCTGTCGTTTGACGAGTCAAAGCGGCACAAGGCCGAGTCGGAAATGCAGGCCGCCCTCAAGCTCGACCCAAACAATCCGACGTTCCGCATCCTGCTCGCCGAGTTCTATATCCAGTTCAACCTGCTCAAACGCGCCGAGGGCGAACTCACCCGCCTCCTCGCCGTTTTCCCCAGCAACCGCGAAGCCCAAGACCTGCTCGACAGCCTCAAAAACTAGCTTGCCTTTTCGCGTTATGAGCGTATACTTCCGTTAGTTTAATAAACAACTTAGCGGAGGAACTCGATGCGGATAAAACTGTATTTCGTAACACTTGTCGTAATTGCCTTGGCGGCTTTGACCGTTGGCGCCCAGACGAACACGTTCACTTACCAAGGCCGGCTGACCGACAATAATCTGGCCGCGGGCGGGACTTACGAGATGCAGTTTCGCGTCTTTGACGCGGCGGTCGCGGGTAATCAATTGCCGGTCGGCACGCCGGTCACGCTCAACTTCACCGTCGCGGGCACAAACCCGGTCACGGTGTCTAACGGAGCGTTTACCGTGCAATTAAACTTTGGTGCGGGCGTCTTTACGGGAGCGGATCGCTGGCTAGACATCTCCGTCCGCAAACCCAGCGACCCGCCTGGATTTACTTTGCTCACCCCGCGGCAGCCGATCACTTCGTCGCCGTATGCCATCAAGACCATCAACGCTAACGCCGCTGACTCCGTTTCGGCTGCTTGCGTTCTCTGCATAACAAACGCCCAGATCACCAGCATTGCTGGAGCAAAGGTCACGGGCACGGTCGCCAATGCGACGAACGCAGGCTCAGCGACAACAGCTACTACGGCGACGACAGCGACGACTGCCGGCAATGTCACGGGCGTCGTGGCGATTGCCAATGGCGGTACTGGTTCGGCGACGAAGAACTTTGTCGATCTGACGACCGATCAGACGGTTGGCGGGACAAAGACGTTCACAAACCCGCCCGTCGGCAATGGCTCGGCATTGACCAACCTCAACGGAGCGAACATCGCTAACAATACGATCACCGCTTCGGCGATTGCTCCAGAGGTGACTGTTGCCGCGACCACTAATTTCTCTTTGCTCGGCCAGCTTCGTTGGGATCTGCTCCAGACGAAATCATTCGCGCTCGGCCCTAATCCCAACGGAGCCGCCTTTGACGGTGCAAATATCTGGGTGACGGATACCGGGAGCAACAATGTGACAAAGCTGCGTGCCAGCGACGGCGCGGTTCTTGGGACGTTTGCAGTCGGCACTAATCCCAACTATGTCGCCTTTGACGGTGCAAATATCTGGGTGGTGAATCAGGGCAGCAACAACGTGACAAAGCTGCGTGCCAGCGACGGAGCGTGCGCTGGCGTTGTCGGTCCTCCAACTGCCGCCTGCACGTTTGCGGTCGGCACTGATCCCTCAAGTGTCGCCTTTGACGGCGCAAATATCTGGTTGACGAATCCCAGCAGCAACGATGTGACAAAACTGCGGGCCAGCGACGGCGCGGTTCTGGGAACCTTTGCGGTCGGCAGCCCCCGCGGTGTCGCTTTTGACGGTGCGAATATCTGGGTAACGCGTTTTAGCAGCAACAATGTGACAAAGCTGCGTGCCAGCGACGGAGCATGCGCTGGCGTTGTCGGTCCTCCAACTGCCGCCTGCACGTTTACCGTCGGCACTGGTCCCCAACAGGTCGCCTTTGACGGTGCGAATATCTGGGTGACGAATCTCAACAGCGGCAATGTGACAAAGCTGTTGGCCAGCACAGGTGCGGTTCTGGGGACGTTTGCGGTCGGCAGTCTTCCCGGCGCGGTCGCATTTGACGGTGCAAATATCTGGGTGGCTTCTGGCAGCGCCACTGTAACAAAGCTGCGTGCCAGCGACGGAGCTCTTCAAGGGACGTTTGCGGTCGGCAATTTTCTCGCCGGAGTCGCTTTTGACGGTGCGAATATCTGGGTGGTGAGTGACGGCAGCAACAATATCACCAAGCTGCAGGCGTTTCCGTAACGCGACGGGTTTACCGTCAATTGGCTCGATTTGGTTGCTCCGGACGACGTTGCCGTCGTCGTAGTGCTTTCGCGGCTCTGCCGCTCTATTTGCGGTGAAGCTGAGCTTCACCGATCGGCATCTATCCTTTTTTTGAGGCTGTGCCTCCGGCGGCGTAGCCGCAATTGTCAACAAAGGATACTAACGGAAAAGCATAGCTTTTCCGCAAATAGGCGGGCACAGCCCAAGGATCGTGGAAATCAAGATTGCGGAGTTCCCGAGGAAACTTAAAATCATGAAAGTAGCAACCATTTTATTGATCGCGGCATTCGGTCTCATATCGGCAGCCTCGGGCCAGATCTCGACGGGCGGGGCGTACGGCATGGAGCAGAGTGTCACCGCCAGCGGCGGTGGAAATAGCAACGCAACCGTCTATACGCTTGTGGGCACGACGGGCCAAGCGGCGGCGGGCTTTACATCAACCTCATCAATCTTTGGTCTTTACGGAGTAAAAGGCGGCTTTTGGCTGCCGATGCCGCCCACACAGGCCAATCCCAACGTGTCGATCAGCGGCCGCGTCTTTATAAATAGCGGACGCGGTATAACAAACGCCCGCGTCACCCTTTCGGGCGGCAACCTTACGACTCCGATTGTTGTCTTTACCGGACGCTACGGGTCGTTTAGATTTGAGAATATCCAGGCCGGGCATACCTATACTGTCTCGGTCTTAAGCCGCCGGTTTACTTTTTCTCAACCCGTCCAGATGATCTCCGTCATGAACAATATTACGGATATCGTCTTTCAAGTCCTGTAGGCGGAAACACGACCGGTAGGGAGTGTGTCCTCTTTTCCTGCGGCTCTCAATGACGAGGATGCAGGAACACCCGCGCTACCGCTTGGGTTTCCGCCTTTGAACTTTCAACCCCGACCTCATAAACTAAGTAGCGTGAACAGCATACTCGCCGAAACAGCCCCAGCGTCCGCCGTTGACGAAAAACTGCTCGAACTCTCGTCGGACATCGACGGGTTTGAGTGCTATACCGGCCCGCACGCGAACCGGATAGCGTCGATCGCTGACAAGCTCGCGGCGGCGTTTAATCTTGCTTCGCAGGATCGATTTTTGCTGCATCAGGCGGCTCTCATCCACGACATCGGCGAATTTAAGATGGGCCGCGATTATATCTCGGCACCGCGTCAGCTTTTTGATTCCGAACGCATCGACCTGCACCGCCATCCCGTCATCGGCGAACAAGCCGCCGCCAAGCTCAAACTGCCCCGCGGCGTGCAATTGATCGTCCGCTGGCATCACGAATGGTGGTCCGGCGACGGCTATCCCGACAAACTTGCCGGCGAACAGATACCGCTGTCCGCACGCATCTTGCGTGTCGCCGACAGCTTTGCCGCATTGACCGCCGCTCGACCGTTTCGAGCCGCGTTGACCGATACGGAAGCCCGCCGCCACATGGCCGATTGGGCGGGTATAGAATTTGACCCAGGCGTGGTCAAAGCCCTGCTCGCGACGCCGCTGCCGATCACAGTGACGTCGGAAACCGACCCTTTTGCCGAACCGGCGACCAACATCTAGGCTATGCATTCTCAAACCAAAACTCTGCCCAAAAGCTGGCTCGCCTTTGACCTCAACATCCTGCGGCGGGTAAATTTCAGCTCGGTCGCGATCCCCTTCGCCGACGACCCTGCTGTCGGGGCCTATCTGAAACGCCTTGAAGCAAGAGTGATTGCAAACGATCCTCTACGTTCCGTCTGGGCGGCCTGCACGGCGCAGATCACAAATAACGGTGAGCGGCTTTCCGACGAAGAGGTCAATGTCGTGCTCGAAGACGCATACGTTCCGGGCTATAAATTGCGAAATCCTGCACTTTCGAATTGGTTTACCGAGACTGATTCCTGGTGGTTTGACAACGTCCGCCACAACATCGAGCGGCTCCAGTCGCAAATGTCGCAGGCGATCGCCTCGAGCATCGTGCTGTCGGTCGGCAATTACGTGTTGTCTTTTAAGGAAGAGACCCGCGAACTTCGCCAGCCGCTGTCAAACGCCTTTCGCCGCTTTCATTCGATCCAGCCCGCCGCCTATGACAACGGTGAGGCAAACACCTGTCAGAACAAAAACGCCGACGATTTTATCGCCGAGACGCCCGCCGATCTGATGTTTTTGCGTGTACCTGCGGCTCACGCCCAGAGCACAAAAGGTTACTTAGGCCGGGCAGCTTGGCGCGAAGAGTGGCTTCGCGGCGGCGGTGATTTTTGGGAAGACCTCGACGCGTCGATGACCGGCAAACTCGGCTCGGCAACCGAGACAAAATCGCAATATATCAACCTGCTCGAAGAAACGCTCCGCCGTGCCTCGCACATAAAAAACTGGGCCATCGCCCACGTCGAATCCGGCTTTATCCAGACCCAAGACATCGTCGATTGCATCTCCGAAGTCCGCCGCGTCGACACTATCTATACAAAGGATTTTTCAGAGCTTACGGGCGCAAAAGCGGTGATAATCACAGCGTAAAGAAAGGTGGGGAGTAGAGGAGTGGGGGAGTAAAGGAGAATCAAAATATTCCTATACTCCCCCAGTCCTCTACTCCTCTACTCGTCTCTCTCTAACAAACCAAACCACTCCCGCAAGTCCCGACAATATTCCCGATATTATCGTCAGCGTCTGCGGCGTCATATAAAACATCAGCCCACCAGCGGCATAACTCACCAGCCCGAAAACCGTCAATTCGGCTCCGCGTTCGATCGTGGACATTCGTCCGCGAATATAATCCGGCAGACTGCGTTGAAACATCGTTTCCTGCACCGCGTATTCGACGCCAACGATCGCCCGGGAGATAAATATCACAACGCAAAAGAGCCACAGCGTGGGCATAAACGCACCGATCGCAAACAAGACGCCATGGATAATAAGCGTCCAGCCGATAAACCCGTGATTGATCTTTTTTCGGTCAATATAAACTGATGTACGATGAGCGATCAACATACCGGCTGTCAGGCCGAGGCCCGTAGGCCTCTGCGTAATGTACGCCGCCGAGACGCTCAAAGATGATGTTGATCGCTCCGCCGCCCGTCGCCCAGATGACGTTCATTACGAGGATGGTCAGAGCAAAATGCGTATTTTTCGCGTACTTAAAACCTTCACGCAGTTCCGTGAGGAACGAGTCTCTCGGCTCCACCGGCGCGACAAAATTTGGCTGCTCGGATGGCGGTGTCTGCTTACGCCGAAACCGCATCGAATTCATCCGCGCTCCGGTCTCTTCGTCGCGGGTCGCTTCCTCGGGGATCAGCCAAACCGTATAAGCCGAGGCGAGAAATGACGCCGCATTGATAATAAATGCCACCTCATAACCAAACACCGCCGACGCCCAACCGCCCAACGCCGACCCGACCGCCATCAGCAAAAACCGCGTCGAAAACAACAGCGCGGTCGCCGCAAGCAAGCCCTCTTTCCCTACCAGATTTGGCGCAGCGGCATTCTTTGCTCCATCAAAAAACGCCCCAAGTGTATGCAGCAACACGGTCGCCAAATACGCTATCCAGAGGTTTTCAGGACTCGTAACAAGTAGAAATGACAGTGCGATCAATGCCCGAGCGAGGTCTGTCGCGATCATCACTTGACGACGCGAAAATCTATCAACAAACGTCCCCGCTATGGGCGACGCAAGTGCAAACGGCAGTAACCTCGCGACAAAAAACAACCCCGCAGCCGTCGGCGAAGCATCCGAAACAAGCCGTACCAATCCTAGACCGGCAATAAAATTGAACCAGTTTCCAAGCTCCGAAATAAATTGTCCGGCCAGCAGATTGCGAAAATTACGATTCCCGCGTATCAACTGCCCGTACGTCAGGGACTGCATCTATTTAGGATAAACGGTTTATCAGGGAAAGGCTAAAAAGGCAGGAGGCACCACTCTCGTCGAATGGTGCCCATAGCGAATGCTGTTTGTGCAATATTAGTTTTAAGGTAAAAGGCGGGTGAAAAATTTTAGTCTAATGAACGATCTCTTTTGCATAGATATTAACGTCATGTTCGCCGAGATCGATGATCGAATGCTCACTCTGCCAGCCGCTATAATTGATATCGACGACCGCCTCGGTAAACATCGCAAACTCTTCGCGGTCAAAGTTTAGGACCTTATCCTTGACCGACATATGCACCACGCCGCATCCGCCGCAATGCCAAATTTTTACGTCGGCCATATTTCCGGCTGGCCGTGCCGTGCGCGTGATCTCCATTTGCTCTCCAACTCCTATATTCCTGCAGCCGACGTTTGGGCAAAGCATCGCCCAAAACTATCAAACGTCTCTCTTGCCGCCTCGACGATCGTCTCGTCGTCGCCTTGTCTTTCGGCAAAGGCGGTGATGACGCCGCAAAACTCTTTCCATTTCGACCCGACTTCGTGCCCGTAACTGTTAAAGAATGAACCGCCGTTATCCGGCGTCAGATCGAGATGCTCCTTTAGATGCCTCATTATTATCTGGCCGCCAAGCGTCGCGCCTTCCATCACATAACAGGCACCAAATGCTTTTGCCGGGGTGTCGAGCGTCGGCAGATCGTCCCATGTCCCGGCGACCGATTTAATATCATCAAAGATGCCTAGATTTTTCAGGTCGCTTTCGAGCGATGCGGTCTTACGCCGAACCTCAAAGTCGAACCCCTCAGCCTGCATATCGTTCTGCCCGACACGCGGCTCGATCGATGAGTAGAATTTGTAAAATTTGGTCAGCAATCTTTCGTAGTCTTCACGCTTGAACAACTTATCCATAACGCCAACCACGCTCTCCAGATTTTCGTGCTGCTCGCGGGTCGCTTCTTTTAGTTTTCCTAAGATCATTTTGTTACCCTTTTAATTGCAAATGAAAGTCATTTTCAATAAGATTATTGAAATCTTTGACCCCTGTCAAATCGGGGACATCCTTATTGTTCCCCTAAAACCAAAAATACCCGACAATACTTGCCGGGTATCACTTATTATCGCTTGACGTCGACCGAACTAACTTCCTGTAAAGTTCGGAGGGCGTTTTTCAAAGAATGCGGCGACACCCTCTTTGAAATCTCCGGACTTGCCTGATTCGATCTGGCATTCATGTTCAAGCGCGAGTTGCTCGGTCAGGTCGTTTGAAAACGAAGCGTTCATCATCCGTTTGATGCGGCCGATCGAACCTGTCGGCCCGGCGGCGAGCTTTACGGCAAGCTGCGTTGCCTCGTCAAGCAGCGATGCAGCAGCGACGGCCTTGTTTATCATCCCGATCTCGACCGCACGCTGAGCAGAAACGGCATCGCCTGTCATAAACAGCTCGGTCGCGATCTTTTCGCCAACGACACGCGGCAAAAAGAACGTGCCTCCGCAATCCGGCGTCAGGCCGATACGAACGAAAGCTTCGCGAAACGAAGCGTCGTCCGCCGCGATGACGATGTCACACGCAAGCGCAAAATTAACCCCCGCCCCGGCGCACACTCCATTAACAGCAGCAATAAACGGGATCGGAGTCTCACGCATCAGACGGATCACGCCGTGTAGAGCCCCAAGCGGGTCTTCGAGAAAGGCTTCGATACGCCCTTCTTTTTCCCACATCGACTGCATTTCACGCAGATCGCCGCCGGAGCAAAACGCACGTCCATTACCGGTAAAAACCACCGCTCTCGCACCATCAGCAATAGCCTGACGAAACGCCGCGTCAAGATCCTTCGTCAATTGCAGAGACAAAGCATTCAACGCATCCGGACGATTCATCGTCACAGTCGCGATCGTGTTATTTAACGAATATTCAACAGTCTCAAATGACATATACTTTCTTTATTTCGTGTCTTTCGTGTGTTTCGTGGGCAATTCTTAGCTTTGCCTAGCTCTCGACCGGCTCGCTTCAAAGCAATCCTTACACAGCACGGACCGTCCAACTTTCGGCTGAAAAGGCACTGTGTCGTGGCGGCCGCAATGGTCGCATACGATCTCAAACCGCGTTGGTGCATCGGGACGGGTTACCGCCTTTTTTGAGCGGCATTTAGCACACCGCTGCGGCGTCATCATATTGCGCTGATAAAAAAGCTCCTGCTCTTTTTCGGAAAAGATAAAGATCTCTTTACACTGCACACACGGAATTTCTACATCAGGCATTGGCGGCACTCCCTTGGATCTCTTAATGGCTTTGAGTGCAGTTTAGCACACCCTAAGCCTAGCGGTTTAGCTCGGCGACGTGGTTTTTGACCGTCATCCCAAGCGTTTCGAGATTGTAGCCGCCTTCTAAACAAGACACGATCCGCCCGTCGCAAACTTCGTCGGCCCAATCCATCACCGTGCGGGTCATTGAGACAAAATCGTCATCGGTCAGCCGCAGCTGCCCAAGCGGATCGGTCCGGTGAGCGTCAAAGCCGGCGGAGATAAATATCAGGTCGGGGCGAAAATTTGTAGCGATCGACTCAAGCGCGCTTTCAAACATCCGCTTTTGTTCGGCCGCAGGCGTCTCGGCCTTGACCGGCACATTCATTGTCGTGCCTACGCCCCGCCCAAAACCCGTCTCGCCGCGGCTGCCCGAACCCGGATACCAGGGGTATTGATGCATCGAAAAAAAATGGACACTCGGGTCAGCGAAAAAGATGCCCTGCGTGCCGTTGCCGTGATGCACGTCCCAATCGATAATGGCTACGCGTTCGATCTCTTTGTAATTGTTCTGGGCGTATCTGGCGGCGACGGCGACGTTGTTAAAAAGGCAAAAGCCCATCGCGTTCTCACCCGTCGCGTGATGCCCGGGCGGACGTACCGCGACAAACGCATTTTTCACCTCACCCTGCATTACCGCATCCACCGCCGCGACCGCACCACCCGCCGCATAAAGCGACGCGTCAAACGATTTCATCGAAACGACCGTGTCCGGATCAAGCCGGTCAATGCCGTTGGCAAACGCAAACTCGACATGCTTAAAATGAGCCGGCGTATGCGCCGCCTGTATCAATCCCTTAGCTGCCTTTTCCGGCGTGATCTCGTTGAGGCTTTGCCAAAACACATCGTCCTCACGCAGCGCATCCATCACCGCCATATAACGCAGCGGCGTTTCCGGATGCCCCGGCCCGGTGTCGTGTTTGGCATAAATAGGATGATGAACAAGAGCGGTTTTCATAAGAATATAGTCCACAGATTAACACAGATGGACACAGATAGTTTTTATCCGCTATCTGTGTTTATCCGTGTTCATCTGTGGATAAATCTCTTAGATAAAGGCAGTTTCGTGCAGCAATTCACCCTTAGCAAAGCGGTCGATGTGCAGCGACGATACATCGAGAAAACTCGCTTCGCCGTCCAGGATGATCTCCGCCAATGCCCTGCCCGTCGCCGGCGAATGCATCACGCCGTGGCCCGAAAAGCCGTTGGCAAAATACAATCCCTCGACCTCGCATCCGCCGAGTATCGCATGATGGTCGGGCGAGTTTTCATACAAACCTGCACGGCATTTTTCGTAAATGATCTTTGAGCCGGCCAAAAATGGAGCCCGGTGATAGGCACGCTCGCCTACTTTATCAAGAATGCTCTCATCGAAACTGGTCGCAAAACTCGGCGGCTCTTCCGGGTCAGGCCATGCAAACATAACAGCTCTCGGATCCTGAGCCGCGGCACCGTGCGTAAAATCAATCGCGGGACGGAAATGAAATCCGTCCTGTAGATCTATCACCATCGGGAGATCTTCGGGCAGCGGTTCCGGTGCATGTGCCCAGACGATCTGTCTGCGCAGCGGCGTTACCGGAAGGTCGATGCCAACGCTCGCAGCAAGCCTTGCGGACCACGCCCCCGCAGCGATAACGACATTCGTACATTCGATCACGCCATCTGCCGTAACGATACTCGTAACCCGTCCTTTGTCCGTGGCGATTTTTCTTACATCGACGCCGGTCAGGACGCGAGCCCCCCGCTGCGAGGCTCCGACTAAAAATCCCTCAAGCACGGCAAGCGGATTAATAAACCCATCACGCGGGCCAAAGCTGCCGCCAACCACGTCCGAGACGTTCAGCCCGGGAACCATCGCCTCGATCTCAGCTTGCGTGACAAGATGGACGCCCTCATAGCCGAGCTCGATCTGCCGCTCACCGGTTCGGCTAAGATAAGCAAGTTGACGCTCACTCGCCGCAAGCAAGAGATAGCCTTTCGGGTCGTATTCGCAATCAAAATCCCAGTCACGGAAAAAATCGAGCGAGTACAAAGATTGTTGGATATTGATATCGGTCTCAAACTGCGCACGTGCCCCACCCGTGGCTTTCCCCGTCGAACCCTCACCGAGCGACGCTGCCCGTTCCAGAACAAGGACATCTGAACAGCCGCGTTCAGCAAGGTGATACGCAACCGACGCCCCAACCACGCCCCCGCCAATGATTACTACTTCGGCTTTACTCATGAGAAGAGAATCAACACAAAGGCACAAAGAACACAAAGGAATTCAAGTAACAAAACTATCTGATCTTACCTTCCCATCGGTGTTCATCTGTGTGCATCTGTGGTAAAAATTCTTTGTGCCCTTAGTGCCTTTGTGGTGAAAAATTCCTATTTAGCAAAAACAGATGAGAAATCTTTAAAACCCTTAAATTCCAATGCATTACCGCTCGGATCAAGAAAGAACATTGTTGCCTGTTCGCCGACCTCGCCCTCAAAACGGATCTTTGGTTCAATGATAAACTCAACGCCCTTTGCGGTGAGCTTATTAGCCAATGCACGCCACTCGTCGATCGGCAGCACGATACCAAAATGCGGCACCGGCACGTGATCGGCATCGACATGATTAGTCGCCTTAACGCCCGCCGATTCCGGTGCAAGATGCGTCACGATCTGATGGCCGTAAAGGTCAAAATCGATCCAACACTCCGAGCTCCGCCCCTCAGGGCATTCCAAAACACCGCCATAAAACTCTCTGGCAGCATCAAGATCATGAACCGGAAATGCGAGGTGAAATAAGTTGTTCATATGTTTATTTTACAGGATTAACAGGATAGGCAGGATCAGATCTTGCTGCTTATATCATGTGTATCCTGTCCATCCTGTTAGAATGACGACTTTATCGGTGTTAATCTGTGGCTAATTCTCTTATGACCGAAAATATCGAAAAATTCCTGACCGAGTTTACCGCGAGCATCACCAGCGGCACGTTTGTAAAATTGACTCTTGGCAATTATAAAGGCTCTGACCTGCACCTGCAAAAGATAAATATCCGACTGATCAAGACTAACAAGGGCATCCGCCTTTTCTTTTTATATCGTCACGATTCCCGGGACATAGCAAAAAACTACACTATCCCGAACGGACAGGTATTGACCAGCCAATTGCTGGGAACTGAGTTTTTTAGCGGCCATCTTTTTACAACGCGGAACGACTTTCAGTTGGATATCGGACGAAAAATTCGAGGCTCAATGTCGGGAAACCTGCGTTCAAAAGAGCACCGCCGCTCGAACACGACCGCAAAAAAGAAAAGTTGATCGACCCGCACAGCGTCTATCTAAATGCTCTCGGCATTACAAATACCAATGGCGAGGTGGGCTCTCAGCAGCAGAGTAAATGGAAACAGATCAATAAATACGTCCAGATCCTGGCAGATCTCGTGGACCGGTCAGATCTAAAAGACCGCAAATCGCTCAACATCGTCGATATGGGTTCGGGCAAAGGCTATCTCACGTTTGCTGCTTATGATTATTTCAAAAATATCCGCGGCATCGATGTGAAAATGACCGGGGTGGAGGCACGCAGCGACCTTGCAGCGATCTCCAATGACGTTGCCCGTGCGAGCGAGTTTGACGGACTTGAGTTTGTTCAGGCGACTATCGACTCTTACCCTCTAAAAGATGTAAATATCCTCATCGCACTCCACGCTTGTGATACCGCAACCGACGACGCCTTGTTTCAAGGCATCCGTTCCGGTGCCGACCTCATTGTCGCGGCCCCGTGCTGTCATAAGCAGATCCGCAAGCAGATGAAACCGCCGCCGATGATGCACGACATCCTAAAACACGGCGTCATGATCGAACGCGTCGCCGAAACCCTCACAGACGGCCTGCGTGCCCTGCTCCTCGAACGAGCGGGTTACGCAACCAGACTATTTGAATTCATATCGGTCGAGCACACACCAAAAAATAATATGCTCGTCGGAACCAAACTCGCTGAGGCTAAAAATACCGACGATATCGAAACCCAGATCCGCGATCTAAAAGAATTTTACGGCATCGGCTCGCAGCATCTTGAATCTCTTTTAGCAGAGAAATAGTCCACAGATGGACACAGATAAACACTGATATTTTTGTACAAAATCTGTGTGCATCTGTGTTAATCTGTGGCTAAATTTTCTTATGCAATACGATGCCAAAACACCAGACGAATACATCGCCGGACTTCCCGAGGACCGCAAAGCGGCGCTGACGGCACTTCGCAAGGTCATCAACGACAACTTGCCTAAAGGTTTTAAGGAATGTATTGGCTATGGTCATATTCTTTGGGTCGTGCCAAAAGACACCTATCCACCCGGCTACCATTGCGACCCGACGCTACCGCTCGGCTTTATGGGTATAGCATCGCAAAAAAATCACATCGCCCTGTATTCGATGTGCCTTTATGGCCATGTCGAGCAACTGGATTGGTTTCGCGCCGAGTGGCCAAAACACTCAAAGAAAAAGCTCAACATGGGCAAATCGTGCATCCGCTTTGCTAAGTTAGAAGACATCCCGCTCGACCTCGTCGGCGAACTCGCATCAAAAGTCACGCCGCAGCAATGGATCGAGATCTACGAGAAAGCACTGAAGCGATAGTCTCGCTCCAAACCTTGACCAACCGCCTTTTTCGCCGTATCATTAAGGATTGCGTTAAACCGCATACCGCTTATATACGGCGGAAGGAAAAGAGAAATGAAACCAGAGATACATCCGAATTACAACCCAATATCAGTGATCTGTGCGTGCGGCAGCACGTTTCAGACACGCTCGACGATGAGCGAGGATCTGCACATCGAAATTTGCTCGGCTTGCCACCCGTTCTTTACCGGTAAGCAAAAGCTGGTCGATACGGCCGGACGCGTTGACCGCTTTAACAAGCGTTACGCTCGCGGAGCCGCTGAGGCCGCTAAATAATTAAAATGGTGAAACTGGAACAGACCCAGTATTAGCTTTTCAAAATTTGACGCCGACCCTTGGCCGATCGATACCGGTGTGCAAACGCCCCTCGAAAGGATAAAAAGGTCGGCGTCTTCTCTTTGGTTTGAAATTTCAGATATCAAATTTGAAATTTCGGCCCGTGATCTGCGATTTTGGATTTATTGAACATCTATTTCTAACAGATACCTATCTAAAGAATGATATGAAAAAACGTTTTTCGCCAAAAATGCTTCGTTTTATCCACACCATTTTCGCCATGGAGCGCGACCTAATCGTCGGCGGCCAGGCCGTGATGGAAGGCGTCATGATGCGCACGCCGTCGGCTTACGCGATCGCTTGCCGTCGTGCGGACGGTTCGATCGTGACGACAGCCGAAAAGCTGCCAAAATGGAGCGATAAATATAAATGGATGAATACGCCCGTCATTCGCGGCGGTGCAACGCTCATCCAGTCAATGGCTCTGGGCGTTAAGGCATTAAATTTTTCAGCCAAGATCTATGAAGACGACCTGAACGCGGCTGAGGCGGCGGCGAAGGAAAAGGCCACGGATACCCAATTAGCTTTTGTCGAAGGCACGACGGACGAGGATTTCTTAAAGGCTCCAGTAAAGGTCATTATGCCTGAAAAGACTGAGGGCAAAGCAAAAAAAGCCGGCCAATCGGCAGGCGCCGTTGGCTCGATCATATTCGCCCTGGGCTTTAACATCTTGCTCTTTATCGTCGCACCGCTGGTTCTGACAAATGTTTTGTTCATCGGTTTGGGATGGGCAGGTGCTCCGGCTCTTGCTGCGGACGCGGGTTGGTTTGAGACGATCAAGGCTTACGTGTGGAAGATCCAGCTTGATTCGTTCGGCTCGTGGGTTTCGTTCAACCTGATCGACGGCGTGATCCGGATGATATTTTTCATCATCATGATCTTTTCGATGTCGTACCTCAAAGACATCCGACGCGTTTTCGAATATCACGGTGCTGAGCACAAGACGGTGTTCACTTGGGAAAAGGGCCTCGACCTCACACCTGCAAACGCGACCACCCAGAGCCGCCAGCATCCGCGTTGCGGCACGTCTTTTCTGATGGTCGTTATGCTCGTTGCGATCGTGCTGTTTTCAGTTATTAACTTTGAAGCGACCTGGATGAACTTGGTCGTCCGCATCGCTCTGATGCCGCTCGTCGCGGGTCTTTCGTACGAGGTCATTCGCTACGCGGCTAAAAAAGAATCGAGTGCGATATTCAAACTAATGACAAAACCGGGCCTGTGGCTGCAAAATATCACAACCCAGGAACCCGACGAACAGCAGCTCGAAGTCGCGATCAAAGCCCTCGACGAGTCGCTAAAACTCGAGCCGCAGACCGCGTAAGAGATTTGCCCGCGAAACACGCCAAACAACGCCGAATTAAGAACTTTTCCTAAATTTTGCGTCCTTTCGCGTATTTCGCGGGCTAAAAATATATGTTCGAAAAGCTTGCACAAATTGAAAAATCCTACGACGAACTAACCGAGCAGATCTCTCAGCCCGAGTTTATGTCCGACATGTCGGCGTACGCCAAGCTGATGAAACAGCACCGTTCGCTTGGCGAGATCGTCGAAAAATATCGCGAGGTCCGTAAACTGCAAGAAGATCTGCAAGGCGCCAAAGACATGACCGCTCTTGCCGAAGACGACGAGATGCGCGATATGATCGCGCTTGAGATCGCCGAGATCGAGGAAAAACTGCCCGCTGCCGAAGAGCAGTTAAAATTTCTGCTCATACCCAAAGACCCTAACGACGAAAAGAACGTTATCCTCGAGATCCGTGCCGGCACCGGCGGCGACGAAGCCACGCTGTTTGCCGCCGAGGTCCTGCGAATGTACGCCCGCTACGCCGAAACACAAGGCTGGAAGATGGAGGTCATGGAGGCCTCTGACAACGGCATGGGCGGCATCAAAGACGCAGTCGCGATGATCGAGGGCGACAACGTCTATTCGAAAATGCGTTTCGAATCCGGCGTCCACCGCGTCCAACGCGTGCCGCAAACCGAGACGCAGGGACGTATTCATACCTCGGCGATCACTGTCGCAGTTTTGCCCGAGGCTGAAGAGGTTGACGTCCAGATCAATCAAAACGACCTCCGCATCGACACATTTTGCTCGTCGGGCCCCGGCGGCCAGTCGGTCAACACGACCTACTCCGCCGTCCGCATCACGCATATGCCAAGCGGCGTTGTCGTTTCGATGCAGGACGAAAAATCGCAGATCAAGAACCGCGAAAAAGCGATGCGCGTCTTGCGTGCCCGTTTGCAAGAGCTTGAGGAGCAAAAACAGCACGACCTTGAGGCCAGCGAACGCAAGAGCATGGTCGGCAGCGGCGACCGCTCGGAAAAGATCCGCACATACAATTTCAAAGAAAATCGCGTCACCGACCACCGCATCGGCATGACCGTACATCAACTAAATCTCGTGATGGAGGGCCAGTTGGACGATTTTATCGCCGCCCTGCAAACCCATTACCAGACTGAAAAGCTCAACGCCGAGGCCGTCGCAGCGTAATTTATGCCGCCACCAACAAGACTCTATCTCATCCGACACGGGCAATCTGCCGGTAACGCCGAAGGGCGTTTTGGCGGGCACGGACCAACGCCTCTGTCAGATCTCGGTGAGCGTCAGGCGGATCTGACGGCGAAATTACTCTCGAAAGAAGGGATACATGCGATCTATTCGAGCGATCTCGCCCGTGCTGTGCAGACTGCCGAACCGCTAGCGAAACGGCTTGGGCTGGAGATAAATACGTCCGACGCATTTCGCGAACGCCACGTCGGCGTGCTCGAAGGGCTGACCTTTGACGAATCAAAAGAGCGTCACCCTAAGGACTACTACGCCCTCGTCAACCGCAGCGTCAACCACGTCATCACCGAGGGCGAGAGCTATCGTCACCTGCTCCGCCGCATCACTACAAAACTCCACGACGTCATCCACGAACACAACGGCCAGCGCGTCGCTATTTTTTCACACACAGGCGCCATCTGCTTTCTCACGCTACACCTCATGGGAGCGATCCACCGCAGCACCAAGACCACGCCGTGGATCATCACGTCAAACTGCGGCATCAACCGCTTTGAGCTACGTGGCCGCCGCAACGTCCGCGTCCTAGCCCTCAACGATACGCGCCACCTCGCCGACATCACCGGCAACGACTCATTCGCCGCCCGCTAGATCTGCCGATTTGCTTGACTTTTAGCTCCAAGTCCAATTAACTAAGCAGTGTTGGTCTTTCAATACGTGAGGTATTATATGAAACGGAGCTTTATCGCAATTAGTCTTGCCGCAGTGTCGATCGTTTCGGCATCCTCAGCTTTTTCGCAGGATGACGAATCTCGCCAGCAAAGCGGCTTGCCGACATTTATCGGCGTCCGTCCGGGTTCGGGTTCATTACCGGGAACCGATGCCGTTCTATCCGGCTCGCTCACACTACAAGGTAGTAGCGATCGAAACACCGAACCGACATTCACGGTCGCTGTGCTTGCAAATGGAGCAATTGTTGCTCGCCAACGAGTCACGAACCGTGGCGGATTTAGCTTTAATAACGTACCGCGAACAGCGGTCAGCCTGATCGTCGAAGCAGATGGACTTGAGATAGCCAATTATCAAATCGGCACACTAAATCCCCCGCCGCTGACAAACCGTCAGGATCTGGTAATCTCATGGATGCAGATCGGACAAGCTGAAAAGCGAAAAGCCGAGGTTCTCTCTGTCCGAAATGCGTATTCGCGGTCAAGCGATAATCAAAAGGCATTTGAGAACGCACTCGAATTGCAAAAAAACAAAAAAGCCGATGCCGCGTTGAAAGAATTTAACAAAATAGTCGCAGCCGACCCTAATGATTTTGTCGTTTGGACCGAGATCGGAAGCGCATATTTCAGAACAGATAAATTTTCCGACGCCGAAACATCCTACAACAAAGCATTGGCCTTAAAATCCGATTTTGCTCCTGCTCTGCTCAATCTCGGCAAGCTCTACCTCAGCCAAAAGAAACTTGATCAGTCGATCGACGTGCTTTCACGAGCCCTCACCGCATCGCCAGACTCACCGGACGTGAATCAATACCTTGGCGAAGCTTATCTACAAGCAAAAAAAGGTTCGAAAGCCGTTCCCCTGCTCAATAAAGCCATCGAACTCGCTCCACTAGACAAAGCTGACATACACCTGCGGCTAGCGACGCTCTATAACGGCGCTAACCTGAAGGATCGCGCGGTTATCGAATACAAGGCATTTCTCCAAAAAGTGCCAAACTACAAAGACAAAGCCGAGCTCGAGAAATACATTAAAGACAACCAGCCAAAATAAAAAAAGCCGGGGACGAACCCCGGCTTTCAAGTTCTTACTTTGAGATCTGACTAAAAATCATATCTCAACGCAAACTGTACAACCCTCGGAGCACCCTGGATAGCGCTAAAGTTACCAAAGGTCGACGATGGTGTATCACGAAATGGGTCGAGTCCAAAGATCGTGTCAGCAGCTGTAAATCTCTGCGTATTGGTCAGATTAAATACATCTACTCTGAACTGGATCTTGTGGTTTTCTTTCCAAGGTGACGAGAATGACTTCGCCAATCCCATGTCAAGCACGATATAGCTCGGGTACCTGAGCAAATTACGGTCGCCGGTTTCTCCCGGTGCCGCGTTACGGAAACTCTGGTAAGCCGCTGTCGGGTTGCTAAAGAGGTTTGGAACCCCGTTCGTACCATTTGAGGTTGGCGATGTCGTGATATTTTTCACTCGCGTGACAAAACTGCGGACGTTCCAATTTGTCGGCCAACCGGCAACGTCTACCATTCCGTCGGTTATAGGATAGCCCGTGTTGTAGCGGAAGATCGAGCTTAGCTGCCAACCACCCAAAAATCCGTTGGCGACCTTACCCATATTTCCTCCGAGCCATTTTCCACGGCCAACCGGTAGTTCAAATATGCTGTTGACATTAAAGATATGCCGCACATCAAAATCTGATACCGAACGGTTATCACTCTGTCTCAGCGCGTTGTGAATAAATGCGGACCCAAACACTCCGCTGGTCTGAACGCCCGAGGCATCATCCATCGACTTTGAGAATGTATAGTTGGCATCCCACGAGAGGCCCTTGAAACGCTGTCTGACGCTAAGCGTAGCTCCGTGATAGTCTGAGCTTGCGATCGTACCATAAGCCGAGAGGGCACCATACTGTCTGTTATAGAACAGTCGGCGTCCGCCAAAGCCTGGCATATATTGATCCAAAACGTCCTGCAGGTAGGTCCAATCGTCACCGACATCGTAACAGCCAAAAAGAGGAGCACCTGAACATCCAGGGGTATTGGCAGTTGTTGCCATAAACCCGTAGGCGGCTCTCGTATTACTCAGACCCGCTCCAAACAGCAAACCGTCGATACTGCCTGCCGGAAACATATTTTCAAAGAAAGGCTGATTCGGGATCGAACCGACCGGTATACCGGCCCGTCTGTATGCATCCAGGGCTTGAGCTGCCTGATACCAGGTTTGGCCTGATGCCGGATCCTTGATGTTGTTCGGGGTCATGATGTCACGCGAAGCAAGCAGGTTGCGTGCAATACGTCCGATGTATGAAGCCTCAACATACAAGCCTTTTGGCAATTCACGGCCGTATGTAAAGCTCCACTGATAATTGATCGGTGAAACGAGGTTACTGTCGAGCGACCCTTCGATCCTGCGGGCATCGTCCAGTGGCTGTTGCTGCGGGAAGGTGATCGAGGTCGGAAGCGATCCCCCCGGAGGCAAGGGCAGATTTCGGACGATCTGATTAAATCCGGTAAATTGAGGCCCCGCGTTAGTCGAAACATTATAGGTATTAGCCGCAATATCTAGGCTCGACGCAAATCCGAGTGTATTGTTGGCGTCAAAGTTTACTGCCAACGCCTGTCCGAAATAGTCATTGGTAATACGGAAACCGCCTCGGAAAACCGATGCATTGTCACCGCCAAATACCTTTCGCCAAAATCCATCAGCAAAATTGGGCGACCATGCGACCGAAACGTTTGGCTGGAAATTGTTTTTATCCCAAGGATAAACATCTCCCTTTCCATTAGCCGGTCCTGCCAGATTGACGATCAGTGCCTCAGCAGCAGTAACGCCGTAGTTGTTGCCGGCGGCCGACGCAGCGATTCGTCTCGCCAGATATTCTTCTAGTCCTACATTCGGCTTAGCCTGATAACCCTGTGTTTCATACACCGGACGGCTCAGCCCGTAACGCAACCCGTAGTTGAGGTTGAGGTTTTTTGTTATACGCCACGAATCCTGTGCGTAAACGTCATATTCCTCAGTGGCAAATTTACGTACGACCGGCAGTCCTTTTGCGAGAACCTTGCCATCGATAGTGAAATTTGAGTTAAAACTGTATTGCGAAAAACGACCCAAAACCGCTGCCATCGCGTCGCGTGCATTGAGCACAAATGATGAGGCGATCGTATAATTCGCCATAGTCGCAGGATTGGTCGTAACTAAGATCGGGTTTGTAAGCACATTACCCGAACCTGCAAAAAACGAACGATTGACGATAGCACTGTCGTGGGTCGGTGTCTCGTCACTTCGTTGGTTTCGCACAATGCGGATATTAGTTCCAAATTGGATGCTGTGGTTACCCCGAATATATGACATGTCGTCAGTAAAATTCTGAGTGGTCGTCTGACGCGTGAACGGATAAGCGAAGTTAAAGGGTGAAAATACACCACGGAAACTGATGCTATCCCCGGTGGCATCGCCTGTATCACTAAATTTCTGTCGGGTATATCCGTAACGGAAATTGTTGATCAGGTTGTTGTTTATGACCCAAGTATGCGAACCCACCGTATTGTAAGGCTTACTGATACGGCGGACTCCTTTTGTGTCAGGAAACGCCTGGGCACCGTCAAAGTAGTCATTCTGAAATGTTCCTCGGAATGATATCGTGTGTGCCTCATTGCGGGTAACTTTCCAATCGATACGTGCCGTGTGGGTATTGTTAGCAGAGGGTATCTTGGCATTAAATCGGAAGCCTGCGGTGTTGAGCCCATCGCCCACCGTAAAATCATTGGCCGGATAGCGGGCTGCTGCTGCAGCTAAAACACTTCCGACACCGGCCGCCGCAGGATTAACATCCACGATCGCGTTACCGGCGCCATTACCGCCGGTTGTAAGGGCGTTGATCTGCGCGGTAGTCAACGTCCTGACGACTCCATTTGCGTCGAAAAATTTGACGTTCCCCGCTCCTAAGCTAGCAAGAGGAACGATATTGGTTACGGGTGTTTCGCGTGACTCACGGAGCCCCTCATAATTGTAAAAGAAAAAGAGTCTGTCTTTTACGATCGGACCGCCCAGTCGTCCACCAAACAGATTGCGGATCAGTTTTGGTCTTTCGACTCCATTCAAATTACTAAAGAAATCATTTGCCGTAGTAGCTGTATTACGGTGATATTCGTAGATTGCTCCGCGAAATTCGTTAGTACCGCTCTTGGTCGAGAGCGAGATCTGAGCACCGGACGAGCGCCCCTTTGCCGAATCTGCGTTTGATGTCGTGACCCTAAATTCGTCTACCGAGTCAGGAGTTACGCGGATAACCGGTTCAAAAGCCGTTCCGTTCTGCTGGTCATTTACATCGACACCATCCAGCGTGATATTAGCTTGGTCGCTACGGCTACCGGTCACTTCACCGCTCTGGGTAACGCCAGGCTGTAAGCTTAGTAGATTGGCAACGTTTCGACCCTCGAGAGGCAGCTCTTGGATCTGTTTTGACACAAAGTTATTTCCAAGGCTGGCATCTTGGGTGTTAACGATCGAAGCTAAATCGCCGCCCGAAATGTTGACCACCTCGTTAATATTACCCACTTCAAGCGTGGCATTCACTTCGCTCGCTTTATCCACAAGCGCCACAACGTTTGAAAGAATTATCTTCTTAAAACCATTTGCCGTAACCTCGATCTTGTAGGTATCCGGTGGCACGCTCGAAAATGAGAATGATCCGCCATTGCTAGTGGTAGCAGTACGGCTAAATCCTTTTTCCTCATTTAGTAATTTGACTGTGGCCCCGGCCACAACCGCCCCTTGTGCGTCAGCAACCGTTCCGCGAACAGATGCTGAAGATTGGCCATAACTCTCGCCAACCATCAAAGTCGAGATACAGATTGCCAATATGAATAGCAAACCGCCCGATTTTCGATTTCTTTGTGTCATATTTCCTCCCTACTGAGCTTGAAAATTACGCAATTGCGTTAGATTGAATTGTTGTCGCGTTTAAATTATGCATTTTGCGTTCCATTTAATTCAACTTAAGTTATCAACGTCTAACTAACTGCATTACAAGCACTTAGGTGATTGCCCTAACACAAAGCGGAATTTGTTGTGGAAAATAAAAACGGAAGTATAGAATAAAATTCAGAATTTTGAATAGAGTCTTGTTTCGTCAAACTCTCTATTTAATGAAGTTGTAGGCGATGATTTTCGCAGAGGTCGCTCCCTGTCCGGCAGCCGAGTTGATCGTCTGAGAAAGCGGATTTGCGACGTCGCCGATGGCGAAAATACCGATCAGGTCTGTTGCACAGTTTGCCTCGATGCAAATGTATCCTGCCTTGTCAGTACCTATCTGACCTCGAAATAATTCGGTATTTGGCTCGACGCCGATGCGAACGAGGACCGCGTCAACCGGAATATGCAGGGTCGCACCTGTCGTGTTATCCCTGACGTCGACGCCATCAACGTGTTCATTCCCAACAATTGCGGCGAAGTTTGAGCTTAAGACAAATTCGATATTGTCCATTGCCTCGGCCTGTTCGATAAATTCTTTCCGGGCGGTAAATTCATCGCGACGATGAACTACGAAAACTTTTTCGGCTTTAGCTCCTAGGATAAGAGCATTTTCAAGAGCAGCGTCACCGCCACCGACGATCACGACGCGTTTTCCGGCGACCTGATCTTGGTCCCTGACGCCGGATTCGAGGATGCCTTTTCCACGAAATGCATCCTCGCCGGGGACATTTAGTTTGCGTCGACGGACGCCTGTCGCAATAATAACTGATTCACCTCGTATCTCTTCGCCGCCTGCCAAAACTACTTTTCTTTCAACAAGATAGGCCGTCTCGATCTCAACACCCGTTCGCAACACAACATCTTTTGTCTCGACTTGGCGCAGAAAAATATCTCGCAATTCGCTGCCTCTCGCCGACGCAACACCGAGGTAGTTTTTGATATCACCAAACGTTCTCAAAAGCTGTCCGCCGGTCACCGCTTCACGCTCCAAAATGATCGCTTTCAGACCCAACTCAGCGCACCAAAACGCGGCCGAAAGCCCCCCTGGTCCGCCACCGATAATTATTACGTCATAGTTGCTCATCTGAGGTTTGAAAAATGCCGTTTAGTGCCTTTATTTGCTACTTTTTAGCGTCCCCAAGTGCCATTTTATGTCACTTTGATCCGGGTATATCCGTTTCTGCAAAGCCCGCGCCCTTAGAAATTTAACTTTCGCCCTTTATTCTAGGCACTTTGACCGGATTTCACAATTCGCTTGCACGTTTGCGCACGCTGGCATCGGTTTTGCTCTTGAACAAGGGGTGAAATTGGGCGCCGAGTCATCAGACGCTCCCCCGCATCAGGTCTCAAAAAACCAACCTACCAACGAAAATTATGAGATTAGAATTCGAACCAAACGTTTCAACACTCCCTCTCGTCGATAACCAAATGTTTGACGAGATTTCCGTCGCTCCCGATCCGCACGTGTTCCTAAAACGCGGCATTGCCGCTGCCCAAAGCGGTGACCGCGACCGCGCCCGTATCGATTTGACCCGTGCGTCAGCTCTCGATCCGCAATGCGAAGACGCGTGGATGTGGCTCGCCTCGATCAGCGAATACCCCGAAGAACTGCTCGCTTTCCTCAACAACGTCCTCAACATCAATCCCGAAAATCAGCGTGCTGTCGAATGGCGGATCGCCACGATGGGCGTGCTTGCCAAAACATTTGTCCAACGTGCCGTCGCCGCCCACAACGTCGGTTCTGACGACCTCGCCGCTCAGTGCCTAGAACAGGCGATCGAGCATGACGAAAACTGCGACGCAGCTTGGCTGTGGAAAGCGAAGCTCGCCGAGACCGACGATCAACAGGTCGAACTACTAAACCGTGTACTTAGCATCAACCCCGATAACGAAGACGCCAAAGACGCACTCGCCGCCATCGACCGCATGAGAACATCAGCCGTCATCGCCGATGCCAGATCTTTGATGGAATCCGGCGAAACCGACGACGCCGTCGAAATCCTGAACCGCGTTCTCGATATGCACCCCGACAATACCGAGGCAAAAGAGGTTTTGGATCAGATCGCCGCCGCCAAATTAAAGTCGGCAGTTTCCGAAGCCAAAGCAGCCGCAGCTGCCGGTGAGACGGCAAACGCAGTCGAGATCCTCAATTCTGCTCTAGACAAAGACCCAACAAACGCCGACGCCTGGATGCTGCTCTCGCACCTTTCATCCAACATGACGGCAAAAATGAACTGTCTCGAAAAAGCTCTAGAAATCGACCCCACCAACGCCGCCGCCCGTGCAAATCTCGATTTCCTCTCGCTCACCATCGTTCCCGGATCAATGCCGGTCGCCGAGGTCGAAGCTCCTGCGACGGAAGAGGAAGTTGGAGCTGAAGCCGTGCCTGAGCAGGTAACCGAGGAATTTGAACAAGAAGAAGAGGTAGCTTTTGAGGTCGCTGACGAACCCGAAGCAATATTTGAAGACGTCCCGGCGTCAGAACCTGAAGTTGCGACAGAGGTTGAAGTCGCCGCTCCTGGGTTTGACGCTGAGCCCGAAGCAGCATTCGAACAGGTCGAAGAACCGGTCGCATTCGATGAGCCGGTCGCTGAATTCGAAACACCGGAAACTCCAGCCGAATTAGCTGTAGAAATGACCGCACCGGAAGTCGCTGAAGAAGAAGTAGTCGAAAAGCCGGTCAGTTCGGTCGAGGACATCTTTGCAGCCGCAAATAAGAATATAGACGCCGACACCGACACGCTTGAAAGCCTGCCGCCGATCGACGAGATCTTTGAACAGGCAAACGTCGCTATTGACCAGGAATTTGACGCAACACCGGCTTCGCCTTTTTCCGCACCAGCCGAGGCCGCTCCAGACGCAGTTACCGAAACAACACCGCCGCCTGCAGTCGCCGCTGCTGTTGTAAATAGTGTCGAATGTCCGTTCTGCTCGTCGCCAAACGAAGCTCAGGCTTTTGAGTGTAGCTCATGCCATTCAACACTTTCGCTCTCTGATCTCGAATCCTTGCTTTCAAACGACCGCGTCGAACGAGAGTCCGTTCAAGAGGCCGTCACGCAGATGGAAGCCGAGTGGAACCTTCGCGAATTCGACGAAAAAGAGCTGACCAATCTTGGCATCGCTCATTTCAATCTGCGAAACTACGGTCCGGGCATCCGCTATCTACAGGAAGCCTCACGCCTCAATCCAAACAACGTCATACTGTCCGGCCAGATAAATACACTTGTCATCCGTCTCGACGAGATGCGTCGTCAGGATGAGGCTCGTGGCCTTTTGGTGCACGGCAAGACGATACTCGTTGTCGATGACAGTGCCACCGTTCGCAAACTTATCTCAGGTAAACTCGAAAAATCGGGCCACACCGTCATCTGTGCCGAAGACGGTGTCGAGGGCATGAACAAGATCGAGGAAAGTCTGCCCGACCTGGTTTTGCTAGACATCACGATGCCACGAATGGACGGTTATGAGGTCTGCAAACAGATCCGTGCCAACCCCGCGTCGCGCAACGTGCCCGTCGTGATGATCTCCGGCAAGGACGGGTTTTTTGACAAGGTCCGCGGCCGCATGGCCGGAACGACCGGTTACATCACCAAACCGTTTGGCCCCGAGACGCTGATGAAAGCCCTCGAAACCTACCTCGAACACGACGGTGTTTCGGTAGAATAGCCGCCCCGCGAGCCGCTGCCCCCTGCTCGAACAATGGAATCCGCAAAATTACAATCCTTTCTTGAAAAGGCTGAGGACAGGCTTGCCGGCATACGCGCAGGCCTGCTTCTGTTTGCCCAAGGCCGCCTGAAGGCTGCTGATCTCGTCCACGGACATCGCAAACTCGAACAGCTCAAAGATGAAGCCACGGAATTTGGGCTTGTTAATGCTGCGAGCATTGCGGCGGAGTGTGCGGCTTCGGTTGAGATACTTGCGGCCATCGACGGTGCAGATCTCGATTCATCGGTCAATAAAACGCTCGATCTCATCTCTCGGCTTGAGGCCGAGATGCTGCAAATGCCGCTTGGGTCCGAGGATTTTCTCAACGATGTGAATGAGCTGGTCGATGCGTCGTTCGCTCAATTTAAGAACAGCCTGCAGGACGACGGCGACACTTGGGAGAACGAAGATTTTGAGATCGACGACGAGACGATCGAGATATTTCGCTCTGAGGCCGAGGGCTTGCTCGCTAACATCAACTCAAATCTAAAGATACTCCGCTCGTCGCCAGACGACAGCAACGCCATCTGGGAGATCCGCCGAAACGCCCATACTTTCAAGGGTGCGGCCGGTATCATTGGTTTTGCCGAGGCTTCGCAACTTGCCCATCGCATCGAAGACCTGCTCGACAAAATGGTCGAGCTGCGTTCCTATGCGGACGCACGCCTGATCGATCTGCTGACCGTCTCGACGACACGTCTCGACGAGATGACATCCGGCAAAGATACAAACGATGACCCCAAATCTGCCGCAAGACTCGCCAAAGATTTCGACCGTCTCATCGACTCGATCTCTTCCGCGCCTACTGAAAAGGCTGATCCATCAACCGCCGTAAGGCAGTCCGGCAAATTGCAGCCGGTCGGCAGCGACCACAGCGTTCCGGTCTCGACCCCGGTCGTCCGCGTCTCGCTCGACCGGCTCGACGACCTGCTCAAGATCTCACGCGGTCTGCTCGTCAATCGCTCGGCGCTTGCGGAACGCTTTGCCGAAGTGCGAAATTCGGGTGCTATTACGAGCGAGACCGATCCGCTAAAACAGCTTGAAGCACTGCTTGAGATCCAGCAAAGGCTTTCCGACGAGATGCTTCAGCGGTTAATGCAGATCCGCATGGTCCGATTTGGCAATCTTGAGATGCGGCTAAACCGGGCGATCCAGGTCACCGGACAGGAAGAAAACAAAAAGGTAGTTCTTGAGATACGGAACGGCGGCATCGAGGTCGATACTCTCGTCATCGATGCGCTCGTCGAACCGCTGCTGCATCTTTTAAAGAATGCCGTCGTCCACGGCATCGAACCGCCCGAAACCCGACGCCTGCTCGGCAAGCCCGAAAAAGGCCATATTTGCGTCGCCGTCAGCATGGACGAAGACGATCTAATATTGTCGGTCGAGGATGACGGTCGCGGTATCTCGGCAGCGAAGCTTATAGAAAAAGCCATCGCCGCCGGCATCATTGACGAAAAAACCGCTCTCACGATGGGCGAATTTTCCGCCCATTCGCTCGTCTTTGAAAAAGGCCTGACGACCGCCGAGTCGCTCAATCTCAACGCCGGTCGCGGCATCGGGATGAGCATTGTCAAAGAAAGTGTTGAGGCACGCGGCGGTTCGATAACGGTCGAATCCGAGCAACAGCAGGGCACAAAATTTACGATGCGGATACCAGTCACGCTTGCACCCGTACCAGCTCCGGAGACCGAGCCTGAGCCGCCGGGCGAGATCCCGCCGCTCGTTCTCGTCGTTGACGACAGTGCGAGCATCCGCCGCATGACGGCAAAGCTCGTCGAGGACGCGGGCCTACGTGCGATCACGGCCGCCAGCGGAGCCGACGCTCTCGAACTTTTATTAAACGGTGAATGGGAACCCGATTTGATCCTATCCGATGTTGAGATGCCGGTCATGGACGGCTGGGAATTGCTCGAATACGTAAAAACCGACGACAATTTCGGCCACATTCCGGTCGTCATGGTCACATCGCTCGACGCTCCGCAATTCAAGCAAAAAGCTTTTGGCCTCGGGGCGTCAGATTATCTTGTTAAGCCTTTTAGCTCAGCGGAGCTCGAGCGTGTCTGCGGATCTTTTTTAAAAATTGAGGCGGTTTAGCGTTTTGGCGGACGGCTCGGACGTAGTTCAACTTTGCTTGGCAAAGCTCGCGGGTCCATCGCCAGCAAATTCATCACAACCTGTGCAATATCATCCGGCTGTAGCTGCCACGCCTTTTCATCGGTCGGCGTGTCGCCGCCAAAATAGGTATTTACGCTGCCAGGGCAGATATAGCTGACCTTGATTCCGTCGTGCCGCACCTCTTGCATTAACGCCTCGGTAAAGCCATTAAGCCCGTATTTCGAAGCATTATAAGCCGCCATTCCGGGATGCGCATTTTGCCCCGCGAGCGAAGATATATTAACGATGTATCCGCCGCCGCGTTTTTTCAGCAGCGGGATCGCGTGATGACAAGCATAAAAAACACCAAACAGATTGGTCTCGACCGTCTGCCGAAACTCGTCACCCGTGATCTCTTCGACCGTCTTACCCATGATGCCGACGCCGGCGTTATTGACCAGAATATCGACTCTGCCTAGCCGCTCGTCGCACGAGTTAAGCATATTCCGCACCTGATCTTCGCTCCGCATATCACAGACCTTACCAAACGCCTCGCCGATCTCCGATAGTTCCTGCACGGCGGCTTCGATCTCGTTACGATCACGGGCGCAAATATAAACGCGCGATCCGGCTCTGAGCAGGCTTTCGGCAATAGCCCTGCCAATACCTTTTGTCCCGCCGGTAACGATGGCGATTTTTCCATCTAGATTCATAATTTGACTCCCCTCCTTACGAAGGAGGGGTGGCTGCCGCTTCGGCAGACGGGGTGGTTCTCTCAACGATAGGCAAGAAGAACCCAGTCGCTACCGCTCCCGGTTCTGACTCGTTACAACTTTTCCTTCAAAATATCATTCACGACCTTCGGATTAGCCTTACCCTGCGAGGCTTTCATCACTTGGCCGACAAAAAATCCAAACAGCTTTTCGTTGCCGCCGCGATATGCATCGACGTTTGCCTGATTGGCGGCGATGACCTCATCGACGATCTTTTCGATCGCACCGCTGTCCGACACTTGCTCAAAGCCCTTATCCTTAATGACGTCCTCGGCCGTTTTGCCGGTCGCAAACATCTCGACGAGCACCTCTTTGCCCTGATTGTTGTTGATCTTTCCGCTATCAACGTTCTTGATCAGCTCGGCAAGGTCCTCGGCGGTAAGACGCGAATCGGCGATCGCGGTGTTCGAATTGTTCAGTTCGCGTGTCAATTCGCCCAACAGCCAGATCGCCGAAAGCCTGGGGTTTGCAGTGATCCGTGCGGTCTTTTCGAAATATTCAGCCGTATCGATATCACCAACCAACTGACTGGCGTCCGAATAGCTCAGCCCGTACACATCCATAAAACGGTCACGCATCGTGTCCGGCAGCTCCGGCATTTGCTCTTTGACCGACTCAATAAATTCCGCCGTCACGGCCAGCGGCTGCAGGTCAGGTTCGGGAAAATAACGGTAATCGTGTGCGTCCTCTTTAGTACGCATAAACCGTGTCTGATTGTTCTTTTCGTCCCATAGACGCGATTCCTGTTGGACGCCTTCACCGGCTTCGTGTGCCTCGATCTGCCGGTCTATCTCAAATTCGATCGCCTTTTGCATAAACCTGACGGAGTTAAGATTTTTCAGTTCGACCTTATTTCGAAATTCCGTCTCGCCGACCTTTCGCACCGAAACGTTCGCCTCGCAACGCAGGTTCCCTTTTTCCATATCGGCGTCGCTCGCACCGACCCATTGCAGCACGCGGCGGACGTGATTGACGTAATCATATGCCTGCCATGACGTTCGAAAATCAGGGCTTGTGACGATCTCACCCAGCGGAGTTCCCGCACGGTTCAGATCTACATACGAATATTTATCAGTATCCGGTAGCCCTTCGTGGACGTTCTTCCCGGCGTCTTCTTCCAAATGCATCCGCTGGATATGGATCGTCATCGGCCGCCACTCGGTCGCGTGGCCGCTCTCGTCTCGCTCGGCGGTCATGATCGTCAGCTGTCCGTTCGCCGAAAACGGCTTGTCATATTGCGAGATCTGATAGCCTTTTGGCAGGTCGGGATAAAAATAGTTCTTCCGTGCAAAGATCGACGTTTCCTGTATCTCAAGCCCCAGGCTCAGAGCCGCTCTCGCCCCAAGCTCGATCACACGCCGGTTCAACACCGGCAACGCCCCAGGCAAACCCAGACACACCGGGCACGTATTCGCATTAGGCTCGCCGCCCGTCTCAACCGCGCACGAACAAAAGATCTTAGTCTCCGTCGCCAACTGCGCATGGATCTCCATGCCGATAACTGCTTCCCAACCCTGTTTCATAAATTAATGTCGCGTCACCTTAAACAAAGGCCGCGGCTTTGTCGCTGGCCCCGTCGGCCAAAATTGTCCGCCGGCAAAATAGCCTGGTTGTTGATAACCAACCCGCCCGATCGGACGCGGCCGCCACCAACCGTTGTAGTATCCGCCAAAATAAGACTGTGAAGAATACTCAACCGTATTCTGTTGCTGTACCGCTCTCAACAACGCAGCACTATATTGAGCATTTGCTGCATTCTGAGCGTCGATCCGTTCGCGTTCAAGCCGCTCATTTCGAAGCATCGCCGACAGTTCGACCGTGTCCTTTACCGACTGAGCATCACGTTGTGCTCGTTCCTCAGGCGACGAAAACCCAAGCTTCGCGTAATTATTACGCAACTCAGCCTCGGCCTTGACCCTTTCCTGTTTGTATTTTGAGAGGTCGTCGTTGGTAACAGTTTTGCTCTGAGCAAACGCCGCACCTGCCGCCGTGATAATAATGAAAACCAAAAACAAAACTCGAATCTTCATATCTTTATCCTCCGATACAAAGATTTTAATGCATTTGCCCACGAAACACACGAAAAACACGAAATGTTGAGAAGAAGGCATAGTTCTGCCTATACCCGATCTATCGCCCTCAGTGCTTTACTATTTCTTTTTTCCTGTTTTCGTGCCGTTCGCGTGTTTCGCGGGCAATCCCCTTAGAATCCGAACGTCAATCCAGCCCGAGCCGACGCCTTAGCAGTTCTAAATCCGTTCTCGTAATACTCCTGGTTGAAAACATTCTCAACCGTGCCGTACAGCCGCAGCGTCTTGTCACCCTTTACATTAAACGTATATCCGCCCGTCAGGTCGCCCTTGCGATTGCCCTTAAAACGGTAGATTCGTGTTGCAAAGCTTGCGCTACTGGTGAGCGGAGCAAGGTATGTCGATGTCGCCAGGAAATCGAAATTCACCCAAAAACGCTTAAATCGCTGGGTCGCGACAAACGTAAATTGGTGGTCCGGCACACCGAGCGTGTTGAGAATACCGCTGCCCGTGAGTTGCGGAACAAGCTGCACACTGCGGGTAAAGGTGTACGACGCAAACAGATCGGTCCGGTCGGTCGCCTTACCTTTGACGCTGAATTCGCCCCCGCGTGACGTGCCGCCTTTTTGATTAACGTACCCGCCAAACGGCCTCGGCGTCGTGCCGATACTCGCTACCGTGTTGCCGTAGCCGATGATGTCCGTGAGCCGCGTCCAAAAATACGTACCCGAAACCCTAACGCGGTCGTTTGCAAGATTTTGCTCGACACCGGCGTCAAACGCGATGGTCTTTTCCGGCTTTAAGAACGGGTCGCCGATCGCGACAAAAGCGTTTGACGGAAATGTGTTAAAGAACGAACCAAACCGCTCATACAAAGACGGCACGCGATAGCCATTTCCGACATGAGCACGAAATTTGGTGCCGCTCTTTCTGACAAAATACGATGCCGCACCGTCAAACGTGTAAGCATTTGGCGGATTGGTCAGCGTCAGATTGTTGTACGGAGCATTTGTCAGACTAAAGCCCGGCGCTTTCAAATTAAACCTTTGAAAACGCATCCCACCTGCCAATTGCAGGTCGCCGCCCAGCAGGCTCACGAGGTTTTGAACGTAAAAGGTATTGCTCCTCTGTCCGGCACTCGTAAAAAAGTTCTTCGTACCCGACGGCGTTTTACCGTCGTTAAAATACTTTTCATCCTCAAACTCATACCCAGCGGTCAGCGTGTTTTCCGTGACCGGCGTCCAGTTGATATGAACGTTTCCGGTATGAACATCGCCCTCAAACAGGCTTGTCGAAGCGCTTTGAAAACCTACGCCAAGCGTGCCGTTGTTGTTGACACGGCGGGTCGACAACCCCTGATAATAACCGCTGATGACAAACTTGTCGGTGACGATCTGGTTGACAACGATCTGCCCGTTAAAGAACCGCGTATCCTGACGATTGTCGGGGTCATTTGCGTCAAACTTAAAATTTACGCCCTGTTGAGCATTGACGATCGTTGTATTTGACGCGGGCAGCGTTCCCAGCGTATCGGGGCTGCTATTGAGCCTCACGTCGGCATCTGAGAAAAATATCCGCCCGGAAATGCTCGTTTTGCTTGTTGGTGAAAGATCAAGCCGCGTCTGCAGATTTGTGTTGTTCGCCCGGTCGTCGCCATCGATGCCCTTGGTGTAAGTCGTTTGCGAAGCCCCGGCCGTAATGCCAAATTTACCGCTGTCGGTACCATGAGCGATCGTTCCGCGAAAACGCCGCAGCCCCAGCCCGCCAAACGCTCCGCCGATCTGTCCATGCGTCCCCGATTTTGCCTCAGGTGTCTGAAAATCGATCGTACCGCCGATCGCGTTCGTACCATAAAGCGACGAACCGGACCCGCGAAGTACCTCGACCTTGCTCACACTCGTTAATGTAAAATCGCTCAAAAACGCCGTCGCATCCCCGGTAATACCGGTCACATCGCGAAACCGTATCCCGTCGATCAACACCGCCGTGTCCCAATTTCGAAGCCCCCGAGTCTTGATCGTCGCAAGCTTTCCAAATCCACCCGACTGAGCAACCCGAAAACCCGGTATCGTCCGCAACGATTCGATCAGCGAAAAATCCGCCCGGTCCCGCATCTCCTGCGCCGAGATCGTATCGACTGTCTTTGACACCTGCTCTATCGTCTGACTCTCGCCAGCCGAAACCGTCACTTCTTCCCTTATCGACGGCGTCGGAGTCGGAGTCGCTGTTTGCGCCGCTGCCGAGATCGCTAAAATAAATATTGAACAAAAAACTAGTAACGTCTTCATAAAACTCCTCTTCTGCCCATCGCAGAATGGTTCAAATCCCCAACAAACGAGCTAGGTTCCAGGCTCGATCAAATATCGAATAGAAAATATCGAATATAGAATTTGAGCAATTCGATATTCGTTATTCGAAATTCGTCATTTGATCTCACTGTTGCGTGGGCAGCGTTGGCTTTGCACCAAACTTCCCTTGCATCGCTTATCAACATATCGTCCACAGATCAACACTGATGGACATAGATATATCTTTCTTTTATCCGTGTCTATCTGTGTTTATCTGTGGATGACACTCCTAAAAAACGCTCGTCACGCGAACGTTTCCACTCGCCGGATTTTCATCCAGCAAAACATTCACGCCGAAAACTCCCTTGATATTCTCAGCCGTTAAAACCTCTGTCGGCGTGCCTTTTGCAGCAATTCGCCCGTCTGTCAACATAATGATCTCGTCCGCAAACTCCGCTGCGAGATTGAGATCATGAGTGATAACTACCGCCGATGCCTGACAAGACCGGCACCGCTCACGCACCAGCCGAAACATCATCGCCTGATGTGCGAGGTCCAGATTTGCTGTCGGCTCATCCAGTAACAGGATTCTCGCCCCCGTCGCCAAAGCCCTCGCCAGCACAACCCTCTGCCGTTCACCGCCCGATAGATGATTCATAAGGCGCGTCTCGTAACCGCTCAGATCGCAATCGGCCAGCGCCCGTTCGGCAAACGCAACATCAGCTTCGCTCTCCCACCCAAACGCATTCCCATGAACAAACCGCCCCGACAGCACAAACTCCAAAACCGTCACCGGAAACCGCGTCTCATTTTCCTGCGCGACCACGGCAATATTCCGTGCGATCTCACGCCGTGAGATCTTCGACAAACGCTCACCATCCAAAGCAATATCACCACTGGTCAACGGCAAAGTCGCATTCAACGCCTTAATAAGCGTCGTCTTACCCGCACCGTTCGCCCCCAGCAGCACGATGGTTTTGCCGTCGCGCAGCTCAAAAGACACGCCGCCCAAAACCGCCCGCTCGCCGTAACCTACCGATATGTCTTTAACCTCAAGCATCTTTTTAGCTCCCCTCCTTACGAAGGAGGGGTGGCAGCCGCTTCGGCTGACGGGGTGGTTCTTTCCTCTAATTTCTCCTCAGCAAATAAATAAACAATGGAGCCCCGATCAACGCCGTTACCGCCCCGACCGGCAATTCCCTCGGAGCGATAGCCGTTCGCGCGATCGTATCCGCAAACACCACAAATATCGCCCCCGCTACGGCCGAAAACGGCACCACCAAACGGTTATCACTCCCCACAATCAACCGCACCAAATGCGGCACGATCAGCCCGACATACCCTACCGAACCACTCGCCGCGACCGCCGCTCCGACGACGAGGCTCGACGCTCCAAAAACCAGCATCCGCACCCGTCCGACCTCGACTCCAAAATCGAACGCATCACGTTCGCCGACCATCATCAGGTTCAAAGCCCTCGCCTGTGACATCAAAATGATCGTGCCGATAATGACCGCGCCGAAGCTCAAATAAACGCCGTTAACGGTCGCCTGTGACAGATCCCCCAGCAGCCAAAACGTAAAGCTCCTCAGCTTTGCCGCATCAAGCAAGGTCGTCAACATCACGATCACCGACGACAAAAACGTCGTCACGATCACCCCCGATAGCACCAGCCGCTCTACGTTCATCCCCGCCCGGCTCTTCGCCATCCGGTAAACCGCCACGGTCGCAAGCCCCGCTCCCGCAAACGCCAGCAACGGCCGCGTGATCTCAAGGCTCTGAAAAAACACGAACGCCAGCATCGTCCCCAACGCCGCTCCGTTCGAAACACCCAGCAAATACGGCTCGGCCAGCGGATTTCTCAACAGCGACTGCAACCCCGCACCCGCCACCGCCAAACTCGCCCCGACACAAGCCCCCAACAATATCCTTGGCAGCCGTATGTCATACAATATCGACCGCTGCTGCTCCGACAGATCAAACAAAGGCAACCGCTCCGCCCCAAGCATCACCGCCGCCGCAAGCACGATCGCAAGCAACAGAAATAACAGGCCGCCAATCAATAGCATTCGGCTTCTCTGCGATCTCTGAGTTCTCTGTGGTGAATTGCTTATTTGAATTTCTCCGGATGCAGATCCTTCGCGATCTGCTCCAACGCATCCACCAGCCTCGGCCCCGGCCGCGACAGCAGATCGGCGTTCACCTTATATACACGTCCATTCTTAACCGCCGGTGAATTCTTAAACGCATCATTCGGCTCCTTATTATCGTCCGATTCCGAAAGGATGATAACCTCCGGATTCAATGCCGACGCTGTTTCTTTACTGAGTTTTGGATATGCTGTGTCGACGTTTTCTGTTACAGATTGACCACCCGCATTAAAAAGCCACTCGTTTAGGTGGGACTTATTTCCAATCGTGAACAAAGGCTCCTTTGAGATTTGAATAAAAACCTTGGTAGGCCGTTCTCGGTGACTCGCAAGAGGTCCGGTTAGGTTGGCTACGGCGTTAATTCTTTGGGTCAAATTTGCAATCAAATCATCCGAAACCTTCTGGGTATCAAAAATCTCCCCCAGTGCTTTGAGGTTTCTCATTACATCTACTGTTCCAGTTGGATTCGTAACATAAACCGCGATCCCGTTCGCCTCGAGCGTTTTCATAAACGCCTCGATCTGCGACGCGGTCGAGACAAACACAACGTCCGGCTTGAGCGCGATGATCGACTCCATATTAGGCGTCATCGTGTCGCCGATCTTGGCGATCGCTTTGGCTTGCTCGGGATAATTGCAAAACGTCGTGACTCCGACCAACCTGTCGCCCGCGCCGACCGCGAAGATATTCTCCGTCAGATTCGGTGCCAAGCTGACAACCCGCGTCACCTTCACCGGTATCGTCACCGCCCGCCCAAGGTCATCCGTCACAACCCGCATCGGCACCGGTGTCGCAGAGTTCCCCGCATTCTTAGCCCCGCCACACGCCGACAACAACATCAACGTAGTCAACGCTACTGCGATCCATAAGCTCCCCTCCTTACGAAGGAGGGGTGGCAGCCGCTTCGGCTGACGGGGTGGTTCTCTCCTCATAGCAACTTTACTCCTCATCGCAAACAAAAACCCCTGCTCTCCGCGCGTCGAATATCGACCGGAAAACAGGGCGTTTTGTTATTGCACCGTGCTTGCCTGCGATGTTTTGACGCGAAACATCCTCACTGGCTTTGTATCCGAGGCAGGCGGCCCGACTTTAACGGTGACGCGATCGTGCGGGAATCTCACCCGCCTTACCCTTGATCCTCAAATGCTTTTCTTTCCACCAAAGAACTAACCTCTGATTGTCCGCCCCCACCGACTCAAAGTCAATTCGCTCTGGCCACCATAAGCAAAATAAGTCAAAGCCCGCAAAATACGTCAAAGCCCGCAAAACAGGGTTCTAACGTCCACAGGATTTTGCTACGTTCGTTCACATGGCAGAACTCCTGGGCAAAGATCACGACAACTTTGACGATGCGGACGACGAAGACCTCGACCTCGACCGCTACGACTCGGCCGCCGGCTGGGACGGCAGCGACGCCCCTGAGCCCAACGCAAAAACCAACACCGATCCCGCCTCTCCCACACACAAAGACCGTTACGCCCACCGGCTTCTGTATCTCCCGCACGAAAGCATGTTCGAAGTCCGTCCGGCCAACGCCGCGATGCGGACCGCACCGCCCGCGGATCTCGTCCCGGGCCTGTGGCGAACGGGCGAGGTCGCCCTGCTGATCGGCGAACCCAACATCGGCAAAAGCCTCCTCGCCGTCCAGATCGCCGAATCCATCGCGCGTGGTGTCCCCGCTTGGAGTCCCGACTTCAGTCGGCCCGCCTCCTCCCACGGCTCCCCTCCTTGTTTAGGAGGGGTGGCCGAAGGCCGGGGTGGTAGTTACGAATTCCGCAATCAAAAAGTCTTGCTCCTCGATCTCGACCAAACGGACGCTCAGTTTGCCGAACGCTACACGTGCCCGTCGCCGATCCCCGGCAAGCTGCCGGTCCGCTACCGTTTTTCGCCAAAGCTCATCCGCCCGTCCTATCGCGATTTCGGCTCCATTCCCGCAGAGTTCAACGACAGCCTCACCAAATTCTTCGACGCCTCGATCGACCAGGCGATCGCCGAATCCGGCGCCAAGGTCATCATCATCGACAACCTCGCCGCCCTCACGCCCTACGCCCGCAACAATTCGGCCCACATCCGCATGCTCAATTCACTAAAACTAACCGCCACCACCCACAACCTCTCCATCCTCGTCATCGCTCCGGGGCAGAACCGCCTGCGTAAGCGGGCGGACTCCTTAAGCTCCCCTCCTTATTTAGGAGGGGTGGCCGCAGGCCGGGGTGGTAGCTCCGCAGCATCCGCCAACTCTCAACTCTCAACTTTCAACTCTCAACTGGCGAACATCGCCGACAGCGTGATGTCGTTAAACCCCACCACCTACGGCCCCGAATACCGCTACATCAAACTCCTCAAATCCAAAAACTCCCCTCCTTGCTTAGGAGGGGTGGCCGCAGGCCGGGGTGGTAGTTCCGTCGTCGGAGTGTCGGCAGCCTTGCCGACACACGCCGTTAGCGGCGTAGATCCCGACGTATTAGTTTTCCAACTAGACCGCATCTCGTCCCCCACAAACTCCCCGCCTTGCTTAGGAGGGGTGCCCGCAGGGCGGGGTGGTAGTTCTTCCTCCGACTCGTCACTTGTCCCTCGTCACTCGTCACTAGAAATGGCCTCGCCATTTCTTGGCTTCGAATACCTCGGCCCTGCATCCGAATCCGACCTCACCCGCGACTACGCCGCCGAGCAACGCGCCGCCGAAGCCCAAGAACGCTCCCGGATCAAAAAGCTCCAGCGCAGCTCAAGAGAAATACTTGTTAACGGAGTGCTGGATGGGAGCTATGGAAGATACCTAAAAGGCGAATAGATTGCATGAAAAATATCTTGACAATTAGCTAAACAGAGGTAAGATATTACAAGGTTGTAATATTACAACTGGGGGGAACATTATGACTGGTAGAGAATTAAGGGAATATCGCTTAAAAGGCCGTCTCACACAAGAACAGGTATCTACACGTTTGGGCGTGTCTCAAACCTATCTTTCTCTACTCGAATGTGACAAGCGACGCCTCACTGATAGGCTGAAAAGGAAGCTGGTTAAGAAGATGGACCTTCAGCCTACAGAATTATCAGCCAAGGCCAAAGAATATAAGGTTGCCAAGGTTTCGGATGATCAACTGACAGCTGACCTTGCTGCACTAGGATACAAAGGATTTTCTCATTGGAAGCCTTCACAACTGAAGAATCCTGCGGACGTTCTTCTTTCGGCACTCAATGCAGACAAGCGAGACGCACGTCTAGTCGAAGCTCTTCCCTGGCTGCTTTTCGAGTTTCCCGACCTCGAATGGAACTCCGTTGTTATGACCGCCAAAGCTCACGATTTGCAGAATCGCCTTGGATTTGTAACCAATGTTGCTAGACGAATGGCGGAAAGGTACGGTAAAGGAACCACCGCACAAAAGCTGGAAACCGTCGAGTCTAAGCTGGAGCGTTCGAGACTCGAAAAGGAAGAAACGTTGTGTAAGGAAACTATGACGCAGGCAGAAAGAAAATGGCTTAAAGCCCAACGTCCTGAGGCTGCAAAACACTGGAATCTCTTGACCGACCTTTCACCGCAGCATCTAAACTGGCAATACTATGTTACCACCTGAACCATGGCTATCATTTCTACTAGAGATCGACGAGTTCCTAGATGTTGAGCACACATTTCATTGTCTGGGCGGCTTTGTCGTAACGCAACTTTACGGCTCAGAACGATCTACTTCTGATGTCGACTTTCTGACACTTGTTCAGAGAAATGACGCTCTCATGAAATTTGCGGGCCTTGGCTCACCTTTATACCAAAAGCACAAGGTCTATCTCGATCCCGTCGGAGTTGCAATCATCCCCGACGATTACGCCGACCGCCTAACACCGATATATCCCGACTGTTTTGAAAAGATCCGCCTTTTTTCAATGGATCCATACGACATCATTCTCTCGAAATTAGAAAGAAACAGTAGCCGCGACCGCGATGATGTCGAATATCTCGCCCAAGCACTCGATCTCAACGTAACGTTGCTAAAACACCGATACGAACAAGAGGTTCGATATCAGGTAAAAAATGAACGCCGCGAAGACCAAACCCTAAACCTCTGGATCGAGATGATCGAAGAAAGTCAGGCCCACAAAGGTGAATGAGCTGCCCTCAAACACGGAACTGATATGGTGTGATGTCAAAATCCTCTTGGGTTTTGGACAAATAGATGGAGTAACGCTCACCCTCTAAAATCCGCACAAAAACATGCCAGTACGATTCGCGATCGCGGTAATTGTCCGTAGTATTCATTTTAGGAAGAAATTCTTCAATTGCTGACGCTGGAATCGCGAATGCTATATCCAAATCCATACATCCGAGAATCAAGAAGCCGTCCGGTGCAGAAGACACAAATTCGCGCCAACGCTTATCGTACCTAAACCAATAAGGGTAACTTGCCTCCTCGTAACGCGCAGAGATCGTGCAGGCTATTTTTAACGTCTCGTCTGACGTCGCGTAAGTGGCTCTAGACTTCTTCTGAAATTCCTTACCGATCTTCTTTCCAAACGCGGCTAAAATCGAGTTTCTCTTTTGGTCAACCGATGGCTTCGGCACTCCATCGCCAGTCGAATTCTCGGTTTCAATGTCACTCGGCTCCTCGATTCGAACGTCGTCGGAAGCGGATTCACTTGTTGACTCCGAGGGGTCAAATCTTCCATCGACCAGTTTAGTTAGTCCTTCCCGCAATTCCAGGATTCGGCGTTCCTCACCGTTATCATCGACGAACCGCCAGAAAGTCCATCCATTTTCCGTGTTATCCGGCGAAGCTCCTAGGTCAGTCTTTGCAGCGCTCGCGGCCGCGCTAGGACTGTCAAATAGTCGGCCTGAATAAAAAACCTTTTTGCTGGCTGGGTTGAACGTGGCCTCGGCACGCTTACGATGATAGGTACAGAAAATTGGGATGTTTGAAGATTCTTCAATTTTTGTTTCTTCATAGAAGAGTTCGCGAATCCGTTGTGTTGGGGCAACTAAATGCCGCTGAATGATCTGAAAAATTTCCTCTATTCGCCAGTCGAGAAAAAATTTGTATTCATAATCGAGCTCGCCGGACATCAATTCGCGGGGAATCAAATGATTCTGCAGCGTTTTGTCAAAGTTTGGGTTCTTGGCATTGATATGAGCTAGATATTCGGACGGCTTGTTGGCTCCGATTTTAATGTTGAGCTTCTTGGGTACCAAGGTTCGATTTCCGACGCAGTCGATAAAGTCCTTCTCAACTTCATTCGCCAGCGTTTTGTCGAGATAGGCTTTAGGGAAAATATGATGATCCTCAAGTTCAGAATTAAGGGATAGCTTACTGTCGTTATTCCAGTCGGTTAATCCCCGGGAATGGAAATTGATGAGGTTGAGGATACCTTTATAAACAGCGTTTCCCTTCTTCTCGAAAGCATAAATGTCATCTTTTTCGGCGATCTGGTTCTTTGTAAGCTTGTTGAAGAATGTCGACGAGGTTATTTTTTTACCAAGCGCCAAATTAGCGAAAATCGTCGCGTCCTCGATTACCCGCTCATTGGTTGCACCAGAATAGCGTAGTGAGAAAACTGCGTTCAGATACCAAAACACCAAAAAGTCCTTTTGTGGCTGAGTCATTTGGTGAAAATCACCACCAATCTCCCGGACGAAAACAATAATGGGAATTAACATGTTTTCGTAAGGCATCCAGTCCTGAGAGATTATCAAATGATTCGCATAGAGAAAATCCAGGCTTTTCTTGTAAAGACCGCAAAGCTCATCCCATCGCTCAATGAAATCTTCTGCCTTAAGCTTCGTAAGAATGTAATTGCGGTCAACCTCCTTTGCGGAGCTTTTTAAATAAGCTATTGTTCTTACGATTGTTTCTGGCACGAGCACATAATTCGGATTTGCCTTTTCAAACTCCTGAATTTTCTGTTTGAGATTGAAGTTGCCGGTATAAAGTTTTGCCGCCAGAATGTCGATGAAGTTGAGTTGAACGCCTCGGGTATTACTTCTCTCGAAAAATACAACGAATTTTTCGAGACTCATGTCGAGAAGGTAGTAGGACAATAACTTCTCCTGCTTAAACAGTTCAGTAATTTTCTTCCTTAGATAGCGATATTTCTTGAATTCTGCTTTATCATCAAATCCGCTGTCTTGGCTAAAGCTCTGATAATAGGAGCTCTGGCGGAAAATGGCCTTGGTTTCATCTTCGTCTAAATCTTCTCTGTCCATTCTCCAGACATCGGAAAGCTTGATGGATAAACGATCGGCATCTTGCGTGCCCGAAAATTCATGAAGGAGTTCTTCAATTCCCGATTTCTCGAAGTCAATTTCTAACTCACCTTCACTGCGGGCAACAAACCAAACCGGATCGACTCCCAGCACGGCGCGATAGAGAGCAGTTGACCGTTGCTGGCCGTCCAATAGCAATCTGAAGTTACTCCGTTCAAGCCTTTGCCGCATTTCAATCTCGGCCTTGGAAACAGTTACGACTTTGAGCGGCTGTCTTCGGCGCCCTCGTTGTGCCTTTGGTCTGTCATCGATTTCGCGAACGGCGATTTCAAAAGAAGGAATCCCGTAAATAATTGCCCCGATGAAAATATCCTTGACAATTGAATCAAAAAGGTCGTAAGTTTTTGTAATTTCCCATACAAAATCTCGCTGGAATTCTGGAAGTACAACTTTGCCCGTCTCAACGTCTTGGACCAGTTGCTGAATTGATTGAGTTCTTTCCATGACTGCTTTTATACGTGATTTCAGTTCCCCAGTAAAGCATCTATGTTATACAAAAAGCCTCGCCGGTTTCACGACGAGGCTTTTTTATTTCTAACTGACAAGCCGCTTATTCAGCAATCGCCATTTCATATATTAGTGACAAGTGAACAGTGACGAGTGACAAGGAAAACAAAAAAGACCGGCGAAATATCCGCCGGCCTTTTAACTTGTTACCGTTTACCTGTAACTAGTTACTCTGCAATAGCCATTTCTTTTGGCTCTTCTTTCTTCTCACGCTTCAAGCCGCCGATCTGGACCATTGGCTCGGAGGTGATCTGGTTTTTTTCCATGACCATTTGGTTGTAGAGTTTACGCATCATCTGCATTTCCTCTGCGGCGGTCTTGGGGCCTTCCATTTCCGGTTTGTTAGGACGGGCGAGGTCGGTCTCATTGAGGATCAGGCTGTGCGAAGCGTCGTCCATATCGACATTCTTGCCGCGGGCAAACACTTCGTGACGGCCCTGGTCTTTGTACCACTGGGCGACAGTCGCATTTTGGTGCATGTGCTCGATGATGTTGCGCCAGCCGATGCCGGTGTTGTACGCACAGAACGAAATTTCGCCCTCTTGGGTGCCGTAAGGGATGATGCACATCTCGGTGCGGCGGAAATCGTAGTTGAACAGATCCTGGAACCACATACCTGCAATAAAGAGGAAGTTCCAAGGGTCCTGACGACGCTTTTCGATGTCTTCCATCGTGCGATCGCCGCTAACCTTGCCGTAGTCTTTGCCTGAGAGGCCAAACGACTTGTCAAACTTTGCGAGGATGCCGCCCAGCGTCAATGACGGAGGTGCACCGTACGGGTTGTAGTTTTTCAAGAGTGCGAGGCCCATCATGATATTCGAAAACCACTTGCCGCGGTTTGTATCGGTGATGTGCTGCATGTCTTTGACAAGGCCCGGGATCGAAAGGAACTGCGGCACAGGTGCCATTTCCTTTGTTTCCTTATTGACCATCACGGCCGTGCCGACACCGCAATTTGGGTGGCAGCCGCACGAAACTTGTCCCCAATCATTCTCAGGCCCGTGGACGACGTCCGCGAAATCCGCGAATGCACCCATGAGCGAGAGCGGGAACCAGTCACGCGTCGGTTCGGTGATGCCGACCTGATCGTGCACGTCGTGTGCGAGGTGAGCCAGCGTGTAACGCTGCTGCAGACGGCGGGCTTCGGTAATGTGCTCGTCGCGGCCCGTGAACGACACCGGCTGAAACGCGATGAACGAGATCTTTTTAGGATTCTCCAAAGCAAAACGGATGATCGTGCCGACCTGATCGTTGTTGACGCCGTTGACCAGCGTTGTCACAAGGATGATGTCAACGCCGGCTTCGTGCAGGTTGTTGATCGCACGGAGCTTGACGTCAAACAGGTTGCCGATCTGGCGGTGCGAGTTAGCATCGTTGCCGATACCGTCGAACTGTAGATAGACGAACCGGAGGCCGGCTTCGGCGGCTTCGCGGCAAAATTCTTTTGATTTGGCAAACTCGATACCGTTGGTCGCGGCCTGCACTGAGTTGTAACCAACTTTACGTGCATAGCGGACAGCGTCCAGGAAATAAGGGCTGAGCGTCGGCTCACCACCCGAATACTGCACCGACATCTGACGACGCGGTTTGATCTGGATAGCGTTGTCGAGGATCTCGGTAACGTCTTCCATCGAGAGCTCGTGGACAAAGCCGACCTGGTTCGCGTCCATGAAACACGGATCGCACATCATGTTGCAGCGGTTTGTCAGATCGACCGTCAAAACCGCCCCGCGGCCGTACTTGATCGTCGACGTGCCGTGGTTGTGCAGCTTTTCGTCGTTGTGCGATTCCATATCGCGGCCCGGGAAAAGCGATTCGATGTGCTGGAGAAACTTAGAGTCGATCGCCATCATGTCTTCGATCTTGCCGTGCTGCGGACAATCTTTGATCATCCACACCTGGCCGTCACGTTCGATGATCTGCGCCTTGATCTCGCCGACGTTGTCATTGACGAGTGTCGATACATCACGTTCACCCGAAAGGATCTGCTCGCGGGCTTCGATCACACACTGCGGGCAGAGTGAATCGGTCGTACGCGGAAAGCCAAGCGTCGGCTTGGTCTTTTGCCACGATTTGAGGATGGGCTTGTCAGCCCATTTCGGGATGAATGATGCGTTAGGCTTAAACTGATTGACGCTGCGGACGACGTTGAACGCGCCCTTGGCGACGTACGTCAGTCCTTTTTCAAAATGCTTAATAGGTCTCATGTTGTTTTCGGTTTCTCCAATGAATGCTTTTTGCAAAGACCGTCGGACTCGAATTAACGCGATAACTCCGGCGGCAATATTACGCCTTAATATAGGCAATAGCCGTGCCAATGATGGCAGGATTAACACGATGTGATAAACCCTGTGTTTACAGCACCTTATACGACCCAAAAAGTCCGATTTACAAATAACAAGTGCGCGCCTTTTCGACACACACTCAAAATCAGTATATCCGGTGTTCCTTATTGATACATCATGGGCGATTTTGCCCCCTTGTCAAATCATGCAAAACTTTCATCTAAATGGAGCGCTTAGAAGTGCGCGCTTAACAACTCAGCTCAAATTTCAAATCGCATAAGCGCTATAATCAGTTAGCACATTAATTAATAATCTTTAATTGTTGTGAATAATGTCTTTACCTAGCCTAAAAAAATATTATATTTTCGCTTTACAATGCTTAAACAGATGTGCTATGCTTCCAACCACTTCAAGGTAAATTGGGTTGAAAACATAGTTCAGACGATTTTCCCGAGAGGTAATCGACAACATTGCTATTAAATGACTATCCGCTTTGGAACATCAGGCTGGCGGGCGATCATCGCCGAGGACTTTACGTTCGAGAACGTCCGGCTTGTAGCGGAGTCGATCTGTGGATATTTGAAAGACAAGAGTGCGGTTGCCGGGCAGACGTTGATAGTCGGTCATGACTCGCGGTTCATGGGCGAGACGTTTACGAATGTCGCTACCGAGATCGCGTCGCGGAAAGGTTTTACGGTGCTCAGATGCACGGAACCAACGCCGACACCGGTGATCAGCCACGCGATTCGCGATAAACAGGCGGCAGGCGGCATTAACTTTACGGCGTCGCATAACCCGCCGGAGTATCAAGGCATTAAGTTTTCGACGGCTGACGGAGCCCCGGCACTGCCCGAGATCACAAAGCAGATCGAGCATCGCATCGCTAATAAAATGTCGGGCCACGATGCACCCGGCGGCGAGATAAAAGATTTTGATCCGCGTCCGGCTTATCTGGACGATTTGAAAACTAAAATACGTTTCGACGTGATCGCCGCGGCAAAAGGCCGATACGCTTATGACCCTCTGTGGGGAACGGGCCGCGGATATTTGAACAAGATCCTGCTTGATCACGGACTTGAGGTCGAGACGCTGCATGATTGGCGTGACGTTACGTTTGGCGGGCAGCCGCCGGAGCCGGGCGAAGAACATATCCCGGATCTGAAAAAGCTGGTAGTCGAAAAGGGCCTGACAATGGGCCTCGCGACGGACGGAGACGGCGACAGGTTCGGGATCATTGACGCGGGTGGCGAGTTCATTACGCCGAACAGGTTGATCGCGGTATTGACAGATTATTTGTACGAATCACGCGGCTGGACCAATGGGGTCGCACGCAGCGTGGCGACGTCGCACCAGGTGGATAGGGTCGCGACCGCACGCGGGATAAAGCTATTTGAAACGCCGGTCGGGTTCAAGTTCATCGGCGAATTGATAAATAACGACGAGATCATCCTTGGCGGCGAAGAGTCCGCCGGACTCTCGATACGCGGGCACTACCCCGAGAAAGACGGCATCTTAGCCTGTCTTTTGGCAGCCGAAGCGGTCGCCGCTCGCGGGATTAGTTTGACAGAGCAACTTGAGGCACTGTTCGCGAGGGACGGCAAGCTCGAATCGGGCCGCATCGGCGTCAAATTGACACCGGATGTCGCGGCAAAGTTGAAAGAAAAGCTGGCACAGGAGCCGACGGAGATCGGCGGCCGGCGAATTGAAAGTATCAACCGCATGGACGGCGTCAAATTCCTTTTCGGAAACGACGCCTGGATGCTGATGAGGCCGTCGGGCACGGAGCCGATGGTGAGGATTTACGCAGAGAGCGAAAGCTCTCAGGATCTGGAGGAGTTACTTGAGCAAGGCCGCAGATATCTATTGGGGTGACGCAAACACGGGGGCGACAACGTCACGCCGTGCCGCGATCACACGCAAACGCCGCACACCTGCGGCCGCTGCGACACGCAAACAGACGCCGTGGTGGCTGTCGTTCGCGATCGTCGTCTCGATATTTGTGATGCTCGGTGTCTCGATCAATTTCCGTGCATTTACCGAAATGCAAGAAGAGGCGGGCCAGAATACCAGGCTCGCCGCCCAAATACAGAATCTTATGGACGAAAATCTTGCCCTGCAAGAAGAGATCCATAGCTTGAAGAGCGATCCGAACGTCATTTTGCGTGAGGCAAAGCGTATCGGCATCCCGCTCAAAGGAGAAAAAGTTTCCGTGTCGAAGAACTAAACGAGCGAAGGAGTTGGTTCGTTCGACACATTGCCCTACCCATTAACAATCCGCCTTTTGCCTACAACCTTCGCGAGGCCTACAGTTAATCCAATCTGATCATTTACGGCTCTGAGTTCCCGAAACTTGGAGCCGCACTTCTTTTGTAGTGAATAATGAATAGTGAACAGTGAATAGCGGAAGAATACGACGAACTCTATCTTCCACTATTCACTATTCACTGTTAACTGTTCATTATCTAGGGCATCCGCGGACGCAGCTTTTGTACTGACGTTTACAGGCTTTATTGCCGAGGCGGCACCGACGCAGTTCTTGTCTGCAGACATAGACGCAGCCGCTGCCCTGGCATGGTTTGACGCTGGGTTTGGTCGAAGCTGAACCGGCTGCGGGATGAACGAACATAACCGACGAGAGTACGAATACCGACATTGCGATAAATTTTTTCATATTAGTTTCTCCTTTGGGACGGGAATAATATAAACCCGATCTCGCCCCATGTCACGTTAGACGCGGGAATTAGGCCAATGGCCGAATTCAGTTGTTCGGAGTCCCGCCTTTAGGCGGCAGTCTCTGCGTAAGCCCGCACGAAGTAAGGGCGTTACATCCAACTTGCGAGTAACGCCCTTACTTCGTGCGGGCTTGAGCCCACTATTCAATGTTCACTGTTCGTTATTCACTTGCCTTACGCCGTCTGCGGCGTGTTTCTCGCCCTCCACCAAAGTACGCGAGCAGCATTACGATCAGGTGGGCGGCGAACCAGATGTTGTCGTAGCCCATGTTTTGGTAGATGTAGATCAGGATCAGGATACGCGGAGAAAATATGCCGAGCAGGATGTCGGCCCATTGCGGGACGGAGTTTGCCGGAAACGCCGCCGGAAACATCACGAGATACACCAGCATCACGAGCCGCGGAAAAAAGAGTGAAAATAGCAGAAAGTAAAAGTCCATTTAAATCTGAGGATATTCTCGTGCGGGCTCGGTGTCAAGATGCTCAACATTGTCTGTTGACCTATTTGGGAACCACTTCCTTGGGTAGTTCTGAAATATTGCGGGGAAGAGCAACTCGAGAAAAGTAGTCCCCAAATGCTTTTGAAAAGTTTTCCTTGTAGGGAGATCTAACACGAACCCGTCGTCCTAAATTTTTTGCAAATTCTAATACAAATGGAATTGGCAATGAGTATACGGCTCGAAAATCAACGATTTGATGTTCGAACTTTAGGCCTGAGAGATCGCAACGATCGAGCATATACTGCGCAACCCGTTTGCCTTTTGAAACATCGATCTGTTGATTCCTTGTATATTTAGAGGCATCGGTGTACGCGCACAGCAAAACCGTCTCCCCTTTACCTTCATTCTGAAGATCACAGGTCTGGGTGGTGACTATGAGATTCGCATAACCGATCGATGATTGGATTTCTACTGATTTCCCGGCTTCAGCAGTCGCAAGGATTTGAGATAAATTTTCTGGAGGAGTAAGAATCGGGCAAGCAGGGAGCAAGTCTCCTTGTTCTAATTCTTTCCATTGCCCACCTTGATACCATTTGGGTTTATTTTTCGTTTTGTCATTCGTCATCCAACATCAACGGCATCATCTATAGGTAACGGACTAATCCAACCTCCGATTGTTGCGTGCACCGTAACGGGGAAAGAGCGAATAATCGGTGAGATAAAAATATCGTCGGCGTCAAAACTAGGAATTGGACGGAGACGATATGTAGAAGTCGAATCGTCAAACTCAATATGTTCAGCAATCGCAGTGATTTCTCCGACCGTGGTAGCAGGATGACTCATGGCAACCCATACTGGACGATCTTCTGGAAAATCATTTGGCTTTAGAAGTGTCGTAGACGTAAAAATCATACTTTTACCATCCTTTCTCGTTGCTTATCTGTTATCGATTTTTCAAATGCGTCAATAATCCTACGATGGGCAATGTCAATTTTCTTCATCAACTCTTCCATTTTCAGAGGAGGAGAAGGAGATGTGTATGTAAGATTTAGAATCATTGCCGGCTTCTCGCCATCCATGAGATTGAGACCTGCGGTAACGGTTATCGTATCTCCATCTTTGAACGTCTGCTGTGAATTACAGGTTTGAGCGTTTATCACATCAGCATATGAAATTTCGGGCGGCATAAATATCAAAAAAGAACCCGCGGTGTCTTGTTTGTCGAACTCGATTCGATTTACATATTGGAGAGACAAATGGTTTGCCTTCTTATGCTTTGCCAAATTTTGATAGAGCTGAAAACCTTTTAGAATATGAGGCCGAAATTCGTTCCACCCAGCATATGGGGCTCGCCGATTTGCGGCAAACAACTCCGCACTTGCTTGCCAAAGTTCGTTACCTTCTTTGTTCCAAGTCTGAATTCGACGACTCACGGGTCGGAACTCAGGCTTATTTTTATTCGTCGTAAAGTTAATCTGGAATCCATCGGCCGAATCAACAACTTCTGGGTAACCTTCCGCACTCGCTAAATTGGCGAACTTAACAACGGAACCCATACCCCATCTTGGGTTAGCAGGAAATCGAAGTTCAAAAACGGCTTCAATTAGAGCCGGATTTTGGTAACTATTTTTTTTTGAGGATACCAAGGTGATACTGATCTCCGTTAAGTCGATTTGGACGGAACTTACATATATTTATGCCATATATATAGCTGATTTACAATCGATACTCATTTGGATAGCACTTAATGGCTTACTTCGATTTATTCATTCACTAAGGACGAACATTTGTGATCGAGAAACTATTCTTGGTTTTTTCGAGATCCGCTTTCCAGAGGGTGGCGTCGTTCTGTCGATAGGAGATTGTCAGCCGATGTATCCGGTCGTAATTCTGGAACTGGTACATCTCTACATAAACCGAGGGCTTGGTATCAATTTGTCGCACATATGCGGTTTTCAAAGCCGTCCGACCACCAACCAACACGATACTTACGCCATCCCACCTAATCAGCTTGCCTCCAAGTCCGTCGAAGGACTCGATAAGGCCTTTTTTTATTGTCGAGTTAAGGAAGCTCAATTCTTCAGGCGTTGCCTTAAGCTTCGCCGTAATTCGTTCATACTCACCGGGAGAACCATGGTCGGTGCCAATCATAACTCTCGCGTAGGAATAGTCACCCTTAGCCTCGTTGAGTCCCTTTTGCTGAAAAATGACTTCATCGCCGGTAACGTCATATCCTTTCTTCGTCAAAAGGTCTTTGGCGAGTGCCTCAGAAATTTCCTTGTAAACGCCGCCTTGGAGCTTCATCGTCACAGGGATCCGAATTGTACCAACGTCCTTTATTCGATACTCCACAAACGTGGCTACCGCTTCTTGTCCATACGAAAAGCCAACGCATAAAAGGTAGAGTGACGAAAAAAGCAAAAACTGTTTCTTCATGAATATTTCTCCTTAACGGTAACGTCGTTGATAATACACCAAAAGTAGGTATTTTCAACAGATATACCGGGGCTCCGCCCTCAGATGAGCGGAAGTGGCTCCGCCCGTTTGGTCCATCTTGGTCCGGTCCGGACCAGGTGGACCCAAGTGGACCAAGGTGGACCAAGAATTACGGAAATGGGCCGTGGGACGCTAAGCGTCTTTGATGTCTTCAGTTAGATACCGGTGGACGGTGGTTTTGCCTAGGCAGAGTTTGTCGGCGATGTCGCGTTCGGTTAGGCCTTCGGCGGCGAGGCGGCGGGCTTCGTTGGTTAGTTGTTCGCGGTAGTGGTAGGCGCGGTCGTAGTACGGCATGAGATGAGCGCGTTCGGAGCCGTGTTCGAGAAAGGTGAATTTGGGGAAATTATGCGGCTTTTCTAGTCGGCAGACGATGACGTTTGACGCGTCGTCCTGGCCGGGGCCGCTGCGCGGTTTGATGTGTTTGATATAACGGATGTCGTGGCCGCGATGGCTCTTGCCGATGGCGATCATAGTATCCGAAAAGTTTGCCAGTGTCTTGGCTCCGGCGAGATCGTTGTCGGTCATAGGACGGGCGTAGGGACGTTTTGGCGTGTGGGCGATGACCATGACCGAGATGCCGAGATCTTGTTTTAGGCCTTTTAGTCCTTTCATCAGGGTGAGTGCGGCACCGGCGTGTGTGTTGGCGGTCGCGAGCCACGAGATGTTATCGACGATCAGGACCTTGATCTTGTGCTTGTCGACCGCCTCGGCGATCGAGTGTGCCATAAATGCGCCGTAGCTCTCAAATGCGTCGGGCACTTCCCTATCCCAACCGATCTGCGCTCGCATATTGCGTTGGGAAAATTTGTATTTATCGACGCAGAGGCCGTTCTCGTGGCGTGAGTAACGCTCGTTGAATTGGGTTTCTGTCAGTTCGAAGTCGAGATATAGAACTTTTTGGGAGTGATGGAGTCGGAGAGAACCACCCCGTCGGACGAAGCGTCCGCCACCCCCACTTGGTTAGGATGTGAGCCTTTTGACACCGCCGGAGCGGCGGCGTGTGTCGGCAAGGCTGCGTGTTGAGTATCACGAGTTCCGCATCGATCGCCGCGATCTGTGCTGCCTGTATCGACCCGGCCGGAAAATCCCCGGCGTTGTCGATCTTATATTTACTCGTTCTAAGAAATGCCTCTTTTCGTACTCGTTCTGCGTCTGTCATGGTTTTTATCTCCTCATAATTTAGGTTTTGAATGTTTTATGCATGTAATCCGCAACTTTTGCGTGTTATCTGCATCTTTTCTTTGTTATATGCAACTTTCGCGTGAAATATGCAATATTTCGCTGTTGTATCCAACTTTTCCGAGTTATCCGCAAATATTCTGCGGAATACGAAACTTTCGCCCGTATTTCGCAATTCGTCGGCTACGCGAAGATTTTTGTTCCCAAATCAATTGTTACTTGTGATTTGGGAGCTAAGACCTGTTTTCAACCCGGTATTCCTTGTGATTTTGGAAAAATACTCTTGTTGTGAGGAAAATGCAAGCGGAAATTGGGCGCGCGAATGCTCTACCACCCCGTCAGACGAAGCGTCTGCCACCCCTCCTAATCAAGGAGGGGAGCTTTATTAAGACTGGCGGATGAGGGCGATGTCGGCGGGACGGTGGGTTTTGAAATGTTTTAGGAGCAAGCTCGGGGCGAGGCGGGCTAGCCAGGTGATGGCGGTGAGTTTTAGGGAGCGGCGGTGGCGGTTGGCGACGCGGAAAGCGATGGCGGCTTCGCGGTAGTCGCCGCTGAGGAGGTAGGATTTGCCCTGCTCGACGGCGAGGTCGGCTTCGAGGCCGGCGATTCGGCGGGTCGCGATCGCGCGCTGCTCCGCGTCAAGCTCGATGGTGTTCATTACTCGGACGAAAGCGTCACGCTCGCGTTCGACGCGGCTGATGCTGTCGCCGGAGAGGCCGCTGGTTTCGACGCGGTATTTGAGCAAAGGCTTTTGTTGATAGCCGATCTTCGCACCCGCTTTGGCCATTCGGAGCCAGAGATGAAAATCGTGTGCCCGCACGCGTTCGGTCTCGAACATACCAGCTTTCACGATGAACTCTTTTTTGGCCATCACGCCGGACGTGATGACGTTGCAGCGGAGGTCAAGGATGGCGTTGAAATCGGCTTCGCCAACGGACGGCGCGGTCTCCATAAAGGTGCGGCGGAGGGCGGAGTTCATGCCGATGAGCATGGCGTCGCAATAGACCATGTCGAGGCCGTTGCGGTTCATGTGGACGTATTGCGAGGCGAGAAAATCGGGCAGCCAGACGTCGTCGCCGTCGAGGAACGCGATGATGTCGCCGCGGGCGTGTTCGATGGCGGTGTTGCGGGCCGGGCCGGCTCCCTGGTTACGCTGGCGGATGTAGATGATCTCTTCGAGATGGTTGCGAATGGCACGCTCGAAAGCTTCGGTGTCGGGCGAACCGTCGTTGACCACGATGATCTCGTGCTCGCGAAACTTTTGCCCGATGACAGAATCAAGCGTCTCGGCGATCACGTCGGCGTTGTTATACGCCGGTATGACGACCGTGATCTTCGGCGGTGTGTCAAAGACATTACGGCCGACGCGTTTGCTAACGTGATTTGTTATGGGGCTTTCGGGCATTATCGTGAGCTGCGGATCGGTTCCCAGCGGGCGTAGCGTTCGCCGCGGAGGAATTTGTAAAAAGCAACGGCGGATGCGAGATTGGCGAGGACGAAATAGAGCGGCATTGCGAGGATACTAAGCCGATGACCGGCACGTTCCATTATCCAGCCAACCAATGCGAGTACATAAAACAGGGATTGGAGTGCGAACGTTCCGGCGTAAAAGACGGACTGGCTTGCGAGGATGGCATTGGTCACGAGCAGTGCTAAAAGTAGGAACGGCACCGTGTAACGCAGGACCTTGTGCGAGATGAGCTGGACGGCGAAAAAGCCGCTTTTTAGCGGATTGAGCATGTCGCGGTTTCGCCAGAGATCGGTAAAGGTCTGGGAAATCACGCGGACCCGCATGCTGAGCTCGTCGTCGGAGCGGCTGTTGGTATGTTCGTAGCAGACGGCGTCGGGAGCGAAAATACTGCGGAGACCGTTGCGGTAAAGGTTGGTACAGATCAGAAAGTCGGAACATGCCTCGGCGTACATCGGTTCGTAAGCGGAGCGACGCACCGCGTACAAACAGCCCGAAGCACCGATCAGCGAACAGGCCGTTGATTCAGCGGTTTTGATAAATGTTTCGTAGTTCCAATAGCTCTTGGCACCGCTGCCGACGATCGTGCTGGCGTCATCGACGTAGATCAAACGCCCGGCAACACAGCCGACGGTTTCGTCAGCAAAATGCGGCAAGATGCGGCGAAAAACGTCCGTTGTGTAGAGCGTGGTCGCGTCGGAAAAAAGAATGATATCGCCCGTAGCTTGTTCGACAGCGTTGTTTTGCGTGGTCGTTTTACCGACGCGTCCCTCTTGGCGAAAGAGTGTTACACCGCGATCCGCAAAGGTTTTTACTATCTCATCGGTTCCGTCGGTCGAACCGTCGGATGCGACGATGATCTCGAGTTTGTGGGCCGGATATTCGACAGAGAGCGTGTTTTCCAGCTTGGCTCGGATGTCGTTCTCTTCGTTAAATGCGGTGATGAGGACGGTGACTTTTGGCTCAATCTCGCCGTTTGCGACGGGCTTTGGAAACATGCGGCTTACGAGATGCACGAGCAGCGGATAGCCGACATAGACGTAACCCAACACGCCAATGCACAACCAAAATGCTATTTGTTCCGCTGTAAATATCATGTTGCCAATATGGGCTGCTGTCCGGTCACGGGAGCGGTCTCGGCTTCGTCAGCCGGACGCTCGATGTTGTAAATTCGACGAAATGCCACCGCGTAGGCGATCAAATAGTAGATGAACCAATTGTACGCCACGGATGCAAAGAAACTCGATACCCAATAGCCGACGATGCTCGCCTGTAGGCCGATCGAGACGTAATAGAACCAGTCAAACTCGTCGCGGTCAAAATGTTTACGCTCGATCGCACTGAGTTTGCGAAACGGGCTGATCATAAAGATCATGTAGGCGACAAGCCCGAGGATGCCTAGCTCAGCTGAGACCTGTGTAAACGCGTTGTGCGATTGCAGGTCGCGGATGCCGACGATCGGAAAATTACCGATGCCGATGCCCCAGGGATTGCGTGCCGATACCAGCAGCGAACGCCATAAAAGCTCTTGGCGCTGGTTGCTCGAACCGACGCTGTCGAGCCCGGGGATAAAGATCGAGAGCATTCGCAAGCCGTAGTTACCCGGTGCGGCAACCATGGCGATACCGCTGATCAGGATCGACGCGATCGCCACGTTGAGCCGGTATTTGCGGCCAACCTTAAAGGCAAAAAAGACCATACAGGCGACGAGGCCGAGAAAGCCGCCGCGTGAAAACGTGACCATGTTAGCCGCGATGAGGAGACCGCCCATGCCGAAATAGACGAGCCGTTTGATCTTGCCCTTCACAGCGAGACCCATTGCGAAAGCGAGCGGCGTCATCATTACAAAATGCATCGCCATCTCGTTAGGGTTGCCAAACATACCGCCGATCTCGACGCCGACGCGATATTCTTCGACCGTAAATTTGCCGCTCATATAGAGCTGCAACGCCGAGATGCTCAGATAAATACCGATGCCAAATGACAGCCACATCATACCCATCAGACGCTTTCGCGTGCGGACGACGTTGACCAGCACGATGAATATAATGACAGATTTGCTGAACGAATCGTTAAACGTATCCCAAGCCATGCCCGGACTGCGGGCGATCGGCATCGTCAGGAGCGAGAGGGCGGTCAATGCGAGTAAGGCTTTGACCTCGGTGGACATTGTTGTCAGCGTGCCCTCGGTCGCGATCTGGCTTGGGAAATATATCGCGAGCGTCGCGAGTGCAAAATAGAATGCCGTCGAAGCTAGGAACCCGAGCCCCGGCACGATCTCGTACGGCCTAAAGAGCACCATGATCGAGAACAGGAACAGGCCGACGTATGTAAAGGTATGGCCGTTGCGTGCAAGCCATCTGTCCGAAGTCAGCAGAGCCTGATCGTTTTTGGTCTGTTTCGCTTTCCGTTCGGCCTTGTTGTTAGGGCCTTGGTTGTTCGCCGGTTCAGGTTCGACTGGAATGGTCGTGGTGTTAACAATTACATTCGCCTCTGATCTTGTCTGCGTTGGCTCATTTACTGGAATGGTATCTGCGTCGTTTCGACGATGCAGATTGCGCAAGCCGGACGGCTCAGGCCCCATATCTTCTGACTGTCCAAACGACCGAAGCGGCGGCAGGTCGTTAGAGACCGTGCCGCCGGCTTTGGATAGCGGGGACAAAGAGCTGTGATCCTTACTTTTTGATCTTTCGATGGACATCTGCTGCGACTAGAAAACATATCTGTTGAGAGCAAAGTGCTATTAGGCCGCAACTTCTTCTTTTTCCATCGTTATCAGGTCGCGGACCTTGTGTTTGAGTGCTTTTTCGAACTGACGGGCCTCGTTGACGCCGTTGAACGAAAGCTGCTGCAGGTTGGCTTCGATGCGTTTGCGGTAATCCGACACAAGCGAATCGGACACGCCGAACATCTCGGCAACCTCAAGCTGAGTGCCGCTGTCAGAGATCAAATAGCAGTGCCAAAGGACGTTGATCATGCGGTCGTACTGTTTGGCCTTGCCGCGGACGGATTTGTTAAGCGTGACGAGAAAATTATCGACAAAGCCGGCTGCCGCAGTCTCGGCTTCGTTGCGAAGCAGGTCTTCTTCAGGCGTCTCGCGGGTGTCGGTAAATTCGAACGGCATACGGTCGTCGTCATCCTCGTTGCCGCCGCTGCCGACGGGCACAAGATGGATGTCCATGATCGGAAGACGCGACATTACAAAAGAGCGAAGCGAGCGGACATCGACGGGCGAATCGATGGCTTTGAGCACACGAACGATCAGTTTTTCGAGCTCCGGGTTGCTGATGACAATCTGGGCGTCGCCGGTGCAGCCGACCATGCGTGTGTCGCGGCTTTGGAATGAGACGGCTTTGACGCGAACATCCATTTCCTGCACGTCACGGCGTGATTTTTGCAGCTTCCAGTCCGACAGGCCGTATAGACGGTCGGCCAAGCGGCGGTGAGCCTCGGGGTTATCGACGTTGTCAAAGCGTTTGAAAATGTCGCTTGTCTGTATGAGCGTCGAGATGCGGCGGGCGAGACGATATGATTCAGGGTAGCGTTTTCTGAGCTCCGCCGTTAGCATATTGGTCAGCTCGATCTGGCTGATCTCGGCCTCGATCTCAGGATCGGACATCTCGGTATCGATGTAATGCTGAAATCGGTCCTTAGACAGGAGAGCGACGAATAGCTCTTGGGTGAGGTCTGTGTAAGCGTTGTGCTTTCCCTCTTCGACCAAAAAGCCGGCACGCTTTGAGGCCCTGACCAGTGGGTGCGACGACACTATGCGGTGCAGCTCGATCCATATCTGGTTTACATCAGATGTTTTGAGACTTTCGTTCCACTTGCCGACTTTGATCTGTTTATGTGAGGCCGATCGGGGCAATCGATCCTTTGTTTTTACTTCACTCATAATTCAGCCTTTCCGATTGAAATGTCCTTTTCCAAGCGGCTCAGATCGTTGTTTGAAGCTGTGTCCATTGTCCGCGAGCGTTGCAGACAAGCCGACCTTCGATGCACACGGGTAACATACGAGTTGCGAACACAATTCAAGGCCTGAGCTAATTTTTGGGGTATTAGAGATTTTGGCGTGACCAACAGCGGTTAATGGCGGTCGATCTGATCATCTTGAGGAGTGAGGTAACTTCTGCTCACCACCTACATTTAAGATAGTAGCAAATATTGTCAGTTTGAACAACAAGTTTTTGCAATATTGTATATTTTTTATACACTTGCTCTAAATAGTTGGTAATAAACGCCTTATTGGACTGTTTTGCCGTTAAAAAGCGGGATTTCACTGCCTTTTTGAAATTTTGTTTGCGAAGTTTTGGAACGAATCGGCCATTACAGATTTACTTTTCTTGTAACAAAGAATAAGTCCGCTCGCTCGATACAGCGTACAAGGTCGAAATGTGCTCTATGGTTTCATCAAAGATGACAGGTTTCTTTAAGAACGAGGATTGTCCCTCGTCAAACGAATTGCTCGAATATCAAAACGGCGATCTGCCCCGCTCACGCGGCAGCGAGATCGGCCGCCATCTAAGAAGCTGCGATTTTTGCGAAGCCGAGGTCGAATTCTATTCCAGCTATCCTCAAGGGAGCGACGATAACGTCGCGGTTACAGCCGAGATCCCTGCACCACTCTACGAACTCGCCGAGGCATTGCTCAAAAACCGCCACGGCGACCCGTCATCCCTCAACACATTATTAAAAGAGAAAACCGGCGTGGTTATCGATAAGATCTAGCCTTACTTCTCGTTCCTCCCCTTGGGCCTAACGCGCCGGAGGTTCCATGTGATCGTCTGAACACCTACATCCGCATTCCCTATAACCAATTTACCTGTTAGAACATCCGGGTTCTTAGGATCGACCTGTCCGGTAATGTCATTTCCCGCACGCTTATATCCGCTCGCGAAAACGCTATTCTCTCCAGTACTTGTCGCTGTCGTCGGAGATGGATCCTCGCAGCCGCCCGGACGTTGTTCAAGGTTTTCCAGTGTCCATTTGGTATTGACCTCTAACTCGTGTTCGAGACGAATGTCGTATTTACCGTTCTCATAAATATATATATAGGCGGTGAGAACTCCTTTGGCCTTGCCGCTCTCGTCCATCTTCTCGTTCCGCCGTTCAGTCGTTGGGCGCAAATAGCTGTTGGCTCCGCGTGGGCGGCAGCGGATCTGCATTCGGGTTTCCATTCTCGACGTATGGTGATACTCAAACTCTCTAGTAACCTGAGCCTTTGGCTTTGTGGGTCCGTTCGATCCGAGCGTCATAGGCTTGAGCGTCACATAGATCTCATCTGAGGCTGTTTTGCTGTCCTCAAACTTAGTTTGAGCATTTGCGTAATCGCCGGTGCTTGAAATACCGGGACCTGACTTCGAGTTAGAGTCCACATATTTATAGATGTAACTGATCGATCCCGACCAGTGCTCATCACATTTCCCCGCGAGAAAGCTGGCCATATCCGCCAGCGCCTGAGCTTTGAGCTGTTCGATCGCGGAGTTGATAGTCTCCTGGGTTGCCGGCGGAGCATCACGCCGAGCAACGGCCTTGCCCGTGGTCGTATCCATTACGACGATCTGCATGTACACCGTGCCGTTCGGCATTTGGGTGGCGTTCACATTTATCACGTATCTCGCCCCGATGGCTCCGCCTAATTGCGTGAGCAGCTGATCATTAGGCTCAGCTCCGAGCAAAGCGCGCATCCGCTCGAAGTTGAGCATCGCCTCGACACCCTGCTTGTCCAACATGTCCATATACGGATACTTGTGAAATAGAGCGTCAAAGAGTTGGCTTTCAAGACTCGATGCGGCCGCATCAGCTTTTGTGCCTCCTTGACTGGATTCATAAACAAAGATCGACGGCGGTATCGTCTGTGCGGAGACCGTCCCGACGTACAGGCTCGCTAAGATCAGCGCAAAAATTAGTTGACGCATATCTGTATCCTCCTACGATCAAGACAGTGCAACATCCGTGCCAACGCGGAACGAAATTTTGTTAAGTTCTTGAGGTGTGTTAAATGGAAGACGAGCCAGATCGCGAAATATTTCGCAGATCACGATCCGCAGATCTCATCTATTGCTTCTTCGTATTTTTCGTCGATGACGTTTCGCTTGATCTTGAGAGTGGGCGTCATTTCTCCTTTGTCGATGGAAAATTCGCGGGGGAGTAGATAGACGCGTTTGACGCGTTCGTAGTCGCTGAGTTCGCGGGTGAGTTCGACGGCGTCTCGCTGGACGCGTTTGATGAATTGCGGGTTTTCGCAAAGCTCTTCGCGTGAGCCGGATACGTCAACGCCGTCGTCTTTCATCGCTTCTTTCAAAGCATCCCAATCAGGCACGATCAAAGCACCGACCTGTTTGCGTCCGCTGCCCACAACGACCGGTTGCGAGACGAGCGGGCTTTGCTTGAGCAAACTCTCGACTTGGAGAGGTGCGACGTATTTGCCGTTTGAGAGTTTGAATAGATCCTTGATGCGGTCTGTGATAAAGAAATGGCCGTCGGTGTCCACGTAACCGACATCGCCGGTGTGGTAAAAGCCTTCGTCGTCAATGGCGAGAGCGGTCGCTTCGGGGTTGTTGTAATAACCTTGCATCACGTTTTTACCGCGAATCAGCACCTCGCTGTCTTTTACAGCGATCTTCATCTCGATGCCCTCAAACGGCGTCCCGATCGAGCCGACCTTGCTATCCTCAGGCCGGTTAGCACAGGTCACGCAAGCCTCGGTCATGCCGTAGCCTTGCAGGATCGGAATGCCTGCGGCCCAAAACGCATACGAGAGCTTTTTAGAGAGCGGTGCCCCGCCCGAGACAAAAAATCGCAAGTGTCCACCAACGCCGTCACGCCATTTTGAAAAAACGAGACGATTTGCCAGAGCGTGCTTTGCCGCCAGCGAAGGCGATACGCGGCCGTGGTTATCCTTGACGGCCCAATATTCCTGGCCAACGATCAGAGCCCAATCGAAAAGCTTAGTTTTCCATCCGCCCGCCGATTTACCTTTCTTAACTATCTTGTGATAGACCTGCTCAAAGAGCCTCGGCACCGCGGTCATGATGGTAGGTTTGACCTCTTGCAGGTGCGACGCGATCTGGTCAAACGCCGCACAATAATGTATCGACACGCCGTTTGCACACAAAACATAGAACACCGTTCGCTCAAAAATATGCGACAACGGCAGCACGGCCAGGCTGCGGTCGGTCGAGCGTATCGGCAAACCTTTTGATATCGCGACGATGTTGGAGACAAAATTTTCGTGCGTCAGCATCACGCCCTTTGGCTCGCCGGTGGTGCCGGACGTATATATTATAGTCGCAAGGTCAGTCGTCTCGATCTCGGCGAGGCTCCGCTCAACGACGTCGGCATCGATCTTGCGATGTTCGTCACCGGCCTTTTCGACATCGGCCAGAGTGACCGCACGGCTGTCGTCGTCGGGACGTCCGTCGGCGTCAAAGAAAACAACCTTTTCGAGCTGCTCGACGCTGCGGATCGCATTTTCGGCGTGTTTCCAAATTTTCTTGCCGGATATGAACAACATCTTGGCACCCGAATTTTCCAGGATGAACCGAATCTGCTCGACGGCTTGCGTTGTGTAGATGGGAACGTTGACGGCACGCAGTGAAAGTATCGCAAGATCCACAAACGACCATTCGGGACGGTTCTCGGAAATTATGGCGACGCGATCGCCTTCCTTCACGCCCAATGCCGCAAGTCCCATCGCGATCCGTTTTATACGTTCGATGACCGCTTCGCCGTTAATATAGTTCCACGTGCTCTCGATCTTATAGGCAAGCGCGTCCGATTTATTGTGCCGTCGAAATGATTCGAAGCAAAAATGCGGTATCGTCTGGGGTATGTTTTCGAAGCCGGCGAGATTATTGGCCATTATTAATCAATGCGAATTATTGAACTGCAAAATGTTCAATCATTTTCGCAAAAGCCTATAACTTAGTCCAATTGGCAGAGGTGCGGGTTACTCAGAATAGCCGTGTAGATGTATCTGTTTCCATTCCCAGGCGGAACGGATTATCATCTCGATGCCGGAATTTGTCGGCGTCCAGCCAAGCACCTCGGCGGCCTTTGTGGCATCGGCAATCAGACGGTCAGGATCGCCCGCTCGTCGAGCATCGACACGCACGTCTATCGACCGTCCGGTAACTTTTCGTGCGGCTTCGATGACCTCAAAGACCGAAAAGCCTTGGCCGTTGCCGAGATTGATGTGGGTCGATCCCCCGCCATCAGCAAGATAGTCAAGAGCCCGAATGTGAGCGTCGGCAAGATCGGCGACGTGGATATAATCGCGGATGCACGTGCCGTCAGGCGTCGCGTAATCATCGCCAAAGACCGGAACGAACGGCTGCTCGTCGTTAGCCGTGTTTAATATAATAGGTATCAAATGCGTCTCGGGTTCGTGATGCTCGCCGCATTTCTCAGTCGCACCGGCGGCGTTAAAGTATCGCAAAGCAACGAATTTCAAACCGTATGCCGTGTCGTAGGTCTCAAGTATCCGCTCGGTCATAAATTTTGACCAGCCGTAAGGGTTTACCGGCTTTTGCGGGTGCGTTTCGCTGATCGGTATCTGGAGCGGATCGCCGTAGGTCGCACAGGTCGACGAGAATACGATGTTTTTTACATCGGCCGCGATCAGCGTATTTAGCAGCTCATTGGTCTGAACGGTGTTATTCGCAAAGTATTTCGCGGGATCGGTGACCGATTCGCCGACGTATGCATACGCCGCAAAATGGATGCAAGCGGTTACGCCATGTTCGGCAATGATCTTTTTGACCAATTCCCTGTCGCCAACATTGCCTTGATAAAACGGCATATCCGCATCGACCGCTTGCCGGTGGCCGTAAACCAGATTGTCGAGCACGACGACCGGGATATTTCGCCCGTGCATCATCTCGACCGTCACGCTGCCGATGTAACCCGCTCCGCCTGTAACTAAAACCGCCATATTAGCAATTTATCAGGAAAAGGTTTTTTGTTCACATCGAATATCGGCCAAACATATTAAAATGTTCAAATACTAACGGGGAATGGGTTTGTTAATGCTTGAGATCGATAAAAATATATGCCGCGATCTGGAACAGTCAGGGTCGCGAGAGTGGCTTGAGACTAACGGTATTGGCGGCTACGCATCAGGTACCGTTGCCGGAGCCCATACGCGGCGTTATCACGGGCTGCTCGTTGCCGCGACAAATCCGCCGCTGGGGCGAATGCTGCTGCTCTCAAAATTTGAAGAGACGCTTTTAATTAACGGCGAGCGATTCGAACTCTCCAGCAATCAATACCCCGGCGAGATCCATCCCGAGGGATATAAATATCTGACCGCTTTCCGTCTCGAACCCTTTCCGATATGGACATTTGAGGTAAATGGGGTCGAATTGGAAAAGTCTATATTTATGCCGCACGGCGAAAATTCGGTCGTTTGTCGTTGGAAAATAGTAGACGGTAGTCCAATTAATGTCTCGCTCGAACTAAAACCCCTGCTCGCCTTTCGCGACCATCACCACCTCCGTCAAGTAAATGAACGGTTCAACGAAGATTACGCGGTCAATGACGGTGTCATTACTGTGCAGCCCCATGCTGAAATGCCGCTGCTCCATTTTGCACACAACGCCAACGGCATCGAACATCAAGGGCACTGGTACCGCCATCTCGAATACGCCATCGAGCGGGAACGCGGGTTCGATTTTAAAGAGGACCTTTTCCAGCCATTTAGCCTGACGTTTGACCTTGCGTCCGGTGTGGTCGTAATAGCATCGACTGATAAACACCATGCATCCGATGCTGCAGTTCTCGAACAAACTGAAATCAAACGACGTGCTGGCCTGATCATACGGGCCGAGACCGATGACGAATCGCTGTGGCCGCTGATACTCGCGGCGGATCAATTTATTGTTGACCGTGCCGACGGCCAGACTGTCATTGCCGGATACCCCTGGTTCTCCGATTGGGGACGCGATACGATGATAGCTTTACCGGGGCTGACGCTTGCGACAAAGCGGCCCGAGATCGCCCGCAGCATCATTCTCGAATTTGCAAAACACATCTCGAAAGGGATGATCCCCAACCGTTTCCCCGACGAAGGCGAGACGCCAGATTACAACACCGTCGATGCGACGCTGTGGTTTTTTGAAGCGATCGGGGCTTACGGAGACGCGACTGGTGACTACGAGATGATCCGTATTGAGCTTTACGAAAAGCTCGTCGGCATCATAGATCATCACGTCGCGGGCACGCGATACAACATCCACGTCGACAGCGACGGCCTGCTCTACGCGGGCGAAACCGGCACTCAACTGACATGGATGGATGCAAAGATCGGTGACTGGGTCGTCACACCTCGCATCGGCAAACCTGTCGAGATACAGGCTCTTTGGCACAACGCTCTTTGTATTATGGAGTCTTTTGCGGAGCGGTTTGGCGACGCGGAACGACAAGCCCGATATTCGGAAATGGCGGCAATATGCAGCGATAGTTTTAACGGACAGTTTTGGAACTCGACTGAAAATTGCCTCTTCGATGTGATAAACGGCGATGAAAAAGACGGTTCGGTCAGGCCAAACCAGATCTTTGCCGTCAGCCTGACGCATTCGATGCTCGACGCAAAACGCCCCCGTGCCGTGGTCAAAAAAGTCGAGGGCGAGCTGCTCACGCCCGTCGGCCTGCGATCGCTTTCACCAAAAGACCCGCATTATGTGCCCATCTATATCGGCTCACCACACGACCGCGACGCCGCCTATCATCAGGGTACTGTTTGGGGCTGGCTGATCGGACATTTTGTCGACGCTTACCGCAGGGTGCATTCCAAGGATGTTCGGGCTGAAAAACGGATCGACGAGATCCTCGCGGGGCTTGGCTCACACCTTAGTGCCGCTGCCATCGGACAGGTTAGCGAGATCTTCGACGGCGACCCGCCACACACAGCACGCGGTTGCCCGGCACAGGCTTGGAGTGTCGCCGAGTTGCTGCGAGTTTTGAGTAAATGAACTTACGCCCAGTAATTCCGGTCGAGCGAGCGGTAATTGATGGCCTCGCTAATGTGATTTGGCTGTATGTTGTCGCTGCCGTCGAGATCGGCGATGGTTCGCGATACTTTTAGGATACGGTCGTGTGCTCGGGCAGATAATCCCTGACGCAGCATCGCTTTTTCGAGCAGCTGCTCGCTTTGGTCATCGAGTGCACAAAAATCTCTTATCTGCCGCGCAGACATTGCTGAGTTGGAGAACCCTTCGCCTGCAAACCTTGCCACCTGCCGCTCGCGGGCAGCGATCACCCTTTCCCTGATAGTTTCGGAGCTATCGCCGTCAGCAACACCTCTCCCTCGCAGCTCGTTAAACTTTACCGCCGGAACGTCTATATGTATGTCTATACGATCCATCAGCGGGCCAGAGATCTTGCCGACGTAACGCTGGATCTGGATGCCCGAGCATTTGCATTCGCGGCTTGAGCCAAAGTAGCCGCACGGGCATGGATTCATTGAGGCAACGAGTGTAAAGTTCGCCGGAAATGTCAGCGAAGTCGCAGCTCGTGATATCGTGACCGTCTTATCTTCCATCGGCTGGCGTAGAACCTCGAGTACGCTTCGGTCAAATTCGGGCAGCTCGTCTAAAAATAGAACCCCATTGTGCGCCAGCGAAACTTCGCCGGGTTTTGGTATCGAACCGCCGCCAATCAGCCCTGCTTGCGAGACGGTGTGATGGGGCGATTGATACGGCCGTTCAACGATCAGGCCCGATTTCCCTGTCAGCCCGGCGACCGAATGTATCCGCGTGATCTCGATGGCCTCTTCGAATTCGAGTGGCGGCAGGATCGTCGGCAAACGCTTTGCGAGCATCGTCTTGCCCGAGCCCGGAGGGCCGATGAATAGAATGTTGTGGCCGCCCGCACTTGCGACTTCTAAAGCACGTTTTGCCGTCTGCTGGCCGCGAACTTCGTTGAAATCGACGCGATATTTTGTGCCGTTAGAGTCTAAAACCGACAGGTCAAGCCGCAGCGGAGCGACGCGTGTGTTGTCACCCGATTGCAGGTCTTGGGCAAGCTCAGCTGCCTGTCGCAGGTCGCGGATCGGATAGACTCTCACGCCCTCGACCACCGCCGCCTCGGTCGCATTTTCCTCAGGCAGCAGTAAATTCTTGATACCGGCGTCGCGGGCCTTTAACGCGATCGACAAAGCCCCTCGCACCGGCCGAACACGCCCGTCAAGCGATAATTCCCCAACGCTTAGCGTGTTCTCCAAGCTATCGATCCCCAGATCACCAGCCGCCCCGAGTATTCCCAGAGCGATCGGCAGATCAAAAGCGGCTCCCTCTTTGCGAATGTCAGCGGGAGCCAGATTGACCGTTGTTTTGTGAAAAGGAAAGAAATATTTGCTGTTTGTGATCGCCGCCCGGACGCGTTCCTTTGACTCGCGAATAGCAGTATCCGGCAGCCCGACAATATTAAACGGCGGCACCGTATCAACCCCGGTTGGTATGGGTTGTAGATTGACCTCGATATCGACGACGATAGCGTCGATGCCATAGACAGTCGCCGACTGCGATAGGAAAAGCATATTCTAATTCTACTAACTAGCCAGCTCACCAGAACCTATCTATCCATTCACCTTTAACGTCATCAATCCGGGCGAGCGGCGAACCGACAAAATCAATGTTGGTCAGATTGTCATTCACGAATACCTGTTGAGGAGTGAAGGTGTATCGTCGATTCACGACCGACAATGTATAAACCTCGTTTGGCCTGACGTCCTGAAATGTATAACGGCCAGAAGCATCGGTGCGGAGGGTCCTCGTCACGTTAAGTGCATCAGTCATCGACACCATCGATCCCTAATGCCCCGTCCTATGGAGTTTGTCACACGTCCGGAAACGGTCATTGCCGCCGCCTCCTGACTAATAACGACCGGTTGCCCCGCCACGATTATTTTAGTGCTGCGTGCTCCACCTACAGAATTGGCAGCGACGCTAAAATTTACTGTCCCCGAACCGTTTCCAATATCACCTGAGATCAGCGGTGCCCACATTCCGTTGCTCGATGCGAACCATTTACATCCGGCTCCCGCTGTTACGGTCACGGAACCAGATCCGCCGATGTTACCAAAATTAAGCGAGTTTGAGGACAAACTATAAGTGCATGATGCAGCCTCATACAAACCAACTCCAGCGCGATACGCCGCGTCCCAGTCACCTGTGAACTGCCACCAGTTTGTCATTTGGTTTGTATTGTACGGGATTGTATTACCCCGGCCGGGCATACTCTGAAACCAATAAACATACCACCACGAATCATCCGATGGTGGAACAATGCCATCGGGAAACGCATAATTGATACTCCGCCATGTGGACAGGCTTACTGGCTGTGTTGCTCCGCCGCCAAGTGGTCTCCAGTCGGCGATATCGCTTGTGAATGGCGTTGTATTTGAATAATCATAATCGGTCAACGCATTTGGAGGATGATGGGTATCACCGGCACGTCCTCTCTGCCACACACCTGAGGCTTGACCGACAAATCTCTGCCAAAATAGCTGAGTATTTCCATCCTGTCGCTGATTTGTATATCCATAGATAGCTTCGAGTTGATGCCCATGATTGTGTGTTGCCTCGGCCGCCGTTCGGCTAAAATTGATGCCGTATACCACATACGTTTTATTAAATATTGGCAGATCATTGTGGCGATAACTGTTTGAAATATCACCCGTTGTCGGGCTTGCCATATTGGATTCGACTGGGGAAATGTGACCGAAATGATACATCCCGATCCAAAATTCCTTCACACCTAAATTATTCACAAAATTCTGCGCATTCACACGGGTCAGAATCTGTTCATAATCAGGAAAATGCGATCCGTTCCCGCCCGGGTCAATGAGTCCCTCGGGCATATTCTCAAAGAAAGTGATCTTGTATACGACCCTATAGCCGAGAGAAGGATGAATCGCTCCGCTGCCGTATGCACGAAACCGACTCCCCTCCTCGAGCATAAATTTATGCTGTATTTGGATCCGGTTTAGGTTATTGCGCATATCAACCAGTGGGCGGGAATCTCCGGTTTCGGCTGGATCGACATTTATACCGTCTACGGTTGGAATAAAGTCAATGATTACCACGGGCATTTCCCATAGAGCGTTCGGTGCCGGATTTGCGAGGTGGGGGCTTATCGCTTCAATCAAAGGCGGCAAGACCGGAGCTGTAACATTTACCGTAATATCAGTCGAGGTGCCATTTAATGTAGCGGTCAAAATCGCCGTTCCTGCGCTCAAAGCGACCACTTTCCCTTTACTCGGATCGAATACTGCAACTGTCGGATTTGAGCTTGTCCAACTAGCAGAACCCGGAGGGATATTAATTGTCCCAACATTTGTAACAGCTTGTAGTGCTGGGGCAGACCACCACGTTGGCAGCATCTGCATAGTACTCGGGTTAGCCGTAAGTCCGGTGACCGTCAACGAAGATATAAAGCTGTTTGCGATTTCTTGAGGTGTCCTCGCAACATTGCTGATTCGTAGCTCATCAACGACAGACTGTATATAACTTCCCGTTCCATCTCCGCCAATTTGAAAGGTTGTCGAGGATATCGCGGGAAGATTACCAGTAAAACTAGATTGGGACTTTTGAACACCGTCTGTATATACGGTCAATTGTTTAGTGGTATTGCTATACGTAAATGCCACATGATGCCATTGGTTAGCGGTCCAGGATCCAATGTTTGTTGACACCCCAAACTCGGTGCTAAATCTATTTAGTATGATACGAAGGTTATTTGCACCGTCTTTGCCGATCAACATTCCGCCGGAACCGCCCCAAGTCACTAAAAAGTGTCCCTGTGCATCATTACCTGCCCAGGTAGGTTTCAGCCAAAATTCAACCGTTCCCTCTATAGCGTTGATATTATTTGCACTCGAATACCTTAAGTTGTTCGGATTTGGCAACAGAGCACCTTGTCCCAGAATTCCGGCCTGATAACTATGTCCAGTACTTGTTGTCGGACTCTCGCCCTGTTCACCATTAAGCGAATTTTCAAATTTGAGCAGCAGTAGAGTGTTTGCGTCAACTTGAGCAATAGAGCTAAATGCAAAAATGAGTATGGCGGCGAAACCAAGAAACAACGTGGACGCGAATCTGAACATAAAAGTCCTCCGGCGATTTACTCTATTGTGGATATGATTTATCCCAAACAAATTACCACTTTACGGATATGCCGTCAATGAACTCTGACGCTCATTCATATCTTGGTCCACCCTGGTCCACCTGGTCCGGACCGGACCAAAGATCTTTGTATTGTTAATTAGGTGCTAATGTTTCGCGTATTTTGTATCATTGACTAAAATACGAGACGGATACACGCGGCTCTATGAGGAATTAATGAAAAGATCTATTACAACACTGGCATTATTTATAGCTTTAACGCTCGCGTTTTCGAGCCTTACAGGGTGCGGCGGCACGCAGACGGCAACGGGAAATAATGCGGCGAAAGCCGGCGCAAATACTAACGCCAAGCCTGGTGACAATACCGCTAAATCGACGGCGTTCCCGCCACTTGCGACGGGGCTTGCGGAGGCGGAATTTGTGCTGCTGGACGGTGGTAAATTCAAGCTCTCGGACAAAAAAGGCAAGGTGCTTTTGGTAACGATCTGGGGCACGTGGTGCGGGCCGTGTATCGCGGAGATGCCGACTCTCATCGAGTTTCAAAATCAGTATCGCGAGCAGGGTTTGGAGGTCATCGGCCTAAATATCGGCGACGGTGCCGGAACACCCGAGCCGATCGACAAGATAAAGAAATTTGTCGAACAGAAACAGCTCAATTACACGATCGCCAGCAGCTCGAATGCCTCAACGAATGAATTTTATAAGATCACAAAACAGCAGGTCGTACCGCAATCGCTACTCGTCGATCGCGAAGGCCATTTGCGCGGCGTTTTTGTCGGCGGCGGCGAGCGAATATTTCAATCAATGAAAGAAACCATCGCAAAAACTATGGCGGAATAACGGCTAGACGCTCTCGACCGGAACTTGCGGCTCGACGAGGATCGTCTTGTGGCTGGCAAGGCTCACCAAACCCGGAGCAGAACGCTTCGGCTTATTTACAAATTTCTTTAGCGTGTAATTGACGGCGGCCTTGGGCTGTTCGCGGGCGTCGCTGTAAAAAGCGGCGAGCTGTGCGGCCTCGGTCAGCGTACGGTTCGGTATTTCTTTGCGTCCGGCATTGCGGATAACGACGTGGGATCCCGGATAATCAGCCGCGTGCAGCCAAGTGTCCAGCGACTTTGCCACTCGAAACGTCAGATGATCGTTATCAACCGCTTTCTTTCCGACAAGTATTTCAAACCCATCGGTCGAGATAAACCGGCGTGCTCCTTTAAATTCGATTGTCTGCTTTTTCTTACGTGTGACGGCGATCGGCTTTCGCGGCGGTGCGAAGTGTGAAGCGAGATATTCTTCGTTTCCCTCTGCAATGGCGGCGTCAATGTAACTGAGTTTCTCTGTCAGGCTCTTGAGTTTTGTTTCTGCGGCGGCCATGCGTTCGTTGATCACGCTGAGGCCGTTGCGGGCCTTAACATACCGGCGAAAATAGTCCTCGGCCACCTCACTGATCGAACGGTTTCGCTCGCCAATTATCTCGATCACAGGCGTCGCGTCGTCAAAATAATCGGTTACCTTGATCACATCGCCGCTTCGCTCGGCGTTGTGGGCGTTTGCTAACAGCAGATCTCCATAGCGTTTCCAACGCTCAGGGTCACCGTGCTTTTCGAGGTCGGCGTTAAAGTTAGCGATCAGCTTTTGATGCTTTTTTATCTCCGCGACGGCTTTACGGCGGACAACGGCGGCGAGTTGCTGGAATTTTTCTTCCTTAGTTGGTTGGAGTTTTTCGCCGTTCATAGGACTGAGTTTAGTTTATGCGCGAAAAAGCCCAAAGTATCGAGCACTTTGGGCCTTAATGTTTACCGTTGAAATTCAGGTTAAAACTCTCTGACAAGTATCGTCCCGGACAGCAGATCGTGGAGGGCACGGTTCTCTTCGTTAAAGAAAGTAGCAATAAAACCCACTCCGAGAAACGGCAGTAAGATGAGAAAAACAGACGTGTTGATAGCGGCCTGATGCAGCGTCGGATATTCGTTTTCGACGGCATCGACCAGCTCAAGCGAAAATAGCCGCATTCCCAGAGTCTTGCCGACGAAGCCAACGCAAGCCGTCATGTAGAGAAACGACACGATCGCAAGCGTCGCGACAAATACAAGCCCGCCCGAAAGCGTCGACCATTCGGCACCGCTAAAAGCAAAAGGCGACAGAATCAGCATTGAGGCGAATGCAGCTATGATCAGGTCAAACAAACCCGCACCAAACCGCATCGAGATCGGCGCGAGATCCTCGATCTCGTCGTCATAAACATCTACATTGTCCTGATCGATCGCATCACTGTTTTCAGCCTTTATGCGGATCCGTTTGATCTCAGCAAATTCTGGCGGTAACGAACCGGAAGTGTTGACTTTCTCTACCAGAGTTTCCTCGATCGGTATGACGCGTTCGATACGCTCGGGTTGCAGAGGCAGCGGCGGCAGCTTATTGGTATCACGCTTTTCGGCGGTCGGAGTTGGAACCACGAGCTTTGGCTTGACGACAGGCGGAGCCGTTCTGGCCAGTGCCGGAGCGGCAGATGTCCGGCCATTTGACTGGACTACGTCAAACGGGAACGCTCTGCTCGGCGCGGGCTTTGCGGTTGGGGCTTTTGTCTGCGGTTCGAGAAATGTTTGCCGCGACTGGTCTATACGCTTTATCGCATTGGCAACGCGCGGATCGGAAATGCCCCTCGTAATCTCAGGCTCGGTTGGCGGGACGATCTCAGCCTTGAGCGCCGCTCCGCCATTGGTCGGAAACGACCGCTCATCGGTAGCCGCCACAGCGGACTGTCCGCCCTTTCGCTGCTGCACGGCATTTTGCAATTGCAGCCGCCAATCGGGTAGCGATGAATTTTTGTTTTGAAATTCGACCAGCGTAGGGCTCGTCTTTGAGGTATTTAGACCCGCCGTTTCATGACGCTTTTGCATCTGCGGCTGAGCGACCATCGGCGGACGCTGCGGGGCCGGACGATTTGCCACAGGCATCTGCGGCCTATCCACAGGCTTCGCGAGGGGCCCAGACGTTATCTTAGTCTGTAGTTCTTCGCGGACGCTGTCATTCATCATGGCACCGCATGCCGGACAGATCGACAAGGTTGGTGCCAAACTCCTATCACATACTGGGCAATTCATAGGCGTAGGTGTGGTTGCTGAGTTAGTTTAAGCGCAATTACTGAAAAGCAAAGCGATGATATCAGTATTTACTTTAAGCAGTCAACACTAAAGCGCTGCAAACTTTAAAGTTTTTGGTGGTTTGCGGGAATTGAATAGTAGGCGCGCACATGCATAAAGCGCCCTGTGGAAATCTCTACAATGGTTGCCGGCCGGCAAATCCTCCATCTGTTTCGTGCCACCATTCGATCTCATCACCCTCGCCGAGCATCCAACAGAGCAAAACGACACGACCACCACGCATGCTCGGGAAATCGATCAGCCCGCTTGTGTAGTCTTTCAGCTCAACGCCTAGGTCATTCATCTCTGTGGTGAGCTTGCCGACCTTATAGAGCGCGTTGACATATCCCGTTCCGCCCGCCATGCCGCCGCCAAATTCGGACGCACCGGCCGCGGCACGAGCACCGTCACGCATCTCGTTTATATGCGAATATAAGCTGCGTATCGACTGTAGCTTTGGGATTATTTCGGGCAGTAACGCATTTGCCTCTTCAAGGGTGAAAAGTTTCATTGTGCCATTCCAGTTTGCCTTGAGCAGGCGTGGTGGTCAAGCAATTTCAGGGCGAAAATGCTAAAATTCCCACTTGTTATGGCAGACACGACCGAAAATCAGCCAGCTTTCGACCCGCTCATCCAGACGGAGAATATCGCATTCAAAGCCGATGAGATGATCGATTGTGAGACGTGTAGCCGTAAAAATCCGCCGAACCGTTCGAAATGTATGTACTGCGGTGGAGCTCTTGCGATCGAAGCGGAATTTGCCGATCAAATCAGCCCCATATCCCGCAAACTCGAAGCATGGGAAAAGGGATTTAACGTGATATTGCTTTCAGCGAATAGTGACGCGGATGCTCAAAAGGCTGCAACGCTCTTACAGGTTGAATTGTCCTTTATTCAGACCATTTTGTCCGCTGGGACCCCGCTGCCGATTGCTCGCGTTGAGAGTCTCATTGAGGCGGATCTGCTGATGAATCGGCTCACTGATCTTGGGTTTGCGTGCTCGATCCTGTCCGACGAAAGCCTCAATGCGAACGATCTTCCAATTAGAGCGTCCGGCGTCGACATTAGTGACGGCGTTATTTCTATTATCGATTTTAATACTCGTGAGGTAACCGCCATACCGGCAGATGAACTGGCTCTGATCGTCACGGGTGTGCTGTCGAAAAGTAAGGTCGATCTGCTCGAAAAGAAGGGTCGAGGTGGCACGATAAAGCTACTCGACGAGACTGAAACGGCGTCTGATGAGGCCGTGATCGACATTTACAGCCGCAGCGACGCAAAAGGGTTTCGGATAAATCTCGCGGGCTTTGATTTTTCGTGTCTTGGAGAGAGCAAAGGGTTGCTAGCAAGCGAGAATATCCGGCGTCTAGCTGTCTTGCTAAAAGAAAATGCTCCGAATGCGCGGCTCATCGCCGACTATGTATCGATCCGACACACGGTTGCAGACGTTTGGGAGGTCGATGCTCGCCGCGATGCTAAAGGCCGACAACGGGCCGGGTTTGGACGGGCAGGATTTGGCAGCGTCGCATCGACCAGTAATGTGCGGCAATTTACAAAATATTCGCGGCTACAGTGGCAACTTTTGAAAGATGAGGGATGAGGGCAGAGGGATGAAAGGAAAGGGACACGGATTTAGGGACAAGGGACGAGGAACAAGAGACGAGGGAAGGGGCAGACCATCTCGAAGGGATGAACAAAAGCCCTCATCCCTCCGCCCTCCGTCCTCATCCCTCATCTACGGCCTCTCGCCGGTGCTTGAGGCTTTGCGGGCAGATAATCGGCGTGTCGATAAAGTGATCGTCGCGGACGGAGCAAAAGAGCATCGCCTGTCTGAGATCATCGATATTTGTCGTGCGCGGTCGATCGCATGGAGCCGCGTGACACGTGAGACGTTTGAAAAAAATCTCGAGCCAGGTGTCAATCATCAGGGGGTGATGGCGTTTTCGGCCGCAGCAGACTATGTTGATGCCGAAGCGATGCTCGAAGCCGCGTCTGAGACGCCGCTGTTCATGGTGCTCGACGGTGTCGAAGACCCTCGAAATCTGGGTGCGATCCTGCGTGTCGCCGAATGCTCCGGTGTCGATGGCGTTGTCATTCCGGAACGCCGCGCCGTCGGCCTCAATGACACGGTCGCCAAATCCTCAGCCGGTGCGATCGAATACGTCAGCGTCACCAAAACGCCAAACCTCAACCGCTTTATCGAAAAGCTCAAAGAAAAAAATATTTGGGTCGTCGGCACGAGTGCCGATGCTGAGATGTCATATACGGACTGGGACTGGACGCGGCCCTCAGCCCTGGTGCTTGGAGGCGAGGGCAGCGGACTCCACCGTTTGGTCGCAGAGAACTGTGATGTGTTGGTAAAAATACCAATGTATGGAAAAATAGATTCCCTGAACGTATCCGTCGCCGCCGGCGTAATACTTTTTGAAGCGAGAAGGCAGAGAGACAGCGGCAGTAAGCAGTAGCAGACGGCAGCGGCATTTTTCCTCTTTACTTTTGCCTTTTTAATTGAACCCCTATGTTTTGTCCAAAATGCGGTCAACAAAATCCCGAAACAGGCAAATTCTGCCGCGGTTGCGGCACCGATCTTGGTAATGTGACCCAGGCTCTGAGTGGCAAACCGGTTCAGCCGGCTCCGATCCTCGACCGCAGAGGCAGGCCTGTAAGCTGGGAACGGGCAATCCCAAAGCTGTTTATGGGATTCGCTTTTTTCGCGGTGGCATTGGCTCTTGCGTTTTCGGGGACCGGTCGTGGATGGTGGTATTGGATGTTGATCCCGGCTTTTACGAGCCTGGGCGCAGCCGTTGCTCAAATTGTGCAGCTTCGCAAAGCCGAGAAAGGTGGCGTTGTATTTTCCTCAGCCCCTGATTCGCTTCCGTCAAATCATAGCACCGCCCTGCCGCCGTCTCAGACCGAATGGGCCGCTCCTGATCCTCGTTACAAAACCGGCGACCTCGTCCCGCCGAGCGTCACTGATAACACGACACGTCACCTCGAAATGGACTCCGAGGGAAAGACGATGACTTTGCCGAAAAAGTAGGATTATTTCTTTCTGAGGCTCATCTTGTGACCGGCGAGGCGTTCGATCACGCTTAGATATCGTCGCGGAAACAATCTCGAAAACATACTGATGAGAAATGCATCCTGGCCGATGAGGATGCGGGGATTTTTGTCTTTTATACCTTTTACGATGACATCGGCGGCGGTTTCGGGCGAGGTCTTGGCGACCTTGTCAAAGAATTTGGCACCCTGCTGCTTCCATTCGTCCGGAGTCTCGGCACCGATACGTGAGTTGCGGGCGATATTAGTTTTGATGCCGCCCGGGTGAATGCACTGGACTGTAACGTTGGTGCCCGCCATCTCGTGCCGCAAGCTTTCGGTAAAACCGCGAACGGCAAATTTTGACGAGCAATACGCCGTCTGCTCCTCAGGAGCGATCAGCCCGAAAACGCTCGAAACATTAAGGATATGAGCGGAATCTTGCTGTTTGAGAATCGGCAGAAACACCTTGCAGCCGTAAATAACGCCCCAATAATTGATGCCCATCAGCCACTCGAGATCCTCGATCGAAAGCTGCTCGAACGTGCCCATTACACCGACTCCGGCGTTGTTGATGAGGAGCGTGACGCGGCCATGACGCGTGACAACATCATCGGCAAGTTGCTGAACTTGTTTCAGATCGGACACGTCCGTGAGGTGAAACGAAACAGGCACACCCGTCGCCTCGACCATTGCCGCTGTCTCCGCCAGCCCGGTTTCGTTGACGTCGGTCACCGCGATCCCGGCGATCTTTTCCGCCGCCAGCCGCAATGCCAACGCCCGGCCAATGCCCGACGCCGCTCCAGTAATAACCGCTACACTATTGTTTTCCAACATATTCTCAATTTTTTGGTCCGGTCCGGACCAGGTGGACCACATGGACCAAGGTGGACCAAGATAAATCAAATTTCATCCACAGATAAACACTGATAGAAACAGATAAGAAATCAGATGCAATTATCTGCGTTTATCTGTGTCATTTGTGGTTAATTATTTCTTAACAACCACGCGGGCGTTGCCGGAATTCCCGTTCACATCATAGACACGTATCGTCACGGCGTATTCGCCGGCTGTCGGCACGGCGATCTCGATCGTGTAACGCTCACGCGGCCCGTCCGAGATACCGTCATCTGAATAGACCGGTTTCCATTCGCCGCCGTTGACGCTGTATTCGGCACGGGTTAGATAGCTGCCGGCATCCGTCGCGTCGAACGTCACCCTCGCCTTATCGCCCGTGATCTGTGCAGTGCCAAAAGCAGTGACGGTCGGTGCGGTGTTATCGATGTCGATCGGTTCGGTCGCACGTTCACCTGACAGAGCTGTTGTGATCGGATTCGACGGCGTATCACGGACGACGATCTTGAATACGTAACGACCGTCGGCGAGCGATTGGCCGTCGATCGAGATAAAATTGTCCGTCAGATCGCCGCGCAGCAGCTTGTACGCCGCATCGCCGACCTCTTTGTAATAAACGTCATAGACGACCTTGTCGCCGTTACGGTCCTCCGCTGTCCATTGCAAAGCGGTCGCACCACGTTGGTAGACACGGCGCGGCGGTACGGCAACCACGGGAATGCCAAATGCCGCCGGATCGAGCCCGGTAAGCTCAATATTAGGGTCGATCTGCATCGGCGGATTTGCCGCGAGGCCGACGTTGGTCGGTAAGACGCTGATCGACAGCACCTCAGGTGCGATATTGCGGGCGACAAACGCAACATTGACCTCGCTCAGCGTCGCACCCGACGCTTTCAGCACAGCACGCCATTGTAGATATTTTGCCTTGGGGCTGGCGATCTGTGATCCTTTTGGGTCGGTCGCAGCGGTGCTCCAGCCGCTCCATGTCTCATCGGCTTTTTCGGTATTGCCCGTGCGGGTTTGTATCGTCACACTGCCGTTCGAACGCCACCATACGCGTCCCCAAGTCGCACTTCCCTTTGCGTCGAGTATCGCCGAGTCATAACTTCCCTCAGCAACCGTCTCAGGCCCGAAACGAAACAGCGAACCCTGATTGCTCGAAGTCGCGATAAGTCCGCTGCCGGATGAATGTATCGTCGAGATCTGGCTGGCGTCGGTCTGCAGAGCGAGCGTTTCGCGGCCTTCGTTGGTTACGTTGTAGATACGCCCCTTATCCGAAGTTCCGATAAGCACGCCGTTGCCCGTCTGATGAGCATAAATCGAAAATCCAACGACTGTCCCGGAAGCCCAGATAATATCGGTCGCTCCGTCGGGCAAAATGCGATAAACGGCGGATTTTGCTTCTTTTAGGTCGTAGCGGCTTTTGGCTGGTGCTTCTGGTGTCGTTGCATTTGGCTTTTCGACGGTGACGGTTTTGCTTTCGGCGGCGGCTGGTGCTGCGGCGGCGTCAGCGGGTTTTGGTGCCGAGACCGACTCAGCGAGTGCAAGTGCATATACAGAACCGTCAGTCCCAATAGCCAGTTCGTGTATTTCCCTAAGCGCAGAATCAAGCAATCCAAAAGGCTTACCGTCCGCACCAAATTTCATCACGATGCCGTTTGCGTCAGTTCCGGCATAGAGATTTCCCTGTTTGTCGGCGGCGAGCGATATGATGTGGGATTCACTTGTGTCAAAGAGCAGTGACGATTCTGGCGTAGCATTTGCAGCTTTTACCTTGTATATCTTCCCGCCATCGCCCGTGCCGACTGCGAGGCTGCCATCCACAAGTACCGCGAGTGACCAGATGTATTTTTCTTTCGGATCAAAATAGACTTGCGAGTTGCCGCTCGCGTCGATGCGATAGACCTTGCCGTCGGGCGATGTCCCGGCGTAAAGCTCACCTGATCGGCCGATGGCGAGAGCTGATACGTTCAACTCGTTGAGATCGGCAAGCATCGAACCCGTACCGTTCGCGGTGACCTTAAATACCTTGCCCTCGCCGCCGGTACCGAGGAAAACGTTTCCCGCAGTATCCGACACGCTCGCCCAGACATATGACTGGCCGGTCTTAAAGACCTCGGTCAACTTCGGTGCGAGGCTGATGGTTCCGTCGGCGTCGATCGACACGCCTCGGGCATCGCCCTTGAGCACGTCGGCACGCGAATTGACCGACCAGATGGACGGCTCGGCGGCGAAGACGGTCGATCCAAACAACAGAAGTAACGAGAAAATTGAGCAATATACTAATTTATTCATTGATGGCGATTAGGATAACAAAAATAATGCAATTACCGACAGTCAGGAAGGCGGGCTTGCCACTGTCATTTACTAAGTTGTTTCTTTTTCTTTGAGTTATTTTTGGAGCGTGCCTCTAGAAAGCTCATCGCATCGCGCATTTCGTCGGCGTCGCCGGTGATGAGGCGGGCGCTGCGTTCGCGCGTGAGATATGCCCAAAACCAAGAGAACATCACCGCCAGGCGGTTGCGAAAACCGATCAGGAAAAACACGTGTAAAAAGAGCCACATCAGCCACGCGACAAAGCCTTTGAACTTCATGCCGGCGGCCTCGGCGATGGCCTTGCTGCGGCCGATCGTCGCCATCGTACCCTTGTCCCAATAGGTAAAATTTTCCCGCGATTTATCTTTTAAGTCGTTAAGAATATTGTTCGCGGTAGCAGTACCCATCTGCATCGCGGCGGGTGAAACGCCGGGGACAGGTTCGCCACTTTCCTGCATGAGCGAAGCCATATCGCCGATGACGAATACGTTTGGAAAGCCATTTAGCGAAAGATCTTTTGCGACGACAACACGACCGGCTTTATCCGTCTCTACGCCGAGGGCTTTTCCAAGCGGCGAAGCGGCAACGCCCGTTGCCCACAAGACCACGTCGCAATCGATCCACTCATCGGCAACCTTGACGCGGCCGGGCTCGATCTCGGTGACAAAGCTGTTTAGCCGTACATCGACGCCGATCTGCTCAAGTTGTTTTTTGGCGCTAATCGACAATTCCTCGGCAAATGTGCCGAGCACGCGGTCGGAGCCTTCGAACAGCATTACCGTGGTCTTGCGAGTATCGATCACCTTAAAGTCTTTTGCGAGCGCCTGACGAGCGATGTCAGCGATCGCTCCGGCCAGCTCGACGCCGGTCGGGCCGCCGCCGACCACCACAAAATTGAGCTGTTTTTGAACGCCGCTAAGATACGCCTCGCGTTCGGCGTGTTCGAAAGCAAGCAGCACACGGCGGCGGATCTCGACCGCGTCCTCGAGCGTCTTAAGGCCGGGAGCACTCTGTTCCCATTCATCGTGGCCAAAATAGGCGTGCCTCGCCCCGGCGGCGATCACCAAATAGTCGTATGCGACCGGCGAACCGTCGGCCAGAATGACCTTTGAATTTTCTTTGTCAAAACCCGTAACCTCGCCGAGGATGACCTCGATATTTTTTGCGTTGGCCAAAATGCGGCGGATCGGCTGGGCGATCTCACCGGGCGATAGCACAGCGGTCGCGACTTGGTACAACAACGGCTGGAAAACGTGATGGTTCTTACGGTCGATCAACGTTACCTCGACCGCCTTGTTTACCAGGACCTTAGCCGCCCAAAGCCCGCCAAAACCACCGCCGACGATCACAATTTTTGGTTTAGCTTTCATTGAAATGTGCCTCCACCTATAAACAGCGAAAACCGGGGCAGGAAAGTATCATCTCAAATCCCAACAAATTTTGCGTATAAGCCGCGAGCCATCGAAATGTCGTCGGTTCCCTTTACGATCGCCCGGCCATCGCGAAAAACGGTCATCTCGTTTTCGCCTGATGTAAAACGCACAAGATATTCGTTTTGTTTGACCTCAGCTATCGCTGCGAGACGTTCGGCGAGGGCAGCAAGATCAAGGTCAACTGGCAGAGGCGGTGCTAACTGAACAGCATTACGGCCGCAGAGAACGGCGGAAAACTCTTGAGCGTCGGCGTCTAAAAATTCGAAACTACGCTGGCCGCATGTCTTGCAATCGGGGTTTGGGTCGCCCAGCTTGATCCGCTGACGGTCGTTCGCCCAGACATCAAACTGCATTAGTGAACCGTGCAGAGACGCCGTGTCGCCAACCAGTATCTTTAGAGCCTCGGCGACTTGTGTTGCCGAAACCGTAGCAATTATCGGCATTATGACGCCGGCCGTGTCGCATGTCGGCGACGAACCGGCATCAGGCATTTCGTCAAAAATACACCGCAGACACGGCGTCTTGCCAGGGATGATCGTCATCGTCGTGCCGTAACTCGACACGGCGGCACCGTATATCCACGTCACGCCGTTTTTTACACAGGCGTCATTGAGCAGATAGCGGACCTGAAAATTATCCGTGCCGTCGATGACCAGGTCGCATCCGTCGATGAGCGATTCGATATTCGAATTATTTACATCGGCGATGATCGCATCAACTTCTATTTCGGAGTTGATCTCGGCGATTCGGGTCTTGGCCGCGATGGCCTTGGGCAACCGCTCGGCGGCGTCCGATTCTCTGAACAGAGTCTGTCGCTGGAGATTTGTGAACTCAACAAAATCGCGGTCAACGATCCGCAATTTACCGACGCCGGCACGGGCAAGAATCTCGGCATGGGCGGCACCTAGAGCTCCGCAGCCGATCAGCAACACGCGGGAATTCAGGAGTTTTTCCTGTCCTTCGCTGCCGATCTCCCGAAATAATATTTGCCTACTGTATCGTTCGTTCAACTTTTCCTTCTAATGCGCTTCGTCGGAACCCATTCGTTCTCGTCCACGTCATAGTCGTCGTAGCTGACGTAATGAGAGCCGCCTTTTACATTCAAAATGTGGGCGGGGTACCATTTGCGTTTCCACTCGACCTCGACTTTGTCGCCGATCTTATAGGCCGAGATCGTCTTCGGCACGCGAATCATTTTCGCCGTCACCCACTCGTCATCGTCGGCCTCGTAGCCATAGTAATGAATCTTAAATTTACCGCCCTGCACGCCCGTGATAAAGCCTCGATACCAACCATCGACGCTATAAGCCTCGACGCGTTCACCGATACGCGGTGATGTAACGGCGGCCGCATCCGTGATAACAGTCTGCGGGTCAAAGTCGCCGGTAAAGACGGTCGTCGCAACCTGTTCCTCGCCAAACAGCATGTCCTGCTCAGCATTTTTGCTCATCTCGGCAAATGTCACTCGGCCATCGCGATCCTGATCAACATATGCCGCACCGTTAAATCCGGAGATAAGCGCCTCGGTAAAGGTCCAGTTGCCGGTTGATTCCTGGCTCGCCATCGATGACGCGAGAACGGCGTACGAGACGCGGCGTTTTGAGCGTGTGACGGAGGTAGCCATCGCTCCGGCGTAGCAATTATCGAGAGCGATGATCGCGTGCGAGCCTTTGAAATTGCGTTCGATCGCCGCCGGGATCGCGTCAAATTTCCAGCCCAATATCTTGCCCGCGACATCGTAGGTCGCCAAATATGGCACATCGTCATCGGTTTTGTAGCCGTGGCCCTCAAAGTAAACAAAGACCCAGTCGCCGGGTGCGGGACGCTTTAAGAACTCATTAAATTTCGACTCGACGACATTGGTCGTCGCTGCCGTATCTTTTAGATAAACGATCTGCGATTGCGGGACGCCGCGTTTTTTCAGGCTGTCGAGCAGTACGCCGTCCTTGCGGATATCCGCCGGAAACGACTCGAAATTCTCTGAGTCTTTCCATTTTACCAAGCCAACAAAAAAGACCCACGTTCGCTGCGGGTCCCAATTATCGGCTGCTTTAACTTGTAAAACTGCGGAAAGAAAAACGGCTATGAATAAGACGAGGATCGGGGCACGACGGTTTCTCATAAGGGTGATGGTGTTCCTTTTATTAGAGTTTTGATAGGTACTGCTAATCAAACAATCGTCGGACGAAGTTTCGTACGCTGGAGTTGTCTTCGTTTTCGAATATGCTGCCTAGGTTCGCACTTTGGTCTTGCATCCCAAGTTTTAGACGCTCATCTCGAAGCCTAGAACGCTCGTCGTTGAGTTCGTTCTTTTCACGCTGACGGGCGATCTCCATACCGCCTTTTTGGATAAAATCGACGATCTTTGGCAGCTCGTCGGAGTCGAACCAGACCCCGTGCTGTTTGCAGATGTCGACGATCACACCGGACGCCCGTGCAAAATTGTTGCGGTTCATCAACTCTCCGCAATCAGGACAAGGGACGTAATTGACCTTGGTCAACTGGTCGCCGCGGATCGTACGATTGCCAAAATATACGAGAACCGCAGAGCGCTTTTCCCGGTCCGCACAAATATTTTCAAACGTGATCGTATCGAGCCACAAACCGTCGCATTTTTCACAACCTCGAATTTTGGTCTCACCGATCTGCAGATCGTCGAGATCGGCACGACATCGCGGACATTTCCCCGCGTCACTGTCCAAACTTACCTCTACCGGAGCCGCAACCGCTCCACAATGCTGACAAAACTGGCTGCCGACGAACATCAAACCAAAACACGACGGACACGCCATCGTCTTGAGCCGAGTTTTGCAAAACTCGCATTGGCTGTGGTCGCTGGCAACGCCGGCACCGCAATTTGGGCAATTTAGAGCTTCGACATCCATCGCTTTTCACCCCTTCATTTTAGTAAGAAGTATCTCCCGCATCTTATCAGGACGAGCCTTTTTTCCGGTCCATATCTCAAACTGCTTTACGCCTTGAGCGATCAGCATCTCAAGCCCGCCGATGGCCGGAACGCCCGCCGCTTTCGCCGCTCGAACGATCGGCGTATCGACAACACTCGTCACGAGATCATAAAGAAATTTTATACCCGAAAGCTCGTCAGCAATAAATAAAGATTCGTGCTCAAGCGGACCTTTCATCCCAAACGGCGTGGCATCGACGATGATGTCAGTTGTCAGTGGTCGGTGATCGGTGGTCAGTTGTACGTATTTGATCCCAAATTCGTCAGCAAACGCTTTTGCTTTGTTTAGATCGCGGGCAAAAACGGTCACGTCCGCACCTTCTTGTTGCAAAGCGTAAACACAGGCCCGCGAGGCTCCGCCCGCACCGAATACCGCAACCCGTGCATCGCGAACGCCACCAAGCATGGCCTTTAGCGGCGTGATAAAGCCATGTGCGTCGGTGTTGTAGCCGGTGAGTTTGCCGTCATCGATCTTGATCGTGTTGACGGCACCAATCTTTACGGCGGTCGGATCGATGGTGTCAAGGTGCGGGATGATCGCCTGTTTATGGGGCATCGTAACGGAAAAACCGCCAAAATTAAGCTCAACCTCACGCGTCTCCGCTTTCACCATTCGCCGGATGAACGCATCGAGATCCTTGACGAGCAAATGCATAAAAACCGCATTCACACCCGCCGCCGCAAACTCAGCATTATGAATGTAAGGCGAAAGAGATTGCGAAACCGGATCGCCGATCACGCCAAACACCGTAGTGTTCTGGTTGAGTTCTTTAGCGCGATATGTTTCGATCAGATCTTTTGCCGTAAGCTGCCCGTCGGCGGTTTCTTTGCCGGAATCGAGCGAAGCGTATGTGAGATACGCTCCGTGAGCCAGACCAAGAATGCGTGTCCATTTCCCCGCCTCTCCCATGGCGATGGGGATGATCTGTTTGCCGTCGGCCGTTGCACGTTCCAATAGATTCCAAACAGAGATCCCGTCAGTAATGTCGTTTGCCTTGACGGCAAGCTTTATAATATCGGCATCTGTGGCGGCCAAGCGTTCACATACTTGATTTAGATAGCCGGGAAGGCCGTCAAAATCATGAAATGAGACGATCTTTTCTGAATAATTTCCGCCATCGATGATGACATCTTCTTCGAGATCAGCCGCCCAAAAAGAATCCTGCGGCTGTGTCCAAAACGCTCTCCGCTTGTCGAGCGAAATCTCCCGATTACCGCCTTGTTCGCGGGCACGAAATGTCGCGAGTAGCGGCCTCTCAAATTTCAAATTCGAAATTTGAGATCTCAAAGTTTCGATCTGATCGCCTCGCAAACAATCAAACCGCACCTCTATCACATCGGCGAATGCCTCCGCTCTTTTGACATTTGCGATCATTTCGTCGGCGGTTTCGGCACATACCGATACACATACTTTGCCGTTATTCACTTGTCGAGTCCTTTAGGCTGGTGACGACGCTGCCGGCGACAACTAGGCAGGTGACGGTACAAAATGCCGCCGCGACGACGATCGGCGTATTGCCGCTCTGCTTGACGGCTATAGCTGTTGCCGCCCAAGCGACAGCGAGCGGATAAATGTAATTTTGCAGCCGCCAGCGAACGATAAATGCTGCCGCTGCTGCGATGACTAGAATACCGACTCCGAGAGCATTCCAAGTGGTCGGCGAGATCTCGGCTCCAATGTATTTAAGGAATATTGTGAAATTAACAAGCGTTGCCGCTGTTACCCAACCCGCATAGATCCCAAATGGAGCAGTGGTCAATAACGGATTTCCGCCAGCTCGTCGCAGCAATATCATCATCCCGATCAGCGTAAATAACAGTCCCGCGATCAACGCTAAACAAACTCCGATCTGATCGCGGTGCCAAAAATATATCCAGGCACAATTGAATACGCAGGTGGCGATATAGAGTGATCGGACTGGGCGAAAGCGTACGATATTGCGCGGTAGCACTTGATAAATGCTAAACGCAATAATTCCTAAATAGATCAGGCTCCAGATCGAAAATGCGTACCCGGCGGGTGTTAAAACGGTCGGGTATTTTGCCGATATCAGCTCGGGCGTCACTCCGTTAACATAGCCGGTGGCGGCTAGCCCGTTAAAGACGATAGTGCCTATGGTGGCAACGATGAGTAGGATCGCACGCATCCGATCCTGTGTGTTTGGGGCTGTTTGCATATCCTGATTATCGCACCAAACCTCGAAAAAAATGCCAAAACGGTTGCCGAATTCACGATTTCGTATGAAAATACCTCAAAACGTAAAGTTTTGTAAATTTGGCGATGAGCGTAAAAATAAAGTTTCCAACTAAATACCTAACTAATGCGTCTTAACACCGTCTGTGGCATTGAGATTGCCTATGATATCTGCGGAAACGCACTTTCCCTCTTTCCCCAAGAGGCGTGAATTTAACGAGAGAGGAAAGAAATGATAACGATGAAAGTTTTACATAAAATATTATTTACGTTTGTTTTTGTGCTGGGGCTGTCACTAACGGCTATGGCTCAAAAAGACGACACAAAAAAACCGCCGCCAAAAGAAGTGCCGCCGGTAGTCAATCCGCAGCCTAAACCGCCGCCGAAACCGACACCGACGCCGCGACCCGAATCTACGGGTGCAGTTTGGAAAAGCGACATCACGTACACGGCATAATCGCCGCAAACAATTTCGACAAAGACATCTCCGTCAAAGGGGATGTCTTTTTTTGTTTCGAAACGCTGCCATTTGAGATAACGGCTCGGCTGATTTTCTGTTAATCTTTCTGCATTATCCAGGAGAGACAATTATGAGCAAGCTAGCCGTCAAGATATCGCGAGTTGTACTATTCACCGCCGTAACCGTATTTTTTGCGTTTAGTTCATTTACACCTGCGCAAAAGATCGAGCCATCGCTTTATCAAAGCATGAAATGGCGAATGATCGGGCCGTTTCGGGGTGGGCGAACGGTCGGCGCGGTGGGCATACCATCGCAGCCAAATGTTTTTTACATCGGCGTCAATAACGGCGGTGTTTGGAAAACAACAGATGCGGGACGGACTTGGAAACCGATCTTTGACGATCAGCCGACCGGCTCGATCGGCGATATCGCAATTGCTCCGTCAAACCCGAACGTGATCTATGTCGGCTGCGGCGAAGGGTTGCAGCGGCCTGATCTTGCAACCGGCGACGGGATGTATCGTTCGCGTGACGGCGGTAAAACTTGGGAGCATTTGGGATTACGCGAAGGCCAGCAGATCGCTTCGATATCGGTCGACCCTAAGGACGAAAACCGCCTCTTCGTCGCCGTCCTCGGCCACCCTTACGGGCCAAACGAGGAACGCGGTATTTATCGCTCGACCGATGGCGGCAGCTCGTTTCAGCGTGTGTTGTATAAGGACGAAAATACCGGTGCGATGCAGGTCGAGATCGACCCGAGAGATCCGAAGATCGTCTATGCCGATATGTGGGCGGGGCGTCAAGGCCCGTGGGAAAACGGTGCTTGGCAGGGTAAAGAAAGCGGTTTATTTAAATCAACCGATGGCGGAAATACCTGGAAAAAACTGACCAAAGGCTTGCCGACAGTCGAGCAGGGTTTGGGACGAATCGGATTTACGATATCTCGTTCGAACAATGAACGGCTGTATGCGACGGTCGACGCACAAAGTGCATTTGCTGGCATTTACAGTTCAAATGACGCGGGCGAAAGCTGGACGCGCGTGAACGGCGATCCTCGTTTGTGGGGACGCGGCAGCGATTTTGCGGAGCTGCGGGTGCATCCGAAAGACTCGAATACGGTCTTTGTCGCAAATGTCGCTTCGTACAAATCGACCGACGGCGGCAAAACTTTTACCGGTTTCAAAGGTGCTCCGGGCGGCGATGATTATCACCGCATCTGGATCAACCCCGAGCAGCCCGACGTCATGCTTTTTGCGACCGACCAGGGAGCGACGATCACGGTCAACGGCGGCGATAGTTGGTCGAGTTGGTACAACCAGCCGACGGCTCAGTTTTATCACGTGATCACCGACAACCAGTATCCATATTGGGTCTTTGGTGGGCAACAAGAAAGCGGTTCGGCGGCGGTCGTTTCGAGGGGCTCGACGGGTGCGATACTTGCCAAAGATTGGATGACTGTCGGGGTCGAAGAATATGGCTATGTTGCGCCTGATCCGCTCGATCCAAATATAATTTACGGCGGCAAACTTTCGCGTTTTGACCGCCGCACGGGCCACGTCCAAAACATCATGCCCGAAGCGATCCGCAGCGGGGAATATCGTTATTTGCGAACGGCTCCGGTGATATTTTCACCGGTGGACAAGCGGACGCTTTATTTCGCGGGTAACGTGCTGTTCAAAACGACGACCGGCGGGCAAAGCTGGGATGTGATCAGTCCCGATCTGTCGCGTGACAAATGGGATGTTCCCGACAATGTCGGTATTTACAAGACGCCTGAGATGTCCACGATGCCGCGCCGCGGCGTGATTTACACGGTCGCTCCGTCGTATAAAGATATCAATACTATCTGGGCCGGAACTGATGACGGCCTCATCCATATCACAAAAAACGGCGGCAGAACGTGGGCAAATGTGACGCCGCCCGGGCTCAAATCTTGGGCAAAAGTTTCGCTCATCGACGCCGGACGTTTTGATGCGAATACGGCATACGCGGCCATCAATACATTTCGGCTCGACGACCTGCGGCCGCATATTTATCGAACAAAGGACGGCGGTAAAACATGGAAAGAAATTGTCAACGGCATCCCGAGCGGCGGCATCGTCAATGCGGTTCGCGAGGATCCGGAACGCCGGGGGCTGCTGTTTTGCGGCACCGAACAGGCAGTCTATTATTCGATCGACGATGGCGAAAATTGGCAGCCCCTACGGCTTAACATGCCGGCGACGTCGATCCGCGACCTCGTTGTAAAAGATGACGATATCGTCGTCGGCACGCACGGGCGTTCGTTTTGGATACTCGATGACATCACACCGCTCAGGCAGATCGGTTCTGAGACCCAAGGGCAACCTGCGAGGCTCTTTACACCGCAACTCGCGACTCGCGTCAAACGCAGCCTGCACACCGACACCCCGTTTCCGCCCGAAGAGCCTGCGGGTCAAAATCCGCCCGACGGTGCGATCATCAATTACTATCTAAAGTCACCGTCAAAGACGCCGATCGTGCTTGAGATCACAGACGTGCTTGGCAATCTTGTGCGGCGTTTTACGAGCGAAGACAAACCGCTCGACGTCAATCTCAAACGCGTGAATCCGCCGGAATATTGGATCCGTCCATTTCAGCCGCTGAAGAACGAGGCCGGTATGCAGCGATTTGTTTGGGATCTGATGTATGCAAATCCGCCGTCGGATAGTTATGACCTACCGATCTCAGCGATCGTCGGCGATACGCCATGGACCCCACAAGGGCCGGCGGTTATGCCGGGGCTTTATATGGTCAAGCTGACTGTCGACGGTAAATCGTTTAACCAGACACTCAAGGTGCGTATGGACCCGCGGGTAAAGACCACGCCGCTAGGGCTCAAGCAGCAGTTTGACCTGTCGATGCAGGCTTACAAAGGCATTCAGCGTGTCGCGGATATGACGGCATCGGTTAAGAAATTCTCGACCGAGATTGCTAAACTCCGCACACTCGCCCTGATGACCGACGCTCAAAAAGCACGGCTCGATATGATCGAATCGAAGATCAAATTGCTCAACGACGGAACCCCTCAAAAGCCGGGAACACCTGTCGCCGTTAGCGACTTTGCTCTCGGCCGTCTCGGCGGTGCATTTACGCAGCTCCTCGACCTGCTTCAGGACGCGGATGTCGCCCCAAGCACGCAAGCGGTCGCCGCAAGCAAAGATCTGCAAGCTGCGCTCGCCAAAGCTGAGATCGCTTGGAAAGAGATCACAGATATGATGGCACCAAAATAAAAGGGTGAGAATCAAACAATTATGAGCTTTGGAATATGACTGATCTTCTAAGCCGCCTCAGGCCATCGTCGCAAGGATGTCCGCGATGTCCTTTTCCGTTGTGTCCGGATTGATAAAGCAGAACCGCGAGACGGTTTCCCCGCCGACCCTCGTCTTGGTTGGAGCTACCAGAGCGAATCCAGACTTATGGTTCTCGTATGTCCACGCTCTGTAGTCTTCGGGTGACCATCCCAATCTGCGAAACAAAACGCACGAAAGGCTGGGCTCGCGTACGAGTTCCGTATAGTCGGTTTCTGAGATCAACTTTCCCGCGATCCGTGCCAACTCAATTCCGCGTTCGATAGCCGTTTCGTACCTGTCCGTACCGTGCATTGCCAATGAAAACCACAGCGGCAACCCTCGTACGCGGCGGGTCAATTGTATTTGATAGTCCGAGGGATTAAACCCGCGAGCCCCTTCGTCGCTGAAAATATCCAGATACGAACCTTCTTGCCCGTGAGCTTTTTTTGCGAGATTGGGGTCGCGGTAAATGACCGCACCACAATCATATGGCGAAAAAAGCCACTTGTGCGGGTCGATAGTGACAGTGTCGGCTTTTTCGATACCGTTAAATAGGTGCCGCACCGAACGGGCCGCCAATGCACCCCCTCCGTATGCGGCGTCGACATGAAACCATAAGTCCTCAGTCTTGCATACAGCGGCAATGCCGGCGAGATCGTCGATAATGCCGGCGTTGGTGGTTCCGCCCGTCGCAATTACAGCGAAGATACGTTCGCGGTCATCCGGCGTCATATTAGCGATGGTTTCGGCAAGTAGGCCACCCTCAAATCGATCCTCTGTTTCGACGAGAAGCACGTCGGCATCGATCACCTTTGCCATAGCCTTGATCGACGAATGTGCCCCGTTCGACGCGATCACGATGCCTCGCTGGTTAGCCCGGCTGTCGTCTTGGCTGCGCCAATATTCCCGGGCGGTTACCATTGCCGAAAGGTTTGCTTCGGTGCCGCCGCTTGTAAAAACACCGAAACTCCCTTCCGGCATCCCGGTCAACGAAACGAGCCATTCCATTGCCTGATTTTCTGCGAATATACACCCTGCCCCCTCAAGCCAAAATGCTCCGTGCACACTCGTTGCCGACGTAACTAGATCGAACATTACGGCAGCCCTTGTCGGCGATGCGGGAACGAAAGCAAGGTGCCGCGGATGGTCGATCGAGATACTCGCTTTGACAAGAACGTCGCGAAAAAGCGCAAACGCCTTTTCGCCGCCGATGCCCGCGGGCGTGACAGTCTCGCCAACCAGAGCCTTTAGCTCTTCGGCGGTCTTGGGAAAACCGAGCTTCGGATCCGTGTCGGATATTCGGGCAATGGCAAACTTAATGACGTCCAACGACATTTCCACCAGATCGATATCTACATTGTGCATATTTCAAGTTCGACACACCGAGCCGTTTGGCCCGTGATAAGTGTTTTAAAGAAAAGATCGCATCAAGCGCATCTTGGTGCGGTCAACAGGCATCGTCGCCTTTGGGATGAGGATATCGGTCAGACTGATCTTCGTCGTTGTGGGCATTTAGACAGACAAAATCCTTTTCGATCAATATCTTGATTTCGGTTTGTTCGTCCGCCATAAAGGTTCCGGCAAGGCTAACCTCGTCCGTGTTGACCCAACGATCAGCTTCTGAGGGGGGAACGCTGACCTTGATCGTTCCGTCAGTAAACGTGGCCAAAAATCTATTTTCGGTCGCCTTTTCAAGCAAGTAACCAAATTCTTTCTCTTTAAGGCCAAACTGCACCTTATCACCAATAGTTCCCGTTCGACCAAAAGTTTCTACTTCTGACCGACCCAAGCGAAAACGAAGAGTGTTTCCTCTAATTCTGAGTTTCATGATCTAGTTCTCAACAACGATGTCTAGTATTAGAATTTAGCATTAAGACCGTTTTTCGAATATGATTTGAGTCACTTAGCCCGGTACCGAAGGATGAAGTAGAACGATGAACATATTTTTGAGAATACAGTGAATATGATCGAAGGTTTTGTTTTGGCCGGCGGCCAAAGCCGGCGAATGGGTCAGAGTAAACCAACCTTGCTGCTAGGCGGTAAAACACTCCTTGACCGTGCGGCCACAGAGCTGTCGCGGATAGCTGATCCTGTATTCGCAGTCGGCAGCTTAACAACCGACGTTACCTCTTTGCCAATAATAGAGGACGAACTCGTCGGAGCGAACGCGAGGGGTGCCATAATTGGACTTTATACAGCTTTATTTCGCGCAAAAACTGAATGGGCGGCTATACTCGCCTGTGATCTCCCGTTTGTAACCGGTGATTTGCTGATTAGAATGTCATCAATCGTCAAGCAGTTCGCAGACTCGCCGGACATCAGTGCTGACGCTGTTTTCGCAGAGCAGCCCGATGGACGCATCCAACCGCTTTGTGGACTTTTCCGTGTCTGCATTTGTTTACCCGAGGTCCGGAAAATGATAATTGACGGTAATTGGAGGCTGCAAGATCTAGCAACCCGACTAAATACACGGCTCCTACGATTTGCCGAGTATGAAGATCTCCCGGGAGCGAACCATTTTTTCTTAAATGTAAACAATCCTGATGATTACCTCACCGCCATCGAATATGAAAACACAAATCCAACTAAGGACCAGGTTAACTGAGCTAAAAGAAAATATTTGGTGGAAATTTAAGTGGAAATAAAAATAGGGACATCCGTGAATGTCCCTAACTTATTGAAAACATTGGTGCCGTCTACAAGATTTGAACTTGTGACCTATCGCGTGTGAAGCGAGTGCTCTACCACTGAGCTAAGACGGCAAAATAGTTACTAGTGAATAACTAAAAGTGAATAGCGAAAGAATTTTTACTGTTCACTATTCAGTGTTCGTTGTTCACTAAATAGATGGATCATCCGCCTTGGCGGGGCGGTTTTCGTCGGTACCCTTTATTGTGCTGAGGCTCGAATCGGTATAGTAGTGCCGCGTTCCGGTCGCGGTGACTCCGTCGGCAACCTGCGGGTCGGCAGTGATCGAATAAAAGCCGGGCTTTGTGGCCGACGCGGGTTCGACGGTCATCGTAAAGACATAACCGTTCACGACAGGGCTTTCCCCTTTAAATTTTTCATCGAGGCTAACCTTTGCGATCAGCTCATCAAACGTCGCAAAGCTGCCCTTGTTTCGAGATGCGTATTGGGCCTGAAACTTTCGGATGTTGTCGACCGATTGAGCAGCGGCAGTTTCGTTACCCGAACGGATGACCGCCTGCCACGCGATCGTGCCGACGCCGATCAGCAGGCCGATGATCGCGATGACGATCATTAACTCGATAAGATTAAATCCGCTTTGGTCTTTAAAACGTGATCTGAGATTGTTCATATAAATGCTTACACCTTTCCCGTTTTCAACACGAAAAGATATTGATTAAGTTTCAAAAGTTTAGATGGTTTTGCGGCGAAATTCAATTCCAGCTCGGAGTCCCGCTTTTAGGCGGCACCTTACCTACAGGGAAAGCCGCCTAAAGGCGGGACTCCAAACTTTGCAACTTTTTTGTACGTCGGTGGTTTGTTATCGGGTAGAATAAATTTGCGGTGCGAAACGCCGCGTATTGCTTTAATGAGAGATTGGATAGGTACAGAAACTGAAAATGCAGGCAAGGATATTGTCTTGAGGACTGATGTATCGGGCAAGATAGCCGAACTACAGGCGGCCGTCGAGAGCGTCATTAAGGGCAAATCCGAAACGGTCAAATTTGCTCTGATCGCCGTGCTCGCTAAGGGGCATTTGCTGATCGAGGACGTACCCGGAATAGGAAAAACAACCCTTGCAAACGCTCTGGCACGTGCACTCGAGATGTCGTTTCATCGTATCCAGTTCACCTCAGACCTACTACCGTCCGATATGCTGGGATTATCGGTATTTAATCAAAAAAGCGGTGATTTTGAGTGGAAAGCGGGGCCGATCTTTTCAAATATCGTGCTCGCGGACGAGATCAACCGGGCAACGCCAAAGACGCAATCGGCTCTGCTCGAAGCAATGGCCGAGGAACAGGTCACGGTCGAGGGTGTGACGCGGCGTTTGCCAAGGCCATTTATGGTCGTCGCGACGCAAAACCCGTCCGAACATCACGGCACATATCCGCTGCCCGAATCGCAGCTTGACCGTTTTATGCTGCGGCTGCACATCGGCTATCCGGCTCTCAACGACGAACGTAGCATCTTACGCGACCGTGAATCCGCCGACCCGCTAATTGCCGTCGAGGCAGTCATGTCGCAGGCCGAACTGCTTGAGATACAAGCACTTGTTGCCGAGGTAAGGTTTGACGATGCTCTGCTCGATTATCTGCTACAGATCGTCGATCTGACGCGTAAGCACGAGATGATCGAGCTCGGCATCAGCCCGCGCGGCTCGCTCGCACTGTTTCGCTCGGCGCAGGCACTCGCCTTTATCGAGGGCCGCGATTACTGCATCGCCGACGACATCAAACGCCTCGTAATGCCGTGTTTTGCACATCGCCTGATCGTCGCTTCGCGCGGGGCAAATCTCCGTCACCGCACCCGGGAGGCCGAGCAGATATTACAAGACATATTGCAACAAGTCAGTGTCCCGATCTAGAGTTTTGAGTTTATTGAGTTCCTTGAGTTCGTTGAGTTTCTGAAAAAAAAATTTTCTCAACAAACTCAATGAACTCTATTAACTCAACGAACTTGCCACGTTCAAATGAACTTAAAACTCGCCAGCCAGCTTTTTAGCTTTCGCGATCTGCGAAATGCCGCTCTTGGCGGCGCGGTCGTGCTTGGCGGGCTCGCTCTCGCGGGTGTGACGCTTTACGCCCATCAGACGGGTAATATTCGTCTCGCGGGTATCGCGGCCGGGGCTTCGCTTGTTTTTGTTCTTATAATTTTGGTGTTCGTCGTGCCGCCGCTTGTTAGAAATGCGGGCCGCGAAGCGTCGCAGATGAATCTGCCGTTCGAATTTACGACCGGCGGGGCGATCATGCTGGTGCTGATTTTGATCGTAGGTTTTTCGGCGTGGAACACGGGCAATAATCTGCTGTTTATCGTGCTGTCGTTCCTCATCGCGACGATGATCGTCGGTTTTTTTGCGGGCAGTATTTGCCTAAAAAAACTCGATATCAAAATGCGGTTTCCCGACACGATCTTTGCGGAAGAGCCGACGCAGATACTCGTCAGCATCACGAATCGCAAGCGGTTGTTCCCTGCGTTTTCGGTCGTCGCAGAGGTTCGGGGTAAGGAACGTGAGCGTTCGATCGCCGCAGATGATCTCGACGCAATACTTCCCAAATGGATCGCTCGACGCCTCGGCCAGGCGCCGGTCATTAGGCGGACGCTGAGCCATTTTGTCTATATCGGCCGCAAAGAGACGGTCGAGGTCAAGACCGCCCATATTTTTCCGCATCGGGGAAAACTCACGATCAGGGATTTTGAGCTTTCGACCAAGTTCCCTTTTGGCTTTTTTCGTCACCGGCGGCGTCTGCCGGCAAAGGCGGCGGAGCTGATCGTTTTTCCAAAGATCGAAGCTTTTGGGCCTGAGCTCGACCAAACGCCGATGAACGCCGGCGAACATTCCGTCGGGCGACGAGGCGTCGGGCAAGACCTGCTTGCTCTCAGAAATTACCAGCCGCAGGACGACCTGCGCCGCATCGACTGGAAAGCCACCGCCCGAACGATGCATCTCACCGTACGTGAATACGCCGACGAAGACGAAAAGCGCGTCACCGTTATCTTCGACACGCGGATCGCAAAAGACCCGGGCAAAGAGCTGCCGGTGCGAGAAAAGATCGCCGCTGAGCAGGGCGGCAAAACCGTTGTCAGCTCAGAGCAGTTTGAGGCCGGAGCGAGCCTTGCCGCATCGGTGATCGCCCATTTTACGGCCGAAAATGCGTCGTTTCAGCTTGTTATTGACCACGACGCTGGCAAACTCGACACAGGCCGTTCGCACCTTTACGAATCGCTCAAACGGCTCGCATTGGCCGAGCCAAACTTCAATTCCACAGAACCTCACACCGATCTTGAACGTATCCTCAATGAAACGGATGACTGCTATTACTTTTTGGTCACCTCCGGCGGCTCCATCGGTCTGTCATCCGGCATCATGCAACGATTGAAAAAACTAACTTTTTAAGGTTATTCTTGTCATAATTCCGACATTCGCGGTGTATCTACTGTGAAGAGCATTTTGATGCTGATAATGAACGAGAGTACTGACATATTTGTGGACATAATGTCCGAGCAAACAGCGGCGACGGCAGCGACAGGTAAGATCGAGTTTGAAGAGGCTTTCGCGCTTCATCACCGAACCGTCTTTCGCGCCGCCCGGTCGGTGGTGCAGGACGCCGCCGTGGCCGAAGATGTCGTGCAGGAAACTTATCTCAGACTCTACAAAAATCTCGATTCGATCACTACCGAAGAAATGCTCCGCCCCTGGCTTATTCGGGTGGCGATAAATGTTGCAAAGAATACTGTTCGCGGGAATATTAGGGCGAACACGAGAGACGATAATTACGTCAAAGAATCAGGCACAACGCACGCCCCGTCGGTCGAGACCGAGTATGAAGAATCGGCAGGCGTTAGTGAAATTCACCGGGCGCTAAGCCGGGTAAAAGAGCCGCTCAGGAGCTGCTTGATATTGAAACAACAGGGCCTCTCTTACAAAGAGATCGCCACCAGCCTCGACCTTAACGAGTCGAGCATCGGCACATTTGTAGCACGTGCCAGACAAGAATTTGCCCGCTTTTACGGCAAACCGGGCAAGGAAACGATATGAACGCAAACTGTTTTGACATAGGGATGATCCAGGCCTTTCTGGATGGCGAACTCACCCACGACGAATCGACGCGGATCTCGAGCCACGTCGCGGCGTGCGATACGTGTGCCTTGATGCTCGCCGAGGCTGAGGAAGAATCGGCACTCGTATTCCCGGCGCTCGAACGCGAATTTAACACGCTCGTGCCGACGCAGCGTCTATGGAACAAGATCAACGATTCGATCGAGACCGACCGCAACAATCAATCTATCTGGAGCAAAGCCTGGGCGTTCTTAGCCGTAGCCCTGGCAAATCCGACATTCGCCGCCGCCGCAAGTGTTTTGATCGTGATCGGCATATCAGCCGCAGTTTTACTTAATCGTGCACCTGAGCAGCCGACAGTTGCCGAAGTTGTTATACCCAAAACTAAAGTTTCAACCACCGCTCAAATTGCCCCAGCCGGCGATGTTGTTGTCGATCCAAGATCTTCAACTCCGTACACGGTCGAGCGTGCCTCGACTCGATATGATGATCGCCGTATTACGACCTCGACCGCAGTTTATAAAACATCTGCCAGCACAAATAACGCTAGTTACATGCCGGGCGAAGAGAGTTATGTCAAAACCATCTCGAGCCTGTCAAAGACGGTCGAGACACAGAAATCTGAGACTTTGCGGCCGTCCGAACGCATCGCTTACGAACGCGATATGGCCGTCGTAGATGACGCGATCGCCAAAATGCGTCGCGAGGTCAAGAAAAATCCTAAGAACGAATCGGCCAAGCAGGTACTGTATTCGTCGTATCAAAACAAGATCGATCTGTTAAATTCGGTCTCGCAAAAAGGGGAGTTGATGGCGAGCCTGAGATAGCTCCAACGTCCGAATTTCGATGAATAACCCAATCGCAAAAATAATATTACGGATAGTAGCGGTGTCTCTATTTGCCGCCATTCCGATGCTTGTCCAGGCACAGCCGTCGATGCCGGATCCGCCGTCACGGGTTTACGGCGTAAGCAAAAAAGCCCCCCTGCCGGTGCTCGCACCAATGACCGGAGGCGACACGTCGGAGAAATCGATCGCGGTTGATAAGAATGTAAATCTGTCGCTCTGCGTTACGCAGGGCAGCTTGAAAGTGAACGGTTGGGACCGCAGCGAGATCCGTGTTTTTGTTAAAGACGGTGCGAAATTTGGCTTTAACGTCCAGCTAAAAAGCCCTAAAACAAATATGCCCGCCCTTATAAATTTGACGGGGTTGGACGCAAAAACAAAGGGTAAATACGCCGTCCCGACCGAATGTATCTGGGGCGACGAGATCGAGATCGACTTGCCGGTCAACGCGGTCATCAATATTAAAGGGCAAGAGACAACTACAGTTATCGACACCGTTCGCAAGGCCACCGTCAAAACTATCGGCGGCAGCATCAATCTGCGTAACATTGCCGAGGGAGCGGTTGCCGTGACTTATGAGGGCGATGTGACTGTCGAATCTTCGACGGGTGCGATGTCGCTCGAAAGCACCAACGGCAACGTGATCGTATTTGGCTCCGGGCCGAGCGAGATCGGCGATCAATTTAAGGCAAAGACCAATAGCGGGAACGTTAATTTACAAAAGCTGGATTACCGTCAGGTCGATGTTACTTCGATCTCAGGCTCGGTGTCATACAACGGCGAGATACTGAGCGGCGGCAGCTATAACCTCAGCACGTCTAACGGTTCGATCAGGATGTCCGTGCCGGTCGATACATCGTGTCAGGTGGTCGCGTCGTATGGTTTTGGTACGTTTAATTACGATCTGCCGTTAAAGATCGAGACTGAAAACATAATGGAAGGCCCAGTAAAAAGGGTTGTCGGCAAACTTGGCACGGGCGGAGCCTCCGTCAGACTCACCACCAATAGCGGCAGCATTGTCATCAAAAAACCTTAGCCTATTGCTCGTTGAGCCGCCGTCCTGTTCGTGTTTCAAACTGCTCCGTCATCGACGGCACCTCGCCATCCGCAGCATCGCGGCTCACCCGTTCTACCCGCCACATCGGGATAAAATGATCCGTCATCGTCAGGTGCTGCTCGCCTGACACGATAGCCCGGCACCAATCATCAAAATACCCGAGCTCGATCGAACGCAGACTAATGCCCGCAGGGTTGATCTCATCGAGAATACCCAACAATTTTTCGCGTGGACTGTGCAGGACGGCAATGATAGCTTCGCCGGATTCGAATTTCATAGTTAGATTGTAGCCCTAAATGCTGATTTTTCTCACGGTCCGTTAAATCCGCGTTCAAATATTTCTGTTTCAACGGATATATTCTAAACTTGAATTCGCAATGCATATCTCTAAGATCGAGCTTGAGAATATCAAATCTCACGCCGCCTCATCTTTCGAATTTACCCGTGGCACAACCGCTATCACAGGCGAGAACGGTGCCGGTAAAACCACGATCATCGAGGCGATCGCGTGGGTCTTATTTGATCTGCTCGATTATAAGAAAGAGGATTTTGTTAAACGCGGTGAGAAAAAAGGGGTCGTTCGGGTGACGTTTGAAAGCGGACTCGACGAACGCGAGTATATCGTCACGCGCGACACCGGAGCGGGATATAACGTCACCGACCCGCGTTTGCAGACACGCATCGCCGATAAAAAAGAAGAGGTATTTCGCTTTCTCTGGCAGCATCTCGGGCTCGAACCCGGCACCGATCTAAAATCGCTTTTCAAACAAGCGATCGGTGTTCCCCAAGGCACATTTACCGCTATCTTTTTGGAAGGAGCGACCGAGCGAAAGGTAGCTTTTGACCGTCTGCTCAAGGTCGAAGAGTATCGACAAGCGGCAGAAAAGCTGCGTGAAACCTCAAAATATCTGGAATCCTCCGTTACGAAAATTAGCGTGGGCATCGCCCGTGCCGAGGGCGAACTAACGCGGTCCGACACCGTCGAACAAGAGTATAAAGTTTATCAGGAGCAAGCTAAGACGCTCGCCGGTGAGGTTCAAACGCTTCAAAAGACCATCGCTGAAAAGCGGCACGTTGTCAGTAAGCTTGACGAGCTTGAGCGTGTTGAAAATGCCATCGCCAACATCAAGGCCGATCAAAAGCGACTGAATGAAAGCATCGAAGCTGTGCAAAAGGCCCACGCCGAGATCACCAAGCTAAAGCCAAAGGTTGCCGATCAGGAAAGGCTTGAGGGCGAACTTAATACACTGCGGGAAAAGATTGCGGACGCAAAAGCGGTCGAAAATCAGATCAAGAGTCTCGACGAACGTATTGAGCGACTACGAGCAAGTTATCGTTCAAACGCCGAACAGCTAAAAGAAGCCGAGGCAAAAGCCGCCGGTGCGGGAGAGATCAAACCGCTCGAAAGCCGCGATGCCGAGCTTGTCCGTCAGATCGCCACGCTCAAAGCGAGTCTCGAACGCGATCAGAAATTTCAGAGCGAGATACAAAACGGCCTGTGTCCGATATTGTCGCAAAAATGCCTCAATTTAAAAGAAGGCGAGACACTCGAAAGTTTTGTTTCGAGCCAGTTCACCGATCTCAGATCTCAAATTGCCGGATTTGAAACAGAGCAAATCGTCGTTGCCTCCGCGTTAAAAAATGCTCGTGAAGCCGAACGGTTTGCGGCAATGCTCACAGGTTTTCGCACCCGCGAAGCCGAGCTAAAAACCGAGGGGACGCATTTTGCTACCGAACGAAAAGAGCTGGAAACGAGGATCGGCGGGCTGGCAGGGCTTGAAAAAAACTTTGCGGATCTTGAAAGCAAGCTAAAGACGTTGGGTGACCCGCGCGTCCGAATAAAATTTCTCGAGAACGAGACTGCCCGCGAACCCGAGCTTCGAGAATATGTCACCAAGATAGAAAGCAACCTAGAACGTCTCGAAGCCGACCGCCGTATCCTAATCGAGGATCTCGACGAGCATCAGGACCTCATCGCCGGCGGTTACAACAATGCCCGCCACATTGCCGAGCGTACTGCGCTGCATGAGACCGAAAAACGCCACGCCGAGATCCGGGCGACGTTTGACGCGGCAAAGCAGCGCGAAGCTCAGCTTGCGGCGGAGCTAAAACATTTTGCTGAGATCAGAAAGTCTTTGTCGGGTGAGTTCAAAGAAAAAGAACGGCTCGAGACCGTAGCCGAGACGACCGCCTTTATCCGCGACACGCTCAAAGAAGCGGCTCCGCGTGTTGCACGCAACTATGTGCATCACGTTTCACTTGAGGCAAATCTGCTGTTTCGCGAGATCACCGGAAACGCGGAACGCACGCTGAAATGGGGCGAGGATTACGCCATAATGCTTGAAGAGGATGGGTACGAGCGCCCGTTTCAGAGTTTTTCGGGCGGCGAGCAGATGGCTGCGGCACTCGCGATCAGGCTCGCTCTGTTAAAACAGTTGACCGATATCCGCATCGCATTTTTTGACGAACCGACGACCAACATGGATGCCGAACGCCGCGAAAACCTCGCAATGCAGATCAGCCGCATCACGCATTTTGACCAGCTTTTTGTTATCTCTCACGACGAGACCTTTGACAATTTTGTCGACAACGTCGTATCGGTCGGCAACTAAAATATGAAACAAGTCACCATAGTCTGCGACGGTTCGAGTCTCGGCAACGGCAGGGGAAATCCCCGGGCGGCGGCGGTAGCTGTGCTTGGGTTCAAAGGGTTTTGGAAAGCGGTCGGCGAATTTCTCGGCAGCGCGACCAATCAACAGGCCGAGATCGCGGCGGCAGCCATCGGGCTTGAGAGCCTGAAAGAGCCGTGTGTGATCACGCTGATGTCCGATTCGCGGTATGTGGTCGAGACGATGGGCGGAACCTGGAAACGAAAAACTAATCACGAATGGTGGAAACGACTCGACAGCGCATCTAAAAAGCACCAGATAACCTGGAAATGGGTCAAGGGCCACAACGGCCACGCCGTGCAGGAAGTCGCAGACTCGATGGCACGAAAAATGGCTGAGCTGGGTTATGTGGATGCGGCTTTGCTAGAGGAAGCAGTTGTAGAACTAGGAACTAAAGAAATTTAACCGCGAAAGATACTCAAAAGGACGAAATAAGAAAATTGACCTGATGCAGAAGCTATTAAAGAACTTAAGTTTCCTTTTTTTAGTGGCTTTCGCATTTTTCGCGGTTCCATCTTACGCCCAACGCGGCAGTCAAGGGTGGACTTGGCAAAATCCTCTGCCACAAGGCAATCCGCTGTACTCGATTCACTTCGCTCCTGACAAAGAGACGGGATTTGCAGTCGGGTCGGATGCGACCATATTGAAAACCGTCGACGGCGGCTTTAGCTGGAAACGCCAGTTTTCACCCGCCGAAGCCCCGCTTTCGTCCGTATTTGTCCGCGACAAAAACAACGCCTTCGCCGTTGGGGCACGCAGCACTTTACTCGCGACGATCAACGGCGGCAAAGACTGGAAACAGGTTGCAGTCGACGCACGAGATCATCTTTACGGGATTAAGTTTACCGGCAAGTCTCTCAATACCGGTTGGATCGTCGGCAGTTATGGCCGGATACTGAAAACTTCGGATGGGGGACTCACATGGAAAACACAGGTTTCCGGCACCCAAGAACAGCTTTTGAGCATTGACGCTTTTGACGAGAGTCACGCGGTCGCGGCGGGAATTGGTGGTGTCGTTTTGAGCACGGACAATGGCGGCGATACCTGGAAGCAAAGCGATCCATGTTCGGGTGCTGTTGTGTCGGACGCCGCGTATTTATCGCAAACGACGATGGTCGCCGCCGGGTTTGGCGGCTGTGTCTCTCGCAGCGAAGATGCCGGCCAGACCTGGTCGCGGGTCAATATTTTTAGCCGGGCGGATATGTTGTCAGTGACTTTTTCGGACGCGACGAGCGGTTCGATGACCGACGCCAACGGCATGATCTGGCTTACAGGGGACAGCGGGCGTTCGTGGCTGCCGTTTAATGTGCGAACAAATCCGAAGCTTGTTGCCGTCCATTACGGTGACAAATTTACCGGCTGGGCGGTCGGTGAGAACGGCCTGATCCTACGCACTGACGACGGCGGTTTTAGCTGGCAGCGTCTGAGCGAGGGCGGTCGTGAAGACGTTAATGACATCGCGTTTCTCAACGATGAGATCGGCGTCGCTGTCGGCTCACGGGGAAAGATCTGGCTGACCAATAACGCCGGACGCGAATGGCTGACGGCGTTCTCAGAAACAAACGTAAATCTCAACGCCGTGTTTTTTATCGGCGGGCAAAAAGGCTGGGTGGTCGGCGACGGCGGCACGGTTTTGCGGACGATCAACGGCGGTGCGAGCTGGGGTGCGGGCATCTCGAACCTGACCGAAGACCTCGTAGCCGTCAATTTCATTTCCGATAAGGTGGGCTTTGCAGTCGGCTCGAACGGGATGATAGCCCGGACTAGTTCGGGCGGAGCGTATTGGGAACAGCTCAATTCGGGAACGCGTGTCTGGCTGGAAGATATCAAGTTTTTTAGCGAAACGCACGGTATTGTTGTCGGCGACAAGGGCACGATCCTTAGGACGGCGGATGGCGGCGTCACTTGGGAAAAGATCAAGATAGACGTCCGCGAAAATCTATACGCTGTGAGCTTTTACGATGATAAGAATGGCTTTGCTGTCGGCTCGGGCGGCATCACTCTGCGCACGACCGACGGGGGCGTTACGTGGGCAGATCAGGAATCGCCGTTAAAACTAAATCTTTTTGCGGTGCAGGTTTATGGATCTGACAAAGCGATCGCGGCGGGCGAACTTGGGACAATATTGATCACTGAGGACGGTGGCAAGACTTGGTCGACTCAGCCTAATATCACCGGCAAACTGCTCCAAGCTGTCGTCTACCGCGGCGGCGACAGGCTATGGGTTGCAGGTCGCGGGGGCACAATGCTCAAGCGTTCGCTGCCGCTTACGCCTTCGCTTTTCAGTTTGCCAAAAGGCCCGCCTATTTTAACGGCCTCACCGCGAGCGAAACCGACATTTCGCCTGCCTATCGTTCCGATCACTGACGACGGAGATATTCCGTCGGCCGTGCCCATCAAAAAACCAAATTAGAATTTGATTAGGACGGATATCCACTCGCCTGAATGTTCAATTTGAAAATTTGAAATTTGAAATTTCAAAAGCTCGTCCGTGATAAGTTTTTCTTGTTCGGCAAGGATCCCGGAAAGGAGCAGGATGTTTTTTGTCTTTGCGAGGAGCAGCGGCAGGATCGGCACGATCACATCGGCGGTCAGGTTTGCGCACGTGAAGTCGTATTGCGGCGTTCTGTCGTCGATCGGGCCGTCGGCGAAATTAATGGCATCGCCGACACCATTTAAGACGGCATTTTCGCGGGCGATCTTTATGGAATCGGCGTCGGTGTCGCAGGCGAAGATGTCTGTGCCGCCGAGTTTCGCTACAGCAATTGCCAGAATACCGGTTCCTGTACCCACATCCAGCACAGACATTTCGGGCTCATACTGCTCGCCGATCGCTTTCAGGCAGAGTTGCGTAGTGTCGTGCGTTCCGGTGCCAAATGCCATGTTTGGCTCTATGCGGATGATGATCTTGTCGGTCGTGGCAACTTCCGACCAAGGCGGTGCGATGATAAATCTGCCGATCTCGGTGGGTTTCCAATGGCGTTTCCATTCGGCGAGCCAATCGGCGTCCTCGACCTCACGCGTGGACGTGGAACGTATCGCTGTTTGTTCTTGTTCATAGATATTTAGGGCGTCATCGATCTCGAATTGTAAATCTTCGGCGGTCGGAAGGTTGTTGAAATAGCCGGTTATTTTCACGGCGTCAGTGCCCGTTTTTCGCAGATGATCGATCTCGGTGCCGAGGGCATCGAGCGTGTTAAATGCATATTCGACGGCCTCAGCAGCGGGGGCATCTGCCTCGACATCGACTGCGAACCATCTTTTCGCGGGGGTTTCGCTCATTCGTGAATACCGATATCGTCGAGATCGCGTTCGCGGTTGCGCCAGTCTTCGACGACCTTTACGAATAATTTTAAGAAAACTTTTTTGCCCAGCAGCTTTTCGATATCGACACGTGCCTTGGTGCCAATGTCCTTGATGCGGCTGCCCATTTTGCCGATGACTATCTTTTTTTGCGACGAACGCTCGACATAGATCGCACAGTAGATGCGTGTAATGCCCGGTTTTGATTCGTCAAAAACCTCTGTCACGACCGCTGTTACGTAAGGGATCTCTTCGCCCGTGGATTGCAATATCTTTTCGCGCACCATCTCAGCGGCGATTATTCGCGTTGATTGGTCGGTCATCTCGTCGTCTGCAAATAAAGCCTCGCCCTCGGGGAGATGTTTGACGATGGACGCGAGCAGATCGTCAATGGCGTCGCCCTTTAGAGCGGAAACGGGCACGATCTCGGCAAACTCGAATTCGCTTGAATATCCCTCGATTAGAGGTAAAAGAGCAGCTTTATCTTTTAGTTTATCTGTCTTATTTAGCAGTAAAACCGCCGGTTTTTCGGCTTGTTTGATGAGGTCAAAGACAAACATATCGCCGTTTCCGGTCGAGACGCTGGCGTCACGCATGAGCACGATCAGATCGACCGACATGATGGCGTCGTGAACGGCGGTCATCATCCGGCGGTTGAGCAAATGGCCGGGTTTGTGGACGCCGGGTGTGTCGATGAAAACTATCTGCCCCTCAGGCAGCGTTACGATGCCTTTGATGCGGTGACGCGTGGTCTGCGGCTTGTTTGAGACAGCCGCGATCTTTTCGCCGACGAGACGGTTTAGTAGTGTGGATTTACCGGCGTTTGGACGGCCGATGAGAGCAACCAGCCCGCTGCGAAAGGCGTTATTTGACATCAACTAGACGGTATCAGACTTTGAGTAAAATGTAGAGTTTGGCGTTATTGCGGCTTTAGCAGACGCTGCTTGCCGGCGATCGCTTCGCGAAACGCTCCGCCCGAAATATCGTCGAGCTTGATCGCTTCGTCATAGAGTTTGATGGCGTATGCCGAATTATTGTCAAACTCGTAGATCCTCGCGAGTGCAACGTACGTGAGCGAAAGCAATGACCTATCAGTACCGCCGGTCGCTGTGTTGAGGACATTGGTATACGCGACCTTTGCCTCAAGCAGCTTTTGTGCGACCACTTCAGGATCCTGAACACCGACCGCCGAAAGCCCGGCGACGCGGCCGATGTTGTAATAAATACGCGGCTCGGACGGATACTCTTTCAGGAGTTGTTTAAGATCGGCATTAGCTCTAGTGAGATCGCGGGCATCGATCACCTTTTGGATCGCGATGAGCTTGCCGGTCAAAGGGCTCTCGACGACGGCCATCGTATCAGGATGGCTTTTGCGTTCCTCACGAGCCGCAAGAGCACGCTTGCGGGCCTCGGCGGTGTCCGAAATACGGTTGGCCTCTTTTGCCGGGTCAAATGCGGCCACCATCTCACGCAAAGACGAAGCGATGTCAAAACCCGAATCCTCGACTCCTTTTAACTGCTCCGCAAAATAAAACGACAGCACCGCACCCTTTTGATACTCCTCAAACAATTGCTGGGCGGCTTCGTCTGCAAACGCCGCTTTTTGCTTTGTCAGTTCGGTGGTAAGAGCGGTTTTCTCGGCGTCGGTCTTGAGAGTCGGCAGTTTTTGGCGTATTTGATCTGTAGCGACGCGTATCTTTGTGAACTCAGCCTGACGGATATCGACCGCCGCGACGAGGGAGCGCGACATCGCAAGGAAAACATCCGGCGAGATCGACGAGTTTGTTTTTCGAAGTTCTTCAAGAATCGGTTTTGCCCAATCGCGTACGGCTGTCATTTCTTTAGAATTTGCGAGTATCAGCGGATCGATCACAAAACGCAAAAACGCACGACGGCCCTCGGTGATGCTGACATCGGTGTCGGGCGGCACGATCAAGTAATAATCGTCGCGGATGTTGAGAAAATTGATATCGCCTTTCGCCGCGAGATTTTCGGGTACAACGAAAAAATGCCGGTCGTGTTCGCGTATCTCGGTCTGAACAAGCACCGTTTTACTGTTTGGACGTTTTGTCTCGACTTTTACTTTTTCAGAAAAAATAAGCTGCGGCCGCGTGTGCAGATATTCGAGCAGTTCGCTGACCATGTCACGGGTCGACGTGCGAAGGCGTCCGTCGGCTTGTTCGCGATAGGTCTTTACATAGCTATCAAGCTTTGAGCTGATCGGCGAACGTTTGTAAAACTCGCGAACCAGTGGCGAATAATCGAGCACGTCGAGTAGTTTCCCGGGCAGATCGCTCGTGACCACAGGGTCACCAAGCTCGGGCACCGGCGATAGCGTGTATGCCATTGATATAAACGGCGCAACGATCTCGGCATCGGTCGCCTTAGGATTTCGTTTTTTATTTTGAGCGACAAAAGCCGAGATGCGGGTTCGAAGATCCGCCGGCATACTCGCATTGTCTAAGATAAGCTGGTCGCGAAACTTTGCCCCGTCCGCCGATAGCGGCGTGTTGATGAGCTTGGTAAAAGTGCCGTCGGGATTTGTCGTCTGCGCCATTTCGAGCGACGCAAGCACGACGAGCAGACGTTTGTCAGGCTCGATCTTGACTCCGTAATTAGTCAGGTCAAAACCCGACGCCGGGGCCTGGCCAAAAGCGTTTGCGGAAAACGCGATCAATAAGATGGATAAAAAAACTCGCTGCATCATTTAGATAATTTAAAAACTAAAAAACTTTCTGTTTAGAAAGATGAATCTTGCGGCCCTAAAGATGTATCAAACCTGCCGCAAAATAAGAAAGGATAAAGGAACAAAACGCTTTCCTTTACCCTTTTTATTCTCTGCAATTCGCAGCGTTTAGTTATAGCTGCTGAGGGCTTCGCTTTCTTCGTCAAAAACATCAAAGACGGTTAAAAGCTTGGTGATAGCAAGCAGGTCCTGAATTTTCTGCGTCAATTTCAAAAGCTTTAATGTTCCGCCCTCTTTTTTGACAGCGGTAAAACTCGAAACCAATTCGCCGATACCGCTCGAATCGATATAGCCGACACCTGCGAGATTGAGCAGGATCTTGTTCTTGCCTTCGCCAAGGAGGCGTCGGATAGCCGTGCGAAGTGCAACGCTGCCCTCGCCGATAGTGACCTTGCCGTCTAGGTCAAGGATAGTTACATCGCCAGCCTGGCGTTCAGTGATCGTAATATCAGACATTTTTATCTCCTCTTGCGTTTATAAATTGCGATAGCCGATTTTAGACCAAACTCAATACAAAAGTCCAAGCATCAAGCGGCAATTATCTCTTTTTTATCATTTTTACGACCATTCCTCCGCCGGAATGGTTTGACCAACTAACCTCATCCATAAATGAGTTCATAAACAGGATGCCCCGGCCGTTAGCTTTTAACAGATTTTCGGGGTTCGTCGGATCGGGAATTTCATCGACGTCAAACCCGGCCCCGTGATCGCGAACGGTCACCTCAAAGCCCTCATCCGAGTCGGTAAACGTGACGTCGACGCTTTTTGACTCATCAAATTTATTACCGTGCTTGACGGCGTTTGCCACCGATTCGCGGATAGCGAGATCGATCGCGGAAACAAAATCGTCACCAAAACCGCAGCTTTTGGCAAATTCATCCGCTTCTATGGCGGCTTGGTCGACCGATTCGATACGGCTAGGCAACTGGATCTCACGAATCATAAGAAAAGTATATGTTTTGTAAGTTAGCCGTTTAAGGCAGTTGGTGTCAAGACAAATGCGGCGTAGTTCGTCTAAGATTGACTAATGAAGGTCAAACCTGCGGGGTCGATACAGGGTATTGTTGAGCTGCCCGGCGACAAATCTATCTCACATCGTGCCGCAATAATCGCGGCGATCGCCGACGGCACTTCGCGGCTTGATAACTTTGCGGCGAGTGCCGATTGCACCTCCACGCTAGATTGCCTTCGCCCGCTCGGCGTAGAAATACGGCGTGACGGCAGCACGGTTTTTATTGACGGGGTCGGTAAATTTGGACTAAAAAAGCCCGAGGCTCCGCTCAATTGCGGCAACAGTGGTACGACGATGCGTCTGCTCGCCGGAATTTTGGCAGGGCAGCGTTTCAAAAGTGTTTTGACGGGTGACGATTCGCTGGTAAAACGCCCGATGCGGCGGATCATCGAACCGCTTGAGCAAATGGGGGCGACGATAGCGTCTGACGATGACAAGGCTCCGCTAACTATCCATGGCCGGTATCCCTTGCGGGCGATCGCGTATCACACGCCTGTCGTCTCGGCTCAGATAAAATCGTGCGTGCTGTTTGCGGGGCTTTATGCCAATGGCGAAACCTCGACTATTGAGCCGTCTCTCACGCGTGATCACACCGAACGGCTACTGCCTTTGTTTGGTGTTCGTGTCGGCACGGACGGCGGGCCGGCAAGCAAAATTCGCTTTATCAAAGGCACATCGCGTCCGACGGCTACGGAGCTGATGATACCGTGCGACATCTCGTCTGCCGCATTTTTCCTCGTTGCGGCGGCGTGTCTGCCGGGATCCGAACTGACCCTGCCAAATGTCGGGACTAACCCTACAAGAACCGCGATCTTGGACGTTCTCGAATGTGTAGGTGCAAAACTGCCGCCCCGCAAAGACGCCGAACGTCGTGGCGAACCGGCGGATACGCTGACCATCAGCGGCGGGCTCGATGAGCAAGAGGCACCGCTCGTTATCGAGGGCGCGGCGGTCGCTGATCTGATCGACGAGATACCGATACTAGCGATACTTGGCACGCAGTTGGCAAATGGATTAGAGGTTCGCGACGCGGGCGAGTTGCGGGTCAAAGAATCTGACCGCATCCATTCCGTGACCGAAAATCTCCGCCGAATGGGTGCGAGTGTGACCGAGTTTGACGATGGATTTCATGTCGAACGCTCGCAACTAAAAGGCGCGGTCATCGATTCTTTCGGCGATCATCGTATCGCAATGGCATTTGCCGTCGCAGGTCTGCTCGCGGACGGCGAAACAGAGATCGTCGGAGCCGAGTGTGCCGATGTGTCCTTTCCCGAATTTTTCGAAACGCTCGCGTCTGTCGTAAAGTCTTAATTACCACGATGAACAAGGACATCAAGATCGCACTGACCGGTTTTATGGGCGTCGGCAAATCGAGCGTCGCACGTCATCTCGCAAATAAGCTGAGGTGCCGCTGGACCGATCTTGATCGTTTTATCGAACGAAATGACGGCCGTATTGTCGCCAAGATCATTGACGAAGACGGCGTGGATAAATATCGCGAGATCGAGACCGCCAACCTCAAACTCCTGCTCAGCGACACAGATTCACGGATATTGAGCCTCGGCGGCGGGACCTGGACGATTCCCGAAAACCGTGAACTGCTCAAAGCTCATGGCTTTACCGGTGTCTGGCTCGAGGCAACTTTTGAGCATTGCTGGCTCAATATAACTTTTTCCCGCAAGGAGCGACCGCTGGCCCGCAACAAGGTAAAAGCCCGTAGTTTGTTTGATGAAAGACAAAAAGTCTATTGTCTCGCTGAATGGCATTTCATCATTCGACGCGACCATACTTCGTACGACGCGGCCCAGCAGATCGCCGAAGAAATTTTTGGTTAAAAAACATCATTTTTATCTTGCGAAACTTTTCGTTTTCAATCACTATAATCTCACTAAATAATTAGAGCCGGTTGCCCCTCTATTGGGATGACTCGTGTCGGTTAGTTAGTATCGCGTGGATCAAAGCGATAATACGTTAAATAATAAAAGACAGAATTTTTCGGGAGGAAAAATGAAAGTTAAATTTTTTACAGTTCTAATGCTCGCAATGGCTTTATTTATGAGCGCTTGCGGCAAGAGCGATGCAGATCTGACAAAGGCAGCCACAGATAAACTGGCTGCTGACAAGGTCACAGGCGTGACGGTTGCCGTCAAAGACGGCGTAGCGACACTAACAGGTGAGGTTGCCGATCAGGCAGTCAAAGCCAAGGCTGAGGCTTCGGTAAAGTCAGTTGAGGGAATCAAATCGGTGACCAACAGCTGTACACTCAAGCCGCTACCGGTGGCGACACCTGCTGCTACTGATCCGGCTCTGACGGGCAAGCTTAACGAAGCGATGAAAAAGGCAGGCGTTAGCGGCCTAACCATCGACGTCGTTAACGGCAAAGCGACCATTAAGGGAACCGTTCCGGCTGCTAAATACGCACAAGTCGTTATGGCGATCAATGAGTCGGGCATCACCGGCTGGGACAACCAGATAACCAAAGGAAACTAACGAGGAGGAACAAAAATATGTCAGTACAAGAAAAATATCAGTCACTTCTCGAACTTGCTAATTCAAACGGAACGGCGTACGAGCTTAGCGAAGGTGCCGACGGAGCACTCGTGTTAAACGGTACAGCTCCGAGTTCGGAAGCAAAACAAGCACTATGGGATGAGTACGAACGCTTGGACCCTGATTTCAAGAGCAACGATCTCATTCTAAACATTGGCCTCGGCGACGCCGCCGGTGGTGGTGGCAGCACCTACACCGTCGAGTCGGGCGATAACCTGAGCAAGATCGCTGCGGGTTACGGCATCCAGTGGAAAGCCATCTGGGACGCTAACCGCGACATCCTGCATCACCCTGACAAGATCTATCCAGGGCAGGAACTCAAGATCCCTGTCTAAACGGATCGGTTTTTACAACCGCTAAACACACGAAAAGACGCTAAAAAGAAAGCAATTTCTGTTTAGCGTCTTTTCGCATTTTTCGCGGTTAAAATCCTAATTCGATACTTTACTGCGAATTTGCTACATTTCAGTTAATGTCTTTGGAAACGGATTTTATCGTTATCGGCAGCGGCGTTGCGGGGCTGCGGGCGAGCATTGAGCTTGCCGCAAGCGGTGGACGCGTTGCCGTTTTGACCAAAGATAAGGCCAGCGAATCGAACACCGAATACGCCCAAGGCGGCGTCGCGGTCGTGCTGTCTGACGACGATAATCCTGAGCTCCACGAGGGCGACACGCTTGTCGCGGGTGCCGGTTTGTGCGACGAACAGGCCGTTGAGACGCTTGTCACTGAGGGCACCAAGTACATAAAACAACTGATCGAATGGGGCGGCGAATTTGACCGCGAGGGCGGCAAGCTGGTCTTTACGCAAGAGGCGGCGCACTCGCGGCGGCGGATAATCCATGCACACGGTGACTCGACCGGAGCCGAATTTGTCCGCTCACTCATCGCCCGGGCGGGACAGGAAAAGACTATAAATCTGACGCCTTTTGCAAATACCGAAAGCCTCATCGTCCGCGACGGCCGATGCGTCGGCGTGCGGTTTCTCGACCCCGTTTTACGACAGCCGCGTGAGATCTATGCCAAGGCAGTCGTGATGGCCACCGGCGGTGCCGGACAGCTCTATCAGCACACGACAAACCCGCCGGTCGCGACGGGCGACGGCATGGCGATGGCTTATTTTGCCGGGGCCGAGATGGCGGATATGGAGTTTATCCAGTTTCACCCGACGGCGTTAAATCTAGAAAAAGCTCCGCGATTTTTGCTTTCCGAAGCAATGCGCGGCGAGGGCGGCATCCTCAAAAACAAATACGGCGAACGCTTTATGCCACGTTATGACGAACGGGCCGAGCTCGCCCCGCGTGACATCGTCGCCCGCTCGATCGTCGCTGAGATGCGGCGAACCGGAACGCGAACGGTCTTTCTCGATATGACCGCTCTCGATGAGGTTTTCCTCAAACATCGTTTCCCAAAGATCTACGAAACCTGCAAATTCTACAGCCTGGACATCGCCAAAGACATGCTGCCCGTGTCGCCCGCATCGCATTACTGCATGGGCGGCATCCGCACAGATCTGTGGGGCCGCAGCACTTTGCCGGGACTCTATGCGGCAGGTGAAGTTACCTGCACTGGTGTCCACGGAGCAAATCGCTTGGCGTCGAATTCCCTGCTTGAGGGTTTGGTTTTTGGTGCAAGGGCAGGAGCGGCGGCGGCGGCGGCGGCGGACAGTTCCGAGTTAATAGTTTTGAGTTCCGAGTCAAAAACCGAAGAACTCAAAACTCGGAACTCGAAACTCGGAACCGAGCTTGCGACTGCTGTAAAGAAGCGGGTCAAACGCATCATGTGGGAACGCGTCGGTATTTTGCGGGACAAAGATTCGCTTAAACGGGCGATCAAAGAATTTGATCAGATCGCCGCGGGTAATCTGAGCACCTCGTCGCGAAACTTTGTCACGCTTGCGCGGCTGGTTGCAACATCTGCTCTCTGGCGCGAAGAGTCTCGCGGCGGGCATTATCGCAACGATTTCCCTGAGCAGGAAGACAAATTTAAGGTCCATTCGATCCAGAGGTTGGATACCGAAATTTCCGCCGCAAAAAGTATCAACTTTTCACGGCAAGTTGGTGTATAATAAGGTGTTTCTAACCACTTAACTTATGAATGGCACCGCCACAATTCTTAATCTGGCGTCGATAGTTTCGCACCATGCGGGCCTTGCTCCGCAAAAAGAAGCGATCGTCTGGGATAATGTCCGCCTAACGTACGACGAACTCGACAAACTGTCGAACCGCGTCGCCAATGCGCTGGTTGAGATGGGCATCGGCCACGGCGACAAGGTCGCGCTCAATTGCATTAACATCCCGTATTTCCCCGTAGTCTATTACGGGATTATGAAAGCCGGTGCTGCGGTCGTGCCGATCTGTGTTTTGTTCAAGGCAGCTGAGATCGAATATCATCTCCGCGATTCCGACGCTAAGGCGGTCTTCGTTTTCGAAGGCACGCCCGAGCTGCCGATGCTCATCTCGACCAAAGCGGCGTTTGACGCGGTCGAGAGTTGCGAGCATTTGATCATTATGACGGCGGATATGATCGCTCCTTCGCCGCTTGAGGAGCATAAAACGCTGACACAGATCACTTTCGATAAGTCTGAGGAATTTGAGATCTATCCCACCGCTCCCGACGATACTTGCGCGATCCTGTACACATCGGGCACGACCGGACAGCCAAAGGGTGCGGAGCTCACGCACCTAAATCTCTGGTCAAACTGTGTCACGACGTACAGCATCCACATGCCGTTGCTGGATTTCACTGATCAACAGCAAAAGACTTGTCTGATAACGCTGCCGCTGTTTCACACGACCGGACAGACGGTGCAGATGAACACTCAGCTTTATGGCGGCAACCGAGTAGTGCTGCTCCCGCGATTCGAGCCGCGGGCAACGCTTGATACGATGCTGACCGAAAAGGTCAATTTCTGGGTCGGCGTACCGACGATGTATTGGGCCTTACTGCAGTACGTCAAAGAAAACAATTACGATATCAGCCAAATCCCCGACAATATGAAGGTCTGCACATCCGGCGGTGCCCCAATGCCGGTCAACCTGATGCAGGAGTTTCAGGAGAAATTCGGCGTTCGGGTGATGGAAGGCTACGGGCTTTCCGAAACGTCTCCCCTCGCGACGACCAATCATTTTGAACGGCCGTCGAAACCCGGCACAGTCGGCCAGCCGATCTTCGGCGTCGAGGTCAAGTGTTTCGATGACGAAGACAATGAGGTCCCTCGCGGTGAGCGTGGTGAGATCGTCATCCGCGGGACCAACGTGATGAAAGGCTATTACAAACGCCCCGAGGCGACGGCCGAAGCCTTTCGCAGCGGCTGGTTTCACACAGGCGACATCGGCATCATGGACGAAGAAGGCTATCTCGCCATCGTCGACCGCAAAAAAGACATGATCCTCCGCGGCGGCTACAACGTCTATCCGCGTCAGCTCGAAGAAGTCATCATAACGCACCCGGCGGTTTCACTCGTCGCCGTCATCGGCGTCCCTGACGACCGCCTCGGCGAAGAAGTAAAAGCTTTCGTCGTCCTAAATCAAGGCCACGAGCTGACCGAAGAAGAGTTCATCGCCTGGTGCCGCGACCAGATCGCCGCCAACAAATACCCGCGAAAGGTTGAATTCCGCGACGCCCTGCCTATCGGTAACACCGGGAAGATATTCAAACGGGCGTTAAAAGAAGAAGTAGCAAAAGCCTAGCTTTGCGTTCTCAGCGGCTTTGCGTAAAACTTCTCGTATAGATGTTTCGTGCAAAACTGCTCATCCTTATAATTTTTGCCATCTTCGGCATAGCATCCTGTTTTTCGTCCAAACCCCCGCGTTATTCCATCGCCAACAGCAAGGACTACGCCGCGTCGATGTTTCGCCAGCATTGCGCGATCTGTCACGGCCCCGAGGGCGAGGGCAGGACGCTCCCGGACGGCAAGGTCGTGCCGAATATGCGCGAGGGTCAGCTAAAATTTAGGACCGAAGCCGAGATCTACAAACAACTCTCCGAAGGCGGCAACGGCATGACGCCGTTTCGCGACCAGTTAACGAAACGCGAACTCGATCTGATGACCAAATTTATCCACGACGAACTAAGAAAGAAGGAAAATTAGCCACAAATGACACAGATAAACACTGATTTGCAAAGCCGATCGATCCGTGTCCATCTGTGTTCATCTGTGGTTAAATAACTCTTATGAAAGTACTCATTACAGGTGCCAGCGGGCTAGTCGGCACCGAGCTGCAGAAATCATTTACCGAAAAGGGCTACGAACTCCTCCTTGCCTCGCGCAAAGAGCCGACGGACGACAAACACATTCAATGGAGCATTGAGGAAGGGTTTACCACCCCTGAAAAGCTCGAGGGCGTCGATGTCGTCGTCCATCTTGCCGGTGAGAACGTCAGCGGCCTGCGTTGGACTGACGAAAAGAAAAAAGCCATTCGCGACAGCCGCATTTTGGGTACGCGTAATGTCGTTGACGCGATGTCTAAGCTCAAAAAGAAACCGCATACATTCGTAGCTTCGTCCGCCATCGGTTTTTACGGCGAACGCGGCGAAGAAGAGGTGAACGAATCGTCGGCCATGGGCGACAATTTCCTGGCGGGCGTTTGCCGTGAGTGGGAGGCCGAATCCCGCCGTGCCGAAGACGCTGGAATTAGAACCGTCTTGCTCCGCACCGGTATCGTTTTATCAAAAGATGGCGGAGCGTTATCGACGATGCTGCTCCCGTTCAAAATGGGCGTCGGCGGCGTGGTCGGCAGCGGTAAGCAATGGATGAGCTGGATCTCAATGGACGATGAGATCGCCGTCATAAATTACGTCATCGAAAATGAAAACATCCGCGGAGCCGTCAACGCAGTATCGCCGAATCCGGTCACAAATCACGATTTCACCAAAACCCTCGGCGACGTATTGTATAGGCCAACATTCCTCCCGCTGCCGGAATTTGCTGTCTCGATGATCTTCGGCGAAATGGGCGATGCTCTGTTGCTGGCTAGCACAAAGGTGATGCCAAAACGTCTAGAGGATGCGGGGTTTGAGTTTAAGTATCCGGAGCTAAAGGCCGCGATCGAACACGCGGTGGAATAAACGCCCACGGCGACCGCATTATATGTATGAAAGTGTTCTCTCGTGTTCCGGTTCCTACAGTAACTATTGATTTTGTCACTCAACTAATTTGGCTCGCCACGGGCGACCCTGGGGCAAGGAACGCAAATGGTTAGTTCCAACACGATCGCCGAAAATGGTTTGCCGGACGCCCCTACCCGTGTTTTCGAAGTTCTTTCTCAACTCCTGCGGCATCCGTTCAGGATGCTTATACTTCGGTGGAACTGGAAATCTGCTGTTCTGAGCGCGCTCCTACGTGCTCCGATCTTCTTTTTCGCTTACTTATTTAAAAAGGACGGCCTCAAACTGGCGATCGGTGCCGCACTTTTACAATCTGCGTCTCGAATATTATTTGGCGGCGTCAACGGAGCGATCATTCAATCGTTTAGTCGGGTCGAGCCACCTTGGCACGCAGTCTTAACGGTTCCGCTGGTCCTTGCCGCATTCAGCCACTGTATAGAGTTTGTCGTGCAGACTTTTTATGATAGTCAGACCGGGGTGAGTGGCAAGGGTAAGGCCATCTTTGTTTCGGTCTTGATCTCGGCGATCTCAGCAGTTTTTAATTTGTTCGCGATGCGTCGAGGGGCCCTGCTGGTAAAGGACGAGAGCCGCCAATCGCTTTGGCGCGACCTCCGCCGCATGCCGTGGATCGCACTTGAGTTTATCTCCTTTCCCTTGGTTTGGACCCGTCGAAAGTCCAAAAGATCGGATCCGCAGTAAACGCCCCAAGGCATGCCTTCCAAATCACACAGCGGGGGCAACTGCGGCTTCTTCGTCGCCCGCCAGGGCAGATTCTGAGTTGACAAAATCCTCGTACATCCGGTCATACAACTCAAGCAAGTTGTCCGTTGCCGCCGTTTGACTGTACCGGTTCGCGGTGATGACACCTTCGGCAGTTCGCTTGAGCTTCAATTCCGGATTCGACACCGATTGGCGTATTGCGACTGCAAACGCCGCGGCGGTTGCCGGGACATTCCAGGCGTTCGATTCGTTTGCATAGGTCGTTAATCCGCCCGAATTTGGTACGACCATCGCCACACCGGACGCCATTGCCTCCAATCCGACATTGCCGAAAGGTTCCCGCGGGTTCGGGTGAACAAAGACGTCGGCATTGGCATAATGATCCGCCAAGGCGTCCTTTTCGAGATGGCCAAGCAGTACCAGTTTTCCAGGAAAGCGCTTTAGTGTTTCATCCCTCAGCCAATCTTCTTTCGGGCCGGCTCCGGCGACCAAAAAACGGAAATCGTGTTTGGTGTCATTAAGAAGCTCGCCCATTATCTCCGGTAAAAGTTCTACATTTTTCTCAGGCGACAGTCTTGTCGACGAGAGCACGAGAACGGCTGTTTCAGGCACGTTTACAGCAGTGCAGATCTCCTTTCTGGCCTCTGCTGAACGCCTATTCGGCGTAAAAAACTCAGTATCAACGCCACGCGGGCAAACCGCGACCCGATCTTCAAATGGAGTTGTCGCAGCATTCAATACCTTCCGGCATTTATCGAAAAACCACTTGGACCGGCCCGGATTGTCGGCCTCTCGGACTGATTCGTATAATTCGGCGGCAACAAAATCCGAGTTTGCAATATAGTTGTCAAACATTGGCAGATTGTAGTTTCCCATCAGTCGTTTGGAAAACCACTTGCCAAATCTTCCCCCGACGACGAATGTCTGAAATATCGTGTCGAATCGCTCGCCTGTAAAATAGACCAGCATCGGCCGCTTCAGTTGGGAAAAATGACCGGTTCTGATCATCCCGGCGAGATACGTTAGAGCATAATTATCGTAGATCTCAATTATGTCCGGTTCTTCTTTGAGCAGGATCTTTCTGATCGGCGAATCCTCAAGCAAAAAATGCCACGGCAACATCAGCCTGTATCGCTTATCAAAGATCGGCGCGGGCTTTGCCGCGACGTGGTATATTTTGCCGTATTCGCCTACATTAACGACGTCTTCCGTCTCACCCGGAACGATCAGGCTAATATAGCGACGGTGCCGATCCGCCGCCTGAAGCAGGCGATCATAATTCGTCTTCACACCGCCCGACGACTCGTGATAGTAATTCGTTATGTGCACCGACTTCAACGGTTCACCGTTCCTTGATCTGTCGTGTAAGCTCATAATTTACTTTTCAGTCCGATCCAAGACGGAATTATCTCAAATTAGGGATTTCGAATACAGTCCGCGAATATGGGACCTGATACATCTTTACACGTAATATTCGGCAGTCGGCCAATCGTCCGCAAGGTCGGCGGCGTGGTCGGCAGCGGTAAGCAATGGATGAGCTGGATCTCAATGGACGATGAGATCGCCGTCATAAATTACGTCATAGAAAATGAAAACATCCGTGGTGCCGTCAATGCGGTATCGCCGAATCCGGTCACAAATCACGACTTTACCAAGACGCTCGGCGACGTTCTTTACCGACCTACATTTCTTCCGCTGCCGGAATTTGCTGTCTCGATGATCTTCGGCGAAATGGGCGATGCTCTGTTGCTGGCTAGCACAAAGGTGATGCCAAAACGTCTAGAGGATGCGGGGTTTGAGTTTAAGTATCCTAATCTGAAAGAAGCGATCGAAAACGCGGTAAAATGAACCACATAGGAACATAGTTCACATAGGCAAGAAATCGATATCTATGTGGTCTATGTTCCTATGTAGTGAATAAAACCGGCCGACTCGGCGAGCAATCCGAAACAAACGGAGCGATCTGGAGGTTTAACAAATATTCCCCGTCCGCAACCTCATTCGGAACATAAATAAGCTCTGTAATTGTGCTATTTATCCGCGTCGCGTCATTCACCTCACGACAGCCCGGCTCCACGTTCCAAAAGATGCGGTGATTCGTTAGTTTCCCTTCGTCAAATATCCGGTCGATCGACGGCATATCAACGAGTAGGTGTTTGAAGCCGCACTCGACAATATATTCCATCGCTTCAGCCGTAAAGTATGGTGGAATATTTCCCTCATCATATTGACCCGTGAGCTTGCTATTATCATTAGGCAGCGTGCGGACGATCAACGCTGTCGGAGTGTCGGCAGCCTTGCCGACACTAGCTGCTTGCAGCGATGAGGACGTTATCACCAGATCCCCGCCGTCAACGTTCTCCGGATCGACCGATACGAGCACCCCAGCCAAAAACACATCCGTCAAACAATCCAGCACCGATATCCGCTCGTCCGTGATATGCCCGACACACTCAATATGCGTCCCGTTACAGTGCGGTATGAACGTGTATTGCTCAAAATTAACACTGCCGCCACACCGCGTATCGCCGACAATGTCGCCGGCCTCACATGCCTTCGACGTCGCCGTCTCAACTCCGTAAGCGTTTGGCTGCGGCCCATTGAATTGCAATGGGATCGAGATATCGATCTGCGTACCTAGTTTATTTAGATCGATCATAACTCAACCACTAGTGCAGGATCTGTCGATAGATCCGCTCGAGATCTAATTCGTCCACGTTTCCGACGTGTTCGCAAATCTCCATCAGCGTCTGGTCTTGAACATTTCCTTTCTCTTTCGCGACCGAATACGGCAGATCTTCGCGAAATGTGACCATCGAATATTTTGAGAAATAGTCGGGATACGTCTGTTCGAGTTTGGTCTCGAGCTCGCGTTTGCGTTGGAATACAGGATCAGCCACGCGGTCTCGCATTTCGTAGAAATTTTCCTCCGCCATATCAGCGATGGCGTCGGTGTTTATCTTTCTAAGTTCGCCGTATTTCTCGTAAATAGATTGCCAATCGAACTTGCCGTCCGGTCCGTCTGACAAGAGCGAGTCCAGCACCCGAACGTCCTCAAAAGCACAGTTCATTCCCTGTCCGTAGAACGGTACGACCGCGTGCGCGGAATCGCCCAGAAGCAGAGCCTTGCCGCCTGCGTTCCAAGGAAAGCATTTAACCGTACCCAGATTTCCTGTCGGGTTGGCAAAGAAATCCGTCGTAAGCGTCGGCATCAGCGAAACGGCGTCGGGAAATTCGCGGTTAAAAAAATCGCGAACCGCCTGCTCGTCTACTAAGCCAGCAAAGGCAGAACCGCCTGCGTCAGCCGGTGGATTCTTATGGGCCAGAAATAGCGTACAAGTAAAACTCCCGTCAAAATTTGGCAGAGCGATCATCATGAACTGATGCCGAGGCCAGATGTGTAGGGCATTTTTTTCGAGCCGAAAACCGCCGTCCGCCGTCGCTGGAATGTGCAGTTCTTTATAGCCGTGTTCGAGCCAGATCTGTGAAAAGTCAAAACGTTCAACGCCGCCGTGTAGCATTGCGTTTCTGACGGCCGAGCCCGCACCATCGGTCGCGATCACCGTATCACTTTTGACGCGTTCCCCATTCGAAAACTTGGCTTCGCCGCTCGCGCAATCAAAATAGACGCATCGCTGGCTGAAATGAAATTTGACGTTGTCGTATTTATCGGCCTCGTTGATCAGGGCGATATTGAGGCCGGCTCGTGAGACCGAGTTGATATATTCGCCCTCGCGGCCGCTGTAGGGCAGGAGCTTTTGCTCGCCGGTTACAGTGTGGATCATACGGCCGGTCATTGGCACCGCCTCGGCGAGCATGTATTCGTCCATGCCGACCTCGCGCAAAGCAGCAATACCGCGATCAGACAGGGCAAGGTTGATCGAACGTCCGGCTGCGACTTCCTGTAGCCGCATATCGCGGCGCGATTCGTAGACGTGCGTTTCTATCCCGCGTTTTGCAAGATTTATCGCAAGTAGGGAGCCAGCAAGACCGGCACCAATGATAGTTACCCTTTGTTTTGACATTAATTACTTGATATCTGACTATCCAGTTTTTCTATGCACACCGCCGTTACCTTAAACTCCGGAGCTTGAGTAAAACGGTCACGCGTCGGGCCGGTCGCGTAATTCAGAAAAACCGCCGGATCGTGGAATGACGCAAATAGCTCGCCGGTTTTCACCTTATCCGTGATCTCGACCGGCAGCACCGCCTCGCCATAGTTGCTCCTTAGCCTAACCTTTTCGCCCGATGCGATCGATAGCCTCGCAGAATCTGCTTTCGAGACCATTAGCAGGTCGGTTGGCCGCAGTTCGTGGTTCGGCGTCCGCATTGTCATTGTGCCGGCGTTAAAGTGTTCGAGCACACGACCCGTAGTCAACAGGAATGGGAAATCTTCCGATACGGCCTCTTTCGTCGCCCGGAATTTTATTCGCCGCAATGCCGCTTTGGTTCCGTTCGAGAAAGATTCGCCGTGCAATATCTCGGTTCCCGGATGATCGACATCCGGACACGGCCACTGAATTCCGGCCTTTTCGATCCGCTCGTAGGTGATGCCATATCCCGGAGGCCAGACGGCACGGACCTCGTTCCAGATCTCCTCTGCGGAATTAAAGGCAAAATCCTTCTCAAATCCCATCGCCGCTGCGAGATCACAAACGATCTCCCAATCCGAACGCGAATTGCCTCGTGGGCTAACCGCACCTCTTATTCGCTGTACACGCCGCTCGCCGTTCATAAAAGTGCCGTCCTTTTCAAACGACGTCACCGCCGGGAAAAACACGTGGCCAAACCGCTTGGCGGTCTCGTTCAAGAAGAAATCCTGAATGATAACGAGATCCATGTTTGCAAATGCCTTCGCCGTCTCGTGGGCATTGGCATTCGAGAGAAAAACGTCATAGCCGATCGTCCACAGAGCTTTGAGTTTACCGTCGCGGGCAGCATCGATCATTTGTAATTGATTTAATCCCGCCGCGGTCGGGATCGGCGTTTTCCAAACGCTTTCAAACAGCTCGCGTCCCGCTTCGATAGTGATCGAGCCCGTCAAGATCCCTGGATCACAGCCCATGTGGGCAGAGCCCTGGACATTGTTTTGCCCGCGAAGCGGATTCACGCCCGCTCCGGCCTTGCCGATATTGCCGGTCAACAGTGCGAGATTGACGATCGTCATCACGCCTTCAGTTCCTTGCAGGTGTTCGGTCATACCAAGCCCGTGCATCGCCATCGACGGAGTGTCGGTCGCGTAGATACGTGCAGCCTTGCGAATGAGTTCGGCATCGACACCGCATCGCTCGGCGACAGCTTCGGGCGAATATTCCGCAACGAATGATTTGAACTCTTCGAATTCTTCTACACGCGTCGCAATAAATTCAGGATTGGTCAAGCCTTCGTCGATGATCGCGTGGGCGATCGCATTGAACATCAAAATATTCGTACCCGGCCGCAATTGCAGATGCACATCGGCGTATTTTGTCAGCTCGGTCTTTCGCGGATCGATGACGATCAACTTGGTGCCGTTTTTGATAACGGCCTGCTTAATACGCGCTCCGGGGATTGGATGATTTTCGCTCGGATTTGCTCCGCAGAGGATAATCGTTCGTGCCTTTTCAATATCGTCAAACGAATTTGTCATCGCCCCGGTACCGATCATCATCTTCATCGCGGCGGCCGACGGCGTGTGGCAAACGCGAGCACAGCAATCGACATTGTTGGTCCCGAGCACAACGCGAGTGAATTTCTGAGCGAGATAGTTTTCCTCATTCGTCGCTCGAGCTGACCCGAGAACGGCGATGCTCTCTTTACCAAATTCGGCGTCGATCGCCTTGAGTTTGTCAGCTGTGTATTGAATCGCTTCGTCCCACGAAACGATTCGCCAATCGCCGCCTTCACGGATCATCGGTTCCGTCACGCGGTCGTCGGCATCGACAAAATCGAACGCGTATCGCCCTTTCACGCAGAGATGGCCGTAATTTACAGGAGCGTCCATCACCGGTTTCACTTGTACGACGCGGTCGTCGCGCGTACCGACATTCATTTCGCAGCCCGTTCCGCAATACGGACATGTCGTCTTTGTCCACGCGGTCGGAAATCCTCGCTCTATGACCGTCTTGTCTTCCAAAGCTCCGGTCGGACACGCGTCCGCACAAGCACCGCACGAGACGCAAGTACTATCGCCAAACGCTCCGAACGAGTCCGGCATGATGTGCGAATCTTCGCCGCGTCCAAGCACGTGCCAGACAAACTGGCCCTGCACGTCGGCGCAAATACGAGCGCAAGCGTAACAGTTGATGCACCGCGACATATCGACATCGATATATGTGTGCGAGGGATCTGCCGCGATCGAATGGTCACCGTGAAAATCAGCCGCGGTCAGGCCGTAGTCGGCTGCTAGTTTATGAAATGGTTTGTCGGGATATTTTGTAAAGGCGTCCGCAGGATAATTGCGTGCGAGCATTCTCAAGTTCCATTTTCGGGCCGATTCGATCGGTTCGGTGTGGGTTTCGATCTCCATCCCATCAGCCAGAATGGTCGTGCACGAAACGGTCGAGTGGGCTCGGCCCTTTATCTCGACCAAGCACATCCGGCATGCTCCGACAGGGTCCAGACGCTTGTCATCACAGAGCGTCGGAATACCCGATCCCATCTTACGAGCCGCCTCCAACACAGAAGCCCCTTCGGCGAACTCACCCTCGATTCCGTTGATCTTTGCGCGGATCATATTGCCCCCTCCCACTTTCGCCTAAACACCAGGCTAGGCTGCTGCTAACCTTAACTATTTCAAGGCGGACCTAAGTATCTCAGCAAAACGACAAACATCCGCAAAACTATTATACAGCGGTACGGGAGCGACGCGAATCACATTGGGCTCGCGCCAATCCGCAAAGACCCCTTGCGACACGATCTGTTCGTGCAGTTTTTTATCTTCGACACGGATCGAGAGCTGACAGCCGCGTTGATCATGGTCTTTTGGCGTAACTAACGAAATGCGAGCGTCATCGATCTCATTGATCAACGTCTCGAGATAGCCGGTCAATTTTTTGCTCTTTTTCCGTAATGCCGTCATTCCAGCCTCCCCAAATATTTCAAGGGACGCACGCAGTGCCGCCATTTGCAGGATCGGCGGGTTGGATATCTGCCAGCCTTCGGCGCCGGCAAGCGGGCGAAATTCCGGGCCCATCAGGAAACGCGTAGCTTTATCGTGTCCCCACCAACCGGCAAAACGCGGCAAATCAAAACTGTTTGCATGACGCTCGTGAACAAACGCTCCGCCAACCGCCCCGGGTCCACCATTCAAATATTTATACGAGCACCACGCGGCAAAATCGACATCCCAATCGTGCATTTTCAGCTCAAGATTGCCCGCGGCATGAGCAAGGTCAAATCCGACGACGGCACCCGCTTTGTGTCCCGCCTCGGTGATCGCCTTCATATCAAAAGCTTGTCCGGTGTAGTAATTAACGCCGCCGAGCATGACGAGAGCAATTGACGCAGCTTCTCGGTTGATGGTTTCGATGATGTCCTCGGTTCGCAATGTCGATTCACCGTCGCGTGGCGTAATTTCGATCAACGCATCACTCGGATCAAGCCCATGAAACTTTATCTGCGAAGCAACAGCATATTGGTCAGACGGAAATGCGCCTTTTTCAATAACGATCTTGAAACGTTCCCGGTTCGGTCGATAAAACGAGACAAGCAGTAGATGTAGATTGACGGTGAGCGAATTCATCACGACCGTCTCGACGGGCTTTGCACCGACAATAGCTGCCATTTGCTCGGTCAGGAATTCGTGATACGGTAGCCAAGGATTTTTTGCGTGAACATGCCCCTCGACGGCAAACCGCTCCCAGTCGGCAAGCTCCTGCTCGACGTAAGCACGAGCCGTCTTTGGCATGAGCCCAAGTGAGTTACCTGTAAAATAGATCGGCTCACCGCCGCTAACCTCAGGGAAATGAAAGAGCTGCCGAAAACCGCGTAGTGGGTCAGCAGCATCTAACTCTTCAAAAGATTTTGTGTTATTCACATCATTCATCGTCATTTAACCAAAGTGCGATAACGTCAACATCATATCGCTCCAGTATCGGGTTCGCTGTCATTAATCGCAAACCATTAGTCCGAGCTTGAGCGACCAAGAGCCGATCGCACGGATCCTTGTGGTGGAATGGCATGTCAGCTACCGCACATGCATCTTTGAACGTAACGGAAAGCTGCGTTATCCCCGCAGAGCTAACAACATTGTTGATGACTTCGCCCGGGGATGCAGGTAGAGTCAGCCGCCCTTTCGACCATTTGATTGCTATTTCCCAGGCGCTTGCCGCCGAAAAGAAGACCGGCTGTCCCGACTCGGTCAGCAGCGTCTTCGCACTTTCTGATAGCCGCCCGCCAACGCCGGCGGCCCAAAGGAATACATGCGTGTCGATTAGGATACTCAACTGAATGCCTCAAACTCTTCTAACGGTTCGTCAAAATCATCGTGAATAATGATCTGCCCTTCGTACATACCGATCCAGTCGTTATTTTTCTTCGGAACGGGCATTAGCTTCACGGTGTCCTTACCATTGCGGGTTATGACAACCTCTTCTCCATCGAGAGCTGTATTTATCATCTGGCTCAGCTTAGATTTTGCTTCATATACGCTGACTTTCATATTCTGATGATAATTCTAGTCAGACTAGCTAGTCAAGTCATTTCTATTCAAACAGAGCCAAGATAAAGCCGACAGATGCAGCAATTTTGCCTTTGTTTCGTCGTCATAACCGGAATTTTCGATCAGTTTACCCGGCTCAAGCTCACCGAGCGGGAACGGATAGTCGCTGCCCATAGCGATCTGATTGGCCCCGACAAGGTCTATTAAATAGTCGAGCGTTGCTCCGTCATGGACGAGGGCGTCGAAATACATCCGGCTCAAATACTTCCTAGGACTGTGTGGATTATCGACCGCACAAAGATCGGGTCTGACATCAAACCCGTGCTCGATACGTCCGATGGTCGAGGGAAATGAACCCCCGCCGTGTGCAAAACATATTCGCAAGTCGGGCAGCCGCTCAAGCACGCCCGAAAAGATCAGCGAACAGATCGCGCGTGAGACTTCTGCCGGCATACCGACCAGCCACGGCAGCCAGTATTTCTGCATATCTTTTTCGCCCGCCATGTCCCACGGGTGAACAAAGATGGCCATGCCGAGTTCCTGACAGGCCGCAAAAATATCGAAGAACTGCGGCTCTCCTAGATTTAGTTGGTTAACATTTGTCCCGATCTGAACACCGGCCAGACCGATGTCTTTGCAGCGTTTTAGCTCCGTCACGGCCAACTTTGTATCCTGCATGGGCACAGTCCCGAGTCCGACAAAGCGCTTTGGAAACTTAGTCACGATCTCAGCGATATGATCATTTAGAAATCGTGCGGTTTCGGCTCCGTCGTTAGGCTTTGCCCAGTAGTTGAACATTACCGGCACCGTCGAGAGCACTTGTATATCGACGCCAGACTCATCACATTCCTCGATACGCTTCTCGGCCTCCCAGCAGTTTTCCTCAACATCGCGAAACTGTGTACCGTCGTCGCGCACCATCTTGGCACAGCACGGTTTGTAATGATCGAGCCCAATAAAGCCGCCATAGCCAAAACTGTCTTTCCACTTAGGGATATCCCTCGGCAGGATGTGCGTGTGAACGTCGATCTTGAGCATTTCTTTATTTTAGCTTTAGTTGCCGACTATACAAAAGAAAGGCACGGAATCGCCTATAAGCTATCCGTGCCCTCAAAACCAATGTTGGTTAAAACATCAGGGTTCGATCTGGTCGCGGTCATTGTCCTCGACCGGCGGACGGCGTCCACCACCGCCACCCCCGCCGATCGACGGGACAGCGACATATGGTATCTTAGCCTCGGCCATCATTGCATTAAGAGCGGCAAGATCCTCGCTGACGAGCTTACGAACCTCGTCAGAGGCGACCGGTATCCGTTTTAACAGGATCTCGATCTGTGCCAACTCAAAATCTGTCGGTGCATTTGACGCGCCCTCGATCGCAAAGGCAAGCTGAGCAACGCGTTGATTGAGCGGCGTCGGCAACTCAACCAGCGGAGGCCCGGCCTGGCTGATGTTGCTCACCATCGAAGGCGGTGTGCCCCAGTTAACGTAGGCCGTATCTATCTTTTTGAGCAGATCCTCGGCGGCCTTTTTCACGTTCTCAGGCGGCTGTGCCGTGCCGGGGCGTTTCCAGCCTTCGATAACCGTGTTGAGATTGGCACGCAGTCCGACGATCGTAAACTGTGCAAGCGAGGCCTGCATGATCAGCGGCTGAACTTTTGCCAACGCTGCCTTTTTCTTGGCACGGTCCTCAGCAGAAAAAACGACTCGCGGATCGTCAATGACCTTTAGCGACTTGGACATTTCCTTTTCGCCAAGCTTGATCTTGACCGTGTAGTCACCCGGATCGACGCGGAATCCGAGAGTCGCGAGTGCTCCTCCAAAACCGCCGCCGCCGCCACCTCCGCCGCCTGTAGTGGGCAATTGAGGGCCAGCTGGTCTTGAGCGTAGATCCCAAACATAACGGTTAAACCCGGGCACGGCGTTGCATTGCTGCTGTCCGCCGCCAAAGCCACCAAATCCGCCTCCGCCACCGCCCTGTCCGCCTTGCGGTGCCGCCGGTGCCTGCGGATTTGGACGTGTACAGTTGATAGTTCTGACCGTTGCTCCGGCTGCATCCTGAATGGTGATGGCGATAGTATCTTTTTCACCCAGTGGTTCTTTTAGATAAAAGTTGATCATCGCTCCGTTCGGCGGGTTTTGGCCATAAAAGGCCTTGTCAGACGTAAGCGGCTTGTTATTCCACGTCCTCCAATTTATCGCCTGACGCGTATCAAAAAGATAGATGCTCTCATTAAGCATCGCATCATTGGTCTGTTGGAGCGGCGTGATATCGTCCATCACCCAGATCGAGCGTCCGTGTGTGCCGAGGATCAGATCGTTATCACGCGGATGGATTAGAATGTCATCGACCGGCACAGTCGGCAGATTTTGTTTGATCTGTGTCCAATTGCCGCCGCGGTCGTACGAAGCAAACAGTCCAAACTCAGTTCCTACAAACAACAGGCTGGGATTACGCGGATGCTCACGAATAACGTTGACCACCCCGTTGTTTTGCGGCAGATTTGACGAGATAGACCGCCAAGTCTCGCCGTAATCGGAGGTCATATAGACATAGACCTTAAAATCGCCACTGCGATGCCCATCAAAGGTCGCATACGCCGTCCCTTCGTTTTCACGCGAGGCAACGACGCGGCTGACAAAGGTTCCTTTTGGCAATCCGGGCACTTTGTCCGACACATTTTTCCACGAAACCGAATCACGTGTTACCTGTAAATTGCCATCGTCGGTTCCGGCCCACAGAACATTTTTATTGACAGGGGATTCTGCGATCGTCGTGATCGCCGGAAATTGCTGGACGCCATCGTGCCGCGAACGCGTATTTTTATCCGGAACCTTGCCCATGATCGGCAGAGTGTTGCGGTCAACGTTGGTCGTTAGTTCACCGCCTATTTTCACCCAACTATCGCCGCGATTCGTTGATTTGAAGAGGAAATTACCCCCGTAATAGATCGTGTTTCGGTCAAACGTCGAGATAACGATCGGCGAATTCCAATGAAAACGATAATTCTTTTCGCCTTCGTCTTCGCGTGGGCGGATACTTTTGCTCTCGCCTGTTCTTACGTTCCGGCGGAGCACATTGCCGTCCTGCGACTCGGTATATACGATGTCAGGATCATTCGGGTCGGGCTGAGCATAAAAGCCGTCGCCGCCGCCGATCGTGTACCAATCGTCATTGGTAATGCCGCGGGGGTTGAACGACATGCTCGGGCCGCACCAGGCGTTGTTATCTTGCAATCCACCACAGATCTTATAAGGCATGCTGTTATCAGCACCAACCTCGTAAAATTGCCCAATGGGTACGGTGTTGGCATAGTCCCACGTAACGCCGCGATCGTAGCTTATATTGATACCGCCATCGTTGCCTTGGATAATGTGGTTTGAATCTTTTGGGTTGATCCAGAGACCATGCGTATCAGCGTGCGGAGCACGAGAAAAGTTGCCGGTCCAGGTCTTGCCTCCGTCGTCCGAATACTGCATAGTCACGCCTGCGATCCAAAGACGTTGGTCGTTATTCGGATCGATCCGTATCTGACTGAAATACATCGGTCGCGGATTGGCGTCGATATTGCTCATTCGCGTCCATGTCTCACCCTTGTCGTTCGAGCGATAGATGCCTCCGTTCGCGTGCTCGACCATTGCATAGACGATATTCGTGTCTTTTGCGTAAATGGCGATAGCGTTACGGCCAGTTTCCGAAAACCCTTCGGGGCGTGGCGTTGGAGCATTTTCCGCGTCGTACGGCATACCTTTTGTGATCTTTGTCCACGTGTCGCCGCCGTCATTTGTTTTATATAACGCACTTCCTTCGCCGCTGCCGTTAAATCCGAAAACCGTACGGCGTCGCTGGTACATTGCCGCGTACAATATCGTCGGACTTTCGGTATCGATCGCGATGTCGGTCGCGCCGCTATCTTCGTTGACCTTTAGGACCAATGCCCAAGTTTTACCGCCGTCCATAGTGCGATAAACGCCGCGTTCGGGGCTCGCCGCCCAGAGGTTTCCGGTCGCGGCGACATAAACAATGTCCGGGTTCGTCGGATGTACAACAACGCGGGCGATGGCCATCGTTTTTTCGAGGCCCATATTTTTCCACGTCTTACCGGCATCCATCGACTTGTAAATACCGTTGCCCCAAGACGAACTTTGACGGTTATTCGACTCGCCTGTACCCGCCCAAAGTATCGACGGATTTGACGGCGTGATCGCAATGTCGCCAACGCTAGGAACCGTTTCTTTATCAAATATCACGGTCCAGGACGTGCCGCCGTTTACGGATTTGAGTATGCCGCCCGCCGCAGTCGCGGCGTAAATGACGCGCGAATCAGAGCTTACGACCTCGATGTCGTTGATCCGGCCGCCCATCGTCGCCGGCCCGATCTCGCGAAAACGCATACCTGCCATCGCACCTTGCAAGGTCTTTTTAGCCGCGGGAGCGGGCGTTGGGGATGGGGTTGCTTTGGTTTTGTCCTTTGGCTTTTCCTGAGCCACGGAAAATGAAACGGCAGTCAATAGTAATAGCGAGCAAACGCAAACCTTCCAGGTCGCACGAAGAATGTTCATGATCTTTAATATCCTCAAGAAAGAAACAAGGGTTATATCGGCTACATTTACCGCAGTAGCCAAATGTTATTGGAACGCTAACAATTTAGGATAGTCACGCAGATTACGCAACTAATACGGGGCGGAGAATCCGAAGTTTTACAAAACTTTACAAAACGGATAGCCAAAATATCAAAAAACGCAATGAAAAGCCGAAATTTGGGTAAAAATGCCTAATTAACGGCTTTGATCAATGATTTTCAACGACATTCATGCGTGTCGTTTTGAAACACGCAGGCGTATCGAAAACCCGCTTTTGATCGTTCGGCCAATCACAGTCGACCTTTGAAAGTATTCTCGTCATTGTTTCCCGGGTGTATCAAAAAAGAAAAACGCTGTTTTCGCCCACGTTTCTCCGCATCACCGTGTCACCCGTAAACAAGCATTTCTCCGCCGCCACCGCACCGCCGCGATTCGCCGCGTGATTATCTTTGGCATATTTTTCCACTGCTCAATTTATTTGTAAGCGGGGAGGATAAACCCGGATCATGAAGCGACCGGCGGCGGGGTCATTATGGCATTACAGGCTTTACAAGTTCTGAGGTCTTCGTCGCCGTAAAATCTTTTGAACACGCCTTGGAATTGGGTGGTGATGTCGTCTAGCTGAAAATACTCTTCGTACAGCTTTTCGTTGCAGTTTTCGCAGAACCAGAGAAGGCCGTCGAGTTCGCCTTCGTGGCGTTTGCGTTCGATAACGAGGCCGATGGTATTGGCACCACGGATCGGATTATGCGGAATACGCGGCGGGAGCAGAAACATTTCCCCCTCGCGGATCGGGACTTCGACAGCTTTGCCGTCTTCCTGGATCTGGACCTTGATGTCGCCCTCAAGCTGGTAGAAAAGCTCTTCGCCCTCGTCCCAGTGGTAATCCTTTCGCGAATTCGGCCCGCCGACGACCATCACGATAAAATCATCGTCGTCGTAAACACACTGATTCCCAACCGGCGGCTTGAGCAAATGCCGGTGCTCATCGATCCATTGTTTGAAATTGAAGGGGCGGCGAATCGTCATATTTAACCAATACCATTTATTGCAAGATCAGAGAATTTACCAGTCGAGGGGTCGTATAAAACACCCCATGAGTTACCGCCGTCACAAATCACTATAGCGTGCATTTTCCACGTCAATCGTGTTTCGCTAACGACTACGTTACCGTTGACCATCTTGTTTACAAAATCACTAGGCTCGCTCGTAGCGACTGCATTTATATAAATTATCGGCTTACCTCTTCCCCCCCGGCGCTGATCCAATCTTCGGGCTTTTCCACTTGATCGCCTACTATACAACAAGATTCAACCTTAAGTTTAGCTATATCCTTTAGGTGGGCCTCCCATGCCGGTGAAATCTTCGGCAGGCCTGATTTGCCGCTTTCTTTGCCTCATCTGGCGGCAGTAACGCAGACTTGGCACGTTGAGCATTTGCAGATGTAACAGCAATCGCGATTATGAAAAAAGACAGGATATTTCGCATGGCTATTCGATGCATGTTCTTGTGAAATCTATAGCTCCGCCAATTTCTTTGTGGTCCGCCAGTTTCTGGCCGTATTTACAATTTTTAATTTCTTATCGAGAAACCCCTTTCCCAATGCACTGTCCAGAATGCTGATCTTAAGCATGTAATAGACCGTTCGTCCATCGACCATGATGAATTCGTTGTCATTCGCCTTTTCGTCGAGCTGATCTTTCTGCTCGGCAGTAAGCTCGCTGCCTAGAAAGAAAACGTGTACGTCTTTGTCGCTCTCAAACTGCCCAACATAAGGGTTGTTTGCGATGATCTCTTCGATCTCGGCGATCGAGCGAACCATTACTGAGATATCAAAGATAAAATCTTTGACGATGGCGTCGTGGATCTTTTCGAGAGCTTTAGGTCATCGGTTTTGACGGCATCAAAGGCTAGATTTCCGCTGTTGATATAGCTTTTAACATTTTCAAACCCGAGCGACTCAAAAGTCGCCCGGAGCGTTTCCATCTTGATCATGTTATTGCCGCCGACATTAATGCCGCGCAGCAGGGCAACGTATCTCATTTATGCATTCTGCATATCGATCACAAACCGATAACGAACGTCCGATTTCACGGTACGGTCGTAGGCGGTCTCGATCTGGTCGGGCGTGATAAGTTCAATATCCGATGTGATGTTGTGCTCAGCACAGTAATCCAACATCTCCTGTGTCTCGGGAATACCGCCGATGCCGGAGCCGGCGAGGCCGTGATTACCGAATATGAGGCTAAATGCTGAGATCGGCATCGGCGCTGTAGGCAGGCCAACGAGAACCATGGTACCTTCCCAACCGAGCAGATTTAGATACGCATTTACATCATGATCCGCCGAAACAGTATCGAGAATAAAATCAAGAGTCCCGGCGACTGCGGCCATCGCGTCGGCGTCTCTCGAGACCACGAAATGCTGTGCTCCGAGAGCCTTTGCGTCCGCTTCTTTCGATGGTGATGTGCTAAAAACGGTCACGGCCGCACCCATCGAAACCGCCAATTTAACACCCATATGACCGAGCCCGCCGAGGCCGACAATACCGACCTTGCTTCCCGGCCCAACCTTAAAGCGTCGCAGCGGAGAATAGGTCGTAATTCCGGCGCAAAGCAGCGGAGCAACGGCCTTGAGGTCCTGCGTCGGATCAACCTTTAGAGCGTATGCCTCGTCAATGACATAATTTGACGAATAACCGCCAAATGTCATCGTCGTCTCGTCCATCTCAGTACCGTTATACGTCCAGCAGCAATGCACTTTACACGCTTGTTCGTGGCCGGCCTTGCAATTAACACACTCGCGGCAGCTATCTACAAAACAGCCGATACCCGCAATGTCGCCGACCTTAAATTTCGTCACCGCGTTCCCAACCTTTGTGACATTGCCGACGATCTCGTGTCCGGGCACCATCGGATAGGTCGAGTTTCCCCATTCGCCCTTTGCCTGATGAATATCCGAATGGCAGATTCCTGCGTATTGGATGTCGATCAAAATATCTCTCGGCCCTACGTCACGCCGTTCAAAATCGAACGGCTCAAACTTTGCACTCGTATCATGGACCGCGTAACCCTTTGTTTGTATCACTTATTTCCCCTTTGAATGTATATGTAGATGGTCTGTCGTCGTTATGAAATTAATCAATTGTGGCAATAACTTTTAATTCGATTGCGATCGGCGTGGGCAGTTTGTTTATCTCGACGGTCGTTCGGCACGGCTGATTGTCCGCAAAATATTCCGCGTAGATGCGGTTGTAGGTCGCGAAATCGTCCTTCATATTTGTTAAATATACCGTTACGTCGACGATCCTGTCCCAAGACGAACCCGCATCCTCAACGATGTACCGCACATTTTGAAACACCGAGCGGCATTGAGCTTCGATGTCATACGAGACGATCTCGCCTGCATCGTTAAGCTCGACGCCGGGGATCTGTTTCGTCCCGCGTTCCCTTGGGCCGACGCCGGACAGGAAGAGCAAATTACCCACGCGGCGTGCGTGCGGGTAGAGGCCGACGGGTTCGGGGGCTTTGGATGAATTTATCGGATCTTGATCTGCCATCGTTTAATAAATGCGGAATATTTTCAGCCGTCAGCGGCATCTAACATATTGTTGGACTGTTATTCTAGTTTGAGTATATTAGAGTTTGAATCCGATTTGAAACGAATGCGCGAATTCATAAGCAGAGGACATATGACAGCTATACTTTTTCAATTTTTATCGTTTGTTTTGATGAGCACCCTGCTCGCGTGCAGCACCGTTACGAGCAAAACGCCCGACCTGCGTGATATCGCTCCGACACAGCCCGCGTCAGAAAATACCGAAGCCAAAGGCTTGCAGACGGCTGTGTTTGCAGGCGGTTGTTTTTGGGGAGTCGAGGCGGTGTTCGAACACGTCAAAGGTGTGACCGATTCGCGTTCGGGTTATGCCGGTGGCGATGCAAAAACCGCTAAATACGATCTTGTTAGCGATGGCAACACCGGCATGCCGAAGCGGTGCAGGTTACGTTTGACCCGACAAAGGTCACGTACACACAGCTTTTGACGGTGTTTTTCTCGGTCGTACATGACCCGACCGAACTAAACCGTCAGGGTCCTGACACAGGAACGCAGTATCGTTCGGCAATCTTTTATGTAAACGATGAGCAGAAAAAGCTAGCCGACGATTTTATCAAGTCCATCGACGCGGCTAAGAGCTTTCCAAAACCGGTCGTGACCCAGGTCGTGCCGCTAGTAAAATTCTTTGAAGCCGAAGCCTATCACCAAAACTATCTCAAACTCCACCCCGATGATCCGTATATCGTTTATCATGACCTGCCAAAACTCGAGGAACTGAAAAAACGGTTTCCTGAACTGTGGAAAGATTGATCAATAGCGTTTTAGCGACTTTAAGATCTTTTCCGTATCGGCAAGGCTGATCATCGTCAGACGGTCGCCGCCTTCTTCTTCGGTGCCGTAACGGTCGATGTAGTGGAAAGCGGTTCCGCGGATGTCAAACCACTCGGTCATCGCAAAATCCATGATCTTTTTGCCATCCTCGTCCTTAGGCTGGTAGTAAAGATGGACCTTGCCAATCGGCGTCGTGAGCGTCCGAGGCCCCTCGTACATCAGGTCGCCGATGCCGTCGAATCCGGCCTCGAAAGCAAACCGTTGTAGCTTTCCGTTCGCAACTTCGCGTGAATACACAATTACGAGCTGCTTGTCCTCGAGTTTCACCTTTGGCCCAACGACCGAATGAACTTGGGTAAGCGTAAACCCTTGCGGCAGCCACGTTGGGAGAGCAAAAGCGACAGAGCGTTTGCTTGCCGTGAGTTGCTTTTTAGTTTCCGCGTTCAGCCCCGGAAAGGTGGTTTGTGCGGTCATCACCGACACGGATGCGAGTGTGAGAATGAGGATCGATAGTATGTGTTTCATAATGCTGCTATTTTGACCGCTCTGCCCAGATCTGGACGAGATGCACGAGTGTTTCCGTCGATTTTTCCAGACCCTTTCGCGAATTAAATTCGAGTTTGCCGTGAAAATTATGCCCGCCGGTGAATAGGTTTGGCGTTGGCAGCCCGCGAGCCGTCAAACGCGAGCCGTCGGTGCCGCCGCGTATCGGGCGAAGCTGAGCCGAAACGCCCGCACGTTTTGCCGCCTCGATCGCGTAATCGGTCAGTTGCGGATAATCTTTCAGCACCTCTTTCATATTGAGATAGCCGAGCACGCTGGCGTATTCGATCTTGACCTTAGGAAATTTTTTCTGGGTAGCTGCGACCATCGCTTTTATGGTCTTTTCCTTTGCCGCAATTCCGCTCAGGTCAAAATCACGCAGCAGTATCTTGACCGTCGAGGTTTCGACGTCGAGCGTGCCGACATACGGGTGAATAAAGCCGACGCGTCCGTCGGTAGTCTCCGGGCGGAAAGGGTAATTGGCAAACTGTGCGAGGAACGCTCCGGCGGCGTATGACGAATTGACCATGATGCCCTTTGCCGTGCCGGGATGGGTAGAGGCACCGCGAAATGTAACTGTCGCTGTGCGTGCTGACCAGGTCTCATTAGAAATATCGCCAAGCTGCTCGCCATCGACGGTGTAGGCAAACTTCGCTCCCCATCCCTTAATGTCAAACTGATCCATCGGGCCGCCGACCTCTTCGTCGGGGGTGAATGCGATGGCGATGTTACCGTGCTTAAGCTGCGGATTTTGCTTGAACGTATCGATCATTGTCATCAGTTCCGCAATGCCTGATTTGTCGTCCGAACCAAGCAGCGTGGTGCCGTCAGCCGTAATGATGTCGTCGCCGATCAGATTTTTAAGGTCAGGATTTTGCTTGACGGTTATCACCTGTGTCTTATCATTTGGCAGCACAATGTCGCCGCCCTGATAATTTTTGTGGATAATGGCGTTGACGTTTGCACCCGACACCGCCGGAGACGTATCCATGTGAGCAATAAACCCGATCGTCGGAACCTTGCTGTTGTCAGCAAGATTGCCCGGAACCATGCCATAAACGATCCCCTGCTCGCTTATGCGAACATTTTGAACACCGAGTTCTTTCAGTTCTTTTGCCAGCAAATTTGCCAGTACAAGCTGCTTGTCCGTGCTCGGAAATTTCCCCGCGTCCTCAGCCGACTGCGTGTCGATCTTTACATAACGCAGAAACCGCGACATCGCAGACTCAGTCGGAGCCTTTTGCTGTGCCGGAACCGCCGAAAACAAAACCAATGACATCAATAACGTGCAAAATAATTTCATTTCTATCCACCTACAATTTGATACAAACATTCTTCTCTTCAGTAAAAAATCTCAACGTCTCAAACCCACCTTCGCGGCCGATGCCGCTGTCTTTGTAGCCGCCGAAAAGCGTCCGCAGATCGCGGAGCATCCAACTATTTACCCAGACAAAACCCGATTCGAGCCTAGCAGCTACGCGATGGGCACGGGAAAGGTTTTCGGTCCAGACGCTTGCCGACAGGCCGTAGCGGACGCTGTTTGCGTAGCCGAGTACTTCGTCTTCGTTGTCGAACGGCATAATGGTCACGACCGGGCCAAAGATCTCTTCTTGATTTGTGCGGCAATCGTACGTGAGGCCTTCAATTACCGTGGGTTGGATGAAAAACCCATTGGAGCATCTTTCTGAGTCAACCCGGAACCCGGTCGCTACCGCTCCCGGTTCTGACCCGACGCCGCCAACGAGGATCGTGCCGCCTTCGGTTTTTGCGAGGTCGATGTACGACATTATCTTTTCAAAATGCGGCTTTGAGACGATCGCACCGACATCTGTGTCAGGGTCGAGCGGGTCGCCGACCTTTAATGCGCCAGCACGCTCCACAAAATCTGCCTTAAATCGCTCGTACAGCGGACGCTCGACAAATATCCGCGAGCCGCATAGACAGATCTCACCTTGATTTGAGAACGACGAGCGGATGGTGGTTGCCAGCATTTCTTCGTAATTGCAGTCGGCGAAGATGATGTTAGGATTTTTACCGCCGAGCTCGAGCGAGAGTTTTTTGAACATCGGTGCCGCAACTCGTGCGATCTCTTCGCCGGTCTTTGTGCCGCCGGTGAATGAAATAGCCTTGATATCTTTGTGCGACGACATAGCCGAGCCGACCTTTGGCCCGAGGCCGTGGACGATATTGAGAACTCCGGCGGGCAAGCCGGACTCAATGCAGAGTTTTGACAGCATGAACGCCGTCATTGGGGTAACTTCAGAGGGTTTTGCAACGACAGTGCATCCGGCGGCGATGGCCGGTGCGATCTTCCATGTAAAAAGATATAGCGGCAGATTCCAGGGCGAGATACAGCCAACGACGCCTAGCGGTTGACGCAGAGTGTAATTGATCGCACCCTGAGCAACGTTCTCATGCGACTCATTATGAGTATGCATCGCGGCGGTCGCGTAAAACTTAAAATTACTTACAGCACGCGGAATATCGACAGAGCGTGCAAGCGTCAACGGCTTGCCCTGATCAATGCTCTCGGCCAATGCAAGCGGCTCCAGATCGCGTTCGATCAGAGCAACCAGCCGCATCAAAATATCGTGCCTCGCCTCAGTCGAAGTTGCTGCCCACGCCGGAAACGCAGCGTTAGCCGCCTCGACGGCTAGATGCACATCACGATCATCCGAATCCGCGATCAGCGAATAGACCTCACCCGTCGACGGATCAAAATTGTCGAGATACGCTCCCGATGCGGGCTCGACCAAATCACCGCCGATGTAATTGTGAATATTTGTCATTCGGGACCGGTCAAAACTCTTTCAAATAATAGAAACTTAGGCTATATTAGCAAAGTCATTCAAAATATGGCTGGATCGTACGGATTTTTCCGCATAGGTAACTGCGGAAGTTTAGTGACCTATTCCCATTTTTTAATTTAACTTATGACTAAAGCTTGTCCAAGTTGCAATCAGATCAATCCGCCTGAGGCCGCCTTTTGCTTAAATTGCTCGGCCTCTCTGGTCCCTGCCCCGCATATCGGAGCCCCGACGAACCAGCAATGGCAACAACCGCCTGTCGGCAGCCCTATTATGGGAAATCCGGCTGTAGGAGGTTCCGGTGCCGGCCAAAAGGCCACTATTGCACTCGTTCTCGCAATTGCTGCTCTTGTTTGCTGCGGCCCATTCGCTGGTATTCCGGCGGCGATCGTTGGATGGATGGAGCTCGACGCGATCAAAAACGGCCGCTCGCCTGCGAGTGGAAAGTGGATGGCGCAGGTCGGATTGTGGGGCGGTATCGCTACGTCGGTGATACACGTCGTCCTTTATATGATCTGGGTGCTGTTTTCGGCGATGGCGTCTTCGAATCAGTACGGTTATTGATATTTTCACTTAGGCTATGGTTGCAGAGAATCAGAACATGCCGGTTTGTACCAACGGGCACCAACAACCGGTGCAGAGCTCTCGGTTCTGCATTTATTGCGGTGTCGGGATGGCCGCTCCGGGCGGTAATGCTCAGCCCTCTCCGCAAATGCCGAATCAGCCAAATCCGGGTTATCAGGCACACGCAAACGTTCCACCGCCACCACCGCAACAGATATATCAGCCTGTCGGCACGCAAGCCGTCTTTTGTTCAACATGCGGCGGACAAGGCCAAGGCCTGCCCGACAAGCTCGTGATCTGTAAAGAATGTAAGTGGCTGAGGCCGCTCGTGCCGAGCTATCAAGTGGACACGGCGGCATTTGCCTGGGCCGCAGATGCCAAAGCAATGAACGCTCTCCGGCGAATGAAACCTCTGAACGCCGCGGCAAAAGCCGTGTCCGAAAAGGTCGGACGCCGCTGGGTCGAAGCCTCGTTTAACGGAGTGCTGCTCGGCGAAAAACAGATGCCCCATATTTACGGGCAAGCCATCCGGGCAGCCCGCATTTTGGGAATGTCACACATGCCGGATGTTTTCTTGTCAGGCGAAAGGCCTTGGGATTGTCTCACGTTCGGAACCGACAAAGACTCATTTGTCGTAGTTGGATCTGCTCTCGCCGGTAATTTTCAAGGGGTCGATATGCTGTATCTGCTTGCACGGGAAATGGGACACTGCAAGGCCGGACATGCTCTCTGGAAAACGGTCATCCGCTTTTTCCTTGGCGAACAGGGGCCGGCAAAAGGATTTATGGCAGGCGGGATATTTAACGCAATACTTAGCCCGACCGCTCTGGTTGGCGGAGCACTCGAGATGCCGCTGCTTGCTTGGGCTCGTCAGGCAGAGATCACCGCCGACCGGGCGGGGCTGCTCACGGTTGGCAGCGAAGAGGTGGCACGCCGCGTTTTGCTATCGTGGTCACTAAAATCTTCGTTCATTTACCAACAGATAAATATCGACAGTTGGATCGAGCAGCAGATGGACGATGACGGTGATATGTTGCGGCTTTCGGAATTGACCACGTCGTCAACCCCTTACCTCGGCCCGCGTCTGAAATTGCTGACCCAGTTTGCAGAGAGCCCGGAGTTGAAAGCATCGCTAAAGCAGATCCATGAGACGATCCGCCGGGCCGCACCGCCGGCACCGCCAAAAACCGAGGCGGCTCCGGCAAAAGATGTTTTGAGGATCAAATGCTCGACATGCAAAACGCCGATGGTCGTGCCGATGGCCGTACTTGCGGGCAAGCCAAAGTTGTCGATCAAATGTCCGGATCAGAAATGCGGTCAGTTGACAATTGTTACCAGAAAAGCAAAACCCGCAGAGCCCAAGGCTCGCACGGCGAAGATAAGGGAGGATAATGCAAGTTATGGCGAATGAACAAGACCCCGTAATCATTACGGATGAAACAAATATTACACCGAAACAGGAAGAAGAAGGCACTTTGGTCGAGGAGATCGCCGAGGCACTCTTTGGTGACGACGAGCCAACGTCTGAAGTCACTTACGCGGATACTGACGGAGATGGAACGATCGATGCCGGCGCTATTGATACGGATGATGACGGACAACTCGACATGATTGCCGGTGATACGGATGGCGATGGACGCATCGATGCCGTATCTGCCGATACCGACGGTGACGGGCAATTGGACGTCATCGCAATGGACACCGATGCCGACGGAGTGATCGATGCGGTCGGCGAAGACACTGACGGCGACGGCACGATCGATACGGCTTATCTCGATGAGGATGGCGACGGTGAATTTGAGGTCGTCCTTGCGGATACTGATGGCGACGGCGAAGCCGATGAGATCTCGGAAGCAACCGCCGGCCTGCCGACCGACGAAGAGCTTTCGACAAACTCCATCGAGTTTACCGTTGGCGAAGATGGTTTTCCTATAACCGATGGCGAGAGCTCCGATGACGTTACCGCTGGAACGGCAGATGAGTTTGTTGTTGGGGGATCGGACTATCAGGCTGGTGACACAGGATTTGCGGCAGCCGATTCCGAGACCGCCAGCAGCGATTCATCGGCGGCGGATGCCGCGGAGCAGCAGGCTCACGTGGATGCAGCCAATGAGGCTCAGGCGGCGGCCGACGAATTTGTCGCGGCGGGCGATTATGAGGCGGCCGCGCAGGCACGCGAAGTAGCCGAGGCAGAATCGGGTGCCGCCGGCGACAGCAGTATGCTCGGGGCGTCCGATTCGACCGACCTTGAAAATGCGGCCTACAAACAGGAGATCGCCGAAGAGTATCGCGCTCAGCAAGCCGAACACATCGCTGAGGGCGATTACGAAGCCGCCAAAGAAGACGCACAAAACGCCGCTTATGCCACCGGCGACGCAGATTATCAAGCCAGCGGCGACGATCATACCGGCCAGTCCGACCAGGATGTTGCAAACCTCGACAACGCGGTTTACGACGAAAAGAACGCCGACTATTTTGCCGATAATGCCGAATGGTACGCCGAAGCCGGAAACGCGGATGCGGCTCAGAGCAGCCTTGACCATGCGGCCGAATATCAGGGCTCGGCCGATACCTACGCCGCTGCCGCAGACCCTGCTTCGGCGGCATACGACGTCGATCCCTCGTCAGGGATTGCGTCGGGGGGAGCGTACGATGCAGGCGGCTATGATGCCTCGATCGCATCTGTTGACACGGGTTTAGATACATCCGTCGAAGCGGCACCCGCCACTTACGACACGAGTACCGACGATACGGTTTGACCACCTATCTTAAATACAAAAAAGCCGCCTTGCTTTTCGCAAGTGCGGCTTTTTTTGATGCTAGTTCGACCCGTTTTCACACTTTAGCAAACGTCAGTCCCGATTGCCCCTGATATTTTCCGCCGCGGTCGGCGTAGCTTACGCCGCAATCATCGTCGGATTCGAAAAAAAGTATCTGCCCGATGCCTTCGTTGACATAGACGCGAAGCGGCAGATTTGCTAGGTTGGCGATCTCAACAACGAGACGCCCGGTCCAACCAGCTTCAAGCGGCGTTGTGTTAACGAGCAATCCCGCGCGAGCGTAGGTCGATTTACCAAGCGCGACGCCGGTCACATTTCGCGGCATCTTAAATGTCTCGACCGTCACCCCGAGCCCGTAATGATGCGGAGGCAACAGATAATACCGGGCACCGTCCTCGGCAATGCGGATGGGAGGCTCGATCAGAGACTTAGCTTCGTCAAATTTCTTAGGATCGATCTCATCGCCATTTACCGACGAAAAGATACGAAAGCCGTCATCCGCCAGACGCATGTCGTAACCATAACTCGAACAACCCGCCGAGATGATGCGTTTGCCATCGACCTCGCGGACAAGATCGGCGAGGAACGGCGAGATCATCTGCTGCTCTTCGGCCATCTTTCGCAGCCAAATATCAGATTTAATAGTCATAAAAAAGGTGATAAACATGGATAGTTTATCACCCTTTATTTACAGATTCCGAATCCGCACCGCTCATTATGGCAGTGCGAGTTTGTCGAGCCTCAACGTACCGTCACCAACGCTGAACTTGAGCGAAACACCGCCGACGCCCGCCTTCGCCATGATCGCTCGTTCGGTGAACGGCACCTTGCGGTCACGAGGCTTGAGATCGGGGAAAGTATTTTCGATCGTACCGCTTCGCAAAACAATAGCGTCAAGGTCAGCACTCAGATTCGCCGGCAGATGGATGTCAAGATCTCCGGCTGCAACCATGATATTGACGAGGCGGCTGCGCCAGCCTTTGGCGGCGAACGCGACATCGACGTTACCCTTGCCGACTGTCAGATTAATTGAGCCGCTGATGATCGCGACTTTGGCATTTGATTCGATAAAGTTGATCCGCATCGAACCCTCAACATTTTCGACCGCCAGATCACCTTTGCCGCCATCGATCTCCAGATCGATAAAACGCGGAACGCGGATGACGTAATCTATCCGAAACGGCAGGCCAAGCAGTTCTTTGGGTATTTTCTTGCCGGATTTTTTCAAAAGCTGTTTTGCGTGCGTGCCAATGCTAGTGATCAAGACCCGCGAAGCACTCCCCTCGACAACAAAGCCCGTCACCTCGGCAAGTTTATCGAGTCCAGCGGCATTTGGTGCCTCGATCTCGATCGTTGCAGTTATCTCTACCTCTTTAGTTTGTGACCCAACGACGCGTATCGAGCCATTTGGTGCTCCTGTGACGGTCAAGGTCCCGCCGGGACCGAAATCGACGATCTCGGTCTTGGTTATCGTACGTTTGACCTGAGCATGAACGACGGTCAGCGATAATAGAAATACAAACGCGAAGAAAACTAGTATTTTTTGTGCTTTCATTTGATCTGGGGTAAGAGGAGCGAGCCGTATTTAGATTACGCCTTTATTAGAGGTGAGGTCAACGAAAATCTTGGGAGCTATCGGCCGAGAAAAGCGATGGTGCCGCGTTGGTTGGTGACGGTGATCGTGGCGCTGCCGCCATTGACTTTGCCAAGGACACGCCGGCCGTCGCCGAGATAGTTAGTGTCGGGATTAACAAAAGGTCCGAGCGAAATATTGCGGGTTGACGGCGCCGTAGCCATCATTCTGAAAGATGCATTGAACGGAATGCGTAGATTAATGCTGCCCTTAGACGACGAAAAGCGATAAGTGCCGCCCTCTTTGATCTCACCGTCAAAGAATATATCGCCGATCGTATTTTCGGCGGCAACATTTGTCGCCTCGATGTTGGTGAGCGTGATCGCCCCTTCACTTGAGATATGAGCCCGCACCAGAGCACTGCTAATATTTGTGACGCTGAGATTACCGATGCGGGTTTCTATATCGACCATCGCATTGTAAGGCACGCGGATCGTAAAATTGACGCTTCCGATCTCGCGATCTTGGTTATCGCGTAGCAAATTTATATCTATCAAGCCCGACAGGTTTTGCGGAACGATGTTCGCCGCCGGAGCCTCTAGCTCGGCGGAAATATTGATCTGTGCCTTGTTCCAGCCTATGACGGTGACAGTTCCGGTGCGGTTCATTAACCGAAGCCTAACGTTTTGTCCTGCCGGATAATTTTTTGAGAACCTCTTTTGAGCGGACGCCTCGCCGCTAAACAGCGCAAAGAAAAAAACTACGCTCAGGAGCATCGTAGTTTTCACGGCCGTCTGGCGGCTAAAAACATATTCTCGTCGGAGGGGCATTATTAAAACTATAGATCCGCAAAATCTCGCAGCAGATTCATCTTGTCATTCATCACCGCATCAAGCATCTCGCCGGACAGCTCGTCTTCCGGATCTTGGTTGAGGATCGTCGTATAATCTTTGACCGATTCTTCGATAACCTGCAGATTGCGGTCAAACGCCTCTCGCGTCACGCGATCCCACTGCGAGCGGCGTGTCATCACGCGGGCATTCCAATATTCGATAGCCGCCTCTCGCTCTTTCAATCGCCGCTCACGAGCCTGTTGCGGCGTTTCGACGAGCCCGATCTTGCTCAAAACTTTTTCAAACGTAGTCTGGGTCGCTGCCGAGCGGCTCGTAAAATCATCTGTCGGCGGCTGGATATAATTTCTAAGCGCAAAATAGGTCACCGTCGAGCTGATCACTGCGATCACCAATACCGCTGCCGAAAACCTCAATATCGAGATACCCCAACTTCTAGGAGCCGGCGGCTCGGGCAGTGACGGAGCGGGTTTCACTTCGCTCTCGATCATATTATTTATTCGTAGCCAAAGAGCCTTGGAATTTGGCGGAACTATCTCGTCCGAACCGGTTTTGCAGGCGTCAAGGATCGAGGTCAGATCTTCGCAAACGACGGCACATTCGGCACAGAAAGCCAGATGCTCACGAACCGCCGCCGCCTGAGTTTGCTCAAGCTCGTTGTCCATTAGGGCACCGATCAATTCTTTACAGTCGCTGCAATTCATCGTCAAAACAGATCCAACATTAAACCCAACTAAGTGACCACATTGATAGATTAGTCGAGGACGGTTTTAGTTGCCTTGCGGCAGCATTTTATCAACAAAAATCGGCACAAAAAACACGAACAACGTATTAAGCGTGTTCGTGTTCCCCCTGGAATATTATTTATTTAGTCCTGCTGTTTTTTAAGCAAACCGCGCAGCTTTAGTCTGGCCTTATGCAGCTGCGATTTCGATGTGCCGACCGAGATGCCCATCATGCGGGCGACCTCTTCGTGTTCAAAGCCCTCGACGTCGTGGAGCAGGAACACGTTACGATATCCGTTTGGCAGCTCGGCGATCGCATTTTTTAAGGCGATACGGTCAACGACCTGCATCTTGTTGGGATTTGCAGAGCCGGCAACCATCTGCTCGGGCAATTCGCCTTCCTCAGTCGTCCGCTCATTTTTAACGCTGCGGCGGCGGAAATGCATCAGCACCTGATTAACCGTCAAACGGTGCAACCAGGTCGAAAACGCCGAATCGCCGCGAAAGCTACCAACCTTGCGGAAAAGCTGAATAAAAACTTCTTGTGTCAGGTCTTCGGCCTCGGTTTGACTGCTGGTCATTCGCAGACAGAGGCTGTACGTACGGCGGTGATACCGCTCATACAGCACCTCAAATGCCGCGATATTGCCATTCGCCGCCAAACGGCAAAGGTCAATATCTGGCGCGGCCGCGTCAAACGCGACTTCGGCGACGGGTGCCTGAAATTCGGGCAACGCCGCTGAGGTCTCAAAACCAAAGGCGATATCCTGTTCGATCGCTACGGAGAGTGGATCCATACTCGCTCCTAAAAGATCATTTCCGGATTGTAAAACTTCGTCTTGGGCTATGATGACCGACCTCCAGTTACAGGTTGCTTGAACGTAAAGAAAATTTTATGCCTAAAATCAGAAAAGGTAAAGCAAATTTATTGCAGGGTAATTTATTCATCTACTACTAATCGTCGTATTTGCCCTTGCTAAAACGCTGAAAAACGTCTATTTTTTACAAATCCAATCTTTAAAATACTTTGCAAGCAAAGGGAGACTCAGATGAGAACATCACGCACAAACCTATTTAGGATCACCATATTTTTATTTGCCGCGTTGCTGATAACGACTAATGTTTCTGCACAGCGCAACCAGGGAACCAAATATCCGTCCCTGGAGAGCCAGTTGACGCAAAAATACCACGGCCATTTTGTCGAACAAGACACTGAATTGGCCAAGCTTATCGCAGCAAACCAAGATTTTGAGATGCTCCGTGCTGATGAATTTAGCGACAAGCGTGGGCTGCCCCCTTGGATTCGCGTTTGGTGGCGTAAACAACACCCGGAGGGAGAGTACAACGCTGAGGATCCGACAAAGGGTTATCCACTGGTACTAAAAGAGATCGTCGAATGGATGATCACCCACCAGGACCTTAAGCCCGGCCCGGGAAAAGGCGAAGAAGAAGGTGAAAAAGAACGATCTGCGGTTGTCGACGCTCTTTCCGCTAACGACTACAGTCCAAAAAATAATATTGGCAATAAGGACGGGCAAGGCGTAATCCGCGCTCTGATCGGAGCGAACGTTCGCACCTCGGGTCTACAAACAGTACCCCGAAGTGAATCGGACGTCCGCATCAACTATTTTGATCCGCAAAAGATATTAGTCGCCTCAAACAACATCACGGGCGGCGGCCAGCAGGGGCAATACCGTTCGCTGGACGGGGGAGTTACGTGGTCACAGACCGTTTTACCTTTTGCTCCGGGTGACACTTCTCACTCAGACCCAACCGTCGACTGGACTAGCGACGGGCGTGCCTGGTCATCGACACTTGGCATTACCGGCGGCACACTACGTCTGCGAAATTACTTTTCAACAGATAACGGCGCGACATGGACATTCGAGGCCACACCGTCAGGTACGCAAACCAATGTAGACAAGCAAATGGTTTGGACAGACAAGAGTGCTACCTCGCCCTTTGCCGGCCAGACGTATGCTACTTGGCATAACGGCGCTCCGGCGTTCGCAAATCGGAGAACTGCAGGAGCCGGCGGAACATGGCTCGCCGCTCCGATCCAGGTAAGCGGAGCTGAATCGACCGGAACCGCGATCGGCGGCGACATTAAGAGCAACAGTGCCGGCGATGTATTCGTTTTTTGGCCGACAACGACCAATCGTGTGGTTATTGTTAGGAAATCGACCGATGGCGGCAACACTTATTCGCCTGCTGTCCAAATCGCAACAACATTTGATGGTTTTGACATCGGCATCCCTTCGTTCGCCAATCGCCGTGCATTTATGTATGTGTCAGGCGGAGCTTTTCGATCGCCTTCGAAAGACATGGTATATGCCGCATGGACCGATCTTTCGGGTGATGCCGGGTGTACCGCGGCAGCAAACGAACCGGGTACAAACGTAGCCTCTACGTGTAAAATGCGTGTGTTTTTCTCACGCTCAACTGATGGTGGCGCGACATGGTCGGCCAAGGTAAAGCTCAATAATCAAGCAGGGTTAAATGACCAATTTAGCCAGTGGCTGGCCGTGGACGAAGCTACCGGTGCGATCGGTGTCATTTATCAGGACACGGTTGGAGACCCGGGACGTAAGAAATCAGATGTATGGTATCAACGCTCGTTCGACGACGGCGTTACTTGGTCGGCCGCGGAAAAGGTTTCGACCGCCCAAACAGACGAGACTATCGCTGGAGCCGACAGTGGCAACCAATACGGTGATTACAATGGCCTATCGGCTAACGCGGGTATCTTTTTCCCGTCCTGGACAGACCGCCGCGATGGATTGAGAGAAGAGATCTACACAGCAAAGATCACCGACCCGGCATGTACGGCACCTGGTACACCGACGACCATCACCGCCAATCCGACAGCTGCAAATCAAGTTACGGTAGGCTGGGCAGCCGGAGCACCGGCTCCAGCGACGTATAATGTCTACCGCGCTCCGGGGACATGTGCCGCTCCGGGAGCATATACGTTGCTCGCGTCAAACATCGCGGCGACCAGCTATGTGGATAATACCGTTTCAGGCGGATCGACATACTCATATAAGATCACCGGTAAGGACGGTACCGGCGGTTGTGAATCGACACAATCGACTTGCACCCAGGCGACCGCGACGGGCCTCTGTACACTCGCACCGACGTTCGCTGGACTGACAACTGCGACTAACGCTGCAGGGGCTTCGTGTCAGGCAAACTTGTCATGGTCAGCGGCGACTCCGGGATGTTCAGGACCGATCAGTTACAACGTATATCGTTCGACGGTCTCAGGGTTTGTTCCCGGCCCGGCCAATTTGATCGGAACGACGAACTCGACCACGTATAACGACACCAACAGCCTGATAAACGGCACGACCTATTACTATGTTGTTCGGGCAAAGGACACGGGCAATAACGTGATCGAGTCTAATACTGTGCAAAAGAGCGTCGTGCCTTCGGGCCCGGTAACGTTGAGCACGCTCACCGAAACATTTGAAGGAGCAGGCGGCTTTGATAATGTTGGTTGGACTAATCAAGCACTCAGTGGAGCTACGATTTGGACTTGGGACACCACACAGTCGCAGACGCCGACCCATTCGTGGAAATCGACCAGTCTGACGACCGTTTCAGATCGTGTGCTAGTGTCTCCGCCATTTGGAGTGAACGCTGGTACAACACTCAGCTTCTGGCACACATTTGCATTCGAGAGTGCGACCACGTGTTTTGACGGAGGTACGCTTGAGTACACGACCGACGGAGTAACGTGGACGGTCATGCCCGACGCTAATTTCACAGCCGGACTATTTAATGGGACTGTAAGCAGTAGTTTCAGCAATCCAATTGCTGGCAAACGGGCCTGGTGCAACGGAACTATTGGTGCAATGACCCAAGTTCAGGTCAACCTGGCTTCCTTAGCAGGCAACACTGTTCGGGTACGTTGGCACGCAGGAGACGATAGCAGCGTAGCGGTAACGGGTTGGTTTGTGGATTCGGTAACGATCACAAACGCTGGTGTGGCCGGTGCATGTACGCCTACTGCTTCGGGCGTCGATGTGACCGGACGGGTTTTTGCTTCGGCAGAAGGACGCGGTGTCAGAAACGCGGTCGTCACGATCACTGACGAAAATGGCAATGCCCGCTCAACTTTTACCGGTGCACTCGGTACCTATCGATTTGCAGAGGTGGAGACCGGACATACCTACATCGTTAGCGTACGATCACGGCGGTTCACATTTGCACCACAGGTCGTCCAGATCACGGATAACATCTCCGGTTTGGACTTTATACCGGAACCCTAAACAGGTTCTGACTCTCTTTAACTTAAAAGCCCGGCGAGTGATCGCCGGGCTATTTTTTTCACATTCTTGAGAGGCCTAAAAGTTTTGAGTCGGTTCAAAACTGTAGAGGATCGAAGCAAGTTCGCCGTGAACGCCGACGTCGTCAACGCTTTTGACCTCGTCGGCTAGTGATGTCGAAAGCATTGTGATCTCAAAACCGTTGCGGGCATCGAGCCGCGATGCAGGGATAAATAGACGACGTCCCCAGACGACGAGTTTCTCGCCGGTCTCGGAGGTGCCACCACCCTGAAATTTGACCTCATACGCACGCCAGTCGCCATTCAGCTTGATCTCGCCCTCGGACACCATCTGATAACCCGGCAGCAGCTTCTTAAGTGTCTCGTTGGTCTCTTTGACCATCTGCGGGAATTTGTCAGCGTCGTTGTTAAACGTGCCTTTGCTCGGGTAATAGCTAACGAGCATCTGCTCCTTGAGTTTGCCCTCGGGCGTCGAGCGCGATATGTCTAAAAACTTACCGCGTCCACCGGCAGTAACACTTTCCTGCGGGCCGTTGATCTTCCACTCTTTTGGATAGTAAAGCGAAAATCCGACAAAATTACGTAGCAGATCCCCTTTGAGATTTTGCTTATTGTTGGAGTAATACTCAGTATTCGCAGGCTGAGCGATCTTGCGCGGCTGCGGCGGCATCTCTGTATCCGATGTGATCGTCGGCGTCGAAGGGCCGTTGATATTTTGTGCGGCGTTGGTGTCAACCGGCTTTGGGCCGGATGAGCCTAGAAAATAGTACAAACCAAATACCACCAGCGCAAGCAAAACAAGTATCCCGACAACCGCTAGTATTTTCCCCCGTGAGGTCTCTTCTTGTGGCGGTTCAGGCGAGCGGTTCTTCCACGCCGGTTCGACCTGTTTTGTTACCGGGGCCGTTTCGAGCGGTTTTAATATCTCGACCTTTGGCTCGGCGGAAACTACACGTGCATCGGGAACAATGTCGTCCGCTGACACCTTGACCACTTCATCTGCAACAAAAGCGCCCGGTGCCAAAACTTGCGGCACATCGGTCAATGCGTCAAAAAGAGCATCGCCAAATTCACGAGCCTTTGAATACCGTCCAACAGCTTTGAACGCAAACGCCTTTTCAAAAACCTCGTCCGTCTCGGGCGAGATACCCGGACCGGTTTGCGACGGCCTATTCTTTAGCCCGCCGTGCTGCAAACGCATGAGCTCTTTGGTGCTCTCGCCTTCGAATGGTACATTACCCGTCAACATCTCATATGCCACGACCGCCAGCGAATACGTATCACTTGCCGCCGTCGAGACGCGTCCATCGAGTATCTCAGGTGCTTTATACGCCGCGTTGTGCGGATTTGGGTCGCCGTTAGACGCACCAAAATTTACAAGCTTTATTTGCTCGGTGTCCGTGTCGGAAATCGACAGTATGATGTTTTCAGGCCGTATGTCACGGTGGATGATGCCTTCCTGATGCGCTTCGCTCAGTGCATATGACGCCTGACGAATAACCCGAGCGGTACGGGCGGCGTGAAACTTACCGTGTATGCTCAGGATGTCGCGTACGGACAAGGCGTCGGTATATTCGCTGATGAGAAATTCCGTGCCGTTTGTGAATGCCCCGGAATCGACGAGCCGTGCGATATTCGGATGGCTAAAATGTGATAGCGACACACGCTCTTCAGCAAGTATGCTCTCCATCATCGGGTCGGCGTCCTCTTCGAGTAGGATGCGGACCAACACCATTTTGTCGCTGGCGATCTTGTCATCGGCAAGGTAAGCGAGCCCCGTCTCATCACCGCCGAGATACTCCGTGACCTTATAGCGCCCCTTGACCATACGGCCGACAAAACCGTCAGGCTCATTTGCGTCAAAATCGTTAACGACACTCGCCGTCCGCTCACTGTCGCCAAGCTCGACGTGTCCCGCGGGGATGTCATACGGGTTTATTTTTCGCGCGGCCGGTCGCGGTTCTGATGGCAGCTCTGGAATTTGTAATGGCGGCGGCGGTACAAATTCTGGTTGCTCGACGACAATCGGTTGGATATCATCTAGCTCAAAAAAAGGCAGATCGTCGTCTAGAACTTCCTTCTTATCGCCGAAAAGGTCTAATTCAGGTTCTCTTACAATAACTTTTGGCGATTCAGACAAAACTTCATCTGCCCCGCCGACCGGAGCAGTCTTTGGTATAAGGTTTGAGAACACACCGGGAGTTGTTGGCTGGTCGTACGAATCAGAGATCAGGCGCGAACCATCGGTCGGGCAAAATCGCCTCGATCCCTCTTCAAAATTTTGCCCGCATTTAGGACAATACACTTCCGCTGTCATTGTTTTTTCGCCGCCATTGTATGATGTGCCGGAAACACAAAGATACTTAAAGCAAATACAGACAATAGATACCGGATTTCAGTGATCCGGCGAAATTGAATAAATGGATCTAACGGCTAACCCCCTTGTGATCTATTGAGTTTTAAAGCGAGAGCAGGATTCTCACCGTCAAGCGATATCGCCTGCATATACGATCGCTGGGCACTTATTCGACGCCCGGTTTTCAAGTAGCCGTCACCAACTGCCTCAAATTGTTGCGAGAGACGCCGTTTTTCGCTGAGCGGAACGCTGCGAACCGCTTGTAACAATGCACTCTCGGCCTGTTCAAACCGCCCCTGACGCGTATACAGCGACCCGAGCAAACTATTGGGCATAAAGCTATTAGCACTGACACCGAGGCTGCGGCGGAGGATCGATTCGGCCTCGACGAAGTTTCCTTGCGCAATATAAGCACGCCCAAGCAACAGCAGAGCTGATGGGTTTTTCGGATCTCCCTCGACCGCTTTTCTCAATAGCCTTTCCGACTCGGCGTAACGCTGTTCTGACTGCATTACGTCAGCGACGAGTATCATTGTCGCCACATCGGTCGAACGCTGTATGGCGTTCTGATATGCGGCAGCAGATTCTTTTGTAAGTCCGCGACGCCTGAGCAGACGGCCTAAATGTGCGTAAGCCGGAGCAAACGACGGATCTAGCTCGATAGCCCTACGGTATGCATTTTCGGTCTCGGCTCCGATCAGGCCGCGCAGCTCCATCGAGACACCGAGTTGATCAAAAGCCAGTTGATTCCTTGGTGCAAGCTGTATCGCAGTTCGTGCAAGCTTTTCAGCCTCTTCATACCTATCCGACAGATTGGGTGCTGAAAGCGGCTGAGTCAACACGTAACTCAACGCGACATGCGTGATCGACTCTTTAGGGTCGATCTGCAAAGCGGTTCGGTACGCAGTCTCGGCTTCTTCCCAACGCTGCTGATCACTGTACAGATTACCGAGGCCATAAACGGCACGCGAATCTTTTGGCTTGATCGCCCGGGCACGCTGATAAGCGGTTTCGGCGGCCGCATAGTTTCGGTCATCGCGGGCGGTGTTGCCTTCCTGTATCAAAGATTCGTAAAGCCTATTCGATGCGGCGGTTACCGGAACCTCGCGTTCAGCGGGCTTAGACGGCCTTACCTCAAACGTCTTAGGCCCTGAATTGCCGCCGGTTGTTTTCGGCGTCGTTTTGGGCTTAACTGCTGTGGTGTTTGAACCCGGTTTCGTTACCGGTTTTGTTGTTTTAGGTTTTGCCGGCTTTGGTTTTGGTGCGGCCGTTTTGGCTATCGTGACCTTTTTCTTAGGAGTCGTTTTCTTTACAGTTTTAGGCTTGGCTGTCGTTGTGGGTTTCGCCCCGCCAAACAGCTTATTGCTGCTACCGAGGTCCTGCCCCGAGACACAGATCGCCCCGATCCCGATCGAAGCAATGATTGCAAAGAGCCTGGAAAAACTGCTCATAATAACCTCCCTCTCGGGGAGCCTAATTCTGCGTAACGAGCCTAAAGCCTATTTCCTTATCCCGTTTAGCTCCATCGACATCCACCCGGAACATCGAAGTAATGCCAAATTCACCTGCCGATTTGTTCAATGCTGCCCCACCGCGGATCATGTAAATTAACTCTTTCGTCGGCTTCATTTCACCCTTACTGCCAGGATAAAGGCTCGCCTTTGAACCCGTCCATTCATAAACATTGCCGATCAGATCGACGACTCCCCAGTCGTTTGCACACGAGTTCGACCCAACACGATCCGGCTCGGTGTTGTCTTTATCGACCACCGCGCAATTCTTCTTAAACTCGTCGCCCCACGGGTACTTATTATTCTTCCCACCATTTCGAGCTGCAAACTCCCACTCTTCTTCCGTTGGCAATCGATATGTTACGCCGTCACGTTTTGAACGCCAGTCAATGAACGCTTTGATGTCATCCATATTCACAAAGCGTACCGGCATATTCTCCTGTCCAGGAGTCGGCTTTAGGTTGGTCCATTGACCTAGCTTGTCCGCAGGATAGCTGGTCGCTGTTGTAAACGCATAATACTCTGCGTTTGTGACCTCGGTCTTATCCATCTTGAAGGGCTGTACCGTAACGCTATGTGCCGGTTTTTGATTATCGAGACCGCTATCGCTGCCCATCATGAAGGTCCCACCAGGTATCGCTACCAGATCGGCTTTCGCCGCGACGACAGGTGTTCCGGACGGAGTAGGCGTACCGGCATTATTTCCACCGGGGCCGACCTTGCTGCCGAAAACCCCCATCATATACGCTGCACCGATACCTCCGCCAACGATCAAAAAGAGTGCTAATACGCCGAGAATTCCCAAAATGGCGGCGGACTTTCCGGCCTTTTTAGGCGGAAGCGACTGGGTGCCATACACATGCGATGCGGTCTGGCCCATTGAGTCGTTGACGACGGTGGCTTGAAAATGAGAATCGTCTAACCTTCCCGATCCGCTGACCGTTACATCCGCCGGCATCGGTATCGCCGAGCGCGAATCCGTCACACCCGGCTGTAGTTCGGCGACGACCTGTTGCGGCTTGCCGTCACAGACGACATCGCCAAACCAGTCTTTAAAGCCGTTGTGGCTGATCCGCAGGTGATGATTGCCGCTCTGGATGCCCTCGAGCAGCAGAGCACCGTCATTTTGCGTTTCGCCGACCGAGACATTATCGACAAAAACCTTTGATTGCGGCGGTTTTGTAATAACTTTTAGCGAAGATACTGGCAACGACCTACCGACCGAACTATGGATCGTCGCCGCTCCGGGATGTATCGCGGCGGTCAATTCTTCGACAAACTGCTCAACCGTTGCCGTTCGCTGGGTCTTGTCTTTTTGCAGAGTATGTAGGACAGCCTTTTCGAGTTCGAGCGAGACCCGGGTACCATAGTCGGCAAATGTCGGAGCCGGGTCGCTGATGTGCTTTTTCATGATCGCCGGTATCGACGAGCCTTTGAACGGAACATCGCCCGCAACCATCTGGAAAAACATCACGCCGAGCGAATAAACATCTGAGCGTGCATCAGGCTCTTCGTCGGCCCATTGTTCGGGTGCCATATAATATGGCGAACCCATCAGTCCTGTAGTCTGAGCTTGAATAAAGGAACCCAAAAGCTCGCCGGATTTGATCTTTGCGAGGCCAAAATCAAGTATCTTGACCGCTTGCGAAAGATTAGGCTTGTCGCTGCAGATCATCACATTGAGCGGCTTTAGATCGCGGTGGACGATGCCCTGATGATGGGCGGCACCGACACCTGCGCAAACGGCAGACATTAGCTCAAGAGCACGTTCGGGCGACAGAGCTTTTTCGCGAGCTAGCAGATCGTGGAGCGATTCGCCCTCAACATACTCCATGACCAAAAATGGCAAACTGCCGTCGATGACGCCGTAATCGGTTACGCCGACGACGTTCTGATGCCGAATGGCGGCCGCAGCGAGTGCCTCTTGTCTAAATCGCGTGACGAGCTGCGGATCGTTACCGACGAGGTCGGGCAGGATGACTTTGATCGCAAGCTGGGTTTTGAGAAATGCGTGGCGGGCCTTGTACACAACGCCCATGCCGCCCTGGCCAATGCGGCATTCGAGATGGTATTTGCCCTCCAAAACAGGCTCGCCCGCAATGGTGTGCGATGTTGGCATCCCGTCATGCGGACAGGTCGCAACATCGTCGGCGAAACAGTTTTTACAGAGCTGGCATTCTTTCATTTAGCAACACACCAAAGGGAAGTATCTCAATTATAACGACCGCAATGATTTAGATGATCCAACAGGCGCAAAAGTACCGTTAAAGCACCAATTGATTTTAGTTTTTTTGCCTCCCGCAAGCAAGGATGAAGTCATCGTACATCCGCTCAACCTTTTACGACAATATTTATCAATCGGTTCGGCACAACTATGACCTTTACGACCTCTTTACCGTCGGTAAATTCGCGTGTCTTTTCGTCGGCAAATGCCATTCGCTGAAGTTCATCATCCGACGTTCCGGGGGCGGCCAATATCCGCGAACGCAGCTTGCCGTTGATCTGAACCGGTATCTCGATCTCGTCCGCCTTTGCCAGATCTTCGCTGTATTCCGGAAAGCAGGCACCGTTGGCGATAATGCCGTCGTCGTTGTCGATGATCACCGCGTACAACTCCTCGGCAGTATGCGGAGCGAACGGCGTCAGCATCAAGACCAGGCTCGTCAATGCTTCGCGAATAGCAAAAAGGTCGCTCTCGGTCGCATTTGTCGGATCAACGCCAATATCGCCGACCGCATTCGACAACTCCATCAACGCCGCGACCGGCGTGTTAAATTGCAGGGCCTCAAAACTATCCGTCACGCGCTTGATCGTCTGATGCGTCTTTTGACGCAGTTTCCTCGATGCCGGCGTCACGCCTTCGCCGTTAACCAGTGGCGTTCGTTCCGCTTCACCGATCGCCGTTCGCCATTTGTAAACCTGCCGCCAAACACGTTGCAAAAACCGCACACCGCCTTCGATACCGGCCTCGTTCCAGACGAGTTCGTTCTCGATCGGCGCGGCAAACATAATGAACAGCCGGGCGGCATCGGCGCCGTAGATCTCGACCATTTCGTCGGGATCGACACCGTTGCCCTTTGATTTGGACATCCGCTCGATGCCGAATTTTAATGCTCCGCCGTCTTTTGCGACCGCTGCGGTGATCTTGCCTTTCCCGTCGCGTGTGACCGTAACGTCACCGGGCATGTGATAGACTTTTTTGCCGGTCGCGTCATCAAAAAACGTCTCGCCGACAACCATCCCCTGCGTGAGTAGCCGCTTGAACGGCTCATTAAACGTCACCAGCCCTAGATCACGCATCATCTTGGTCCAAAAACGAGCATAGATCAGGTGCATAACGGCGTGATCGTCGCCGCCGATGTACTGATCGACCGGTGTCCAATACGCCGCGATCTCAGGGTCGAACGGCAAGACCTCGTTCGTCGCGTCGGTGTAACGAAAGTAATACCACGACGAATCTACAAACGTATCCATCGTATCCGTCTCACGTTTTGCCGGGCCTTCGCAGGTCGGACAGACGGTATTTACAAACTCCGGGACCTTAGCAAGCGGTGATTCGCCCGTGCCTGAGAAAGGCGCCGTTTCCGGCAACCTGACAGGAAGATTCTCAAATTTTTCCGGCACAACCCCGCACGAATCGCAATAAACAATTGGTATCGGCGAACCCCAAAACCTTTGACGGGACACGCCCCAGTCACGGAGGCGATACGTCGTCGCGGCTTCGCCAAAGCCATGCTTGACAGCGTACGCGGTCATTTCCAGTTTTGCATTTTCGCTGGTCTTGCCGTTCCAATAATCCGAATGAACAAGCACGCCATAGGCAGTGAGCGGAACCTCTAGTGCCATCGCCTGCATCGTGTGATGGGCGTGCTCCATGTGCGGTTCGGAGATCACCTGGCGAATGGGCAGCTCAAATTTCTTTGCAAATTCAAAATCCCGCTCGTCGTGCGCCGGCACACTCATCACGGCTCCGGTGCCGTATTCCATCATCACGTAGTTGCCGACCCAGACAGGCAATTCCTCGCCGCTAAAGGGGTTGATCGCCCGCAAACCTGTGTCGATGCCGTCTTTTTCGATCTCGGCTTCGTGGTCGGTCGGCTTGGTGTTCTCGGCACGAATAAATGCGATCTTGCTCGCGACATCCTCGGAAAAATGGTCGATGTTCGCCTGGATTACGGGATGCTCAGCGGCCAATACGACAGCATTCGCTCCGTAGATCGTATCGATACGCGTAGTAAAAACGCGCACTGTTCCCGATTCAGCCGTACCACCATCGAGGTCGCAATAAAACAAAGTGTCGCCCGACGTGCGGACCTCAAAATCGACAAACGCCCCCTCGGATCGCCCGATCCAGTCGCTCTGTCGTTTCAAAACATTCGCCGGCCAGCCGCTTTCGATCTCGGCCATGTCGTCGAGCAATTGGTCGGTGTAGGCAGTCGTTTTAAAGAACCACTGTTCAAGGTCTTTCTTGGTCACCGGGTTGCCGCATCGCCAACAAAGCCCGCCGCTTGCTTGCTCATTCGATAGCGTCGCCTGATCGTGCGAGCACCAGTTGACCTGCGTCAAACGCTTGTACGCGAGGCCCTTTTCGTACATTTTCAGGAAAAACCACTGGTCAAATTTGTAGTATTCCGGACGGTGGGCGTACATCTGTCGCCGCCAGTCGTAGCTGATGCCGAGCCGCTGCAACTGGCCACGCATCGTGTCGATATTTGCCTCGGTCCACTCACGGGGATTTACACCGCGTTTGACTGCCGCATCCTCTGCCGGTTGTCCAAATGAATCCCAGCCGATCGGGTGCATGACGTTAAACCCTTTGAGCCGCTTGTACCACGCCATCGCATCGCCTGCGGAATAATTTCGCACGTGCCCCATGTGCAGATTGCCCGACGGGTACGGCAGCATCTCGAGCTGGTAAAATTTTGGCCGCTCGTCGCAGCTCTCGGCCTCAGTCTCAAACGCACCGCTATCGGCCCATTTCTGCTGCCATTTCTGCTCGACCTTTTTTGGAAAATATTTCTCGTCCATCGTGTTTCTGTAAAAAACTTAAGTTTAGCGAATTTTTTCTTTTCACGGCGAAAAAACCGTGATATTCTGAACAAAACTTTGAGACCGGTGTTTCGGAGCACACGAACTTAATGATAAAGACAATAATTTTGCAGACGTTAAGGACGTAAAGTGTAGCCCGCTAGGTTCGACCGTCTGCCCCGAAAATTGGAGGCAAAAGAGATGGTCAACCAAATGAATAGAACTGCCGCTCGTAAGATCGACAAATTAACCCCGGCCGACGCGGCCACAGCCCGCAGCTATAACGCAAAAAAATCAACTCGTTCGGTCGATAATGTTATTGTCGATGAGGTCATTGCGCATCTCGCAAAAGCCGTTGAGAACCGCCGTGCTCGCCAGGTCATAGAATGGGAACGAATGGGCGGCAGACAGTTGCAGCGTACAGCTTAATGGATGAGAGCCAACGAATAACTGAAAAAGATAGACGAAGCCTATTTATTAGCTCCCGCTTTTGGCTTCTTTTTTTCGTGTCGTTCGCGTGTTTCGGGGGCAATTCCTATTCTCAAGATCTTGCCATTATTAGATCCGATCTAGCCTCCGGCAATACCGAACTCAAACGTAACGCATTACATCAGATCAAGGTCATTCATACCGAAGAGGCATCACGTCTTGCGATTTCCTTGTTGACCGATTCCAACGAGATCGTCCGGGCGACCGCCGCTTCGGCAGTAATTTACTTGCCGAAGAATGATGCCGCGACGGCATTGATCCCGCTTTTAAATGACAAAGCAGAGTTTGTTCGAGCAGAGGCAGCGTTTGCTCTCGGTACTGTCGCCGACCGTTCAGCCGCTTCGATGCTAATTCGCTCTTTGCAAAAAGATCGTGCGGACCAGGTCCGTTCCGCAGCCGCTGTCGCTCTAGGAAAGATCGGCGATATTTCAGCCCTCGATGCCCTGACCGCTGTCCTAAAGAAAAAACCGTCCGAGGATGACGAATTTCTCCGTCGCTCCGCCGCCAAGGCCATCGGCCAGATCGCAAATTTTGCTAGATCCGGTATTAGCTCAGCCGTCACGCCGCAAAATTTTCTTCCCTCAAAATATAAAGAATCTGGTACAGATGCTCCGGCGGATCCGGCTTTCGGTAGCGCGATCGGCGTGCTGACGTCTGTGCTAAAAAATCAAAAAGAATCTGACGACACCCGCCGCGAGGCCGCCTTTGCCCTCGGCTCGATCGGTGACACTTCATCCGCAGCCTTACTCCGCTCATATCTCAATTCACCCGACATCTATCTCGCCGAGATCTGCAAAGAGGCATTAATTAAACTCGGCCAGCAGCAATAAAATCTTCACCTTTGCCGCAGTATTTGGTTTAATTGGATAAATGCAAGCTACTTCGAAACAAGATCCTTCGATGACCCTATGCGCGTTTTACACGTCCGTTCGCTCATACACCGAAAAGCTGTGCGAGCCTCTCGAGACGGAAGATTACATACCGCAGCCCGTCATCGACGCATCGCCGCCAAAGTGGAACATTGCACACACGACGTGGTTTTTTGAGGAGATGGTCCTCAAAAACTTTGTGCCGGACTATAAGGTCTTTGACGAAAATTTTAGCTTTCTTTTCAACAGCTATTACAACTCGATCGGTGACCGCACCGCCCGCGACTACCGCGGTGCCATAAGCCGTCCGACGGTCAAAGAGGTGTTTGAATATCGCAAATACGTTGATGAAAAAATGGCCGATCTGCTCGGAGATGACGTGCCCGCCGAGGTTCGCGATCTGGTCGTTCTCGGCCTAAACCACGAGCAGCAGCATCAGGAACTTTTCCTTACGGATCTGAAATATACCTTTAGCCTTAATCCGCTGTTCCCGTTCTATGATTCAGATCTTGCTTTTGACGAAAGTGCATCCGGAAAGGGTAAATTTGTCGAAGTCAGAGGCGGTATCCACGAGATCGGCCACAACGGCGAAGGATTTTGCTTTGACAACGAACTTTCACGTCACAAGGTCTATCTTGAGGATTTCGCGATCTCGGACAGGTTAGTGACTAACGGCGAGTTTATCGAGTTCATTGACGCCGGCGGCTACAACGATCCGATGCTTTGGCACTCTGACGGCTGGGATTGGGTGAAACAAAATGATGTCGTGTCGCCTTTGTATTGGCATCATGACGACTCAGGTTGGCGGCACTACACGCTCGCGGGGCTTCGTGATCTGCCGATGGATGCTCCGGTGACGCACGTTTCTTATTACGAAGCCGCCGCCTTTGCCGAGTGGAAAGGCTGCTGTCTGCCAACGGAATTTGAATGGGAGATCGCATCTTCGCAGTTGGAATGGGGCCAACGCTGGGAATGGACAAACAGCGCATATTTACCGTATCCCGGCTTCAAAAAAGCCGCCGGAGCGGTCGGCGAATACAACGGCAAATTCATGATCAACCAAATGGTCCTGCGCGGAGCCTCCGTCGTCACGCCCGCCGGTCATAGCCGCCCATCATATAGAAACTTTTTCAATCCGCATCTAAGATGGCAATTTACGGGTATACGATTAGTGAAATAGATAATTATCCACAGATGAACACAGATAAACACAGATATAAAAGATGGTTTTAAACATCCGAGTCCATCCGTGTTTATCTGTGGACCAATCTCATTATGCAAAGCTCTACCACAACCGAACTCTCACAATTTGCCGACGATGTCCTTCGCGGGCTTTCGGCTAAGCCTAAAGAATTGTCATCGAAATACTTTTACGACGACGAAGGCTCGCGGCTTTTTCAGGAAATAATGAAGCTGCCCGAGTATTACCTGACCGGCTGTGAGAACGAGATATTTTCGACACAGACGAGCGACATACATCAGGCATTTGCCAATGGCGTCAATGCGTTTGACCTGATCGAGCTTGGTGCGGGTGATGGCACAAAAACCGCAGTGCTTGTCGATCATTTCTTAAAACGAAACGCCGATATCTCGTATTCGCCGATCGATATTTCGCAAGAGGCTCTCGACGCCCTGACGGAAAAATTTGAGCGTGAGTTCCCTGCATTGCGAATGAATGCGATGAACGGCGATTATTTTAAGATCCTCGAATCGCTAAGATCTGCAAACGGACGCCGCAAGGTTTTGCTCTTTCTCGGCTCAAATATCGGCAATTTCAGCGCCGATCAATCAGTTGCTTTTTTTAGATCGCTGCGTGAGGTAATGAGCGACAACGATCTGCTTCTGGTCGGGTTTGACCTGCAAAAAGATCCGCATGTCATCGCAAACGCGTACGACGACGTAGCGGGCGTGACGGCTAGATTTAACCTCAATCTATTGACCCGCATCAACCGCGAGCTCGGCGGCGATTTTGATCTCGACAAATTTACACATTACGCAAACTACCGCCCGATCGAAGGCTCGGCACGCTCGTTTCTGGTTAGCCGTGAAAAACAGACCGTGCGGATCGAGGCTCTTGGACGCGATTTTGAGTTTGACCAATGGGAAGCCGTTTTTATGGAGATCTCACAAAAATACAGCTTGAAAATGATCGAGGACCTTGCGGAACAAAGCGGATTTGCGATCAAACGAAATTTCTTTGACAGCAAAAATTATTACTGCGATTCGCTCTGGCGACCGGCCCGATGAACATCAACATCCTACGTTTCGATTCCCTCGGCTCGACAAACACCGAAGCCGCCAACCAAGCCCGCCAAGGTGCCGACGAAGGCCTATGCGTGATTGCCCTTGAACAATCGGCGGGTCGCGGCCGACATGGGCGAACGTGGGTGTCCGAACCTGATGCGGGGCTGTATTTTAGCATCGTCCTCCGACCAAAATTTGACCTGAAATATTTGTCACTTATCACGCTGATGGCGGGTGTAGCGGTCTATGACACGCTCAAAGAATTTAGCCTAAAGCCTGACATTAAATGGGTCAACGATGTGCTGATCGGCGACAAAAAGATCTGCGGCATACTCGCTGAGACGGTTGATACCCAATCAGGTAACGCAGTGATCGTCGGTATCGGGATCAATCTGAAAAGCAGCAATCTCCCCGACGAGATCGCCGAAACCGCCACTTCTATTCAAGCTGAAAGATCCGGTGATGTAATGTCAGGCAATGTCGAGGGTGCTTTGATCAAGTATCTGAGCTATTGGTACGAGATGTTAAATAGCGACGATGGGCCGAACGAGATACTTCAAAATTGGCGTCAGCGTTCATCATATTTTAGCGGAAAAGCCGTCCGCGTCACGCTGCCGGACGGCGTTCTTGAGGGTACGACCGACGGCCTCGAAGAAAATGGCGCACTTAGAGTGAAAGCGAACGACGGTTCGGTTACAATCGTTCAAGCCGGAGATGTTGAGCGGCTTAGAGAGATTTGAAAAAACGCCTATCCGAAATTCACCCAATTTTTTATCACACGCGCATCTTGCAAAAGCGAATGTTTCGCCACATTGCGGACCTGCCGCGTATCGGGCGTTTTGCGTCTAAAAAAGAGTCCGAAGCACTAAAATTTACCTGTAAAAAGCATCAATCACTGCTGCGTCGGCGGCTGGGAAACTCTGATCCACAGTTGCAGGAAAACAAGATCAAAAACTTGCGGCTTGCGTGTCCGACGATCGACGGAATCGTGATCAAACCGGGCGAGACGTTTTCGTTTTGGCGATGCGTCGGCGAAGCGACCGAGGACAAGGGCTATCACGAGGGCATGCAGCTCTCACGCGGCGAGGTCGTTCGCGGCGTCGGCGGGGGGCTTTGCCAGCTTGCCAATTTGCTCTACTGGATGTCTTTGCATACGCCGCTTGAGATCTCGGAAAGGCATCATCATAGCTTTGATCCGTTTCCGGATGAGAACCGCGTTCTGCCGTTTGGCAGCGGTGCCGGTGTGTTTTACAACTACATCGATCTGCGGTTTTACAACCCGACCGATCTTACGTTTCAGATCAAGCTCTGGCTGACCGACGATCATTTGAAAGGGGCGATATACTCCGACCGCGAGACGCAGTATTCGTATCATGTCATTGAAAAAAATCACAAATTTTCAACCGAAGACGGCAAGAATTTTCGCGAGAACGAGATCTGGCGCGAGGTGATCGACCGGCGAACGGGCAACCGCGTGGCGGAGGAGATGCTCGTCAAAAATCATGCTGAGGTCAAATACGAATTGAATTTAGCCGCCCAAGCGTGTAACGTGTAAATACACAGGAACGCGAGTATGAACGAAGATTTTGAACTAGAAGCCGATTTTGATTTTGACGAGGATCTCGAAAAAGACCTGGTCGGTTTTGACGATGATTTTGATGAAGAGCTGGCTGAGTTTGAGGACTTTGACGAAGAGTTTGAAAACGTCGCGTTGCGCACCGCCGTCATGCAAAAAGACAATATGATCGCGCTCCTCTGCATCAAAACCGCGACCGTCGGTGCCGCCATCTGCCGCGTTGATCCTCGTGAAGACCGCCCTGCGGTTCAGATCTACGACGACGCCCATGCGGCCGTCGAGTGGTTCACCAAAAGCCTCCGCACAAGCCGCAAAAACGGCTGGAACGTAATATACGATGGCCTGCCGCTCAAGGGATAATGCTCCTCGCCGTCGACATCGGTAACTCAGCGATAAAGTTCGGCGTCTTTGACGGCCAGCGGCTCAGTTCAAAATTTTCAATCCCCACGAAAAGCGATCTACATTCCGCAGAATTAATTGCAAAAGTTTGTAACGCAACGATCTCAAAAGCACTGGTGTGCTCTGTCGTGCCCGGCGTTAATGCGCAGGTAGACAAAATTCTCGGCTCGACCTTTGAAATCGATGTCTACTTCGTTACCAACGATATGGACTTTGGCCTGGATATTAAATACGAACCGCTTGCCGCCGCCGGCACGGACCGGCTGGTAAACGCATTTTCCGCTGCTGAAAAATACGGCACTCCGGTCATCGCGTGCAGCTTTGGTACCGCGACGACTATTGACGTTGTCGATAAAAACCGCGTCTTGCTCGGCGGCCTGATCGCCCCGGGGATGAAGACAATGGCAAAGGCTTTGCATTTGAACACAGCTCAATTGCCGGAGGTCGAGATCGATGCACCCAAAAGTGTCATCAATCATACGACTGAAACATCTATACAAGCCGGTGTTTTCTACAGTCAGATCGGGCTCGTCGAAAGCTCGATCGCGAGGATAAAAAAAGAAATTGGCGATAACGCAAAAGTTATCGCCACAGGCGGATTTGCGCCGATGATCGCCGAAAACACTGATGTCATCGATGTTGTTGATGTAGGTCTATTGCTCGATGGTTTACGTATCCTCGCCGAGCGGGCGGTTTAGGGCCATGTAAATCCTGCTAAAGGATTCGCATAATATGCATCCGATTTCCACGTCGCCGAACTCCACTTATCTTTATCACCCATTATTTTGACGGGAATTATGGTCTTTCCGTCGGTAAAATTATTGCTCGATGCAATACTGTTATCAGCGATCATGCCGCCCGCGACGCTAAACGAAGCTTCGCGAATCTGCACGCCTTTATGAAAGACCTTTACGGTGTAACTGCCATCCGAATCATTCATAAATCTGGCTTGTCGAAACATGTTTCGTCCTTGGGTGTTTGCGGCGTATTTGTACTTGTACCACTCAAAATTGAAAAGCTCCCAGCGATGCGTTTCCTTGTTCTCAAGGCTGTTTGGGTAGCGCTGCTGCACTGACTCGGCCGCGCCCATATCGTCGGTCGTAGCGATCTGTTCGCCGTTGTAAAAGAGGCGTGCCTCGAGATCGTCGAGCCGCATTTCGCCCTTGATCCACATACTCACGGTCGGTGCAGGTGCGTTTCTATCCTTCCAATTGAGCCAGACATAGCCGATCGGTAGATTCCAGTCTTGATCGACAAAGAAATCGTTCTGATTTTTGAACATTGGGATATTTGGCCCATATTTGAATTTACCGACCTTAAATTTGCCTTGAAACAACACGTTGCGGTCACGCGAATCTGTGATCTTGACGCCAAAGAGCCCGGTCGCGATGGTCGATTTGTTTTCGAAACGGCCCGAACCCCTTTCGCTGTTGATATCAACTGTCTTTTCCGTAGCGTTCGACATATTTGTGCCCAGCGTTTCGGTGAACCACGATTTCCCGTCGGGTGTAAAATACTCAGCCATTAGCCGCAGCTTTGTTGCACCGGCATAGCGGACCTTAAATTTCAATTGCGGTATCCAGCTCGTGTAATTAGATTCGGTCGGCATTTTCCAGTAGCGATTTTCTGTATCGCAACGGATGTCGAGCGTCGTCTTTAAGAGCACCGGATTTTCGGTCGCAGTTGGCGGCTGAGCATTGCTAGGGCCGCTGTTATTGCCGGAGTTGTTCGGTGTTTGTACTGGTCCGCCCATTGTCGGCGTAGAAACGGGCTTTGGAGTAGGTTTTGGGCCTAGTTGCGGGAGCTTAAATATTTGTCCTGAAACAGAAATTGCTGAAAATGAGAGTACACAGACTAACGCAACGATCGATCTTTTCATTGTTATTTTCCTCGTTCGAGTTTAATAGGTACAGCTATCCGTCCTATAGACGCTGAACGTAGGCGAACGGTCGCAATTATTTTTTACGCGAACGACGGCAAATAACGCGGCGCGCGCCGGGCCTTGGTCGCTTGTTCGAATGCAAATGCGATCTTGATCAGCTTGCCTTCCGTAAATGCCTTTCCAAAAAATGATATCCCCGCCGGCAACCCTTGGACGAAACCTGCAGGAACAGTAATGTTTGGATATCCGGCGACGGCGGCTAATGACGAGCTCTCAAAAACACCACAGTCTCCGCCAACGAGGTCGGTCAGCCATGCGACGCCGCCCGATGGTGCAACCACGGCGTCCAGCCGATCCTTTTCCATGATCGCATCGATCCCCATCTCTTGGGTCAACAACTTGGTCTGGAGCAGAGCGATCTGATACGCCCTATCGCTCAGATCCCCCTTGGCTTGTGCCTCGATGAATATCTCCTGCCCAAAATAGGGCATCTCCTTCGTCGCATTTTTTTCGTTGAACGCTATCAGGTCGGCGAGTGTTTTGTATTGACCGCCGCGCGCGGCCAGGTATTTGTTAAGGTCGGCCCTGAACTCATACAACAACACCTCGTACTCCGCATCGCCAAAGCTCTGCAGCTTAGGAAACGTTACGTCGATCAACGTCGCACCGCCCGCCTTTAACACTTGTAAGTGCGGTTCGATCAACTTATCAACCTTTTCGTTACGTCCAAAATACTGGCGCCCGACGCCGATACGCATCCCCTTTAGGCCGTCGGCTTGCAAAAACTGCGTATAGTCGGTTACATGTTCGGCGGCCGCCTTTGTTATCGGGTCGCTCTCGTCTGTACGTGCCAATACACTGAGCAGCACTGCGGCATCCGATACGGTCCGGCACATCGGGCCTGCAGTGTCCTGGCTGTGAGCTATCGGAATAATGCCGGAGCGCGAAACCAGTCCGAGCGTAGGCTTAATACCGACAATGCCGCACGTCGCCGATGGACAGATGATCGAGCCGTCGGTCTCCGTCCCGACCGCGATCGCAGCAAGGCTCGCGGCCATCGCCACACCTGAGCCCGACGACGAACCGCAGGGATTACGGTCGAGTATATATGGATTGTGCGTCTGTCCGCCCCTTCCTGACCAGCCGCTGGACGAATGCGTGGAACGAAAATTTGCCCACTCGCTTAGGTTTGTTTTGCCCAGGATGATGGCACCGGCCATGCGAAGCTGTTCGACAATAAATGCATCACGCTTTGGCGTAGGGGCATCCACCAGAGCGAGGCTGCCGGCGGTCGTGTGCATCTTATCGGCGGTGTCGATATTGTCCTTGATCAACACGGGGATGCCGTGTAGCGGCCCAACTCGGCGTCGTGATTTGACCTCGGCGTCACAACGATCGGCGATCTCGAGAGCATCGGGATTTAGTTCTATGACCGAGTTTAGCTTTTTATCGATCTCAGAGATCCGGGCAAGATAGCCCTCTGTGATCTTTCGCGCGGTAGTCTGGCCCGAGGACATTGCGGCATGAAGACTCTGGATCGTCGCCTCCTCTAGATCAAATGGCGCCGGACTGCCAAAATTTAACCTATTAGCGGCAAGCACCGCCGTCCCTGTCACGGCCGATCGCAAAATAAACTCACGTCTGTCGATCATCTATATTTTCCCTCCGCTTTTTATGCGGATTATATCAGAGAAACGCCCGGCATTTGAACGCATCGAGACTTTGTCCGCTATACTATTGCGTTATGGAGCAGACGAGGACAGATCTTTCCCCGCCGAAACTGATCACTGCCTTGCGCGGTTTTAACCTATTGCCCGCGATCGTCTTTCTCCCGACCCGGCGAAAATGCGATGAGGCCGCTTCTGAGGTCGCTGCCGACAAATCGCAGCGTGTCGAATCAGACCGGCAGGCGAAACGAAAAGAGATCTTTGATAATTTTGCAGCCGAGTTTCCCGAGGTTCTTGACCACAAACATGCGACGTTGATAGTCCGTGCCGGCGTCGCCGCACATCACGCGGGACACATCCCATCCTGGAAATTGCTCATCGAAAAAATGATGTCCGCCGGCTTGCTCAATGCGCTTTTCGCGACCTCGACCGTTGCGGCGGGTGTCGATTTTCCCGCTCGCACAGTCGTTATAAGCAACGCCGACACTCGCGGAAACGACGGCTGGCGTGCCTTGACGGCGAGCGAACTGCAACAAATGACGGGACGTGCGGGGCGTCGAGGACGGGATAATGTCGGTTTTGTCGTGCTTGCTCCGGGACAGTTTCAAAACCCTAAGAAGATCGCCGAGCTGTTAAAAGCTCCGCCTGACGCACTTGAGAGCCGCTTTCGGGCGACCTATACAAGTCTGCTAAATTTGCTCGACGCGTTTGGCAATTTTGAGCAAGTTCGCGAGATCGCAGAAAAAAGCTTTGCCTTTCGCCAGAGCCGCCGACAAAGTGCGGACAGCCGTCAGGCGGATGGAGCCGAGATGTTGAGCGACCGCATTTGGGAACCGTTCGAACGCCGTGCCGCGGTGCTCGATCACTTTGGCTACATCGATAGCAGTTCCGAGACTGTAACGGATGACGGCAAATGGCTCGCCGATCTGCGTATCGACCGGCCGCTGCTTGTCGGCGAGGCTTTGAAACAAGGCACGTTCGACAACCTCAAAACATCCGAAGCTGCCGGGCTGATGGCGTCGGTCGCGGCGGACGCCGACCGCAGCTATGGCGAGATGCGGGCTTCGCGGGCGATGACCGATATCCTCGGTAATTTCGAAGATCTCGTGGTTGCTGTGTCTAATATCGAGTGGAAAAACGGCGTTGAGCCGACCGAAGAGATCAATTATTCTGCCGCGTCTGCCGCCGAACGCTGGACCGCGGGGATGGAGTGGGACGAGCTCGTCGACCGTACCCGTGCCGAAGAGGGCGACCTCGTCCGGCTACTGTCGCGGACAGGCGAGGCTCTGCGTCAGCTATCAAATCTACGCGACTCAAACCCCAAAGCCGCCGCGATCGCATCTGCTGCTGCGGACATAATCTTGCGCGAACCCGTTCGCTAACTAGAATTTCAGCAGCATCTCGTACTGGCTCAGACGCTCGTAAAATCCGCGCTCGGCAAAAAAGCTCACTGCTGCTGACAGCCCCTTATCGACGTTAATGATCTGCAGCGAATAGCCCGGTGCAGTGTCGCTCTGCACTTTTTGAAGGAGCATCGTGCCCACACCGCGATTGCGGTAATTAAATGACACCGCCATCTGGGCGATGCGGCCAAACTTGGACGAATACACTACATATCCGACACAGCGTCCGTCGGTGAACGCCCCGGCGATCTTTTTCATTGCAAAGCTCCGCGTCACCGCATCGATCGAATTTTGCCACGACGGGTTGCCGTCCCAGAATGTCGAAAGCAGAGCCCAATCCGGCTCAGTGATCTCGTGTATCTCGACATCGGGCGCCGGTTCGTACTCCGATCTCACCTCGCCGTCACATTGTAATAACGCCAGTTCGCGGGTCGTATTAAATCCTAACTTTTTGTAAAGATCTATCGCTCCGTCGTTGCCCTTTATAACCTCGAGCAGGCATTGCTTGATACCCTTTTCCTGAAAGACCGGGATCATCATCTCAAACATCGCGTCGCCAACGCCCTGACGGCGAAACGAAGGCATCACGCCTGTGCCGGCGTCATACACGGTCTCTTTGCCGTCCCACAAACCAAACCCGTTTAGCGAAAAACCGACGAGTTTGCCGTTGTCAATGCACCCAACTGTCTGGTCGAGATCTACTGCGTTCAAAGCAATGTGGTTACGAAACTGGGTCTCGGTCAGGGCAAATGGATAGACGTAGTCGGAAAACGCTTCGGTGAACGTCTCATACAGTTGCGGGAAATAATCTTCGTTCAAGAACCGGCAATACCGGGATGCGGTTTCGTTTCCATTTTCCATTTGTTAAAATGTTATTGTATTACGGAGGCGTAAATAGCAAATTAGTTAAAGTCTGATAAAAATGCAAGTACTGTTAGCAAATGAATACGGGTTTTGTTTTGGCGTCGAGCGTGCCGTCGAGATGGTCGAAGAGGCGGTCAGCGCCGGCGACACCGTCCGCGCACTCGGCCCGCTGATCCATAACGAGCAGGAAATGCAGCGTCTCGCTCACGAAGGTGTCACGACGATCAGCGATCCGATCCAGATCGGACGGCTTGAAACGGCGGTCATTCGTGCCCACGGAGTGACGCCCGAGGTGCAGAAAGAGCTTGAGGCTCTCGCGGCTAAGGTCGTCGATGCCACGTGCCCGTTCGTCACCCGAGTTCAAAAACTCGCGGCCCGCGCGGCCGCTGAGGACCGTCATGTCATCGTCGTCGGCAGCCCCGACCATCCCGAGATGATCGGCGTCAAAGGCTACGCGCCCAATCACGCCTTTATCATCAAAGACGAGACCGAAGTTGCCGGTTTACCGAGGCTTCGCAATCCGCTCGTCGTGTCGCAGACGACCATCAAGGTCAAAACTTTCTTTGACACCGCCGAGGCCGTGCGTGCAAAGACCGATGACAACGTCCAGATCATCAACACCATCTGCTCCGCGACCAAAGACCGTCAGGAAGCGGCCCGTGCACTCGCCGGTATGGTCGATGCGTTTTACATCATCGGCGGCCGCCACTCGTCAAACAGCGTCAAGCTGCTCGGGGTGTGCAAAGAGCAGTGCGAAAAGAGCTTTCTCATCGAAACCGAAGAAGAGATCAACCCCGCCGACCTCGACGGAGTCAAAACCGTCGGCGTCACCGCCGGTGCGTCCACCCCCAACTGGCTTATCGACAAAATAGTCAAACATCTTGAGGCCATCGGCCGCGAACAAGACGCCGGCCTCAAGCCGTAAGGCAGTTGTCAGTAGCCGGTTGTCGGTTGTCAGCAGTCAGAATTAAGAGAAGAGGCAGCCTGTCCCATGTCCCGCGTTGTCCCAGAGCAGTCTGGGACAAATAAGTACCAGTCTTTGCAATCACTTACGGCGATATTTTTGCGAAAAAGCAAATTTTTCGCACAACGCCTTTCCCTTGTCCAAATTCTTAAATTTTCAAATATCCCGCCTTACGTTACCAAAGATCGTAACGTATCTAAATGCCACTTTTCGCGCTTTGACGTATTTTGCCGATTTTGCGGATTTAATTGATCGGAGGCTGACCCGTTTCCGCCCTGACAGATGGCAACGAAAAAGCCGTTGGAAACGGCGATGTATTTATAGCCCACATCGCAAGATGTCGGTAAAGATCGGCGTGTCTAAACCGTCGAAGACGGTGGCATAAAGCTCCCCGCCTTACGAAGGAGGGGTGGATGCGTTTCGCAGACGGGGTGGTTCTCTTTCGGTTATGCCGCCGTTTCCAACGGCTCATATTTTGGGGGATGTTCTTACCCACAGTTCGCACTGTGGGCTACAACTATGCCGTCGGCTCCGCCGACTTAGTAATTAGGCGGCTGTCGAAGTAGGCAACTGTCGAAGCTGGTCCTTTTGGTCCGGTGCGGACCGGGTGGACCAGGGTGGACCAAGGTGGACCAGCAAAATCCGCAAAATCGGAAAAATACGTCATTTCGCGAAAGATCCGCATGATCAACACTGGCGGGCTTTTGGCGCCAGACTTTAGGACAAAAATGGATTTGAGGTCAAGCGCAGAATGAAGCCGACGCAAATCGCACGTCAGACACCGCTCCTTTTCATGTGAATTGTTAGGCGGCGGTCTTTCGGTTATGCTTTTCTCTTCCGTAAACAAAGAGTTTTTGCCTGTCTCAAGGCAATGGCTCACTTTCAGGCATTAGGCCAATTCAGACTCAACTATTGCTTACTCCCCCTTCTTTTTTAAATTATCTGCTACCAAGAACACAATGCCAATTGCCAACCAGAATGCAGCTTTCAGCCAGTTCTGTGTCTGAAATGCCTCAAGTGTGGCAACTCCAAAGAAAAGCAAAAACACTGTGAAGTTGGTACCGAGTTTTATCCCTCTCATAGCCTCCCCCGTGAACAATCAATTCATTTAAGTGCATCGCAAATACTACCACTTTGGGCCGACAGCCATCACGCTAATTTTTCCAAAGGCATTGATACTCTGCAGCTTTTCGCGACGCCTAACGACCAAGCTCAGCAGCGGCGGGGCACCGGTGAGCTATGGTCCACGAAAACGAATCAGGCCCCGCCGTCTGCTGCAGCAACTGGTTCGGCCTGTCTTCTCAGCGCTTGATGGAATTCTTAGTGTCAGCACCGTTTTCAACCTTGATGACCGCGACCTCGCGAACGTCTCGCTCCGCCACATTCAAGTCCAGGTAGCGATCGCCTTGGACATTTTTCACGGTGAAATTTTCGCCCCCGAGCAAATGCACCGACACGTCAACCCTCCTTGCCTTGCCGAGTCCAAAGTGAGCTTCCAGTGAGCTGCCCGATTTGTAGCTCTGGTTGGAGTAGATCCCGCGCGTGCCCAATCGCTTCTTGGTGCCCGGCTCGAAGACGTCAATGCGAGCACCCAGAAGCCGAGCGTGGGTGATGCCGGAGAAACGCAATCGCAGCCAGTGGTTCTCCCGGGCGCCATGCAGGCCGGCGTTCATGAAGACCATGCTTTCGTAGCGGCGCGGGTCGCTGGCTTTTCCCGTGTTGTCGGGGTCGGCGGCGACAATCAAATCGAGCAGGCCGTCGTTGTTGAGGTCGGTCGCCGCGCCGCAGATGCCCGTTCCGTTGAGCCCGGAGATGGTGGTTGGCTGCGGCTCGAACGTCCCATCGCCGCGATTCAGAAACAGGAACGAGCGGGTTTCAATCGCCTGCGACTCCAGCCGGTCGAACGCGACGACATCGAGCCAGCCGTCGTTGTTGAAGTCGCCAAAGACGGCATCGGAATACGAGGGCCGGTTGTCGAGCGGGTTCTTCGGCGTCAATCCAGGCTGCGAACGAATCTTCCGTGCTGCCGGGTTGAAGGTCTTCACGGCCGCGCTCGGTGCAGCATCTAAGAATGCAAACCACTCGCGGTAGCTCTGATTGAGCGGCCCCAGCCCGGACTTTGCAGTCGCTTCCTCGAAACGAAAGCCGCCCCGGTTATACCAGAACCGCGCGCCGACATCCTCCGTCGCGGGCCGATTGAATGGGTCGCCACCGCCGACGGCCAGCGCGTCGAGCAACCCATCGTTGTTGACGTCGCCAAAGACGAGATACGGCAGGCCTGGCGCCCGCGATTCCGTCATCGGCACGAGCCGCTCCGCCTCGCGGTTGTAGCGCAGCCGTGCCTCGGAAGCGAAGCCGTTGCCCGTGACTTTCTCGAACTGCAACCGTCCCGTCTCAGCGAGAAGATTTTGCCAGTTGAAAATGCCATGCCGATACTCCGCTGGTGAGTAAGGCAACGTCGGAGGCTGCGAGAAAACAAGCAGCACGTGGGTGCTTTGAATCAGGTCCAGGTCGCCGTCGTTGTCGATGTCACGCAGCGCGAGATTCGGTCCGGCTTTGTCCTTGGCACTGTCGTGGTAAAAGCCGCCGAAGTCTGGGATGAGGTCCGTGCCGCTGATATCGGCGAACTTCCCGCCCACAAACTTGCCATCCTTTGGCTGGAAGACGAACAGCGCCGACTTCGGCAGTCCCTCGAAGGCATTCACGACATTGTCCGCGCCGAGCGCGATGTCGATGAAGCCATCTCGATTCACATCACCGAGACTGACCTGCCGGTTGTAAGCGAGTTCATTGAGCGCCCCGTATTCGACGGAGACATCGCGGAACCGGTCGAAGCCACCATCGCTCAGAAACAGACTGCAGCCGATCGGCTTGGAACCCTCGCGGATCTTTCCATTGCTCATGGGCGCTTGCCGCGTGATGAAGATGTCGAGAAACCCGTCGCCATTGAAATCGGCGAGCGCCGGCACCTGCCCGCCGCGCCAGCCCTGACTGAGGTCGTCGGGAGTGGCCGCCGACCCCGTGAGCGTCACGGCCTGCGACTTGAGCCGGAAGCCGCCGAAGTTGAGAAGCAACCGCAGCTTGTCCTTCGGATTGCGGGTGCGTTTGACGCCACCCGTTTCATCGCCCCACGTCGCGTCGAGGGCGAAGGGCTCCGTGGTGACAGTCAGAATGTCGAGGTAACCATTTTTGTCGAAATCGCCGAGTGCGAATCCATTCAACCCTTCGCGAAAATCCGTTAAGCCCGGAACATGAATCGCCTCAAACATCTGCCCGGTACCCGCCGCGTCACGCGTGGCGTCGCTGTCCGGAAGCTCCTTCAACTTGCCCGGCGCAATGTCCGATGCCGGCATCGGTGCGGCCACCGACTTCATCGGATGCTTCTGGAAAAACTCCCACATCAAATCATTGGCTGAGATATCCTTTGTCGATTTGCCAAGCATGGCCACGGTGGGTTCGTTGCCAGGCCAGGTGTGGCCGCCATTCTCGATTTCGATGAGCACGACTTCGCTGCCGTCCCTGCAGCCGCTCCACGTTTTTCGAGTGCATTTCATGCCGTCGTCGGCCTTGTCCGGCAACGCGGTGATCTCGGGTTCATTCGTGCAGCGATTTTCCTTCACCCATGTTTGAATCGTGTGATCCACTGATCGGAACTTCGTTATGCCATTCCGCCCGAGGAATCCCTTCCCGAAGCCTCCCTTGAATGGTGCAAATTCGTCCGCGGTTCCATGGAAGTGCATGACCGACACTGGGCGTTTGTTGCGGGGCGTTTCCATCATCAGCGGGCCGCCGACCGGGGCGATGGCAGCGATGCGATCGGACAACTCCGACGCGACGTAATGCGCCATGATGCCGCCATTGGAGAGGCCGGTGGCGAAGACACGGTTGGTGTCCACGTTTGCGACCTTCGCCAAATCGTCCAACACCGCGCGGGTGAAGCCGACATCATCAATCTTCTTTTGCATGGCGTAGCCGCAGCAGCCACCGCCGTTGAAGGTCAGCCCGCGATCGGGATCGAGTCCGCTGCCATACGGATAGACGACGATGAACCCGGCCTCTTCTGACTTCACATTCATGCCCGCGAGACGGGCCATGCTCGAGGGATTTCCGCCGCCACCGTGAAAGACGACGATGACCGGCACGCCATTCTTGTCATCGTAGCCCTTGGGGATGTGCACGGTGTAACGCCGCTCGACATCTCCAACTTTGATCGTGCGAGTATGATCGCCTGCTCCGAGTCGCTTGGGTGTCGGTTCGTCTTTTCGCTCCTGCGCGCTACCCATAGCAATCAACAGCAACAAGCCGAGCGCGGCACAGGCCGATACGATTCTGGACATCATGCACCTCCGGTCTCTCATGGGGTTCCCGAGAGTTTAAATCCCTTTGCAGGGATTGGTTTGGGGACAGAACTATTAATTAACACCGGCACCGTTGATAATACGGCAAATCCCGGTGTGTTATCAACGATTGGTTTTCAAAATGGGGTACTACGAAATAAAAAGGGCACCCGGCGAGTACATTCAGCCTTCGAGTCAATCAATCAAGTAAAAGAACACACTCCCTGTGCTCCGATCTAACGGATTGTTGGGCGGCGCTCTCGATAAAGACAACTTTATTTAAGGTCGCGTGTGGTTCTTTCTTTAACGTCGGCCCAGCGACAAGTTCGCGCGATAATCTGCTTTTTGATAGTGTCAATAGAATGAAGCACGCGGCGGCAGCTCCTCGGGCTCGATAATTGAAATACACCCGTCGAAGATCTCGCTCCAATTCTGCAAAACCTCTGTTGGTAAATTAAACTTTTTCCGGGATAAAACTTCGGTGTATTCTTTGACGATGGGAACGGAAGCAACCCAATCAAATTCGTCGCTTGCGACGATGGTGAGGATTATCTCTTCGGGCGTGCGGTCTTTTAATGCCGCCGAAACGACAACGCCTGTATCAATAACGACTCTGATCATTTGCCCGACCGGTGAGCTTCGATTTCGCGGACGATCTCGTCTTCGGTCAAACTGCGGACCTGGGGCAAAGATTGCGTTTGTTGGAATAGGGCCTTTAGCTTTCGCATGCGATCCGACCGTGAACCATTTTCAGTCCGGCTTACTGTAACTTCGACCTCGTCACCAACGCCAAATGGCATATCGGACAAGATCACTTGTTTCGAGGGCGTGATCACGGTTGATGTTTTGTACGCGTTCATTACGGCAGCTCCTAACAGCATTATTTTTGCATGAATTGACCTAAACAACAACGCATTTTTTGGCCAATAAAAAAGCCGCCTCTGATCTCTCAGGGCGGCTTTGGCATCAATAATCAAATAAAATTAAACGGTTGCTCCGGGGTAGCCTTCGCCAAAACGGGCGGTGTCGCCGTCGGCGAGTGAATTAAGCAACTCGTAGTGAAAATAGTCAAAGCGGGCCGCGACGGGCGGTTGGACGCGTTTGTCGTACATCTCGCGTGAGCGGTCGATGGCTTCGCGGAGGCGGTCGTACAGGTCGTGTGCCTGACGGCCTTCGAGCACCTTTTTCTCGTTATAGAGCTTGATCTCGGATACGAGCAGCCGTGCAAAACGGCGTGCGTCATTGTGCAGACGACGCTCTTCTTCGGGAACCTCGATCGGCAGATCTACCGGACGATCACTGAGACGTGCCTGTGGAACAGGGGCCGTTGGCATCTGAACGGCAGGCTCGGCAACCTGTGCCATACCACCACCGCCGATCGTGCCCGCAGGCTCAAATGGCTCGACAGCACGGTCAAACGGCGAGGATTCGGGAACGGCCGGTTCGATCGAACCGCCGGAATCAAAAACCATCGCACCGCCGTGAGTTTCAAATTTGGGTGCAGGCTCGGGTTGAACCTCAGCCGGCACAAACGCGTGCTCGACAACCGGAGCCTCGACCGCAAACGGGTCTGTCGCGTGTTGGTTGTCGGCAAATGAGAATTGTTCGGTCTCAACCGTTGAGGTTTCGACAACAGCAGGAATTTCCTCTACAGTTTTTTCGAACGCAGAAACCACAGGAGTCTCGACGAAGGTGTTGACCGGCGCGGTTTCCTGAACATTCTCAAAATCTGCAGAGGCGGCAGAACTGTCGTCGCTCTTACCAGTCGATGCGGCAAGCATTTCGACGGTCAGGCCGGCGACTCTCACCAAAGTCTCAAGAGCCTCGACATTGACGCTCGCACCGTGACTGCCGTGATCGGCATACATCACCGCGACGCTGCGGCCGCGGGCGACGAGCGGGATCGCACACATGCGGTCCGGCTGGCCAAAATTTAGAGGATTGAGGAACGCGTCGTCTTGCGAATTTGCCCCATACGAGCCTTCGGTCATTGCCTTAGACGTAACGGCACTGCCGAGGATCGAGTCCGATGACACCGGGAAATGTATCTCGCGGATGGCGTTGTCAGAGCCTTCGGATTCGCTGCCAAAAACTTTCCAACCGGCGATGTGCTCGTTTTTGATGATAAAAAATGCACCTCTCGGGGCAAACGCCGAAGCGTGCTCAACGAGAGTTTTGAGGATCGCAGATTGCGAATCTTTGCTGCTGATATCCGCGATCGCGTCGCGCATATCGGCAAAACTTACGGTCGGAGCTGCGGCCGGAGCCTCAAGTTTTTCGGCCTCTTCAAAAGCGGTCGCGCTCAGCTTGGCACCCTCGTCACGTGCGAGTTTTAGGTGCTCGGCGACCGATTCGCGAAAGCCGCCGTCAAATTCGTGTTCGGATTCGAAACGAGCAGCAAAGCCCTGAAAAGCCTCGTCCATACGGGCTCGTTGATGCTCCTGATCTTCGAGCATCTTGCGCTGAAATTCCGCAAAGCTTTGCTTCATTTCAGCAGAGATATTTTTTAAATAAATCTCGAATTCAGTCTTCAAGCTTTGTTCGAGTTCTTCGCTATTCACTTAGGTTTCTCCTCCATCAGGGCAAAATAATGTTTATATAAGGATTATTTGCGGTTGGCAGATCTGGGCAGCATGTTTGCCCTCAGGTTGGGGGCGACGATTGGCACAAATCGCCTACCTTCGAATTATGACGTTTTCAGGCTGAAAATGTCAAGAAATTCTTATGTATAAACAAAATAAAGTTTGTTGAACGTTGGAGTTAGGCGACGATCACTTTGATCTCAGGATCGATCTCGTCCTGGATCATATTTTCGATCGCCATGAGCGTACCGGTCAGCGAGCTCGGGCAACTGCCGCATGCTCCCTCGTAACGGATCTTTAGCGTCGAATCTTCGAGCTCCAATATCTCAAGCCAGCCGCCGTCACTGGCGAGAAACGGACGGATGCGTTCGTCAAGCAGAGCCTCGATCTCGCGTATCTTTGGGTCGTCGCTTGCCGCAGCCGCAATTGCCCCACCTACGGCGGCAGCCGCGGCTTTACCGTTACCGTTCGAAACCACGACGGCCTCGGCCGCACGGATCGGCACCGCAAGATCAGGCAAGATATCGTCCCACTCGGCGTCATCGGTCTTTTCGACCGTGATCATCTTGTCCATGTAAAACACCGACACGACCTCGCCGACCTCAAAAATCGATTTTGCGAGAGCGTCACGCTCACCAGCCTCGGCCGATTTGAACGAGTGCGATGTGCCGTGAGACACTGGTTCTTTGAGTATGAACTTTACGGCGTTGGGATTTGGCGTTTCCTGTATGTCTGCTATCTTTGGCATCTTGATCAACTGTAGAAAGAATGTAATTTCTAATCATTACATTTTTTTCAACATTATAAAGTATAACGCAAAATCGGCGTCTGTCCATAGTTGAGATGACGTAAGACAAAAAGAAAAACGACCCGGATCATCAGACCCGGGTCGTTCTTACACAAATATATTCGGCTGTTACATCAATTTACAGCCGCCCGTTGCCATGTCAACTCGAACAAAATTATTCGGTGATATGGATCTCTTCATTTTTATTGACCCTGCCCGAGAGAAATAATCCCCCGAGTATAACTGTTAGGATCACAAAAATGATCGTTCCAGCGATATACATTGTCTGACCGCCTCCGCTTACATATTTGTAAAACGAAAGTGCCGCAAGTATGGCCGAAACCAACGCAAGCAGTGCATAAAGCATATCCTTCACAAAAATCACCTCCGATCGTAAAAAGGTTAACCTTACGAAGTTAAAATGGGCCTTTGGCTCGGTCGTCGCTGATCGCCGCCCGGCCAGATCTGCCCTACCCGACAAATTTCAAATTGCCTACTACTAAGTCTTGAGACAATCTTAACTCCACTTACATCTCAACGCAAGCATTTTTTGACGCGGCAACCGGCTTATTTTTTGAGCCAACCAAATAATGTGTTCACCGTGATGTCACGATTCGTTTCATAGATCGCTTTTGTCAGCGGTATCGACATCGGACAGACCTGAATGCAATTTTGCGCATTGCCGCAATTGGTGATGCCGTCGTCGCCGAGCAGCCCGTTAATGCGGTCCTCGGCGGTCATCTTCCCCGTAGGGTGCATATTGAACAAGCGAGCTTGAGCGATCGCCTGCGGGCCGATGTAATTGTCATCGCCGTATTGCGGACACGCCTCAAGACAGCAGCCGCATGTCATACAACGCGAGAATGCATAGCGTTCCTGCGCCAGCTCATTAGGCACATGCGGCCCGGGGCCGAGGTCGTATGTTCCGTCCAGTTCGATCCACGCCTCGACCTGTTTGAGATGGTCAAACATTTTAGAACGATCAACCTTTAGGTCGCGGACGTTTGGAAATTTTGACATCGGAGCAAGCGTCACGGTATCTGAATTGGATGCCAAGAGCAGATCGTCGATTAGAGCCGAGCAAGATTGCCGCACTTTGCCGTCGATGACCATCGTGCAGATGCCGCAAACCTGTTCGAGACACGACATATCCCAGACGGGCGGCGTGGTCTGTTTGCCCTCGATCGTCACCGGGTCTTTGCGAATTTCCATGAGAGCCGAGATGACGTTTAGGTTGCGGCGATATTGCAGCTCAAAGGTTTCCCAATGCGCCTGAGCACCTTCTTTCTCACGCCGCTGGATCTTAAATTTGATCGTCGCGGGGGGCGTTTCGAGCCTCTTTTTTTCGATGTGTGCGTTCGTGGTCATCTCTTCTATGCCTTTTTCTTACTCGACGAATAATCTCTCTTTCTCGGCTCGACCAATGAAACATCGATCGGTTCGTAACTCAGAACCGGAGCCTCGGCTGAGTATTCGGCGATGGTCGTTTTCATAAAATTCTCATCATCGCGTTCCGGGAAATCAGGTTTATAATGTGCTCCACGCGACTCGTTGCGGTTCAGCGCCCCGAGCGTGATGACGCGGGCGAGGTTGAGCATATTCGTTAACTGGCGTGCATGCGGCACAGCCTGCGTCGCCCACAGATTTGAATCGTTTATCGAGATATTTTTGAACCGGTCCTGCAGCTCGCGGATCTTGTCATCGGTCGCCTGCAAACGGTCGTTGTAACGGACGACGGTGACGTTGTCGGTCATTACCTTGCCAAGCTCTTCGTGGAGTTTGTACTGATTCTCGCCGCCCTCGCTATGGATGATCGAATCGTTTATCTCTTGCTGACGTTTGAGCTCAGCGGCATGAGCTCCATTGGATTCGGACGAACCGCGTTCGACATTCTTGGCATATTCCATCGCCGATGGGGCCGCAACGAAACCACCATAAACGCATGACAGCAATGAGTTTGCACCCAAACGGTTTGCTCCGTGGATCGAATAATCACATTCGCCCGCCGCGAACAATCCCGGAATATTTGTCCGCTGCTCAAAATCGACCCATAGCCCGCCCATCGAATAATGAACGCCCGGGAAAATGCGCATCGGCACATATCGCGGATCGTCGCCGACAAACATCTCGTAGATCTCTAGGATCGCGCCGAGCTTTTCCGTCAAAACTTCGGCGGGAATGTGCGTCAGATCGAGATAGACCTGATTTTCGCCGCCGACACCAGCACCTTCTAAACAGACCTGAAATATTTCGCGTGTAGCGATGTCGCGGGGAACCAGATTGCCGTATGCGGGATATTTCTCTTCGAGAAAATATCGTCGATCGGCATCGGGAATTTCTTTTGGCTTACGGGCGTCCATCGGGTCACGCGGCACCCAAACGCGGCCGCCTTCGCCGCGAGCGGACTCGCTCATTAATCGGAGTTTATCTTCGCCTGGGATCGACGTAGGGTGGACCTGGATAAATTCCCCGTTGGCGTATTTCGCACCCTGCTCATAACAAGCCCCGACGGCGCTGCCGGTGCAGGTTTGCGAATTGGTTGATTTGCCAAAAACCATTCCGGGACCGCCGGTAGCCATAATGACTGCGTCGGCCGCAAATGATTTCAGCTCAAGCGTTTGCAAGTTCATTGCGACTAGGCCGCGACAGACTTGATGGTCATCGAGGATGAGCGAGAGCATTTCCCAGCCCTCGTATTTTGTGACCTTGCCGCCGACTTCCCATTTGCGGACCTGCTCGTCGAGAGCATATAAAAGCTGTTGTCCGGTTGATGCACCTGCAAACGCCGTCCGGTGATGGAGGGTTCCGCCAAAACGGCGAAAATCCATCAAACCCTCTTTTGTTCGCGAAAAAGGCACGCCCATGCGATCAAACAGATAGATGATCTCGGGCGCCATATCGGTCATGCGTTTGACCGGCGGCTGATTGGCGAGAAAATCGCCGCCATAGACCGTGTCGTCGAGATGCTTAGCGGGAGAATCTCCCTCGCCCTTGGTATTAACGGCACCGTTAATGCCGCCCTGCGCACAGACCGAGTGCGAACGCTTGACCGGCACGACCGAGATCAGATCGACCTCATGTCCCGCCTCAGCGATCTTCATCGCAGCCGCTAGGCCCGCTAGGCCGCCGCCAACGATCGCAATTTTTAAGCCACTTGATGCCATAAAATTAAAACTTTGCCGCTCCTGACGGTGCGGGTTTCTTAGTCTCTTCGCAAATGAATTTGGGCATAAGTCCGCACGGACGGACGAATGAAAATGCCGCGTTGATGCCGACGAAAGATAGCAGTGCAGCGAGGCCGAGACCCGCTGCGAGCGTAAACTTCTGAGCCTTTTCGCCGATCACGATTCCCCAATCGACCGCGAACAAAAAGAATCCATACGCCAGATGCCACGCCGTCGCGAGTATCCCGAATATATAGACGACCATCACCCAAGTGATCTGAAATTCACCCGCGACGATCGCAAAAGCCTTGTCAGCGTTACCCGCGACGGGAGTCATATTTAGATACGGGACCAACCCGAACCGCAAATTCAGCACGTGAAACAGTATGAAAAAGAACAAAAATATTCCCGTCGCACGCTGGAGCATGTAAAACCAGTTGCGGCCATAGCCGTAATTTAGCGCATTTGGCTTGGCCTCAGCCGAGATCAGGATGCCGTAGACAGAGTGAAAAATGAGCGGCACAAATATGCCAAAGATCTCGATCAGCAGCAAAAACGGGATGTCGTGTATCTCTTTGACCGCTTTGTTAAAGGCCGCCTCGCCGTTCATCGCCTTTGAGTTGGTGAACATGTGGACAAAGAAAAACATTCCCAGCGGGACGATGCCGGTGATCTGATGCAGCTTTCTCAGCAGAAAGGTCTTGGAAAATTTAACGGCCATTTTCTGAGCGGAGTCTATTACGAACTAAAAAATACTTATGTCTTGAAAGTTTAATTTGAAACGACGTAATCGGCAAAGCATGTCCAATGCTTTTTATAATAGGCTCATTATTATATAAGATAAAATGAAAAATATAGCCGGGGCTAAACAGCTACGCTAATTACTCAAATATGCACATCGAAACGCTAAAGGTATTTTGCGATCTTGTCGATCTGGAAAGTTTTTCGCTCGCGGCGGAACGTAACTTTATTACGCAATCGGCCGTCAGCCAGCAGATACGCACTCTCGAGGACAAATTCAAACGCCGCCTGCTGGAACGCGTCCGCGGGCGCCGTGATGTAAAGCTGACTCCGGCGGGCGAAGTGTTTTACCGCGAATCAAAGCTGGTGCTCGATGCGTACGATCAATTGCAGGAAAGCCTTCGCGGGGTGGTCGGCAAGATCGGCGGCACCGTTAAGGTTGCGACCGTCTACAGCGTCGGGCTGCACGAGCTGCCGCAAAAGGTGCGCGAATTTATGACCAAATTCCCCACCGCCAAGATCGATCTCGAATACTCACGTACGACACGTGTCGTTCGCGATGTGATGAACGGCACCGTCGAGCTTGGCGTGCTCGCCTTTCCCGAACCAAAGCGCGGCCTGACTATTACGCCGATGTCCGACAACCGTTTGGTACTGATCGCCCCGCTAGATCACATACTGGCAAGCAAAACCAAGGTTAAGGTTGCGGACCTGAACGGACAGGATTTTGTCCATTTTGAGCGAGACGTGCCTACCCGCAAGGCGATGGACAAGATATTTAAGGCAAACGGCGTCGAGGTCAAGAAGGTCGCCGAGTTTGACAACATCGAGACCATCAAACGCGCTGTCGAGGTCGGCTTTGGGCTGGCGATCGTGCCGGAACCTGCGGTCGTCGAAGCAAAAAAAGCCGGAAGCCTCGCGGTCATCCAGCTCGCTGAAAAATATTGGGTGCGTTCGGTCGGCGTTATCCACCGCAGCGACAAAACGCTATCGCTGGCGGCAAAGAAATTCCTGCAGCTACTCGAAAAGCCCCGCGCCGTTAAAGAATGACCTGGCCCGCCGCAGCGACGTATGTCATTGGCGTGGTCGGGGCCATTTCGTTGAGCGTGTATTTGAGCGTATCAACGATACCCTCGGCTTCCATATAGTCGCGGCCGAGCAGACGGCGGAAACGCTTGGTGCGATCCTCGCCCTGTAATTCTTTTAGCATTCCGCCGAGAAATGCCGTCACCAGCTCAGGTGCAAACTGCTTTCCGGCATTACGCTGGAGGTCCTCGACAACCTCTTTGGCCGGGCGGCGTGCCTTGTACGGACGGTCGGTCGTCATCGCGTCGAACGAATCAGCAAGCGTCACTATCTTTGCGATGTACGGTATCTCACGGTCGTATAGGCCGTCTGGATAGCCGCGTCCGTCGAGGCGTTCGTGGTGATATTTTGCCGCCAGCGGAACATCCGTGTACGGATGATGAATCGGCTGCAAGATCTCATATCCGACGCCGGGATGGCCGTTGAGCTCTTTCGATTCTTTGGCGTTGATGCGGTACGGAGCGTTGATGATCTTTCGCTCGACGGTAAGTTTGCCGACATCGTGCAGATAACCGGCGACGGCCGCACCCTCGACCTCGTCCTTGCCCCAGCCGAGTTCCATCGCGATTATCTCTGAGAATTTACCTACGCGGACCGAATGCCCTTCGGTATATTTGTCTTTGCAATCGATGGCGGCGGCAAACGCCTTGACCGTATCGTGATAGGTCGAACGCATCTCGTCAAAGAGCTGCCGGTTTTCGTCGGCGTGGCGTTCGATCTCGGCCATCAGATTACGCTGGGCAATGGCGACACCGATATGTTGGCCCATCGCGCAGACGATCTCTTTTTCGTAATTTGTGTAGGCCTCGCCTGTCGCTTTTTCACCGAGAAATATCGCCCCTACTATCTCGTCACGCACGACAAGCGGAACAAACAGTTCAAGCCCACGCCGTTCAAAACTCGCGTCGTACACCTGAAAGAACGGCAAAACCTTGGCTTGCTGAATATCGATCGGTGTCAGGCCGCATGACAAAAATTGGCGTTCGTCCTCAAGCGTCAGGCTCAGGCTCAGCGGGAAATCATCACCGAGGCCGCGAATGGCCAGCATATTCAGCTCATGGCCAAAACGCGAAAATCTCGCCACGGCCCCGCGCATGATGCCGAGCGCACCTGATATCAAGTGCAAAGACGTGCGGATGGTTTCCTGAAAGTTATTTTTATTCGTGATCTCCTGGCCAAGCTCGGCCAGCGCCCCAAATGCGTGGATCAACTTGTGATCGTGTTCAGCCATATTTGTCTCGTTACGCTAATGTGACATGCTTTGTGAGTCCAAGCATTTCAAATAATTCTACCGTGGTTTCATTCATGTCAGAAAAAACGACTTTTGCACCTTTGTTCGACGCCGTATCGATAACGCCGAGCAGGATCGAAATACCGATGCTGTTGACGATCTCGGTGTCGGCAAAGTTGAGGATGAGTTCTGTGCAGCCTTCATCGAGTTTTCGTTTACATTCGTGCTCGATCTGCTCACCGCTGAGTTTATTGATGTAGTCACCAGCGTGGATGACGGCCCGCCCGTCCACCGGCTCTAAAGAACTGACAACTGCACTTTGTGTAGTCACTTAATTTCTTTCCTTGTATAAGTTAGCGTTAGCGCGTGAAATGGCTACTTGAAGTATATGTTTAACACAACTGATTCCGAAAAACAATGGGTTTAAGCGCCTCGGACGAGGTTTTTTTGTGAATTTATTGGATTTGCGCAGGATCTGGGAATGTTTTCGACAAAAGGTGTGTCGTTTTGGCGCTGATCTCAAGATTTCTATGATTCTGACTCGTAAGGAACACGGCCAAATTCGACTAGCAAAGGCTTGAGCTTTTCGACAGCCAAAGCGTGAGCAGCCCCGTTTGTGGCGAGGATACCATTGCGGTTTTGCAGGTCGGCACGGTCGTAACGCATTTCAAATCCAAACAGATCGGTGAACCGCCCGCCGGCTTCCTCAAGGATTATCTGCGGAGCGCACGTGTCCCAGAGTTTTGTGCGAGGACTGGGGTGAATGTAGATGTCGCAACTCTGATCTGCGATCAGCCCGACCTTTAGACCGACCGAGCCGCGATTGACCTTGTTTGCGATCCCAAAATATTCCATGATCCGGCCCATTCGAGAGCTGGGATGATCGCGGGACATAGCCATCGTGAGATCGGAAAGATCGTCTTTGTCAGAGGTTTTCATTTGCTCTGGCTCACCGCCATTCGCGATCGTCCACGAACCTTCGCCTTTGACGGCGTAGCTGAGAATATCGTGAAACGGCAGATAGACGACGCCTAGAACCGGAACACCATCAACCGCTAGGCCGATCTGGACGCCAAAATCACCATCGCGTTTTACGAATCCGGCGGTGCCGTCGAGCGGATCGATGATCCATACGCGTTTGTTCGACAACCGCGATGCCGCATCATCGTTTTCTTCTTCCGACAGCGTTGCGTCATCCGGAAAAGCGGCCTCAAGCCCGTCAACGATTATCCGGCTAGCTCGTTTGTCCGCAGCCGTTACAGGCTCGGAAAAATTGTCGGCACCTAGCTTTTGCTCGGAGGCAAAATCTGTAGCGTATATTTCGAGGATTGCTTTGCCAGCGTCACGTGCGAGTGCCATCGCGGTCTCTAGCTCTTTTTGCAGCATTAATACAAATGTATCACGCAGGTACTCGTGGAGATAAATGAGGCTGGTTTTTAGCTCTTTTCGACGGGCTCGGTGATCCCGCAGCGTGGGCAGATGAGGACACGGCGGGTGTTGTCCATCCATTTTGCGTGAGCGGCATTGGTTTGTGTCGAATATTTATCCGGATCTGCATCCGCCGCGAGTTCGCTCTCGCAGCGTTTGCAGATCCAGTTAGATCCGTCGTTATAGAAGTCGTTGAGTTCGATCATATAAGTTTGGAGTCCCGCCTTTAGGCAGCTACCTGTCGAGCAGGGACCGCCTAAAGCCGGGACTCCAAACATAATTACTGAATACGCCGGGTCGGTCGATTTGGCTGTGTACCAAGTAGTTTGACAGGTATAGTCGTTGTCTTGCCGTCTCGGAACAAACCGACTTGTATCGTATCGCCGATCTGTTTTTTGTCGAGATAACGATAGAGATCATCCATGTCCGTCATCTTTTCGCCGTCGACCGTCATGATGACATCGCCGAGCCTGACATTGCCGGACATATCCTGTGACACGCCCTTTAGTCCCGCGTTTGCAGCGGTCGTTCCGGGCTGGACGCTTCGCACGACTAGCCCTGAATCGACCGGCAACCTGATGCCCTGATCGCGCAAGCCCGTAACGCTGACGAGATCGGCTCCGATCTTAGGACGCTTGACCTCGCCGTACTGGATGAGTTGCTGGACGATACGTTTGGCGGTATTTATCGGTATGGCAAATCCGACTCCGACGGAACCGCCGGCCGGCGACAATATCTGCGAGTTGATGCCGATCATCCTGCCGTACTTATCAAGCAAAGGGCCGCCGGAGTTACCAGGGTTGATAGAAGCATCGGTTTGAATGGCGGCGTCGATCGGCCGACCGTTGCGGGCACGGATCGGTCGCTGAAGTCCTGATATCACGCCGGTCGTTAAGGTCCGGTCAAGGCCGAACGGGTTACCGATAGCGAGCACCTTTTGACCGACAGTCAATCTGTCCGAATCGCCCAGCGGCACAATGGTGAGGCCTGCGGGCACCGTCTCCAGCCTGATCACAGCAAGGTCTGTATCGGGGTCGCCGCCGATGACCCGCGCGGGATATGTCTTATCCCCGCCAAAGCTGACGGTCAGCTTTTGTGCACCTTCGATCACGTGATAATTGGTGACGATGTTGCCGTTTGTATCGATCACCGACCCCGAGCCGTTACCTTTGCCTTCGGAAACGTCGCCCCAAAAATCTTGGGTGTATGAAGTCGTATTGATAAACGCAACTCCGGGCGAGATCGTCTTATAAACCTCGATGTTGTTTTGCTCGTCGCTAACCTGCGCAGGATCTGAGATGCCCAACGGAGCCGTTTCAGCAAATGCGACCGGCGACGTGTCAGTCGACCAAACTCGTCCAAAATTGTACAAAAGAGCGACCGCTCCAACGGCGATGAGTGCCGACGAAAATGCCAGCACGATTATCTGACGGGCAGACATTTGATAAACAGATTTCGTAGCCATAATAAATATTTCCCTATCAATAAAATATCAATATTTTGATGCCGTCGAAAAGCATCTGCGTTGTGTTATGAATTACGAAAAACTTTGGCTGGATGTTTCCGAGCGGGATGTAGGGTAAAATTTTGGTCCGGTCCGGACCAGGTGGACCAGACTGGACCAGACTGGACCAAGATAGCATTGTCGAGATCAAACGATCATAGCAAGGAACTGTCCCGGCAACTGGCCGAGTTCTTCCATGAGGGTATTTGAGACATAGCCAAAAGCCGCGAGGCCGGTGAAAAGATGGACGCCCATCAGGCCGATGTAAACCGCCAGTGCGACAGCCAAACCGTAACGGGCGAGCGGACGATTGCCCCATTTGATGAGCACAAATGCCGCGATCGCACCGACCGCGACTTTGGCACCGAGAAACGGCCCGTTGCCAATATCTAATAGGCTTGCCATCAACTGATTGCCCTCGGTCGCGACACCACTCCGAACCCAAACGATCGTCAAGACTGCGTCAAAAACATTCAACGCAAATAAGAGAATTGTCGGTGCAAACAGATGCATGGTAATAAGGCCTCCTGCAAAAACTTGTTAAACGTGTCTCTTAAATGACTTGACCCCCGGTTTTTACACCGGGGGTCGTCTGGTACACATGAGACTTTCGAACTGTTGTTGTCGTACTGAATATACTGCTAATCGGGTGCGATTTCAAAAAAAATCGATAATTTTATTCGCGAACGTATTGGTGATAATCTGTGGGTGTAATATTTGGTGTTTATGTAAATATTAATTGCAACGAAAACGGGAGCTTTATAGTCAAAGACGCTGGCATTTTGCCGCGTGGATCGACGAAAGAGCCCTCAGGAGGAAACTACTATGAAACGGATATTTAACCTTAAAAATATTGCTGCGGTGATGAGCTTGCTTATGCTGCTGGGCGTGACCGGTGCGGTCGCGCAAAAGAAAAAGCCTGTGCTCAAGAAAAAGCCCGTCGTCAAAAAGGTGGTCGTTAAACCCGCCGAGCCGATGTTTACCGTCGATAGCGGAACGGTGATGCGGGTGAGGATGAACAGCACGATCAGCTCAAAAACGGCGGTTGTCGGGCAGAAATTTACCACGACAGTGACGGAGCCTGTTTATTCGTCAACGGGCGTAGTTGTCATCCCGACCGGCAGCATCGTCACGGGCCAGGTCGATTCGGTCAAACAGGCATCAAAAGGCGGAAATCCGGGCGAACTCGATTGCAGCTTTATCTCCGTCAAGCTGCCAAACGGACGCACGCGGACGATCAACGCTTCGCTTACCGACCTTACGTCCGGTAAGACGACGAGCGATAACGAAGGCGGAGCGTCGGCAAGCAAGATGAAAAATCGCAAGATCATCTTTATCGGCGGCGGTGCTGCCGGCGGTGCGATCCTCGGTGCAATGGTCGGTGGCGGTAAAGCGACCGCGATCGGAGCCGCGATCGGAGCGGGAGCCGGCATAATCGGCGAGATGATGATGAAAGGGCCCGATGCCGAGGTCAAATCCGGTACGGAATTTGGCTTGTATATGAATCAGCCGATCACGCTGCCAAGATTTGCCGAGGCAACAACGCCGACGCCATAACATTTCGTCTGTATAGATCGAATAAGGCCGTCTGAAAAGGCGGCCTTTTTCTTATTTTGGTCCGGTCCGTACCAGGTAGACCAAGATGGACCATCTTTATTAAACGGACGCTTATCAGTGCCAAAATCCGGGCATAATCGGCAAAATTGTGAACATCTCGGCGGAATCGCCTTAGGTGGAATGACATGAGTAACGAAAGTGAATACGGCCGCCCGTAGCGTGTTCCAAACCCCCTCGAAGCTGCTGCATTGCTGTTAACAGCCGTCAGGAGGTTATTCAACCACAAAATCTGATGGCGGACGTTTACAACCGGGTGTAACTCGTAATGTGGCAACCCGGACGGTACGCCGTACCGGGATCCGACGGTGGCCCGTTGGAGCAAGGTATCAATCCGCGCGGAGGTAAGATCCTCCGGTGGTTTTAGCACGATGCGAGCAGCCCGGCGAGCGACTGCGGCCACAACGCCGTCTATCAATCGCAGCGTGGAAAGATTCTTCCCGCTGGTCTTTTCACTGCCATTGGCGGACAGACGCGCAACCGCATCGCCCGACTGGACGTAACGACCGGACTCGCGGATTCATTTGATCCAAATGCGAATGGTAGGGTTGGGAGATCGTGGCGCCGGGCAAAACGGGCGTTACCACCATGGCGGACAGCCGGACCGCCCCCGCCAACCGGCCCCGACCCAGGAGTGAGGTCGGTGGACGTGGCATGATGGAAGAACTAGTGGGCGGGGGTCACCACTATGGCGCAGGCCAAGCTCGTCACGGTGGCTGATTGGAACCCAAATCCAGATAAATCCGACTCAATCCGGGCAGTCAGACGGCAAGTCCTCAGGGCGGGCATTTCACAACGATGGACAGTCCGCAAGATGGCCCGACGCCGTAACGGGATCGCTGATTCATTCAACCCCGTAAACAACGTCGGCGCTGTGCAGTGGACGGTAAGATCCGGGTGGGCAGTCAGTCTGCGGCGCGCAACCGCTCGCCCGGCCGCGGCAGGGTGACCAAACCTCAATCTCAGCACGGTCGGCAGTGGTGTTTACGCCACCGCCATTCAACCGGACGGCAAGATTCTCATCGGCGGCATTTTCACATCAATTCTTGGCACGGCGCGCAATAATATCGCCCGTCTAAACACTGACGGCACGCTCGATACAGCCTTTAACCCGAACGCAAATGGCGGTGTTTTTGCGATTGCCTTACAACCGGATGGCAAAATCGTGGTCGGCGGCGAGTTTTTCGGTACAAACAGCATCGCGGGCCGCGCAACGTTCGCCGTCGAGGGCTGACGTCAATCCGATCGCAAACAACGTTGTATATGCAATCGCCCTGCAGTCGGACGGCATGATCTTAGTAGGAGGCCTATTTAACGGCCTAAATAGCATCGGCGGACAGACGAGTTATCCCCGTCTTGCACAACCGGCTGCTGACGTTCAATCCGAACCCGAATGGCTTTGTATTTGCAATCGCCGTGCAATCGGACGGCAAGGTTTTGGCGAGCGGCAACTTTAGCACCATCGGCGGACAATCGCGTCTTTACATCGCCCGCCTCGATGCAGTAACCGGACTTGCTGATTTGTTTAACCCAAATCCGAGCAACCTTGTTTTTACAATTGCGGTGCAGTCGGACGGCAAGATTTTGGCGGGCGGCGTATTCACCACCATTGGCGGACAGACGCGTAACCGTATCGCCAGACTTGATGCGACGACCGGACTTGCTGATTCGTTTAACCCGAATGCGAGCAACACCGTCTTTTCAATAATGGGGCAGTCGGACGGGAAGATCCTCGCGGGCGGCGATTTCATCACCATTGGCGGACAGACACGCAACCGTATCGCCAGACTTGATGCAACGACCGGCCTTGCTGATTCGTTTAATCCGGATGCGAGCAACACCGTCTTTTCAATCGCGGGGCAGTCGGATGGTAAGGTTTTGGCGGGCGGACTTTTTACCAGCATAGGCGGACAGACGCGCAATCTGTTCGCCCGTTTGACAAACGATACCACCGCTCTCTCGACGTTGAACGTTTCTAAAACGACAATTACGATGACGCGTAATGGTTCCGCTCCACAATTTTCACGGGTGGTTTATGAGCAGTCAATTGACAACGGTGCGACATATACGTCGCTGGGTAGTGGGACGCCGAGTTTGCAGAACCGGTCGAGCCGAATGATCGAAACGATGTGGATATGGCTGCTGTGGTCAAAAAGCAAGTAAAAGCGATGATCCTGGATGCTAGTGCGATAAAGGAAACCGAAAATAGAACTGCCGACCCTGACGCAAAACCTATCGATGTATTGGCTCCGCAGGCCGCGACGTATACCTTGACCGGCCTTAACCTGCCGACCGGACAAAATGTGCTGATCCGGGCGCGCGGCTACTACCGCACAGGTTATCAGAATGGCTCCGAATCAACCGAAGAGATGGTGAAAGTTGTCTTTTTGGGCGGCTCCGTTTCGGGCAGGATCGTCACCCCTTCAGGCCGTGGGGTAAAAGGTGCGGTTGTGACACTAGCTCCGACGACCGGCCCAACTCGACAAGTATTTAGCGGTCCACTAGGGTTTTACCGTTTTGATGACTTAGATCTGGGGCAATCCTACACGGTCTCGGTTAGTAATCGAAGGTTTACCTTCGCTCCCCGCACCGTTTTTGTCACCGGCAATATGACCGGGATCGATTTTCCCTAACAAGAAATTTAGATGGTGTGGACGAGAAATTCGGGTGTGACGATGACCGGTGAGAAAAAGCCCGCGGCGGTGTTGAACATCCGCAGCCGTGCCTGTTTGCGGACGTTGGCGATGTGGCCAAAATTCCATGTGACGAGATAGTCGATCTTGTGAAACGAGGCGATCGCTACGTGTATGGCATCAGCCATAAATTTGCGGTGAAAGATGCCGCGGTCGATGTAGCCCTCGGCGAGCATCGCGACCTCTTCGGCAAGGTCGAGCTGCTCAAATGGTTTGATCAGATTGAGACAGCCTGACCGGTATGGTTCGGCGACGCGTTCGATCTCACGCTGGACGAGGATCGAGCTGTACGCCGTGTATTCGGACATCTCGTGTTCCCACCAGCGGATGGTCAGATCGCGGCGAAACGGCTCGCCGTTGTCGAGATATGCACCGACGACTGATGTTTCCAGATAGATACTGAGCTTCATTTATTCCTTTTCGGCCTTTACAGGAACAAATGTAACTTTTGAGTTTCGGAAATCAAAGGTAAGTTTGTAATTCTTGAGAAAATTACCGCCGAGTATGCCCGCTTGTTCAAAACCGGACGCCTCGTTGATAATATCGAGGTCCAGAGCGATCGCCATGATACTTTCACGTGAGTGGGTGCCAAACGTGACTTTTGGGAGCATAAAGGTTGGTACGTCTTCGGTCACACCTGCCGCCCCGATGACCGTCAGCTTTTCGTCGCTGCTAAATAATTTAATAGTATCGGCCCTAGAAACCCGGTCCGAGATCACCGAAATGCTAGCTCCGGTATCGACAATGAAATTTAACGGGGATTCGATACCCTCGAGCTGCACCTGGCCACTCAAAAAGCCACTGGACGTAAGCCGTAACGGCAGAGAAAGCTCATCACTCTCACGAAATTCACGTTTGTCAGATTCTTTCTTTGTTAATGAAAAGGTCTTGTTGCCATAATCGATGGTCGTCAAAAACTTTGAGATCAGGGCTAGTCCGATATATCCATCGACGGGTTGGCCGTCGGTATGAAATTTTCGAATGTACACCGGTACGTTTTTAATAGCGACGTCGCCGATATTAATTTCTTTGACAAGTCCGTACACGATCTCAAATTTGCCGTCGCCACCGATACCTCGCGCAAACCCGCCTTTTGCAACAGGTTTGATCTGCAGCCGCGTGGCAGCCTCTTCGGAGATAACAGAAATACCCGATCCTGTATCGAGCACAAATCTGAGCGGCTCACTTTTACCCCTGACACGCAGCGTTATGATCGGCCGGTTACCCACCAATTCGACCGGCACCTCCGTCGAACTCGCGCCGGCATTTAGATACAGTCCGCCGATATTGCCAAGGTACCGCAGAAAGCTGATCAACCCTTTGATCCGTGCCCGACGGTCTGTGTCGGAGCTGCGAGATATATGAAGAAAATCATTATAAGCCTCAGCGGCCTCTTTATATCTTTCGGAGCGAGCCGAAACCTGAGCCAACGCGAAAATATAATCAGGTTCGTCGGGCTCGTGGAAAACTGCCTCTCTTAGATTATTTAAGCTCTCGCCGATCTTATTTTCATAAAAATCGAGCATCCCATATCCTGCCCACGCAAGATCTTCGGAATTATCGATCTGTAGAGCAGCAAAAAAGACGAGCCTTGCCTCGCGAAATCGTCCGGCACTGAGTAACGTTGCTCCTAACACGGCACGAGCCCGAGCGTTTTTTGGTTCCGCTTGTGCAATACGCAAGCTAAGATCGTATGCCTCGGTCAATCTGCGTTGTTTTACATAGACATAGGCAAGTTGAACCTTTGCCTCAGAACGGGATTGATCGAGGTTTATCGCCTTTCCCAGACTTGCTTCCGCTTCTTTCAAAAGCCCGGCTCTAGTCAATTTAACAGCTTCTTTAATGAGCTTTTTGATGTCGTTTTTTGTATCTGTTTCGGCAGAGTAAGCGGGTACGTTGCTCGAACTGAGGATGACGAGAAATGCGAGGACGACCACCCATTTTGGGCGGGTGGCCCAGCTGAAGGTATTTGCAAATTTACTGCTAAACCGCATAATGCAAACTCCGCTATGACGGTGACGAAACTATTTTAATATTACACCCGTTTTCATCGACCACAGCACAAGATCTAACTCTTCAAAGTCGATATTTATATCGCGGGTAAATTGTTTCAGCTTGTCTTCAACCGTTAGATACCGCAAACGCGTATTTGGTGGCTTTGGGTCGTCAATTATTTTTAGCTCGGCGAGACAGTTCAAAACGTGTTTGTCGAGTATCGCGTAGCCGGTAAAACCGATGTTTCGCAGGTAGTGGCTCGCCTCTTTGTAACCAAGGCCCTTGATGCCGGGTTCCTGCACCAGCCAATCGCGTCGAGCGTGGCTGCAATCAAAGCCCTCGAGTTTGTTACGAAGTTTGAGGTCGCAATGTTCTAGCAGAAACTGGCGTGAGGCGACGATGTACTTGGAGCGGGCATTCGGGTAACGGTGAGAGCCGACCAGAGCATTGGCAAGCTGCTGTTGATCGCCGTCCATCAAGATCGGCTTGACCGCCTCAAGCGAATTGAGCCCCATCCGCGCCGAGCATCCGCCGGTAAAAAAGCAAAAGACCATCTCTTCCCAAAGAACACGGTCAGTGCCACTTTCGCGAATAGCCGCAAACTCATCCAGCCGCCGCCGGATCTCCGTCCGCCGCTCCGCATGCGTTTTCTTTATGTTTTCAATGGTTATCGGCTCTCGGTTTCGCATCACGATGTTTCTGTGCCGATTATATCAAAACGACAATCGCGACAAGGCAGTCGAAACTAGGCGGTTTTGATGAACTTTGTCATCGTGATACGGGTTCCGTCGTCGGATTGTTCGATGCGGACGTCGTCCATGAGGCCTTTCATGAGTTTTAGTCCCCAGCCGCGGCGGCCTTCTTGGGGTTCGACCTGTTTGGCTGCTTTGTCGGCTAGGCGGAGGCCGCGGTTGGCAATTGTGATGACGATCTTTTCGTCGTCGACGGCAAATTTTTGATGGATCTTGCGGTCGGGGCTTAAGCTGTGTTCGGTCGCGTTGATGCACGCCTCGACGACAGCGGTCTTGATCTGGTTGATCGCTTTTGACGGGAAGTTATGGCGTTTGGCGATGTCCTCGATAGTGTGAGCGGCGATCATCTCGGTGTCCTCGCCCATCGGGACGGTGATCTCGTACTCGTCAGCGAGAGCCGCAGCCGTATCGGTTGCGGTTTTGGCGTTTAGAATTTGTGCTAACAAAGCGGCCTGTTTACGGCTTGAGCCATAGGCGTTGCGGCAGATAAGGGCTTCAAGCGCGACCTTAGCAAAACCCTCAGGTGCGATGAGCCAGATCTTGAAATTTTCAAACCCACAATGATACGCCGCCATCTCGAGCCGGTCGCACCAGAAATTAGCGTTCTCAAGCGTCGCTTCGAGCTTTGACTCGACCTCGGCCGCGATGACAGCGATCTCTTTGCCGTCACCGTCGGTGCCGAGTGCGATCGCGATCCTCTCGGCATCGGCGATCTCCGCAAGCTGGGGGTAAAACGCCGCCGCGTTCGCCGTATAGACGATCTGCGGCAGAGCGATCTTGTTGTTGTCGTCATTCAGAGCCTGCTGGATCTTTTCTTTATCGGCACCTTTAAGTTCGTCTTTGAACCGTCCGTAATCAATGAGCGCCCGCGACACCATGCTGCCGTCAAACGCCGCGAGGAATTCGCGAAGGCCTAGAGCCGAATTGCGGCGATAGACACGTGCCATCAGAGCCGGAGCACGACGGATGTTTGCGGCGAGGGCTTCGCCGATAATCAGGGCTCGTGAACCGCCCTCAATTTTTATCCTAGCGGCGATGCGATCCGCTGAGATCACGTCGTTGGCATCCGCACGAACCACTTCGGACTCGTATCGTATCAGTTCTGCACAATTAAGCCGTCCGAGCAGCCGACTGGTCTCATCGCCGCTGAGGCCAAGATGCTTTTTCCAATAAGCAAAAGGAATGCCTGTGTCACCCGCACTATGCGTCTCACCAAGCAAACGTAAAGCCTTTGCCTGCAATTCAACACTTGGAACTAGCCGGTCAAACATCGTGTCAAATCCACGTCCGATACGCCCGCCAAATATCTCGTCGGTGTACGATTTCTGCACGCGTTCAAATGTGTCTAGCTCAACGCCGTGCTCCGCAGCAGCAGCAAACAGCGAGCGGATCGCTCCGGGCCGTCCTCCAAGCTGAATCGCGATCAGGTCGCGGGTCTGATCGTTGACATTAACGCCCTTAGACCCCGAGAGGCTTTCGACAAGCTCACCAGCATCTGCCTGTTTAAGGCAATTGAGCGGCATTGTCGGGAGCGTCGTCCTGCCAAACATAAACCGACGCTGGCCGCTAAAAATGTACGGGACCGAGCCGCGCGAAAATATTGATACCATTTCAGCGAGCAGGCTCTCGCCGCCGCTCAACTCGGGCAAAACATCAAGCCCGTCGATCATCACGAAGCTCTTGGCTCCATGCCCCGCCGCCCGCAAAGGAGCACTAAGGCAATTTCTCACAAACGAACTATCGTCGTTCAAACGGCTATCGCTCTTGCAAGTCTCGACGAGGCGGTCGATCCAATACCCGTCGGCGGGTACGGCAAGCTCGGCAAGCTCGCAGATCTCAGGCGACGAATCAAGTATCTTTTTGTCGCTGCGGCGAAACGCGACGGTCTGGAGCAGAAATTCGCGGACAAAACGAGTCGCTAGAGTTTTTGCATCGACATCACTCGGCTTTATCTCAAAATAGAACGGCACGACTTCGCCGCCACCAACAAAGAACCTGTCGTACGCCTGTCGCAGCAACTCGGACGCACCCGCTGACGGTTCGCAAAGCATCGCAAGCCCGCCCGTTGCGGTCGCATGATCCAGCAAACGCTCAAGCTCAGCCTCGCGGCCGACAAATTCGTCCGCGTTGCACGTGGCAAAAATTCTATTTTCGACAACTCGTTTCATCTAATTTGCTTGAACCGGAGCCATATCCTCGAACGTCTGCACGCGGTTACGGCCGTTATGTTTCGCATGATAGAGCGCCTTGTCGGCGGCCGATACGATATTTTCGGCTAGGCACAACTCCGCCGAACAGCTCGCGACGCCGATGCTAAGCGTTACGCGGCGGTGCGGAAACGCCGTCTCGGCGATGTTGCTGCGGATACGTTCGGCGATGGTGATGGCCTCTTCGCTGATAGTTTGCGGCAACAAAATCGCAAATTCTTCACCGCCATATCGTGCCGCCACATCCGCTCCGCGTAGCGTTTCGCGGATAATGTGGCCGACCATTTTCAAAGCCTCATCGCCCGCAGGATGCCCAAATTGGTCGTTGTAAGATTTGAACTCATCGACATCGAGCATCATAAAGCTCATCGGAAATCCGTGACGATTCGACCGCTTGATCTCTTCCATCAGGCGTTCCTCGATGTAGCGGCGGTTGAGCAGTCCGGTCAGGGCATCAGTAACAGAAAGCTGTTCAAATTCACCGGCACGCTCTTTCAGCGTTGCACGGTCGATCGAAACCGCAAGCTGCGGTGCGATCGCCTGAAATAATTCGAGCGATTCCTTATCAAAGGGCTTGCCGCCCGCCCGGTCGGTAAAACTCATCACCGCGATCACATTGCCGCCGATCGTTACCGGACAGCTCAAAAATGATGCTGACCTGTAACCTCTCTCGGCCGCCGGAGGCAGGCCTGTCTTGCTGATGTCCGATACGATGACCGGCTCGTTGCGTGCAAAGATCACTTTCGCGACACGCGAACCCGATTCTTCGCTCGCGTCAAATTCATTACGTGAACCGATGATCGATTTGATGTCTAACGAGTCCGATGGCTTGTCATAGACCAGCAAAGAAGCACGTTCGGCCTGTAATATTTCTGCCGCATTTTGCGTCAGGCTGAGCCAGAGGTCGTCGGTCTCGACCGATTTGATGCCGTCGCTAAAACGGCGGACCGCTCCGCCGATCAGCTCACGTCGGGCGACGTCGCTCCGCAAACGAAGTATCTCAAGCTGCGGAGCTATCGATTGGCACATACGGGCGATCTGCTTTTTGCCGCTGTCGGTGCCTATATTGTCGAGCGTCGCGACTGCCGCTGAGATCTCACCGGCGACACCGATCGGAAAAAGATTCATCGTGCGCACGGCGTCATCCGCACCGTGACGCTCGCCAATTTCGAGCGGCATTTCGTTTTGCAGAGCCTCGACCAAACGATGGTCGTCAGCCGCGATGCCTAGCCGCACCTTTCGCCCCTGCATCTCGCCATATGCTGCACGATTTTCAAAACCGCCGTTACAACGCTCAAGCCAGACGAGAGCCTTAAAGCCGTAATGATGTGCGAGAAACTCTAAGATCGATTCGGTCGCACGCTGAAAATCTGTTTTCAAAAGCGAACCAAAAAATGCCCGCCACGCCTGAGTTTCGGCGGTCATTGAAGTCGGCGGAACTGAGATCTCCTGTTCGGGCTGTTCCCGTTCACGATGGTCAGCCTCAAGCTGTTCAACTGGTTGCTCGATCTCGGTTTCGGGCAGTTCTACCTCTTCAACTGATTCGATCTCGGCGGCTACTTTCTCCGCGGCTTTCTCGATCTCCGATAGCGAGCCCGTCAGCAGAACATTCTCAAAAAATTCCGAAGGCGGGTATTTGCTCCAATCACCGGATATCGCACGCTCGGTCGCACGGCGGTAATTTTCGGCCTTTATAAATGTTCGTCCAACGATTGCGACCAGCCGTTGTCCCGCATTGGAGATCGGCACCGCACGGCACTCGAGCCCGGCGTGACACGTAAATGACACTGCCTCGCCAACCTCTACAACCTCTTCTAACGCCGTCCCGCAAAACGCGGCGCACTGGCCGACGTATTTGCCGTCGGGGTTGAGGCTCGCACAGATCGAGTTGTTGTTTGCAGACGCGAGTTCACGCGACGCGTCGGCCACAGCTATCGCCAGCCCCGCCTCATCGGCTATTCGCTCTATCGTCAAAATTTGTGAAAACTCGCTCAAATCGGTGATCTATCGCTCCTAGATCAAATACCAAGCATAGATCGCGGAAGTTCTGCGATCTGGATGATCTTTTATTTACCTTTGTAATACGGTCAATCGCATCACTATTTCACGAAAATCGGCCAACAAAAAGACATTGCACTTGGGCTTATGTTCGCTAACGTACTTTCAAATCAAGATTAAGGTCATATCCTGATACAGACAGCATATCGGGAAAAGATTTTTAGGGCGATACAAACCCCCAAGTCTAATAAATTGTCTGGATATGCTCGCCTAAATATCAACCTATTTTCACGGAGGCAATTATTATGATCAACGATTACGAAGCAACAAAGGCTATCACAACGGACGGAGTTCCTGTTTCTACAGAAACCGAGACCGCATCGAATGCGGATGTCATTTCGATTTTGAATGGTCTCATTGAGACCTGCAAAGACGGGCAAAATGGTTTTAAGACCGCGGCCGAGGGGATAGAAAGATCTGAACTCAAGACGGTGTTTTACGAATTTTCGCAACAGCGGTCTGAGTTTGTCGGGATTCTGCAAGGGCTGGTCCGCGAATTAGGCGGCGATCCGGAATCGACCGGCACGCTGTCGGCGGCGGTCCATCGCGGCTGGATCGACATCAAATCACTTGTCACCGGCAAGGACGAAGAAGCTATCCTCAACGAATGCGAACGCGGCGAAGACTACGCCAAAGAGGCCTACGCCGATGCATTAAAAACGACTATGCCCGCGAACGTTGCCGATGTTGTTGAACAACAGGCTCATGCGGTGCTTGCTGCCCACAACCGCATCAAGTCTCTGCGCAATGCCGAAAGTCACAAGACGGCAACGCCGGGAATATTCTAAACCGTCCTGTTTTCACAATAAAAAAGAGGCTCGATATCGAGCCTCTTTTTGTGTTAATTTCCTATCGCTCCTAATCCGTCGGATGCGTTCGCCTCGATGATAGGATGCTCCGGCGAGATGCGGATACACGCCGCAAAATGGTCGGGTTTGATCTCGACGAGCTGCGGCACCTGGGTCTTACAAGCGTCGATCGCGAACTGGCATCGCGTATGGAAATGACAGCCCGTTGGCGGATTGATCGGCGACGGAACATCACCTTTCAGGATGATACGCTCACGGCGCGCTTCGATCTCAGGGTCAGGAACCGGCACGGCCGAGATCAGTGCCTGTGTGTAAGGCATCAGCGGATCGCGGTAAATTTCCCTGCCACCCGCAAGCTCGACGATGCGGCCGAGATACATCACCGCAACGCGGTCGGACAGATGACGGACGGCACGCAGGTCGTGCGAGATAAACAGATACGTCAGGTTCTTTTCGGCCTGCAGACGCTCCATCAGATTCATTATCTGAGCCTGAATTGAAACGTCGAGGGCAGAGATCGGTTCGTCAGCGACGATGAATTCGGGGTCAACGGCGAGTGCCCGGGCGATGCCGATACGCTGGCGCTGGCCACCCGAAAACTCGTGCGGATAGCGTTTGATAAAACGGCGGCTGAGGCCGACGGTTTCCATCAGTTCCTCGACACGCGATGCGGTCGAGCCGTTTGTAAGTCCAAATGTGCGGAGCGGCTCGCCGATGATCTGGCCGACGGTCATTCGCGGATTAAGCGATGCGTACGGGTCCTGAAAGATCATCTGCAAATCCTTTCGCTGCTCGCGCATCGCGGATTTTGGCAGGCTGGCGAGATCTTTGCCGTTGTACAGGACCTTACCGCCGGTCGGCTCAGTCAACCTCAGGATAGCTTTGCCAAGCGTCGATTTGCCGCAGCCGGATTCGCCAACGAGCCCAAGCGTCTCGCCTTTACGAATGTCGAGCGATACGCCGTCCACCGCTTTTACGACCTTTGCCGGACGCAAAAATCCGCCGCCGGAACTGTAATGGACCTTGAGGTTTTGGATCGAGATCAACACCTCGTCCGATGGGCCGTGAGGCTCTGGAGCTGGAGCTTCGAGCGTCAGGCTCGGCTTATCATCTTCGAGATCTAATAAAGACGTAGCTCCGCAAAATTCGCATTTAATAAAGTGGATCCCGTCATCAAAATCGAGGTTGGCGGCGCATTTTGGGCAGCTTAAATGGATCAGCATTATTTTGCCACCTCGCTTTTGGATTCGGCATAAACGTCATTCGCAAAATGACACAGCGAATGGTGGTCCTCATTTATCTCGACGAACGGCGGAAACTCGCTGTGGCAAATATCCTCAACACGGCTGCAACGCGGGGCAAACGGGCAGCCGGGAGGCAAATGAGCGACATCCGGCGGCAGGCCGGGAATTTGGTACAACTCTTTTCCTTGCTCGTGAGCGGGATCGGGTACGCTTTTTAACAAGCCCTTGGTGTAAGGGTTTGCGGGGGTCGCGAATAGTTCGCGGGTCGGAGCCTGCTCAAAAACCTTGCCTGCATACATCACAATGATCTTGTCGGTCATCCCGGCGACGACACCAAGGTCGTGCGTGATGAGGATAACGCTCGTTCCCATGCGGGCCTTTAGGTCTTTGATAAGCTCGAGAATTTGAGCCTGTATTGTGACATCGAGAGCGGTCGTGGGTTCGTCGGCGATCAATAATTCGGGATCGCAGCTCAAGGCCATCGCGATCATCACACGTTGACGCATACCGCCCGAAAATTCGTGCGGATAGCTGTCGATTCGCTGTTCGGCGTCGGAAATGCCGACGAGCTTGAGCATTTTGATCGCGTGTTCGCGAGCCTGCTGCTTGGTGTGGCCGAGATGCAGCACGGTCACCTCGGTCAATTGTTTTGAGATCTTGAGAAACGGATTGAGCGAGGTCATCGGATCCTGGAAGATCATCGCGATCCGGCGGCCGCGTATCTTACGCACATCGTCGATCGAGAGTGCCCGCACATCGATGCCGTCAAAGATTATTTTGCCATCAACGATCTCGCCCGGCGGTTCTTGTATCAACCGCATGATCGACAGATTAGACACAGATTTGCCGCTGCCCGATTCACCGACAATGCCGAGCGTCTCGCCTTTTTTCAGCTCGAACGAGATGCCGTCAACCGCCTTTACGACGCCGTCCTCGGTGTGAAAATAGGTCTTGAGCCCATCGACCGATAAAATTGTGCCGTCGTTGGTCATTTTTTGTCCTGACACTGCCGCAGTCCTGTAGTCTCAACAATATCGATCTCGGTTATCAGATTTCGCTTGCCGTATTTGTTGTAATAAAAGTTGATACCGGGATATTCAAAGCCGTCTTTTGGCTTGCCGTATGCCTTTTCGGTCTCTTCCTTGGTTGACTGTCCGAGGACAATTCCCTTACTCGTTTTACCTTTATACGGCGATTTGACCTCGATCAGGAATATCTCTTCTTTCTTATCTGCCTGGCAAAAATAGAACGACAAGCCAAGGCGGTCGTACGTCATCTGGAACGAGTATTTTTTGTTTATCTCCCACCGATAGACTTTGCCAAAACGCTTGACGACATCGTCGGCGGTCGATTTGCCAACCTTGATGCCCTCGATACCGGCACCTTCTTTAATAATATTCAGTTTGGATTTCGTCGGCGTCGGAGCAAGTTTTTGCTTTGTTTGCCCGAATCCAACGGCGGCAACGAATAATGTCGCCACCAAAACAGTAACCACTTTTCTCACTATCGATGATCTCCTAAAATTTTCTCGTTTGCGGATCGAGAGCATCACGCAGGCCGTCGCCTAAAAAGTTTAATGAAAATAGCGTCAGGGCCATCGTCAGTCCCGGAAACAATAACTGCCACGGGAAAATAGCGATGTTCTTAACGCCGTCCGAAGCGAGGCTGCCCCACGAAGCATACGGCGGCTGTACGCCAAGCCCAAGGTACGACAAAAACGCCTCGGTGAGCATCACGCTCGGCACGGTCAATGTCGCATAGACGATGACTGGGCCGAGAGCGTTTGGAACGAGATGCCGAAAGATGATGCCAAATGTCGAGACGCCCGTAGCCTTGGCCGCGAGCACAAATTCCTGATTCTTTAGAGACAATATCTGTCCTCGAACAACCCGCGCCATCGTTAGCCATGAAACTAATCCAAGCGCAAAGAACAGCAAGAATATCTGACTCAACCCTTGATTGCCCGCACCGCCAAGCGTCGTCGAGAGCCACTGTATCCACTCCGGCGTACTCGGCCCACCAAAAACCGAAAGCAGCACAATGACGATCAGAATATACGGGATCGAGTAGAGTATATCGACGATACGCATCATCAGATTATCGATCCGGCCACCGAGATATCCGGCGGTCGCTCCGTACGAGACGCCGATTATTAGCGAAACGGTTGTCGAGATGACACCGACCATTAGGCTAATGCGTCCGCCCTGCAGCACTCGTGCAAAGATATCGCGGCCCGCATCGTCAGTTCCCATCAGATGTCTGAACGACGGCGGCATCGCCTTGACCAGATCGCGGTCGGTCGGAATAAAGTCGTACGTGTAACCGGTCGTCCATTTAATGATCGCCGGGCCGATTATAACGGCGACGATCATAAACGCGATGACACCGAGGCCAAACATCGCGAGTTTATTGCGCCGCAGGCGCCGCCATGCGTCACGCCACAGCGATGCTCCCTTTACGATCTCGATATTCTCAGCCATAACAACTATTCGTAACGGATTCGCGGATCTAAAAACCCGTACGCGATATCAACGATCAGGTTAAAGATCATGATCAGGATCGACAAAAATGCAACGACGCCAAGTATCAGCGGCTCGTCGCGGTTCAATACCGCCTGTATAAAGATGTTGCCGAGGCCCGGTATCGCAAAGACCTTTTCGACAACCACCGTTCCGGCAAGCAGCGCTGCCAAGGCCGGTCCGGTGAATGAAAGCACCGGGATCAGACCACCGCGGATCGCGTGACGCAGCAGGACCGTTTTCTCGTCCAAACCTTTTGCACGGGCTGTACGAATATAATCCGATCGCATTACCTCAAGCATACCGGCACGCGTCAGACGTGCGATGTACGCGGCATAGATCGCCGACAATGTGATCACCGGCAGAACGATGCCGGAAAAACCTCCCCAACGTCCGGGCGGCAGCAAGTAAAGCCAAAATGAAAATATCAGCACGAGGATCGGGCCTAGTACAAAATTTGGCACCGATAGGCCGAGCATCGCCAGCGACATCGAGCCGTAATCAAAACCGGAATTTTGTTTTAGTGCGGCGACCGTCCCGGCCGTCAAACCGATCGCGAGTGCCAGTAAATAACCGAGCAAACCGATGACCGCCGAATACGGCAAATGCCGCCGGATGATCTCGTTGACCGATTGGCCCTGATATTTAAGTGAATCGCCAAAATCTCCGCGGACGATATTTGACATCATCATCCCGTATTGCGTGTACCAAGGCTTATCGAGGCCGTATTTTTTGCGAATGTTGGCTTCGACGGCGGGCGGCAGCTTCTTTTCGGCCGAATAAAAATTACCCGGAGCGATCCGCACGAGACCCCACGTCAGGGTCACGACGAGCAGAGCCATCGGGATGATTATCAGCAATCGGCGGATGATGAAGCTAAGCATCTTATTTCGCTGTCTTTTGCGTCGCGGTCAGCTCCTGTAACTGTTTCTCGACCTGAGGGTCGCTCTCGGTCATCACGTTATCAACGTCTTTGTCCCATTTCGCCGGATCTTGCTCGATATAGACAAATTTCCACGGCAGCAGCGTCCCCGGATTTGGATACATGCCTTTAACATAAGGCTTTTTCATCCAGTTCGTCGCATTGATCGTCAGCGGTATTGACGGCTGCTGTTCCATCAGATAAAACTCTGCGCGGGCGAGCATCTCGTAACGCTTTGCGGGATCGAGCTCGGCGTTGGCGTCATCGAGCATCTTGTTGTATTTCGGGTCGTTAAATCCCGCATCGCCGTTATTCGGATAACCGTAATGCAATCCCACAAAAGTGTACGGATCCATGTAATCACCAGACCAGAGGCTCTGAGCCAATCCGTCATACTGCACCTCGTGGCGGTCTTTCAAAAAAGTTTTAAATTCCTGACTCTTGAGCGGCACCGTGATGCCAAGATTTTGCCGCCACTGAGCCTGCACAAATTCGGCGATCGAACGGTTGTTTTCATTGGTGTTGAACATCAGCGAGACTTTGTCAGTAGGAAACGTAGGGCACACCCAACCGTCGCCGCTTTTCTGCACGGGAAAGCCTGCTTCGGTGAGCGTCTTTCGAGCCCTTTCGGCGTCAAATTTTCCGTATTTTGCCCAGACATCCGGGGCAATATTACGTTCCTTACGGATCTCTTCGCTGACCTTTGCCCTGGCCTTGTCATAATCCGGAAAAATGCCCGTTGGCGTCAGATCGTAGAGCGGTTTGGTGATCTTTCGAAAATTTGAAAGAGCATCATTATCGACAGCCATCGCAAATGCCTTACGAACCTTGGGGTCGTTAAACGGCGGCCGCGTCACATTCATGCTGTAATAGGCAGTCGAATTTTCCGGGAAATTCATGTACTCGTCCTTGAACGCCCGCACCTGCTCGATCCACGATGTCAGCACGGTGTGATTCAAAAACGCGTCGACCGACCCGCCCTTGTAAAGGTTAAGAATGGTGGCGTTGTCCTCGACCGGGTAAAATGCGATGCCGTCGAGATGGACATTTGCGGCGTCCCAATAGTTTGGATCTTTTTCGAGGGTCAGCGCGTCGTAGGGACGTATTTCCTTGATTCGAAACGCACCGCACGTAACGATATGTTCTTTGCGGGTCCACTCTTTTCCCCATTTGTCGATCGCCTGTTTTGGCACGAGACGGAAAAATTGGTGGGCGAGCAGTCCGATAAAAAACGGAGCGGGTTGGCGAAGCGTCACACGCAAGGTGTAAATATCGATCGCTTCAACGCCAATATCCTCCGCTTTAACAGGGACAAACTCCGCCCCCGCAACTGCCGCTTTTAATTTGGGATCCGCATCGATCTGTTTCGCACGCTTCTTTTCATCGCCGTCGAGCGTCAGGCGTATCGGCGACTGTACAAATTTATGAAAATCCGTCTCGGGGCCGATCCCGGTCGAGGGCTTTTGCTCCTCGCTGCTGAAATCTTTTGCGAGCAAGAAAGTATCGCCTTTCTTTACAAATACCTGGCCGCCGTTAAAAGCCTCTGCATATTTGATAAAAAAGCCCAGTTCCGTCGATGACGATAGCGTGTCGGCAGCAAAGCCGCGTCTAAAGCTGTAAACAAAATCGTTAGCGGTGATCGGCGTGCCGTCGCTCCATTTGGCGTTGTCGCGAAGGTGAAAGACAAACTCGTCGACATTCGAGCTGATCTCCCAGCTTTTTGCGATCGCCGGGATCGGCTGCATGTCTTTGGGGCCGTATTCGACCAAGCCCTCATAGATCGCCATGTAAATCCGGGCCTCAGGCTGGCCTGACGAGATATGCGGGTCGAGTGTCTCGGGCTCGGAACCCGAAACGTAGCGCAGAATGTTGTCTTTGGGGGCGACGGTTTTGCCGAAATAACGGCTGTTGGCCGAACTCGTGCATCCATTAACGAGCAACCCGATGCAAAACATCAGGACGAGGATTTGAGATAGTCTGCGAGGGTCCTTCATTGATAAGGCTGCGAAACTTTTCGTTAATTTACACTAAATTTAGGTTTAGGGGAAAACCTTAATTCAAATCGCTACTGCTTGGGCTGCCAGTTGCTGTCGATGCTCACGTCTTTTAATAAAGCCGCGTCGAGGCCATTCATTTCAAATCCTTTGACAAAGGGTTTGACCAACGAATACGACATCGGAAAATACAGCGGTATAGCGTTAAGCTCATAGATCGCGTCGCCCTCGGTCAGCATGACTATCGCGGGCGGTGTGGCATTTGGAGCGTCGCTGTCAGCCGGTTCGAAAGGCCCGCCTTTCTTATCTTTATCAAGTGGCAGTCCAAACAGTTCAGTGTCAGATTCGCCGGGTTTGGCTTCGGTCTCTGTACTCTTAACAGTTTTCACCGCCGTTCCAAAAACCGCCGTCAAGCTAACCATTTCATCGGCAGTCGGCAAAACCACGCCGCGGCGGATCAGGTCGTAGTCGCCGCTCGTTTTGACGGCCTCGATCTCGGACGCTTCTTTTACGATGACGAGCGTCTCAAGGTTTAGGTTTGTCTTCCACATGCGGGCGACGGATCTGGCGATGCGCTGTTGGGTATCATTTCGGTTAACGACGAGGCGTATCTGCGGAAAATTTTCGCCGTTCGGATACCCGGCCTTTTCAAGCAAGCCCTTTGCCTTTTCGATATCGAGAACTAGCCGCGAAACTTTCTTATCGCCCAATGGCAAAAATCCGGCGGCGGGCTGCGTCGAACCTTCAAGCTCGCCATCGGTTAAACGATCACGGTCGATAGATGTCGCAAGAGCTTCGCGAACGCGGCGGTCGTTGAACGGAGCGTTTTTTGTATTGACCTCGTAAAAATTTACCGCGCTGTGCGTTGTCCGGCGAAAATCGTCGAAAGGCGCAAGCAGCTTTAAGGCGAGAGGCTCAAAATCGGCGTTTGTGACGGCGTGTATCTCACCCTTTTTATAGGCGTCAAGAGCGGCCTCGGCGGTTTCTTTTTGAACGAACTGAACCTGCTCAAGTTTGACAGCATCTTTGTCCCAATACTTATCCGAACGCGTGAGCGTCACCCCATCTTTTGCGACCTCAGTGACGGCGAACGGTCCGTTGGTGACGACCTTTGGATTCAAAGGTTGAGTCTCAAAGTCGGCACCGTCGCCATAGACCGGTCGAAAGATCGGATTCGCGACAAGCTTTGGAAAATCCTTGTCCGGCAGTTCTAGCGTCACCTTGAGGATGACATCGCTGACGGCCTCGATGCCCATCTTCTTAGCGGTCGTCACGCGGTCCTGTCTCGGCGGCACACCTTCGTCTAGGTCAGTTGCGGTTTGGTCCGCGGTGGGTTGTTCCTGACGTTTTGTCGCTCCCGAAAGATTTTGGATCGGTGTTTCGCCCACCTTAACAGGATCGTGCTGAAAATCGCGCGAATCAGCCGGAGCGGCTACAGGCTTTTCTGCCTTTAGCCCGACGATATTTTGTATCAGTTCGCGGTGAGCAGTTTTGTTGCCAAGCGTGCCCAGACGCTGCCACGCAATTACAAAATTTTCGGCGGTCAGCCGTTTGCCGTTCGACCAGCGAGCATCTTTACGTAAGTGAAACGTCCATTCGCGTAGATCGTCCGACGACGACCATTTCTCGGCAGCCGCCGGAACGGCCTCGAGCGTTTTTGCGTCGATCTCGGTCAGCCCTTCGAACACGGCACGGACGATATCTGTTTCCGGTGCAGCGGCGGCACGTGCGGGATCAAAACTCTTTGGCATCTTGCCGTTGCTCCAACGAAACTCCTGTTTCGGCGGCGGCTTTGTGCCGGAGAAAAATGGTTCGGTAGTGGGTTGTTCGATCTGCGTACAGGACGTGATAAAAAACACGGCGACCACGACACTAACCAGCGTCGCTGTTCGTTTTCTAAGGTCGAGTATTTTGTTCCGATCCGGCATTAGTGCTTTTACGAGGCTTTTTTAAGTTTTGCGACGAGTCGCTCAACCTGACGCCGCGTATCGTCAAACCCTTGGGAGGTATCGATCAGATGATCGGCGAAACGCTTCTTTTCGTCTTGTGGCATTTGGGCTGCGATACGCATTTTTGCGGTATTTTCGTCAAAACCGTCCCTGCTCATTAGACGCTGCAATTGTATCTCAGGTTCGCACCACACGACAATAAGTTTATCAAAGCGTTTGTACCCGCCGGACTCGATCATCAGGGCGGCATCGATGATTGCAATGCCATTGGGATCGTGTTTCTCAACCTCTTCGATCCATTTGTTTTGGGCCTCAAAAACACGCGGATGGACGATAGAATTCAAAAGCTGCCGCTTTTCGTCATCTGCGAAAACGATCGACCCCATCTTTTTGCGGTCAAGTTCGCCATCCGGCTCCAAAACCTCGTCGCCAAATTTGCTAACGATCGCTGCGAGCCCGTCGGTTCCCTTTGCGACAACATCCCGCGAGGTTTGGTCAGCATCGAGCACGTGGCACCCGAGTCCGCGAAGACAATCGCAAACAAAAGATTTGCCGACGGCGATCGACCCGGTGAGGCCTACTTTAAGCATTTATGCTGCCCGATTGTGACGTTTGGCGAGCTTTTGGACGTTGTATTCCGCAACCTCAGCGAGAGTGAGTCCTAATTCATCGGCACACGCCGAGATATACCAGAGCACATCGCCAAGCTCGTCCTTTAATTTCAAACGCGTTTCGTCTGTGATCACGCCGCCATGATCGCGCTGGATTTTCTTTACGATATTGGCAACCTCGCCAGCCTCGCCCGCTAGACCCAAAGTCGGATATTCAAGGTTTTCCATTCGCCGCGGATAAAGAGCCGTTTGGCTCGCTTCGGATTGATATTCTTCAAAGTTCATATTTTTCGCCGCATTTTGGCTGCGGTGACCGTGTTTTTCATCAGCATCGCCACCGTCAGCAACCCGACGCCGCCGGGCACGGGTGTGAAATTGGCGGCTTTTTCCATCGCGTCTTTTGGGTTCACATCGCCGACCAGTGTGCTGCCCCGTTTTTCGATCGTTGCAATTCGCTTTTCGAGATCTTCGGCAGGAAACATCTCACTCGCGGTTTCCATGTCGGAAAAATTATTGATCCCAACGTCAATGACGGTCGAGCCCGCACCAATATGTTCACCGCGAATAAATCCGGCACGGCCGATCGCCGCGACCAGGATATCCGCTTGACTGGTTATCTCGGCTAGATCAGCAGTTCGCGAATGACAGATCGTCACCGTCGCGTTTTCCTTTAGTAGCAGCATCGCCAGAGGCTTACCGACGATATTGCTGCGACCTACGATCACGGCGTGCTTGCCCGCGATCTCGATGTCAGAACGCTTTAATATCTCGACCACGCCCGCTGGTGTGCAGGGAACGAGCGACGGATAACCCAGCGAAAGCCTACCGACATTTTCGGGGTGAAAACCGTCAACGTCCTTTGCAGGGTCGATCGCCTCGAGTATCTCGCGTTCGTTGATGTGTCTTGGCAACGGCAGTTGGACGAGGATGCCGTCAACATCGTTGTTGGCGTTCAGATCATGCACTAACGCCAAGAGATCCTCATGGCTGGTCTCTACGGGCAAATGATGATGCTCTGAGATGATGCCTAGTTCGGCAGCGGTTTTTACCTTATTGCCGACATAGACCTCGGATGCGGGGTCTTGTCCCACGCGAACCGCGGCAAGGCACGGCCGCCAGCCGTGTTCGATCTCGACAGTCTTAACCTCAGCTGCGATCTCGGATTTGATCGCGTCTGCAATAGTCTTTCCGCTCAGTATTCGTGTTGTCATAAATGCTTTGGTCTGATTTTACCGCGAATAGCGAAACTTTGCTAAAATCCCGTTAATGAAACGTCGGATCGGCACGGTCATATTAATTGCGGTTATGTCCGTCGCGGCTATTCCGCAGGGGCCAGCCGCGAATGCAATTGCATTGGCAGAAACCGGAAACTACACATCCGCCATCGCCGAACTGCAAAATCTCGCCATAACCGACCCAAAAACCTTTACCGCCAATAATTACGACTACCTGCTCGCCCGCTACGCCGAATCGGACGGCCAGCTTGGCCTAGCGATGGCGAATTACCAAAATGTTGCCGCCCGCGATTCCCTGCTTACTGCTTATGCACTAAAACATCTGTCCCAGATCGCCCGCTCGACCGGCAATCTGATGCTCGAACGCCTCTATTTGCAGCAGCTTGTGCTGCTGTCGCCCTACAGCCTGGTTGCGGCTCCTGCCCGCCAGCGGATTGCGAGAAATAATTTTGAAAGCGGAAATTACAGCGAGACGATCCGAATACTGAACGCTGGATACGGCGTGACGAGTTCTCCGTCAAAAAAGAACTCTGCCAACATTCGCGAAGACCAAGCATTACTTGCTGAGGCAAACTTACGCTCCGGCAAAGGCGACATAGCACGTGAGTTATTTAATAGCTTGCTTGCGACTATGCCAAATGCGGCACAGCCGGATGATGTCGCCCAAAGCGCCGCCAAGGGCCTCGATCTGCTAGACGGCGGAGTGGAAAATATCGGCAAAAAGGCCCCGGACCTCGCCGAAACAGAACATTTGCGGCGGGCGAATATCTACCAATTTAACCGTGACTTTGCAGATGCCAAGCTGCATTTCGAAGCGATAGTCGCACGTTTCCCTAACGGCGTGAACGCACAGGACGCGATCCTACAGATCGGACGCGGTTTTACGCAACAGGGCGACTATGTCGAGGCGTTGAAATGGTTCGAACGCGTACAGGAACAGTATCCCGAGAGCATCGCCGCAAAAGACGCTCTACTGCTTTCGGCTCCCGCTTATGCCCGCGTCGGAAAACATAAAGAGGCTCTCAAGCGGTATCAAAAATTTATCGAAAAATATCCCACTGACGAAAAGCTGGAGCGTGCCTATCTAAACATCATCGATGTCCATCGTGACCAAGGCGAGGATCTCGAAGCGATAAAATGGTGCGGTAAAACTCGTGAGGTTTTCAAAGGGAAACTGCCTGAGACCATAGCCACATTTGCCGAGGCACGCATCCATATTGCTCGCTCCGATTGGCCTGCCGCTCTCGCAAATCTCGAGCGTCTCCTAACCGTCGCCGATCTAGGCGGGACAACGCCCGGCGGCACGACGTCGGCGGAGGTCACATTTCTAAAAGCCTATGCCCTCGAACAATTGAAACGTTACGGCGAGGCCGTTGAGACCTACTTATCGATAGCGGACGGACGGGCAGAATATTACGGCTGGCGTTCGACCGAGCGGCTTCGGGAAATGGCTAAGGATGAAACTGCCGGGTCTTTTATCACGCAAAAGATAGGCCAACTAACCGCCGGGCTTAAGGCAAAAGATGCCGATACACGGCGAAAACATGCTCTGAGCATTCTGCGACTGACCGATAAACCTGACATCCGCAATAACGCTCTCGGCGTCCTTAAAGCCGCGATCAAAGCTCTGCCAAAATATTCCGGCGTTCCCGACATCAAGGCGCCCGAGAAAAAAAGCGAAGATCAAACCACCGTTGCGGGTGCTCTTCTTTCGCTCGGCCTCTATGACGAAGCTACTCCCGAACTTGAGGCAGCGGGAAGATCGACCTCGTCAAATACGCTGGCAACGTATTACGCACGAGGAGATCGCGGTGACCGGGCGTTAGCGGTTGTCGAACCGCTGTGGCGAAAGATGCCCGCGGATTATCCTGTCGAGCTGATCCCGCGTGACCAATTGCTGCTGCTCTATCCGGCGGTGTACGACACGGAGTTGGGAAACGCGGCCGAAACTTACAACGTCGATCCGCGTTTGATCCTCGCGATAATGCATATGGAATCGCGGTTTCAGCCGGATGTAAAATCGTATGCTGCAGCTCGCGGATTGATGCAGTTTATCTCGACGACATCGACCAAGGTCGCGGGCGAGCTCGGCCGCACCAATTTTCGCCAGGATGAACTTTATTATCCTCCAACGGCCATCCGTCTCGGTTCGAGATATCTCAGCGATCTTTTTACGCTGTTTCCGCAACAGCCGGACGCCGTCGCGGCTAGCTATAACGGGGGCGAAGATAATATGAAACGTTGGCTGTCGCGTTCGCGGTCAAATCAACCCGAGCGTTATGTGCCCGAGATAATGTTTGCCCAGTCAAAGGAATACGTTTACCGCGTGATGACAAATTACCGGATGTATCAGCTGATCTACGACGAGCAACTGAGCCCTAGATGACATTTTCGGGCGGTTGTTACATCATTTCAATATATGCAAAAGCTCGCTCTATTTATTTTTTGTATTTTCTTGTTTTCAGCTTGTAAAACGGACACCAATTCCAACGCTTCGGCCACGGCCAAACGCTATCCGATAAAAGGCAAGGTCGTTTCGGTCGACCGCGCCGCCAAAAAGGCCACGATCGATCACGAAAAGATCGAGGGCTATATGGAAGCGATGACGATGGATTTTCCGATCCATGCGGATTGGGTCTGGGATGATCTAAAGCCGGGCGCCGAAATTCGGGCTGAGATGGTTGTCGATAACACCGCAAAAGATCCGTATTATCTCGAAAACATCGGCATCGTTGCCGCCGCTGATCCCAATCAGCCCGCACCGCCAGTAAATGAAAACTTTGCCCAGATCGGCCAAAGTGTTCCTGATTTTGCACTCACAAATCAAGACGGCAAACGCGTTGCGATCAATGATTTTAAGGGCAAAGCTCTGGCGATCACCTTTATTTACGCACGATGTCCGCTACCTGATTACTGCATTAGGATGTCAACCGCGTTTAGCGACACGGCAAAATTGATCGCGGCTAATGAGGAGCTAAAGGACAAAGTCCGGCTGCTTTCAATATCGTTTGACCCGGCAAACGACACGCCCGAAAAGCTGCGCTCTTATGGCATCGGTTACATGGGCAACGACCCGAAAACGAAATTTGACGTGTGGCAGCTCGCCGTCGGCAAAGACGCCGAGGTTAAAAAGATCGCCGATTTCTTTGGCCTGCGCTACGAGGTCGATCAAAACGATAAGACCCAGATAAACCACAGCCTGCGAACTGCGGTCATCGGCCCTGACGGCAAGGTGACCAAGATATTACCCGGTAACGAATGGACTGTGGCAGATCTCAAAAACGAACTCGAATTGGCATTAAAGGCTCCGCGGCAATAGCCGCTCGTCTTGAAAAGAATACCCAAACTGGCATTCTGACCGTATAACGTTAACTCAAAACCAGCTAGTTCAAAGGAGCATGTATGCGAAAGATCCTCGTCCGCTTGTCCATCGTTGTCCTTGTATTTGCCGTAACTGCTTCGGCGCAGAAAAGAAACATAACGGAGAAAGACCTTTTTGATTTTGCATGGGTCGCCGACCCGCAGATCTCGCCTGACGGCTCGACCGTCGCTTTTGTAAAGGTGACCGTAAACACCGCAAAAACCAACTACGACACCTCGATCTGGACGGTTTCGACATCGGGCAGCGACGAACCGCGTCGGCTGACTAGCACCACCCGCGACACTTCGCCGCGTTGGTCGCCTGACGGCAAATATTTGGCTTTTGTCCGCAGCGGCGATCAACCAGGGCCCGCGGCCGCACCGCAGCTTTTTATGCTCGCGATGAGCGGCGGCGATTCTTGGCAGGTAACGTCGCTACCGCGCGGCATTAATTCATTAAGTTGGTCACCCGACGGAAAATGGATCTCGTTTGGCAACTCGCAAAACGCCGAAGAGATCGCCCGTGGCGGCAAGCCCGCCCCAACTCCCGCTGACGGCCGCGAAAGCGATGTCCGCGTTATCACCCGTGCCGTCTATCGCTCCGACGGTGGCGGATACATCGACAACAATCATCCAAATCATCTGTGGGTCATTGCCGCCCCGCGAAGTCCTGAGGACAAACCGACGCCAAAACAATTGACGAGCGGCAGTTACAACGAAGGCGGATTTGTCTGGTCGCGTGACGGATCTCAGATCTACTACACCACCAATAGGGTTACCGAGCAGTATTACGAGGAAACACCAAACACCGAGATCTACAGTGTCCCGTCGGCTGGCGGCGAGCCGTCGTTGTTGACCAAGGTCGCGTTGGGCGTCGGCGGCCTGAGCCTAAGCCCCGACGGCAAGCAGTTCGCTTTCAACGCCTCAGCGTCAACCAAGCCGGTTCAATCATATACCCAACCGGACCTTTGGGTACTCGATATCACCCCTAACGCTCAGCCAAAAAATCTCACGACCGGTTTTGATTATGATGTCGGCGGCGGCGTCGGCGGCGACAATGCTCCACCACGTGCGGGCGGCGGCGGCGGCCTGATCTGGTCAGCTGACGGCAAAAGCATTATCAGCGTTTATGCCAAAGAAGGCCGGGCGAATCTTGGGATGTTCGATGCCGCGACCGGCAAGATGAGCGACGTAACAAAGGGCGATCAGGCCGTTTTGTCGTACCGGGCGACCCGCGATGGCGGTAAGATAATTTATACACGTTCGACGCCTACCGTTATCACCGATCTATACATTCTCGACCGATCGAGCGGCTCCTCGAAACAGTTGACAAAGATCAATGACGGACTATTTTCTAAGCTAAACCTCACCGAGCCGGACGACGTGTGGTACACGAGCTTTGACGGCAAACGCGTTCAGACCTGGGTGCAAAAACCGCCCAATTTTGACCCGAACAAAAAATATCCGCTGATCTTAAATATTCATGGCGGTCCGCACGCGGCGTATGGCTATGTCTTTGACCACGAGTTTCAATGGATGGCGGCCAAAGGCTATGTTGTCGTCTATCCAAACCCCCGCGGCTCGACGAGTTACGGGCAGGATTTTGGCAACATCATCCAACACAACTACCCCGGCGACGATCACAAAGACCTAATGGCCGCCGTCGATGAGGTCATCAAACGCGGCTACATCGACGAGAAAAAGCTCGGGATCACCGGCGGCAGCGGCGGCGGCGTGCTGACCAACTGGGCCGTCACAAAAACCAACCGCTTTGCTGCAGCCGTGTCGCAGCGTGATATCTCCGACTGGTCAAACTGGTGGTACACGGCGGATTTCGCACAGTTTCAACCGAGTTGGTTCAAAGGTGCCCCGTTCGAGGACCCCGGATTCAAAGAGCGTTCGGCGATAACACATGTCGCCAATATTCAGACTCCAATGATGTTCATCCTCGGCGAAGCCGACTATCGCACGCCGCCAACCGCCGGCGGCGAAGAGCTTTTCCGTGCCCTCAAATACCGCAAGATCCCGACCGTCATGGTGCGCTTTCCAAACGAAGGCCACGAACTCTCACGCTCCGGCCAACCCTGGCACCGCATCGAACGCCTGCAGCACATCGTTGGCTGGTTCGATAAATGGATAATGGGAATGGCTAAACCGGAATATGAGGTTACGCCGCGTTAGAATCATAGACGACACGGCCCGCGACCATTGTCATCGCAACGTCGCGCGCGTTTGAGGCGAAAACGAGTGCTGTGTGGATGTCGTTAACTGGCTGTTGGGCAGTGTGAACGAGCGAGACGACGGCGATGTCGGCTTGTTTGCCGGTTGAGAGTGTTCCGATCAACGCGTCGAGGCCAAGGGCTATGGCTCCGCCGAGCGTGGCGGTTTCGAGCATTTGTTTTGCCGTAATGAATCGCTGACTGCCCTCGCGGTTTCTCGCGATAAGGGCGGCAAAACGTGATTCTTCGAGCATGTCGCAGACGTTGTTGCTCGCCACCGAATCGCTTCCCAGACCCGTCGCAATACCTGCATCCAAAAACTGTTCAAACGGTGCGTAGCCGTGGCCGAACTTGGCGTTTGATTTCGGACAATGAGCGATCTTTGCTCCGTTGGCGGCGATCTTTTTGATATCGCTGTCCGAGACCTTTACGCAATGCGCAAGCAGCGGCTGGGTCGAGAGGACGCCGAGGCGTTCGAGATACTCGATCGGAGTGCAGTGCGGGCTTTCCCATTCGACACCAAATTTCTCATAGATCCCCTCAAAAAATCCGGTGCCTTGCGATAGCAACTCATGCTCGTCGGCAGATTCGGCAGCATGGATCGTCAGCGGCACGCGGTTGAGGATCGCGTATTGGGCGATCATCTCAAACAGCCGTGAGCTGACCGTGTACGGTGAATGCGGCGAGAGGCCCAGGCGGACAAGCTCAGTCTCTTCCCTCTTTAACTCCTCGTATTTTGTTGCAAGCTTTAGAAAATCTTCGTCTGCTGTTCGGTTATCCGGCGAAAACTCGGTCTCCTGAAAAACAATGCCGCGCAATCCCACCGTCTTGAGAGCGTGCAGCCCGGCGTGTCCCATCCGGCCGATGTCGCCAAAGCAAGTGACCCCGGCCTGTGCACCTTCCGTTGCACCGGCGACCGCCGCAGCGATGATGTCGTCGTCAGACAGGTCTGCACGCAGCCCGTTTAGCTTTAACAGCCACGCCGAAAAATCGTGCTCGACATCATCCAGTGCTCCCCGCATCGACGTTATCTCAAGATGCGAGTGGCAATTTACAAACCCCGGCAAAATCGCCGCGTTCCCGTGATCGGTCACGTCAGCCGAGGGGAATTGAGACACGATATCATCACGTGTTCCGACAGCCGCGATCCTTTCGCCGTCAATCACAACAGCACCATTCCGCACGGGATCGGACGAAATGGGCAAAACGTACTCAGCGGCGTGTATTTTCATACTATTTTAGCGTTGCCGCATTGCGGTAGCGGTCGAGGATCGAGGAGACGTAGTTTTTTGTTGAGGCGATGCCGATCCGTGAGACAAAATCTGGTTCCGAGAGGGTTGCGGTGTCGATGTCGCGGGTCCATTCTTCGACGCGGCTGGGGCCGGCGTTGTAAGCGGCGAGGGTCATGGCGGTCTCGGCAGGGCGGCCGCGATATTGTTCGCGGAGCTTTTCGAGATACCAGCATCCGGTCTGTATGTTGCGTTCGGGGTCGGAGAAAAATACTTTGACGTTATCGACGGCTTGCTTTTCGTATTCTTTGAGACCCGTTTCTTTTGCCCATTCGCGGGCGACGACGGGCGTCACCTGCATCAAACCTACCTCATCCGCCGCACCTATCTTCCAGCCGCGAAACCACGTCTCTTCGTAGATCAGGCTCCACACCAGCTTTTCGTCGAGACGATAGACGCGCGATTGGCGTGAGATAAGTTCGTCGTAACGGTGGACCCAGTAATCAGGGAAAAAGATACCCGCCGACGCGGTGATCGCGGTAAGTACTATCAGGATCGAGATCAGATAACGAAACATTGGAACAGTAGTCAGTAGCCAGTAGCCAGAAATAAGAATTTCATGATCTACTCACTGCCGATGTTTACTTCGGCTTTGCGTGACGGACGACCATTTGTTTTTGAGGACCGCTCGTCGCCGTTGGTTGACGGTTTATCGACGATTTCAGCGACAGGACCATTCCCCGCGCGCACGCGTTCGGCGAACAGATCGACGTCATAATCGGCTTCGAGAGCCATCTCTTGGCGGATCTCGAGCAGGATCTCTAAAAACTTTGGCCTACGATACATAACGCGTCACTACCAACAATTGTTGACCGTTGGCATGGTTTCGTCAAACGCTCGGCTTTTTTGTCTATTGGATCAGTGATGCTTCGGGTACGTTTTCGAACGCTGAGTGCGATGCAAATGCGGGTTCGTTTTCTGCCATAAATTCTACAAGCTTGTCGATGCTCATCGGTGCGGCGAATAAATATCCTTGGCCGCCCTCGCACTCAAGCCCGCGTAGCACATTGAGCTGCGCGTCAGTCTCTATGCCCTCGGCAACTACCTTAAGCCCGAAATTGCGGGCGAGCGTGATGATCGCACGGACGATGTCGTCGTTGTTGCCGTCGGCGTCGATCATCGAAACAAAGGTTCGGTCGATCTTTAACGCCGAGACGGGCAGCTTTTGCAGGTAACCGAGGTTAGAGTAGCCGGTGCCAAAATCGTCGATGTTGATCTCGATGCCGCTGTTTCGTAGGTCGTTGAGCGTCTCGACGGCCCGTTCCTGATGCTCAAAAAATACCGATTCCGTGATCTCAAGCCTGAGATCCTTTGGCGAAAATCCGGTCTCGTCGAGGATGTCGTGGATGCTCCCGACCAGCTTGGTCTGGCTAAATTGGCGACAAGACAGGTTGACGCTGACCGGCAATTTTTCTACTAAGCTAAGTGTTCCAATATCGCCGCAGGCACGCTTGAGAACCTGTGCGCAAAGATTATCGATCAGCCCGATCTCTTCGGCGAGGGGGATAAATTTGCTTGGGCTTATCGGCCCAAACTCAGGATGATACCAACGGGCGAGCGACTCTACGCTCTCGATCCGGCCTGTTGCGAGGTCGTAGATCGGTTGATAATAAACCTGTATCTCATCGCGCTCCACCGCACGGCGCAGGTCGGTCTCGAGCCGCAGCGTTTCTTTCACAATGCTGTGCATCGCTTCGTCAAACACTTCGTGCCGCGCCTTACCGGCACGCTTTGCCTGATACATTGCGATGTCCGCGTCGCGCATCATGTCTTCGGATGACTGGTGATTTTTTGACGCGTGCAGGATGCCGATGCTCGCCGTGCTATAAACTTCGTGGCCGCTGAGATCAAAGGGAACGCTAAATTTTTCCTGGATGCGGTCGGCGATATGCAGCACTTCGGCCGTGTCGTATTTGCCCTCAACGAGGATGGTAAATTCGTCGCCGCCGAGCCGCGCGACCGTGTCCGCCGGACGCATACATTCGCCCAAACGTTCGGCAATGCATCTGAGCAACTGATCGCCGATAACGTGGCCGAGACTGTCGTTGACGTACTTGAATCTGTCGAGATCGATGAACAGAACGCTAGCCTTATAGCCCTCGATACTGCGGGTACGGTCGAGTGCAGCTGTCAGCTTGTTCATAAAATAAAGCCGGTTTGGCAGGCCCGTCAGCACATCATGCGTCGCTTCGTGCTGGAGTTTTTGTTCGGCTGATTTGCGGTCGGTTATGTCTTGTAACTGAAAGATGAGATTTGGCTGTTTCGAAGTCGAATCGTGCGCCGCCGAAACGCTCCACGATGTCCAGACGACACGGCCGGTTTTGTGGATATATCGCTGCTCCATCTGACAACTTGCGATCTTTCCCGAAAGCAGTTCGTGTATCTTGACGAGCGTCTTTCCGAGATCGTCGGGCAAGGTGATCGCTTGAAAATCCATCGCCAGAAAATCTTTTTCGGCGTAGCCGAGGATGTCGCTCAGCGCCTGGTTAACCTTTAACCAAGAGCCGGTCGGTGACAATAGCCCGATGCCGATCGGAGCGTGATCAAACGCGCTGCGAAACCGTTCCTCTGATTCGCGAAGGGCTTCGGACTGAGATTCGAGGATATTCGCATACTGCTCGGCTTGCTCGGCCTGCTGTATCGAGATCTCGATATTTTTCATGTACATCCGATAACTCAGAAATACAAAAAATATCACGGGAAACGTCGCAAAAATGATACCGATGCCCGCCGAATCTGAAAGCTGGATCAAAACCCCTGCCCCGATCGCCCCGACAAAGTACGAGAAAAATGTCCAGATGTATTTAGATTTCCACGTTTCCCAAAGCGGAAGCGCGCTTTTTAACGAGTCGTATATCGCGGCCAACGATGTATTAACCGCAAATTGCCCCATCGCCATCACTGACAGCACAATAACAAAATTGGTAAAGCTGCCCGCTTGGCCGTGTAGCTGTTCGGGCGAGTAGAGTCCGGCTCCTTTTAGGAAACTAAAGACAAGCGTTGTCGAAATTGCGACCGCCGAAGCGTTAAAAAAGACTGTGATCTTGCGGTTACAAAATCTCCACGACGAAACAAATGCCTCGACGGCTGAAAGGATGATCGCAAACTCCCCTCCGTATAACATCAGCGTCAGAAAAATAAACGTGTCGGAAACCGCAACGTGGGATTTGAATCTGGGTATTTGGATCGTCACCCGTGACCCGACGATCACGGTCAATGCCGCAAGCACAGGTAAATAGACGTCGGCCCGTTCGATCGGCAAACTGAAAACGGCCGCGATCAGGCATACTGCGCCTAATATGATCACGGTCATCATGTACCGGTTTGCGGATCTCAGTTCGCTCATATCTTACGATCGGAGGAGACGGAGCCTATCTTCGTTTGAGGAGGAGGTTGAAACGAGAGGTCGGACTCGAATGGAAAGGGTGTTGCTGCTTTGCAAAAATGGACAAAGCTGGGCTTGCGTATACAAACCCAGCTCTATTATGCCCACGTTTAACATTTTTGTCCAGAATTAAATCATTCTAAACAAACAGCGTTACACACTGATCCGAACGGCGATAGCCCGCTTTTTCGAAACTGCTGTGTGCTCGCTTGAAATCGACATTGCTGAGCAGACAGATATTCTCGACGCGGCCAAGCAGCTGCTGCGTTAAAGCAGCTAAGCAGCGTGAACCTAAACCAGCCCCGCGATGATCGGGATGGACGTAGATGCCCTCAAGATATATCGTTTCAGTGGTTTCGGCGATGATATCCGCCTTAAAGATCAGCTTTCCGTCGCTGTAGACCGTAAAGACGCGTCCCTGTTCGATACGTCGTGCGACCCGTTTCAGAAATCCCTCGCGGTCTTTCAGCATAGGATCGACACCACATTCGATAAAGGCGATCTCAGCCTGAGCTTCGGCCACCTGTTCGAGCTGGCTCATGTCGGCATTCTCGATATTCCACTCGCATTTTTGAACCGCGAAAGGAAATGAGACCTCGAAAAGTGCCTCGGTGCATTTCAATCTCGGCTCGGCCATTCCACCCGTCATCTGCAGATGAAACCTCTCGGCGTCATTTCCGCTCGACATGATCAGGTGGATCGGTGTTTCGCTGTTGCGTGCAATCACCGCGAGTGCCCTCAGAGCTTCGTCAGATCTCGCCTCGACCAGTGTCGAGTGGCCGATCAGAGCAACTCCTTCGAGTTCGCCGGCTGCACTTCTGTAGCCATAGAACTTGCCTCGGTTGAGGTCGCTCTCGATCCCGTTGTCCACTATGAAGCTGGACATTACGACCGTATGTACCGGCCGGACCGACAGGAACTCCTGTACTTCGGCCGTGTTGTCATCCGTCAACTGGCGGACCTTTGACATGTCCGGCGAGAGCATGATGAACGGTGCAATGTCGTATTGCGGTGTTTCGTTAATGTTTGCAGTAATTGGATGTAGCATTTTGTTTATCCTCCTTATTACATGTATTTGCTACTGTTACTGCATTCCCGGTGTGTTATCTCCTAAGAGAACGCTGTCTCCGACGAGTACTCCGTCTCCGACTAGTACGCCGTCTCCGACGAGTACACCGTCACCGACGAGTACACCGTCACCGACAAGCACGCCGTTACTTAGAAGTGCACTGTCACCGACCAAAACACCGTCACCGACCAGTACACCGTCACCGACTAGCACACCATACGAAAGGTATGTTGTGCCTCCTCCAAAAGCGGAGCCGTTGCTGGTGATCACGTTGCGGTTTACTGTCAAACCGGTCGTAAAGAACGACGTCGTATTGAGGGAATATGCTCCGGCTGCGAAGTTAACTCCGTTGCCGACGATATTCTCACGCTTGTAGACGGTCTGGAACTGCGACACCAAATTCGCACCTGTATGGAATGTGTATTTTCCTGTTACGAGCTGCGCCCACGGGAAAGTGGCACCGCCGATCGTTGATGTCGCTGTCGGCATCAGCCAGCCGGCCGGGACCGTCGCCGTACCCTTTGCGAGGGTCTGGAAATCAACATCCGTCCTGAGCGTTCTTGCCAATCGCATCGCGCCATCTATATTGAGTTGGCCTGCACCCTGCTCATAAGTATTCGCTCCGTTCATCGGCTGCGCCGAGTACTGTAGTATCATCCGGATCATGCCCGGAGTCAGATTGGGGTTGATCTCAAGCATCATCGCTGCGGCTCCAGCAGCGAGCGGCGTGGACATAGACGATCCGCTCATACGCATAGCCGAGTCTGGGCCATTAGTAGCATCGAGCGAAAGCGTCGGCATCACGGTTGCCATGAGATTATTTGGAGCTTTGTACGAAACAAGTTTATTGCCGGGTGCAACCAGGTCGGGCTTGATAAGGTTGTCATACACCTTGGTTCCTGTAGTCGTACGGAAGAAGCTGCGTGTAGGGCCGTGCGAGCTATAGGTCGCCATGGTATCGTCTGCCCGCGATGTGGTCGCCATCGAATTACTTGCACCGACGGTTATCGCGTACGGGCTGTTGCCCGGAGAATGGATCGAGCCGTATATCTTAGCTCCCGTGAGCGGGTTTTTCCCTAGATTCCCAGCGGCTACGAAAACCACAACACCGGCGTTTACAAGCTCCTTGACTTTTAGGGAAACTGGGTCGTTAGTAAAACTGTCAACCGCAATCGTTCCGAGGCTGAGATTAACGACCTTGATATTGTAGGCCGCTCGATTTGTAAGGATCCAGTTCAAGCCGTTTAACAGGCTCGACGTGGAACCAATTCCAAAATCATTAAGTACCTTGACGCTTATGATCTTCGAGTCGAAAGCTACACCGCGATAGGCGTTGCTGCTGACGCTTGAGTTTCCAGCTGCGAGGCCCGCAACGTGGGTGCCGTGTCCATAAACATCATTAGTTGTGGCCGAAGTCGAAAAGTTAACGTTTGCAACGATCCGTGAAGCTCCTGCGGCGTCTTTGAAACCGTTATGAGCTGCGTAGATACCTGAATCGACTATCGCAATACCGACGTTTGAACCGTCGCAATTTGAGAAACCGGTTGCACAGCCTCCTGTCGCGCTGGTCCGCATTTGTGTTGCACCGGTCGTGTCCTCAATATGGCCCATCGACTGCGTCGGCCTATCAGGCGAAACGTAGTTGATCGTGCCGCTGGTCGAGAGAGCGTTAAGAGCTGAAAGCGGAAGATTTACGACAAGCGTATCGCTATTGCCGATTCGATCAGAAATACGTGCCTGGCCGCTGGCGAGCAGTGAACGCAGAGCCGCATTGTCAGCGTCCTTGGCCTGCAAGATAACGTCAACACGAGTGTTGCCGCTTGGGTCCTGTGCCATCATTTCGCGAAGGTCGGGCGAAACGTTGTCGCCGCGATACCCGCCCTCTCTGTCATTCTTATTCGCAACTGCCGAGTCAGAATTTTGTGACTTACCCGAAACGAGTATGCCGGCAAAATGCTCGGCTACGTCAGGCTGCGAAGCGATATTCTCGTCGTAAGCGGTAACCGAACTGCCGCCGATCATGATGATCTTACCGTCAGCGATCAAATTAAATAGATTTGTTTCCGCCGAATTTTTTCCGACATAGCTCGTGAGCTCGTCAACGAACAAGATGATCTGTCCGTTCGACGCTGCCGCGTCATTAGCTATTGCATTGACGATGGCAGCGATCTGAGGCTGTGTCTTGGCGTTTGAAAATAGCGTAGCCGTCTCGACCCTGAGGATCGTCTTGCCGGCCATCTTTTCAGAAACAGCACCTTTGGCTATACGCAAAGCAACCTGTTCGACGATCGTCGCCTGAACAGCCGCATCCTCATCAACGATCACCGGCTGACGACTGCCACCTTCGGCTAACACTTTGATAAGGCGTGTGGTCTCTTTTTCAAAGCTTAGTTCCTCACGCAGGCGTCCTTCACGGCCAAGCTGCGTTAGGTCAGTGGTGTACTTTGCCGTCGCTGCCGAGACGCTTACGGGGCTTGTTCTTTCACCGCGAAGTGCTCCGACCGCAAATGCGTTCGTAAAAATAAACGATGCAAGGATCGCTATCGCAGCGAACTTTCGTGTCGTTTCAAAACCAAATATTGAGATCTTCATAACTAATGGCTCCTTTTCCGGGGCTGAGAATATGCGGACTTTGCCGCTCGCGATTCTTATAACAAGAACCGTGCCAAAGTGTTATGTGTTGTATTCATTGAACTTACTGGATTGTGGGAGCTTTCGCCGTGAATGAAATTCGGTCAGGGTGACTGACTGAATCGGTCAGGTTGAATGAAAATTGAACAAAAAAAGGGAAGGCTTTCGGCCTTCCCAATTTCAAATCTGAAATTTGATAGATCAAACGTTAAGGATATCGACCAGTTCTTGGACGGCTGCGGCGCTCTTGTGGAGAGCGGTGCGCTCGTCATTGGTGAGGCTGATCTCGATGATCTGTTCGATCCCGTTTTTGCCGAGTTTGACGGGGACGCCGACGAAAAGATTTGAGACGCCATATTCGCCTTCGAGAAAGACTGCGCAGGGCAGGATCTTTTTCTTGTCCTTGAGGATCGCCTCGGTCATCTCGACCGCACCGAGCGACGGTGCGTAGTACGCCGAACCCGTCTTGAGCAAACCGACGATCTCAGCTCCGCCGTTAGCGGTGCGTGTGATGATCGCATCGAGCTTGTCTTTAGCAATAAGCTCGGTGATCGGGATACCGGCAACAGTCGAATAACGCGGCAGCGGCACCATCGTGTCACCGTGTCCGCCGAGTACAAAGCATGTGACGTTTTCGACCGAGACATCTAATTCTTCGGCGACAAAGCATCGCATACGCGCCGAGTCAAGCACACCTGCCATACCCATCACGCGGTTTTTCGGGAAACCCGAGCGGCGAAACGCGACCTGTGCCATTGCGTCTAGCGGATTTGAGACGACGATGATGATCGAATTGGGCGAGTATTTGGCGACCTGTTCGGTGACCTGTCCGACGATGTCGGAGTTGGTTTTGAGCAGATCGTCGCGGCTCATGCCCGGTTTACGCGGCAGACCGGCGGTGATGATGACCACGTCGGAATTTGCCGTTTCTTCGTAACCGTTGGTGCCGACGAGCTTGACGTCAAAACCGTCGATCGGAGCAGCCTGTGCGAGATCGAGGCATTTACCCTGCGGCGTTCCCTCAACGATATCCACGAGAACGACATCAGCAAGCTCTTTGCTCGCGATCCAATGAGCGGCAGTCGCGCCTACATTACCAGCGCCGACAACCGTAACTTTATTTCTTCCTGCAGCCATTATTAAACCTTCCTGTTGAAAATATTGAGCGTTATTAAAAAGATATTTTGTCACAGACGCACACAAACAGCAATTTAACGAGAGAGACCGCCGAGTACGCAGAGCCATAAATCTGCGGTTGCGGGCGAGAGAATTTGATGTTAATTTCGCTAAAACTATGAGAAACAAGCTTATTCGTATTTCGGCAGTCGCTGCATTGCTCCTTTCGTTTAGTGCCCAATTGTTTGCCCAAGCAAATCCGGCTTCCATTTCCGGCAAGCGGCAAAAGCGGATCGTCATCCGCAACGCGATGGTTATTGACGGCAGCGGCAAGCCGGCGGCGGGGCCGTTGGATATTACGATCGAAAATGATGTGATCACGCGTATCGCTTCGTCGGGCCCTGCAAAGGCCGCCGCGGCAGATGAACTCATCATCGATGCCACCGGAAAATATGTGCTGCCGGGCCTCATCAATCTTCACGGCCACACGCAGGACGAACGCGCCGGCGTGCCGCAGCCCGTCGAATACTGCACAAAGATGTGGCTGATCAATGGGATAACAACCGTACGTGACGCGTGGGCGTCGAAAAAGGTACTTGGATACCGCGATCAGATCGCGGCAGGCACACTCGTCGGGCCGCGGATATTTCCTTACGGCGGATATTTTGACGGCCCGACACCGGCGACCGCCGAACAGGCCCGTCAGCGTGTTCGCGATCTAAAAGCCGCCGGGTTTGACGGCATCAAGCTCTACACCATCGACCGCGACCTGATGGCAGCGATGATGGACGAAGCGAAAAAACAGGGCATGCGCGTAATGCATCACGTGGGTGTCGAGGAAACCAATGCGTGGGACGACATCAAATTTGGCACGACGAGCATCGAGCATTGGTACGGCATCCCCGACGCAGCGATCGAGAGCGGCCGGCAAAATTTCCCGTCCACATACAATTACAACAACGAGGTCGATCGTTTTCGCTACGCCGGACGACTGTGGCGTGAGGCCGACCCGACAAAGCTCGACAAGGTCCTCGACGCGATGGTCGCGGCAAATGTCGCCTGGGATCCGACGCTCGTCATTTACGAAGCCTCCCGCGATCTGCAGCGGGCACAGACAAATCCGGCTTTCGCAGAATATTTGCATCCCGTGCTCGAAGAGTATTTCAAGCCTAATCCGGACAATCACGGTTCGTATTTTATCGGTTGGAGTTCGACGGACGAGACATACTGGAAAGAAAATTACCGCATCTGGATGAAAGCCGTCTATGATTTTGAAAAAAAGGGCGGCCTGATCGGCACCGGCGAGGACGCCGGATTTATCTATCAGATGTACGGTTTCGGGCTGATCCGCGAGCTTGAGATGCATCAAGAAGCAGGTTTTCAACCACTAAAAGTCATCCAACACGCGACCAGCAACGGAGCAAAAATACTTGGTAAAGAGGATACTCTCGGCCGCATCCGCGTCGGTTACAAGGCCGACCTGATCGTCGTCAACGGCAATCCGCTCGAAAATTTTAAGGTGCTATATCCAACCGGCACGGACACCGTACGCGACGGCAAGGTCGTTCGCGGCGGCGGTATCGAGTGGACAATCGCAAACGGAATTCCCTATCACGTCCCGACTCTCTCCGCTGAGGTGCGTAAATTGGTCGCAGATGCTCGACTCTCGAAGTCCGTAGCGAAACCAGCAAAATAGAAAAAGCCCGACGTGCTCTCCCCTTCACGTCGGGCTTTTCCATAAATGGCCGATAGGTTCTCGCCAACGGCCAAACTTATAAAGTTCTCAATAATCCAATACAGGCAGCACCACGTCCTTTTTCAGGACGATCTCAAATTCTTCGTCCCTTTGGATCCGCACGTCTTTGCCTTTGCGTAACAATGCGACACTCGTTCCCGCTCCGCCACCGATACCTGCCCCAAGCAAAGCACCGCTCGACGTTTTGGTAAAAGCACCAAGCACAGTTCCTGCGACTGTTCCGCCAACGATAGTGAGTGCGTTTGTTAGCGACGATGATCGGTACTCCAGCTTTTTGACTAGCTCGCCATCGATCTTTCGCGGCGTGGTCTTGAATAGCCTGAGCGATTCAAATACGACATCGAGCCGTCCGTTCGCTCCGCCCGAGCCGGCAGCCGAAACGCTGGTCACGCGTCCCTCGATCACCGTCCCCACCGGCAGGACGACCGTATCTCGAATCGTAACGGGCTTTGCGACCGCCGTCGTAAAGGTGTCACCGACGCCCGCGACCTTTGAGCTAAGCTCAACATCCATCTTTAATCGTATCCGCGTACCCGCCGGGATCTGATAGATCGAATCGGGCTGTGCCGCGACCAATATTGAATTTGCAAATAACAGGAACGAAACCGCTATCCCTCGAACCGCTGCCGTTTTGAAGTCCATCAACACCCTCCGGCTCGCGCGGGGCTTTCGTCCACCCACGGAGCAATAAAGCAATGCATGTGCCACTACAAAAAATAACGCTGCAAAAAAGAAAATGCCTTAATATGAAGGCATTTCTCAGTAAAAAGTTGTATCAGCGGAGCGATTTAAATCACCGTATGGTTCGTTAATGCACGATATCGGTTGGCGCTTGGAGTACCAACCTTATCAGGCTGGCCGACTAAAGTCGGGATCCCATGCATTTTACTTGCCTGGCTTGTACGTCCGCTCCGTGTGGCCTTTGAGTTGCGACGGATAAAAATAGACATCGCGAAGATTACCGGTCGAGTATCTCAACGCCTGATCGTTAAAGTGCTTTGACCTGACATCACCCGATTCGCCCCCCGCAGTAACGGCTTTTGCTCGCACCGTTTTGCCAAACTCGACCACCGCGACAAAACTATTGCCGCTCGTGCCGTACCATTTTTTTGAGCCTTTATATGGACGGGCACCAAACGAAGCTAACGAACCGAGATTGCCAGAAGTAAAGCCGACGGGAATGCTCGGCGCCGCGTCGTCAAACGGATGGACGATGTCAGCCGAGATCCGCTGAAAACGGTTGATCTCGCCCCACGGCGTCTGCCATTTGCCAAAATCGGCGGTGAGTTTATTTGACGCCGCAGAAAGCGCTTGCAGCAATTGATTTGACGTGGCTTTGGTAGCAATGTAGTCCTCAAACGACATTCCCGATCCCATCGCCGCTGCACCGATCTTTTTAATAATTTCATCTGCCCAAAAATTTCCCAGCGATGTCGGCACTGAATCAACGGACCAACGCAGATCCCATTTTCTAAGTTCCGCGATCTGACCCGCCAAAGAAGCTTTCATTGGATCAGAAGCAGGCAGAGCATCCCAAGCCTTAACAAGTGCGGGAATCGTCGTTTCAAACCACGGCAGATAACTGTCGTAGGCGGCGGTATTTAACGATTCGAGGGTAAAATCTTTTCTGTCTTTCAACACTCTGATCGCGTGCAGGCCGCGTGCCGACTCAACACCGCTATCGACATATTTCGGGAAATCAGATTTTTTCAAACTGCTTGGCCCGGCCGCCGACCATGGATGATTGTTGCTGTTATACACCCAGCCGCTCGCCGGGTTTTTAAGGTTTGGTAGCTCATCAAACGAAAGCAGACCCTTCCAATCCGCCGCCGGGTCGCTACCGTCAACAGGCTTTGTCCAGTCAAATTTCGGATCGCGACGCGGGACAAAATTTGGGTGAAAATACGCGGTATTGCCGTCAGCGTCAGCGTAAAGCGTTGCGTTGGACGAATTTGCTTGTAGCTCCATCACTTTTTTGAACTCGTTATAGTTCTTAGCCTTTGTACGTCCGTATGACTGCATCAGAGCTTTCACGGGCTCATTCATCAGGCCAACCGTTACCCATTTACCGCCGTCAGCACGAACGACCGGACCATGATGCGTTCTAAAAACTGTGAACGTTCTTTCTGTCAGACCATTTGCTGTCGTATAACGAATCGTTTTATTCGATACTCTAAACGGCACCAGACGCTTCCCATTCTGAACAGCATGAAAAAATACACCGTCGACCTTAACGACCGATTCAAGCCATTCATCGATCGCATCAACCTTGCTCGATGTATGCATCCAGCCGCAGTGTTCGTTAAAACCCTGATAGATAAAAAATTGTCCCCACGTCGATGCACCATAAGCGTTAAGCCCCTCGCCGCTCGTCATCTGTAATTCCGAGCGGAAAAAGAATGACGTATGCGGATTTATCAGCAAAAGTGCTTTTTTGTTTTTGGTGTTCGATGGTGAGATAGCAAAGCCGTTAGAACCTGTCGGCTCTTTGGTAAAATCGATCGGCTCACTCTGAGCAACAAATCCCTTGTCATAAAACGCCCGCAGCTTACCGAGATCGACGGATTCGATGTCGCCGCCGATGCTCCCCTCGCTAAATGTAAGCGGCATCCAGGGCTCAAATTTTGTGATGACCCGCGGTTTTACGTTCGGGTGGGTCGCTAGATAATAATTCAGCCCGTCTGCCCATGCGTTCATCAGCTTACGCAGCCAGTCGGGGCTTTCGAGATACAGGCGTTTCATTTCTTGCTCGTCAATAAAGAGCCTCTGCCGCAGATCGCTCCAGATAGCCTTTTCGCCCTCGGCCTCCGCGAGGCGACCGATAGAGTTGAGGTAGTTGGTCTCGATGCGGTTAAAATCATCCTCTGCCTGAGCGTAGATCGCACCAAAAACCGTGTCCGCGTCAGTTTTGCCAACGACGTGGGCAATGCCCCAATCGTCACGCGTTATTGTCACATTGCGAGCCTGTTGCTGCCAGCGGCTGAGTTCGTCAGGATTGGCGAATGTGTGCGTTGCAACGACCAACGCAAAAGAGATCAGGCAGATCGAGCGAAGAAAATATTTCAGCATCGTAACCTCAGAAGCTCGTATTTTAGATTGAAAAAATTGATGGTACTGGGGACGGGAATCGAACCCGTACGACCCTAAGGTCACAGGATTTTAAGTCCTGGGCGTCTACCAATTCCGCCACCCCAGCACGATTTAAAAGATTAACACTCAGTTGCGAGGAGGGGAAGAGGGGAGAAGGGGAAAAGGCGCGAAGGCCGATAAATTGCAAATAATCTCCTGTTCGCCTCTTCGCTTCTTCTCCTTTTCCCGCTGCTATTCGTGTATATTGAACTTAGGCGTTTGCCGCCCGACCTTATGGAACAAATTACCTGGATATTGTGGCTTGTTTTGGCGGTCGGGCTGATCGTCGCTGAGATCTTTACGCTCGGGTTTGTGCTGTTGTGGTTTGGGGTCGGTGCTCTCGCGGCGGCGCTTGTGGGTTTTACCGGGCTTGGGTTCGGGTGGCAATTTATGACGTTTGCGGTCGTTTCGATTGCCCTAACGGCGATGTCGCGAACCATCTTTGCGAGGTATTTCTCCCACGGCGAATCTGATCGCATGAAAATGGGCGTCGATTCCCTGCCGGGAAAGGTTGGCACCGTCACAATGGCTAGCAAAGGGGCACTTAACGAAGGCGCGGTAAAGGTGTTTGGTTCAACCTGGACGGCGTACCCAGTTGATGAAAATGAAACTCTTGTCGAGGGCGAAAAGGTCGAGGTTGTCGAGGTAAAGGGCTCGTCGATCTATGTAAAAAGAGTGACTCACGAGTTGCCGGAGTGGCGGCAGGAATAGAGGCTACCATTTTCTGCCTTTGTAATCGTCCATGTCGTAATCGCCGTCTTTATCAATATCAAAATGGTCGCCTTTTTGAGCCCGCAGATAATCGATCTCGTATTTTGCACCGCCAACCTTTTCTAATACAGCGAGCTGAACCTTGTTGCAATCAAGCTCCTCGTTGATCATTATCTGCAACGCCGCTTTCTTATCTGTCAGAAGATGCGCGTCGCCAAACTTTTTTCCCGTATCTTTATACTTCTTGATGTGGGTCGTCTCATGAGCCAAGACGCTCGTCAGCCATTCGAGCGACGCGTCAAATGTCGCCTTGGCGATATCGATCGTCATTATGTCTTCGTTAAAATTGGCCCCGCTTGCCTGATAGGCACGGATCTTGCCGATAAACGATTTCATCGTCGCGTAATCACTTGGAGCTTTTGTTTTTAAAAGCTCAAAGGCCAAGGTTATCTTTGCCTTGAATGCAGCCGGATCAATGTGCTTAGCGTTCGTCTCGATGATAATGCCGTCTAGTTTGAATTCGGTCTGGGCGAGGCTCGTGTTTGCAAACAAAAAGCCCGTTAAGATCAGTAACGGGACAAATCTCAACGGCTTTTTTAGATAAAACATTTTCGTTTCGAAATTATTAGACGATCTCTGCGGTATCTTCGTCATCATCTTCGATGCCCTGATCCGCAGTATCGTGGATGCCGCCAAGGTCGATCAGCTCCATCTGCACCTGATCGTCGATCGGTTCGGCAAGATCGTCGCCCGTAAATTTGGCAATAACAACGGTGATGTTGTCTTCGCCGCCGTTGTCGTTCGCAAGTTTGACTAGCTCAACGCAAGCATTTTGTAGCGCGTCGTAATTTTCGACGAGTATACGCTGCATATCACCGGCTGAGAGTTTATTCGACAATCCGTCACTGCAAAGCAAAAAGACATCGCCACGACAAGGCGTGATGCGTACAGAAACCGGATAGATCTCGTTCTGGGCACCGAGAGCCTGTAGGATAACGTTTTTTAGCGTATGAGTTTCAGCTTCCTCGGGTGAGATCTGCTGAGCGTCGATCAGTTGTTGAACGAGCGACTGATCCTTAGTGACCTGATAGATCTTGCCTTTTCTGACGAGATACGCACGGCTGTCGCCGACCTGAATGATGTCGGCAGCAACAGGCGTCACGCCCATGCCCGTAAATGTCGCACCCATTCCCTGAAACTGCGGATCGGTGCGTCCTTGATGATGTATGAGTTGGTTGGCAAAAACAGTTGCCTCGTGTAGACGTCCGATCAACTGATGGTCAAAATCGCCGTCACCAAGCGTGTCATCGACATCTTCATCTAGCAGCTTTTCGCTGACCGTTTCGACCGCCATTGTGCTGGCGACCTCGCCCGCGAGGGCTCCGCCCATACCGTCGGACACGGCCATGACGACGCCACTCTCATCGATCGCAAAATTTTGCGTCTCGATGACAAATTCGCCGTCCTCTTGATCGCTCGTCCAGACCTTGGCTCCTCTGATATTGAGCAAGAGATAGTTATCCTCGTTGCCCTTACGGACGCGGCCGATGTGCGAGGTGGCATGTGTCTCAACAGTGAACATAAATAATCAGTTTCAGATCTACGGTTCAAGAATCAGAGTCAACAAACAAATTACCACGAAACCAGCATAACTTGGAACTTTGAACTTGAAACTTTGAACTAACTCAGTGCTTGATCGATGTCTCCGAGAATATCCTCTACGTCCTCGATGCCGACCGAGATACGCACCAGCCCATCGGTGATCCCAAGTTTAGCACGGGTTTCTTCGGGCACAGACGCATGCGTCATCGACGCCGGATGCGAAATTAGGCTCTCGACGCCACCTAAACTTTCGCCGAGCGTGCATAATTTTACACCCTCGAGCACCTTGCGGGCGTTATCGAGCGACCCTGTTTCAAAAGCCACCATCCCGCCAAATCCGCTCTGCTGCCGCTTTGCAAGTTCGTGCTGCGGGTGCGATGCAAGGCCCGGATAATATACTTTTTGCACGCCGGGATGCTCGGCAAGAAAATTTGCGATCACGCGGCCGTTTTTATCGTGGGCCTCCATACGGACAGCAAGTGTTTTTGTACCGCGCAGCACGAGGAACGAGTCAAACGGCGACAGGATCGCTCCAATACCGTTCTGGACAAAGCCGATCCACTCGGCGTCTTTCTCGTCATTTAGCGCGACAAAACCGCCGACGCTGTCCGAGTGGCCGTTCAGATATTTCGTCGTCGAATGTACGACAATATCGACGCCGTGTTCGATCGGCCGCTGAAAATACGGCGACATAAATGTGTTGTCGCAGACGACCTTGGCTCCGTTTGCGTGTGCGAGATCGGACACGGCCCTGAGATCCGTGAGCGTCATGATCGGGTTTGTCGGCGTTTCGACAAAGACCATTTTCGTGTTCGACTTAAATGCTTTTTCGAGATTGGCGACGTCCGATGTGTCCGCAAGGTCAAATTCGACGCCGTAATCACGCAGGATACGGTTAAAAAGGCGAAACGTACCGCCGTACGTGTTGTCGCCAAGTATCACATGGTCGCCGCCCTTTACGAGTTTGAGCGTCGCGTCGATCGCTGACATTCCTGAGGCGAATGCGAAGCCGTATTTTGCACCTTCGAGAGCCGCGATATTTTTCTCTAGAGCAGAGCGGGTCGGGTTTTGCGTACGAGCGTATTCGTAGCCGCCGGTCGGTTTACCGAGAGCCTCTTGCTTGTATGTCGATGTCTGATAGATCGGCACGCTAACGGCACCGGTTACCGGATCAGGTTCGTTGCCGGCGTGAATTGCTGTGGTCGAAAAGCCCATAAAATCTATTAATTCCTTATAAAAAGACTCTTCGATTTTATATCTTTTGTGACAAATAAACGAGTTTTCATTTCGAACTTTAAGCGTGAGCGGACGGGGATCTCTGCGGGTCTAATAGATTTAATCGCATCATAACTTCTGCTAATATACCCGTATGGACATTAACCAGCTCGAGGTGCTCGTAACCGTAGCCCGCGAACACAGTTTCTCGCGTGCTGCGGAGGTTCTGAATCGTACCCAGCCCGCGATCAGCCAGGCAGTCCGTCGGCTTGAACAAGAGGTCGGCGAAAAGCTGTTTGACCGTTCGACCAAAGACGGGACGCTCACATTTGCGGGCGAGGTTTTGCTCGATTACGCACGGCAGATGCTCAATCTGAGACACACTGCACAGGCCGCTCTGGTCGAAATGCGAAACCTACAACACGGCAAAGTGACGATAAGCGCTAACGAGCACACCGTTTCTTATCTGCTGCCCGTTATCGAAGAATTTCGGCGTTTGCATCCGCTAATAAAGATCGAGGTCCAACGCGGTGTCGCTAGCCGCATACCAAAACAGATCACGGGCCGCGAGGTCGAGCTGGGTGTCATTTCGTTTACGCCAAATGACGATAGTTTGCGGTCTGTAAGCGTGATGACGGATGAGTTGGTGCTGATCGCATCTCCCAAACACAAGCTTGCCGGACAACCTAACGTCTCGATCAAAGACCTTGGCGACGAGACGTTTGTCGCTCACAATGCACCGTCGCCATATCGTCAAAAGGTGATCGAATCGTTTGAAAAACACAAAACGAGCCTTAATATCTCAGTCGAGCTCCCATCGCTTGAGGCTATTAAAAAGTTGGTCGAAAAAGGCGTCGGCGTTGCTTTGGTCCCGAAACTATCGGCTGCCGCCGAGATCGAAGGCGGCCGTCTTGCGGCGCTTTCAGTAAAGGAAATGAAACTCGAACGAAAGCTCAACATTGTCTACCGGCGAAATTCCGAGCTGTCGCACGCCGCCAAGGCATTTTTACAGGTCGCAAAGGATCTCACGGCAAAGAACGGTAAATAATTGGCTTATGTATTAACGTCGATTTGAGTTAGAATGTGAATCAGTTTCACAATTAAATCTGAGTGGTCACGATTTTTCGACCCGGCTAAAACAACCATGACAGTACAAGATCCTGACGCAGATCTATCACCCTCAAATCGACGCGGTACGGACCGCAAAAAACTCATTATCGACGTCCGCTTTGACGGCGGCGACGGAACCGGCATCGCAAATACACGCGATATCGGCATCGGCGGGTTGTATATGACGACGACCGCTATCCTCGATCAAGGCACACCGATACTGATGACGCTGAGCATTGGCGAGCGGACGATGAGCATCAACGGCACGGTCGTATACTCCGACCCGGGACACGGCGTCGGTGTACGATTCAAAAATATCGATGCGGGCGACGAAGACTTTTTACGCACCGAGCTGGATCTCCAATAATATATGTTTGATCAATTTACACTCGGTATTGAAGAAGAATTTCAGATCGTCGATCCGGTGACACGCGAGCTAAAATCGCACGTTTCCGAGATCCTTGACGAGGGTAAAATGCTGCTCGGCGAACAGATCAAGCCTGAGATGATCCAATCGATGATCGAAGTCGGCACCGGTGTCTGTGCCAACATCCAGGAGGCTCGCGAAGACCTTTCTAAGTTGCGATGCATCATCTCAGGCCTCGCGAGGAAAAAGGGAATGGCGATCGTCGCTGCTTCGACACATCCTTTTTCAAAGTGGTCAGATCAGGAAATTTATGACGGTGACCGGTATAAATTGCTGGTTGATGAGCTACAGATGGTCGCCCGGAGCCTGCTGATCTTTGGGCTGCACGTCCATGTTGGAATACCTGATCTCGAAAAACGCATCCAGGTGATGAACGCTGCTCGTTATTTTTTGCCGCACGTGTTGGCATTGACGACATCGTCGCCGTTCTGGCTCGGCCACAACTCCGGCCTAAAGTCATATCGCTCCGAGGTCTTTAAAAAGTTTCCACGTACCGAGATACCCGACACATTCGAATCGTACGCCCAGTATCAGGCCTACGTAGATCTGCTCGTTAAGATGAACTGCATCCAGAACGGTTCAAAGATCTGGTGGGATGTGCGTCCGCATCATCTGTTTCCGACGCTCGAATTTCGCATCTGCGATATCCCTACGCGGGTTGACGACACTATCGCCATCGCGGCTCTGTTTCAGGCCATCGTCGCAAAACTGATGGTTCTAAATGAGGGCAATATTGGTTTCCGCATCTATCACCGCCGTCTCATTCTCGAAAACAAATGGCGGGCGATCCGCTACGGGCTTGACGGTAATATGCTCGATCTCGGAAAACAAAAAGAGGTCCCTGCGAGAGACCTGATCCGCGAACTGCTTGATTTTGTCGATGATGTGGTCGATCCGCTCGGTTCACGCAGCGAGATCGAGCATATCCACACGATCCTCGAACGCGGCACTTCGGCCGACGAGCAGCTCAAGGTGTACGAGGAATCCGGCAATGACTTTAACGCCGTCGTCGATATGCTGATGGTGAACACGCTCGAAAACGTGCCCGAAGATTGTTTTGGTTAAAACACCGCGGGCATTTAGCGCCGGTACGAAAGGGAAAAGCCCGGCTGATGCCGGGCTTTTTCATTGTCCTTTATGCCTCAAGGCGAGCGTGAGAAAATTCTCAAACAATATACGGCCGTCTCGGCTCTCGTTATGATGCTCCCAGCGGGTCGGGTTTTTGACCAATCCTCAAATGATTTTTCGAGGTGAAACTGTACGCAGTAGATCATCTGCCCATCGGACTTTTTGACCATCATCTGATTCTTGCAGAGGTATGACGACGCGAGCAGCTTAAATCCCGTCGGCACACCATTTATCTGGACGCCGTGGTTTTGCCACACGCGGAGGATATTGTCTTCTTTTGTATATTCCTGCCAAATGCCTGATTTTTTGTCGTCGTTACCAGCAAATATCGGGTCATCCTTATCGACGATCTTTACAAAACGATATTGATACTCGACAACGCGGTCGTTACGTTTTGTCGCAAGTTCCTTATCGTCAAGGGTTTTGAGTGACGCACCGAACGCCATTCCGACAAGCTGATGGGCACCGCAGATCGCGAGAACGGGGATCTTCGTTTCGCGAATAAATTTGGTAAATCCCGCGATGTGCTCGGGATTGTAGTAATCAAAATCGGCATACGTCCCGCTCATCACTATCGCGTCGGGCATAAATTTCTCAGCCGCGTCCGCTACCTCAGAAAGGTGCACGGTCATCGTCTTGGGATTTTTGACGAGCTTAATGACGTTGCGGGCAATGTTGTTGCAAGCCATCCCCGACACCTTTCGCTCAAACTCAAGCCGTGTCTCGGTCGTGCCGTTCCAGTCCTTGTGGGCAAGCTCGGACAGGTCGGATTCATAACGCAGCAGGTCGTTGACGATCAAAACCTTAGCGTAGTCGATACGCTGTTCGATCGGCTCGTACCGGCAATATGTGCTCTTGTTGTAAGGAAACGGAAGTGATTCTGATTCGGTTACCTTATTCACGGCGTCATGCATAAACTGTGTTAATTGCGAGTTACAAATGACCTCAAAGGCCAATCATTCGATTATATCATCTATTAATGCACCGTAAAGGCTGACAAACGCTCCGCAGTTGAAAACGGGTTCACCTTGTTGATCGAGCCGGTTGAGGTTGCAAAGTATTTCTTCCTCCGGCAGATCTTGTTTTTCGCACAACGTGCACATCTTTGGCATCGGTATCGTGTTCGGGTCGAGCTCGTTGCCATCGTCGTCGTAATACGGCATAGCTACTCACCCTTTCTTTGCTTTGTCTCACGGTCAAAAAGCGGCATCGCCTCTCCGGGGCCGATCTCAGCGATCTCGGCTCGGACTGCTTTTACAAGCCGGGCGAGTCCCTCATTGCGGTCAACTTTTGCTTTATCAAGCAAAACCAGCGACCGCTGCCAAGATGTCTCTAGCTCATCGGCGATGCCGGATATCTGGGAAATATCATACGGCAGCGCAAATTCGCGGCAGCCGATCCGCGCAAAAACGCGCAGATATCGAGCCGTTGCAAGCTCAGGGCAGGCAAAGCGGCGGCGTCCGACCCTTAGCTCGATGCCGAGCAGAGTGTATTGTATTTCAGCTTGATTTTGCCGTGCGAGGATGTCGAGTTTGTAGGCTCGTGTGCGGCCCGAGCGGATCTTGTCGCGGTAGATCGACGGCAGCCACGCCTCTTTCATTTCGTCACGAATTGCGGCGGCAATGTCCATCTGCGTGACCTTGTTATTTTTCTGCTTTAACCACAACGCCGGACGGCGACTGGGCAAATTTCTCGATAACGCGGTCGGCAAAAATGCCAAAGTAAAGTACGCCGAGGATCGCGATCACCAGAGCGGTCGTCATCGCAAGCGGCATCTTTGGCTGGCGCCATTCGGATGTGCGTTCGCGGAAAAACATCACGACGATCAGTCGCAGGTAATAGTATGCCGAGATCGCTGAACCTATTACGGCGACGATAACGAGCCCGGTCACGAGCGGATTTGCCGCCTCAAGAGCCGGTCGGAACACCAAGATTTTGCCCATAAAGCCGGCCGTCAACGGCAGGCCCAAAAGCGAGAGCATAAACAGCGACAGCGAAAATGCCAGGACAGGCGACTTGAAACCGATGCCGTTATAATCTTCAAACTCGGCACGCCGATCGTTCTTTTCGGCAAGCAGAGTGACGATTGCAAATGCACCCATATTCGTCACAGCGTAGGTCAGCATGTAAAACGCGACCGATGCTATCGCCTCATCGCGAGCCGCAGTGCTCTTTGCCATGCCCGCACCGATAAATCCGACCAGCGCATATCCCGCGTGTGCGATCGACGAATAGGCAAGCATACGCTTGACGTTCGTCTGCATGATCGCCGCGACGTTGCCGACGAGGATCGTGATGATCGCCATTACCGCAAGTGCCGAGATCCATGCATCGTGCAGATAAACGGACGATTGAACGCCCGCGACCAAAGGCAGACCGAGTACGAAAATTCTCAGAAATGACGAAAACGCCGCAGCCTTGGGCCCGGCGGCCATAAAGCCTGTGACCGGCGTCGGGGCACCTTCGTAGACGTCAGGCGTCCAGACGTGAAATGGGGCCATCGCGATCTTAAATCCAAAGCCGACGATCAGCATTGCTCCGCCAACGAGCAGCAGAGCGGGGAAATTTGGATTGGCGACCTTATCGGCGATCTGCGTTAGGTTGGTCGAACCTGTTGCACCGTAGATCAGCGCCATACCGTAAAGCAAAAACGCCGATGCGAACGAGCCGAGGATGAAATACTTCATCGCAGATTCGTTTGATTTAAGGTCGCCTCTTCGCAGGCCGGCCATTACATAAGTCGCGATCGACAGCGTTTCCAGCCCGAGGAAAATAACGACCAGATCATTACCCGCCGACATCATCATCATGCCAAACGTCGCAAACAGCAGCAAGGCGTGATATTCGCCCGCCGGCACATTTTCGCGATCGACCCATACGGTCGAAATAAGCACGGTCATCGCCGAGACAAATAGGAAAACGAACGAAAAACTCAGACGAAGATTGTCGTGGGCGATCATACCGTTCCAACCCGACGTCGGTGAATTGCCGCCCCACATTGTCGCTAGGATAACAGCCGAAACAGTCAGTCCGATCAGGGCTATCGCACCCGAAACGACACGCTGCTTTGGGAAAAAGCTGTCGTACAACATCACTATCACGCCCGCGAGCGCAACAACAATCTCGGGCAAGATTATCGAAACGCTTGCTTCCGGGGTCAGCAGATCTGTAAGAAAAAGCGTACTCATTTATTTGTGTTCGTCTCCGCTTACGGGCGGTTTAGCCTCGGCATGGTCGACAGTGCCACCCGCCTGATGCATTACACGTTCCTGGATGGCTTTGATCGCACTCTCAGATCGTGCGAGGAATGGTTTTGGGAACACGCCCATATAAACCATCAGGAACAGCAGCGGGATCATCAGCCCGATCTCACGCCAGCTAAGGTCTGCGAGACCTTTATTCTTTTCAACCGTCACTTTGCCAAAAAATACTCGCTGCACCATCCAGAGCAGATAGACCGCGGCAAAAATCACGCCCGTTCCGGCAAACATCGTCGCGACAACGTTCCAATTAACGCTCGCCGTGATTCCCAGCACCTGCGACTGGAACATACCGACCATTATCAAAAATTCGCCGACAAATCCATTAAGGAACGGCAGCCCGATCGACGCCATTGTTGTGATGACAAAGATGGTTGCATAGATCGGCATCGGGTTAGACAGCCCGCCAAACGCCGTGATCTCACGCGTGTGCCGACGCTCGTAAATAAAACCGACGAGCAGGAACAACGCTCCGGTCGTCACGCCGTGGCTGAGCATTGTGTACAACGCACCTTGCATACCGGCTTCGGTAAACGAGAACATTCCCAGTATCACAAAACCCATGTGGGCGACCGAGGAATAGGCGACTAGCCGCTTAACGTCCGGCTGGACCATCGCGACCAACGCTCCGTAAATGATTCCGACGATCGCGAGTGCAATAAACAACCACGCCCACTCTTTGCTCTGATCGGGGAAAAGCCCAAAATTGAACCGCATCAGGCCGTAGGTTCCCATCTTGAGCAAAACTGCGGCAAGGATGACAGAACCAGCCGTCGGAGCCTCGGTATGCGCGTCAGGAAGCCAAGTGTGAAACGGAAACAGCGGAACCTTAATCGCGAACGCCAAGGCAAACGCGAGGAACAGCAGCGTCCCCGTTTGCGGCGGGATGACTAGAGTGCCCGTCTTCATCGCATTCATTATCGCGATGAGGTCAAACGAACCTCCGAGTCCGGTCTGATCGGCGTAAAGAAAGAACAGTGCGATGATCGCGACCAGCATCAGCAAACTGCCAAATGCCGTGAATATAAAGAACTTGACCGCCGCGTAGATACGATTGTCACCGCCCCAAATACCGATCAAAAAGAACATCGGTACAAGCGATGCCTCAAAGAAGAGGTAAAAGACGAGCAGATCAAGCGAGACAAAAACGCCGATCATTGCCGATTCGAGCAGCAGCAGGAAAATGTAAAAAGCAGTCCGCTTTTTCTCGACGGCGTGCCATGTTGAGAGCACCGCGATCGGCATGATAAACGTCGTCAGTATGACTAGCCAAAAACTCAGCCCGTCAACGCCGATATGATAATTGGTCCCGATCGCCTTGATCCACGGTACGTTCTTTTCAAAGAAATAACCGCTCGGGCCTGCGATAGCCGACTTTGAAAATAGTGCCAGCGAAACAACAAAATTAAGCGTCGTAAAACCAAGCGTCAGCCACTTGAGCTGGCTTTCTTGCTTCCAAAACATCTGATGCGCAAGCGTCAGCACCGCGCCGATTATCGGCAGCAGGATCAATATCGTCAAAAGATTTGCGTTCAAAAAGTCCATCAATTTAGGCGACCAATTTCAACCCGTAATAAATAAAATATCCGATCACGGCAAGAGCTCCGAGCAGGATGATCGCCGCGTATGAGCGGACAAAGCCAACTTGCAAACCGCGGACAAGATTACCGGCTTCCATCACAAAATGGCCAATGCCGTTGACGATGCCATCGATAAATCCAACATCAAATCCTTTCCACAGACGCTCACGCGACAGCCGCGTTATCGGATCGACGATATAGCCGTTGTAAAACTCGTCGAGCCGCCATTTTTGTTCGAGTATCTTTGGCATTTTGCGCAAGGGGCTCTTTAGGAACAAAGCAAAGCCAAGCACAATACCAAATACCGCCATCACGACCGAAAGCCCGGCGAGCATACGCTCTTTTTGTACGATCTCAGGTTCGTGCGACTCGGCGTTTTCTTTTGCCTTGATCGCCGTTTCTGTTTTATTTTCGGCGATGACGGGTTCGAGAACGTGCTCAAACGTGTTCGCTTCTTTTATTCCGACTAGCGAACTCATCGCATACGGCACACCAACCAAACCGCCGACCGTCGAAAGAAACGCCAAAATTATCAGTGGCATTGTCATCACCCAGGGCGATTCGTGCGGTTTGAATCCTGCCGGCAGAGCGTGGTGATGCTCGTCCTCGTCGTCATGGTCATCGTGGGCGGCATCATGCTCTTCGTCGTGATGATCAGTGTCGACGTGGGCTGCGTCAGCGTGAGCTTCGCCGGGCAAAACATCGTGAAACCGTTCTGTTCCCCAAAAAGTCATGACCATCATGCGGGTCATATAAACTGCGGTCAGGATAGCCGTGATCGCGGCGATACCCCATAAAAATTCTTCGCCCGGGAATACACCGGCCGGAAAATATCTGTCCGCCGCAAATGTCTTGTAAAGAATCTCGTCCTTAGAGAAAAATCCCGCCCAGATCGGAATACCGCAGATCGCAAGCCAACCCATCGCCATCGTGATGAACGTGATAGGCATGTATTTTTTCAAATTGCCCATCTTTCGCATGTCCTGCTCATGGTGCATTCCGTGAATGACCGAACCTGAGCCGAGGAACAAGAGGGCTTTGAAAAAGGCGTGCGTCATCACGTGAAAGATCGCTACCGTGAAAGCACCGACGCCTGCCGCGAGGAACATAAATCCAAGCTGCGAAACGGTAGAGTATGCAAGGACTTTCTTAATATCGTTCTGAGCGATCGCGATCGTCGCCGCAAATATCGCCGTTGCTGCACCGATCACGGCAACGATCCACATCGCGGTCGGGGCAAATTGATAGATCGCGTTGGCACGGACGACAAGATAAACACCGGCCGTGACCATCGTCGCGGCGTGGATAAGCGCCGAAACGGGAGTCGGTCCCGCCATCGCGTCCGGCAGCCAAGTGAGCAGCGGAATCTGAGCCGATTTACCCGTCGCACCAATAAAGAAAAGCACCGCAGCAGACGTGAGCCCGCCGGCAAATATCGCTCCCCACGTGAAAGGATCTGCCGTCATGTGCTCCGCAACAAATGTAAATACGCTGTGAACCTGTTGACCGTCGACAACCTTGTCAAAAAACGAGATCGAACCTGTGAGCGTAAAGATCAAAAAGATCCCCATCAACACGCCCCAGTCGCCGATGCGGTTCATGACAAAAGCTTTCTTAGCAGCCTCGCGGGCCTCGTTTCGCTTAGTATAAAAACCGATAAGCAGATATGAACAGAGCCCGACGCCTTCCCAACCGACAAACATCAGCAGGAAATTATCCGCCAAAATAAGCGTGAGCATCGAGAACATGAAAAGGTTGAGATAAGCGAAAAAGCGGTAAAACCCTTTATCGCCCTTCATATAACCAACCGCAAAAATGTGGATCAACAGCCCGACGAACGTGATAAAACACGCATATATACCGCTCAGGCGATCCATGCCCAAACCAAAATCCGCCCGGAAGTTGCCAACTTGTATCCAAGTCCACAGATGATCGAGTACCGGCTTTTCAGCATGCAGAGCCCCGCCGTGATCGGCAAAGAACGCGATGTAAAACGCCACGATCATCGAAACAAAGATCGTTCCGCACGCGACCACGCCGCTGAACAATTCGTTCCTCAGCCGCCCGCCGATCAACCAATTGATCAACGCACCGGCCAGCGGAGCAAAAATAATTAGACTTAAAAGATTATTTTCAGTCATTCTAAAATCTTACGGACGTTTCTTTACCGGTCGTTTCGGCGTAACAGGCTCTTTATCCACTGTTTTCGGCGGCGGCTGAGTGGCAACAACCGGCACCACAAAATCATCCGGCACCTGAATATTGTTGGCCGCGACGATCTCAGCAGTCAGCGTTTCTTCGTTATTTTTCTCTACTTTGTTGCGAACAAATTCTTTAACAGGTGTTTCGCGAGCCGACGGGTCATCAGGGTTCGCGATGCCGGTCGAAATGAGAATATGGCGGACGTCGTATGTTTCCTCTTTGCCGGCCTTTCCCTTTACTCCCAGCTTACGCTCAAGCTTTATTATGTGAAAACCAAAATCTGTTTCGACTAGCTCAGGTGAAATTTGTCCGGGTTGAAGCGCGAGAGCCGCAGTCTCGAAAGGGGCAAGCATCCGGCCCTGTGGAACATCCTTGTAGAGTCCGCCCTGTGCGACGCCGTTAGGACCAATATTCCCCGGATCGTCTGAAAATTCGTTAGCAAGAACGGCAAAATTCTCGCCCGCCTTTGCGCGTTTCAGGATCGCCTCAGCCGTAGTCTTCTTTTTTGCCGGATCAAGTTCCGGGTGGGCGGCGAAATATTTTGCTATGTCGGCATCTGTGGCCTTTGTCCGGTCTGCGATCTTTTCAGAGTAAAGACGTGCCAAAAACTGAGCCTCTTGGAGTTTGACCTGGAGGTTTGTCTTATCAACGAAACCTTTTAACAAAAGACCCGACTTTAACTTCTGATCATACTCCGCCTTATAGATGCGGATCTTGGCAAAAATATCCCGTGCCTGCTGCCTTTCCTCTTCGGTGACCTCTCGGTCTTTCATCGCGGGGTTGCTCGCCCTGAGCAGAGTGGTTTTAGCATTTAGAAAGTCATTGAACTCCGCTTCGTGAGTCCTTTGTCCCGTTATTTCTTTCTCCGCCCAGTAGGCATTGACCGCAGCATCCGTTATAAAGCCAAACGGCGGCATTGGCCCCTTATCTTTATTGATCTCACGATCGTAATTTACGGCGATGGTCTCGGCATAAATATTTTCCAGTTCCTGCTTATTGATCGCACCGGACGCCAAGCCATCACGCTGTGCTTGGCCGGCAAATGCAAGAAGCTGTCTCAGATCGTTGATCTGTTTTTGTCTCATTTCCGGATCTTCGGCGAGCCGCTGTAAGATCTTTGGATCGGTTTTTCCAACGTCAGCCAGCAACATCTCAATTTCGGCCTTGCTGATGCTGCTATAGTCGTTAGCTTTTGGTTGGCCCAAAGCGCTCGCACCGCTGATCGCGACTAGGCAGCAAAGGCCGATAAGAATTGAGATATTACGTTTCATCAGACTAATTCCTCAAAATACTCGCCTCATCCACATCGATCGACTGTTTATTCCGGAAGAACGCGATGATAATTCCCAGTCCGACAGCGGCTTCAGCGGCGGCGACCGACATCACCATAAATACAAATAGCTGCCCGGTCGTGTCACCGTAGTAACGCGAGAATGCGACGAAGGTCAGGTTGACAGCGTTGAGCATCAGCTCGATACACATGAACATCCCCAGAGCGTTGCGTTTGAAAATAACGCCGACTGCTCCGATAGTGAACAATATTCCTGATAACGCGAGATAACTCGCTAAACTGGGTTCCATTTTCTAAATTCCAAAGTTCAAAATTATTGCTCGTCGTGCCTAATCTCCGATTCGCGCTCGACGACAATCTCGAGCTGCGGTTGAGCAAGCCGTCTTGCCAGCATGACCGAACCAATGATCGCCATCAGCAGCAAAACTCCGACGATCTCGACCGGTAGCAGATATTCTGTATACATCGCTTGGCCGATGGTCAAGGTTTTACCTGCACTCAGCGTCTGATCGGACGGGACGTTTGGTGCACGCATCACCGCGTAAAAGATAAAAAATGTCTGAGCCAGCAACACGACTCCCAGACCGCCGCCAAGCGTATAGAGATACTTCAGCCTGTTCGGCCCTGTATCGTCGTCCAGATTTAACAGCATTATCACAAAAACGACCAGCACCATTATCGCCCCGGCGTAGATCAGTATCTGCACCGCCGCGATGAACGGCGCCGCCAGTGTGATGTAAATGCACGACAGCGAAATGAACACGCCGACCAGCGAAATCGCGCTATAAAGCGGATTTTTGTGATACACCATCGAGATCGCACACATGATGGCGAATCCGGCAAATAAGAAAAACAAGGCTGTTCCGACCATAAAAGAATTAGCCACAGATGGACACAGATAAACACCGATAAGACAGCGCTTTAAAAAATCTGTGTATATCTGTGTGCATCTGTGGACCCATTTCTTACCTATTTAAGAAAAACACAACAATAATCGTCACGATCACATTTGCCAAAGCGACGGGCAGCAAAAATTTCCAGCCAAAATTCATCAACTGGTCAAATCTAAATCTAGGCAGCGTACCGCGTACCCAGATGTACAAGAACAAAAACGCACAGATCTTGCCGATAAACGCAAAGTGACTAACCAGCGCGTACGGTATCGAGCCGACCTCAAAAACATGGCTCAGCCCGGGCACATACCAGCCGCCGAGGAAGAGTACTGTACACATCATCGAGACGGTGAACATATTTACATACTCGGCCATGAAAAACAGTGCAAATTTCAGAGCCGAATATTCGGTATGAAAACCGGCGACGAGTTCCGTTTCTGCCTCAGGCAGGTCAAATGGCGTACGGTTCGTCTCAGCAAATGCCGCGATCAAAAACACGATAAACCCGATAAATTGTGGGACAATAAACCAGCGAAACGTCGATTGCTGCTGTGCCCGGATGATACCGCCGAGGTCGAGCGTGCCGGCCAGCAATACGACGCCGATGACCGATGCTCCCATTGCGAGCTCGTACGAGATCATCTGTGCCGACGAGCGAAGCCCGCCCATCAGGCTGTATTTACTGTTCGACGACCAGCCGGCCAGCATGATCCCATAGACACCGACAGACGTGATACCCAACACAAAAAGCACACCGACATCGACCCTTGCGATGGTCAGCGGCAGGGCTTTCACACCCTCGCCAAGTCCCATCGGCAAAAAGCTCCAATCGACCGACGTTATCTCGGGGCCAAATGGATATACGACGATAGGCATAAGCGCACACGTCAGAGCGACCAACGGAGCCAAGAAATATACAAATTTCGTCGATTTATCGGGAGTGATATCTTCCTTAAAGATAAATTTGAGAAAATCGGCGAAGGGCTGCAAAACGCCCCACGGGCCGACACGATTTGGCCCGACGCGTCCCTGCATCCAGCCCAAAACCTTGCGTTCGGCCAGCACCGTATATGCAACGATCATCAGCACCATCTGGAATCCGATCACGACTCCAGCGGTGATCACCATGAACGGAAATGCAGTTTTAATGACAGCTTCCATAAAAACTATTTGCCCGGTGCGCTCCTATCTGAAACGCCGACGGTTGCCGCCTCGGCCTGGCCTCCCTCTGACGGCGTGCCGTCGAGATTAAATTGAACGAGCGGTGCGACGAGCAGATTATCCGGCTTTGGATTGCCGTGTGCGAGCAGGTGAAACTGCCCGGTCTTGCTCGTCATCGTCGTCAGACGGTGTAATTTATGCCCGACCTTTGGCGTGTCAACGTTCTTTTCACCGGCTGCCATACCCTCGACCGCTTTTTTTAATCCGCTTGCGTCAACCTTGCCAGGTTTGATCTCATGCTTTGCCTGAACGGGATTCGATTCGTCTTTTAACGCCGGATAACGTAGCCCCTCGTAAGCAGGCGTCGCATCCGCCAATGCTCTGAATATCGCCGACGCCGACCATTCCGGTGCGATCTCGACGCCCATTTCGCGAGCAACGAGAGCGGTTATCATCCAGTCGGCTTTTGACTGATGGATCGGCTCGATGGCCTTGCGGACACGCTGGACGTTGCCGGCATTATTGGTAAACGTGCCGTCAACCTCTCCAAAGCTCGCCGCCGGAAATATTACATCGGCGTGGTCGCATGTCTCGGTCAGGAAAAGCTCCTGCACCGCGACAAAATCTTTACCGGACAGCACACTAGCGTCCTGCAGGCTACCACCGATAAGCAATGCCTTTGAGTTCTTAACTACATCGTCGACGGTCTTGCGGCCGGCGGTCACGTCATATGCACCGACCGAGTTATTGTAACGAGCCATCGGATGAAGCAAAACGCGGCGTCCGTCGCCCGCTAGGCTTGCGGCGTTCGATGCAAGAGCGGCCTGAGCATCCGCCGACAGATCGCCGCCGATCATAATGATCACGTCGCCCTCGGTTTCAAATATTGTCTTTCGCACGGCATCGATGTCGCCGGTCGAGATACCGCATTTTTCGGCGATAAGGCCATCGTTCGCCGTATCGACCGCTGCCAACGCAAACGCATCGATCGTACCGGCGTTGACGTGGACAAACTGAGTCGCGCGTCGCGAGAGGTTGATCGGCGTATCGTTTACACAGATAAATTTCGCACCGCCGTTACGCACCGCCTGACGGATCTGCTTGGCCGTATAGCTCTGCTCTTCCTCGGGTTCGCCGCCGATCAGGACGATCGTAGAGGCGTAGCGGATCTCTTTGTGTGTGCAGAGCGGGACGCTCAAATTATCAAAGACCGGATCGACCGGCTGCGAGTCAGAGACCGCAAAACTGTCCGTCTTGGCAGCGTCGGTGGCAAATTTCTTTAACGTAAATATCGCCTCGTTCGTCAGTCTCGGGCTAGCAACGACACCGACTGATTTACCGGCCGCTGCTAGTTTTTCCGCCGCAAACTTGATGGCCGCGTCCCACGTCGAGGGGATGAGCTTTCCGCCCTTTGAATAGCGGATCATCGGTGTTTTGATGCGATCGGTGTGGCCTATAAATTCGTGTGCAAAGCGGGCCTTAACGTCGAGAAACTCACCGTTCAAACCATTTACATAACGGTCGCGGGCGACTATACGATGCACCTTGCCGCTGCGTGAGCCGATCGATATCTGCATGCCGTCCGAACCATACACATCAGTCGAGATCGTCTGATCGAGCTCCCAAGGCCGTGTTTCGTGGCGATAGACTCCGTCGAGTAGCGTACCCGTCGGGCAAACCTCGATACAGTTGCCGCACTGCGAACAATTGAGCCAACCGCCGTACGTACCAATTACCGTATTAACACCGCGATTGCCCGCCTCGATGGCATCCTCGCCCATCCATTCGTCGCAGACTCGTGTGCAGCGTTTGCACAAAATGCACCGCTGCGGGTCGTTGGCGACGATCGGAGACAGATATTTTTCGGGTTCGGCGTTCTTTTTCTCTGTAAAACGCTCCTCAACATCGCCCCAGTCAAATATCACCTCTTGCAGCTCACATTCGCCGCCGCGGTCGCAAACAGGGCAATCGAGAGGGTGATTTGTCAGCAAAAATTCGCCCATCGCACGCTGAGCCTTTTCTACCTCTTCACTCTGCGTGGTGACGACCATGCCGTCGGTGCAAATGATCGTACAAGACGTTTGCAGCTTTGGCATCTTGTCGATTCGGACCAGACACATACGGCATGACGCCTGAACCTCGAGATCATGGTAATAGCAAAACGACGGGATCCCGTGGCCGTTCTCACGGCAAACATCGATAAGCCGCGAACCTTTGTCCACCGCAATTTCCTGTTCGTTTATGGTTACTTTTATCTGTTCTGACATTAACTAAAAACCCTTACAATGTTTGCCTATACTCAGTATAAATGTAAGCCGCACTACCAATTACGAGACAAACTAACGCGACGAGATCTATCGTAAAAACACGTCCGAGCTGTGCATTGTAGTTGCCGCTTGACCACGCTAAACACAAGAACGACACAACACTTATCAAACCAGCGATAAACGCCATAGCTTGCAGCGACGGACGAAAAGCGGCAACCAGAAAAACCCCGCCTAATATTCCAAATAACACCGCCCGATGCCGCATCAATATAGATATATTCGGCTCCTCAAAACTCAAGCCGTAAAGTGCCGTCAATCTTTCGCCGCCAAGCAAGCCAGAAAGCGGCATCAGATGGATAATGGCCGTAACGACCAACATTGCCGATATCAAAAACTTCATTAGCAACGCGTATATCGCGTCTCGGTCGCTATTTGGTCGTCGCTATCGGGCTCGACGTTATAGGCCGTGATCACGATGTTGTCATCGTCTACCTGTTCGAGTTCCGTCCGCCAGCCCCATCGCGGGGTGTCGGGGCCGGTGAAATATGTTCCGAATGCCGAAAACTTGTCCGCCCCGTCGCCCTCGGAAAACATAATTCCCGTGGACATGTGAAAACTATCGACCCACGCCATCTGAAATTTATTTGTCGCGATATCAAAGCCAAATATCGCAACGCCGTCAAACGCCTTACCCTGCAAACTGCCCGAATACTCGTGCATCAAAAACCTGCCGCCAAGTATGACCTTGATCGTGCCTGTCATAGGCGATTCGTCGGCGACCACGTCCGGCTCAAACCACGTTTTTGTGGTTCCCGTCCATTCGCCAGCAAACTTTGCGAGGCTTGCGTGCGGCCCGTTTTCTAATGATTCTGCAAATTTCATTCTGCTGCCTTTTCAGCCGCCGGAACGCGTTTTGGTGCCCGCTTTTTCACTGGTTTTTCCGCGCTCGGAGCCCGATCGACGGCACTTGCGACAAATGCCGGTTTCTTATACTTTGACCTCGTTTTACCAAAGCTGCCTGCAAATATTTTGCCGCGTCGTGTTCGTTTATCACCTTTTCCCATATTGTTATTTTATACCTCTAAATACTTTCTTAACTTTGGTGACGATCAATTTCCGATCGTCGATCCTTTACCCTCGAGCACCCGGATAACGTAATCCTGTATCCGCGCATTGGCCGCAAGCTTGTTGTGGTCCTCGCAAACTAATTTGACCGGCTGATTCTTTAAGATCGATGCGACCTCAAGCGACCGTTGCGTGACGACTCCGTCACCCGCCGATTGCATCACTTTTTTCAATTCGTCATCGGTCACCCTGCTGCCGTCGGACCGCGTAAAACCTTTTGGCCGGACGAGCGTTTTCCAATTATTGCCGTCCCGATATATGACCACGCCGTCCAAAGCGGTCTTGCAATCAGACCCGACTAAATAGATCGCAACGCCCTCAGCCTTACCATTTGAAGCCGCTAAAGCCTCGTGCAGGCGTTTTGCCCTATCTAGTGCGGCGGTGAAATACGCCGTCGCGATCTTTTGCTCGGCCAGATCGAACTGGTCATTGAAATCATCGTCATCGATCGCGTTCCATCCGTATTTTGACCACATTTTTGGGTCGTACAGGTTGATCGCCAACGGCTTTAGCTTATCGTCAAACGCTCTAAATGTGCCCGGTGCCGGTAACAGTTGATACGCCGATGGGATCGTGAAAACCGTAAATTTTGACGAATCCTGTATGAACGGCAGATCGATACGTAAGCCCCCAACAGTATAGCCATTGAGGATCGAACCGAGCGAACTCATCGCTCCCTCGTTCGGCGTTCCAAGCAAGATCACCTTGTCAAATAGCTTTGCTCCTGCCCAAGTCGGCACCACCTTGCGATTACCGGTCGGCAAATCGGCGTCGCCATACATCGCCGCATACCGCGAAATTATGCCGCCCATCGAATGGGCCACAATGTCGAACTTGAGATCGGGCGTTTTCAGCTTTCGCTTTAGAGCCTCGACATCTCGCACTAAACGCTGTGCATTCTCGACATTATCAAGCCGCCAGTCATACGCAAAAACGTATATCGCGTCACGGTCGCCATCATCCGACGGATTAGTCCAACTCTCTTCGTGATATCCGGCCCGCATCTCCATCGCCCGAATAAAGCCGCCGTAAACATCCGTCGCCGGAAGTATTCCGATCTTGACCTCGCGAATAATGTCGCCCGGTATCAGATCGTCGTGCATCTTATCGATGCTGGTGGAGATCGGCAATCGCAGATCCTCCGACTTTGACTTAAACGCCTTAAACCAAATCCGCTCGCCCGTGACCTTATGCTTTAGCTCCGACCCCGTCAGCCCCGGAATCAGGATGATCGGATTTCTATCCTGTGCAAACAGCGAGACGCTCAGCACGAACAGGCAAATGACTATCCGCAAACTCGTCAAAAGCGCATTTCTCGTCGCTCGCTTTGTCATTACACGTTCGGACTAACGCCGTTTGCCGAAGTATTATCAACGAGCCATTTCTTAAAATCGCCCGGAAACTGCTTGATCGCCGACTGTATTGGCCACGCGGCAGCATCGCCAAGCGGACAAAACGATTTGCCCTCAATGTTGTCGCAAATATCGAGCATCAACTGTGCGTCCTCGGGACGGCCCTCGCCGATCGAGATGCGGTTAAATATCTTAACTAGCCAGTCGGTTCCCTCGCGACACGGCGTACACCAGCCGCATGATTCGTGTTTGTAAAACTCGGTCAGATTCTTGGTCGTTTCCATGATATCGACCGTCTCATCCATCACCATCATCCCGCCCGTGCCGAGCATAGAGCCGGCCGCGACGAGCCCCTCGTAATCAAGCGTGACGTTTTGCCCGAGTATCTGGCCCGCGTTCATGATGTAAACCGATGAACCGCCCGGAATCACGGCTTTCAATTTCTTGCCGTCGCGAAGCATACCGCCGCAGTCCTCATGGATAAACTTTTCCATGTCGGCGTAGCCCATCGGCAGCTCATAAACGCCCGGTTTCTTGACGTGGCCGCTGATAGACCAGAGCTTTGTGCCGCCCGATTTTTCGGTGCCGAGGTCACGCCAGGCGATGCCGCCCATATTGATGATCTGCGGGATGCTGGTCAATGTCTCGACGTTATTAACGATCGTCGGGGATGCATACAAACCCTCGATCGCAGGAAACGGCGGCTTCATTCGCGGATGGCCGCGATAGCCCTCGAGGCTCGACAGCAACGCAGTTTCTTCACCGCAAATGTACGCTCCCGCACCGGTGTGCGTATGCAGATCAAAATCGAGACCCGAACCGAGGATGTTCTTGCCAAGCAATCCTGCTGCCCGTGCTTCATTGATCGCGACATCCATGATGTCGAGCAGGTAACGATATTCGCCGCGACCGTAAACATATCCCGTATTCGACCCAAGCGTGTAGCCCGCAATGATCATGCCCTCGATCAGGGCGTGCGGGTCGTACTCCATTAAGTATCGATCCTTAAACGAACCGGGCTCAGACTCGTCAGCGTTGCAGACGATATACTTTTGCTTTGGCGAATCGCGGGGAACGAACGACCATTTCATCCCGGTCGGAAAGCCCGCACCGCCGCGTCCGCGTAGCGCAGAGTCTTTCACCTCTTGAATGATCGCGTCCTGCGTCATACCAAGCGCTTTTTCGAGCGACTTGTAACCGCCGTCTTTTTTATACACATCGAGCGTGTGCCCATCTTTAATGAACACTCGTCGCAGTGAAAGCGGCTCGCAGCCTAGTGCTTTGATCTCCATCTATTTACAATCCGCCAATATTTTATCGACCTTTTCAACCGTCAGATCTTCGTGATAATCAAACCCGATCTGCATCATCGGTGCTGTGCCGCAACTGCCCAGACACTCGACCATCGTAACCGTGTATTTGCCGTCCTCGGTCGTCTCGCCCGGATGAATGCCAAGCTTGGTACAAATATGATCGGTGATCTCAGGCTCGCCCATGATCTTGCACGACAGCGTTTTGCAGATCTGAATATGATGGCGGCCAACCGGACGCAGATTGAACATCGAATAAAATGTCGCCGTTTCCCAAACGTCCGTCACCTCTAAATTCAAAAACTGCGCCAAAAAATTGATCCCGGGATTATCAAGCCACCCGCCGCGTTCACGTTGCACGACAAAAAGCAACGGTATCAGAGCCGAGCGGCTGCGGTCAGCCGGATATTTAGCGACGTGGGCCTTCATTTCGTCGATCACGGCTGGCGAAAACTCCGCCACCTCGCCGGAGACTAGGACTTTGTCGGTATAACTTGTTGCTGTCGTTCCTGCCATTACCTGTCGATCTCCCCCAACACAATATCAAGGCTACCGATAATTGCTACAACATCGGCGATCATTTCGCCCTCGGCCATGACCGGCAAAGCCGAAAGATTTATGAACGAAGGGCCACGAAAATGGACGCGTTCGGGTTTTGGGCCGCCGTTTGATTTCATATAGACGCCAAGCTCGCCTTTCGACGCTTCGATGGCGTGATAGACCTCGCCTTCGGGTACGTTAAAGCCCTCGGCGACGATCAGAAAATGGTGGATCAGCGAATCCATATGCTTACGCATATCGTCGCGATCAGGCAACACGATCTTTGGCGCGTCGGCTTTGATCGGGCCCGGTTTGAGACGTTCGAGCGCCTGACGGACGATCTTGTAGCTCTCGGTCAGTTCATGCATTCGAACCTTGAACCGCGACCACACATCACCGTCCGTCTCAACCGGAACCTCAAAATCGTAAGTCTCATATCCGCTGTACGGAGTGGCTTTACGCAGATCAAGATCGACACCGCTGCCTCTTAAACTTGGGCCGGTTAGTCCCCAATCTATCGCATCTTCCTTCGAAATAATACCAACGCCTTTCGTCCGGCTGTGCCAGATCGTGTTGCCGGTGATCAACGTGTCAAAAGTATTTAGAGCGTCGGGGAAATCATCGAGAAACTGTCTAACGCGATTATCAAACCCGGCCGGCAGATCCATCATCAGGCCGCCGATGCGGAAATAGCTCGGGGTCATACGCCCGCCGGACGCGGCTTCGATAAGGTTGAGGATCTTTTCGCGTTCCTTAAAAGTGAACCAAAACGGCGTCATCGCGCCCATGTCGAGACACGACGTGCCAAACCAGACCATGTGCGACGCGATACGCTGCAGTTCGCACATCAACACACGAATCACCTGTGCCCTCTCAGGAATTTCGAGGCCCAGCAGTTTCTCAGCCGCCATCACATATGCGAGGTTGTTGCCCAACGGATTGAGATAATCCATCCGGTCGGTGATGACGATGCCCTGTTGATATTTCTTGTACTCAAACAGCTTCTCCATTCCTGTGTGGAGATAGCCGATGTCGGGGATCGCTTTGATTACCAGCTCGCCGTCGAGACGCAGATCGAGACGCAAAACACCATGCGTCGAGGGATGCTGCGGCCCCATCGACAGGGTCATCTGCGACTCAAGAGCCCCGTCGAGCACCTCAGGCTGTCCGGCAAAATTTTCTACTGCAGTTGCCATTACTAATTTAAGCTGTAAGGCTCATAGCCTCGCAGCGGATAGTCTTTTCTCAACGCGTGGCCGTCAAAATCGCTCGGCAGCAAGATACGCCGCAGATCGGGATGGCCATCGAATGTGATCCCGACGAGATCATACGTTTCGCGTTCGTGCCAATCAGCCGTTTTCCAAATTTGAGTGACGGTCGTAACATTAGCCGCGTCCTCGCTCAAAAGCACTTTTAACCTCAAGCGGCTGTAATGCGTCGTTGAAAACAGGTGGTAGTTGACCTCAAAACGCGGATCTTCCTCAGGTCCACGATCAGCACCACAAAGATCAGCGAGCAGATCAAAACCGTGCTTGTCACGCAAAAAACGGCACACATCGACTATCGATTCACGCGGAACCGTGACCGTCACTTCGCCAAAGGCGTCGGCAACACTTGTTACCCAGCCCTCATTCTCACTTTTCAGCTTATCCACAAATGCGTGGAGTTTCTCAGTCATAAAGATATCTTTTAGAACGAACGTCGACGTTCGTGCTTGGACGGCACCGAATACGGCTTCGATGTTTCGCCCGCCGCAACATCCGTCTCCATTTCTTTTTCGAGCGCCGTGCCCTCGGTTACCGGCAACGTTCCCGGGACGATCGATTCACGAGACTCGGGCTCATATGTATCGCGGCGGTCCTTGACCGATTCTTTCATGATCTTGTCCTGCAGCATCATGATCGCGTGAACGAGCATTTCGGGTCGCGGTGGGCATCCCGGCACATAAATATCGACCGGCACAACCTTATCGACGCCCTGCACGATAGCGTAATTATCAAACACACCGCCCGATGTCGCACAAGCACCCATCGAGATCACCCATTTGGGTTCCGGCATCTGATCGTAAATGCGTCGCAAAACAGGAGCCATCTTTCGCGAAACGCGGCCCGACACGATCATCACATCGGCTTGTCGTGGGCTGGCCCGGAAAGTTTCTGCACCAAACCTCGACATATCGTTGCGTGCCGAGACGGTATTCATCATCTCAATGGCACAGCAAGCGAGGCCGAACGTCGCCGGCCAGATGCTAGATTTACGCGCCCAGTTGATGACGGCGTCAAGTTTGACAGTGACGACGTCCGGCAGCGATTCAAATAATTGATTTTCTAAACCCATAATTCATTAGTTTGTTGAGTTTTTGAGTTCGTTGAGTTTATTGAGAATAAACTGTTCTGATCTCAACGAACTCTGCAAACTCAAAGAACTCAATCAACTCTCTAGGCTGCCAATTTCGCCTGTGCATCCAGTTCGCGTCGCTGTTTTGCCATGATCTTGGCTTCTTCGCGGGCTTCGGCACGTGCCTGTAATCCCCAATCAAACGTGCCTTTTTTCCAAACGTAGATGTATCCGACGATCAGCGTCGAGATAAAGACCATGATCTCGATAAACGCGACCGTCCCGAAAACGGCAGGCCCGGCGGCGATCAAACTTTTAAATGAAACAGCGAACGGGATGATGAACAAAACTTCGATATCGAACAGCAAAAAGATAACGGCAACCGTGTAAAACTTGACCGAAAAACGGTCGCGAGCACCGCCAACCGGGTCTTTGCCGCATTCATACGGCATCAGCTTTGTCGCCGTTCGTTTACGCGGGCCGATCAGCTGCGTTATCAGCAGTTGGCTGACGCCAAAACCCGCAGCGACCAAAAACATGATCCCGATGGGTACATAATCAAATACGTTGTATTCAGACATGTCTTTCTTGTCACCCTGTTTATATTACAGTGCGAAAAAGATGCGTAAAATCTCTACCCTTACCGTCAAAACCTTGTGGATATTGGCACAAACTAAATCGTAAGTTAAGCGCCAATTAGTGTCAAGGCAGTCAGCTTATCGCGAAACTATTTATTCGTTGACCCAAACTTTCCGCGTATGCTAACTTCATAATGGCGGAAAGTGTCGTAAACACGCCGTTTTCCCGCATCTTTAGGTCGAAAATAGACATCGTGATCTCAGGTTTTAATACAGACATCAAGGTCGGCAATACGGTCTACCACGTTCAAACCGAGGACAAAGGTTTGAAAACGAGGCTGATATTGTCGCTTGTCTATGACAAAGGGACGATACTCGCCAGCAAGCGCGTCACCTACGACGATCTGGCAAACGGTGCGTTTGACGAAAAAAAGCTTGCAGAACGAGTCAACCGCCAGCATCAGCTAATATGCGCCGCTGTCCGCGCGGGACGCATCGACGAGCTGAAAGAAATGACGGGCAAAGAGCGGACCAAAAACGCTAAGGTTGCCGTTTCCGAACCCAACATTGCCGTCGCACCCGCGTCCATCCCGGTAGCGAAACCGGTAACGGCTGCGATTACAGAGGTCACCGCTCTCAATGTCGAGACCGCGCGTATTGCTGCCTCAAAACCCTATTCGCTCGAGCCGGTGATCGAGGCCGTCGCGATAATCGAAGAAGAGATCGTCCTCGATGCAGGTGCCGTCGAGGTCGTCAGCGAGCTTTCCGGGCAGGAACGCCCGACGAACACCAAGCTCAGCATCGAGCTACTAGGCGAGTCAAAATTCAAAGGCGGCGATCGCCGCACAGTCAACATCATGGTCTGCCGCGGCACCGAACGTAAGGTCGTCGCCGGAGCCGAGATCATGCTCAAGGTCCTCGGGTCGAGTTTTCGCCCCGTAATATTTCACGCCAAATCCGACGCCAACGGCCTCGCCAAGATCCACATGCAGCTGCCGCATTTTGAAGCCGGACGCGCCGCACTACTTATCAGAGCCATCGCCGCCGGCGAAGAGATCGAGCTCCGCCGCGTCGTCACACCTGGTTAATTTCAAATTTCAGATCTCAAATTTGAAATTCTCAGATCAAGAGAACACTATTTAGTTGTGCCTGAAATTCTTATCACGCTAAACGGCGAACAACTCCCGATCGCGGACGAAATCGATCTCGAAACACTAGTCGGCCAACTCGCACTACCTGCCAAACGGCTCGCGGTCGAGATGAACGGCAATGTTGTCCGCCGCTCCGATTGGCCTCAAACAACTGTTAGCAACGGTGACCGTATCGAGGTCGTCCACTTCGTCGGCGGCGGCTAGCTTTGCGTTCTTCGCGGCTTTGCGTAAAAATTAGCTCTATAGATGTCAGATAATTTTACGCTCGCAAATACAACATTTTCTTCACGCCTGATCATCGGAACGGGCAAATACCGCTCTTACGATGAAATGAAAGCTGCGCATATCGCGTCGGGTGCCGAGATGGTGACCGTCGCGGTCAATCGCGTGCCGCTCGACGGCTCGGCTGAATCTTTCCTCGATCATCTCGACCCAAAGATGAAGATCCTGCCAAACACGGCCGGATGCTACGACGCCGAGCATGCAGTCCGCACAGCCCGGCTAGCCCGCGAAGCTCTCGAAACTGAATGGATCAAGCTTGAGGTCATTGGCGATCCAATAACACTGCTACCCGATAATGAACAGACGCTCGAAGCAGCAAGGGTGCTGGTAAAAGAGGGTTTTATCGTGCTGCCGTATTTTACCGATGACCTGATAATGGCAAAGAAATTGCTCGACGCGGGCTGCCCGGCAGTAATGCCGCTCGCCGCTCCAATCGGTTCAGGAATGGGTGTGCAAAATCCCTCAAACCTTCGCATAATGCGTGAACAGTTACCAGATGCGACGATCATCGTCGATGCCGGTGTCGGAGTGCCATCTGATGCCGCGATAGCAATGGAGCTCGGAGCCGATGCTATCCTAATGAACACCGCGATCGCCGAGGCTAGCGACGCCGCGCGTATGGCAACCGCCATGAACTACGCCGTCCAAGCCGGCCGCCTCGCGTACCTTTCAGGCCGTATGCCAAAACGCCTTTATGCCTCAGCATCAAGCCCGATCGAGGGTGCAATAAAATAGTTTCGGATGCTCGACGTGTCAATAGCTCGCACGTTAGTAAGGGCAAGTCTATGAATATTCACGTACTATTTTTCGGAGCCACGGCCGACATTGCCGGCGAACGCCGCATCGATATTGAAATGCCTCCTGAGACAGTCGCGAGTGCGGTTTTCGAAAAACTCTTTGCCGAACATCCCCAGCTTGCCTCGCACAAACTTCATGTTTCGTTAAACCAGCAATACGCGACCGGAAACGAACTCCTAAGCGAAGGCGATGAGTTGGCAATATTCACCGCCGTATCAGGCGGCTAAAAATCGAATGGATTTCTACGAACTAACAAGTGACCCGATAAATATTAGCGACGTCGCCCGCCGCGTTGTTCCGCCGGAGTGCGGGGCGACGGTGACGCTCGATGGTTACGTCCGGCAGTTTACAAAAGGCCGTGAAACGCTTTATCTCGAATACGAAGCTTATGAGCCGATGGCGCTCAAAGAATTGCAGAAGCTGATCGCAGCGGCGAAAGCGGAATTTGAGATATCGAACGTCGGTATCGTTCACCGGACAGGAAAGCTTAAAATTGGCGAAACCAGCGTCGTGATCTCGGTTGCGGCACCTCACAGAAAAGCGGCATTCGCCGCTTGCGAGTGGCTCATCAAGGAACTAAAACGCACCGTCCCGATCTGGAAAAAAGAGGTTTACGCCGACGGCGAAGAATGGGTCGAGGGCGACGCCCAGTCTAGTTAATCCAATTCAGCCAGCTTATCGTTTGCCATCGTTACGACCTCGTCAAACAGCCCGTCGAGTTGGTCATTTGCGCCGCGTAGGCCGCTTACGACGTTCACCGCCCATTGGACGTATTCGACGCGTCGCTGCTTGTCCCAATCCTCAGCCGGGCTGGCGATAACGTCGCGGACATTGCTGATCTTGTCGGCCAGCTTTATCACTTTGGCGCCGTACGAAAGGTGCGGAGCATGTTCGATCTGGAGTTGTTTGCGTTGGTGCTTTGGCAGAGATTTGTCGTCCGTTACCTCGAGCACATAACCCGCTACGATCTCGCCAAATTTCTCATTGATCTCGTCGCCGGTGACGCCGCAATCTTCGACTGTGTCGTGCAGCAACGCCGCCGACAAGATGTCTTCGTCATCGACGAGGCCGATGTTGGCTATCAGATTGGCTACTTCGATCGGGTGGTTGATGTAAGGTTCGCGTCTGGAACCTTTGCGAAAATGCCCGGTGTGTTTTTCAGCTGCAAAACGGGCCGCGTGCAGCGTTTTATTTAGGTTATTCACATTTTAGTTTGCCAAATTGCGTGGCAAAAATCAATGCGAAGTTATCACCTCACGACCTCGATACTCAGGGTCTGCTGGCCCGACACAACAAATTCAAATGCCGGCAATTCCATCTCGGAAACGATCGTTTGCACCGTGGCTTTTGAACCTCCGGCACTGCGGTCGTTATTCATCGTCGCCAGCATCGACGGCGGCAGATTTGGCATCTCCGACGAGCCGATTATCGTGCCGACAGTCGTACGGGTCAGAACGGCATAGAGACGGTCGGGGCGTTTTAGACGATTGATCGTCGCGATCAACTCGGCGGCGGTTCGCGGTGTAAATTGTGTGATCGCCGAATTTTGCTGGACGGCACCACCGTCGCCGATGGCGATGGTCATCGCACCGGGAGCGGCGTCTTTTGGGATCGTAAGAGGCACTTTCTGCACAAACAGCCGTCCGCTATCTGAGCGTGACGCGACCGTCACCTCGACGGTTTCACCAGCACGGACCTGATTGCGGTCGAGCGAGATGCGCTCAACCGTCGCAGTTTTGCTACCGTCGGTCGAGTTCATTTCGAGGTTGATAGACGAAACCTCAAGCCCCTCAAAACTGCCCCGCAGCAAAGCCGCGAGCGGAATCGCCGCTGCGGATGACGCGAGAGCGACAGCCTGCTGACCGGCAAACCGCCGTTGAATTCGTATTGAGTCCTCACCTTTGATCTTGATCTCACCCGTTAGCTCGATGGTGGTTTCACCAAGTCCACGCTCCTGCGCCGCGAGCACATTGCCCACACCCGCACTGACGATCAACGCGGTCAAGGTGTCGTCGATCCCGGATTCAAAGTTTGTCTCCTCGATCTGGCCTCGGCTCGTTTTTAGTCGGACCTTGACCGGGATCATTTTTGGAGCGTCGCCGAGTTTGCCGTAAATGCCGGTCGCACGGTCCTGCGTCATTGAGCCAACAAGGGCGTCGGGCACCGCGAGTTTGAAAGAATTGTTAGCGTTTGGCACGACCGTTACGACGTGCGATTCGGACATCGGCAGACTGGTCGATCCGAGGCTAAAAAACGGGTGGCCAAATCCATAGATCTTGTCGCCATCACGCATCGTCACCGTCCCGGCGGCAGCGATCTCAATATCGCCGCGGGCAAGATGGACAACAACTGAATCACCGCCAAGCAGCGTCGTCGGCCCAATTTTTTTCATCGGCGTGATCGCCGAACCGCCGCCCGACGCAGCGACGGGCATTATGCCGACAGCGGCAAAATCCGCGGCAAACATATCGATCGTTCGCTGCGACAACCCCGAGATCGCGAGCGGCGTGGCGATGGGCTGAAACGTCTGTCCCGCAACCGCCATCAAACGAGAATCCGGTGCAAACCCCGATGCCCGCGAAGACTGCGACGCATTGCCCGTAAGGCTCGGCCGCCAGTTGTTCGATAACAGCTCGGCGTAAGAATACGTCCTCGGCTCACGCGAAAAGGTCTTAGCGGTTGTCGGCGAAACCACCTGCGATATCATCTGCTCGATCGGCGTGATGCCGCAGATCGGCTCTTTTGCAAACGGAAAACTATATGAGATCGCACCGACGAGGCGTCCGTTGATAAACACCGGCGAACCCGACATACCGGCAAAAACGAACGTCCTGTCGGCCTGTCCGCCGCTCAGTTTGCCCACGATCATGTCCTGTTTTGGGCCGATCCAGTTTGGGATGACACCGAGTATCTCAACGTTAAATTCCTCAGGTTTGGTACCGCGAAAAACGGTCGTCGCGGTTCCCCTCATTCCTTCTTTTAGCTCAGCCAGCGGGAAGATCTGCGGCTGAGCGGGGCCTTTGTCAGACGGTGGTAACTGTCCGAAAATACTGGCCGAAACGGTCAAAATAGCGAAGAAAACGGCGAGGAATTTTGTGTTGAACATCTTTAAAAACATCTTCCTTTAATAACGGCGTTTATGGTAACATTTATGGTGTCTATCCGAAAGCCTTTACTTTTCGGCTTTCTTATCCCATCTTTTGATGCCCGAAACGGCAAATTTCTGCCGATAAATCGACCGCTATGGCTAATTCCACCCGACTTTTTAAGAGTATCGCCCGTTTGCTGCTGCCGGCCCTGTTGCTGATCGTTGTTGCCATCGCCGGCAGTGCAATATTTCTGGTCTATTCGACCGCCCGCCCGCTAAAAACGCGCTACTTGGTCACGCCCGACAAATACGGCCAGCTTAGCAGCCGCGCCGCTCAGGTGACCGAAGAATCTTGGTCGAACAAGGACGGCAGTTCGTCACGCGGATGGCTGCTGCGCGGCAGCGATAATGCCCCGGCGGTGATCCTGTATCACAAATACGGAGCCGACCGCTCGCACGTACTCAACCTCGGCGTGAAACTCAACGAATCAACTAATTTCACCGTTTTAATGCCTGACCTAAGAGCCCACGGTGAAAACCCGACGGTGCAAAATGCTTCGTTTGGCGGCTGCGAGGCAGAGGATGCAGCGTCGGCTGTCGAGTATCTAAAAAATCTTAAGAATCAAAATCAGATCGGACTTGTGGGTAAAAATATCGGAATTTTCGGAGTTGAAATGGGAGCATTGGTGGCGATATCGCTCGCTTCAAAAGATCAGACGATCAAAGCCATCGCACTCGATTCCGTCCCGCAGGATTCGGATGGGCTCTTGACGGCGGCGGTTGATAAACGGTATCCGTTCGCCAGTTTTGCGACCGCCAAGCTCGCAAAACTCGGCACGCGTTTTTACTTTTTTGACGGTTGCTACAAACGCGAACCTGCCTGTGACACAGCCCGCAGTATTGAGAATCGAAACATCATGCTACTCGCCGGCGTCGATGCACAGGATTTTCAAGACTCGACCTCAAAGCTCGCGAAATGCTTTCCGGTCAGCAACAAATTCGAGAACAAACTCGACCTCAGCCCGTCAGGATATAGCATCACGAACGCTTCAATGGAGCAATCCGAAGCGTACGACCAGCGGCTGATCGATTTTTTCAGGAATTCTCTAACCAACTAAAGATCAAGTTTCTTCTTAGAGTGTCCGTTCGTATGAGAAACGATGTGGATTTCCGCACTTTCTTCCATCGGTGTGACGGCTCGAGTTAGGACGGTTTTTAGTACGGCAAGCCTTTCGATGGTCGAGGGCATTTTCAGCAGATCGTATTTCTTTTCGTTATCGAAATTGAGAGCGGCAGTGATCAGAAAAGATAGAGCTTCGGGGTTTGTACGCAAGATCTCCGGAGCGTCGCCGCGGCCGCCGCTCATTTTGAACGCCGCTTTTGCCATTCGTTCGAACAACGCAAAAACCTCGTCCGCGATCATCTCAAGCTCAGATTCACTTTCTGTTTCGTCCTCAAAAAACTCAAGGTCACCAACCAGATAAGGTTCGCCAGCATCGATAAGATCGATCAGACGATAGCGGACTATTCCAAGCGTAAGTATGTTTGAGCGTCCGTCGGGCATTAGTTCGGATTCGCGGAGCTCAGCGACGCATCCGACCGAACCGGCTGCCGGGGCTTCTAACAGATCATCGGAAGGTTCAAAAAAACTGAGTCCAAAAAAACCATCTCCGGCCTCAACGTCACGCAGCATCTTGCGATACCGCTCTTCAAAAATATGCAGCGGCACGAGCTCGCCGGGCACCATGACAAGAGGCAGCGGAAAGATCGGCAAATGTTTAATGCCGCTAAATTTTTCTAGTATTTCGGACATAACTTCTGCGTTAGCGGGCGGCCAGTTTCAAAGCAATAAAATCAGCAATCTTTTCCGCCGGTTCGTCGCCGAGCGCCATACGTTTGGCACCGATTACGGCATCGGAAATGTCTTCGATCCGCGTCTTAAAACGGTTATCGCGAAAGACAAGGTCATCGATCACACGGCGTTCGAGCTTTTCGCGGCCTGTGTCGTCCGGCTCGTCGAGCGTGTCTAAATACTCCGCCGGGACGGTGTGATTTTTTATCCGCACATGCAGGGCACCGGTCATCGCTCTGACCTCGTCGCGGATCTTCTGCATCTCGATCAGCGAATTGGGAAACCCAAGCTGCCCCCGCAGGGCGATCTCAATGATCGGCTGCGGCTTGCCGTCCTCGGCAACGCGGGCCTCACGCTTGACCTGATCTAACAAGTCGATGGTGATGTCTTTGGCATCGGAATATCCGCTCACCTGAAACGCTAATTGCTGGAACGGACGGTGGTGATAGTCCTCAACGTGTCGTGCGTTAACGACATTATCGTCATCGACTTCGACGACAAATGCCCCGCGAGTTTCGCGAAACTCACTGATATTTGTTATCTCGATCGAGCCGGGGTTGAATGCCCAATTGTCGATCTCGTAATGCTTATGCGTGTGGCCGAGCCCGACGTATTCGACCGCAGATTTTAGCTCTTTTAACGCAGCCAGCGACAGAGCCGGGATCGGATGCATCTGGTGACCCTCGACGTCGGTGTGGAGCATCAGGATGTGAAATGCCCCGTCGCGACGAGTCTCTTTGATCGCCTCGGTGAGCATCGGTATCGCCCAGTTGCCGGATGCTCCGTACCAGTCCGAGCCAAATATTCGCGCCCGTCCGATGTCGATATAGCTACCTTTCTTAGACGTCTCGTCCCACGGTTCGCAGATCATTTTGCCGTCGACCGTGACGGGCTCAAGCAGCTTGACCAGGCCCCAACTCGACAGCGAACGCAGCCAGCTAAATTCGTTATCAGTGTGCTTTTGATCGTGATTGCCCTCGATCGAGACGACCGGAATTCCTGCCTCACGCATCATCGTCAGGCCTTGGACGGCGTAGTTCATCGTCTCGGGCGGGACCGAGCGTTTGTGAAAAAAATCGCCGCACATGATGACAAAATCGACCTTTTCGTCGATGCCGTAACGCTGCAGCACATCGATCCAGGCCTCAAAAAAATCACGCGGACTCTCCGGCAATTGATACCGCGTACACCCGAGATGCACATCTGCGATATGAAGAAACTTCATATTCGGATTTTATCATTGCTGTGGTAAATTACCCGCATGAACAAAGTCGTCCTTATCACCGGTGCGTCAAGCGGCATCGGCTTGCATACTGCAAAGCTGTTTCAAACAAAAAATTGGAAAGTCGCCGCAACCATGCGCGCCCCCGAAAAGGCAGAGGAGTTGCAGCGTATCGTCGATGTCGAATGTTTTCGGCTGGACGTAACGGACGTCGATTCGATCAGATCGGCGATCGCAACCACTCTCGAAAAATTTGGCCGCATCGACGCGGTTGTAAATAACGCAGGCTATGGCCTGATCGGCCCTTTCGAAGCGGCGTCACAAGAACAGATCGAAAAGCAGTTCGAAACCAACGTTTTTGGTCTTATGAATGTCTGCCGCGAGATCATACCCATTTTTCGTCAGCAAAAAAGCGGCCACATAGTCAATGTTGCTTCGGTCGGGGGTAGGATGGCGTTTCCGTTTTATAGTCTATATCACGCCACGAAATGGGCCGTCGAAGGTTTCTCCGAATCGCTTCAATACGAACTCACACCATTCAACATTCATGTCAAGATCATTGAGCCCGGACCGATAAAGACTGATTTTTACGCCCGTTCGCAGGACATCACGAGCAAAGAGGGTTTGACCGCGTACGACGCATATACATCGCGCGCAATGCAAAACATGCAAAAGGCTGGCGAAGAGGCTCCGGACGGCACTGTGGTCGCACAGACAATATATGACTCAGTGAACGACGGCTCAACGAAGCTCAGGTACGGCGTCAACACTAAAGGAATATTAAAATTGCGCCGCCTTTTACCCGAAAGCGTTTTCTTTTCGATTATCAGAAAGATAATTCTAAGATAGTTATTCAGTCGGAAAAGTGTGATTATAAAGACTGCGTGTAATAGTAGTGAAAATATCTGTGCGGTAACGCACATATCGTGTTATTATCAACACACAAGAAATCGCGTTTTAGTTTTCAGTTTGTAAATTCACTTCTTGAACCTTCACAAGGTATCACTTAAAATTTCCCACGCTGTCCTATTTTCTGGAACTAAGTGTTTTTGACGAGATTTGTGCTAAAAATGGCCGGGCTTAAGGGGTTCGCCTGCACAATATCGACATAGAGTTGCTATTCGGTTTCCAACTCTAATTTATGTAAGCTAGGGGCTTAGAACCAGAAGGAAGACTATGAAGATATTGCTTTACAACCCGGACAACGGGATCACGCGGAATTTTATGCCGCACCTTTGGATGTTTTTGCTCCAGGCCCTGACGCCGCCCGAGCACGAGGTGATCTTGATAGATGGCAATGCGAAAGCAATGACCCGCCCTGAACTCGTCCAGTTTTGCAAAGACAACGACATCGGCCTGATCGGAATCGGGGCAATGACCCGTATGGTCGCCCGCGCTTATCTAGTGGCAGACAGTTTACGCGAAGCCGGGTTTAAGGTCGTCATGGGCGGGCCGCACGTTACCGAGTGCCCCGACGAAGCACTTGGCCGCGATGGGGGCCCAAGACACGCTGACGCAATTGCATTGGGCGAAGCCGATGAGACGTGGCCGTTGATGGTCGCCGACGCCGCCCGCGGCGAGCTCAAAGACGTCTATATGCCCGAGGTCGATCCTAAGGGTAACGACAAAAAACCAAATCTACAGCCTTATCCGCACATCCCCTGGGAAACGCTCGATCTCGACCAATTTAGCCTCGTGCCGAAAATTTTTCAGCCTGTAATGTCAAAATTTGGCGAGGGCTGGGGCAAATTTTTCGTTGTGCCGATCGAGACGGGACGCGGATGCCCGTACGGCTGCGAATTTTGCACCGTCACAGGATTTTTTGGTGATTCGATCCGTTTTCGGTCGAACGAAAGTGTGATCGAAGAACTGCTCCGCTTAAAGGCTCGCGCCAAAAAAGAAAAAGGCCAGATCGCTGTTTTCTTTATCGACGACAATCTCGCGATCAATAAAAAGCGGCTCAAATCGCTGCTCCGCGATATGATCGCCGCGGGTGCGATTTTGCCGTGGGTGGCACAAATCAGCGCCAATCTGCTTGCCGACGAGGAACTCGTCGATCTCATTGCCGATGCAGGTGCCCGGTGGATATTTATCGGTATGGAATCAATAGATCCGGTAAACATGGCCGATGTCAACAAAACGTTTTCCAAGCCCGCAAATTATCAAGCTGTGCTCGAGGGGCTCGCCCGCAGAAATATCTACGCCATCACTTCGTTTATCGTCGGGATGGACAATGACACGGTCGGTGTCGCCAACCGCACGGTTGACGAGATCGAGACTTGGGCACCCGGGCTGCCGGTATTCGGCCAGTTGACGCCGTTTCCCGCGACGCCATTATATGACCGTCTCGAAAAAGCCGGCCGACTCGACCGTCCAAAACACTGGCTCGATTTTGCTCCTTTCGTCATGGCACACAATCCGCTCAAGATGACGATCGAAGATGCAAAAGATGAGACATTTGCCGCTTGGTCGCGCTCATACAGCCCTGAGCGTAATTTCGAAGCGATAAACTCGATCCGCCACGCCCCCATCGACACGCGTGTCAGCCATCTCGTCGCAAGGCTCTTTTTCCGCGGCATCTATTTCCCTCAGATGGGCAAAAGGGCGTGGCTCAAACTGATATTCGATAACCGCAGGTCGATACTGAGCCTCTCGCGTGAAGGTATCACCACTTGGCGTCAGTTCCGCAGACGCAAACGTCTTGAGGTCCAGACGGTACAGACAAACCAATAGTCCGCATCAAGACCGCTCATCCCCGATAAAAATACCTTGGTATTTTTATGCCTAATATGGTATAACTAATTCGAATTGCTACTATAAGCAATTCGAATCGCAGGCATCGTGTTTTGCCCGCGCTTTCATCATAGATACGTGCCGTATTTGCTGGCTGTTGCGGGCCACACGCAAAAATTAGGAGCAATTCGACGGCCGAACATGTTATATTAGTAACGGCAAAGCTTTCCACGCCCCGAAAGCTTATTCGCAAGATCCACCAAGCAATCCGACCGATGATCAGATCAAAAACAAAAACAGCTAGTTGGTTATTTGTCGCTGTCATTACGGCCGCGATGTCCGTTGTCAGTTTTAGCCAAGGCTCGCCGCCGCCGCTTTTGCAAGACATCAAGGTCCAGACAAATACCTATTCGCCACAGCCAACATCGACGCCGCTGGTGCAAAAGACGGGTAGTGCGATGCCGATCCCATCGTCGAGCGGCATTCGTACGCTGTTCCCGGCATTGGCCGAGGTGTCCATACCGGGCTACTCCGGAGTTTTGGTCGAGTCGCTCAACGGCAATGTCGTCGCCGAGAGCAATCCCGGAATGCTATTTAACCCTGCGTCAAACGTTAAAATTGCGACATCCTATGCGGTTCTCAAAACATTTGGCCCCGAATTTCGATTTATGACGAGCGTCTACACCGACGGTGCGATCGACCGCACGACGGGCACGCTTAACGGCAATTTGTATGTGTCGGGCAAAGACCCGATGTTTGGTGCCGAGCATGGCGTTTCTATTGCACATGAGCTGAATAAGATGGGCATCCGAACGGTGACCGGCGATCTGATCGTGACCGATAATTTTGCAATGTATTATTCGGGCTCATCGGTCGCATCGGCAAACGCGCTGTTTGCGGCGCTGGACGCCTCAAAACGTTCGGCCGCGGCAACCCGTAACTGGCTCAACTTTCTTGCCTATTCGGGACGTTCCGGCCAAGTCATAGGGAACCCTAGTGTTTCGTTCACGGGCGGAGTTTATGTTCAGGGCATACCGAGCAGCTTGCAGCTCCTTTTCACGCATGAATCGGCGCCGCTACGCGAGATCGTAAAGGTCACGATGTGCTATTCGAACAATTTTCTTTCCGAGCGTCTCGGCGATATGCTCGGTGGTGCTTTTGCCGTGGCACGCATCGTGCAATTAAATGCTGGGATACCGCCAAACGAATTTTCGCTCCAGACCTCAAGCGGGCTTGGCTATAACCGCGTCACGCCAAATGCGATGATGCGTCTACTTCACGTTTTACGAGACGACCTGGCACGTTACAAGATGACGTTTGCAGACATTATGCCCGTCGCCGGTATCGACAAAGGCACGCTTGAGAACCGCTTTGACTCGGATTTTGCTGTTGGCAGCGTGGTCGGAAAGACCGGCACGCTACCTAACACCGACGGCGGCGTCAGTGCTCTGGCGGGTGAGATCAATACACGTAACGGACGGTATCTGTTTGTGATTTTTAACCAACGCGGCGGTGTCGCTAAGTTTCGTGCGTTCCAAAACAATTTTGTATCGCTCGTCCAGGGACAGTTTGGCGGTGCAGCCCCGATGACCTACAACGCTCTGCCGCTTGAGACACGGCTTGCACGTACTAAGATCAGCTATCCTGCCGGACCCAGCAGGTATGGCAACGAATAATGCCAAACAAGATCACCCACTTTCAAAGGGAGCATTTCAAATGCTTCCTTTTTTCTTTTCTGCACTCGTGAGATAATTCCGGCTGATCTAAGCATTTCTCCGCACCGCAGATGACGGAAAACGAACAAAACCGATCCACCGCAGACTTACCGGAAACGCTGGCCGAACCCGCAGCCGACGTAGCCATTCCCATCGACCAAAAACCAGCCGCGACAAAACAAACCAGCGTTGCCCGCTCGGCCGGTATCGTATCGATCGCGGTGATGTTTTCACGCCTCTTGGGCTTGGTGCGCGAGATGATCTTTGCACGGTATTTTGGTGCGGGATTTTTGACGGACGCGTATGTCGTCGCGTTTCGCATACCTAATGTGCTCCGCGATCTGTTTGCGGAGGGAGCATTGTCGGCGGCATTCGTAAAGGTTTTTACCGACGTCCAGGTCACCAAAGGCGAAAAAGAGGCCTGGCGGCTCGCGAGCCTTATATTTAATCTGCTCGCGGTTGTCTTAAGTGTTATCTGTATCGTCGGCATGATATTTTCCCGGCAGTTTGTCGAACTCGTCGCCGACGGCTTCTCACCAGAAAAGATCGCACTCGCGACCACTCTGACGCAGATAATGTTCCCTTTTATCCTGCTCGTCGCACTCGCGGCGGTCGCGATGGGCGTGCTCAACACCAAAGGGATCTTCGGGGTTCCCGCGTCAGCATCGACCGTTTTCAATGTCGTCTCGATCGTTTTTGGTTTAGGTCTGGCGTATTGGTTGAGCGGCGGCGGGTGGCTGACATCAGCAGACAAAAATGCGATACCGGACGGACCTTCCCACTGGGCGATCATCGGTATGTCGATCGGCACGCTGATCGGCGGCGGAGCCCAATTAGTCATGCAGATACCGTCGCTCTTCAAGGTCGGCTTTCGCTTTACGCCCATACTCAGTCTCGCCGACGAAGGCGTTAAAAAGGTAATTGCCCTGATGACACCGGCCATTTTAGGTACGTCCGCCGTTCAGATAAACGTCCTGATAAACACCTATTTTGTTTCACAGATAGACGGTGCACAGGGCTGGCTAAATTTTGCTTTTCGGCTGATGCAGTTTCCCATCGGCCTGTTTGGCGTTGCCGTCGGGACCGCTGCGATCCCCGTCATGTCGCGGCTTGCAAGCGAAGGCAAGACCAAGGACCTGCGTGACACGATCTCGTCGTCGATGAACCTCGTATTCCTGCTCACGCTACCATCCGCCTGCGGCCTGATCGTGCTTGGCGAACCGATAATTCGCCTCATCTACGAACGCGGCAAGTTTGACGCAACCGCGACGAGCATGACGGCCATCGCTCTTGCCGGTTATTCGATCGGCCTGACGGGCTATGCTGCGATCAAGATCTTGTCACCAGCGTTTTACGCTCTAAATGACGCCAAAACGCCGATGATAATCGCCCTGGCATCGATCGTCGTTAATTTTCTCGGCGGCTATTACCTGCGTGAATTATTTTCGCACTACGGCGTTACGCCCGAGACTCCTTACGGTTACGGCCACGTCGGCGTTGCCCTCGCCACCTCGATAGTCGCTTTGGTCAATTTCTTTGCACTCGCGATCATAATGCGGCGGCGGATCAAACGGCTCAACGGGCGGGCGATCGCCACCTCGTTTGCAAAGATCACCATCGCGTCGGCTGTTCTGTCGGCGGTTTGTTATTTTGTATATCATTTTATGCTCGGCCGGTTTGGCAATGACGGATTTTGGCTGCGGTTTGCCGAAGCCTTTATTCCGATCGGCATTGGCGGCCTGTCGTTTCTGATCGTCGCCAAGCTGTTGCGCGTCCACGAACTCGAAAAGCTTTACGGCACGCTAAGGCGAAAATTTGCGAGGTAAAAGTATGCCTACAATTTTAGATTTCAGAGGTACGACGCCAAAGATCCACGACTCTGTCTATCTCGCCGACGACGTATTTGTGATCGGTGATGTCGAGATCGCTGAGGATGCAAATGTTTGGTTTGGCTCGGTCATTCGCGGTGATGTCAGCTACATCCGCATCGGTGCGAGGACGAATATTCAGGACATGACGATGATCCATGTCAGTTCGGATTTTGGCCCGACGATCGTCGAAGAAGAGGTCACAGTCGGGCACCGTGTAACTCTGCACGGTTGCCATGTCGAGCGGCAATGCCTGATCGGTATGGGTGCGACCGTCATGGACCATGCCCGAATTGGCGAACAGACGGTCATCGGAGCCGGTTCGCTCGTTTCACCCGGAACCATTATCCCGCCGCGAGTGCTCGCCCTCGGTTCACCGGCAAAGGTCAAACGGGACCTCACCGACGAAGAACTCGCCTACCTCGACAAGTCATGGCGAAATTACGTCGAACTCAAGCAATTTTACAGTTGAATCTCGATCAAGAGGGAAAGCTTTTTGCCGCGAATGTCACGAATAGCACAAATTTTTTAAGATTCTTTTTCGTGACATTCGTGTAATTTGTGACTAACTCCCCTCTTCCGCTCTGCGTCTCTGCGTCTCTGCGGTAAACTAATCTTTATGGCAAGCACCAAACCCGCACGCGGAATGCGCGATTTTCTCCCTGCGGATGTCCGCAAGCGCAACTATGTGATCGGCATCATAAAGTCAGTCTATGAATCGTACGGCTTTGAGCCGCTCGAAACCCCGTCCGTCGAAAACCTCGAAACGTTAATGGGCAAATACGGCGACGAAGGTAATCAGCTTGTCTTTAAGATCCTCAAGCGGGGCGAAAAGTTGAGACTAAAGACGGGAGACGGGAGACACGAGCTGAAAGAATCAGACCTATCGGATCTGGCCCTGCGTTACGATTTGACTGTGCCGTTGGCGAGAGTTGTAGCAAACAACAAAAACGACCTGCCAAAATTTTTCAAACGCTATCAGATACAACCCGTCTGGCGTGCTGACCGTCCAGCTCGCGGACGTTTTCGCGAGTTTTATCAGTGCGATGTCGATGCAATTGGCTCAAGCTCGATGGTCGTCGAGGGCGAATTGATGTCAGCCGTCAGCGACATTTTGAAACGGCTTGGTTTTACCGATTTCACCATTCGGCTCAATCATCGCCAAGTCTTGACCGACATTCTGGACACCGCCGGAGTTCCTGAGGAACTGCATACCGACGCTCTTGTCGCCATCGACAAATTAGATAAGATCGGTGCCGACGGCGTCGCAACAGAACTAAGCGAACGCGGAATTTCCGATGTAGCGTCAACGATGCTGATGGGTATCTTCGCAGAGACGCAGGAGATACTTAATCAGGAAAAGGATATCAACCGTACGATCGTTGCCAACCTGATAAACATAGTCAGCAACGAGACCCTTACCGAGCTCGGCCAGATCCTGAAATTTGCCGACAAGGCCCCGATCCTCATCGACCCGAGCCTCGCCCGCGGTTTGTCGTATTACACCGGAGCGATCATGGAGGTCACCGTTCCCGACCTCGCCGGTTCGCTTGGTGGCGGCGGGCGTTATGATGGGCTGATCGGCATGTTTGGTAAGGAACAGATCCCGGCCTGCGGTTTCTCACTCGGACTCGAACGCATCCTCGTCGTGATGGATGAGAAGAATATGTTCCCGCCCGAGATAGCTGATTCGACGCCTGCGGATGTGTTGGTAACGATCTGGAATGAAGAAACAATAAGTTCCTCGTTAAAACTTGCCACTGAGTTGCGTAACCAAGGCCTACGTGTAACCGTCTACCCCGAAGCCGAAAAGCTCGGAAAGCAATTCAAGTATGCCGACACGATCGGCATCCCGTATGTCTGTGTCGCTGGCGACGACGAGATCAAAGCCGGCAAGGTCAAGCTAAAAAACATGAAGACCGGCGAAGAATCAACGCTGTCTATCAAAGATGTCGCATCTAACGTCAAGATATGACATACATTCTAAAACGCTCACTCGTTCTCTCACTCGCGATTCTTCTCTTCTGTTTTGCGACGGACGCTCAAACCGTTTTTGATTCAAAAGACCTACCCAATCTCTCGAAGGTCAATGAAAAACTTTATCGCGGCGGACAGCCGACCGAAGCGGGCATCGATCAGCTCAAACGCCTTGGCATAAAGACTGTGATCAACCTCCGCGACAACGACGACCGCGCCCGCAAGGAGGAATGCTGGGCGAAAGCCGCCGGACTGCGTTTTATCAATTTCCCTCTCAGCAATTGGTTTAGCCCAAAGGATGAGGATATCAAGAGCATCATCGATCAGATCGACCGTCAGGACAACCAGCCAGTCTATGTCCACTGCAAACGCGGTTCGGACCGCACGGGCACTGTTGTCGCCGTCTATCGCATCACCCACGATGGCTGGACCGGAAAGCAGGCGAACGCCGAGGCAAAGAAATTCGGCTTTGGCTGGTGGCAGTTTTGGATGAAAAATTACATCGGCGATTATTACCGCGACTATCAGCGATCACACTAACGCTCAATGTACCGAAAACTTGAACCGAAACTAATTACCGTTCTACGCGAAGGCTATACGCGGAAACAGTTTCAGGGCGATCTGCTCGGTGGTTTAACGGTCGGTGTTGTTGCTCTGCCGCTTGCCATCGCTCTCGCCATCGCCTCGGGCGTTAAGCCTGAACAAGGACTCTATACAGCAATTTTTGCCGGGTTTGTGATCGCAGTTCTTGGCGGTTCTCGTGCCCAGATCAGCGGGCCGACCGGTGCCTTTATCGTCATCGTTTACGGCATCGTCCAGAAATACGGTTACGATGGCCTCGTGGTCGCGACGCTCATTGCGGGTGTTTTACTGATAATAATGGGTCTCGCCCGGATGGGTGCGTTTCTCAAATTTGTTCCATACCCGGTCGTTATCGGCTTCACGTCCGGCATTGCCCTTATTATCTTTTCGTCACAGGTCAGCGACTTTCTTGGTCTAAAGATAGATAAGATCCCTGCGGATTTCGTCGCAAAATGGATCGAGTACGTCTCTCATATCGCGACGATCGACCCCTACACGATTGCGGTCGGAACGGCTTCCCTATTGATCATCGTCCTCTGGCCAAGAGTAACGCACCGCGTACCCGGCCCCTTGATAGCGATCCTTGCTGTCACATTTGTCGTCCAGTATTTTGATATCCCCGTCGCGACGATCGCTTCGCGATTCGGCGGAGTTCCAAATACCCTGCCGATGCCTCACTTTCCGAGCGTCACCTGGACAATGGTCCAGGATATGTTTTCACCTGCGATAACCATCGCGATACTCGCGGGGCTCGAATCATTACTCGCCGCCGTCGTCGCCGATGGAATGATGGGTACGCGCCATCGTTCCAATATGGAGCTGATCGCTCAGGGTGCAGGTAACATCGTCTCAGTAATGTTTGGGGGAGTCCCCGCAACCGGAGCCATCGCCCGGACCGCGACAAATATCAAAAGCGGCGGCACGACACCTGTTTCCGCAATTATTCATTGCATATTCCTTTTGCTCGTACTTCTGTTCATCGGCAAATGGGCCGCGATGATCCCGATGGCGACGCTCGCGGCGATACTCGTTGTGGTCGCTTACAACATGAGCGAATGGCGTGAGTTTCGGCACCTTTTAAGCAGCCCGCGTGGTGATATCGCCGTATTGCTCGCAACATTCTTCCTAACGGTCTTTATCGAACTAACGGTCGCCATTCAAGTCGGTATTTTGCTGGCGGCGTTTCTTTTCCTGCAAAAAATGTCGACCGAGACTCACGTTGATCTGATCACTGAAAGCCTTGAGGATGACGAGGAATTTAAGGGACGCGACATGGCCGCGATCGACATTCCACGTGGTGTCGAGGTTTTCGAAATATATGGATCATTGTTTTTCGGGGCCGTGCGGCAATTCAAAGAATCGATCCGTGTCGTCGCCACCAAGCCAAAAGTGCTCATCCTGAGGATGCGTCAGGTCCCGACTATCGACGCGAGCGGTGTCCACGTTCTCGAAGAACTAGCAGCCGAGGCCAAGGAAAACGGCCAGATCCTGATATTTTCTGCAGTGTCACGGAATGTATATCGAGTAATGCGAAAAAGCGGTTTCGTCGAAAGGGTCGGAAGGAAGAATTTTGCGGGTGATGTTTTTGCGGCCCTTGAGATCGCCCGAGCACACTTGGATTCAATTGATCTTGAGAAGACGAGATGAAAGAAATTATTACCAACTACCACGCCGACGCGATTCAGTCGTTTCGCAATTACAAAAAGATGGCTGAACGTGCTATCGAGCAGGTCTCGGACGAGGAATTTTTCGCGCTTATCGACGCTGAGTCAAATTCGATCGCAACAATTGTCAAGCACATCGCCGGTAATCTGAATTCACGTTGGCGTGACTTTTTGACGAGTGACGGCGAGAAAGACGACCGTCATCGCGACACCGAGTTTGAGTTGATCGACGACACTCGCGAGAGCCTGATGCAGTTTTGGCAGCGCGGCTGGCAGACACTTTTTGACGCCATCGAACGGCTCACGCCGGAGGATTTCTTACGCACCGTCCCGATCCGAGGCGAGCCGCACACCATCGTCGAAGCCATCAACCGTCAGCTAACGCATTACAGTTATCACGTAGGCCAGATCGTCCTGCTCGCCAAACATTACAAATCCGCCGACTGGAAAACCCTCAGCGTGCCAAAAAACAGATCAGCCGAATTTAACCAATTTCTCACCGATAAACAGGCTACCGGGGAAACGTCAGATTCACGCCATGATTCGATCGAGCAATACCTTGACGAAAAGGTGTGATAACCTAGTTGGGCGTATATGAAGGCAATTTCCATCCTCGGCTCGACCGGTTCGATCGGCTGCAACACCTTAAAAGTAGTAGAACATCTGGGCGACATCCGCGTCGTTGCGATGGCTGCTGGGCGTAATATGGCCGTATTTGCGGAGCAAATCGCCGCGTTCAAGCCGGAGCTCGTGTCATGCGGTGATGACGGATGTGCTGAAGAATTGACACGCGAACTGCATCGATTGAATGCAGATGTTCCGCGTATTGTCACGGGAGATGCCGGGCTCGTTGCGGTTGCTACAAACGAGCAAGCCGAGACAGTCGTTTCGGCGACGGTCGGAGCGGTTGGTTTTGTGCCAACGCTGAGGGCCATCGAGGCGGGGAAGCGTGTCGCTCTTGCCAATAAAGAGACGCTTGTCATGGCCGGTGAATTGATGACTGCCGCCGCGGCTAAGTCCGGTGCCGAGCTGCTGCCTGTCGATAGCGAGCACAACGCCATCCACCAATGTCTGCGGGGCGAAACAAAACGCGAGGTAAAACGCCTGATCTTGACTGCATCCGGCGGCCCGTTTCGCACGAAATCAAAAGCAGAGATCGAAAATGCCACTCGCGAGGAAGCCCTCAACCACCCAAACTGGAAGATGGGCGACAAGATCACCATCGACTCGGCAACCCTGATGAACAAGGGCCTCGAGGTGATCGAAGCAAAGTGGCTGTTTGGTTTTGACGCAGACGAGATATCGGTCGTCGTCCATCCACAATCGGTCGTCCATTCGATGGTCGAGCTGGTGGACGGTTCGATCATCGCCCAGATGGGCGTGACGGATATGAAACACGCCATTCAATACGCACTTACGTATCCGGAGCGGCGTGAGAATTGTCTGCCGGGACTAGACCTGTCGCAATTGAGCAGACTGGATTTTGAAGAGCCTGACCTTGAGCGTTTCCCCTGTCTCGCTCTTGCGTACGACGCTTTACGACAGGGCGGCACAATGCCCGCGGCGTTAAATGCCGCTAACGAAACAAGCGTCCAAGCGTTCCTGGACGGGCGCATCAAATTGAGCGAGATCGCACAGATCAACGCCGGTGTGATGCAAGCTCACACAAGTGAACCAGTCGCGGATCTTGAAACTGTATTGAGAGTTGACGCTTGGGCACGCAACGCGGCGGACCAGCTTTTGGCCGTAAAAGCGACATCTGCGGCGATCTCGAATTAGTTGACTGACGATCTTGCGGCGCTTACACTTTATTGACAACTAATTGCGTGTTTTGGCGTTCTAACAACCAGTATTTTGACCGTTTTATTATAAGGATTTATTGATGCCTGATTTTTTAATAGCAATTTTAGCGATACTTTTTGTCCTCGGTATAGCGATCAACATCCACGAATTTGGCCACTTTATCGTCGCCAAGATCTTCGGGATGCGGGTCGAGGCGTATTCGTTTTTTGGCCTCGGGCCCAGGCTTTTCGGCTTTAAGGTCGGCCACACCGACTATCGCGTCTCGGCGATCCCGCTCGGGGCGTATGTAAAACTTTACGGCGACGAGGGTGCCGGACCGCTTGAGGCAAAAGACGCGACGCATGAACCCGTCCCTGAATCTGAACTCTACGAACTGCGTCCGCGTTGGCAGAAATTTTTGGTGATGATCGGCGGCCCGTTCATGAATATCGTGCTCGCCCTTGCGATCCCGTTCACGATGGCGCTGGTTTACGGTGTCCCGGCAAATCCGTCGCCGATCGTCGGGTTTGTAAAAACCGGCGGAGCAGCTGATAAAGCAGGCATCAAAGCGGGCGACCGTATCGTAAATTTTGATGGTGCCGAAAATCCTTCGTGGAATCACATCGAGGACAGTGCCCTGCTCATCCCCGAAAAACAGGTTCCCGTCGCTGTCGAACGCGGCGGTCAACGTATCGCGTTAAACATCGCCCCGACCAAGGTGACGGAAAACGGACAATCGGGCGGCTTTCTAGACATGGCCCCTGACGCAGGAACCGAACCGGTGGTCGTCGGCAGCATCGACGAGACGATGCCCGCAGCCACTTCGGGCCTGCAAAAAGGTGATTGGATCACATCCGTCAACGGCAAAGCGATCCGCAACACGCAGGAAATGAAGATGATGGTCGCCGAATCAAAAGGCGCTCCGATCAGCCTCAGCGTGACCCGCAACGAACAGAAACAGGAGATCACGACCTATGCCGTCGCCAAAAATGACGACTGGCTGATCGGCATCCGCTTTGACCAGACGTTGCTCAGAAATCTCGAGCCAGTTGGCATCGGCGGTGCAATTGCTAGTGCGGTCGATCAAAACCTACGAATTCTACGTATGACCGTCTCCGCCCTCGGCCAGGTTGGCACCGGCGAACGTTCCGCAAAGGACACGGTTTCCGGCCCGATCGGCATCGGACAGATCATCGTTACAACAGTTTTCGCGAGCGGCTTTATCGGCCTACTCGGCGTTCTGATGGCGATATCCTTAAGTCTCGGCGTTATGAATTTGCTGCCGATACCGATGCTCGACGGCGGACAGATAATGGTGCTCGGCATCGAAAAAGTGCTGTCGTGGTTTGGCAAAACACTGTCGATGGTCGCCCGGGAACGAATTCAGTTAACCGGCCTCGGCATAGTGCTATTGCTGATGGTGACGGTGATATTCTTTGACGTCTCGCGCCTGATAGGTAAATAACCATAGTGAAACGAGTTACCAGATCAGTAAAAGTTCGTGACATCCAGATCGGCGGCGGTGCTCCGGTCGTCGTTCAGTCGATGACCAAAACCGACACGACCGATGTCGATGCGACCGTAACGCAGATCGACGAGATGGTCGCAGCCGGTTGCGAGATCGTCCGTATCGCCGTGCCTGACGACGACGCGGCGGCAGCTATGTACGAGATCCGCAAACGCACGAACGTGCCTATCGTCGCGGACATCCATTTTCACTACAAACTCGCCCTCAAGGCCCTGGACGCAGGAGTCGACAAACTCCGACTTAATCCAGGCAATATAGGACACATTGATCGTGTTCGCGAGGTCGTCCGTGCGGCTGAGGTTCAAAAAGTGCCCATCCGGATTGGCGTCAACGGTGGTTCGCTCGAAAAAGATCTGCTCAAAAAATATGGTACTGCGACGCCTGAGGCTATGGTCGAAAGCGGAATGCGACACGTTCGCATACTCGAAGATCTCGGTTTTAGCAACACGGTGATCTCGCTAAAAGCCTCTGACGCAAACCGTATGGTCGAGGCATATCGTCTGATGGCGGCAAAGGTTGATTACCCTTTGCATCTCGGCGTTACCGAAGCGGGAACCCCATTTGGCGGCACGATCAAATCCGCTATCGGACTTGGTATTCTACTTCACGAGGGCATCGGCGACACGATCCGCGTATCACTCGCCGCCGAGCCGCACGAAGAGGTCCGCGTAGCTTGGGAAATACTCAAATCTCTCGAACTGCGTAAACGAGGCGTCACCGTCGTCGCTTGCCCGACCTGCGGACGGCTCGATGTCGATAATTTTGTCGAGATCGTCACCGAGGTTGAGCGTCGGCTCGCCCATGTCGAGGAGCCTTTGCATTTATCCATCATGGGTTGTGCTGTCAACGGCCCAGGCGAAGCTCACGACAGCCAACTCGGCATCACCTTTGGCCGCCAAGTCGGGATGATATTCAAGGACGGCGTCCCGATGCGAAAAGTCGCCGGAGCCGATATTGTCGAAGAATTTGTAAAAGAGGTCGAGATCCTAAGAAAAGAAGGCTCGGCTGCAAAATCCTTGCTCGACGAGAAACCTCTCGTCCAGATCACCTAGGAATTATTGCCCGCGAAATACGCTAAAAAACGCGAATAAAGAACAGAAAAATCATTCTTTACTTTCGTGTCTTTTCGCGGGCACAATTCTTAGGGAAATAAGATCGTCAGCGGCCAAACGGGGATGTTTCGCAGCACTCCGAAAACGACCAGAGCAATAAAAAACACCGACATAAATCGCGGATTAGTCGGCCACATCGGCAGCCCTTTTCCGCGAATCGCTAACAACATCAGCGACACCCACACCCATCCTAAAATAAAGGCCCACAGAGGGATCAGTGCATTAAAATCAACCGCTGAGATCACGTCACCATGAAACAGCGAGTGAAACCCTCGTGTCAATCCGCATCCCGGACAAGCAATTCCAAGCATTGCGTATAGCGGGCAGACGGGGAAAAACTGATGTTTTGACGGGTCAAAATAGAAAACAGCCGCAGAACCCGCTGCCATCACGGCCGCACCCGCACCCGCCGTTAAACGCTCGACGAGCGGCGGCACTTTGAAACTGGCTATCTCCTGTTCGGCCTGCATAGAAATAATTGTAACCTAGGCACCCGCCATCGTGACAAATAAAGCGTCGGCGGCGATCTTGCGATTGATGTTGACGGCAAAATTTTCACGCATCGTTTCGATCGCTCCAAGCCATGATGCAAGATCAAGCCCCACTGCGTTGTCGGCGATCCGTGATAGCTCATCCGCGAGATCCGTGTTGACGATACGTGTATCTTCGCCGCTTAGCCGCAGCGTCCAAACGTCGTGTATCAACGACTCAAGAATGTCGAGGTTCTCCTCGAAATTTTCCTTGTTTTTAGCGTCGTTCATCTCCTCAGAGATTCTAAGCAATGCCGCACGGTCGCCCGTCTCAACGGCGTTTCGCAAAACGCCCATCATACGCTCGCGGTTCGTTTTACACTTAGCCACATCGACCGACACCGCCCGCCCGACGCTACCGCGTGCAAGCCTCGCCGCCAGCTTCGCTTCGTCGTGCGTAAATGCTCTGTCATCGATCAGAAACCGCTCGATCTCGTCCGTCGCGACCGGTGCAAATCGCATCAACTGGCACCTCGAACGTATTGTCGGTAAAAGGCTATCGGGACGCGAAGTGATAAGAAAAATATACGAAGTCGCGGGCGGCTCTTCGAGCGTTTTGAGCAGGGCGTTGGCCGCTGCGTCATTCATCTTGTGGGCGTCGTCGATGATAAAAAATCGAGCTGCGGCTTCGTAAGGGCGAAAGTTGGCTTCCCGCTCAAGATCGCGGATCGCATCGACGCGGACGTTGCGTTTGAACGGAATGACCGTGCCGACATCGGGGTGCTCTGAAAAGAAGACCTGCTCAAAATCGTCGCCCTTGTCGCTTTTCGGAAAAACAAAAACATCGGCCCGTCGGCATGCCGCACATACTCCGCAAGCCTCGCCTTCAATCGGATCTTTGCAGACAAACGCTTTCGCCACCTGCAATGCAAACTGCCGTTTTCCGACGCCCTCATCGCCGGCAAACAGCAGCGAATTTGGCACACGTCCGTTCGCAAGCAGACGTTTGAGCGACCGCTTGGCGTTGTCATTTCCTATCAGCTTGCTAAACATCTATTTGAGAATATCCGTAACGATCTCGACAACCCGTTCGTGGATCGACTCGACCGAGCAGCTCGCTTCGACAACCTGAAAACGCTCTGGCTCGCGTTCTGCGATGCCAAAATATGCATGTCGGACACGGCCGTAAAACTCAGCCGTCTCCTCGTCCATTCGGTTCTTCGTTGCCTGTGATTCGTCACGTGCGTTCATCCGATTGATGGCAGTCTCGACTGTGATGTCAAAAAATAGCGTCAGGTCGGGCTTTAGCCCGCCGGTCGCGAGTTCGATCACTTGATTTACTTTGTCCTCGGGAAAACCGCGGCCCGCTCCCTGATAGGCAAAGGTCGCGTCGGCATAGCGGTCGGAAATGACGATCTGGCCAGCGGCGGTCGCGGGTTTGATCAGATACTCGACGTGCTGTGCGCGGTCGGCGGCAAACGCAAGCAACTCGGCCATCGGAGCGACTGTTTCCTGTGTCTCGAGAAATGCCTCGCGCAAGGCTCGTCCCAAAGGCGTGCCGCCCGGCTCACGCGTAGTCACAACATCTAGTCCACGCACGCGTAGAACATCGGCCAGCATACGCAATTGCGTCGATTTGCCGCTGCCGTCAATTCCCTCAAAAGTTATGAATTTTCCTGTCAAGACTGGGCTTCCGGTGTGGGTCGTTTTTCCTGCGTTATCGATGAGATGGCGTGTTTGAACAATAAGACATCGGGACCGCCGACATCGAGCAGAACCGAAAATTTGTCAAAGCTTTTGATCCGACCTGCAAAGCTCGAACCTGTGAGGAGGTGAATAACGACCGTCATTCTCTCTCGCCGTGCTGAGTTTAAAAACGCGTCCTGTATGTTTTGGGCAGCCTGCTTTTCCATAACAACCCTCGCTACTACTTACGTTGTGTCCCCGATTATATCAGATTCGCCGTCTTAGACAAGCCTTTTACGATGTCGCGTCGATTTTGGCAAATAGCTCCTCTTTCACGCTGTCATCATCGCCAAAACCGTTGAGCCATATCGCATCCGGCTCTTTGCGAAACCACGTTAGCTGGCGTTTCGCATAATTGCGAACGTCCTGTTTTGATCTTTCTATCGCGGAATCGAGACCCCGCTCACCCCGCAGATACTCGCAAACCCGCCGGTACGCATGTGCCCCAAGCGCATTCGTATTGTCTTTAACGCCATCCGCCAGCAATTGTTTCACTTCATCGACGAGCCTGGCGGCAAAGTGGGCTTCGGTCCGAGCGTTTATCTTTTCATACAACTCTTCTCGCGGCGGATTTAGCACAAAAAGCTTGATGCGGCTGGCAAACTCGGGCGGCTCGGCGCGTTTTGGCTGCTCCGCAGAAAGCCGCTTGCCTGTCTGGAAAAATACCTCGAGCCCGCGCATCGACCGAACATGATCACGCTCCGGGATCTTTGCTGCAGCGTCTGCATCGACGCGAGTGAGCATTTTATGTAAATGCTCTACCCCGCGACGCTGGCCGATAGCACGTAGACGTGTCCGCAGATCGACGTCCGTACGAGGACCGTCAAAAAGCGGCTGCCGCAGTGAACGAAGATAAAATCCGGTCCCACCAACAAATATCGGCACATGCCCGCGTGATTCGATCTCGACGATCTTCTCGGCGGCGTCACGCGACCAATCGCCTGCCGAATAATTGACATTCGGATCGACATAATCGATCAGATGATGCGGCACACCTCGTTTTTCTTCGTCGGTAGGCTTTGCCGTCGCGATCTGTATGCCCTGATATATCTGCACCGAATCGCAATTTATCACCTCGCCGCCAACACGCAGAGCGAGCTCAACGCCGAGCGCCGTTTTGCCCGACGCCGTCGGCCCCATTATCGCGTAAATAGGTTTAGATCTCGGAATATCAGCCACAGATGGACACAGATTAGCACAGTTGTTAGACGCATTGGCCGATTCGCGTTATATTCGAAACAGCTCAAGAATAGATCATCGATTTAGGAGATATAAATGTTAAGAAAAGCATCAGCCGTATGGAACGGCGGTATTAAAGACGGCGGCGGCAAGATCTCGACCGACAGCGGAGTGCTCCAGGACACGCAATATTCATTCATTCAGCACACGTTTTGAGGACGGCATCGGGACAAACCCTGAGGAGTTGATCGCGGCGGCTCATGCGGGCTGTTTCTCGATGGCTCTGTCGGGCCAGCTTGGTGCCGCCGGATTAACCGCAGACAACATCAATACGACGGCTGCCGTGCGGCTCGAAAAACTCGAGGACGGTTTCGCAATTACCAAAGTGCATCTCGATGTCACCGCAAAGATCCCCGGCGCAGACGATGCCGCCTTCCAAACAGCCGCTGCAAACGCAAAAGCCGGCTGCCCTATCTCAAAGCTCCTCAAAGCCGAGATCACGATGGACGCAAAGCTCGTCGATTAACCGGCGAGTATCCACCTCAATAAAGCAATTACTAATAGGGCGGCGGCGACCATTGCCGCCCCTTTTATTTGGCTGGCGGAAAACCTCATTTTGCATCGAATAGCAGTGCGGGATTTATTTTGAATTGCAGCATCTTTGCCGTCTCACGGCCGCCGTCGCCGCCCTTACGTTGCATGGTGATGCGGCCGATCTTTAGATTGCCGTTGCGTGTGAGTGCTATTTTACCTTCGCCAAAAAACTTGATCGTGTCGGCGTCGGTTCGCAAAACCCAACGCGGTTTGTCGGCAGACTTGAGTGCGACCATCACCCAACCCGCGGCGTGTGCTCCGTCACCGGAAAACAGATCTGAGACAATCATTTCCCTGTTCGCGGTAAAAAAATCGATGACCGCCTTTTGAACGTCCGCTTCGAGTTCGTTTAGAAACATCCGGTTTGCGTCCCGCGAGGATTTGTTTGGCGGAGTCTCGCCGACAAATAGTTTTAGCGCCGCCTCAACATCGGCCGGCATTTTCCACATCTTCACATAGTGCGCCAGCCAGCGTTTATCGATCTGGTTAAAGCCGTTCGTATTACTGACCAGTTTGATTGAAATGCCTTCTTTACGCTCGGCTGATTTCGTTTTAACAACAGCTTCCACATCCGCCTTCTCGCCATGCGGCTTTGTCGCAGTGACGCTTTCGATCTCGGCAAGTTTGTAGTTCATCGTCGCCAGCCAAACACGGGCATCTTCGTCCGTTTTCCAATTGTTAAACTTATTTCGGATCTCGTCTTCGTTCTTAAAACCGTTCTTTGCGGTTTGGGAGCCGACCTCGGCCTTTGCTGTCTTTGGCGTCTGGGCGAAGTCCGTTCCCGCAAACATCGCAAACGCGACGATCAAAACTAATAAAACTTTACTTATATTCAACTTTTTCATCTGTTGCTTTTGCCAGCGATTATCGGACAAAACATTAAACAAATGCAATCCCCTGCCCGCAGGTGTTACAGTTAGCCATGGTCTCAGTCAAGCTCGTCACCAAAATTGTTCTCGGCGTTCTATTCATCGCCGCCGGAGCAAATCATTTTATCAACCCCGCATTTTACGAAAATATAATGCCGTCGTACCTGCCGTGGCATTATGCTCTGGTGATAATTAGTGGTGTTGCCGAGGTCGTGCTTGGTGTCGGGCTGTTGATCCCTAAGACGAGTCGTTACTCTGCGTGGGGGCTGATATTGCTGCTGATCGCGATCTTTCCCGCAAACATCCACATGGCGACGCACCCGGAGCTTTACCCGAACATCCCGCCGATAGCGCTATGGATCAGGCTGCCGATACAGCTTTTATTGATCCTTTGGGCTTATTGGTACACGCTCAGATCTAATCGGATCTACGAATCGTTTCGCCGTTAGTAAGCCTTGGTCACCTCGACACCGGTGTAATAGTGCCGGATGATCTCGTCAAATTTCACACCCATTTTAGCTAATCCAAACGCTCCGTATTGGCACATACCAACGCCGTGCCCCCAGCCTCGGCCAGTGAATGTATAGCCCGTCACCGTCGAACCCGAATAGCGTTTATTCATTACAAAAAGCTGCTCCGGTAGCCGCAGAGCCGAGCGTATCTTGCCGCCCTTGAGCGTTTTTACGCCGTTCGAACCAATGATCTCAAGCTCGATCGGGCGGCGTGAATAGCCGACCTTTTTAATATTGACGTCATAAAGCGTGCCGATGCCGCGAACATATCGCGATAGCCTCGACTGGACCTCACCTGCTGATGCTGACTTGTTCCAAAAAACCCACGGCGACATATTCTCAGCGGTCGTCGGAGTATCGGTCGGTTTGATCTCAAGATATTTTACAGCTCCGACCGCATCGAGCTGATAGTTGACCTGTTCGCCGCCGACGAGAGCCGCTTCGCGAACCGGATACATATTGTTGCCAAATTCGCGAAACAGAAAAACGTCCGGCCGGACCGTGACCTGCCGCTCGCCCTTGCCGTTTTTTAGGACTAACTTTCCATCAACTGTCGGTTTGGCGATGCCGCTGAGCATCTCGGGCATCCATTTTTTCTTTTGGTAAATCTCGGTGATCAGCCGGAGTAGCTTTGCTCGGGAAAACGGACGGTTTGGCTTTAGTGTCAGATCGGGGTGGATCGTAAAATAGCCATCCCTTAGCAGCAAAGCGACCTCGGCACGACGATCCTTTGGTATCTCGCCCGCGTCGTCAAATGATAGCTGATAATTTATGTCCGACTCGGTCAGCATCGTGTCCGCATAGCCCGGAGCGTAGATAAACCCGGCTATCAGGCGTGCAAGCTCAGTTGGCCGTGCGGAATCTCGGGTGACGCCAGTAAGCGGTTTGCCGAATCGGCCAGCAAGCTGTGTTAACCAATTCGAAACTTCATTTTCGTGCGGCACATCCTCAAACCAATCGTCCGTCATCTGGGACGCCGAGAGGAAAAACCCATTTGACGAGAAAATCGACATCTGACGTGCAAGCTCAAGATTGGCTTCGTCTCGGAGTTTGGCAGGTTGCCGCGTTGTTTTGATGAGAAACGGCTCGAAATGACGATGCCCTTCGAGCGAACATTCGACGCCTTTGAGATACGGCTCACCTTGGTCAAAAATATTGCCGCCGTCCTCGGTCCGCCCGCCGCAAGTCGATGTAAAATAAGCCATTATCGGCTTGCCCTGATACGTCGCGACCAGCCCACGCGTCTGCTGCACCGCCATCGTGCCCATTTTGGTCTCGATCGACACGCCCAAATATACCTGCGACCAGATCGTCGGCACCATGTCGAATCCCTGCTTACCGTACGCACCAATATTGGCGATCGCGTATGTACGGGCGGCAACGGCCTGTGCCTTTTGCGCCTCGAGCTGCGGCAGTCCCAATTCGGCAGGAACGACGCCGAGCAGGTAATCTTCGATCGGAACGACATTGACCACCGTCAACGAACCGCGGGCATTTACAAAAACCTCGATCTTTCCGCGATACGCCTTGCCGTTAAGCCGGACGGGATTTGCACGCTCGTTGAGCGAGCCAAAAGCGACGGATTTTAGCGATGAATAACTTGCGGAAGGGGCGTTGACGATGACCTCGCGCAAATTTGGATCGACAGGCCCCGAAACGGTTGGCTGCGACGATCCCGTAGTTTTGATCAGGCTTCGAACTTCACTTTTCCCGGCGGTCTTTAACTGCTGTGACAAAGCGACAGCGTCGGGCGAAACGACCGTCTTCTTTTCCGTCACGATCACGGCATCGTCAAAATCTTTTTCAGCAAGCTTTGCCTTTAGCTCGTCCGCGTCAACACTTGTTTCCTTGACCGACCCGACCCACACTTTCCACAAATTCGTCGCGGGGTCGAGGCTCGCAAGTGCCGTCTCGCCGGTCGCTTCGCGTATGTCTTTAGCGAGAGCGGCGGCGTCAGCTTGAGTAGGCAAATTTTGAAATTCGACACGATAATTTTCGATCTCGGGCGGGCGATACGCCCTCGCCGAAACGGTCACACGTGTCGATGCCAACAGCCGCGAAGGCTCGTCAGGACTTACAGCCACAAGCGAAGAATCGTTTGTCGTGATCGTTGCCGAGCTAGCATTTGTCGCAAGCCCGATGCGGATAAAGGGCTCGGACGCGAGCCGGTAAAACTCATACTCGTTATTGGCACGCGTGGCCGCTGTCGGGAGACAAAGAATAGCGATGACGAATAAAAAACTGCGGATATTCATAGATCGATTTTAGCAGACCTGACAAGCGTTATTTCTCTAAAGCATTAAAGATAAACGGAAACGTGCCCCACGACTGTCCGCGATGCTGCGGGCGAAATCCAAACAACACGATCTTACCTTTGCCGTAGCTCGCCTCGGCGAGCGCCGTTTTACCATTGAGAAATTTTTCACCGAGCATCCAGCCGGAAAGTAGAGCGTCTTTGCTCGCGTATTCGGCGATCGATCTGACCCGTTTGTCGTCGGTGATGTCGTACGCGGAGCTGGTCGAAAAATACGCTGCCGTTACATCCCGGAGTCCTCGAGCCATAGGCTGTTTGGTATCAACGTCGAGACTGACGACCGAGCCAGGATTGTAAAACTCGCTCCGTTTCAGCCCGGCGAGGACATTTTTCATCGGCAGGTTAAACCGTTTGATGACCATCTCGCACGAGTCGTCAAAGCAGATCAGCTTACCGCCATTCTCGACAAATTTTTTGAGATTTTCGACACCCGCCGTGCCGATGCCGCCGGTATATTCGACAGGGTAACGCTCCGCACTCAGGCCATTGACGATGGTATTTTCACTGTCGGCTGGCAAGATGATCGCGTCGAGATCGAGATTTCCCGATTTAATATCAGCGTCGGACACAGAGCGAAACGGTATCTGAAATGTATCCAGCACGAGCCGCGTCCAGCCCTCGTCCATCGAACCGGTAAAGCCTTTGTACAGACCGATCTTAGGGTTAGTTTTTAGCGGGTTTGGTTTTTTGGCAAACGATCCGCCGCTCGGGGCGAGGTTCATTATCGCTCTAGCTTGATCTAAGTTTTCTATGCGCTTTATCGTCGGCGTATCGCGGTCGATGTCGCGTATCTGCCACGCCGCGTCATACTCGACGCCCATCTGCATCGGCAGCGTCCAACCGGCGACATCATATGGCACCTCGGCGTCGCCGTTTGGCAGCAGACGTTGCGGATAGACCTGTTTTTCAAACAGGCTTAGCACATTGCTCCGCTGCGGCTGATTTACATAGACCAAAAAACTGCCGAGCGGCATCTCGTGAAATTCGGCTGTCGGCGTCATCTTGACCCACAGCTCTTTGGTCATGTGGTGGACCTCCATCCCTTGCGCCATCAGGATCTCAAGGAACCGCGAGATCGTCTCGGCGTTTGGCTGCCCCGCCGAAACGATAAACGCCTGCGGCTCGTCCGTCTTGCGGACCGTGTTTGCACGGCCGTATTCGTAAAAATTACGCAGATAACGCGGACGATACTTTGCCGCCATCGAGAGCAGAGCTCTCGACGCCGTCATCTCGATCTCGTTGATATCCGCCGGGCGCCACAGCCCGCCTTCCCAAGTGTCAGGATAGTTAGTCGCCGTCTCAAGCAGGTTTGGCAACCCGCGTGTGTTGCGGTTGCGGGCAAGATCCTCTTTTTTGATCGTGATGGGCGACATCAGATTTGCACTCGCCGCCTCGGACAATATGCCGATCGAATTGTGATAATAAGGCGCCGAGCGAAACCCGCCGTGCCACCAAGTGTCGTAGGTCGAGTTTGTCGCGACACCCTCAATACCTTTGGCTTGCAGATCCGCCGCCATCTTGTACCCGATCAGCCCGACCTCACGCAGTATCGACGGTGCGACACGCGGATTTGGCGGGTCGAAAAACGGCGGGATGATGAAACGAGATGCGTTTTGCCCCTGTTGGTGAACGTCGTAGACAAGCTGCGGAAACCATTGCTGCCAAAAGAGTTTCGTTATCGCCTGGGTCTCAACGAGGTTGAGCATAAACCAATCGCGGTTGTCGTCGTGGCCCGCGTAATGGTGATAAAGCTCCGGCGGAGCGGTGCCCTCGCTTTTTGTGCCCAGCGTCTTGCGGTACCAATCGGCGACGATGTCAATGCCGTCGGGATTGGGCGACGGGATGAGCAGCAGGATCGTGTTGTCTAATATCTCTTTTGTATCAGCGTCAGTCGCGGTCGCAAGCTCGTACGCAAGATTCATCGACATTTGCGACGCAACGATCTCGGTCGAGTGGATCGAACACGATATCGACACTATCGTCTTGCCGTTTTTTATCAGATCGGCTAGTTCGCCGTCGTTTTTTACGGTACGCGGGTCGGCAAGTTTGGCCGAGATCTGTCGGTATTTCTCAAGATTTTTGATATTGTCCGGCGACGAGATAAACGCGACGATCAAAGGTTTGCCGTTGGTGGACTTACCAATCTCTTTGACCGTGACCTTGTTGCTGGCTTTGTCGAGTTTTGTAAAATAATCGGTGATCTGCCGCCAATCGGCGATGATCTTGTCATCAGTCGGCGTAAAACCAAGCACCGACTTTGGCGTTGGAACTTGTGCCGCTATCGCAAAAGCAAAGAAAAAGAATGCGCCACAGAGAGACAGAGACACGGAGAGATATCTTAATAAATTTAACTGCGCCGATTTACGAAATCGGTTAAAACTGCTCATAATCTTTCTATTCCTCGTCTCTGTGAACTCTGTGCCTCTGTGGTGAAATCAATGACCGAAGCCGAAAACACAAAACTGACTTTTCCTGTCCAAAAGTCTAACAAATCCCGCGCCGTCGGGAAAATTCGCTATTGGTGGAGCTGGTTCGTCGCCGGGGCTTTGCTGCTGGTGATCGCCACGCCCGCTCTGATCGTGTTGGGAATAATAAACAAACGGATGTGGCTATTCCCGCTGGCTCACTGGGGAGCGAGAACGTGGCTCCGGGCGTGCGGAGCGACGGTCAAAGTAACCGGCCAAGAGAATCTCGACCCAAAACGCTCATACGTTTTCGCCTCGAACCACCGCTCTTATATAGACACCGCAACGCTCTTTTTCTATGCCGGACAAAAGATGGGCCTCGTCGCCAAACGCGAACTGCTCAAAGTCCCCGTCCTCGGCCAGGGCATGAACTACGTCAACATCATCGCCATCGATCGTTCAAACCCCGAGCGTGCTATGCGATCGATGGAAAAGGCCCGCAAGGTGATGGACGACGGATATTCGTTCGGTGTTTTTGTTGAGGGGACCCGTGCAATGCCCGGAGAATTGCTGCCATTCAAAAAAGGCGCATTTCATCTCGCTTTACAGACAGGTTCAGCTATCGTCCCCGTCGCGATAAAAAACACCGACTGGATGATGGGCAAACGCACCGGCGTAGCTTACGCGGGCGATATCGAAATGGTCCTGCTCCCGCCGATCGAGACCGATGGCAAAGATGTGATGAACCTGTTGATGGAAACGCGTGAAGCTATCGCCGATGAGTTAGGACGACGGCCAGCCAAACAGTAACCAGTTTATCTGTGGTCCACCTTGGTCCGGACCGGACCAAGAAACTCATTACTCAGGCTTCTTTGGCGTTGGCGTCGGTTTGGGATCGGGCACGTCGTCGAGGATTCGCACCTCGCTGCGGCCGACGGCGTAGTTGGTATATTTCACCCGCATTCGTATCCGCACGACGCTGCCGTCGTCAAAGACGAGTTCGTCGTCTGCACGAGCATCGATCGGGAACCAGTATTTGCCATCAACCTGATCGCGGTACGTCTCGACTATCGGAAACTTATTGACCTTGGTCTCGGGAACCGCTTTTCCCTTCGTTTTAACGATCATCAGATCGTCAACGTCGATCCAGATCCTTCCGGTGAAAAGCCGCACTTTCGATTTCTTTGGATCCGGGATCACCTTTGGCCGCACTTCAAAAACATAGAGGTTGAGCTCGTCGATACGCTCGACGCCGATGTAGGAAAAATTGTATTGCGCGACAAATGCCGGTTCGAGAGCAAATGGATTGACACCGCCGAGATCCTCGAGATCTTCGGGTGTGACAAATCCGGGCGGTGTTGTGGCTACAGGGGCAAACAGAACCTTTTCAAACCGCGAGCCGTCCTGATTAAAAGTCATAAAAGAATCGCGTTTATAAGTCCCGGCGATCTGCCCGCCAAGCCCGATGATGTTGACCATCGCATTGCGGTTAAAAACATAATTCGTGAGCGCCGCGCGAAAATCGCCTTCGTTCGCCGTAACCTTTTTAATAATACGGTCGATCTCAGCCTGACTCAGATCTTTTTTGGTGATCCCTGCATCCTGGCCAAACGCCGCGACCGACAAACACAATACAAACAAAAATATCGCAATCTTTTTCATCGTCTCTTTTTATTCCTCAACCAATTCATAGATGCCGCAACGGGGCGAAAAGTTCACAAATTAGCTCGGCTGGCTGATTTTTACACGCCGAAGCCGCTCGCCGACCGCCGCAAAAACCGCCTCGACATCAGAATCCATACAGATCCATTTCGAGCACGTCCGTCGATGGCAATCGACGCGGCAATCGATGTCGCTGCGTTGCACACAAATATCATTAGGGTTAGGGCTGCCGTTTCGCCACCACTCGGTCGGCCCAAAAAGCCCGACGACCGGAGCACCGGCGGCCACCGCCAGATGCGTCGGGCCGGTATCGCCGCCGACATAGACCTCAGCATGTTTTACTAGTTCGTAAAACCCCTTGAGGCTGGGCTGAGCGAGGACGAGTTTTTCTGTCTTGCTATTTGTTTCGACTGTGTCAGCGAGTTCTGACTCCTTCGGTCCGGTCGCAACTATCGATATCAAACCTTTTTCTTCCCACAACCGGTCCGCGAGCTGTCCAAATTTCTCGGCATGCCACAGCTTTGTCACCCAGCCGCCTGCGGGATTGAGCACTGCGAAATCGCCGCCCGCTGTCTCGATGACCGCGGCTGCCTCCGAGGTGTGTTCGGCGGATGTCGCGATCGGAAATTCAAAATTGCTCGTAGGTACCGCGATCTGTAAAGCTCCCGCAGCAAGTGTCAAATTCTTTTCGATAACGTTGATCTGTTTTGGAGTTTTGACTGTATCTGTCAGCAAGATACGGCTCGCCGGTTCCCGCAAACCGTCCCTCGAAAAGCCCCATCGGCGCTTAGCCCGTGACAGCTTGCCGATCATCGCCGATTTCCAAAGCCCCTGAAAATCTATCGACAGGTCAAACTCATGTTGCCTTAGTTCTTTGATCTGTCGGCTAGCACCGAGCAGCATCTCCTCGACAATGCGACCACCGCGAAGCGAATGCGTATCAACCTCGATCAGCTCGTCGATAAACGGATTTCCGCGCAGTATCTCAGCCGACTTTTCTTCAGCGATCCACGAGATATGAGCATCCGGCAAGGCATGACGAATAGCGGCCAGCGACGGCAGTGTATGGATGATGTCGCCAATACTGCCAAGTTTTACGATGAGGATCCGCACATCTTATATCGTAAGGCGTATCTACCTGACACGACAACGCGCAAACTGAGGTATCTCATGACGTTATGCCGCCCAGGTTGTCAGCCACGTTGCAAATCGCATCCAAGCGTCGGTGCCTGATAGTACGAGCCTTAAAGGATATGACGCAGCCAGAATTAACGTGCCCAAAAGGAATACCTTATTCAATTTCCCGTTGCGCCATGTGTCATAGATCAGGAAACCGATCGCCAGGACCGTGGGTACGCCAAAGAAAAACAACGGCCCCAGCGACTGCAGAGATGCGATAGGAAACCGTCCAAGGCCGGGCGGTAGAAATCCGAGCGCCGTCAGCAGCATCAGCCGCTTGTGGTCTGCAGGCCGTTTACGAAAATAGATCGCACCGCCAAATAAGAGGGCAAACAACACTACATCAAAAAATGGGACCACTAAAAACGGAAGCGGCGGAATGTCGGGTGGATTTGCCGGTGAGCCGTATTTTGCAGCTGAGACTCCGGTAAAAAAGCCCACGACGACGATCGCGATCGCGAGAGCGATGCCGAGCATGCCCAGATTCATATGGATCTTGGCGTTCTTAGTCCGGATGAGCCAAACCTGCGTGACAAAAAAGATGACCCATGCAGACATTAACAGAGCGTGAGTATGAACAAGCAGCGTGTTTGTCGATTCGCCGCCGAAAATAAATTTTAGATAGTATGTTCGGGCAAAACCGACCAGAATGATCAAAGGGAAAACTACGGCTATCGTCGCAAAGATCCTGCGGTCTGAGCGCCGCCAGTCAAATGATTCATTCATCGCCATAGATATCCTCCGAAAATTTATGTTTTATTGGTACAGCGGAATATTACAACGATTTTAGGATTTTGTGAAACTTCCGGTTATATGCCGTAACGCTCAAGAACCACAAGCCGCTCGGCGACGATTTCGGGCGTAAAGCCCTCTTGGTCGATCAACTCCTGAGGGGTCCGCGTCTCGATCAAAGATCTCGGAATCAGTGAACAAAATGCAAAAACATCCGCCTCGCGTTCCACGCGCGTTCGGCGGCCGACGCCGTGAAAATTTGCAGTTGCACCGCTTTCGGGTGTGTGAAACAGAAAATGGCCCAGCTCGTGAAACAAAACAAGTAGCTTTTTCTCTCGCGGCAACCGGCTGTCAACTGCGATAAAATCCCGTCCCATGACGCGGTAATAGAAACCACCTGTCCGCAGCGGCATCTCGACGACCTTGATCTTAAAGCGACGACAAAGACGGTAAAAATCCGTCTCGGTCATTTCACGCTCGTTCCAGCCGATCCTGAGATGTTGTATTTTTTCGGTGAGAAATCGCATCGAACGTACGGCCTGTGATTTTATAGATGCAACATTGTATCACAGATACAGGAATGAGCTTACAAAGTTAATCTGCTAGCGAACGGTCGAGCACACGCTTAGCGTCATTGATAGCGGCGATCTTCTCTTCGGCGGAAAAGCTTTCCCATCCGCGAAAAAAAACAACGCCAAAATCCTTTGGATATTCCCGCTTCTCAAACGCGAACCAGTCGCTCATCACCTGCTGAGGATCGTCCAACGCGGCGAGCGCAGCCTCGACATCAAACTCATCAATCGTTCCAAGGTCGGTCACACCGCTTTCGAGGGCAGCGATCCGCTGATCGATCATCTCTGCGATCTTCGCCTCGATAAATTTTCCTAAGCCCACGGGTGGGCTCTGTCCGGCGTACATATCACCGGTGCCGATCAGCAGCCAATTGAGCGAAACACCCGTCTCGGTCGCGATCTTGATCAGCACTTCGGGTGCCGGCAGACGACCTTGATAATAATTGCGTACCGTCGCATGCGGTATGCCCAGCCGCCGTGCGACCACCGCCATCGAAGCGTTGTCAAAGGCCTTTCGCAGCCTGAGGATAAATTCATCGTTCATAAAAAGGTTGTGAAACGTATGTTTTGGTGTTCACAGCAAATGTTACTATCACTCAACCAAAAACTCCAAGCGGCACGCTCGCTCCTTGACATGGGCCAACTGAGAAACGTATATTCTGAAATTCGGCACTGCCGAAATTTCGCGCGGTTTACGTGCGAAACCGGACTTTCCGGACAATTGATACAAGCCGCCCTAGCTCAGTTGGTAGAGCATTCGATTCGTAATCGAAAGGTCGTCGGTTCGACTCCGATGGGCGGCTCCATTATTTTCAACAAGTTACGGGCACTCATCGAGGGTCCGTTTCTCTTTACTCACACCTTTACTCACACCTTAATGTTGAACTGAGCATCAGCACCTAGTCGACTGGTTTTTCATTGTTGGGTTATTCGTTCGTGTTTTTCGAGAGCTTCACACGCGATAGGTCACAAGTTCAAATCTTGTAGACGGCACCAATGTTTTCAATAAGTTAGGGACATTTCAGAATGCCCCTTTTTCAATTCCCACCTAAATTCCCACCAAATATTTTCGTTTTAGTTCAGTTAAACTAGTCCTTGGTTGGATATGTGTTTTCATAATCGATGGCGGTGAGGTAATCATCAGGTTTATTCACGTTTAAGAAAAAATGGTCCGCTCCCGGTAGATCTTCATACTCGGCGGATCTTAGGATCCGCGTATTTAGTCGGGTTGCTAGATCTTGCAGCCTCCAATTGCCCTCAGTTATCATTTTCCGGACCTCGGGTAAACAAATGGCGGGACGGAAAAGTGCACAAAGCGGTTGGATGCGTCCATCGGGCTGCTCTGCGAAGACAGCGTCAGCACTGATGTCCGGCGAGTCTGCGAACTGCTTGACGATTGTTGACATTCTAATCAGCAAATCACCGTTTACAAACGGGATATCGCAAGCGAGGATAGCCGCCCACTCAGTTTTTGCGTGAAATAAAGCTTTATAAAGTCCAATTATTGCACCCCTCGCGTTTGCCCCGACGAGTTCGTCCTCTAATATTGGCAAAGAGGTAACGTCGGTTGTTAAGTTGCCGACTGCGTATACAGGGTCAGCTATCCGAGACAACTCTGCGGCCGCTCGGTCAATAAGTGTTTTGCCGCCGAGCAGCAAAGTCGGTTTACTCTGACCCATTCGCCGGCTTTCGCCGCCGGCCAGTATGAATCCCCCCATGTTTAGGCTACTTTGTTTAGTAATCAGAATGAGTATGCAGCTCCAAGATTTATGTGGTTCACACGTTTTTTTCCAGTTATCAAGTAGTAAGTATTTAGCTGTCTAAATTCGAACCCGATTTGAAATTGCGGTGTGAATCGGTAAATTGCGTCCAATGCCCAAGCAAGGTTACGGCTCCGGAAATCTCGTGTCCTAGTATTGACTAAATCTAAATTGTTCGGATCATCCAACCCGATCGAGCCGTACAAGGTCAACTTATCTTGTTGCCAGTTTGGTGTAAAACCAAGTTGGGTCCACCCGCCTGAAGTCCGAATTCCTTTGACGCCTTTTGTAACTAGAACATTACTCACTTTTTCTGCATAATCCGTATTGTAATTTTGGAAAACTCCGGCTTGAAATCCCGCCAGATTTTGTCCGATAAACCCTTCCCCTGACCACGTCACCCGTTTATGAAGTGGAAAATTCCAATCCAGAGCGACACCGTAAGAATCGACGTCATCTTCGATGATCGGTGCCGATGTCGAAAACACACGCGAGCGTCCGTAGTGCGCCGAAACGCCGATCGACCCGCTTTTCTTAGTCGCAAACCAATCTTTGTCATTGTAAGCAATGCGGGTTTGGAGAAATGGTAATTTCGACAATGCCCCTGAATTTGGTTGTAGCAGAAAGTTTGCTGTGGAATTCGAATCGCCTGTCTGTGGAGCTAAAACAGCGCCTTGCCAGACCACTTTTCCTTTATTCCAACGCTGTTCTATTTTTATCTGTGGCAATCTAGCCCAATTATTTCCAGCCGCCGCAAACTGCGGGATCGCAGCATCTGCAATTGATACGGGACTATTCGGGGCGAAAGGAACCCAATCCTGTCCGATGACGAGTGAGGTTTTTTCCCAATCAAGACGAGCATTTGCCAACCGAATGCGCACAACGCCAAAATTTTCGCCAATGCCTATCGCAGGCGAACCGCCGAAAAAATCGGCCTCAACGACTCCGGAAAGTTTGGCTTTCCCAATCTTGCCGCCTTCGATCCGCAGACCAAGCCGTGTCTGACGAACACTGGCGCTTGTGTTGCCTTTGCCGCTTGTCGCGGCAAACAGCGGAATATCGGCATTGTTTGTGCCGGCAGAATTAGTAAAGGCATTAAAATAGATCGTCCCGTAAGGAATGACCCGAACTCCGTTTCCGATTTCGATTCCGACTGACTTTTTCTCGGCTTCGGCCTTTTTTTCAGGTGTTGCAGCTGGTGTCGGAGACTCGACTTTTGCTGTTTGAGCGGACGTGTCGTTTGCCTTTTTCAGCTTATCAAGTTCAGCTAAGATCGTTTGCACCTGGGCTTCTAGCTGCTTGATCTTTGTTTGCACATCGTCCTGAGGGGTTTGTGCACAAATCGAAAAAGCGAATATAAAAATGATCCCCAATATGAATATAGTTCTGTAATACATAATATTTAACTCGGTCTTTCGCAATTTCTGCGGGTGTAAAACCACCAATTTATGAAAGTTGCGAAGATAAAAAATACTGTCAGTCCGATGAAAAATGGATTCACAGATCCGGTGGTTGAGAGTGCTGTGCTGATCAGCATTGAAAAGATGAAAGGACCATATGCGGCAATAGCGGCCGTCCAACCGATCACGCCAGCGGCCTGTCGCGGATTATGTCCAAAGATGATCGGATACTGACGAAACGTAGCGGCATTGCCCATACCTGTAAAGAAAAAAAGCGTCAGCATAAGCGTTACGAACATTCCGAATTGATCAACCGAGGTCGGGGTAAAGAGACCCAACGCGATCATGGCGATCGTTCCTGCAACTAATGCGATTCCACAGATCGTCGTCAGGATCGCACCGCCGACCTTATCCGCTACAAATCCAAATAGCACGCGGCTGGCCGACCCGATAAGCGGCCCAAAAAATGCATATTTGAGTGGATCAGGCGGATTAGGAAAGCCTCCGTATAACGTCTTGATAAGCAATGGGAAAGCGGCCGCAAGACCTGAAAAACCTCCGAACGTCATCAAGTATGTGATCGTGCAAAACCACGTGTGTTTGTCTTTGAAAATGTCTAATTGCTCGGTGAACGTGGCTTTGATCGGCACACTTCTTAACAGCATCCAGGCCAGGATGCCAAAAATGATCAAAAGCGGAACATACCAGAACGCGGCATTTTGCAGCCATATCGAACTTGAACCCGTTACGACTTTGGTGTTTGGGTCGATTGACTGGATCGTCTGCGAACCACCTATCATTGCAAAAGTGATGATCAAAGGTGTTGCGAACTGAGCGAGGCTTACGCCAAAATTTCCGATCCCGGCCTGAATCCCGAGCGCTGTTCCTTGCAATCGTTTTGGAAAAAATACGCTGGTGCTGGGCATGTACGATGAAAAATCGCCACCGCCAAACCCGGCCGAAAAAGCCAGAACCATAAACAACCAGAACGGAGTTTCCGGGTTCATTATCGCCAAACCAATTCCTATACACGGAATCAGCTTTAAGAACGTTGCGACGGTTACGATCTTTCGTGTTCCAAAGATCGGCAGCAAAAACGTATGGATGATCCGCAGAGTTCCGCCTGCTAATCCGGGCATCGCCGCAAGCCAAAAGAGCTGCGATGTCGAAAACTTAAAGCCAATGCCGGGCAATTTGACGACGATCGCACTCATCATAAACCAGGTGGCAAATGAGAGCGTTAGCGTAATGGTTGTGACGATGAGTGTCCGCCATGCGATCTTGCTTCCAGTTGTTTCCCAAAAATCGGCGTCTTCAGGCGTCCATTTCTCTAACCAAGTAGCCATAATATTGTCCTTTTTGAAGATCTAGGTCTTTTCTAATGTGCAAGGGCAAACAACTTGGAGCTGCCATTTTTTCGTAAAGAAAGTTGTCCTTGCCGGGTAAAGTTGATCGATTCGCCAAGTATCCGAAGAGCTTCGCCCGGAGCATGAAAGCCCATCGAATTCTCCGCCTCAACGAAGTCCAAATAGAACTGTGCCTTTCGCTGAAAGTCGCGTGCCTCAGCGAGCTCCGCATCTGTCGCTCCTGCCTCGCGAGCCTGTTTTAGGTCCGTGATCAATTGAACCAATGCATCCATCGCAATCCCCCGCATATCAAAGGTTCGCTGTTGAATGGTCTCGGCTCTGAATTTCAGCTCCGATTCACTTGCTTTATGACAGGTCTGGCAGCTTTGGCTGATATTCAAAAGCGGACTGCGTATGTGATGGTCACTGATCTTCATCGCACCTTCGCGTTTGTAGGGCATGTGGCAATCGGCGCACGCGACGCCCGCTCGCGAATGCACCCCCTGGCTGAACATCTCAAATTCCGGGTGCTGAGCTTTCAGAACCTCCGCACCTGTTTGTTTGTGTGTCCAATCCTTATGCTTGACTTCGTCATAATAGGAAAGGATGTTCTCGATCTTCAGGCCGTTTTGCCACGGAAACGTTAGTTCTTTTCCTTCGCCCTTGAAGTAATATTCGACGTGGCACTGAGCACAGACAAAGGAACGCATTTCTTGTCTTGTTGCGTCGCGGTTAACGTCATAATTTTCGGTTCCCTGCGCACGCTTCGCCGCCGCGATCCCCGTCATAAAGGCTGGACGGGTTATCCGCAACGCCATTGTTTGGGGATTGTGACAATCAATGCAGGCCACTGGGTGCGAAACTTCCTTTTTTGCTTCCATATAAGGCATCTTGTTGAGAGCTGCAAAGCCTTTAAAGATGTCTCCCTCGCCTAGCTTCATATATGTCGCATACGCGGAGGCGTGGCAGTTGATGCAGCTGCCGGGTTGCTTGACGAAGTTCTGACGTTCGGTGAATATCTGGTCTTCGAGCATAAAGGCATGCCCGCGCTCCTCGCGAAAATCGGCCGCAAAGGCGTAGCCGTCCCACATAGTGACAAGCCGGGGATCCTCTTCTAACCTCGACTGAGCAACGATCGAGCGCGGATCGGGGTCGGAAGGAGTCTTGTGCATGGCTTCGCTTCCGCCAAATCTCGTCCGCTTTTGATCGACGGTCTTCTTGTAGTCGTCATACTGGAGCGGAAAGTTTTTACCCCAGACCTCAGGGTCGGATATTTTATCGTTCAGCTCAACGACACGAAAAAAAGGATTCTTTGCCTCATTGCGCCGCTCGATAATGTTAGTTAGCATTCCGAGCCCAAATATAGCTGCTGCAAAGGCTACGAACGCTACGATGGTAAGGATCTTCCAGGCGGAGATCTTTCTAGATCGCACAGGTTTCTCAGGCGACGCCTCGGGGGTTTCTTTGTTTAGATCTGGGTCAATTTCCTCTTTCATATTCTCCATCCGTTTTTCGCTTCTTAGTGTAAATGGCCGACTGAACGGTGGCATCGAATGCAGGACACGTCCTCTGCCATTTCTTTGTTATGAGAGACGGTTATCGATTCGACCATTGTCTGGTGGCATTCTTTGCAAGATGCTTCTGCTATTTGTCTGCTTCGCTCTGTCATCTGAATGGGCTCGTGAAAGCCGCCCGTCGTAAAATAATAAGAATGCCAAAATCCGTTGTTTGCCTTTGTCGCATATTTTCCGATAGTGTCATGCGGCGTATGACAGTCATTACAGGTTGCAACATCCTTGTGACTTGACTTCTGCCATCCATCGTATTGTTCATTCATGATGTGGCAGTTCGCGCAATTTTTCGGCTCGTTGCTAAGGTACGAGTATCCTTTTGCGTAAACAAACGTGTAAATGCCAATCGCGATGGCCGCGCCGATCCCGACCCCAGCGATAGTAAGTTTGAGAAAGTAAAAATTCATTCAGTTCCTCTAGGTATACCCGCTCCCTTAGTTCTCCATTTTCTTCATCAAATTAGGGTGCCGTTCGTGCATCATTTTCTGAATCACCCGGTGCATCCAGAGCAAACAGATGACCGAAAGAACTAGCATCATCATCCACGAACTCGTCCAGAGCCCCGTACTGTCGAGCAAATAACCAAAAATGATCGGGCTGACAAAACCGCCAAGGCCGCCGAGCACACCAACCATGCCGCCGACAACGCCAACTTGTTCTGGAAAGTATTCCGGTATATGTTTATAAACCGCAGCCTTGCCTACCCCCCAGACAATACCCAAAAACATCACGAGTCCTGCAAATATCCAGACATTGGCCTGGAAAAAGATCTTAGTGGTCCCTTTCGCTAATAGCTCTTTTCGTTTTACCACCTGTCCGGGCTGGACAACCGGTTCCTGCCAGATCTCCTTGGTAGGAAAGATCAGCATTTGGTCGTGTGAGATCTGATCGCTTTCCTGTTTAGCATTGATTTCATATCTTTTATCTCCAACTGTGACAGAATCAGCGTCGACACTGGTTACGACGCCATCGCGTTCGGCGACCACGCCCTTGCCCGGTGATGAGATCTCCATTTTAGGGATGATCAGAAGGGCAGAAAGCATAACCGACAACCCAAGCACGCCATACATAACCGTTCGTCCACCGAATCTATCACTGAGCCATCCGCCAAATGCCCTAATAACCCCTGATGGAAAGCTAAATAATGCGGCTAGGAAACCGGCAGTAACTAACGGCAAATAATAGACATTTACAAAATACGGTACGAGCCATTGCGAAAATGCGACGAAGCAGCCAAAAACAAGAAAATAATACAGTCCGAACCGCCAAACGCGAATATTTTTTAGGGGTTCTAGTTGCTCGGCAAAGGTTTTCGCCATCCAAATTGGCTTCTTATTAGTAGTCGATAAATAAAATACCACGCCCGTAATCGCAAGGACTGCCGCATACGCGACGGGCAGTTTGCGCCAGGCTTCGATGTCGGAACCATTTGCCGTAAACGTGTTGAGTAAGGTCGGGGCAACAAGGGTTGTAATAGCCGAGCCGGCATTTCCAGCCCCAAATATGCCAAGAGCAAATCCTTGTTTTGACCTTGGGAACCAGACCGATGTGTAGGCAATACCAATCGAAAAGCTCACACCTACAAGCCCAAACCCAAAACTACATAAAGCAAAACCTGTGAAAGAATCGACTTTTGAAAGAAGAAACATTGGAATTGCACAGAGGATCAAGGTTGCCGTCATTACTGGTTTGCCACCAAATTTGTCGGTTAGCATGCCCGCTGGCAGACGAAAAATAGAGCCGGCTAGAACGGGAATTCCCATCAACCAACCAATCTCGGTGGCGGTCCATTTGTAAACTTGGTTTACCGAAAGAAAAGTCACGAGAACGCCGTTGAGCATCCACGCCGAAAAACATACGGTGAATGCGAGTGTATTTAGGATCAATATCCGGATCGCTCCGGGAGGGGTGGTGATTTCCATGTCAGGTGCGATACGCCTTTTGAAAACACGTAATACGACTGGGTTCGCAATCGACATGCCTGTCGAGTGCTTAGTGAGAAAGCGGTGGAAAGCTCTGTATTATTAATGGTTTAGCAATGTTGTTAGGCGGTTATCCGTACCTGAATTTACCGATATGGCGCGAGAAAATTCGCAGTAAGGTGTTGATTTGTGAGTAGGATTCAGATGCTCATTTTTTGTTTCATTGACGGCTAGATGGTTTCCACCAAATGATTATGCTCAGGGCGATCAACCAACAAACACCTGATGCGATGACAAGCGGTGTCAGCTGAGCATACTCGTGAGCAAGGGCGGCCTCGACCGCCGCCGAGAGTATCCAAAGCTGAGCCACGTTGATCATTACAAGCATCGCCAGACGTGCCTGCCAAACGGCGGCAAGTCCGCGACTCTGGGGTCTTCGCGGCTTGGCGTTATCCTTCATTGCCACGCACCTCTCGTTTCACTGCAAAAATTTCGCCGTTCCTTGTCTCAAGCTCGATCTTATCAAGAGGGCGCGGCGGCGGACCGTACAATACCTCGCCTGTCTTGGAGCTGAAACCGCCGTTGTGACACGGGCACTCAAGGCGGTCGTTTGCTTGTGAATAGTAGACCGGGCAAGATAGATGCGTACATTTCTGTCCAAACGCGGCGTAGGTGCCATCGGTGCCACGGACCAGAATCGCAGTATCCTCTTCGGTCGGATACGAAAAATTCAATGCCGAGCCAGGTTCGATATTCATCGCACCGTCGATCTTCGCCGGGGCAAAAGTCTGCGGCGATCGGGCATCATATGCAGCTTTCCCCGCAAATCCGGCAGCACCGAGAAACAGTGCACTCGATGTTAAAAAGAGAAAGTTGCAGAACTCCCGCCTAGTAACCTGAGCTTCGCTGTCTCGTTCATAAGGGAACTCGGCCTGAAACGGGGCCGTCGCTGTGCGGACATTTACTTCATCCGATATTTCATTATCTACGGCTAGTATCTTCTTGATCGTCTCTTGATCTAATGCTTTAGAATTCATTGCTCTTATCGGAATCCTCCACCTGAGTATCTATCCACGATTCTTCTTTCACGTGAGCTCCGTCAAGGGATATTTGTCCCTCGAAAACGCCGCACCCGTCGACGCTTACCTCATCAGCGTCAGTCGGCAGCATCATATAGACCTTCGTTTTAACGCTCTGATTACCAAAAACGTGAGCATTGACTGGTTTAGTCCTACGCAACGGGACGATCTGCTCAAAGGTGCCGAACGATAATGCTCCAGTCGGACAAACGCTTGCGCACATTGGCTTGAGACCTTCGCTCGTTCGGTCGTAACACATGTCGCATTTCATCTGCAGATGCATCGCAGAGTTGTATTTCGGTACGCCGAAAGGGCAGGCATTTACACAGTTGCGGCAATCCAAGCAGCGGGGTTTGAGAGCCGACATCACAACGCCATCCTCGTTTTGTTTGATCGCGTCCGCCGGACAGACCAGAGCACAAGTCGGCTCTTCGCAGTGCATGCAGATGGTCGGCATGGTTGCAGTGGTTTCGCTGCGGTCGATGTAATCGACGAAGATCATCGAGTAGCCCTTATGCGTCGAACACTCGCGACACGCGGCTACACAGGACCTACACCCAATGCATCGCTGCGGATCGATAAACATCGTTTCATTCATGCTCTATTTTCCCTTCTGTACTTCGTTTAGCGACGTTCCCTTTCTCACCTCGCCCAGTATTGGCAATTCTCTCGTGTGTATTTTCTCCAGACGGGCGGCACATGCCTTGTATTCCGGTATCTTCGACGTCGGATCGAGGGCCGCGTTTGTGATCTGATTTGCGGCGAGTTCCTCGCCCCAGTGATACGGGATAAAAATGGTGTCCGGCCTGATGGTTTTTACGACCAGAGCGGGGAAGATACCTTCACCACGACGCGAAATAACTTTTACGCGTTCACCATCGTTGATCTTGTATTTCATCGCGGTTTCAGGGTGTATCTCAACGAAAGGCTCCGGACACTGCTGAACAAGAAAGCCGATGCGGCGGGTCTGATTACCCGACAAATACTGGTGAACTATACGTCCGCTGGTAAAGATCAGAGGATATTCCTCATCGGGTTTCTCGGCGGCACCTTTGTATTCGATCGCGTGAAATTTTGCCTTACCGTCATCGTGAGCAAAACGCTCCTCGAAAAGGCGTGGCGTCCCCTTACTTTCCTCGGTCGGACACGGCCAGAAAACACCGTCCTGTTTGTCTATCTTTTCGTAGGTTATTCCGAAATAATCTGCCTTGCCACCTTTGGAGGCGACGCGAAGTTCATCAAATATCTCGCGTGGCGACTCAAATTGAAAGTACTTTCCGCGACCCATCCTACGCGCGATCTCCTGTAGTGTTCGCCAATCATGGCGAGCTTCACCGGGCGGGTCTATCGCCTGATTGATCTTAATCACGCGGCCCTCGCCGCTGGTAGTCGTGCCTTCGTCTTCGGACCATGTTGTACCGGGCAGGACAACGTCGGCATAACGGGCACTCTCGGACATAAAGAAATCGATGCAGACGTTGAATTCGAGCCCCTCTAGCGATTCGCGGACCTTGTTGGTGTCCGGAAGCGAGACCATCATGTTGCTGCATATCGACAGTAGCCCTTTGATCTCGCCCTCGCGCATTTTGTTAAAAAGCTCGACAGCAGATACGCCCGCTCCAGGCAATTCTGATTCGTCAATGCCCCAAACTTCGGCTATGTATTTCCGATGTTCAGGATTGAGCATCGACCGATAGCCTGGAAGTTGGTCGGCCTTTTGTCCATGCTCACGGCCGCCCTGTCCGTTACCCTGGCCGGTGATCGTGCCGTAACCGCGGCCTTCCGAGCCGATCTTCCCGGTCGCAAGTGCGATATTGATATAACTCAGAACGTTTTCCGTCCCGTTGGAATGATGCTCGATGCCGCGAGCATGCATTATCATGCCGGTCTTTGCTCGGCCGTACAGGCGAGCGGCCTGAATGATCTTCTCGGCCGGGACGCCTGATATTTCGGCGGCTACGTCGGGGGGGTAATTTAATGCAGCCGTTTTAGCCGCTTCCCAATCGTTGGTTCGGCTATCGATAAATGCCTGATCGATCAGGTTTTCGGTGATCAGGACATTCAAGATGCCGTTGGCGACCGCGACGTCTGTACCGGGCTTGAGTTGTAAATGGAGATCGCCTTGTCGAGCTGTCGGGGTCTCACGGGGATCGATGACTATCCACACACCGCCGTTGTCACGCTGCTTCCATAGAAAGCCATTGAGGATTGGGAACGTTTCCGCGCAATTTGCTCCGGCAATGATCAAAACCTCGGCGTGCGGAATATCGCTCCACGGATTTGCCGCCCGGTCGATGCCAAACGCCTTATTATTGCCGCCCGCGGCGGATGCCATGCAAAGTCGTCCGTTGTAGTCAATATACCTGGTCTGCAATCCAAGGCGTGCAAATTTACCAACGAGGTATGTTTTTTCCGTCGTCAGTGACGAGCCCGAGTACACGGCGATCGAATCTTTTCCGTATTTTTCCTGCAGCCCCTTAAACTTTGAAACGATCAGGTCGAGAGCCTCGTCCCAGCTTGCCCGCTCAAAATTGCCGTTTCTTTTTAACAGCGGATACTCTAGCCGGTCGGGATGGTGCGTCTGTAAATATGCGGTCACTCCCTTGGGACACAGGCGGCCTTCGTTAACCGGGAAATCGTAACGCGGTTCTACGCCGACAACGTGGTTCTTTTCGACCAGTAGATTCATGCCGCATTGCATTCCGCAATATGGACAGTGGGTGGGCACCATCTTGTCAACTTTGCGTTCGGCGCTCCAACCGCCTATCGGCTCATCGTGCAGATGAGGACCGAAACGATCAATGATACTTGCGAGATTCTCAACTTTTGACATTATTTGCTATTCGTTATCGGCACGTGAGCCGTGAAACACCTTATCGGGGCGATCCATTAGGACGGAGTATGCAAGGCCCCGCATCACACGTTTGCAACGCGGACAATAATCCTGCAACTTCTCACCATTTTCCATTGTGTAGTCAAACCCGACTTTTTCGACGACGCTCTTCAGATCGCCGAGCCACATAACAGATGCGAATTCTACGCCGCACCGCTGACATTTTGCCTGCTCCATTTCTTTCGCTCGCTGTTGATAGAGCTCAACGCCGATCGATGCCGGACGCTGAACAATATGAAATAGCTTGCCAAACGGTAAGAAGAAAAGCGTCATTATCACGATCGCTTGATGGCTCAGCGCAATGAATGAGTACATATAACCACCGAAATACGTGCTCGATGCCGTCAACATTAGCCCTGAAACACAGATCGCGATCAATAGTAGATGGGGAACAAAATCCAAAAGAAATTGCTGAACCGCAATTGCTCCACGGTCTTTTAATCGGCGATGGATCGCAATAGCACAGCCCGCTAGCACCATGAGGGCAGTAAAATTGAGTGCCTTGAATGTAAAAAAAGCCATTACGCTGTGGACGTCCATCGACTGCATTGGAAAGCCGAATACGTAAGCTCTGTAGCCTGTCTCGCTCTCAAGTTTGAAATGTATCCAGCCCCAAACAAGCGGGAATGTGATGGCCGCGGACAGGATACAGCCCCACATGATCAGAAAATGCATCAGCCATCTCGTTTTTGCCCGTTCAAAGATGAATTTTTGGGCGAGCATATTGATCCCGACCGTTTTTGTCGCGTCTATCGTATTGCGGACAAATTTCTTTCGCTGGAAAAACAGCTTTAGCCCGCGCGAAAAATATGCCCGCGTCGCCGGACGCTGCAGCCACAATGCATATCGAAAAAAGATCGCGCCGAACGCGACGATACTTGCGATCAAATATCCAAATAGTGCCGAATCGAAATGTTCAAGATTGCGCGAACCGATAATAACTAAGGTTGTAAGGACGATTGACGCGCCGAGCCCTATCAAGGTCGGGTCGCGGTAGTTAACTAAATTTGCTGTCTTCGTATTATCGTTGGGCATTCGGTTTTTCATTAAATGCAGACCGTTGTTATTTGCAAAATAGATGCCAGACCACAAAAATGTGTTAATTTCCGGAAAATGCAGAGTAATTTCCTTAGACTAACGTCGGCTATTATATTTGATTCTTATGAGTCGAGAAACTAACCGAGCGTATTTATGTCGTGTACCGCGTAAAAATTCGCGCTGATAGAAAACCTATTTTAGTTGTCCGTAAGATTAAGAAGTATCGGCGACCATCAAGCTTAAAGTCACAAAAAATCGCATTGTGTCATCTCATGTAGCTTTATTGATTATCAAATTTCGATCAGTTGGTTTATGATTCTGGCCATAAAATGTGAAATATTAAGTTTTAGGATTGCTTTGGAGCTGTTGACGATGACAACTTACATATGTCTATGAGTCAAATATCAGACCATTTTAGTGTCGAATTAACGGAGGACCTTTTTGCTATTGGCAGCAAAAGATCGTTCGGTAGCGGTAAACACATTTTTTTTGAGGGTGATCGGGCCACATTCTTGCCGATTATACTTTCTGGAAAGATCAAAATGGTTCGCTATCCTGAGGCAGGTAAGGAGATCATAATTGGCATGTTTAAGGCGGGCGAGATATTTGCCATCCCGCCTGCGATGGACGGAAAGCGGTTTCCTGCTACAGCTGTGGCGATCGAGGAAAGCGAACTTTTGATGATCCCGAGAGACGACTTTCTAGCTTTGATGGGAGCCTCAACCGAATTTTCTTCGCTGGTGATGAACCGCATGTGCGGCATTCTCCGTGAGCGGGCCGAAACCGTTCAGATCATGGCCACGCCATCGGCCGAACATCGTATCGCGACCGTTATTTTGCGGCTGATCGGGGAAATGAACGGCGGCGAAGTCAAGAAAATTACGCACCGACGACAAGATATAGCTGAGATGGCGGGGCTTTCGCTTGAGACCACGATCCGGATCATCCGAAAGCTCTCGGAAAAGGGCTGTCTAAAAATAGTTGGCGGAAGAATATTAGTTGAAACAACGGACCACCTTCGCACTCTTGTCCGTTAGGCCATATAAGAAAGTGATCTGGATCATGTTTCAGCTCCCATATTCGTGGTAAATTTTTGACTCGAAAACTTGTGTTGAGAATTGGATCATGAAACTTCGAATTAGAGAAAACACTCTTCGTTTTCGGTTGGGCCGCTCCGAAGTGAAAACTTTTGATCAAACAGGAACCATCGGGGACCAAGTGCGGTTTGGGCTAGGAAAAAGTAGCTTTGGTTACCTGCTAGAAAAGTCGCCCGACAGTAATTTTTCGGCCTCTTTTGCGGACGGAATAATTGTGGTGCGCGTACCTGCCTCCGATGCCAATAGCTGGGCCAGCTCGGATGAGGTTAGCCTTGCCGGAACCTTTCGGCCGGACGAACAAACTGAACTTAAAATATTGATCGAAAAGGATTTTGTCTGTCTGAATGCCCACAACGACGAAGATCAGACCGACCGCTACCCACATCCCAAAGGCGATAACGCCTGCTGACCTCACAAACATTTTCGGAACATGACCGAGATCATATTTCATCCTGTAAACATCGGCGACAATTATGCCGGAGTATACATTTGGAGGATGAATTAATGATCAGTGTTCAAGGTAAGACCGTCCGCGAAATAGCACTTGAGATGCCGCTGACGACCCGCGTATTTGAGGAATTTAAGATCGATTATTGTTGCCACGGAGATACACCTTTTGACGAGGCCTGCCGTAACGTCGGGGCTAGTCCGGAGATAGTATTGCAAAAGATCGACGGTGTTTTGGACCTATCAACAACCGGTGATCACGAATCGTTCTCTAAAATGGACTTGAGCGATCTCGTCGATCATATTTTGGATAAACACCACGTCTATACACGCGACGAAATGAGCCATTTGACCCCGTTGATGGCTAAGGTCGCGAGCCGTCATGGTGATCATTATACATATCTACTTGAGTTGAAAGATCTCTTCCAAGCATTGTGTGATGATCTGGAACCGCACATGATGAAAGAAGAAATGGTTCTGTTCCCTTATATTCAAAAACTAGAGCATAGTTACTCAAATCATCTTAACGTTGCGTTTCCGCCCTTTGGAACTGTTCAGCATCCGGTGAATATGATGAACATCGAGCATGAAGAAGTAGGCGAACTACTTGTCAAAATGCGCCGAGTTACTAATGACTACACTCTGCCGGCGGAGGCGTGCCCGAGTTTCACCGCTCTTTACCATCGGCTCGGGGAATTTGAGCGTGATCTGCACCAGCATATTCACCTTGAGAACAATCTGCTCTTTCCACGTGCGATCGAGCTCGAACAAAAAGCCCGAGCCTAACACTCGCTCGGAATGAACCTAAATATGTCGACTACCGCACCGATAACAGCCCCCGTTCGAGCTGTTCGCATGCAGCAAGTCGCTCTACCTACTGAACACGGCGGATGGGCGTTTTTGTTCGAACCTCTTGTCGCTGGCCTGGCGATCGCGTTTTCAACCGGAGCTCCTTGGATCGCCTGTCTTACTATCGGGGCATTTCTCACGCGCCAGCCACTGAAGGTTCTGATCGCCGACCGCTTTGGGATGCGGAACAGGACGCGTGCGAGCCTGGCCTTTCGATTTTTGCTTTGCTACGGTGCGATATTTTCGATGGGGCTTGCTGGTACGCTCTTGTCGGTCGGCGCCCAGTCGCTACTGCCGTTTATTGGGGTCTTGCCGCTCGCTGTTTTTCAGATATACATTGACGCCTCAAGACAAAGCCGCAAGTTAATACCCGAGCTGACTGGAGCGGTCGTGATGTCTGCCTCGATCGCAGCAATCGGACTATCGGCTAATATGCCATTGGTAAATGCCGCCGCCCTTTGGGCAATCTTTGCGGCAAGGTCAATTGCCTCTATCCTGTATGTTCGCGAGCGACTTCGTCTTGAAAAAGGTAAGCATTATTCCCGGATGTTCCCGACACTCGCCCATATCGCGGCGTTATTTATGACCGTAGCCTTGGCCTATAACGGCCTTAGTCCGATCTTAACGATATTTGCTATGCTCCTGCTGCTGTATAGATCAGTTTCGGGTCTTTCGCCAAACCGCACGAAAATGGGCGCTATGCAGATCGGAATCTGGGAGGTGATCTACGGATCCTTGATGGTTCTTTCGTTAGTGATCGGGCGTTTTGCTGGCTTTTGACGCAATTTTTTAAGTACCCAACGGCCATCATCAACCCGGACAAAACGTAAACTATTCTGGTGACGATGGCCTGAGTCAGCTTATAAGGCCCGTCATGTTGCAACGCCACATGCAAATAGAGTTTCATCCTCTTGTTCAAGCACGGGCAAATATACCTGTTTCGACTTGTCCTTATCAGGTCCCACCCGCTCAAAAAGTGCCGAGCCCGCAAGTTCGAGATAGTCGATCCCGGATGCTGCAAGTAGTTTGGAAAGTGTTTCGGCATATTTCGACAAGTGATCGTCGATGAATGTCCGCGATGCGTCAACGGTGATTTTAGAGTTTTCGCTGTCGCCGCATTCCAAAGCATATAGTTCTTTGAGCCGAAGGTATGCGATAAACCCAGTTTCCACGGCGACATGATCCGGAACCTCATGCGTCGCAGGCTTGTAAGAGAATGCGTCGTAAAAGCTCGACAATTCCGACAGTAAATACCCGGGCTGAACCCAGCCCCGATAGCTGACCTCGCGACCGGGAGCCGGGCCGCCGGGGCCAAATATCGAATGAAATAGCCCTTCGCTTGCGTGTTTTTGAGCAGCCCTTGCGGCTCGTCTCAATTTCTTGTCTGAAACCTGCCGACCAAGCTCTCTGACCTGCGCGAACCAGTCACCGGTCGGGCAGTCGAAAAGTAAGCTGATAAGGCGCCATTCGGCCGCATCAACCAGATATTGTTTTTGCGGAATCATGTTTTTCATCTTTTACCCTCACATTCAAATGATCAGCATTGATCATCAGCATTACGGATCTGGATCGACGCGGCTTCCGGACTGAGATCTATATGAGACATAATGTCCCGTTTTTCAGCATCGGTAAGGATCTCCTCAAGGATAGGATAGAGGAAGTCCGCCTCACGCTTGTCATGATGGCTGCAAAGCCGTAAGTAGAAAGCTTCGCGATCTAGAATTTGCAACACCGCCTTGTCTATATCCGGTTGATCCTTTATTTCGACGATCCTTTCCAGGAAAAGCTTTACAAACGAACTCATTTTCTCGTGGTCATCAAAAAAAAGCTTAGGAGCTCCAGCACCCGATTGCTGCGCCCGATCAGCATAGATTGGCAGCAATATTAGCTCCTCATCCTGCATATGGCGGACCAGTGTCGCTTGATACATCTCAAGCAATTTCAGAGCCTTATCAAACTCAAAATGAAGAAGCGCCCGCTGATGATCAAAGAACATCTCGTCTACCAAGGTGTGCACGTTCATTAGATCTTTTATGTAAGTCATAGCTAATGGATTCGATCGTCTATTTTAGGATGAGCGGGACCCAGCCCGTTCTCATCTTTCTTGCCCCAACCTCGACATGGGAACCTTCCCAAATCGCGAACGCTACCTGCGACGGTGTAGAAACCGTAAAACCGGCTGGAATCGGACGCGTGATCACGACTGCCCACCCGTTTTTCGTTCTAACGCCTTTTCCTTTTGAGATCGCATTTGGTGCCGGTGACAAAGTGCTCGGCCCATCGGCGATCAGGTCTTCAACGGGTTGGTCACGCGGGCCAGCACGACGGTTTCCCAGTGCTCTCGCGGGAGCATAACGAGCCGATGTCTCGGCTCTTGCTTGCGGGTTATTCTCGAGTGATTTTGCATCCTCCGGGTAATGGTCGATCGATGCATTTGGATATATCGCGTTAATATTATCGGCTCGCCCCTCGACTATCGCCTGCCAATCGGCTCGCCAGAATGAGATTTCTACGGTCTTACCGACCTCGCCCATTTGCGGTGCCGGCACATTTGGGTCGACCTTTGCCGGCAGCTGCACAGCGCAACCATCAATAAAATGTTTAGGCCCAGGCATGTCGCTCTGACTGTCATCCAGCCATTCCAGCCGAAATGCGATCTCGGCCCCATTTGTGATCGCCTTGACCTGGGTCTCGGAGGTTGATGCCTCCATTAGACGCGGCTCGACCAGATCTTGCAGGATCATTTTCGACACGTGGAGCGAAACCGCATCCCAAACCGGAGCATTCGGGTCAAGCGTGATCTCCTTGACCTGCGCGACGTTGACCTCTGCTGTTGGGACCTGAGCCTTTTTACAGGCAGCCGTGAATAATAGAACAACTAGAATCAGCGATGTAATGGATCGCATATAAAAACCTCCTCACGGACAGTTGGTGCGTGTGATCTGATAAAGCTTGTCATAGGCCGGTCGAATGTGGACGGGTTCTTTGAACGGTACGTTGACTAACTCTTTCCCGTTTTCATCCATTCCGATGGCCTTGTCGCCGACCCGCTTCCATTTCCGCATAATGGCCTCGGTCGAACCGAATAGGCCTAGTAAACTCGTGAGATCCTTATCGTTCGGTGCGTTCCGGTAGACCTCAACTGCCTTATCAACGCCGGGGCCGAACATCTGTTTGGTAAAGGCGGTCGGTACGTGGATCGGCGGAATGTAATATACATTCGGTTCGAGTCCGAACTGCGGGAAAAGCGGCAAGGCCACCTTTTTGATATGGACAAGGTAATCGATCGGATTGTCAGCCTCGGCTTTATCCGGCGTGTTTATAAAACCGGCAACACGGATCTTTCCGATGCAATTTGCAAAACACTGTGGCGACAGCCCTTGCTCGATCTTTGGATAACAGGCTATACACTTTTCCGAGGTCGATGTCATCGGATTAAAAAAGACCTTTTTGTAGGGACATCCGCGAACGCATTCCTGATAACCGCGGCAGCGGCCCTGATCGACAAGCACGATGCCGTCCTCGGGCCGCTTGTAGATCGAACCGCGTGGACACGACGCCAGACAACCGGGATAAGTGCAGTGATTGCAAATGCGGGCAAGGTAATAGAACCATGCCATTTGGTGAGGTATGTCGATGCTCGCGCCGTGTTCGATGCCACCGGCACAGTCGTCTTCGCCGACGTTTGGATATGCATAATCTTCGGATTCGGGCCGCCAGCCAAGGACGCGTTCGCCTGCCGGTGCTGATTCAAAGATCGTACTGCCTTTATAGACCGGTTGACCGTTCTCCTCGCCCCAGTTTTGACCATCGAGCAAACTCAATAGATTTAGATCCCAGGCGAGCGGATACGAACCATAAGGCTTGCTTTCGACGTTGTTCCAAAGCATGTACTCCTGGCCCTTGCCGGAGGTCCAAGTCGTTTTGCAGGCCAGCGTGCAGGTTTGGCACGCAATACACTTATTTGTATCGAAAACGGCGGCAAATTGCTTCTGCGGCCTGCTCTCAGGATACCAATAGGACATTTCTCGTCCGAGCTGCCAGTTATTTACGCGAGCCATAGTTTTTTCTCCGTGTGGTTGTCTTTTCTGTCTGTGTCGCCGCGGTGTCCCGCGAGATTCATTTGTTGCAGGGGAGCGAACGAAGCGCTGAGAACGAAGATCTGCCTTCCAATGTGAGTCGTCCGGGCGACTAGAAAAAGGGAGGCGATCGCGAGAATGAGCACGACAAATGCATTCCAGCGTGCCAGCCCCTTGCCGCGGATCATTTGGATCAAACCGACGAGAGCGAATATGCCGGTCAGTTCGATCGCGACAAAGGTCGGCAGAGCCGACGCTCTGTGGGCGATTATGTTTGTCCAGGGCGGCCCGGCCATATGACCTGCACCTCTCCCGGCTATCTCACCTGTTGCGTAAACCGCTAACGTTATTAAGGCCGTCACTAGAAATACCCATAAACTGCACCGTCCGACTTGGCGGCCGGACCGCCACATTCCGTAAAGGAGCGCCGCAGTGCCTAGGACCATTCCGATCAGGGGTAGGTAGTTCAGAAAAAGGTGTATTCGTGTCGGATCCATTTGTTCCACTATTTCTTGCCGATAAAATCTCCGGCGATGTAACGCTTCATTGCATCGGATTCATTTCTCGGCCGGATGCCCAGCTTAGTCGGACGCCATAGCGGCTCGTCACCAATGCCGCCTGGTTCTGCCTTAGTGATCTTGATAAATGATTCACGCGGAGCACCGGTCGGACAGTGCGTGTCTGGCAGAAATCCTTGCCCGATGCTTTGACCGTACATTTCCTTTCGAACTAGGGAGTCGGTCATTGTCGTCGGCTTTAGCCAGCCGCGCGTCGCGGACTGGTGCGAGCCCGAACGAAACATCGCCTGATAATTTGTCCGAGGGTTCTTTGCCAATCCGTCTTTGCGTTCCTTTTGCCCCTGTTGCGAGCCCGGTGTTGCTCCGTACATATTGAACCACATGCGGGTCACATTTCGCGGCGTTCCCGGATAGTAACGTGCTCGGCAGAGAAGTCGGGCAAATTCGTAGTTCTTTTTGTCCTTCTGCCAGCCGCGAAATGGACGGTCTTCTGGGTCGGGATCGATCCAGACATAATCGCCGTCCTTGATCCCAAGTTCCTGCGCATCCGCCGGGTTGATGTCAACATAACCCTCTGTAACGAACGGCGAGCGTTTATCGCGGCGGTAAATGTCGCCGAACGGACCGAAGAGCATTGCGTTCATATCTGTATCGATCGGCGTGGTATGCGAGCCATGGCGATATTTCGGCGTGTGAAAAATGAACTTGAAACCATCCTTCATCAGCGGATGTGCGGTATTCTTTGCGTCGGCCCAGCTGTAGACTACATTCCGGCCGCTGCGAGTGTCACAAGTAAGATCATCGAGCTTCGCTCCGTAGGCCTCGGGTCCCATAGGCCGCATGGCTTCGTGCGGCGGCGAAACGATGATGTTCGGTTCGTAAAAGGTCGAATCGACCGGTTCGCGGTGTACGGGTAAATTCTCACCGGCTTCGATAAATTCGTCTTCCTCACGATATGATTCGAGACGCCCGCTCTTTGTGTACCATGGAGTCGAATCGGCGATCTGATTGTAGCCGACCGATTTCGGTGTCGTTCTGCTATTCATGATCGCGGGTATGCCATCAAGCGCCTTATCATGAAGGTCTCTGAAGGAATAGCCTTTTGTATTAGTTGAATTATCAAGGATACGCTGAAGATAGACGTCGGTCCGGTCATCCCGGACAAATTTCCAATAGTCATTGAAACGCTGGTCGCCCGTTAGATCCGCCAGTTTAGACGCGACCGTAGCGAAAACCTCGATATCGCCCATCGTGTTAAATATCCGAGGGATCGGCGTTTTCGGAAATACCAGCAGGAACGGATTTGTGACCGACGCGGTCATGTCCGGATGCTTTAGTTCCGCCCACGAATCGACGCCGAAAACAACGTCCGCCCATTCGCACGAAGTTGACCACCACCATTCATTAACAGCGATCATTTCTATCTTGGGAAGCACGTTGACCACCGTGTTGTAATGCCATTTAACATTTCCGAGGATCGAGTTGGCGTTAGCAAACCACAGCGATTTTGTCGGGCACGGCATGTGCGTTTTTCCAGTCAGCAATTTGTCGCCGACCCGGAGCGGGTGATCCTCGTGGTTGTAATAGTGGGCCGATTCGGCCTTCCAATATTGTTTTACACGCGCCGGTTTTGCGGGGTCTAATTCGATGTCAAACGGATCTTCATTGATATATTGCGGGGATCCGTTAAATAGCGCGGTGCGGTGATTGCCCGAAAATGACCCGACATTCCCGCTGATCTTGCCGATGTTTCCGGTGAGCGCGGCAAGCAGGAGAATATCACGGTCTTTGCTGACATTATTGAAAAACTGGTTCGGGCCCATTCCAACCGCAAATAGTGTCGTGCCGAAATCTTTGGCGAAATGACGCGCAAGGCTCTGAACAGCAGCAGCAGGCGCCCATGTAATTTCCTCGACCGTTTTCGGATCGAAGTGAGCCGCATATTCTTTAACAAGATCAAACACCGGGCGACAGCGAACGGTGCTTCCATCCATAAGAGTGATATCAATCGCTCCCTCAAGCTTCGCTTCACCGACTTTTGAATTCTTGCCGACGTCATCACGGGTTAGCATCTGCGGCTTGTTAATCTTTGAGTCAAACCACACATAGTCACCCCATTCCTGCCTCATTTTTTCTGGAATGATATTCTTGTCCGATTGTTCGCCAGCCGGAGCCGCTCTTTCGCCTTCCTTTAAAATCTGCGTTTGTTTCAGCTCCGCGGGTCCGCCGCCGAAAACATCGGCAGCCTTGAGATATTTGAGACTGTCCATCCTGACGAGGATCGGCATATCGGTCCATTGACGAACAAATTCCCTGTCGTACAGATTTTCCTGCATGATTACGTTTGCGAAACCCAATGCCAACGCCGGCGTAGTGCCCGGCCTAACAACAACTACGTCATCAGCCTTGGTTGCCGTGGCCGAATACTCGCAAGCGATAACGACGACCTTTGTGCCTTTCATGCGTGCTTCGGTAAGCCAGTGAGCGTCGGGCATTTTCGTCGCTATCCAGTTCATACCCCAAGCCACAACGGTCTTGGCCTGCTCGACTGAGTTGAGGTCGAATTCCATGCTTTGCTGGCCGGTTACCATCGGATGTCCGGGCGGTAGATCGGTGTGCCATGAGTAATTGTCATAGCCCTTTCCTCCGAGAGCCTGATCGGGACCAACGCCGCGGATGTGCGAGTCGAGCAGGGCGATGGAATTTGCCATTCGGTACATTCCGAAAATACGGGTCATACCCAGCAGCGGCATACCGCCGCGAAATTTCATGACTTGTGTTCCGACGCCCTGCGTGGCCTCGATCGTTGCTTCGTCGTAATGCTGTTCCTTCAGCTTTCGCTTGCCTTCATCGCCCGTGTAGGTTTCGGCGATGTTCTTTAATGCAGCGGCTACAATGACGGCGCCCTCATCGTGCGACATTCGGACCCATTCGTCCCGGGCACGCTGGAAATATTCCTCAGGCGGACGCCCGTCGGCACCGCGAGGGAAACCGGCCTCGTACCATTTCTTATATCCCGCTCGAACCATCGTTCCATTTACCCGCCGGTCACCGTAAAAGCGTCTCGTCAGTGCAAGGCCCTTTTGGCAGACACGCGGGTCCCACCGATGCGAAGTGCCGTTGCCGAGCAGATCGACGGCCTCGCCGTATTTCATTGTTGGACCGATTCGGGTAATGACGCCCTGGCGCACGTGTGCGTTGAGCAGGCAGTTGTGCGTATCGTTAGGAGCACAGGTAAAGGTATAACGCGAATCGTATGCCCACAGATCGCGATAGACCTTTTCCCAGTCACGGTTTGGGTATGCGGCCAAGGGATTTGTTATGGCTTCCAGTCCCCAAGCGTTTGTGGTTGACGCAACAAGTGCTCCAAAACCCGCGGCTGTTATCCTCGCCATAAATTCGCGTCTTGAAATTTCTTTTTTCATATCATTCCTCGTTAATTGCCAGGGCTATTTCGCGCTCAATGAACGTAAAAAGACCACGATCGACTCTATTTCTGCCTGTGTAAGCTCACGCCGGATCGGCGACGGATTTCCGAAACCCTGCATAACGGTGCCGCTCCGTCCACGCCTGATCGTTTCTACCAAAAACGTGTCCGAAACACTCGACAGAAACACTTTGTTGCCGAGTGCGGGACCGTCCGCCCCGGCACCATTCTTTCCGTGGCAACCTGAACAGTTCGACGCGAAGAGCGTTGCTCCGATCGCCGCATCACCCGTCGCCCATATCTGTGGTTTGGCATCGGGCTGAGCTTGAACGTTGCCGCCGAGCCCACGAATATAGGCAATGACCGCACGCAGCTCATCGTCCTTGAAACCATTCACACGATCGCCCCAGGGCAGCATCGGCCGACCTGGCCTACCGTTTCGTATCGTTTGAAATAGAAAATCGTCCGACGCGAGCTGCAGAAAATCGGGTCCGGTGATCGATGGATTAGGAACAAGGCCGGGAAAACGAGTTCCGCGACCGTTTGCCCCATGACAGCTTGAGCAAACCGCCGTGTAAATGGTTTCGCCGTTACTTGCAAACTCACGTTCACCAAACCGCATCGCTCTGACACGGTCTTTCGGTAGAAAAATATCCGGAAGCGTTCTGCGTCGAAGCGATAGCGTGTACAGTGTGAGCAGGTCGATTTGGTTCTCAGACAGCCCAAGCGCGGGCATCTGCGACCCTGCAACCGTCGATGCCGGTGAACGAAAATGCTGGCCGATCCAATTTGAAACGGTGTGATCGCCCGGGACCTTTGAGAAATTAAGCTGGTTGGGATCTTTGAAGCCGGAAAGCGATAGATTAATTCCCGCATCTCCGCCAAACGTGCCGACAGTGTGACAACCCGCACAGCCAACCGAATTGAACTGCGCCTTTGCCTCGATCAGTTTCGGAGCGCCCATTTGAGTATCGAGAAAGATCTTAATCGCCGCTCGATCTGCCTCGTTTACTTCCCGAAATGATGTCTTCCAAACTCCGTCGGCCGCCTGCTGTGACTTTTGCAGGTGAGCCGCGTACCATTCCGCGTTGTAGCCCTTTAGCCCGACATGTGAAAGATCCGGGCCTTCCATTCCCGTCAAATTGCCGCCCGGACGTAGCGTTCCACCGCGGCCGTCGAGGCGATGACAGGCATAGCAGTCGAGCCTTTCGAAAGTTTTGCGGGCATTTTCGAGTGTCGGTAGATTTGGGACATTCAATGGCGTGTGACATGTTCCGCAACTCGCGTAAGCATATCTCGCGGGCAGCATAGGCTCGGTCCAAAAATGAACGTTGCCATGAGCGTCGTCTTTCTCGGTTGCCTGGCCCTGTCCGCCGTGACATGTCGTACAGCCGATCTCAGTCGGTGAATGGACTACCGGTTTGTGAGCCGCCCCGACCTTTTGGTCAGTCGTGATCTGCTCGCCTGACGCCATTCCTACATGGCATGTCACGCAGCGGTCGGTTACTTTGAGCTGCGGATTTACGATCTGGCGTAATCGCAAGTCGATCGGGCCTTCAGTGGTCTTGGCACTACCCTGAATGTCGTGCCAGTCTTTCATGAAGTTTTCGGACACGGCGGCGGCGGCGAGGAGAAGAAACACCCCGATACTTGAAACCATCAACAAATATTTATTCTTGTTCATAGCGTCAATGGCCTCCCCAATCTGACGGTGACCAGAAAAAGTCCCAGTTCGGGCCGCGGAAATATGTGCCGATAACCGTCAGCACAATAAAGCCGCACAGGAAACAAGTGAAAAGAGCGAGTGCTCCGGCCCGCGTCGAGTTGTATCGGCGAACCGCCCAGATCGAATAGACCGCGTAAATTGCAGTAAGAACGGTTCCGGGATTAATAAATGTAATGAGAAGCTGTGGAATGTCCGGAAACCACTCGCGTAGCCATCCGAAATGGATCGCGAACGCCTCGACCCCGATCGACGCCGCGAAGCCGACTACGACCGACCATTTGACGAGTTTCCAGCCGCCCGGGCCGCCAAACCAAGAGCCCGTTCCTTCTTTTTCGCGGTCAAGGAACGGGATCAGCCCCAAACCGATCACGCACAGCATCGGAATGCCGATGCCGCCCATAAACGCGGAGAACGAAACGATCTCCTGCAGTCCAAGGAAATACCAAGGTGCTTTTGCCGGATTTTCAGGAACCAACGGATTTGCGAGTTCCTTAAGTGGGGCATCGGAAACGAAAGCCAGCGCGACACAGATCAGCGTTGTCAGCATCAGCACGCCGAGCTCGGCATAGAAAAGGTGCGGCATCGACGGAACGGTGTGTTCGGGCCCGCTGCCGACTGCGGCTGTTTTGCCTTTAACGACGGCGGCGAGATGGTATGTTTTCGTCGGTGCGTCGGTAAAGACCGGATAAAACTCCTTGGCTTCCTCGGCCACCAATTCATCGGCATTCGCCGGTTTCGCAAGTCCGCCGTCCTTACGTATTCGCCAGAAATGCACAGCCATGAGCATTACAAGTGCGAGAGGCAAGATCATCACGTGAAGTAGATAAAACCTGATCAATGCCTCTTCGCCGACCTTATCCGAGCCCAGTAGGATCTCTCGCTGCAGGCCGCCGATGTCGGCCCATGCAGTAATACCGAGCGCGTCAGTAATTTCGCGGGGAGATTGTGCAATGTTGGCTCCGATCGTTATTGCCCAGTAGGCAAGCTGATCCCATGGAAGCAGATATCCTGTGAATGACAAACCTAATGTTGTGACCAACAGCCCCCAGCCTATGAACCAGTTAAATTCGCGCGGCTTCCGATACGAGGCGGTGTAGAACGCTCGTGCCATGTGCAGTATCACGGCAATCACCATCACATTCGCGGCCCAGCGATGGATGTTTCGCATGAAGCGTCCGGTAGGCACAATAAAATGAATATCCTTGATCGATTGATAGGCTACGTCGGGATACGGTTTGTAATAGAACATCAGCAGAATGCCGGTGATCAGAGTGATAAGAAATGCCGCGGTCGTCATAATACCGAGGCCCATCGTCGTGCTCCAACGCAGGCTCCAGAGATGGGTGCGTACTGAGTGAAGATGTAAAAAGACGTTGCCAAAGATAAACGACGACCGTGTGCGATCTGTCTTTGGCGGGCCGCCGCGAAACATCGCCCGGTAAACGTGATTTGGGATGGCCCGGAGATTGAGCCAAAATTCGTGTAATGCTGAATAGCCGTCAGCTGCCATAACCTACACCTTTGTTCCGGTCTTAACGTTCGTTTCCTCGTCGATCGTGAGCACACCGCCATTTTTTGAGACTTTCAGCCACGGCAAAGGCTTTGGAGCCGGGCCTTTTCTGACCGTTCCGTCTTTCTGAAAACCCGAGCCGTGACATGGGCAGTCAAATCCTGCTGAGCTCTTCTTAACGATGCACCCTAGATGGGTGCAAACTGTCGAGATCGCAAATACTCCCTCGTCATCGCGAAAAACCGCGACGTTTCTGCCCGGCGGAACGAACGCCTCACCCTCAGGGAGCGTGTCAGGAAGCGCTACATTAAATTTCTTGGCAGGCGAAGCCGATACGGCCGCTTTTGGTAGCTTTAACATTCCAAAGATCGAGAGAGCAAAGGCCGCTATCATCGCGCCGAGGGCGGCAAGCCCCAAGAAATCCCGCCTTGGCATCGGTTCAGGATCAAAACGTGATTTTTTTTCACTTGGATGTGTAGTCATACGGAACTCCAATTTGTTGAAAATGTGACTCTTTCCATTGATATCGCATCGACCGGGCAGCGAATCGCACACAGGGAACAACGAATGCAGCGGTCCTCGTCCTTTAAGATCGCCGAGTTTTCTCCCAGTTCCGCATCTTTACCGATCGATGAGTCGATCATTTGTCCGATATCTGTATCAAACTCAACATCGTCGAGTGAGATAAGCTTCAGGCATTCGGTCGGGCAGACATCGGCACAGCCGCCGCATAGCACGCACCGGCTACCGTCAAAAACCGGTGTAACCCCGCAATCCAAGCAACGTGATGCTTCGCGCATCGCTTCTTCTTTGCCATACCCGATCTCGACGACGTTTCCGGGATGCTCTAGCCGTTCTGATGGCTCAATCGTTGGCACTTCGACACGGCGGATCGATTCGTAACCGCGTTCGCGCCTGTAACGATCTAGTACGACATGAGTTTTTACCAATTCATGCTCGAGGGTTTCGCCTGTTAGGTATCGATAGACCGACCGAGCCGCTGCTTTACCGGATGCGACGGCATCGATCAGCAAACGTGTGCCATGGGCCAGATCACCGGCGACAAAGACACCTTTGGCAGTGGTCTGTAGCGACAACGGGTCAACTTTGAGCCAGTCGCCGCGCATTCGTTCGACATCTTGTCCACCATCCTCCAAGAATGAAAGGGCCGGTGCCTGCCCGACTGCAAGCAGTACTGTGTCGCAGGGAATTATTCTCTTTTCGTTGTCGTCATATATTGGCGAGAATTTCCGTTCGTCGTCATAAACTCTCAGGCATTTGCGAAACGCGACGCCGGTCACGTCACCTTTTTCACTTCGCACCACCTCGGTCGGTCCCCAGCCGTTGCTTCGACGGATGCCTTCTTCGTCACCTTCGACGATCTCGATCGTGTCGGCGGGCATTTCCTCTTCACCTTCGAGAGACACGAGATGCACATTTGCGGTTTCAGAGAGCCTGGCTGCGGTTCGTGCGGTATCAAAGGCGATCTGTCGGACGACGGACCGAGCAACGTCATAAGCGACATTTCCCCCACCTATCACTACGATCTCGCGCCCCATCTCGAGATCCTCGCCAAGTGAGACCGCACGAAGCAGGTCGACGCCTCCGATCACTCCGGTCCCACTTTCACCTGTCAAACCCAGGCCGCGTGAAGATTTGGCACCTACCGCTATGATCACGGCAGCAAAATCTTTGCGAAGCTCGGCAAATGTAATATCTTCACCGACTTTAACTCCGCACCGGATCTCGACGCCGAGGGCCTCGATAACCGCAACTTCCTTTTCGATCAATTCACGCGGCAGCCGATATGCAGGTACGCCGACGGCGAGCATCCCAGCCGCGACCGGCTCGATTTCGAAGACGACCGGCCTGAATCCCATCAATGCCAGGTCATGAGCCGCTGACAGCCCCGCCGGGCCTGCTCCGATGATCGCGACCTTCTTGCCATCCCCCTTCTCAATTGACTTGTTGGTGCCGGACTGTATGAGAGCTGCCATCTCCTCAGCATCCGCGGCGACAGGTGGGATAAAATCTTTGATCGATTCTAATACTTCGCTGGTCGACCTTGCTTCCGGCCCGAACTGATCGCAGGCAAATCGCTTTAGTGCTCGGATCGCTATGGGGCGGTCTTGGCCGACGAACATTCCGTCATCGTTAACTTTTGGAATTTTTCCGCGACGACATGCGATCTCGCAAGGGGCCCCGCAGATGCGGCCGCAAATCGATGCAAAAGGATTGGGGCCGCGTGCTATTAGATACGCTTCTTCGAACCGTCCGTCAGCGATCGCACGCACATAACCGCGGGCATCAGTGTGGACGGGACACGCCACCTGACATGAAATGAGGTTTTGATGGTAACTCACGTCGGGGACGTGAACCTTTAGCGGTAACATACCATTCGCGGTCACATTGGTCGTGAACTGTCTCGAATTTTATGTCTTCTTTAAGGAGGGGAAATATGACTTAGATCATACAATCAAAAAAATGAAGCAATTTCGAACGTCTGTTGAGGGTTTAACCGCCGATCGCGCTCATGGATCTCGATGCGTGTTCAAAGTGGTTTGTGTTTATCGTGTGGCCAAGCTCTTTCTTTGCAACAGCAGAGCGAATAAGCCCGATGATCTCGCTTCGCGTTCCCCCGTTTCTGAGTAACCCGCGCAGGTCATATTCGGCAGTCGAGAATAAACAAGTACGGATCTGCCCGTCCGCGGTAAGGCGAATTCGTGAACATGCGCCGCAAAACGCGTCAGTGACGGATGAGATGATACCTATTTCGCCTTTTGCCCCATCGACGAAGCGATATTTCCAAGCAGTTTCGCGTCCTCGCGATGACTCGGCCAAATAGATGGGAAAGACCTTATTGACGCGGTCCAAAATCTCGCGGCCCGAAACCAGGTCGCCACGTTTCCATTTACGGCCCGAATCGAGCGGCATAAACTCAATAAACCTTATCGACAGCCCCTTTTGGCGGGCATACCGAGCGAAATCGACTAACTCATGGTCGTTGCAACCGCGAATAACCACGACATTGACTTTTGTATCCACGAAACCCACTGCAAGCGCAGTGTCAATTGCATCAAGCACTTCATCCAATTTATCGACGCCCGTAATCGCTGTGAAATTGTCGTGTTTAAGACTGTCGAGTGAAAAGGTTACGCGATCCAGTCCCGCATTTCTCAACGAGTTTGCACGGTCAGGGAAAGAAGTTCCATTGGTTGTTATTGCTAGATCGCGAAGACCATGGCCGGATGTCGGCATCTTTAAACGGGCGATCTCAGTTATCAGATCTTCAATGCCTTTTCTGAGTAACGGTTCGCCTCCGGTAAGACGAATCTTTTCAATGCCCAGCGACACGAATATGTCACAAATATAGGCGATTTCTTCAAGAGTGAGGATGTTCGAACGGCAGCGAGATGTCGGCGCCACGACATTCCGGCAATAGAAACAACGAAAATTGCACCGGTCAGTTAATGAAATGCGCAGATCACGAATCGGCCTATTGTATTTATCAACGAGCATCGGCTCTGGTGACTGGAACTCCTTGCACTATCATCCCAGAGAGCAAGGGGGGGACATATGATCTGGGTCATATTCTTAAAGCTGATTTCGGCTGCAGACTGAATCCGTTACCACGATAAATAGCAAGGTGCGAATCAAGTAGTTATTTTGATTTTGCCTCGGACCCAACCCCATCAGAAATATTGACCTGCTGGCCACCATCGGCGGCTATGTTTACCTGATTCGGATTGTTAATCGTAACAGGAGCATACCGTCGAAGATCTCTGAGTTGTCGCAGCGTTCTCATATAGATACGGTTCCATCGATCGGCCATTTGAACGGCATGCTCGAGTGCTTGCTGCTCTGAGACATAAGGACGGTTCCAATACCCTTCTTCCCACCCGTTTGCCCGAAACTCCTCTTTCCGTTGAGCCTTCCATCGCGAATATTCGGGGTGCTCTGCGCGTTCTCGGGTTTGGGAGCGTTTGATCGTCTGCTCGATCCAATATTGCCATTGAAAATACGCTTGAGTCAGCATGTCGATCAGGCTAAACTCGATTCCACCAGTCGGCTTCCAGTCCTGGATAAACGATTCGCGGACACCTAAATACCGCGCAATGTTCCAGACCTGCTTCATGTAGCCTTCTGGAAAGCTGATATTCGCCCCTAAATGACCCGAGAGAAATTCCATTTGTCCCTCGAGCTTTGCGTTTTCCCATAGTCTTTCGGCTGCCCGTGGAGCAAGACGATGTAGTTCGAGCAAATCTACAAAGTTAAGACTTTCTAAAGGCAGTCGCATCATAGAACGAAATTCCTTCTTTGCCTCCTCTTTGCTGGAACATGCGTGGAACGCTTTCGCCCGGGCCTCTTCGATTGAAAGAGATCCCCCCTCCGCCGTTTTGTAGAAAGCCACCCGGCGTATGAATCCCTGATGCATCTGTCGGAACAAGGAGGTGTACCCAACCGCTGATTCCAGCGAATCAACTGGCACTTCCAACATATATTCCTCGGGCGTGAATTCTTCCTCGTCCCATTTCTCAAATAGTGCGTCGTAGCTCTGGTCTGGGGTCCCCTTTGATTTTTGAGCGGGCTTCTTGGATAGGTTCGCCCTCCTCTTTGCGCGGGGCTTAGCTAAAGCACGCTTCAGGTTCTGACCTTCGGCCGTGCTAGAGCGATTCGCAACTTCATTGAGTTCGTCTTTGAGGCTGGCTTGATTCTTAGGTTTTGCGACTCGCTTTGGCTCAGTCATTTTGTTTTAGTGCCTCTGCTAGCGTTCTAATCGTCGGTTCGTGCTCACGCAATTTCTCCCGTAGTTCGGATAGCAAACGCCGGCTACTGCGTTTTGCCTCGTGCTCCGCTCTACGAAGACGCCTGGCCTCCTCGACCAACCGACCGACCAGAGCGACTTGGGGTTTTGGTATATATGTCTTTCTAAGGTGACCGTTGATCCGTCGGATAAAATAGAAATATCCTTGATGCAGGTCTCCTAACGCACAACGACAGCCCGACTTGCCGCAGCGAACAGCTTGCTGGTACAAGCCCCCATTACTGATCTCCGCTGCGGTCTTAGGTAACACTTTTGGATTTTTTGTCTGCACGAGCATGTCCTCCGTTCTCAATTCCCTCGACCAAGTATCTTTTTCCTTCATGTAGCTCGTCCCGACCTAGTTGCGAAATACGTGACAAGATTACAATATGGACATTCTTCGCCGACATAAGAGTGCTTGCCACAAGGGCATAGTACATATGATTTGCCCATTGCGGTTCCCACAATATCGGCCGACGGTACGCACCTTCCGGCCTTTGTGACCGGTTCGCGCGAGTCCATCTCCGGCTTTACGTTTTTTACCTTATTTACATTACTTACGTTAATGTCCTTATGTCCTAACACTAGTGTATCCGTGGGATCAGGAAGATCTAAAGGTGGATTTTCCACACGGCCACCATTCGAGTTTTGAATGTCAGTAACGTAATTAACGTCAGAAACGTCAGTCTTCTGCTGTTGATGCATCTGAAGGGAATAAGCCTTTAGATATTTTTCTAACTTGTCCGCAGTGATGATCCAGCCGCGTTTCTTTCCGTCTGATCCTGAACGAAGTCGCAACTTGCTCAGCACCCGGCCGATCCGTCGAGCACTCGTTCCTTCAATATCAAAATCCAATTCCTCAGCAGTTATCAACTCATGGGCCCTAGCGGTGATCTTCGCCGTCGTAACAGACCACTCGCGGGTGCTTGTAGCGGCTATCAGCTCATTCAATTCAAAAGGCTCAATAGCAGCTGGATTAATACAAAGCACAACCGATCGGAGAACCAGCCGCGTGAGATCTGCCCCTTCTAAATCAGCACGAGATTTTTGATAGTTCAAGCTAAGCTCGTTCATTCGTTCGAATAGATTTAGACCTTTAGTTTTAGAGTCAATAAATAGCGCAATCGACAGGACTCCAGTCCATGCCTCCAAATCTCTGCCCGTTATCGATGCTTTTGTCTTTGCCATTCTCTCGAACGTACGCATTTCGGCAAGATGCCTCAAAGCGATTTGCCAAGCTGAGGAACGAATATTTTCGGGGCTTACAGGCCAAAGATCGAAATCGAGAGGGTCTAGGTCGCCCTTGGTCTTGCTTGAAGTGCGGATCAGCGGCACGGTAATTGTTCTTGATCCCAAAGTTGGGTCGGGTGACCGGATCGCAGAGAAACCTCGGAAAGCGAATGTATTCACATAAACGGTTATCCAACCCCGACCAGTTGGGGAAGGCACTTTCAGCGGAATTTGGGAACCTCGCTTGGTCCCCGATAATAAAATATTTCTTTTGTCCGGATCAAAGTTTTTGCTCGTTACATTTTCAGCGTCATCAAATCCTAGAAATGCTCCATAGTTAGATAGATCACGAATCGCCGCAAACGATCCGGAAGCTTGAATCAATTCCCCGAGAAAAGCCACTTGACACATCAGGCTTAGAAACTGTGTCTTCCCGCTTCCCGCCTCCCCGGTCGGATAGATATATCCTGCCGCATTGAACGCCTCGATAAACCAAGTCGCTATCGCAAAACAGGCCGCCATCTCGCACATGGTTCGCTGATCGGCAAGCGAGCCGTCGAAATCAAGAAATTTATCAAACACATCCGCGATATTTCGAAATAAAGTAGAAATCTCAACTACCGGCTTTCGCCGAAAATTTTTAACGGCCTGAGCACTCATACAAACGCGGTCCTGCAATGGTTCGTCAAGCGACCATTTGAACTCTAAGTCAGCAAGCGGATGGTCTCCGCCATCGCCAAATGTCACTCCGTCGTCACGAATAATAAACATTTTCCGTTCTATGGTTTCTCGCGGCGAATGGTACCGTACAATTTGCCCCTTTTCATCGAGACCTTCAGTTTCGGTTTTTTTGATGTGAAGCCAAGTCGCCACGTATCCCCGACCGCCTAATATCTGGAGGGGTCTGTGCATCACCTCTGGAGGCGCGTCTAAAAGCTCAATCCTTGCGGCCGCGGGCTGCGGGAGAATGCGTGGGGCGGTCACTAACGCTTCCAATTCCTCCACTGAGTTATTCCTCAGATAGTCATCGACGCCTACCTTAGAGCCGTCGGGATTGTCCGGTAGATAGACCGCTGTGACAATAGCTTTTTTCCGGCTCAATATTTCCGTTAACCGCTGGAGAGCGTTCCGCACTGAGGGTTTATTAATGACATCCGAGTCGAATACTATTCGTACTTGGCGGTCGTTCCATGCGATCGAATCAAAGTCGGTTGAAATGGTTACACCACCAAGTTGGTTCTTGCTTTTAAAAAGCCATACGCCGAGAAGAGAAATCACGCATAGCCCTTTAGATGCCATCGAGTCACCTTTTAGAACTCCTTCTGTAATCCAAATGTCGGTCTTTGGATCGCCTATCATCGGGCGGCACGCCGGCGGACAGTCGATTCTCATGGTCGCACCAACGGGCATTTCATACTTTAGCGTCCTAACACCACCGTCGGGTTTCGATTGTGTCCGCGGATTGTCGGGTCGTATCTGGTATAGACCGTGAGTTCCGTCTGGTGCATGAATCGGAATTAGCAGTGCTGGCACACGACGCTGGCGACTGGCAAAGCCGTACTCTGTAAGTTCCTTGGCCCCTGTCACAGTCCGATACCCACGGGACCTTATTACCTCATCGCTAATCGCAGATTCCGTCCGCAATTTTTCGAGATGTTTTTCAGACAAGATTGGAAATTCTATTCGACCCATATCACGCATATTTCAACGGCTCCGCGGCAAATCGTTCCGGTCATCTACTTCTCGTAGCTTGATCGGGCCTAGCCCCGCGTTCTTTGTGTTTAGCAAGATATACTGAAGAAGCAGTTCCTGCGTAAATAAGACTCGCCGACCGACGCGAAAGTGAGGCATCTTCTTTTTCGCTATTTCCCTGTCAAGGGTGACAACCGAAATGCCCAATCTCTTAGCCGCTTCTCTGCGGTCGAATGTAAGTTTCTCCGTTTGGTTTTCGTTCATATCTGACTCCAAGCGATAAAAAGACAGTCAGAAGTAACCTCTGACTGTCTCCGATTAGACCAGATTGGTTTATCGACTTACTACCGATAGTGAAAAGAAATTTGCCGGCAGTTTATTAAAGAAAAAACCTACGGAATGGGATAAGAATGACGGGATTTTTTAGCATATTTAACCGACATCCCAACTCGAGATGTCGGTTGTTTTCTCTTCATTGTTTCCATGAAGGGCTTTCGAGCGTTTGCTGCGTTCCTTAGCGATTGAACGCGATTCAAATACTTTTCGCTCCATTGTGTCAGGATGGTAATCGAATTGACCGGCCAAATATCGGTAAGCAAGTTCTGAGGGTGTGCGCTCAAAGTCGTTTTGGGAGAATGTAAGCGAGGGAAAAGCCCCTTCAAGGTACGATTCCCAGTGCTGATCCCAGTCGGCATCCCCTTTGGCTGGATGGGTGATAAAATAGGCCGAACGACGTAACTTAAATTCTTTTTTTATCTCCTTGAATTTAATACGTAAGTCGTCATATTCAAGGTACAGATTTTCAGTCCTGTCAGGGGTCAAATAGACTTGTCGATTGAGGTTCACACCTTTCCGGTATTCCGCGAATTCCTTTTCAATTATTTCTAAGTAATTAAGCAGCACAAAATCAACCTTCGGAAATCGCTTCACAATATCTTTCAAACTATTGTTTGGGATGATATTTAGAGGCTCGGCCCCTGGTTTTGAGTCCGCCTCCATTCGATACAATGGCTCTACTATTTTTTTTATGTCGTTAATTATTGATTCGCCCGTGGCCTGATAGAAAGCATGATAAAGGACGAGTGGTAGATAATTTATGTAGCTTATTGTCATCCCTACCAACCTTTCAAATATCACCTCGTCCCGTTCCTCTTGGCTGACATTAAAGAAATGCATCGCTTCCGGATCACTTAACAGATTTTCTAAGTCTCTAAGCATTTCCATTACGGGTTGGCCCAAGGCACTATGAACAATCGCCTTGGTGGTGAGGGGAACTAGCTCAACACTCAGGATAACGTTGTCACCAGTCTCTTGATAAAAGGAACTCCAGCGAGAGTTTGTCCCTTGATAATCGGCTGGGGAATCCTTCGGTATGTTCGCCCGATTGAGGGCTTCTTTTGCCGCTTTAACTGCGAGGGCCGTTTGTCTCTTGAATGTCTCAATCTCTTCTTTTGACGGCTCTTCACTGATTTGTTCCGTTGACATATTTAACGAACCCTCACTCAACCAAAACCGAAAGGCAAGCATTTCCTAATTCACAAATGTGTCATCTTCTTCTATGACAGTCATAGCGTCCCCATGGTATTGAGTCAATACATCTGCAATTCGTTTGACGGACTCTTCACTCGGATTAACGTACCGAGCAAAGGTGGTCCACTGGGTATGTCCAGATATCTTCATAATCTCCATCGGCGGGAGGCCGGCGTTAACCATCCTCGTGATGGCAGTGTGGCGGAAATCATGAAATTGTAGACCTGTGATACCGGCTTCGTCACACGCAGTAGAAAACGACTTCTTAATGTCAGTAACCCCAAACACAAGATCGTCGTGCCTTTTTACTGAAAGGCCCCACAATCGTTCAAATTCTTCGAATACGCGTTGTGTCATCCCCACATCCCTGGGTTTTGCGGTTTTGCTGTTGAAAGCTGTAACCTTGATAATTCGTCGCGATAGGTCTACATCCCTCCAACAAAGCTTGAAGAGTTCGCCTTTCCTCATGCCAGTATCAAGAGCCACAACCACGAGCCCCTTCAGGAGTTCCCCACCACCCTTTAATTTTGCCTTAACAGGTTTTCCGTTTCGTTTGTATTTAATTTCCCGTTCGGCCATACAGGCAGTCAACAATCTACTTTCCTCGTCGAATGACAGAGTGCGCTCTCGCTTAACTTCATCCGACATGGAGATCAATGGGGCCCCTAGGTCAAAGGGTGACTGCATGATCCAACCATTCTGTACTGCATACCGCATCATCGTCCGCATCAGCGAGAGAGTTCGGTTAACGTCGGCGATGCTCCTCTCCCCGCGCTTTGATTCGGTCTTTAGCCGCCTCGCCTTGAAATCTTCAATATCTGAATGGGAAATATTGCGGAGCAGGTACGCACCAAAAAATTCCTTAAGGACGTCAAGATAGTGAATTACGGGTTTCACTGATCGAAGTCCGGCCACTTTTCGCTCAGCTCCGTTGTTACCGTGGTACTCTGCGGGCACTAGTTTCTTTTCTTTGTACGTTTCGGCCAACTTGCGAAATGTTAACTTATCGCCCTCAATGGCCTTTTCACCCCGCTTACTATATTTATCTTGCAGTTCGTCCCGAAGACGGCGGGCATGGGTCTTATTATCTGCCTTGGCCACATACTGTTTCTTTTTTCCATTACCGTCGTAACGGATAATTCGGGCATACCAAACAAGATCGCCATCCTTTTCTTTCTTCTGTATAATGCCCCAATCCCGGAAACCCTTTGAAACGTTTACACTTGCCATACCTTTTTACTCACACCTTTACTCACACCTTGAGTGCTATTTCAGGATAATTGTAGCGATTTCAAGATAGCGGGTCAACCCCATAAGCCATTGCTCCGATGTTAGTTAGGGGATTTTGTGTGCTAAGGATACTTTGAGATAATTGGCGTTATTCGATTCGTAATCGAAAGGTCGTCGGTTCGACTCCGATGGGCGGCTCCATAATTCAAAAAAAGGGCGTTGCGAATATGCAACGCCCTTTTTCTACCTACCAAGCAACATTTCGGCTCTCGAACCCCCAAAGGAATATCGATCACCTAATGAGGCCGGAATTGAAACGCTGATCGGAAACGTATATCCTTCGGGCTGAGTAGAGTCTCGCTCTTCGCACGCTTTACAACCGGAGCTTTTTCTGCCGGCTCGTGCGAATGTCCTACCACACCGGGCAGAACACACATCATACCGACGAATACCAATCCAAACGCCACAAACCCAAAAGCCGTGAGTGCAAACATCGTCATCGCGCCGCCGAGCCAAACTACCGCTACCGCTACTACAAACAATGCCCAAAGGAATGAATAAAATTTCGGTGTCATGATCTTATTAAGAACCTCCAATAAAGTTTGGCTCGAACGATATGTCGGGGCCGCTTTTCTATGTCGCAAGCGGCGTTCCATACGCGAAACTCAATGTTTATCGATATCAGAGCGTTTCACAACATGCGTAGAATTCCACGTTCCCGTGAGGTTTTGCGTGATTTTTCGCACGCAAAAAAGGGCGGACGGACGACCATCAGCTTGGCGAATGCCGATGTCGCAAGCGGTTCGACATCTAGCCCCGAATCGCTACAAAGGGTATGCCGATTGCATATAATGGTGTAGTTACGGAGGTACTCAATTGATGAAGATAGTACTTGGAACGGACGGGTCAGATTACAGCAAAGAGGCGGTCGAGGAATGTTGTCGGCTGTTTGCCGGACGCAAAGACCTTGAGATAAAAATATTGGCAGCATATGAGGACGCTTACGCGATCGCAAGCGAGCCCTTTGTCATCTCAGAAGAGTTTTATCAGGCTGCGACTGACGCGGCGTATGCTCAGGCCGAAAGCTCGGCAAACGAAGCATTAGAGATATTTAAGAAGCGTTTTCACGATGCATCTTTGAATATCAACACGCAGATAGTCAACGGAGATCCCGGACAGCAACTCGTAGAGATCGCCAAGGCATGGGATGCGGATCTCATTGTTGTCGGCTCACATGGACGCGGATTTTGGGGCCGGCTGCTCGGTTCGGTGTCGGACGGAGTGACGCATCATTCGCCATGTTCGGTGTTGGTAGTAAAAAAGACGGTGTAAGATCTAAGACAAAACTTCGGCAAGTGTCGTCAGTAATTTCTCGGCGGTGAAAGGCTTTGGCAAGAGCTTTTCGACGCCGAGTTTTTGCAGGTCGACGGTCTGGTTTTCGTGGATCATCCCGCTCATCGCAATGATATTGAGCTTGGGGTCGATGTTCCGCAATTCGGCGATCATCGCAGCTCCGTCCATATTTGGCATCGCCATATCGGTCAGCACAGCTGCTATATCAGCCTTGTTCTCTTCATACACATCCATTGCTTCACGCCCGTCGGCGGCCGTCACTGTTCGGTAACCGTTTGCAGCAAGGGTGGCGGCGGCGACCTCGCGTATACTCTCTTCGTCATCGACAACGAGTATCATCTCGCCGTTACCGCGAGCGGTCCGGCTACCATCGCCGGTCGCGGTTCGGGCAGCGTGCTCATCGGCGGATGGCAAATAGATCGAAAATTTTGTACCCTTTGCCGGCTCGCTATAGACGTTAATAAATCCATCATGGCTTTTGACAATGGTCATCGTCGTCGCAAGTCCCAGCCCCGTTCCTTTACCGACATCCTTTGTTGTAAAGAACGGGTCAAAAATGCGGTTTATGACATCCGTGCTCATCCCTGTCCCGCTGTCGGTGACGGTCAGTAAAAGATAGCTGCCGGCCCGCGCATCGATGTTCATTCGTGCGTAGTTATCATCGATCGCGACATTTCCAGCATGGATGGTGAGCGTGCCGCCATCGGGCATCGCATCGCGTGCGTTCAGACAGACATTCATCAGAACCTGATGTATCTGGGTCGGGTCAGCCGAGATCGTCCACAACTCAGGCTCGATCTCGTATTCGAGTTTGATCGAACGCGGCAGGGTTTCCTTGAGCACGGAGACGATCTCTTTGATCAAATGTTTGAGATTTACCGTAATGCGTTCGCCTGCCATCCCGCGGGCAAACGTCAGTACTTGTTTGATTAAGTCGGCACCGCGTTCGGCGTTCTCTCTGATCATCGCTACCCAACGCGTCGTATCCCCGTCAGGGTTTGTACGCATCATGTCGGCTGCCATCATTATCGGCGAGAGGATGTTGTTAAGGTCATGGGCGATGCCGCCCGCCAGCGTACCGATCGATTCCATTCGCTGAGCCCTGAGAAGGTGCTCTTCGGTGTGTTTCTTCTCGGTAATATCTGTATTGATGATCAGATAATAATCCGGCTCACCCGCGTCGTTTTTGACCAAGGTCCAACGGCTTTCAACGATTATTCGCTCGCCGCTGCGGGTCGTGTGGCGTGACTCGGCTTTCCATTCATCCGCAGCCTCTAGCTCTTGGTGCGCTTTTTCAAGCTCCCGGCGATCGCCGCTGCTAAGCAGCTCGGCTATGTGCCGGCCAAACGCGTCCTCTTCTGACCAACCATAGACCCGCTCCGCACCCTGGTTCCAATACAGCACCTGATAATTGAGGTCACTGACAATGATCGCGTCTTGAGCTTTGTCGAGAAGCGATGCCTGTTGCCGAATGCGGTCCTCGGCGAGCTTTCGCTCGGTGATCTCGTAGCGGATCGCTACATATCGAAAGGGCTTTTTATGCTCGTCGACCAACGGCACGATCGTCGTATCGACCCAATAGATAGAACCGTCTTTTGCGCGGTTGCGCAATTCACCGCGCCAGATCTCGCCCTTGGCGATGGTCGTCCAGATACTACGGATAAACTCTTTCGGATGATAGCCGGAGTTGATGATGCGGTGGTCTTCCCCGATCAACTCCTCGAGGCTAAAGCCAGAAATATCACAAAATTTATCGTTAGCGTAATTTATCCGTCCGGTCTGATCGGTCATTGCGACGATCGCGGATTGATCAATGGCATATTTAAGGTCGGACAGCTCCTTAATAAGGTCCTGTCCGGCTGCCGTCGATCTGTTTGGTAACATTTTTTCGGGCATCCTAATCGTCAGAGCTGCCACGCATTTCGAAGCCGGCCTTACGCAATTTGTACCTTAACTGGTCGCGTGAGATGTCCAATAGCTTCGCCGCTCGTGTCAGATTACCGTTCGTCCGGTCATAAGCCTGCTTGGCGAGCTCAAACTCGACCGACTCCAGCGACACTCCGGCCGTCGGCAGAAGTATGGTCGAAGAACCCGGATTTGCGACTGCGTGGACCCCGACCATGTCGGCCGGTAAATGTGCGGCGGTGACGACCTCGCCGTCCTCAAGGATCGACGCCCGCTCGATGACGTTGCGCAACTCGCGCACATTGCCGGGCCAAGAATAATGCAAAAAGATCTTTTCGACATCCTTTGCCAGCCCGCTGAGCTGCTTGCCCCGGCGCTTGAGATTTGCTTTTTTGATGTAGTAATCCGAAAGCTGCAGCACATCGCGGCCGCGTTCGCGTAACGGCGGGATATCGACCTGGATGACCGAGAGACGAAAATAAAGATCAAGCCGAAAGTTGCCGGCGGCACATTCCTGTTTTAGGTTGCGGTTGGACGCCGCAATAATACGGGCGTTCAACTGAATATCTTTGAGCCCGCCGACGCGTCGGAAAGCCCCTTCTTCGAGCACGCGCAGCAATTTTGCCTGCAAGGCAAGCTCCATCTCACCGATCTCGTCGAGAAAGATCGTCCCGCCATGTGCCTGTTCAAACAGCCCCTCTTTACGGGCCTTGGCGTCGGTAAATGCACCTTTTTCGTAGCCAAACAGTTCAGATTCGATGAGATTCGCCGGCAATGCGGCGCAATTGATCGCGAGATACGGAGCCCTCGCACGCTCCGAGGCAAAATGTATCGCCCGCGCAAAAAGATCCTTACCAGTGCCGGTTTCACCGTCCAGCAAGATCGAACCGACCTCTGATGCGGCGACGCGTCGGGCGAGATCCTTAGCACTCTCCATAGTCTCGGAATCGCCTATGATCTCATCAAAACTAAAACCCCGCGACCGCTCAGTGCGTGCGTGCTTCACCTCTTTTCTGAGCGTCTCGGTCTCAAGTGCGTTGCGTAGAGTCACGCGCAATTCTTCTAGCTTTACGGGCTTGCCGATAAAATCATGAGCTCCGCCGCGCAAAGCCGCGACCGAATTTTCGACATCTATGTTTCCGGTGATCATCACGACGATAGCGTCGGGATTGATGAATTTAAAGTACGTTAATGCGTCGAGGCCCGACCCGTCCGGCAGGTCGATATCGAGCAGGACGATCGTCGGCTCGGCCTCGGCAAACATCTTTTTGGCTGACGCGACCGTGTCAGCCTCGACCGTCTCAAATTCCCACAGACGCAGAGCCTCGACGAACGCCATACGTACAAAACGGTCGTCGTCAACGATCAATACCTTACCTGCGGTCTCTGCCATTTACGTCATTTTGTCACGGGTGAATCTATTTCGCTGCGAAGCTGCTTTATAGCCGAATTGCCGGGATCGACACTCTCTAATCGAGCAAGTGTCGCTCTAGCTTTTGCCGTGTCACCCTTTTTATTATACGCCACTGTTAGATTTTGCAGGGTCTGTATATGGTTCGGATCTGCTTCGAGCGAGCGGTTAAATTCCTGGATCGCCCGGTCAAAGTTCGGCGGACTGCGAAAAACGAACGTCAGCCCTAGGTCGGTTCGGACGTTAGGGTCATCCGATTTTTTGGCTAGAGCAGCCATGTACCATTTTTCTGCCTCTTCATAATGCTCGCCGTCAAAATTGGCGTTGCCGAGGTACATAAGCACATCGAGGTCGTTCGGCTTTAACTCGTATGCCTTTTTGAGATAGGTGATCGCCTCGTCAAAACGGTTGAGCTGATAATACAGTACAGCCACTTTTAACTGTGCATCCGCGTCATTTGGCGCCAGCTTGGCCTTATCGACCGCCGCGAGTACCGCGGTCTGAATTTCGCCCTGTCCGGTCATATCACCGCCCGCTCCACTAATATCCGGATGCCCGGGGGGAATGTTCGAATTTGCCGACGCTAATTGAGCGGATGGCATTTGAGCAGCCGTCGTTACTGTCTGTTGGTTGATCGAGTTTGCAAAATAAAACCCGACGACCAACCCCGCGATCAGACCTGCGACACCAAAGAGAATTTTGTCCTTATTCATTGTCTATGCGTAAGAATGTAGTCCCGGCAGCAGATAGCTCACCCCGAGATAGGTAAAAATAATAAACAGGAACGCTACGACCGCAAAGTACGCCGACCGGCGTCCACGCCAGCCGTAGGCGATCCGCGAATGCAAGAAACCGGCATAGGTCAGCCATGCGACCAAAGCACCAACCTCTTTTGCGTCCCATCCCCAATAACGTCCCCACGACTCGTTCGCCCAGACGGCTCCGGTGATCAGCAATAATGCGAGACCTGCAAACGTCACGCCCGCGAGCTTATACATCAGCCCGTCGAGTCTGTCGGCAGACGGCAACAGCGAACGAATCCGCTCGGTTTTAATGCCAAAAAGCACGACAAAGAAAGTGCCCGCAAATGCCGTGATCAGAGCAGCAAGCTCGACCGGATTTGCGTTTAGACTTAGGTGCAGCTTCGAGCCGTTCTCGAGAACCCATTTATTTGCGATCTCATAAAGCTGCGGCTGGCCGAGCGACGCGATCTGCGTCTGAGGCATATCTTGCTGCTGCAGCATCCAGACGGCAAACTTTTGATATTGCGCGGTGCTGATGAGCGAGACGACATTTTGCAGAGTTTTTAATTGATAGACGAGCATTGCGATACCGCCGGCCTGCACCGCCAAAGCCCCGTAAAGTAGACGGTTGCCCCATTTGCGAGCGGTGTCGTTTTCTTTTGAAAACGAAAAGATAAACGCCGCTATCGCACCGATAAGCAAGATCGCCGCGATCACGATGAGCCATCCGACATATGGTATATCAGCCCGCAATCCCAACGATTGACGCGACGTGCCGACAAACGTCGATGCCGTATATGTCGCAAACGAAGCCGGAGAAAATACGCTAAATTTACTGATCGTCGCGAATACCGCAAGTGCAAAAAAGCTCGTCCAGACCGCCATCTTTTCGACCTTTAACCCGTCTTTTAACAGGTAAAGTACAGCGACTGCAAAGCACACGAGGGCAATACCGTAACTCAAACTGGCGATGCCGACATGAATCGGACGCCAATACGAATCAAGCACCGGCGGCAGATCGATGATCTCGCTGCCGATAAATCTCGCAAGCACCAAAATGATCGCTGCCAGCGGCAGCGATAGCGCCGCGACCACGCGAAAATTGCGGTTCTTCATGACCAACAGCGTCGTGATACCTGCCCCGAACGCAAATGCCAAGCTTAGATCGTAAAGATTAGCGAACGGCACATAGCGAAACACCCACGGCATATCGGCAATGTTCGACCCCTGCGAATTAAAGATCGCAAGCTCGCGGTCGTAGGCCGTTACCCAACGAACCAGCCAACTCGACAGGTTGAAAAACACACCGAGCGTCGCTGCCCACATGCCAAGTTTTTCGGCGAGGCGAAACGGGGCGTATAAATTTGTCAGATGAAAAACCGCCGCGATCAAATACGACGCGAGAGCGAGCATCATCAATGCCCCGTCTGAAATAAATCGCTCTCCGCCGACGTTGATCCTCAGCATCAGCATCGCAAACGAACCCACGATCGCCAGCGCTGCCGGCACATACAATGATGCCCGCTCTGCCAGATTTCCGGCCTGTGGTTGAAGTCCCGAGCCGATTATCGGCCCATCAAGTATTTCCTGATTCATGATATTTTTGTCTCCAAAGCGTTAATAAATCGCTTGAATTTTTCGTCAAATGCGTTCGAATTGCGGTTTGTGTCGCCGCCAAACGTGACCGTTGCGTTGCCATCGCCCGACGGCTCGATCGCCGCCCACACCCTTTGATGTGAAAAGAAGAAAACTGCGATGAGAGTCAGCACCAGCAGCACAAAGCCGACATAAACGACCGTCGCACCGGGGTCGCGTTGGATCGAAAGGACATGTTGATCAGACACTTTTTCAAAATCGGCAAGTTGAAATGTGTACCCGGCAACCGGTTTACTCGCGACCGGCATATTCGCCATCTGCGGCCCAAATGCATACGCTGTCTGAGCCGTACCGTCGCTGCCCGTCACCTGCAAGACCGCAGCGGGATTTATGTAATCTGATGTATCTTCGTTAGGATCCTCAGGGCCAATGCTGAAATTGCCGCGAAACTCGCTGAAATTAACTTTCGTGCCATCGGCAAGCGTTGCCGAACCATCACGCGGGATCGTCAACGTTTGGACGCCTCCGTCAGCGGCTTTTGCGTTGACCGTAATGTTTCGGGCCCGACCGACCGGGATAAAGCTCGCCTGAAAAAATCGATAGCCGCGATAGTCGAGCGGACGATTCATTTGCACCATCGCCTCGTACGTACCGGTTTCGTCCGTGATGTTGAATCGTGTGATCCAGTCGATGGTGTTCATCGCCGAGATCGAGCCTTCTTTTTTTATTAGCTTTTGCTGAATATCGGTAGCCGTTACCCGAAAAGGCAACCGTTGCGTGATCTCATTTGTTTTGTCGAGTTCGACTACCGTGTCCGACATCAGATCCTTGGACTCTCCCGGTGAAAGAGGCATCTGGCCGGTCGAGCCAAGCTGAGCCGTTAAGAATCCACCAATGAATATAGTCAGCAAACCAACGTGCACGGGATACGCGCCAAAGCGGTTCCAGCGGCCGGATTCGCCAAAGATATATCTTATGCCGTTCTTTTCAGCGGTTTGCACTTTTCGCCACCGGCTTGCTTTCATTACTGCGACGACTTTTTCAGATACGCTTTCGCCCGTCCCTTTCATGTCAATAGCGGCGGTCTGCTTCTGTTCACGAAGCCAACGTAGCGGAACCGTGATACTCGGTTTGGAAAATCTGGCCCATGTTTTGGGAAAGCGATCGATGGACGCCAATATGATGTTCATCGATAACACCGCAAGCAGGGCGTTGAAATACCAAACGTGATAAATGTTAAAGAGCCCGAGCTTGCCGTACACGACCCGCTGCGACGGTGTTAGCTCGGCAAAATATCGCTCAAACCCGGCGACGTTTTGCTGCATCACGAGCATTCCTATCAGACAAGCTAGCCCAAGTAGGACGAGCAGCGTCACGCCCAGACGCACCGAGCAAAGTAGCTTTATCAGCTTAGTAAGGAGCGATTCGCCCACGCGTTCGTTTGTTTTTACAGCAATGTTACTGTTCTGAACCGTATGATCTAAAGGCAGCATAGTTTTATTGAAACTCCGCTAGGAATGTGGCAACCCGCGTGCCGTCAATCCCCCCTGATCGACAAACAGCTAAACCATTGTGTTTGAATGACTTCACCGGCTGATAATCCGGCGTCACCCCGCTCAACGACGACTTTTGCGTCTAAATTAGTGCGAACTTTTCCGCGCTTTTGGCTCGCAATCTTTTTGCGTGTGATAAAGGTCACATTGAATTGGCTAATTAATAGACTAGAATGGGTTGTCAGCATTCTGTAATGTTATTACCGCGTTCAAAAGCGATATTGGTGTTGGTCTTTGTGAGTGCCGCGGTTGCGGCAGTGATCGGGGGGCCGTACATTGGCGCCTCGACTGAATCGATTACGGAGGCGGCAAAACCTAACTACAAAGAGTTTCCACACAGTGCAAAGGCGCACCAGATCGAATGTTCGTCGTGCCATAAATTCCCATCCGATAACTGGAACAAGGTGCGCACCGGCACCGATGCCTTTCCCGATGCGACCGAATACCCGCGTCACGAGTCATGCCTCAAATGCCACATGCAGCAGTTTTTTAAGGGTGCAAAACCTAATATCTGCTCGATCTGTCACACAAATCCGAGCCCCCGCGACTCAACGCGTCATCCGTTCCCAAATCCGCGTGAGATCTTTGACGCCTCGCCAAAGGGAAAGACCGCCACATCTGATTTTGTCGTAGGCTTTCCGCACGACAAACACATTGACATCGTCGCGGGTCACAATAATAAGAGCAGCGTGTTCATCAATGCCGCGTTTACTCGTGGCAACAAACGGTTGCCGAGGAAAGCTGTGCGGTCTGTCATAAGACGATGCTGCCGCAGGACAAATCGGACGATGAATTCGTGACCAAACCGCCCGCAACGATCGGTGACGGATTTTGGCTAAAGAAAGGTACGTTCAAATCCGCCCCTACCGGCCACACGACCTGTTTTACATGCCATTCGGCTGACACGGGCATATTGCCGGCACCACAAACTTGTGCGGCTTGTCACCAACTAAAACCGCCACAACCCGCGGGCGATTTTGACGCTAAATTTGCCGCAACGCTCGGTATTGATAACAAAATGATGTTTGATAGCTGGCGTCGACGCTCGTCCGCAGGGACGTTTCGGCACGAGTGGTTTAGTCACGCGGAGCTGAGCTGTGCGACCTGTCACAACGTTTTGAAGATGGACACTGCAAAGCCGGAGACGACCAAGGTAGGCATCGCATCGTGTGCCACATGTCATGCAACGCCGACATCGGACGACGGCGGTGCGTTAAACTTCGAGATCGACTCACGGGCAAAAACCCCGACCTTTCAGTGCGTAAAGTGTCATATAACCTTCGGGAAAATGGCGATCCCAACCTCGCATACAGATGCGATCAAAGCAGCGGCAACGGCAAAATGAAACAGAACCCCGCCAAAACCTTGCTATCCATACACGGACGAAAACGCCGTGCCGAAGCAGTCGTTTTGCTTGCGGCTTGTCTGGCGTTCGGATATATGTTTTATGGCTTTCAAGGTTCTGCTGCGGCCAACGAACCGCCGCCGGAGCCCATGGCGGAATCGCAGCCTGATTATTCAAAGTTCAAACATAGCGAACCCCAACACACACGGCTCCCGTGCTTGCTTTGCCATCAACGGAACGATAATTCCCCGACAGTGAAACGTTCGGGGCATATGCCGTGCGCCGGTTGCCATGTGCAGCAATTTGCCGACAATACAAGCCCGCTGTGCACGATCTGTCACACGGCGACAGGCGTAAAACCATTTCCGCCCCTGCGAAGTTTCAACGCCATGTTTAATCATGGGCGGCACGTTCGACAGACGGACTGCGCGACCTGTCACAAACCGACGCGTCGCGGAGTCGCGCTCAGCATTCCGTCCAGAGCCTCGGCACACAGAACATGTTTTCAATGTCACGGGCCTCAGACTGAGACCGGCGGACGAAATATCGGCTCATGCAGCACCTGTCACCAACCCGGGCGGCTGGTTCGCACGTCGGAAAATGCTAAAGCCTACGGTGTGAATTTCAGCCATCAGGAGCATCTTAGCCGCGGCAAGACGAACTGTGCTAGCTGTCATAACGTGCTTGCGGGCAGTGCCCGCGGGCGACAGGTGACCTCGCCGGCGGCATCGATGCATTTTGCACCGGCCGGAAAGGCGAGCTGTGCTGCGTGTCATAACAGCAAACGGGCGTTTGGAATAAGCGACTTTGCAAACTGCCGCAAGTGCCACGAAGGAAAGACTTTTAAGTTTTAGCGCGGGGGCGCGTAATAATTCGCACTAAACGCGTAGTTTGATTGCGGTGATCTATCAGACCACAACCATATTTTCTTTATTTTCAGCGATTTACTGACATAACCGTAGTACAGGCTATTGGCACATTGATTGCGACTGTTGAGGGCGGAGACAGACCGGGCGAGATGCCCGCTCCGAATTGAAATTTGGTTTGAGGTAAAGAAAATGAATACCAATCGTACAAAACTAGTCGCAATCATATTTTTCGCATTACCCCTTTTAATGTTGGCGATCTTTAAGGTGACGCCGACAACCACGGCTGCAAAGGCTGTGGACGAACCGGCCGTCGTGTACAAAGCAAAATGTGCCGCATGTCACACGCCCGGTGCAACAAAGTTCTACGATCCCGCAAAAACGGACGCAGAACATGTTGAGATCATCCTCAAAGGCAAAAAGGGTGAAAAGCCGCCTTATATGCCGGGTTTGCTGATAAAGGCATGACAGAGCCGGAAGCAAAGGCTTTGGCCGATTATATGAAAGGCTTGAGAACGGCGGCGAATTGATAAATTAAGAACCGGTCTTGTTCCTCCAATAGGAGCCACGGCCGTCACGCTTTCGTCCCGGAGATTTGAATGAGTTCGGGCTCCGTAAGCTGACGGCTTTGGTTTGTTCGCATTTATGCGGGGCCGGAGATGGAAGGTGAATATGAGCGAAAACGAAAAGGTGCCCGGCGAGACGCGAAAGCCAAGCTTACTGCGTAACTACATCAGCTTTATCGGCCTCGCGATCGCTGCGGCCGGATTTACCAGTTTTTTGCTGCTCTTTTTGATCCAATGGTCGGGGTCGAACGAAAACCCGTATACCGATCTCATCACCTTTATCTTTGTCCCGAGCATTTTGCTGTTTGGACTGTTTATTGCGCTCGTCGGCGTTTTGCTGGAAAGGCGGCGGCGGCGCGGGAAAACACACGCGGAAATCGCCGCGTATCCGGTGCTCGACCTAAACGACCCGCGTAAACGGCGTTCGCTCGTCGTGATGCTCTGCCTTGGGTTTATCTTTTTGTTCATGAGCGCGTTTGGCAGCTATCGGGCGTATGAATATACCGAATCTGTCACATTCTGCGGCCAGGCTTGCCATGATGTGATGAAGCCCGAGTTTGTCGCCTACAACGCATCCCCGCACGCAAAGATCCGTTGTGTAGAATGCCACGTCGGCGGCGGTGCTGAGGCGTATGTTAATTCAAAATTTGCCGGAATGCGTCAGCTTGTCGGTGTCGTGACGGGCCATTTCAACCGGCCGATCCAGACGCCGGTCCACAATATGCGGGCGGCAACCGAGACGTGTCAAAAATGCCATTGGTCTGAGAAATTTCACGGCGACGAGCTCAAGGTCTTTAACCACTACGCCTACGACGAGCAAAATTCGCTCAACCAGACCCGCATGCTGGTCAAGGTCGGCGGCGGTGATCCTAATTCCGGGCCCGTCGGCGGCATACACTGGCATATGAATATCGGCAACGAGGTCACGTATGTCTCGGTCGATGACAAACGCGAGGTAATTCCCTGGGTTCGGATGAAGGACCGGACCGGCAACATCGTCGAATATAAAACCAAAGACGCCGCAATGACCGCCCCGGACATTGAGCGTGCGAATAAGCGGAAAATGGATTGCATCGACTGTCACAACCGCCCGACGCACATCTATCTGTCGCCAAACGAAGCGATCGACCGCTCGCTCGATGCGGGCCGTCTGTCGATCGAGCTCCCGTTCATCAAGGCAAAAGCCGTCGAGGCTTTATCCGGCCAATACACGACCAATGACGAAGCGGTCGCAGCGATCGCACGGATAATCAATGATTATTACAGATCGGCGTATCAGATCTGTCCTCGTCAAAACCGGAGCTGATCGCGAGTGCGGTCGCTGAGGTCCAGCACGTCTATCAGACATATTTTTTCCCCGAGATGAAAACCGACTGGCGGGCTCACCCAAACAACATCGGCCACTACAACGCCCAAGGCTGTTTTCGCTGTCATGACGGCCAGCACTTTAGCCCGGAGGGCAAGGTCATCCGCAATGAGTGCAGCATCTGCCACACGACGATCGACCAGACGTTTCGCGGCAAGACCACCGCCAATACCGACGGCGTTTTTCGCCACCCGCTCGACCTCGGCGACAAAAACACCTGGCAATGCGCCGCCTGTCACAAAGGCGACCGCACATTCACCCACCCGCTGAATCTCGGCGACATATCCAAGTTCCAATGCGCCGAATGCCACAAAGGCAATTACCCGCGAGTCGCGTTCTGAGCTTCCCCGGCGTTCGGAGTCCCGCCTTTAGGCGGCGTTCTGTTGCAGAAGCCCGCACGTTAGTAAGGGCGTAACATCCAACTTGAATGCAACGCCCAGCTTTTGCGGCTTGCCGCGTTGCAATGCGGCAAGGCTTGCCTCGACGTAACAGGCCCCACAGAAACCACCGGAGGCTATGCCTCAAAACGGCGGCGTAGCCGCTGGATCTTTGTAACGCTAACGTCGAGGCAAGCCTCGCCGCGGTGCGTTTACGGCAGAGCCGTCGTGTTTGGTCCGGTCCGGACCAGGTGGACCAAGATGGACCAAGGCGTCTTCTCGAACCGTCGGAGACGGTGAAATACTTGTAGCCCACATCGCGAGATGTGGGTAAGGCATCCTGCATCGTTCCGAACCGTCGGAGACGGTGGCATAACAATCAATGCCGAATATTATGCCGCCGTTTCCAACGGCTCGAATATTTAATTGGTGTCGTTCCCACATCTCGCGATGTGGGCTACAAATATGCCGTCTGCTCCGCAGACTCAGAAACCGTTGAACTAACCCGACAAAAAAGGCCGTCCCGGTAATCATCCGGAGCGGCCTTAGTTTTTCCTTAGGGGGGAAAGTGCGGCTTAGCGGTCGGCCGCTCGTCCGCCGAAATATATGCGGAGCGATGTGTAGGGCAGGTGTGCCCGGTAATTCATAAACGGCGTCTGGGCGTCTTTGTAGTCGTAGTATTGATAACCGATGTTCCAATCTACGTTACGGCTGACGCGAAACACCACGCGGCCCTCAGGCGAGGCGTATTGCATCGGATATGACGTGATAAAGTTTGCCGCGGCGATACTGACAGGGCTTGAAACCAAATTTCCCTGGCCTTTGTCGCGGTTGATGCGATAGCTGGCATACAGCGAGACGCGGTTTGTCGGTTTGGCTGTCACGTCAAAGTAAAAATAGTGGTCACGCATGAAAAACTGGCTAAAACCAAACGCGTAACCACCCGGTGCCCCGCTGATCGGCACGGCGATCGGCGTGTAGCTCGTCAGATGACGATAGTTGTAGCCCGTGCTAAACGAAAGGTTGGTCATCGGTTCCCAGTCTACGGTTCCCGAATAGTAGCGGTTCCTTGTGTTGGTGATGTAATTGACCGTTGACGGCAGGGTAACAGTCGCTTTTGGCAGCGACGCGTTCTCGTTGTCCTTAGACATTGCCGAGAAGTTGAATGACACCGTTTTCAGTTGCAGACGGCTGCGGACACGGAAATTGGTGTATTTGTAATTTTCGACACGCGTAAAGACGTTGTCGGCAAGGCCGTGTTCGAGATCCCAGTAGATGGTCCAGTTTTTGACCGGTTTGATCTTCATACCGGCGATCAACGCATTGGTGCTGTTGGTTTCCGATTCGACAAACGGCGTCGTTGTCGGTGTGCAAACGCCTGTCGTAAATGTACACGACCTGTCAAAACCGTTGTTGTTGACGTCGCGTTTTGTATATCGATAACCGAGGTGGAGGGCAACGGCGTTAGAAAACTGATAGTCGCCCTCGATAGTGTTCACAAAACGCCTGTAGCTGTGCACGCGGTACGCCGACGATTGCGTCGTCGACCGCAACGTCGCACCTGATGCTTTGGTCCAGACTTCTTCAAACATCTCGTCGCCGTTGACTGAAAACTGGTCAAACGAAAATGTGTTCGAGATCCTAAATTTATCCGTCGCCGCGTAGGTGATGCCGAGATCGCCGCGGGTTTGCGGCCGTTTTGCATTGGCAATGACGTTGATGCCATCTGATGTAACGAGGATACCGGTCGGATTTGTGTTGTCACGGCCGGTCATCGTTTGCACTCTCGACGAATGGCTTGATGCACTCGAGTAGATCAGCCGGGCGGTAAAGTCAAACTTTTCGGCAAATGTTCGATGAGCGTGAAACTGCGTAAAATAGACGTCGCCGTTGATCGGTGACGAACGAAAATATGTATCAAGCCGCGCCTGATTTGTCGGATTGTTGCCCTGACTGAGCGCATCCAAAAATCCGGTTGACCTATCGGTGAACTTCCTAAATCCCTGCGACAACCCCCAATCAAAACCAAAGAGCTTGCCTTCGGCCCCAAATCGTAGATCGTTAGACCTAGACTTAGTATTTGTGATGATCGCAAACTCGTCGCTAAAGAACCGGTCGGTCGTGCCGCCGGAACCGTTTGTATTATTAAACGAACCGCCGAGTGTAAATCTGATGGTTTCGTCCTGCGGCAAAACGGTAAGGTCAAAATCGCCGAACGTATGTTTGATATTCGACGAATGCTCACTATTAGCGAACGGCACCGGATTTACAAAATTATAGAGATTATTAAAATAGGTCACCCGCCGCACGTCGGCATTGAATTTGTAAAACCCTATCTTTTCCATGTTGACGCGGCTCGACCCCGACGGATCCGAACCCCATCCCGAATTGCTGATAAGCAGCGAATCAAAATATTTGCCTTTTCCGCTCTCGCTCTCGAGCAGCAGGTTCGAGTCAAATGTTCTAAATCCTGCTTTATAGTTGAGGTCGCTGCGATACGTATTTTCATTACCGCTCAGCTTGCGAAACCGCCAGCCGATCTCTGTTGCCGATGTGACCTTATATCCGTGCCACATCACATCTGCACCGGGGGTCGGTGAGGGGCTCGGGGTTTGAGCGAGCACGCTCAAAGCTCCGGCGGCGAATATTCCAATGATAACGAGGCCTATGAACAGAGATCCGCGTAATGTGACAGGTCTCTTTGTATTATTTTCTTGATTAAACATTTTCCCTCCTTATCATCACCGCAAGAACCGGTTGCTCGAATTGGAACCGTGGATGGCCGTATGGCACACCGTACAATTCTGATATCGAACCTGTGTCTGATTGTGGAACGTAGGCGTACCGGGCGTATCGACTTGGTCGCTGATCGCACTATGGCATTCCAGACAGAGCTGCCTGACCGAGCTGCGGTTAAGCATTTTTGGATTGGCAGAACCATGCGGAGTATGGCAAGCGGCACAACCCTCGGTCTTTAACGGAGCGTGCTCAAAAGCGAACGGCCCTTGTTTATTGCTGTGGCACTTGATGCACGATGCGTCAGCACCGACGGACAGTCGCGTTTGCTTTGCCTCAAAACCGCCGTGAGCGTTATGGCAACTGGTGCATTTCATCGTGCCTTCCATCACCTTGTGATGAAATGGCTTGGTAAATTGCGCCTTTGTTTCCGTGTGGCAACTCATACAAAGCTGCGGCTCGCTCTGTTTGAGCATAGCCACGGTCGCGATACCAGGATTTTGTTTTGTCGTCTCGCCGGGGAACGTCACGGAATCTGCCTTTGAATTACCTAGCGGCGAACCGTGCGGGCTGTGACAATCGGTACAACCGACGTCGTTGCGCCAGTGTTCGCCGCGGCGAAAATTATTGTGGCTTTCCTTGCCTGAGTGACAAGCCATACAGGTTTCGGATATTTGGTTTGAATCTTTCCCTTTGAACGAGATGATATTTTTAGGGTTGTTGGCGTCCTCAAGGTGGGCTTTTCCGGGTCCGTGGCACGATTCGCACCCTTGTGCTTTGTCTTTCCAACTATGGACCTGCGCCAATTTTGCGTGCTTGGTGCCGGCGAACGCTTTGAATTGATCCTCATGACACGCTTGGCACGACTCGCTGCCGACATAATCGTCCGGGTTGTATTTTCCACCGCCAGGAGTGCCCGTCTCTGCGACAGACACGCTCGAAACGGTTGCATACCGTCCGGCGACGACCCAACCGATCATCAGCATCGAAAATGCCAATAGCAGAACGGCCTTAAATTTATGATTTGAAACCTTCATATAGCCTCCATGTACGCCCTTCCGGGACTTCGTACCAGTTACCTATGACGAGTCTATAATGCAGACTTTTGGGATGTATGTGAGCCTCGTCACAACGAGATGCTCCGACCGATATTTCGCACCGAATCGCTGTAAAGCACACTCAATGCAGTCGCAAGACGAATGCAAAGATCGGGACGCTCAAGTAAAAGATCTTTTAGATCGGTATTTTCAAAATCACCGGACCCGCTCGACACTGTACCTTGGTTTTCACTCAACGCAGCGACGATCTCAGATCTGATCGGATCCAGTTGCTCAAGACCCTCTGCCGGGAGACCGCCAAACAGCGATCTTAATGTCAACGCCCCACCAACCGGCCTGCCTTTATCGTCATCGCCGAGCTGCATTTTTTGGATCCCCTTATAGATTAGGATCATTGCTCAACCAGACGCTACGCGATAGGACGCAGGTCACACACCTAGGTGACGCGGCTCACAATTATCAATGCCGTTGTGAAAGCCCGACCGACGAACGTAAACCATCATGGTCATGGATGACCAGCTCGGAAGCTCGCAGGGTAACAAGGCCCCGCTCTCGCATTAGACGCAGCGAGCGTGTGACGGTCTCACGGGTCGTGCCGATCATCTCGGCGATCTCTTCATGTGTAAACGGCACGTGAACGCTCGCATGGCCATTGCCATTCCCGTTCCCGTTCCCGTTGGGCTGCCCCCAACTTAAAAGCAGTTTACCGAGTTTTACAAAAACGGACTCAGACAGTCCGAGCGAGCAGATCATCTTGTGAGCCGTTTGGTAAGAGCTGCCGAGTTGCCGCACTGCGCTTAGGCACACAGCCGGATCCTGTTTGATCAGGTTTAGAAAAGCGTCCTTTGGAACAAAATTGACCTGACATATTTCGAGCACTTCAGCGGTAACCTCGCACTCGACATCGGCGACCACTGCGCTCAGCCCGAGTACATCGCCCGGTCCCGCAATGCCGAGAATTATGATCTTGCCGTCCGACGAGCAAGTCGAAAGTTTGACCTGGCCCTGGCAAAGCATATAGATACCGGCCGGTATTTGGCCTTCAATAAAAAGCAACGTACCCTTTGGGTACGCCTTTGTAACCTTTAACGCCTCAAATCGTGCCAGCTCGGGCTCCGGCAACTGGCAAAAGAAATTTTCCGTTTTTAGGCCGCAATCCCCGCACGTATGCTGGATCTGCAAGTCCTGACGGTCATTGGTATGTGTAATTTGTTCAAACATAGGATCCACCTTGCCTTTGTGACTGCAATCACTATTCCACGTTTTGTGCTTGTTACCACTACGCCAACTATAGTCTTTGCAACAATTACGCGTCATTATCAGATTTCACGAAAGTAATACTTGAAAAAATAGCGCGTATTTTCTCGCGCCATCGACAAAATCTCGGTTCCGGAGGGCAACTCGCGCTAATTTCTACTCTCAAAACGTAGAAGCGTCACGTGCGCCTTAGCATCGAAAACGTCCAATCCGTCCTCGTCGCCGTCGCGGCTCAAACAAAACGAAACCCTCATAACGTTTTTGATATCGTGCGAATATGAACCCGCCATGATTCGTAGCGTAAATGCACCGTGACTGTCGTCGAGATCAACTCCCACGAAAGGCAAGCCGCTCTCGATCCAATAGTCAGTCACCGCACCCTGTCCTTTTTCGAATATGCCGATCCTAGTCGGACGCCCTGTATTTTGCTCAGAATAGAATTTTAGAAATGTGACCCAATCCGGATGACCAAACTTTTCGCTCATCTGATCTACCTCCTTATCGATATCAAGAAATACACCTTAAATGAGACTGGTTAGCTTTTCCTCAAACAACTTGGCCGAGACAGTCAGGAAATCGTAGGCGGTGATAAGACCTACGAGTCTCTTATCTTTTACTACGGGCAAACAACCAATTCTATTTTCCCGCATTATTTCGAGTGCTTCGAGCGTTGGGGTTTCGGGCATGACGGTGATCAGGTCGGTCTTCATTACGTCACGGATCACGATCGGCTTTGTGGCCAAACATTTTCCGTTCGCCATCAATTCGATCAGGTCACGATGCGAGACAATGCCGATCAATCGCCCGGCGTCGTCCTCAACAGGAACGTGCCGCACATGTTTCCAGTGCATCAGACTGGCCGCTAGGTCAATTATGTCGTCCGACCGTACAGTGTAGAGGTCAACCGCCATAAACTGCTCTACGGTCTTATAATTGTCGACCCACTCTAGATCGGACGGTATATCCGCCAATTCCCACGTATGCGCGGCTTCGTTGCTTTGTTCCTGATGCGCTTTCATCGCTGCGGTCAACGACCTTAGCCGGACGTTTGGTTTTGCTCGTTTGTCCATTGCCGCGTACGAATCGAGCATCCATTGGGCACCCGATTTTTCCTGCGTTACCCGTTCTTCGATTATGTCTAGCAATCGTTTACTATCGACTTCATCGATGCCTGCGCGGGTCAGGCCTTTTCTTGCTCGCGGCAGCAATTCTTCCAAAATGATCCGCCCGACACGCCGACTTTGGCCATCGAGCCCCTTTATTTGTCCATTTAGGCCATAGCGCGCGGCATTATAAAAATTGTTTCTCGCGTCGTCGAACGTCATAAGTTTACTTATGTCGCCAAATTCCTCGGGCAGCTCTGTCATCAGGCCTAGGAAGAATGCAGCGTTTGCCATCTCATCCGCGACCGTCGGGCCGGCTGGTAGGAACCTTGCCTCGATCCTCAAGCCGGGTTTGCCGTTAACTACGCCATAGCACGGACGGTTCCAACGCCAGATAGTCCCGTTGTGGAGCCGCCAGGCGGCCAAGCTAGGAATCCCGCCGTCGGCTAGAACCTGCATTGAATTTTCCTCGATTGCTTGCGTCAGAAGAATGCGGAAACGGATCGCATCCTCGCGAAGCACTTCGAGGATCGAATTCTCGACCCACCGGTCGCCAAAATTGACCCGCGGCTTTTGGTTGCGCTGTTTATGCGTGAGCGAGCGTGTATCAGTCGATTGCCTAAAAACCGCAAGCCTTGTTTCATGCCAAAGACGATGATTTAGAAGGAATGGCGAGTTTACCGCCGAGGCAAGCACCGGGCCCGATATCGCCTGTGCCCAGTTGTAATAGCGTACAAACTCGCTGATCCCCACCTGCAGATGAACCTGAAGACTTGTATTACAAAACTCAATATAGGTGTTCTGAAGAGTTAATTGCAGCTCGTCGAGGCCCTTGATATGGATCACGCGATTATCACCATGGAGTTGAGTAACGATCCGGTTTATCTCGTGATACCGCGGGTTGGGCGTGATGTTTGCGATCGTTAGGTCAGATTGCTGTATTGTCGGCAGAATACCAGCGAGCACGACCCCTCCACCGAAATTCGCCGCTGATTTTCTGACAATATTAAGGGTTTCGTTGAGCTCGTCCTCCATCAACCGGAGGCAATTGCCGTTAAACTCGCGCGGGGTAAGATTAGCTTCGAGGTTGAATAGTCCGATCTCCGTTGTAAGGCGACCGTCCTTAGCATCGTCGATGATCTTCATCGCGAGTGGTGCCGGATGCATTGAAGAATCAACAAGAAACATTTCCTGTTCGGCTCCGATACGCCTTACATTCTCCTCAATTTGGCCGCTGTCAAGCATCAATTCGAGTGCCTGCAGGTCGTTCAGAACCGCAAGCGTAAACAAGCGCATCTGATCTTCGTCATAATCGGTGTTGATTTTCTTGTCACCCATACTAATTAGTTGTGCCCGATACGAACGGGCTAACTGTATCATGCTTCCGCCGGCTGACAACAAGCTGGTGCTCGGTCCAACGAAGTTTGCGAAATCCGAGTAAGTGAAATATCTGCAGCGGGAAAAACCTGGCCAATCTAGTGTTGATTATCAGCGTCGTTTCGGCCGCTGGGTCGCGTTTTACTCCGGGCAGCAGCGGCATAAGCCGGTACGCTTTTGTCCGACGCAATAGACGCGAAAGCCATAACCAAAACGGAGCGATCGATCGGGCGATAAAAAATCCGTCCTCGCCCAGCTTTTGATACAGCGGCATCACGATCATCCCTGTCTCAGGAGCTTTGATCGGTCCGCGGGTCGAATATGCAAGCACCGATCCCTCTTCGACTAGGTCAAAATTATTAAATCCGGGCCGCATCTGAAACTCGTCTTCGGGCGTGATCGCCTCCCGATAGCGTATCTCGATAAAGCGAGGGCCTTTTGCACCTTCGGCAAGCCGCAGAAAATGTTCTTCGAGATCAGGAACGTCGGCTGGTTTGAGCAGGCCGGTGTTCACAAGTGCGAGCCAAACCAGAGCGGTGTGATTTGCGACCGTTTCAGGCGAAAAGTGGCTGCCGCCCTCGAATCCGAGTGTCACCGCACCGGCGTTATTCAGATATTCGAGCATCGTACCCTCGAGCTGCTCCTCGATGCCCAACAGTATATTCACCGGAAATTTCTTTGCGAATTCGCGATTGCGGAGCGTGTCCCCGACGGTCGCAAACAGCGGCCCGGTCGCCGATGTCGAATGCAGATCGAGAACGTACACCTCTGATGCAGCCGTGATCAAGATGCTATCGAGCTGTTGGTCAAGCTCGGTCAGTTCGACCCCCTCAGATGACTGCTTCAGTTCATCTGTGCCAACGGCAGCTAGATTTTTGCTCGTCCAGGCTCTATTTAGATCACCATCTATATAGCGAACAGCTTTTTGTAGTGCACGACTGTTCCCCCTCAACAGATAGACGCGCCCGGCGACCTTTTCGGTGACCGAGACGAGTCTATCGGCGATCTGCTCTAGAGCGTTCGCCCCTGCCGGTTCGTTACCGTGCAGGCTGCCCATAACGATCAAAGTCGGGCCGGTCGCATCGCCGATCACCGCCTCGATCAGATGATCTGCTTCTTCGTAGGTTGGATCCATCATTATTTTAGCTGCGGTTCGCATTATCTTGTCTCATGAGCAATCACCGTTCCGCACAGTACATATTGCATGGAGCTTAGCTGTAAAGGTTTAGACCGCCCGTGAAATCCGCTAGCTGACTTGGATATGGGCAAACTTTCACGCTAAACCGCGAAATTTTCCGCGAATTTGATGGTCTTGACCGTCAAAATCCGTAAATTCCGATTGGCACGGTGGTTGCACAGCGTTGGGTTGAGAGACGGGAGTCAGCCGTCAGCCGAAAAACTTTTCTCGGTAAAAATGGAGGCTCGGGTTATGAGAATACTAATCGGATACAACGGAACAGATGCGGCAAAAGCCGCGATGGCAGATCTAGCAACCGCCGGACTGCCGGATGGCACCGAGGCACTGATAATGACGGTAGCTGAAATTTGCGCCAGGCCCGAAAATCCCGAGGAAGCGCGCCGATTAGCATCCGAAGCTCTTGAGCTTATGCGAAACAGATTCCCAAAATGGTTGATCGCGGCTGAGACGGCAAGCGGTTCCGCCGGACGCGAACTGCTCGCCAAAGCTGAGTCGTTTCACCCCGACATGATCGTCGTCGGCGAAGGCCGCCAATCAAATCGCGAGCACACGATGTTTCTCGGACAGGTTTCCAACCTCGTTTTGACCGAGGCCGACTGTACGGTGCGGATCTCACGCGGCCACGAAAACATTAATGACACGCAGCCGCGGCTATTGATCGGATACGATGGGTCGCCGGGAGCTGAGGCCGCTGTCAACACGATCGCGAAAAGGAGTTGGCCGAGCGGCACTACCGCGACGCTTCTGGCGGTTGCCGATTCGGGTGTTGTCGGGTCGATCGGCCGGTTTGTACCGCAAATGAAAGATGCAGTGATCGAGACAAAATTCGTTTCGCAGTGGGGCCACACGCTTGCGGCCGAGGCCCTCGCCACACTAACCGAAGCGGGCATCAAAGCGTCGGTGGAGATCGTTATGGGAAATGCGAAAACAACGATAGTTGACCGTGCCGACAGCCTAAATGCTGATTGTATTTTTGTCGGGCCTCATTGTGCGGGAAATTCTTTTGAACGATTCTTACTTGGCAGCGTTTCATCGACTGTTGCGGCACGGGCGCATTGCTCGGTCGAGGTCGTTAGGTCACCTCAACCTTGACGATTTTTGAGGATTTTCACAAATGATCCTGAGCGCAGTTCGTCTAGGGTAATGCTTGTCCGCTCAGTAGCCTCAGCCTCGGTGATCGCCCCGCAATTTATTGCCCGCAGAAAATAATTCAACAATCCCTGTCCGGTTGCGGCGTCGTCAAAAACGTCACCGACGAGCGTCGCCTGCGCGGCTTTTTCGACAAAATTGCGGAGCCGTTCACTGGCCGCGTCAAGCCCCTCAAGAAAAAAGGTAAAGACAGCGGCGTAGCGTGTCGGTAGTTGACCGGGATGCAGATCCCAGCCCTGATAAAATGCATTAGCCAGCGAGTGACGGCAATGTTCGTAGTGCAGTTTCCACGCACGATGGACGACCGCGTTATTCTCGGCGATCTGCTCCGCCGTTAAATTATCTCCGCGATTTGGAGCGACGGGCATGATGTTTGTCGCACCGTCCGAGAGCCAAACACCTGTCCCTCCAAATGAGACCTGCATCATGTGACGTGCAAAATCACACGCCGGATGCAGCATATCCTGATAGGCGGCAGTGATCGAACAGCTCGCCGTATAATCGTATGTACCAAAATGTGCCGCAGTGCAACGGCCTTGCGCAGCCTCGAGCATCTTGGGCATACCAACCTCGCCGTCAGCCGCGATTATCGATTGCGTCGTCTCGATCATCATCTCCATTTTGAGCGTGCCGGGTGCAAGCCGCAGTTTTGGCTCAAGCTCGTCAAATATACTGACCAGTGCCCGCACCTGCTCCGGCGTGACGATCTTCGGCAAAGTGACGACGAAATTGTCCGGCAGCACGCCGCCCGTTTTGGCGATTAGCGTCGTCAAAAACAGATCGAGCGTTCGGATGCTGCGGCTCATCAACTCGTCGGAAAACGTTTTGATGCGGATACCGATAAACGGCGAAAGCGTGCCGTCGGCCATGCCTTTGGCAACCTCGCCGGCGGCAACAACGACGTGGCCGTCCTCTTCGGCGTCGGGCCGTGTGCCGTAGCCGTCCTCAAAATCGATGCGAAAATCCTCGACTGCCTCGCGACTAAGCTTTTCCCCGACGCGTTCGTAGATCGTGTCAGCCATGTTTTCGGGCAGATCTAAAGCAGCGGCAAACGAAGCGGCGTCCGGTGCAAACGTATCAAACGACCTGACCGCAAGTTGTCCTAGCCTCACAGCGGTGTCGGATTTGAAAAGATGCGCTCCGCCATAGACGGTATGCACGGGCTGTCGCCGTCCGGTCTCGCCGGGATAGCGTTTTGAAAACCCAGCCATCGCAAGCCGAAGCCGGCCTGTTATTTTGTCAAATGATTCGGCGGAAAGAGATGTGGTCATAAACAGATCATCGGGACAGCCGGGCCTCGATCAAACCGTGCGGCTCTTCGGTCGGTAGAAAGATCGCGTGCTTTTCTTCCTCACCAAACCGCGTCACATCAACCGGCAGGCAGTGGATATTTGGCAGCGAAAAAGCGATCTCGGAAACATCGGCGTGTTTTGACAAAACGGCCTCTCCCATCGCGTACAGGGTGTGCTGAACGGACAGACTGTCGTGAGTGGCAAATGTTTCAAGGATGGTCTGGCGCACGCTGTTCCACAGCTCTTCGGTAGCAGATTCACAGTTTGAGTAACGCCAATTTGCCTTGACCGACGTGCAAAAGATGCGATCGTCTACCTCCGGCAAAAAGGTATATTTATCCTTCATAAAGCCCGCAAAACCCGACTTTGTGGTCTTAATAACGGTCAGATCTTCGAGGCCGGATTCGACGGATTCGCCCTCGCGCGTAGCCAGTACCGAGGTCGTACGTTTTTCGCCGCCGCTCTTGGTGAACGAATGCTCGTGCGGTTCGCCACCCACCGGTATGCGAGTGTATTTATGCTCGATGATATTGATCGAGACCCGCGAAACTTGCGGATTATTAGCTAAAAAATGCCGTGCGAGCCGCAGCCCAAAACACTCGATCTCTTCGATCTTGTCGGTCTGTGCTGCGAGAGCATAGACCGTGTTTTTCATCGTGTCAGTCGGCAGGCATTGCGCATTGTCGCCGTCGATATGGATGCTGTCAAAATCACCTTCGAGAGCGATCTTGACGTTGATATTTTGCAGTTCGTGATGATCACCGTGCCGCTCGACCTTCATCAGACGAACACGCGATTTACCGTAATTGTCGTGGACGATCTTGACGGGCATATTAGCTTCCCCGATAGGTAGAATAGCCGAAAGGGCTCAACAGCAGCGGCACGTGAAAATGCTGGGTCGGGTCTTTTACTACAAAACTTACGGTGATCTGAGGGAAAAAGCATTCTATATTACTGAGCAGATAATAAGCCCCAGTCTCGAATATCAGCCTGTAATGGCCCGGCAAAAAAACGTCGCCGACCGCAATAAAATCGCTGACGCGGCCGTCAACGTCGGTAATACCGTCGGCTATGTCCTGCCAGCCGGACGCATGTGTTTTGCGTTCGAGTACGACAGGGATGCCGGCACCCGGTTTGCCCGTAGATGTATCTAAAATATGTGTTGTTATCGCGCTCATGTTTCCAGTAATTTGTTCAGTCTAGTCTCGGTTATTTTGTGCTGTTCCTGAGCCGCGATCTTGAGTTCGGTTTCGATGGAATTGCCTTGTCGAGCCCGGCAGATCGCCAGCATCTCATCAGCTGTTTTTCCGCTTGCGTATACGATAAATATAAACCCGAACTTATTCTTATACAAGCGGTTAGCATCAGCTAATTGCTCGCGGACACTGTCCGCCGCGTCGCTCACGCCGGATTGTTCGCCTGCTGACCACTCCGCCGCTTGTTTTTTTTGCGAAGGTGCGGCGGATTTTGAACCGATCTGAGGATGAGCGGCAAACGCCTCAAGGTGATCGGCGGACGGCAATGAGAACCAAATATCCTCAGCCGCCGCGTACAAATTCTCAAGCATCGGGAACGGACGCGACGCGGCCATCCGGCTTGCCCACTCGGCAGAACCGCAACAATCGCGAAACGTCGATTCGGCCTCCGCACGCGGGAGTTCGTTTAACCAAGCAAGATTTTTATAGATCTGAAAGCTCACGCGATCCTGCCAAATAATCTCAAGCGGCTGACACCGCCATCGGGATAAATATTAAATCTGACATTGGTCACCGGGCCGAGGTCGGTAAGTCCATCGGTAAAGATGTGTTTTGTATGGGCCTGTAATTTTGACATCGGCAATAGCTCCCGCCACTCAGTCCCATCACCACCCTCAAGCATGCAGCTTTCGGGATAATTGCCGCGAAAGAAAGACGTATCGACCTCGACCCGCGTGATCGTGCCCTTGGCCCCGAGCCTGACGATGCACCAGTCATGCCCCGGCCCTCGACGCCGACGAGTCTCCCAACCGTCGCTCATATCATGTGCAAGCCCCGGCATTATCAGATTTTGCCGGTGGCAAAAAATTCATTGCTCGCAACAAAAACATCCCCGCCATTCTCGGCTGCCGCCAGATCGATCTCGGTGTTGCGTCTACGCAATGCGTCCCAGTCGGGCATTACGTTACCATGGACGCGCAGCCGGGCGACGCCGCCGTCGGGGTAGATATTGAACCGCAAATGCGTCACTCGCCCCGTCTCGGCGATCTCAAATTTATTTTGCGAATCGCCCTCAAGTTCCGAAAGCGGCAAGATCTCTTTCCACTGCGTCGCCGCGTCGAGTAATTGAGCAATATCCGGATGACCGTCAACCGTGCAGGCCTCAAGCGAGCAATGCGACGGGAAATTGCCCTTAAAATAAGCGGTATCAACGACCACGCCGTGCACCTCACCCGGCATCCCCAAACGGATAACGCACCAGTCAAAAGGCTCCTCCAAACGTGGCGAGCGGCGGCGGCGCGATTCCCAACCGTCCATCCATTTCCCATCGTCGGTATAAAGCCCCTCTTTCCAAACGGGAGCGGCGGGCTTGATCAAGTTTTCTTTCGGCGCAAAAAAATCGTCGTTGGCGTATAACACAGCACCGCCGAGTTTTTCAGATGCGAGGTCGATCAGTTGGGTAAAATCCATATTTTTATGTCAGCAGTTTACCAAATTTCTCTCCGCCAAATGCCCCATTTTCAAACACTATCCTGCCGCCGACAAATGTCGCCTCGATCTTGCCGAAAAGTTCGCGGCCAGTATATGGCGTCAATTTGTGGCGATGCTGGATGAGTTCGGGGACGACGGTAAATTCTTCTTCGGGGTTCCAGATCACGATGTCGGCATCATATCCGGCGGCGATTTTGCCTTTATGGCTGTCTAATCTGGCGAGTTTTGCCGGAACGGCAGACATCAGCCGCGTCAGGTCGGCAATCCCTAGCCCTCGCGTTCGCAGATTTGTCCACATCACTGGCAGACCAAATTGCAACGCCGAGATGCCGCCCCAAGCGTCCATAAAATCGCCGCTTTCCTGCAATTTTAAAGCAGGCGTACAGGGCGAATGATCTGATACGACCATATCAATCGTACCGGCCACGATCGCGTCCCAAAGCTTTTCGCGGTTGTCCGCTTCGCGCACGGGCGGGCAGCATTTGAAATGCGTCGCCCCGTCCGGCACCTCTTCGGCGGCAAATGTCAGATAATGCGGGCACGTTTCGGCGGTGATCGGAACACCGTCCGCTTTTGCTTGCCGCAGCATCGGCAGAGCCTCGGCTGACGACAAGTGAACAATATGCGTCCGGCAACGCGTCTCACGCGACAACTCGATCATCTGAGCGATAGCCTCATTTTCAGCGGAACAAGGACGGGACCTCAGAAAGGTCTCATACTCACGCGGATCAAGCCCCGACAAAGATTCGGCGACCGCATCGATCGGCCCCGTAACCTCTGCGTGGACAAGTAGAACCGAATCGAGCCGTGCGATCTCCGGCATGGCGATACGCAGATCGTCGTCGGTCACGTGCGGAAATTCGTCAACACCTGAATGGATGAGAAAACATTTAAATCCGCGAACGCCTCGCTCGACAAGCGGTGCAAGCTCCGCCGTATTTCCCGGCACAACACCGCCCCAAAATGCGACATCGACCGTGCATTTCCCCGCCGCAGCATCAAGTTTTTCTTCAAATCCTGCAAGCGTCGTTGTCGGAGGAATACTATTCAAAGGCATATCGACGATCGTCGTCACGCCTCCGGCAGCCGCGGCTTTTGTGGCGGTCTCGTAACCTTCCCATTCGGTGCGGCCAGGCTCATTGACATGGACGTGGGCATCGACATTACCCGGCATCACTACCGAATTTCCCGCGTCAATGAGTTCGACACCCGCCGGGATATCAGCCCATTCGCGAACCGCAGCGATCTTGCCATCGGCGATATGCACCGACGCCTCGCCTGTAATTAGGGGCGTCACGACGCGTCGACTGCGAATAATAAGATCGGTCATACTGGAAAAGATAATAGCGCCAATTCCCATTAAGAAATAACCACAGAAAACACGGAAAGAGCGGAACAGGATTTAATTTATTCTTTTCTGTGTGTTCCTTGGTTAAGTCTTTATAATGAATTGAATCATGAGTGGAACAAGAGCCAGCGGCATTCTCTTACATCCAACGTCCCTGCCGGGGCCGTATGGAATTGGCGACCTTGGTCCGGCCGCCCACGCTTTTGTCGATACACTCGTAAAAGCCGGACAGACGTATTGGCAAATACTACCGCTCGGGCCGACGGGTCACGGCAACTCGCCTTATTCTCTGTACTCGGCATTTGCCGGGAACACAATGCTCATCTCGCCCGAAACGCTTGCCGACGATGGCCTGATATCGCAAGACACACTCAATGCAACCCCTGCATTTCCGGCGGAACGAGTTGATTTTGAAAAGGTGATCGAATGGAAAACCGCAATTCTCGCTGAGGCATTCGTGACTTTCCGATCAAGCGGTGAGACCGATCTTCGGATCGAGTACGACGCGTTTTGCCGTGAAAATTTTTGGTGGCTCGATGATTACGCGATCTTTCGGGCTGTGAAAACTTCGCACAATGATGCGCCTTGGAACGCCTGGGCTGAACCTCTTCGTCGGCGTGAAAACGCTGCGATCGCGACGATTGGTTCGCAGCTTGCCCGCGAGATCCAATGCGAAAAATTTGCCCAATTTCTTTTCTTTCGCCAATGGGCCGCTCTGAAAAAATACGCTAATGAAAGCGGAGTGCGGATCATCGGTGATATCCCGATATTTGTCGCTCACGATTCGGCGGATGTCTGGTGCAATCAGGAGCTTTTCAAACTCAACGCTGACGGTAGCCCAAAGGTCGTCGCCGGTGTGCCGCCCGATTATTTTTCCGAGACGGGCCAGCTTTGGGGCAATCCGATCTACGATTGGGACGCGATGCGTGTGCTCGATTTTGGCTGGTGGACAGCACGAATCGCATGCGCTCTACGAATGACCGACGCCGTCAGACTCGATCATTTCATCGGATTTGTTCGCAACTGGGAAGTCCCTGGCGGCGACGAAACCGCTGAGAACGGCGAATGGGCCGATGTGCCGGGACGTGAATTTTTTGCCATGCTCCGCTCTCGCATCGGACATCTGCCGGTGATTGCCGAGGACCTCGGTTCGCTCACACCCGAGGTTGAGGCTTTACGTGACGAATTTGGTTTTCCGGGCATGCGAATACTGCAATACGCGTTTGGCGGCGATGCGTACAACCGCGACCTGCCTCACAATTACCCGCAAAACTGCGTCGCCTACACCGGCACTCACGACAACGATACGATCGCCGGTTGGTACGCGTCGGCACCAAAAAGCGTAAAAACGCATTGTCGCAAATATCTGCAGATAACGGGCCGTTACGTCCATTGGGAACTGATCCGTGCCGCTCTCGCCTCGGTCGCGGACACGGCAATTATCCCGGCGCAGGACCTCCTTGGGCTCGATAGCAATTCGCGGATGAATACTCCAGCAACAGCGAGCGGCAATTGGGAATGGAGGCTAAAAGATAACCAGTTGACCGATGAGATATGCGATAAGTTGCTCGATCTAACAGTAACTTTTGGCCGCACAAATAGCCGCGAGTCATGAACGCGGGATTTGTTTGACTTGGGCTCGGTTTTCGCGTAAAACAATATCTGTTTTCAAAGCAATAATTTAAGGGCATTATTAGCGGCTTATGGCGGCAAATCTGGTTCAGATAACGCGACGCGGTTTTGGCGAGACGATGAGAAAAGACGGGTGGTGGATACCATCGGTGCTGACTTTTCTTGGGTTTTCGGCATTCATCGTGTATTCGACGTGGGCAGCTTTCCAAGGGCAGCATTACTCATTTGGCCCATATATCTCGCCGATGTATTCTCCGCTCATCTGGGAGGCCGCCGGCCAACCGCTCACCGATCATGCGTGGCTCGGAGGCTGGCCAAGCTGGATACCAAAGATCCTGATGATGACCCCGGCGATGCTGATATTGTGGGCTCCGGGCGGATTTCGTTTTACCTGCTATTACTATCGCGGGGCCTATTACAAAGCCTTTTGGGCGGATCCGGTCGCGTGTGCCGTCGGAGAACCGCGTAAGGGATATCGCGGCGAAAAGAAATTTCCGCTTATCCTGCAAAATGCCCATAGATATTTTCTGTATTTAGCGCTCGTATTTCTGGTGATCTTGGCATACGACGCCGTTCACGCAATGTTTTTTCTCGGCCCGGACGGCAAGAAACATTTCGGCATTGGCGTCGGTACGATCGTCCTGACCCTGAATGTCATTTTGCTCGGCTCATACACCCTCGGGTGTCACAGTTTGCGGCACCTGATCGCGGGACGATTTGACGAATTGTCAAAGCGTGCCGCGAGATACAAGATCTATCAATTTGTAAGCCGTCTGAACACACGGCATATGCTCTTTGCCTGGTGCAGTTTGTTTTGGGTCGGGTTCTCGGATTTTTACGTACGCATGTGCTCAATGGGCATTTGGCCGGACTTTCGAATTTTTTAATGACTGATTACCCAACATTTGAACACGACGTTATAGTCATCGGTGCCGGTGGTGCCGGTTTGCGGGCGGCTATTGAGGCTTCCGGTTCCGGCGTTTCGGTCGGCCTGATCTGCAAGTCTTTGCTTGGCAAAGCCCACACCGTCATGGCCGAGGGCGGCATGGCGGCGGCGATGGGCCACAACGACGATCGCGACAACTGGAAAGTCCATTTTTCCGACACGATGCGCGGCGGCCAGTATGTGAACAACTGGCGGATGGCAGAGCTGCACGCCAAAGAGGCTCCGGATCGCGTCCGCGAACTTGAGAGTTGGGGAGCGGTGTTTGACCGGACGAAAGATGGCCGCATCAACCAGCGAAACTTTGGCGGCCACCGCTATCCGCGTCTCGCACACGTCGGCGACCGAACCGGACTCGAACTTATCCGCACGCTCCAGGACCACGGCATCCATCAGGGCATCGAGGTCTACATGGAGGTCACCGTTCTCAGCTTACTGAAAGACGGTGACCGCGTCGTTGGCTGTCTTGCTTATGAAAGAGAGCACGGACGCTTTCGAATCTACAAAGCTAAAGCCGTCATTCTCGCGACCGGCGGTATTGGGCGAGCTTACAAGATCACGTCGAATAGTTGGGAAGGCACGGGCGATGGTCACGCTCTCGCATACGACGCCGGGGCCGAGCTGATCGATATGGAATTTATCCAGTTCCACCCGACCGGCATGGTCTGGCCGCCGAGCGTTCGCGGTATTTTGGTGACCGAGGGAGTTCGCGGCGAAGGCGGCATTTTGCGTAACAGCGAAGGCAAGCGCTTTATGTTCGACGACATACCGGACAATTACAAAGATCAGACTAGCGACACCGAAGAAGAAGGTTGGCGATATGTCACCGGCGATAAAAACGCCCGTCGGCCGCCTGAATTGCTGACACGCGATCACGTCGCCCGCTGTATCATGCGCGAGGTCAAGGCGGGACGCGGTTCGCCGCATGGTGGCGTTTATCTCGACATCGCGTGGATCAAAGAAAAGATCAAAGACGCTCCCGAGCACATTAAAAAGAAATTGCCGAGTATGTATCACCAATTCAAACAGCTCGCTAATCTCGATATCACGACCACGCCGATGGAGGTCGGCCCGACGACGCACTACGTCATGGGCGGCATCCGTGTTAACGCGGACACTCAGGAATCGACGGTTCCGGGACTGTTTGCGGCCGGCGAATGCGCGGCCGGCATCAACGGTGCCAACCGCCTCGGCGGCAACTCGCTTTCGGACCTGATCGTCTTCGGCAAGCGTGCGGGCGAACACGCCGCGATCTTTGCCAAAGAGAACGGCCACGGTACGCTCGACAACGCGGCGATCGAACAAACAGCCAAAGCCGCTCTCGAACCTTTTGATCGCGATGGCGGTGAAAATCCGTATACGATCCAGCACGACCTACAGGAAATGATGCAGGCAAATGTCGGCATCGTCCGCCAGCACGACGAGATGGTCGAGGCTCTTAATGGACTCGACGCGCTGAAAAGCCGTGCGGCTCGAACCTTTGTTCCGGGCAATATCGATTTCAACCCCGGCTGGCATACGGCACTTGACCTGCACAATCTGCTGGTCGTTTCGGAGGCGATCGCGAGAGCCGCAATCGAACGAAAAGAGAGCCGCGGCGGGCATTTTCGCGAAGATTTTCCGGGCAAGGATCCTGAGTTTGCCAAATTTAACTATTCGCTCAAAAAATCCGAGGGCGGTGGGATGGAGATCTCAAAGAACCCGATTCCCGAAATGCCGGATTATTTGAAAGAAGTGATCGAAGAAATGGGATAAGAAAGTTTTGCCACGAATTACACGAATGGCACGAATAGAACCAGTTTTGTAATTCGTTTCATTCGTGGCTAAATTCTTATGAAAAAAGCAACATTTAGCATCAGACGCGGCGGGCGTGAGACGGCAGAGATGGTTGACTACCAGACCGAGGTCAGCGAAGGCATGGTCGTGCTCGACGCCGTCCATCAGATACAGGCCGAATCGGCTCCGGATCTCGCTTGCCGCTGGAACTGCAAAGCGGGGAAATGTGGTTCGTGCTCAGCCGAGATCAACGGCATGCCAAAACTGATGTGCATGACGCGGCTCGACACCATCCCGCTCGACCAGCCAGTGACGATCGAACCGATCCGAGCCTTCCCAGCCGTAAAAGATCTCATCGCAGATGTGTCGTGGAATTACGAGGTCAAAAAACGCATCAAGAAATTCAAGCCGCGTGCTCCCGACGCCGAGGATGGCACCTGGCGGATGCTGCAAGAAGACGTTGACCGCGTGCAGGAGTTTCGAAAATGTATCGAGTGTTTTCTCTGTCAGGATGTGTGTCACGTTTTGCGTGACCACAACAAGCACGAAGAGTTTATCGGCCCTCGGTTTCTTGTTTATGCCGCCGCTCTCGAGATGCACCCGCTCGACACCGAGGATCGTACCGGCGACCTCAAAGACATGCACGGCATCGGCTATTGCAACATCACAAAATGCTGCACAAAGGTCTGCCCCGAGCATATTACGATCACCGATAACGCGATCATTCCGCTCAAGGAACGCGTTGTTGATGAGTATTACGACCCGTTAAAAAGACTGGTCAAGCTGTTTCGAAAAAAATGAAATATTCCGAAGCCGACTGGGCGATAAAACGCGGACGCGGACTTGCACGATTTCTATTGATGGACGGCATCATCATCACCGGCGGGCCTTTCGCAGTTGTGTTGCAGGTTGTTGGATATTTTTTTCTACGTGACGAGGGGCAGACGTTTGGCCAATATTTCAGTGCTTCGCGCACGTGGATAACTTTCTTTTTCCATGCGACCCTTTTTGGGCTTATAATGGGTTACATAAATTGGTGGCGAAACGAGAGAGAATTCTCGAAGACCAAGGGCGAAGGCTAACGCTATGTTTGACTTAAAACCATTACACCCTGAAGCGGTCACCGCGGCGTTAGAAAAAGCTAACCGCTATCGTCTGCTAAATGAGCCTGGTGCGGCCGAGAGCATCTATCTCGACATACTCGCGATAGAGCCTGAAAATCAAGAGGCGTTAATTAACATTGTCCTCGCGATGAGCGACCGTTTTGGCAAAGATTACGCTGTCGGCGATGCCCGCGTTGCTGAGTATCTGACGCGGATCAAGGACGATTATTCGCGCAGCTATTACACCGGCATCATGTACGAGCGTCGGGCCAAAGCGACGCTTCACAAGAATGGAGTCGGGGCATACGAACTGTTTCGGCAGGCGATGGATTGTTTTGAAACGGCCGAGGCTATGCGGCCTGTCGGTAACGACGACGCGATCCTCCGTTGGAATGGCTGTGCCCGCGTGATCAAGACCAATGCACTTGCACCACGCGATATGCCGCACGATTTTCTTGAATAGCATAGGTTGCCACACGGGCAAACCTGTGCGATATTTTATTCGCTATACGATACGTATTTTATTACCTAAGGCATCACACAAAGGAGAAAGAAAATGGCAGGAAAATTTGAATTAAAAACATCAAGTAACGGTAAATATCATTTTAACCTCAAGGCAGGTAACGGCCAGATCATCCTCTCGTCAGAGATGTACGAATCAAAATCAGCCGCTGAGAACGGCATTGAGTCGGTTTCAAAAAATGCCGGCGACGATGGCCGCTACGAGCGTAAAGAATCGTCGAACGGCAAGCCGTATTTCAATCTAAAGGCGAGCAACGGCCAGGTCATCGGTAAGAGCGAAATGTACGAATCAGCCGCTGCTATGGAAAATGGCATCGCTTCGGTCAAATCAAACGCTCCAGGAGCCCCGACCGTCGAAGCCTAATATTTAGAAAAACGCTAACCGCGAAATTCGCGAAAGAGACTAAAATGAGTTGTATTTAACTTTTAGTATCTTACGTGTGTTTCGCGGTTGATGCTTTTAATATGACCAGAACCCATCTCGGCGTCGAACGCCTCCTCACCGAAAAAGTGGAAATCTTAAAAGGCCAGCGTATCGGCCTCGTCTGCAATCCTGCGTCTGTATTGCCGGACAGTTTTGCTCATGTTGCCGACGCGTTTGAGGCTAATGATGTGATCAACGTCACGGCATATTTCGGCCCGCAGCACGGCATTCGCGGGGACGTTCAGTACAACATGATCGAAACGCCGCACGTTCGCGACACGCGGACCGGCAAGATGATCTATTCGCTCTATAGCGAAACGCGTATCCCGACCGAGAAGATGTGCGACGAGATCGACACCTTTGTCGTCGATCTACAAGATGTTGGCTGCCGCATCTATACGTATACCTATACGATGGCGAACTGTATGATCGCCGCTGCCAAGTACGGTAAAAAGGTGATCGTCTGCGACCGGCCAAACCCGATCAACGGCGTCGCCGTCGAGGGTAATGTTACCGAAATGGAATTTACGTCATTCGTCGGTCAATTTGAGTTGCCCACGCGGCCGGGCATGACGATCGGCGAGATGGCACGAATGTTCAATGAGCACTGGAACATCAACTGCGACCTTGAAGTAGTCGAGATGACCGGCTGGAACCGCGAGATGTGGTTTGAGGAAACCGGCCTGCCGTGGATACTGCCTTCGCCCAATATTCCCACGATCGACACCTGCGTCGTCTTTCCGGCGACGGTCTATCTCGAAGGCACAGAGCTAAGCGAAGGACGTGGCACGACAAAACCTTTTGAACTTAACGGGGCTCCTTACATCGACGGCAAAGCATGGGCCGAGACCCTGAATGCGTTCAACTTTCCCGGAGTAAAATTCCGCCACGCCTACTTCGAGCCGTGGTTCTCTGAGTTTGCCGGTGAAACTTGCTCCGGCGTTCAGATCCACGTTACCAATAGGAAGATTTTTACCCCTGTGATCGTCGGCGTAGCGATGGTAAAAACCGCCCATGACATGTACCCCGACAAATTCCAATGGCGGCAAAATGACTATGAATACGAATTTGGCCGCAACCCGATGGACATCGTCTGCGGCACGGACAAGATCCGCAAGCAGATCGAAAGCGGCGTTGCATTGAACGAGATCGCAGCAGATTGGATCTCCGGCCTTGAGACTTTTGGCCAAGCACGTACGCCATTTTTGCTTTATTAAATGGGGCTAGGACGGTTTAAATTTGACGATATTTTCTGCCATGCCTTGGAATACAAAGAAATGAAACGGTAAGACGAAATACCAGTATAGGCGGCCAAGCAGCCCCTTGGGACGAAAGGTCGCTGTTTGTTTGAGTACATGTTGGCCGTTTTTGCAAACGATCAGTAATTCAAGCCAGGCTTCACCCGGTAGTTTCATTTCGGCGAAAAGCAAAAGCCTTTTTTCCGCCTTGTCAGCAACCAGTACCCGCCAGAAATCGAGAGTGTCCCCCGCGTAGATCGCGTTAATGTTGGTCCGGCCGCGGCGGAGCCCGACACCGCCAAACACCTTATCCATAACGCCGCGGATCGACCAGAGCCAATTTGCGTAATACCAACCGCGTTTTCCCCCGATAGACCAGATATTGTCCAGCACCTGATTGACATCGGTCGTGATCGGTACGATCCGTTCGTCAACAAAACAACCGTTTACGGGTACCTCTAAATGCTCGCGCAAAGAATTGTCTCGATAGCTCGAAACAAGCGAATCTTTCCAGCTTGAGACCACACTGTTCTGGCCGATCTTTTGAAAAGCGAGGTTGACCGCCTGTCTGTAGGTCATCGGTTCGATACCAAGCCGCTTGCCCAGATCGTTCGGTTCGGCGATGACCTCGACCTTCATACTATTGACCAGATTAACCGCGAGCCGATAGGACGTGCTCGTGACAAAATACAGCCAATACGACGACAGCTTTGGCGTCATGATCGGCACTGTAAAAATATATCGTTTCAGACCGCGGACCTCGGCGAATTGAAGGAGCATCTCCTTGTACGTCATTACGTCTGGGCCGCCGATGTCATATGATCGGCCATAGGTGTCCTCGCGTTGCAGGACGCCGGTGAGATATTCGAGCACGTTTCGGATCGCGATCGGTTGGGTCTTTGTATTCAGCCATTTAGGCGTGATCATTATCGGGAGCTTTTCGGCCAGATCGCGGATGATCTCGAACGAAGAACTACCCGAACCGACGATTATCGCGGCCTTCAGCGACGTCACAGGAACCCTGCTCGTACGCAGGATCTCGTCAACTTTCTTCCTAGATGCGAGGTGTTTCGAGAGTATTTTTTCGTTGGTGATCCCGCCGAGATAGATGATCTGATTTGTCGATGTTTGGTCTATCAACTTAACGAAGTTTGACGCGGCAGTTTCCTCTAGCTTTTCAAATCCAGACGAGTCGTCGTCACTCATCGAATGTATCAAATAGTATGCCGCATCGATATCGAGCAACATCTCGTCTGGCGAAACGTCTGCTAGAAAGTCAATTTCGAGAATTTTGACGTTAGGGTGTGCATAAAAGCCATCGCGGGGGAATCTGTTTTTATCCCTCACTGCACAGACCACCTCGCAACCCCGGTTGATCAGAAGCGGTAATAGCCGCTTTCCGATGTAACCATTGGCACCTGTGAGAAGTACTTTCATTTAGGGCAGTTTACTATTTTGTCCGACGCACTGCAGACACAAGTTTGCCTAACCCGAGTTCCGTGTCACAAAATGCCCCCGGTAAAAATATAGCGTTGTTCAAAGTGAAAGCTTTGCAAGCCCCGACCAAGCAGAGGTCAAAACCAACTTTTCTTGCCACCTAACAGGCCGCCCAACACGCCGCGAACAAGTTTTGTCCCTAGTGAACGTCCAATGCTGCTCGTAGCCGATCTGACAGCACTTTTTCCGATGGATTCCCAGACGGTATCGGGTGCCCGTGCAGCCGAACGCTCCGCTTTTTCTTGCTCTTTCTCTTGTTTTGCTACTGCTTCGGCCTCAGCGGCTTGCTGCATTTCTGCCATCTTTGCGTCGTTTTTGACCTTGAGCATTTCGAACGCAGATTCGCGATCGATCGGCGTTTCATAAGCTCCCGCGACGAGCGAATTTGCGATCAATGCTGCGCGTTGCTCCGGCGTGATCGGCCCAATGTGTCCGACCGGCGGCACGACAAACGCACGGTCAACCATCGTCGGTACGCCTTTTTCATCGAGTGTAGAGATCAAAACTTCGCCGACGCCAAGCTCGGTGATGACCGTCTCGGTGTCGAGAGCCGGATTGACGCGGAACGACGACGCGGCTGCACGGACGCCTTTTTGCTCCTGTGGAGTGTAAGCCCGCAGAGCGTGCTGGACGCGGTTGCCGAGCTGAGCCAATACCTTTTCGGGAATATCAGCCGGGTTTTGTGTTACAAAATAAACGCCAACGCCTTTGGAACGGATGAGTCGAACAACTTGCTCGACCTTATCCACGAGAGCCTGCGGTGCATCTGTAAAAAGAAGATGGGCTTCGTCAAAAAAGAACACGAGTTTTGGCTTTTCGAGGTCGCCGGCCTCCGGCAGTGATTCAAAAAGCTCGCTCAAAAGCCACAGGAGGAAGGTCGAATAGAGTTTTGGCGCCTGTATAAGCTGATCGGCCGCAAGGAGATTGAGCACGCCCTTGCCGCCGACGCTTTGCATAAAGTCATCGAGCCTGACCGCTGGTTCGCCAAAGAAAAGATCGCCGCCCTGCTCATCGATCTGCAGCAATCCGCGTTGGATCGCACCAACCGACGCCGTCGAAACATTACCGTATTGCAGCGTGAGCTGGTCGGCGTTTTCACCGACATGCATCATCAGTGATTGGAGATCTTTGAGGTCGATCAGCATCAGGCCGTTATCGTCAGCGTATTTGAAAGCGATCGACAGGACGCCCTCTTGCGTATCGTTTAGCTGCAACAGGCGTGCGATGAGCAGCGGCCCCATTTCGCTAACGGTCGCCCGCAGCGGATGGCCCTGTTTCCCAAAAACATCCCAAACCGTCGCCGGAAAGCCCTCAAAAACAGGCGTGATGCCGAGTTGAGTATTACGCGCATCTATCTTTGGGTTACCGCCGCCGGCCTGTGTGCAGCCGGTCAGGTCGCCCTTGATATCTGCCATAAAGACTGGCACGCCGCGTGAGCTAAAGCCCTCGGCCAGTCGTTGCAGCGTAACGGTTTTTCCCGTGCCGGTCGCACCGGTAATAACGCCGTGTCGGTTGGACATCTGCGGCAGTAGATAATATTCACCATTTGGCGTTGCGTCTTTTTTAGCAGTTAGTATTGGTTCGGTCATATTTTTGTTCTATCAACAGTTTTCGTATTTCCAATTTCGGCGTTTGCCCTCGGTCAGCCATTCCATCGTCGTCGCCAACCGCTTGTCGCGGGTCGCGTCGGTTTTTGCTTCGGTTATCCACTGGACGTATTCGCGTTTACAGCTCGGAGGAAAATTATCGAATGTCTCCGCGGCCTTTTCGTTTTTTGCCAATGCTTCGAGCAAGGCGTCGGGCACAACAAGCTCCTTTTTCTCGTGCTTAGGTTTCGTCACCTTAACACCGTCGTCGTTGAGTTTCATCGCCTGTTTGATGAGCTTTTTCATCACGGCGTCTTTTGGCAGATCCGCGAGCGAAGTAAGCTTGCCAAAGCTGCCCATCGCGGTTTTCGTCTCGGAAAACTCGTCTGATTCCATCAGGCTTTGCTTCCAAAAACCAAAGGTACAATGCTGTTTGAACGACGCAAATCCGCACAAAATGCCCTTGTATTCAAAGCTGGGCATGCTCCACTTGAGCGTTTCGGTCACTTCGGGACAAACCTCGTGCACAAGTGCCCGGACGTGCGTCAGAACCGGTTTTGCAAAATCCGGCGACTTTTCGATATAAGCGTCAATTCGCGGGTCAGTGGTCGGCATCAGAAAAAACTCCTTGCGTGATATTGTGACGGTATTATATACGATTTTCTTTGCGGATAACCAATTTTAGCCCCGACCATTTTTCGTCAATTGCACAGACCTTGATATCGACCAGTCCAAGCGGAAACGCGGCTTCGCGAACGGTGTCCTCGGTGATCTCGGTCGGCAGCTTTGCGGCCTTTTCATACCACGAAACCCAGACAGACCCATCTTGCTTTATCATCCTTGAGCATTCCGCCAATTTGCTAAAAAGCTCATCGCGGCTGTTTGTAAATAGATGGATAAGATCGACATCATTTGCCGCTGAATCAATGACCGTCACACCCACAGGGAGCGGTGCAACCAGATCGTCGTAACTGTCAGGGGCGTTGATCGTCAGCACGACAAAGCCCTCTTTAATACCAAGCTTTTTAGCGAGCGGCGTGCCCGAATATCCGGTTGTCATCGGGATATTCTAGCGCAAAAAGTGTCGCGTTATTTGTCAAAAGCCAGCAATTAATTGATAATCAATAGTTTTGGAAAGCTACTAGAAATGCTTGGCGGTGTTAGCCGCAAACATCGAATAAAAACAATATGAACAGTTACGTGATCTATATGGTTCCCGCCTTAGGGATTTTGGGCTTGGTCGTGATGGCGATCAAATCGGCTTGGGTTAGCAAACAGGATGCCGGCGACGACAACATGAAAGAGCTCGCCGGTTATATCGCCGACGGAGCAATGGCATTTTTGAAAGCCGAGTGGAAAGTACTCAGCATATTTGTTTTGTTCACCGCCGTCTTATTGGCCTATTCCGGCACGATCCACGAGGTAAACGGCAAAGAGATCCACTCAAGCTGGATCATCTCGATCGCGTTTATCATCGGCGCAGTGTTTTCGGCAACCGCCGGATACATCGGGATGAAAGTCGCGACCAAAGCCAACGTCCGAACCACACAAGCGGCCCGCACCAGTTTGAAACAAGCACTAAAAGTGTCGTTCACCGGCGGAACGGTTATGGGATTAGGCGTTGCCGGTCTGGCGGTTCTTGGCCTTGGTGGTTTGTTCATCGCGTTTCTCGCTATCTTTGCCGGACTCGGTGCAAATACCGTAAAAACCGCTATCGAAGTATTGACCGGTTTCTCGCTCGGTGCTGAGTCGATCGCACTGTTTGCCCGTGTCGGCGGTGGTATCTATACCAAAGCAGCCGATGTCGGTGCCGATCTGGTCGGCAAGGTCGAAGCCGGAATTCCCGAGGACGACGTTCGCAACCCCGCAACTATCGCCGATAACGTCGGCGACAACGTCGGTGACGTCGCCGGTATGGGTGCAGATCTTTTTGGTTCGTATGTAGCTACGATCCTTGCAACGATGGTCTTGGGTCAGGAGATCCGGGTGACGGATAATTTTGGCGGCATGTCGCCGATCCTATTGCCAATGGTCATCTGCGGCCTCGGAATCATCTTTTCGATCATCGGCTGCGCACTGGTAACGATCAAGGACGAAAAATCGAGCGTTCAAAGCGCTCTTAATGTTGGCAACTGGTCATCGATGCTATTGACGGTGATCGCTTCTTATCCTGTTGTAATGTGGATGCTGCCCGAAGGGCAGATCGCGTTGCGTAACGCTACGTTTACCAAAAACGGCGTTTTTGCCGCTATCGTGGTCGGAACGATCGTAGGGGCGATTATGAGTTTCGTTACCGAATATTACACGGCGATGGGCAAAAAGCCCGTGATGTCGATCATTCGGCAATCGTCGACCGGGCACGCAACCAACATCATCGCCGGCCTGTCCGTCGGTATGAAATCGACCGTCATCCCGATCCTAACGCTGGCTGGCGGTATCATCGCTTCGTATTATTTTGCGGGACTTTATGGCGTCGCGATCGCGGCTGCCGGAATGATGGCGACGACCGCGATGCAATTAGCGATCGACGCATTTGGCCCGATCGCGGATAACGCGGGCGGCATCGCGGAGATGAGCCAACTGCCTCCCGAAGTTCGCGAACGCACCGACAATCTCGACGCGGTCGGCAATACAACGGCAGCAACCGGAAAAGGGTTTGCAATTGCGTCGGCGGCTCTGACATCGCTTGCATTGTTTGCCGCTTTTGTCGGAATGGCTGGCATCGATCGGATCGATATTTATAAAGCTCCGGTGCTCGCAGGTCTTTTCGTGGGTGGCATGATCCCGTTCATTTTCTCGGCGTTGTGCATTCAGGCCGTCGGTAAAGCAGCGATGGAAATGGTCGAAGAGGTTCGCCGCCAGTTCCGAGAGATCCCGGGCATTATGGAATACAAAGCCAAGCCCGAATACGAAAAATGCGTGGCGATCTCGACCAATGCATCGATCCGTCAAATGATGATGCCGGGAGCGATCGCTTTGATCACACCTGTGCTGGTTGGCTTCACAATGGGCCCTGAGGTTTTAGGCGGCCTGCTTGCAGGCGTTACGGTATCGGGCGTGCTGATGGGCATTTTCCAGTCGAACGCGGGCGGTGCATGGGACAACGCTAAGAAATCGTTTGAAAAGGGCGTCGAGATCAACGGCGAAATGGTGTACAAGGGATCGGAGCCGCACAAAGCATCAGTCACCGGCGACACCGTCGGCGATCCTTTTAAGGATACATCAGGCCCGTCGATGAACATCCTTATCAAACTGATGTCGATCGTCTCTTTGGTGATCGCTCCTTATATTGTCGGGATCGGATCAAGATAGGAATTACGACGCATGTCGTCGTTAAAAACTGAAGACCTATAAGGATCTTTTTAAAAGCCGCCCTCGAGCGGCTTTTTTACTTGTCCATTAGATCGATAAACCGCTCGAAGAGATACTCAGAGTCATGCGGCCCGGGAGCGGATTCAGGATGGTATTGGACTGAGAAAACCGGGAGAGCTTTGTGCCGCAGGCCGGCGACGGTCTGATCGTTAAGATTGACGTGCGTAACCTCGACGTCCGCTGGCAGGCTATCCGCATCGACCGCAAAGCCGTGGTTATGGGCGGTGATCTCGATCTTACCGGTGGTCAGGTCCTTGATCGGCTGGTTGCCGCCGCGATGGCCAAATTTTAGCTTATAGGTCGAACCGCCAAATGCCTCGCCGATCAACTGGTGCCCGAGACATATGCCGAAGATAGGCTTTTGCGATGCGGCAAGTTTCTTGATCTCCGTCACGACAGATGTCATCGAAGCCGGATCGCCGGGGCCGTTCGACAAAAATATCCCGTCTGGACGAAGAGCTAAAACCTCGTCAGCGGTCGTCTCAGACGGCACGACCGTAACGCGGCAGCCAAACTTAGCAAACTCTCGCAGGCTGTTTGTTTTAACGCCAAAATCGTAAGCGACGATATGATATTTCTCGTCCGCCGTTGCCGGAAAATTGTATTTGTCTGTGGCTGTGACCGAGCTTGCCAATTCACGATCCTGCATTTCAGGCGTTGCTAAGATCTTATTGAGCAGGGATCTTGGATCAAGATCGGTGGTCGATAGGCCTGCACGCATCGCCCCTTTGTCACGAATGTGACGAACTAATGCCCGTGTATCGACGTGTTCGATACCGACGATATTATTTTCTTTAAGATAATCCTGCAACGACGCTGTCGAGCGAAAATTTGACGCGATGCGGCTAGCTTCCCTAACGACAAAACCCTCGACCCATGGCCGTCGCGATTCAACATCCTCGGCGTTCGTTCCATAATTGCCGATCAGCGGATACGTCATCGCGACGATCTGTCCGGCGTAGCTCGGGTCGGTCAAGATCTCTTGATAGCCCGACATTGAGGTGTTAAAGACCATCTCGCCAAACGCCTCGCCGTCGGCACCAAATGATACGCCGGTGAACGTCCGCCCGTCTTCGAGAACTAATATTGCCTTTGCCATTGCTTCAATTTTAACCCAAACAAAAGGCAGAAAGAAATTAACCACAGATAAGCACGGATGCACACGGATAAGAGAAATAATTATCTGTGTCCATCAGTGTTTATCTGTGGACGAAAATTCTTTAGCGATCTTCGGCGCGGAGGTCGTCTTCGTCGGGGACGGGTGTCGGAGTCGGTGTTGGGACATTGCCGTTGTATTGGCCGTGTTCGAGAAAGCCAACGCTTTGCGGTTTCCAGTAGCGAAAGAAAGCTTTGCCGTAAATATACTTCTCAGGCACGAGCCCCCAATAACGCGAATCAGACGAGTTATCGCGGTTGTCACCCATCACAAAATAATGGTGATCCTCAACCTTTTTCGGCGGCCAGCTTGGCAGGCTCTGGTTGTGTTCGGTGTCGAGATAATCTTCGTTCAGTTCGATATTGTTGATAAAGACCTTGCCGTTTCGTAGCTCGACCGTCTCACCAGGCAAGCCGATTACGCGTTTTACATAAGATTTGTCGGGATCATTCGGGAACCAAAAAACCACGATGTCGCCGCGGTCGATATGTCCCCAACTGATGCTCTGAATTTTGTAGTAGATGAGTTTGTTAACGAGCAGCCGCTCGCCGTCATGGAGCTGCGGCAGCATCGATGTGCCCTCGACTACGACCGGCTGGACAAAAAATACACCAAAAAGGATAAAGACTACGATGATGAGAAAAATGTCCCGAAAAAGCTTTAGCCCCTCGGTAAGCAGTCCTTGTCGCGATTCGCGTTTGACGCGCGTGACCTCGATATCACCATCGTCACTCGCCGACACGAAGCCCACGTCAGGTTGTTTTTTCTTATCTCTATCGAACATAATCTAAACTGCTTGGCGACCAATCTCCGTGCTCGGCCCGGCCTCAATAATAATCCGCTTTGACGGCGGGCTTTGTCAAAAGAAATCTGAAAGCTATGAATGATGAGATCCGTGCCCTTTTCCCCGCGACCACCTATTATACGTATCTGAATAGCGCCGCCATCTCGCCCATTCCGACAACCGCCCTCGACGCCGTGACGCGTCAATTAGCCGATGTGGCGGTAAATGGATCGTTGCATTACCAAGATTGGGTCGACACAAAAGATCGCTGCCGCGATCTCGCCGCCGAGATGCTCAGTGTTCGTAGTGACCAGATCGCCTTCGTCCGCAACACCTCGGACGGCGTCGCTTCGATCGCAAACGGACTGAAATGGAAGGCGGGCGACAATATTGTTAGCTTCGAAGGAGAATTTCCCGCCAATTTTTACCCATGGCGGCGGATCCGCGATGCATACGGTGTCGAGCTTCGACTCTGCCGCGAGATCGATGGCCGCGTCGATATCGACGAGATGCTCTCAATGATCGATCATAATACAAAGGTCGTTGCCATCAGTGCCGTTCAATACGCGTCGGGTTTTCGAGCTGATCTCGAACGCATTGGCCGTGCCGCACGTGATGTCGATGCGCTTTTCGTCGTCGATATCATTCAGGGCTTTGGTGCGATCCCGTTCGACCTGCCAGCTCAGTTTGTCGATGCTGCGTGTGGAGCGAGCCACAAATGGCTCTGTGCCCCGGAGGGCTGCGGGATGATCTACCTATCGGACCGTGCTCGCGAACGCCTTGAACCTACACTCGTAGGCTGGATCAGCGTCGAGACGCCTTGGGATTTTGCCGACCGTGAGCAGCCGTTCAGATCGACGGCCCTCGCGTGGGAATCAGGCACCGGATGTGCAGCACTCTTTTACGGCCTCGAACAAAGCCTGTCGCTGCTCCACACTACCGGTGCCGACAATATCGAGCGCCACCTTGCGGGCCTTACAGATCAGCTTTGCAGCAGTTTGACGGGGAAAGATTACGAGATCATCAGTTCACGCACACCCGGCGAAGCGTCGCAGATCGTTTGCATCAAACACACCGGCGGCCTGACATCCAATCAGATCGCGTCACATCTCGAAACCGAAAAGATCATCGTCTCACCACGAGGCGACCGCCTGCGGATCGCTCCGCATTTTTATAATAATTCGAGTGATATTGATCGTTTGGTCGAGGCACTGCCGTAACTAATCGCCCAACAGGCGACCAGGCACAATATCCGGCGTAAATCCGTCGAGGTTGAGGCGCGTCATTCCTCCGGCATCGGTGTAGGCCGTCATGGCTGCACGGCGGCGATTCCTGAGCATAAAATATACCAACCCCACGATCAGTCCGCCCGTGATCGCAAAGCCAATGCCCATCACGATCACGAGAACCGTTGAGAAGAATATGTCTGCGGTCGTCAAGATAAATGCCCGCTCCGGCGTTAGTATAAAAGGGTTATCCCCAAGCCAATGGACCTGCTTTTCGTATTTGACCTGATCGAGTAGAGCATTTGCAGCGGAGATATTGGCCGCATCAAAAACGAACGCATTGTAATTACCGATACGGCGGTAGGCTGTAGAACCCGATTGCGGATCATTTGCCAAAGCCTCGGTAAATTTGGCATCAGCATCCACCGAACCTTGCGGCGAGGTGTATTCAATTATCAGCAATTTACCGGCATCATAATCCGCAGCGGCCGCTTCAGTACCGGCTGTAAAATCGATCAGGCTAAGGATAGGCCTTTCGCCAAGACCCGCATTCAGTTCGGCGGCATTTGTCGCGAACGTCACCTTGTCACGCCGAGATTCCCAATCGGGCAGATGCTTGATCAGTACCGGGATGCCATCGACTTCTGACACTTCCTGACTTTTGTATTTAGGTGCGGCGGTAGCTTGCGGAAAAACACTTGTGGCAAAAACGACAACAAACAGCGCCGAGACGAGCCCTTTCATAACAGATCTAAATAATGATATGGACATCTATACTCACCCCTCACCCGGCGCCAAACAAGAATGTAAATTCTAGCATTTTTCGCATTCCCGGCCACGCCACTTTTCACTACACCAAAACGTGTAGCAATTGGTGCGGCGGCGCACTATTGCGTTAGCGAATCTATTTTTGGATGAATAGCGAAAACAAATGTATGCCTGCAAAAATCGAACGAAAAGCCGTTCTAACCGTGTAAGGAGCAGTAATTACATTGCTCTGAGCGGTCTGGCACGGCAATTGAAAGGTATATAGCCGAGGGGGGAAAAGACAATGACAACTGAAACATTAAATTTTCCGGTTTTTCATAGCGAACAAGGTATCGAAGCAGACGAAGTCAGCTTCGCAGTGGCAAGAACTTTTGACGACATTACCAAGGTGGCCGATCTTGAATTGGCCAGGACGGCGACTGGCGGCGACATGGCTGCTTTTGAGGAGCTATATAGACGCCATCACCGCAGGGTTTACTCGGTTTGTCTGAGGATGCTGCAAAATACATCCGAGGCTGAAGACCTGACGCAGGATGTGTTTATCCAGCTCTATCGCAAGATCGGCAGCTTTCGCGGCGATTCGGCTTTCACGACCTGGCTGCACCGTATGACGGTCAACCAAGTCCTGATGCACTTTCGCAAGCGAACGGTGAAGTTTGAAAAAACTACTGAGGAAGGCGAAACTCCCGACCAGATCGTGTCGGGAACCAGCAACCCGATGAAGATGCAGATCGTCGACAAGATCGCTATCGACAACGCGATCGCTCAACTGCCGGACGGTTACAAGAATGTTTTCGTGCTGCACGACGTCGAGGGTTTTGAGCACGAAGAGGTCGCCCGCATCCTGGGCTGCTCAGTCGGCACATCAAAATCGCAACTGCACAAGGCACGCCTCAAACTGCAAAAGCTTTTGAAAAAGAAAGCAAACCCGAGGCTCGTCGGACTGAACGCTTAATAAATACGAAATAATAGGTAACTAAAGGCTTCCCTGAAAAGGGAGGCCTTTTTTATTTAACGCGATCGAGTTTCATCTCGAAGTTTGTGAACCACGATTTGCCGTCGCGGGAGAATTCACCGATCTCAAACCATACGTCGTTGTCCGCCTTTATCGTATAGCGGACGGTGCCGGTGTTAGGTATCTCGAAACCCCATTCGAAATGATCCCCGACGACCTTGAAATCCTGAATGCCGGTAACGCCATTCGCGAGGTAGGTCGCAAAATTATAGCCGGTCATTTTATCATTGCACGATAAGATCGCAAGCGTTTGATGTGCCGGCTTTCCTTCCGGATTCTTAAAGCTGCCCTCAACAAGTAACGTGAGGCCGTCAAGTTTCTTCTGCACGGTTTCGGTTCCCGTAAAAGTTTCCCGCGTTTGCCCCTGCTGTATCCAACCCGAACCTTTCCACTGCCCGGCCAGCATTTCGAGCTTTTTCATCTCGGCCTTTTTGGCCTCGACGGAAACCGGCACTTGTGCCGAGGCCGACGTCACAAAGGCCACTGCTACGATCATTATTAAGAAATATGTTTTCATAATGCTCCTGACAATTATTCTGTTGTCAGAGTGCGTTAATCGCGAGCGAAAGTCTTGTATATTTGCGACATTACGGAAAATATTATTTGACCAGATTGCCGTGCCGGATTTTTCCGACCTTTTCGGCGAATGAAATTGGCGACCGGTTTGTGAGTGAGGTAAATTCATGAGTAAGATGCGCCTGATCGGCGAATCCAAGTTCCGCCGCGCGATGAGCCCAATTCTGATCCTGTTTTTCAACCAGGCTGACGGCTGTCGCCCTTATACGACGGGCTCTAATGTATTGTTTTGGACTAAGCCCCGAGCTTGCCTTAAAGCGCCTCTGAAACTGTCTTGTGCTAAGCGACACCGATAATGCCAGGTCATCAACGCGGATCTCGCCGCGTGCCGCATCGATCAACCAAACTGCTTTTGCTATTTCGGGATCGCAAGTTCCGCACGTTACGATAAACTCTCTCAGCCGGTTTTCATAGATCAAAACGGCACCATCAAATGACTTGGCAGCGGCCAATTTTTCGGACAATCCGTGAGTAAAATACGGGTGTAGAGGAGTTTCAACAACGCCGGATAAGTTTATTTTGTCGGCCTCGGGGTTAAGGAAGGGAAAGCAGGCTGCGGGCGAGACCCTCATTCCCCAGTAGGTGTCGCCGCCTGAGACAGTTTTGGTAAACGTTTCAAGTTGCGGCCCACTTATACCAACGTGATTTAGGCCGCGATTAAAATTGCGAAGATAGAAAACCGAAATGCAGCCGTCGGGAAATATTTCATGTTCGATCGGTTCCGACGTATCATCCGAAACAACAAATTCCCAGAAACTCATCACAAAGGACTCGAGGTCGGTAGACGGTACAACCTCGCGATAAATCATTTGAGTTCCGTTCATAACGGTAATCTTATAAGAATTCTTCCCGAATATTAATATTAATATTGCGTCGCGCAAGCTCAGCGACGAACTTGTCCGGGTCGATAGCTTTTTCCTGTGGCGTTGCACCGCGCGCTAAAACCTCGCCGCTTGCCATCATCTGGGCGATGATCGATGCGGGGAACGCAGTCGTTCGCATCATGGCGCTCATGCCTGTCGCTTCGTCTTGTTTATCGACAATGTCGTAACGCAGCCGTTTTATTTCACCGCCTTTCTTACCTACAAAATCTAACCGCACGAGCACATAATCAGGTCCGTCGGCCGGCAGATGTCTTTGCAGCAGATCGCCAAAGACCTTTCGCGGCGTAACCTTTTGAAAATCGACGAGTATCTCTTCGCTTGAGCAAAGACCGAGGTCGATCATGGTTTTGAATTTGTCACAATGTCCGGCGTAACGAATGGTTTTGTAATCGAGCTCGCTGATCTTGCCGAGGAACGTTTCGGGCAGGGTGGATGTGCCGCCGGATGTTTGAAAAGCCTCAAGCGGAGGAAAGCCTTCAAAAGATAAACTTTCGATCTCCGTCATTGATTCGACGGTAGTTAAATTTCCATTGCGGATCACCCGTGCGGTTTCGATGTATTCGTTGATCAGGCCTTCTACCGAAAACACAAGCTGGTAATTTAGCGGCGGTAGTGGATGCTGCGGCAAACCGCCGACACGGATGTGGATCTCGTCGACGGTATCAAACTTAGCGGCACCATGCATTGCGAGCACGGATACCATGCCGGGTGCGAGTCCGCAATCGGGGATGATGTTGACGCCGGCTGCTTTCGCCTCAGCGTCGAGAGCGAGTTGCTCATCGACAATATAATTGTTGCCGCCGAGGTCGCAGAAATTTGCGCCGGTTTCGATCGCGGCTTTTGAAAGAGCTACGTTGTACCAGTAGTTGACGCACGAGATGACAGAGTCGTGTCCACGCATCAGATCAGCGACATCCGATGTGTTTGACGCATCAACGTGATGAGCGTCAACGCGCGAAGTGCCGACTGCCTCGGCAACGGCATCGGCCTTTTTCACGTCAAAATCGGCGACCGTCACCCTGTCAACGCCGGGCGAATTATGTATAAGATCAAAAACGGCGCCGTGTCCCATACGTCCGGCACCAAGTACAAGTATTTTCATTCTGTTTTAAGTATTGTAGGCAGGAAGCAGGAGCTCTAAGCAGTTAAAGAATGCTGTTACGACTGCCTTCTACGTATTCCCGCTGACGCCTGCGATCTACCAGTCATCCAGCGGCTCAGGCTCTTCGGCGGCGATGACAGCTCCTGCGTATTCAAAAACTTTCTTTTTCCACTCGCGTAAGTTCTCTGTCAGCATCAAGGCGGCCTGCGGGTGCGCCGCGTTGCGCTCTAATCGAATGACCTCGGCGGTTACGGTGACTTCGTCATCGGGCTTTTCAGTTACCGTGAGGTGAACCTTTCCGCCGACGAGCGGTAGATGCCGCGGCAAATAAATGAGCGTGCCGTGCGGCCCGACGTTTTCGGTCAGCCCCTCTTGCGTCACCTCTTTGCCGTTCTCGTCTTTCCAACGGACACGAATCGGAAATGAGATAACATGTCGCCCGCCGCCGCGTCTTTCTTTCATATTGATTTCTCTATAAATTAACCGCTATCCGCACCCGAATATACGCGAATTCTGCAAAAGAAGTCTATCAAAATCAAAAAAAAATGACACGCGTAAGTCCCTTAAATTTCAGCAATTGCATATAAAATAAGGGCTTGCGGTTTTTAGAGGGGTGGACAAGGGTAGTCCGAAATGCTATCCTTAGTTCAAGTTTCGGCCAAAGCGGCACGAAAACAGGTAGAAATGAATCTGCCGAAACAGTCTTCGTTTAACGCGTAGTGGCTGATGACCCAAATCTCAGACGCTATTTTTATTTTAAACGGGGTACGTATAATCGGAGAATGAAGAATGAAAAATCTCGTTAGAGGAGGCGCCGTCCTATCAGTTTTGGCGTTGTTCGTAGTGTTTATCTACGCACAGACCAAAACCATGGGGAACGACCTCATTATAGCGAATGATTCGCTTACACAAATCGAAAATAATTTAGATAATACAGTCAGTACCGTACCGACGAAAAAGTATTGGTCAAGAAAACCGGTTCGAGTACAGCAGCCGGAGCAGGAGCAAGCCGTGGTGCTTTTACGGCGACCGCGTATTGCCTGCAGGGACGCACCGCAATGGGCCATGGCGTACGCCGCGGCATCATCGCAGCCGACCCAAGAGTGTTAAAGCTCGGTTCGAAAGTAGTTGTCAACGCAGGAGCTTGGAGCGGAACGTATTTAGTTTCCGACACAGGCGGAGGCATTAAGGGAAAGAAGATAGATATCTGGGTTCCCGGTTGTGCCGAAGCTAGAAAGTTTGGACGCAGAACCGTCCAGGTCTATTCAGCACAGTAAGCTCTGATCAGAATCGCCTGCATCAACGGGTTGGTTCTTACAAAATAAAATTCATCAACCGCCTCAAAATATCGGGGCGGTTTTTTTGTGTGCAGCCGCCGGAAGTGTTCCAATCGCAATCGTCGGCGCCCGTCTTTATTCGGCCGCGCGGTGTATATTGTAACCAGGTGGGCATGAACAACGTAATTTCTTATAAAAAGCAGGAAACGTTATTAATACTTTTAAATATTTCCGTGCTTGCGGCATTATTTTTTGTACATATCAGTTTTTTGTCGCTGCTCGGACGGCCGTCACCATTGCTGTTGGCGACGCTCGCAGTCCGCTTTGTGATACTTATTTTCGAATTGCTCTGGGTCCAGCGTCTGAGCGACGAAAGCAGTATTCGAGTGGTCAATATACACGTCTATGTTTCGATCGCTCTAAATATTTCGTTTGCGTTTTTAGCCTCTATTTCGGGTGGCACGGCTGACAGTCATTACTCTGTACTGATGATCATACCGATACTCTCGGCGGCTTACAGATTCAGCCTAACCCGGACGCTATTTGTTGCCGGTATAGCGATCGGCCTTACGTTTCTGGAAGTATGGCTCTTTTTTATTGCCCATCCGCCTGCGGACATTAGCGAGTATTTCGAGGCTGCCACGGTCTCGCTGGTTTTTCTCGTTGTAGCGATCGTTGTGTGGCTGCTCGTCGGAAATCTCCGAACCGAGGAGTCGAAGCTGGGTGAAAGCCTCAGCGAATTACAAAGATTACAGGAAAAGCTCATCGCCGAAGAAAAACTCGCCGCCGTAGGACAGCTCTCAAGTGCGATCGCACACGAGATTCGTAATCCGGTAACGATGATCGCCAGTTCGTTGAAAATGGCGGAGGATCACGAGCCCGGTTCGGCTATTCGACTCGAAATGTTTAATATCGCAACCGAAGAAGCAAAAAGACTAGAAAAGCTGACCACGGATTTTCTTGCGTTTGCAAAAACTAAGGAACCGGATCTCAAAGTGGTGCCCGTGATCGAAGCTCTCGAATATATCGCCAGCCTGGCAAAGGCCCGAACGATCGAAAAAGGACTGAACCTAGATGTAAAGTGTGATCCCTCTCTGTCTTTTAAGATGGACTCAGGATTGATGCAGCAGGCGTTGCTCAATTTGTTGACAAATGCGATAAACGCGGCGACGGCGAATGGAAAGATCACGATCGGAGCCGAAACTATCGGCCAAACCTCTGTCCTGTTTTTGGAAAACGAAGGCCAGACGATCCCGGATGAGGTCGCGAAGCGGATTTTTGAGCCATTCTTTACAAATGGAGTGAAAGGGACGGGACTGGGGTTGTCGATCGTTCGAAATATCGCCCGGGCTCACGGCGGCGATATATTTCTTGCCGCCAATGAAAATGGTAAGGTGAGATTTGAGATCAGATTTTAGTTCGGTCGTAGACAAAATATGGCACGTATCCTGATCATTGACGACGAGCAAAATATGCGGCGGATCTTGACATTGATCCTGCAGGAGGCTGGGCATGAAGTAGTCGAAGCCACAGGCGTAAGTTCGGCTCTCGCGACCCTTGCTACTAACCAGTTCGACCTGGTGATCTCGGACAAAAAGATGCCGGACGGTGATGGTTTTGATGTGCTGCGGTATTGTGTTGAAAACGAGCCCTCTCTTCCTGTGGTCATCCTAACGGCAGTCGCGACCGTCGAGCTCGCCGTCGAAGCGATGCAGGCGGGGGCATTTGATTTCATATCTAAACCTTTCGTACCTGAGGTGGTGACCGCTGTTGCGACCCGAGCGACCGAGCGAACAAAACTGTTGCGGGAGAATGAGGTTCTTCGCGAAGAGGCAAAACGGTTTGCATTTGCGGACGAAATCCTCGGGGTCAGCCCGGCGATCACCAAACTGAAAGAAACGATCGGCAAAGTTGCTCCGACAAACGCGACGGTTTTGATAACCGGCGAAACCGGGACGGGTAAAGAGCTTGTCGCCCGTGCGATCCATCGCGGCAGCACTCGTTCAAAGGAAACGTTTTTAGCGGTAAATTGCGCGGCCGTTTCTGAACAATTGTTGGAATCCGAACTTTTTGGCCACGAAAAAGGCGCATTTACCGGCGCCGACAAACCTAGGCAGGGCCTTTTCGAAGCGGCTCACAATGGCACGCTTTTCCTTGATGAGGCGGGCGAGATGTCGATGGGCCTCCAGGCAAAACTGTTGCGGGTGCTGACCGACGGCCAATTTCTGCGGGTCGGAGCCACAGTCCCGCGAACGGTCGATGTCCGGGTCATCGTTGCCACGCATCGTAACCTTTTAGAACGCGTTAAAGAGGGTCAGTTTCGCGAGGATCTATATTACCGTCTCGCCGTTGTACCGATGGAGATTCCGCCTCTTAAGGACCGACCCGAAGACATTCCGGTCCTCGTTGACTTTTTGATCAAAGAAGTATCGCGCGAGCTAAAGACCCCGTCGCGTCCTATCAGCAATGAAGCTTTAGATAAATTGCGGAGTTACAGCTTTCCCGGGAATGTCCGAGAATTACGTAACCTCATCGAGCGTGCCTGCATCCTCGCTTCATCCGGAGAGATCACGACCAACGATCTTGTCCTCTGGGCCGCGACCGGATCCGGAACAACGCCCGACGCCGAAGCGGACAAACTGCCCACCGGCCTGCAGATGCCGGAGTATCTCGACTTGATCGAGGCCCGCCTGATCAAAACGGCACTGCACGAGTCAAATAACGTCCAAGCCGAAGCCGCCCGCGCGCTAGGCATTTCCCGGAGCGATATTGCCTACAAGATAAAAAAGCACGCCCTCTAACAAGTTGTAAGAAAATTCGGACATATACGGCGATCTTGTATAAAAATTGATACAAGGATAACATTCCGCCTTTTCCTCCCGCCTCGTAAACCCAACAAATACAGAGTTTAGTATTCTTCAACGTTAGGCACACGCCTTGCACTAAGGACCTGTGTCCAGTAAAAGACTGAAGAATATTTGAGGAGAACCTGTACCAATGAGAAACACATTTAGAAACCTGCTTTTAGCCACTACCGCATTGGCCATCTCGGTGGCGGCGAGTAGTTGCTCGTCGAGCGAGAAGACCGCATCGACCAGCGGTTCGGCAACAACGGCCGCAACGAGCAAGGGCGTTAAGACGCTCGAAAATCTACAAACTGCATTTAACGGCGAGAGCAATGCGAACGCCAAATACCTCGCCTTTGCTAGAAAGGCCGACGACGAAGGATACACCAAGGTCGCGAGCCTATTCCGGGCGGCCGCCAGGGCCGAGGAGATCCATATGAACAATCACTCGGCAGTGATAAAGAAAATGGGCGGTACGCCTGCGGCCGATGTTAAGTCTGCCGAGGTAAAGACTACAGCCGAAAACCTGAAAGGCGCAATCGAAGGCGAGACCTATGAACGCGACAAGATGTACACCGATTTTATCGCTGAGGCTCGTAGCAACGGCAACACCGATGCGTTGAAAACGTTTAATTTCGCCAAAGTCGCTGAGGGCGAGCACGCAAAATTGTACGCCGAGGCTCTCGCTAATCTTGCCGATTGGAAAGGAGGAAAGACGACGTTTTTTGTCTGTTCGACCTGTGGCTATACAACCACCGACGCCAATCTGCAGAAATGCCCGGTCGATTTTACGCCGAAAGAAAAGTTTGAATCGATCAGCTAACAGTTGAGTTTTCAAGGGGGAAAGCTGCGGGTGACACACCTGAACCGTAAAACTAGCACCCGCAGCTATATGCCCAAGGAGTAAATATTATGTTTCCACCAATTCCCAGCTGGGACGGCCTGCACCCAATAATCATTCATTTTCCTATAGCCCTATTGATCGTTGTGCCGTTGATCATCCTGATCGGGATACTTGTGCCCAAGAGCGGCCGTGCTTTCCTAATATCCGCATTTATTCTGATGCTGATCGGCACGATCGCGACCTTTGTCGCCGTATCCACCGGCGAGGCGGCGGGTGAACTCGCCGAACATATGAACAACGTCGAGTCAGTCCTCGAAGAGCATGAAGAGCTTGCCGAAACGACCCGTAGCGTTTTTGCGGCCTTAACCGTGGTTTTTGGAGTGATCTTGTTCGCCCCGATGCTATTCAAAAAAGAACTATCGAGGGTTATCACAATACCGCTCAATCTAGCCTTTTTACTCTTTTACGGATCGGGCGTTGTGCTTTTGATGAATACAGCCCATCAAGGTGGACGGCTAGTACACGAGCTTGGGGTTAGAGCGGTAATGACATCGACAACGGGAACGGTCTCGAATCTAGGTACCGAAACAAATAAACCGCAAAAATCAGACGATGATGACGACTAAATCAAGGAGAAATATCATGAAAACAGTTATAACCAGTGTCGCGCTCTTCGTTGTAGTTTCACTAATGCTCGCCTGCGGTGGCAAAACCGAGAGCAAGCAAAATGAAACAAAGACGACTCCGGCGGTATCAAACATAAACGCTACCACGCCAACGGCAAGCAACGTTTCGGTTGCCTCGGATGGCGACCGAGACGATATCAGATCTCCGGCCGCAAATAATACCAACGCAGCAAATACGAAAACCGCAGATCGCGATGATGTTAGGTCGAACCGACCCGCCAACTCAAAACAACCCAAAAAGATCGGTGATGCCGACGATCGCGGAAAGAAGGATAGTGACGGCGACGATGATGACCGCTAAAACTGAATTCCTTTTTACCTATGTACTGCTCACACGGCCGCCGGGAGATTCCCGCGGCCTTTTATTCTGGTACGGGGTGACTCCACCGCCGCATTTGAGTATCGGGATGCGACTATGTGGCGCCTGCTCGAACCGGAGTGACCGATTGCCGACCCTAATTGCCTACCCGCTTCGAAAATTATATAAAAAGGGGGGTTGGGTGAGAGGATTTTGGGGGAGGAACTGGGCTTATGAGAGTGGTGATCGGCGTGGTGGTTTTGGTGTTGGGGGTGTCGGCAGGGGCGATTGGTCAATACAAAAAGGGGAGCGTTGAGGCCAAGCTGATAGAGCTGGATAAGGCATGGACGTTTGCGGAGCTTAAGGGCGACAGACAGGCGGCGGGGGCGTTGGTGGCGGACGATTATGTCGGCACGACGCAGCGGGGCGAGATCGAGAACAAAACGCAGTATCTGGCGCAGTTCGCTCCAAATGCCGATATGGTCAGATCGGACGATTACAAGGTGAGGGTTTTTGCCAACACAGCGATAATGACGCACCGGGCGAAGGTCGAGGGCGTGCGAAACATATCTTATCGCAGCACGCACGTCTGGATGAAACGCGCAGGCCTTTGGCAGGTCGTCGCACACCACGGCGGGCAGATACTGCCTCCGCCGGAGTAAGACAGTAGGCAGTGACAGTGGCAGTAACCCCTACGTTTTGTAACTGGCGGCATCAATACTAGATTGGCTTGGGAAATGTAGGATTGTGCCGATTATGCCTGCCGCAAAGAAAGCGTAAAAGTAAGGATAATTGGCTACAAATGCCGTTAGCAGTCCAAACAAAGTAACCGACTCACACAACGAACAACCAAATATACTCGCAACAAAAATAAGCGCGGTGACACGTGTTTTTACCGCCTGTCCTATTAGTACCTTTTTGATCACGAACGACGCCACTAGAACGACTATCGAGACGACCGCTAACACCAACACAATTTCGGGCGTTCTCTCCGATTCAGATTGAGATTGAGACGGGGCAAGCCCCATAAGCTCCGGTTTTACAAAATAGATCATCAAAAGGAAAAGAAACTGCGACACCAAGATTGCTGTACATATTGAGATAGCAACGATGTATCCCACCCTTGTCCCCGTGTCGTCGTTCTGCACTTAATCTGTCGCCTCCAATTCTTCTTCTAAACGCTGACGTTCGTAGAGGTCGGCGTATTCGCCGTCGAGGGTTAGCAACTCTTCGTGAGTGCCGCGTTCGATGATGCGGCCGTCGGCCATGACGCAGATCAGATCGGCGTCGCGGATCGTCGAGACCCGGTGTGAAACGATGAGCGTCGTGCGATTTTCGCGAACGTCGCGGAGATTGTGCAAGATCGTTTCTTCGGTATAGGTGTCGACCGCACTGAGCGAATCATCAAGTATCAAAATCCGCGGGTCACGCATCACCGCACGGGCGATTGCCGTCCGCTGTTTTTGCCCGCCCGAAAGAGTGATACCGCGTTCGCCAACGAGTTGTTCGTACTTGCCGGGGAAATCTTCGATGTCAGCGGCGAGTCCGGCGATGGTTGCGGCGGATTCGACGGTCATCTTGGAAGTGGAGGAGTGGGGGAGTGGAGGAGTAGGGGAGCCGTTGCTTTTGACACTCTCCCCCACTCCTTTACTCCCCAACTCCTCTACTCCAAACGCGATGTTAGCGGCAAGCGTGTCGCTGAATAGAAACGTCTCTTGGGGGACAAAGCCGATGGCTTGGCGGAGTTGGGCGATGGGATATTCGCGCAACGGGCGGCCATCGACCAAGACGCTGCCGTCCGGCGCATCCAGCAGACGCGGCACGAGGCTCATCAGTGTCGATTTGCCGCTACCCGTCTTGCCGACGAACGCGATGGTCTGGCCTGCGTCTATCTTTAGGTCTATATCTCGAAGCACCGGCTTGCCGTTGTATGCAAAGGTCAGGTCGCGAAATTCGATGTTGCCCTGAACGGGTGACTGTTCGTGGGCGACAGCGTCATCTTTGATCGCTGGCTCGGCTTCGAGGATCGCGTTAAAACGCTTGAGCGAAGCGGTGCCGCGTTGGTATAGATTGACAACGTAACCGAGGGCGATGAGGTACCAGATCATCCGCTGGAGATAGAGGATAAATGCCGTAAAATCGCCCGCCGTTATCTCGCTGCGAACCGCCATCGGCACACCGACCGCGACGATGATCACAAAACCGAGGCCGATGAAAAAGAACAACAGCGGACGCATCGCGGCGGCGTATTTTACGAGCTTGAGATTTTGCGAGGCGTATTCGCGGTTGAGGACCTGGAACTGCTCGATCTCGGCGTCCTCCTGAGCGTAAGCACGGATGACGCGGACGCCGGTCAGATTTTCTTGGGCACGGGCGGTGATGTCGGAGAAATATTCCTGAATTTTCTCAAAGCGTTTGTGTATCCGTTCGCCCAAAAACTTGACGGTCAGCGTCACGAGCGGCATCGGGATGAGCAGTAGCAGCGTGAGCTTGACCGAGATGTTGAGCATTATCGGCAGCGAAATGCAGAGCGCAAAGATCGCCTGAAAGCTGTACAGGATCATCGGCCCGACGATCTGGCGGATGGCGGCGAGGTCGTTGGTCGCACGCGCCATTAGGTCGCCCACGCGGGTCTCATGAAAATACTGCATCGATTGCCCGACCAGCGACGCGTAAAAATCTTGCCGCATATCAAACTCGATATGCCGCGAAGTGTTGATCAACAGCCGGCGCTGCAAAAACAAAAACACACCGCTCATCGCGCTAATGCCAAGGATGACTAGTGGATAGTAAATTATCTTTTCGCGGGTCACGCCCGCACCGAGGTCATCGATCGCCTGGCCGACCATATACGGAATAAATAGCCCGAACGACATCGACGCCAAAATACAAAGGATCCCAAGCAGAATGGTCCCTTTGTAAGGCCTAAAATATCGTGCAAATTTCTTTAACTGTTCCATTTAAGAATTCACCACAGAGCCACAGAGAGCACCGAGAAAAGAGGCCACTTGTGACTCTGTGTCCTCTGTGACTCTGTGGTGCAAGTTCTTCAAACTCTTGTATACGTTGAGAGGCCCGTTGCGATCAACTTTCCGTCTTCGCCGTGGACGTCGGCTGAGACGGTGAATATTCGCTTTCCGGCCCGGACGACCTTTGCCGTACATGTGAAAACTCCAGTTATATGGGGCCGTAAATAGTGGATCGTGAGGTCGATCGTGGCGGTCGCTTCATGTATACCGAGACGTGTGCGGACGGCAAACGCCATTGCCGTATCGATCAGCGTCGCGGTCACGCCGCCGTGCAAAACGCCGCTTGGCTGGCGCAGGTCGTCGCGCATATCGATGCTGATCTGCGCCTCGTCAACCTCTAGCTTGACCAGTTTCATGCCGATCAGCTTTGAAAACGGCAGCGTGTGCAGAGCATTAGCTGCAAAGGCTCGTTGCTCGTCGGTGATCTCTGTACGCAGTTTTTGTTCGGTCATAACGTTTTATTTGCCGCCCGAAAGCAGCTTTTTCATCTCACCGGCGGTCACCTTTTTCAAGCCTTCGGGTAAGGCGAAAAGCTTCTCGTCTGTCTCTGCTTTATAGCCCGAAAGAGTGATAGTCATCTCAGGAGATTGCCCGGTCCCACCGGCCTTGAAGATCTCCTTTTTGACCGGCAATCCGAGTTTGTCATCAAAATAGACTATCGATTCCTTACCCTTATCACCGTCGGTCGTAACCTTATATTTGGTCAGGCCGCCGTCGGTCCCGAGCTTTTCATAGACGGCTTTTACCTTGGAATTGAGCATTCCGAACGTCATTTCGTAAACCGTATCTTCGCGGTCGTCAAAACCGTGGCCGGTCGGATACTCGGCGTAAACCTTGGCCGCTGAGGAGATCACATATTCCTTATCGGTGTGGATCGTGGTCACTTGTTCGGGTGCTCCATACGAGGAATCCATACGCCATTTTTCACCGCTGCGGGTCAAAAAGAATTTCTCCGTGCCCTTGGCCGACGTCTGCCAGATCTCGGTCTGATATTTTTCAGGTTCCCTGTCTGCGAACGGCGCTTTCGTCTTTTCGACCCCGTCGATCGAGCCGTTAGTATTTTCGCCCGTCGAGACTGTGCGGCAGCCGGTGAAAAGAAGTGCTGAGACACTGAGGAAAAGCAAGGTCGTGGATATATTCATTAACTTCATCGGATAGATGAATTTTAACATAGCGGTTGGCGGGTACGGCGGTGGTGGGTGACGAATAGCGAAGCTTATGGCTGCGTGACCTTACGATAATCGGAGGGAATCGCGAACGTGCTGTCGTCGACGTTGAGCTTTAGATTTCGCAGCTCATACACATATTGGACACCGCCGTCAGCCGCTAAAAATTCCTGTCTGACCATCATCCCGCTCGCGGAGTCGATCGAGATCACTATGCTACCCGGGCGTTTGTCGATGGGGCGGACTTTGTATTTAATAATAGTTCCTTCGCGTCCCACTTCGTCAAAATCGTTGTGCTCATAGCCGCGAAAAAAGCTGCGGGCGATGTCGCTGATCTCGCCGGTTCCCGGCTTTTCGCTCATCTCCCAAAACGTTTTTTTGCGGTGGTCGATATAGTAGAGTTTGTCGCTGCGAATCTGCGAGACGGTCATCGCAGTGCCCGCATAAATGTCGTACCGCCACTTCTCACCGTTTCGTGCGACCGACCAACGAGTCTCGGTCCCGCCGGCGGTCACAACCACGTCGGCCTGATATGTCTCCGGTTCCTTTACCGTGAACGGAAATTCGCTTGTGCTTTCGCCTGTCAGCGAAACCTCTTTGTTTTGGTTGGTTTGCGACGAACCGCACGCCTGCATTACAAGCGTGAAAGCAATTAGAAGCAGGAAAGGCCGGGATAGATTTGACAAAAACATTTGAGGCTTTAAATTTTATCATAACGACACGTATGGACAACGGCACCGACAATTTATCGCGTTTGCAGAGGCAATTTATGCTCGGTTCGGCCGTTTTGCTGCCGTTCACGCCGCTGCTGCTGCTGCAGGGACAGGTCACGCGTTGGAAGATCGGCGTACTGCCCGACGCTGGCGGCGAGAGGCACGGGCGATACGGCGACGGGCCAAATCCCGCAAAGCTCTACGTCATCGGCGAATCGACCGTCGCGGGGCTCGGTGCCCGCACGCACGAACTCGCGCTTGCCGGGCAGTTTGCCAAAAATCTGAGCGAACACATCGCCCGCCCGGTTGCGTGGACAGTGCTTGGCAAAAACGGCGTTACCGCCCGCCGGACGATCGAGGACCTCGTGCCGCAAATGCCGGACGAGCAGTTTGACTACATCCTGCTCGGTATCGGCGGCAACGACGTGATGAAACTCTCGAGCCCGCGCAAATGGCGAACGGATATGCTCGAGCTGATCTCGATAGTTCGCGAAAAAAATCCTAACGCGGTCATCTTTATCTCAAACTGCCCGATGATCATCTATGCTCCGGCTCTGCCCGAGCCGATCAGATCGATCCTCTGGCGGCTGTCGCAGATGCACAACGCAAACATAGTCGAATTTACACGCGCTCTGGACCGCGTCTTTTACTATCCGCAGCCGGCCGATTTCAGGCTCGAAGGCTTTTGGGCCGACGGCATCCACCCGTCCGAACAGGGCTACGCCGACTGGGCCGAGGCGATGATCAAATACTTTGCCAAACATCACGAATGGTGAATCCGGATGAGATTCGCGAACTGCTCGCCGCTCATCATGAGTGGCTGCTCGTCCGCGAGACGGGCCGCACATTCCCCTTAAACAGTCCCGAGATCGAAATTACCGCTGAGGGCGACAAGACGCTGGTCGGCTTTATCAGCGACGACGGATTTCATGATTGGCGGCTGCATTCGTTTGAATTTGACGGTAATGAGCTAACGCTGAGCTTAAGCCGTGAGTTTGGAAAACGCGAAAGCGTGCGGCTCGTGCCGCGAATTGCCGCAAGCACCCTCACCGCAGAGGTCGAGCTTGCACGGCTCGAAAAAGCTAACGAGATCGCCAGCCTTATTAAGGCAAATTTTCCCGGCATCAAGCTTGGCCGCGTCGCCTTAAACACCGACGGCGGACGGCTTGCCCACATACTTTTTGACGATGCCGACAAAACACCGTTTGCCGCACTATATGACGTCACCGGCAAACTGACGGTCGAAGTCGTCTTGTCGTCGGCAATTCTCTGGCTTGAAAAACTGGGCTCACGAAAAAAGAAACCGGTGCTCGATATCTGGATCATCTGCGAAAAGCGGCACGCCAAAAATCTGCAAAAACTCCACGCCCTTTTGACCGAGCGGTGGAAAGCAAAGATCACGGTATTTGAGATAAAACGAAAGACCGAACCTCCCTCAGTGGTAGAACTGCCAAAACGAAAGATCCGAGATCTGTGGTGTGAAAAATCGAGGCGTCCAAACGCACCGGAACTCCGCGAACCCGGCGGCATCGGTCAGCGAATCATCGACCTATCGACAGACGAGATAGACATCGTCTACTCACGGCAAGGCGAGATGCTTCGGTTTATGGGGCTGCCGTTCGCCCGCGTGCGGACGATGATGGGTATCGAAAAAGCATGGTTTGGAGTAGGACGCGAACGGCGGATATTGACCGACGAGACTTGGGACGGTCTGGTTGAGATCGTCGAGCAGCTTAGGCTTTATCGCACCGCCCACACCTTGAATAAGCGTCACGAATATTACCGTACAGCACCTGAGGCGTGGCTCGAATCGATCCTACGCGGCAACATCACTTTGCTCGACGCAAACCTTATACTTTCACCGATCTACCACCAGTTTCGCTCGGCTAACGACAAGATCGATCTGCTCGCCCTGCGAAAAGACGGGCGTCTTGTCATCATCGAGCTAAAGACTCAGCCTGACCGTTCGAGTGTTTTTCAGGCGACGGATTACTGGAGAAAGATCGAACTGCAGCGGCGACGCGGATTGCTAGACGAAGCTGATCTGTTTGACGGACGCACGATCACCAACCAACCGGCAATCATTTATCTCGCCGCTCCGGCGTGGAGCTTTCACCGTGATTTTGAATTTTTTGCAAAGATGATCTCGCCCGAGATCGAGCTGTGGCGGTTTGAATTGCATGAGAATTGGCGTGAGAAAGTGCGGGTTGTCGCGAGGGAGGATTATTAAGGATAAAAAGAGTTTGCCCGCTAAATACGCGAAAAGACGCTAAATAAGATACTCATATTTCGCGGTTTTCGTGTGTTTCGCGGGCAAAAAAATCCCTATCATGCAGGAGCGACGTATCTATAACCGATGCCGCGGACTGTTTGGAGGATCTTTGGATCGTTTGGCGAATCTTCGAGCAGTTTACGCAAACGGACGATGAAATTGTCGATCGCACGCGTGTCGGTGTCCTCTTGCAGATTCCAGACGTCTTCGAGGATCGCCTTACGCGATACGGGGCGGCCTTCGTTGGCGATCAGGTACCGCAGCAGATTGACCTCCATCAGCGTCAGGCGGACGCTCTGGCCCTCGCTGCGGAGCTCAAGATTTACAAGGTCGATCTCGCGGCCGTTGATGTGGAGCGTTTCTAATTCGGCAGGTGCGGATTCATTTTTCAACCACTCGCGGCGGCGAAGCAGCCCGTTTAGACGCGCGAGAAATATTTCGAGGTCAAAGGGTTTTGGCAGATAATCGTCGGCACCGGCCTGAAAGCCGTTGAGCACGTCTTCGGGACGTCCGCGTGCCGTCAGCATCAAGATCGGCGTGTAATCGGCTCGCTCGCGCATCGCGGCCGCGACCCCAAAGCCGTCGATCCCCGGCAGCATCACGTCCAGCACGACCGCATCAAACGCCCCCGCCGCCAACAGCTCAAGCCCCGTCTCGCCGTCACCCGCGATCACGGTCTCATAGCCCTCGGCCTCAAGGTTGAATTTCAGCCCGACGGCAAGATGCTCTTCGTCTTCGACGATCAGAATGTTCATGCTTTTGGCAACTGCACAATAAACGTGCTCCCTTTCCCAAGTCCGCGGCTTTCGGCTTTGATGCGGCCGCCGTGTTTTTCGATTATCGATCTTACGATCGGCAGCCCGAGGCCGTTACCCTTTGCGGCGAACAGTTCGGCATTTGGCACACGGAAAAATCTCTTAAAGATACGTTTCAGATCCGCACGCTGTAAGCCGACGCCGTTGTCGCGGAACAAAATATCCGCCTTGCCCGAACGCGAACGCGACATCCGCACCGATATCTTTGGCTCGCCGCCGGAGTATTTGATGGCGTTGTCGAGCAGGTTGGCAAACGCCGTCTGCAGCTCGCCGCGATCACCCATCGTCTTGATCGTCTCGGTCGGGGCAGTGTATCGTATGGCCGCCTCATTTAGGTTGTGCCGGCTCTGAACCATCTTGATCGTGTCGGTCAGCAATTCGCCAAGATCGATCTCGGCAAGGTTCATCTGACGCTGCTTTTCACGCGTCCGGCTCGCCTGCAAAACCTGCTCGACGGTGCCTAGTAAGCGGTCGCTGTCGGACAGCATGATGTCGTAAAACTCGTTTCGCTTTGCCTCGTCGACGGGGCGGGACTTTAGCGTTTCGAGATAAAGCTTGATCGAGGCGATCGGCGTTTTTAGCTCGTGCGTGACAGCGTTCAAAAAAGCGTCGTGCTGTTCGTTACGGCGTATCTCGCGAACCAGAAAAATGGTGTTTAGCGTCAGCCCGGTTATTATCAGCGCAAAAAATATCACGCCGAAAACCAGCAACGCGACCTCACGCAGATTGAGCAATATCCACCCGACGTTGAGCGCCGCCGCGATCACGATCAGGCAAATGCCCAAGATCAAAAAGAATATTGCTGTCTTACGTCGCCGCATGTTTCAAAAGTAGAAAGGTAAAAGTAAAAAGGCAAAAGCAAGAAACACTTTGTTCTAACTTTTGCCCTTTACCTTTTTACTTTTTACTTGCCGTTAGGCCGCTTTTTTGAGTGCCTTGACCCCGTCGATCTCTTCGGATAGATCGATCGAGTGGACATCTTTAATGATGCCTAGCATTTCGAGAGCCCGGAGCTGGACCCAATTGATGTCAAACTCGCGCCATGTCAGGCCGTGCTTTGCCGAACGCGGATACGCGTGATGATTATTGTGCCAGCCTTCGCCAAATGTGACCGCGGCGACGAGGGCGTTGTTTCGCGAATCGTCGCCTGTTTCAAACCGGCGATAACCCCACAGATGTGTTGCTGAGTTAACTAGCCAAGTGAAATGCCAGCCGAGGACCGTGCGTAAAAACACACCCCAGACGACCATCTGCCATCCGCCGATCGCCATCAGCACCCCGCCGAGGATGACCGACGAGACCCAGTAATATTTGTCGATAAAAACGAGATACGGGTCGCGGATCAGATCGGGCGAATATTTTTGCCGTGCCGACGCAGGCTGTATTTGCGCTGTTCCGCGAAAGATCCAGCCGATGTGCGACCAGTATGTACCGTTACGCGGGCTGTGCGGATCGCGGTCGGTGTCGGTGAAAGCGTGATGTATACGGTGCGTCGTTACCCAAGAGATCGGGCCGGACTGTACGGCCAATGTGCCAAACGTCGCGAGCGTACGCTCAAGCCAACGCGGGCTTTTGAATCCGCGGTGCGTCATCAGCCGGTGATAACCAATGCCGATGCCCCAGCTCGCGGCTACCCACCACGTAATAAAGGCAGCGGTGAGATTTTGCCAGCTAAAGGTAAAAAGCGCCGAAACGGCGACAATGTGGAAAATTGCGACAAAAATGATCGTGTCCCAATTTAGCCGTCCCGAGTGTGGCCTGTTTAATTCGATTACGTTTTGCACAATAAGTATCCCCTGTAAGATCTGTATAATGACGGGCGATATTTCGCCATACCATAAGGCTAACAGGTTGCGGCAGCTGTGATTGTAAGAGTTTTGTAAGGAAATCAAGACGCTTTTCGCTTGTTGAATTCCGCACGCAATGCCACTAAAGTAAATCTCGGCCCATGGCAATAAAAAGCAGCACCATTATCAATATCGAATACGCCGCCGCCCGCGTCGGGCTCGGGCTGATGGGTATGCTTCCGCGCAATTTGGCCGTTCGGTTCGGGATCTTGATCTTCAAAACGACCTCGTACGTTTTAATATCCATACGGCGTACGGGGATGCGCAATCTTGAGATCGCCTATCCGGAAAAGAGCATCGAGGAACGAAAGCAAATACTAGACGGCACGTTTGAAAATCTCGGCCGCGTCCTTGGCGAACTCAGTCAATTTGATAAATACTCGGCAGAAGACCTTGCTGAGATAGTCGATTTTGAGCTTGATGAAGAATCAAAGGCACTGTATGAAAAATGCAAGGCCGAGGGCCGCGGGGGGATCCTGACAACGGGTCACATGGGCAACTGGGAAATGCTCGTGTTTGCATTTGCCGCTCTTTACGAGCCGATCAGCTATCTCGCCCGTCCTCTCGACAACCCAAAGATCGAAGCAATGCTGACCGGTTTTCGCATCCGCTATGGCAACACGCCGATCAACAAGACAAATTCGGCAATGCTGGCGATCGACATCTTACGCAAAGGCGGCGGGCTAGGTATCCTGTCGGATGTCAACGCCCACCCAAAAGAGGGTGTTTTTGTGCCGTTCTTTGGCGTACCGGCTTGTACGCCAACGGGTGCGGCGATGATCGCGATACGGTCGGATTCATTCATCTTCCCGGTCGTCTGCGTCTGGGACAAATCGGCTAAGCGTTACAAGTTGATACACGGCAAGCTGCTCGAACCAGCAAACACCGGCGATCGTAAACGCGACATAGTCGAAACGACCGCCGCGTTTACCGCCGAGATCGAAAAACTGATCCGCCAATATCCCGATCAATGGATGTGGATACACAAACGCTGGAAAACCCGCCCGCCCGGCGAACCCGAATTATATTGACCCACCCACGAGACGTGCTTTGCCAGCCGTTACTCGCTATAATGATGTCGTATATTGAGTTTAGTAATTAGAGGACGGCAAACATTATGTCTGATGGTTCGGTTGCAGAAAGGGTAATTAAGGTCTTTGCGGCGTTTAAGAAAGTAGAGCCTTCCGAGATCAAAATGGAAACAACTTTTGAGGAACTCGGGCTTGATTCGCTCGACGGGCTCAATCTGATTTTCGAGCTCGAGGAGGAGTTTGATCTCATGGTGCCGGACGACAAGGTCCAGTCGATGAAGAGCGTCGCCGAGGCCGTTGAGGGCATCCAGTGGCTGCTCGATAATCCCGATCAGATACCCACAATTCCGCCGCCGCCATCGGCCTAGAGTCTCACACTAAATGAAAAGAGTTGTAATAACCGGCATCGGTGTTGTTTCGCCCCTGGGCAACAACGCCTCAGATTTTTGGAGCGGGCTCAGTGCCGGACGCTCGGCGATCGCGCCGATGAAGAAGCTCGACACGTCCACGCTGCGGTTCCACAACGCGGCTGAGATCCACGGCTTTGACCCAAACGAGCATTTCGAAGAAAAAAATCTGATATGGATCGACCCGTTTGCTCAGTACGGTATTGTTGCAGCGCGTGAAGCGGTCAAGGATTCCGGCATCGAATTTGACGAAGCACTTCGCGACCGAAGCGGCGTCATCACCGGCTCATGTCTCGGCGGCAAGATGACCGAGGACGAGCTTTATTACAAGCTGTACGCGCTGGGCCAACAGCGGCACCAGCCGATCGCTATCCCGCGGGCAATGGCCAACGCCGCGGCCAGCCACATCGCGATGGAATTTGGACTGACGGGTGCGACCTTTACAACATCCACCGCGTGTTCGTCAGCTAATCACGCGATAGGCCAAGCCTTTTGGCTGATCCGTCAAGGCACGCTCGACGCCGCTGTAACGGGCGGCAGCGAGGCCCCACTGTGCTACGGCAATCTTAAGGCCTGGGAAACTATGCGTGTGGTGTCGCCGGACACTTGCCGTCCTTTTTCAAAGGACCGCACCGGCATGATCCTCGGCGAAGGTGGGTCGATGTTTGTCATGGAATCACTCGCCCACGCCCAAGCCCGCGGTGCAAAAATTTACGCCGAGATCGCCGGATTTGGCATGTCCGCTGATGCCCATCATCTGACAATGCCGCTCGCGACCGGAGCCGCTAAAGCGATGCGTCAAGCGATTGAGGATGGCGCGATTGCTCCCGAACAGGTCGGTTACGTCAATGCTCATGGAACAGCCACCCAGGCAAATGACGTAATGGAATCAGACGCTATCCGGACCGTTTTTGGTTCTCATACTGACAATATCGCCGTCAGCTCGACCAAATCGATGCACGGCCACACGCTGGGAGCCGCCGGAGCGATCGAATCAGCCGCTACCGTACTCGCTCTCCACAACAACGTCCTTCCACCGACGGCAAACTTTACCGAACTCGACCCCGAATGCAACATTGACGTCATCGCCAACGAGGCTCGGCCCGCCGAGGTAGAGGCGGCGATATCAAACTCGTTTGCCTTTGGCGGCCTCAACGCCGTTCTCGCATTTAAGAAATGGACCGGTAACTGATGCTAAGAAAAGCTCTCGGCATCTTTTCAGAAAAGTACAAAGATCCGTCCGTTTGCGAATCTTGCGGCGAAGAATACATCTGCGGCGCGACCGTTATGGGATGTTGGTGTATGAAAATCAAGGTCTCGGACGAGGCCCGTGCCGAGATGAAAGCAAAATTTGAAAAGTGCCTGTGTCCGACTTGTCTAGCGGCTTATGCTTCCGGGTCAAAGGCAAAAGAGACCGTTTAACTGCTCCACGTAACAAACATACCGATTGCAGCGGCAAACATCACAGCCGTCGCAAGCCAGCCGACGATATTCGTAAACAGGCCGTTCGTCCGCGTTCCCATGACGCGTTTGTTATTCGCAACGAGCATCACAACAATTAGCAGCGGTGGAGCGACAACGCCATTGATGACTGCCGTCCAAAATAAAGCCGAGATCGGATTGATACCCGCAAAATCGATGACGACCCCGACGATGGTCGAGGCGGCGATCACAGCGTAGAATTTTTTTGCGTGACGCGGCTTTTCGTCAAGGCCGGACGGCCAGCCGAAAGTTTCCGCAACGGCATACGCCGCCGAGCCTGTGAGAACAGGGATCGCAAGCAGGCCCGCCCCGATCAAGCCAATGCCGAATAGAACGGTAGCAAAATTTCCCGCGAGCGGACGTAGTGCCTGTGCCGCCTCGGTCGCCGATTGGATGCTGGTCTGACCGCTGACGTGGAGCGTCGCCCCGGCCGATACGATCACAAAATAAAAGACCACGTTGCAAAATAGCATTCCGACGATCGTGTCGATCTTTTCTTTCTTGATCTCTTTGTCTGTCGCACCTTTTCGCTCTGAGAGTTTCGCACGGCCCTCACTCTTTTCTTCCTCGACCTCTTCGCTCGCCTCCCAAAAGAAAAGATATGGCGAGATCGTCGTGCCGAGAATGGCAACGATCGTGGTGATGTATTCGCTGGTAAATTGGATCTGCGGGACGAAGGTGGCTTTAGCGACGGCATACCAATCCGGCCTAGCCAGAAACGCCGCGATGACATAAGCAAATAGCGACAACGTCAGCCATTTGAAGATCTTTACGATCACCCTATACGAGCCCCAGACTTGAAGCACGACTATCGCCACCGCTATCGGCACCACCATTGCCGAGATCGGGATGGGCACGAACATATTTATCGCCGCCGAGATCGCCGCGATGTCCGCGCCGGCGTTGATGGTATTGGCGATGACTAATCCGACGACGACCGGATAAAGCAGCTTTTTGGAATAATATCGATTCAGAACTCCAGCCAACCCGCGGCCTGATACCATCCCGATCTTGGCGCAGATATGCTGCACAACGATCATCAGCGGCAGCGTCACGATCGCCGTCCACAAAGTTGCGTAACCGAGCGCCGCTCCGGCCTGAGAATACGTCCCGATCCCCGATGGATCGTCATCCGACGCACCTGTGATCAACCCCGGCCCGAGCCGGTCGAGTATGTTTTTTATCGGATGATATTTGCGATCCATTGGTTTTGTTTAGGATCAAGGGCGGATCATGTCTGTTTTCGTGCCTGCGATTGCACCGCAGTAATAGCCACGGCATCGACGATGTCTCCTGCCGAGCAGCCGCGTGAGAGGTCGTTGCAGGGGCGGTCGAGGCCTTGTAGGATCGGGCCGATGGCGGTGCCGCCGGTTAGGCGTTCGGTGAGTTTGTAGGCGATGTTTCCGGCGTTGAGATCGGGGAAGATGAGCACGTTGGCTTTGCCTGCGACATTTGAACCGGGTGCTTTCGAAGCACCGACCGACGGGACAAGCGCGGCGTCGGCCTGGAGTTCGCCGTCGATGGCGAGTTCGGGCATACGCACTTTTACTGTCTTGGTCGCTTCGACAACCTTTTCGATAAGTTGGTGTTTTGCACTTCCCTTAGTTGAGAAAGAGAGCATCGCGACACGCGGCTCGACTTGCAACAAAGCACGACACGAATCGGCCGACGCAATCGCGATCTCGGCGAGTTCGCTTACGTCAGGATCGATGACGACGCCGCAATCGGCGTAGATCATCGCCCCGTTCGCACCAAATTTTTTATCCGGCACGACCATCAGGAAAAAGCTCGATACGGTTTTCATTCCCGCTCGAACACCGATACACCTGAGCGCTGCTGCGACGGTATGCGCGGTCGTATTGGTAGCTCCGGCGACCGAGCCGTCGGCCTTGCCTTCGCGGACCATCAGGTTGCCGAAATACAGAGGGTCTTTTACCGTCTGCTCAGCTTCCTCAAGCGTCACGCCTTTTGCCCGGCGCATCTGGTGATAAAGCGTTGCGAGTTTTCCGAAATCCGCTGACTTGCGATGATCGAGTATATCGACGCCGTTTAGATTTGCTCCGGCACCGGACGCCAGCTCGCGGATCTTTTCTTCGCTGCCGAGCAAGGTGATCTTTGCGATCCCTTGCGACGCGCAGATCGCGGCGGCCTCGACGGTACGGACATCCTCGCCCTCGGGCAGGATAATATGTTGGACATCGGCGGCGGCGCTGGCGTAACTTTTCGAGGATCATAGCTTTGGTCGCCAACGGCGACAGACATTAAAGCCTAGGGTGTAATGAGCAAAGCGAATGGAACCCTAGGAATGAATCGAAATAGTATCCGTCGCTGAAAGCGACGTACATGCTATCTGACTTGTTCGTCCCCTTCAGGGACGTAATTTCAATATGGTCGCGTTCCTAGGGTTCCGCTTTGCTCCACCCTAGGCTTTAATGTTAGTCGCCGTTGGCGACAAGAACACACCGAACCATCTGAATTTACCATACAACCAAATCAATCTAAACTTGCTCAAATATCGGCTATTCTCTACACTTTGAGAAAGCTGGGAATAAGATGACGATGAAAGAGCCAAAAACAAAATTAAAGCGGCGTGAAAAGAGCGAGTTAAAGGGCCGTATGCGGAGCTTTTTGATGTTTCTGCCAAATATGGTCATGCTGCTCGGGCGTATGCTCAAAGACTCTCGTGTGCCGACGGCTGAAAAAGCGCTTTTTCTTGCGGCCATCGTCTATGTCGTGTCGCCGCTCGATTTTATCCCTGACGTTTTTCCGTTTATCGGACAGGTCGATGACCTTTATGTCGTCGCTTTGACGCTGCTTAGACTTATTAATCGCACCGACGAATCGATCGTCCGTGAGCATTGGCTTGGCGGCGGCGATATCGTTGCTCTGGCTGATTCAATAGCAAATATTGCTCCCAAATTCCTACCAAAACGCATCTCACGCGTCCTTACGTCGCGTGTCGAACTCGCTCCGGCGGGCAAGATCCTGCGCGGTATCACGCATAAGGACGAAGCCCTCGTCCGTGAGATCGCTGGCGACGAAATCGCCGACATCGACGCCCGTTCGCGGATGGCAAACTAGCCCGATACAAATTTTTTTCGATTTAACCCGTAAATTATTGATTTTCTTGTGGATTTATCGCGCCTTTGCAACTATATTCAACCAAAGCTCGAAAGATCTGAATATTGAAAAATTTGGCGCGTGTCTGCCGTTTTTTCGTTATACTCGTTTTTATAGAACGATAACGGGAACGCGGTATTAAAGAATCCTATGTTTGAACGTTACACGGAGAGGTCACGTCGGGTGATATTCTTCGCCCGGTACGAAGCCCTCCAATACGGTTCGCAAGTCATTGCACCCGAGCATATTTTGCTCGGCCTTATGCGTGAGGACAAAACTCTGTCCGCCCGCTTTTTTCCGTTTCGCCATGCCCTGACCGTTGACAACATCCGCCGCGATGTCGAGGAACGTATCGTCGTCAAGGGCCGTATACCGCAGTCGTCCGAGTTGCATCTTTCGGCCGCGACCAAACAAATTCTCTTTTACGCAAACGACGAGAGCCGTCAGTTAAAGAACCGCCACATCGGCCCCGAGCATCTGCTGCTGGGCATCGTCCGCGAAGAAAAGTCCGTTGCCGCCGAGATACTCTTTGGCTATGGACTGCGGCTGCAGGATGTCCGCGACGAGATGACGCGCCAGAGCGGTATACCGGGCGTGCTCGCGGCAAATAAAGAAAATTCAAAGACTCCGGGCTTGCTCGAATTTACCCGGGATCTGACCGTCGATGCCGCCGAGGGCCGTCTCGACCCGCTCGTCGGACGCGAAGAGGAGGTCCAGCGGATCATCGAGATCCTCTGCCGTCGTACAAAGAATAATCCCGTCCTGATCGGCGAATCCGGCGTCGGCAAAACTGCTATCGTCGAGGGCCTTGCCCAACGAATTGTCGATAAAAACGTACCGACGTTTCTCGAAAATAAACGCATCCTGTCGCTCGATCTCTCGTTGGTCGTGGCGGGCACAAAGTATCGCGGCCAGTTTGAGGAACGTCTCAAAAAGATAATGGCCGAGCTGAAAGAGAGCGATGAGAACATCGTCTTTATCGACGAGCTGCACACACTCGTCGGTGCCGGATCGGCCGAGGGCACGCTCGATGCGGCAAACATCTTAAAGCCCGCACTGTCGCGTGGTGACATTCAATGCATCGGGGCGACAACGCCAACTGAGTTTCGCAAGACCATCGAGAAAGACCGCGCACTCGAACGCCGCTTTCAGTCCGTCAAGATCGAACCCGCGACCGAGGTTGAGGCTCTTGAGATCATCAACGGCATCGTCGAACGCTATGAGGCGTTTCATCAGCTTCGCTATACCAAGGACGCTCTGCTCGCCGCTGTCACCCAATCGAACCGCTATATTCCCGACCGATTTTTGCCGGACAAGGCGATCGACGTGCTTGACGAAGCCGGAGCACGCGCCAAGCTGCGGTATCAGCACGAAAATCGAGGCGAGCCTTCGTGGAAAGAGACGGTCGAAAATTGGAAACGAGCCGCCGCTAACGAGGATCAATTGATCTCGTATGAGTTGCGTTCGCTGGAAGACTCGTTCTTTGCAGTCGAGGTCACTAAAGACGACGTCGATGAGGTGATCGCCCGCTGGACCGGAGTGCCTGTTTCATCAGTAAAGCAAAAAGAAGCCAAAAAACTATTGACCATCGAGACCGCTCTGCACGAACGCATCGTCTCGCAACGGCCCGCGATCTCGGCACTTGCGAGAGCTATCCGCCGTTCGCGTGCCGGTTTGAAAAATCCGCATCGTCCCGTCGGCTCGTTCCTTTTCCTAGGCCCGACCGGTGTAGGCAAGACCGAGGTCGCACGTTCGATCGCTGAGTATCTGTTTGGTTCGGAACGAGCCCTGATCCGCTTTGACATGAGCGAATTCATGGAAAAGCACTCCGTCTCAAAATTTATCGGCTCGCCTCCTGGCTACGTCGGCCACGAAGAGGGCGGCCAGCTCACCGAAAAACTTCGCCGCTCGCCGTACGCGGTCGTGCTGTTTGACGAGGTCGAAAAAGCACATCCCGATCTGTTCAATGTTCTGCTACAGGTTTTCGAGGACGGCGTCCTGACCGATGCGATGGGCCAGGCCGTGGATTGCAAACACGCGATATTTATCATGACCTCAAATCTTGGTGCCCGCGTCATCCAAAAACGCGCGTCGCTTGGATTTCAAGGCGGCGCCGATTCCTCAAGTGAACGGATGGAAGAGCAGGTGATGTCGCAGGTCAAACAGACATTTGCCCCCGAATTTATTAACCGGCTCGATGAGATCATCATCTTCGACGAGCTGCTTGACGAAGACCTACTCCGCATCATCGACCTGCAAGTTGCGAAGTTGAATGTTGTGACAGCCGGCCGCGATCTAAAGATCGTATTGACCGACGATGCCAAAAAATGGCTGGTCGAAAAGACATGTGCCGACCGCAGCTATGGCGCCCGTCCCCTAAAACGTGCCCTGCAAAAACACGTCGAGGACGAGCTTTCCGAAGCCTTGATCCAAGGCCACGTCACCGACGAAAGCACCGTCGAGATCTATCCCGAGGGCGACAAACTCGCAATGCGCGAGATCCGCGCCAAAAAGACGGAGAAGGAACTAACGCAAAAGGCTTGAAATTAATTTGAGTCGATAAACTCTTTTATTTTAATTAGTAGCTGGTCGCGTATTGTACGAAATGCGGCCAGCTTTTCTTCTTCTTTGCCGATGGCTTCGGCCGGGTCTTCGAGGCTCCAGTGCGTCCGCTCCGCGTTACCGGGAAACGCGGGACAGGTCTGATTGGCGTTGTCGCAAACAGTGATGATGTGGTCGAACGCCGTTCCAAGAAATTCATCAAGACATTTCGAACGATGGCCGGTGATGTCGATTCCAACCTCTGCCATCGCAGCGATCGCCTGCGGACGAACAAAACTCGCGACTGTTCCGGCACTTTCCACCTCAAATTTGTCACCGCCCATCGACCGCAGCAATCCCTCAGCCATCTGGCTGCGGGCTGAGTTGCCTGTGCAGAGTATTAAAACGCGTTCTTTTGTCATAGCCTCAAACCTCCGCAGTAAAATATCGCTTTTGAAAATATAGAGATACATTGACCAGACCGATCAAAACCGGCACCTCGACAAGCGGGCCGATCACGGCGGCGAATGCAGCACCCGAATTTATGCCAAATATGGCGATCGCGACGGCAATGGCTAGTTCAAAATTATTGCTCGCTGCCGTGAACGAAAGCGTCGCGGTTTTTGAATAATCCGCCCCCGCTTTCTTGCCCATATAAAAACTGACGAGAAACATCACCACAAAATAGATCAGCAGCGGGATCGCGATCCGCACGACATCCAGCGGCAACTGAACGATCAGATTCCCTTTCAGGCTAAACATCACAAAGATCGTAAACAACAAAGCGATGAGCGTTAGCGGGCTGATACGCGGGATAAATTTGTCGTGATACCAGTCTTTGCCCTTGGCCCTAACGAGGACGAATCGCGTCAACATACCGGCGATGAACGGTATACCTAAATAGATAAAAACGCTCTGAGCTATCTGCCAAATACTGACATCGACGGCGATACCCTTGAGCCCAAAATACGGCGGCAGCAAGGTGATAAACAGCCATGCGTACGCACTGTAAAATAGCACTTGAAAGACGCTGTTAAATGCGACGAGGCCAGCGGCGTATTCGGTATCGCCCTTTGCCAACTCATTCCAAACGATGACCATCGCGATACAGCGGGCGAGCCCTATCATGATCAAACCGACCATGTATTCCGGCTGATCGCGCAGGAAAACTATCGCCAGAGCAAACATCAAAATAGGCCCGATCACCCAATTTTGCACAAGCGAAATACTGAGTATTTTTGTATTGCGAAAGACCTCGCCGAGATTTTCGTAGCGGACCTTGGCGAGGGGCGGATACATCATCAGGATCAGGCCAAGTGCGATCGGGACATTGGTCGTACCAACGTTAAAGCGATTGATCACGCCCTCGACGCCCGGATACAAATATCCGGTCACAACGCCGAGAAACATCGCGGCGAATATCCACAAGGTAAGAAATCTGTCGAGAAACGACAGGCGTGTCACGGGATTGCATTTGTTAGCTGACATCATTAAATTTAGCAGAAAGGATTAGCAGCAAGCCGTCGCAACCTCTTTTTCTTTCCCGTCGATACCGACAAATGTCGGCACGCAGCAAGTCTTTTCGGCCGCGTTCTGGGTCTCTTCCGATAGATTATCTTGGAGCACTACAAATACTTCCCATTCGTTGCCGTCGGGATCATTGACCCAGGCCTTGTCCTGCAGAGCGTAGCAGCATGTCGTCTGCATTTCCTCACGCGGGACGAGTCCTTGGCTCTGCCAACGCGACTTCATCGCGTTCACGTCGTCGCTGCTCGCAACTTGTATCCCAAGATGCGACAAGGCCCCTTTGCCGTCAAAAGGCATCTCGTTTAGCGTCAGGTTTAGCGGCGGATTTGCTACGTCAAATTTTGCATAGCCGGTCCGCACTTTGCTCGGTTCTAGACCCAGCATCCGTTGATAAAAATCGATGCTGCGGGTTACGTCTTTTACGTTTAGAGCTAGATGAGCTTTAAGTGTTTTGATCTGGTTTTCCATAGTTGCCTCCGTTTATTATAATTATGTTTTGCCATAATTGTATTCAGATTATCACGAATAACAATTATGTCAAGCCATAATTATTGATATGGTAAAATGTTTTTATGGTCGCTAAAGACGATTTTAATGCTGAGTTGTTTTTTTCGTCGCTCGCCGACAGGACGCGTCTGCGGATCTTAAATCTGCTGCGTGACGGCGAGGTATGCGTGTGCTTTTTTGCGGGGACGCTGGGGACCAACAACCCCAAGGTCTCGCGTCATTTGTCTTATCTAAAACGAGCCTCACTGGTCACCGCCCGCCGCGACGGGAAATGGATGCATTACTCATTAAACCGGCCGACAGACGAAAACGCTGCGTCGGTCTTTGACGCAACCATGAAAATGCTAGAGAGCGACGACGAAATGAGAACCGACCGCAAACGCCTGTTGGATTTTTGCTGTGCCCCGGATGCACCGGTAATGATCCGCGGCCGCGCGAAAACTGAACAGAAATAATTGCCCCCTCGCCCAGCAAACAGGCGCTAAATCGGCGCGCCGAGGTTCGCAGTTCGTCCGATTTCCCTGTATAATTCGTAAGTTTGCTGGATAGGCGCCAAAAGGCAACCTGCGGCCCGCGCGCAGAATCAAACGGGCAAGTTAAATCTGACGTTGTAATGCCGTTTTTGTTGGTTTATCCTATTATTTCATATTGACGATAACGGCGAACCAAAAGCTTTTAGGAGCTTTTTAATTTGCACACAGTAAGGAAGTTCCCGGTTTATGTATAATCTTCGCGCACTCGGATTTGTAGTACTCGTCTTGGCATTTGCGGCATTTCCCGCCCTTGCCGCAACAGACGAAAGTGCGAAAAACAAAGCAGGTTCGGGGACGGCCGCTGCCACCCAACAGGTGGTTGAGACAGTCGACATCCAGGGTAACCGCCGTCTACGAGACGAGGATCTGCTCTATTACATTAAAACTCGCTCCGGCGACGTTTATGATCCTGCTGCTCTCGAACGCGACCTAAAAGAACTTCTTTCGCTCAACTTTTTTGATAAAACCGCTACACGCGTTCTTACTGAGGACGGAATCCGCGGCGGCGTTAACGTCATATTTGAGGTCAAAGAGCTACCGATCATCCGCGATCTGCAATTTAAGGGATCCAAGATAATTGCCGAATCAGACATCCTCAAAGAATTTCGCGAAAAACGAGTCGGCATCTCAAAAGAATCTGTATATGATCCCGTAAAGGCTCGTAACGCGACTCGCATCCTACGCGAAATGCTTGCATCAAAGGGCTATCCAAACGCCACCGTTACCGTCAAGGAAGAAGAAGTTTCAGCCACATCGATCGCCGTTACCTTTGACGTACAACAGGGCAACCGCTCACGCATCGTCGAGATCGACTTTGACGGGAATCAAAAGTTTAAGGACGGAGAGCTGCGCGATGCACTGCTCCTAGTCAAAAAGACCGGACTGATCGCGAGGGTCAAGGGGATGGACATCCTCGACTTGCGAAAGCTGCAGTACGATCTGCAAAAAAATGTGCGGTCGTATATGTTTTCAAAGGGTTATTTTCAGGCACGTATCGGTGACCCTGTGGTCGTCGGGCTCGGGTATAAACGCACCGGTTTCCCTTTACTTAAAAGTCTTCCGATCCCGCTGCTTGGTTCAAATGACGACACGTTAAAGATCATCGTGCCCGTCACCGAAGGCAAAATATTTCGTGTCGGCGAGCTAAAGGTCGAGGGAAATTCGATCTTTTCCGAACAGCAGATCCTTGGCTACGTCGGCCTCCAAAAAGGTGAGATCGCTGACGGCAAACGCCTGCAAGATGCAGTTTATGAGGATCTAAAAAAGGTCTATGGTTCGCAGGGTTTTGTTCAGTACAACGCCGAGTTTGAACCGGTATTCAAAGACAGCACAACAAACCCGAGTGAGGGCATTGTTGACATTACGCTAACTATCGACGAGGGCAAGCAGTTTAGTCTTCGCCGATTGGAATTTACCGGCAACACATTTACCCGCGATAAGGTGATGCGTCGCGAGTTCCTACTCAACGAAGGCGATATCTACAATCAAAACTATCTTGAAATATCCGTTGCCCGACTAAATCAAACGCAATATTTTGACCCGATCGACAAAGATCAGGACGTCGAGATCCGCACTGATGAGGAGAAAGGCGACGTTGACCTGATCGTAAAGGTCAAGGAAAAAGGGCGTCAGCAGATATCCTTTAACGGCGGCCTTTCGGGTATTGGCGGCTCGTTCTTTGGGCTTGAATACTCGACAAACAATCTTGCCGGCACCGGTGAGATCCTGTCATTTAATGTTGGTGCCGGTAACCGCCAGCAGAGCCTGCAGTTTACATATCAGCAGCCTTATTTCCGCAATCGACCTATTTCGGTGGGATTTTCGGTTTTTATTAGTAAATATAAATTCTTTGGCGAAGGCACGTATCTGACGCAAAACCAGGGTGTCCTCAATGATCTATACAATCCTAACGGGTCAGTTCTGACTGACGAGGCCAACCTATTTACTCAAAAGACCTACGGGGCAAACGTTTTTGCAACCGCACCACTGTCCGAACTGTTTTTCAAGAAGCGGCGTTTTACGCAATTTTCGCGTGTCGGCCTGACTTATCAATTCTCGGCAACGAGCATCAGCGACCCCGAGATCAACGCGTCTGCAGATCCCGCGGCTACGATCCCGGTTATTTACCGCCAGCCCAATATTATTACTAGCCAGATCACGGGCACATTTGTTTACGACACGCGTCAGCCAGCTGCAAACGGTATTGATACCCTAAGCGGTAAATCGCTGTCGGCGTCCTTTGCATTTGCCGGTCTGGGCGGAGATGTTCGCACTTATCAGCCGACGATCCAGTTTTCGCATTTTATCCCTGTCAGAAATAAGAAATCAAAAAATCCGCATGTATTCGCATACAGGATACAAGCTGGCACCATCCAGACGTGGTCTCCGACGGCCACAGTTCGAAATGCAAATTCGCTTTCATTTATCGGCGGTGTGCCGGCTTATTCGAGATATTTCCTCGGCAGTGAAAATGATATTCGCGGATACGATTCACGAGCCATCGGGCCTATAGCACCGTTCGACACATACATCACCAGCCGCAATGTTGTCGTCGCGACAAATGCTTTTGGCACCGCGGACCAAAATCACGGCCTTGATCCCCGTGACCGTGACGAGATCAAAACGATCGGCCAGTTAACCGGTATCAGCGGAGCAAACCCCGCACTGTTTTCGCGAAACTATAGATTTATAGGTGGTGACACGCAGTTACTTGCCAATGTCGAATATCGTATTCCGCTATTTGGCCCGGCAACAATGGCAATATTTGGTGATGTTGGCTCGGTGTTCAATCTGCGGAAAACGACAGCTCAGGTAATTAATAGCGAATTTTTGGCCGATGATACGTTTCTCGGTGCCGGGCGGCTTACTGCTCTAGGACTTATCAACACGCCGGTTCTCGAGAGCAGCTTTGGCAGCATACTCTACTATCGCGGCCGCGTAATGACGAAGACCGATTATATTAACGAGTTTTGCCGCGGCAACCGATTTGGATGCCCGACAAGCCTTTCGCCACAGGTGCAACAGCTTTTTTTACGTGGTGAGGTCCAGCAAAATTCACAGCTACGCGTCAGCGAATCAAAATTCGGAAAGTTAGGTGATTACAAGGCGACGGTCGGGGTGGAGTTTCGCGTGCAGGTGCCGATCGTTAACGTGCCGTTTCGGCTTATCTATTTCTATAACCCTAACGGCAAATTTGGAGTCACCGAAGAATTGCCCGGCATATTTCTACCCGGCAAGCGAAACGGGTTCAAGTTCACCGTAGGCCGAACGTTTTAGGCCGATAAGAAAATTGACTTTGAACACCCTTTTATTTACTATTGCTTTTCCTTTTTTGAAACGCTAAGCAACACTTTACGTAAAATAGGTTTCAAAGCATTGTATAGAGTTTGAGGGCGGCCGATGCCCGCCGATAAGTTAAGGAGTTTTACACGATAATGAAGAAATTTAATTTACTTGCCGTTAGCTTTATTTTTGCGACGGTTTTCGCAATGTCGACCTTTGCCCAGACCGGAACCGGCAAGATCGGTTGGATAGACACAGGTATGTTTGCTGACGAGAAAGAAGGCGTCACAAAATACCTCACCGCCCTCAAGGCTCTCCAGACCGAGCTAAAACCACGCCTTACCGAGCTGCAAACGCTCGATACGAGAATCAAAACGATCGCCGACGATCTGCAAAAAATGCAGGCTAACCCGGCCGTCCCCGTCGATCAAAAGGCTGCACAGGCAAAGCAAGACGAAGGCCTGCGTCTGCAGCGTGAGCTCGAGTTCAAGAAAAAAGAATACGATGCAGCGTTGTCGAAACGGGGCGGTGAGGTCCTCGGGCCGATCCAAGCCGATATATTTAAGGCGATTCAGGCTTACGCTAAAAAGAACGGTTACACCGCGATATTAGACATCTCGGCATTGGCAAACGAAAATCTCAACGCCATACTCGCTCTTGATGAAACGGCGAATATTACTAAGGCGTTTATTACCTCGTATAATACGGCCGGACCGACCGCGTCGACGGGAACGCCAAAATAATAGGCTGACAATTAAACTTAACCTAAGTCATTAGCCGGTGAAATTGCGTTTTGCCGGCTTTTGGCTTATATGTTTTCTTTATCGATCAAATTATGTCGATCCTCGATTCAATAGGTATTCAGAAAATTCTTCCGCACCGTTATCCGTTCTTGCTGGTGGATAAGATCATCGAGCTTGAGCCGCGCGTGCGTATCGTAGGGATAAAACAGGTCACGATAAATGAGCCTTTTTTTGCCGGCCATTTTCCTGAGGCACCGGTTATGCCCGGCGTTTTGCAGATAGAGGCCCTCGCACAGGTTGGAGCCATTTTAGCTTTGCGTGAGTTTGAGGACCGCGACAGCAAGATACCTTTATTTACCGGTATCGAGAAGGCCCGCTTTCGCAGACCCGTCGTGCCTGGAGACACACTCAGACTTGAGGTAGTTGCCCTGCGTATCGGCAGTCGTGTGCAAAAGATGCACGGCATCGCGTCGGTTGACGGCCAGGTCGCGGCGGAGGCTGAGATACTATCGATCATCGCCGACCGCAAACAACAATAAATATATGGAACTTACCACTACTCAACTTTATACCTATGTGATCATCGGCCAAATAATCATCGGAATACTGCTCGGCCTGATCCCTTTCTTTGTTGGCCGGAGCCGCGGTAACGCAAGGCTCGGAAAATATGGTTTTCTAGCTACGCTGATCGCCGGGCTGTTGTCGCCGCTCGCAGCGATTATCGCTGCGGTGATCTCGGTATGGATGATCGTTAAAAAAACGGCCGCATCGAATAACGACTCCAAAGAAAGCGACCCCGCATGATATCGAAAATGAGTTCATTCATCCACGAGTCGGCGATCGTCGGCGAAAATGCAAAGATCGGCGACGGCTGCCACATCGGGCCATTTTGCTCGATCGGTGACGGTGTTACGCTCGGCGAGAACGTCCGGCTAGAGTCGCATGTTGTCGTTGACGGCATTACCTCCATCGGCGGCGGGACGCACGTTTTCCCTTTCGTTTCGATCGGGCTCGCGCCGCAGGATCTGAAATACGACGGTGAACCGACATCGACCGAGATCGGCAAAAATAATCACATTCGCGAATTCGTCACCATCCATCGCGGCACGGCCGGCGGCGGCGGTACAACGCGTATCGGCGACGGCAATCTGTTGATGGCCCAGGCCCATGTCGCTCACGATTGCCAGCTCGGCAGCGAGATCATCATGGCAAATGCCGCGACGCTCGCCGGCCACGTCGAGATCGCCGACAAAGCCAGTGTCGGAGCCTATTCCGGCGTCCACCAATTTTGCCGAGTCGGCTACGAAGCCTTCATCGGCGGATATTCCGTCGTCGTCAAAGACGCAATGCCCTATGCGATCATCCAGGGCAATCACGCTAAATGCTACGGCCTCAACCGACTCGGCGTTAAACGTCGCGGTTACAGCAAAGACACCATCGAAAAGCTAAACCACGCTTTTCACCTGCTGCTATCGTCAAAACTCAACACGAGCCAGGCCGTCGAACGCATCCGCACTGAGATCTCAGGATCGCCTGAGGTCGACCTTCTTACAAAATTTATCGAAAGCTCAAAGCGGGGAGTGGTGAAATAGATGGAACCCGATACCGATATTATCGAAGATTTTGGCAAACGCATTCAGCGTTGCTACGGGTGTTTTATCGCCTATCATCTCAAGGACATGTATCTCGGAGAGGATGTCACATTTTTCTGTGATTACTGTAAAGATGAGACGATGTTCCACTTTGACGAATTTTCAAAACTGCTCGATATTTCAAAATTGAATGAGGTTACGGGCGAGCACCATCATTGATCAAAAGGCCGGAGAAAATATGGATATTGCCGCGGAATTTGCACAGAGAGGCCCTTGGGTCACCAAATTTACAATAGACGGTGTCGATACCGGCGGGGCGTTCGACGCCATGAACGACGTGCGAGTGACGCAGTTTTTCGATCATTTTACAGATGTAAAAACCGTCTTGGAGCTTGGTTCGTTGGAGGGTGGACACAGTTTTGCTATCGCGAAAGGTCGCGGCGTTGAGCGTGTCGTCGCAATCGAGGCCAGAAAGGCGAACATAGAAAAGGCGATGTTCATTCAGTCCCTTTTAGGGGATAGTAGGGTCACGTTTATCGAGACCAACCTGGAAAAGGTCGATCTGACAGCAATGGGAAGATTCGACGCCGTTTTCTGCTCCGGCCTACTTTACCATTTACCGGAACCGTGGGATCTTATCGAGCGTTTGGCGAAGATAACCGACAAAATTTTTATATGGACGCAATACGCCTGTGAGAACGAGGCGAAGAAGATTTCGGACGGTTATCGGGGAAAATGGTACCGCGAGGGCGGTTGGCTCGACCCTTTGAGCGGCATTTCGAAATACTCATTTTGGCTCAGCATGGGCTCACTTCTCAAACTGCTTACAGTTAACGGTTTCGACAAAGTTGCTATTATCGATAACAACCTGAATCATCCTAACGGCTGCTCCGTAACCCTCGCCGCATCGAGGAGTTAATGCTCTCGTGACATCCTTCCTTTGCTTCGGTAATCAGCAATCCTTAAACTCGATGTGTGGTCGAAAATAAAAATAACAAGTCCACGCTCACCGGGCTTGCCCGTCGCCTCGGGCAACTGCCAGCCGATAAGAAGCGTGCGGCCTTGGAGACAAGCGCGGCGCTCGCTGGCGTTTCTCTGCGTGTCAGCCGTGAGTTTGTCGAGGCCGTGCCGAAAGCGGCAAAGGTCCTGTCGGCGGACGATCTGCGTAATTGGGGCGAGTTTGGCAGACGGCTTGCGATGGGCAATGCCGACAGCGGCGTCAAATTTTTTGCCGACGGTGTTGAGGGCCTAAAAAAGATCCCCAAAACCGCCCGTGCCGCAGTTTTCCAGGTTTGCTCACGGCAGCTCGTGCTTTCCAGCTCGATCGCTTTGCAGACATTTCACCTAATCCCTTTGATCGCCGCCGATCTCGCTGACAAAAAGCTTTTAGCAAACATCCTAAATCTCGCCGTCGAGATCGCCCAGCGTTCAGCAAAGCACAGTGCCGACTTTCTCGAACACACACCGGCAGTCGCCCGTGCTATTGAGCAGTTTGGAGATGACTCGCCCGCCGTTGCTGATGCCGTGCTAACACTTGCAGCCGATTTTGCGAGCCGCACAGGCGGCCTGACTGCGGATCTTTGGCAAGAGCTACCCACCGCGCTGGCCGGTCTAACCGCACAAAATGCTGTCGCTCTGATGGAAAGCTCCGCTGAGTTTCTCGAATATGGGGGCAGCGTCACGCTGCATTTTGTAGCATCGGGCAGCAAGGTGCTCGCATTATCGGAACGTGCTTTTGACGACTGGCGTGCTGCTTCACGTGAGATCGCTCGTCACGGCAACGCCGTGTTGATCGCGTTTCTTCGTGCGACGCCAAAACTTTTTGACCGTCTCGCCGGGCCAAAAAGCCGCCTCGAGTCCGGCACCGTCAACCGCGTCTTGCTCCTGACAAAACGCATCGCCGTGACGGACGCTGAAAGTGCTCTGGCGGCGTTCAAATCAAGCGCCGCCGCGTTACAAAAAGTTTCGGTTGAACAGTTTGAAGAATGGGTAGAAAACGGACTTCGCGAAAACGTGGACGAATCAACCAAAGCCCGTCGCAGCTATTTTGCTCTTGAAACACGAGCCTCTAATGAACGCCTGCAAAAGGTCCGCCTCGGCCTCTCGCTTGAGAGCATCCAACCCGTTCTCAGAATGTACATTGAAGCGTTGACCGGCAAAGAGGTTGAGATCGTGCCGCTCAACGCTTTCGGGGCGGAGACACGTATCGGCGACGGAAAGACGATCCATCTGCCGTCGTCAATCGCCGAATTTGACGATGATGAAATGGACTTTCGTCTCTACAAGGTCCTCGCCGCCCACGGTGCCGGACAGATCGAATTTGGCACGTTTGACCGCGACACGCTCGAACTAAAAGCCGCATTCACCGACCTCAGCGAGCTATATTCGATGACCGCCGAAGAGCGCGATTCGTTTTCTCTTGATGGTTATTTGGATCCTAAAGGATCTGAAATTCACAATTCGAAATTCGAAATTCGAAATTTGCCTAAAGATTCCGACTACCGCGAGGTGCTCAAAACTTTCCCGGAGCCGCGTCTCGCTCGCAAAATATTCGGCACGATGGAAAACGCACGCATCGATTACCGTCTGCGGCACACCTATCGCGGCCTGGTCAAAGACCTCGACCTGATGCGAACTCACTTGGGTTCGAACCGCCCTTACATTTTCGACCTGCCGATCCATCAGGTTCCTTCCGAGTTACTGTTTCAGATAACTCTCTGCGGCGGTGCGACCGAAGATGCTAGGAGATTTTACGGCCAGATCGTTTCCGAGATCGAAAGCGTGATCGAAACGTATTTTCATTCGACATTCGACATTCGACATTCGTCATTGCCAACCGTTGCCGACAGTCTTATGGCAACCTCGCGCATCTACACGCTCTTTCAGAACATCACGCCCGAGCAATCGCAAGAGTCCGAGACGGACAGCACGGAGGAAAAGAGCGATTTTGCATACGACGACAAAGACGCCGCTGAATCCGTGACCGACGATCGATCTCAACGCGAGCAGCAAAAACAGATTCAGGATATCCGAGATCTGTTCAACGCCTGGAACAGCCTCGACGACGAAGGTGAGCCCGACGACCTGCAGGGTGCCGAGGCGTGGTCGCAGAGCGAGGTGCCGGAACAGGCGCTTGAGGCAGACGACCTTGCTTTTGCCTATGACGAATGGGACCGCGAGCTAAACGATTACCGCGTTGGATGGAGCCGCGTCATTGAAAAGAAGGTAAAGAACGGCGATCGCAATTTTGTCGAGCTCGCCCGCTCGCGTTATCGCGGCGTCATCTCATCGATCCGTCATCAGTTTCAGTTGATGAAACCCGAAAATCTGACCCGCATCAACCGCGAGATCGACGGCGAGGATTACGACCTCAACGCCCTTGTTGATTTTGTCGTCGACCGAAAAGCCGACGGCCTGCAGTCTGAAAATATCTACACAAAACGTCTGCGAAAACAGCGTGATGTTGCCGTATCCTTATTGCTCGACCAGTCAAGCTCGACCGCCCGCACGATCACGCGCAACCCAATGCAACCTTACACGCATCCGGGCCGCCGCATCATCGAGATCGAAAAAGAGGGTATCGTCTTGATGAGCGAGGCCCTTGAGGCAGTTGGTGATGTCTATTCGATAAATGGCTTTACCAGCGAGGGCCGCCGCAACGTGAAATTTTACGTCGTCAAAGATTTCAATGAAAAGTATTCCGAGGAGATCGAAAAACGCATCGGCGGCATCACCTTTCAAAACAACACGCGCCTGGGTGCTGCGATCCGCCACGCGGCGGCGAAATTATTGCGTCAGGAATCGCGTACGAAGTTGCTGATCATCCTCACCGACGGCCGCCCTTACGATCACGATTACGGCGATGCCCGCTACGCCCGTGAGGACGTCCGCGAAGCCCTGACCGAAGCTAAAATGTCAGGCATCACGCCGTTTTGTATCACCGTCGACCGCGAATCCGAGGCCGAGCTAAAAGACCTATACGGCGATGTCGGCTACACGATCATCGACGACGTTTTAAGCCTACCCGAGCGAATGCCCAATATTTACCGGCGGCTCACGAGTTAACCATTTCTATGAACATCGTCTCGCTCGAAAATGTCTCAAAAAACTACGGCTTCAAACCGCTTTTTGAGAACGTCACTCTCGGTCTCGAAGACCGCGATAAGATCGGCATAATCGGTGCCAATGGTTCCGGCAAATCGACCTTGCTCAAGATCATCGCCGGCGTCGAGGTGCCCGATACTGGCCGCGTCACGCGTGCCAAAGGCCAGACCCTCGCATATCTTTCACAAAATCCACCGTACGACGCAGAACTGACAGTGCTTGAGACGATTTTTGCATCGAGCAGCGGCGTGATGCAGACGATCCGCGATTACGAAGCCGTCTGTCACGAAGTCGCGGACGGAAAATCGGACGCCGCGACGCTACAGCGGATGTCAGACCTGCAGCATGACCTCGAGATAAACGGCGGCTGGGACATCGAGGCAAACGCCCGCTCCGTGCTGACAAAACTCGACATCACCGACACGTCCGCCAAAATGGGTGCTCTGTCGGGCGGCCAGCGTAAGCGTGTCTCTCTCGCACACGAGCTGATCTTCAAACCCGACATCCTCATCCTCGACGAGCCGACCAATCACCTCGACGCCGACACGATCGAGTGGCTGGAAAAGTACCTCGCGAGATATACGGGGATGCTGTTGCTCGTGACGCACGACCGCTATTTTCTCGACCGCGTGACCGACCGAATATTCGAGGTCGATCGCGGCACGGTGCAGAATTTTAGCGGTAACTACGCCTATTATCTTGAGAAAAAGGCCGAGCAAGAAGAGCTACGGGCGGTCGAGGGACACAAACGCGATCAGCTTATTAAGAAAGAACTCGCCTGGCTCCGTCGCGGGGCTAAGGCGCGTACCCGCAAATCAAAACACCGCATCGAAGCTGCCCACAACCTGATGGCGATCCCGAAGGAACAAGCCAAAGGCGAGGTCGACATCGCCATTGGCTCAAAACGCCTTGGATCAAAGGTCGTCGAGATCAACAACATTTCGAAATCCTACGGCACGAACAAGCTGATAAACGATTTCACCTATCTGCTAAAACGCAACGACCGCATCGGCGTCATTGGCGCAAATGGTTCAGGAAAAACCACTCTGCTCGATATGATCACCGGCCGCATCGCTCCGGACGGCGGAGATATCGACATCGGCCAGACCGTCCACATTGGCTATTACGATCAGGAGAGTCGTGCTCTCAATGACGAGCAGCGGGTCATCGACTACATCCGCGACGTCGCCGAATACGTCACCACAAACGAAGGTATCCAGGTCACTGCGGGCAAAATGCTCGAACGGTTTCTCTTTGAACCAGCCGCCCAGTACGCCGTCATCGGAAACCTCTCCGGAGGCGAACGCCGTCGCTTGTATTTATTGAGAATACTGATGGGCTCGCCCAACGTCCTGCTGCTCGACGAGCCGACCAACGATCTCGACATCCCGACGCTCATCGCCCTCGAAGAGTATCTCGACGATTTCGCCGGTGCCCTCATTGTCGTCAGCCACGACCGCTATTTCCTCGACCGCACCATCGAAAACGTCTTCCGCTTTGAACCCTGCGGCAACGTCCGCGAATTCGCCGGCGACTACACCGCCTACCTCGAAGCCATCGCGAGGGAGGAACCACGTGTCAGTAGCCCGCACGTAAGTAAGGGCAACAAAACCAATAGCGACGACAGCGGTTCTGAGAAAACGGCCACGCCAAAACCCAAAAAACTCACCTTCAAAGAAACTCGCGAACTCGAATCCCTCGAACAAAGCATCGCCGCCGCCGAATGCCGCCTACCCGAAATCGACAAAGACCTTGCCGCCGCCGCGAGCAACGCCGGACGTGTCCACGAGCTTTTCACCGAGCAGCAAAAACTAACCGAGCAACTCGACCGAGACATGACCCGCTGGGCGGAGCTTGCCGAAAGGGCTGAGTGAGGGGTAAACACCGTCGGTAAACCTGCCGACGGCTCATTCCCATCCGGAGAAACTGCTTGTCTCGCGATCAAAACTTGTGATATGAAAGTATAGAGATTCCTACCACGGAGGTCAGTGTTATGAGATCATCGGCCCGCACGCTTCTTTGCCTGCTTTTTGTTCTTGTCCCGGTATTCGTATTCGCCCAACGTAGCGACCGTGAACCCAGCCAGATCAGATCCGCAGGCGGCGGTGCAGCTCCAGATATCTCGGACAGCATGACCGACGAACAGCGTGCCGAGATCCAGACGGGCCTCGAGCAGAATATCGCAATGCTCAAAGCGGTCGGCAAACTCGCCCCCGAAAGCCCTCTCGCGGTGAGCCTTAACTGGCCCGTACGCAAGGCAAACTTTACTGATGTTTTTATCGAAGGCATCTCGAACTACGTGGATCAGAATCCGGCGAATCCCGGATCTACTCTTGATTGGAACTGCGGCACACGCACATACGACGTAGCGGGTTACAATCACGGCGGCATTGACATCTTTTCGTGGCCGTTTGGGTGGCTCAAGATGGACAACTTTCAGGTCGAGGTCGTCGCAGCTGCGGCAGGTACGATCATTCAGAAAGCCGACGGCAATTTTGACCGAAATTGCGCCATGGGCGGCGGTAATCCGAACATGATCTTTGTCCGCCACTCGGATGGCTCGGTCGCGTGGTATCTGCATATGAAGGCAAACTCACTCACGTCAAAGGGTGTCGGGGCGACCGTTGCTCAGGGTGAGTTTTTGGGCGTCGTGGGTAGTTCCGGCTCATCCTCAGGGCCGCATCTGCATTTTGAGCTTTACAACGCATCGAATCAGCTACAAGAACCGTATCAGGGAGCATGCAACGGCCTCAACGCCAACAGTTGGTGGGCCGTACAGGAACCGTATCGCAACACACGCATCAACGCTCTTTTGACCCACTCGGCTCCTCCGAGCTTTCCGACTTGTCCTACTCAAGAGGTGCCAAACACGCGCTTTGTTTTCTCGCCCGGTGCAACGATCTACATGGCTGCCTACTATCGCGATCAGTTAACTGGTCAGCAAACGCAGTGGGAAATGTTGCGGCCGGACGGTTCTACCTACACTTCGTGGACGCACACCAGCCCTAACACCTATAACGCGTCGTACTGGTATTACTCGTTGGCGCTACCTTCGTCTCCGCTCGGTACGTGGAAGCTCCGCACGACTTTCCAAGGGCAAACCGTTGAGCGGCCATTCGCCATCGGACCCCCGAGCTCTGCTCTCGTGACCCTCAGCGGACGCGTCACATCATTTGGTGGCCGCGGTATCGCCGGGGCAAACGTCACGCTGACAAATTCCGCAACAGGTGCAAATCGTACGGCGTTAACCAACCGGAACGGCATTTACACTTTCGCCAGCGTCACCGCCGGGGAATCCTACACGATGACTGCCAGCCAGCGCCGCTACACATTTGGCAACGCCGTACGCAGCGTCACACCGGTCGAAAACACCGCGGGCCTCGACATTGTGGCCCGTTGACGATTACCCAAATAAAAAAAGACGGCACGATATGCCGTCTTTTCGTTAATAAATGGTGGCTGGAGAGGGACTTGAACACTCGACCTCGGGGTTATGAATCCCGCGCTCTAACCAGCTGAGCTACCCAGCCACAAACAATTGATTATAGTTTTTGATGCGAAAAAATCAAGGCGTGCAGTTTGGCGGGGTTTGGCGCAGGGTGAAGCGAACGCCAACAGCTAATTTGCGGCACAACCCGCAAGCGGCGTTTGTCGTCAAATATTGAGATATAATAAGCCTATGTCGGTTGCCGTAAATACTAATATGCTCAGAGTGCTCTCGATCGCGTCGCTGTTGTTGGTCGCTAATTTGTTTGTTTTGGCTCAGGCTAAAAAGCCCGCCGTTATCGCCTATCGGTCGGTCACGATCAGCACTCAGCCGAGCTCCGGCGTATGGATCGACGGCGTCAAATACGGCACGACGGACAAGGCGGGCAAGCTCACCATCAAGACCGTCACGGCGGGCGGGCATACTCTGCGTGTGCGTGCGGATGGCTTTAAGGAAAAAACCCAACCGCTCGCACCAACCCAAAAGGGCGAGATCAAGATAGACCTCGTAAAAACTACCGACGAAGCCGAGCTATCCTTTCAAGCGGCCGAGCGGCTCCTATCCGTCGATCGTGAGCAGGCCGTCGAGGCTTATGAAAAAGCCATCAAACTGCGGCCAAATTACCCCGACGCGTATGTCGCTCTCGCACGAGTCTTAACCGAGCTTGGCGACCTCGACTTGGCCGGAGCAGCGATTGCTTCCGCCCGAAAATTTCGTCCCGGCTTTGCTGAGGCATCCGCTGTCATGGGGCGCATCTATAAAGAGAGTGGCGAAGAGGAAAAGGCAATAACGTCGTTCAAACGCGCCATCACCGAGGGCAAGGGCTTTCAGCCTGAAGCTTATTCGGGGCTCGGTTTGCTCTATAAAGAAAAAGCCGAGGGCTTTGGCGGCTCAGGTGATTTTGAAAATGAGGGCGGCAATTACGTCGAATCTGCCAAGTATCTAAAATCCGCCGTCAAACAACTTGCCGGTGCTCCCGACACGATGGTCATCATGCAATTGCTCGGCCTCGTCTATGAACGAGAGAAAAAATACGCCGATGCGATCGCCGTGTACGAAGAATTTCTCACCATTTTCCCCAACGCCGTAGAGGCCACCGCCGTCCGTTCTTTCATCGTCCAGCTTAAAAAAGACCTCGCCAACCAATAACCAGGTCAATCTGACCGAAAAACATTCCCCTACACCTAAAAGAATTGTTGACACTCGTCAGTTTAACAATGTATTATTAGGAGTCAACAGTGTTTGTCACTGTTTTCCATATAGCACCTCTCGATCAATTAGACCGAATACCCTCTTAGTAAACTCACCCTTTGCCCGGGTTTTTTTTCAGAGGCAGAGGGCCCCGCAGAAACTACAATGTCAGCAAAACTTGGTGAAATCCTAGTCCGCGAAAATCTGATCACGTCGCAGCAACTGCGCGAGACGCTGGAGTACCAGCGTGAGCACGGCGGCCGTTTGGGATCGAACCTTGTCAAGCTTGGTTTTGTCTCGGACGATGTCGTTACCGCAGTCCTGTCCCGCCAATATGGTGTGCCGTCCATCAACCTCGATCTCTTTCAGATCGAAAAAGACGTTATCAAACTGATCTCTGAGGAGGTCGCCCAAAAATACTCGGTACTGCCGATCTCTAAGGTCGGAGCCACGCTCACGATGGCGATGGCCGACCCGACAAATGTCTTTGCCATGGACGATATTAAGTTCATGACCGGGCTAAATGTCGAACCCGTGATCGCGTCCGAGACGTCGATAATGTTTGCGATCTCGAAATATTACAGCGGTTCGAGCGAGATCGATATTTTCGACGCCGCGTTTGCCGTCGAAACCGAAGCCGCAGTGGCTCTCAACGGCCGGAACGGATCGAACGGTGGTGGAGCTAAGACTCTGAGCGGTTTCAAGGCCGATCCGTCTGAGAAGCTGTCCGCCTCAGACCTCGATGTTTCGCTCGACCGCTTTGAATTTGGCGGTGGTGAGGCCGAGGATTTTGAGATCGTTGAGGAGAAAGATGAGATCGATCTTGCTGCTCTTGCGAGGGCCAGCGAAGACGCTCCGGTCGTCCGGCTCGTCAATGTATTGATGGTCGATTCGCTTCGTCGCGGTGCGTCGGATATTCACGTCGAGCCTTACGAAAAAGATTTCCGCATCCGTTTCCGTATTGACGGTGTTCTATATGACGTGATGCATCCGCCATTGAAGATCCGCGATCCGCTCATCTCGCGTCTCAAGATCATGGCGAAACTCGACATCTCGGAGAAACGCCTGCCGCAGGATGGCCGCATCAAGATCAAGGTCAAGATCGACAACCGCTCACGCGAACTCGATTTCCGCGTATCGACACTACCGACGCTGTTTGGCGAAAAGGTCGTGCTCCGTCTGCTTGATAAAGATAAGCTCATGCTCGACATGACCAAGCTTGGCTTTGAGCAAGAGAGCCTCGACAAATTCAAACGTGCGATCGCCAATCCTTATGGAATGGTGCTCGTTACGGGTCCGACCGGTTCGGGTAAGACGAACACATTATATTCGGCACTTCAGGCTCTGAACACGTCTGAGACAAACATCATGACGGCCGAGGATCCGGTCGAATTTAACCTGCAGGGCATCAATCAGGTGCAGATGAAAGAGCAGATCGGACTCAACTTTGCCGCCGCACTTCGCTCGTTCCTGCGTCAGGATCCCAACATCGTCTTGGTCGGAGAAATTCGAGACTTTGAGACGGCTGAAATTGCGATCAAGGCCGCACTCACGGGACACCTTGTGCTCTCGACCCTGCACACGAATGATGCGCCGTCGACGGTTTCGCGTCTCGTGAACATGGGTATCGAGCCGTTTCTGGTCGCAACGTCGGTCAATATCATCCAGGCACAGAGGCTGATCCGACGTATTTGCAGCGAGTGCAAAGAAGAGGCCAGTATGCCCGTCGAGGGGCTCATTGAGGTCGGCTTTACACCCGAAGAGGCCGGCAGTCTGAAACTTTACAAAGGCCGCGGCTGCGCGGTCTGTAATCAGACCGGCTTTAAGGGCCGTGTCGGGCTTTACGAGGTCATGGAGATCACCGACGAACTCCGCGAGCTCATCATAATTGGCGCCAGCGCAATGGAATTACGGAGAAAAGCGATCGATCTTGGGATGATCACCCTACGCGAATCGGGCCTGTGCAAGATCCGTCAGGGCATCACCACTATCGAAGAAGTTGTTAAGGAAACGGTCATATAGGTTTTTGGAGGAATTATGTTAGTCAGGGCAATAGCATTATCATTGGCACTTTTGATCGGCGGAGCGACGTTAATACCGCTCGCAACCGACAGCACCGAGGCTGGGCCGCGTCATAAACGCAAGAAGCACAAAGCCAAAAAGTATAAAAAATATTCTAAGGGCTGGTGGCGCCAGTATCGTGCCCGCATGAAGCGTAAAAAGGCGATCCAGGCCCGCAAACGTGCTCTACGACTGCGTCAGCTTCGCCTCGCACGTGCCCGTGCTGCCGAACGCAACAATGGCGCAACTGCGACAAAACCGACCACTGTAAAACGTCAGAAAGCTGATACTACGCAGGCAGTTTTGCCGTCGGGCGACGCTGCACCAAACGGTTGGAGCCCTGCGGCTTCATCGCCTGCGGAATTGAAATTTCGTGTCGATAATTCAGCCGGCGATCAGGTCGGTTCGGCTTCGATAGCTGTCCTTGGGCCTGCACAGAGTTCGAACGGCGACTATGGCAAGAACAAGTCCGTCGGCGGAGTCGCAACAACGGCCCTTCGCCGCGATGTGATCGACAAGATGATCCGCGAAAACGGCTGGGTCGTCAACGATTATCAGAAAGAGATCGATGGACAGCAAGTTTATGTCGTCGTCGCTCAGTCTCAGGCTAAGAACGGCGCGGTCAACCAGCGTATGTTCTATTTCACAGAGGTCGACGGCAAGATCTACAGTGTCGCGACCAACTCACCCGTCCAGGAAGCCGAACGCCTCGCCGAGGAATCGGAAAAGGTCATCAACTCCCTCAAGACCCGCGTTCGCGGAACACAGCGGGCATCCCTGAAAGACTAACCCTACCTGCTCCCGCTAAAATTATGAGCTACGAAAACCAAACATCCGTCGAATCATCGGTCACGCTCCCTGATCTGCTCAAAAAAATGACAGATCAGGGCGGGTCCGATCTGCATCTATCGACCAACTCCGCCCCGCAAGTACGCGTACACGGACACCTGGCCCCGCTTCCCGGGTTCCCTGTACTGACGCCGTCCGACACCAAGCGCCTCGCTTATTCTGTTTTGACCGACGCGCAAAAACACCGGTTTGAGGAAAACCTCGAGCTCGACTTTTCGTTCGGCCTCAAAGGAATGTCGCGTTTTCGTGCCAACATCTTTAACCAAAAAGGTGCGGTCGGTGCTGTGTTTCGTGCGATCCCGTACGAGATAAAAACATTCGAAGCTCTCGGTTTGCCGCCAGTCGTATCCGACCTCTGCAAAAAGCCCCGCGGCTTGATCCTCGTGACAGGGCCTACCGGTTCGGGTAAATCAACGACGCTGGCCTCGATGATCGACAAGATCAATGTGGAGCGAAAGGAGCACATCCTGACGATCGAAGACCCGATCGAATTTCTCCATAATCACAAAGGCTGCGTTGTCAATCAGCGTGAGGTCGCCGCCGATACGCATTCGTTCGGAGCCGCCCTGAGAACCGCTCTTCGTCAAGATCCTGACGTCGTCCTCGTAGGCGAGATGCGCGATCTAGAAACCATAGAAATGGCTCTGCGTATCGCTGAGACCGGCCATCTGACCTTTGCCACGCTGCATACAAACTCGGCCTATTCGACGATCAACCGTATCATCGACGTGTTTCCGGCCGGGCAACAATCACAGGTTCGCACGCAGCTTTCGCTCGTGCTCGAAGGCATAATGTGCCAAGCCCTCGTGCCAAAAGCAACGGGCGACGGCCGCTGTATGGCACTCGAGATCCTTGTGCCAAATGCCGCTATCCGCAACCTGATCCGCGAGGACAAGATCCACCAGATCTACTCGATGATGCAGACCGGACAGGACAAATTTGGTATGCAGACGTTCAACCAGAGCTTGGCGACGCTTTATCACAAAAAGCAGATCTCGCTCGAGGGAGCGATGCAGCGTTCGTCCAACGCCGACGAGCTAAAAGAATTGATCGACCGCGGTTCAGGGCTAAACGACGCCTACGCCGGCAATGCCCGCCCGGCGACACGTCCGCCCGCAAACGGCAGTCCGTACAGCCAAGCCCGCAACATCGGCGAACGACCGAGATAATTTGTCACTTTTTTCATTGGAGTTTTAACCATGCCAACATACGCATTTAAGGGAAGAAATCGTTTGAACGAACTCGTCGCGGGCGAAAAAGATGCCGCCAGCCAGGACGAGCTGCGTGCCTTGCTCCGCCGTGAGCAGATCGTCATGACGCAGGCCAAGGAAAAAGGCCGCGAGATCGCGATACCCAAGCTCGGGCGCCGTAAAAAGGTAAAAGCCAAAGAGCTTGCTGTATTTACGCGTCAGTTTTCCGTGATGATCGATGCCGGTCTGCCGCTGGTGCAGTGTATCGATATCCTCGGCGAACAGCAGCAAAACGCTTTTTTCAAAGATGTGCTCCGTCAGGTGCGTCAGAATGTCGAAGAAGGTTCGACGCTTTTCGCTGCCCTCGAAAAGCACCCGAAAGTTTTCGACAATCTCTACACACACATGGTCGAGGCAGGTGAAACGGGCGGTGTGCTTGATCTGATCCTCCAGCGTCTCGCGACGTTGATCGAAAAGGTGGTCAAACTCAAACGTAGCATCGTCTCGGCATCTATCTATCCGGCAGCCGTTATCACGGTAGCGATCGGCGCCATCGCGATCATCATGATCGTCGTAATTCCGCAGTTTCAGCAGATCTTTCTTGGCCTCTTAGGCCCAGGCGAAGCGTTACCATTGCCGACGCGTATCGTCATGGGAATAAGCGGCTTTATCGCCGGTTGGGGCGGACTGGCAACCCTGATAATTCTGATCGGCAGCGGTGTCGCGATCAAATTTTACTACGGCACGCCAAAGGGCAAATGGCAGATCGACGCCCTCCTCCTCAAAACACCCATCTTTGGCAGCATCCTGCGAAAGGTCGCCGTTGCACGTTTTTCACGTATTCTATCGACGCTCCTATCGTCGGGTGTGCCTATCCTGCAATCGCTCGACATTACGGCCAAGACCGCCGGTAACGTCATTATCGAAGACGCCATCCTCAAGGTCCGTGCCGGTGTCGAACGCGGTGAGAACTTCGTCGACCCGCTCAAAGCGACCAACGTATTCCCGCACATGGTCGGCCAGATGATCGGCGTCGGTGAACAGACCGGTGCCCTCGATGCCATGCTCGGCAAGATCGCCGATTTTTACGAAGAAGAGGTCGATACCGCCATCGCCGATCTGCTCGGATTGATGGAGCCCGTTCTTATCGCGTTCCTCGGTGTGACCATCGGTTCGATCGTCATCTCGATGTACCTGCCGCTATTCTCGCTCATCGGAAAACTCTCCGGCGGCGGCAAATAGGCTTGTCAGTAGCCCAAGCGTGAGCTCGGGCGTACCCTTCGGTTCAAAAAGGTGCCCTCGTACGGCACCTTTTTTGTTGTTTGGTCCAGTCCGGACCAGGTGGACCAAGATGGACCAAGGTGGACCACAATCAAAAAGGGAATAAGGTGCTATATCTTTGACCGCTCGTATTGGGCAAATAATTTGGTGATCTCGGCGTTGAGTTTTTGTTTTTCGGCGAGGCTGGGTGTTTTGTCGCGGAGCTTGCAGAGGTCTTCGATCTGTAGCTGCAATTCCTCGGTGCGGTTCTGCGGCTTTTTGGGTTTGCTGATCTGGTATTTATCGTCCATAAAATGAATAGTATCAAACAACCCAGTCGCTTTCGCTCCCGGTTCTGACCCAGGCTCAGTCCCGTAGTTGCATCATCCGCTCGACGTATTTGGCGATGACGTCGGCTTCGAGGTTGACGGGGTCGTTGGGAGCGAGCGAAGAGAGGTTTGTCATTTCCCAGGTTTTTGGGATGACGGCGATGTCGAATGAGGTTTCGTTTAGGGCGGCGATGGTTAGGGAGATGCCTTCGACGCAGACTGAGCCTTTGTGGACGAAATATTGTGCGAGGTCCGGCGGGAAACCGATCCGCACCGTCCAGAAATCTCCGGTCGCAGCTGCCGAGATAAATGTTCCCCGTCCATCGACGTGGCCCTGGACAATGTGGCCGCCGAGACGTGTCGCTGGTGTGACAGCACGTTCGAGATTGACGGGTGAGCCGACAGCAACCTGTCCGAGCGTTGTGCGGTCAAGAGTTTCCGGTGAGACATCCGCCGCGAATGAAGTTGGCGAAACATCCAGAGCCGTCAGACAAACGCCATTGACAGCGATCGAATCACCGTTTGCGATGTCAGACGTTACGACACTCGCGGCAACAATAATTCGCTCACCGCCGACGTAAGACTCGCGGCTTTCGACCTTTCCTAGTTCTTCGACCAATCCAGTAAACATTAGTTATCCGTTATTTGTTTCACCGCCCGTTCGACCTTCGATAACTTTCTTATATCAATCGAGATCGGTTCGCCGTCTTCGACTTCGTTGTAGATGCTTACGAATTTGTGGCCGCAGAGTACCTCATGCGGTTTGTAGGACGAGCGGGTGTGGACGATCTGGGCAAATGTTTCGTCGGTAGCTGAGATGAGGATGAGCAGCTCGGCGTCGGTAGCGTTGAGGTCGGCTTGGGTGAGGCCGTACATCGGCGAATCTTTTGTGATCGGGTGGACGACGGTCAGGGCAAGGGGCAGAAACGCGACGTTTTTGCGTTCGAGATCGAGAAAGTCAAAACGGCGGACGCTGCGGCCATTCTCATTAACGAAACGCGCAAACATCACCTTGATATTGACCTCAAGCAGCTGGCTGCTGCGGCCGTTGACGAGCCGAAACATCAACCCCTCGATGTCGCGGTACGGTGCGATAACGGCGACATCGCTGAAAATGATCCTCGCCTCCGGCCGGGCAAACCGTGCAAAAACGAGGCCCGTGATGAGAGCGTTGGCGAGCAGGCTGTAATACGATTCGATCGTGACGAGCAGATTCGGCACGACACCGACCGGGTGGATCGTGCCGTAACCGATCGTCGCAAACGTTTGCACGCTGAAAAAGAATCCGCGAACAAACATATTCGCCATCGGCGTTGACGAAGTATCGACCAGAGCCTCAGGGCCAAATGTCGCATAGGCGGCACCAAACGCGATGTTACTCACAAAATACAGTGCCAACACTAGCAGGAGGAACGTCGTCCATTTCATCGACAGCAATGCGTGAAAAAGATTGAGCGACGAGAGAAATGGCAGGCCCGTGCGCTGGACATTAAAACTGCCGTCGGCATTTAAGAGACGCTGGCGGCTTTGGCCCGAGACGACCGCGCCAAAGCCCAGATCGCGCTCGGCTTGTTCGGCGATGTTCTCGGCTTCGTATGTGCTGTCGAGTGTTTGTTCGGACACGGTATTGATGATTATAGCTACCGTCAGGGAGAATTAAAAAATCCGATTGGTTTTTCGCCGCACATGATGCTGAAATATCTATATGGCCGAAGCAAAACAACAGGAAACTGAGCCGCCGAAATTAAAGATCGCCGACACCGGGCAGCCCGATATCGGATCGCTCGCCGACTTGGTCGAGTGGTTTTTGATGTACGACGAACGCACCGCCCGGATGCGTCACGCCAACACGGACGAACTGTTTCAGTGGAAACAGCGTGACGACGAGGCGAATGGCGTCAGCATATATCCATTCGACAACGCCGAAGCGAGATTTGCCGTCGGGGCAATACAGGCGCTTGGGGAAAACAACACCGAGCCGCTGTTAAAACAATGGATAACCGATGTGCTAGAGGCGCTCGGCCGTGCCCGCGAGACCAAGACCGAGATGGAACACAGTTTTAATTTGACCGCCGATATGGAAGCGTCGTCACTCGCCAAATCCGAACTGCTGACGACCAATACCGAAAAGCGGTTGTACCTCTCAAGCTGCTGGCTCGAGGCGCTATGCACCGCCGAAGCGAGGTTTTTGGGCTGGGTGTATCAAGAGATCTACGGCAAGGCTTATTCCCCGTAGCCGTTATTTTTACAGGATAGACAGGATGAACACGATAAAGCCATCCTGCCTATCCTGTTCATCCTGTTAAATTCTTCTTCTCTATTTAAAGGTCTGGCACTGCCGCATTTCGCCGGACTTAAATCCCATTGCAAAATACTGCATCCGCTGCTGTGCCGAGCCGTGCGTGAACGAATCGGGGATGACGTAGCCCTGCGTTCGTTTTTGGATCATATCGTCGCCGACGGCACTCGCTGCCCGCAGAGCTTCGTCGGTATCGCCGGGATCGAGACGGCCTTGTTTTTGAGCATAGTTTGCCCAGATACCCGCGTAACAATCGGCCTGTAATTCGAGAGCGACCGAAAGACGGTTGTTCTCACCAGCACTCTGCACCTTGGTCATCGTGCCCGTCAGATTTTGGATGTGATGGCCAAATTCGTGGGCAATGACATATGCCTGAGCAAAATCGCCGGGGGCTTTGAACTCACGTCGCAACTCGTCAAAGAACGCAAAATCGAGATATAGCTTATAATCGCCGGGACAGTAAAATGGTCCGCTTGCCGCCGTCGCGTAGCCACAGGCGGACGAGATCTGATTGGTAAAAAGCACGAGCTTTGGAGCTTTGAATTGTGTACGCGACTGGGCCGGTAAGATCTGCTTCCAGGCGTCCTCAAGATTGCCCATGATCGCACCCGCAAACTGACGGTTCTCATCCTGTGACACAACTTTATTCGCCGCCGTCCCGGGCTGAGGCACTTCGCTGCCGGTCGGAGCGTTTTGCAACAACTGGCTCGGGTCGCCGCCGCATAGATAGATCGCGAGTGCGAGGATGAGCACGCCGATACCGCCGCCTCCGACCGCCAAACCGCGTCCACCTCGACGATCCTCTACATTGTCACTCTGCCGCTGATCTCTCCAACGCATATTGCTCTAGCTCCTTATTACCGTGACCTGATTTTATCACTTTCGCAAAAACTGGCGAAGTAAATAAAAGCGTGTCGCAATCGTCGCACAAAATTCACCGCAAAATCTTGACATAGACGGACTTAGAGGATTATGATTCAGGGGCGTTTTAGTTTAGGTTTTCTCGCCTGTGCTTTTTAATGGCCGTTGGAGGAAATAATGATCAAACTAGACATTGTAAATATGGTTGCCGACCGGACCGGCGTGCCTAAGCAAAAGGCAGAGCAGGTGGTCGATTCGCTTTTTGAGGCTATGAAAGATGCACTTGCTCAGGGCAAGCGTATCGAGCTGCGCGGGTTTGGTGTGTTTGTAGTAAAAGCACGAAAACGCGGAGTTGGCCGCAATCCGCGAACCGGCGAAGAGGTGCCGATCCCGGCTGGCAAAACCATCAGATTCAAACCCGGTAAAGAGCTTTCGGCAAAAGCTGTCTGAATTAGCCCCGGCTGACCCTTTAGATCACTGATCGTAGACCGCAAGGTGCTCGTACAGTACCGATGCGCTGGGCTACGATCTTTTTTATTACATGACCGAGCCAGACCAGATCTCTCCTCAACATTTTATCGACCCGCCACGCCCGACCGCGCTTGCCTATGCAAAGCATCTGGCGCTCCTTGCCCTGACATTTTGCACGGCGACGATCGCGGGGACGCTGTTCCCGTTTGGCCAAAATGCATCTGTTCCAGCTGATGATCCGCAGACGCTGACCGAGGTGATGCAGTTTATCTTTACGCTGCCATCGCGGTACGCGGCTTTTCTGGTCGATGCGATCCAGAAGATATTTAACGATACGGCGACGCTGACGTATGGATTGAGTTTTTCGTGTTCACTGCTTTTCATCCTGATCTGCCACGAGATGGGGCACTATATCGCATGTCGCATTTACAAAGTGGATGCGACGCTGCCCTTTTTTATCCCGACGCCGCCGATGATCGGCCCGGCGGGGACGTTCGGCGCGTTTATCAAGATATTGTCACCGATGCCTTCGCGACGGGCGGTCTTCGACATCGGTGTTGCAGGGCCGATCGCAGGATTTATAGCGTTGATACCGGTCGCGTTCCTCGGCATTTGGACAATGGAACCCGCGACCGCCGAGCAGCTTGCGAGCCCGAGCGGGCTTGTTTTTGCCGATCCGCTGTTTATGCGGCTGCTCGGGTTTGCTCTTGGCCACGACCCGGCGGTGAGCGTCGGCAACGCGTTTTATTTTGCCGGATGGGTCGGACTGCTGGTAACGGCGTTGAACCTTATCCCGTCAGGCCAACTCGACGGCGGCCACGCGATCTATGCGGTTCTCGGCGAAAAGGTACATTACTGGACGGGACGCATTGCTTTTGCAATTATGGCGACGCTGTCGGTTGCCGGAATGTATTTTTTCGGCAGCCCAAGCGGGTTTTTGATAGCTATCATCTTAGGCGTAATGATGCGCGTTCCGCACCCGAGTCCGCTAGATCAAACGCCTCTAGACGCAAAAAGGAAAGCCGTGGCCTTCCTTACGCTTGTGATATTTGTGTTGTGTTTTGTCCCGTTTCCTATACAGATCAACTAGTTAAGCCCCGATCCGCAAACTTAACCGCTTTCGGTATGTAAGCTGGCGCCAGATCCATTCCATAGGGCCGTAGGCAAAATACTTTAGCCATGACGTGCTGATCACGATCTGAACCGCAAAAATACTGAGCGCGATCAGCGTCGCAGCCAGAGCCCCGACTTGGCCAAATAGCCCAAAGCCGTAACCGTAGAAAATCAGTACACAGATCACCGTTTGCAGCAGATAATTGGTTAGAGCCATTCGTCCGACCGGTGCCAGAAAAGAGAGCATCCGATGCCATCCCGTTTTTTGCCACAGCGTCGCGACCAGGGCAATAATTCCGAGAGCCAAAGCCGGTACGCCAAAGGCATATGCGATGACACCGCCAACACCCGCCAGCGACGGCGGAAATGGAGCCTCGTTACCCGCCAATGCCGAAAACGCGATGTTGCCGACAATACCCAAAATAAGTCCGTATATCAATACTTTGCGAATGAATACTCTGTGACCAGACAGATCCTGAAAAAACCCTTGCCGGTAAGCGTAAAACCCGAGTAGGAACATCGCCAGTATCTTTGGCAGACGCATTTGAAAGATCAATCCCGCATATCGCCCCACGATATATTGCAGATTAAAGTCGGTGAGGATTTGAAAATAGCTGCCCGTAGAAGCCTTTCGAACCGATTCGGTCCAAAATTCCATCTGTCCCGCATTGATCGTTGTGGCGACATCGGGCGGAGCGAAAGAGACAAACGCAATATAGAGCAGAACGTAGGTTACGATCGGGATAGTCACGAGAGCGAACGCCCACTTGAGCAACGAGTCGTCAGTTTTCTTACGAAACAAGATCAGCACAAAGCCCATCAGGGCATAGATGCTCAAAATATCACCCGCCCACAGTAAATAAGCGTGGAGCAAACCGATCACAAGCAGCCAGAACAAGCGGCGTTTGAATAGCGTCGCTCGCGTGTCGCCGCGTTCCGCAGCCCGTGCGATCTGCAACGCAAAACCGAATCCAAACAAAAACGAAAAGATCGAGTAAAACTTGCCCTCAATAAAAAAATGGACCAGAAAATGAGTGACCTGATCAACAACGGGTGCTTGCGCGGCCAAAACCGGCGGCATCATCCCGTATCCCGAAAACCACTGCAAATTGCCGATCAAAATACCGCCGACCGCCAACCCGCGCAGAACATCGAGGATCTCAATGCGTTCGGTTATCGAAACTGGACTGATCGAGTTTTCAGACATAAGGGGATGCATCGAGGTAATAGGTCGCGTTATCAACTCATTACCGACAAGCTCTTGAGATTTGTTCGAATTCTATTAGCTGGCCTGAGGTAGTAATCCTTTGATCTCTTTGACCATCTTCTCCACATCTTCTTGCCCATCGAGGGCGATCATAAAGAAATCGTAGCTCGTCTTAAAGCAGACCATTCCGTTGCCAAAGAACCAGACGCCTTCGAGCAAAGGGTTTCCGCCGATTATCGAGCCGATCGGGAAACCAGTGACCGCCGCGGGATTGAGGATGTTAGTCATCATCACGGCACCTGATGCGAATGAAAATGCTCCGAGCAAAGGTGCTCCGATGCGGGTGGCGATGTCGCGTTCAAAATTGACGCGTTCGACGTCGGCGTCAGAAAGATGGCCTTTGGCGATCATTTCTTCGCGGCGTTTAAGGTAGCCATTGAAACTTTCGGCCAGCTTCTTGACCGAATATGTTGGTATCGCACTGTTAAGCAGCCAATGCGAACTGATCCCTGTAAAAATGATCCCGAGCCCGGCTCCGACAGCCATCGACGCTCCGGTCGTCGCGGCACGCATCGGGTCTTCGACTGCCCAATCTGCGGCCTTTTTGGCAGACTTTAATCCGGCATCGAGTGTCGTTGTCAGACTCGAACCAAATCCGACGACCTTAGCGACGCGTTTCGCATTTGTCCCAACGGTGTCGCTCGCGTCAACAAAAAATCTCCGGCTTTTTCAGCCGTATCAACGACCACGCCGCCGGTTTTTTTTCCGGCATCGACCGCGACGTCGCGAACAGGTTCGCTCGCGTTCCACGCCGTTCTTGCCGCATCACCAGCGGTGCTGGCCGCATCTTCGACAACCTTTACCGCTTTTTTACCAACGTCCGATTTCTCAGCCTCAGCCTTAACGTATTCGGCGCCGGTCTTGGCCGCATCGACGACGACGCGAGCGCCGCCCTCGATCTTGTCTTTGAGCCCGAGTTGAGAATCGATCTCTTCGAGCTTATCGGTCGCCTTTTTGGTCCAGCGTTCAAACGTTGATTTGTAATCGTTCATAACAATCCTTTTTTATCACAAAAACTCATACAAAAATACGTTTTTTTCGCGTAGATTGTTCGCTTGCTTTTGCCTTATGCTAATCTTTCTTTCGACAACGCTATGCCAATTGTAAAGTGCCCAAATTGCGGCAAAGAGACAGAATTTACCGGTAACGAATTTCGGCCCTTTTGCTCCGAACGGTGCAAACTGCTCGATTTTGGTGCGTGGGCCGACGAGGAATACAATCTGCCGATCGAAACATCCTCGATGACCGAAGAGGATCTCGACGCCATCGAAAAGGCCCAACAGGAGAGAAAATGACAACGAATCTATTATTTTTAGACGCTGCACCGATCGGACCCTTTTTGGGTCTGTTTGCGGGCGTTGTTTTCGTCCTGATCTGTGTCGCCGTCGCGATAACGGCTTTTCTGCTACTGAGAAAAACGCTAAAGATGGCGTTTCGCATGGCTATCGTTGGCGTGATCTTGCTGATCGCGATCGTCGGAGCCATCGTCTGCGTCTATCTAGGCGTATTAAGTTCAGACAGCCCTCGCCCAACGCCGCAGAGACCGCCGGCGTCACCCGCGCGTCGTTAACAACGTTTTATGACGCCCATCGAACCTGAAATAAAAACAGGCCGATTGGGCCGTTACCGCAAGCTCCCGCGAAATGTCATCGCACTTAGCTTTGTCGCTCTGCTCAACGATGTTTCGAGCGAGATCGTTTATCCCCTACTACCGGCGTTTCTCGCTCTCAGCTTGGGAGCCTCGCCTTTTGCGATCGGCCTGATCGAAGGCTTTGCCGAGTCGATCGCCAGCATCCTCAAACTCTTTTCCGGCTATCTCAGCGACCGCTTTGGCACCCGCAAACTGCCCGTTTTCCTTGGCTATTCTCTCGCCGCGATCACTCGCCCGTTCCTCGCGTTTGTTACAAGCTGGCCACAGGTGCTGGTTGTGCGAATGACCGACCGCGTAGGCAAAGGCATTCGCGGGGCTCCGCGTGACGCTCTGATCTCAGAGAGCGTGCCGAAAAATCAGCGTGGATTTGCATTCGGATTTAACCGTGCAGCCGATCATCTAGGGGCAGTATTCGGCCCGGTCGTTGGGTTTATGCTGCTAGCGTATTTTGCCGTCGATTCTGGTAATCCGACGATACGCGAATACCAACAAGTCTTTTTGTTTGCGTCAGTTCCCGTCGTGCTCGGATTGCTTGTCATCGCATTCCTCGTCCGCGAAGACCCCAAACCTCACGCTGCGGTCGAAGCCCCGACGCTTTCGCTCAAGGGGTTTGACGGCAATTTCAAACGCTTTCTGTGGGTCATTGCCCTGTTCACGCTGTCCAATTCGACGGACGCATTTTTACTGCTGCGTGCGGCCGACGCCGGCATCTCGCCGGTCATACTGCCGCTGCTGTGGATGACGCTGCATTTGAGCAAGGTCGCCAGCTCGCTGATCGGCGGCGATCTGTCCGACAGGCTCGGCCGCAAACAGGTCATCATCGCCGGCTGGCTGGTGTACGGATTTGTCTATGCGGGGTTTGCCTTTGTCAGCTCACCATGGCAAGCGTGGGCACTGTTTATCATCTATGGTGTCTATTTTGGCCTGACCGAAGGCGTCGAAAAAGCCTTTGTCGCCGACATGGTGCCCGAAAACAAACGCGGCACCGCGTATGGCCTGTACAACCTCGCGTACGGCATTACGGTGTTTCCAGCATCGCTCCTGTTTGGCCTCGTTTGGAGTAGGTTTGGAGCCTCTACGGCGTTTCTCGCAAGTGCCTGTGTGTCGATCCTCGCGATCCTATTGCTGACAACCGTCAAGTCGGACCAAGAAACGCAAACAGGATAGATAGGATGAACAAGATAAAAATCCTGCATATCCTGTCCATCCTGTTAAACAAGGCGTTAAATTAGTCGTTCAGCCGTATCGAGTTGAGCATATTCTTGAATGCATAAGAATAGCTGTTGGCTTCGCTTTGCGGGACGACCGTCGCGACGTAAAAGATGCCGCCGTTTCGTAGGTTAGTCGTGTAGATCGTGACGATCTCGGTCTGGTTCGTGAGCGGCGAGCGGCCCGAAAGCTGTGTCGAATAGCCCTCTCGGCCCGCAACATAGACTTGTGACCAGCGATTTTGCTGACGCAAATATGTATTGCCTTGCAACAGGCTGTTGACCAACGCCTCAGAATCACGACCAAGGTCGTTAGTTTGCGATGTCATAACGCCAAACATCGCTCCGCGTGTAATACCCTGATCACCGTAAGCTCCCTCGGGAGCGAACTGAACATCGTCCTGACTTGCAAACTCACGCCAGTTTGACGGCACATTCACACGCAGCCAGCTGGAACCGGTGTAAGACCGGACGCGGCTCGACGGATATTGAACGCTGTTTGTATAGCGTCCGCCGGATGTCGGATTATTTTGACCTTGACCCTTCTCAGCCTCTTTTTCGATCTGCTCCATCGTCTTTGCCTTTGGCATCGCACGAAAGCGGGCCTGGATGCGTTCGAAATCGCGTGTGATCTTGATCGGATTTGCCGAGACATTCAGATACTGTGCCTCTTTGTTGATGGCCTCGTAGCGATTGCCCGGATCAGGATGGCTGCTGATCCACTGCGGTCCGCCGCCGCCTTTCTCCTGCTGCTGGATGGTTCTGAATACATTTGCGAGATCACGCGGATCATAACCCGCATTTGCCATGATCTGCGCCCCGAGTGTGTCGGACTGAGACTCGTAAGCACGGCTGTATTTCGTCATCCAGGCCGCGGCTCCGAGCATGCCCAATTGGGCACCGGCCTCGCCGCCAAGGATCGCACCGCCGATTATCATACCGAGCATACCGAGCGTATTTTTTGCACTGCCCATCTGCGTCTGCTGCGCGGTCGCGTGGCGGAGCGCGACGTGGCTGATCTCGTGGGCCATGACGCCGGCCATCTCGCCTTCGTTCTTAGCATTTTCGATCATGCCGCGATTGACGTACATCGGGCCGCCTGGTAGTGCAAAGGCATTGATATCGCTCGCGTTGACCCATTTGAAACGGTAATTGAACGCGGGTTGATTGAACTGCGGCGGGATCGCGGCGACCAGACGGCGGCCGACACGCTCGATATACGCCGTAGCGTCAGCATCGTTTATTAGCGGAAACTGCTTCTCGATCTCGCGAGAGGCGTCGCTACCGAGCTTGATGTCGTCCTGAACCTTGTATTTATTCTTTGGCGCGATGATACGCGTCTGAGCGATCATTGCGATCGGCAGGGTCCACAACGCGGCGATCATTGCCGCCGACACTATCCGCTTTCCAAAACTATGCTTGTTCATATCTTCCCTCCGAAACTTTCAGGTGTTTTGGCAATTCTAATGTTAAATACCCGCGAACGCCAACTAAGCTAAATTGCCGGTGTTTGGATGACGGGCGTTCGAATGCGCGTTTGCCCAAAAAGCCGTGCGGGAAAAGTTATCAAAATGTTACTAAAGTGTTACACGACACGTTCTCAGAAAACCCCGGTAAAAAAAGTTAAGTATTATGTAACCCATAGGATATGTGCTCTCGACTATAATTCTCGTTCGTAAACTATGAGCGAAACTTTGCAGACGAACGGTTTTGAGCAGATGCCTATGGTTACGGGTCACGGGGCCCGCGATTCTATGGAACATCGCGAGATCGACGCACAACTGGAATTATTACGCGACCGCGTCTTACTGCTCGGCGGCAAGACTGAGGACGCGGTGCATCGTGCGATGAGATCGTTGACCGAGCGCGACAGTGATCTGGCCCGGAGTGTTTGTGAGGCTGACGAACAGATCGATCAGATGGAGCTAGAGATCGATCAACTCAGTATCGAGATACTCGCGTCGCATCAACCGGCCGAGCATGACCTTCGCCTGGTCGTCTCGGTCGCAAAGATCACGCCGATACTCGAACGCATCGCCGATCACGCGACAAGCATTGCCGAGGCTGCGATCATTCTTAATAACGAGCCGCAGATCGACAGCTATGTTGATTTTTCGATGATGGCGGACATCGCCGCCGAGATGCTGCGGGAGGCTTTGAACGCTTTTACGTCGGAGGACGCTGCGGCGTCGAGGGAGATAATCGCCCGCGACCTGACGCTCGACAAAAGCTACGGCCGCGTCTTTGACGGCCTGATCGAAACGCTCGTCAGAAATCCGGCGGCGGCAAATGGTGCCGCACGGCTGCTATTTGTAGCAAAGCATATCGAGCGTATCGGCGATTATGTAAAAGATATTTGCGAACTAAACGTCTATCTGACCGAGGCGGTATTTATCAAACACAGCCAGGGCAATTAGACATAATTTTTTGGTTCGCATATATTTAGGTTCTCAATTCAAAACTTGGTACCGGAGAGAAAAGAACATGGCTTTTAGCTTTTTGCCGAAAGAAGATCACTATTTTGCGTTATTTTCGAAAATGACCGTAAAGATACAAGAGGCGGCGGCTTTGCTCGTCGAGCTTTTGCAGGGTTCGGATGAGAATTTTGACACCTTGTCAAAAAAGATCAAGAGCGTCGAACACGAGTGCGACGAGATCACTCACAGCATTACCACCAAGCTCAACAAATCGTTTATCACTCCCTTTGACCGCGAGGATATCTACACGCTTTCGGTCGCACTGGACGACGTTTGCGATTATATCGATGCTGCCGCTCGGGTTGTTGTTATGTACGACATTCACGAGTCAGACCCTTTTGCAGTCGAGCTTGCCGTTGTACTTGAAAAGCAGGCCGCCGAGATCCACGGAGCAGTTTCACACCTCAAAACGGCTAAAGGTATGGAGCAGAACTTGCTTGATATTCAGCGGCTAGAAAACGATGCCGATGAGGTCTATTTCCGTGCGATGGCCGCTCTATTCAAAAACTCAGATGCCGTAAAGATCATCAAATGGAAAGAGCTTTACGAGATCCTTGAGCACGGAACCGACCGCTGCGAGAGTGTCGGCAACATCATCGAAAGCATCGTTCTAAAGCACAACTAAGGCGTAAATATGGATGCACAAACAGTTTCCTTTGGATTAGTTGTACTGATCATTGCGGTCGCTTTGATATTCGACTATGTGAACGGATTTCATGATGCAGCTAATTCGATAGCGACAGTAGTTGCAACACGCGTCCTCTCACCCGGAGTCGCGGTGGCATGGGCCGCATTTTTTAACTTTGTCGCCTTCCTTGTATTCGGCACTGCAGTTGCAAAGACCATTGGCGGCGACATGGTCAACATTGCGGTCATTCCTCAGGGGGACCAATTGTACGTGTTGCTCGCGGCCGTCCTCGGGGCGACGATCTGGAATCTGATCACATGGTGGCTCGGATTGCCTACATCCAGTTCGCACGCTCTGGTAGGTGCATACGCCGGCGGAGCAATCTCGTCATACATTTATTTCTTCGGGTTCAATAGTGTCGAAACGGTGCTGAAAGCCGAGGGTTGGATCAAAACGCTCAGTTTCATCGTATTATCACCACTGATCGGGATGACGCTGGGCTTCATCATGATGGTGTCGGTCTATTGGATCTTTCACCGGTTTTCACTGCATAAGGTCGACCGCGGCTTTCGCGTGGGGCAGCTGTTTTCGGCGGCTGCGTATTCGCTCGGGCATGGCGGCAATGACGCTCAAAAGACAATGGGCATCATTACGATCGTGCTTGTCTCGGGTGGCTATTTGCAGATGACTGCGGCGGGCAAGCTCCCCGAAATACCATTGTGGGTCGTGCTAGCTGCTCACGCGGCAATCGGATTAGGCACTCTTTCCGGAGGGTGGCGCATTGTAAAGACGATGGGAACCAAGATCGTGAAACTCCAGCCCGTGGGTGGATTTTGTGCGGAGACAGCCGGAGCTCTGACTTTGTTTGGTGCAACCGCGGCCGGAATTCCGGTTTCAACGACGCATACGATCACGGGCTCGATTGTCGGCGTCGGCTCGGCAAAACGATTTTCTGCGGTTAAATGGGGCGTCGCGGGCCGCATCGTCTGGGCTTGGGTACTGACCATCCCGATGGCCGCACTGATCGCGGCTTTATCCTACGGGATCATTCTCGTTATCGAGAAGATCCTTGGGGTTAAGTAATTTTGCTAAAGGCGATCTCCCATTTCCTCTTTCATCGCGAATCCGAAAAGGTTAGTCCGATCAGTCTCGCGGCTTGCGAAACAACTCTCAAAATTGCAATCATTCGAGTATGTCAGCAGTTCTCGAACAAACTCGTGTCATCGAAGATTATCTCGTAATGCCCGACGCCGAGATCGCCGAGCGGATCGAGTCGGCCCGCCGCGAACTTGGTGGCCGCGTCGTCATACTCGGGCATCATTATCAACGCGACGACGTCATCAAACATGCCGATCTGACGGGCGACAGTTACCAGCTTTCGGTAATGGCTTCGCAGACTGAGGCGGAGTTTATCGTTTTTTGCGGCGTTCATTTCATGGCCGAGTCGGCCGATATTGTCGGCAAAGATTTTCAGCATGTCATACTTCCCGATCTCGGAGCCGGTTGCTCGATGGCCGACATGGCGACGATCGATCAGGTCGAAGATGCGTGGGAGCAGTTGCGCGAGATCGGCGTTCTAGAAACACGCGTCGCGCCGATCACATACATGAATTCGTCCGCCGCAATCAAGGCGTTTTGCGGCCGCAACGAGGGCGTCGTCTGCACTTCGTCAAACGCCATACCGCTGTTCAATACCTATCTCAAAAATTACGACAAGATGTTTTTCTTTCCCGACCAGCATCTTGGCCGCAACACCGGAGCCAAATTTGGCATTCCGTTAGATCAAATGGTTTTGTGGAATCCGCACGAAGAGCTTGGCGGGAATACCGAGGAACAGCTTCACGCAGCAAAACTGATATTGTGGCGTGGCCATTGCTCTGTGCACGGACGCTTTAAGCCTTGGCATGTCGAACAGATCCGAAAAGATCATCCGGGAATGCAAATTTTGGTTCACCCGGAATGTCCGCGTGAGGTTGTTGAACTCAGCGACCTCGACGGTTCGACATCGTTCATCATTAAGACGGTAGAAAATTCGCCCGCCGGATCAAAATGGGCTATCGGAACCGAGGTCAATCTAGTTAACCGTCTGCAAACACGCTTTCCCGACAAAGAGATCCGCCTGCTGGCCCCCGACCTCTGCATGTGTGCGACGATGTACCGAATCGCCCCGCAAAACCTCGCCTGGGTGATGGAAAACCTCCTCGACGGCAACGTCGTCAACGAGATCATCGTCGACGACGAAACCAAACACTACGCCGGCGTCGCCCTCGGACGGATGATCGAGATGACGGAAAAGAAAAATTAGCCACCGATAGCACAGATAAAACCGATAAGAGTTTTTTTCTTATCGGTTCTCATCAGCGTGATCTGTGGACAATTTTCTTTCTTGCTTTATTCACGCCTGTCGAACAAAATAGCTAAAAGGAGTTAAGAAAATGACCGAGGCCGAGACATCTGCCATTTCACGTTTACGCGCGAGTGAGATAATGACCAAAAACGTCCGCACGGCGACGCGTGAGATGTCGCTTCGAGATGTGGCATCGATGATGCGCGACGGCGATATGGGCGCCGTTCCGGTTGTAAACGACGGCAAATTGATCGGCATCGTCACCGACCGCGATATTGTTGTTCGCGGCGTGGCGGACGGCAAGAGCTCTGACACCGCGATCGGCGAAGTGATGACGACTGAACTTTTCTCCGTCGCACCGGACGATTTTGTTTTCGAAGCGATCCGTCTGATGGGCGACAAACAGGTACGCCGTATTCCGGTCGTCAACGCAGACGGTTCGCTCGCCGGTATCATCGCGATGGCCGATGTGGCTCTCGAAATGGAAGACGAAAAAGAGATCGCCGAAACTCTCGAAGAGATCTCAAGCGGAGCCGCATTTTGGGGAAAGAATTAGCTGATGTTTGTCCGTCGAATCATTTCGATCTTAGTTCTGATGACCGCCGTGCTGCTTACAAGTTCGGCGGTCGTTCAGGCTCAACTTCCCTCCGCTGAGGCGATCGCCGCGAGCGGTAGTTTTGACGGCAAGCTCTATACCAACAGCCAGCTAGGTTTTACGATCCTCGCCCCCGGCGGGTGGAATTTTTTCACAACGGATCAAAACAAAGCGGTCGTCGCTAAGAATCGTGAAACAGCCGTTAAGACTGCGGATAACACTCTGCAAAGCTCGGCGGCGAATACGCAGGTTCTATTTCAGGCCACACCGCCATCACTTGCCGGACAGGAAAAATCGGCACTATTCTCAAGCGGCATCGAGCGTCTTGTTAAGACAACCACCGTCGACGCGTATATCGACGCCAACAAAAAGCTCGTGCTTTCGTCGCCTAATTTAACGCTTGCAAAAGATATCTATCGGCTCACATTTGGCGGTGTAAAATTTGTGGCATTTGAGGTTGAAGGGCTTCAGAACAACCGCAAGTTTCGCCAACGTTATATAGCGGCCGTTCGCAAAAATGTCGCTTTGTTTTTTGTAATTACGTTGTATGACCCAAAGCAGGACGTGATCGTTGACTTTAGTCTACAAACGATAAAATTCAGCAAATAATGGCTAAATCGACCAATCGTTTTTTTCAATTTGTCGGGACATCCAAAAATGTCCGCTCCGGCCAGCTTTGGTATCCGGCGGCGGACGTCTATCAAACGCCGGACGGCTGGGTGGTAAAGGTCGAGCTTGCGGGCGTCTCACCCGAGGACATCGAGATCGACATACAGGGCAACGTGCTGTCTATCGCAGGATGCCGCAAGGACCGCTCGTGCGGCGAAGGCGTGTCGTTCCAGCAGATGGAGATCAGCTACAGCAATTTTGAAAAAACGCTAAAGTTTCCTGCCTCGATAGACGGAGCAAAGGTCGAGCATATTTTCGAGAACGGGCTGCTGATTATAACCCTGAGCAAGGCTAAGTAGATGACTGCTCCAAGAAATATTTATGGCTGACGAAATAGTCGACGAACAATTCAAAACACAGGACATCAAGCTGCCGCGGGAGCTTGAGATCGCGGTGCTGCCGCTGCAGAATACGACGCTGTTTCCTGAGACGGTCGTGCCGCTGGCAGTCGGGCGTGAGCGTTCGACGCGTGCGGTCGAGTCATCACTGGCGACCGAGGAAAAGCTGATCGCTTGTGTCACGACCAAGACCGAAAACGTCACCGGCGACGACGCCAAACCCGACGATCTCTACCGCATAGGCACCATTGTCAACATAAAACGGATGATGCGGAATGAGGGTATCATGCAGCTCATCGTGCAGGGCATCGACCGTTTTGAGGTGATCGAATGGACCGGCGAACAGCCGTATCTTAAAGCCAAAATACAAGTGCTGCCCGAGCTTCGCCGCGTTGACGAAGAAGAGACCGAGGCGTTAAAACGAAATATTCACGGAATGATCCAAGAGGCTCTAGCATTGTTGCCACAGGTACCGCCTGAGATCCGCGTCGCCGTCACCTCTCAAGAAGACCCTGTTCAGCTATCTTATTTTCTCGCTTCCGTCCTCGACCTAGGCGTCGAGACCGAGCAGAAAATGCTCGAATCTAGTACTGTTGACGGCCTGTTGACGCTAACGCACGCTGCGCTCGCACGTGAGCTTGAGATCATGCAGATCCGTTCAAAGATCGCGAACGAGGCTCAGCACGAGATGGACAAATCGCAGCGCGATTACGTCCTGCGGCAGCAGATGAAGGCGATCCAGAAAGAGCTCGGTGATGACGAGGGCGGTGAAAAAGCCGAGGCAGACCAACTGCGTGAGCGGCTCGAAAAAGCCGATCTGCCGGACGATGTCCGCAAAGAGGCGACCCGCGAACTCAAGCGGATGGAGGCTCTGCCCCAAGCCGCACCTGATTATCACGTCATCCGCACCTATCTCGAATACATCCTCGAGCTGCCTTGGCGAAAGGCGAGCGAGGAAAAGCTCGATCTCAACGAAGCCCGAAAGGTTCTCGACGAAGATCATTACGGCCTCGAGGATATTAAAGAACGCATTTTAGAATCGCTTGCCGTCGTCAAACTGCGGCCCGATTCAAAAAGCCCTATCATCCTGTTCGTGGGCCCTCCGGGCGTGGGTAAAACGTCGCTTGGGCGTTCGATCGCGAGAGCGTTGGGGCGTGAGTTTGACCGATTGAGCCTGGGCGGGATGCGTGACGAAGCCGAGCTTCGAGGCCACCGGCGAACTTACGTCGGGGCAATGCCCGGACGCATCATTCAATCGCTGCGGCGTGTCGCCGTCAATAATCCGGTGCTGATGCTCGACGAGATCGACAAGCTCGGAAACGATTTTCGCGGCGATCCGGCGTCTGCTTTGTTGGAGATCTTAGATCCAGCTCAAAACAATACATTTCGTGATAATTACATCGACCTGCCGTTCGACCTGTCAAAGGTTTTCTTTATCGCGACGGCAAATCAGCTAGCCCCGATCCCGATGCCACTACGCGACCGCATGGAGATAATCCAGCTTGCGGGTTACAGCGACCGCGAAAAGCTAAATATCGCAAAACAATATCTGATACCGCGTCAGATCAAGGAAAACGGCTTGTCCGAAGATCAGCTGACGATCACCGACGACGCGATAAATCTGCTGACGATGAGTTACACGCGCGAGGCGGGTGTCCGCCAACTTGAGAGGACTGTCGGCAATCTCGCTCGAAAAGTTGCCCTAAAGGTCGCCGAAGGCTTGACCGACAAGGTAACGATCTCCGCCGACGAGATAAAGGGCTATCTCGGGGCTGCTAAAGTGTTTCCCGAAGAAGCCCGCAAAGATCTGCCGCCGGGTGTCGCGACAGGCATGGCGTGGACAGAGATGGGCGGTGAAGTGCTGTTTATCGAGGCAACGCTACTACCCGGCGGCAGCGGCTTGACGCTGACAGGACAGCTTGGCGAGGTAATGAAAGAATCGGCCCAGGCTGCCCGCAGTTATCTGTGGTCGCACGCTGCCGAATTTGGCATCGACCCCGAGATGATCAAAAACAACGGCATCCATGTCCATGTCCCGGCAGGCTCGATACCAAAAGACGGCCCCTCGGCAGGCGTAACGATGGCTTCGGCAATGGCATCGCTCTATACCGGACGCAAGGTGCGTTTTGATACGGCAATGACCGGCGAGATCACGCTGTCAGGACTCGTGTTCCCCGTCGGCGGCGTCAAAGAAAAGATCCTCGCCGCCCACCGTGCCGGCATCCGCCGCATAGTGCTGCCTGACCGCAACTTAGGCGACACAGAGGATATCCCCGAAGACGTCCGAAAAGAGCTTGAGATCATCCCGGCAAAACTTATAAGTGATGTGCTTAGTGCTACTCTCGATGAAGATGTGTCAGGATCGGCAACCAAGCCCTATTTATTGCCAGATGCCGAACCCGATTTAGCCGATCCCAGCAGCCCAAGTCTTACGAAATAGCATTTTTTCTTTATTATCGATTACCATGGCAACACCTCAAGCATTTGAACTACAGGTCGATACCGATGAGCAGGAAAAGGCCCTTCAGATCAAAGCAGATGTGGACCGCGGCCTGGGGTTTCTTGAGAAATTCCAGGCTGATCCGGCCATATTGGCTTTTAAGCTCGCGATCGAGAAAGCACCCGCAGGCTCTCCCGTTCAGGACATTATCAAACACAATCTACTGACGGCATATCGAATGCGGATCAGCCAATTGCTGACGGCGGGTGAGCATCTTTCCGTTAACCGGTATTTGCCAGAGGTAACTGCACTTGCACTTTCTAGTGAGATGGCACAAGACGCCGAGTTTCGGGGTAAGTTTGCCGATATTTTTAGAAATATCTCACTCGATCTGTACAACGCACGCCAGCACGAAGTGGCTCTATTCTTGATCCGTAAGGCTATGTCTATCGAGCCTTGTCCCTCTTATTACATCGACCTTATTAATGCACGTGCCTGGTTAAAATCACCTGCGATCCTTAGCGATTACACGACGCGTTACAACGAAAAGATCTCGGACGACACATATTCATCACTTGTGCACCTAAAAGCGGTTCGACCTTTTTAAAGAATGTATTGGTTGGCGTGACCGGCTTTAGGGATATGTTCTCGGTCTATGCCAGTTTGCAAAACGAACAGGAGCTCGATCTACCCCACTTTGTTAAATTTGGCAACGTGAATACTGTCACTCAGCAGCACGCACGGGCATCGGAGGCGAATATGCAAATGATGCAAGCGTTTGGCGTTCGCCCAACAGTTTTGGTGCGGAATATATTTGATACAACTGCAAGTCTGCTCGACTTTTATTCAAAGGGATTTGCTTTCAGCACATTTTTTGACAAGGAAGATTTCAATTCGTTTTCCGATGATGAAAAGATCGATATTTTGATCCAATATGCCCTGCCCTGGTATTTTCAATTCGTTGCCTCATGGCAGCAGGCCGAAAAAGACCATAGGCTCGAAATGAAATGGGTAACATTCGAGCAAATGGTTAGCGATAAAAGCGGTGCCGTTGCAGATATTTTATCGTTTTACGGTATCAGTGCCCCGAACGAATTTATCGAGCAAAAGATCGCCGAAAACGAAGAGAAAAAAGATACCAATCGTTTCAATAAAGGGATAGTTGGCAGGGGTAAGGCCGTATTGTCCGAAACCCAACGTGACCGAATAAAAGAACTTGCAAAGGCTTTTCCTTCAACCGACTTTGGCATAATTGGCGTGTAGTCCCTCGAAAAACTGAGGCCCTCCGGGGGCAGTTTTCCTTTTTTGTTCGGCAATTTCCCTCAAACCTGCCATACAGTAACGCCACTAAAATGACCTTGTATTTTGAATAAAAATGGCTTACAATCCACAGAGCAATTTCTTTATTAATTATTTAGTCGAATATCGACCATATCTAGTTTTTGAACAAACGAGTTTCGATAACATTTTGTCATTAAATCAGTTGAGGAGAAAAATAATGAAAGGTTCGGGTATTAGTCGTAACTTACGCAGGTATCAATTAGTCCTAGCTTGTCTGGTAATAGCTGTTTGCTTTGTTCTTGGCAACGATATGTACCGTGCAAAGGCAATTGTTCTGAAAAACAAAGATCTCTTTGCCGGTAATAAAAAGGTCGTCAATTACATGGAGGCCGTTAAGGCCAAAACCTTTAACAAGCTCGTTCATAGCGACCTTTCTCGTCAGTATCTGATCGATCCCAAGCGTGCGAAGCAAAAATCCTTGCTTAGGATGTTTGCTGGCGGGGACACATGCGGGGCCCCGGCGACGACTATTGCCGCCTTGCCGTATACCGACGCTGCGGGAACCACGGTGGGATTAACAGATAACTATGATCTGCCACCTGATACCACATTCCCCACCCTTACCGGGTGCCCGACGTGCACAGAGACGGGTGGGGGGAGCGCGGGCTCGCTTCCTACTGGTGCGGTATATACCGGCACTGGCACCGGTCCGGATTCAGCGTACAAAATCACATTTAATACCGGCAATGCAAATATACTGGTGAATATGGATCCTACGGCGCAGGACATGGCAGTCATGGTCTATACCAACGTTTGCAGCAGTTCGCTCGCCGACGGGATCGTCATAGATGACAGTGGAGTCGCGGGTGCTGCGGAATCGGTTCAGATCACAACCATGCCGGCGGGTACTTATCACATTGTTGTTGACGGTTATTCGACCGGTGGAACACCTCCGGGGCCAAGCGATACTTACACGCTTAATGTTACTTGTGTCACGGGCCAAACCTGTATCCAGCCCGCCCCTGCAACAGCTGCCGGCGTTGGCGTTAATGGTCGTGTTTTGACCTCGTCAGACGGTCGCGGACTCGTGGGAGCAAGAGTGACCCTAACGGATCAGGCGGGAGTCGTCCGGAGCACGATCACGGTCAAGGGCGGACGATATACCTTTGATGATCTCGAGCCCGGCCAGACCTATATCGTCTCGGTCTCGTCACGACGATTCAATTTCCAGCCGCAGGTCATTCAGGTAACTGACAACATTGCGGAGCTTAATTTCGTCCCAGAATAAAGGGTCAAAAGTCGAACATTTCAAATTTACACAGGAGGGCCTATTCATGAAAATGATGGCTCTCCTGTTTTTTCTGCACAAAGAAAACTCGTCATAGAAGCCTATCTATCTCGTCCAGACCCCGGTTGGCTAGGTTAGTTTCTTTAGACCGATCAAATAGCCAAAAATTTGACACAACTTAAAAAAGCCCTATAATCTGTACAACTAGTAACTTTATCGCGATGGAATATCCATCGTATGGATCGTAAAGACAATCAGGAGGATTGGGACATGAAATTGGGTGTAAAGCGTTTTGCAGCAACTTTTCTAAAAGTTTTTGCTTCTTTGTTAATTGGTGTAATGGTCAGTTTATCGTTGGCCGCTTCGGTCGGTGCGGCGACCTTTCCAGCTAATGCGCCGACGCTCGGTGCTATACCAGACGGTACCGGTGTCACCACTTGCGGCGCTGATGGGACGGCTAAGGATGTAACATTCACCGTGTCAGGGATTTCTTCAGCCCCGAGTCTCGTTGAGGTTAGTATGACCCTGGCACCGGCTCATACTTGGCGGGGGGATTTGACCGCAAGGTTAATAGCCCCAAATGGAACCTCATTTATTCTTTACAGGTATATAGGCTCTACAACATTAAATGGCTGCGGAAGTGGCCTTACATTTGGAGGACCTTTTAATTTTAAGGACTCGGCGGCTGGAGCGAATATTTGGACAACTAATAGTCCTGGCGACTACCGCACGACCGCTGCTGGTGGAGCTGGACAGGTTAATCCTGCCCCGGTCACAAACCTTACAGCAGCATTTGCCGGGATACCTACTTCGAACGGAGATTGGATCCTACGTATGACCGATGGCGGGGTCGGCGATACCGGCAGTGTCTCGGCCGCAACGCTAACTCTGACGGGTCCGACCGCAGCGGGCGTTGGTATTTCGGGTCGGGTTTTGACCTCGGCTGATGGCCGTGGGTTGGTGGGAGCAAGAGTAACGTTGACCGATCAAAATGGCAGTACGAGAAACGTCATGACCGGAAAGGGTGGACGCTATATTTTCGATGATCTTGAGCCCGGCCAGACCTATATCGTCAATGTTATGTCACGACGATTTAATTTCCAACCGCAGGTCATTCAGGTAACTGACAACATTGCGGAGCTTAATTTCGTCCCCGAATAGTTTCAATCTATCGGTTAGGATAATCAAAAAGGGTGGTCGTTTGACCGCCCTTTTTTGTTATTGTGGCCACTAGTTATTTTTATTAAAAATAATTCGTCATTTTGCAAAATAAATACTGTAATTAAACTAGAAAAATGCTAATAAATAAGTGTATGCTAAGTGGTTAGACATTTTGGGCGACGGTGCTCACGTTTTTACTCCTCACCGGACGATTCCGGGTGCGGAAACCATCCCCGTTCAACACGATCTCTAAAACCAGAATCTAGGACTGTTAGTTAATTGAAATGGCATTTAAGTCTTTATTTAGTTTATTTTCCAGCGATCTTGCGATCGATCTTGGCACCGCAAATACGCTCGTCTATGCCAAGGGACGCGGCATTGTGGTCTCTGAGCCATCGATCGTCGCGATCAACAAGGTCACGAACCAGGTCGAGGCCGTCGGACGTGACGCAAAAGAGATGCTTGGCCGCACTCCGGGCAACATCGTCGCCATCCGCCCGATGAAGGACGGCGTTATCGCCAATTTTGAGGTCACGGAAAAGATGCTCCAGCATTTTATCCGCAAGGCTCACAACGGCAAATCGTGGGTCCGCCCGCGTGTCGTCATCGGCATCCCGTCAGAGATCACACAGGTCGAACGCCGAGCTGTCGAGGACAGTGCCTATCGTGCAAAAGCATCTGAGGTCTATCTGGTCGAAGAAGCGATGGCTGCCGCGATCGGTGCCGGATTGCCCATTACCGAGCCGCACGGCAACATGGTCGTCGATATCGGCGGCGGAACGACAGACATCGCCGTCATCTCGCTGTCGGGTATCGTTTATTCACGTGCTGTGCGTGTCGCCGGTAACGAGATGGACGAGTCGATCACACAGTACATCAAACGAAAATATAACCTGCTCATCGGCGAACGCACCGCCGAGGCGATCAAGATCGCACTGGGCAGCGCATTTCCGCTCGAAGAGCCGCTCTCAATGGACGTCCGCGGACGCAACCTGATCGAGGGCATCCCCAAGACCATCACGATGACCGACGAAGAGATCCGCGAGGCACTCTCAGATTCGATCTCATCGATCATCAACGCCATCCGCGTCGCTCTCGAACGTACGCCGCCTGAACTGTCGGCTGATATAGTCGAACGCGGTATCGTCCTCACGGGCGGCGGAGCACTGCTCAAAAATCTGGACAAACGCCTGATGATAGAAACCGGTTTGCCGGTCGTCATCGCCGACGACCCGCTCTCATCGGTCGTGCTCGGCACCGGCAAGATGCTCTCAGATTTTGAGCTGCTAAAACGCGTCAGGTGGGATAATTCATTAATGACAGGGAGTTAGTTCATTGAGTTTTTTGAGTCTATGGAGTTTGTTGAGGTTAAGATCACAACGAACTCTATAAACTCAACAAACTCAACAAACTCAAAGCGATGGTTGAGCGTAGTCAAAAAGATGTTTGGCGGCTGGCACCCTGGCTGATGATCGCGCTCCTTATCGTCAATTTTGTCCTGATGGCGTTTGACGCCAAAGAGATAACGTCGGGCCAACGTGTCGTACGCTCGTGGACGCAGACGATCGCCGACTTTGTTCAATCGCCCGTCACCTCGGTCACCTCAGCGGTCGCTAATTATTTCGTTTCGATCTCAAACCTGCGTTCGGCCCAGACGGACAACGATGTTCTAAAGCAACGTGTACAGGAACTTGAGGTCGAGCTCAAGCAGAAAGAAGAGCTTGCCGCCGAGAACACGCGTCTAAAAGCATTTCTCCAGCTAAAAGAAACGAGCAAATACAAGGTCCTGACGGCACGCATCATCGGACGCGACCCGTCCGTGTGGTTCGATTCGTCGATCGTCAATCGCGGCAGCCTCGACGGCGTCCAGCTAAATATGCCGGTCGTGACCGACGGTGGGCTAGTCGGCCGCGTCACGGCGGTCGGCCCTCTGACCTGTCAGGTCGATCTCGTCACGCGAAACAAATCCGGCCTGGGGGCTGTGATCGGCCAGGTAGGCGAATCTAACGCCCTTGGCGTCGTCAGCGGCACCAGTAAGGGCGATCTGCTCGAAATGCGTTATGTCGCAGGCACAGTTGCCGTTCAGGTCGGACAAGCGGTATTTACGACCGGCCAAGACGGCATCTATCCGGCGGGGCTCAAGGTCGGCGAGATCGTGAGCGTCGTAAGCGGTTCGGCAACGACGCCGCACGTGATACTTATCCAACCGGCGGCAAAGCTCAATTCGATGCAAGAGGTCGGCATTTTGCTTTACGAAGCTGCCACCCGTGAACAGTATGAGCAGAAACTGCCAAACGCTACTAGGGACGTGAAGAGATAAGTTCCGAGTTCCGAGTTTTGCGAGGTCTAATAAACTAAATATATTTGGAGGGAACACAAATATGCCAAGTATTGAGAGATTTGAAGATATAGAAGCGTGGAAACGTGCAAGAGAAGTTACGAAGAAGATATATCAGCTTTCTTCCTCAGGTGATTTCACTCGTGACTTTGGGCTAAAGGATCAAATTCGACGGTCATCGGTTTCAGTAATGTCGAATATCGCAGAGGGCTTTGAACGTGACGGTAATCGGGAGTTCATAAATTTTTTGAGCATTGCAAAAGCATCATGCGGAGAAGCAAGGTCACAACTATACGTTGCACTCGACCAGGATTTTATTACCGCCGAAGACTTTCAATGTACATACGATCACTTTGACCAAACCGGACGCATGATCGGCGGTTTTATGAACTATCTTAGACAGTCCGATCTTAAAGGAAAAAAATTTACATAGTAAAGAGAAAATCTTAAACTCGGAACTCGGAACTTTGAACTCGGAACTATAAACAAGTGGAAGGCGTCAAATTAACAATCAGCTTGATAATCGCGATCATCCTGCAATGGACGCTTCGAAATGTATGGGAACCGTTTGCATATATTGATTTTCCGCTGATCATCGTCGTCTATGCCGCGCTCCAGCGTAACTCGATCCGCGCACTGCTTTTTGGCTCCATTGCTGGTATCTCCATCGACGCCTTGAGCGGAGGTTTGCTCGGTGCCAACGGCTTTTCAAAAACGGTCGTGGCATACATCGTTTGCGAGATCACTCGGCGCGTCTATATGGACAACCTGATCCTCCGAATCCCCGTCATAGCTGGTGCATGTTTGCTTGACGATATGATCTATTACGGCCTGCATAGGCTGTTCGGCCAGCCGCCGGGGAATGATGTGCTCGTGACGGCCGCCTATTCGCTGATCGGCACGACCATCGCCGGAACGCTTGTTTACCTGCTGCTGCAAACGCTGTCGGGTGACCGAACGCGGCGTAAAAAACGCGATGTTTTTGCACCGAGACGCCAAACTCGGCGGCGAAACCCCATCAGATTAGGCAAATGATTGACGTTTAACGAAAGATGAAAATAGGTGATCACGTTCAAAAACTCGGGTTAAGGGTTGGCACGATCCAGGTGCTCGCCTTTATCTTGCTTACGCTGTTAGGAATACGGCTGTATTATTTACAGGTCGTTCGCGGTGAATATTTTAGCGAACGGGCCGAAAATCAACGCGTCCGCTTTATCCCGATCCCGGCACCACGAGGAGCAATTTTTGACCGCAACGGCAAGCTGCTCGTCGATTCGAGGCCGACCTACAACGTCGTTCTATCCAACGAACCGCTCAAGTCGGTCAATGTAACTGACCGCGTCGAGACCTATTCGAACGGACTAAAGATGGATCGCCAGTTCGTCGTCGAGCGTCTCAGCCTGATCAAAAAACAAAACGAATTTGAGACGATGGTTCTCAAAGAAAATGTCGGTATCGAAGATATCACCTGGGTCGAGGCACACTCGCTCGAGTTTCCCGAGCTCCGCGTCGAGCTGCAGCCGCAACGTTTTTACCCGCTTGGTACCACGCTTGCGCACGTGCTCGGCTATGTCGGTGAGATCAGTCCAAATCAGCTCAAGGAACCCGAGTTTCAGGACAAAGGCTTTCGCCCCGGAGATATCATCGGCAAAGGCGGGCTCGAACAGTATTATGACGAATACTTGCGTGGCCGGCCGGGCTATCGCAAGGTGCTCGTCGACAGCAAAGGCCGCGTCCAAAGCGAGCTTGAGATCGTAAAACCTCAGGCGGGACAGGACCTCGTTTCGACCATCGATCTTGATATTCAGAACCGTGCTGAAAAGCAGCTGGCAGAGTCAGCGACCAAACGCGGGACTATCATCGCAATGGACCCGAACAATGGCGAGATGCTTGCGATGGCATCGGCTCCGTCATTTGACCCGAATATCTTTGTAAAAGGCAGCTCGACACCCGAGGGCCGTCAGGCTATCGCGGCTTACTGGCAGGACGAAAAACGCCCGCTTTACAACCGTGCCATCCAGGGCCGTTATCCGCCGGGATCGACCTGGAAACTTCCCGAATCTGTCGCCGGCCTGCAGCAAGGGGCGATCACCGTCGCACATTCAAACCTCGCCTGCGGCGGCGGCATTACCATCGGTAATAAATTTACCCGTTGTATGGGCAGCCACGGCTCGCCTCCGCTAAGTTACGCTATTACAAAGTCTTGCGACGGCTATTATTATCGCCTCGCGCTAAAAATGGGTATCGACGGAGTGATAAAGATGGTCGAGGATTTTGGCTACGACAAACGCTCCGGCATCGATCTGCCCAACGAAAAGGTCCCGCAAACACCAAAATCGTGGATGCCCTATATCGTAAAAAATGAGGGCAAATGGAGTGATATCCGCACCGTTTATTCAGGAATCGGCCAGGATACCGTTGTAGTAACGCCGATCTCGATGCTCCGTGCGGTCGCAAGTATCGGTATGCGGGGCAAGATGTACACGCCGCATTTTCTAAAAGAATTCAAAGCGATCCCCGCCGTCGGCACTGAGGGCGAAAGCGATTATTTCGCTGCCCGTCCGGCCGTTGGCTTTGCCCATCCCGAACCCAAGATCCTCGAAGCAACCCCTGATCAATGGGATATGGTCATCAAAGGTATGTGGGGTGTGGTGAACGGCGGCGGAACCGCGGGTGCCATCCGCATCCCTAATTTTGAGATCGCCGGCAAAACCGGTACGGCCCAAGTCGCCGAGCTCGGCAAAGACGTTGGCGATAAAAAAGATCATGCGTGGTTTGTCAGTTTTGCCCCTGCATACAAGCCTGAGATCGCCGTAATCGCCTTAATTGAAAACGTCGGTTTCGGCGGCAGTCACGCAGCCCCTGCCGTACGGGGCGTATACGAAACATATATGTCGCTCCATGACAAAGGCGCGGCACCGCCCGAAACAGTGGCAAAAAGATAGTTTTTACCCCCGATGGTAGCAATAATCGAAAAGCGCGATCTTAAGGATTTTGACTGGCTGACAGCCTTGCTGGCCATCGCGATCGCGTCGTTTGGTGTTTGGCAGATCCACAATGCCACACCTACCGAAGGCTATTGGTCAAAGCAGATCATCGGCATACTCATCGCCCTCGTCGCTTTTATTATCGTTTGCTTTACCGATTATCGTCGGTTGATCGATTCGGCACCTATATTTTATGTCGGTGGGCTCATTTTGCTATTCCTTGTGCTGACGCCGCTTGGCGTGCAGGTCAACGGCCAAAAAGCATGGGTTCGTCTGCCGATCGTCGGGCAATTTCAGCCTTCGGAATTTGTTAAGATCCCCACGGTGCTCATGCTCGCGAAATATTTTGGAGCACGAAAATCCGGCAATTTGCGATTAAAGGAAATGCTCATCGGCGGTGCGATCTTTGCGGGTCCGGTAGTGTTGATCTTACTAGAGCCGGATGCGGGACAGGCGATCACCTACTTTCCGATACTCGCGGCAATGTTCTTTTTGTCGGGGATCAAGATCCGATATGTGATCATAACGGTTGTTGCGGCAGCTATCCTCATACCGGTCGCCTGGACGGTCGGGGTCAAAACCGGCAAGATCAAGCGCTATCAACAGGAGCGGATCCTGGCGATCACAGACCCGGACAGCGGCGATCCGCGTGGTTATGGATATCACACGATCCAATCGACCATCACCGTCGGCAAAGGCGGCCTAGCCGGAAATCAGGGCGACACCGAAACATCTCAAAGCGTATTAAAATTTTTACCCGAACCGCAGACGGACTTTATTTTTGCTGTAACGGCTGAGAACACAGGCTTTATAGGCTGCGTGTCGCTGCTGCTCGCGTATGCGATATTGCTCTCGCGCATGATCGCAGGAGCGCGCGAAGCTTCCGACCGGGCGGGAATGCTTGTTATAATGTCGATTGTATGCGGGATGGTATTTCAGATATTTATGAACGTCGGCATGGCTCTCGGAGTCCTGCCGGTGATCGGTGTCCCGCTGCCGCTGATGAGCGCCGGACTGTCGGCACTTTTATCGACATTCGTCGCGATCGGTTTTGTGGTCAGCGTTAAGCTGCGTCGTTTTGTGAACTAGGAGGTAGTAAGAAAAGTGGCTGTAGATGTAAAGAAATTAAAGACCGCCGAAGCGGTGTCAAACGGTAGCAAAAGGAGCGGTTTTTCGACCCTGGCGATGCTTGTTATCGCTCTGCTACTTGCTGTTTCCGCCGGTGCGTTGACCGGCGTGCTGGCCTCGTATTACCTTAATAATTCCCGTTACTCGGTCGAGGTTTCGGCTCTCGCGACGTATCGTCCGCCGCAAGTAACGACGATCTACGCCGACGACGGCGAAACAATTCTCGCCGAATTTGCTCTCGAAAAGCGCATCCCGATCAAAATACAGGACGTACCGGACAAAGTCACTGACGCCCTGATCGCGGTCGAGGATTATCGGTTTCGCGACCACATCGGCATCGACCCATACCGCATCGTCGGGGTTATTTTCAAAAATCTGACGACCGGCAAGGTCGAGGGTGGATCGACGATCACCCAGCAGCTTGCCAAAAATCTCTTTCTTTACAAAGACCAGACCTACACCCGAAAGGTCAACGAATGGGCCGTCGCCCTGCAGATCGAGCGGCTTTATACAAAAGACCAGATACTCGAGATGTATATGAACTACGTATTTCTCGGCGCCGGTGCATACGGGTTTGAGGCCGGTTCTCGGACGTATTTTGGCAAATCTGTTAAAGATCTCAGCCTCGAAGAGGCAGCATTGCTTGCGGCTATTCCTAAGTCGCCGGAGTATTCGCCGACCCGCAACATGGAAAAGGCAAAGATGCGCCGCGACATCGTGCTCGACCAGATGACGAAGTATTTTCCCGACAAATACTCACAGTCCGACGTAGATGCGGCCAAGGCAAAACCGATCACGCTCGCCGATACTGCCTATTATCAATCGCAGCCAAAATCGACCGCTTGGGATTATCCGGTCGAGGATGTCCGAAAATATCTCGAAGAAAAATACACTACCCGCGTTGCCCAAGGCGGCCTCAAGGTCTACACGACCATCAACATCGAGGCGCAAAAGCTCGCTACCCAGGCCATACGCCAGCGGCTTCGGAGTTATGACGCCGGCCGGAAATGGCGGTCGGAATACCAGAACATCCTGCTCGATGAGAACGAAGTGCCGATGACGGACGAAAAGGAGATCGACAAGGCACTAAATTCGTTCAAGCACGCCGATTGGTACGGCGACGATTACACCGAGGGCGAATACATTAAAGGCCTTGTCATGAAGTCAAACAACAACGCTGACGAGGTTGGTGTCCGATTTGGCCGTTATAAGGCGATCGTACGCCCTGCCAACATGGGCCGGAGCGGGAAACGGCCTAAGGATGAGCTAAAACCGGGCTTTTTGGCTGAGTTTCTAGTGAAAAGCGTTGACAAGGAAAAGCAAACTTTGGACGTTGAACTTAAGCAGGTGCCCGAGGTTCAGGCGTCGATCGTTTGCATAAATTCGCACACCGGCGAGATCGTCGCGATGGTCGGCGGCTACGATTTTCACACCAGTAAATTTAACAACGCGACTCAAGGATTGCGTCAGACGGGATCGGCATACAAGCCTTTTATCTATACAGCTGCGGTCGAGGACGGTATGACGCCGGATATGATCGTCAGCGGTGCTCCGATAAAACGCGGCGGCTGGCAGCCGACCAATTACGGTGGTGCCCCGAGCCATCCGAACGTGCCGTTGAAGATCGCACTCGCCAAATCGTACAATATTGCCGCCGTCCACCTGCTCGAACAGGTCGGCATCCAGGCAGGTGCTCAGATGGTCCGCCGGTTTGGCATCACAAACCCGATGGCTCCAAGTCTGCCATCGGCTCTCGGTGCGAGTGAGGCTTCGCTGCTGGAGATGACGGCTGCGTATTCAGCCTTTCCGAATAAGGGCATTCGTATGACGCCGCATCTTATCCGCAAGGTCTATAACCGCGATGGCAGTTTGCTGGAGCAGTACGAAAATCAAAGCTCAAAAGTAACGAGCGAATACGTTGCATTGACGATGGTCCAAATGATGCGCGGTGTTGTCTCCGGCGGCGGAACTGCATCAGGTGCAAGTGCCGGCGGCCATCCGCTGGCCGGAAAGACGGGTACCGTCAACAACGAAACAGACGTGTGGTTTCTTGGCTATACGCCGACTTATGTGACCGGCATCTGGATGGGAAATCCGCTGCGTAAAGAATCACTCGGAGCCGGGATGACCGGCGGCCACGGGGCGGTGCCGTATTTTAATGCTTTCATGATCCCCTTCATGAAAAACAAGCCGCGCGAATCGTTCCCAAATCCTCCGCCGATGCCTTCTGATGTAAAACGTGAGATGGAAATGCGTAAGCGTGAGGAGCTTGAGTCTCTGCAGGAAGCGGATCTCAGCGCTAAGAAGAGCGGAGCAATCGTCTCGACTGACACAAAAGTTGACCCCAATGCGCCGCCGACGGGCACGACGATAACCGATTCTGGAACGACAACAACAAAACCGACCGATACTACCCCTGATCGGCCGCCGATAGTCAGACCGCCGGTCATTCAGTCAACTCCGCGTCCGCAACCGACTGTTGAAAAACCGGCCGGTGAAAAGCGTAAAGGGAAAAAAGGAGATGGATAAGTCAGGACGCCCTGCGTGAGTAGGGTAGCTAAGAATAAAGACCGCAACCTCATTTTGAGCTGCGGTCTTATTTTTTATGGAACTGGCCGCCCGCTCACACGTGCGGTTCTGACTATTTCAAAAACTCACCAAGATAATACGGCAACATTCTCCTCCACCAGACCCAGTCGTGGTTGACGTCGTGGCCCCAGAGATCAAGACGATGAGGGATACCTTTGGAATGGAGCAGTCCCGAGAATTCGCGGCTGCGGTCCGGTGCTTCGAACGACCCTTGCCCTGTCACTACGACGATCGAATCGGCCTTTTGCAGACGTGGTAGATGATAGTCGTCGTTTAGATTTCGCAGGTACATATCGGGGTTATTAAAATAGACATTGTCGTCGTAATACCCCTTATCCAGATAGTTATAAATGTCATAACTGCCGCTCATTGCGACCGTTCCGCGGAAATTATCGGAGTGTTTGAAATATGTATTCGCCGCAAGTAGAGCGCCGAGACTCGCTCCGGTCGTCAGAGGTTTTGCATCTTCGCCGCATTCGGTGCGGATAAGGGGCAGGACCTCTTCCATAATGTATTTGTCGTAACGCGACAGCATCTCGACTTTCCAGCCAGGGTGCGACTCGCGGTTGAGCAAGCTGTATTTGTTGACCGAGTTGATCGAATAGGCACGGATCTGCCCGGCTTCGATAAACTCTTTGATCGCATCGACCAGATAAAACCGCTCATACTCCAGATAATCGGCCGCCGCCGTCGGGAACATTAATAGCGGATACCCCGCATGTCCGTAAGCCACCAGCGGCATGTCCATTCCCAAATTGTGGCTAAACCACGATGTCGTCTCTCGTCGCATTAATTTTATGTTTCTCCAGTTACTATTTTGTGATCGTAATCTCGCGAACCGTGGCGTTAAATCCGCCGTTGTCCACTATCTTGCCGTACTTGTCCACAAGGGTTAGAACTATCTTATGTTTTCCTGCTGCCCAACCGGTCAGCCAGATAGGTTCCCATTTGTCGATAAATTTTGCCTCGCTGCCGTCGACCGACCAGCTCACTCGATAATCGCCGCCGTCGCCCTTCAGTTTTGCATTACTCAACCAAAAATCGATCATAACGGCTTTTGTATCGTCGCCCTTATACTCGCCCTTAGGCCGGCTGTAGGTCAGCAAAGGCTTAGTTGCGTCCACCGGCCCGGCGGTCGAATTTTGCATATCCTTGCCCTCGGGCGTTGGTTTCGGGTCGGCGGATGTGTTAGCGGCGTTTGCCATCGTGTTGCCGTTGCTCGTGGTCGTAGGCTTTGTCTTATCGCCGCCACCATTTTTGACGGTAAATTTCACGATCTGAAACGCACCCTCGTTCTTATAGCTTTCGTGCCAAGGCCTTGACGGAAAAACGCGCAATGTATGCTCGCCGTCAACAACGTTTCGCAGCTCAAACTCGCTGCCAAGATTGTAATAAGCCTCATAAGGCTGATTATCGAGGATGACGTGAATATGATTGCCCGTGTGCGTTTCCGCGTTCATCCCGGGCATATAGCCTTTTAGATCGCCGCCTATCTCAAGCTTTACTTTGACGACCGCGCTCGTGAGCATCGCGTTTGCCTTTGGCTCCAACACTTTGATCGTCGGTTCGGCTGTCTCCTGTTCGCCGCGAGCGGCCATCAGATCTTTGATCTTTTGGGGCCGCTCACCGACCGCGAGATTTTGGGCTGCAGGTTTGGCACTATTTGTATCAGTGTTTTGTTCGTTTTGGCTGTTACTCGCCCCGCCGCCGCAACCGGCAAAAACAAATGCCGAAATCAGAACGATAAATAAAATAATTGCTTTCATCATCTTTACCTCAAGCGTTAACCGCCTCAGCCGACACAAATGTCACGGCCTCTCTTTCATATTCAAAAACATTCATAAAGTTCTCGATCAACCGCTCTTCGACCTCCGCCATATCGACCTCGCGGCCGAGCAGTCGTTCGATCGACGTGACCGGTTCGCCTTCGCAGGCGATGATCCAATTGTAATAGCTCAGGTCGGTATTCACATTTAACGCGAACCCGTGCGTCGTCACCCAACGCTTGATATGAACGCCGATCGCCGCGACCTTCCCCTCGGTCGTATGGACGCCCGTCAGCCCTTCAATACGAAACGCATCGATCCCAAGATCAGCAAGCGTGCGGATCAACACCTCTTCAATATCGCGAACGTATCGATGCACGTCTTCGCGGTCCGGCGACAGCGAGATCACAGGATAACCGACGATCTGGCCCAGACCGTGATACGTCACCTTGCCGCCGCGATTTATCTCAAAGACCTCAACTCCCAGATCCTTTAGCAACTCCGCCGTCGCCAACACGCCGTCATTTTTTGAACGCCGGCCTAGCGTGAATGTATGCGGGTGTTCAAGCAGCAGCAAATGGTCCGAATCACGCCGGGCTATCACCTCTGCCTCAAGCTCTTTTTGCAGCTCGAGCGAATTTGCGTAGCCAACCCGCCCGAGCCTGTGAACCTCTAAATAACGCTGAGACATTGTCTCTATGATAAAATTTTTATGACCGATTGAACAGGAACGAACGTTATGAGACATTTTGGACTATTTGCTTTCGCGATGCTTATCCTCGCGATCACCAGCATTTCGGCAACGGCGCAAAGAAAGACCACCAAAAAGAAACCTAAACAACCGACGGTCGTCAAAACGATACCCCCGCTCGATGTCCGGGCCGCTCGCGAAAAGGTCGATGTTCAATTAGAAAATGTTAAACGTTTTGTCGATGAATACGGCCCTAAAGCCGATGCTCTAGAGCTGTTAGACAAGGCTTTTGCGACAAAAACAGTCTCAGAGGCGATCCTGACCAAACACGCATCGAACAAAAGATTTACGATCCAAACCATCCGAAATCTCAGAGACGGCCTTTCGGCACTCGAATCGGAGTTTCGCACTAAACCACTGCTGCAAAAATACCTTGTAAATATTCAGGGGATCACCGATCTTGCAACTCAGTCGGCAGATCTGGCTAGCTCCGGCAAATTTGTCGCCGCCAAAGACCCGCTCCGCGATATCGCCATGAAGTTAACCGATACACTTGCGGTACTTCCTAAATAGCTTATTTGGAAATTTGAGATCTAACGGGACCGGGGTCTGCGTATCATCGCAGACCCCGGTCTCTATTTATTTCGGCCATTCTTTTGCGAATATACCTTGCCGATTTATACTTGGTGACAAGTTCCGAAATTACGTTTAGAAATTGGAGAAGAATATGTTAAATGATTTCAAAGCATTTATTGCACGCGGTAATGTGCTAGATCTCGCGATCGGCGTTATCATGGGCGCGGCGTTTGGCAAGATAGTCACGACATTTACCGAGGGTATGGTGATGCCGATCGTCGGTCTTGTGACCGGTGGCGTTGATTTCAAAGCAAAGTTTGTTGACCTGAGCGGAAAACTTGGGGCGGGTGCGACACCCGAACAGATCGACGCCGCAGTGAAAGGCGGTGCTCCTCTGCTCCGCTACGGACAGCTGATCAGCGACGTAATTACGTTTGTGATCGTTGCGTTTGTTATGTTCTTGATCGCCAAAGCTGCAATGGGCTATTTTACTCGGCTTGCAGCGGCTACGCCTCCGCCACCGCAGGAAGCTCTCCTCACAGAGATCCGCGATATTTTGGCGACGAAGTAGTGCTGCTAAGTTGAGCTATACGCGCAGCGAACCACGGAACGCTCGGGCAGCGTAGTAGGATTCTGCTCCGTTGTGATAGATAAAGACCCGGCCAAAGCGCAAGTCACCGAAAATGGCACCGCCTAAATCTCTAATGTCGGCGGGCGTTTCGAGCCAACTCGAGGTTTTTAGATCGAACTCGCCGATCGTTTGCAGATCGTGATATTCCGTTTCGGTCAGGATCTTAACGCCCATCGCGGCGGCCATGTCTTGAGCGCTGGTCGCAGGTTTATGTTCTTTGCGTGATTCCCATGCAGCTCGGTCGTAACACAGGCTCCGGCGGCCTTTGGGGCTTTCTGGTGAGCAATCGAAAAAAATATACTCGCCCGTCCCCTTATCAAATCCGACTACATCCGGCTCGCCGCCTGTTCGTTCCATCTCGCTGAGCGACCAAAGTTTTGCTGGATCAGCTTCTAGCCGTGCGATGATCTTTGCCCATTCGATGCCGTCGTGGCGGGCCGTGTTTTCTTCAAAACGTGTCTTTAATTCGTTTAACAGTTCGTCACGGTCTGCGGGCAGTAATTCGTTTTTCAAAGTCATCGATTCTTCTTTAATTCTATTGACCGCTACCATCATTTAACCAACGGGATCGGTATTAGCACGTTACGGCTTTTTCAACTCAGTAGTTTTCTTTTCGGTAGGGTCGCAGACCTCGATCTCGCCGTTTTTGGCGGTCGCGGATTTGGCTTCTATGGCGGGCAGGCCGAGCTTTTCACGGATAAATTTTTCACCCTCTGCCGCGATCATCTCGCCGTTGATGACAAAGGTTTTTTTCGTCAGCGTATCGCCTTTTTTCTCCATCAATGACGGCTGCAAAAAAATGTACCACGGCGAACCCCAGCCGCGTGTGTCGCCCGTTGATTGGCGATAATCGTAATGCTTGGTCTTTTGCTTTTCGGAACGATTTTCCGACTCATAGACGGCCGGAAACGTGATCTTCATAAACGTGAGATTGTTCTGCATCGACGAAACCGGGTCGTATTCGCCGACGGCAACTATCTCTAATCCATCTGATCGGTATTTGTCATACAGCTTTTGCAGCATCGGCGCGTCATAACGCCAGTTACCGCACCACGGAGCATAATACACGACGATCACGAGCTTTTTGCCAACCGTCAGGTCACGCAAGTTTGTGTCTTCGCCGGTGCGAACGCTTTTGTACGTCCAGTTTTTATAGTTGATCTCCTTCTCGACTATCGGCGCCTGTTCGTTTTGCCCGAACGCAAAAATGACCGTTAGCAAAATGGCCGCGAATACAAAAAAAGTATTTCTCATTAAGACCTCGTGACTTTAAAGACTATCTTTTCAGATGCCGTTTATCAAGAAAAAAGTTGGCAGCTATCGCGGCATTACCGGGCGAATTAAAATCTGCCGCCAACTGTGATAATCTGTGGCTAATACTATGAGCGACACTGCAACCGTATCAGACATTTTTCGCAGGGCACTTGAGATCAGAGCGGCGGACCCAAGCGGTTCCTATAAGGACCTCGCTGCACGTATCGTCAGCGAATACAGCAGCCAGCCTTTTCCCGAGACGGCGTTTTTGACCATTCCTGAATACGATAATATCGCCCCCGAAGAAGACTGGACCGCCGGACTGCCTATTGTCCTGCGCGGCATCCAAAACGAAGACTGGAAAGACGTCGCCCACGGCATTGTCATCAGTCTCGAACAGGTCGAAAATTATCCCAAACAATCCGGCCGAGAAGACGACCCCTCAAAAGAGTGGCGTAACCGCGACAAAGGCATCGCTAGTGCCGAAGAAAAGAATCTCGAAAAATGGATGCCTGAAGAATTAATGGCAATGGCAAAGCGAAACGTCAGGTAAAATCGCGAGTAACTTATACCTCTAACCGCAGGCCGCCTTTCGCCTCGACCACCTCGCATGGTGGGTCAAATACCGCCACTTCTACGTCAAAATCAACATCGTCCCACTCGGGATAAAAATGCGTGAGCATAGCTCGTTTCGGGTAAGCCTTTCGAACTAAAAACATCGATTCGGCTAGTTCCAGATGTTTCTGAGCTGGCTTATCTCGGACAAAAGAACATTCTAAAATAAACAGATCGACGTGATTGGCAAAAGTGGCTACCGTTTCATCAAACCCTGTGTCCGCAGAATAAACCAGCGTTTTATCGTCTGCATCGCGAATATGGATCGCATGGCTCTCGTCTGTGTGCGGCGTTTTCATTACGACGGCCTCAACGCGGGGTAGGATCTGAAAAGCCTCAAGAGCATCGACCTCAATTACCTCAACAGGAAAAGGCTGTTCAAGCAAACGATAGTCATTGACGGCGTCAAATCTCGCGAGCAGGGCTTTGAGACCCGCTGGACCGAATATTCGAAGCGGTGATGTGCGTTGCTGCATCTCGGCTGAATGCTTTGTCCCCGCGAGGAAAGGTGCTAGCCCGCCGCAATGATCGAGGTGAAAATGTGAGATCCAGATCGCACCTAAGGCGGTCCAGTCCAACGATTCTTCCGTCATCCGATATATGGCCGACGCCGAGCAATCGAGCAGGATCGTCCCGCCCGTTGTCTCAAGCCAATAGCCTGAGCTGCTCCGTTTTGCGTGCGGTATCGAGGTACCGGAACCTAGGACGGTGAGTTTCATACAGGAATAGTATCAAACCCTGTGCTAAATTAGGTTTATGAGTACGGTGGATATCCTCGCAATTTTTGCTCACCCCGACGATCTTGAGCTGTCGGTCGGCGGGACGATGTTAAAGCTAAAAGACCTCGGTTATCGGACTGGGGCACTCGATGTGACCCGCGGCGAGATGGGCACACGCGGCACGGTCGACGGGCGAGCCGTCGAAGCTGAAAACGCAGCAAAGATCTTAAAGCTCGACATCCGCGACAATCTCGGACTGCCGGACGGGCATGTTTTTGTTACGGATGACGCGCGGGTTGCGTTGGTCAGAGCATTGAGACGATTAAAACCTAGATTGATACTCACGCATCAAGAAAACGACAGCCATGCTGACCACGATCACATCGCAACCCTGGTTCGCGAATCGTCACGGTTGGCTGCGATGCGGAATTACGACCCCGACACAGGCGATGAAAAAATACCGCCGCCGATCGTCGCTCATAACGTATTTTCGCGGCGTGTCGTTCCGTCATTTATTGTCGATGTCTCAGATTTTCTCGAAGCAAAGATGGACGCTCTCCGTGCTCATCGTTCGCAGTTTTATGATCCAAATTCGACCGAGCCTGAAACGATGCTTACGGGCAAAAGCTACCTCGACGAGATCGCGAACCGCTCTCGTTATTATGGTTCGCTTATCGGCACCGCTGCCGGTGAACCGTTCTTTGTCCGCGAGATGTTGAACGTCAACGACCCTTTTGAACTGCTCACGCGTCCGATGAATCTCTACTCTTGATCAATGACCCCTTTAGCCCCCGAAGAGATCGAGCTCGAAAAAAAACGCCGCGTCCTCGAACGGCTAAAGGATCGGCTTGCCGATCGGGAAGAGGAGATGACCGATCTGCGGGCGTTGCAGCAGCAGTTTGAGGCTCAATATACGATGGGCGTCGCTCGCCTTTATGCTGAGTTCGACGATATCGAGGCTCAGATCGCCGAAGAAGAGGTAAAGCTCGTCCCCGACGACGAAGAGATCAAGAAAAAGGCTGAGGAGATGCGCCGCCGTGCCGAGGAATCGGCTGCTCGTGCCGCCGAAGATGCCGATGCCGCGGACCGAAAATTTAACCCGACGGCCGAGGCGAAAAAGGCATATCACAACCTTGCCCGCATCATCCACCCGGACCTCGCACTCGATGCGGGTGAGAAAGAAAAACGCCACGGCTTAATGGCCGAATTAAATGCAGCTTATTCGGCGGGTGATCAGACCAAGCTCAACAAACTTGTCGAAGATTTTCGCAACAGCCCGGATCTGGTTAGCGGCGACGCCGTCGGCGACGAATTAGTACGGGCAATACGCCAGATATTTCAGATCAAAGTCAGGCTCGGCGAGCTCGTCAATGAGCGGGCTGAGATCGAAGGTTCCGAACTCTACGATCTGAGAAAAAGGGTTGAGGACGAGATGGCTGAGGGGCGCGACCTGCTTGCACAAATGTCGAACCGCACGCGGGTTCACATAAAAAAATCAGAGCGTCGGCTCACAAATCTTCGTAGTGTCAATCGTGCTCAGGAAGAGTATGTAAAGGAAACTTTTGGAATGGATATCAAGGACTTTAGGCCGTCTGACCAATAGGCTCGACGATCATCTTGCCCTCCTCGTTTTGCCCGTCGCGGCACACGCCGACGATCTTGCCCTTGATCGTGATGGCGTTCTCATCAAACAGATGCGGCTGGCCCGACCCGCTTTCCAGACAGACCATACCAAAATCCGAATCGTAATATCCGCAGACGACTGCTCCGCTGTCTCGCTCAACCGCTGCGACCAGATCGCCCCGATTCACCTTTTCATTAACCGTAACCGCAAGCGAGCCTTTTGGAATGCCCAGATCGTCAAGGTGAGAATTGTTTATCCAGACACCGCTGTATTCGCTGTATTTTGACAGAGATGCTGGGATGACAAGTTCCAGTTCGTTGGCGTCAGCGGCAAAGTTGCTTTTGGCCGTTTGTTTATTTGGATCGAGAGCGGTTTGAAATTCGTCTATCAGCTCTCTTGCCGATGCCTCACCTGTTTGCCGCCGGGTAATATCAACGGCTTCCATCATCGAAAGGACCGCGTCTTGGAAATTATCGAGTATCAGCAATGTTTTTGCCCGGGTCATCAAAGACTCGGCTAGATACGCTTTATTCTCGCTCTTTCGCAGAACCGCGATCGACCGGTCGGCATAATTGAGAGCCGCTTCGGGTTTGTATTCCGCAAGGCATATCTGAGCTTTTGTCTCAAACGACGAGCCTTCGCGTGTCTTGTCCTTTAACTTTTTATAGATCCCGATCGCCGCGTCAACCGAACTATGGGCAAGGCGGAAATTGCGGCCGTTCATGTGCAGCAACGCCAGATTATTCTCGACCGTGGCGAGATAGATGCGGTGCCGCGATTTTTCATGATACGTTTTCGCGAGCGTGAAATAAGTAAGAGCCTCTGAGCTGCGGCCAGTGTCTTTAAGCGATATGCCCATATTCGAACATATAGACGCGTTAAGCAAGGCATCTCCAAATTTGCGAAAATCATCTTCGACCGAACGACAATAGGCAATATTTTGTTCGTGTTTTTTTAGCGAGAGAAAGTTGAGGCTGCGAACCTTAAAAGATTGAAGCCTTATAAGAGACGTGCGGGGTAAGTTATGGTCGAGTGCAGTATCGAGCCACAGATCCGTTTCGCGATATTCACCTGTTCGCCAGTATGAGAGGGCGATCAGGTTCTCACACTCGGCGATCTTTTCAACGTTTCGTAGCTTTTGAAAAACCTCTCGCACAGCCGTAAGAATATTTTTAGAGTGCTCTTGCGCACCCGTGATCATTTCATTGTGCCCATAAAAACCTACCAGGCTGCCGTATCTTAGTCGCAACTCTGCGGCTTCCTCGACATCGAGATGGTCAGTTTCAGGCAAGCGCGACAAGTCGTCCCGACCATCACTGATCAGGTCTAGAGCTTCAGCGTATCGACCGCTACGTTCGAGTTTGCTAAGTTTGCGGAATAAAACGACCGGCTTAAAACCGTTTCGAATGTTGAGAGTCTCCATAAGCCGCTACAAATTTCTCTGATAGTATATGCCTGATGTGCCTACACATCAAGACTAAAAACTATTGGAGAAAAAAATGAAAACGACTATTAAATTGTTCTTGATCGTATCGATGTTCTGCGCAACAGCATTTGCCGATGGCAATCAAGGTAGCGGTGGCTACAAGTGCGAAAACGGACAAGAACCTTGCCCACCTCCATGCACGGAAAATTGTGGGGGCGACTTTGCGACGACCGCACCCGGCGATGCCGAGATCTCGGTCGATATCATCACGGCGATCGCAGAAGAGATCTATTGGATCGGCTTCTAATTGCCCGATAGGTCCGAGCTACCGTTAAGGTTGACTCCCGGTCAAGGTCTCGACTTCGTCTAAGACCTTTTCCGACATTAACTCGCTTGGCTGTAATCTAACGATCACGGGCCCGCCCGCATTTTGGCTCCCGCTCATTTCGTTGATTACTTCCACTTTGACCCTCCTGACCAATTCATCAAATTGGCCGGTGGATACAGGTGTGTTTTGTGGTGACGATCCGTCAAGAAATTTTTTTCCACGGCCGGTCAGCAGCCAGTCGATCGAGCATGACGTGCGCTCGGCGATCTTGATAAGGACTTCGGTTTGAGGGAGCCGTCCATTTAGATAATTCTTGGCTGCCTGATAGGAAATGTTCAACAATAGCCGAACCTTGGACGGCTCAGCCGTGCCACAGGCTTCGATGAATCTGGCTGTAAATGCAGAATTCTTGTCCATTATCGGATTTGCGCTTGACACCATTAAATGATTGTGTAAAATTTTACACAATCGTTCATTTGGTGAGTATAGCGAATGAGTGATAAATATACAAAGCAAATATTTGTATTAATGAAAAAAAACACTTTTCGCGGCCGCATACACCCTGTATGCGACGCGAAAATAGGGGGCAACGGTGTGGGAGACGTTGCCTCCGCCCTTTTTAAATCGCATTTCCGGCGGCAAATCCAGACGCCCATGCCCACTGAAAGTTGTATCCGCCCAGCCAACCGGTCACGTCTACGACCTCACCGACAAAGAAAAGCCCCGCCACTTTTTTCGACTCCATCGTCTTTGATGAGAGTTCGTTTGTAGAGACGCCACCGAGCGTTACCTCAGCCCGGTCATAGCCCTCGGTGGTTGAAAATTTTACCTGCCAGCCATTTAACTTTTCGATCAGCTGGTCAAATTCACGGTCGTTCATTTGATACAGAGGCTTGTTATCAAATTCCCTCTCGGCAAATGCGGCGGCAAAGCGTTGCGGCATGATCTCGGCAAGAACATTATTCAAATTCTTTCTGCTTGCCCGGTTTGCCGTCAGGTGTTTGACGACATCTGTTTCAGGTGTGAGGTGAAATGAAACGGGATCGCCCGCCCGCCAGTAATTTGAGATCTGCAAAACGGCCGGACCGGACATACCGCGGTGCGTGAATACAATATTTTCGCGAAAGGATTGTTCACCGCTTGATGCGATGACCTCCATCGTGACACCCGCAAGCGGCGTGTAGGCCTTGCCCTCCATCACCAGAGCGACAAGCGACGGCCTCGTTTCGACGATCTTTAGTCCAAATTGACGAGCGATGTCATAACCAAATCCAGTGGCACCTATCTTTGGAAACGATAGCCCGCCGCATGCGACGATCAATTTTGCGGCGGAAAATGTCCCCTGGTTGGTCTCAACCTGATAGTCGCCGTTGCAACTCACGCCCGTGACCGAGCAGCCTGTCATTATTTGTACTTTTGCTTTGCTACATTCGGTCAGCAGCATATCAACGATCTGACGTGAGCTTTCACGGCAAAAAAGCTGGCCCAGAGTTTTTTCGTAATATGCGATCTTGTATCTGCGGACAAGCTCGATAAAATCTTGCGGCGTAAACCCGGCCAATGCGGATTTACAGAAGTGTGGGTTTTGGGAAATAAAATTTTCAGCGGTTACGTTGAGGTTCGTAAAATTACACCGCCCACCACCCGAGATGATGATCTTGCGGCCAACCTCTTGATTGTGCTCGATCACTAACACCTTTTTGCCGCGCTTACCCGCCGTAATGGCGCAAAACAGGCCAGCGGCCCCGCCGCCGATAATGATAGCATCGTAATTCACTTCTTTAAGGATTCTCGTATTTCACCTAGGCGTTCTCGTTTTACCGAGATATCCTCATATTCCATGACTTGATCAAGGTATCCATCAATATAACCCCAATCGAGGAAGTCCTGTTTGATCAAGACCGTCTCAATGTCGACAAAATCCTGACCGCGACCAGCTACTGTTTTTAATGCGATAAGTGTGTCGGCTGAACAAATTTTAAGTGAAGTCGATGGTGTGAATTGTTGATATGACGAGCGTCGAAGTTCCTCGCTGATGTCAGCCAGCCCTCCGAGCATCACATCGATCTCGGTTTTTGATTCTGTTTGGATGAGTAATACCCTTCGCTGACGCGCAAATTGTAGCGTTGATTCTGCCGTCCCTATCAATGGTTTGAAACGTGACAAAAACCACTTGATCCGCTCATCCTCATCGACTAATTCTGTAAATACAGTAAGGTCGATATCGGTAGTAAGGCGCGGCTGCCCCCATTTCTGTAGCGGGATTCCGCCCACAAAAAAGAAGTCTAACGCCTCGTCAAGAAGCAATTCTTGCAGTCTTGCGGCCTCTTCAAAAAGCGAAATCATTTTTTCATTTTAGAGAGAAGTTGTCTGAGTTCAACCAGCCCCGAAATCGGCTTGGCGGTTCCAAGAAACTTAGCAGACTCGAAAGCGTCTTGAAGAATGGGGCCATCAATAAGGATGTCGCTATTTTTTATCCGGTCGATACGCAATTGTTCAAACGTCTCGTGACCATCACGAAAACCGCGTATAACCGCGACAATATCACTTACATTAGGTTTCATTTATCTATTCTACCAAATACCTATCATTAAGAATACGTAAATGATGCTTAACGTGGCCCGCCATTATATAAACTAACGCTCGTACGGAAACCGGATTATTGCTCGCAGTGCCAATACGAAGTGAGGCTTCGTCAGAAAGATTTTTTACGAGCAGCAGATTTGCACGCCGCTCGTGGTCAAATTCATCAAGCAGATCGGCGAACGAGCGATTGTTTGCGTTTGACGTCTCGATATAATCGTCTTGATCAAACCCCTCTATCGGTGTTTTATCGCCTCGCGATATTCGCAGGATACGGTATGCAAAGATCCGCTCGCCATCGATGAGATGACTCAGCAATTCTTTTATCGTCCATTTTCCGTCTGCATAGGCGAACGTACCTTTTTCCTCAGGCACGCCGGAAATCATAACTCGCAGCTCCCCCGCCTGTGCTTCCAAAACGGGTAGGACTGTATCGTCCTCGATCAGCGAAATATAGGTGTTGTAATACGGAGCAAATTCGTGCGTTTCAGGTCTGTTCATAATGCGGTATATTATCAGAGTCGTTGGGAAAATACTCGCCTGATTTCTATGAGATCGTATGTACTACTTATTGCCGCCTTTTTTTCGGTCGGCACGTCACTGGTCTACGGCCAAGGCGGCAAAGCCGAACCTAGACGAATAGTTTTGGCGGCACAAAACTCAAGTGCTGTACTAAAAGGGACCTTACGAAACGGGCAGGAAATGGATTATGTTTTTGCCGCCGTCAAAGGGCAGACCGTGACGATAAAAAATGCCACGTCGAGGATCTTTGATTTTCGCGTTTTTAACGAAGAACATTTTGACGAGGGAGATTTTGACAGTTCGCCGAGTTATTCATTTGAAATACCCGAGACGGCCGATTACCTGTTTACCGTTAGGAAAAAAATTGCAGGGCCGCGGTCGTCGCGGTTTTCGCTAACCATTACAATTAAATAGACAAACCTCGACCGCAAAATCAGCATCGTATGGCGGTTGAGAAATCTGAATCGAATATTTAAGGAGAATCCTTCACAATGAAAAGAATTTCTTTTCTCGTAGTCATCGCATTTTTCGCATTAGCGGTTTCGTCATTTGCTCAGGGCGGCGGAAAGGCTGAGCCGGGCAGGGTAAAGTTTGCCAAGGGTAAATCCAGTACCGTGTTGACCGGCAGACTCTCAGGCGATCAAGAGCAGGAATTTATTTTTGGCGCTAGACAGGGCCAGACCGTTTATATCACCAACCCCGACTCGGTTAAGTTTGCCTACAAGCTTTTTAATGACGATGTCAGCAACGACAGCACAGATCTGGCAGTACCGACTATGAAATTTGTCGTGCCGGAAACGGGCGACTATATGTTGTTTGTCCGTCGGGCAAATAACACTCCGAAATCGGCCAAATTCTCGATCACATTAGCCATCCAGTAATGATATTCTTAGACGTATTAGGAGATCTATAATTATGAAACGAACTTCATTGCTTATCGGCATTGCCTTTATCGCATTTGTTATTTTTTCACAGACCGGCACACAGGCCGTTAATCGAACGTTTGCCGAAAGGTTTGCCGGCGGTCCGGTGAGCGGCGATTCCGGTGCTTATTCCTTTGACAAAGCTCACAGCTTTATCGGGTTTAAGGTTCGGCACATGGGGCTGATCGAGGTGCCGGGATTTTTCCGTGACTTTACGGGAACGGTCAATTTCGACAGCAAAGACGTGACCAAATCAACGGTCGAATTTTCCGCAAAGGCGACCAGCGTCGATACGGGCGTCGCCGCGCGTGACAATCACCTTAGGTCAAAAGATTTCTTTGAGGTTGAGAAATTTGCTGACATAACTTTCAAAAGTACGAAGGTCGCCAAGAAAGGAAAGTCGTGGGTCGTCACAGGCGATTTCACGATGAAAGGCGTAACAAAATCAATCACCTTCCCTTTTGACATTGTTGGGTGGGTCGATGCGACGGAAAGGGCCGGTGCAAAAATGGGCATCGCCGCCGAGACCACGATCAACCGACGCGATTATGGTGTAAATTACGGCACGAATATGCCAAACGGCATTCCGACACTATCCGATGATGTAAAGATCGTCCTGCAGATCGAAGCCAATGGCCCTAAGCCTGCCGCCAAGTAAAAAGGCAAAAGTTAAGAGTAAAAAGGCAAAGCCGGAACGCACTGTTCGGTTTTGCCTTTTTACTCTTACCTTTTTACTTTTTTGCCGGCCTCGGCAAAAGAGATGTCGTAGATCGCGTATTGCTGCCAGCCGTTGTAATCATAATGCCACCACTCGCTTGAGTTGACGGTAAACCCCTCGGCTTCCATTAACCGTCGGAGCTTGTCGCGGTTAGCCCGCTCTTCGTCAGTTCCGCCTTTGTAATCCGGCGACGCACGCTCATTGAATTCGTCATAGTCTGACGGCATCGGTATTGGCTTTCCTGTCTTTAGGTTAATAATGCTCAAATCTACAGCACAGCCTCGGTTATGTTTTGACCCTTTTGCGGGGTCGGCGACAAATTGCCTCTGATCGACGCGAACGACTTCCCAAAACAATTTTGTGATCGCCCAAGGCCGGTATCCGTCGTAGATCACCAAGCCCAAACCTTCTTTCTTTAACAACTTCTGAACACGCACAACCGCTTCGGCGGCGGGGCGTTGAAGAAATGCACGAGCCTCGGGATATACCGCTCGCCCGACAAAATTGTTTGCCGTCGCATAACGAATATCCAGCTTGATCGACTTATCGAGTTTCCTGAGTTCTATCAATTGAGCCTCTAGTTTATTTGCTTCTTTTGGTGGAGACGTCTGGGCAAACGAACAAGTAACGAGGATAAAACAGATCGCCGTAATCGTAAAACTATTAAGGTATTTTTGCCGATCAAGTGAAAACATATTGGGCAAAGTTTGAAAAACAAACTGAGAAAAGTTATTTTTGGTTGTTATGCAGGACGCAGAAAAGAAACTCACCTGTCCCGCCCGTAAGTGGACAAAACGCGCGGGCATCATCGCTTTTCTATTTTTCCTCGGTAAAGGGCTTGTTTGGCTCGGCCTTGCGGCTGCCAGTGCCTATTACACCATGTTTTAGTTTGGTTTTTTCGCCTCCGGCTCAGGTTTCAGATCGTCGTCGAGTATCTTCACATCCGAACCGTATTTCTGATATTCCTTAAATCTGATCACGTTTCGCGTTTCGATCAGTTTTCCGCTTTCCCGTGCGACGAGCCGGACGTCTGAAAGCGACGGCAGCAGATATTTTCCATCCGAAATCGTCACCCAATCATAGTCGATGATCCGCTTTGCGCTAGTGATCGGAAATGTCACCGGTATCTCGGTCGCCTCGCTTTCTATTCGCAACACCCGGCCATCCTTTCGGTCGATCCAAACGCGGCCCTTGATGCCGCTAACCGTCGTCGAAGGACTGCCGCTGCCGGAGCTATAGGCTATCTTTTCCTGAGCCTTTTCGCGGATCGTTTCAAAGTCAAAAACAAGAGCCTTTCGCTGACGGATAAAGTCGCTGTCGGAAAGGGTGAATTTCGTCTCGTTTTCAGGCTTAAAGATGATCGCAAGCATCGTTACAAATTCACCTGTCGAACTAGTCCCGCCTGCTTCTTCGTACGAACTTTTCGCCTTAGGGTCATTTTGCAAGATGCCGTTCATAGAAAGCAGCCGGTAATCTTCCTCGCCGGTCGTGCGATAGCTGACAGCCACAACGAGACGGTCGAGATTTTTATAGCTTCCCGTTCCGGCAAAAGCCCACGACCTTTGAACTTGCTGCTTTACGACAAAGTCCGGCATCTCTTCAACAGCGTCAAGAGTATTTTTTCGAGCATTTTCAAGCACTTCGGATGCGTCTTTGGCAGACGGCAACTTTGCGCCCTCCGGATCCTGTTTGCGGCGACCAGCCTCTTCAAGCGCGCGTTTTAGTTCTTCGTCATTCGCCCCCTTAGACCGCGTCAGGCTGCGAAGGCCATCGGTTAAAACAAAATCGATGCCGCGCTTTCGCAGAGCCTCGATTATATCCGCTTTTGTCTCCGGAGCCTTTTGCAGAGCATAAAGCATCTTGACGTACTCCGCCTGGGTCAACGGCGAAGTTTGAGCAAAGACCGCTTGGAACAAACAAAAAATTGTTAAGGCAAAAACCAGTTTTTTCATCTTAGTAAATGATGCCTATGGCTCGACGAACGTTGTAGCAAAGCCGCGAACGCACGGTATAAAAGTGAAAAGCGGGGAAATTCAAAAATGAAATTCCCCGCTTCGGTATTATAACGAACCTAGAGTAATTAATTTACCCATTCTTCTTCGTAATTAAGTTGCCAATGCCTCGTCACCCAAGCGTCTGCAGCTGTCATAGCCGTATTTTTCCATTTCTTCAAATTTTCCAAAATGGTAAGTGCGGCCATCGGTTTACCCGGATCGCGTTGAACCCTGATCACCCGCGTCGTAACGTCGATGATAGATTTGTTTTCGTCCATCAATTTTAGACGAACTTCACAACCAACTGGCGGCAACGTATCAAGATTGACCAAAGCGCTGGTTTCACCCAGATTCTCGGTCAAGCCCTCAACATTTACCGTTTCGCCGGTTTCAGCGTCGATCCAGCTAGCCTTAACAGGCATGCTCGCAATAATGCGATGATGCAATGGCGTTTTGTATGATGATGTAGATAATTCTACTTGTTGTGCCATTTAATTCCCCTTATTAGAACTATAAATACGCATTTACACCACGAAATTGTCCCGTAAAAGTAAAATGCGTCATAAATGTAGTCTATTATTACAAAAAAGTCAAGTTTTGAAGAAAAACACTAAAGCACAGAATCTAAAGACTTTAGCGATAGAGTTGCCCCGCGTTTACATTTCTTTACACTTTTGTAACAAAAAATATTACAAAAGGTAGGGTCTTTCAGCCGGTTTCGCTCTGAACCAAACATAAACACCGCCTGGCCGCATCGCTAAGTTGCCGCGTCACGAGTCGCGGGGTGCTTCTAAATTCACAAAGAATTTACACTTAGTTCAGGCATTAGTTCAAGCACCATGAGACCATCCTTATTTGCGATTGCGGAACTTGATTTGCCTTATTCAAAGCGTAAGTTCGTATTTGTGAATTTTCGTTTTGGGCAATTAGTGATTTTATGCTCTATACAATGCTCAAGACCTAAGTAATTACTGTGTTATATACATTTTTCAGAGGCGATGTTGCCTTGTGTTTCCAGACAAAAAGTAATATCGTTTTATTCACAAAATCCGAAAATTAAGACAAAAATCCAAAAACCGAAATAGATCGGTGTTTTTTAAGTAAAAACAGCAATAATGCTTTTTGAAAATCAAATTAAAGAGGTCAAAAATGACAAATAAAAATATTATGCGATCGATGCTGGCTCTAGTATTCGCCACCATCGTTTCAGTAACCGTTTCAGCTCAGGTTACGACATCCGAGATCATCGGAACCGTCACCGACGCGCAGGGGAAGCCTGTTGCCGGAGCTAATATTGAGGCTACCCACGTACCCTCAGGCACGGTCTATTCATCCGTCTCTAATGACTCAGGCCGTTATGCCCTACCGGGCATGCGTGTCGGTGGCCCTTATACTGTCAAGGTGATGCAGGCCGGTTTTAAAGAACAGACCCGCGACAATCTACAGATCAGTTTAGGTAACTCAACTTCTGTCAACTTTGCGTTGAGCACAGCGATCGACGAGGTAGTAACTGTTACAAACGACGCGATCTTTAGCGAAGTTCGAACAGGTGCCGCGACGTCGGTTACAAGCGATGGTATCTCGACCTTACCAACCATTGCCCGCCAGATCAGCGATTTTACAAGACTAACGCCTCAAGCAAGCGGTAACTCGTTTGCGGGTGCCGACAGCCGACTAAACAACATCACGGTTGATGGGTCGAGCTTTAACAGTTCTTTCGGATTGGGTACTGACGGTCAACCCGGCAGCCGAACCAACGTCTCGCCTATTTCGCTTGATGCTATCGAAGAGCTTCAGGTAACTGTCGCCCCATACGATGTTCGACAAGGTAACTTTGTCGGAGCCGGTATCAACACCGTCACCAAGAGCGGCACAAACTCGTTCAACGGCTCAGTCTATTATCTTTTCCGTAAGCCAAGTCTGGTCGGTAAAGAGACTAAAGGTGTAGCATTTAACCCTGGTGTATTCGATTATAAAAACTACGGATTTCGCGTCGGCGGCCCGATGCCTTTCTTTAATTTTGGCGAGAACAATGGCCCGGCTTTCATTTCGGGAAAGAACAAACTTTTCTTTTTTGTCAGCTACGAGAACGAAGCACTAACTTCGCCGGCAACTAATTTTGTTGCCAGAACGTCGACAAGTATTACTCCTTCGGGCAACACAACGCGTGTTCTTGCGTCCGACCTTGACGCGTTGAGCACATATTTGGCAACCAATTTTGGTTATGCGACGGGCCCCTATCAGGGCTACAGCTCTCAAACGCCAGCCCAAAAATGGCTGGTTAGAAGTGACTACAACATCAATTCCACAAATCGTTTCAGCCTTCGATATGTTCGGCTTCGATCCGACACAGATGTTCTTGTTTCAAATTCTTCGTCGCTCGGGTTTGGTAACCGGCGTTCAAGCCTGACTGGTTTGAACTTCCAGAACTCTAACTATAAGATCCTCGAGAATATTGACTCGACGGTTGGTGAATGGACCTCAACCTTTGGCAATCAGATCGCAAATAGTTTGATCGTCGGCTTTACCAAACAGGATGAAAGCCGTGATTCACCGGGGAAATTTTTTCCGTTCGTTGATATATTGGACTCCGGCTCGGTCTACACTTCGTTTGGTTACGAGCCATTCACACCTAATAATGAGCTTCGTTACACAACGTTTCAGATCCAGGACAATCTGACTTTTTACCGTGGATCGCACACGTTTGCTGCCGGCGTTAGTGTTGAACGTTACAGATCGGAAAATGTTTTCTTCCAGGGCGCTCAGAGTGTTTATGTCTATAACTCTTTGGCTGATTGGTATACAGATGCGAACGGTTATTTAGCTAACCCTGCTCGAGTAACCTCACCTGTCAGTCACCGTGTCCAGGTTGCGTGGTCGAATATCCCGGGCCTTGAAAAACCACTACAGCCACTCAAAGTTTGGTACATAGGGGCTTACGGTCAGGACACGTGGAAGGTGAAAGACAATTTTTCACTTACCTACGGTCTCAGAATGGACGTCCCGTTCTTTGCTCCGACGGGATTTACCAATCCTGCAGCAAATGCTCTAACGTTTAGAGACGAAAAGGGTGCGGCGGTTCAATACAAAACCCAAAATCTGCCTGGCGCGAACATACTTTGGTCGCCTAGAGTAGGTTTCAACTGGAATCCGCTTAAGAGCGGTCGCATTCAGGTTCGTGGCGGAACAGGCATATTTACCGCTCGCCCTGCATATGTTTGGATCTCTAACCAGATCGGCAATAACGGATTGCTGACAGGTTTCGAAGACACCACGGGAACCACGAGACCATTTGACCCTAATACGTCGAGATGGAAACAGCCCGCTACTGGCTTGCCTGCGGCATCGTATGCTCTTGCTCTTACGGAACCTACCTTCAAGTTTCCGCAGATCTGGCGTACCAGCGGTGCAGTTGATGTAAGGATTCCCTTTGGCTTAGTCGCCGGGGCTGAGTACATCTACACGAAAGACGTTAACGGCATGTACTATATTAATGCCAATCTTCCGGTCCCAACCGGTGCGTTTACCGGTGTTGACTCTAGACCTCGATGGGTTGGAACAAACTCAAATAGGATCAACACGAACATCTCAACTGCGGTTGTTCTCAAAAACCAAAGCGTAGGCAAACAGTGGAATGCCTCATTTACTCTTGAAAAACCTTTTTCAAACGGGCTGTTTGTTAAGGGAGCCTACAGCTACGGCGAAGCTAGAAATACCGTCGATCCAGGATCGATCGCCGCCGGAACATGGCAGAATAACGCACATTCTGGAGACCCCAATAATCCGGGTATTGGCTTAAGCGGTTCTAATCAAAAGCATCGTCTTTTTGTGACGGCATCGTATCACAAAGACTACTTTAAGTTTGGTGGTACAACTGTTTCGATGTTTTGGGAACGCAGAATCGGTGGTAACGGTAGCTACCTCTTTAGCGCGGACGTTAATGGTGACGGTGGGACCAACGACCTGATCTACATTCCGAAAGATGTTTCCGAAATGAATTTCGGAACGATCACCACCTCGGCAAACGTAGTTGTTTTCACTCCAGCACAACAGGCGGCTGCGTGGGATGCGCTTATTAATCAGGATCCTTATCTATCTAAGAATAGGGGTAAGTATGCGGCTCGCGGTGCGGCTTTCTTGCCGTATGTATCGAGAGCTGATTTTAGCGTTTCGCAGGATCTGTTCTTTAAGGTAAAAAACAGCGTACAGAAATTCCAGTTCCGAATGGATATCCTCAACTTTGGAAACCTGCTCAACAAGAACTGGGGCAGTTTCCAGTCGTTCACCTCGACTCAGCCGCTGATCGTTACCAGCACGAGTGGTACGGCGACCTGTAGGCCAACTGGATCTGTGACGACTGCGGTTAACTATTGTATGCGAACAATAAGTGGAAGTTTACAGTCCACCTCGTATCAACGAAATCCGACTCAGTCCGACGTATATCGGATTCAGTTGGGCATTCGTTATATCTTTAATAAGTAAGACTCAACCGTCATTACTTATCGCTTTAGGCCCGTTTCAATTGAAACGGGCCTTTTTTTAATAAACCTGCTTTCTTTTGTTGTTTAGGCATATTGTTTAAACTGCAAAGGTGAAGATCCTGCAAATATCATCTGCAAAGACATTTGGCGGCGGCGAGCGGCATCTGGTTGATCTGTGCCGCGAGTTGACCGCTCGCAGTCACGATGTTTTTGTGGCGTTAAGGCCGTCAAACGAGTGGCAGGACAGGCTTGATTTTTTGCCCGCTGAAAATTTTTTGCATGTGTCGATCCGCAATTCGTTTGGGATGTTTAGCACAAAAAAGATCGTGCGATTTATCGACGAGCACAAGATCGACCTGATCCACGCACACGTCGCTCGCGACTATCTCGCCGCGGGTGTCGCGGCCCGCTCGGCAAAAGATGTCCGGCTGGTGCTAACCAGACATGTAATGTTTCCTATGAAATCGTTTCATCGATTTGCCCTGCGCAATGTCGACGCCGCCATCGCAGTTTCGTCTGCGGTGGGTGATCAATTGATGCGGATATTTCCGAAAGAGAAGATCCATCTGATCCCAAACGGTATCGACCTAAACATCGGGAACAACACTAATAAAGCTGAGATCGCTGCGGAGTTTCGATCTTTGCATTCGATCCCCATGAATGATCCTCTTATCGTTACACTAGGCGAGCTAAAGGTATTAAAAGGCCAGCGTGATTTTGTACTCGCAGCAAATGAGGTCGTTAAACAACGCCCCGACGCGCGATTTGTCATTGCGGGTAAGGATAACTCGATCGATCAAAAGTTTCGCCGTGAGCTTAAGCGACTCGTGCGGGTACTCGGAATGGAGTCAAACTTTCTTTGGCTCGATTGGGTCGATGACATTCGGCCTCTGCTGGCGGCAGCTGACATTTTTGTCTCACCGTCACATTCGGAAAGCTTTGGGCTCGCAATTCTCGACGCGATGGCGTCCGGCTGTCCTGTCATAGCGACGGCGACCGACGGTGCGAAAGAGTTAATGATCGATGATAACGCCCTTGTTCCGATCCGCGACCCTTTAGCTCTCGCGGCAAAGATATCCTGGTTTCTAGCGAATCCCGACAAGCGTCTCTTGCTCGGTGAGGGGCTAAAAGTCATTGCCCACGAAAAATTTGGCCTTGCGGCAATGGTCGATGCGACAGAGAATTTATACAGCAAATTACTTGAGCGGTAAAAAACGTATCTCCGGGCATCCCGCTAACCTTGCCGTAAATCTAAGATTCGGTTTATCTTATGAGTATGCGGCAAATTTTTTCGATACTTTTACTGGCGATAGCCTTATCAATGAGCGTCTATTCACAAACCGCCGAGGACCTTGCGGAAAGTTGGGATAAACACCATATCTCAACCATCTTTCCGTCCGACGTCCGTCACACTGACCTCAAGAAATATCTCGAAAAACTCAAAGGCCTGGGGGTTAAGGTCGAGCAGGTAGGATTTTCAAACGCCAGCCGAGAGATCTATCAGGTCGAGTGGGGAACCGGCCCGCTCAAAGTGATGATGTGGTCGCAGATGCACGGCGACGAACCGACAGCGACATCGTCGCTAATAGACATGTTCGCCTTTCTGCAAACGCACAAAGATAAAAACTGGGTAAAAAAACTTGGTGAAACTATGACGATTCGTGCCGTGCCGATGCTAAACCCCGACGGCCAAGAGCTGTACCAGCGGCGTAATCTACAGGGCATCGACATCAATCGAGACGCCGTCGACCTAAAAACGCCGGAGGCACGTTTGTTAAAAATGCTACGCGACAACTGGTCGCCCGCTATCGGTTTTAATCTGCATAATCAACAGTCTCTAACCACCGTTGGCCCAACACGTCGTCAGGCTTCAATTTCTTTCCTAGTCGTTTTTGGCGATGCCGCAAAGACAACCAATGAGGGCCACGAGCGGAATAAGCGCGTTGCATCTGCAATGGTTACGGCTCTGCAAAAATTTATCCCCGGCCATATCGGACGCTACGGGGACGAGTGGGCCCCGACTGCCTTTGGCGATAACTTTTCGGCTTGGGGAACACCGACTATTCTGATCGAGACCGGAGCTCTTTATGGCAAGGACGAGATGTATCTGGTCAAGATGAATTTTATCGCGTTTTTGACCGCGCTAAATTCGATCGCGACCGGCAGCGAAAAAACGCAAGACCCCTCAATTTATGTCAATCTGCCTGAGAACACCTCCGGGGGGCTCGTCGATCTCATTTTTCGCTCGGCGACGATCGTAAAAACGGGCGAGATGACACAAATGATGGTGGGCGACATTGCGGCCGTGGCCGAACGCCGCCGTGCTAGCTTTCTAAATTCGACAAAGATCCGGGGTGTCGGAGATATGCGAAATCTAACCGGGCTGGAGGAGTATGACGCGAGCAGCTTTTACGTCGCCCAGCGATTTGGCAGGACAAAGAGCGGCGAGATGGCCGAGCTGCTCTTTTATAAAAAAGACCGGGTCATCGATTGGACGTCCACAGAGCTCGAAAAACAGTTTCCGCCGGATGCAGTTTTCTCTGCCGGAAAATGGGCAAAGGGAGAAAAATTAGTGCCCCGCCGCCGCCCTTGATCTTTTGAATAGAAATGCTGTCACTGCTCAAGATCAAAAATATCGCGCTGATAGACGAACTCGCCATCGAATTTGGCGAGGGGTTAAATCTATTGACCGGCGAGACCGGCTCCGGCAAATCGATCATCGTCGATAGTCTCGGGGCCCTGACGGGCGAACGCGTTTCAAATGATCTGATCAAAGAGGGTGAGCAAGCGGCGGCGATCGAGGGGCTTTTCGCAGTCGATATCGGTGACGAATTGCGTGCGATGCTCGACGGCAGCGGTGTCGAGATCAGTGACGAAATGATCATCCGCCGAGAGTTGTCGCTGACCGGCAAAAATCGTGTGTTCATCAACGGCCATCTCGTTACACAGGGTTTTCTCAAAAGCATCGGTGCCTTACTCGTCGACATCCACGGCCAAGGCGAACAGGCCGCACTTTACGATGTCGAAAATCATATCGAGCTGCTCGACGATTTTGCGACTGTAGAGTCGCTGAAAGAAAAGGTGGCCGCTGCGTTCGCCGCTTGGTCAGCCGTAAAGGCCGAGATCGCATCGCTCGAAAAAGACACGGCTGAAAAGTTACAGCTCCTAGATATCCTGCGTTTTCAGACGAATGAAATTAAAGCGGCGGGTTTGCAGGCAGGTGAGGACGTCGAGCTTGAGGAAGAAAAGCTGAGGCTTAACAATGTCGAAAAGCTCACGTCCCTGAGCGGCGAGGCGTTTGACCTGCTCTACGACGACCCGCAATCGACCGCTGTGACGCTCGAAAAGGCCGAGCGAAAGATCACCGAGCTTTCCGCATTCGAATCACGCTTTGCCGAATACGCCGAGGGCCTTAAGGCTGCCCGTGCCGTGATCGACGATCTGGCTAATGAGGTGCGCGGGTTTCGCTCGCATTTGGAATTTTCGCCTGAGCGGCTAAATGAGATCGAAAACCGGCTTGCCGAGATCACGCGCCTAAAACGTAAATACGGCGATTCGATCGATGCGGTGCTCGAGCATCTCACCGTGTCAGAATCACGTCTGCAGAATATCGAGACCGCCGAATTTCGCGAAGAGGAGCTAAACAAAAAACTCGCCGAGCTGCGTGATGCGTATGTCCGTCAGGCGTCGGAATTGCACAAAGCTCGAAAAACTGCGGCAGCTAAATTCGAAAAAACTGTCGAGGAAAACCTAAAAGCTGTCGCGATGGAAAACGCCTGTTTTGAGGTTCGGATCGAGGCGGGTGAAGCGGATAGCTCGTTCACCGCTAAGGGCTTTGACAGCGTCGAGTTTTACTTTTCAGCCAATCCGGGCGAGTCGCCAAAACCGCTTGTGCGGGTCGCGTCCGGCGGCGAGGCTTCGCGGCTGATGCTCGTCGTTAAGACAGTTTCACATTCGGACGATATCAAAAAAACCTCTGTCTTTGATGAGGTCGACGTCGGCATCGGCGGCCGCGTAGCCGAGGCAGTCGGCCGCAAACTCAAATCGCTGGCCGCGACGCAGCAAGTTTTGTGCGTTACCCATCAACCGCAGATCGCATCGCTTGCAGATCATCATTTCATCGTCGAAAAAGAAACGGTAAGCGGACGCACATTGGTTAAAGCTCGTGCCCTGACGCAAGCCGAACAGGTCGAGGAGATCGCACGAATGCTCGCCGGCGAGCAAATTACGGACCAAGCCCGCGAAAACGCACGCGTAATGCTGGCCTCAGCGAAATAGTTTATCTACAGATGGACACAGATAAACAAAGATTTTCTGAACAGATACGCTTTACCTCTTTAGATCTGTGTCCATCCGTGTTTATCTGTGGTTAAATTTTCTTATGTCTGAAATACTAGCCCAAGTCATTCGAGGTGAAACGGTAGAATCAGTTCACACTGGCCATATTATTGTTCTCAACGGCGAAAGGAACACGATCGCGTCAATTGGCGATCCGTCTAACGTTACATACTTTCGCTCGGCCTGTAAGGCATTTCAGGCGATCCCTTGTATCACCAGCGGAGCAGCCGATGCGTTTGGCTTTACTGCGGACAAGGTCGCCATGGCATGTGCGTCGCATTCGGGTGAGAATGTCCACGTCGAACTCGCCAGCCGTATGCTCGAAAAGATCGGCTTGTCGGAAACCGACCTCCGCTGCGGCGTGCATATGCCGTTTAACGAAACCGCCGCTAAAAATATGCTCCGCGTTGGCGAGGAGCCGACACAGCTTCACAACAACTGCTCGGGCAAACACGCCGCGATGCTGGCGTTTGCCAAACACATCGGTTCCGACCTCGATACTTATAACCAAGCGGACAACCGTATCCAAAAACGCATTTTGCGATGCATTGCTGACTTTACAGAGCTTCCTGAGGAAAGCATCGCCACGGGTATCGACGGCTGTTGTGCTCCAAATTTTGCAGTTCCGCTCACGGCGATGGCAACGAGCTTTATCAATCTGATGTCGCCGTCTAAATTTCCCGAACCGACGCAAAAAGCCTGTTCCCGTATTGTCGAGGCAATGATGAAGTATCCCGAACTCATCGGCGGCAGCGAACGTCTCGACACAATGCTGATGCAAGCCGCCCCCGGCAAGATCATCTCAAAAGTCGGAGCCGACGGCGTTTGGTGCGGTGCGGTTTTGCCGTGCGAAAAATGGCCAAGCGGACTCGGCATCGCACTCAAGGTCGCCGATGGTGACGACTATCGCGGACGGCCTGTTATAGTCGTCGAGATATTACGCCAATTAGGTGTTCTAACCGTAAATGATCTAGCCGAATTGTCACCATCGCCGATCAAAAATCGGCGAGGCGACGTGGTAGGAAAAGTGGCTCCTGTCTTTGATCTTGCGATCTAACCTAGGCTGTGAGCTTTCTTAAATTCTTCGTTTCCAAAAGTCCGGTCCAACCACAGATTAGTCAGCTTTTCCTGAATACTGTTAGCTTTCAGACGGTCGTTGAGGTTTTTGAAATCGACAAAATCGAGATGCTGGTCCTGATTAAAGCATGAGAACACAAAAAACTCTTCGCCGGTGTGCGGATTGACGTGGCGTTGCAGACATTGAGCGCAGACCTCTTTCATCATGCATTGCATCGGGCTGTTGATCGAGCCGATCGCGACGTGGTTGTCTTTGAGGTAAGGCTTGAGCGCTGCGTGGCGGGCTTCGCGGACCCCGTTCATCATGCGATCCGAGCCGATGGCGATGATACGGTCAACGCTGTGGGTCTCGACCGTCTTGGTGCCAAGCTTGCCCTCGGCGTACGCGATCATCGCCTGGACGATGTTGCCGCGAAAATGCGCGTCCTGCGGCCTGTCGGGAGCGATCTCGACGCCATAGTCAGTTGCCCAGATCACCTGATCGGTCGCATTTTCAATTTCCTCACGTTTGAAGAGGTCACCACCGTCCTTATAACCGGCAAAATAGATGACCTTGTTGTTTTTGGCGCGCAAGGCTCGTGCGATCGAGAACAGAACGGCATTACCGAGACCGCCGCCGGCGAGCAATACATTCTCATTTTCAGGGATCTCGGTCGGCGTGCCCGTCGGGCCCATCACCAAAACTTCTTCGCCCTCTTTTAGCAGTGAGCAGAGCCGCGATGAGGTTCCCATTTCGAGAACGATCATCGAGAGCAGGCCTTTTTCCTCATCGACCCACGCTCCTGTCAGAGCCAAACCTTCCATCATCAGACGCTTTCCGTCAACGAACGGTGCAGTCGTTTCGAAATTTTGGAGACGGTAGAATTGCCCCGGCTCAAACTTTCTCGCCTGTAATGGTGCTTTTACAATCACATCGACGATCGTCGGCGTCAGCCTTTCAACCTTAACAACATACGCCCGCAGCTGCTCATCGAGCGTTGCGACCAAGTGATCGAAGATCGAATCACGCTCGGTCTGCGGCAGTGTACCGCGAGTTGCTAGTGCGTCGGCAAAGATCTCGACGACCTTTGGGTAGCCGTGCTTGGCGGATGCCATCGCTTTTACAACGTTACCGGCGTAGGTCGGATGGTTGTCGCCGTAGTAGCTGATAAATTTTCCGTCGTGTTCGTACGACGTGAAAAATCCGGCCTCGCCCTTTGGCGTTTCGACAACGTGCTGTTTGCCGTCGCCGTTGGTGGCAACCTTGAACGGCTGGAAAAACTGCTGCCACTCGTCCATCTTGAACGTGCCCGGCTTTTCCTTCTCGTAAATAACATTCGGCGATGTTCCGGCGGCAACGCAAACGGTACGTGCCGGAAACTCGTGCATCTCACCTGTCTTATCAAATTTACCGGTTTCGGCGTCGTAGTTTAGTCGCTCGAAAACAAGAGCCTTGACCGCATTAAATTCGTCGGGAACGGCTTCGGTCGGCGACATACACTCGACAAAGTCGATTCCCTCTTCGAGCGCTTTTTGGACCTCTTCGTGATTGAGGCGATAGGCTGGCGAGTCTTGCAAACGCTTGCGATAGATAAGTGACACGCCGCCCCAACCGCGTACGAGCGGAACAAAATTCGGTACTTCTCCGGCCGCCGCCGCACGTTCGCGTTCGGCACGGATCTGACGGCCGTGGTCGAGAAACTCCGGCAGCGTCATCAGCTCTTCGGGGTCAAAGGCCTTCATCACGTGCTCTTCGCCAAATTCCGCCACGACCTGCTCATATTTGTGCAGCATTTTTTCGACCTGCACGGGATAATAGGCAAACAGCTCGGTCGCGGTGTCGATACCCGTCAGGCCGCCCCCGATAACTACAGCCGGCAGACGAACTTGTAGGTTCGACAACGTATCTTTCTTAAATGCACCAGTCAACTGCAGCGCCATCAGAAAATCCGACGCTTGGCGAATGCCGCGAATGAGGTTGTTTTTCATCGGCACGATCGTCGGCCGTCCGGCACCGGTCGCGATCGCGATGTGGTCAAAGCCAAAATCCCACGCGTCTTCGATCGTGATCGTTCCGCCAAAACGTATGCCGCCATAGGGACGAAACCGCTTGCGCCGCGTCAACATCAGCTGCACCATCGTCAAAAAGTTTTTGTCCCAACGAACCGTAATACCGTATTCGGAAACACCGCCGAAACCGGACAGGATGCGTTCATCGAGCTGCTCAGTGATCTCGCTGAGATCATGTATCGGTTTTGGGCATGATGTGCCGTTTTTGCCGGTCCACTTTTCAGGAAGCGATTCGATCTTTAGCCCGTCGATGCCGACTACGCCAAAGCCTTCGTTCAAAAGATAATGTGCGAGCGTATATCCCGCAGGGCCGAGACCGACGACCATCACATTTTTTCCGTTGTACGGCAGTGAATACGGGCGTTTTGCATTGAGCGGATTCCAACGCGTCAGCAAGCTGTAGATCTCAAATCCGTATGGCAGATTAAGCACATCGGTCAACGAGGCCGTTTCGGCGAGAGGGATGTTGACTGGCTCCTGCTTTTGAAAGATGCAGCCTTTCATGCAGTCGTTACAGATGCGGTGGCCCGTTCCGGCACACATCGGATTGTCGATCGTGATGAGAGCTAGCGAACCGATCGCGTCGCCCTGTGCCTTGAGCATGTGCATTTCTGAGATGCGTTCGTCGAGCGGACAGCCCTCGGTCTTGATGCCGAGCGGATTGCGATGCACTGTGCCGTCCTTTTCGTGAAGACCGGTCCGGCACGCGTCTTTTTCCCTCTCGTGGCAGATCATACAGTAGTCGATCTCGCCAAGCGCGTCGCGCATCGTGCCGCGATCATCGGTCAGCTTAAAGCCGTCTCGTTTTCTAAGAATGTCCTCACTGCCACGCATTATATTGTGCAGCTTTGGTTCGGGATGGATGAGATGAACGAGATTTTGATAATCGAGGCCGTGCGGAACCTTAAAACTGTGCCATTTCTTTGTTTTGCCATGAAACGCCGCGGCCGACCACGCTTCGATGATGTGCAGAGCAGCCTTTACCAGGAGCAGGTCGCCTTCGACCTCTTGTTCAGCCAATACGTACGGGGCATAGATACTGCCGAAAATACTGTCGCGGTGCTTTTCGTAGGTTCGCTCGACCCGGGCCGCCGTGTCTGTGGCAGCCGCACTCTCAACATCTTCTTTCCCTAGAGCCTCCTCAGCGTCGAGCAGGCGACATGTCATCTCTGCGATCGACAGCTCTTCGTCCCGGACGAGTGTCTCGTCAAAGCCTGTGTTGCGCAGCTCGATTACCGCTCGCCAGAGTTCGGCCTCGTTCAGGTGCTGGGCGTCTTCGGCCTTAAATTTTTTGATCGCACGGCGTTGAACAAAAAATTTGTATTTCCACACCGGATTCTGGACGGTTATCTCGTGCTCAAGCTCTTTGTTCTCGCCCGTGATCTTAAAAAGCCGTGCGATAAAATCCGAAAGAAACGGCGCGGCATCAGTCAGTATCTTTGACTCGACTCTCCGCTCAAACCCTTCGCCGCTAGCGGCGATATATTTCGTCAGGGCGGCGTGCAGCAACGGCTCGTGCTTTTCGACATCGGCGTAAAATTTATCGGCCAGATCTTTTAGGCGTCCGGCGTCAAAAAGATCGACAAAACTAAAACCTTCGATACCAAGTTCGATATCGTGCCCACTAAACTGATCTCTATCTACTGAAACTTCGGTCATATCACATTCCATTTACCCAGAATTTGAATCATTGGGTAAACTTAAAATATATCATTCGCGAGTCACGTCAGACAAAGCCTGTGCAAAAAGGGCTAAACTTTCCCAATTCAAAATGCTAGACTGTATATTATATTGGTGAAATAGCGCCTTTAATGTGGTATAAAGCAAGTTTGCTCCACATATCGGTGGCTGTTTTGGTTAGGAAGTATTTAGCAGTATGGAAAACGATCAGAGGCTTACGCCTCTTCCGGTTACGAACGATCTAAGTGTTAGCCAGATTGATTTTGGCACGGGATATTCGTCTGTTTATGACGACTCGGTCGATGGCAAGCGCTCGATCAAACAGTATTTTAATATCGTCTACAAGCGATTACCGATCATTTTGGCGATCACCATTTTAATGACCGCCGCCGCCGCGTTTTACTCATACCGTCAACAGTCGATATACCAAGCCAAAACCTCGATCATCATCGAACCGCGCCGGCCGCCGCAAACGCAAAAAGAGGCGATCAATATCAATTTTGGCGACGACCAAAAATATTACAATACGCAGCTCCAATTGCTCCGAAATCAGGGGCTTATGAAGCATGTTGTCATCGCTCTCGGCTTGCAGCGTGATGCCAATTTATTGGGTGACGGTAATCGCGGCATATTTGCTACGATCCGCTCGTTGTTCTCAGGCGGAGAAAAGAAAGCTGATACTGACAACGCTGTGCCGGTCATTACTGAGTCGTCGGTAACGTCTAACAAATCGGATGAGGCCCAGTTAACGCCCGAGGAAAACAAGCGGGCTGAAACCTACGCTTCCGCGCTTATCGGCGGCCTGAACGTCGAGCAGGTCGAGCGGACAAATCTTGTAAACATCACAGTCGATAATACCAATCCGGCGCTTGCCGCCCGAGTTTCGGACAAGGTCGCCGAGCTGTTTATCAAAGAAGACGCGGACCGCGAGACCGCCGGCACGCAACAGGCATACGAAGACCTGCAAAAATCCATTGAGGAATTGCACGCAACCATCACTAAGCAGGAAAACGATCTGATCATGGTGATGCAATCGAGCAATCTGCCGCTGCAGGACAAGGGCGGTGAGGTTCGTGCGGCTGACCTGCAAACGCTATTGACCCAGTATCGTACTGCTCAAGAGGAAACCGGAAAAATACTCGCGCAATACAACGCGGCCATCAATGCCCGTGGTACAGGCGACATCCTCTCGGTCGTACCTGATAACCGGGCGATCCAGGACGCCCGCAGCCAAAACATCAAACGTCAGATGGACCTCGACAACCGTATCGACGCCATCGACAAAAAGATCGACGAAGCAAATGAGAAGCGAAAAGCGCTTTTAGTACGTTACACCCCGGATTACAGAGATGTTGTTGCGATCGATGCACAGATCAAAGAGCTTGAGGCTCAAAAGGTTCGCATCAAAAAAGACGTTACGGAAAAGATCAAATCCGAAGGCGATAAGCTCGTCGAAAGCGCGGAACGCGAAGTGCTCGCAAGCTTGCGTTCATCCTTAGGAGCCGCTCAGCAACGCGAGGCTCGTCAGCGTGAGGCTTTTGAACAGGCCGCCGGCAAGGCAAATATCGAGGGACAGGCCGAAACCCGGCTCACCTCGCTGAGAGACGAGTTAAAAAACAACCGCGAGTTGATCAATACATATTCGCAGCGTCAGAAAGAACTAGAACTGGCATTGACCAGCGGCCGCCCTGACAATATCAAGATCCAAAACAAGGCCGTCACGCCGTCGTCGCCGATCGGGCCGCAGCGAACACGCAACATCTTTATCGCGATGATGCTCTCGCTCGCCGCCGGTATCGGGCTCGCATTTCTGCTCGATTACCTCGACGATTCGGTTCGCACGTCAGACGATGTCAGCCGCCATCTCGGGCTGCCGACGCTTGCTCTTATCCCGCATTATCTCAACAACGAAAAGCGAAAGCTGCTCACCGGCGGAATAACGAACGGGAATGGGAACGGGAATGGCAATCCCGCGACTGCCGCGCTCATCAGTCTGGAAGAGCGCAATTCGCCGATGGCAGAGGCTTACAGGCATCTGCGCACCTCGCTGCTATTTTCGTCGGCCGGCAAGCCGCCAAAAACTATTTTGGTCACCTCGTCACAGCCGTCTGAAGGTAAGACAACGACGGCGATCAATACCGCCATCACGCTCGCACAGGGTGATGCGGATGTTGTCATTATCGATTGTGATCTGCGGCGTCCGAGGCTTCACAGCCATTTTGGTTTAGAAAATACTCAGGGGCTGACCAACTATCTGTCGGGTGATAAAAATACAGATAATATTATCCGTACTTATAAAGACCTGCATAAGTTAAAGATCATCACCAGCGGCCCGATCCCGCCAAATCCGGCTGAGCTTTTGAGCTCAAACGAGATGCGTGAGTTGTTAGAGTTTCTCGGCACACGTTATAAGCACATCATTATCGATTCCCCACCGGCGATCTCATTTACCGATGCGTCGATCCTCTCAACGTTGGTTGACGGCGTTGTTCTCGTCGCGATGGCTAACAAGAGTTCGCTGCACTTGATGCGTCAGTTCAAACAGCGCGTCAATGCGATCGGAGCCCGTATTTACGGCGTCGTGCTAAACGGTATCAAGTCGGGTTCGATGGAGTATGATTATTACGGTTCGGGATATTATCAGTATTATTCACAGTCTGACGGCGACGAAACGCCTTTTCTCGAAGATGTGAACAAGGACGAAAAAGCTGAGATCTAGTAGAAAAGGTGAGCCATGGCTCACCTTTCGTTTTCTCTCATCTGCGCAAGTAATTTATCGGCATATTCTTTCGGCGTGTTGATATTTTTTAACACGATCTTTCCGCCTTCTTCGCTGGCGTTATCTACTACCAGATCCCCAAACCCTAAAAGCCTCTGCAGAACCGAGGTCGTTACCGTTACATCTTGTATTCGCCGTATCGGCACATTCTGCGTCGTCCGCGATATAAATCCTGAGTCGATCTCAAGCGTCGAATCGGTCAGCCTGTAACGCACGAGCTTTTGCTTGAAATGGTAAAAAGCAGGTACCAAGAAGAGCGTGAATGACAGTACGATCGCGAGCCACACCGGGACGATCGACCACAAAAACACACTCAGCAGCGCTACGAAAAACAGCGCCCCGATGGCCGCCAGGACATAACCGGCCTTAACGAACATCAGTGTTGGGCTGATCGAAAATATCTCGGTCTCGCCATCACCCGCATTTTCACGAACCGCGACCCGCGTTTCCAATTCCGTTTCTGTGTCGGCTCCGCACTTTCGGCAAAATTTAGCCGATTCCGAGTTGTCCGCTCCGCATTTTTCGCAATACATAATATTTTTCCGTCCGTCATTTTGGTTTTGCAAAGATTATAGCCCTTTCCGGTATCAAAACGGCTAATTGCGGGTGTAAAAAAGTCTGGAAATTACTACAAAGATTAAGTTATTCTATAAGTTGCCCCCTCCCGCCGCCGCCGAGGCTCCCTATGAACGATTCCAAAATAGTCAGACGCGACATCAAACCCGCCCTCGTATTTTTGAGCGGCGAGTTGATCGCTGTGCCTATCCCGCTTGAGCGCGAAGAGGTCATCATGGGCCGGGCACTTGAGGCAGATGTCCGCGTCAATGACACTCAGGTCTCGCGAAAACACGCGATGGTCACGGCGGACACATCGACCGAGAAAGTTCAGTACATACTGACAGATCTCGATTCGCGAAACGGCACGTTCCTAAACGGACGCCGCGTCCGCCGCGAGGTGCTTGAGAACGGTGACAAGATCTCGATCGGCGAGACGATCCTGCGGTTTGACCTGCTCGACGAGATCGACCGCGAATATCAGCGGCAAATACACCGCCTGATCTCGCACGACGATCTGACCGGACTGTTATCGAGCCGCTCGTTCTTTTCTGAACTGCGGCGTGAGGCCGGTCGAGCGACGGCCGAAAACCGTCCTTTTTGCGTGCTGATGATGGACGGCGACAATTTTAAGCTGGTCAATGACACCTACGGCCATCTAACGGGTAGCAAGACGATCGAAGAGATCGGCTTTGCGATAATGACAAACCTCCGAAGCGGAGACGCAGCGGCCAGATTTGGCGGCGACGAATTTGCCGCGTTTTTGCTCGATGCTGATCTTGCCCAAGCCGTAGTCGCCGCCGAACGCATCCGCGCGACCATCGAAGAATACCAATTCAGCATTGTCCGTCAAGGCAAGTCAAAAGAGACGCATCATATCACCGTCAGCATCGGCGTTTCTTCGTTTCCGACCGACTCATCCGATCCTATCGAACTAGTCGAAATGGCAGACTCGGCGCTTTACAGGGCAAAACACAACGGGCGCAACAGCGTCGCTGTCTATAGCGAGCTCCCGGAACAATCTGCGAAGATCATCTTACCGTCACGCCGCGGCTAAAAATTGCAACATTTACGTGCCTTAGAACGTGAAAGACATCATAAATCTTTCGTGTTAAGATTTATTTTTGTGTCAACGTCTGATGATTTGCAGTTTTTAAGGTGATAACAAAGCTTAACCTCGCCACTAACCCCTTTCGAAACAGGGTTTTACCATATCTGCTCGCCGGCCTGATGTTTGTCGCAAGCATCGCGGCGGGTGTGTTTTGCTTGGCGCGTCTTAACGAGAATAAGAAACAAAACGTACTTCTTGCGACCGCCATCCAGGAGCGTCAGAAAGAGATCGCTCGTCTAAAGGGCGAGGGAGAAAAGGTGCAGCAGTTGCTCACCCCCGACCAAAAAGCCCTTCTTTCAGCCTCGCACAAGCTGGTCGCCAACAAGACATTTGGCTGGTCGCGACTGTTTTCCGATCTCGAAGCAGTATTGCCCGGCAGCGTCAGTGCGTCTCGTGTCGCGGTAAACAATATATTTCAAGACGGCGAACGCATCAGGGCCGAGCTCGAACTTGGAGTGCTGTCACGCGATTACCCGGCTGTGATGGCGATGATCGATAATATGAATAATTCCGGCCTCTTTCAGGCCGAATTACGCGGACAGGACCGGCAGGAAACCGAGCGGGTCACTTACACGGAATACACGTTTCGCGTGATATATACGCCGACCTACATCTACGCCGCCGCACCGCCGACCGATATTGCCCAAAACCAGCAAGGAGGCGGACAATAATGGCTGAACTGGATCCAATACCAACCGAGACAAACGACGTCGAATCGGCTGCAACCGTTTCTGTTTCGTCACCCGTGCCACCAAACCGTCCCCGAAAGGTCCGTGGCGGCATGTGGGGGCCGCTTGAGATCGGAGCAGTCGCTCTCGGAGCGTTATCGATCGCGGCCGTCGGATTTCTCTATTTCTTACTGGTACTGCCGTCAAATCAGGAGCTTGCAAAAAACAGATCCGAAGCCGATCGGCTCGAAGCCGAGCTCGTTTCTGCCCGCTCTAAATATGGCCAAATAACTACGACCGAAGCCCAAGTCGCAAAGCTTTTGACCAGCGTCGATGATTTTCAGACGAGGTTTTTGCCAGCAACAACAAACGGCCAGACAGCACTCTATCAACGTCTGAACGGCCTCATTCGCGGCTACGGGCTCGTAAACACCTCCGGTCCGGATTACGCTCCGCTTGAGATCGTTGACGTTAATACGACTCAAGAATCAGAAGAGGAACGCGGACGCGCCAAATTTCGCAGCCTGTTTCCCGGCGTCTACGTGACGGTAACGCTTGAGGGGTCGTATCAAAATCTCCGCCGATTTATCCGCGAGGTCGAGTCAGGCCGCGAATTTATCGTTGTCAGCTCAGTCGAGCTTGCCCCGTCGGACTCCGACGGGCAAAAACAGCAAAACACCCAGACGGCACCCGCGATCGCGGGTGGTTTACCAGGATTTAATCAACCCGTCGTGCAGCCCGCGACGCAGTTACCTAAGCCAAAAGGCAAGATGCACGGCGAGGTGGTCAGCCTGCAGATAGAGATGGCCGCGTATTTTCGCCGCCCTGATTTCGCCCCGATGGCACCCGTGACAAAACAGTAATGGCACTTTTGGAAGGCAAATCAAAGACCGAGAGAAACAAGATCATCGCCGCCGCGTTGCTTGGCCTTGTTGCGCTTGTTGCTTTGTATTTAGCATTTGGCCGTAGCTTTTTTGGCGGCAGCACGCCCACCGCCAAATCGTCACCGACGCCCAGGCCAAGTGTAACACCGCGAAATGTTGACACGACACGACCTCTGCCAACCGTAGGCGAGCAAGATTTTATCTATCAGACAACACCTGTCGATTACCGTCCCGGTGGATCGGGGGCTCCGGATCCAGGCCGCAATATTTTTGCATTTTACGAACCGCCGCCGCCTTGCAAAGGCGCGGAATGCCCAACGCCCGTTCCGCCGCCGATAAAAACACCGGTACCAGCTACGCCGACACCAACGCCGCCAATAATACTGGCGTCGCTAAATCCACAGGCGATCTATGCCGGTTCGCCCGCATTTCGCATGGAGGTGAACGGCGATATGTTCACCGCCGATTCGCGTATCTACTTTAACCAGAGCGAGATGCCGACGATATTTGTTAACGGGCAAAAGCTCGTCGCCGATGTCCCGGCAAACTTTATCCAGCAAGAAGGTGCCCGTCAGATCATCGTCCAGACGCCGGATGGCAAGATGTATTCGAATCAGATGATGCTCAACGTGCAGGCTCCGCCGCGTCCCGGATTTCAATATATCGGCATGATCGGCCGCAAGCGGTATAACAACGACACTGCATATTTCACCGAGGGCGGACGGCCGACACCGTTTGGCGCGAGACTAAATGACGTTGTCGGCGGACGGTTTAGACTGGTCGATATTTCGAATGTCGAGGTAGTTTTCGAAGACACAAGCCTCGGCTTTAGGCATCGTCTGCCGCTTACAAAAGCTGCTACCACCGGCGGCACAGGCACAGGTTTTGGAACTGGCACAGGGACCGGCGGCTCTCCGCAGTTTGGCAATCCGGGCGGTGTACCGGCGGGCATCCCGGGAATACCTTCGGGCGTGCCCCGCTATGTTCCGCCGCAGCCAAAGCGGACACCGAGCAAGGACGACGACGTTGACGATAATGATGACGGAGATGGTGACGGCTATTGATCGCAAAAATGAACGCGGTATGACGCTGCTCGCCGTGATGGCGATCATGACTGTCTTTGCGGTCGCTCTCCTCGCGGTCGCGCCTGTCGTACAGCAAGAGGTCCAGCGTGAAAAAGAGCTCGAATCGATCCGCCGCGGCGAAGAGGTCGCCGAAGCAATCCGTCAGTATGTCGAGTTTTATCGCGGCGCAAAATTGCCAAACTCGATGGACGACCTGCTCGATGGCCTGCCGCAGGGAACAAAGAAACGACAAATACTTAGGGCCTCAGCAGCGATCGATCCGCTGAGCGAAGACGGACGCTGGCGCCTCATAAAAGCCGATGTCAATACGCTCGGGCCGTTTGCAAAACGCGTTCAGGATTACAACGGCGGCATTTTACCGGCCAACACGAGTGCGACGTTCGACCGTTACAGCCTCGTCATCGTCAATTCGTTGAACACTGATTCAGAAGAAGATCTGCAGGCACCGGACGACTCCGATACCGAAGTACTGACCGAAAACACGCCTTTCATCGGCGTCGCCAGCCAAGACCGAAGTAAATCGGTCATCACCTATTACGGCATCGAAAACCACTCCAAATGGGTATTTACCCCGCTCTTTCGCGGCGAAGGACGCAACAACTTTGTTCCCGGCAGAGGTGGCAGAGGCGGAGGCCGTCGGCCTCGGGTAGAGCAATAGCTTCTATTTGTAATCAAACACAATATTACAAAACGCCTTGATCCCGACATCCAGGCGGCTGTCGTCGATAAAGAAATCAGGAGTGTGGTGTGACGGGACTGTTTTCGGGTTGCCGCCCTTTGGCATACCACCAACGAAAAAGAAAAATGCCGGTGCTTTCTGCCCGTAAAATGCAAAATCCTCAGCGCCCGTAACCCATTCGGCCTCCAAAACGTTTCCTTTGCCCGTCGCCTTTTCTAGGGATGGCACCATTTTCTTTACGAGCGCCGGGTCGTTATATGTCACCGGCGTTTTTCTGTCGATAGTTACCTCAGCCGTCGCTCCCATGCTCTCGGCGATCTTTGTCGCTGTGCGTCTGATCTTTTCGTGAACGTCATTTTGCATTTCCGAATCGAGCGTGCGGATCGTGCCCGCCATTGTGACTTCCTCGGGAATGATATTTTCGCGAATACCGGCGGACATACGGCCGACCGTAATGATCACCGGTGCTTTTGGCAATTCGGACTGTCGGGCGACTATCATCTGCAACCCGGTGTAGATCTGCGTCGCGACAGCGATCGGATCGATACCCTGCCACGGATACGCTCCGTGTGCCTGCCGGCCTTTGATCTTGATGCTAAACCAATCGCTCGCCGCCATCTCCGCACCCGACTTATACTTGATCGTGCCGATCTCGGTCGCAGAGTTAATATGTATGCCAAAGATGGCGTCGATCTTTGGGTTGTCCATCACGCCTTCTTTGACCATGTCCGACGCTCCACCGGTTTCGCCGGCTGGAGCACCCTCTTCGGCAGGTTGAAAGATAAACACGACGGTCCCCTTGATCTTGTCCTTCATTCCGGCGAGCACGGTCGCCGTGCCGAGCAGCATCGCGACATGTGTATCATGCCCGCAAGCGTGCATGACGCCAACAGTCTGACCGTTATATTCACTTTTTACCGTCGATTTGAATGGCACATCGACGCGTTCGGTTACGGGCAGGCCGTCCATGTCAGCACGAAGGCCGATCACCGGGCCGGGCTGAGCACCTTTCAGAATACCGACGACGCCTGTCTTGGCGACGCCGGTACGTGTTTCAATACCAAGTTTTCTAAGATGCTCGGCGACGAGCTTTGCAGTCTCCACCTCACGATTACCAAGTTCGGGATGTTCGTGGATGTATCGACGCCACTGGACGACCTGCGGCATGATCTTAGCAGTCGCGGCGTCGATCTCGGCGCTCATATCGACAGCTAGGACGGGGGCGATCAGCGAAAAAAGGACAAGGGTAGTGGCGAACATTCTTTTCATCTTTACTCTCCTGTGAAATCGAATGTTGTAATTGTACCCCGACTTTACCGGAAGGCAAGGACGCCTGGTGGCTTAAGCTCTCACTTTCCCCCTATCAAAAGCCGTTCTTTCGCGCTTTTGATCTCGTAAACGTAAAGCCCCCATTTACCCTCCACTTCTTTCGTATAAGCAAAATGCTTTTCATCCGGAGAAATAAAAGGATTCGTCACCATTTTTCCGTCGGCGACCTTTCGTACTCTAGTCCCGTCGGCGTCCATCGCATAAACATTCTGCGAACCGTCGCGGTCAGACATAAAGTAAATTGTTTTGCCGTTCTTAGACCATTGAGGAGTAGAATCCTGAACATTATTATTTGTCAGATTTTTCATATTTGTGCCATCCTTATCCATCACAAATATCTCGGTCGAATTCTTCATCTTACCCATTTCCTCTCTCGACAATTCCCGGTAATATTTTTTGGTTACAACGGCTAGCTCAAAAACGATCCTCTTTCCGTCAGGCGACCATTTCGGACTTGTGTAACCATTTTTTTCGTCGGTTAGACGAGTTCTATTTGTTCCATCCACTCGAATTGTGTAAATGTCGTGTGCAATTCCCGGCTGCTCTTTTCTGGATTGGAAAACGACAAGATCACCTTTGGGCGAAAAATCCGGCAGGTAATCCAGATCGGCTCCGTCGGTGAGCTTGCGCTGTCCGGAACCATCCGCATTCATCACATACAGTTGCAAACGCCCATCTCGCTGCGAATAAAAAACGATCAGTTTTCCGTTGCGGGACCAGCCCGGCTGCCCATCGGTTGTTGTGCCGTCAGTTAGCTTACGAAGATTAGAGCCGTCAGCATTAATCGTGTAAATAGCTGATTTGCCATCTTTGGTCGATTCGAAAACGATCTTTTTACCGTCAGAAGACCACTGCGGATTAAAGTAATAAACCGGAGCCGGCTTTTGCTGCGCCCAAATGTAATTGGTTAATCCTAAAAGAAATATCGTGCTGACGAATAGGTATTTTGCGTTCATAAATCTCTATAATGTCGAATGACAGGGCTATGGTTTCGGCGGCATTGGCAGATTTAACGCCGGCACCACTTGGCCGCGATGGCATGTCGTGCAATTTACCGTCGGCGATGCACTTTTCAGATTCTTTATACCCTTGAGCATCTCGCCGTTGATCCTGCCGACCATTGCGGACATATCGCGGGCTACCTGTTTCGTCGGTTTGTCCTCAGATTCCCAATTGTCGGGAACGTGACAATGTGTGCACGTGACACCCAGCGAACGCGAATAGCCAAATTCCATCACCGCCAAAAGCTGCCCTGTGGGCCGGTCTTTCATCGTCTGGATGTTTTTGAAGACGGCCGAGGCGGGCTCTTTTTCCCTGCCCTTGATCTGTTCGCGCAGCTTGGCAAGTGCGGCCTGTTGATCGAATTCAGCCGGAATCGGCGTCGGTGTCGGGTTTGTTTGCGCAGAGATCGAGGTTTCAAACCGCAAGTCGCTGTTGAATACAAATATCCCCATAGCTCCGACGATCGTTATGGCCGCGACGGAAAGGTATCTTTGCATTGTGGTTTTCATATTTTCTCCGTTTTATTTTTTGCGCGAATAGATCAGGTCAAATGATGTCGTCCAGGTTTTCCCCTCGTCAGTTGAATTTTCACCATGCTGGCGCACATCACCATTCGGCAATTTCGAAAACGTCATTTTTGCCAGGGTCTTTTTACCGCCGACAAACGTGTCAGCCGTTATCACCATTTCGCCGTTAATCAGGCCGCCGACGTAATGGGTAAAGGTACCCTTGTCATCAACATAGGTTTGGTGCCATTTTTTATCGTTAGCGTCGTATAAGTTAAAACTCTTTCCGTTAGAGCCGCCGCCGCTCGACCAGTTTTCAAAAATTATGCACTGACCCAAGATCAGCTGGATGCTACTCGACCCCGCCGGCACGCCCTGCGGATTTTTGACATCCCACTCGCCGATCCAAAAATCGAATTGGCGAAATTCGGGCGATGCCTTACACGGGTTCACCGCCATGTCCGACTTTGCGACCAGATCCTTAAACCCGGCGTCGTCTTTCCACTGAGCAAAATCCTTTTCCGCGGTAAGAGTTTCCGGCGCGATACCGCCGGCTTTAGTGCTTTTATCTAGAGCCTCAAACGCTTTTGTCTTGTTGCCGGCACGGGCATACGCTCGGGCAAGCCCAAGTGCGAAAATAGGGTTTGGAGAGGCCGTCATCGCCTTTTCCAGATGCGTTTGAGCTTCTGTGGTTTTGTTCAGATTAAGAAATGAAAGCCCGAGACGGTAATTGGCATTCGGGTTTGCCGGTTCGAGTTTGACGATCTTTTCGTATGCGGCGACCGCATTTGTCCAGTCCGAAGTCGTGTAATATTTATTCGCCTCAGCCCTCATCTCCGGTGTGACGCCCGAACCTGCAACGCCTTGAGAAAGGCCGGTCACAAATGCTGACAACACAATAACGACAATTAATAATGCCTTCATAACTACCAATACTTCCTTTCGTGGATTTAAGTTTCAGATGCAGTAAGGGCCGCGAACGGTTGTCGCGGCCCCGGTAAACAGCACGAATAATCCAAGACAAGCTCTATCATGAATTATTCGATCATTTCTTTTTGTAGTAGGTTCGGTCAACCGTCATCCATTTCTCTGGATTCCACAGTTCGGGGTCGAGCGTCATCCCTGTGCGTACCTCGGTATATTCTTCGGTCGTCGCCGGCTTGCCGTCCGCAAGAAAAAGCACCTCAGGTGCGACCCAGCCGCCACCTGATTTGAAATATTTGTTGAACTGCGTTTCGTTAACGACCTTTTTATCGCGGCCGCCAAGCTGTATCAGCCTAACGAAATACAGATTCTTTTTGTCGACCCACACCTGCGGTTTATTAAGATCGCCCTTTGCGGCACCGACGACATACACGTCGCGGCCCTGCCATTTTTCTACGTGAACTAGCGAAAGATCGATGCCAAATCCTCTGACCTGTTCGATAGTGGTAGCAATCGGCTGATGATAAACGTCAAACCCGAGCGTCATCAGCGGATGCACGAACGGGCGCCCGGCCGCAGCCTTGCCATCACGGATCGAAAAGAGCTTACCGTCAGCAAACAGAATACCGTTGCCTTTATCAAGCGGCTCGATGTCGATCCGCAGCTTGCCCGGAACGCTCATCGCCTCATACCACGTCTCGGAACTCGTCGTTCCGTCGGGCTTGTGAGTTATCGTTTTTTGTATAAAAGTAAGCGTCTTATACCACCTACCTTCATACTTTTTATACATCGCAGCGATCAGGTCTTCGCCGGATTTAATATCAGCGGCCCAAGCGGGCGACGCGATCAAGAGAACCAAAAAGATAAGCAGATAGTTTTTCATATTTCGGATTTTATATTATTTTGTCTTGCCTTTTGGCAAAAATTCCTTTGGTATCGGATTGTTTGGCCGCTCGTCGTCCCAGCTCGCAGCGGAGATCCACCAGCGAGTTCCGTCCCAGAAAAGCTCTACGCTGTTGACGCCGCGGCCCGTTTCCGATCTGTCGTCGTTTGAAAATTCGTATGTCGAAAATACGTGAGCAATGTTGCCAAACCGCCGGACAACCCGATTGATCTCACGCTCGGTAAAGCCGTTTGCGACAAAGTTGTCATTGGTCGCGTTCACATACTGGTTGTGGCTCATGATGCCAACGCGTATCTTTCCGCTTTTTTCGGTCATACCTACAAAGCGAACGTCCGGCATGTATAGCGTCCGGTCGCGGCCCCATTGCCGCGGTGTGCCCTTTGGCCCTGAGATGGTTTCGTAAAACGCCTTGACGATGCCCTCGATGGTCGAGACATCTTTCGGGTCGGCGGCGATCGTTGGAATGGAAACGGCTTTAAGATCGCGCTCGCATTGAAACTCTAACGTCGATGCGCCATTGGCAATGCGCCAACCCGTTTCGGTTTTGACTAGATTAAAAGTATTGGTACCGCAATGCGAAAATTTGTCCCCGACAAAAAACGTATACCGTCCCGTAACGATCGCTAGATCACCCGAAATTCGCGCTTCGGGCGATGGCATCACTTCGATAAAATCCGCTCCTTTTGCTTCGGAGATCATTTTGGCGAAAGCCTCGCCCGTGAATAACCTTGTTTTCGAAAAGCCCGTGCCGTCACGCGGTTTGTCGATAGCAATAAGTTGTCCGTCCGCTGCAAAAACGGCTTTGATCTGCTCAGCGCTTTTTGCTTTCATCCCGGCGAATAGCTGATTGACCACATCTATTGCCGATCGTTTTTCATCTTGAGCAAACATCGCTATCGAAGTGAACATCAGCGTGATCACGGTTACAAGATTTCTTTTCATAATTAGTGTTTTTCATCATATGAACCCGCTCGCGGTCCATCGGAATAACATTAACCCGTACGAACGCCGTCGTCTGAGCCATGACGGCGACGCCGCAAATTACTATCGAGACTAGAAATACTAAGACTGCTTTCACATAAATAATTAACAATTAGCTAATTAGTAATTACTAATTAAGCTCTAAAAAGAAAGCCCGAAATTCTAATTTCCCGTGACGCTTGCCGGCAGCGGTTTATCGACCGTCGGGCGTTTTGCGCCATTTGCGAGCGTCCAGCCGGTCGCCATGATCGTCCTCGCAACCTTTTCCATCTGTTCGAAATTGATCTTTTCGATCGAGTCGGACGGCTGGTGATAATCCGCGTGGTCGCCGTCCATGTAAAAGATGATCGGCACGCCTTTTCGGGCGTAGTTAAAATGATCTGAGCGGTAAAAGAACTGGTCGGGATGCGTCGGGCCGTCGTATTCCTGATTAAAATTGAGGTTGAGAAACGCCTTGTTGACCGAATCGCTGATCTCGCCAAGCTCGGTGCTCATCATCTTTGACCCGATGGTAAAGATCTCGTGCGGCTTGGGTAGCCGTTTATTTTGCGGATGATTTTCATCGCCCGGATTTTGATATCGGCCGATCATATCAATATTTAGCTCGGTTATAACAGACGTGATCGGAACGGTCGGATTGTTGGTAAAATATTCGCTGCCCCACAAACCTTTTTCTTCACCGGCGTGCCAGATAAAGAGTATCGAACGCTTTGGCCGCTCCTTGCCTTTGGCAAATGCCTCGGCTATCGACAGCACCGAAACGGTTCCGCTGCCATCATCATCGGCTCCGTTCCATATCTTGTCCGGGCCCGGTGCGAACGGATTCATGCCGACGTGATCGTAATGGGCACCGATCGCGACATACTCGTTTTTCAAAATAGGGTCAGAGCCCTCTAGAATGCCGACAACGTTTTGGGTGAAGATGTTTTCCGTCTTTGTTGTGACCGACGCATTGACCCGTTTATTTGCATTCAGGTCAAAAGATTCCATCGCTTCGCCCGTATAGTTTTTTGTAAAGATCGCGCTACCACTAGTCTTTTCTCCTTGAAACAACGCAGAGGCGATCCGTGGAGTAACGCTCAGCGTCGGAATAGCAATAGCCGTCGTCGCCGGCTTGCCGTACTGAACGATGCCTTTTTCAACAGCGTTCCAGCGGTTCGCTTCCATATTTGCAAGCAGGGTAAAGGTCGCAATTACGATCACTCCTTTGGCGCCGTTCACCTGGGCGTAGTAGTTCGGCGAGCTATAGGAGCCGCCGTCTGGCCCCTGAAGATCGGCATTCGTAACGCCCTTTGGCAGCCCATTTACAATGACAACGACCTTGTCCTTGACGTCGATACCTTCGTACGGGTTAACATTCTTTGATTTCACAACCCACCCGTTTCCGGCGAACACCATCGGGCTATTTGTGATCTCGCCGTTGACCATGCTTGCGAGGAAATCCTTCCCATAAAGATATGGCTGACCGCTGATCTCGAGACGCGTCTTTTCAGGCGCTATTCGCAGACGCCGCAGCGGAACCTTTTGAAAAAACGAACCGTTGTCGCCCGCAGGTTTGATTCCCCAGCTCGACAGATGCTGCGCAATAAACATCGCCGCGATATCCAGCCCACGCGATGGCGTGTCGCGGCCCTCAAGCTCATCGGACGCGATAAAAGTCAGATAATCTTTGAGCTGTTTTGCTGTCACGCCCTCGACATTGCCAAAGTATGGAACTGCTGGCTTTGCCTTTTGCGCGAATGTCGATGGTGTGCCGAGCAGAAAGACGGCTAGGATAAGTAGTGCTGTAAATCGTCGAAAATTTTGCATTTAATATATTCTCCTGGATCGATAGATGATTGTTATACGATGCTGACCAAAAAAGGTTTTCGGTCAGTGGGATTTTTGGCAATGCCTATCGCGCAGAAAAATAGTTCCGTAGAAAAACATGGACGGTATTGGTTTTAGATCAGCAGGAATTCTGGGTTAGCAGTCTAGCGGCGAAGTTCCGGCGAGACCCATTCCGGTATGCGGTATAGGTCCTGTGCGTCTTTGTCCGCAAGGTCTTTTTTCACTAGCAGCATCAGATCAACGCCGGGCCTTAACGCCCAGACACCGGCAAAGCGATAATGTGCCGAGTATTTTTGGATCACATCTCTGTCCTGATCGTTCTTTTTCGCGACGATCATTTCGGCTACGTTTGCATCGACCAGCGACCCGTGAAAATTAGCGTGGCTGTATTCGTTGAGATACCACGTCAGCGGCCAGTAATCGGGCGAAACGATCTCGATGGTCGCCTCTTTTCCTTTGCCACTCTTGTCGGCGTAATACTCGATCTTTGCGACCATATCGAGCATCGGGCGTTTTGAGTGGGCATAGACGTAGGCCATCTCTTCGTCGTCGTAACGGACAAAATTCAGGTCGTATGTCTGATAAGCGAGCAGCCCCGTCGCCGAAAAAGCGACAATAACACCGGCAATTTTTGGCAAGATATTGCGTGTATTTATCAACTCGTTAATGCCGTATCCCGCGACGATGCACATCGGCAGGTAAAAGCTAAGTGCGAGCCACGGCGTTTTGTACGGGATGAGCGTATACGCAAGAAAAAGCCCCAGCGACCAAAGCGTCGCAAACAACGCGAAACGGTGTTTCCCTTTGAGCAACGCGATCCCAGCACCGAGCGCAGAGAGCAACAGCAGCGGTGTTTCGACCTTAATGCCCCATCTAACGTAAGCGAGTAATCCGTTTTGCGTGTGGTCTTTGCTGCCGGTCTTGGTCCAAATGGTGTATGCCTCAAAAGCTTTGCTGACGCCCTCGGCGTAGGTAAAGAACGACGAAAAGAATAGGACTGAGATATAGACGAACACGGTTGCGAGAGCCGCGATCATCAACATCCGATCCTTGCCGCCACCGATGCCAAGTGCGAGATTTGACCAAGTAAGGCTTGCGTCATCCGCCAAAGTGCTCTCGTCAGGCTGTCGGAAAAAATAGAGGAATACCGCCCACGCAAATATGACCACAAGCGTTAAAACGACGATGGCGTAAAACGCGAAAGGCTCCTGTATCTTGCCCTCGCCCAGAAAATTTCCGTACGTCCATTTCGCGCCGTCTGTCAGTTCTTTTCTGTAAAAGATCGCCGCGAGCAACGCCGCAAGATGAAGTCCGCCGATCAGCGGCCATTTCAGCCGCTGAAAAGCATCACCAGCCGCAATTCCCCGCCATATCCACACGCAGAAGCACGCGATCATCATTGTCCCGATCGTAATAAAACCGGTTTCTTTTGTCGCAAACATCAACGCTATCGACGCAGATGCCAGTATCAAATAGATCGGCCGCCCCGCATCCCACTCGAGAACCATCCGAATCACAAAGTAAATAAGTGCCGATTCGACGATCAAAAACGCGATGGCAAATGCCCATACCGCCCATGCGCTTTCACCGCCAAGAAATGCTGCCAGATTTAGAGCTGACGGCACAAAACACATCATCAGGAGCAGTATCATCCAGAGCGTCGCAAACGGGCCGGCCTTTCTCTTATCGATGAAATATATGACCGCAACAACGACCGCCAGACTGAGAAAAACAAAAAATATCTCATGAATAAAATACCGCGAGATATAGACCATTCCCGGCGACAGGGCGAGAAAAAGTGCGGCAAACAAACTGCCCGTTTTCCCGATATAGCGTCTTAAAAAAAGCGCCAAAACGACCGTCAACAGGCCAAATATAGCGACGCTCACGCGTATCGGTATCGTCTTTAGGCCGAACAACTTAACAAACGGCAGTGCGATGTAATACAGCGTCGGGCCGTGGTAATTTGCGGGATCGTATTTATAAACGCCGTCACGAACGAGGTTTGTCAGAAAAAACCCGTTGACGCCTTCGTCGTGGTGCAGAGGTTTTGAGGCGAGCCAAAAAAACCGCAAAAACGCGGCGATCGCGGTTATTAAAATTGAGGAAACGATCCAGAATTTGTCCGGCTTTTGCTCCTCGTCGATCTGTATATTCTCTTCGTCCACTATTTGATCTTATACACCCGATACTGTCCGGCTTCCGCGATCACAGGGTATTTCCGAAAAAAGTCCTCGTTCGCTTTCATCGAATTTATCTCCTCGGGCGAGATGAGCACATATTCGATATTGTATTTTCGCATGAGGATATCCGCCACTCCGCCGCCCTCATAAATGCGTTTTAAATCGTCTTCTCGCGGCAAATAATCGATGCCGTGCGACGACAAATGGCCGCTGTACCGCATTAGCGAACGCCGTCCCGACAGCACCACCGCAGAATTATACGTCGGTGCGTTTAGAAACAGAGCATTGGGTTCGGTCTTTTGTTTGATACCGGCGGCGACTTGCATCGCCTCGCGTTCAAACACTCTGGTCTTGATCTGCCCCGAAGCCGTTCGCCAAACATCCAAGGCTCCACCGAGCGTCAGCACGACAAAACACGATGCCGCGACGACCTTTGCCAACCCCGTCTGCTCCCAAGCCCACGCTATCGCCAGAGCGATAAGCGGTATCGACCCGACGAACCAATAGATCAGAACCTTAATATTGTCCCATTCCCACGGAGCGAGCTTTGCGGCGTTAGAGATGATAAATAGGACAGCGAATGGGATGTAAAAATAGGCCAAAGTGACGCCGTCACGATGTGACGCCGTGATCTGATCTACTGGTTTTTCTTTCTTCTCAGCGTCTTTGCGTCTCTGCGGTGAAAATAGAAGATAAAGCCCCGCAATGACCGCCGGAATCACAATTCCCGTATTCTTGATCCAAAACCAAAAAAAGTTGTCGTCACGCTTGTCCCAGCCAAAGTGCCACTCGAAAAACTTCGCCGTCTCGCTAGCGCTGCCCGACATCGACCAGAGCAATTCAGGTATCGCGATAACGGCGACGCCGACGCCAAAAATGATCCACGTTTTCCATTTCGCAGGCTGCATGACGAATAAAAATCCCGTCACGACAAACAACGCCGCGAGACTGTGCAGATGGATGAGCGGCAACATACCGGCTAGGAGGCCAAGAAGTAAAGGAGTTGAGGAGTTGAGGAATGAAGGAGCGGCCCCATCTTTCTCCGTGTCCTCTGTGGCAAACACTTTCCAAAGCCATCCGAGCACGAGCACCGCCAGCGGCATTCCTAGTAGCAGGCTCCGCTGCGTAATAAACAGCACGACCATCGAATTGCCCCAGCGAAAATGGTCGCCGATGGTGTAGTCCTTTGGCAGGTGCCACAAAAAATTTACAATGCTTTGGCCTGATTCCCAATAGTCTTTGAAAAACCAGACGAAACCCAGTCCACCTGAGAAAAACAAGAGCGCTGGAGCGATCCGTCCGGCAAGTTTGCTGCTCGTCACCCTGGCGACAAAGCGTTCGAGCAAAACGAGCAGCGACAATGCCCACGAAAAATTTTGCCAAAACATCGCGGTCTCTACTCTGACGCCCAGCTTCACAAAACACGCGGTCAGAAAATCTGCGATAAACGGATACGAAAACCTTGCACCCGCCCACGACGGATTTTGCGGTGGAAAATTATTGCCGTCGGTAAAGCCAAATATCGCACCGAGATGAAACGGCAGATCGCCGAGATTATTTGAGCCGCCCGTGTAAATGCCGTCTTTTAGCTCATACATCGCTTGGTCAAAAAAGAACCAAAACAGCAAGACAAAAAACGCGTAATAGGCGACACTCTTGATCCGCTTACCGCCGCCACCCTGCAGTTTGCCTTTTGCTTTCGCCCAGTCGCTCAGAAAATTATTGCGTAAGTCCTTTTTCTGCAATAACAATAGCGGCAGCAGCGTGACGCCTAGCGAAACGAGTATCGTCGCCGGGCCAAATCCAAAAAGACAAGCCGCGGCAAACGCGGTCAGCCCAAAAATGGCCGATCCGACAATATTTCCGGCGGCCAGGCGCCACATAAACCGCTCGTCTTTTGCGACAGTGTACGTCAGCATCATGCCGCCGAGAGCGATCAATATTATTAAGAGGGCCGAGATCAACATAAACCCACGCGAAACTCTAGATTAAGTTACTTTAAGTCGGCATAAAAACACAATTTACGACACCGCATTGACGCGAACTTGTCGAAAACAAGCAATTGGTATAACCTTTTCGGAAATAGTCGTTCATCCCGCCGGCCGCTCCAATTTATGAAAAGGTTTGCACAAATTTTGGGCGTACTTGTAATTATCGGCCTCGGTTTCCTGGCGTGGACATTTACCTCCGCAAAACTTGATTTTACACCGCTAGCGGCCGAATCGCTGCCCGTCGCTACGCCACCCGCAGGCATGACGATGAGTGCGCTCCCGACCGGGTCGATGTCGAGCAACGCGATGTTTGCCTATCGTGGTGGTAGTTTCGGCAGCAAGCGCGAGTTTTCGATGACGTCATTTCTAGTCCGACATCCAAAGGGCGACTTGCTGTTTGACGCCGGTTTTGGCCGCAATATCGAGGCTCACACTCAAACGATGCCGTGGCTCATGCGGCAGATCTCCACATATAAAAACGGCCGCAGCGTCGGCGACCAACTTGGGTCAAGCGATTATCCGATGGACAAACTTGCCGGCGTCATCCTGACTCACGCTCATTGGGACCACGTCAGCGGGCTCGATAGCCTACCGCCAAAAACACCGGTTTGGGTCTCGGGTGCCGAACGCACGTTTATCTCGTCACGCTCGTCGATGACCGCCCTCGTTAATAGTTTTCCGAATGTAAATTACAAAGAATACAGTTTCGACAACGGGCCATATTTAGGATTTCCGTCTAGCTATGACGTTTGGGGTGACGGCTCGATAGTCCTTGTCCCCGCTCCCGGCCATACGCCCGGATCGATAATAGCATTCATCTCGCTGCCGACCGGTGCCCGCTACGCGCTGCTCGGAGATCTAGTCTGGCAAAATGAGGGCGTGGATATTCCGACTGAAAAGCCGTGGCTTTCCCGCCGCCTTGTTCGCGAAGACGACGACCTGGTCCGCGAAAATATCGCACGCATCGCCGCCATTCACAAACGTTTTCCTGAAATAAAGATGGTTCCGGCACACGATTCGATCGCGTCGGGCAAAGTCCCGGTCTATCCCGCGTCGACACGGTAGCGATCAACGAAATGACCGATAACCCTACATGCCGCTTGATCGCGCTTGCAGAAAACCCATATTTTCCTGCCGGAACCCTCTTCGAGCTTGCCGGAGGAACTCTCCCTGATCGCGGTGATGGCGAGAGCATTGAGATCGACCCTGCGATCATCGTCGAGTGTCACCCCTTTGCCGAAAATGTGCCGCCCGGACAATGTCCTGTCCAGATCACTTCATTTAGTTCGGGCGAACTGAGCCACGTGCGTCTAGATCAAACGATACATTGGCAAAAGCTCGAAATGCCGATAGCTCCTTCGGCGATCTCGTCGATCGACGTGTTGGACCGCGCCAGAGACTTTGAGGCCGATCATTACGAAGCCCCGTCTGGTGAGGAAGATCGGCATTACAGACTCCACATCGGCCACCTGCGGCCAGGCTTTTACGCGGCCATATTTGAGTTGGCGGACGGTCAGAGTGCTCGTCTGACATTTATCAAACATTTTCCCGAGTCCTTTGCCAAACGATGTATCCCGTCCGAACCACAAGCCAGAACAGTCATGCTGCCGGAGAGATCCCGATTGGTTGAAACTCCAAAAAACGAAACATATTTTGGTTTTTCAACTCTACTCCTAAATGCTGCTCTCGAACTCGCGACCGAGTGGGGCGAAAACTTTGGCAAACCGATAGATGACCGCATACTGGCAAGATACCCACAACTCACGTCTGACGAGATCGCAGCATTAACAAAGATATCCCGCGAGGCCGAGTATTTTATCTACTCGCTTGCCGAACGCGAGCTTGCAGGCGAGATATCCGAGACCGAAATACCTCAATTGGCCGTCAAAGAACACCCGTGGCTTAACGCACAAAACACCGCACGGCTGACCGGGATCGGTATGTTTTACGCGAGAAAATAGAACGGGCGTCTTCGCAATTGCAGCGATAAATTGTAAAATTGGAGTTTTTGAACCCCTGCGGGTAAACGCTCTTATGTTACAAGCTGGAATTGTTGGCCTGCCCAACGTCGGAAAATCTACTCTTTTTAACGCACTGACCGCACAAGAGGCGGCGCTTGCGGCAAACTATCCTTTTGCGACCATCGAGCCAAATGTCGGCGTCGTTGCGGTACCTGACGAACGTCTCGCCGTACTCGAAAAGCTCAACAACGCTCAAAAGACTGTGCCTGCCATGGTCGAGTTTCTCGATATCGCCGGCCTGGTACGCGGTGCGTCAAAGGGCGAGGGCTTGGGCAATCAGTTTCTTGCCAATATCCGCGAAACCCACGCCGTCATCCAGGTCGTACGCTGTTTTGACGATGACAATATCATCCACGTCGAGGGCTCGGTCAACCCGATCCGTGACATTGAGACGATCCAGATCGAGCTTGCACTTGCCGACCTGACATCCGCCGAAAAGCGTAAGGAAAAAGCTGCCCGGGCGATAAAATCGTCGGGTGATAAAGACGCCAAACGCGAACTTGAGATCCTCGAAAAGCTATTGCCGCTGCTCGAAGAGGGCCGTCCGGCGCGTGCCGCAGATCTGACCGACGATGAACGTGCGATCGTCAAAACGTGGTTTTTTCTCTCGACCAAACCAACGATCTATGCCGCCAACGTTGACGAAGAAACGCTCGCCAACCCGGAAAGCAACGCCCACGTTCAAGCCGTGATGAAACACGCCGCTAGCGAAAACGCCGATGTCGTCGTCATCTGCGCCAAGCTCGAAGCCGAACTCGTCGCTCTCGACCCGGCCGAACGCGACGAATATCTAAAAGACCTCGGCCTTACGTCGAGCGGCGTCGATAAGCTGATCAAAGCCGCCTATCACATGCTCGGACTGATGTCGTTCCTGACCGCTGGCGAAAAAGAAGTTCGGGCTTGGACCATTCCCATCGGCACCAAAGCTCCTGCTGCCGCCGGCGAGATCCACACCGACATCGAACGCGGTTTTATCCGAGCCGAGATCATCGGCTACGACGACCTCGTCGCCTGCGGCTCACGCAAAGCCGCAAGTGAAAAAGGCCTCGCCCGTCTCGAGGGCAAAGAGTACATCATGCAGGACGGTGATGTAGTCGATTTTCGTTTCAACGTTTAGGTCCCATCGACATCCTGCGTCTTGCAGATAATCGACGCCAGAATTTGGAACTGACAAAGAATAACAGGAATCCCGAACAAAGCGTCACGATCCCTAATGCCGAAAAACCTCGGAGCAAGTAGTTGTTGATATTGTCCCGCTCCTTATAGTCCATCGTGTGGAGCATCCAAAGAAAATCAAAAATGCGCCAGTTGCCGGTACGAAACGCCCCGATCTGACCGGTTTGGGCTGACAGATACACCGTTAGATCGTCGGTGTTCTCAAACGACACGGCCCATGCTGGGAGAGGCTTTTCGCGGTATTCGTGATGGCCGCCGACGTTTTCTTTGGTGATAAGCATGACGCTCTTGACCGGCTGTTTTGTCCGCAGAGCATTGGTGGCAATGCGTATCGCCTCGTCCTCTGTAATCGCAGAACGGATCTCGCACGTGATTGCGTCCGCCACTGCAAATTCCTCTTTTTTGTCCAGTGTTCGATAGCCGATCTCATAATGAGGCGTCCCAAGCACGTCAACGATCCTGATCTTATCTATCGATCTAGCGACACCGGATGCGAGCAGTTTCTCTGCCGGCAATTGCGGCGGGGCCATCGCACGTTCGAAATTTATCGAATGCTCGTGCTCCGCCCGCAGATGATCGCCGCGTATTTCTTTGATATTTGTCCAACTAAAATACAAGCCGCCGACGGTCCAAAATACGAATTGTATGCCGATAAAAACACCGAGATATCGATGCGTCTTTCGTATGTAATGTTTGTAGTTTCGTCGCTTCATGGTTCGATCAATGCTTGTGGCCCTCGTTCCGCTTCAGATCTTTTTGTATTACTTCGCGGACAAACTTAACAACCGCAGCGATCTCTTCGGCCTTTAGCCTATCCCGAAATGCGGGCATCTCCTTATCCTTTTTCTTAGCCTTTCCGTTAGTAACGGTCTTGATAAAATCAGCCTCAGAATGGTCGAGGGCATGCCCGCTGGTAAACGGAATCCCCTTCGGAGCACCTTGGCCTTTGTCACCGTGGCATTCTGCGCAGCTTGTGGCGTATATGGCCGGAGCGTCGATGAGGGCGACCTCGCCTATCTTGTGAAATTTGGTGTATTTGACCTTAGAGCCTTCGCGGAGGATCTCGAATTCGACCTTGTTGCCGGGCTTAACCTGCGTCAGCAGAGCCGCATCTGCCACCGGCTCATTCATTTCCATCGGCGACATATAGCCCGGAATATCTTCGTGATCGACCTTTACCTTTCCACTTTCGAGATCGATCGATTTTACGACGCCAACGGAATTGTATGTCTGAGTTTCTACTTTATTGGAAAGCGGTGTTTCCGGAAGTTTTGAACACGTCGAAACTAGAAATGCTGAAAGAAAAACTGTTACTGCTAATATCTTGATCGTATTTTTGGTCATCTTATTATTTCCAAGGATCGCTAAAACGCGGATCGGTGATGAATTGGTTATCGGTCAGGCTCTTTAGGAAAGCCATGAGGTCGGCTTTTTCCGCGCCGGAGAGATTAAACCCGCGCACAAAACTGCTTTTGTTCGGATTCTCACTTCCGTTTCCCTTGTTTGGACCGTCCTTTATAGTTCGTCCGCCTGCTTTGTAATGTTCGATCACATCTTCGAGAGTCGCGATGCTGCCGTCGTGCATATACGGAGCGGTCAGCTCGATATTTCGAAGCGTCGGCACTTTGAATTTGCCCATATCTTCGGCGGCGTGTGTGAATTCAAATAACCCTGTGTTGTCCTTCGGATAGCCGCCTTTGCCATCGATGTTGTAGATTCCGTTATTTTCGAACTCGGTCTTCTCGACGGCCTTTCCAACGTAATTCGACGCTCCCGAAAGATTGAAACCTGTATGGCAGTCGGTGCATTCGAGGCGTTCGCTAAAGAAGAGCTGTTCACCGCGTTTTGCCGAAACTGAAATAGCGTCGGCCTTTTTTTCAAACTTATATTGGTCATAAGGCGAATTGCCAGAGATCAAACACCTGACGAATGACGCGAGCGATTGAGTTACTTGATTTAGGGCAAGTTTTCCCGCCGTCTCTGGGTAAGCTTCGGCGAAGAGTTTTGCGTATCGTGGTTCTGCTTTGAGTCTCGCGAGTAACAATTCTTCTTTACCCGACATTCCCATCTCGACGGGCGTTTCGCCAAAGATCGGAACCATCGGCTGTCTCTCTAGAAGAGTTACCGTTGGGTTTGCCCAGTTAAATGAAGCTGCATAAGCAACATTTGCGAGGCTCATCGAGTTTCGAGGATGCACTTCGCCTGTCGTTCCGACTGATAGCTTCTTGTCCTCGGTGAATGCCCGTTCCTGTAGATGACACGTCGCACACGATGTCTTTTCGTTTATCGACAATCGCTTGTCGTAGAAGAGATGACGGCCAAGTTCGACCTTGGCCGCCGTCATCGGATTGTCATCAGCAACTCGCGGCACAGGAAAGCCTTTCGGCAAACGCCAATCATAGCTTTCTGTTTTTGTCTGAGCCTTTGAGTCGAAGATGTTCGAGCCCAAAAACAACAAGCCAAACATCACAAAGACAAATAGAACCGCGAGTTTTGAGTAAACCTGCGCTTTCATTTAACACCCACGAGAGTATTCGCTACGATTGCTGATTTGCGAGCCGTTGTTTTCGAGGCATTTTCCAAGCGCATAAACGACTGCTTTGCGGGCGTTACCCCATCAAACGATAGTCCAAGGTGCAGAAAAACCGCCTTGCAATCACTGTCGTCTGGCGATGACATACACCCTGAGGCCGTCTTTTCCTGGTTAATATCCACATTCGACTCTTTGTAGAGAGCAGCCAAATCGACGTTTATCACATCTTTAGCTGCATCAAATTTGGCAAATGCAAATTCCGGCCTGTTCGAATTTGTACACGTTATTTTGCCGTCGGTGTCAGCCTTGCATCCCGCACTTCCAAGATGGAGAACGTAACCATTCGGCTTACCAGTAGTTTTTGTATCAATGCGGGCAAACTTAAAGCCGGCTTGCCACGACCACATCATTCGCGTGATATTCAGCGGCGACGGCTGCTTGGTCGGATCGAGATGATTCAATTCCTCCGGCACACCGATCTGAAACCTAACGCCGACATATTTCCCTTTCGGCACTGCGCCACGAATGGTTGTGTTAAGCTCCGGCGTTCCGTTCTTACAAGCCCCTTCGCCGTTCTCAAAGTCGATCAACGCGACTTTATCAGTTTGAAATTTACCGTCATTAGTCAGTGTCAAAGGTGTTTCTTTACCTTTCTTATCTACCAGACGGACGTTCTCGACAAAAAACCGAAAGTCAGAGACGGTCATCGAGGATTTCGTTGTTCCAATGCCGCCATAAGTTTCGTTACATGAAAATGCCTTGTCACCGACAACGCCCTGAAAGTTGATCGCTACCGATTGAGCCTTTTGACCATAGATAAATGAGGTCGCAGACATACAGAAAAAAAGAGCTGATATTCTTGATAATTTATTCATATTATTTCTCCTTAAGGTCCCCGTAGGGAACTCCGCGCGGCAAAGGCGGGATTGTGCAATTTAGTTTTACGGTTTGCCGGAATGTACGGGATGGCATAAGACACCGCACGGAGTCAGTAAACCTGAGTTTTGTTTCGAGTTTATTGTTCATTGTTTTGCGAAGCCGACGAGTTCAAAGCCTCGTCAGATACACAAACGCAGCTAGCAAAGGACTTACTTACCTTGCCGAAAAGTATTTAGATAGAAGATGAGTGCTTTAGGTCAAGCTAGGCGGGCCGCGAGTGTTGATCGCGTATGCAACCGATTGGAGACCGGTTATTTGTGGGGAGTTAAAATCAGATACTGACTTCGGAGTCGGAGGTCGGGAAACTTGTTCGAATGAAAATGTTCGTGTGTTTACCGCTAAGAATCCGCTACGTACGACGTTGGTTCCGCCCTGAGCCTTTTCAACCACGGTCAAAGGCATTTTCGGCAAGTCAGGTGACGAGGGAATCTCTGAAAACGCTTTGTCACCTTTAGCAACAAAGCTAAAGAACAGTTCACTAACATCTACTTTGCCAGCGGTCGCAATTCTGGAACCAACGCCGGCAACCAGTTTTTCGACAAAAGCCGTCTTACCTTTTACCGCGGCACAAATATCCGGCAACGGGGGCGTCGACTCAGCCTTTTTGGGCTCACTCTTCTTAACCCATTGCTTTTGCAGTGGACAAAAAACAAGCCCGGACGCCTTAACCTGTCCGATATGGAATGCTGATAGTGAGCATAAAATGATACTCAGCAACCCCAGCACTAAGATGGATCTAGCCACAAGCCGACGCAATATTCGTGAATTGTCTGCCACAAACGTCATTTCTTCCGATGATATTAGCAAGATTTACATGTTCAATCAAAAGGACCATCTCATTTGGAATCGAGCTCGCTTTGAGGGCAAAGAGTACGTCATGCAGGACGGCGATGTTGTCGATTTTAGATTTAATGTCTAAACGTTGTGACACGGGTCACCGCCCGTAATTGTAGCCGGTGCTACGCTGACGATGGGTTGTACTTTTGTTAACAGCCTGATCGATGTGGGTGTATTATCGTATTGCTATGAGATTTTCGAGAAACAACACAAAACAGATCTCGCTTTTTGTTTTACTGTTTCTCTGCCTCAACGTCGGCGGCGTCCTTTGTTTGACCTATTGCGGCCAGGCAGTTCAGGCCGCCAACGAACATTGTCCTCTCGCAAAACGATCCGACCATTGTGATAGAGCAAAACAGTCAGCAGACCCCTCGGCAGAAAGTAAAAGTGTCGAAGCCCGAGCGGCAACTTGCTGTTCGATGCCGGTCAGCTTTTTTACGGCACCTGTCGAAAATCGGGTATTCCCATCGTTTGAGGTGGTTGAGACTAGCGTCGAGACATTTATCAGTTTCGCCGCGCCGCGATCGGTCAATGCTGAGCAACTCGTTGATCCTTTTTATAGGCCTCCACCCCTCGACCACCGCAGTGAAAGGCTGCTCAATTGTGTGATCCGGATCTAAAGATCCGTTTCGGGTGTGACAACGGTCGCACCTAATAACGAATATTTCGCGGGCCGATAGGACTCGCAAAGATCAATAGAAACGGAGAAATATCATGAAAAAGAGAATTTTCGTAATAGCATCTGCGGTGCTCGTCTTTGGACTGGCGATCGCGGCTTACGCACTTAATAATTCAAACACATCACATGCAGTTGCTAAAGCTGCTAGCTGTTGCTGCAAAGGCGATTCGTGTCCGATGAAGGACAAAAATGCGACGGCAGATACCGTAGCGAAACACGAAAACTGTGACTGCTGTGGTGATTCATGCCCGATGAAAAAAGGCGATGCTACAATGGCCGGGATGAAAATGGAGGGCTCAGAATCCTGCCCGATGATGAAAGGCGATGCTGCACAGAAAACGCGTGGCGAAATGAAAATGGAAAACGGCGAGTCCTGCCCGATGATGAACGGCAAGGCCGACCATAAAATGGATGCCGGCATGAAGCACGAAATGAAAGCTGATGGCAAAGGCCACTCATGTGCATGTTGTGACCACGCGAAAGAAAAGAAAGACGCCCCGGCGGTCTGATCCGATCTCAAATAAAATAGAAAAAAGGCTCTTCGGAGCCTTTTTTGTTTTTCGATAAAAATTTTGAGTATGCCCCCGGTAGGATTCGAACCTACAGCCAACAGATTATGAGTCTGCTGCTCTAACCGTTGAGCTACAGGGGCATAAAGGAAAAGTTTAATTTAATCGCTAACGACGCGCAAACCGCATGCAATTTATGCGAGCAGCGGGCGGAAAATTATGGCGTTTCGGACCCGCTCGATACTTACGATGAGATCGTCCGGGTTCACTCCGGGTTCTGCAGCTGCGATTACCTCTTGGTCGGTTTTGCCGTGAAGTAGATGTTCGAGTACAAACATTTCGTTTTCGCCAAAATTCGGTATGCCTAAAGCGTTTGAAACCTCAACCCCCATGACTCGTGTCTGCGACAAGTCAAACACCCAGTCGAGCACTTTCTCTACTGGCTCGATAGCAGGAAAGCGTTGTTTGATCAGTGAAAATATACGTTCGCGTCCGTCGACATTTAGCAGCAATGCCATGAAAAAGCGTTGCTCGGGGTCCGCGACAAATCCTCGCTGTTCCATGATGTGGTCGATCACGTCGTTATGCTCGAATACTGCTCTAAACATCTCGCCGCCTTCGCCGTGGCGATCGATGACGATCTGCAAAAACTTATCAAAACGCTCTCGCGGCCCGTCAAGCTTAAATAGTTGGCTGATCTTATTCGCTTTCAGCAGACCCCGAAGCCGCGAAAGAATATTGAACGAAGTTTGCAGATCGCTCCCCTTGAGCATTTTGCCGATAATGTCGTCTGCATCGTCTCTTTTAGCACGGATCAGCGTTCCCATGACCTGCAATTTTTTGATGGCCGTGTCCTGTTCAAAAAACGGATCGATCGCCAAACCCGGTTTGTAATAAGCAAATTGTGGCAGATGCAACGGTGCCCGGTCCGTCCGGACAACGATCGTGGCTGATGGCTGATCGAGATGAAACAGAGCGTGAATATACTGGCTTCCCGCCCAGATCTCCTGCACATCGCCTACTTTCAAAAGGTCACAATCCTTTAGCCGCATTTCACCGAGCTGAGTATATGTATTGATAGCTTGATGGGTTTCAAATTCATACCAGCTATGTATGCTCGAACCCAACAACACCTGAAACGCCCCGCAAAAAGAATGCTCATGCGTCGCGGTCGTCCCTTCAAACCAAAAATACACATCGATCTGAAACCGAAGACCCGAAAATATCGTTATCGGCGGATCGGCAAACCTACCGCCTAGGTCACGCTGTCGGGGTAGCTCATACTCGGAGAGCGCCCATTCGACCACGTCCCATGCCGACAATTTTGACGGCAGATCGGCCCTAATAAGAGCATCTTTGCAGATCGCCGGGAAAAGGTCTTCGTTATAATTTTGTTCTAGCCAGAGATTTTCTATCTCTTTGCCAAGTTTTTGGAAAAGTTCCATGTCTGATTATTGGCTGTCGTCGAATGTAGGTGGTGGGGGTGGTGCCGTCTCAACCGGGTCATCCGGGATCCTATCTAGGTATTTGAATATCAAAAGCAGAGCTACAATACTCGCAATGATCGCGGCGATGGTGACAAATATCTGATTGTCCTCGAATACCGTTTCCCGCCAACCCCAAAACGCTATTCCAAGACCCATAAATATTCCCGCGCCAAAGTTGACCAACAGTTGTGTGCCGATAAACGCTCCGCCGCAGATCGCACCCCATAAAACGCCATTACGATCAGAATCTCGACCTTTTTTATACCCGAACCATATCGCCAGTATTGTGAGCAACATTTAGTATTGACCTCAATTTGTTTCTTTGAACGTCGGCCTTTTACTGCTGACCTTAGTATATGTCCCGCCGGCCATGACATTGTTGCCAAAGCCGCATTCACCGTCCGTTCCGTCCTGCGTGACCTTGATAGTTCCGGCACGAACAAACTTGATTGCTATCGTGCATTTGCCGTCTTCGCTGGTGTATTTGGCTACGTCGGCCTCAATATAGGCCTCGGCATCGAGGCTGCCCATATTTACCATAGGCTCGCCGTTTCGCATGGTGTACGGATAAACGAGATCGAAAGCTATGCGGATCTTGCCGCCGCCGCGAGCGAGGATCTTGACCTCATTGGAAAATTTGCGAAACTTACCCTGAAAATTCATCCGAAAAGTACCGTTCACCTCCGCCGCCGATACGCTCTTGCGTGACGTCTGGGCACTTACCGCGGAAGCTGAAAACGCCGTAACAGCAAGGATGACAATCATTAAGAAAATAAATTTCTTCATAGTTTTTCTTTCCGTTACTTGAGATATCTGCTATATTTTGCCTAACTCTTCCGTAAATTTAAACATCCAAAAGGGGAATATCGATGAGCGCTAACGCAAATACTCTGAACCCAAAATCGGGACGGGAATTTTTCGGACATCCAAAAGGCCTTCCGACGCTGTTCATGACCGAGATGTGGGAGCGCTTCTCCTTCTACGGCATCCGGCCGCTGTTGATACTCTTCATGACTGCCACAATGATGAATGGCGGTTTTGGGTTTGAACGGCCAAAGGCGGCAGCAATTGTCGGAATCTATTCCGCAAGCGTGTATCTCTCGTCGCTGCCGGGCGGCTGGATCGCTGATCGCTTGCTCGGCCTCAGGCGGGCGATCATGTACGGCGCCGTGCTGATCACGAGCGGGCACCTTTCGATCGGTTTGTCGGGATTTTTCGGTGGAAAAACCATGTTCTTTATCGGGCTCATCCTCATCGTTCTCGGGACCGGTTTGCTCAAGCCAAATATCTCGGCGATCGTAGGCGACCTCTATCCCGAAGGCGGAGAGCGGCGTGACGCCGGATTTTCGATCTTTTACATGGGTATCAACCTCGGAGCCACATTGGGACAGATCGTGACCGGATTGCTCGGTGAACAATACGGTTTTCATTGGGGCTTCGGTGCCGCCGGCATCGGCATGCTGGCGGGCTTGATCTGGTTTGCAGTCCGCTCACGTACCACACTCGGAAATATCGGCATCGAGCGAAGCCGCGACCCTGATCCGGTGAAACAGGCCGGATACGAAAATCGAGTAAAAGTGGTAGTCGCCGGCGGTCTTGCAATTATTGCTTTAATGGTTGTTTTGACGGCTACAGGCGTTGTCGTTATTGACCCGCAAGTGGTTGGGGGCTACATGCTCTACGCATTGGTAAGCGTAGCGGTCGTTTTCTTCATCTATATGTTTGTTGCAGGCAAACTGAACAGCGATGAGAAAAAGCGCGTGATCGTTATCGGCGTGCTGTTCATCTTCGCGGCGATCTTTTGGGCCGCATTCGAACAGGCCCCGACATCGCTCAATCTTTTTGCAAAGGATTTTACCGAGCGTCACATAGGCTCCTTTGAGGTGCCCGCACTTTGGTTCCAATCGATTAACTCGTTCCTGATCATCATCTTTGCCCCTGTATTCGCGGGTATCTGGACGTACTTTGGAGCGCGTAATATCAATATCTCGGCACCGGCAAAATTTGCACTGGGCCTTTTCCTGGCGGGCATCGGATTTTTCATCATGATCTTTCCGGCAAATATGCTCGTCGCGAGCGGCGGGGCGGTCAAGGTCGCGGCCTGGTGGCTGGCCTTCAGCTATCTTTTCCAGACATTTGGCGAGCTGCTGCTCAGCCCTGTAGGGCTCTCGTCGATGACTAAGCTCTCGCCCCGGCGGTTTGTCGGCCAGATGATGGGCATCTGGTTTCTCGCGGCTTCGGTCGGCAACCTGATAGCCGGCCTCGTTGGCGGCAGCGTCGACCCCGAAAAACTCGAGCAAACGCCTCAGCTTTTTACCTGGACGACCATTGCGCTTGTGGTATCGGCCGCTATATTGGGACTGCTCGCGTTTCCGATCGCGAAGATGATGCGCAACACCGAAGACGTCGTTCACAACGAAACGGTCGAGCCGGCGGGGGGTTAGCGGCCAACCGGATCGTCTTGTCTTTTTTGGCTTAACACTTCCGTAAACTTATGAAACCCGAGGAAAGAAATCGATGAGTACAAACGCAGATGTGATCATGCCGGCCGCGACGAGCGGGCATCCCAAGGGGCTTTACGTCCTGTTTGGAACGGAAATGTGGGAACGATTCAGCTTCTATTCGATGCTGTCACTGTTCACACTTTACCTTCGCGACACGACCACAGGTTTTGGTTGGACGGCCGGCGAGGCAACAGCTCTTTACTCAAATTATCTAGCCTTTGTTTATTTGAGCCCGCTGGTTGGCGGTTTTATCGCTGATAGGTTTACGGGTTATCGCAAGGCTGTGATGATCGGCGGATTTTTCTTTATGGCGGGCCACGGCCTGCTCTCGATACCGGCGATATGGGCGGTCTATCTCGCTCTGACCTGTTTGGTGATCGGTAACGGATTCTTCAAACCCAACGTCTCAACGATGGTCGGCAATCTATACCCTGAGGGCAGCCACCTCAAGGATCGTGCCTACAACATCTTTTATATGGGCATAAACGTCGGGGCCTTTCTGGCTCCGATCGTGATGGAGATCGTCCGTCAGTACGCCGGTTTCCACGCGGCGTTTGCCGTGGCGGCTTTTGGAATGGTCATTTCGGTTACGATCCTTTGGTATTTCCGCAGCCTTGTTGAGGATCCAAATGCATTGGCCGCTCGACAAAAGGCACGTGCCGACAAATCGGCCGGCATCGAATCCGACGTCACTGATCTGCCGCCCGCCGAAGAAGGCAGCGATGAATCAAATTCCAGGCTCAAACAGGCGCTTATGGATTCGGTGCCAAACTCGAAACGCATCATCGCCCTGATTGTGGTCTTTCTGATCGTGATCGTTTTTTGGATGGTGTTTCACCAAAATGGCTCGACGCTCACGTATTGGGCAGACGACAACACGGCGTGGAACGTTACGGGAACGATCTCAAATTCGATCAACGCGTTTTGGGTACTGGCCCTAACGTTCCCGTTGGTATGGTTCTGGGGATTTTTGGACAAACGCGGTAAGGAGCCCTCAACGCCGACAAAGATGGCATTTGGTATGACGCTCACCGGGCTTTCCTTTATTGTTCTATACTTTGGAGCTTCGTACGGTGAAAGTGCTCCAAAAACTCAGGAACAATTTGCGACCGGTGCGTTTCGCATCAACGAACGCGTGATCACAAATCTGGGTGCCGCAGGTGTTCCAAAAGACGTTTTAGACAAGATCGTCGCGGCTAAAAACGCGGAGGGGAAAAATGCCATATTCGGCGTTAAATTTGAACCCAAAACCGACGAAGCAACAAAGGTCGCGACCTCCGGCGAACAGCAGTTGGTCGCCGCGATCAATGCGGTCGCCCCTGGTGCCGGAGACACTCACAAAGCCGCGATATTGCAGAACGCCTTTCTATTCAAGGTGTCCGCCCTATGGCTCATCATCGCCTACGGCATCGTGACGCTCGGCGAGTTGATGCTCTCTCCAATGGGTCTGTCGCTCGTATCAAAGGTTGCGCCGATCAACGTCCGCGGCCTGATGATGGGCGGTTGGTTTGTCGCCACGGCGATCGGCAACAAACTGACGCAGATCGGCGTTTTCTGGGATATCTGGCTGCAATCGACGTTCTTCCTAGTGCTCGCATCAATGGCTCTAGTCATGGCGGTCGTCCTTGCGTTACTGCTCAAACCGCTGAAAAAGGCGATGCCGGGCGTGTAGGAAGTTGGGGGGTAGAGGAGTAAGGGAGTGGGGGAGTAAGGAGATCGTTCCTGCTCCCCTTATATTTCTGCCGGTGACGAGCAATCAGTTTCCTAACCTCCCCATCTCCTCTACTCCTCTATTCCCCCACTCCGTTTCGCTTCGCGAAACGCCGCCATCGCCTCCGCCGCTCCGGCGTGCATTATCTCCGGTTTGTGATATTTCCAGTACTTTTCAAACTCTTCGTCGCTCATCTGCGTATTCTCCAGGCGTGTTTTTTCTTTCAAAAAATTCTCCGCCCAAGCACGAGTATCCATATCTGTATTCAACGCCGTGCGGGCGCCGTGCATCAAATTATCGCGTTCCATAGTTTTTTACTCCTTGTGGTAGATTATTAGACGAAACTGACATTAACAAATGCCGCTCCTCTCAAGCTGCGAAAAAGGGTCCTACGTGAAAAGAACAATAACAATATTTTTGATTTTAGCTAGCTTTACCAATGCCGCATTGGCACAGGTTAAGCCGCCCGCGACCGCCGTTACTCAAAAAGGCATTGAGGTGCCGTTCGTAAACAAAGTCTTGCCAAATGGCTTTGAGATCATAGTTTTGCCGGACAGTTCGATCCCGCTAGTGACGGTCGAGATCGCGGTGCGTAACGGTTCATTTACCGAAACGCCTGAGCTAAACGGCCTGTCGCATCTTTACGAGCACATGTTCTTCAAACCAAACAGTGCGCGGATGATCGGCCAATGCGAAGCGGCAATGCAGCAGGGCGGTCTGAGCACCCTTGGCCAGCAGATCTGTGGCCCTCAGCTCAAATTAAAATCCCAGATCGGCGATGTCAGTTATCTCAACGAGATCGACCAGATCGGTATCGTCAACAACGCCGAAACGCACGAAGAGGTAGTCAATTACTATTTCACCACCACGCAGCCACATCTGACGACGGCGATGCGTTTTATCCGTGATTCGATCAGGTTTCCGGTCTTTGACGAGGATCAATTTGCGGGCGAACGCGAGGTTGTATTAGCCGAACTGACCCGCCAGGAATCGCAGCCCGGGCTGTATCTGGAAAACGCGATGATGGAAAAGCTCTTTTACAAATACCCAACACGCAAACAGCCCGGCGGAACCCGCACGACGGTTGCGGCCGCTACGACCGATCAAATGCGGCTCATCCAATCGCGCTATTACGTCCCGAATAACTCGGCTCTCGTTGTGACCGGCGACGTTGATCCGCAAAAAGTTTTCGCGCTGGCCACAGAACTTTTTTCGGACTGGAAGCGGGCACCTGACCCTTTCAAACAATTTCCGATGGTACAGCATCCGCCGCTGCCAAAGAGCGAAGGTGTTATCGTCGAGCAGCCCGTCAGCAATGTCATTATGCAGATCGGCTGGCACGGGCCATCGATCGGCGTAGATGACAGATCGACTTATGCTGCCGACGTTTTTTCGTACATTGTCGAACAGCCTAATTCGCGTCTGCAGCGGACAATGGTCGATTCAAATCTCGCGGCTGTAACTAGCGTAAATTATTACACCCAGAGAAATGTCGGGCCGATCCGGATCACACTCGTGACATCGCCGGACAAAGCTAAACAAGCGCTCAAAACGCTTTATGGCGAGGTCGATAAGTTCACCGACCCCACATATTTCACCGACGAAGAGCTCGAAAACGCCAAAACCCTGCTCGAATCCGAGGACCTTTATCGCCGCGAAAAATTGAGCGAGTATTCGCACACGTTGAGTTTTTGGTGGTCCTCGACGGGTGTCGATTATTTTCGCGGATATCACAAAAATCTGAGGGCTATCACGCGTGCGGACATCGACCGCTATATCAAAACGTACATTCAAAATAAGCCGCATATCGGAGTCGCTCTTATCTCAAGCGAATCGCAGAAGGTTGCTAAATTAACGCCGGCCGACCTGACGGGGGGTAAATAATGAAAAAGTTTAATTTCAGCATCGCTTTATTGCTTGCACTCTGTTTTTGCCTGAACAATGTTCCGGGGCAAACGACAGCACCTGTTACAAAATCGTCAACCGACGCAGTGACGGAACTTGATGTCAACGGCCTAAAGGTTTTGATCAAGCGCCGTCCGAGTTCACCGACCGTCGCCGCCGGACTTTTCGTTCGGGGCGGCTCTCAAAACCTGACCGCCGCCACCGCCGGGATCGAAAATATGACGCTCAATGTTGCAGCTGAGGGCAGCAAAACTTATCCAAGAGCGGCTCTCCGTAAGGAAATGTCGAGTACCGGGAGTAATGTCGGTGCCGGTAGCAATCAGGATTTCAGCGTTATGTCGCTGGCATCAACCCGGCAAAATTTTGAGAGGTCATGGAAAGTTTTCGCCGACCTCGTGATGAATCCGGGCTTTGCCGCCGCAGATGTCGATCTGGTACGCGAAAGGATCTTGACGGGCTTGCGCGGCTCCGAGGACTCACCCGAAGGCTCACTCGCCTCACTCGAAGAAAAAGTCATCTATGCCGGCCACCCTTACTCCAACGACCCGTCCGGCACGATCGAAACTGTTAGCCGTTTCAAGGCCGAGGACCTGCGTGCATATCATCAAAAAATAATGCAGACCTCGCAACTATTACTGATCATTGTCGGCGACGTCGATGCCGCCGGCGTACAAAAAATGATCGCCGACACGCTCGGCAAAATGCCCCGCGGCACTTACAAGCCAAAACCCGTCCCGGCAATTAGTTTTAGCAAACCAACGTTGGACGTGACCTCCAGGGCTCTGCAGACAAATTATGTTGAGGGCATCTTTGCTGCTCCTTCGCTCGGCAGTCCTGATTACTATGCAATGCGTGTCGCTGTTTCGGTCTTAGCGGGCCGTGTTTTCCAGGAGGTTCGGGTAAAAAATAATCTCTCGTATGCCCCGGCTGCCGAGATGAGCAATATGGCGGCAAATACCGCTAACATCTCGGTTTCCGCGGTCGAAGCCAATCGTGCCGTTAGTTTGATGTTATCGGAGATAGATAGACTAAGAACGGTCCCTATCGAAAAGTCCGATATCTTGGAAACCGGCGGATTTTTTCTAACTAACTATTACATTAAGCAGGAGACGAATGCTGCTCAGGCCGCCGAACTTGCCACTTACGAACTGATCGGCGGCGGATGGCGTAATTCGGGGAATTTCCTCGACCGTATCCGCAGTGTTACCCCCGCAGATGTCCAACGGGTGTCGCAGACGTATTTTAAGAATATTCGTTTTGTCGTCATCGGTAACCCGGCACAGATAGACCGCAATATTTTTGTCACCTCTGAATAACAATTCTTTCGTTAAAAAGCTCCGTGAGAATTTACGTCTCACGGGGCTTGTCTGTTTACGGGTTGTCCTTTTTCCTGTCGCTATCCGGCTGACGCGAAGGCTTGTCCGTCGGCTTTGGCTCGCTCTTGGTCGGCGGATCGGTGCGCGTTGGCGGCTGTCGCGTGGGCGGATCTTTTCGCGGTTCTTGACGGATCGGCGATGAATATACCGGCGGATCCTGTCTCGGCGACTGCCTGACGGGCGGTTTATACTCCGGCACGACCTCCGGCCTCGGCTGCCGCTCACGCGGTTTTTCTTGGGGCGTGTAAGTCGGCTCTTGCCTTATGATCGGCGTAGGCGTGTCGTCACGCTTTACCGGCTTTTGCCGCTCGACCGCTCCGGTCGGACGCTTGTCCGTCGGCTCGCCGTTTTGCACCTGTAAAGGTTTGCGTTCGCTGATCACAACCGGCGAACGGTCGCCATAGATCCGTTTTTGACGCAGCTCCTGATCAAGAGGTTTGTCGTTTTGACGCTCGGCAGCACCGATCTTTGTGGTCGGCTCAAAACGCGGTTTTGCCGCAATTATCTCCCGGTCCAACGGGCGTTTTCGCTCAGTAGGATCCGGCAGCCTGACGTTTGAAATATCCGCCGGATCTTTTGTTAATATCTCTTTGGCGATCAGATCCGGTGCCCGCCGTCCGCCTTTTGCGGTTCTGCCAAAATCGTCTTCGGACACGGTTATGACACCGATCGGCGGAGTGTCGCCCGGATTTAGCCGGCCGCCGCCTTTCGCATTGGGGTCGATCTGGCCGGTCGTCGACCCGCCGCCGCCCGGTACGCGAATGGGCGGTTTGCGCGTCGGATCTATCCCTTTCGGGTTTCGAACGCCGCCGTTTCCATTCCCGTTACCATTTCCGTTTCCTCCCCAGCCGCCTCCGCTAGGGCCGCGGTGCCAACCGTAGAAATGGCAGTTATACGGCAATGGGTACCAATAGACGTTGGTGCTGATGATATTTATCACAACCATCGCCGGTGACCACCAGCTGCGGCGTTGACGATAATAGCCATACGGAGCCCAGACCCAGCGGCCGTTGTGGTAGATCCAGCGTCCGTGGTGATACGTCGCCCAGCCCCAAGGCTCGTCGTTGACCCATGTCCAACCGTATGCCCCCAACCAACGCCAATGCCCGTACCGATACGGCGACCAGTCGGCGTAATTACTGATCGAAGTGTTATAAGGCTGCCAGACATAGCCGTAGTTGCTGGTGTGAACCCAATCACCATATCCATTAAGATCGTCGGCACCGTAAATATCTTGATCGTAATATTGGTCGTAATAGGCATTGCTCAGCCGCTTTGCGATCGTGGAATCGCGATCCTGCGACCACGTGTCAAACTCGTCAGAAAACCGTGCTACATCAAGCGTTTCCCATTCGCCCGCATTCGCACCACCAATAAACACCCTCGCACCACGCCCACTCTTGAGCGTAAATCCGGCGTTGTCCGAATAAACGCGAGCCTCGCCGCTCGCAACGCTTACCCGCAGATCTTGATCGCCCGACTGTCCGGCATCGATACGATACGAGCCTGCTTTCTGGATCGCAACCGTAGTATTCGGCGCATCGATCTCAAAAAATCCGCCCGCTTTTTCCAGATCGGTGACCCTAACGGCCATCGTCCCTTGCGACAAGCTGACGGCGATACCGTCATATTTCAGCGTTGAAAATTTTAGAAACGCGTTGCGGCCGAGCCGTATGTGCGAATAGCTGTTGAGCTGTATCTCGACCCGCGCATCATCGCCGGTCGCGATCTGATCGCCCTCGATGAGCGGGAGATTCAGCACCGCTTTTTCCCAATCTTCGCTGCCGACCCGGCGGATCTTGACATCGCCGCGAATAAAGCTAATACGCGCCACGCGGTCCGTCACCTCAGGGTCAGTGTCGTCTTCGACCACGGCGTTCAAACCGCCCTCGGGCAAATTAAGCGTCTGCGACGCACTCGCACCTAACACAAAACCAACGCTCGTCACCGCAAAAACGGCGAGCCAAAACATCCTTGCCAAACTACGCATAAGAGTTTCCTCCGATCTGATCATTAAATTTTTGTCCTTAGCGGAAAGCAGCCGGATCCTAAGATGACAGCCTTTAGCTACATTTACAGCAAAAATCATACCGCTCGAATAATGGGCAGTTCGTGATGCTCAAACAGCGGTGTTTATTGGCTCTCGATCAAACAATAGATCGAGGCTGACGCGTAAATCGTGCAGAACTGCCCCTTTCGTCACCAAATCGTGCGCATGACCGAAGTCATTTCTTACTTTGCTTTTTCTAAGCGCCCTTTGCGGCTTTGCGGGAAACGGTGTTTCCGTCTAACATTTCGTAAGAGGTTACTGATATGAAAAGAACTGCATTTATTTCTCTGTTTATTTTAACGATGGTGGTTGCCGGTTTTGGCCAAAAGGCGGGTGCGGCAAAGGTCGATGCGTCCAAAGGCGTTCGCGACGCGTTTGACCGTCTGATCGACGGCATCAAACAGGTCGACGCCGAAAAGGTAATGGCCGCCTACGAAAAAAGCGACCGGCTGCTCATCTTTAACAACAACGGCACCGCCACCATCGGCTGGGAGACTGTAAAGACCAACGTCGAAAACACGTATGCCAAAGTCTCGAACGTCACGATGGACATTACCGGCCTGCGTGTCGAGATGATGGGCAAAACCAACGCCTATGTTTCGTGCAAATGGCGGCAGTCACAGGAATTTGACGGCAAGCTAGAAGATTCGTCCGGCCGCATGACGCTCATTTACAAACTCGTGGGCAAAGACTGGAAAATAACCCACCGCCACACATCACCCGACAAACCTGACGCCACAAGACCCGTCTTCCCGTCTGAGCGGCAAAATTAATATTTTGTTGGAAAGCAAAAGGCTTCGCGAATTGCGAAGCCTTTTTTCTACTGTAAACGACTGTTTTATTTAAGCGGTCCACTTTGGCCCACCTGGTCCGGACCGGACCAAAACTATCGTTAGATCCCGTCCACGATCGCATTCAGCGTAGCCGACGATCTCATTGCGGCATAGGCTTTTTCAGTATCCGGATGATAATAGCCGCCGACGTCCTGCGGTTTGCCTTGGGCGGCGATCAGCTCTTCGTTTATCTTGGCCTCGTTTTCCTGCAACGCTTTGGCGACGGGGGCGAATTTTGCGGTGATCTCTGCATCGTCAGTTTGGCTCGCAAGGGCTTCGGCCCAGTACATTGCCAGATAGAAATGCGAACCGCGATTGTCGATCTGTCCGACTTTTCTTGCCGGAGATTTATCTGTCGCCAGGAATTTTGCATTTGCCGCATCCAGAGCATCGGCAAGAACCTGAGCTTTTTTGTTATTTTGCGTCTGAGCCAGATGCTCAAAACTTGCCTGCAACGCTAAGAATTCACCAAGCGAATCCCAACGCAAGTAGCCTTCGTGTAGAAATTGTTCGATGTGTTTTGGAGCAGACCCGCCGGCACCGGTCTCGAACAAACCGCCGCCGTTCATTAGCGGCACTATCGAGAGCATCTTTGCCGAGGTCCCAAGCTCCAGGATAGGGAACATATCGGTCAGATAATCCCGCAAAACATTTCCCGAGACCGAGATCGTATCTTTGCCCTCTCTGGCTCGTTTCAGCGTCTCGATCACAGCGTCTTTGACATCCATGATGCGAATATCGAGGCCGGTCAGATCGTGATCTTTTAGATACTCCTCAACCTTTTTGATGATCTGAGCATCGTGCGCTCTGCCGCTATCAAGCCAGAAAATGGCCGGCGTGTCGGAAAGCCTCGCACGGTTAGCCGCCAATTTTACCCAATCCCTGATCGGAGCATCTTTGGTCTGGCACATCCGGAAAATATCGCCGTTCTGCACGTTTTGCGAGAGCAAAACATTACCGGTTTCGTCCTCGACCTTGACGGTCCCCTCGCCTGAGATTTGAAAGGTCTTATCGTGCGAACCATACTCCTCGGCCTTTTGCGCCATCAGGCCGACGTTTGGAACCGAACCAAAAGTTTTCGGGTCGATCGCCCCATTGCTCTTCATGTCGTCGATGATAGCAGCGTAAAAACCCGCGCACGTCCGGTCGGGGATCATGCAGACGGTGTCTTGCTCTTTGCCGTCCGCATCCCACATTTTCCCGCCGCCGCGAACCAAGGACGCCATCGACGCATCGACGATCACATCCGAAGATACGTGAAAATTGGTGATCCCTTTGTCCGAATTGACCATCGCAAGGCGCGGCCCGTTTTCGATCACTTTTGCGATGTCCGCCTTGATCTCAGCCTCAAGCGGATGTCCGGAGATCTTCTCGTTGAGCGTCGCCAATCCGTAATTTGGATTGATGTCCAACGCGGCAAAAGCGTCCTTATATTTCTCAAAAACATCTTTGAAATAAGTCTCGACGATCGCCCCAAAGATGATCGGATCAGAGATCTTCATCATCGTCGCTTTCAGGTGCGCTGAAAGCAGAACATCTTTTTCTTTGGCTTCAGCGATCGCATCTTTTACGAACGATCTCAACGCGGAGAGCGTCATGACCGAGGAATCGATCACCTCGCCCGCTTTTAACGGCGAGAGATCCTTCAAGACCTTTTCCGACCCATCATTGCCGCAGAAAACGATCTTAAATTTGCCTTCGGTTTCAACGGTTGTCGAGTTTTCGGTACCGTAAAAATCGCCTGCATTCATGTGAGCGACCGAGGTTTTAGAATCCGATGCCCACACGCCCATCCGGTGCGGATTTGCCTTTGCGTAATTTTTTACTGCCTTTGCCGCACGGCGGTCCGAGTTTCCCTCTCGCAGCACAGGATTTACCGCGCTTCCCAACACCTTTGCGTACTTTTTATTGATAGCTGTCTCTTCGTCCGTTTTGGGTTCTACTGGATAATTTGGCACCGCGTAACCTTGTTTTTGCAGTTCATTGATCGCATCTTCGAGTTGCGGGACAGAAGCAGAAACATTCGGCAGCTTGATGATGTTAGCGTCAGGCTGTGTCGCTAATTCACCTAATTCTGCAAGAGCATCCGGAGTTTTTTGGTCATCGTTCAAGTATTCCGGAAAGTTTGCCAAAATTCGTCCCGAAAGCGAGATATCCGGGACTTCGATATCGATGTCCGCGGACCGCGTAAATGCTTTTACGATCGGTAAAAAAGAAAACGTCGCCAGCATCGGAGCCTCGTCCGTCAATGTGTAATAGATCGTTGATTTTTCTGTCATATAAATGCCTGTTCCTATTCAAAATCCCGGATCAATTGGCTCGGTTTGATCACCAAATAACAGCCCTTCGATGAAACGTGTCCGCCTCTAGGATAGCAAATAATCTACGTTATCATTACGCGTCATCGAGTCAAAAAAGTACGCACCCATACCGGCTGTTTCGCTTACGCAAATGGGCGGGCAAATTTGCGTTCGACACTTATCTCCTTTACCGTGTAAACAATGGCTAAAGTTCAAGATTGTCCGATATGCGACGCGAAAATACCGAAATCGGAACGCTACCCGCGTTATGTCTGTGACAATTGCTATCTGCGGGCCACGGACGAAGCGGGCCGATCATTAAGCTTCTCGAACGTGTCGTTATCGGGTGGTTTCACTGCCATTTACAGCGATACTCATGAGGAAAGGAACAGCCACGAATGTTATATTGACGGTGTGAGATGTCGTGCCGACGAGGCACGATTTGGCGGCATTGTCATCGAACCGTATGACGAAGAAAACTGAAAAGATCTCGGCACCGGTCGTCTCGATCATCATGGGCAGCAAATCCGACTGGTCGACGATGGAAGTAGCCTCGACGACGCTGACAGAATTCGGTGTAGAGCATGAGACCAAGATCGTCTCTGCCCACCGGACGCCCGATCTGCTATTCGAATTTGCCAAGGGTGCCGAAGAACGCGGGATCGAGGTCATCATCGCCGGTGCTGGCGGGGCGGCCCATTTACCCGGAATGTGCGCTTCGCAAACAGTGTTGCCCGTGCTAGGCGTGCCGGTCGAAAGCAAAGCTCTAAAAGGGATCGACTCTCTTTTGTCGATCGCTCAAATGCCCGCTGGTGTTCCGGTCGGGACGCTCGCGATCGGCCAGCCCGGAGCGAAAAACGCGGCGTTGCTCGCGATCGCGATCCTCGCAAATTCGCGGCCCGAACTGCGACAAAAACTACACAAATTTCGCTCGAAACAAACCAAAACCGTTCTCCAAACAAAACTGACAAAATAGGAACCTGAGCTAGCGTGACGAAAACGATCCTTCCAAATTCAACCATCGGCGTTTTCGGCAGCGGGCAGCTCGGGCGGATGTTTGCGATCGAGGCTCGCAAAATGGGCTATCGCGTGCACACCTTTTCGCCGGAGAGCGACACGCCGACCGGACAGGTCGCGGATATCGAGACGGTCGCGGCCTATGGCGACCTGTATGAGGTCAGGACGTTTGCACAAAGCGTCGATGTGGTAACTTTTGAATTTGAAAATGTGCCGTCCGAATGTGTTCAGGCGGCAGCGGAATTCGTCGATGTGTTCCCAAAGGGCGAGATACTCCACACCACACAAAACCGGCTGCGTGAAAAGACATTTTTGTCCACCGGCGGTTTTCCGGTAACGCCGTTTCGCCATATAAAAACTTTGGAAGATCTGAAAATTGGCGTCGCCGAACTCGTTACTCCGTGCGTTCTAAAAACTGCGGGTTTCGGCTACGACGGCAAAGGACAGAGCAAGATAAAGACCGCCGAAGATATCGAGGCTGCGTTCGCGGCCCTAAATGGCAACGACGCCGTGCTCGAGGCGTTTGTTGATTTTGAAAAAGAAGTTTCGGTAGTTTGTGCCCGCGACCAAGACGGCAACTTTGCACACTACGGCGTGATCGAAAACGAGCATGCCAACCACATCCTTGACGTTTCGTTCGCGCCGGCTAACGTTTCGGAAAGCACGCACAAACACGCTATTGAGATCACGCAAAGTATTGCCGAAACATTAGATTACGTCGGCACACTCTGTGTTGAGTTTTTCCTGACAAGAGATGGGCAATTGCTTGTAAATGAGCTTGCCCCACGTCCGCACAATTCCGGCCACCTGACATTTGGACCGTGCGTGACCTCGCAATTCGAACAGCAGCTTCGTGCCGTGTGCGGACTGCCGCTTGGCTCGACGGAGTATTACCGCCCGGCGGCGATGGCAAATCTGCTTGGTGATGTTTGGGCAAACGGTGAACCAAACTGGGCGGCAGCGTTAACCGACACAAACGTCAAACTTCACCTGTACGGCAAGATGGAACCGCGAAAGGGCAGGAAAATGGGACATCTGACAGCGGTTGGCGAAACTGCGAGCGAGGCCGCAAAGATCGTACGAGCGGCCCGCGAACGGCTAAACCCGGCGGCCTAGTTCGATACCGGCTACGACGCCGATAAATCCAACGAACACGCTGAGGAATAGATAGAGAAAGCCGGTCATAAACTCGCGGTCGCGGATAAGCGAATAGATCTCCATCTCAAAAGTCGAAAACGTAGTAAAAGCTCCCAAAAAGCCGACGATCACGGCGATGCGGACATTTTCATTGACCGCCCATTTGTCCGCGAATACGATCATCAAAAAGCCGATCAAAAACGACCCGACGATGTTGATGATAAATGTCGGAAACGGAAATTTGCCAAACACACCCGCAAGCGGCGATATATTGACCAGATAACGCGCCACGGCGCCAAAGGCACCGCCCACGGCGACCGCAAATATCTTTAGAGCAGCTTCCATCGCCGAAATTATACATTTTCCGGACACTTAAATCATTTGCACACCGCAGCAAGCACAGGCTAAACTTGCTGTTTATGGCGGAATCGATCGCGTTCACGGCAAATGCTGACAGGAAAATTATTTACGACGAGATCGTGCCTCAGATCGACTCGCTCGTATTTGGTGAAACCGATGTCATCGCAAATCTCGCCAACATCGCAGCAGTGCTCCGCGAGGCATTTGGCTTTTTCTGGGTCGGTTTTTACGTGGCAAAGGACGGCCAGCTTGTTTTGGGGCCTTTCCAAGGGCCGCTTGCATGCACTCGCATTGCGTTTGACGCCGGCGTCTGCGGCCATGCTTATACGACGCGGGAAACTGTGATCGTTACCGATGTTGACGTATTTCCCGGCCACATCGCATGTGCCACAGCGTCAAGATCAGAGATCGTCGTGCCAATTATTAGCCGCGACGGCACCGTTTTTGGTGTGCTCGATGTCGATAGTGATCGGCTTGACGATTTTTCGCAAACCGATGCCGACGGCCTGCGCCGCGTCGTCAAAACGATTGAGAGATTTATTTAGATTCACACGAACCTTAGCTAACCTATGACAATAGTCGAATTTCCATATTGGGTCTGGATATCATTTTTCGCCCTCGTATTGGCCGCGCTATTTGTCGATATCGGAATCGTCAATCGCAAATCACATAAACCCACGCAAAGAGACATTTGTCTGGAGCTTTGTCTGGGTGTCGCTTGCTCTCATCTTTAACGGATTTGTCTATTGGTTCGTCAATAACACCTACGGCCCCGCCGCCGCCGCGATCAAAGCAAAAGAATTTCTCACCGGTTATCTCGTCGAGATGTCGCTCTCGATCGATAATCTGTTTGTCTTTTTGCTGATATTCAGCTATTTCAAGGTTGCTGAAAAATATCGTCACCGCGTATTGTTTTGGGGCATTTTCATGGCGCTCGTGATGCGAATGGTCATGATATTTGCGGGCGTCGAGCTGGTCGAGAGTTTTCACTGGGTCCTTTATTTCTTTGGCGCGTTCCTGATCTATACCGGCCTCAAGATGTTTGGCGAAGACGAATCTTTTGAACCTGAGGAAAGCGCGATCGTGCGGCTTACGACAAGATTTGTCCGCATTTCAAAGCACTACGACAAAGAAAAATTCTTTGTCGTCGTCGACGGTAAACGCACCGGCACGCTGCTGCTGCTCGTGCTGATCGTCATCAACGTCGCCGATCTGGTCTTTGCCGTCGATTCGATACCGGCAATACTTGGTATCACGACCGACCGGTTTATTGTTTACACATCAAATATCTTTGCGATCCTAGGCCTGCGAACGTTTTTCTTTTTGCTTGCCGATCTTGCCGACCGGTTTCATTTTTTGAAATATGGCCTCGCTTTTGTGCTAAGTTTTATTGGTATCAAGATGCTGCTGCCGCTCGCCGCACACGCGTCGGTGTTGCTGTTAGGGGCTGAGGACCAAGGGGCATTTTCGGTAGTCGTCAGGCGGTATCTTAACCACGAATTTGAGCAGCCGGTTATAAATATATCGCTCGGGATCGTGGTGGGTGCGATAGTCGTGGCCGTGATACTGTCGCTGATCTTTCCGCACAAACACCCTGCGGACGACGCCGAACCTGAAACCGAGTAACTCCCCGTCACATGGACGACAATAATTACCGCAAATTTTACGTCGACTGGTGGAACATCCGCAAAAGCACAATCTATGGGCTGATAGCGGCGGTTGTTTTGCTGGCGGCTCTCGGCGGTGGTTTGTGGTACGCGTCGCGAAATAATTGGTTTATCCCTAAAGAAAACGTCGACATACCAAAAGACGCCGCACGGATCATCTCTTTCGAAGGCGAGGTTCGCGTCACCCGAGCGGCAACCCGCGAGACGATACTGGTGACGAAAGAGACGTTCGTGATGGCCGGCGACACTATCCAGACGCAAGCGGACGGGCGGGCGTCGATACAAATGATCGACGGCTCTTCGTACAAGATCGGGCCAAACAGCACCGTCGTCGTCAAAGACACGACTTCGCTCTTTGGCGGCAAAAACGTACGCGTGTCGCTCGACGACGGCCAGCTGAATGTTCGTACGGATGACCAAACGGCGGACGCGCGTAACATCGTCGAGGTTGCCGATTCCGAAAACCAATTGATGCCAAAAACCGACGCCAGCTTTAACGCTGACGGTGCGAATGGCGGCGAGATACGCATCAGCCGCGGCGGTGTCGAAACGACGATCGGCGGCGAAAAGACGATCATCGGCGAAAACGAATTCGCCTCCGTCAACAACGGCAAACTGTCCGCCCGCGAACGCCTCATGGCCGCACCGCGTCCCCTGGCACCATCAAATTCCGCACAGATCGTCGATACTGGCGGCGGCGTGAGTGCGGCATTTACTTGGCAAGACGCCGAGGGCAACCCGGCCAAAAGCTATTACGTACAAGTCGCGCGTTCGCCGATCTTTGCGTCCGATTCGATCCTCGTTGACCGCAGCGGGCTGACGGCACGCGAGTTTCGCCTGTCGGGCCTCTCGCCCGGCACATATTATTGGCGCATCAAAGCGACCGCCGTTTCGGGCCAGGTCACCAACTGGAACGACGCTTGGAAATTTATGGTGGTTCGTGCCGGCGAAAGCCAGTCGATCGACGCCACCGATTTTAAGGTCGAACGCGTGGGCGGCAACGTCCATATCCTGACCGGCCGCACGCGTCCCGGCATGATCGTACGTGCTGCCGGACGCGATACTTTTGCAGGGCCGGACGGAGCGTTCAAGCTGCAGATATCGACACCGTCGATCGAGCTGGCCGTCGAAGTCGGCGACGACCGCGGCAACCGCACCGGATTTATCATCTCCCTCCGCAACGGCGCCGTGCTCAGACGCTATTGACCTCTTCTTTGCGGCTCTGCGGGAAAACTTCTTTGCGTCTTTGCGGGAAACTTCTTTTATGCCAACGATAGATCTCAAATACGGCCACACCTCGATCCCTATCGAATACGATGCCGCACGTTTTGACATCCTCACCACCGCAGCCGAACCCCCACCGCTCACCGACGCCGAGATCAATGCCCGGCTCGACGCGCCGATCGACACGCCCGTTATCGAAGACATCGTCGCCCCCGGCGAGACCGTCCTGATCGTCGTGCCGGACGCCACCCGCCGGACCGCCGCCGGACAGATCGTCAATCTGCTCGTCCGCCGCCTGATCGCGAACGGCTCGGCCCCGCACGAGATAAATATCATCTTTGCGACCGGCATCCACCGCCGCGTGACCGAAGCCGAAAAAGAGGCGATCCTGACACCGTTCATCGCCCAGCGTATCAAAACGCTCGACCACGACCCCCGCGATCTCGCGCAGATCATCCGGCTCGGCGAGACGAGCCAAGGCATACCCATCGAGCTTAACCGTGCCCTCACCATGTATGACCGCGTCATCCTGGTCGGCGGCGTCAGTTTTCACTACTTTGCCGGCTTTACCGGCGGACGCAAACTCATCTGCCCCGGGCTCGCCTCCACCCGAACGGTGTCCGGCACACACAAACTCGCATTTGATTGCACCACGCTCGACCGCCGCGACGGAGTCGGTACGGGCATGCTTGATCGCAACGCCGTTCACGAAGCCTTTATGGAGGCCGTCGCCACGATCAACCCGGCATTTGCCATAAACACCATCACAAACGAAGCGGGCGAGGCCACCGACATATTTTGCGGCGACTGGGTCACCTCACACCTGGCCGCATGCGACGCCTACGCCGCCGGCCACACCGTCCGGATTGCCGAGCGACGCAATGTCGTGATCGCGAGCTGCGGCGGCTATCCGCACGACATCAACCTGATACAGGCACACAAAACGCTCGAAGCCGCATCGCACGCCTGTAACGAAGGCGGAACAATAATACTCATCGCCGAGTGCTCCGACGGCCTCGGCCGCGAAGACTTTCTCGACTGGTTCTCAGCCCCAAACAGCCGCGAGCTCGCCACCCGTCTCTGCGAAAAATACCAAGTCAACGGCCAAACCGCTTGGAGCCTCCTCCAAAAAGCCGAACGCTTTGATATTAAAATAGTGACAAGCCTCGACGCCGAGCAAACACAAAAAATGAGGCTCGCCAAAGTCGACACCTCATCCATCAAGGCTGTCATCGCGAAACACCTCTCCACTGGCAACTCTTCGAATTGCCACATCATCCCCAACGGGGCAAAGTTATCAACAATAATTGATTAGTCTATGGTTTGACTGCAAACGTCCGGGCGATCGAGTCGGTTTGGTTGGTGAGCAGCTTGAGCGAATCTTTGCGGCCGGCAAATCTTAGGAGATAGACGGTCGTGTCATTTGCCTTGAGGAAATAATAGCGGCCGGACATGTTGCGACCTGAGGCTACGTATTCGAAATTATAGACCGTGCCGGTAAAACGTCCCGCGAACCGCTCTTCTTTACCCGCGACAAAGCCCGGTTTGAACTGCAGCTTTTGCTCTTCGTCGCCGTGGATGATGTCGCTGAGGATCGTGCCTTTGGCAACGGTGAGTTTGCGTACCTCGAGATGGCCTTCGTTGCGGTCGCCATACACGTACTCGACATTTGGGCTGGTCGCGGACGGCGGGACCGTCAATTTCCATTTCTCATTGGGCAGTGTAAACGTGTATTCGACATTTGGGTTGCTAAAAAGCTCTTCTTGGCCAAACGCCGCGAGAGCCAACAGGGCAACTGCACAAATCGCATAAAAAACTGTGATCTTTTTCATTGTTTTTCCCACTCTCGAGACTATTCTCTCCGCAAGTCGCAATTCTAACGCAAACGCCGCTAGATTTCGAGGGATTAGATGTGTTTGCGGTGCCAATTGTTGTCTTGACGTTTTAACACACTTTTCTCCCCTAAAGCCGCGGAGGCCGCAGAGCACCGCGAGCAATTGCTTATTTCTTCGCCTTTTTTGCGGCGCGGGGCGTCTAACCTCACAGCAGTTAAGTTATTTGCAACAATATTTTTCGAGGTTATTAAAATGAAACGCACTACATCTTATATCCAACGCTTTTTCGCGGCCGCATCTTTGGCCGCCTTGCTCGCACCGGCATTCATGTTACGGGCCGAGACACCTGTTCGCGCAAAGCCGCTCTCCGACGAGCAAAAGATAATGCACGTGCTAAACCGTTTGGGCTTTGGTGCTCGTCCCGGCGATGTGCAGCGGGTCAGATCGATGGGCATCCAGAAATATATCGATCAACAACTAAACCCTGCGACGATCGATGATCCGGTCGCGGAGTTAAAGGTCAAAAACCTTGAGATCTTTAACCTATCCACATCGGAGCTTTTTGCAAAATATCCAAATCCCGGTGCTTTGCTGCAGCAGCTTGAGGGCCGCAATAACCAGCAAAACGCCGCGGCTAACCAGCCACAGGCCGAACCGACTCAGGCACAGCAGCGTGAGCGGCGGCAAAAGATCACAGAGCTTTATGCTAAATACGATCTCAAACCGGCCGGGCAGATCTTGCCGTCGATCGTCGCAAATCGCGTACTCCGTGCCGTCTATTCCGAGCGTCAACTGCAAGAGGTGATGGTCGATTTTTGGCAAAATCATTTTAACGTCTTTGCCGGCAAGGCCGCCGTGCGCTGGTACATACCCAGCTACGAGCGAGACGTGCTGCGTAAAAATGCACTTGGTAATTTTAAGGATCTTGTGACGGGTACGGCACAGCATCCGGCAATGCTTTTTTATCTGGATAATTTTGAATCAGTCTCGCCCAATGCACAGCAGCCGGGTAACGGCCAGAACGCACAGCGTTTGCAGCAGTTGATGCAAAACGGCGGACGTATCAATCAGCAACAGCGCGACCGAATCAAACAGCAGACCGGCGCGACCGATGCCCAGATAGATCAGCGGATAAAAGACGCGAAAGATAATCCACAACAGCCCGCCCAACAGCAGCGTCAAAAACGCGGGATCAACGAAAATTACGCCCGCGAGTTGATGGAGTTGCACACGCTTGGCGTGGACGGCGGCTATTCGCAAAATGACATTATCGAGGTCGCCAAATGCTTTACCGGTTGGACGATCGCCGATCCACGCGGCTACCGTCGTGCGGCGGCGTACGATATCAAAGGCACCGATAACCGCCAACTCGAGCGGATCCAGCGACTTGCCGGTGTGCCGGACGATATCGAGAGCGGCGAGTTTTACTTTAACCAGCGTAACCATGAGAAAGGAGCTAAAACCGTGCTTGGGCAAAAGGTCGACGAGGGCGGCGTCAAAGACGGGCTCAAGGTCATCGATATACTGGTGTCGAGCCCCGCGACCGCAAAATACATCGCCCGCAAGCTGGCCGTCAAATTTGTCAGCGATACGCCGAGCGATGCACTGGTCGGACGCGTTGCCGATGCCTTTCAAAAGTCTAAGGGCGATATCAAAACCACGCTCAAGGCTCTGTTTAGCGACAAAGAATTCTTTGCACCTGAAAATTACCGTGCAAAGATCAAATCGCCATTTGAGCTTGCCGTCAGCTCGATCCGTACACTCGGTGCCGACACTAACGCGAGCCCTGCATTGGCCGCGATGCTCAACAAACTCGGCGAGGTGCCATACGGTTACCAGGCTCCGACCGGATACCCCGACACCGCCGAGGATTGGGTCAATACAGGTGCCCTGCTCGAACGGCTCAATTTTGCGGTCGCGATCGCCAGCAACCGTATTCCGGGTACGAGCGTCGATCTGAAAGGTTTTGAGTCAAAAGATAAATCGCAGATCCTCGACAAAGCTCTGGCCGGCATACTCGACAGCGATATTTCCGCAACCAGTAAAGCTCTGCTGCTAAAACAGATCGAGCAGCCGCTGCCCGAGGTCAAAGCCGGCAACGAATTGGATGACCCTGTGGAAGTCCCAAATATGCGTCAGGGACAGCAAGGCGGCCAAAACCGTCAAGCCCGTCTGCTAAACCCGCGCGGCAATCCTGATGTGTTTAAGGTAGTAAGTTTGGTGCTTGGAACTCCTGAGTTTCAGCGTCAATGATCAAGGGGAATCGCAACAGAGCCGGAGAACAGTCAATCGCTGATCTCCGGCTCTTTGTGTAGGCAATAATATGAATAAATTTATACTCATCATCCTTGCCGTATTTATTACGGTTTGTAATAGTTTTGGTCAAAAGCCGCTTTCCGAAACGGAACGCTTTAAGCTTGCCGCCGACTATTCCCGGCAAAATCGCGGCGTGTCTGTATTGGTTATGAAGGGCGACAAGATCGTCTTTGAGGAGTATCAAAACGGCAACACCGTCGACAGGCCAAATTTTCTCGCGAGCGGCACCAAATCTTTTTCCGGTGTGATGGCCGCCGCCGCGATCGACGACAAGCTGATCAAAGATCTTGACGAAAAGGTCGCCGACACCATCACAGAATGGAAATCTGACCCGCGCAGATCAAAGATAACGATCCGCCAGCTGCTCAGTTTAACGAGCGGTATCGACGCCGGACAGATCGGCCGCGTGCCCAGCTACGCCGACGCGATCAAATCATCCGCGACACACGAGCCCGGCACGTATTTCGAATACGGACCTGCACCGTTTCAGATATTTGGCGAGTTGATTACCCGCAAGCTAAAACCAAAAAACGAAAGCGTGATGGCGTATCTAAAACGGCGAATACTCGACCCAATAGGTCTGAGCGTGGGTTTTTGGCGGAGCGTTGACGGCCAACCGTTGCTGCCACAGGGTGCGAGCCTAACCGCACGCGAGTGGGTAAAGTTTGGGCAGTTTTTAAAAGACAACGGCAAGTGGAACGGCAAACAGTTAGTTAGCAAAAAGATCTTGGACGAGCTGGTCGTCGGATCAAAAACAAATCCGGCATACGGCATTACGTTTTGGCTCAATCAAAAGGGGCAAGACCCGCGTGGCCGATCGATCGGCGGTGCCGTTGAGGGGATAATGAAAAACGGCATCGCCGAGGGCGTCAGCGATCTATTTATGGCCGCCGGAGCGGGCAATCAGCGGCTCTATGTTATCCGTTCCCTGGATATGGTGATCGTCCGCCAAGGCAATTTTGGCACCTGGGATGACACGGAGTTTATGCGGCGAATGCTAACCGGCGTTGCAAAATAGCCCCTTGTTTGGTCTATTATCAAATCGGGCTTAGATAATGGACACGAGAACCAAGGAACAAATACTTGAGCATTACGACGTCGAACGCGAGATCGCCGACCGGCTACGTAACTCGTCCGCCAGCGAGCGGCGGACGCTCTACACCGCGGCGTACGACGAGCTTTTTGCCCGTCTGCCGCACCACCCCATGGTTCAAGGACAGTCACCAGACGAGCACCAGCGCCAACTAGACAAGCATTTTCGCAATCTGAGCGGATACCTTAGTAAAGATATTGTATTTGCAGAAGTCGGACCGGGCGACTGCTCTGTCTCGCTCAAGGTGGCGACCGTCGCTAAGAAGGTGATTGCTATCGACGTATCAAATGAGATCACGAAACACATAGACCCGCCCGCTAACTTTGAGTTGGTTATCTCAAACGGGTCCGACATTCCTGTAGCTGCGGAGAAGATCGACCTTGTCTACTCCGACCAATTGATGGAGCATCTTCATCCGGATGATGCGTTAGAACAGCTAAAAAATATCTTCAGAGCACTCAAACCAGGTGGGACATACTTTTGCATTACGCCAAATCGTTTGAGCGGCCCGCATGATGTTTCAAGACACTTTGACGACGCGGCGACGGGGTTGCACCTAAAAGAGTACTCCGCATCTGAACTCGACAGTGTCTTTCGTGCGGCGGGATTTTCGAAAACTAGGATCTTTCTCAGGGTTGGTTCGCTGGTGCTAAAGTTGCCGTTGCTGCCATACAAAGTTGCGGAGGCCATGTTGGCCACGATGCCACATCGCGTCAGAAAGCTACTGACGCATAACCGTGCCGCAAGTTTTCTGTTGGGGGTAAAGCTCGTCGCGACAAAATAAGGATGGCCGATCCCGGATCGCAACACCGTCAAACCTATGGCAAATCGACAAAAACCGATCGTCTTCGTCACCCCTGGAGCCTCTGCCGTCGGCGGAAACATATTCTTTATCGATTTTCTGAAATGGTACAAAGAGAATTTGGCAGACGGATTTCTGACGATCTATGGTCACGGCGGTGACCTGGAAGCGGAGGTGACAGGTCTCGGTAGCACGTATCGTTTCGATTCCGACCCGCAATACAAAAATATTTTTGACCGGGTTTTTAAGGTGGTTGAGCGCAAACTGGGATTGAGACGTTTCTACTTTCGGAATTATTGGCTTAAGCGCAAATTGGGCGGCTTTGAGATCGGTTTGATCTACAGCAACGCCGTTACAAACTATCGAATATTGTCGAAGATCGGGCCCACGAATGCCCCTGTCATATCTCACTGTCACGAAATGGAGAGCATCATTTACCGATTGGGGATCGATGATTTTCGGGCGACGTGTGCGATGACCACGCATTTTGTAGCGGCGTCGAATGCGGTCAAGAATAATCTGATCGAGAATCATGGGATCGATCCGGATAGGATCACCGTCATCTACGAATTTATCGAAATACCCGAATATACGCCGGCCGATCTTGCCGAGAAACGGCGACGGGTCCTGAGCGAATTCAATATTCCTGAAAACGCCCTGATCGTCGGTGGATCCGGAACTCTGTATTGGCGAAAGGCTCCGGAGTTATTTATTCAGGTTGCCGATATCCTGCAGCGCAAACACCCGGATCTCCCCGTTTGGTTTATTTGGATCGGTGGAGGCAAAGAGGGGGATTTTCGGTTTTTTGAGCTCAACTTTGATATCGAAAAACTCGGTCTAACCGAGCGTGTTCATTTTTTGGAACACAAGGCAGATCCATCCGACTATTTTGCCGCCCTTGATATTTTCCTGATGATCTCACGCGAAGACGCATATCCACTGGTCTGTCTCGAGACCGCGGCGATGTCGACACCGATAATCTGTTTTGAAAACGCGGGCGGCATGCCGGAATTTGTCGAGGATGATTGCGGTTTTGTGGTTCCTTACCTCGACGTTGATGCGGTCGCAGATAAGGTCGTCGAACTCTATCACAACCCTGCCCTTAGAGAGCAGATGGGCGCGGCGGCGGCAGTTAAAGTCCGGCAGCGCCATCACATCGAGGCCATCGCGCCCGACGTAGCGGAGTTGATCGAACGGTTTAGGGTCTGATAGTGGGGGCTTGTCTGCCGATAGCAAAGATCTTTATCAAAGCAAACCCGGCGATGTTTGGTGCCTAGGCAACACCGCCGCAACCCGACGCCGTCATTTACCCAAGCGGATTCATATGCTTTGCGATAAATGATCCTAAACAATCTAAAGGTACTTTGGCAAAGGCTAAATTCTGTGGGAATTATTAAGAAAATAAACACTGCATTATCGATGTGGCAACGGGGCGGTTATCGCAGCGTCGCTGATCATCTATCCTTGCTCGAACACAACCGCAAGGAGCGGCGGCGTGAAAAAAAGTGGTATCAAACGCACGCCTCGCTTACCGATTTTGAGCGGGCTGATATTCGTTCGCAGATCGCCGGATTCGCATCGCAACCGCTGATTTCGATCATCCTGCCCGTTTATTCAGTCGACGACATTTGGATACGAAAATGTATCGATTCGGTTCTCGGCCAGCTCTACGAAAATTGGGAGCTTTGCATTGCCGACAATGTTTCACCGCATCCCGAGGTCAGGCCGCTTCTTCGCGAATATGCCGCACGTGACAGCCGCATAAAGATCATATTTCGCGACATAAACGGCAATATTTCCGCGGGGTCAAATTCGGCCCTCGAACTTACAACCGGGTTGTTTTCGGTGCTTCTCGACCATGACGACGAACTTACCGAAGACGCTCTTTTTTGGGTCGCGAGTGAGATCAACCTTCGGCCGGACGTTGGCATGATCTACAGCGACGAGGATATGATCGACCCTTCTGGTAAACGTTACTGGTTAAAATTTAAGCCTGACTGGAGCCAGGATCTGTTTTACTCGCTGAATCTGATCACGCATCTTTCCGCTTATCGGACCGACCTACTAAAGAAGATAGGCGGGTTTCGTTTAGGTGCCGAGGGCAGTCAGGATTATGACTTGGCGCTGAGGGTAATCGAGCAGATCGAGCCGAGCCAGATCTGCCATATTCCGCGCATTCTATATATGTGGCGTGCGATCGAGGGCTCAGTGGCTCATGACCCCGATAGCAAACCGTACGCCTACGAGCGTGCAAGAGACGCGATACGCCGCCATTTTGAACGCTGCGGGATAAATGCAACGGTCGAGCCGACGGTCTTTAATTTTCATCGTGTCCGTTATCTATTACCTGACCCGCCGCCGAAGATAACGGTTATTTCAGTGACAGATGAAAATAGTTCTGCGTTGCATCTCAATGCTGCTGTTAAGGATTCCGGCGCCAGTGTTATCTGTTTTTTAGAGGCCGGCCTTATGCCACAATGTGAAAATTGGCAGACGGAACTGGCGGGATTTGCTATTCAGCCTGGTATCGGTGCCGTAGGAGGCAGTGTGCTCGACCCAAATGGAAATGTAGTTGATGGCGGCCTCATCATTGGAGCAGGCGGCCTGGCAGGGGTCGCTCATAAAGGGTTTCGAAAGACTTTTCTGGGCAATATGCATCGCAATCAGGTCATCTGCAACTACTCAGCCATCTCTCTGTCATGTCTGGCGATGCGGCGTGAGGTTTTTGACCAGATCGGTGGTTTTGATGAGGTGAATTTCCCGAATGCTCTTTTTGCAGTCGATCTCTGCCTTCGCCTTCGCGAAGCCGGATATCGGATAGTTTTTACGCCTTTTGTTGAGATGGTAAGGGAAATGGAGCTATTGCAAAAGATGCCAACCACATCCGAAGAGCAAAATTTCCGCAAAAGATGGAGTAGTTATATCGAAACCGACCCGTTTTATAACCCAAACCTTTCTAAGAAAGATGCCAATTTCTCGATAGATATTTAGGTATTTTTTCCGATAGCAAATAACTTGATTAGCATTAGCCTGGCGATAGATCCGCCAATATGCTCAGCATAATCAACACCGCCGCCGCTCGAGGTGCATTTTACTATGTTGTAGGAGGCCGATATGTTCAATGTTGCGGACACGATCGATGGCGATTCGGCACGGGCGATCATGCGGGTTAACTCCCGGGCGTCGTTCGCCCGATGCTCGATCGGTAAACGGAAACTACGGGCAGGTAGCTCACTGTTTTTTCAGATAAAAACAAGCCTGATCGCCGCGGCCCTCGGCGTTTAGACGAGCGGCCTCGGCGTCCCAATCATCGATCTGCTGCTGCGTAAATATACTGGTTTCACTTGCCCCCGCAAATGAACGCGGGTCGTTCATCGGTATGTCCATCATGTATTGTTCGCTAGCAAAAAACTGGAACGCCGTCGAATCGTAAACGACCTTTTCCACCTCAAACCCCATACCTTTAGCCAACTGGCGAAAGCTCTGTTCCGTGTACAAAAACAGATGTCTCGGCGGATCAAGCTGAACCCAATTGACACCGTATTTTCCCCACGCGTAGTTAACGAGAGGTATCCTGATCAGACATGTCCCGTCGTTCGCCAGCAGCCGGTTGATCTGGAGCAGCGACGAACGCGGATCGGGCAGGTGTTCGAAGGAATGGTGCAGCATGATGAGGTCAAATGCCGGTTCGAGGTCCGCAAGCCCCGCCTTATGGATTCTTACATTCCCGGAAAACGTTTTGTTTTCGTCAATAAAGGCATCGGCTCCGACAAGAGAGCGAAAACCAAAAGCGCGTAGAGTTCTGAGCAGTTCGCCACCGCCGCATCCAAAATCTAATATGCGTGTGTCAAAAGTAATTCTGACATGCGGAACGAGCAGCGACGACGGTAATAAGCGTGTTAACTCAGGCCGCATTTCGGCAAATCGTCTGCCAACAAGGCTTTTGCCTGTCACAAGGTGTTTTCCGATGAATCGAGCGGCGATCCGGCGCTGGATACTAGCCTCGATCTCGATCGAATCGTTGTTGAACGAATAGTAGTCGGCGGGATAATACCTCGCAAGATCGGGGATATTAATAATCTGGACCGTGCCGCAGCTGTCGCATTCGAGATACGGAAATTCATCGCGTGTCCCGAACATCATCTCGCGAGCGATGTGCTTCCGATTATTTTTCTCGTTTCCGCAGATTTGGCAAGATTCAAGCATCTCAGTCTAATAAGTAAATCAAAAAAATTTTAACTTGTGAAATAGATGAGCTTAGTCAAGAAGATCGTCGCGGCAATAGAGGTCGCAAAAACAAGTATATTCACGCCGATGATCGCGTAATTGACCACCGGCGTGATGTGACGGTCCGAGTTGTCGTCACCAATAGGGAACATCTACTTTGCTTTTAACAACTCGTACCCCTCGCTGCGTGCAACAAATGTGGCCGCTGTCAGATCGCCAACAACATTGAGCGTCGTGCGGCACATATCGAGCAGACGATCGACCCCAAGGATGATAGCGATCAAAGCCGGATCAATACCGATCATCGCCAAAATGCCGATGATAAACGGTATCGAGCCTGACGGAACACCCGCCGTTCCGATGCCGCCGAGTATCGCTAGATAAACGACCATCAGCTGAACGCTCAGCGTAAGTTCGACGCCTGCGAGTTGGGCAAGGAACAACACCGTTACGCCCTCGTAAAGGGCTGTGCCGTTTTGATTTGCGGTCGCACCTACGGTCAACACAAAGCTGTTGATCTCTTTGGGTACACCGAGGTTTTCTTCAGATATACGCAGAGCCGTAGGAAGCGTGGCGTTTGACGACGAGGTCGAAAATGCCGTCACAACCACCGTCCAGATGCGGCGGAAAAAGTCGATCGGATTCATTTTCGATAACAGCCAGACCGACAGCGAATACACGCCAAAGAAATGTAAGCCCAGCCCGATCAGCACCGTCGCGACAAACCACCCAAGCGATTTGAGCAGATCGATGCCAAACACGGCGATATTGCTAAATATGAGGCACGCTACCGCGTAGGGGGCGAATTTCATGATGATGTCGATGATCTTTGACGTGATCGCAAATAGCGATTCCATCACGCTAACGAACGGTGCCGAGACCGGAGCCGGCAACAGCGTTATCGCAACCCCAACTATCAACGCAAAAAACATGATGTGGAGCATGTTCGGGTTCTCACCGGCGATCGAATTAAAGACGCTCTTTGGCACGATGGTCTTTACAGCCTGCATCAGCGGAGAATCGGCCTTCGCAGTTTCGGCAGCCTTTGTTTGGGCCTCGGTCGCGGTTTTTGCACCGCTGCTAAATTTTTCTTTGAGCTGTGTCGCGATCTCAGGACTGATCCGTTCGCCCGGCCGTATGGTATTCGCAAGGCCCAAACCAATCACGACTGAGATAGCTGAAATGATAAGACAATAGACAAAAGATTTGAGCCCGATGCGGCCAAGCTTGCGTATATCGCCGATACCCGCGACACCAACAACCAACGACGAAAACACTAGCGGCACAACGATCATTAAGAGGAGATTTAGAAAAAGCGTCCCGACCGGCTGCGTAATATTTGAGATCAGCCACGTAACGTTTTCGTGACTACCACCCCATACTTGATTTGCTACGAGCCCGCCGCCGACGCCGACCAGCAAGCCGATCAGGATCTTGGTATGCAGAGCAATACCTTTTGGCTTGTCCGCAGTATTATCGTTAAGATCGGTCGCTAATTCACGGTCGTACTGATCGGTCGGGATCGGTTCCTTGTCCTGTTCGCTCATTGTTTTCGGCTCCTGTTTTGCAACGATATTTTGTCGAGAATTTGTGTGAGTTTAGCAGAATTTAGGCTAATTTGGTAAATTTGCTACACTGCTTTGAAAAACAGATGTTAGGGATCGTTATGAAAATTCAACGGCTATTGCCTTTTGCCTTGGTTTGTCTGGTCGGGCTCTTTGCTCAAACATCGCTGGCCCAAAAAAAGACCATCGTCCTCGTCCGTCATGCTGAAAAAAGTACCACCGGCAACGCCACCGATATGGCCAAGGGCGACCCTGATCTTTCACCCGAAGGCCTAGAGCGAGCCGAGCGGCTGGCAAAAGCAGTAAAAAAATATAAACCTGACGTGGTTTATTCGACAGATTACAAACGGACGAAGCAGACCGCCGAGCCGATCGCAAAACTCCGACGCAAAGAGGTTCAGACGTATGACCCCGCAAAACAGGCTGACCTAATACCGCTGATGCTAAACGGTAAGCCAAAGCATTATCTGATAATCGGCCACAGCAACACCACGCCTGCGCTTGCTAATCTGCTGTTCAAAAAAGAGGTATTCAAACAGCTACCAGACACCGAATACGGGGTTTACTGGGTAATTAAGACTAAAAAAGGAGTGGTCACTAAGGTAGAAATGTACACTTTTTGACCGGACAAATATGAATATTCCGGATGGGCATCAGGCTGTAATGCCGTATTTGATGATGGAAGACGCGGCGGGCTTTATCGACTTTATCAAAACAGTTTTTGACGCCAAGATGACCCATCAGGACGTACGCGGCGATATCGTCGGCCACTGTGAGGCAAATATCAACGGCAGCACGATCATGTTTTCACAGAGCCGCGACGAGTGGAAACCGGCGACAGCCAATATGTTTGTCTATGTTGATGACGCTGACGCGACCTACAAAAAAGCTGTCGGTGCAGGCTCGGAAACGGTAATGCCGCCGGATGATCAGGAATACGGCCGCAGTTGCGGCGTGACCGACCCATTCGGCAATGTCTGGTGGATTACGTCGGTAAGCAATTAAAGTCGGAGCTCCAACCGTTATTTTTTCGAAGGCGTTTTGGCAAAATAGCCTTGGCGATGCGTGACCTTGACCTTGTCTTTTTGCATCTGCGGACTGGTCAGTTCGATGGCGATCTTACGAAAAACGCCGTCGCGGTTTTGATTTGTCGGTTCGTACGCGACCAGATATTGCGAACGCATCTCGTCCTGAATTTGGTTAAACGCGTCACGTAATTCGCGCTCGTCCTTAGGAAAATACGCTCGGCCTCCTGTCCGCTCTGAGATCTTGTTTAGGGAGCCGCGATCGACGCCGCTGTAAAAATTGTCGCCGATGCCGATCGAGTAAATGACCGCCTCGGACCGTAGAGCAGCTTGAACAGCATCATCCAATTTCTTTTTGCCAAATGTGTTGACCCCGTCAGAAAGCAAAATGATCGCCCGACGCGTCTTTTCCGGTGCCGGTCCGAGTATCTCGTCCGACGTGACCCATATTGCATCCCAGATCGCTGTCGAACCGACCACGGCCTGATTATCGCCGGAGATCGGCGGCGTTCCGGTCATGACGCCTCCACCGATGTATCCTGACGGCGGAATAAATCTGATCTGGCCGACCGAACGTCTGAGGCGTGTCAAATTATTGGTAAACCCCTGCTCAAGCGTCGCTTCGCCGGTGAAAGAGACTATGCAAACCTCGTCCTTTGCGGGACGCACGACCGATTCTAAAAACGATATCGCCGCCGCCTTTTCTTCAGGCAGTGTCCGCTCCTGCGAACCGCTCGTATCGATCAGAATTGCAAGGCTCAGGGGCAGATCTACCTGTCTCGAAAACGCGACAAGCTCCTGTTCCTTACCATCTTCTAGCAGACGAATGTCACCCTGTTTCAGGTCAGTAAGCAACCGCCTATTGCGGTCCTGCGCGGTAAATAGGACGTTGACGACCTCGGTATCAACCTTGATGACCTCGTCATCAGGCGTCGGAACGGGCGTAGGCGTTGGTGAAGGCGAAGTTGTGATGGGATTTGGCGGATTCTGCTGTGCATCGGCGATCGAAAACCCGATCAGCCAAATTGCGGCCGCCGCGATCGTAAATCCTGTGATAAATCCCTTTTTCGTCAACATCTTACTTCTCTTCTATTTCAAACTATCTTTGATCGCACGATAGCTCGCCTTTGTGCGGATCTTGTATTTCTCGGTCTTTGTCTTGTCGTTAAATCTCACCTCGATCTTGCGGTTACGCCCGTCGTAATTTTGGTCCGCCGGTTTATAGGTGATGATATATTGTGAACGCAACTCGTCGGATATTTTCTTAAAAGCCAGTTCGAGGGCGAGCATATCGCCGGTAAAGAAAACCTGTCCCCCGGTCTCTACGCAAAGCTGTTCTAATATTTTGTCGCCCTTGTCCTTGGTGGTTCCTGCATCGACCCCCGGAACGGTCCCCAAAAAGCCCGCCTTTGTAGAGATGCCAAATATGGTCGTCTCGGTTCGCTGGGCGATGTCGATCGCGTCTCTGAGATCGGCACGGCTAAATGTGTCGTCGCCGTCCGTGATCATCACGATCACGCGGCGGCCGGGGACGTTTCGCAGCTTTTCATCCGAAAACTGCCATATCGCGTCATACAGAGCCGTTTGCGAACCGGTCGCCTTTACCTTATCAACCGCTTTATCAAGCAGGTCAAGCTTGTCGGTAAAATCCTGTCGCAGCGTGATCTCGTGATCAAATGTCATAAACGCCGCTTTGTCTTTTCGCAGACGTGTGACGGTGTAAATAAAATTCTTTGCGGCTTCTTTCGAAAAGCCGATCTTACCCGCTGTCGAAGGGGACGTGTCCATCAAAACGCCAACAAATATCGGCGGATTGGTCTTTTCGTCGGAAAAGAACGTGACCTCTTGTTGAACCCCGTCCTCAAAAACAAGAAAATCGTCTCGTGTCATGCCCTTGACGAGATCGTCTTTCTTTTCCTTAGTAGATTGCGTCACCGTCACCGGCAGACGCACCTCAAAAACCTTGGTCGCACCGGTGTCGTCACCAGTGGGTGGCGTCGGGGTCGGAACCGGAGTTGGCTTTTGCGCCGACGCTCCGATCGCGCAGGCAAACGTCAAAACAAAGCTGATAAATACAAATTTCAAACCCATTTTTGTCATAAACGGCAATATCCGATCAATAGATTGACGCATTCTTTCGATGCAAGCCCACAGCCGCCTGTTGCCCGAATGCGCTGTCAAAGTATAGCAAAAATCGCTATCTCACACATAAATTGCGGATACAGCAATTGCGCCGCTCACTACCATAGGTAAGAATAGCGTTACTGATGGCCGGTATAGACACAAATATCTTTAGGGAATACGACATTCGCGGCATCGTCGGGCGACAACTGACCGACGAGACCGTCGCCGTTATCGGCAAGGCCATCGGTACATATTTGCGACAACACGGAGCAAAACGCATCGCCATCGGCTATGACGCCCGCGAAAGCTCGCCCGGATTTTGTAAGATCTTGACCGAGAGCCTCCACGCGACAGGCTGCGATACCGTACAGATCGGTATGGTGCCGACGCCGGTTTTGTATCACACACTTTTTACAACAGACGTTGATGGCGGTGTGATGATAACCGGTTCGCACAACCCGCCGGATCATAACGGCTTTAAGATCAGCCTCGGCACCGCAAGCCTTTTTGGCGACCAGATTCGTGAAATTAGGGATATAGTCCTGTCGGGTAATTTCACAACTGGAACGGGCATCGACGAACAAGTATCCGTACTCGACGAATACAAAACCGACCTCATTTCTCGAGTTAATATGGGAAACAGGCGGCTCAAAGTCGTCATCGATGCCGGAAACGGCATGGGCGGCATCACCGCTGTGCCAGTCTATCAGGCTTTGGGCACCGACGTTTTCGGGCTTTACACCGACCCCGATCCGACATTTCCAAACCATCACCCCGACCCGTCGATCACCGAAAATCTGACAGATCTGATCGATACCGTTCGCAAAGAAAACGCCGACCTCGGCATTGCGTTTGACGGCGACGCTGACCGGATCACGGTCGTTGACGAGACCGGCCGCGTCATCTGGGGCGATGAACTGATGATCGTGTTGTCCCGCTCCGTGCTCGCCACACATCCCGGAGGAGTCGTCATCGCCGAGGCAAAATGCTCGCAGACGCTGTTTGACGATATCAAAAACCACGGCGGGGTGCCGCTGATGTGGAAAGCGGGACATTCGATAATCAAGGCAAAGATGAAAGAAACCGGCGCCGTGCTCGCTGGTGAGATGAGCGGCCACATATTTTTCGCCGACCGCTTTTACGGCTTTGACGACGCTGCCTACGCCGGTGCCCGCGTTATGGAAATACTCTCAAAAACGGATCAGCCGCTTTCCGCAATGCTCGCCGATCTGCCAAAAACTTTTTCGACGCCCGAATTGCGTATCAATTGCCCAGACGAAATAAAATTCGATGTCGTACAAAAGATCGCCGATCACTTTTCACATGATCACAAGGTAATAACCATCGACGGTGCCCGTATAGTCTTCAACCACGGCTGGGGCATCGTCCGCGCGTCAAATACACAGGCTATTTTGGTTTTACGTTTTGAGGCTGATTCGCAAGAGCGTCTCGACGAGATCCGCAACGCAGTTGAAAGCAGCGTCGAAGTGATTATTGCGCAACTTAAGATTCGTTGACCTTCAACACCGCCAAGAAAGCCTCTTGCGGTATCTCTACACGGCCGACCTTTTTCATTCGCTTTTTGCCTTCTTTTTGTTTTTCGAGCAGCTTGCGTTTGCGCGAGATGTCGCCGCCGTAGCATTTGGCGATGACGTTTTTGCCCATGGCTTTGACGGTTTCGCGGGCGATGACCTTGCTGCCGATGGCGGCCTGGATGGCAACCTCAAACATCTGCCGCGGGATGAGTTCTTTCATCTTTGCGGTCAGCAGACGGCCTTTTGCAGTCGCGGTGTCGGAGTGGAGAATCAGCGAGAGGGCATCGACCGGCTCGCCGGAAACGAGCACGTCGAGCTTGACCAGCTTGCTCGCCTGATAGCCTGACAAATGATAATCGAGCGACGCGTAGCCCTTTGAGACAGATTTCAGCCGGTCGTAAAAATCAAGCACGATCTCGTTGAGCGGCAGTTCATAGACGAGCATCACGCGGTTGGTCGTTACGTACTCGAACTTTTTCTGGATACCGCGTTTTTCATCTAGAAGCGGCAATATGCCGCCAAGATAATCGTCATTGGTCAGGATCGTCGCCTCGATAAAGGGCTCTTCGATCTTAACGATGCGTCCGGTGTCGGGCATTTTCGAAGGGCTGTCGATCTCGGCGACCTCGCCGTCGGTCGTCGTCACGCGGTAACGCACGCCGGGTGCGGTCGTGATGAGTTCGAGGTTAAATTCACGCTCCAGACGCTCCTGGACGATCTCCATGTGGAGCAATCCGAGAAACCCGCAGCGGAAGCCAAAACCAAGTGCTGTCGAGCTTTCGGGTTCGAAGAAAAACGACGCGTCATTCAAACGCAGCTTTTCCATCGCATCGCGCAGGTCTTCGTACTGGGCCGCGTCGATCGGATACAGCCCCGCAAAGACCATAGGCTTTACTTCCTGAAATCCGGGCAGGGCTTCTGTCACGGGACGCGCGGCGTCGGTGATCGTATCACCGATCTGCACGTCAGCGACGGTCTTGATCGACGCGGTCAAAAATCCTACCTCGCCGGGGCCAAGCTCGCCGATCGGCGTAGGACGCGGGCGATTGACGCCGATGGTTTCGACCAGATATTCGCGGCCGCCGTTAAAAAACCTGATCTTTGTACCCTTTTTGAGCGTTCCGTCGATCACGCGAAACAGCACGATAACGCCCCGATAGCTGTCGTACCAACTGTCAAATATAAGAGCCTTGAGCGGAGCGTTGCGGTCACCCTTTGGCGGCGGAACCTTGGCGATAATGGCTTCGAGCACGTCCGCAACGCCGAGACCGGTTTTCGCGGAGGTCATCACGGCTTCGCTTGCGTCTAGGCCGATGATGTTTTCGATCTGCTCCTTGATACGGTCGGGCTCGGCGGACGGCAGGTCGATCTTGTTGAGAACGGGGACGAGTTCGAGATCGTTTTCGATCGCAAGATATGTGTTTGCCAGCGTCTGTGCCTCGACGCCCTGTGACGCATCCACGACGAGCAGAGCCCCTTCGCACGCTGACAACGAACGCGAGACTTCGTAGCTAAAATCGACGTGTCCGGGCGTATCGATCAGGTTGAGCACGTACTGTTTTCCGTCTTTTGCCTTGTAATCGAGCCGAACGGCGTGGGCCTTGATAGTGATGCCGCGTTCACGCTCGAGATCCATATCATCGAGCATCTGTGCCTCCATATCGCGGTCCGCGACCGCGCCCGTCAACTGCAGCAGCCGGTCGGCAAGCGTCGATTTACCATGATCGATATGAGCAATTATCGAGAAATTTCTTATCAGGCTGAGTTCCATACGCACCAAGCAAACAGAAATTGTAACAAATCACGGCGTTACGCGCATTTTCGTACGTTTATGCGAAGCCCGACCTGCTTTGCGTACTTTGCCTACTCTGCGGCTTTGCGGAAAAAAATCGCCGTTTCACGCAAAGTCGCAAAGATCGCTAAGAAAGAAGCAAAGTAAGAAAAGTAAAGGCTAGACAATTGAATCTATTCGGCACGCTCGGAAATTTTCCATTGCCCGACACACTGTATTTTTGTTATAGTTAGCGCATAACAAATCGTTGTTATTTTTTGACGCATTTTTTATGCGTGGGAGGTTTTATATGGGACGTGATTACGAAAGAGAAGAAACAAGCGCAGCTACAAAGCTGACATATTTGATCGTTGGCGGCGGCATCGGTGCGATACTTGCACTGCTTTTTGCACCAAAATCGGGCGAAGAGCTTCGCGGTGATATCGCTGATGCGACCCGCAAGGGCATCGAAAAGAGTAAGGAAACGGCTGCTCAATTACAGGAAAAGGCCGGCGAATATTACGAAGTTTCGAAAGAGAAGGCCGGAGAGCTTTATGAAACGGCTACCGAAAAAGCTCACGAGTTGAGCGAAAAGGCAAAGACCGCGGCGGCCGCCACGGCAAACCCTTTTTCGGCCGCTATCGAAGCCGGTAAGGACGCCTACACCGCCGAAAAGCGAAAAAACGAGTCGAAATCGATCACCGACGGACGTGCGTCGTATCCGGTTGACGAAAAAGAAAGCAAATAGTCGATGAATACGAACGATCCTCAATTTTGGCAGATGGTATCGTCGATCGTGATCGCGGTGTGTTTCGTCTTTATGGCGATCGCTTTGCTGTGGATCGCATTGACGGTTCGAAAGGTTGTCGCAACGGTCAAGAACGTCGAGGAAAAGGTAGAACCTTTGCTCGTAAAGGTTGATGCCATCAGCGCCCAAGGCCGCGAGATATCGGTTCATTTTAACGAGATCTCGGCCAACCTCGCGACCACGACAAAGTACCTGGCCGAATCGACGGAGCTTATCAAGGACGAGATCGCCGAGCTTCGCTTGCTCGTCAACGATACCGCTATCGTTGCCAAGGACAAGGTCGAAATGGTCAGCCGCTCGATCGACCGGACGCACATGCAGGTGACGGATACGACCGAATTTGTCCAGCAAAAGATCGTGGTTCCGGCACGCGAGATCGCCGCCATCATGGCCGGTGTTAAGAAAGGACTAGAAGTGCTCTTTGCGCCTGCCCCGAAACAGATCGACCGCGTCTACGAAGACGAGGAAATGTTCATCGGCTGATTCTGTCAATGCAATTTTGCTTTGATCATAAAGGGCTTCGCTATGCGAAGCCTTTTTTCATTGATCGTCTCAGGATCTTGGTCTATCTTTGGTCCACCCTGGTCCACTTGGTCCGGACCGGACCAAGACGCTATGTAAAAATGTTGTTTTTGAACACAATATGTGCTAAAAATCATAGTCAGTTCTTCTGAAATGTTACATCTCTGATCGTGTCCTTATGTTGTCGAGTTTGCCCAAACTGACTCTTTGGCTCGTGGCCTTGGCGGCCGCAATGTCGGCGGTCGTAAGCGGCCAATCGACTGGCGGGCGACTGACGGGCAAAGTCACCGATAAGGACGGCAAACCGATGGCGGGTGTCACCGTCATCGCAACCAATCAAACCAACTCAACAAGTAAAAGGCAGCGAACGAAGGCCGACGGCAGTTATACGATACAGCTTGCCAATGGTGCGTACCGAATCACGGCCGCCACTCCGTTTGAGGCCAGGTTTGACCGGGGTAAGACGGATGAATACGGTTCATTTGCCAATCTCATCTGCGATGCCCAAAGGGTCTGCCCGGTTCTCGAAAATGTCATCATTGACGGCGGCGAACGCAAAGTTGATTTTGCGGTTGCCGATTCGTCCAAAGATGCACCTCCAAAACCCGGCGAGACGGCCAAATCACCATTCAAAACCCGCGAGGTTCTCGACCGCTGGCGGATCACGTTTCCCGAATACGAACGTTACGGCGACAAGGGTGCCCGCGGCCGTGATATACCTTTCCGAAAGACCAACAAATGGTATAACCCATATGACACCAACGTATTAAAGGGCGACAAACCCGTCATCGGCAATGATTATTTTATGGTGCTGTCGGCCGTCAGCACGACCGGCGTGGAGTTGCGTAGGACGCCGTCTGGAAACAACGTTTCGACCGCCAATCCAAATAGCAACAACTTTTTTGGCCGCCCGGAAAGTTTTAGCTTGGGCCAGACGATGCAGGTGTCGTTTGAGTTTTTTAAGGGGCAAACCGTTTTTCGCCCGCGAACTTGGGCGGTAAAGATCTCGCCGACATTTAGCCTGCCTAATTATCTGAACGCCCGTGAAAACGGCATCGTCAATGTCGATGTCCGCCGCGGCACGAACCGAACCGATTATCACGTCTCACTCGAAGAAGCGTTTGCCGAGGTGAAGCTCTTTGACGTCAACGACAATTACGATTTTGTGTCGGTAAGGGCCGGCATACAGCCTTTCAATGCGGACTTTCGCGGGTTTTTGTTCTCGGACAATAATCTTGGATTTAGAGTTTTTGGCGGCCATTCGAATAACAAGTCGCAGTTCAACTTTGCGTATTTTCGCTCGATCGAAAAAGACACGAACAGCGGGCTCAATTCGATGAAAAAGCTCCGCCCGCAAAATATCTACATCGCCAATTATTATCGGCAGGATTTCCTGACCAAGGGCTATACGATACAAGCAGTGGCGGCCTATAACGATGACCGTGCAGATAAGCATTACGACGAAAACGGCTTTCTCGTCCGCCCCGCTCTGATCGGCAGCGCGCGACCACACAATGTTAAGGCCGGATATCTTGGCTTTAACGGCGACGGCCACATCGGCATTTTGAATCTGACCAACTCCTATTACTACGCATTTGGGCACGACGACTTTAACCCCATCGCGGGCAAACGTACTGAGATCAGTGCCCACATGGCGGCAGTCGAAGCATCGATAGATAAAAACTGGCTGCGGTTTCGCGGGTCGGTTTTTTTCGCCTCCGGCGACAAAAACCCGACGGATGATAAGGCAAACGGCTTTGACGCGATACTAGACGACCCTAACTTTGCGGGCGGACAATTTTCATACTGGAACCGCCAGGGCATACGGCTCGTCTCGACCGAGGTCGGCCTTGTCCAGAGCAACAGCCTGTTACCGACGCTGCGGTCGAGCAAGACCGAGGGGCAATCAAATTTTGTAAATCCCGGCATCATGATCTTTAACGCCGGTATCGATGCCGAGCTGACGCAGACGATCAAGGCTGTATTTAACGCTAATTATTTGCGTTTTCACCGAACGGACGTGCTTGAGTATGTATTGTTCGAACCGGTAGTCCGTCACGACATCGGATACGATCTGAGCCTCGGAGCGGTCTATCGCCCGTTCCTTATTAATAACATCACGATGACGTTTGGCGGCAGCATGTTTTTTGCGGGCAAAGGGTTTCGCGATGTCTATACCGACCGGACGCAAAATTGCCCGATACCAAATTTCTGCACGCCGGGACCGCAGATCGTCAATCCGAGCAAACCGCAATACTCACTATTTAGCCAGCTTAAGCTGATCTTTTAAGGCACGAGAGGAAAGATATAAATGGCCGGTCGAGCTAACATAAATGTCCGCATCAAGTTGATCGTGCTGCTGGTGTTCGCGTTTTTTCTCGCCGCGGCATTGTGGAAAGACCAGACGCTGGCAAAAAAGAACGACGCCACGGCGGTCAAATCCGCGCCTCAAACGACCCAACCAGTTCCTGCACAGCCCGAACAAAACTCCACGACTGAAACGCCAACAGCGGAGGACGCTAAAATCGAAGGCTGTGCCAAATGCCATGACAACATCGAGCCAATGCACCGCTACAACAATAAGGGCGATGTTTTTGACAAGCTCGACGAGGGCAAAGACGCGCAAGGGTTGACATGTACTTCTTGCCACGGAGGCAACCCGGCGGCGACCACGCAAAAAGATGCCCACGTCCAGCCAAAATTTCCAAAAGAATGGGGCTGCAAGAACGGCGAATGTTCGAGCCGCAATCCCGAACGCACAAACACGCTGCTGGCCAAGGAAACACGCGAATTCGTCCGCTTTGTAAACCCCGGCGATTTTCGCGTCATCAGCCAATCTTGCGGCCAATGTCATACGGACGAAGGCGAAAAAACATCACGCAGCATGATGGCCCACGGTTCGATGCTCTGGGGAGCCGCTCTGTATAACAACGGCGGTTTTCATATTAAGGACGCCCGGTTTGGCGAAAGCTACAACGAGGACGGCAAGCCGCAGGCTCTGCTCCACGAACCTGCACCTACCCGCGAACAGCAGGCATTTAAAGGCTGGCTCTCATCGCTCTATCCGCTTCCTCGCTGGGAAGTCTCACAGCCAGGTAATATTCTCCGTGTGTTTGAACGCGGCGGGCGTCGGCGCAACGAGGTCGGTAATCCTGATAAAGAAGAAGAGGGCGGCAAACCTGACAAAGGCTTGAGCCCGCGTGGGCTCGGCACAAATAACCGCACCGATCCGGTCTATCTCGGGCTACAAAAAACGCGTCTGCTCGACCCGACGCTCAACTTTCTCGGCACCAATGACCACGCGGGAGATTACCGGTCGTCGGGGTGCAGTTCGTGCCACGTCATCTACGCCAACGACACCAGCAAAGCCGCTTCAGGGCCTTATGCGACAGCGGGCAATCAAGGCTATTCACAATCGGCTGACACCAAGATACCCAAAAACGAGTCTGGCCATCCGATCAAGCATCAGTTCACATCTCGCATTCCGACGACTCAGTGCATGACCTGTCATATGCATCCTGGCACAAATATGGTCGCGACCTATCTCGGCCGCATGTGGTGGGACAACGAGAGCGACGGCAAAATGATGTATCCGCAGGATAAGCAGAACGACCCGACACAGACCGAAAAGGCCGTAAAGCTCGATAAAAATCCCGAGGGAGCGAGCGTTCGCGGGCTGTGGTCTGATTCGATATTTTTGCAAAACACGGGCACGGCGGATTTTAACAGTAAGTTAAAGAACGTGCAGTTTGCCGATTCGCATGGCCACGGCTGGATTTTCAAGAACGTCTATAAAAAGGACCGCAAAGGCAATCTTTTGAACGCCGCAGACCGCATCGTCCCGGCTGATGACCCGAACAAATTTCAAAAGGCTGTCCACCTGCAAGACATACATCTTGAGAAAGGTATGCATTGCGTCGATTGCCATTTCCGGCAGGACAGCCACGGAACGGGCATACTCTATAATGAGCCGCGTGCCGCCGTCGAGATCAGTTGCGTCGATTGCCACGGCTCGGTCAAGGCAAAGGCGAACGGTATCACAAGCAGCTTTGCCGCCGAGGCTCCCGAAAATAAGAACGAGCTAAATCAACGTAAAAACGCCAACAAACCGCTAATCGGCCGCGACCTGACGCGTCTGCGTTTTCGTTCGCCGGACGGAAAGCGAAAAGCTGTGCTTGAAGTGATCACCAAGGATGAAAAGCGACCGAACCCATTGTCGAAAGGCCGCGAGATACAATTAAAGAAAGGTGACGTCGTCCAGCATTCGATCGTAGATCCGGATATGTGGTGGCGCGTCAAGCAAACCCGCGACACGGTCATCGAGGGCGAACGCGATTACAACGTCCAGTCGGCATACGCCAAGCTGATGCAAAAGGACAATACTACCTGGGACAGCATCGACGCCGGTGAAGACAAGCTCGCCCACAATGACAAAAATATGACCTGTTACGCGTGTCATACGTCGTGGGTTACGAGTTGTTTTGGCTGTCACCTGTCAATGGAGGCAAATAAAAAGATGCCTAATCGTCACAACGAAGGCGGCGATTCGCGCAACTTTACCAGTTACAATTTCCAAGTGCTGCGTGACGACATCTTTATGCTGGGCAAAGACGGCACTGTCACCGGTCACCGAGTGGCTCCGGTGCGTTCGAGCTCGGCGGTTCTCGTTTCGTCGCGAAATCAAAACCGCGAATGGATCTATAGCCAGCAGCAGACCGTCTCAGCCGAGGGATTCTCCGGCCAGACATTTAATACACACGCGCCGCACACCGTTCGCGGCCGGGAGACCAAGAGCTGTTCCGATTGCCACGTCTCTAAGGAAAAGGACAACAATGCCTGGCTTGCCCAAGTGATGCTGCAAGGCACCAACTTTGTCAATTTCATGGGTCGCTACGTCTATGTCGCCGCTACCCACTCGCTCGACGCGGTCGTTGTCACCGAACACGATGAACCTCAAGCAGTTCTCGGCAGCAATCTGCACAAACTCGCCTATAAAGATAACTTTGATAAATTTGTACAGAATGGCCGTGAGCTAAAAGAAGTCTATGAAAACAAGGGTCGGCCAGAGGCTCTGTCGGTTCAGGTACGCGGAGAATACGCATATGTCGCCGCAGGTAAAGGCGGACTGCGTGTTTATGATGTTGCCCAGATCGACCACAAAGGATTTTCTGAACGCATAACGACCGCTCCCGTCTCGCCGCTTGGCCAAAAATTCTACGTCCCCAGCAAATACGCAACGGCGGTCGCGGCACCATCGACGCTTGCGGTGGATCCGGCCCGTTGGCGAACTGTGCAGAACGAGGATGGCACATTCAAACAGGTCCCCCCCGACGAAGCTCTGCGGCTAAACGCCGAGGCCGCGAAGGCCGGCAAACCTGCACCCGCTATTAACGAAGAGGGGCCGATCCATCCGCTCTACGCTTATCTATATGTAGCCGACAAGTTCGAAGGGCTGATCCTCGTAAATGCCGCGACATTGCTCGACGGCGATCCACGTAATAATTTCCTGAGCCGGGCAGTGACTTTTAACCCAAACGGCGTTTTGAACGGTGCTAATAATATTACGCTCGCAGGTAACTTTGCCTACGTAACGACAGACAAGGCACTCGTCATCGTCGATCTTTCAACACCAACACAGCCAAAGGTCACCGCTGAGGTTCCGCTCAATGATCCCAAAGCGGTCGCCGTACAGTTCCTTTATGCCTTTGTCGTTGACCACGATGGTTTGAAAGTGCTCGATATCAAAGAACTTCAAACAACAGGACAGGTAAAGGTTGTAGAGGGTGCGTCGGTGCCGCTCGCACATGCTCACGATGTCTATATCGCACGTACTTATGCATATGTCGCAAATGGCGAAGATGGTATCGCGATAATCGATGTGGAAAAACCTGAGCAGCCAAAGCTCGACCAGACCTTTAACGCCGAAGGCACGATCAATGATGCCCATGCCGTCAAAGTCGCTATGACTAACGCCAGCCTCTACGCCTATGTCGCCGATGGCAAGAACGGCTTAAAGATCTTGCAACTCACCGACCCCGAGACAATGCCCAACTACGCAGGCTTTAGCCCGCGTCCCGAACCAAGACTGATCGCGACTTTCAAGACCAAGGGCGAGGCAGTCGCTATCAGCAAGGGGCTAGACCGCGATCGTGCTGCCGATGAGAGCGGAAATCAGATTGCCGTGTTTGGCCGCCGCGGTGCAAGGCCGTTTGGATTTGAGGATGTAATGAAGATGCTCCGCACAAACAACGGTACGGGCGAGTTTTTCCAGGTGTCGGACGAGCCGACAAAATAGTAATTATTTTATCTAGAGTGATACTTATCTTAAGTTACCGCGAGCTTGGTCCACCTTGGTCCACTTGGTCCGGACCGGACCACGTCGGGACAAGAATTTACAAATAAAAAAGGGTGCTCAAAGCACCCTTTTTCACGTGAACCTGATCATCGGGGATCATTTCCCGATCAGCCGAATGATCATCTTTGATTCCTGTGAATCATTCGTTGCCGGAGCAAAATTGTAGTTCTTGCTGGCGTTCTCACCGCTTTTCAGAGTGATCTTAAATGAACCCTGTTTGACATTGAACATTGAGGCAAATTTATTAGCCATTTTCACCTCTTTAATGTCAGCATCTGATGTCTCGAAAGTGTGGATGTTGTCGTCGGATTCGTACCGCACGGTATCTCTCGCAATAAATAGTGATCCGGTGCAGACATCTGTCATCAACGCCCCATGATCGTGAAATACGCGAAACACTGCACTGCCGCCGCGTTCGAGGGCGAGCTTCATATACTTTTCAGCCTCGGCAAAATTCTTTTGGCCGTACAGATAGCTAAACCCAAGCAACTGATAAGCTCTTGATTCCGAGGGGTTTAAGGCTATGGCAGCCTGCAGCGTCGAGATCGAAGCCGCCACATTTTTTTGCGTATCGTATTCGTTTACGGCCTTGTCCACGAGAGCGTCATAACCGCCGCCACCGCCACCGGTATCGTTGTTACCCGCCGAGCCTTGATTCGGATTGTTGTAGCTCTTATCAATTAGAGCGATCAGAGCGGCGCTGCCGCCGGCTCCCTTGATCTCATTTTTGTCAGACGGTGATGGCTTAAAATTAACGCCTCGGGTGGTAACGTTACTGCGTACCTGAGCATCCGAAATACCGTTATTAAGCAATGTAACGATCACATCTTTTGTCATCGGCTGCCCCGTAAATGTCTTGCTCGGGGTCGAACTTCCGTTCTGTACAGGTGTCGCGACAGATGCACGGTAGTTAGCCTTTGCCGCCGCTATCACCTCGGGCCGCGCACCGGCACCTTTTAATTCGGCTTCGACCAGGTCAGTTACCCTAAAATCAACGCCATTCGATTTGATCACCGCAACGATCTCGCGGGTTTGAAGCTGTCTCGAACGTAGAACGCTTACCAGCTTTTCCTTTTTGACCGGGAGCCCCTTGTATTGGGCAAGCACGACGAGGGACGAAGACAAAACGAGTAATATCAAGACGACTTGTCGTAAAAAATAAGTGTATTTCATATCGATAACATCCTATCTGTTGCCAATTGAATTGCGGTTGATCAACTGCATGATCATATTGGCTTCCTGCGTAGTTCCTGTGTTGCCGGGCGTGTAATTCCAAATATCCTGCCTACCATCCTTGTATGTTTGCATGCTGAAAACAGCCACCTTCATGGTGCCAAGGTCGTAATCATTTTCATTACGGAGATTGGATACTTCGCGTCCGATGAACTGAAAGAGTTTTTGATTAGATTCGATAGACAGCGAGTCTTTGCCGATATACAAGGTCTCGAGATGCGGCGTACCGGAAAGATGGTAAACCGGAAATGCGATGCTGCCGCCGCGATCGACGGCCGACTGACAGTTGCTTTGAGCCTCGACAAAATTCCGCATAAGAACATGATTCGTACAGATCAGTTTATAGGCATCAGGCCGCGTCGGGTCGAGCTTGATGGCCCTGTTGCTGATCTCGATGACTGAGCGGGAAATTTGCGCAGCTTGATCCAGAGACGTCACTGTGGCCATTTGGCTCAAAGTGTTATACCCCTGATCAAATAATAGATCGTAATCCTCAGCCGTGGTTTCGATCGGTGTCGAAGCGGGCTGTTTTTGAAACGTCGGAGCACGGTAATTTGCCGCGGCCGCGCTGACGACCTCAGGCCGCGCTCCCGCACCGGAAAGCTCGGCTTCGATGAGCGGGGTGACCTTAAAATCGACGCCATTCGTTTTAATAACGGCGACGATCTCGCGGGTCGAAAGCTGTTTCATCCGGATGACCTTTACCAGCTTTTCCTTTTTGACCGGATTGCCCTTATATTGGGCAAGCACACCCGTGGACGACATCAGCAAAAAGCAGAAAGAAAGGGCCATAACGGATCGTGTAAAAATTCGGCACTTCATGGTCCAAAACTCCTTTCTAGTTTCCTGTTAACAGATCCTCAGCACTCTTTTTACCACCCTTAGGTTTTGCAGCAGGTTTTTTAGGCTGAACCGGTTTTGGGGCTCCACCCGCAGGGCTATCATCTTTTGGTTTTGAATCTATAGGCGTCAGTTCGCCCGGCTGTCCGCCCTGTGACGAACCTCCGCTGTTAGAATTGAGTGGAGGTGACGTCTGCGTACTCGTCTGCGATTGCTGAGATTCCGGCTGCCGGGTGATAATATCCGGCTTCTGGCTCGGCGTATTGGCTTTCGTTTCAGTATTTGCAGGCGTCGAGCTTCTGAGCAAAAAGAAAGCCGGTATCGCAATGACCGCTCCGATAAGTACGAGCACGACCAAGCCGGCGGCGGCGTAATGAACCGCCGTCAGCTTGCTAAAGAATGATGCGGGAGCAGCCGTACCCTGACCGATGGCCGTTTCACCAACCGTTCCGAGTCGTGTCGCTTTTAGTCCAGAAGCGGGGGCTGTGACTGGCTCGCCTAGCCGTGTTGCTTTCAAGCCCGCCGCAACAGCTGGTGGCGGTGCAGCCTCGCCCAAACGCGTTTCTTTCATCTGCGGCGGAGCTATCTCTGCCGATACGAGCGTTTTTGCATCGCTCGCCGATACCGGCGGATTTGACGGGCGGGTTGCCGATTTCTTAAACATGCCCGTCGCTCCGTGCATCTGCCCATCGCCCGTAAAACCGGCTTCGATCAATGTTTCGCGAAAATCGCCACCTGTCTGAAATCTATCGTTAGGATCCTTTTGTATCGCCTTGAGGATCGCGGCTTCGACGGCTTCGGGGATAGCTGGGTTGATCTCACGCGGTGGTGTCGGCATCATCTCGGTCTGCGCTTTCATGAGCTCAAACTCGTTCTCGGTTTGAAACGGTAGCCGCCCGGTCAACACTTCGTAGAGCATCATGCCAAGCGCGTAGATATCAGAGCGGCCATCGGTTTCAAGTCCGCGAACCTGCTCCGGCGCCATGTATTCGAGCGTACCGATAATATTGCCGGCGCGGGTCATACGTGCGCTGCCCAACAGCCGGGCGATACCAAAATCGAGCACCTTGAGCGTGCCTTTTTCGGTTAGCATCATATTTGCGGGTTTGATATCGCGGTGCACGATGCCCAGATCGTGTGCATGGTCAATGCCATCGAGCACCTGACAAAAAACAGGGATCGCTTCTTCGGCCGGCAATGCACCGCGTTTCTGCATAATGCTGTCCAGCGTCTCTCCGCGGACAAATTCGAGAACCATGTAAAGCTCGTCGCCCTGGCGAAACATCGAATATAGAGTGGCAATATTTGGGTGATTGAGTTTGGCAAGCGTCACGGCCTCGGTACGAAACCGCTCGACGACCGAAGTCTGGCTGGCAAGTTCAGGCCGCAAAGCTTTGATGGCGACCTCACGGTCGAGCATCGTATCGACGCCCTTATAAACGGCTCCCATACCGCCCTCGCCGAGTTTTTCTTCGATCTTGTAATTACCAACTATTTGTCCGATCATGGCTTAAACTAACGCCTCCACTTCCCTTGTGACGCGGACATTACCGCTCGATTCCATAACTGCTTCGGCACCGATCCGCACGATCCCAGCCGTGATGTTGTCGTGTCCGCCGTTATTCTTAGCTTCGGCTATCAGACGCTCACACGCGTCGTGGGCGTTGGCTTCGGATCTGAGAATTGCCTCGATCTCTGTGTCTTCGAGCATATCACTTAACCCATCGGAACAAAGCAAAAACAGATCGCCATTCTCGACCGCAAAGGGTTCGGACACTTCGACCTCGACCGAACTTTGTGTGCCGACGGCACGCAGGATGACGTTTTTATCTTCGTGATCGCGGGCCTCTTCCATCGAGATAACGCCGTGTCTTACCATCTCCATTACCTGCGAATGGTCGAGCGTCAGCATCTCAAGATGCTGAGCGCGAAACCGGTATAATCGGCTGTCGCCCACGTGGGCAGAGATCGCCGTATCGCCAAGCAAAGCCAGCGCGATAACGGTGGTGCCCATTCCAAAATATTGCTCATCGCTGGTTGACGCCTGATAGATCAGACTACTTGCCTGTTCGATAGCCTCTCTCAGTGCCTCGCCCGCCGGCATCTGAGGGTCTGCGTAATAAAATTCGCTTATCAACTCGACGGCCATTTGCGAGGCAACCTCGCCCGAGGCGTGTCCGCCCATACCGTCTGCGACAATAGTCAGCGTTCCTTTCGTCAGCCGCGTCGTGTCATCAGCCGGACTTATGTGCCGCCCACTGTCTTCGTTCGCCTCACGCACGCAGCCCGGATCGGTCTGGATGCTGGCGATCACCTTTCTTGCCCCTTCAGTAATATCTATCTTTCTGGTTTCTAGCATTTCTTAGTAGATCAATTTCCTTAACTCTTTGGCTTAAGCGAAAAGGTAAAAACCTTTTTACCGCTTCCGGCCTCTATCTGCACATTTTTATCTTCAAAACTCTCACGCCGGAGGGTCAGGTTTGGTTTTTCGCCGGCGTTGACATCCATTTCAAACGGAGTTGTGCCAAGTACCTGTCCGTTCTGAACCACCTGAGCCTTTCCCTCGTCAACGTCTATCCGAATACGTACCTTCCCGCCTTTAAGATCGGCCGTTTGCGGCGAAACCCCGTTCGCTGCGGGTCGCTGTGGCGATGTATTCGCCGTATTTGTACCCGTCGATCCGCTATATGCCCACAAACCAATGCCGACAACGGCAACAATAAATAGCAGTAATATTCCGGCTCCGGCAGCGACAATAACCGTCGGGAAACTCTTTGTTTCCAAAGGTGCGGGCGTATAGGTTTGAGGAGCGTCTGCGTATTCCGATGAAGCGATCGCAACAGGTTGTGCCGGTGCCGGCGCATTAAACCCAAAAACCTGCTTTATCGTCGCTCCAACCTGAGTTGCTCCTGATTCTCGCTGGCCGAGCGTTGAGCGAACCGCTTTTAACAATTCGTCAGCCGTTTGATAGCGGCCGTGAGGCTCTTTTTTCAAACACTTCTTAATGATGTTAGAAACCTCACGCGGGATGCCGGGATTTATTTGCTCGGGCGGCGTAAATTGGGCATTTGTGATCTGTAACACAAGCCCACCGAGAGTCTCACCGTTGAACGGCAACTTTCCGGTCAACATTTCATAAAGCAAAACACCGAGAGCCCAGACATCCGCCGCCGCGGTTGCCTTTTCGCCGCTGAGTTGCTCAGGCGACAGATAGTTGGGCGTCCCGATCACGCCGCCTGTCCGGGTGAGGCCGTGACTGCCGGAAGCTTTCGCAATCCCAAAATCTAGCAGTTTTGCTTGTCCGGCTGCCGTGAGCTTGATATTTTGAGCTTTGATATCGCGGTGAACGATCCCGTTTTGATGAATATACCCAACAGCCTCGCATATCGAGGAAAACACCTCCAGCGACTCATTGACAGAAAATGCCCGCCCGGCAACGAGATCATCGAGGCTCTCGCCATCGACAAACTCCATAAATATCAGCAGCTCGTTGCCCTGTTCTTGAAAATCGTATAGAGCCGCAATATTTGGATGATGGAGGCTTGCTTGTAGCCGAGCCTCATTGAAGAACCGAGTCTTAAAACTCTCGTCCGAGATATTCGAATGCAGTATCTTGATCGCCGCCGGACGGCCAAGCTTTTCGTGAACGCCAAGATAGACCTCGCCCATGCCGCCCTCGCCGAGAAAACTCGTTACGCGGTATTCGCCTATCATTTCGTTGACCTGAAAACGCTTATTCATTTGGGCGTGAGGGCTTAGGCCTTTGAACTCCGCGAGATCCAAAGGCCTAAGCTGCGTTTTTCAATTAGTCTCCCGCAAGAAACTCTTTACCGTAACGTATCGGGACGGCATAGGTGATCGCGTTTGCCTTATCTCCGGCAAAAAAGATACCTATCACACGTCCTTGCGTGTCAAAGACGGGGCCGCCGGAGTTACCCGCTCCGGTCGACCCGGTAGCAAGTTGTATTACGTCGCCCATCATACTGACTCGTTTATCGGCATTTTTCTCATCGCTATCGCGGATGATATTGCCGATATTGGTAGAGGTGACTGTCGGGTCTGGAATAACCTTGAGTTGTGTCCCCTGGTTAAATACATCCTTAGACGCGATCACGCCGTAGACGCGAGGGCTTGCTGCGGGGTAGCCCATGATGGTGACGTTCTCACCCTTTTTGAGAGCGTCGTAGTTGTCAAACAGCTCGACCTTGGTCAATGTTCCGGGAACGTCGATCTTGATCAAAGCTACGTCATGACGATCCGATACCTGTTTGAGCTGGGCAGCCATGCGGCTCTCTTTACCGGCGAGTGTTACGTCGAGCGTGTCATCAACACCCTTCAAACCGCCCTGTAGCTGTTTACCCTCTTGCTTGGTATTGGCCGGAACCCAGTCGTTTGGCGGTGGCACCAGCGATGTGCTCGCGAGCTGTCCCATGGCGTTGATAACAATACCGCGTGGCGTAGATTCGGGAAACTGGTATGTAGTCATCCACGTTGCGGCAACGTGACGATTTGTTAGGACAAATCCATCTGTGGTGACGATAAAGCCTGTACCCGTGTGGCGCCCGCCAATGGGGACAGACGAGTCTTTTGACTCCGTTAACAGTGGTTCGTATGTGTCGCCTACCTGCATGTAAACTGGAACAGATCCACCGGCAGTAGGATCGATGGGACCTTTGCCTAGATTTACACCAAGCAATTTGCCTAATACTTCGCGGCTATTAGGCACAAACTGGTGATAGACCTGCGCCTGTTTTTGCGTGTCGATAAGACGCCATGCGACTTCGATATAGACAACGGCCTTGCCGTATTTTTCGTTAACCTCGGTGGCGTTTACAACCTTTCCGTCATCGACCTTTTTCTGCAGATCAGCAGTTTTGCCGCCGAGCTCATCTTTCAAAGCAGCTTCGCGTTTGCTGTAGTACCAATATCCGCCGCCGATTGCTGCGGCAACCAAAACAAGGACGAGCAGTCCAGCGACCGCACCGATCGCACCAAATTTACGGCCCTGAGCCTTTTTGGTTTCGGTAACTGTCTCTGAGATCATACGTTCGACAGTTGCTTTGCCGACGGTTCCGGGAGCTTTGCCGCCTGCGGTAGCGGTCGGTGTGGTCACCATTCGAGTAGCCGGCGGAGCCGATGCTCCGGTCTCGACCATCCGTGTTGCTTTAGCAAAGTTTTCCGGCCTCGGCTCGACGTCGAACGTAAATTCTGGGCCCCCGGGGCCAAACTGCACATTGTCACCTATGTTTAGCTTAACCGTGCCGGTAACCTTTTGTTTATTGACGAACGTGCCGTTGGTGCTGTTCAAATCTGTCAGCAAAAAACCGTTCGGATTCGCAGGATCGATGGCGATCTTGGCGTGTTCGCGTCCGACTAGGTCGTCACGGTCCGGGTCATATTTGACCGTCGCCGAAGTGTCGCGGCCAAAGATCAGCTCGCTGTGATGTTTAATTGCAAATTCCTCGACCTGATTCGCTTTAGATCCGCTCAGGTGTTTGATTAGCATTCGTTCCATATTTTCGCTCCTTTTTTTCTAAAAATAAAAATGCCACAGACCGGTCAGCCAAAAAAAACCTAAAAACAGCTTACCAAAGGCCTGGTTCTGAAAAGCTACCCGACACGGGAAACCTCAATCCAATCTTCAATGTCGAAAAATGCTAGATCGCGACCTTTTGGGGTCGCAAACTTTGTATCAGTGATCTACGATTGATTCTAGCCTGAAATGGCTTTAAAAGACAAAAAAAATGTGCCAATGACACATTTTAATTGATATAGGATATGGTGGAGACGAGGGGGGTCGAACCCCTGACCTCTGCAATGCCATTGCAGCGCTCTGCCAAACTGAGCTACGTCCCCAAACGTAATTGCGAATTACGAATGTCGAATTACGAATTATAGAACACGGCGGAAACATCACGCAATTCGTTATTCGACATTCTATATTCTTTATTTTCCCTTAAATTCCGGCTTACGCTTTTCGAGAAATGCCGAGACGCCTTCTTTCTTGTCCTCAGTCGAGAAACAGATCGCAAAGAGATCGACCTCACGTCGCAGACCTTCGTCTAGATTTGATCGTGAAGCAAATTTCACTGCCTCTTTGGAGAGCTGCAACGCAATGGGAGCTTTTTCGGCGATCTTTTCGGCCAGTTTCATCGTCTCTACCTCAAGCTGATCGCTCGGATAGATGTGATTGACGAGTCCGAATCTTTCGGCTGTCGCGGCATCGATCATGTCGCCGGTCAGTGCCATCTCCATCGCCCGGCCTTCGCCGATGAGACGCGGCAGACGCTGTGTGCCGCCGCCGCCGCACATGATACCGAGGTTGATCTCAGGCTGCGAAAATCTCGCATTTTCGCTGGCCATTCTAATATCACACGCCATCGCTAACTCATTACCGCCGCCGAGACAAAATCCGTTAACCATTGCGATGACGGGTTTAGGAAACGTATCGATCGAATTGAAAAATGATCGTTCGTGAAACGCGTTTCGCTGTGTAACCGGCGTCTGGCCTTCAAATTCGCTGATGTCGGCACCGGCAATAAACGCCTTTTCCCCCGCACCGGTTATCACCAGAACGCGGACACTGTCATCGACGCGCAACTCATCAAGGGCGGCGACGCCCTCGGCGTGGACTTTCGAGCTGAGAGCATTCAGCTTATCGGGACGATTGATGGTCAGAACGGCAACCTTGCCGCTTTTTTCAACGGTTATTGTTTCGTAAGACATAAAATTAATTAATGCAGAAGCCCGCGCGTAGTAAGGGCATCGTGTAAAGTCGATGGTGCCCTTATTTCGTGCGGGCTTCCGCCACTGATCCTATTCGTTAACGCCCTCGACGATATTGTCATCGGCGATCCACGCGACAAACAGCCGCAGCCAGCTCTCTTTCGGCTCTTCGATGGCGACACCGATGCGGTGCGTGCCGTAGCTTGCCGGCAAAACGCGGACGACCTGAGCCTTAACCTCGACCGGAACACCGTTCGGACGATGAGATCGAATATAAAGGCTGTCACCGTTTGCGATAGGTTGATTTAGTTGAAAGAGGGCTCCGAGCGTTGAGATATCGTCGGTTTCGGTTGGTTCGCTCCAGGTCGCACCGTCGTCGGTCCTGCCTGACACCACGATAGGCAGTCGGAGAGCCATTCTGAGGGCAAACCTTTTTTCCTCAAAGTGAGGTTGGATGGAACTCATCGCCAATACCTAAAAAGTGGTCTAGAAACACGAGATCTAAAAATAACATCATAACACGAAACCCTTTACCGTGTTACCGTTACCTTCCGAAAACAAAATGTGGAAGGGGTTAAAAAAATCGGAAGGCTTTAGAGCCCCGATGCTGCAACGAACCTATTAGACGAACCCGCTAGACGATAGTTATACTATATGCACCGGCGAATTCCAAAGCACTATTTTGCGTATCGCCAACAGCAATTTATGAGCGAAAAGCAAGTACATCGTAAAGTAGTGATCCTCGGCTCCGGCCCCGCAGGTTTGACCGCCGCTGTCTATGCCGGACGGGCTCAGCTAGAGCCACTCGTCATTGACGGACCTCAACCAGGCGGCCAGCTTACCATCACGACCGATGTCGAAAATTACCCCGGCTTTTCTAAGGGGATAATGGGCCCGATCCTGATGGATGAGTTTCGCGAGCAAGCTCTGCGATTTGGCACCGAGATCATCAATGTCTGGATCGATCGCGTTGACCTAACGCAACGGCCATTTACACTTTTTGGAAAGGAAAGCGAAGACAGCACCGAGATCACAACCATAATCAAAGCCGACACGCTGATCGTCTCGACCGGGGCATCCGCCAAATGGCTCGGGATTCCCGGCGAGGCTCCTGTGCCGGAGGGCTTGGGCGGCAACGGCGTCTCGGCATGTGCGACCTGCGACGGGTTCTTTTTCCGCGACCGGCCGATAGTCGTGGTCGGCGGCGGCGATACGGCCATGGAAGAGGCCCTATTTCTGACTAAATTTGCATCAGAGGTAACACTTGTCCATCGCCGTCACGAATTTCGAGCATCTAAGATAATGCAGGATCGCGTGCTGGCTCACGACAAGATCGATGTGATGTGGAACACCGAGGTCCGGGCTATCAACGGAACCAAGGAAGCGGGTGTCGAAAGCGTCACGCTCTTTAACAGCGAGACTAACGAGGAAAGCACATTCCCAACGCAGGGCGTCTTTATTGCCATCGGCCATCAGCCGAACACGGGGCTATTTAAAGGCGTTCTCGATATGGACGACGTCGGCTATCTCATCACCGAGGGCAAAACGATGCGTACCAATATCGACGGCGTTTTTGCATGCGGCGATGCACAGGACGCATATTACCGTCAGGCGATTACCGCCGCCGGAACGGGTTGTATGGCCGCGATCGACGCCGAGAGGTTTCTGGCCGAACACGAAAGCGAAACAGCAACCGCCGCCTAAGAGTCAATTTTTTATTTGTACTGAACCCTTCAGGATCTCGGCATTCTGAGGGGTTTTTTCGACGCGATTGGGGTCAAAACCCATTGTCTCGGCACGTCTAAGTATCGTTTGATAGGTCGCGGTATCCATTTCCGGTGATCGGCTTAAGATCCAAAAATAATCTCTACCAGGTTCACCGATTACGCTGTAGCTATAATCCGGTGCAATATCTAGCACCCAGTAATTCGCCCAGACGAAAGGAAGAAATGACATAAATCCGGGAGCAAATCGCACTTTGAGTTTGGCATTATTTGTTTTGTCGCCGATCTTTGCCTCGCCGACAGCTTTTACAGTAGTGCCGTCTTTTTTTACGCATTCATTTAGTACCTCAATGCGGCCATTTTTCTTGACCGTGTAATTTGCGGTCGTATTGGCAGCGCACTGTTTTTGAAAGCGATTAGGATATTTCGCGATCTCATACCAACGTCCGGCGTAGCGGTTGATGTCGATCCCATTTACCGGCGACAGAGCGGGTTTTGCTGTTGACTGCGCCGACAACGTGCTCGCAAAAATAAATAAAGCCAGAAACGTAATTATCGTTGTTAAAAAATTTTCTTTCATAAAGTCTCCTGATCACCGTCGCTTAGTAATTCGCCATATTACCCGGATTGGATTTATGGATTACAATATTAGATGAGATCTCTTTGATCCGGGTTCAAGTTTTTATGCCTATTTACGAATATAAATGCCAGCAATGCGGTTTGCATGTTGAGAAACGCCAAAGCGTTTCTGATGCACCTTTGACGGCTTGCGAAAAATGCCACGGAAAACTCGAAAAGCAATGGTCGTTGTCTGGTTTTCAGTTTAAGGGCGAGGGTTGGTATGTAACCGACTACGCCGGAAAAAAAGGCAAAATGGAAAAAAGTTCCTCAAGCGAATCAACGCCAACGCCTGATACTGCATCAAAACCTGCAAGCGAAACAAATTCGGCAGTAAAAGACACCGTTTCGAAGCCAGACAAAGCATGACCCTCGGCCGCAAAAAATATTTATTTGCAATAGTTTGCACGCTATTGTTTGCGGGCATTGTTTCGGCGCAATCGCGCCGTAATGCCAAGGGTGATGCTGCTACGACCGGTACTGTTCTATCCGTCGTAGCATCACGTCAGGATAAGAAAACTGACATCATCCGACCCGAAAATCTCAATCTTTACGAAAACGGCATTGAGCAAAAGATCAAAAATTTCAGCTACGACCCGAGCCCGTCAAAGATAGTCATCCTCATCGATAATTCCGAGACGCTGCAGATATCTGTTGAAGCAATGAAAAAAGCGGTGATGGAGTTTGCATACGAGATATTTGAAGGCGACCAGCTTTTTGTGCTCGCGTACGACACGCACGCTGAGATCATCCAGGAATGGACGGACGACGCCAAAAAGATGGAGGTGTCTCTCGGAACCCTCAGAAAAAAGGGCAACCCGTATCTCTTTGATGCGATCAACTCAACCCTTAGCGAGGTGCTTATACCGCTGATGCCGGGGACCAGGAAAACAGCCGTTATCCTCATCAGTGATGGCCTAGACCGCGGCAGTAAAACGCCTTATGACAAGATGCTCAACGAACTGCAGGAACAGAATGTGACGGTCTATTCGCTACAGATCCCTGACCGCTCTGGCGGAGCATACCGCCGCGACCAGCCAAAAGCCAAAGTGATAATGAATCAGCTTGCCGAGGAGACCGGCGGCCAGGTGTTCCCGTTCGAGGAGGCGTCAACTGCTGCCAAGTTTATCTGCGACGAGCTTCGTAAAAACCGTTACCTGCTATCGTACACACCCGCAGACGCCTCAAGCTACGACGCCCGCCGTCTGCTGCTCATCGGCGACGAAGGCATCACGCTCCGCACAAAAACCTTTCAACCACCAACTGTTAAATAGTATTTAGACCGCGACAGGAGCCGCGATCTTTCCCCACGACTGATAATTATTTAATTTCAGATTTTCAAATTTGAAATTTAGCAATCCGTCGAGTCCTTTCAGGCCATCCGCATCGACAAGCTCTAATTTAGGCAATGCAATCGGCTCACGCGAGAGCAGTTCATTCACCTGTTCGAGGTGGTTGCTGTAAATATGGAGATCGCCAAAGGTATGAACAAAATCCCCTACCTCAAGCCCGCAAACGTGGGCAACGAGATGTGTGAGCAATGCGTAGCTACTGATGTTGAACGGTACGCCGAGAAAAGCGTCAGCCGAACGTTGGTATAGCTGGCAGTGAAGCGTCTTACTTTTCTCGACCTTAAATTGAAACAGCGTGTGACACGGCGGCAGGGCGACATCGTCGCAGACACGAGGATCCCAGCCACTGACAAGCAATCGACGCGAATTTGGATTTTCGGTGATCTCGCGTATGAGCCGTGCGATCTGATCAACGCCATTGACTTGTGGATATTCGCCCCCGAATGAACGCCACAGATAGCCATATACCGGCCCGAGATCGCCTTCGGTGCGCTCAAACCTTGCCGTTTGTTCAGCAGTCGCCCATTCCGCCCAGATATCGACACCGCGTGCGTTCAGGTCTTTTTCATCCGTGCTGCCGCTCAAAAACCAAAAGAGCTCTTCGGCTACCCACCGAAAAGGCACACGCTTTGTCGTGACTATCGGAAATCCTTCGCCTAAGTTAAACCGCGTCTGATACCCAAACGTAGATATCGTGCCCGTTCCCGTGCGGTCCTCGTGGCGGACGCCGGTTTCAAGAATGTGCTTTAGTAGATCGTGGTATTGCCGCATCGTAGGTTTGTGGATTAATTGTCTAAAAGTTACCATAAATAGCTTATGTCGGGGAAACTTGAGGTCAGTTTTAACAGTCCGCAATGCGGTTGGATGTCGATCGGTTTTGACGACGGCGTCAGCGAATTTCACACTACGACGGCGCACGCCCCGCACGAGTCGGCCTTGCCGGAACTGATGCAGATACTGACCGACCTAACGACGGAATCGCCCGCCCCGCGTGAACGCACTCTAAAATGGAATCGCGACCCTGAGGAGTTTGATTTTCGCTTTGTCCGCGAGGGCGACAAGATGCTGCTGCAGATCTATCAGTATCCGACCGACGACCGCTCGTTTGCCGAGCGCGAGCTTGTTTTTACGCATCTGGACATCGCGGGTAATGTAATTGACGCGTTTTTGGTGACGTTTGATCAGCTCTACGCAGACCGCGAAACGGACGAATTTGAGTTCAACTGGCGCGCGGCCTTTCCGTTTGCTGAATACGAAGAATTTAAGAAGAGGATGATTTAGCCACGAATTGCACGAATGACACGAATGGCAAGAGTCGGTCTTATTCGTGAAATTCGTTTCATTCGTGGCTAAATTCTTATGAAAGAGAAGTTACTAGATCTATTAGCATGCCCGACCTGCGGCGGCGATATTTTGCTGGCCTATGCGAGCAAATACGACGACCGGGAGATCATCGAGGGCGTGCTGACGTGTAAGAAATGCGACCGCGAATACAAGGTTGTTCGCGGCGTGCCGCGTTTTGCAGACCTCGGCAAGATCGAGGAAGACAAGGCCGCGACCGCTGAAAATTTTGGCTGGCAGTGGACTAATTTCACGCAAGAAGATCCAAAATATAACGAACAATTTCTCGGCTGGCTCCAGCCCGTCAAAAAGGAATTTTTTGCAGGTAAGGTCGTCCTCGAAGGCGGCTGTGGCAAAGGCCGTCATACAAAACTCGCCGCCGAATGGGGAGCCACTGAGGTTGTCGGCATCGACCTTGGCGACGGCGTCGAATCGGCATTTGCGTTGACCCGAAATATGCCGAACGCTCACATCGTCCAATGCGACATATTCAAACTACCGTTAAAAAAGGTATTTGATTACGCATTCAGCGTCGGCGTTCTGCACCACACGCCCGATCCCAAAAAAGCGTTTCTTTCACTCGCGGGTAAGGTAAAAAGCGGCGGTCACATCTCGGCGTGGGTTTACGGGGCTGAGAATAACGAGTGGATCACGCGATTTGTCGATCCAGTCCGAACTGGTTTTACATCGCAGATCAGTCAGCCGATTCTGTATCAATTATCAAAGCTACCGACACTGAGCGTATTTTTGACGACAAAACTTATCTACCGCCCGCTAAACGCGGTCGCAAAACCGGTCGCAAACAAGCTTTTTTACAACGAATATCTCAATCACCTAGGCACGTTTGGCTGGCGCGAACAGCACAACATTGTATTCGATCACCTTGTCGCCCCGACGGCGTTTTATATCGCAAAGGACGATTTCGCCGGTTGGTGGAACGAGATCGCCGCCGAGGACGTTAAAATAACGTGGCATAATGAGAATAGCTGGTGCGGATTCGGAAAGATCGTATGAAGTTTGATCGTGGAATAGACAAAAAATACCGTAATTCGGTCGAGGATGCGTTCGACACGATCGTCGCCAAGGGCAATGATTTTCATCGTCATATGATGAACGAGATAATTGAATCCGATCTGCTCGTTCAGGTGCTGCCGGTCAGCAAAGTAAACGCTTCGGGTATCACGGGCGTCATCAATTCGGTCAAGACCAATTACAAACTCGCGACCGAGCGGCTGAGTTTGCGTGAATCGTTAGGTGAGATATACATCGCGATCGCCGAGGAAACGATCGACACCGGCGGGCAGCGCGGATGCGAAGGTACGTTTGTCCATGAGGGCCGCCACGCATACGATTTTGCACAGACGCTCGAAAGCCTCTCGAACGCCGATATGAATCCGATCGGCATATTTAACCCGACGCTTTACGAGCTCGAATGGGAAGCCCACAAAACGGCGGGTGATTATATGCTCTGCCGCGACCAACAGGATTTCATTGACGAGGGGCTGCAGTTAATGATCCTCTGCCAAGCGGACGGAAAATGCGCGGTCAGCGATGACGGCATTATGAAAAGATTGAACGAAAGCTACGGACTCGACCTAAAGGGCAACCCCGGTTCGCTCGCAAGCGAGATGATGGGGCTGAGGTTATAATAGCTATATGAACGCAGCGTTGCCACAAGAAATGCAGCAGCATACGTACGCCATCATGGACGAGGTCGAGGGCTCGCATTGGTGGTTCGTTGGCCGCCGCGCGATTCTCGAAAGTTTTCTAAAACCGATTTGCTCATCGCTCATCACTCGTAATTCATCCCTAAGAATTTTAGACGTCGGTTGTGGAACTGGTGCAAACATCGAAATGCTCTCGCAATACGGCGAGTCCGAGGGCGTTGATGTTTCGGATGATGCTCTCGAGTTTTGCCGCCGCAAAGGATTAAAGGTTCAAAAAGGCTTGGCCGAAACACTGCCGTACGCGGATGAGTCGTTTGAACTGACGACCGCTCTCGATGTTGTCGAGCATCTCGATGACGATATAGCAGGCCTAAAAGAGATGTTTCGCGTGACAAAACGCGGCGGTTATTCGCTTATCTTTGTTCCGGCATTTATGTGGCTGTGGGGCGTGCAGGACGATATTTCGAATCACCGTATTCGCTACACTAAGAGACAGATCGTCGAGCGACTCGAAACAGCAGGCTATACGGTCGAACGTGCAACTTACGCCAACTGGACATTTTTCGCTCCGATCCTCGCCGGACGGACGATCATGAAACTGACCGGCATCAAACCCGAGTCTGAAAACAACATCACGATCTCGGGCTTGAACGGCCCGCTGGGCAAATTGTTTGGTGCGGAAAGATTTTGGTTAAAGCATTTTAATTTTCCGCTCGGCGTTTCGATCGTCGTAGTCGCGAGGAAAAATTAGCCGCAGATAAACACAGATGCACACAGAAAAGGAAGTAGACTTATCCGTGTTAATCTGTGTTCATCTGTGGACGCAGATTTTTTTTGATAATGAGTCAAGAAACTAATAACCCCGAATTATCGCTTTTCCTGCCTGTTTTGGACGAGGAAGAGAACCTGCGGCCGATGCATGCGAAAATCGCGGCGGCTCTCGATGCGCTTGGGAAAACGGCTGAGGTCATCTATGTCGATGACGGTTCGACGGATAAGAGTTTGGAAATATTAAAAGAGATAGCTACGTCCGACGAACGCGTTCGCGTTGTAAGCTTACGGCGTAATTACGGCCAGACGGCGGCGATGTCGGCGGGTATCGACGCCGCCAAAGGTGACATATTGATACCGATGGACGCCGATCTGCAAAATGATCCGGCAGATATTTCGCGGCTGCTCGACAAACTCAATGAGGGCTACGATGTAGTCTCCGGTTGGCGTAAAAACCGTCAGGACAAGCTTATTTCACGCAAGATACCGTCACAGATCGCGAACCGCATCATCTCGTGGATCGGCGGCGTAAAGCTGCACGATTACGGCTGTTCGCTCAAAGCATATCGCCGCGACGTGATCCAGGACGTAAAACTCTACGGCGAGATGCACCGCTTTATCCCGATCTACGCAAGCTGGGCGGGAGCCCGCGTTGCCGAGATACCGGTCGATCATCACGCCCGGACGATGGGCAAATCGAAATACGGCATTTCACGCACCATTAAGGTCGTTTTCGATCTGATGACGATCAAATTTATGGCGTCGTATCAGACAAAGCCGATCTATGTTTTTGGTACTTTCGGCATGATAGCGTTTCTGCTGTCGATGATCGCCGGCGTTTGGGCCGTCGTCCTTAAGATCGAAGGGACGTCATTTATTCTGACGCCCCTGCCTGTGATTACGGTCGTGATGCTGGCGATCTCGGTGCAATTTTTCCTGATGGGCCTGCTCGCCGAACTCTCGGTCCGCACCTATCACGAGTCGCAGGACAAGGCGATCTACGCCGTCCGTGAACGAATAGGATTCTAACCAATGTGCGGCATCACAGGTTGGATAAACCTCAAACAAACTAAAGAAAACCATACCGAATCCGTTCTGCATTCGATGTGCGAACGGATCGTGCATCGCGGGCCAAATTCCGAAGGGCTGTGGCTCGACGACACGGTCGCACTTGGTATGCGGCGGCTGTCGATCATCGACCTCCATACCGGCGACCAGCCCGTTTTTAATTGCGACAAGTCCGTCATCGTGATGATGAACGGCGAGCTGTACAACTATCGTGAGGTTCGTGCCGAGCTGGAAAAGAAAGGCCATAAATTCACAACGAAGTCCGACACCGAGATACTGCCGCACCTTTACGAAGAATATGGCGAAAATCTCGTAGACCATCTCAACGGGATGTATGCGTTCTCGCTCTGGGATACGCGTAAGAAAAAACTGATCATCGCCCGCGACCGTTTCGGCGAAAAACCGCTTTATTACGGCGTCTTTGACGGCCAGCTGATTTACGCATCCGAACCAAAAGCGATGCTCGCCCATCCATCGGTAAAAGCCGAACTCGATCTCGAAGCTCTGCGGCATTATCTCTCATACGACTACGTCCCGGCTCCGATGTCGATTTACAAAGGCATCTCAAAGCTGCCCGCCGCCCACATGCTGACGGTCGAGAACGGCGGGGTACAAACTCGGCGGTATTGGAATATGAACTGGGAGCCGACGCAGACTGGTTCGATCGAAGACAGAGCAGTCGAACTCCGCGATCTGCTCTCCGACGCTGTTCGTATGCGGCTAGTGTCGGACGTGCCGCTTGGTATCTTGCTGTCCGGTGGTATCGATTCATCGACCGTCGCGGCGTTTGCGATACAGCATGCAACCGAACGCGTTAAGACATTTTCGATAGGCTTTGAAGAGGATTCGTTCGACGAGTCCAAATACGCTCGTCAAGTCGCAAAGCATCTGGACACAGAGCATTACGAGGAAAAACTGTCCGCCGCGACCGCCGGTGACCTGATCTCTGAGATCGGCATTTGGCTTGACGAACCGCTCTCGGACGGCTCACTGATACCTACTTTTCTGCTTGCCCAGTTTGTGCAAAAGCACGTCACTGTCGCTCTGGGCGGCGATGGCGGTGACGAGCTTTTTGCCGGTTACCCAATGTATTACGCCCACACGGTTGCGGCAAAATACGCCCGCGTTCCGTCCATTCTTCGTAAGGGCTTTATCGAACCAGTCGTAAAACGTTTGCCTGTTTCGACCAAAAATATGTCGTTCGATTACAAAGCAAAACGCTTTGTTCGCGGGGCAAACCTCAACACCGTCGAGCGGCACCATTCGTGGTTTGGTTCATTTAGCCGCGAAGAGCAGACCCAATTGCTGACGCCTGAAATACTTGCTGCAAGCGACGATGATATCTATCGCGGACCGCGAGAATTATTGGCGTTGTGTGACGCCACGACCGAGATCGAGCAGATGCAGTTCCTCGACATCAATTACTACATGGCCGAAGACATTTTGACCAAGGTCGATCGAGCCGCAATGGCGGTCAGCCTCGAAACCCGTGCCCCGTTTCTCGACCCGCGAGTCGGTCAGTTTGCCGCGTCGCTGCCGCTTGCATACAAGCTCAGCGGAAAAAGCGGAAAGCACATTCTAAAAAAAGCGATGGCCGATCTGCTGCCCGCAAATATTCTGCATCGCCCCAAAAAAGGCTTTGGCATTCCGATCGCCGAATGGCTAAAAGGGCGGCTCAATCCGCTGATGCACTATCTGCTTGCGTCCGCGAGGTTAAAAGATCAGGGCATTTTCAATGTGGAATACGTCCAACAATTAATTGCCGAGCATGAACGCGGCACCGCTAGCCACCACAAACAACTCTGGACGCTGCTCGTATTTCAGCTTTGGTACGACAATTTTCTAAAGCGCTGAGCCTCTTGGCTTAGTCTGCCGCGTTATTTCAGTTATCATTTCAAATATGGCAACACTTTATCCTGAGATCGAACCTTTTGACAGCGGCATGCTGCCTGTTTCCGACATTCACACGATCTATTATGAACGTGCGGGTAATCCCGAGGGCATCCCGGTTGTATTTTTGCACGGCGGCCCCGGCGGCGGATTGATACCGATGTACCGGCAATATTTTGACCCGGCCGTTTATCACATCGTTTTGTTCGACCAACGCGGATCGGGCGATTCGACGCCGCATGCAGAGCTTCGAGAAAATACGACTTGGGACCTTATCGCGGATATCGAAAAGCTGCGTGAAAAATTTGGTATCGACAAATGGTTGGTTTTCGGCGGCTCGTGGGGCAGCACGCTGAGTCTTGCGTATGCGGTCACACACCCGGACAGATGTCTGGGGCTCGTGCTCCGGGGTATTTTCCTGACGCGGCGAAAGGAGCTCGAGTGGTTTTATCAATACGGTGCGTCTGAGATCTTCCCCGATTTTTGGGAACGCTATCGCGACGAGATACCCGAGGACGAACGCGGTGATTTTATCGCGGCATATCACAAACGGCTTACAAGCGATGACGAGCAGGTTCGCCTATCGGCGGCACGTGCGTGGAGCGTCTGGGAAGGCTCGACCTCAAAGCTATACCCGAGCGAAGACCTGATGAACCACTGGGAAGGCGCGCACGAGGCTCTGAGCCTCGCGCGTATCGAGTGTCATTACTTTATGAACAACTCGTTTTTCCCGACCGAAAATTATCTGCTCGAAAATGTCGATAAGATTCGCCACATTCCGACCGTTATCGTACAGGGGCGCTATGACGTCGTTTGTCCGATAACTTCGGCTTGGGATCTGCACAAAGCCCTGCCCGAAGCAGAATTTATTGTCGTACCCGACGCCGGGCATTCGGTCTCAGAGCCCGGAATTACCTCAGCTCTGGTCGAGGCTATGGACAGATTCCGTCCGTGAAGAGCCAAATTTAGCGTGAATCTTCGTGCGATTAGCGGTATGATGAAAATATGTTGAAAATGCGGACCATTACCCGCGTCAAAACGTCTAATATTTAGGACATTTATATGAACTTTGGAACAACAGAAATTTTATTGATCGTCGCAGTGCTTTTCTTGCTGTTTGGAGCGACCAAACTGCCGCAACTCGCAAAATCGCTCGGTGCGACACGCAAAGCGTTCAAAGACGGCATGCGCGAGGCCGAGGAAGAAGAAAAAGCCGAGGCCGTCCAAAAGCTTGAGTCAAAGGTCGACACGCCACAGATCACCAACATGACCGACGAAGCGCTGATGGAAGAAATGCGTCGGCGTGCCGAGGCAAAGCAGGCCTAGCTCTTACTCTTTCTCACCGGTCAGCAGCGTAGCCTTTAACAAAAATCTAAAGCTGAGCGATTCCCCCTCGGCGTCGATTAGTTGAGCGAGTTTTTCCGTAACTCGCTCTTTTTCGTCTTCGTCAAGCATTTCGAGCCAAGTCGGCAGCAGAAAATCGGCGACGAGCGGCGATGCGATAAATTCTGCCCCGGTCTCATATTCAAAAGCCTCTAGCTCGGTTTTTGTCTGGACGTTCACGAGCCCGATCTGTTTGGCGATCTCCTCGACCCGCGAGACGGTCGGCTGATCGCTAATTAGTTTTTCCGCCGCCGCACCATGTTCGCCAAGCCCCTCGGTAAACAGAACTTCCCACAGGATCGAGGCAACCTCGCCAAAGCTACCGGCAGTCGGCAAAAAGACAGCGACCTCGCCGCCCGTGCGGGCGACGCGGGTTGCATCCGCGATAAAATCTTCGACCTCGAGCGGCCTGACAAAGGTTCCGTCCGCCAGCACCGTATCAAAAGCATCACTTTCAAACCGCAGCATCGAAAAATCGACATTCGAACTCAATGCCGCCGCTTTATCCAGAGCGATATTTAGCACATCCTCATTTTCAGCCGTCGCGAAAATATCGGTTTTTGTGCCAAACTTTTCGTCTATCGCAAGTGCGTGGTTGCCTGTTCCCGCATTGAGGTAGAGCAGATTGTCCGAGTCCTCCAGGTCGAGATGCTTGTCAACGAGATCAGCAAAACGCTGTGTCCACTCGCTCGCAACCGACAGGTCGAGCAAAAAGGCGAGTTCTTTTTGGGTCTTGGTCATGCTCTAATTAAACCGCACGAGCACATGCAAGTGCAATCGAAGCCGAATTTACGCCGTCCGTAATCGGACATTGAGGGGTGAAAAATATCAAATTTACGTCTATGATGTCAGAAACCTAAGTATGGAAGATCCGACAAAACTAGACAGTTCCGGCAACGAGAACAAGACCGAGATCAAAGTTAATACGACTGCCGACACTAAGGCGGGTGACTTTGTCGCTGGTACAGTCTTGGCTGACCGCTACCGCATTATTGGCCTCGTTGGCAAAGGCGGGATGGGCGAGGTCTATAAGGCTGAAGACCTGCAATTGAGCCAGGTCGTGGCCCTCAAGTTTCTGCCCGAGTCGGTCGTGGGTGACGAGGATACTCTTTCGCGTTTTCGGGCTGAGGTGCGCAATGCGCGTCAGGTCTCGCATGTAAACGTCTGCCGTGTGTTCGACATTGGCGAGATCGATGGGCGGCATTTTTTGTCGATGGAGTTTGTCGATGGCGACGATCTGTCGGAGCTATTGACGCGCGTCGGGCGGTTTACGCATGAAAGGGCGGTTGAGATCTCACGTCAGCTTTGCGTTGGGATGGAGGCGATCCATAAGGCCGGGATTCTTCATCGCGACTTCAAACCGGCAAACATCATCATCGACAAAAAGGGCATAGCCCGCATCACCGATTTTGGCATCGCCGGAATCGAGGCCGACATTTCCAAAGACGAGATCCGCTCCGGCACACCGGCGTATATGTCGCCCGAGCAGATCACTGGCAAGGAAGTCACGACACGCAGTGATATTTACGCTCTTGGCCTCGTGATCTACGAGATCTTCACCGGCAAACAGGCGTTCATCGCGGCGACCGTCCCCGAGCTGATAAAAATGCATCAGACGGCGACGCCGACCAGCCCTTCGACCCACGTCAAGGGCATCGACCCGCTGGTCGAGAGCGTCATCGCACAATGTCTCGAAAAGGACCCGAAAAACCGTCCGCAAAGCGCTCTCCACGTCGCGATGGCTCTGCCCGGCGGCAATCCGATGCAGATCGCACTCGACGCTGGTCAGACTCCTAGCCCGGAGATGGTCGCCGCATCGCCGAAAATAGGGGCGTTAAAGCCGGTAGTTGCTCTGGCTTTGCTCCTGACCGTAATTGTTGGTTACGGGGTCTTGGTTGCAGCCTCAAAAAGTACATCAGTTCAGCATTTTGTGCCGCTCGACAGATCGCCCGATGTTTTGCGCCAACGCAGTCGTGAGCTGGTCGAGAAATTCGGTTACCCAACTGTAAATTCGTATCATTTTTTCGGGTCGACTGCCGATTACTTTGTCTACCTGAAGCAGAATGATCAGACGCAGGAGCGATGGCAAAAACTGGCAACCGGACAGCCTGCCGTTTTGTCGTTTGATTCCCGCACCAGCGCTCAGCCGATAGTGCCCCTCGCCGGAGGAGCCCCAAAAACTAACGACCCGCCAAATGTCGACCCCGGAATGACCCTGATGCGGGTTGATACGACGGGGCGTTTGATCTATTTTGAAGGCGTTCCGCCGCGAGACAAGGTGTCAGATCAGCCGCGCCGTGAATTTGATTGGGCGGGTGTTTTTAAGGAAGCCGGATTTGACCTTGCTAACTTTCAAGCGGTTGAACCGCAATTGACACCACCGCAGGCCTTTGACGAACAGAGAGCTTTTTCGGGCAAATATCCAGACGGGCCTGAGATCCCGATCCGCGTTGAGGCGGCGGTCTATCAGGGTAAACTCGTTCATTTTCAAATTGTTGCCCCGTGGGATCGTCCTCCGGGTGCGCCGACGAGTGCGAACAATAGCATTCTGCTACCTGTTGTTGTGATCTCATTGTATCTCGGAATGTTGTTCGGTGGCGGGTGGCTCGCCCTCAGAAATGTTCGCGCCGGACGGAGCGATCTTAAAAATGCCTTTCGTGTTGCTTTGTTATTGTTCGTAGCACGAATGATGATCGGGTTCTTTACGACCCACCACATCGCTTCGTTTGACGAAATGAATCTCTTCGTTACGGCTTTGGCATTCGCGCTGCTCTGGGCTGTATTGGGCTGTCTGTTATATCTGGCGTTTGAACCGTATTTGCGAAAGATCGCGCCCGAGCGTGTCATCTCGTGGAATCGTTTGCTGGCGGGTGACTGGCGCGACCCGCTTGTTGGACGTGACGTTTTGATCGGTATAGCGGGAACTTCGTTCTTAGCTTTTATGACCCTCCTGGGTGGATTTTTGATCCCAACATGGCAAGGCAAACCGCCAAACCTTGGTTTGATCGCCCCCTTGAAACTGTCCAATATTTTTCCGGCGATCTTTTCAGATAGTCTCAGCACTGCGCTGATGTTTAGTTTGGTGTTGTCGTTTTTCATTATGTTCTTCGGTTTGATACTTCGCCGCAAATGGTTAGGCGCAGTGGCGGTTTGGTTGATCTTATTAATTCCAAGTTTCGTCTCTCCGAGTTCTGACCCCATTCAAATTGTTGTTGCAATTCTGTTTAACACTGTCTTGGTTTTGATCGCGACCCGGTTCGGTGTTGTGGCGGTGATGGCTATGGTGTTCTTTAATAATCTAGACGACATTCCGTTTACAACCGACCTTTCTGCCTGGTATTCCGGCAATTTCATCCTCTTTGTCATCGTTCTGTTGGCAACGTCAATTTACGGTTTTTACACCTCAACCGCCGGACAAAAACTATTGCAAGGCAAACTCCTCGGCGACGGGGATTGAAGAGGGGGATTCACCACAAAGACACAGAGGGCACAGAGGGCACAGAGAGATTTTTTGGAAGTTTGTTTTGGTGAATGATCATGGATAGTGGAGAGGTCACTTTCTAATTCTTCTCATTGTCCTCCGTGTCTCTGTGGTGAATATCAGATATGAAAAAAAACGTAAAAGATCTATTCGACCTGACGGGCAAGACCGCGATCGTCACCGGCGGCTCACGCGGGATCGGTAAAGAAATGGCCGAGGCATTGGGCGAAACCGGTGCGAACCTGATGCTATGTGCCCGCCGTTCCGAGTGGCTCGACGAGACCGTCAAAGAGTTTGAGGGCAAAGGGATTACCGTCGCCGGAACTGTCTGCGATGTCGCAAAAGCCGAGGAAGTCCAAGCCGTCGTTGATGCAACCGTAGCTAAATTTGGCTCGGTCGACATTCTAATTAATAACGCCGGTATCTCTTGGGGAGCGATGCCCGAAGACATGCCGCTCGATCAGTGGCAAAAGGTCATCGACGTTAATCTGACCGGCTGTTTCCTATTTGCTCAGGCTGCGGGCCGCGAGATGCTCAAGCAAAAAAGCGGTTCGATCATCAATATTGCCTCGATCGCGGGTCTTACCTCGTCGGCGAACGGCCCTTTTTACGCGGGTTATGTTGCAAGCAAGGCAGGTCTCATCGGCCTGACACGCGAGTTGGCAGCAAGCTGGGGCCGCAAAGGCATCCGCGTCAACGCCATCGCTCCGGGCTTCTTTCACTCGCGGCTAGCCGATGCAGTGATCGATATTTACGAACGCTCGATACAGGAAAACAACGTCATTCCGCGTGTCGGCGACGAAGGCGAGCTAAAAGGTGTGACGGTGTTTCTGGCGTCCGATGCCTCGAGCTACATCACCGGCCAAACTATCGCTGTTGACGGTGGCATGACGGTCTAATCTTGGTCCGGTCCGGACCAGGTGGACCACATGGACCAAGGTGGACCAAGGTGGACCAAGGTGGACCAAGACAGAGGTTATTTTACGAACTGAAACTCACCAAACGCCTTTGGCACATGATAGGCGGGCTCTTTTGTCTTGGTCGGCTGCCACGCGAGATAGCCGCGTGTAGGGTCTTTGCCAACGCAACGAAACAAATTACCGAGCCAGACATCACCTGTTTTTGGCGTTTTGCCGAGGGCGGCAAACGGTATCTTGATCGCCATCACGACCTTTTCAGCCTCGATAAAAGCCGCCGATGTCATATTCGATCTGTAATCCCAATCGGTCAGACGAGCTTTTGGCGTGACCTCGATACCCAGATCGATCCATTCACCGTTGGGAGCGATCTCAAATTCAAAATATTTGTTGCGGTTCTTTTTGTCAGGGGCGATAAATATCTCGCACACGTCACGGTCCCACAGGCCTTTTATTTTTTGAGTAAGATCTGGCTTTTCGCTGACGATCAGCGGCTCATTTTGAGCGGCCTCAAACCGCACGTACAAAGCCGTATCCGACCACAGCAGCCGCACGTTAAGTTGCCGAGTCGCCGGGGCGGCAAAGCCCGACCAGTATTTTGTGCTCGTAACATCCTGAGCCTTATCCCAAACGGCGGAGTTTAGCTCACCGATCGCGAGTTCGTCAGAGATGTGAACGACCGTAAGCCGCTTTGCGTTAGACATTTTGTTGTGAGCGAGTGTAGGAAAGACGCCGAGGAAAAGCAACGTGACAATCGCAAATGAGACTCGTTTCATGATGAAACGATTTAACGCGAAACGGCGATAAATGACAAGTTAGCCCGTATTCAAAACCGTACGAAACGCCATTTTTGCGAGTTTCCACGTACGGTCCCAGTCGATCGAGCCGCCCTCGTCGCGGCCCATGATCTTGTCAACAAAGATCTTGCGGAAATCTTTGCCTTCGCGGCGGAGCATAAATTCTTTGGCGTACGGCTTGGCGGTTTCAAAGAAATTAAATTCCGGATCGGTGATGATTCCAATGCCCTCGAGCGTCATCAGCGCACGCATGATGTAGGTAAAATTTGACGGCAGACGAAACGGATAATCATACATCACGTCGGCGAGGTCGTAGGTCAGCTCTTTGAAATTTACATCTTTCAATTTCAAATTGAAATGAAATTCAAACATTCGCTCGACGACCGGTTTGATCGAGTCGTGGCTGGTTCCCGGTTTGAGAAAATCGAGCTCGATCAGATCCTGAGCGATGCCGCCGGGGTCCTTATCGACGACGTGGAAAAACGCGTCGATCATCTTTGCCTGCAATAGCGGCGAGATACGTCCGACCATGCCAAAATCAAAGAACGCGAGACGGCCGTCCGCCATCACCAGCAGATTGCCGGGATGCGGATCAGCGTGAAAAAATCCGTCCTCTAGCAGTTGTTTGAGATAGGTTTTTATCAGCAGACGATTGACCTTTGCCGGCGAGATGTTGCGCTGAGCTTGTCCCTCGAGATCAGTAACCTTTGTGCCATGAATAAACTCCATCGTCAGCACTTTTTTGGTCGTAGCGTGCCAATGTATTGTCGGGACGTGGATATTTGACCAGCTCTTAAAACTCTCGCGAAACTGCTCGGCGTTGCGGCCCTCGGCCATGTAATCCATCTCTTCGTGGACGGTCACGTCGAATTCGCGAAGCATCCCCGGCCAATCGGCATTTTCGCTAAGCTGCGGAAATCGCTCGGCAAAGTTTGCGACCTTTTTTAGAATGACGATGTCGCCTTTGATCGTGGCGTCGAGATTTGGCCGCTGGACCTTGACCGCGACCTCTTCGCCGGAGTGCAAACGGGCTCGATAAACCTGACCGAGCGAAGCGGCCGCGACCGGCTCGAGTTCGAATTCGGCATAAACTTCGTTTATCTTTTTGCCGAGCTCGTGCTCGATGATCGCAAACGCAACATCGTTCGGAAACGGCGGCACCTGATCGACAAGCGTCCCCAATTCTTTTACAAACGGCAGCGGCAGCAGGTCAGCCCGCGTTCCCATCGATTGCCCGATCTTGATAAAGGTCGGCCCGAGCTTGATCAGCTTTTCTTTGAGCCAGACGGCCTGCTTTTCTTGGTTCGTCTCTTTGTTTAGAGTATTGCCAATAAAGAAACGCCGCAGCCCGAGCATGGTGACGTGAAAAAACCATTGCTTTACGCCATAGAGTTTCTCGCCGTAATAAGCCGCCCGCGTCAGTTCACGTGCCCGCTCCAACCTTACGGCACGTCGTTTTAGATGCTGCTTGTGATGGAGGTCGTATTGATCGAGATAGAGATATAGTGAGAGCATCGAGATAACGCGGGATATTTGAAATAGCCGCAGATAGCCACGGATGCCAAAATAACCGCTCTCGACCGATTCCTCGACCTGCAACAACTCACGCTCTTCGGCGATCAGATCTTCGTTCGAAGTACGTTTTGCGATCTCCAGGCCATTTGTCGGCAACAAAACGCCGTTTGTAACCGCTAGATCGACTCTTTCTTTTACCGCGATATCGTTCATTTCTTACTCTCTTCTTGCACGCCGCGATCTACCACAATTTAGAGTATCGCCAGCATATTCTTTACGCCCGGGTGGCTGAAATAGTTCCTCGCACGCTCACTGTCGCGTTCGATCTGGGCCTTTAACTCGTCGATTCCGTTAAATTTTCGTTCATCCCGAATACGGTGTAAAAATCTTACGCGAAGTACATCGCCATACAGGTCGCCATCAAAGTCGAAAATATAGGACTCGATCGATGGGTCGGCATCGGATTCAAATGTCGGACGAACGCCGATATTGGTAATGCTTTTTCGCCACGTGCCGTCAATGAGCGTCGCGGTAGCGTAGACGCCGTAACGCGGGATGACGCGGTTGTGCGGTTTGAGATTTGCGGTCGGAAAGCCGATGGTGTGGCCGCGACGGTTGCCTCGAATGATGACACCCTCGACGCCATACGGACGGCCAAGCATACGCCGGGCGAGATTGACGCTACCGTCTGCGAGTAGCTCACGGATCTTTGACGAACTGACCCGCCGCCCGCGAAGCTGCACTTCATCGACCTCGTCGGCGACAAACCCGAGCTTGCTGCTCATCTCACGCAACAGCTCGATATTGCCGCCGCGATCTTTGCCAAAGGCAAAACCCTTGCCAAGATAGACCTCTTTGGCATGGAGCCGTTCGCGGACGATGTTTTCGAGAAATAACTCGGCTGGCTGTCTGGCAAAATCGAGTGTAAATGGGATAACGATCGCCTGTTTGATGCCGAGAACTTCGAAATTTGAGAGCCGCTGATCGAGCGTCTGCAATAGCGGCGGGGCTGACGCAGGATGCAGAACGGCACGCGGATGCGGGTCAAATGTGATCGCCGTCGGCACAGCTCCGGCCAGTTTTGACCGATCGACGACGGTTTGCATGATCCGCTGGTGGCCCAAATGCAGCCCGTCAAAAACGCCGAGCGTCAGCACCGTCGGTTTCGAAATATTGGCATTCTCAGTCCCGTGAAATATTTTCATCGTTACCTAAAATGGTATTTGAGCGCCGTGTAATAGGCAAACAGACGCATGGCCGGATTATTTGAACGTCGCGAGCAATTTCTTGTGTTCGGTGAAGGTCAAAATACGGTAAGCGGGTTGCTCCGCGTTTTCGTAAGTGTCGCTGTGATGGATCGCGGGATAGTTTTTGACCTTCAACTCAGCGTCGAGTTTTGACCAGTCTTTGTAAGTAAGCGAGCCGTAGCTTTTCTTTTTCAAACGCCTGCCAAGTTCATTCCACGCCTGAACAAAATTTGTTCCGTCGGAGCGGTATTCGCGGCTGCTGGCGAGAAATGCGTCCAGCAGGTCGTCCGGTTCGCCGCCTTTGGTTTTGAACGGACGCAGATTCAAACGACCGATCTCGCTGCCGGGGCAAAGAGGCTGCCACACAGCGATATCTTTGGCCACAGTCCCCATACTGCTCCATTCGTTGTCGAGCCACTTGCGGGCTGAATCCGCGTCGGGAACGGCGTGTTCGCCGCCGCGTGTCGCCTGATACGTCCATTTATATGCGTCGTCGATCCGCACGTTTTTGTCCGCCTTCCATTTTGGAAGTGCAAAATCGATGAGCGCCGTTGGCAGGCACGAGAGCAGTAAAGCGATTGCGAGCAGGTTCATTGTTCTGATTTTAGCTTATCTGTCAGAGCCGTTGGCGGCGAAAAACTCGGTCTCCATTTGCTCGATGACAGCACCGATCTCTTTGACGGCAGTGATGCTTGCCAGTTTTTTGGACGAGCCGTCAACACTCGGCTGGATCACTTTCATTCGCAGGTCAAAGTGCGACCCTTTCGGCGGGTAATTTGAAAATCCTGTCTGCGAGGGGCTCCGCAGATATACACAAAGCACTCTCGCATTTTCGAGCGAGGTCAGTATTTTGCCCGTGCCAAATCTCAATCGTCCGCTGTCAAAACGCCCGTCGCGGCTGCGTTGCCCCTCGGGGAAAATGAGCACGATATTGCCCTTGGCGAGCAGATATCGGCAAAGATTTAGTACCGCATTTTTGTGAGCGGGCGAGCCTTTGCGGTCGATAAAGATGCATTTTGTAAGATAAAGAACCGCGTGATAATGCAGCTTTTTCTTAAAAAAATCACCCGCGGGAACGTTCCAAGTAAATGCTTTGTAATTGAACAGATACCAGAAATTTGACGCGAAAGCCCAGATGATCAATGCGGAATCGATAAAGGTCAGATGGTTTGAGCAGATAACTAGCGGATATCCACCGCGTTCTTTTTCCTGCCAGATCTCTTTGAACTGAGCACGGATCACAGCCATTTCGTTGATACGATATCCACGAAAAAATTTCATCAAAACGACCAACAGGCCGCCGACCGGCAGTAACAGCAAGCGACAAAGATTAGACTGAAACCGCGTCTTTTCGATCTGCCACGACGGCGGATCGTCGACGCCGCCCGTCAGCTTTGCGGTCTTGATTATCTGGATCAGTTTTTCGGCCCTCATCATCTTCTTTACCTCAGATTTTGATTACCGGCTCCAAAAACGTTCTGCGGATCCAGACCGTGCTTGATCTCTTGCTTCCATTTCAGGGCGGTCTCGGACATTATGTCGGGCAAGTATGATTCGCGGATCTTGCCGATGCCGTGGTGATGCGAGAGCGAACCGCCGCAGCGAAGGATCTCTTCGCGGGCAATGTTTTCAAGCTCAAGATAGACCTCAGACGGATTCTCAATGCCCTTGTAATAAAAGCCAAAGTAAAAATAGATCGCCACACCGGTGCGATAAACCTGCGTTATCCGCGACGTGACAAAAGGCTTTCCGGGTAAGCCCCGTTTTGTGTATTCATCACGCAAAACTTTCTTGACGTTGTCGCAAATTTTGAGCGCATCACTCCACGAGCAAGACGTTTCAAACGACTCGGCGATGATGTAATAGTTCATCAAAAAATCGCGAATATAGGCGATGCTGTATGTCAGTTGGTAACCGCGGCGGCCGTTCTCGGCACCTGCTTTCATACCGCCGTGTTTGGCGGCGATGCGATAAACGTCCTGCTGCTGACGCTCGACCTCTTTTTTCGTTCCCTCAAAAACAAGAGTGAGAGCAACCATTTTGTATGGGTCAAAGCCCTTAATTTTGGTAACGAAAAACTTTTGAGCCTTGCTAATCATGTCCGCCGCAGAGCTGTTTGACGCGGGCTTTAGAGCTTGGCCAAATTGAAACTGCAGATTATCGACCAGCCGGACGCTCGCCGGCGGTGTCGATGTGTGGGCCAGCTCGTGCATAAATGCGTAGCCGTCCTCATAACTCGGGAAAAGAACGGAACCATATTCCTGAGCTTCGGGCAGCGGAAAGAGTTTGACGATCGCCGATGTAACGATGCCGAGCGTGCCCTCCGAACCAAAGATCAGACGCCGAAGGTCTGGCCCGACCGATTCGCGTGGGGCGGCGGAGCTGCGTTCTAATTTACCGTCGGCCGTGGCAACCGTAATATCGACGACAATGTCCTCGATATTGCCGTATTTATTCTTTTTCATACCGCTAGCGTTGGTCGCGATCCAGCCGCCGAGCGTCGAAAACTCGACACTGTCCGGCTCGTGCCCCATCGAGACGCCGTATTTTGCAAGCTCCGACATGATGTGGCGGCCGACCGCACCGGCCTCGACACACGCCATCATGTTATCTTTATCGATCCATTTGATGCGGTTCATCCGCCGCATATCGACTGAGACGATGACGCGTTTCTCGTCGTTTCGGCAGCGAAGAGCATCGGTAACATTTGTCCCGCCGCCAAAGGGTAACAGAACGGTGTCATGCTCTTTTGCCGCCGCGATGAGCGAAGCGACTTGCTCCTCACTTTCGGGATAGACGACCATGTCCGGGATGCGGCCCAGCTTTTTATGCTTGATCGCAAACATCTCTTCCTGCGTGTGCCCGTGGCCATGCCGCAAGCGATTTTCGCCATCGGTGTCGATCTGGTTTTCGCCGAGAAAGTGACGAATAGCACCGGTGAAGTCTGGCGACTCGACGGGAGCCGGGATCTCTGTTGGATAGGCGTTTGTATGTTGGTCTTTGGCGTCTAGGTCAATACCGAGCGTTTCACGGATCCAAGGCAGCAAACGCGGTAATTCTTTACCGCTTAGCTCATAACGTGTGCCGGTGATCTCAACGACATCACGGTCGTTGATCGCAAAGCTCGTGTCGCGAAAGCCCCAGTTTTCCCAGCTCTCAGTTTCGTCAGCGCCGATGACGACCGGCTCCGGATAGATCAGATTATCTTTGTCCATTAGAACAAAGCATAAATACTAGGTCAGGGAAATGCTTGAACGCTCCTGCTATTTGAGAAAAGACGTGATGGAACTTTCCTTGGTCAGCGCGGACGGGGCGATGCCGAGCAGTGAGCGGAAAGTGCGAGCGAGGTGTGGTGAATCGGAAAACCCGGCTTCGTGGGCAGTTTCGGTCAGCGAACGCCCCTGAGCCAATAGATGCATCGCGTCACGCAGACGCAGCCAGAGCAGATAGCGGCGGACAGGAATACGGACGTTTTCGGTAAAGAGATGTGAAAAGCGGCTTTCGGACAGTTCCACACCCGATGCGATCTCCTGAACAGAAATGCCTTCTTCGCGGCTCGATCTGATCCATTCGATGCTCTGAGCAACGCGGCTATCGATCGGCAGACTGTCGCCGCTGCCGATGGCCTCGACCATTTGGTGACAAACGTTTGGCTCAGCGCCTGGTTTCGTTACGTCAAAGTCCGCAAAGGTCGCACGGATCTTTTCAACCACGCTGAGCTCAAGTCTCGTAATTCCGTTCTGCGAAAAGATAGGTGCTAGTGGCTGTGCCAATCGGGTTTCAGGCGCGAGCAAAAGCATGACCATCCGGTTCTGTCGCCCGTCGATCGTGTGCGGCTGGCCCGGGGCAATGATCGCCGAATCATAGTCCGACCAATCTTCATCGTCGCTTGTCCGCAAACCAAAATTGCCGTCGAGAGCGACACAGACCTTGATCGCGGGCGATTCGTGCAAACTCGCGTCGGCTGCGTGGCCGAGGAATATCGCCTGCTCATCCCAGACGAGCACCAGCCCACGCCAATTGGGGTCGTGTTCAGTTGTCACCGAGATATCTACCTGTAGCGAGATAATTTTGTATGTAATCGGCAACAGCCGCATCGAGCCGCGTCATATCTGCCGCGTATCCGGCCTGTCTGATACGGGTGATGTCTGCCCGTGTGTGGTACTGATATTTGTCTTGGAGAATCTCGGGCATTTCTATGTATTCGACATTGGTTTCACGATGCAGCGCCTTAAAGATCGCATCCGCAAGCGCATTCCAAGTATTCGCCATGCCCGAACCCACATTGAACAAACCGCCAATATCGTTGTCCAGAAAAAACAGCGTCATATCGACCGCATCTTTTACATAGACAAAATCGCGACCAAATTCGCCGTCAGCGTAATCGGGATGAGCACTTTTGAAAAGCTGCAGCTTACCCGTTTCCTGGATCTGGTCGTAAGCCTTATTCACTAGTGAACGCATGTCGCCCTTGTGGTTCTCGTTCGGGCCAAAGACGTTGAAATATTTGAGTCCGACGACGCGGTCAAACATGCCGTTTTGAGCAGCATATTGGTCGAATAGATGCTTTGATTCACCGTAAAGATTGAGCGGTTTTAGATTATCGAGATTGTCAGTCCCGTCCTCCATCCCGGCCGAACCGTCGCCGTATGTCGCCGCCGATGATGCGTAGATAAATCTGATGTCATCGGCGACTGCAAATTCCGCGAGGGCGAGCGTGTACTGATAATTATTCCGCATCATCCACTCGCGGTCAGTAGCCGTCGTCGACGAATCCGCTCCCATGTGGATGATTGCGTCAGTTTTTTTGAAATCATCGAGCCGCTCGATAAACTCATCCGCTTCAATAAACTCAGTAAATTTCAGCGGTGCCAGATTCTTTTCCTTAGCAGCGTCATCCCGCCGGTCGACGATAATAATGTCGGCATGGCCAAGCTCATTGAGCCGCCACACGATCGCGCTGCCGATAAACCCGGCTCCGCCTGTAACGATGATCTTTTTCTGAGACATTACGATCAATGATACAACTTTGGACTATGAGGGTGAATTATCGGCTATCGGTTTGGAGGATGCGGGCTTGAATTCCATAACACCATCATCCAGACGGGCATAGCGCAGCATCGAGAGGTCTTTGAAATAATTTTGATGCAGCCGCCACGGATGTTTGGAGCCCTGGCTAGGCAATTCGTCGAGGACCTTTACAATATATGTCGAGTTAAAATCGAGCACCGGCGTGCGTTCGACGGTTGGGTCATTGTTGCGTGCGACACACGTCGAGAATCCGTGCTTAGCCATGTGGTTTAGCAAGCGGCAAACGTATTTGGACGTAAGGTCGCATTTTAGCGTCCACGAAGCGTTCGTGTAACCAAACGCCTGAGCTAGATTTGGCACGTCGTTGTACATCATCCCCTTGTACGCCATCTTTGTTGACAGATCAACGCGGACACCGTCCACGACGAGTTCGAGCCCCGACATGATCTTGAGATTTAGGCCGGTCGCAGTGACGACGATGTCGGCATTTAACATTTCGCCATTTGTCAGCCGCACACCGCTCTCAGTGAACGTCTCGATGTTGCCCGTCACGATCGATGCTTTGCCCGCTTTCATCGCTTCGAACAGATCGGCGTCCGGTACGACACAGACGCGTTGGTCCCAAGGGTTATATTTGGGGTCAAAATGATGTTCAAGGTCTTCGTTTCCCAGTTCCTTTCGGACGCCTTTGGCGATCAAACGCCGCATAAAAGCGGGGTATCTTTTTGAGGCTTCGTAAAACAACGCCTGGCGGACAATGTTTTTCCAACGCGATAGTGCGTATGCGGCCTTTGAGGGAAGGATCTTTCGGAAAAAATTTGCGATATTGTCCTGCGACGCTTGAGAAACGATGTATGACGGCGAACGCTGCAGCATCGTCACGTGCGCGGCCTTGTCCGTCATTGCCGGTACGAGCGTGACGGCGGTCGCTCCGCTGCCGATGACGAGCACATTTTTGTCGGTGTAATCTAAATCCTCAGGCCAAAACTGCGGATGGACCACCGTTCCCTTGTAATCACGAAAGCCCTGCCAATCAGGCGTGAAACCGCTCTCGTATTTATAGTAGCCGGTGCAAAGATAGATGAATTTGCAGGAAAAAGTCTTAACTGCGGTCTCTGCGTCTTCGCGTCTTTGCGAGGAATCTTCTTCTGCTTCGACTTCGACAGTCCATTGCGATGTTTCCGAAGACCATTCCGCTCGTTTTACCTTGTGGCCGTAGCGGATCTCTTTCTCAAGGTCATATTCCCGCGCAGTTTCGCGGATGTAATTGAGGATCGAAGGGCCGTCAGCGATCGCTTTCTGCTCTTTCCAAGGCCGAAAGCTATAGCCGAGCGTGAACATATCCGAATCCGAACGGATACCGGGATAACGAAACAGATCCCAAGTCCCGCCGCTCCGCTCTCGCCCTTCGAGAATGGCAAACGTCTTGCCCGGACATTCCGTCCGCAAATGCGCACCGGCACCGATTCCCGACAATCCCGCACCGATAATTAAGACGTCAAAATGTTCCATTTACCAGCCCAAAATATAAGCAAACATCAGCGGAGCAACGATCGAGGCATCGGATTCGACGATGAATTTTGGGGTTGTAGCTTCGAGTTTGCCCCAGGTTATTTTCTCGTTGGGGACGGCGCCGGAGTATGAGCCGTAGCTCGTTGTAGAATCCGAGATCTGACAAAAATAGCCCCAAACTGGTACGCCGTCGCGTTGGAGATCTTGATGCAGCATCGGGACGACACAGATCGGGAAATCGCCCGCGATGCCGCCGCCTATTTGGAAGAATCCGATGGTCGAGTCGTCCGTCGCGTTAGCTGTGTACCACTCAGCGAGGGAAATCATGTATTCGATGCCTGTGCGCACAGTGTGGACGTTTTTGATATCGCCGGTGATGACGTGGCCCGCGAACATATTGCCCATCGTCGAGTCTTCCCAACCAGGGACGACCATCGGCAGATCTTTCTCCATCGCGGCGTACATCCACGAATCTTTGAGGTCGATCTGGTAATACTCCTCGAGCGAGCCGTTACTCAGAACCTGATACATAAATTCGTGCGGAAAATATTGCTTGCCCTCGGTGTCAGCTTTGGTCCAGACATCGACCATCGCTTTTTCGAGCCGACGCATCGCTTCCATTTCGGGTATGCAGGTGTCTGTGACGCGGTTCATGTGACGGTCAAGCAGGTCTTGTTCGTCAGCCGGCGTCAGGTCGCGATAATGCGGTACGCGTTCGTAATAATCGTGAGCGACGAGGTTAAATAGATCCTCTTCGAGGTTGGCACCCGTACAGGAAATGATCTGCACCTTGTCCTGCCGGATCATCTCCGCAAGGCTTAAACCCAGCTCCGCCGTCGACATCGCCCCGGCCAGCGTGATCATCATCTTGCCGCCCGAATCGAGGTGTTTGACATAACCCTCAGACGCGTCGATTAGCGCCGCAGCGTTGAAATGGCGGTAGTGGTGTTTGATAAAATCGGTGATTAGTCCGTTCATAATAAGATTTGCCCGCGAATAACGCGAAAGAACGCGAATAAGAAATAATATCCTATTCATGTCTTTTCGCGTATTTTGCGGGAAATTAACTTGATATATTATTTGAGTAAAATATGAAGATGAAAGCGTCATTTCGACTACAGATCCTGATGCTCGTTGCACTGCTATCGGGCTGCGGACAGCTTTCGCAATCCGGCAGCGGTGATATCGAACGCGCTTTCAATACCCACGCGACCAACGTACAAGTCACCGGCGAAGGCACCGTGTTGCGTGTACTCTCAGACGATCGCTCAGGCCCTCCGCATCAACGCATTATCATCCGGCTCGCATCCGGACAGACGGTTCTGATCCAGCACAATATCGATGTCGCCAAGCGTATCGACGATCTAAAAGTCGGCGACACAGTTGGCTTTAGCGGTGAGTATATTTGGAATGACCAAGGCGGCCTCATCCATTGGACACATCACGACCCTGCGGGCCATCACACCGGCGGTTGGCTAAAACACAATGGCCGTACGTATGATTAAGGCCCCGCAATTTCAAGGAAATGAGCAATTTTGTCCAGTCTGTGACTGGGGTCACACGAGACAAATCCGGCTAATGCTACCTTTAGTTTAGAGGAGTAGTTTGTACTCTGGGTACAAGCGGATTTACTCATCTAGAAGCCGCCGAAAAGACCGATGACGACTCGTGTGATGGGATCATCCTCTGGGAGGAAAGTATTATGCCATCAGAGTTTTTTCGTCACGACACAAATTTCCGTTCATATACGATACGCCTTATTCTCCTTTTACTGCTCCTGCTGACGGGCAATCTATCTTCGACCAACGCTCAGGGCGTTCCTCCTGCATTCGATCTCGACTTTCTCGGTAATGGCTCGCCATCGGCGATAAACAACTCGGGAACCGTCGTCGGTGTGAGAACGACAGGATCAACATACGAACCCCTCGTTAGTTCGGATGGGTTGCCGTGGGTGACGCTACCGGCTCCCGCCGGGTCAATGAGCACCTTTCCAACCGATATCAATAATAGCGGGGTCATTGTCGGAGTTTCGTTTAGCCCGCAATGGAATCCGGTAGCCGTCCGCTGGACCCGCGGAACAGGCGGTTACACACTTGAGATATTGCCGCGAATTGCAAACGACCCATCGTCGTACGCGACCGCGATCAATGACCTCGGCCAGATAATCGGTGCCAGACGCACATTAGGATATCAGCCGACCGGGACTGGATGGATCTACAGCGACACCACCGGGTTTACCGATCTAACGACGTTTGGGTTTTGGATCGTGCCGCGTGATATTAACAACTCCGGATTCATAATCGGAGGCCAAGAAAGACTGAACCTGGCAACCGGGCAGGTAGACGTTATCGGACAAGGCCCGGCGAATTACAACGCTGTCACTGGCGTCGCGATAAACGCTAGCGGAATGATCGCCGGAGCAGCATCGCTTCGATCATCCTCGCTTAATATCGTTTCGGTATTTCGTTATGCCCCGACCGGCGGCTGGACATTTATTGCGGGTTCAAGTCGTTACACAACGGCTTACAGCATCAACAGCCTTGGTGACATCGGTTATGGAGAGCTGGGGGCCGGCCTGTATCTTGACGGACTTGGTACGTATGCTGTCGGAAATCTGCTCGATCCGGCAGTAAGAAATGCGGGTTGGACGATCACCGGCAACGGAGCTTTGGTGAATGATCTAAGGATGGTTGCAACGGTCGGACGAAATACCGTCACCGGAGAAACCGGAGCGGTTCTGTTAACGCCGATCGGTGCTTTACCGACACCCACCGCTCCGACCGATCTCAATGGGGTTTCCCATACGGCGACCCGAATGGAACCATTCAACTCGATCGACATAACGTGGGTCAACACCAGCCCCCTGACTCGTGGTTATGAGCTACAGCGAGTCGTGTCGGGTTCGACGGACTGGACGACGCTTGCTCTGACGCCGCCCGGAACTGCCGCAAATCACCGTGATACAACTGTCGGGGTCAATATCACATACAACTATCGGGTCCGGGCCACCGGACTCGCAGGCCCTAGCCCTTGGTCAAATATTATAACTGTTACATCACCAGCAACTCCGCTGGATACCACGCCGCCCACCGTGGCTCTTTTAGAACCTGCCGAGGGTGCAAATGTTTCGGGGATCGTCCCGGTACGGGCAAGGGCTACGGATAATGTCGCGATCGAGTATCAAGAGATCAGTTTTTGGAACCAGTACGCGGGTCAGCAAGTCGTGATCGGATCGTCCACAAGTGGCGGCGACCTTAACGCGAATTGGAACACAAGCTCACTCACACCGGCGACATATCGGCTAAGGTCCTTCGCATACGATACGCTTGGTAACTGGAATCAGGTCGAGGTAAATGTAAACGTTGGTACTGGAATGCCGCAAATGCGCGTCAGCAGTATTCAACTAACAGCGACCGGCGGCTCGACTGTCTTTGTAACAGGACTCGTTTTCGTCCGGGACGCAGCCGGAAATGCGGTTCCGGGCGCGACTGTAGACGTTTTGTGGCAGACACCCAAGAGTAAGAGGTTGACTCGAACAGCCCAAACCGACACTCGCGGCGCGGCTGTTTTTACCGTAAGGTCGATCCCCGGAACTTACCGGTTGACAGTGACAAATGTCGCGAAAACCGGTTATCGGTTTGATGCCGCGGGAAGTCAGTTAACCGCGACGATAACTCGTTGAAGATAGACTATGGCCAGTTAGTGGTATTTAAGCCGGGCGAATTTTGCCCGGCTTTTTCTCAAAGATGAACAGCGTCTAGAAGGTTTCGCTAAAGCTGACCTCGCCGGCGACCGCGACTTGATAGGCAGAAACGCGGCGTTCGAAAAAGTTGGCGAGTTCCTGTACGTCCTGCAGATCCATGAACGAGAAAGGATTTTTCGCTCCGTACACTTTCTGCATGCCGAGCATAGCTAGACGTTGATCGGCGATATATTCCAAATACTGCCGCATGTCGCCTACCGACAACCCTGAAATACCGCCGCTCAAAATGTCTTGGGCAAACTGCATCTCGCAATCGACTGCCTCGTCTATCATTGCAGCCACGCTGCGTTCAAGCTCGGCGTCAAATAAAAGCGGCTCTTCTTTTCGGACTGTGTTGACGACCTCGAGAGCAAATTTCATATGCGCCGACTCATCGCGAAACACCCAGTTTGTACCCGCCGCAAGCCCGTGTAGCAAACCTTTTGACCGCAGAAAATAGACGTATGCAAACGCTGCAAAGAAGAAAAGTCCCTCGATACATGTTGCAAAGCAGATCAGATTGAGCAAAAACATCTTGCGGTCGCCCGGGCCTTTCAGGCTGTCAAGATTGTTGATCGAGTCGATCCATTTGAAACAAAACTCTGCCTTTTTATGTATCGACGGGATATTGTCAACCGCTGCAAATGCCTGTTCGCGTTCGTGATGATCGGGGATATAGGTATCGAGCAGCGTCAAGTAAAACTGAACGTGGACAGCTTCCTCGTAAAGCTGACGAGAGAGATACATCCGGGCCTCGGGCGAATTGATGTGCTTGTACAGATTTAGCACGAGGTTGTTCGACACTATCGAGTCGCCGGTCGCAAAAAACGCCACCAGACGGTTGATCATATGCCGCTCCGAAGCGGTCATCTTGTTTTTCAGATCCATCACGTCGGTCGAAAAATCGACCTCTTCGACGGTCCAAGTATTCTTGATGGAGTTCCGGTACATTTCGTAAAAGTCCGGGTACTTCATCGGGCGAAGTGTTAGATCAAATCCAGGGTCAAGTAGCATAATATTCTCTATTGGCATGCCTCGCATGCTTCAGGGTTTTCGAGCGAGCACACCAACGCTTCCTCGTCGGTGTAAATCTTCTTTGGTTCATCGATCACGGATGCAATGTTATCCGCGGCGGCGACCTGTGCAATTCGTGTTGCGGGCCGCGAGCGAAGATAATACGTCGTCTTGAGGCCCTTTTGCCACGCATACATGTACATCGACGAGAGCTTGCCGATATTTGGGCTCTCCATGAACAAGTTGAGCGACGCCGATTGGTCGATAAATGCCCCGCGGTCGGCCATCATGTCGATCAGGGAACGCATAGGTATCTCCCACGCCGTGCGGTAGATCAGCTTTAACTCGTCGTTAAATTCCTCGATGTCCTGCACCGAACCCTCGGCGAGCTTGATCTTGTTGCGGATCTCGTCGGTCCAGAGCCCGAGGACCTTGAGTTCTTCAACGAGGTACTTATTGATCTGAACGAAATCACCAGAGAGCGTCTCGCGTTTGAAGAGGTTCGACACCTGCGGCTCGATGCACTCGTAACAGCCGGCGATCGATGCGATCGTCGCGGTTGGTGCGATGGCGATCATCAGGCTGTTGCGCAGGCCAGTCGTTTTGATCTTTTCACGGATCGCGTTCCAGCGGCCCATGTCGTCGGGCGTCACGCCCCACAGATCAAATTGCAGATCGCCCTGTGCCGCACGGGTTTCGATAAACGCCGGATGTGGACCGCGTTCAATGGCGAGATCGCTTGAGGCGTCGAGTGCAGCGTAATAGATCTCTTCTTGGATTTTCGCCGAGATCTTACGAGCCTCGTCCGAATCGAAAGCCAGACGCATCTGAAAGAAAACGTCTTGGAGCCCCATCAACCCAAGCCCAATATTGCGCCAGCGATTATTGGAGTCAGCCGTGCTCGGGATCGCGTAGTAATTGAGGTCGATCACCTTATCAAGTTGACGGACGGCAAGACGCACGTTGCGGTGCAGCTTTTCGTAATCAAATTGGCCGTCTTTTACATAGCGTGCCGCGTTGATCGAACCGAGATTACAGACGGCGGTTTCTTTGTCCGACGTGACCTCGATGATCTCGGTGCAAAGATTTGAAAGGTGAACTACATTCTCCGGACGGCCTGTTTGGTTCGATTTACGATTGCTCGAATCTTTGAATGTCATCCAGCCGTTGCCGGTCTGAGCCATCGCACGCATCATCTTGGCGTACAGGTCGCGAGCCTGGACCTGCCGCATAAATAGACCTTCGGTTTCGGCTTGGGCATACGCCGTTTCAAATTCCTCCCCGTAAAGGTCAGGGAAATGCGGCACGACCTTTGGGTCAAACAGCGACCAGACGCCGTCATTTTGGACCCTCTTCATAAAGAGGTCGGGTATCCAGTTTGCGAGATTTAAGTTGTGTGTGCGTCGGGCATCGTCGCCCGTGTTTTCGCGAAGCTCGAGGAAATCCTCGATATCAGCGTGCCAGGTTTCGAGATACACACAGCAAGCACCTTTGCGTTTGCCGCCCTGATTTACTGCCGACACGCTCGAATCAAGCGTCTTGAGCCACGGTACGATGCCGTTCGAGTGGCCGTTGGTGCCGCGAATAAGCGAACCCTGTGAACGGACGCGGTGATAGGCGATTCCGATGCCGCCGGAGAACTTGGAGAGCATGGCGACATCGGAATACTTTTTGTAGATGCTATCGAGGCTGTCCTGCGGGCTGTCGAGCAAAAAGCACGACGATAATTGCTCATGCTTTGTGCCCGAATTGAAGAGCGTTGGGGTCGATGGAACGTACTCAAGCGACGAAAATAGATTATAGAGATCGATCGCCTCATGCGGGCTTTCGGCCAAACCGCATGCGACACGCATCCAGAAAAACTGCGGCGACTCGATCACGTCACGGGTCTCAGGATTTTTCAAAAGATACCGATCATATAATGTGCGCAGTCCAAAGAACTCAAATTTGGCGTTACGCGTCTGATCGATCGCGTCATTAAGTTTGCGGCTGTTCTCAGTTACAAACTGGGCGACCCGCTCACCGATCAACCCTTCTTTTACGCCAAACGCGATCGATTGTGAGAACGAATGTATCTCCTGATTGCGAACTTCTTTCTCGATATATTGATTGAGCAGACGCGCGGCGACACGCGAATATTCCGGTTCTTCGAAAATAAGGCTCGCCGCTGTCTGGATCGACAGCTTATCCAGCTCGCTCGTCGTCGCTCCGTCATACAGGCCGCTGATCGTCTTGGTCGCGATCCGCATTACATCGACATTGGGCAGCGTCTCGGTGCAACGCGAGATGGCCCGGACGATCTTATTGATATCGACCGGCTCGAGCGAACCATTACGCTTTTTGACCTGCATCGTCGTCTGGGTCGAGTTATCAGTTTGGCGGGCGGCGGCGGTTCCGGTTTGTGGTGAAAAATTATCCATATCGAGTCGTCAATTCTCCTCACGTTGAACTTCGAAAAAAGGTAACGCTATAGAGCCATTCGGGGTGAAAAAAGGGGTAGGAAGTTCTACCTCCCTGCGTGACGGTTGCGGCAAGCAGGGCCGTGTTTCACACCATGATTTTTATGTAAATGCAGGCGGGTCTTTGGATAAATAATCAAAGGCTTTTCCTGCAGTGGATATAGACTATATGGTAGTCAAAAGCCTTTGTCAACACAAAATGTAGTGGTTTTGAAATAAATTTCTAAACCCTGTTTTTACAACATTTAAAGCGCGTTGGGTGATGTAACGCCTTAAAATCTCAGCGCCGAAAAACGGGCGCATTATGCAAGTCTAATCTTGTCAAGAATTAAACATTTAGCAACACAAAATTCACTGGAAATTAACCCTGTTTTTATGCTTGTTCGACGACTAATTGGTCGTAGGCGAACTGCACATTGTCGGGCAAGAGCCGCGAATCTCGTTCGTGCAGTATGTCGTGATTGAGGTGTGTGAGATAGGCGCGTTTTGGCTTTAGATCTTCGATAATGGCGAGCGCTTCTTCGAGACATAGATGGGTCGAGTGGGGTTTGATACGAACACAATCGAGGACAAGCACGTCGAGATCACGAAGTCCGTCCATCGACGCAGGCGGTATTACCTTGAGATCGGTGGCGTAAGCAAAATCATTAAACCTGTATGCGATCACCGGCAGTTTGCCGTGAATCACTTCGAGCGGCGTGATCTCAAGATCGTCGCCGATGCAGAACGGAGCATTGGGCGTGACGGTGTGCGGAACAAGTTGCGGCAGGCCGCCTCCGAAATGCGTCGGATTAAAGATGTATTGAAAAATACGCCGCAGATCGGTCCAGGCGATCTCGTTAGCATAGACGCCCATTGCACCGTGACGAAAATTAAGCGGTCGGATGTCGTCAAGGCCAAACACATGATCGACGTGGCAATGAGTTATCAGAACTGCGTCGAGGTGGCTGATCTTTGCACGCAGGGCTTGCTGGCGAAAGTCGATCGAGGTATCGACGAGGATCTTTTTGTCGCGATGCTCGATGAGAACGGAAACACGAAGGCGTTTGTCACGCGGGTCGTCGGATAGGCACGTCTCGCAGTCACAGCCGATCGAGGGAACGCCTGTCGATGTGCCTGTGCCTAGGAACGTGAGTTTCATGTAGAGTTAATTGAGTTCGTTGGGTTAATAGAGTTCGTTGAGCAAATCTCTATTAACTCAACGAACTCAAAAAACTCTACAAACTATTTCTTACCGAGAATATCCGCACCAGAAAATTGCTGTGCCGCTTGTGCTTTTAGCTTTTCTTCGGTCGCACGGACAAGTTGGACATACTGCAAACGCAGATCGGCGAGCAGGCCTTCGAGCAGGCGGTCTTCTTTTGGATGCAGATTTCCCTTGGTTTTATCGCGGATCATCGCGAGCACATCGAGCCAGTATTTGCCTGTATCAAGGTCGAGTGAACGCTTTCCGGTCGCCGGATGCGGTACGGCTCCGAGCGAGGCGGCAGCGTTGGTTGCGAGGGTCGAGAGAAAATTAACAAAACTCGCCGGATCGTTGGCTCCGGGAATGTCTTCGCCCTCGTCCGCAGCCACGCTTTCAGTCACCTTGTCCATCGGGTCGATAAAGGTATCCTCGACGTGGGACTCAGGTTGAGCGGGCGTGTCAGCCGCCGGAACAGGCGTCCTTACAGGCTCGGCGTCGAGCGTCACGCCCTCGCGCAAGCTGCCGTCAGAGTTGAATTTACGCTTGTCAGCAACCTTATAGTGAACTTCTTCGTCGTTATCGTCGTGGCCGATCATATATTTTTTATCCTGTTTCGATAGTAGCATTTTGATTTGAAGTCGTGAAAGTAATGGAAGTTTTGAAAGTCTGGGAAGAGAGTTGTACAAACTATAATAGCCAAACATAATTTGGAGGAATTTATGGCTACCTTTAAGCGATTTGAAGATATACAAGCTTGGCAGAAGGCAAAGGTATTATGCGTGGAAATTTACCAAATCACGTCAACTGGTGTATTTGAACGTGATTTTGACCTAAGAAGTCAGATCAGACGCTCAGCAACATCAATAATGTCAAACATAGCCGAAGGGCAGGGGCGGCGAACCGACAAAGATTTTGCTCATTTTCTAAACATGTCTCTCGGTTCTGTGGCAGAGACCAAATCTCATCTATACCTTGCTATAGAACTCAAATATATTGATGATGGAACATTCGAGGAGTTATATGAGAAAACGAATGAAGTTGGGAAAATGCTTTTTTCCTTGAGCACTCATTTGAGACAACCTTGAAGATGTAGATTGAAAAATCTCTTAGGGACTTTCTAAACTTCCGAGACTTTTCTAGACTTCCGAGACTTATATGTCCAAAACCTTTGACGAACTTGTTGCCGTGATGCAGCGGCTGCGCGATCCGGGCGGATGCCCTTGGGACCACGAACAAACTTATCAGTCGCTGTCACAATATCTGCTCGAAGAGGCGTATGAGACTTTTGACGCGATCCAAGAGGCTGACGCGACCGGTGACACGGCGAATCTGCGTGAGGAGCTTGGCGACCTGCTGCTGCAAGTCGTTTTTCATTCGACAATAGGCAAGGAACGCGGCGATTTTAATATCGACGATGTTGCGGCGGGCGTCACGCAAAAACTTATCCTGCGTCACCCGCACGTTTTTGGCGACACAAAGCTGGAGCGGGCTGAGGATGTGCTCGATAACTGGGACAAGCTCAAAGCCGATGAGCGGGCCGCGTCGGGCAAGGCCGAAAAGGTGCGAGACTCCATATTAGACGAGGTGCCGATCCATTTCCCGGCGCTTCTTGAGGGACTAAAGCTGACCAAAAAAGCAGCCAAGACCGGCTTTGACTGGGAAAATGCCGATCAGATATTTGAAAAGCTGGACGAAGAAGCCGCCGAGCTGAGGGCAGCGATCAAATCGGGTGATACGGCAAACGCCGCCGAAGAGATCGGCGATCTGCTATTTGTCGTGATGAACCTCGCCCGTCATCTGGATGTCGAGCCCGAGACGGCTTTGAAGAAAACAAACCGAAAGTTTCGTGAAAGATTTAAGTTTATCGAGGATGAGCTAAAGCGAAAAGGAACTACGCTAGATGACGCAAGCATCGGTGAAATGGACGCTCTTTGGAATGAGGCTAAAGCGGCGGCAAAATAAGACAACCTATTCAGCGAACATCTCTTGCAGCCGTTCGAGCATAGCCTTTTGAGCGGTTTTGCTGATCTCACCGATCTTTTTTACAAGCCTGACGGTATCGACGACGCGTATCTGATCTAGGACGATCGCGCGTTCGTTGTTGAGAAACGTGATGGGGATGCGTGTCGGATATTTTGGCCCTGCGGACGAGAGCGGGGCGATGATGACGTTCGTGATGTTGCGGTTCATCTCGTTGGGCGAGACGACGACGCAAGGACGCGTGTTCTTAGCGTCTTTAGAGGCTTGCTCGTCTAGATTGACAAGATAAACTTCAAATCGCTTTACCATTGCCACTCCTTTTTCTCGAAAGCGGTCGGTGCATTGCCGTCCGGTAGTTCGTCATCCTCATTTTCGGCCATCGTCTTAAAAGCATCGTCCCAACCGGCACGAGCCTTTTGGGTGTTGCGGATAAGGATGCCGTCCGGGTGCAGTTCGAGATCCACCTCTCCGGTGATGCGGGTTTCTTCGAGCAGCACTTTTGGGATACGAATTCCCTGTGAATTACCGATCTGGATGATCTGGGTTTTCATAATTACATCGTAATTACATCAATAATTTTCGTCAACCGATCTTGGTGACGCCATTCATATATTTGTGTAATATTTCGGGCACGAGAATGCTACCGTCCGCCTGTTGATAATTCTCGATTATCGCTATCCATGTCCGGCCAACGGCGAGGCCGCTGCCGTTGAGCGTGTGGACAAACTCAGGCTTAGCTCCGCCCGCACGGCGAAAGCGCAGATTCATACGTCGGGCCTGAAAGTCACCGCAGTTTGAACAGCTTGATATTTCACGAAAAGTTTTTTGCGAGGGAAGCCAGACCTCGATGTCGTAGGTCTTTTTCGCTCCAAAGCCCATGTCGCCGGTCGAGAGAACTATCGTACGGTATGGCAGCCCCAAAAGCTGCAAGATACGCTCGGCATTACCCGTCAGTTTTTCGTGCTCGTCCTCAGAATTTTCCGGCATCGTGAGCTTTACCAATTCGACCTTTTCAAATTGATGCTGGCGTATCAGGCCACGGGTATCGCGTCCGTAGCTGCCCGCTTCGCTGCGAAAACACGGCGTGTAAGCGGTGTAATATTTTGGCAACTCGGTGGCGTCGAGGATCTCTTCGGCGTGGTAATTTGTCACAGGGACCTCGGCTGTCGGTATCAGTGCAAAACCGCGATCATCTTTGATGTGAAACAGGTCGTCCTCAAATTTTGGCAACTGGTTTGTACCGAAAAGTGCCGTGCGGTTGACTAGAAATGGCGGCAAAGTCTCAGTATAGCCATGCTCGGTCGTATGCACGTCGAGCATAAAATTGATAAGAGCACGGCTCAGACGAGCGCCGGCACCATTGAGGATCGCAAAGCGTGAACCGGCGATCTTTGTTGCACGTTCAAAATCTATGATGCCGAGAGCCTCGCCAAGGTCAACGTGGTCTTTTGGCTCAAAATCAAATTCGAGAGCATTGCCCCAGCGGCGGATCTCTTTATTTGCAGATTCGTCCGCACCGACAGGTACGTCCGTCGCGGGAATGTTTGGAAGTCCTGACAACAGTTCACGCATTGCAGCGTCAGCCTCGTCGCGTTTTGTTTCAAGCTCGGTTTGCTGATCTTTGAGACCGGCAACCTCGGCTTTTTTCGCCTCAGCCTCTTCGCGGTTACCCGACTGCATCAGAGAGCCGATCTCTTTGCTGGCGGCATTGCGGGCTTGGTTGATACTGTCGGCTTCGCCAATCACACGGCGACGCTCGGCGTCTAGCTCGACAAATGTGTCCAGCGCTTCGGCGGGGAAATTACGTGTCCCGAGCGCCGTTCGAACTGCATCAAGATTTTCTCTAACAAAATTTAAATCCAACATAGAAAAATGTAGCTACAATGTTATCACATCGCGGGGCGCGGTTTCGGCTGACATTAAAATGGTTTGTTTCTTGACGCTTTTTAGCCTAAAATCAACCATTCGTCGTCGGCAAAAGACGTTACGAATTTATCAAAGTTTAGTATGGCCAACAAAATTCGCAAAGCTGTTTTCCCCGTCGCAGGTTTAGGCACCCGGTTTCTGCCGGCGACAAAATCGAGCCCTAAGGAAATGCTCCCGCTGGTGGACAAACCGCTCATCCAGTACGCCGTCGAAGAAGCGGTCGCGAGCGGCATCGAGTCGATCCTGATAATCACTGGCCGTGATAAGAGCGCGATCGAAAATCATTTTGACATATCGTTTGAGCTTGAGCAGTTGCTCAAAGAGCGTGGCAAAGACGAGATGTTTGCCCAAGTGCGGGCAGTATCGGACATCGCCAAGATCAGCTACACGCGGCAAAAACAGGCTCTTGGCCTAGGCCATGCGATCTATCAGGCAAAAGATTTTGCGGGCAACGAACCGTTTGCTGCTCTGCTCGCCGACGACATTGTTGACAGCGAAAAACCGGCTCTCAAGCAGATGGTCGAAGTGTTTGAAAAATACAACGCTCCTGTTATCGCGACGATGCAAGTCGATGGCGAGGCGATCTCGCGTTTTGGCGTCATCGACGCCGAAGAGGTTGAGCCGGGCGTCTATAAGATAAACGACATGGTCGAAAAGCCGGCCTATGCTGATGCCCCATCGAACTTGGCGATCATCGGCCGCTACATTTTCACACCGGATATTTTTGAGGCTATCGAACAAACAACCCCCGGCTCAGGCGGTGAGATACAGATCACCGACGCGATGCGGCTCTTGCTCAAAAAACGTCCCTTTTACGCCGTCAAACTAGAGGGCACCCGGCACGACGCGGGCGACAAACTCGGGTTTTTGATCGCCACGGTCGAACTAGCTCTAAAACGCGAAGACCTCGGTGATGCGTTTAGAAACTATCTGAAGTCGCTCGATCTAAACGGCTGATCACGCCGCTTGTCGATTTGCCCTTGCTCCCAATCCGATCTGCAAAACGATCAGCAAGATCACACTAATTATCAGAACGTACATTCCTGAGTTGAGACTGCCGGTGCGGTCGGAGATAAATCCGATGAGCCAGGTCGATCCGGCGGCTCCGATAGTGCCGGCTATAAAAAGCGGCGACGAGCGGCGGCTGGCTGACGGGCCGAAGGTTTTATAGAATCGCGAGACGTTTGTCGGGAATATCCACGACGTGCCAAATCCGGCGATGGTCGCACCGACGCTCAGTCCCAAAACAGTTCCGGCAGACAGGACGACTACCATCCCAAGCAATACCAGCCCGAGGCCGAGTAGCAGCATTTTGTTTTCGTTGAGAAAGCGAAACAGCACCGGTGCCGCTCCGCGTCCGATCACAAAAAACAAAAAATAAAGCAGCGTTGGCGAGACCCAATGGACGAGCGGTTCGCCCTCAAGACGACCGGTATATGTTGTCAGCCAACCGCCGATGCCGCTTTCAAAACCGACGTGGATGAGGTTGAACAATGCGATCAGCCACGCGATCGGCTGGCGCCAGATCGGCGTTGTCTCACCGTCATCAGCGCCGGCAGTGGTTTGATGGATCGTCTCAAAATCCCGGTTTACGAACAGCAGTAACAGCGAAGCGATCAGTATCGGAAACGCGAGGATGACGGTCGTCGCACCGATGCTCTCGGGTGTGCTAAATAGATCGACAAATGGTTTGCAAACGATCGCACCGACTCCCCAGCAAAAATTGAGGATGCTGAGAGCGGATGCGGAGCGTTCGGGGTTTAGCTCGAGCACTAGCATATTGATCGATGGCAGCGTCATGCCTATGCCTATGCCGTTTATCAAAAATCCGATGAGGCAAACCGAAAACAGGTCGACGTTCATGAGCAGAATGCCAGCAACCATCAGCACGCCGCCGATAATGGACGCCGCCAGATAATTGTTGCGGCGGGCAAAACGGCTGGTGAAATATGTCCCCGCTATCGACCCCGCAAACTGCGCGGGAAAAAAATAGCTGACCTGTAGGTCGCTGAGCGAAAAATGCCTCGCAAACATAGGCAAAACCTGCCCGATCAGCACCGTGACGATGCCGGACAGGAAAAAGAGTATATGCAGGACGAGCCTTAGAAATCGATGGGTTTGCGGCATAAATTGATATTGTGACAGGTCGAAACCGCGTGTTAAAGCCGTGAGTTATTTTCGTAAGCGCTCAGCATCTTGGTCCGGTCCGGACCAGGTGGACCAGGTGGACCAAGGCGGACCAGAAGCCAGCAAACGAATATTCGCTTAAATCACGCCGATTCGATAAAATCTAATCAATATGTCTGTTGCGGCGGTAAGATCGCCGGTTTTGTGCTGAAAAAAAGATGCCGCTTTCCACTATCGAAAACGCCGCCCGCGATATTCGCGAGGGCCGCATGATCATAATCGTCGATGACGAAGACCGCGAAAATGAGGGCGACCTCGTCTGTGCGGCCGAAAAAATCACGCCCGAGATCGTTAATTTTATGGCGGTCCACGGCCGCGGGCTGATCTGTATGCCGCTGACCGAAGAGCGTTGCGACGAACTGCAACTCTATCCGCAAACGACGGAAAATACTTCGAGCATGGGCACGGCTTTTACGACTTCGATCGAGGCCCGCGTGGGCGTGACGACCGGCATCTCAGCTGCCGATCGTGCAAAAACTATATTGACGGCGGTCGATCCGGCGTCGAAAGCGTCTGATCTTGCGCGTCCCGGACATGTCTTTCCACTGAGGGCAAAACGCGGCGGTGTGCTCGTACGTGTCGGTCAGACCGAGGCGAGCGTCGATATTGCCCGTATCGCCGGATTGCAGCCCGCAGCAGTTATCTGCGAGATAATGAATGACGACGGCACGATGGCACGAATGCCGGAGCTTGAGGTTTTTGCCGAAAAGCACGATCTGAAGATCGTTTCCGTCGCCGATCTCGTCCGTTATCGTATCGAAAAGGAAACTTTGGTGCGCCGCGTGGTCGAGACTGACCTGCCGACGGCTCACGGCACGTTTCGAACGATACTCTTTGAGAATGTTATAAATGGCGAAACCCACGTCGCTTTGACCCTCGGTGATGTTTCGAGTGCAACCGAGCCTGTGCTTGTCCGCGTCCAAACTGAGAACGTCACGTTTGCAATGTTTGGCGCCAGTCTTGGCGAAGCCGCCGCCGCGATGCAGGCTTCGCTCAAAAAAATATCCGACGCTAAGTGCGGCATCATACTGTATTTAAGGCAGAGAGAGAATAACTTAGATCTTGTAAATCAGCTCAAAACGTATGCGCTAATGCAGGAAAAACAGGTTGATTTTGCCGCCGCCCGAATCGAGACCGGTTATGGAAAGGTACACGATTACGGGATCGGGGCACAAATATTAAAAAACCTCGGCGTGAAAAAGATCAGTCTATTGACAAATCATCCTCCAAAGATCAACGCGCTTGAGGCGTATGACCTAGAGATAGTTGAGACCGTCGATCTAGCGTCCTAATAAATGGCCAGCAGCGACATCGAAAAAAGTGAATTAGCGAGCGACCAGCCGACCGGCGGGAGCAGTTTTTCAGGCGACGAAATGTGTTTGTCGCCGTCGGCGTTCTCTTGCTTGGCGTGCTGCTCACGGTCGTTGTCGCAGTGATAATGTTCCGTGCCGGTGTTTTTGACACATATTCTAAGAACCAATTCACCGCAAAACTCGCCGACATAGGTATCGATTTCAAAGCAGATGTTTTTCGTGTCAGGGCATCGCCGCTCGAACTCGAACTCAAGAACGCCACATTTAACGACAAGGCGACGGGCGAAAAGCTCTTTGTCATCCGCGACGCACATCTCGGAATGACGATCGTCGATCTTTTCGGGCTGCGGATGAGCCGCGATATCAATATCGAAAAGACCGACATTAGCGGTGCCGAGGTGTGGGTCAAGTTTGATGAGAACGGTAAGTCAAATTTTGCAAATCTCAAGATCGTCGAGGATCAGGCGGGTTCGGCGGTAAATTTTAAGTACGACTCCGTCAAATTTTCGCTCACCGACAGTGTCGTCCATTTCGGGGATGTGACGCGGAAAATTACGGCGGATGCGAACGATATCACATTTCTGCTCTCGCCGATGGAAATGACAGCTCTGGGTGAGCCGAAACGGTACAGTTTTGACTTTACGTCCAAAGATTCTAATTTTGTTTACGATACCAATACCGTCGAGCAGATCAGTATCAAAGCCGTCGGTATTGCCGATGACAAAGGTGCAGAGCTGACCAGTCTCGAACTCCGCACGCCGATCGGCGAATCATATCTCTCGGGAAATCTGACCGATTGGGCGGCCCCAAAATACAATTTCGACATCCAGTCGTCGGTTGACATGACGCAGGCGTCGAGCATTTTTATGAGCGGCACGCCGATCGTCGGCATCGGTAATTTTAAGGGCAAGGTCACCGGTGAGGGCGAAAATTATCATATCCAGGGTAATGCAGATGCCGCATCTTTGCGGGCAGCCGGTATTTCTCTAAAGGCTTTGAACGTCGCCGCGACGGTCGAGGGGACGAATTCAAACTACACGGCGAACGGCACCGCTATCGCTGAAATGATGACGTTTGACGATTTTCGCATCGATCTGGTCAAGATGGCGGGTAACGTTCGCGGCAGCGGGACGGATTTTCGCTGGGTTGGCGAATTGCAAGCCGCAGCAGCAAAAACGCGGTCGATGACCATCGGCGGATTATATTTGTCGGACGCGCTGTCAGAATACAAAGACAAACAGTTTCGTGCCGAGGCCGGCAATGGACGGGCGAAAAAGTTTGCGATCGGTGATACCGAGTTTGCCGATCTGACCGCACGAAACTTAAGGCTTTCGACACCGAACGGCGGCATGAACCTGACCTCCACCAGCGCGGCGGCGAGGTCGTTTTCGACACCCGATTACAAGCTAAACAACGTTACGGGCCGCAATGTCCGCGTCAAAAACGGCAACGGTAGGACGAGCGTCGATGTCGATGGGCTGCGTTCGGATAACGCCGAGTTTAAGGGCAACAGGTTAAAGAACGTCTCGGCGGATAAATTCAACTTTACCGACCTGCCAAATTCTACTGAGGTGACGGCGAACAATCTTCGTGCGGACCGTCTCGACGCTAATGGCGTTGTCATTGGCGGGCTTGACTCTCCGATGGTCGAGCTAAATGACAATGGCAGCACGACGGTCATTTATGCCGACAAGCTGCGGGTCGCAAAGATCGACGCGGGCTCGGCAATACTCGGCAGCCTCAACATCGGCGGCGTTCGCCTGACGATCCGTCAGGGCCGCGTCGAGGGACGGACAAATGATATCGACGCCGGAAAGGTGACATTGGCAAAAACGAAAGATCTGCCCGACGGCGGAACGCTCGAGGCGGTCAAGCTGACGAAACCGGTCTTTATACTTGAGCCGTCAGGACGTTATCGGGCGTCGGCGGACATGAGCCTCGGCGGCGGTGCGGTCGGGAGTATCGCTCTCGGAGCCGCGACGGCAAAAGTCGATGTCAATAACGACCGTGTTGCTTTGAACGACCTGACCGCGGCCGTGATGAATGGCAGCCTCAACGGCTCGGCCGCGATCGCGTTTAACAACCGCACACAATCAACATTTAACGGCGATTTTGCAGACCTTGATATCGGCAAACTTTTGGCATTGCAGGGCGGACGCGTGATACCGCTTGAGGGCGAGACGACGGGGCGTGTCGATATTACTTTTGCGGGGACCAATTTTCGTACGGCGAGCGGCACGGTCGACGCTGACATTAAGGCAAACGCTGGAAACGCGAGCGGTGGTGCGATACCTGTCAACGGCCAGGTGAAACTGACCGGTGTCAATGGACTATTTAATGTAGATCTCGCTGACCTGAATACCGTGGCCAGCAAGCTGACGGCGACCGGCAAATTTGACCTTAAGGACGAGAATTCCGATTTGACGGTGGCTCTGCGTTCGACCGATGCGAACGAGGTTGACCGCCTGATCCGCGTCGTTGGTGTATCGACGGCGATAGAAAATCAGCTCGACTCGATGCAGATACAGTTTGCCGGCAACCTAACATTTGACGGCAAGATCACCGGTAATCTGACCGACCCGGATGTGGACGGGCGGGCTTCGCTCGATTCGTTAGTGATGCGCGGACGCAATGTTGGCAGCGTTTCGACCGACATACTCGTCACGCAACTCGGCACCGATCTTAACAATGGTAAGCTCCAGCAGTCCGATGGCGGCAGTGCGGTATTTACCGTAAACATCCCGAACTTGACCCCAAACAGCACGACGGTCAACGCCACACTGACCGGCGTCAATGTCGGCAATCTGATGGCCGCTCTGCCTATCGAGCTGCCCGAACGTATTCGCGATCTCAGCGGCAGCACGACCGGAACGGTTGCCTTAACCGGGCTGCCTGACAAAGCTCAGGGCGAGGTCAATCTCGCCGCCGCAAAGGGTACGATCGCCGGGCAGTCGTTTGACGATCTCGTAATCAAGGCCGTCTTTAGCGGTACGACGATCGATCTGCAACAGGGCGATATGAAGTTCGGTGCCGGGCGGTTGACGGCAAAGGGAACGTACGACCGAGGCTCGACCGCGTTTAACTTTGACCTTGGCGGCACGTCGATTCCGGTGCCGCTGCTCGTGGCTCTGGCTCCGCCAAATGATGCGATACCGGCGATCACCGGCGATGTCGATTTTACGGCTAAGGCGACCGGTAACTCGAACGCAACATCTACATACAACGTCAATTTTAGCGGCTCGGCCCCAAATGTGCTGGTCAGCGAAAGCTCGATCGGTCGTGTGAACTTTAGGGGCACGACGGTCAATCAGATACTAACCGCCGACCTGACCGCCGATCTCGACGGACATCCTCAGGTGATATCCGCCCTCATTAATCTCGGCAATGAGGACCTGCCGTTTATCGTGACTACCGATTTTAACCAGAGCCCGGTCGCTCCGTTCTTGGCGTTTATTCCGCAGCTAAAGACCGTGCCGATCACTGGAATTGGAACGGGCCGCGTCGAATTTGGCGGCAACCTGTCGCAAATAGACGGCAAAGGCGTCCGAGTGTATTCAGCGGTGGGCTTGAGCGGAACTGCGGCATTTTCGCAGCTTGCACTACAGATACAGGACACGCCGCTTTCGGCAGCCGAGCCGATAATGATCCGGTTCAACACGACCGAGATCAATTTTGAGAACGCCAAATTCTCAGGCGGCGGCTCAAACATGACCATCGCAGGGACCAAGGCTCTGACGGAATCTGGGACGAACAACCTCTCGATCGATGGCCGGGTGAATATGAATCTGGTCAATCTGTTTACCAAAGACACGTTCTTTTCCGGCTTTGCCGATGCGTCAATGAGGCTCGTCGGGCCAAACGCGACGGCAAGGCTTTCGGGGACGGCCAACCTCGTTAATGCGTCCGTCGCGGCATTTCTCGGTTCGGACAGATTTACGTTTGACCGCGTGAACGGCCGGGTTATATTTACGACAAACCAGTTTGAGATCGATGAAGCCTCAGGCTATCTCGGTGGCGGCAAATTTATTGCCTCCGGGGGTGGCCTGCTCGAAGGGTTAGCAGTTACGGCGTACAATTTTTCACTCAACGGCACTAATGTCACCGTCCCTCTGCCAAAAGATTTTCTGACAACGGGCGATGCACGGCTTGAGATATCAGCGCGCCGTGAGCCGGGAACGACCGCGCTGATACCGACGATACGGGGGCGCGTGTTTGCCCGCCGCAGTCTCTACTCAAAAGATATCGACCTTGCGAATATTGTCAGCGGACGCCGTGATGTCACTCTCTCATCGAGCTCCGGTTCGGGGGCCTCGCCAAGGTTTGACCTCGTTATCGAGGGCCGCGATGCTCTCGTCGTCAGAAACAACGTTGCTGATCTGACGGCGTCGGTGTCGCTCGTGCTGACCGGTGATGCGTCCGATCCCCGCATCACCGGCCGCATTACCGCAAATAGCGGCACGATCTTTTTCCGCAAGGACCGCTATGTTGTCCAGCGAGGCGTTTTAGAGTTTCCGCCCGACACGGCGTTTGAGCCGGTCATCAATCTACAGGCCGAGAGCGATATCGGCGGTTATCAGGTTTTTGTCGATCTGTCGGGCCCGTTAAAAGATTCCGAGCAACTTACGGCAACGGTCAGGTCAAGCCCTGCCTTGCCGCAAGCTGACGTCGTCTCGCTGATAACGACTGGCAATCTCGCCAACACCGGCGGCGGCATCCCGACCCTCGCCCAGGGCGGCATCAATACGGCGGCTGAGATCTTGACCGATTCGATCATCAATAATCCGGTGCGAAAGGCGACGGACAAGTTATTTGGCCTGAATGTTTTTGAGATCGACCCTATCATCTCCGGCCAGAGGGCAAACCCGACGGCTCGTCTGACGGTTGGACGCCAGATCAACAACAACCTGCGTGTCACCTATTCGACCAATTTGTCGCAAGACCAAAATCAGGTACTTGCTTTTGAATATCGGGTGTCTAACAAGCTTTCATTCGTAGCCCAATACGAGCAGCGACCACTGAGCAACGTGACGCGGGCACGCAACAATTTTAGTTTCGAGGTCCGTTTTAGAAAGAGATTTTAGCATTAGGGATAGATGAGCGAGTCGGCGAATAACAAGTCAAATACATCACGTCTCAAAAGGACGTTTTTTGGCGTGACTTTCATCCTCATCTGCGCCTTCGCGGCGTTTCCACAAAACCAGTATGACAAAAAGCGGATCGACAACATCCAGATAAATTTTGGTGGCACCCAGGCAAACATCCCGCTCGCCGACCAGTATCGTTTGCTTGTCAAAGACGCCCTCGGGCCGGTCTATTCGGCACCGCGTATCAGGGATGCGATCGAGGCTCTCTACTCGACAAAACGCGTTGATACGATCACGGTTGCTGTGTCGTTGAATAGCTCGGGTGGCGTTGACCTAAGGTTTGACGTCAAGCGAAAGACACAGGCTGAAAAGGTAAATGTCGTCGTCGGCACCACCACGGGGGATAAGGTGCTCGAACAAGATCTACTCTTTAAGCTCAACTTGCTGACGCCCGGAACGGCGATCACCGATCAGACGTTGCGGGCGAACGCCGACGAGATACTCGATTATTTGCGTGAGCGCGGCTTTTACCAATCTGAGGTCGACTACGAGCGGCGGCCGCTTCAAAATGAGAATGAGGTCGGCGTGACGTTTCGCGTGATCCCAAACGCTCAGGCCAAGGTCGAGACGTTTGATATCAAGATCGACGGCTACACCAAAACCATTAAACCCGGCGACCTCAAACTAAAGATCGGCGGTAATTATTCCCGCGAACGGCTAGTTGCCGATCTCGCGAAGATCCGCGAGGTCCTGCGGGAGGACGATTTTTTTGCACCGCAGCTCGACGAGCCTCGTGTGGTCTATGACAGTGATAAAAACACCGTCGCGATCGAGCTAAAAGGAAAGGTCGGCCCCGCCGTCACAGTCAAGATCGACACCGAAAAGGGTAAACCCGGCAACTCAACGCTCAATAAACTGTTGCCGATCAAACGTGACGGGACGCTCGATTACGCCGCGATCGTCGAGGGCGAACGCCGGCTCGAAAATCACTATCAGGAACAGGGATATTTCTTTGCCAACGTCACGCCATATTGCTCGGTCACGCCGGAGCTGAACGACAGCGAAAACAATCCGGTGGCAAACGGCACTCAGTTTTTATGCTCGTTTCTTGGAGGTGAGGACCTGATGGGCCGCGAGGTCGAGGTCACTTACAAGGTCGATCTGGATCGCCGTCTGACACTGTCAAAGATGCGCGTTCGCGGCACGGATAAACTGACGATCGAGGATATCCAGACCGTTTTGGGTTCGCGGGTTGCTAGCCTGCTCGGTGTCGTACCGCTGCTCGGTTACGGCCGAGGATACACAAGCGCGGCGATCCTTGAGGAAGACGTGGCGACCGTCAAATCGCTAATGAATGAGCTCGGTTATCGCGATGCCGTCGTGTACGCCAATCAGGGTGTTTCGACCAACGGTGAGGACCTGATCATCACATTTATGGTCGAAGAAGGCTTGCCGACCGTTGTCACTGATGTCAGCATCATCGGCAACACGGCGATCGACACGGCCCGTTTGATGGGCGAGTTGCCGGTGCTCGCCGGGCGAAATTATTCGCGGGCCCGCCTGCGCAACGCCGTGCAAAAACTGTCGCAATATTACTCGGCCCAGGGTTATTACGACGCTAAGGTCACGTCAAAGTTTGTCGACACGCCCACCACACCGGGTGCCGATAAACGCGAGGTCAAGATCGAACTCAAGGTCGAGAACGAGGGCAAAAAGGTCCGGATAAATGAGGTGCTGATAAATGGCGACGGCCGCACCAAGCAATCGGCGATACGGCGTGCCCTGACGCTAAAAGACGGCGATCTGTTGCGAGCGACCGACATCTATACCAGCGAGCAAAATCTATATTCGACTGACGCGTTTTCACGAATCGATATTAAACCCATTTCAAAGGGTGATGGGCCAAACGGCGAACGTCTGACCGATGTCATCGTCAATGTCGAGGAACAGCCCGCCCGTCTCGCGACCTATGGAGGGGGCTATTCGACCGATGTCGGGGTCAATGGATTTTTTGACATCCGCCACGTTAATCTGTTTGGCAACCTGTGGCAGGGCGGAGCCCGCGTCAAGATGAGCCAACGCCAGCAGCTCGTACAATTTGACTTTATAAATCCGCGATTTTTGCGTGACGGCGAAAAGCGTTTTACGCCGCTCACATTAACGGCGCAATACCAGCGTGATACGACGGTGACCCGATTTTTCCGTTCTGCTTTCGACAAGGGCACATTTGGCATTGTCCAGCGGGTCGACGCAAACGGTGTTCCGATCGACCAATATGGGGTCAATGTCAGCAACCCGACGCTCAACCGCCTGTCGCTATCGGCCGAGACCAGCCGGACGCTCAGCCGCAAAAACCGCAGCCTAATATTCCTCCGTTACCGGTTCGAAGACGTACGGCTATTTAACATCGACAGCCTGCTGATCAAGGAACTATTGCAGCCGGACGCCAAAACGCGGATCTCCGGCTTTAACGTGACGGTCGTCCGCGATACGCGTAAAAATTGCTCGGTCAAGTATTCGCTGCTCGATCTGATCGCCAAAGGCGAACCGTCCGAGCCGTGCCGCTATAACGCCAGCGACCCGACCAAAGGCTCTTTTCTAACCGCGGACTACAACGTCTCGCTGCCGCAGCTCGGTGCGAGCGTCGGTTTTCACAAATTTCAGGCGAGCTACAACATCTATTACACCGTCGGGCTGCTCAGAAACACGACGTTTGCCGGCCGCGCACTGGTCGGTGTCGCAAATGTTTTCTCGGGCGGCAACCGTTTTACCGGCTCGCTTTATCCGTCGCTCAACGGGCTGCTCCCGATCAGCGAGCGGTTTTTTGGCGGCGGTTCTAACAGCATTCGCGGATTTGATTTCGAAGAGGCGGGGCCACGTGTCGCATTTGTGCCGACGGGTACATTTCGCGACAGCAACGGCAACCCGATATTTCTCAACCCGTTCACCGTGCCGTTTGGCGGCAACGCCATCGCGGTCGTCAATCTCGAAGCTCGCATACCTATTTCCAAATCCATCCGTGCCGTCCCCTTTTACGACGGCGGCAACGTCTTTCGCCGTGCAAGCGAGATATTCAAACCGGCCACTTACCCGCCGACCAACGTCGAACTGCAAAACCAACGCGCCGTCTGGACGCACACCGTCGGGCTCGGCTTGCGGATCAAAACCCCCGTCGGCGGCGAATTTGGCGTCGATTACGGCCGTCTGCTAAACCCGCCGCGGTTCCTGATCCCCCAGATCGTCCCCCCAAACGCGATTTACCAACTGCGTCAGGACCACATCCATTTCCGTTTCTCACAGGCGTTTTAGTTTATCGATCGTGACGCGAGGACGTGGGATTCGTCGAGTTCGACGATGAGGTTGCCGCTTGAGATCTTGTCGGGAGGGGCGGCGTCTGTTGGGCGGCCTGAGGCGTTTGTGATGGCGAGCAGGCGTTTGCGGCTGATCTTGCGGGTGTACATCGCCTTGTCAGCGGCGACGACGATCTGGTCAAACGTCGCCCCGGCCTGCGGATAACCCGCCGAACCGAGACTGACGCCGACGCGGGCATCGCCTTTTTCGCCGACCGGTAACCGGAAATCACCTACAGCACGTTCGATACGTTCGCAGAGATCAGCGACATCTTCGGGCTCGGCGTTTGGCACGATCGCGACAAACTCATCGCCGCCGTAGCGTGCTAGGAAATCATAATCGCGGAGCTGGCCGAGGATCACCTGCCCGACCTCACGCAGCAGTTCGTCGCCGACCTTGTGGCCGAACGTATCATTGACCAACTTAAATCCATCGAGATCGAGCATCAGCAGTTGGAAACCCGTATCGCTACGGCTGGCACGTCCGGCCTCGCGTTCAAACTGGAGTTGCAAACTGCGGGCATTTGGCAAACCTGTCATCGGATCTGTCATGGCATGGGTCGTCGCTTCGTCGTGGAGCAGCGATTTGCCAATGGCGTCCGACGCGATACGCGAGATGGTCTCGAGCAGACGGATGTGCTCTTCGCCGTAGGCGGCCAGCTCGTGCGAATAGATCGTGACAGCGCCGAGCAACTCGCCGTCCGCAATAAGCGGGACCGCGGCCATTGTCGAATACTGTTCGAGCAGCTCGGTTTGCGAATATGAAAAATCTAGATCGGGTTCAGCATTTATGACCGTCTCAGACGATTTGAGCGCGAAACCCGTCGCTCCCTGGCCGACCTTTATCCGGCGGAGCGAGAGCACATCGGCATTGTTTCCCTCGACATGGGCGGCGGACGCAGACTGTTTGCCCTCGTCGAGCAGATAGAGAATGCAGGTGTCGTATGGAACAAATTCACCGACCTTTTTCGCAAACATCTGTAACGTTTGGAACAGCGTCACCGAACCGCTGAATTCGCGTGCAAGCTCATAGAGATTAAACACCTCGCGGTTGGCGAGCTTGATCTGCTCAGCAAAATGCTGGTCTTGCGGTTTTGCGACCGGCATATATTCGGCGGACGGGTCGGGATATGCGTGACCCTGCTCGTTGACCTCAGCCTCAAGAAAGACCAGATTTTTGATAAGCGTCTGGACGATCGTCGGATCAAATCGACCGCCCGAACCCTCAAGAATTATCTGACGCGACTGATCGCGTGGGATCGCCGGACGATATGGCCGCGCACCCCGCAGCGTGTCATAGGCATCGGCAACACACAGAATGCGGGCCGTCAAAGGAATGTCTTTGCCCTGCAGGCCGTCGGGATAGCCGGTGCCGTCCCAGCGTTCGTGGTGATGGCGAACCGTCGGCACGACCGGATAATCAAAGCCGACCTTTTCGAGGATCGATGCTCCGACGACCGGATGGATCTTGGTTTTCTCGAGCTCGGCCGGCGTGAGTTTGTCCGGTTTGCTCAGGATATGGTCGGGTATGGCAAGCTTGCCAATGTCGTGGAGCAGTGCTCCGGTACGCAAGGCGTTGATCTCATCTTCGGGCAGGCCCAGTAGCTCACCAAGGCGGACTGCATAGATCTGAGTCCGGCGGACGTGGCCGATATCCACCTGGTCGCGGGCATCGATCGCTGTCGCGAGAGCCTCGACGGTCGCCATGTGCACGCGGTTAAATTCGGTCAGACGGCGAGTCTGCTGCTCGACGCTCTTAAGGTGGATCCGGTATCCTATCGCAGCAAGACAAAGCAACAACCCGATCAGTATCAGGCTGGCGTGAAACAATTGTAGAACCGAGAGTGCCGTCAACAATACGACAGCCGCCACGATCAGCAGTGAGACTCCGCAAATGATCTTGGTCGATGTTCGAAATTTATTCAGGGGCAGTGTTTTCATTACGAACTAAATATTCTCGGGGCGATACCGCCCTCGACGTCATTAGAAACATACAATCCGCGTGCCAGAAACAGGTGCGGTGTAGAACGCTCATTTTAGCGGAAAGTATTGATACAAGATCGGAGAAACCGCTCGTGGGTCGGTCAAATAGACCTGTCAGTTTGAACAAATGCGGTCAGAACGACCGGTTGGAGGAACGCGAAAGGGGATCAATAGTTTTGGTCGTCGTAGCCGTAACTATTTAGATCATCGTCGTCCGAAGCACCGTCGCCGCCACTTTCTTCGTTGAGGTCGAGCTCAAAAGGATCGAGCCCTACGACAACGAGCTTTGATGAGCATTCTTCGCAAATCACGGTATCGCCCTGTTCGGACTCTGCGTCAACGTAGACCTCTTCGCTGCATTCGGGGCAAATGGATGTCGGCATTTATCGTCTCCGGAAAACTTGTGAGAAGCGGGTTGTGTTTCACTTGACAGCCAAGTGAAAATAGACCCAACATCAAATCTAACTTGAACAAGCACGTTTTGGCAAGAATAATTTGCCAACTTTAGCTGAGGCGGGCCGTCCGGGACTATGAAATTTCCATTCGACTTAAGCGACGATAAAGAATTTGACGTTCTAGGTTTTGGGACGAATGCGGTCGATTATTTGATCACCGTTCCCGAATACCCAGCGTTTAATTCAAAGATCGAAATTGACTACTATACCGAGGCGGCGGGCGGCGAGATCGCATCGACCATGGCCGGGCTGAAGCGTTTGGGGATGAAGACGGCGTATGCGGGTAGATTTGGCAGCGACCGTGCGGGTGAGATCGGACTTGCTTCGCTGGTTGACGAGGGAGTGGATATTTCGTTTAGTGAGACGATCGATGGAGCGAAAACCCAGATCGCTTTCATCATGATCGATGCGGCAAGCGGCGAGCGGACGATACTTTGGCAGCGGGACAAGTTGCTTGCCTACGATGAGCGCGATGCTCCAGTGGACGCGACAACCCGATGCAGGGTTTTGCACATGACACCGCACGACACGCAGGCTTGTATCCGGATGGCAGCCGAGGCAAAGGCGAACGGTGCGATCGTCTCGGTAGATATAGATAATGTCTTTGAAGGCATCAAAGATCTGTTACCGCTAGTCGATATCTGCATCGCGTCTGCGGAGTTTTCGCACAAACTGCTCGGCACGACGGATTTGGAACAGGGGCTTCGCGAACTAAACTCGCGGTTTGGCTGCGCCGTGACTGGTGCAACTGTCGGTGATCGCGGCTCGGTGGTTTTGTGCGACGGTCGACTTATCGAAACCCCGGCGTTCGCCGTTCCCGGTGGATGCATCGACACGACCGGAGCGGGTGATGCGTTTCGAACTGGTTTGCTTTACGGGCTGCTTTCGGGAGAGCCCGTCGAAGAAAGCTGCCGGATGGCAAATGCCGTTGCCGCACTAAAATGTCGCGGCGCAGGAGCGAGGTGTGCTCTTCCGACAGAAACCCAACTACAAACATTGTTAAAAAAAGTATAGACTTTTTGTTCTGCACTGTAATACAATTTGTATGTGGTCTCCCGCCCACCGCACTCATCCCTAACAGTAACTCCAACCTCTGCCGTTAGACCATACAACCTCTGAACACATAATATGGACTCGAAGATAGGCCTTATAATCCAATTGGCGGGAGTTTCGCTAATAACGCTATTGACGCTTTTCCTTAGGCGTTCTATCAACGTTGTAGCACTCAAACATTGGACCAATGCTTGGCTGTTTCTTTCGTTTGCCCTTTTCTGTCTGCGGTTAGCGTTTAGCTACGAACAATATTCGACCCAACTTTTTAGTTTTTACTTTCTCACTGAATACGTTTTTGGATTTTTGCTTATAGCCGGCTGCAGGAGCCTAACCGAAAATGACGACATGAAAGTCCGGCAAGAGGTTTTTGTTCTGCCGTTCATTCTTGTGGCATTTGGCCTGCCGTTTCTTGGCGACGATTTTAATCTGGTATTCAATATCCACTCGTTGATAATGTCTGGCTTTTTCCTGATCGCAAGCATCGCACTATGGAAAACTAAGATCAGGACATTTGGCTGGAAAGTAATGCAGGTCGCACTTGGTTTGCTGGTGTTTACATTCCTGCAGTATTTTGTTGTGTTCTCAGCTCGACAGTACCTAGTGATCGAGTTTGATTACCTGCAATACAACTCAGTGATCGACCTCGTCTTACAAATACTGCTCGGATTTGGTATGGTCATCGTCCTGCTCGAACAGGTGCTGTCCGACGCCAAGAGCGCCAACGAAAAATTAAAAAAGGCCCACGAAAAGCTCGAGGAGTTGGCCCACATCGACCCGCTGACCACGGCACTGAATCGACATGCATTTCATGGCTATCTAAAACGGAACGATGATGGCAGTAAATCAGTCTCAGGATGCGTTGGATTTTTTGACATCGACGATCTCAAGGAAATTAACGACAGCTACGGACACGGCGTCGGCGATCTAGCGATACGAATAGCCGTTAAAGCTATGCGCGATGTGATCCGTCCCGAAGATCTCATCTTTCGCTGGGGCGGTGATGAATTTTTCGTGATCATGATAGGACTCGATGCCGAGGCCGCTTACAGACGAATGGAAAAATTTGAAAAACTGCTCACTAACGTCTCTGTCGAGGGTGCGGACAAATTATTGACGATCGGCGTTTCCCACGCGTTTGAAAATTTTGGGGGCCTCGCTGATCTGGAAAACACGATCGCAAGAGCAGATGCGATGATGTATTTGAATAAGCAGCAACGCAAAGTAGCAAGCAAAGCTGCTTCAGTTGCCTCTCAGAGTCAGTCAGGGATAGAAACGCTCGCACATCGTTAGACGTATTGATAGAATTCAGATTTGAAAGGCCGGGACCAAAGAGGTTTCGGCCTTTTACAATTTATCTCTGAAGAAACCTGTAACCAATGCCCAAGCATCTCCGGCGGCCGCCGCGTCATAGACCTCAGGCCGCGTGTCGTTGAAAAATGCGTGATCGGCGTCGTATTTGACCGAGGTTACGGGTAACTCGAATCTCTCTGTAGCGTCTTCTAACGTGGCGACCTTTTCCGGATTGATCCAGGCATCCCGTGTGCCCGAGACAAATATTGTCGGCACAGTCAGTTTTTTGAGAATGTTTTCCTCGGGGATATCCCCGTAAAACGGAGCCGCCGCACTCAAACCCTCAAGCTCACACGCAGCTCTGAGCGCAAATGTCCCGCCCATGCAATAGCCGCTTATCCCAAAATGCGGGATGTCAAATTTTGCCGTCGCAGCCGCGATGGCATTATTTATCGTATCGAGCCCATCCTCGACGGCGAGTGCTCCCATCATCCGCGACGCCTCGCCGCTGTCGGTTGCGACCCTGCCGCGATAAAGGTCCGGTGCGATGGCGATAAATCCCTCATCCGCATATCGGCCGGCGATATCCTTGATGTGAGCATTCAATCCCCACCATTCATGGATCAGAATTACGGCTTTGCCATTCGGAGCGTCGGGCAAAGCGACGAAAGCAGTGGTTGGGCCGTTTGTGGTGTCGAACGACAGTGTTTCAGTTTGCATATTGAGATTATACCTAAAGAATCAGCCCGCGAAATACGCGAAAAATGCGAAATAAGACAAATGTATCTTTATTTGGCGTCCTTTCGCGTATCTTGCGGGCAACACTCCTAAAAGAACCTCACTGTATAGCTAAATCTCACACCGCGACCGATCTCCGGCGAGATGTCTTTAATGAACGATATGTGATTAAAAAACAGCTTGTTATTAAGGTTATACGCACTAACCGAAAAGATATTTGCGGTGTGTTGGGTCGGGATAATGTATGAAGCAGTTACGTTTGCCGTGCCGTAACCGGCGGTCGGTGTTTCGTTTGTGAATAGACGATCCTGCCGTCCGACGGCGACAAATTCGGGCCGGACGCTAAAATTACCCTTATGCAGATCGATGCCAAACCGTGCCCGAAGAGGTGCGATCCTCGGTAGAGGCTGTCCTGTTTTTAGTTGGGCGTTTACGTAGTCGAGACCGGTAATTATGTTGAGGTACTTATGAGCCGTGACATCCAGATTTAGTTCGGTGCCGGTAAATCGACTGTTGCCTTGCAGATAATCAGCGATCTCTAGTCCGCTGCCCGCGTCGATCACGCCGGTTGGTGCGAGAAAGACGAAATTGCGAATGTCATAATAGTAAAAATTTGCCTCGGCGCGAAAGCGGTTATTCTGGTGCCTGAGCGAGAAATCGATGCCGTTATTTACCTCCGGCTTTAGGGCGTCGTTGCCGACCTCAAATGCCAGAGTGCCATCGTGCGGGCCGTTGTTATAAAGCTCTTCGAGCGCGGGTGCACGGAAAGCGTGTGAGTAGTTGGCGACAAAAGCCCCGCCGTTCCACAATGCAAATCTCACGCCCGCCGCACCGGAAAAGCCGGTAAAGTTTCGTTTCATCAACGTCGGATCGGTCGGGCTGTAACGGTTATTTTCAACCCGCCCGCCAAACTGAAATGTCACACGTTCATATTTCAACTCCTGCAAAGTAAATACCGAAAACGTATTTTGCCTGACCGGTCCATTGACGAGCGTTTCATCGCCGACCGTCGAATAATCGCGATAAAAACCCTCGAAGCCAAAACGCCCGCTCAGGCGGCCTGACTGCCGCTGGTCAAACATACCGCGATATGAAAAGACGTTGTTCTTAAACGTGGTCCCGACATCGCCATCGACCAATTCCTGATGCTGGTAACGGCTAACATTGACGGTAAATTTGGCGCTCGCGATAAACGAATCGAGGTCGGTGAAGCCAAAGTTAAATTTGACGTTATTACGGTGCATCCTGAGCGAACGCAATTCGGCCAACGGGTCGTTAAAATCGAGCGGGATGCCGTAACGGTTTTGGTAATAGCCGTAATCCGTGGTGAAAAAAGCCTTTTTGCCAAAATATCCAAAGCCGCCGTTGCCACTCGAACTGCGTGTATAAGAGTTTATGACCTTGCCAAAATTGCCGCCCGCCGAATAATCGCCCGTCCGCTGGGTGGTGCCATTGCCCCAGAGCATCCAGTTGCCGGTGCCGTATTCGACCCCGCCGCTAAATGCTCCTTGGGCGTTGTTAAGACCGCCGATGCCGGACAAATAGCCGCGAAGCCCGGGATGCGCACCTTCGTCGTGCCCGCTGATGACATTGACCACGCCGCCGATCGCGTTGCTGCCGTAGAGCAGAGTTGCCGGACCTTTGACGACCTCGATCCGCTCTGCGGCAAGGATATCGACTGGCTCAGAGTGATCGCCGGATTGCGAAGCAAGCGAGCCCTCGCGAACGCCGTCGGTCGAAACGAGCACGCGGTCACCGTCAAATCCGCGAATCACCGGACGTGAATTACCGGGACCGAACGAACGCTTGGACACTCCGGGCTGCCCGTCGAGAACCTCGCCGATGCCAACTGCGGCACGCTCGCGTATTGTATTCGAATCGACGGTACTGACCGACGCGATCGATTCGAAAACCGACTGCTCCGCACCGGTCGCGGTAACGGTCACGTTCTCTTTGACACCACGAATCTGCAACTGAAAATCGAGTGAGCCGGTCGCACCGGCAACTAAAACTATTGTGCGGGAAAGGTCGGAGAAACCCTCTTGGTGAGCAACGAGAGTGTAGCGTCCCGGCGGGACGTCGTTAAATGTAAACACCGTCTTCATCCGTGACGGTCGAACGCCTTAGTTCGACGATCTGTACCGAAACCTGATGCAAAACCGAATTGTCACCACCGAATGTAACTTTGCCGGTTATTTTGCCGGTATTCTGTCCAAAGCAAGTAATGCTCGCCAATAGCAATGTAGCGAAAAAAATAAAAATTCTATTCATCATCAACCTCATAAGCTCACGGCCTGATCTGCCGGAGCGTGTAAAAACCGATAAAAATACAGACACTTATGCCAATACATGGCAGAGCCTGTGCGACGGTTTGCGTAGGTTATGAGGTCTGTGGAGGATGAAACGGGGGACTAGGCGGCCGGAAAAGCCGATGGCCGGTCGAGAATGGTATTTGCGGATCTTTGTGAATATCTATTTGCGGGAGCAGCCCAGACGAGCCGTCAAACAAAGCATTGTGCTGCGAAGCGTCGTGCCCCATCTTTGGCACCTGCTTATCCCGGCGGCCGCTGTCGCTGCAAAGCACCAGCGTTTTACACGGATCGTCGTGATTTCCCTCATATGTTGAGATCGACTGCTCATCCATCGACGAGTGGTTTGCACAGATGACAACGTGCGAGCCCATCTCGGCTAGAAAAAAGAACAAAAACAACGCCGCCAAAAGCCGACGCTTGTTATCTTTCTTTGCCAATGTCAGTAAAACGATTCTCACAATAATCTTTAAGTGTAGATGTTTTTCGAGCAATGCTCAAGACCTTATTACGCCTGTGTCTTATAAAAGGTTTTGAAATTTGCCGTTTTGTGATGCTGGGCGTAGAATCGCCAACATCGATGAAAACGCTGTATCTACTTCGCCATGCCAAGTCGAGTTGGGACGATCCGGCTCAGACGGACTTTGAACGTCCGCTGAACGAACGCGGACTAAAAGCCGCTCCGTTCATGGGCGAACTAATGGCAGAAAAAGGGTTTGAGCCGTCGGTGATACTAAGCTCACCCGCAATGCGTGCAAAAACGACCGCCCGCTTGGTCAAAGATGCCGGACAGTTTTCCGCTGAGATCATCTTTGAAAATACCATCTACGAGGCCAGTCCAAATGCACTCCGCCAGGTGGTTTCTGAGACCGACAACGCTCACGCATCTGCGTTGCTTGTCGGCCACAATCCCGGGATCGAGAGCTTTATTCGCTATTTGACCGGACAACTCGAACCAATGCCGACCGCGGCTCTAGCAGTGATCGAAATGAACATAAAAAAGTGGGGCGAAATCAATGACGGCTGCGGTAAGCTGCTAGACGTATACCGCCCTAAAGAATTAACATCTTAGTAACATTCCGTTAATACCCAATTCATTCCCGCCGCATAGACTGTCGCAGAAAGCTTAAGAATTCTTTACAATCAGGTTACGCTCTATGCAGCAAACTATTCTGATCATCGAGGATGACGCGGACATCGCCGAGAGTCTGCACTACAACCTCAAACGCGAAGGGTTTCGGCCGGTCGTGGCCGAATCGGGGGAAAAAGGACTGCGCCTGGCATTGGATGACAAGGCCTTGCCGTCGCTGATCTTGCTCGATCTTATGCTGCCGGGCATGAGCGGGATGGAGCTGTGCCGGAGGCTTCGCCGTGAAACTCTCACCGAAAAAACACCGATCATAATGCTCACCGCCAAGGCCGCGGAGGGCGATAAGATAATGGGGCTTGAGACCGGGGCCGACGATTATATCGTCAAGCCATTTTCGATAAAAGAGGTCATCGCTCGCGTGCGTGCCGTGCTGCGGCGTTCGGAAACTGAGATCTCACCAAAATATTCGGACGAGCGGCTAACCGTAGATTTTGCTGATATGCGGGTTACCTGCGGCGATACTGCGGTAAAGCTGACTCGAAAAGAGTTTGCCCTGCTCGAACACCTCATAAAAAACATGGGCCGTGTTGCTTCGCGCCAGCAGTTGCTCGACAACGTCTGGGGTTACAGCTATTTTGGCGACACGCGGACGCTCGACGTTCACATCCGCCGTTTGAGGCAAAAACTCGACGAATGCGGTAGCTGTATTGAAACCGTCGTCGGCGTGGGTTATCGTTTTACCGGATGCCAATAAAGAGATTTTAACCACAGATAAACACGGATGGACACAGATAAGAGACTCAAAAAAGATTTTCCCTATCCTTTCTGATCTGTGTTTATCTGCGTCCATCTGTGGTTAACTCTTCTTACTTTTTTATGAATGCCGCCGCTATAGAATTAGCCGAAACACCAACCTCGGTCCAGATCCTGCAAAAGATACTCGATACTGCCCGTGAATGCGTGCTTGTAGTCGATGCGAATATGCGTATCGCGAACTGCAACGTCCCGGCTGCGGTGGCGTTTGGGCGTGACGGACTTGAGATCGAGGGAATGCGTCTGAGCGAGGTGATCCGTGATCTGGACCTGCACGAAGCGTTTCGACGGGCTCTAACTACACAGACCGCATCGGACGTAAGGCTCGAACTCACGCGGGCGGGCAACAGGCGTTTTGACGTTCATGTCGCGCCGATAGAGCTTGACGGCGTGACGCATTCGATCGGGTTTTTTTACGAGACGACGCAGATCGACCGGCTCGAATCCATCCGTCAAGAATTTCTTTCCAACATCTCACACGAGTTACGCACCCCGCTGACATCGATCCTCGCATTTGTCGAAACGCTTGAAAACGGCGGTATCGACGATAAGGAAAACAATCTCAGATTTCTCGAGGTAATCCGCCGCAACGCCGAGCGGATGCACAGCCTGATCGCAGATATTTTAGAGCTGTCGCTGATCGAATCGGGTAACGTCTCGGTCGAGATGCGGGATGTTAGGTTGGCTGTTGCCGTTCAGGATGTGATCGCCGCCCTTTCTGCAAAAGCTGCTACCCGCAATATTACGCTCAAAAACGAAGTGCCGGATACTGCTGTGATCAGTGCTGATATTGTACGGATCGAGCAGATGCTAACGAACCTGATCGACAACGCGATCAAATTTAACCGAGAGGGCGGCAGCGTTACGGTTTCCTTTGATCATACTGACGGCAACGACACGATCCGCGTCGCCGACACCGGCGAAGGCATCTTACCGGAGCATATCGACCGCATATTTGAGCGGTTTTACCGCACTGACCGCGCACGTTCGCGTGAGATCGGCGGCACCGGTCTGGGGCTCGCGATAGTCAAACACCTTGCCAAACTCCACGGCGGCGAGGTATCGGTCAATTCTGTTCTCGGCCAGGGTACGACATTTTCGATAGTTCTCCCGTCGTTAGCTCGCTAAACAACTCGCACAAAATTTCTACCACGCGTTTGCATTAACGTGCTACAATCAAAATATATTGAACTAAGATCTAACGCGAAAAGGTCGTTGTTTGAACTTTTAGCCCAGTGTTTCCGCTCTCTGAAGACGGGAGAGAAGGACAGATGCAGCTTACCATCGGACAAAAAGTAGCGTACCCCAATCAGGGCATTTGCCTGGTTGAGGGAACAAGAACATGCACCATCGCAGATACGGCGATGGAGGGGTTTACGCTCCGTGTGCTCAACGATAATTCGACGATCTTTGTTCCCGCGTGCAACGCCGAGAGTGTTGGCATCAGGCCGATAATCAGCCTGGCAAAATGCCGTCAGTTCATGGCGACCCTTTCCGATGATTTCGAGTGCATCTCATGCGACTGGAAGATCCGCTCACGTGAATTTGCCGACAAGCTCCACTCCGGCAGTATCTTTGACGCTGCCGATGTCCTCAAAAAACTCACTTTCCTCAGCTACGAAAAGAAACTCTCGTTTCGAGAGCAGACGATGCTCGAAAAAGCCAAATTCCTGATCGTTTCCGAAGTTTCTAACGCCGACAACAAACGTCACGGACACACAGAGACCGAGGTTTGTCAGCTCATCGAAGCCGCCTGTCTCAAACACCGCGAGATCCAGCCTTCGATGGCCGCTGTAGCCCACTGATATATCACAAATCGCGGTTTGCAACCGGCTACACCCCGACAGTCGAATAGCTATCCGGCCGCTTTACTGTTAGCGTAAGGCTGTTGATATTTGATCAACGATTGACATAACCACCATACGACATCGGAATTGAATTCATCAATTACTTCTTGTGCCGTCTGTTGTTTTTACAACCGACCAACCAGGAGGCCGCTCGATGTCAGCACTCACAACAACAAATCAGATACTTGCCGCTCTGCCCGCAAAGACCCAAAAACGCCTATTGCCAAAGCTAAAGCGTTTTGATCTCATATTTAGCGAAACGGTATATGACAAAGGCGATTTATTTAGCCACGTATATTTTCCCGAATCAGGGATAATCTCGCTATTGGCGTCGGTGGACGAGCATTCGACCATCGAGGTCGCTATGGTCGGGTGCGAAGGCATGGTAGCTCTACCAGTATTTCTCGGCATCGAACATTCAGCCAACCGCGCCGTCGTGCAGGGCTCGGGCGTGGCATTGAGATTGACGGTGGCGGATATGCTTGCGGAATGTGCGGCCAGCGACGACCTGCCGCGAATTATGCGGCTATTTACGTATTCGCTGCTGATGCAGATCGCCCGCTCGGCCGTCTGTAATCGCTTTCACCCGATCGAGTCACGACTCGCTCGTTGGTTGCTAATGACGCAGGACCGTATGAAAAGCCCGGATTTTAGAATCACGCAGGAATTTTTGTCATACATGCTCGGTGTTCGGCGAGAGGCCGTTAATAAGGCCGCCACCGGTTTTCAACGCCGCCATCTGATCAGCTACGCCAGAGGAAATATGTCACTCATCGACCGTCCCGCACTGGAAAAGATCGCCTGCAACTGCTATGGGTTTATTGCGGGAAACTCGTAATTAAGGTTTTGTGTAACTTGTCCTGACGACCGTTTTGATATTCCCACGCACATGATAATCGCCCTCAAGGTCAACCTTGAGCGGGTCGCATGTCTTAATAAAATCTTCGAGGATCACATTGACGACGTGTTCGTGAAAGATCTTGACGTCGCGGAAAGAGTTGATGTAAAGTTTGAGACTTTTGAGCTCGACGCAGAGTTTGTTCGGCACGTATTTCAAACGTATCACGCCAAAATCCGGAAAATCCGAAAACGGACAGATCGCAGTAAACTCAGGCATATCAAACTCGATCCAGATCTCACGGCCTGCAAATTCATACGCAAACGTGTCGAGCGGAAACAAGTTCATTTCCTCACGCGGAGTCGGGCGGATATCGAGTTGTTGGTTGTTCACGCCACTTGGCGTTTGTTCATCTGACATATTTTTTTCTTGGGCGTAAGCCCGCACGAAGTAAGGGCGTTAGACACCGCTTGGATGTTACGCCCTTACTTCGTGCTGGCTTGTGCCCAAACTATTATCTAACATAGCGGTTTTTTCGCGAGCTCATATTTCGGAGCGATCCCAGATCTTTCATGCCATTTTCGTGAAGCTTGGCGAGTAGATTTACAAAAATGTGAGCGGTCGCATAAGCGTCGGCGCTGGCTCGGTGATGGTTTGTCAGGTCGATCGAGTAGTGCTCGGCGACCGTTTTCAGTTTGTGATTGACAATATCAGGCAGCAGCTTTCGCGATAATTGCACAGTGCAAAGACATGGATTTGCTAGACGATAATCCGGAAAGATCCGGCTGACCTCATGGTTCAAAAACCGCATGTCAAAGCCCGAGTTGTGCGCGACGAGCACCGAATCGCCGATAAACTGCAAAAAATCACCTACGACATCGGTGAAGAGCGGAGCGTCATGCACCATCTCGTCGCTGATGCCGGTTAACTGGGTAATAAACGGCGGTATCGCCATCTCAGGATTGAGCAGCGTCTCAAATTTTTCAGCAACTTCGCCGTTTCGCACACGATAAGCACCTATCTCAGTGATGCGGCACGGCGGAGCCTTGGCCCCAGTCGTCTCAAGGTCAAACACGACAAAATCGGTCCCGGCCAGCTCACGGTCCTCAAACCCGTCCAGCTCAAGCTCGACCATATCGTCAATCAGGTTAAGCCGAGGGTCGCGGTCTATCAGATCGGCAACCAGCATTTTCGCCATTCGCGGGTCGGGTTTGCGTATCTTCATCACAAAATCAACCACGCTCACCGCCGACGCTTTTCCGCCAAATGAGCGGAGCAGAGCCACGGTTTCACTTATTAGCAATGACTCGGAAATTAGGTTAGGATACGGTGTCATTAACCGTAGTTTAGCAGAAGAGTTCAGTGAAAGTTTATTGAGTTCGTTGAGTTTTTTGAGTTCGTTGAGAGGAGGAAAGATACGATGGCGAGTTTTAAGAGATTTGAAGAGATTCAGGCTTGGCAAAAAGCAAGGTTGGCGACGAAAAGAGTTTATGAAGTTTCCCGCAACGGAGATTTCGCCAAAGATTATGGGCTGTGCAATCAGATAAGACGGGCTGCGGTCTCTGTAATGGCCAATATTGCCGAGGGGAACGGGCGTAGAACTAACAAGGATTTTGCAAGTTTCCTTTCTCAGGCTCACGGGTCTGCCGCAGAAGTACAATCTCACCTTTATGTCGCTCTCGACCTTGAATATCTCCATCAAGATGATTTTAATGAAATATATGGTTTGTTTGACGAGGTTTCACGAATGTTAATGGCCCTCGCGCAACATCTACGCAATTCTCAATAAACTCAATGAACTCAGCAAACTCAATAAACTATCTCGATCGGTTTCGAGAGAGAGGCGCGCTTTTGGAGGGGCATTTTATCCTGTCGAGCGGTTTGCACAGCCCGAAATACTTGCAATGCGCATTGGCGCTGCAGCAACCGGCTGATGCTACGAAGTATGGGGCGGCTATTGCTACTCACTATGCGGATAGTGGAATAGAGACGGTAGCGTCGCCCGCTATCGGCGGATTGGTGGTCGGTTTTGCCGTGGCTCAGGCGTTGGGAGTGCGGTTTATCTGGACCGAAAGGCAAAACGGTGAGATGACCGTTCGGCGGGGTTTTTCCGTAAGTGAAGGCGAGCAGATACTGGTGGTCGAGGACGTTATAACTACAGGCGGCTCGACACGCGAATGTATCGCTGCTCTTGAGGCAAACGGAGCAAAGGTAGTCGCGGCTGCGTCGATCATCGATCGGTCAAACGGCACGGCGGATGTCGGCGTACCGCGAATTTCTCTCGTCAGCCTCGATGTGCCGAGCTATTCACCCGACGTGTGCCCGATGTGTGCGGACGGCATCGAGGCAATTAAACCCGGCAGCCGGACGGCGGCGAAATAGTATGCGGCGTATCTGTTTTCTCTCGATGGACAGCCTAGACGGCTATGTCGCCGACGACGAACTCGCCGTCGAGCCGCTTGCCCGGTTGGGCTTTAGGGTCGACACGCTTTCTTGGCGCGATCCCGCTGTCGACTGGAATGATCACGAAGCCGTCATTATCCGCACGCCTTGGGATTATCAGAGATCACCTACAGAGTTTTTGAGCGTGCTCGAAACTATCGATAGATCCTCTGCACGGCTCGAAAATTCACTCAACATCGTCCGTTGGAACCTAGACAAGCGTTACCTGATCGACATGGAGCAACGCGGCTGCCGCATCGTGCCGACGATCTGGGATGCGTCTTACTCAGAGGTAGAATTTGAGAGTTGGCTCGAGCGGTTTGGCGTCGATGAACTAATTATCAAGCCGACGGTCAGCGCGACAGCCGAGCACACTTATCGGCTCACGGTATACGATCCGGTATTGGAAAGCGTGTTTGCGAGTCGCTCATTCATGGTGCAGCCTTTCATGCCGAATATCGTCGCCGAGGGCGAGTATTCGCTATTTTTCTTTAACGGCGAATACAGCCACACGATCAACAAATCGCCAAAAACGGCTGATTTTCGCGTGCAGGAAGAGCACGGCGGTATCATCACCGAAATCGAGCCTGACGATAAACTCCGCGACGCCGCGCAAAACGCGCTAGATAAAATTGGCGAACCGCTGCTGTATGCCCGCGTCGATCTGGTTCGCGATGACGAGGACGAATTTGCTTTGATGGAGCTTGAGTTGATCGAGCCCGCACTTTATCTACGAATGAGCGACGGTGCGCCTGATAGATTTGCGGCGGCTATAGAAACTCTGCTCAAATAGGAACAATGGGGTACAGCGTAGAAGAATTTTGGGCTGAGTCTTGTGGTGTGACGGGCGTGGGTCCTGACGAGCCTTATCAGGTTTGGTATTTTGGTAATGAAAGTGATCAAGCGCAAACGCTTGCGAAGCTTGTATTGTCGGGAAAGAAAATTGCAACTGCGAGTTTGGTGGAAACCAATCTACTAGAGCCGGAGAAAGCACCCATCGACGGCGGCTACAGTGTGATCACTAGTTTTGAGGGTGAGCCAATTTGTGTCGTGCGTACGACGGAAATTCGGAATTTACCGTTCAGCGATGTTGATGTTGACTTCGCATTTGACGAGGGCGAAGACGACCAAACGTTGGAAAGTTGGCGAGAGGGCCACTGGGCTTATTTCTCACGCGAATCGGCTGAATTGGGGTTTCACTTTGACGGAAACTCGATCGTTTGTTGCGAACGATTTACGCTTTTGTATCCGAGATGAATTACAGGCTTTTGATCCAATACGACGGCACCGATTTTCACGGCTGGCAGGTGCAGGAAAATGACCGCTCGATCCAGGGCGAGCTGGAGCGTGTGATCGGGATGCTCGTCGCTCAAGATGTAGCCGTCGTCGGTTCGGGGCGAACTGATGCCGGGGTACATGCCGAGGGCCAAGTTGCGAATGTAAAACTGCCGGCCGGAAAATTCACTCCCGAAAAGCTCAAACACGCCATCAACGGTAATCTGTGGCGTGACATCCGTATCCTCAAGGTTGAAAAGGTGCCGGACGAATTCCATGCACGCTTTTCAGCAAAGCAAAAAACATACGTTTATCGCGTTGTAAATGCTCCCGTAATGTCGCCGTTTTGGCGGCGGTTCGCACACCACGAAACGCGTCCTCTTGATGTCGGGCGGATGAACGAAACCGCAAGGCTTTTCCTCGGGAAGCATGACTGGACTGCGTTTTCTGCGGCAAAAGCCGACGGAGACAATCGCGTCCGAAACGTCATTGATTTTACCGTCGAATCTCACTGGGACGACCGTGCCAAGGGCGTGATGATCGAGTTTCGCATTACGGCAGCCGGGTTTTTGCGTTACATGGTCCGCTCGATCGTTGGGACGATGCTCGAGGTAGGGCGTGGCGAAAAGGATAGTGATACAATTCAGACGGCCATCGTCACCGGCAACCGCGATCTGGCCGGAAAGACGGCATCGGCTGCCGGATTGACTCTATTCAAGGTGGAATACGATTGATCAAAATGCTCATTTACCACATAGTTTTACCTGAGATCTGGGCGGCTTTTGACACTGAGCTTTATAAACACGCGAGCCTCGACGCCAAAGGGTTTATCCACTGTAGCTTTGCCGATCAGCTTGATGCCGTGATCGAAAGATATTACAGCGGCGAGAGTAGCGTTGTGGTGCTCGAGATCGCGAGCGACCGGCTAATGTCGCGAATGATAAAAGAACCATCAACTAATAACGAGATCTATCCGCACATTTACGGGCCGATAAATCGGGATGCTATCGTCTCGGTCAGGACGCGGCAGGTATGACCATGCACGAGAATTTTGACGGGATCGTAAAACCAAACTCCCCCGAGGGCAGGCTGCTCGCGGCGATCGATCCCGCGCGTCTGCCGCAGCACATCGCCATCATTATGGACGGCAACGGCCGTTGGGCAGGAGCAAGAGGCAAGGCTCGAATATTCGGTCATCGAGAGGGTTCAGAATCGGTAAGGGCGATCATCGACACCTGTGCCCGGATGGAGGTCAAGGCGATCACGCTCTACGCGTTTTCGACGGAGAATTGGAAACGTCCGAAAACCGAGGTCAGCGGACTGATGTCGATGCTCAAGCGGGTTCTCAAACGTGAGTTGAAAACTCTGCATAATAACAATATCCGGTTTCAGGCGATCGGTGATCTTCACGGACTCGCTCCCGACGTGCAGGCAGAGCTCGCGGCGGCAACAGCGTTTACAAGAGAAAATACCGGAATGGTGTTGAGCGTGGCGCTTAATTACGGCGGGCGGGCTGAGATAGTAGAAGCTGCGAAGAAGGCCGCAGAAAAAGGCGAAATATCTGAGGAAACTATAGAGCAAAACCTCTATACAAATGGTCTGCCCGAGGTCGATCTGATGATCCGCACAAGCGGCGAATTTCGTATCTCAAACTTTTTGCTGTGGCAACTCGCATACAGCGAGATCTATGTGACGCCGGTGCTGTTTCCTGATTTTCGCCGGCCGCAAATTTTCGAAGCGATCATCGATTACCAAAAACGCGACCGTCGTTACGGCGGTATCAAGAAATGAAAACACGCATTCTGACAGCCCTCATCGCCCTACCGGTCATCATCGCATCGATCATACTACCGCTATGGTGGCCGCAAGCGGTGTGGATATTTGTCGGCATTGCGGCACTTGCACTCGCGGCGGGGCTGTTCGAATTCTATTCGCTGACAAAAAAACTTGAGCTCAAGGCCGACGCGGCGATCGGTTATCTCGGTGCGGCGGCTTTATTTGTCGGATTTGTCTTTGACGCTCCGGCTAAGGCTCCTGATCTACTGCTCGCGACGCTTGCGGGTTTCGCCATCGTCCTGCTGATATCACAGACCTTTCGGTTTAAGGCTGATTTTTCCAAAATGCTGACGGGCATCGGCGTGACGATGTTAGGCGTGGTCTATGTCGCGTTCATGGGCGGGTTTTTAGTATCGATCCGGACGGGTTTTGAGAACATCCCTGGCCTATCGACCCATCTGCTCGCGTATTTTTTCTTAGTCATTTTTGCCTCCGACATCGGGGCGTATTTTGCCGGACGAGCGTTTGGTAAGCACAAACTCGCACCTGCGATCTCGCCCGGCAAGACTGTCGAGGGGCTAATCGGCGGGCTCGTTTCGGCCGCTGCGTTTGCAGCACTCGCGACGTGGTGGTTCTTTCCTGAGCTGCCATTCAAATGCTCGATACCGCTTGCGATGGCTCTCGCGATCGTCGGCGTCCTAGGCGATCTGGCTGAAAGCGCTATGAAACGAGGGAGCGGAGCAAAAGACGCCGCGTCCATCCTGCCCGGACACGGGGGCTTTCTCGACCGGCTCGATAGTTTGCTTTTCGGGGCTCCGATACTTTACTATTTTGCTCGGTTCTACTTTTAATTCAAACAATTTAATTTTTAGGAGATGAGTATGTCTGAAACGGCAAAAACCGATAAATTTGAGTTTCTGGCGGCCGTATTTCTCGGCATAACGGCAATTTTGACCGCACTTTCCAGCTTTCAGGCCGGTCTTTGGGACGGCAAACAAGCTGAGAATTACGGCATGGCGAATACGCAGGCTACGGCGTCGGCAGCCGAACGTGCAAAGGCGACAGTTGAAATGTCGAAAGACGCACAGATCGACATTACCGCATATCAGTTGATCAGTCTGGAGGATCCGAAGAGCGATCTGATAGCAACGTACCTTTACACTCGTCAATTGAGCGATCCGGGTTACAAGGCACTGCAACTGCCGCCTGAGGCCAAACGCGACGAGGGTGAAGACGAAGAAAAATCTGCGGCACTTCAGGGGGAGATATTGGACAAAGCCAAGAATCTCGACCTCGTCGGCAACGAAACGTATCAAAAAGAGATGCTCGCAAAGGCCGAGGAATTGAATGCTCAGGCCGAGAAAACTTTCAAAGAAGGCAACTATGCGAACGAGGTCAGTGATAAATTTGACCTTTGTAACGTGGTATTCGCGATCAGCCTGTTTTTCTTAGGTATCGCTCTCGTTTTTAAGAGCGATATGCGCTGGAAAGTGCTGATATTTGGAGGCTTGCTCTCCCTAGGTGGGCTAATCTATATGATCACCCTCGATTGGACGTATTAGGACTTTGTCTAAAGTTGCTACGTCCTGTATGATTCAGTTTCGATGGTGATGAACGCAATTCGTTTTGACGACAATAATAATACGTAGGCGAGAGTGTTAATTAGTTGACGCTCCGCCTTTCGTTTGTCACAAATCGAAAGGCGTTTTTTATTTTTATATGTTAGATGTTTTAGGAAATTTAGAGAGAACGCATACCTGTGGCGAACTGCGCGAGACGCATGTGGGCCAGCAGGTCGTGCTGATGGGCTGGGTCGCGAAAAAGCGTGATTTTGGCGTGCTGACCTTTATCGACCTCCGCGACCGCGAAGGCGTGACGCAGGTCGTGCTGAGCGAAGAGGACAAGGGCGAGGCACATGCTAAGGCCAAGGGGCTGCGGGGTGAGTTTGTCATTGCGGTAAAAGGTGAGGTTGTCGAGCGCGAGGGCACGCACAACGCCAAGCTCGCGACCGGCGGTATCGAGGTGCATGCTTCGGAAATATTGATACTCAATGACGCTAAGGTGCCGCCGTTTCAACTCGAGGTTGCCGGGTCGGAAAACCTGGCGGATGAATCGACGCGGTTGAAATACCGCTATCTCGACCTCCGTCGGCCGCAATTGCAGCACAATATCCGTATGCGGGCAAAGGCTGTCGCGGCGATACGCGAGTATTTTGACAAGCGCGATTTTATCGAGATCGAGACGCCGATCCTGCTCAAATCTACACCCGAAGGCGCACGCGATTTTATCGTGCCTTCGCGTATCCATTCGGGTAAATTTTTTGCACTGCCGCAATCTCCGCAGATCCTCAAGCAACTGACGATGATCTCCGGCTTTGACAAGTATTATCAGATCGCCCGCTGTTTTCGTGACGAAGACCTCAGGGCTGACCGCCAGCCCGAATTTACGCAGCTCGATATGGAGATGTCGTTCCCAAATCGCGAGACCATTTATCGCGAGATACAGGGGATGTTTAACCACGTGCTGCGGCTGATCGATGTCGAATTACCCGCCGAATGGCCGCGTCTGACGCACGCTGAGGCGATGCGTCGCTACGGTTCGGACAAGCCCGATCTGCGTTTTGAAATGGAATTGCAGGATCTAAGCGACAATTTGCGTGACACGGATTTTGCCCCGTTCGCCGACACGCTCAGCGGCGGCGGCGAGATCAAATGTATAGTCGCAAAAGGCAAGGCCGACTATTCGCGAAAACAGACCGACGATCTGCAGGAGTATGTAAAACGCTATGGTGCGGGAGCCTTGGCGTGGATCAAGGTCGGTGATGAGACGACATCGTCGCTGTTAAAAGTGCTTGGCGAGAAAAAGATCGCAGAACTTGTCTCGGCCTCAGCCGCCGAAGCTGGCGACATTGTACTTATCGTTGCCGGACGCAAGTCCGTTGTCGCGGCTTCGCTGGGAGCTCTTCGCAATGAGATAGCCCGACGCGAGAATCTCATCGACCGCACTAAATATGCCTGTCTGATCGTTACCGAATTTCCGATGTTCGAGCACGACGAAGAGAGCGACACCTACGTTGCGGCTCACCACCCGTTCACGTCGCCGATGGACGAGGATCTCGAACTATTCAAAACAGCGGTCAATGATCCGTCGCAGCATCACCTGCTCGGACAGGTGCGTGCCAAAGCCTACGACGCCGTTATCAACGGCTACGAATGTGCCGGCGGCTCGATCCGTATTCATCAGAAAGATATCCAAGCGTTGAATTTCAAGGCGCTCGGGCTATCGTCCGAAATGGCACGCGAGCGGTTTGGATTTTTCCTCGATGCACTGGAGTACGGCACACCGCCGCACGGCGGTTTTGCCGCAGGTATCGAACGAACCTGTATGATCCTCTGCGGAACCGAGAATATCCGCGATGTTATGGCGTTCCCCAAAACCGCGTCTGCACAAGACCTAATGATGGATTCGCCGGGAGAGGTTGATACCTCGCAGCTAAACGAACTCAGTATAAAAATCGCGAACTAATCTGGCTACAACGTCGTAAAATTACCAGAACGATGGCTAATAAGTACGATACAAATCCGCTCGATCCCGAGTTTCCGGACAAGGCCGGGGCGACACAGGTTTTTGAAAAGACCGGTGCCCCGACGCAAACGTTTCCGCAGACTGCCCCGACCGAGGAGCAGACGCGGAGGTTTGCCAATCAGGATTTTCCTACATATTCGGCACCGTACAACGGACAATATGTACCGGTACAATATCAGCCGGCAGGTATTTCAAACGTCGCCCAGACCACCAGCCGCAAGATCGAAAAGATCGGCCTGCCCGAAAATATCGTCACCGCTTTGCCGTATCTGCCGTGGTTCATCGGGCTGATCGCGGGCGTCGTGCTGCTATTTTTAATGCCAAAAAGCGAGACCAAGGTGCGATTTCACGCCGCCCAAGGCCTAGCGGCCCATATCGGTATTTTGATCGTTAGCACCGTCTTGGGTATCGTCGGCAACGCTACTAATGTTGCTGACGTGGGTAATTTTATCTTTCAGGTCGTGACGACTATCATGCTTTTTGTCTGGGCGTTCAAAGCGTGGAAAGGACGGCCCGTTCATATCGAGACGCTTGACAGCCTGACAAACTGGCTCGAAGAAAAGATCGATACAAAACTTGTTGGAAGTTAATCAATGCATTGCCCAAACTGCGGAAAGGTCGTAAACAAGTCGCTCAAATACTGCAAAGATTGCGGTGAGCGTCTCTCTAAGGCCGAAGAGATCGACAAAGATGGGACGCCGGGCAAGATGCTCGACAATATCCTGACGACCCTATTTTTGGTCGTGATGTTTGGGCTCGGTATTTTGGTCGGGCTGGTAGCCGTATTGTTGGGCAACGACGTAAAGACCGAAGTAGTCACGACGATCGTTATAGCCTATTTGGGAGCGATATTTGGCATCTGCTTTATGCTTGCCCGTCAGGTGCCAAAGCTGATCGACGCCCGTCTCAAATTGAATTCCCAGGCCAACGACCCTGAACCACATCAACTGCGGCCGCTAACCACCGCACAACTCGAAGAGTTTCGCGAACCCGTAATGAGCGTCACCGATCACACCACAAAGACGCTCGACAAGGTACCGTTCAAATAAGGACTACTTACACTGAGCCTGAGGGTTCATCGTCGAGGCGCATTTCTTCGCACAAGTTTCGGTGACGTATGTCAGCAGGTCTTTGTCCTTAAATATCGCCTCCTGCTTTGACGGCGAACCGGCCGCTTTGCCCTTTGGCGAATCTAGCCAGATGCGGTACATCGCATCATATTGCGGATCCGCCTCTCGGCAGTAATGGTTACAGGCGTTGAGTTTGGCCTGTTCGGCGGTCTTGTCCTTGCCCTCGAAAGTTTTACCTTCGTAGGTTACCGTTCCGACACAATCTGCACCGGAACTACTGCAACCGAGCACAATTGCCATTAAGACAAAAAATGTTGCAACCAAAGAACTGAATGATCTGGTGAGTTTCATCTAAAATACCTCCGCAGTTTGTGCTCCCTCGACCTCGTCGTCATCGCGACGCAGTTTGAGGAGTCCTGTAATAACCAAAAATATTGCGAGTCCGATCAGGACGATCGAGAGAACGCCGTTTATCAGTTTGATGTCAAAGCCTGTCGTCGCTTGCAGGTTGCCATAGACCATCATTGCCAATGCCCACAATGTTATCGCCAGGACGAACAGCATTGGCAGCAACGTAAACGCAATTCGTTTGCGTGCTTTGTAGAGCCATACAGTTATGGATAGCAGTGTAAGAGCCGCCAAGAGTTGGTTCGACGCACCAAAGAGTGTCCAAAATTCAACGTAACTGCCGGGCTTTGCGAGAAAGATGAGTGCAAGCGGCAGAGCGACCGTAACCAGCGTGCCTATGACGGCGCCAAGCTTGCCGGGAATGCCGATCAGTTCCTGTACGAGATATCGCCCAAGCCGCATCGTGACATCGAGCGTGTCGAAAACAAATGTCGAGAACGCCATCGCTCCAAACGTGATCGCGAATTTTAGATTTTCTTTGCCGATAATAAGCGAAAGAAAATTACCAATGCCGTTACCGTAGATCTTTCCCGCCGGCAGATTTTTGCCGTCAGGGCCGACGAGCGAATCCCCGAACGCGATCATAACCGTGACTAGCGCGATAAATGCGACAAACCCTTCGGCAAGCATCGCTCCGTAACCGATCGGATGGGTGTGAGTTTCCTTGTCGATCTGCTTTGATGTCGTGCCCGAACAGACGAGTCCGTGAAAGCCTGAACACGCTCCGCACGCTATGGTTACAAAGAGAAAAGGAAACAACATTCCCGTCATGCCGCCGATGTCAAACGATTTGAACGCGGGCTGTTGAATCTCGTAACCGCCAAAAAAAATGCCGATAACGCCTACGAGGATCGCGGCGTACAACACAAACCCGCCGAGGTAGCCCCGCGGCTGCAGCAGAGCCCAAACAGGCAGCAGCGAAGCCACGATGCAATACAAAATGATAAGAACGGCCCACGTTTGATGGCTAAATATTAAAACGTGCGACATCATCGTGCCGACGTACGAGAGAGCAAATGTCGCAGGTACGAAGATCATCGTTGCGAGCCAGAGTGGTGGTTTTAGATAGCGTTCGACTAGCCCGAGCACGATAGATAGGCCAAGATAGAGCACGCTCGCCATTGCAACGGCTCCGCCCGGATTAAAGGTCGTTTCGCCGACGAGCGATTCGTCACCGGCGACAAATGTTCCGGCCGTAATGTCGGTAAATGCGACCGCGACATAAACGAGTGCGATCCAGATGAACGCCATCAATGCACGGCCCGCTTTACCGCCGAGTTTGTCGCGTGTGATCTCGGCGATAGATTGTGCTCCGTGTCTGACCGATGACGTCAGAGCCGCAAAATCATGCACCGCACCGATCAGCACCACGCCAAGAGCGATCCAAAGCAGGCACGGCAGCCAGCCAAACGCCAAACACGCGATGATCGGCCCCGCGATCGGCCCGGCAGCCGCAATCGCCGAGAAATGCTGGCCGAATAGGTAAAATGGTTGCGTCGGCACAAAATCTTCGCCGTCGTTTACGGTATTCGCAGGAGTTTCGCGAGTGTTGTCGAGTTTGAACTGTCGCGCTACCCAACGTCCGTAGGCAAAATAGCCAAATACGAGCCAGGCAATAACAGCAAGAGCGAGTATCGAAAGCATAGGTTTTGTGTTTGAGTAAACTGTTCGATAATTTACGCTATTTTTGTGCTTTTGGGCAAACGCGACTGGACACAGTTCGCGGTTAATTTTCTGTCGGCAAAAGTAGTAAAATGTAGTTATGGAAGAGCCGAAGTCGTTACAGCAAGAATATTCGCCCGCGAGCATCTGTTTTGGGTGCGGGCCGGCAAATGATAAGGGATTGAAGATCGCGAGTTTTGCCGAAGGGGACGAGGTGGTCGCGGTATGGCACGCGAGCCCCGAACATCAGGCGTTTCCCGGTATGCTCAATGGCGGCATCATCGGTGCCTTGCTCGATTGCCATTCAAACTGGACCGCCACTTACTTTCTAATGAAACGCGATGGCAAAACCGAGCCGGACTGTACCGTCACCGCTGATTTTCACGTTAAACTCAAACGCCCGACGCCTGTCGACGCTCCGATCCATTTGAAAGCGCGAGTCGTCGAATCAACCGAAGATCGAGCAACCGTCGAAGCCGAGCTGATCGTAAACGATAAGGTCTGTGCGACTTGCCGCGGGACGTTTGTAGCAGTCAAAGAAGGCCATCCGGCGTACCATAGGTGGTAAGAGAATTTTGTCCGCGAAATACGCAAAAGGACGCTAAAAACGAGATTCTATTTCCGTTTTTCGTATATTTAGCGTGTTTAGCGGGCAAATATCTTTTGTATTTGGGCTTCAAACTCACCGGTTAATCCCAGCTTTTCCAGCCACGCATTTTGCTCGTCCATTAGTTTTGGCAGATGGATTACATCCGACAGTGCGTAATCGACCAGCTCTTCGGTCCAGATGCCGTCCCATTTTCGTGAAAATTTTGCACGCTGTGATTTGTCGAGATCGACGGCAAAGTAGCGGTACAGCGTCTCGGCTAGCGAAGCCGATTGCCCCGCTCCGCGTGTCAGGACTTTTTCGGCGATCATCGTGTCAAAAACGTTAGCGACACTGTAGCCGTTCTCACCGAGGAAATCGAGATCAAATTTGGCGTTGTGAAAGATCTTTGTGATACCGGGGTCGGTTAGGATATTTTCGAGAAGGCCGAGCGGCACGCCTTCACTAATAGGGATGAGGACGTTAAATTCACCGTCAGAAAATTGCACTGAAAAAAGACGCCCGTGACGTGCGCTCAAGCCTGACGTTTCGGTGTCGCAGCCAAGCCGGACCGAAGACGACAAACGCTCAAAAGCCTCATCGATCTGCTGTCCCGTGCGTGCAATTAGTATATCCACGCTCTTGATTGTAAATTACTATAGATAAACGGGAAAACCGTATCGATATCTATGCCTGAAATACTAAATGAAACTGAGGCCCGAATCTTAGGCTCGCTGGTCGAAAAACAGTTGACGACGCCCGAATATTATCCGCTGACGCTAAACGCACTCGTCAATGCCTGTAATCAAAAGAATAACCGCGAACCCGTCGTCTCTTACGACGAGGGAATTGTTAATACGGCGATCGAGATCCTACGCGACCGCAATCTGGTCTATGTCTTTTACGGCAGCACGAGTCGTGTGCCGAAATATAAGCACATGCTGCCGTCGGTGTATGAGCTTGAGCCGTCTGAGGTCGCAGTGGTCGCAGTGATGCTGTTACGTGGGGCACAGACGCTTGGCGAGCTGAGGACGAGGACCGAGCGGCTGCATAACTTTTCAGGCCTCGGCGAGATACAGGAAACGCTCGACGGCCTAGCCCGCCGCGAAGATCCGCTCATCGTCAAGCTCCCCATCCAGCCCGGCCAAAAAGAAGCTCGTTTTATGCACCTGATGTCCGGCCCGATCGATGTCGAATCATTTGCCGCCGCTGTCGCGTCTGCCCCAAGACGCGGCAGTGTTGACGAAGAGCGTATCGTAAAACTCGAGGAAGAGGTCACGGCGTTACGCGGTGAGGTTGCGACATTGAAAGAGACGTTTGAGGAATTTAAGAAGCAGTTTGAATAAATGGAAACCGGAGGGAATATGGATCTTGCAACATGTCGAAAGATGCTCGCGTGGAGCCTGGTCATAAATTACGCAATTCTCATCATCTGGTTTGCCGTGTTCATCGCGGCACATGATCAGCTAATGGGCATCCACCAACGATGGTTTAAGTTGTCGGCCGAACAGTTCGATTCGTACAACTATTTAGGAATGGCGATATATAAGATCGGCGTATTGCTATTTAACCTCGTGCCCTATATTTCACTGCATATTGTGACTCGACGTCAGGGCAAATGAAAAAGAAGCCCTGAAAGAGAGCTTCTTTTTCAACAAAGATCAGAACGAGGGGTATTAGTATGAATCCTTATCCTTGTGTCGATAAACACCGATCTTCATTTTAACGAGATCTTCGATAGTCACGTTGGGATCGGTCGCTCTGGCCTTACGGACAAATTCGGGATCGATCTTAAAAATACGGCATTTTACGATGTCTTCGCTATCCATTTTTGACAGGCCGGCGGCTTTGAGCTCATTTAGATATTCTGGCGTCACCTTAAAGATTCGAAACTTTACCAGCCCCTCAAATCCGTGGTCGCTAAAACCCATCTCGTGAACCTGCTTGACGTATTCCGCATCGATCTTAAAAATACGTGCTTTGACCAGGTCTTCGAATTTAAGATCAGGAAACCCCGAGTTCTTCATCTCGACCATAAATTTAGAATCGACCTTAAATATCGCGGCTTTGAAGAGGTCCTCAACGTCCAGCTTGCCGAAATTTGCGGACAGCAGATCGTCGGCCAGAGCGGTAGTAACGTTTACAAATGCGGCGGACATCATGCGTGTCGAGACATCATCGTCATTGCCTTGTTTACCTGTTTCTTTTTCAAAATCAAAACCTTTGGCACGCATTGCACCGATAAATGACTGATCAGGCGTGAACCGAAATGTGCCGGTTCCGCGGCCGCCCGCAAACGTGCCTTCGCAGTCGATGGTCCCGGCTTCGCGCACGAGTCGAAAATTGACCTTGCCGTCCTGCATCGCCTGCTCACGGCTCAGTCCCTGTAGGTCGCCGTAGGCAAAGGTTGACCCGTTTTGATTGCGGCTATTCTCCGTGCGGCGGGTAAAGGAAAGATAGATCTTTCCGACATTTTCCTTATCATCTTTTTCACTGCGGACATCGGCCTTCCAGGTGCCGGTCACCGCGTCTTGGGCAACGATGACCACATTGCCTATCACGACGATAATAAATAACAGGCCCGAAAGGGTTAGGGCGGCTCTCGCCAAACTACTTCTCATTACAAAAAACCTCCAGAAAATAACTTGCTTAGGATGTGCTTTACATGAGAAATACACCGCACGCGGCGATGTTGTGACAAAAACATGACCGGATGAACTAAAAGGTCAGGCGGCGAGGAGTTCAAATGCATCACCCGCAAATTTGAAATGGCTCTCGCCGTCATACCTCTCGGCACCGTGTTTGAGATAAAAGTTAACCGCCGGCGTGTTCCAATCGAGGACGAGAAAATCGATGCGTTCGAGACCACGCTGTTTTGCGATAGAGGCAATTCTACGCAACAACTGCAGCCCGAGCTTATGCCGACGATACTCTGCCAAGACATAAATATCCTCAAGATAAAGCCCCATCTCACCACGAAAGCTAGAGAAATTTGGATGAAAGAGAGCGTAAGCGATGGGAGTTTCATCGTCAAATGCGATCAACCCCTCGACAAATGCTTCGTCGCTAAACATTGCGCGATAGAGCCTTTCGGTCGTCACCGTACAGTATTCGATAAGGTTTTCGTACTCGGCAAAGCTCCGCATCAGATCGACGACCGCAGCCAGGTCGTTTTCGTTAGTTTTTCGGATAGCTATCGACATATAAAAAAGCCGTGCCCATTTTAACAGGCACGGCTCAAATAAGTCATTTCAGAAAAGTTTACGGCTTTTTCTTGCCACCTGACTGAACTTTTTGCGGTGCCACGTTTGACAATGTTTTTAGCGTGGTGATCGCCTCAGCGGCATTTGCCTTGAACTTATGCGAATCAGGCGCTAGGCTAACAAACTTTTGCAGGTAATTTGCTGCTTCCTGCAGCATCACTTTGTCATCCTTAATGTAGCCATAGTTGACCAGGCTCAGGCCTAGGCCGACAAGAGCATCAACATTTTCCGGCGAAGTTTCAAGGATCGCCTTGTAAGACGCTATGGCATTTTCAGAATCGCCTGCGACGCGGTATAAGTCAGCAAATATCAGCTTTGCTGTAGCTTTCTTTGTTGCGTCTGGTTCGACTGCGACGTAGGCGGGGGTCAAAACCTTAGCTGCTTCGATCACCGATGGATCAACCTGCTCGGTTAACACGGCCATGCGAAATGTTTCTTGGGCACCAACCAGTGCGGCAGTCTTTGTCGCTTCGTAGTTTGTACGGTCAACAATGTCGGTCGCCGGCGCATTGTTAAGAATATTCCAGGCCCTCAAAAAGCCGGCAGCCGAATCCGCCAGATCTTTCTTCGCTTTCTCTAGTGCGGCAAATTTCTCGGTGGCATCGGTCAGTTTAATAGCCGTATTACGTGTATCTACCGCTCTGATTCTCAACGATATCGAGCGGTTATTATTGAAAACGGGTGCACTTCCGACAAACTCAGGGTCAGCCGCAATACCTTCTTCGTATTTTGCGATGGCAAGGTCATAATTCTTAGCATCAAAGGCGTCTTTTGCGTCTTTCGCCGCCGCTGTAATGATCTCGTTGGTTTTCGTTGCTTTCGCATTCTTTGCCTCTATCTCAGCGGCTTTCTTATCAAAGTCCGCTTTGGCTTTCTTTTCTTCCTCAGTCAGCTCACCTGATCCTTCACCCGTTTTCGCTGGTTTAAAGCTGCGAGCCTCCGATTCACTAAATTTCTTACCATTGCCCGGGCTAAGGACTATCAAGAGCTTTTCCTGTCCCGACTTCACGTTTGGAAATACACTCGGGGCACAGTTTGGTGCGCTCACAGCAAAGGTATATACGCCGTTGTATGGCATTGCGGCAAATCGAAATTGCCCTTTGGAGTCCGTCGTTGCGGACGGAAAACCTCCTTTGATATCGGTTCGATAAACCTCGATCAGAGCACCAGCAACCGGCTCAATGGTTCCATCAGCCTTTTTTAACTCGACAGTACCGGCAACCGGTGAATCCTGAGCAAAAATCACCAAATGACCGGCCATAAAAACCGCAGCGGCTACAAGAAATGAAAAATAAAACTTTCGCGACATTAGATTCCTCCGAGAAACTTCCGAACAGCCTTAATGGCACAGATATGATGCCATACGACTAAAAGGAGTTCGTTATTTTTCTTATTCTAACGCAATTGGCGAGAAAATTCGACAATATTTGATGATGTTGCCGCTAAATCGACAAAATTCAAAAACCGACGCCTGTGTGATATCTTAACCTTTCGATTTTGCTCAATTTGTTTCGGAGATATGATGACAAACAAGATCTACAATTTTAGTGCCGGGCCGGCGATCCTGCCCATTCCTGTGCTCGAAAAGGCCCGCGAAGAGCTGCTCTCGCTCGGCGGTATCGGTATGAGCGTGATGGAGATAAGCCATCGCTCAAAGCCATTTGAGGCAATACTTGCAGCCGCCGAACAGGGCATTCGAGACCTGTTGTCGGTACCGGACAATTACCGCATCTTATTTTTGCAGGGTGGTGCTACGCTGCAGTTTTCGATGATCCCGATGAACTTCCTTGGCAAAGATGAAACTGCTGACTACGTCATCACCGGTGCTTGGGGCAAAAAGGCTCTAAAAGAAGCAAAGCGATGCGGCAATACTAATGTCATTTTTACGACGGCCGAACACGGATTTAATTCTGTACCAACCCAGGACGAGTTGCGTTTTACCAAGGAAGCCAAGTATGTCCATTACACATCTAACGAGACGATCGAGGGTGTTGAGTTCAAATACGATCTGGACGGAGGCGGCGTGCCCGTCGTTTGCGATGCCTCATCAAACATCCTTTCGAAACCCATCAACATCCGCGAACACGGTTTGATCTACGCCGGTGCTCAAAAAAATATCGGCCCGAGCGGCGTCACGCTTGTGATAATCCGCGACGATATGGTCGCCCACGTTCCGGAAAACCAACATTCGATGCTCGATTACCGGCTGCTCGCCGAGAACAACTCGATGCTGAACACACCGAACACATGGGGCATCTATCTGATCAGCCTCGTTTGTGAATGGCTCCGCGAACAAGGTGGCGTGACAGCGATGGAGGCCAAAAATAAGGAAAAGGCGGCTATTCTCTACGACGCGATCGACGCCAGCGACGGTTATTACACGGGCCACGCGCGACGACCAGCAAGGTCACTAATGAACGTTACATTTCGTTTGCCGTCCGAAGATCTCGAAAAACAATTCTGCACAGAAGCGACCGCCGCCGGACTCGACGGTCTAAAAGGGCACCGCTCAGTCGGCGGCATCCGCGCGTCTATCTATAATGCGTTCCCACGCGAAGGCGTCACCGCTTTGGTCGATTTTATGCAGGATTTTGCTGAGCGAAATAATTAGAGGCCTTGCCAAGCCATAAAATCTTTGGAAATCGTGCCGCTTTATAGATTTCTTTAAAGTAAGGGCTGTTCTGCCCGTCTTCCCGCCTGAGGTAATTTAAACAATGGCACTAATTGGCAATAAATTATACAGAGATATACGTTCGAAACAGGACGATACCGCTGATATCGACCAACAGCTATCGCGTCTAGAGGACGACATCCGTAAGCTAAAGATCGATTTTGATATCTATTTTAACGGCGCGACTAAGCGGCCGCCGCTCGAGGCTCGTGCCCGGCTCGATTCAAATATCAAGCGGATCGCCGACAACCGAAATTTGTCCTACTCACAGCGCTACCAATTCAACATGCTGGTCGCCCGCTTTACCTCATACCGCGAGCTATGGCGGCGAACGCTAAAAGCCAAGGGCGAAGAGATGATGTAACGAAAAAAAGCGAACACCGTAACGGCGTTCGCTTTTTATTTAGATCAGACATTTAAGTCTCAAGCAACTTTTGCGACGTTTTCTGCCTGCGGGCCTTTGGGGCCGTTTGTTACCTCAAATTCTACTTCGTCCCCCTGGATCAAGGTCTTATAGCCGTCACCACTGATCGCGCTGTAGTGCACGAAAATATCCTGTTCGCCGGGCTGCTCGATAAATCCGTAGCCCTTGGCGTTATTAAACCATTTGACCTTGCCGATAGCTTTTGACATCACTTGTTGTATTCCTCCTGAAACTTCCAAACAAAATTCTTATCCGCGATGGCGGACAGAAAATAAAACTACTACCGTTGCCGTCATATAAAACGCCGGCAAACGTGTGCAGTCGAAAAATCTATGTCGCACTAAATCTAACCAAAAGTTAGGTTGACCTTAAACTACAAGATCCTCAGCCTTATTTAAATTGTGTTTGATAGACGAAAGGAAATTTAACCAAATATTGGGGTCGTGTCAAGACATTTTTGGGCAAATCGGCAAAATTAGCTGAAAATTGACATAAATACCGTAATAACCGAAGATAAAGCCATATTTTCTGCCAGTTGGATCAAAAATTATGGCATCGGAATACGGCCAGGACAGCCTGCTTTCTTACAACGAATATCTCAAGGTTCCCGATCTGCTCAAGCTGCAGCGGCCGCTATCTGACCCGGTCAGCCACGACGAACTGCTCTTTATCATCATCCATCAGACCTATGAGCTGTGGTTCAAACAGATCCTGCACGAGCTGGATGCGACGATAAAATGGCTCGACGAGGGGAGGATGTTCCGGGCTAACCACGCCCTGCGCGGCGTCGTGTCGATCGAGCGGATACTGGTCACGCAAATACACATACTCGAATCTATGGCCCCGATCGGCTTTTTGGAGTTTCGCGACAAACTCAATCCGGCCAGCGGTTTTCAGTCGATGCAGTTTCGCGAGCTTGAGTTTGCATCGGGTGCCAAAGATGAAAAGATCCTCGCGACTTTCAAACAAGACGAATTTGCGTACGAACGGCTGACGCGGCGTTTTAATGAGCCGTCGCTTGCCGATTCATTTTGGGCTCTCGTGGCGCGCGGGGGATTTTCGGTTGAGACGGATGAAGATCGTGTCGCGGCTACGGTCGAGATACTCTCGCACCCTGAAAAACACGCTGAGCTTTACAATATGCAGGATCTGCTGATCGAGCATGACGAGCAGATCATCTCTTGGCGATACAACCACATCCTGATGGTCGAGCGGATGCTCGGCATGAAACGCGGCACCGGCGGCAGCGATGGCGTCGGTTATCTGATGACAACACTTAGCAAGAAATTTTTCCCGGAGATCTGGGAAGCAAGGACGCACCTGAAGATATGAAACGGTATTTATCGATAGCTTTTATCCTGTTATTGTCGGCTACGGCGTTTGGCCAGAACATCCGCGTCACGATTTTGCACGTCAACGACGTCTATCAGTTTGCCCCGGTCGATGGCGGAACGCGCGGCGGACTTGCACGGCTGCTGACGCTCAAGAAAGCGGAGCTCGCGAAAAATCCGAATACAATTTTCACGCTCGGCGGCGACACACTCTCGCCGTCTGTCGAAACGCGAACCTACAAGGGCGCGCAGATGATCGACGCGTGGAATGCGCTTGGCATTGATCTAGCAGTTTTTGGAAATCACGAATTCGACATCAAAACCCAAGAGCTGCTCGACCGGATGAAAGAGTCGAAATTTACGTGGCTCGGAGCCAATGTGCTCGAGGTCAAAACGGGCAAGATCTTTGCCAATACTCCGCCGTATGTAGCGAAAGAGTTTGGCGGTGTAAAGATCGGCTTTATCGGGCTGCTGTTGCCCGAGACCAAGCAAACATCGTCAATGGACGATACTCTGACCGTCGCCGATTTTTGCTCAACGGCAAAAAAGATCGTCAAAGATATGCGAAAAAAGGGTAAGGTCAACGCCGTCATTGCGCTTACGCATCTGTCGATGGCACAGGACAAACAGCTTGCAAAATGTGCCGACATCGACCTGATCCTCGGCGGCCACGAGCACACGCTGCTACAATCATCCGCTAATCGCACGCCGATATTCAAGATGACGGCCGATGCTCGTGAGATGGGCAAATTTAACCTGACATTTGACGCGGCGACAAAGCAGTTTGTCGGACTCGATTGGGAGATCGTACCCGTCACGGACAAGATCGCCGACGCACCGGAATTTGCTCCGGTCTATGAAAAGTACAAACCGCTGCTAGAAAAGCTTGCGGTGAAGGTTGGGGCGACATCCGTCCAACTCGATGCACTGTCGCAGTCAAACCGGCAAAAGGAAACCAATATTGGTAATTTTATCGCTGACTCTTACCGCAACGCGGTTAACGCCGATATCGGCTTTGTGAACGGCGGTTCGATCCGTGCCGATATGACCTACGAGCCCGGCCCGCTGACAAAGCGCGATGTGCTGTCGATACTGCCATTTAACAATCCGATCGTAAAGGTTGAGGTTTCGGGCAAGCTGCTAATGCAGATCATCGAACATGGTGTCGCTCGCAGCGGCCCCGGCGAAGATAACGAGCCGGGCAGATTCCCGCAGATCAGCGGCCTGACATTTAGCTATGACCCCCGAAAACCTGCCGGCAAGCGTGTCGTCGAGGCATTTGTTTCGGGTAAGAGAGTGGTCGAGTCAACCAACTATACGATCGCCACGTCAGATTTTCTAGTGTCACGCGGCGGCGACGGCTACACGATGCTGAAAGAGGGCAAGATCCTGACTGACGCGGCAACCGCACCAAAGGATTCGGATGTTTTCGAAAAAGCGATCCGCTCGGAGCCAAACTCGACGATCGCTCCGGGCACGGAAAATCGGATCACTCGGATCAACTAAACAAACACGGCAAAAACCTCGTTCGAATAAAGCTTGCCCTTGCGGGTGAGCTTTATTCGATTGACGTTGATATCGATCAGACCACTGTCTCGCAGACGTTCTATCTCGTCGCGATATTTTGCTATCAGATCTTCGCCAAACCGCTCCGTGTATTGCCTAAGGTCAATACCGCCTTCAAGCCTAAGCCCAAGAAAAACATACTCAGAAGCGATGTCGATAGCCTCGCGGATTATTTCCGCTGATGTTTGTGTTTCGATCAGCTCGACATATTTTGCCGTGTCCCGCTCATTTGCGTACCGCTCACGGCCGTCAAACGAGTGTGCCGAAACTCCAAAGCCGAAGACCGGGTCGAGTGTCCAGTATTTTGTGTTGTGGCGTGACTCATAGCCGGGTTTGCTGAAATTTGAGATCTCGTATTGCTCGTAACCGGCGGCGATGAGGCGGTCTAGCATCACCTCGTACATCTCAGCGGCAAGTTCAGGGTCGGGTGTGGGCTGGCGATTGCTGCGGACTTGCTCGGCGAGCGGCGTGCCCTCATGGATCTCAAGCAGATACAGCGATAAATGCTCCGGCGACATCGCGATTGCCTCGTCAAGATTGCGCTGCCATACATCAAGCGTCTGACCGGGCAGTCCGGCGATCAGGTCAAAGCTGACATTATCAAAACCGGCATCGCGCAGCATCTTGAATGTCATACGAGCATCATTTGCGTCATGCCCACGGGCGAGCAATTTAAGAGCACGGTCGTCAAACGTTTGCACGCCAAAACTGGCACGATTTACACCTAAGGCACGATATCCGGCGAGACTTTCCGGTGTGACGGTCGCAGGATTCATCTCCATAGTGATCTCGGCGTCTTTTGAGATATCAAATTTTGAATTGATGCTATCCAGGATCTGTTCGACTTGTGCAGAATTCAATAAAGACGGTGTGCCGCCGCCGAAATATATCGTGTCCGCCAAATTTCGAATTTCAAATTTCGAATTTCGAATACCCGTACAGATCGCGTCAACATACCGCTCGACGGTGTCCTTACTACGCCAGACATCGGTCGCAAAGTCGCAGTACGAGCAGCGCGATTTGCAAAACGGGATATGTAGGTAAATGCCGGATGACATTGTTGGGGGCTTAACTTTCTAGACGATCCTTTAAGGCGTCACGCCAAGCAGATTCGAGATCGCCAACTGCGGTTGAAACGACGGCTTCGCCGTTGATCGAGATGTTTAGCGTATCGCCGGTCACCCAACCAAGCTCCGTCATCGGGCATTCGCCGACGAGTTCGCGTATCTTTGCTTCGTTTTCGCGGGCAAAGCTGATGACAATTCGTGACGGCGTTTCACCAAAAAGGTCGGCCTCGTGCGAAAGTTCACGGTCGATGAGGGCGATCTCGGCACCGATGGCGTCCCGACCGAGCGATGAAAAACAGCTCTCGGCAATGGTAACGGCAAGGCCTCCGTCAGAGCAATCGTGGGCAGATGAGATGAGGCATTGGTCGATGAGCTTGAGCAGCGTTTCCTGCACGTGCTTTTCCTGATCGAGGTCAACCGTGGGGCAGATGCCGTTTGCGATAAGCTGATCGGTCGAGAGCCCGGCTATTGTTTGAGCATATTCGCTCGCGGCAAGGTCGTCGCGCGTTGTCCCGAGGACGGCTATGATATCGCCTTCGTTTTTAAAGCCGTGCGTGACCAGTTTTCGCGTGTCTTCGATCAAGCCGACCATACCGATCACAGGCGTCGGCAAGATGCCGCGGCCGTCGGTTTCGTTATAAAACGATACGTTGCCCGAAACGACCGGAGTTTCGAATGACTCACAAGCCTCTTTCATCCCGTCGATCACGTCTGAGAATGATCGCATTACTTCAGGCCGTTCAGGTGAGGCAAAGTTGAGACAATTAGTGACCGCAATCGGCTTAGCCCCGACACAAACTACATTGCGTGCGGCTTCGGCAACGGCGAGTTTGGCTCCCTGGTAGGCGTTGATCGTGGTAAATTTTCCGTTACCATCAAGGCACATCGCGATCGCACGGCGCGTTTCCTTAACACGAACAACCGCCGCGTCCGCACCGGGTAAAATGGCTGTATTGGTGCGGACCATCGTGTCGTACTGCTCATAGACCCAGCGTTTTGAGCAAATGTTTGGGCTTGAAAGCAAAGCTTTCAAAGCCAGTTCCGGGTTCATCGTTCCGAGTTCCGGGTTTACTAACTCGGAACTCGGAACTCGAAACTTGGAACTTGGCTCAGCCATCGGCCTGTTATATTTCGGAGCTTCGTCGGTCAGGGCGAGCACCGGCAGATCAGCCTCAAGGACGCCGTTGTGCATTATCTTGAGGCGGTCGCCCTCGACGACTTTGCCGATAACAACGCAATCGAGATCCCATTTCGCAAAGATCTCAACAACCTCTTTTTCTCGGCCCTCGCGGGCGACGATGAGCATCCGCTCCTGCGATTCACTAAGGAGCATCTCGTAGGCGGTCATGCCGGTCTCACGCTGCGGCACGAGCGTCAGATCGATCTCGAGTCCCGTGCCGGCACGTGCGGCCATCTCGACGGAACTGCTGGTCAGCCCGGCCGCTCCCATGTCTTGGATACCTTTGATCGCGCCGCTACGCATTGCTTCGAGACAAGCTTCGAGCAGTAGTTTTTCGAGGAAAGGGTCGCCAACCTGAACGGTCGGGCGTTTTTCGAGAGCTTCGTCGTCAAACTCTGCCGACGCCATAGTCGCCCCGTGGATACCGTCGCGGCCGGTTTTTGCTCCCGCGTAAAGTACAGGATTGCCGATGCCCGACGCTTTTCCAAAAAAGATCTGGTCTTTACGGACGAGCCCAAGTGCAAAGGCGTTAACGAGCGGATTTAGCGAATAGCTCTCATCAAAAACGACCTCGCCGCCGACCGTCGGCACACCAAAACAATTGCCGTAATGGCCGATGCCTTCGACGCAGCCTTTGAGGATGGACTTGTTACGATTGCCATTCTGGGCGTCACCAAGCGGACCGAATCGCAAAGAGTTCATCGCCGCGATCGGCCTTGCACCCATTGTAAAAACGTCACGCAAGATACCGCCGACGCCGGTTGCGGCGCCTTGGAAAGGTTCGATAAAGCTAGGGTGATTGTGCGACTCGACCTTAAACGCGACGCACCAGTCATCGCCGATATCGACGACACCTGCGTTCTCACCCGGCGGGACGATGACACGCTGGCCGGTGACCGGCAGACGTTTGAGATGCACGCGCGAAGATTTGTACGAGCAATGCTCTGACCACATCACGCTAAAGACGCCAAGCTCGGTCAGATTGGGCTCGCGGCCCATCAATTCCTTGATCTTTTCGTATTCGTCAGGCTTCAGGCCGTGCTGCTGGACGATCTCTGAGGTGATAGTGGTCATGGGTTAATAAGAGGCCAAAAAGTCACTTGAAATAAACAAAAGAGTTTATGCGTTTCGGACGTTCATTTCAAATCCGAAGGCATAAACTCTTTGTAAAAAGGCAGTCTCTTGCCCACGATACACACGGAAAGACCCTAAAAAAGAGGAATCATTTTTCGAGTGTTTTGTGTGTTTGGTGGGCAATGATCTTACGGCAGAGGCTCTTGGCCGAATGCCGCCCACTCTTCTTTTGCGGGGCCATAGATACCGGGAACGCGCAGGCCTGCCTGTCGCATGAGGACGGTCATCTGGCCTCGGTGGTGAGCTTGATGGGCGATCAGATAAAACAGCGTCATACCGCGTGACCACGTTTCGCCGTACATATCGTCTTCGATCAGCAAGGTCTCGGCGGTCCAGTTTTTGGCGACCTCTTCGCCGACGGATTTTCCGGCGATCCCGTACAGCCTGGTGATCTCTGCGGCGCTCGTGGGACATTCGGCGTCCTCCGCCGGAGCGTCAATGGTCAGCCCAACTTTGCCAAGCATTTCGCCCAGTGTCAGCGTCAGGTGCCACCCCAAATAGCCTAGCGTCCGGCCATCTTCAGTGACTTTGGTGTTGAGCGACTCGTCGGTAAGATTGAGCAGAGCTTTGCCGGTCATCTCGGCTTCGTAGCTCCAAGCGATTTGAAAATCCTCTAAGTTTCTAAACATTTAACTCCCCAATTATGTCGTTTATGGCTTTGCGTCAGGCGTGACGAGCTTATCGATCTCGGCCGTAATGGTCGCGTATTTTACGATGCCTTTTCGGAGGTATGCGGTGGTGCCGTCCGGTTTTAGGAGGATGGTCAGTGGCAGGTTGCCGGTCCACTCGGAGGAGACGAGCGCTATCGCGGCGTTATCATCCGGTGTTTTGAGCAGATAGGCGGGCATCTCTGCTTTCTGCTCTCCGAGAAACTTTGGAACGTACGTTTTTATATCCGCGAGGTCATCGAGCGAGACGGTGTAGAAATCGATCTTGCCCTTGTAGGCAGCGTCTAGCGTAACGAGATCGGGAAACTCTTCGCGGCACGGGTCACACCACGTTGCCCAAAAATTGATGAGCACAGGCTTGCCGTTTGGTTTGAGCAATTTGCGGAGCCCGTCAATGTCGATCTGTGTGACCTTTGGCCCGTCCCAGACAGGCTTTTTCCCTTTGCCTGAAGGCTGAGCATTACTGACCTGAAGCGCAATGACAACAAGAGCGGCGACTAGCACCGCTCTTATCAAATGCCTTAAAAGTGACTGCATATTTCTCAATTATTCGACCCGCTTGATCGTACATCCAAAAGCATTTGCCGATGTGCGTTCGATCCTCTTACCAGCCAGAGCCGAATCAAATGCCGTCCGTAGGTACGGTGTTGTTATATTGGCACCGGACTTATCGTTGTCAATAGCGCCATGATACATCAGCACGTTGCTGCCGTTGACAAAGAATGCTTCGGGTGTTGTGGTCGCACCGAGTTTGTCGGCAAAGACATTACCCTTGTCGAAAAGCACGGTAAATTTATAGGTCGCGGCTATATGGTCTTTGACCCAGCCGACCGGTTTTGCCTCGGCTTTTTCGATCTCGGTGACATTCGAATTGATACCGATAAAGGTGATCCCTTTGGCAGCGTAATCGGCGGCGATCTCGTTCATTCGTTCGTTGTAAAGTTTAACGACCGGGCATTGCGATGAGACGAACATAATGACCGCACCGTTCTTGCCTTTGAGGCTATCCAGCGTCTGCATCTTGCCGGTACCGTCGGGCAGCGAAAAATTTTCCATCGTCCCGCCGATCGCGATGCTCTGCGCGTTCGCGGCAACAGCAAACACCATCATCGCCGTGAAAAATAAAATAGCTCGTTTCATAATAGTCACTCCTCCGATCTAAAAATGTAGCCCTAGTTTAACAATCAGCCGATGTCCGGCACAAGTGTTTTTAGTTTCTACGCGTACAATTGGACGCCGGTTTCACACCGCTAAGGATGAGTTTTCATTATGATGCAGCAAATCGAAAATATGGCTGACTTATTTTGTTTCAATGCTATAATTCCCCGAACAAAACTCCTTTCGTATATAGGCTATGAAACGATGCCCTGAATGCGGCCGCGAATACGACAATACAATGATGTTCTGTCTTGATGACGGAGCCGAGTTGCTCTATGGCCCGGCGTCGGCCTCGGGCTCTTATGAACCCGCAACGGCGATATTGCATTCGACGGCTGCGCCCGGCGAAGCTCCGACGCAAGCGCAGATACAGATGACCGACCAAACGGCGGTCTTGCCAACAGGCACAGGCGATATTGGAACAAGCAAGAGTTTTGACAAACGCCTGCTTCTGGCGCCGGTGGCACTTGCGGTCATCGTCCTCGGCGGATTCTTTGGTTATCGATACGTCACACAGGCCAAACAGATCAACTCCATCGCGGTGATGCCGTTCGTCAATGAGAGCGGAAATGCCGACGTTGAATATTTGAGCGATGGAATGACCGAGACGCTTATCAGCAGTTTGTCGAACATTCCTAATCTGTCGGTAAAAGCCCGAAGCACGGTTTTTTATTACAAGGGTAAAGAGACTTCGCCAAAGAAGATCGGTGAAGAACTCAAGGTGCAGGCCGTTTTGCTCGGCAGAGTTTCCCAACGCGGTGATGATCTGAAATTGAGTCTGGAACTCGTCAACACCGAGACTCAGGATGTGATCTGGAGCGAGCAATACAACCGCAAACAATCTGACCTCGTTTCTTTGCAGAGCGAGATCGCCAAAACCGTTTCGGATAAACTTCGTTTGAAATTAACGGCGACCGATCAGGAACGAGTAAGCAAAACCAACACGACGAGTTCCGAGGCACAGCAACTTTACCTAAAGGGGCGTTTTCATTGGAACAAACGAAATACCGATGACTTTCAAAAAGCCAGAGAGTATTTCCAGCAAGCGATCGCCGCTGACCCGAACTACGCACTCGCCCACACGGGCCTTGCCGACACGTTGGCATTGATGCCGTATTACGGTGCATTCAGGCCAAATGAATACATGCCGCTGGCAAAACAGGCGGCACAGAAAGCCCTCGAAATTGACCCGAACTTGGCGGAAGCACATGCCTCGCTCGGTCAGATCCTAACCAACTATGATTATGATCTGAAAGGTGCTGAGAGAGAGCTAAAGAGAGCGATCGAACTCGACCCAAAGTATCCGTCTGCTTATCAGTGGCTTTCAGAGGTCTATCACTATTTAGGAAACGGCGACCAAACGCTATCGGAGATAAATAAAGCTCTTGAACTTGACCCGCTATCATTGATCATAAATAACCAAAAAGGCAGAGCAATTGACTTTGGAGGCAAGCGGGACGAAGCCATTGTTCAGTTTAAGAAAACTATTGAGTTGTTTCCGGACGCAGCAAGTCCTCGCAATAACCTCGCCGACGTTTATGAAGCCAAGGGTATGTATCCAGAGGCCGTTGAGCAACGCCTTATCCAGGTCAAACTACTCTTTGGCGTTAGCCCGGAAAACATTAAGGACCTCCAACTAGCTTTTGAAAAAGACGGCTATAAGAGTTTTGTGCAAAAGCAAATAGACATTCAACTGGACCGTCAGAGATCAAGTCTGGAGAAAGATAAAAATGCTTATCTGCCAGCCTTTCGAATTGCTGTCGACTATGCCCGTCTCGGGGACAAGGATAAAGCGTTTGAATACCTAAACAAAGCGTATGATCAACGCGAACCGCAGATCGCAGAACTCAAAATTCGATTACCACTTAGTTCTCTGCGAGACGACCCGCGATATAAGGAATTGGTCAGGAAAGTCGGATTTCCCGAATAGAACTTAGCCTATGAAACGATGCCCTGAATGCGGGTATAATATGCTAAACAGCCCGGCGATCACTCGTCGGGCTATTTACTTTAGGATGCCGAAGGTTGTTAACTATTGCGGCAGGCGTCCCGGTGTAAGCGGGGCACCAGCTGCTTCAAGCGTCTTTTCAAAGCCTGGCAGACTGACCTCGATGAGCGTCCTTAACCTCGCCAGAACCGGGGCAAACTCCGCACTCGAAAGGTCGTATTGAGTGAGCTGCGTCTGTGTCGGGCGGATGGTCGATAGCCGTATCGTACCGGCGATATTGCCGACGCGTTGGGCGATCGAAGGCGGCGGTATGTCTGAGTCTTCGCGGCCGCCGCGGATCGCATTGATCAGAGCATCGATCTCGTTATCAAACGCCTCTGCTTGCTCGATCAGCTTTTTGTTATCGACCGGAGCCTCTTGGGCGGCACGTTTGTACAGTCCAATGCGGGTCTTTGCTTCGGTGGCTGCGGAGTTGGCTCCGATGACCGACCGTTGAAGTGTTGAGACCTTGCGTTGAAATTCGGCGAGGAACGCGGCGTCGGCGGGCGTCATATTTTCTTTGCCCTCGACCGTCACATTAAAGCTCTGCGAACCCGGCAGCGACGTGACCACGCTATTAACCCGCATCGCCATCGAAACTGTATATTTACCCGGCATCACGAGCGAACCCTGTGGGCCGAATCCCCCAAAGCCTCCGCCACCGCCATCAGGTGGGCCGCCCTGCGGAGCGGCTGAGATCGACGGCGGCAAATAACGCATATCCCAGACGACACGCTGGACGCCGGCACCGGCAGGAGCGTTTAGACGGCGAACGATCTTGCCTTCGGAATCGGTGACGGTAAAGATCATAGACGGAGCCTCCTCTTCGCTCTCCGCTCGCAGTTCGGCGATCGACGGATACCGGATGGGCTGTTTTGCACGCTCGGCCGCACGCTCTGCATCCTGGCGTTTTTGCCGCAAAGTCTTCGGCGATTCTTTTAGGAAATAAGTAAATGTCGCTCCGTATGCCGGATTTGGGGCCGTATAAAACGACGCACCCTGCGAACCGGCAAACGAGGTGTTTGACCGAACGTACATCAGGGCGTCTTTGACCGGGAAAAGCATAGACGACCGTTCCATCGCTTCTTTGCTGACGCCACGTAATGACGAGTAGTCATCCAATACGTAAATACCGCGTCCGAATGTTGCAAGGACGAGGTCGTTCTCGGTCTTTTGAATGGCGATGTCGCGCACCGCGATCGTCGGCAGATTGCCCTTAAGCTGCACCCATTTGCTGCCGCCGTCTACCGTAAAGAAAAAGCCAAATTCCGAACCTGCAAACAGCAGATTTGGGTTAACGTGATCCTCGGCGATCGCATAGAGCGAACCGCGTTCGGGCAGCTTTCCTGTGATCAAAGTCCACGTCCGGCCAGCGTCGGTGCTCTTGACGAGATAAGGTTTGAAATCGCCATTTTGATGATTGTTATAGATGGCGTAGACGGTGTTCGCATCGTGCTGAGAAGCGAGGACGCGATGGACGTAGGCATTATCAGGCACGCCCGGTATCTTATCGACCTTTCGCCAGCTCTGGCCGTCGTTATCGGTGATCTGGATCAGTCCGTCGTCGGTTCCGACATAGATCAAGCCTTGTTTCTTAGGCGATTCTGAGATCGCCGAGGCGTTACCGTAAAGCGCGGTCGATTGATTTTTTGCGATCGCGTCAGGCCCCCAGACCTTGCCCATTACAGGCAAAGCGTTGCGGTCGAGCCCTCGTGACAGGTCGCCGCTGATGACTTTCCAATCGTCGCCGCGATTGTCGGATTTGAAGAGTTTGTGGCCGGCGAAATACAGCCGCGTGTTTGAGTGCGGGCTGATCATTATCGGCGAATCCCAGTTGTATCGCTGCGATTCTTCGCCCTTACCCTCGATCGGCGCGATGCCGACGCGTTCGCCGGTTCGCTTATCAAACCGGACGAGGCCGCCGTTCTGACTTTCGGCATAGATGATGTTTGGGTCGGTCGGATCGACCTGTGAACGAAAACCGTCGCCGCCGTTTGTCGCAAACCAATCGGAATTTAGAATGCCCGCAGAGCTGCGAGTTCGGGCCGGGCCGCCCAGTGAGTTGTTATCCTGCGTGCCGCCGTATACGTTGTAAAACGGCAGAGCGTTATCAGCGACTACGTCGTAAAACTGCGCGATCGGCAGGTTTGCCTTAAAATTCCAATTTGCCCCGCGGTCAAAACTTTCGTAAATGCCGCCGTCGCAACCGACGAGGATGTAATCGGTGTTTTTGGGGTCGACCCAGATCCCATGGTTATCGACATGCTTTAGCCGCTCACCGAGATTTCGTTGCGTGCGTCCGCCATCGTCCGAGACCTGAAACTGCACATTCGGAATATAAACGCGGTCCACATTCTGCGGATCGGCGATGATCTGGCCGTAATACATCCCCTGCGCGATGGTCGAGCTCATCCGTTCCCACGTCGCACCACGATCGTTCGAGCGGAAAATGCCGCTAAGTACGCCGCTCGCCTCGACCGTCGCGTAGACAACGTCCGTTTTCGCGGGCGAGATCGAAAGGCCGATGCGACCGAGATCGCCCGGAGGCAGGCCCGAGCGGAGACGAGTCCAGGTATTGCCGCCGTCGGTCGATTTGTGTATCGCGCTTTCAGGGCCGCCATTTATCAGCGTGTAAAAGTGCCGCCGCCGCTGCCATGTCGCTGCGTACATCGTGTCGGGATTTGCCGGGTCGATAACGACATCCGTCACGCCTGTGTGTTCCGTGCCGGGGATGACAGCTTTCCAGGTTTTGCCACCGTCGGTTGTTTTGTAGAGGCCGCGTTCGCCGCCCGGAGCCCACAGCGGGCCCTGTGCCGCTACGAAAACAACGTTGCTATCTCGGGGGTCGATGGCAATACGTCCGATGTGCTCGGACGTTTTGAGGCCCATATTGCGCCAGCTGCGGCCGCCGTCATCCGAACGATAAACTCCGTCGCCGTAACCAACACTTCGCTGGCTATTGCGTTCGCCGGTGCCGACCCAGACGGTCGCCGGATTTTTTGGGTCGAGAGCTATCGCACCGATCGAAAATGCGCCTTCGTTATCAAATACCGATGTCCACGTCGTGCCTGCGTTGACTGTTTTCCAGACTCCACCGGATGCAACCGCGACGTAGTATTTCGTGCGGTCGTTAGGGTCCACGGCGAAAGCGAGTACGCGTCCCGAAGTCACCGCTGGGCCGATCGAACGAAAACGCAACCCGCCAAATGCCTGCGAACCCATCGGATCAGGCGGCGGCGGTGGTGTCGGAGCTACTGTCGGCGAAACCGACGGCGTCGGAGATGCCGTCGTGACACGTGTCGCATCACCTGCCGGTGTCGGCGATGAGGTCGGCGGCGGCCCGGACGGCCTTTGTCCAAAAAAAGTAGCGGTGAACACTAGCGACAAGCAAACAAGGACAAACGACGAACGCAGTTTATGCACGGTAAAAGCTCCTAATGAATAGACTATTTTGAAAAGTAGATCGTTGAAATTATGAATTTATTCAGGCCGTTTATCAAGCCTAATTAGGTAATTCGATAGTTTTAAGTCGGACAACCGTAACGGTCAATAAATTTGGTAATACGAGAGTTTTTGAGATGCGGTTTCCGCGGTGCCTGCTGGTGTAATATTTCGTCGTAGCTTCGGCGTCGAGAATGATATAATTTCCCGAACTATTCACGATGCCAAACGCAGGCGAAAATATTTCGCACTACAAGATAATTTCCGCTATCGGTGCGGGGGGGATGGGCGAAGTTTATCTGGCCGAGGATACAAAGCTCGAGCGTCAGGTCGCGCTCAAAATACTGCTTGCCGAGGTCGCCGACGACGACGAGCGGGTCAGGCGTTTTGTGCAGGAGGCTAAGGCCGCGTCGGCTCTTAATCATCCAAATATCTTGACGGTTTTTGAGATCGGCAGCTTTGACGACTCACAATACATTGCGACCGAGTATATCAAGGGCAAAACGCTGCGGCACCGGATGCGTGAGTCGTCGATGAGCCTCGACGAGGCACTCGGAATCGCATTACAGGTCGCGACCGCGCTCGCCGCCGCCCACGAGGCCGGCATTATCCATCGCGACATCAAGCCCGACAACATAATGATCCGCGACGACGGCGTCGTAAAGGTACTTGATTTTGGCCTAGCAAAGCTAACCGAAAAAAACGTTGAGACCGCAGAGGCTGAGGCTGAAACCAAGGCACAATTTAACACCGAACCGGGCATGATAATGGGCACCGCCGCGTACATGTCGCCCGAACAGGCACGCGGCCACACGCTCGATCCGCGCAGCGATATTTTCAGCCTCGGAATCGTGCTTTACGAGCTTTTTACGTCAAAGCGTCCGTTTGACGGCGAATCTCACCTCGATGTGATCAGCTCGATATTAAAGGATGAGCCACAGGCTCTGAGACTGGCCGCTCCGGTTCTGCCTCGGCATCTCGAACGCATCGTCGAGAAAACACTTAGAAAAGACCGCGACCAACGTTATCAGCACGTTAAGGATCTGCAGATCGATCTACAGGATCTACGGGACGAGCTGAAATTTGAGGCAAAGCTTAATCATACCGCTGACCAGTCGATACCGGCACAGGTGACCGGAGCGGAAGGGCCGAAATCGACATTTACCGAAAGGATCTCGGCAACACGCAGGTTTACTTTGCTCCACGCGATCGTTTTTGTCGCCATCGTTGGCTTATTGGTCGGCGGCATCTGGTACTTTCGGCCGCGGCCCGCGGCAAATTTGATAGCGGGCAGTCTGAAAACGACGGAGATCGCCAATTGGTCGAGCGCACCGGGCGAGCTGTTTAGCAATGCGAGTTTTTCGCCCGACGGCAAGATGATCGCGTTTTCATCGACCAAGTCTTCGGCAAAAAATATCTGGGTCACGCAAACCGTTTCAACCGAGGCGATCCAGGTGACGAACGACGCTTTTTCAAATCAGGACCCCATCTGGTCACAAGGGCGATGAACTTGCCTTCTTCTCGCAAAAGGGCAATATCGCGGACGGCAAGGTAAATTCAACCGGCGTGTGGCGCGTCTCTGCTCTCGGCGGCACGCCAAAATCTGTCGGGCCGGTCGCCGACGGCAGCTTTCAGCTTCGCCGCTGGGCCGCAAGCGGAAAGATCTATTACCAGTCCAAAGGCGATCTTTACTCAATGGAAGTCGCCTCGGGTCAGTCTCAAAAGACAACATCTTTTGATCCGCAAAAAGGCAAACTGATCTGGGCGAGCATCTCACCCGACGAAAAGACGCTTGCATTTATCATCCAAAAAGACACCGCATGGGAGCTTTTCACAAGCGACCCGACGGCCGCAAATCCGACGTCCGTAACCAAGGGCACGGGCGAGATCAGCGGCGTCGCGTGGCTGCCGGAAAAAGAGCGTTTTTACTACAGCGCGTCGGTTGACGGCGTCTTTCAGGTATTTGTTGCGGGATCCGGGACGCCAACACGCCTCACATCGTCCGAGACTGACAGTATTGTCGTCGATGCTGCGCCGGATGGCAGTTCGGTAATTGTCAGCTCTGCCAAGGAGGAATCGACCATCTGGCGCGTCAACGTCACGGACAAGGTCGAATCGCCCGTTTCGCGAAACGTTAATTCTGAATTATGGCCCGACGTTTCACCGGACGGCCAAAAGATGGTCTTTCAATCGGCAAAAAACCTCAGCCGCGGCAACAAACTGCTCGACAGCTCGATCCTCGTCAAACCTTTGCGGTCGCGTGACGATCCGGCAACTACCCTCAGCGAGGCAGGCTTCTTACCAGCGTGGTCGCCTGACGGCACGTTGATCGCGTTTATGCGAAAAGCGGGCGATGTGCCGGAGTTAATGATCGCCAATCCGAATGGCGGGGGCGAGCGAAAACTGGCGTCGGGCGGCATTTCGATGCCTGGATACTCGGTCTCGCCCTACAACCACATTCAGACCAACGCCTTTGCGTGGTCGCCGGACAGCGGGCGTATCGCTTATATTTCGAATAAAAACGGAGCCCAAAATGTGTGGGCGGTAAATGTCCGCGACGGCTCAGACGCCCCATTGACCGCAAACACCGACGCAGGGTTGAGTTATGCGTGTCCGGTCTGGTCATCGGAGGGAAAGCGTTTGGCATTCTCTACCAAAAAAGACAGCTCGGCAGAGGGCGGAAAAAAGGTGCTCGGCCTTGGCATTATCGACACCGCGACGGGCCAGATGACAAATTTCTATGAGACCAGCCTTACAATGCGGCTAATCGGATGGACGGCAGATGAGAATGGGCTTATCATTGCGGAGTCGGAAAAGACGAGCGGTTTGCCGCCTGAGACGGTATTAAAAAAGGTCGCGGCCGGTACTGGTGCCGCGTCGGCGATCTCTAGCTTAAAGAACGCTTATTATTATAATATTTTCGTGTCCAACGATAGAAAATGGGCCGGATTTGTCGCCCGCAACGACGAGCGAGACGATGTTTGGGTAATTGCGACATCTGGCGGCGACGCCAAACGACTGACGAACAACAACGATTCCGGGCAGTATTTTTCCCGCCTTGCCTGGCTGCACGATGGCAGCACCATCATGTTTGGAAAGCAAACTCGATTTAGTCTGCTTTCGATGCTGACAACCAGTAATTGAAAATGGAGAAAAATATGACCAAGAAAATGACCTCAGTGCTCTTTGCATTTCTGTTTCTAGTGACCCTGATCGCGCTCTCAAGCCCCGCATTCGGGCAGTGCGAAAAGAACGCCGACAGCCAGATCGTCGCTGATATCTATGCAAACATTAAGTCCGATAAAGGACTTGCCTCACAGATCTCACATATCAATGTGGTCTCATCCAGCGGTGCCGTAAAACTGCAAGGTTGGGCCAACGATCAGTCGTCATACGACAAAGTCAACGATATTGCGCTAAAAACAACCTGCGTAAAGCTGGTAAACGTCAACGGTTTTGCGGAAACACCGCCTCCGGCGGGTGACAGCATGCGTTCCGGCGGAGGCGCGGGATGCGCTTCCGGCACAAAACCCTGCGGCGATATCTGCATTCCCGAAGGCGACGCGTGCAACCTCGGTGGCTTTATGACCAAAGGGGCGATGATCTTTCGCTTTGACACTAATTTCTTTTTAGGGCTGACCGCACCCGACAATTCGTGCGGATGATCGCCTAGCCGCAAAAACAAATAGATAAACGAGTCGCCCGGATCCTTTGTTATGAAAAGATGCCCTGACTGTCGGCGGGATTATTACGACGATACGCTGCTGTACTGTCTCGAAGATGGAACTGCGCTTGTACAAGGCTCAGTCCCATCGCCGGACGAGCCGGCGACGGCGATCTTGCACTCGACCGCGGCTCCGGGCGAGGCTCCGACGCGTCAACAAATAAATACGACCGGTGATACGGTTGCAGCAAATACTTTTGGGAAACAACGTTCGTCTGCGCTCCGAAACGGTGCTATTGGACTTGTCGTTGTCGCGCTCCTCGTTGCGGTTGGAATATTTGGGTTTCGTTATCTCAGATCGCAGCCGACACAATCACCACGAACGACCGAAAACCTCAAAACCCAGCGTCTCACCGGCGACGGCAAGACCCGCGAGTCGGTGATCTCGCCGGATGGAAAGTTTCTCGTTTATAAAAAGGTCGAAGGCGAACAGTTGTCGGTTTGGATAAAGCAGATCCAGGCAAATAGCAATGTCCAGGTAGTAGCCGCCGGAGAAATGGATAACGTTGTCGCCCTCACATTTTCTCCGGATGGAAACTTTGTGTATTTCAATGGCGAAAATAAAGACACCACAGGACCGACAATCTTCCGCGTTCCGACGCTCGGAGGTTCGCCGGCCAAAGTGTTGACAAATGGGTATTCCATAACATTTTCGCCGGACGGGCGGCAGATCGCGTTTATTAGATTTTCGGTTGAAAGCGCGGCCAGTTCCATTTATATTGCAAATCCGGACGGCACAAACGCGCAAGAATTGATCACCTTAGAAGGAACAAAGTTTTTTACCGGTAGGCCGGTGTGGTCGCCTGACGGTAAATTCATCGCATCGTTAATGGGCGACGACAGCCTATTGCCAAAGCTGATGTTTAGCCTAAGCATCATTGCTGTGGCCGACGGAAAAGTAGCCGAACCGGGAAAACAAAGATGGGCTTATGCGTCGGATATCGTGTGGCACCCATCGAACGATTCGATATTAGTTATCGGTTCGGATATCAACGGAGCCCCCTCGCAAATATGGGAGATCGGATACCCGAATGGTGAAGCTCGTCGATTGACACACACACTCACCGAATATGGCGGGATATCGATCACGGCGGATGGCAAATCGTTGGCAACAACCGAGGCCGAGACCAAATCGAGCGTTTGGGTCTCGGCAAATACCGATCCAAATTTGGCTAAACCGATCATGCCTGCAAAGAGTGACACCCATGGCATCGGGTGGACGCCAGATAAGCGTATCGTCTATGTGGGCGACCAGAGTGGTGATTCTGAGGTTTGGGTGATGGATCAGGACGGCTCAAACGCTAAGCAATTGACGACCGATCGTTTATACAAGGAGCTCCCTGTCGCATCCCCTGATGGCAAGTATTTTGTCTATTCCGTGCCCGGAGCGGGTGATCATTTGACCCGGATCGATACAAACGGCGGCAATCCGCTTCAGTTGACCAATGTTGGCAGCGTGGACAATCCTGACATTTCGCTTGACGGAAAATGGGTTATCTATTCGACATGGGTCAACGGAAAATCGAGAATTTTTCGGGTGTCGATAGATGGCGGCGAGCCGCAATTGTTGACGAGCCTTGATGCTACGGAACCTCGGTATTCCCAAGATGGGAAGTATTTTGCATGTTTTGTGGTAGATCCGAAAGTGCAAGGTTTTGGGAAACTCGCGATCATTCCCGCCGATGGAGGCGATGCGATAAAGACTTTTGATCTTTTGACGACAACCAGTATCAATCGCGGGCCGGCATGGACGCCGGATGGCAGAAGCATTGTTTACATCGCCCAGCGCGGTGAGAAGAATAATCTTTGGATCCAATCGCTCGACGGTGGCAGCCCAAAGCAGATCACTAATTTTGACCAACCGGCGATCGCCCGCCGCGAATACTCGCGCGATGGCAAACAGATCGCCATTGTCCGCGGCGAGCTAACCTCAAACGCCGTTTTGATCACGGGATTTAGATAAATAATAGTTAACCAAAAAGACGCGGCAGTCTTCTTTGCAGGTTTTTCGGCAAGAGAATTTCCATCGCATCATCGACGGTGACGATGCCGGCGATGTCGCCTTCGTCGTCGATGACGGGCAGGGCGAGCAGATTGTATTCGGCGATGGTCTGAGCGACATCCTCGGCGGATTCGGACGGATGGGCAAAACGAAACTCGCTGCGCATTACTTCTTCGAGCTTCTTTGTCGGGTCGGCAAGTATCAGCGAACGTAAACTAATTAGCCCGCACAGACGCCACGAATCTTTTTCCTCGACAACGTAGAGGTAATAGATCATGTTTGGCGTCTCAGCCATTTCGCGAAGGCTGCGGATCGTCTCGCCTACCGTCAGTTCTTTCGGGAAAACCACAAACTCCGTCGTCATCAAACCGCCCGCCGTGTCGTTATCAAAATGCATCAGCTCGGCGACATCGGCTTTTTCGTCGTCTTCCATCAGGGCAAATAGCTGCTCTGATTTTTCGTCGTCCATTTCGTCGAGCACATCGACAGCGTCGTCGGGCGACATTTCTTCGAGAATGTCGGCAGCGCGTTCTTCGTCCATGTCTTCGAGAATGCGGGCCTGCGCTTCCGTTGACATCTCCTCGAGCGTGTCGGCGGCGATCTCGTCATCGAGACTCTCAACGACCTCGGTGCGGTGGATCGGCGAGAGCGACTCTGCCAACTGGGCGATCTCGACCGGGTGAAGTCGTGACAGCTTATCTTTTGAAGATTTGAGCTGCACAGTCACTGTCGCAGTGTCTGTCGCAAGATATCCCACGTCGGCCCAATCGATGACCTCAACCACACGATCGCTGCCAAAAAACCCTTGCGGCATCAAACGGCGCACAAATCCCTGCAAACTTACATCCGCACCCGATACTCGCCAATCCTCGCCCGTCACGATCAACTGCACATCATTCACACGCACCACGCGTTTGCCGTCGACGTCGATGAGCTGATTGTCGAGCACATCTTTACCAAGCAGCACCTCGCCGTCGCGGCGGATAAATGGCGTGAGATCCAATATCGCCGATGTCATCCGCGCGCCGTGCAAACCCAGATCGGTGAAATCGCGGCTCGGCATAAAAAAGTTGCGGCGGCGGTAACGTGCGACCAGCCCGATGACGGGCGGATACTCTTCGTCGCCATAGCGCACGATGACGTCGTTGATGACCGCGATCTTTTCGTTGCGGGCGTCAAAGACGGGGCGATTGAGTATCTGCGAGACGTAAAGCATAGGAACAGTTTTCAGTGATCTGAAAATAGATTACCACTGACAACTGACAACTGACTACCGATAACTGACAGCCAACATTGTTAAATATTTTTGTATTTTGTGGAAACACTTTCCGCTTATACATTTCTATTAAGTAGGCGATGGAACGCCGGCAAGAGCCCGATCCATCGTGTAGATACCCGTCTGTCAATCCAACCAAAATGAAAAAAGCATACCTCACGATCATCCTCAGCCTAGTCGCAATGCTCCCCGCATTTTCACAGGAACGCCAGCGTTTCTTTGACAATTTTGACACCTCTCGCGGCGTCTCGGTCATCCGTCCGGACTTTGTCCCGGTCGGTGCAAAGCCCAAAGCTACCAATACCGCCGCAAATACTAAGAACAATAAAGTGATAGTAACCAAAGCTAAGTACAGCCCGTCGGGCAAACAGTTTGTCCAGCCGACTGCGATGGTTACGCCGTCCAAACAAACCCGCACGGCCCGCATGAGCGTCAACGACGGTTATGCTGACCGCGAGATATTGAACGCCTCAAGCAGATCTGGTGCGAGAGTTTCGATGGGCTCTTCGTCGGGCATGAAAGGCTTTACGACCGGCGACGCGACAATCGATTCGTACATTGTCGATTCGAGCCGCCGCTATGACATCGACCCGCTGCTGATCTATGCACAGATGCATCAGGAATCTTCGTTCAAGCTCAAGGCAACCTCGTACAAAGGTGCCAGCGGCTTGATGCAGCTTATGCCCGGGACCGCACGACGTCTCGGTGTGACAAACATTTACGACCCCAAACAGAACATCGAGGGCGGCATCAAATATATGCGAATGCTGCTAAATATGTTTGGTCAGGACGTGAGCCTCGCTCTGGCGGGCTACAACGCCGGCGAAGGTGCGGTGATGAAATACGGCAACAGCATCCCGCCGTACAATGAGACCCGCGAATACGTCCGCCGCATCACAGCTCGTTACGCCCAGATCTCGGACGGCAGCTTTGCACGTAATTACAAACGGGTGAACAGTTCACAAGCCGCCAAGCTCGAACAGAAAGTTTCACGACCACTGGCCGTGTACGAACCGAACCCGGTAGCTATCCGTCTGGCGGACGGACGAATGAGACTTGTTAATCAATAACGTTTTGGTCTCGCCCAGGCCAATGCAATATCCCACCGAGAGTTAACCACTCTTCTCCATATAGTCGAAAAGACTTGCGGCTTATGTGCGATCACATGGGCCGCGTTTTTTTTGTTTAGACGCCGAATTGCTTCAAGTGATGGTCGATATGTTTATAGGCGATGTTGGCCCAATCTTTAGCGGACATTTTTCCGAAAAACGGGTGGTCGAGGCATTTGTGATCGACGCTCAGTTCGCCCAGTTTTTTCATTGATTCGATCAGAAGCGAGCGATCCGTTTCAAAGCCCAACGGCTTACGGCCGTCAGCCTGCTGATCCATTTCCGCCGAGACCTTGACCTCTTTCGGCATTGGCAGCACATGAAGTATCAGCGGTTTGATAAACGTTCGCGACATAAACGTGCTGCGGTCGGGGACACTCGCCTCAAACGGCAGTTCGCCGCCTTGCACAAGATGCGACATCATCTGCTCGGCAGTCATTTTGCCCCACAGAGGCGTTTCATCGCCGGTGAGTTTGTTAATACGCTCGGTCAACCTAGTTCTATCTGTTTCGTTTCTGATTGTTGGCATAGCATTTTTTGTTTTTTTATATTCGTCTAAATCATTCCGGCAGATTCATCCGTTTTAGTAGCTCCTTGAATCGCGGGTCGTCGCGGAGGTCGTCGAACAGCGGATCGACCTTCATTCGCGACAATTGCTCTTTCGCGGCAAAACCTTTCTCTAGCGCGGCAAATGCCTTGTTCTTGTCGCCAAGTGCTCCATAAATCGTGGCGGCATTTGACGAGTCTGAGAACGTCGGATCTGAACTGTATTTTGCGAGAATCGATTCAGCCTCACTACGGCGTCCGCTTTTTGCTAACGCGTATCCACGAAAACGAGCCAATAATCGCTGAGAAACCTCGTCTCGAGGCGCTGCGTCTATAAGCTCAATCGTCTCGGCATATTTCTTATTCGCACAGTAGGCATAAGCAAGCCAAAAACGGCCCGAACTAAAGTTAGGATCCAGGTCGAAAGCTTTCTTTGCCAAGTCCAATCCCAATTCGCTTTGCCTGTCAAAGAGATACGCCCCGGCGAGATTTGCCTGCATTATCAAAGATTGGGGATCCAATTCGACGGCAGTTTTGATCTCACGGATCGAGTCACCGGTGCGGCCGTAGTACTGGAGGAAAATGCCGTACTGGTAATGTGAGCCTGCGTTTTTTGGATCGATTTCTATAGCCTTCCTATATTCACGCTCAGCTTCGGTCCATTTCAATTCCTTCGAAAGCGATATTCCGATGACTGTTCGTGCCTCGGCCAGATTCGGGTCTATCTCTGCTGCCCTGACGGCGGCATCCTTTGCCCTCTTTAGACCCTCTTCCATGGAAAATGAAAAGTAGGAATTTCCCACATCTAATTGGTACGCATAGCTCAGACCAGCGTAGGCCAGGGCAAAGTTGGGATCGAGCTTTATCGACTGCTCGTAGTAATCAATGGCCTTGTAAATGTCATCTTTTGATCGTTTGGTTAGATGATACTGGCCCCTAAGATAAAGTTGATAAGCCTCGTCGTTGTTGGTGTATTTCTTCGCCAGCTTTTGCTCGCTTTCGCCCGACAGTTTTAGTTGCAGTTTGCTCACGATCTCAGCGACGATCTCGCGTTGGGTGGTCAATAATTCCGAAAGTTTCCGTTCATACTGCTCGCCCCACAGCGACTTGTTCGTGCGGGCATCCACCAGCTCGACGGTGATGTTCAGATTGTCGCCCCGCTTGGTAAGGCGTCCGGTCATCACCGCATCCACGCCAAGTTCGGAGGCGATCTTGGCAACATCAGTCTCCTTCCCTTTGTAACGCATCACCGAACTCGTCGGGCTGACCCGCAGATCAGGGATCTGCGTCAGCCGAAAGATCACCGATTCCGCCAAACCATCGGACAGATAATCCGTGTCGGCATCCGAATTCCTATTCTCAAACGGCATCACGGCGATGGAATTGATCTGCTTGGCGGGCGTGATATACCGGTAGCCAAAGAAACCACCAAGCACGATGACCGCAAGTGCGAGCGGAGCGAACAACAAACGTTTATCAAAACCCCGAGCCTTGGGAACAATATCACCGGTTCCCTTCGGCAAGATCGCCGTCTGGTCGGTTATCTGAATCTGCGCGCGAGTCGGAGCTTCGCCAGGAGCCGCCGTCGAATGCAAGATCGCTGTCGCGGGCTCATCTCCCCCTGAAGCCGTCGCCGGGCCTTCGAGCAACGGATTGCCGTCGTCGAGACAATACAACAGCGTATCGTCGTAATAATCCCGCCTACATTCAGGGCATCGTTTCATAAAGTTCTATTCCGGCAGATTTAGGCGTTTGAGCATTGCCTTGAAACGCGGCTCGGTGCGCAGGTCGTCAAGTTCCGGCATAGTTGCGAAATAAGTCGCCCATGATCCGCGGTCGTCAATTTCCTTTTCGAGCCAATCCACAGCTTTCTCTTTTTCGCCAAGCCCAAGGTGGATCAGCGCAATGGCGGTGCCGGGAACGTATCGCTGTGAATATGCCTGCTTTAACTCGGCCAGGAGTTTAACCGCTTCATCCCGCTGTCCGGATCTTGCCAGAAAGAACCCCAGATCTCCTTTTCCTATGCTAGAACCGCTCAGTTCAATGTACTTACGCATTTCGGCTATTGCTTCCGGTTTCATGCCCTTTTGCCAATGAGCCAAACCCAAGCCAGTGAAGGCGTTAGCAAAATTCGGGTCAAGAGAAAGAACACGTTGATATTGAACGATCGCCTCGTCATAGCGGCCGGCGTAAAGCAATACGTCACCAAGATTTGTTCCAATTATCGGAGAAAGCGGATCCAGCTCCTCGGCTCGCCTCATCGCCGCAAGGGCTTCGTCAAACCGTTTCGTCGGGTAAAGCACATCTCCGCCGAGCCAGTGATAGGCAGTCGCGTAGTTTGGATCGAGTTCGATGGCCCGGCGGATCTCCTTTTCCCCCGCAACCCGATCAAATTCATAAAAGGTAAAATACGATTCGAGAGCGGCGTGTGGAGCTGCCAAGGAATCGTCCAGTTCTAATGCCCTCAAAGCAGCCGCTTTTGCCTGTGGCATACTGTCTTTAGCTGAGGCAACGTTATACTGCGGAAAGAGAACGTACGTTTCGGCCAAACCTGCATAAGCGAGTGCGTAGTTCGGGTCTTTCTCGATCGCTTGCTTGAAAAATTCGGCCGCCTGCTTGAGCGACACGATGGTTCGCTTGTTCCATGCAAAACGGCCTTTTAGGTAAAGCTGATAGGCTTGGGGGTTTGCCGTGTAAGTCTTTTCGACTTTGGCTGCATCCGCGCCCGATAATTTTGATTTCAGTTTGCTTGAAACATCGCGGGCGACTTCGCTCTGGAGTGCTACGAGATCAGAGCCTTTTCGCTCGTATTTATTGCCCCAAATTGTGTTCTCGGTCAGCCCGTCGATCAATTCCACGCTAAGGGTCAACTGATCGCCCCGCTGGACAACTCGGCCCGTCAAGATCGCTTGCACACCCAACTCCGAAGCCAACTTTTTCGGATCGATCTCCTTCCCCTTGTACCTGAAGACCGACGAACGGGCCTTAACGCTCAGATTTGGCAACTGCGACAAACTGTTGATCAGGGTCTCGGTCATTCCGTCCGAAAGATATTCGCCATCGGTATTGCCGCTGTCATTGACGAACGGCATCACGGCGATCGAATTGATCTGTTTTGCCTGAGTGACATACCGATAGCCAAAGAAACCACCAAGCACGATGACCGCAAGTGCGAGCGGAGCGAACAACAAACGTTTATCAAAACCCCGAGCCTTGGGAACAATATCATCGGTTCCCGTCGGCAAGATCGCCGTCTGGTCGGTTATCTGAATCTGCGCGCGAGTCGGAGCTTCGCCAGGAGCAGCCGTCGAGTGGAGGATCGCCGTTGCGGGCTCATCTCCCCCTGAAGCCGTCGCCGGCCCTTCGAGCAGCGCGTTTCCATCGTCTAGACAATACAGCAAAGTATCGTCGTAATAATCCCGCCTACATTCAGGGCATCGTTTCATAAAGTTCTATTCCGGCAGATTTAGGCGTTTGAGCAGTGCCTTAAATCGCGGATCATCGCGCAGTGGCCGCATATCTTCGCTGATTTTGAGTCGGTGCATGTCCCAGTCACGTGCCTCGTAGGCCTTTTCCAACTCCGCGAACGCTTTGTCCTTCTCACCCAAAGCACCATATATCACGGCGATCCGGGTCGGCGGCACCCACTGAGTTTTTTCAAGTTCCCTATACCGGGCGATGATTTCTTCCGCTTTGTCGCGCCGGTCGGCTCTCGCATAGGCGATGCCCACTTCGCTAAGGAGCAATTGGTGATTAGGATCGTCCTGCAGCCCTTTCTCACATAAAGCTATCGCCTCATCGTATCTGCGCATTTCAATGAGGACCGATGCTAGATTCGATCGCGAAAGAGGGTGGTTCGGTTCAAGATCGTGAATCTTGCGCATCTGTTCAAGTGCTTCCTCATATTGTCCTCGTATAAGGTTTGCCCAGACTACAGCAACCGCCATATTTACATCCAATGGTTCTGCTTTGAGTCCTTGTGTCATCTCGCTGATGCCTTCGTCAACTCTGCCCACCGGGAGCAGATATATCTGACCGTAGCGAAAATGGGCGGAGAAATTATTCGGATCTAGTTCAAGTGCTCGTTTGAAAGAACGTTCGCCCTCAGCCCAGTTCCAGTCATAGATCACCTGTGCATAAGCGAGAAAAGTGTGTGCCTCGGATAGCGTCGGATCAATTTCCAATGCTTTTCGGCAGCGGCTTTGCTTCAGGAAAGGCCTCTCTTGGAGAAAGGTAAGGATAGGCCGGCATAGTGCCATAGACTTCGGAGATCCGAGCATATGCCAATGCGAATTTTGGATCGAGCTTGACAGCCTGCTTGAAGTATTCGATGGCGCGAAGCATTTCTTCCTTTGTCCGCTTGGCAAAGCTGTAGCGTCCGCGCAAGTAAAGCTGGTAGGCCTCATTATTGTCTGTGTATTTTTGCTTACGCCCGTTTCATTGCCCGACAACTTCAGTTCAAGCTTTTGCGTGATAGTCGTCGCGATCTCGCGTTGCGTGGCCAGCAGATCGGCCATTTTACGGTCATACTGCTCGGCCCAGATCAATTTTTTTGTTCGTGCGTCGATCAATTGCACACTGATCGACAGGTCATCGCCGCGCTGTGACAAACGCCCCGACATCACCGCGTCGACCTCGAGTTCCTTAGCTATCTTCGCAACATCCGTTTCCTTGCCCTTGTATCGCATGACCGAGCTCGTTGGGCTGACCTTCAGATTCGGCAACTGCGAAAGACGATAGATCAACGAATCAGCCAAACCATCGGAGAGGTAATCTGTATCGGCATCTCCGCTGCGGTTTTCGAACGGAAGCACCGCGATGGAATTTATTTGACCACTTTCCAAGCGGTGAAATAGCGATATCCAAAGAATCCGCCGAAAACAATAATGGCGAGCAGAAACGGCGCAGCCAGCAAGCGTTTGTCGATACCTTGTTTCAGCGGTTCGCGGATGCCCGAAGGCAGAACAGCAGTTTGCTCGGTCGTGCGAATCTGAGCGCGAGTCGGAGCCTCGCCCGTTGCAGCCGTCGAGTGCAAGATCGCCGTCGCCGGTTCGTCGCCGGAAGAAGCCGTCGCCGGGCCTTCGAGCAAAGCATTGCCGTCGTCGAGACAATAGAGCAGAGTATCGTCGTAATAATCCCGCCTGCATTCAGGGCATCGTTTCATAGGTAGATGTGCAAAGGTTTAGCACGTTATTCTAACCCATAAACCGCCTTTTTTGTGCATGCGTTCCTACTCGCCGTCCATTCGCCTGAGCCAGTCTAAAAACGAATCTTCATAGACCAGCCAGCTTTGGCCCGGCGACGTGCGTTTTGCCGTTTCAAATGTGCCGTCCTCGCACATTGCTATAAGCGCACGGCGTGAGAGCGGCGGGACGATAATGCGGTGTTTGCGGATAAGGCGTTCGATCTCAGAAAGGCGGATCTTTGTCCTTTACATTTTCGTCCTTCGAGCCTACTATTCCCCCACACCATAAAAAGGAGGGCAACCACGTGCCTAGACTACTCTCAGCTTTTTTCTTCTTAGCGTTCGCCGCTGGCGGGATGTACGCGCAATTACCGCTTTGTGCGATCAATCCTAGTACGGGCGAGCCTAAGAACTGCTGCAACGCGACCGGCTTTGCCGACTGCCCCCGTGAAGGTTGCGGCGTCGATCTGCTGCTCAACTCCGCCAAAAACCGCACCGATCTGCCAAACGAGGCTGACGTCCGGCCGATGACGATCGCCCAGGTCGCGAAATTCAAACGCCCAAAGAAATGGAAATGGAACCAGCTGCGCGACAAGCTCGTCGAGTACGGCGAAGGCACGCCGCTGCGTGTGTCGCTCTATCTGCAAGGCGTCGAAAAATACGAACGCGGTTCCGAGGCGTGCAACTGCAATCTCACCGGCGAGGCCAACAACGACTATCACCTCGTGCTTGGCCGTACCAAAAACGCCGCCGAAAAATATTCGCTCACCGCCGAGATATCCCCGCGCATCCGCCGTACCAATTGGACGCACGACCGCCTAAAAGAGCTGGCAAAACTAAAAACATACGTCCGCGTCACCGGCTGGGCGATGCTCGACACCCAGCACATCGGCGACAAACACCCGATCCGCCGCACTCACTGGGAGATCCACCCGGTCACACAGCTCGAGGTCTGCACCACCACCAAGTCCCAATGCGACGCCGGCACCGGCTGGACCCCACTCGAAGACATGCCGTAGCTCCCCGCCTTGATCGGTTGCGGGCCTACCGCAACACTGGCACGTCGTTTGTGCCAGAACGAGGGGTGCGGCTTTAGCCGTGGGGTGGTGGGAGCTCGGACGGGGTGGTTCTCTCTTATCTGGCTACTGGCTACCGGCTACTTTCTACTAGCTTCCGCCTCCCCTTTTGCGCTACTATTCCTCCACACTAAAAAAACTATTGGAGCGACAACCACATGTCTAACGCCACTCGACCCCAAAATCTTAATGAGAGTTTCCATGGGGAAAAGCAGATATTTAAGCATTTGATTGTCGGTCTAATTTATCCCGCCGTCTTAGGAGCTCTAATCTATTTTTTTATTGAGTTTTGGGGAGGATTTATCGAAAGTGGACACCTCCCCCTCATGTTTAATGCTCCCGTGGATGAAATCATCTTAAAGGCATGTCTGCTTATCATGATATTGCTTTTTTATTGCTGTGATTTTCTCTACACAACATATTCAAAGAAGTTTCGTTTTCTCTACTTTTGGTTCGATCTGGCAATCATGGTAGGGCTTATAGCCACATTTAAGGCAGCCAAATATGATTCATCCGAGTTGCCGGAGATGGCTACAATTCTAAAACTATTTCTAGGTTTCATAATATTGTATCTATTCTGGGACGGCTTCGAGTTGATGCAATCGGAAAACGATGAGATAGCGTCAGAGAAACGACTTTACAAGCAAATGGTTGGCTGGGAAGTTGGCTGCATCGTGGTTTTTTTATCTATATTCCTATTGCAGTACTTACAAATAATAAATGAATATAGCATGCGTGTATGCTCGATAATAGGGATTTCAATTGCCACCATAATATTCATATTTTTGGTGTGGAAAAAATGGAAACTATATTTTTTACCAGTACTTAAGTCCGAATAGTGCTTTCCGGCAAGCCCAAAAAAAGATTGCGATGAGCGGCAACCACGTGTCCAAAAAGAAGCAGGGAAAGAAAGCGGCTGTCCGTAAGGACGATAATTACCCGTTCCCCCATTGTGCATCGTGCATTCTATATTTTGCATTGCCTACGCTTCTCCGCTGGGACGAAACCATCGGGGATGAGGATGAGGATTAATTACTTAGTAAGGAGAAAATATGAAAGTATTTCTGAGTTGGTCCGGCGAGCGAAGCCATGCAATCGCAACAGCACTTCGCGACTGGTTGCCGAAGGTTATTCAGGCACTTGAACCCTGGATGTCGGCTGTCGACATAGAACGCGGAGCACGCTGGGGCACCGATATCGCGAAAGAACTTGAGGATTCTCAATTTGGAATTATTTGTCTAACGCCTACTAATCTGAACGAACCATGGATCCACTTTGAGGCGGGAGCACTTTCTAAAACCGTTGATCAATCGTACGTATGCCCATTTATTAACAACGTAGAGCCTTCGGATCTTACCGGTCCTTTAGTTCAATTTAATGCGGCGCGAACAACTCGCGAAGATACAGAAAAGTTAATAAACTCTCTCAACAGTAGATTAACAACCCCGTTGGCTTCCGAAACCGTTTGCGAAGCCTTTGCGGTCTGGTGGCCTAAGCTTGAAGAAGTATTAGAAAATCTTCCGGCTGAACGAACCAGCCAAATGCGTCACGCAAGATCAGATCGAGAGATTATTGAGGAGCTGCTCGAACTTTCGCGAGAGCAAAATAAAGGCATCAATACTCTTCTCTTCATATCCGAAGAATCAGAGGCGGCACTTGCTAACACACGCGGCGAGGTTGGTTTTCGACCAGGCACGCATGTAAAACATGAGAAATATGGTCGCGGACTAGTATTGCGACGTGAAGGTAAAGCACCGGACGAGAAATTGACCGTTTCCTTTCCTGGGTTCGGCCAGAAGAAGCTTCTTGAACGCTTTGCGAACCTAAGGAGCGGGTAGGTATCTAAAAAGCGAATCGGAGTCAGGCACTGCGATTCACGTTCGGGGCCTGCCAACTCGACTGGCGCGACTGACAAGATTATTATTTCGCACAACCGGAGGATTAAATGGGAGCACTTTTCGCACTTGAGCACGCCAACATCGTTTCATACATAACCTCGAAAAATAGGGAACTACCACCGCCATTTGCGAGGCAAGACCTCGAAAATTTCCTGATGGCATTCGCTTGGAGTTATGACGGGTCTCTTTTTAGTTCTCAAGAGTATTCCGAATGGCCAGAGAAAATCGGAGGAATCGCTGGTCATGCACTCGATTTTCTATATAGCCAAAGAAGGGATGAGAATGAGACTAGCTTCGTCGATCCCGTTCGGAGTAAAGAGATTCTTGATCCGTTAAAAATGGAATTCTCAAGTTTCGAAACCTATTTTCTTTACCTGAGTTCTGATTACCAAGAAATAGATCGAATCTTCCTGAATCTTTAGCTCGGCGAAAGGGAAGCGGCAAGTCTCTCACTCTTATCCCTCAAATGCGTTCTCAGCCGACCTGGCGAGAGGAATCGACAGAAATGTTTGATCCGTTTCCGGCCATCTCGGTCGGTCTTCATGCATTCGATCAGTGGCCCGGTTTTCTTTGTTGGAGTCACTCGGGAAAGGCTACGTTTATCAGAGAAAATAGGATTGACGAATTTCTTAAAGCACTTGACTCAGCCCATTTCGACGAAGTTCTCGAACATTGGAGTTGGGCTGAGGCTTCGGCCAAGAAGCGCTTGCTGCATCTAAGCGATCTTCACTTTGGAACGGATGACGCGATTAGAAATAAAAGAATGCTCCTCGCCGAACTTAGTGAGGTCGTACACGAAGTTGATCGTATTGTGATCACAGGAGACTTGTTCGACAGTCCTAAGGAATCCTTCGCGCTACACTTTGCGGAATTCTGCGATAAGCTGACCGAAATATCCGGAGGCAAAGCTCCGATTTACATTCCGGGCAATCACGATATTCGGGTAAGAGGAATTCTCGGCAAAAGCTATGAGCAGATCGCAAACATACGGCCGACTACTGTAGAAATCGACGATGACGCAAAAATGGTTTTCATTGGGTTCAACACCTCCGAAAATGGTTTCCTTGCCCAGGGATCGATTTCGAAGGTACAGCTTACGAGGATTGGAAGCGAGTATAGAGATTTGTTGGCGAGAAATTCAAGGGCAAAGGATTACTTGCCCGTTGTTCTAATTCATCATCACCCGTTTTCATACGAGAACGAGCCTGTGGGGGCTCTTGAAAAGGCCTTCAGATATTTGGGGATGTCCCTAGAACCGACTCTAAGGATGGAGAATCCAGCAGATTTCTATAAGTGGTGTGCAGATTGGAAATTCGAAACTGTACTGCACGGCCACAAACACTCAGCAAAGCACATTAAACGGAATGTGGGTAGCCATGCCGAACCTTTCGAACTTACGGCCATCGGTTGTGGCAGCTCACTTGGAGCTGAAGGTTCGCCCGTTTCTTATAATCTCCTTGAGTGGGACCAGGCGTCCGAGAATTGGATCGTCTCGTTTCATCAGAGCGAAAATGGCGGAGCCTTCAAGGAAAAGGCAGTCGCCCTGTCATTTTAGCGACCTGGTCTACCTAGTCCGGACCTTGGCACGAACATTGTCTGACCGGAGATTTCTTCCGTTAATTTTACGCTTGACGTGGAAATTGGTTTTGGCTTAAAATCTTGGACGGCGAGAAGAAGATTCGAGGGTGAAAGCGTGCGTAAGCCTAAGGGCGGTATCCGCGTTTCGGGGTGTAAGTCTCCGAACCTTTGAATTTTCTTCTCGCCGAAGACATTTCAAGGGGCAAAGAGCTTCCCCGACACCGAACCTCCTCACCATTTTCCGCACTTTTCTTTCACCAAACGAAAAATCTTCTGGCTTCTCCCGGTCTCGGACGACGTTGTTTTCACCCACGGTGTTAGTCTTTCGGGAACCGGGTCTCAAAACCTCATCACAAAAGGAGCTAAAACAATGTCTGAAACAGGCCATGCCCGTAATGTTGGTAATTTTGAAACCCTTATATCGTTTTGCACCGGTTACGGAGCCGACTATAATCCGGCAAACGCTTCGATCGACCTTGGCGCGTTAAATGCAAAGCTCTTGGCTGCTCAGGGCGTGCTTAGCGGCGTGAGCACGGCGGTCGCCGATCAAAAGATCGAGATCAATAACCGCCAAGAGGTGTTCGAAGGCGTTCGCAAATTGGTCACGCGGGTCGTTAACTCGTTTGATGCCGGCGGAGCGTCCGGGAAAGATGTCGATGACGCCCGCACCTTTAAGCGAAAGATCGACGGTGCCCGTGCCCAAGCGCTTGAGGAACCAGCCGAGGGCGAACCGGCCGAAGGCGGCGGCAGCATTTCCGTTTCGCAGCAATCCTACGTCCAGCTCGTCGAGCATTTCACCGGCCTCATCAACCTGCTCACCAAGAGCGGCTCCTACAACCCCAACGAGGTTGAGCTAAAGGTCGTCCAACTCACCACAAAACGCGACGCGATGGCCGACGCCAACACCGCCGTCATCGACAAGTTGACCGTAACAAGCAACGCTCGCATCGACCGCAACTCCGAGCTTTACGACGACGAAACCGGACTCGTGGATCTGGCAATGCTCGTCAAAAAATACGTCAAATCTGTCTTTGGAGCCGACTCGCCCGAATACGCCCAGATCAGTGGCCTCCGCTTTGACCGCTACTAAAACCAAACTCGCATCCCAAAACAACAAAGGGCTTTCCGCACGCACCGGAGAGCCTTCATGTTTTTATATTGCCCAACCAAGGTTTGTCGTTTTTGCGTGATGCTCTAGCGTTAGAGGTTTAACAAAAGTCTTTCTCGCTTCCCGATTCTCACATTTTCTATTAAGATCTATCGCTAAGCTTTCCGGTTCGAATGTTCCCGCGTCCCGAAACGTCTTAAAGCTTTCCGGTTCGAATATTATCGCGTCGGGAAAGAATATTCTCGCGTCGGGGAAACTCGTTATAGCGTCGGGGACGTTGGTAACGCCGCGCGGGTTTGCTGTAACACGTTGATTTGAGCCCGCAATAACAGTCATATAGGTCTAACCGCATATAATAAAGCTCTAACACCTGAGCCATCGCCTTAAGATTGACACGCCCAACACATAATACATTCGTCACACCATATATGTACTCTCTTCGCCGCCAATCCCGCAACGTCTTACCTTGCGCGTCCTTTTTCACCTATAATCGAAAGCAATGGATGTTATCAATGTAATAGGCGGCGGGCTCGCCGGGGTTGAGGCGGCGTGGCAGGCGGCGGAGATGGGGGCAAAGGTTCGGCTGTACGAGATGCGGCCCGTTCAGCAGACGCCTGCTCATCGGACGGACCAGCTTGCTGAGATCGTTTGCTCTAATTCGCTAAAAACGGATGAGCCGGGTTCGGCACCTTACCTTTTAAAAGAAGAGCTGCGGCGGGGCGGTTCGATGGTGCTCGAGGTTGCTCATGCGACACGCGTGCCGGCGGGTGCGGCTTTGTCGGTGGACCGCGGTAAGTTTTCGGAGATGATCACTGAGCGGGTTGCGGCTCATCCTAATATCGAGATCGTTCGCGAAGAGGTGACGGCGATACCAACCGACGGCGTATCGATTATCGCGACCGGGCCGCTTACCTCGGACGCACTGACCACTGAGATCATGAAGCTGACGGGCGACGACCAGCTTTATTTTTACGATGCGATCGCTCCGATCATCGCGGCGGATTCGATCGATATGTCGGTCGCATTCAAAGCGGCCCGGTATGATAAGGGCGGCGACGATTACATTAACTGCCCGATGGACCGTGAGCGGTACGAGATATTTATTGACGCGGTTCTGCACGCGAAATCGGTGCCGCTCAAACGGTTTGAGGACACGCATTGGTTTGAGTCGTGTCTGCCCATCGAGGAGATCGCCCGACGCGGGCCTGAGACCTTGCGGTTTGGCCCGATGAAGCCAAAAGGGTTGCGGCACCCGAAAACCGGCGAAGAGCCGTGGGCGTGTGTGCAGCTTCGCCAGGAAAATATGATGGCCGACGCGTACGGCATGGTCGGGTTTCAAAACCACCTGCGTTACGGTGAGCAAGAGCGGGTCTTGAAGCTGATACCCGGATTGGAAAACGCGGAGTTTCTGCAGTTTGGCCAGATCCACCGCAATACATTTATCAACTCGCCCAAGATATTAAATGAGTCTTTGGAAACGCGCGCGAACCCGCGACTCTTTTTCGCCGGACAGATCACCGGTGTCGAAGGCTATGTCGAATCGGTCGCCACCGGCTGGCTCGCGGGGATAAACGCCGTGCGAGTTTTGCGCGGCCAACCGATGCTGACCGCTCCGCAGACATCAGCGATCGGTGCGCTCTGCCGTTACGTCTCAAACGTCGAGACCAAAAATTTTCAGCCGGTCAATATCACATTCGGATTGCTCGAACCGCTGCCCGTCGAGCTTCGTAAAAAGCACCGTAACAAACGCGAGCGTCACGGCGTCCAGGTCGATCGGGCGTTGGTTGATTGGGATGAATTCTTAAGGGATTTGAATTAGTATTGCCGTTGCCTTTAGGCAACGGTTTTGATCGTAAATACATTTGGGCTTAAGCCCAATTTCCTGATACCACTTGGGAGTTACATATATGTCCTACGTCCGCATCTGGGTGCATGTAGTCTTTTCCACTCGTAACCACGAACAGTATCTGAGCGCTGAGTTAAGGGCTAGATTGATCGAACACATTAATATCAATTGCCGAAACAAGGATATTTTTCTTGATTCAATTGGTGGTTGGTCAGAGCATCTTCATCTCCTGATATCGCTAGGTCGCGAACAGAATATCGCGAAGGTTATGATGCTAATTAAGGGTGAATCAGCTCACTGGCAAAACTTGATTCGAGGGAAATTTTATTGGCAGGACGACTATTACGCGATCTCTGTCTCGGAATCTCAGGTCGCAAACGTTCGAACTTACATTGAGGGACAAGAAGCTCATCATAAGGCGGTTCCGTTTACAAAGGAATTGGAAACGCTCGAAAAGATAACTAGGAAATTTGGCTAAAGCCCAAGAGTTTGATTTAGCCTGACCGTTGGCTAAAGCCAACGGCAATAGTAGACCGTTGAAGGATTCCATGGAACCCACTGCACTCATAATAGTCCTCGCAATCGTCATCGTCGCCGTGATGTATTCGTCGGTGGGGCATGGCGGGGCGTCAGGGTATTTGGCGGTGATGGCGTTTTTGGCGGTGGCACCGGAGGTGACGCGGCCGACGGCTTTGGTGCTCAATCTGTTTGTCGCGTCGATCGGGACGTATCAGTTTTGGCGGGCGGGATATTTCTCGTGGCGTATCTTTTGGCCTTTCGCACTAACGTCGATACCGTTTGCGTTTATCGGCGGCATGATACATCTGCCTACGCAGATATATAAGATGGTGCTGGGCGTGGTTTTGATGCTGGCCGCACTGAGGCTCGCGTGGAAACTCGCTCCGACTGACGACATCAAGGAGCCGCAAATGCTGTTGGCTCTCGCGATAGGTGCGGTCATCGGGCTGCTCTCAGGGTTGGTCGGTGTCGGCGGCGGAATATTCCTGACACCTATATTGCTACTGATGAGCTGGTCTGAGACAAAGACAGCCGCGGGTGTCTCGGCGATGTTCATACTTGTAAATTCGATGGCGGGGCTTGCGGGCAACTATGCGCAGGTCTCGGTCCTGCCGTCGAACGTCTGGATCTGGATCGCGGCGGCGGTTGTCGGCGGGTTGCTCGGTTCGACGTTGGGAGCGAAGAGGTTCGATTCGCTGACGCTACGGCGTGTGCTGGCGGTGGTACTGTTGTTTGCGGGTGTTAAATTAATTTTTGTCTAGGCATATTATTCTTTAATTCGGTAATCCAACAGACGGATGAACGCTGGCAGAGCAATTCTGGTTTTAGTGTGTTTCGTGTTTTTCGCGGTTGGCTCTAACGCGCAGTCGGGCCGGGTCAAAGAATCGCCGACGCCGACATCGACTCCGCGTAGTCTTGGCGGGCCGCTTGTGTTGACCGTTCCCGAATCCGGCCGCCCAAAACCAACTCCGACGCCGACACCCAAAACCGACGACGAGGTCATTAAGGTCGAGTCTGCACTCGTACCTATTCCGGTCTCGGTCCTCGATAACAATGGCCGGGCGGTGGCGACGCTCAAGCTGGCGGATTTTGAATTAAAGATCGATGGCAAGCCGGCTGAGATCTCAGACGTTTCGCGTTCGGACACACCGATACGGCTGGCGATGTTGTTCGATAATTCGTCAAGCGTTTTGCTCGCACGCAGCTTTGAAAAGGACGCGGCCGTAAGGTTTTTTCGCCGAGTGATACGCCCCGACCGAGATATGGCGGCGTTGTTTTCGGTGGCGGATTACACACGGCTCGAACAGGCCCTGACCCGCGACGTTTCGCAGCTGACGCAGGCGATCGAATATTTCCCCGAGCCAAAAGGGGCGACCGCTCTGCTCGACGGTATTATCGAGGTCGCGGATTATCTCAAGTCCGCACAGGGCCGCCGCGTCGTCGTGATCGTGTCGGACGGCGAGGACACATACAGCGACGAAAAAACGACGCTCGAGGGCGTGGTCAGAGCGCTACAGCTTGCCGATTGCCAAGTGTATGTCGTAAAGACAAAAGATTTTGAAAATTTCAAACGCACCGGCATGCGCGGCGGCAATGCGAATATCCGTGCCCTAACCGCCGAGCGGCGAATGATCGAGATCGCCCAGCAAACGGGCGGTGCGGTGTATTCGCCGATCGACGAAAACGAGCTCGATAGGGCATTTGACCAGATCTCGGCCGAGCTCGCACAGCAATACATCCTCAGCTATTACCCCGACTCTGAGACCGACAAACGCGGCGAATTTCGCACGATCACCCTCTCGGTCAAGAGCAAACCAAACGTTAGTATCCGCACGAGAAAAGGGTATTATGTTGGCAAGAAGTAATGCTCGACGATCACCTCACACAATTTTTGCAGCATCTGAAATACGAGCGTAATCTGAGCCCGCATACCTTGAGGAATTATGCGAGCGATCTGGAGCAGTTTAAGGCGCATCTGTTTAGCGTGGAAAAACGGACTGACATTCCGGTAGCTGAGATCGACCGGTTGACGATACGCGAATGGATGGCGGGGCTGCATGCGGATCATAAGAAAACTTCGGTTGCGCGAAAGCTAGCTAGTCTTCGCACTTTTTTCCAGTTTCTCGTCCGCGAAGGCAAGCTCGAATCTAACCCCGCCAAACAGGTCGCGACGCCAAAGATCGAGCGAAAGCTGCCAAACCACCTGACGATGGAGGACGCCGTGCGGTTTATCGAGACGCCCGATATCAACACCGATCTCGGCCGCCGCGACCGTGCGATACTCGAATTTTTGTACGCAACCGGTATCCGCGTCGGCGAGTTGGTCGGGATCAATATTGCGGATGTGGATTTTCGCGAACGGATGGTGCGTGTCACCGGCAAACGTAAGAAACAGCGGATCGTGCCCTTTGGCGAACCGGCGGCACAGGCTTTGGTGCTGTATCTCGAAACGACCCGCGGCGTGTTTTTAAACGAATGCCCCGAAGCCGAGCGTGACCTTAATGCCCTGTTCCTCCACCGACGCGGTGGACGCCTCACCACACGCAGCGTCGGGAGGATGATCGATAAATACATCCGGCAATGCGCCGACATCCACGACATCTCGCCCCACAGCCTGCGGCACACATTCGCCACGCACCTGCTCGACAGCGGCGCCGACCTCCGCGACATCCAAGAGCTCCTCGGCCACGCCCGCCTCTCAACCACGCAGATCTACACACAGGTCTCGATGGAAAAGATGATCGAGGTTTATGATAAGGCTCATCCAAAAGCTTAACGAAATATACGCACTTTCGGTTATACTTTTCACGTTATCTTCGCTCGTTTTGAACCTGAAATATATGAAAAAGATCCAAAGGCTCGTTGTTGCGTTATTTGTGTTTTCGTCCGTGGCGTTTGCGCAGGACAAGCTGTTGACGCTGGATGATATTTTCAGCCCGGATCCTGCACGGCGTGTACGGTTTAGCGGGACGCCGACGCAAGCCCAGTGGGCAAAGGACGGGCGGTCATTTATGCAGGTGATCAACGGGCGGCTGATGCGGGTCGATGCGGTGACGGGCAATGCCGTGCCTTATCTCGACAGCGGGCGGCTGGCGGCGGCGCTTTCGCGGGCCGGGGTCAAGCTCGATGACGCGACCGCGATGGCAAATTCGCCGGGGCTGCAATTTAACTCGGACGAGAGCGGGATACTGATCGATAACGCCAATGACCTGTGGTATTACGACGTGGCGAGCGGCAACGTCAAACGCCTGACGAACAGCCGCGACGCCGAGCTTGAGGCAGATTTTAGCCCGGACGGACGAACGGTGAGTTTTGTGCGGGGCAATAATCTGTGGGTCGTCGATGTCGCAAAGGGCGGTGAAAAGCAGCTAACGCGTGACGGCCGCGAGGGCGACAAACCCATTTACAACGGCTATCTCGACTGGGTTTACGAAGAGGAGCTTTACGGACGCGGGCAAAAACGCGGGTATTGGTGGTCGCCGGATTCGCGTTACATCGCGTTTCTCAGGCTCGACGAAACGCCGGTACCAAAATTTATCCTGGCAAACGACATCCCGAACGATCAGTTGATCGAAACAACCAGCTACCCTCAGGCGGGCGACCCAAATCCGATCGTCCGGCTCGGGATCGCCGAGGTCGGCAAATCGTCATTTTTGCCAAACGCGGGCCGCATCCCAAAGATCGGTGACAAAATACCGCCGACGCTGCTGCGGTTTGGCGATGCGGTAAAATTTGTCGATACGGCAAATTACCGTCCCGACGATCTACTCATCGCGCGTGTAGCGTGGGCTCCGGACAGCAAAAATGTGCTGTTTCAAGCTCTCAATCGCGAACAGACCAAGCTCGAACTCAACGCCGCAGGATTGGATGGGAAATACCGTCATGTGCTCGATGAAACGACGCCCGCGTGGGTCGAGGTTTATGACAACCCTGAGTTTGTCTCGACCGGATCAGGCAACGGCACATTTGTCTGGCAGTCGGCCCGCAACGGCTGGCGGCATCTGTATCTATATGACAACGACGGGCGGCTCGTCCGCCAGTTGACCAATGGCAAGTGGGAGATCCGCAATCTGTACGGCGTCGATGCCAAAAGCGGCTGGGCGTATTTTTCGGCGACCAAGGACAGTCACATCGCCGAAAACGTCTATCGCGTCCGTCTGTCGGGCGGCGAGCCTGAGCGTCTGACGCAGGACAACGGATGGCACACAGCCTCGTTCGACCCGACGTTTACGCATTTTGTCGATACCTGGAGCGACGCAGGGACACCTCCGCAATGGCGGCTTTATCGTGCCGATGGTTTTGCCGTCCGCACTTTGAACGAGAACCGCGTCGATGCCCTGTCGCAATACCGGCTCTCGCGGCCAGAGTTTTTGAACGTCACCACACGCGACGGTTTTGTGATGGAGGCGATGATGATCAAGCCGCCAAACTTTGACCCGTCGAGAAAGTATCCGGTGTTTGAATTTACCTACTCAGGCCCGCACGCCCCGTCGGTCGCCAATCGATGGGCCGGTAATCGCGGTATGTGGTTCCAGATGCTCGCCCAAAAAGGCTACATTGTCTGGGTCTGCGACAACCGCTCGGCAAGCGGCAAGGGCGAGGAATCCGTCTGGCCGATCTACAAACGTATGTACGAGCTCGAGCTGCGCGATCTCGAGGACGGGCTGAATTATCTCAAATCGTTGCCCTATGTTGACGGCAGCCGCATCGGTTTACACGGCTGGAGCTATGGCGGTTCGATGACGAGCTACGCAATGACGCACAGCAAATCGTGGAAGATCGGTATCGCCGGCGGCACCGGCACAGACTGGCGTCTCTACGATTCGATCTACACCGAGCGATACATGATGACGCCCGACAACAACCGTGACGGCTATGACCGCACCTCGATCGTCAAATCCGCACGGAATCTGTCAGGCAAGCTGCTGCTCATCCACGGCCAGATGGACGACAATGTCCACATGCAAAACACGACGCAGTTTGTCTATGAGTTGCAAAAAAACGATAAGCAGTTTGAGGTGATGTATTACCCGACCCAACGCCACGGCGTCACCAACCCGCAACAGGCCAAGCACATGTACACAATGATGACGGAGTTTATTATGAAGAATTTGTAAACGAGATCACCCCGAAATAAGGCGTTCAGCGTCATCGACTGTGTCGATGTCAAAGGCCGCATTATCCATTTCCACCGTCTCAACATCCATTATGTGGTCCTGAATGATCTTGCGGGCACCCTTGTCGCCGGTCAATTCAAGCAATTCGTTAAAGATCTCTTTGCAAAAGAGAGCCGGAACGCCAGTCGCATCCCCATATTGAGAGGCTACGATCAGCCGGCCTGTTGAATTGAATACTCGGATAAGTTGATCGATATCTGCTGACCTGATGTTCGGTTGATCGCAAAGTGCGATCACGACAGCGTCGAGGCCGGGCTCGGTTCGGAGCAGCGATCTGAGGCCTGAATTTATTGACGAACTCATTCCCGATCCCCAATCTTTGTTAATTTGGACATTTACGTTAAGGTCAGTGATCTCGGCGGCCGATCGTTCGACCTCGGCACCGAGGACGACGACAACCGGCTCACAGCCTGAATTTACAAGCGTTTCGGCTGCACGGCGGATGAGGGTTTTGCCTTCGAATAGGAGCAGTTGCTTGGGCTGGCCTAGGCGGGACGAGCTGCCGGCGGCGAGTAACAGACCGCCGATCTTGAGATCGCTATTTTCGGTCATAGATGGAGCCTTGGCGGTTGCGTAGATGGCCGCCATTTCGAGTCTTTAACACGCTTTGAATCTCGCCAATGATCGATAACGCAATGCTTTCAGGGGTGTCGGCTCCGATGTCGAGCCCAACTGGTGCATAGAGCCGGGCGAGTTGTTCGGGAGTGAGATCGCCGGCTAATTCATCGAGGATCTGCTCCGTCCGCCGTTTTGGCCCGAGGGCTCCAACATAAAAAACGTTGGATTTTAGCAATGCCGGCAGGACTATTTTGTCGCGAGCATAGTTATGCGTCATTATTACGCCCGCAGTCCGATCATCAGATGAGATCGTCAGCGGTTGATCAATGATCTGAGAAACCAATGCAAATGCGTCAGGAAACCGAGCTTTCGTCAAAAATGCCGGGCGGTGGTCGTGGACGGTGACTTGCCAGCCGAGCTCCGATGCGATCCTGACGAAAGGTACCGCGTCGGCTCCGGCGCCGTAGAGCATGACCGCGACCGGGATCTCTACATTTTCCGAAGCTTCGCGGCGTTCATAAGCCGCACGCATTTCGCTGATCAGAGCGCTATCCTTGCCGACCGGTTCGAGCAGGATATCTATTACGCCGCGGCAGCCCATGTTGAGGCTGAAAACGGAATCTTCGTTACCGGTCGTGTCGTAAGTAAAAACCTCCGATTTTCCGCTCTCGCGTACTTTTTTTGCTCGTTCAAGTACGTCGGCCTCAAGACATCCGCCTGAGACCGTGCCCACGGTTTGTCCGTCGGCGAGCATCAGCATCCTCGCTCCCGGCAAACGGTACCCCGAGCCATTGACGTTAATGACAGTCGCGAGGATCGCTTTTTCGTCGTCGGCGAACGACGAAACAGATCTTAGTATTTCGATGATCTCTTTCAAATGGATTGGTAGGATCGGACGGGGTTATATCATTCCGGACAGGCTGCTCCGTTTTCGACCCACTCGTTCATCTTTTTTAGAAATTCGGCTTGGCTTAGCGGCGGTGTCGTACGCCCATTGCCGGGGTTCCATGCCCAGAGCACTTTTGGATCGGTTGAGACGTGCTGGACCGCGTCCTTAGCAGTTTTGCGCCCGCCGTTTTTGAGCGGGTCTTTTAGATCTCGACAAAGCTGACCGGCAGTAACGCCTTGAAACGGCATCTTTTGATCGGCTCCGGGCATGTGCCAGTCAGGTGCTCCAGGCGGCATACTGTCGCCATCCAGATTTATATCCTGATGGCAGGTCGCACATTTTAGTTCGCCGACGCCACGGCCGTCTGGGCCGCGTTTGACCTCCATCGTGTGCGGCGTCATTGTGTCGCCCTGGGTCGGAGCTTCGCCGCCCGGATGGCAATTTGCGCAACGAGGCGAAAGGAAAACCTTTGCCGCATCATTAAATGCAGCTTTGGCCTTTACCGGATCCGGTTCATTGACGTAAGATCCGCTCGTTAAGGTCGAAGCCTCGACCCGAACGAGTCTGTCCGAACGATTCGAATACGCGAAGACGGCAAACATTACACATGCCGCCGCAATGAGCGGCAATTTGAAATTTAACTCCCTTTTCGACATACAACTATGCTTTTCGCGCCAGATCTGCGGCCTTTACCGGAAGGCTGCGAACCCGCTTTCCCGTTGCTGCAAAAATTGCGTTAACAACTGCCGGAGCGATCGGCGGAGTGCCTGGTTCACCGACGCCGCCATGTTTTTCGGTACTCGGCAGGATATGCATTTCGAATTTGGGCATTTCGTTCATCCGAAGCATTTTATAGTCGGTAAAATTTTTCTGAACAACCCGGCCATCCTTGATCGTTATCTCGCCGTAAAGTGCGGCGGTGAGTCCATAGACCACCGAGCTTTCCATTTGAGCCGTGACCGTGTCGGGATTAACGATCTGGCCGCAGTCGGCGGCACAAACCACGCGATCGACCTTGACCTTACCGTCGGCCCCAACCGTTACTTCGGCGACGTGAGCAACATAACTGCCAAAACTTTCGGCAACAGCGATACCACGGCCGGATCCCGCCGGCAATTTTGTGCCCCAGCCGGCTTTTTCGGCAGCAAGTTTGAGCACGCCGGCAAAGCGGGAACCCGGTTCAAGCAGTGAAAGGCGGTAGGCGAGGGGGTCTTTGCCGGCCGTTGCCGCCAGTTCATCCAAAAAGCACTCGGTCGAAAATCCGGTGTGTGAGCTACCGACTGAACGCCAAAATCCGACCGGAACTCCGGTATCTACGCGGACCCAATCACATTGATAATTCGTAAAATTGTAAGGCAGATTATGCGCACCCTCGTACGACGAATCGTCGAGTTGATCGTCTTTCAGAATAAAGCCAAACGCCTTGCCGGCTCGTGCCATGATCGCATCATTGACCACGCGATGGTGCCAGAAAACCGGCTTGCCGGCTCCGTCAATGCCGGCGGACATTTTGTTGTATGTTCCGGGGCGATAGACGTCGTTCTGCATGTCGTCTTCGCGGGTCCAAACGACCTTGACCGGCTTGCCTGCCGCCTTTGACAACAACGTAGCATCAACTACATAGTCCATTTCGAACCGACGGCCAAACCCGCCGCCGAGCATGGTGGTATTGACCTTGACCTTATCGACCGGAACGCCTGCCACTTTTGCGACAGTTCCCTGAACCAGCATCTGAGCCTGGACGCCGCCCCAGACCTCGGCCCCGTCAGCACGTACATCAGCCGTAAAGTTCATCGGCTCCATCGTTGCGTGGGCGAGGAAAGGTGCCCAATAGACAGCATCGATCGACTTTGCGGCCGCGGCCTTTCCTGCCGCGATGTCGCCGACCTTTGTGGCCTGCAGACCTTTCTTGTTGTCCGCTGCGTCCGAAAATGATCTCATGATCGTCTCGCTCGAAACAGCGGCCATCGGGCCATCGTCCCAGGTGACCTTAAGTGCTGTACGGCCTTTTCGCGCGTTGACGAAATTATCCGCGATCACACCGACACCATATCCGAGCGGCACGACATGCGTCACGCCTTTGACCGCTTTTGCTGCGGTGTCGTCAACCGTTTTGACCGTTCCGCCGATGACCGGCGAACGAAGGATCGTCGCGTAGAGCATGCCGGGAACTCTAACGTCGATGCCATATACGGCGCTGCCGTTGACCTTTGCAGGGCTGTCGAGACGTTTGATCGGTTTGCCGATGTACTTAAAGTCTTTCGGATCTTTGAGCTTTGGCTTATCGGATGGCATGATCTTGGCTGCTGCTTCGAGCAGCTCGCCGTAAACAATACTCTTGCCCGAAACTGTATTGATCACCTTTCCGTTCTCAGCTCTACATACGTCGGCTGAGACATTCCACGATGCCGCCGCCGCCGCGATGAGCATTTCGCGGACCTGTGCCGAGGCCTTGCGAAGTGGATTGAAAAATCCTTTGACGCTTGAACTGCCGCCTGTGCCCTGCATTCCCATTGCCGGATTAAAAAACGCCTTGTCCGCCGGGCCTGACTCGTACGATACATTGGCCCACTCAACTTCGAGTTCGTCCGCTACGATCATCGGCAAACTGGTAAGCACTCCTTGACCCATCTCGGCCTGGCCGACGACTACCGTGACCCTGCCGTCTTTCGCGATCTTGATGAAAGCGTTCGGCTTAAAATCGACGGCTGGTTCGACTGGTAAATTAAATCTCTCCGCCGCCTTTGAACGCATCGGCAGACCAATGCCAAATACAAGTGCGCCGCCGGCCGCGATCGATGCTTTTAGAAATGAGCGTCTGTCGGTATCAGTCTGTTTAGTCATTTCATTTACCCCCGTTTTTCGCGGCCAGTTTGATCGCGGATCTGATGCGGTTGTAGGTGCCGCAGCGGCAGATGATGCCGGTCATTGCTTGATCGATGTCGGCGTCTGTAGGTTGTGGTTTGTTCTTAAGCAAAACCGCAGCGGCCATGATCTGTCCGGACTGACAATAACCGCATTGCGGAGCGTCGGTCTCGATCCACGCTTTTTGTAGCGGATGGCTCGAATCAGGGGAAAGCCCCTCGATGGTGGTGACCTCCTTGCCAACCACGGCGCTGACCGGCGTCACGCACGACCGCCGGGCTTCGCCATCAACATGGACCGTGCACGATCCGCATTGGGCGATGCCACAGCCAAATTTGGTTCCCGTCAGCCCGAGTTCATCGCGGAGCACCCAAAGCAGCAACGTGCTTGGGTCCGCGCTCGTCTCGTATTGTTTTCGGTTTACGCTGAGCTTTGTCATTTTAAGTAACCTCTCGAGTTGAATAAAACAGTCAGTTCAAATGGAAACAAAACTTTTTTTAGAAGATACAAAATTATAGCACCAACTAAAGTTGAACCGTAACGTATTAAATAGCGCCGGTTGATACCGGCCAAAACTAATAAGCTGCCCGCGACGGAACTAGTCCGAGGCCTCGTCATCGACCAACACATCAGGAAACTCAGCGGTCAACTGCTCGCGGGTTTTTGTCTCGATCTCGCCACGCAGCGGACGGGTTCCGACGTTTGTGCGGAAATTGCCGTTGTCGTCGTAGAGGCGTCGGTATTGGGCGGAGTTGCGGATGATGCCTTGGACGTAGGCTTTGGTCTCTTTGAACGGTATCGCCTCGACAAACTCGTCCATATCGGGGGGCAGGGTCGCACGCCATTGCGGGACGCGTCCGGGGCCGGCGTTGTAGGCGATAGCTACGTATTCAATTCGGCCAAATTTGTCGAGCTGATCGCGAAAATACGCGGTCCCAAGTTCGATATTCACTGCCGGTTGATATAACGCGTCCGACGTTACCATCGCGATTTTCGACACGTATTTTTTTGCTACCGAGCGGGCGGTTGGAATAAGGAGCTGCATTAGGCCGTAGGCATCGGCACCCGATTTTGCTCGCTGGTTAAAGACCGATTCCTGACGGATCATCCCGGCAATTTGATAGGGATCCAAATTACGCTCCTTTGCCCAGTATCTGATGTCGCCCCAGTTTGTCAGCGGGTAGAAAAAGCTCCAGGTCTCGCGATCCATTTCCTCGGGGAACATCTGTGCATAGTCGGGATAGCTCTTTTGCATAGCAAGTAAAGCTGAGGTGTTATCGGCTTTCCAGCGGTAATGACGGGCGAGGGCGAGGTTGATCTTGGGACTGTTACCGGCGGTCTTTTTGGCTTCGTTTAGTTCGTCGATCGACCAATCAAAAAGCCCGATCGTCGAAAGCTCGTCTGATTTTTCAACACGCTCAAGCTCCTTTTGCCCGGCGGTTTCGGCAACGACCGACACGACTTTAAGATTTGCTACGGCCTGTGTGATCGTCGCGCTTGGCGCAGCGGTCGAGCGACAATTGCCCCCCGCTTTCATCGCGGTCAGGCGGCTCAGAGCAAGATAACCATACCAGTTGGCGCCGTAGCGATAGTTGACGCCTTCGTAGAGGGCACACGCATCGGCGGTCTTTCCCGAGCGTTCGCTGTCGCGGGCGGCCCAGTAACCGGCCTTGCCGCGATTGGTCGTGTCCTTGCCCGCGTAGCGTGCCAAATGCTCGACGAACATCCGGCTCGACTCGGCGTAGTTGCCGTTTTCGTGCTGAAACCAGCCCGCCTCAAATTGCGCCGTCGCAACCTCGACTGCGTTCGGAAATGCGGCAACTGCGGTGTTTAGAAAATACCCTTCGTCCGCGCGATTCTTAGCGTCGCGAGCGGCGAGCCCCGCCTCGATCAGCGTTTTTGCGACAAGCGTACCGTTTGGAAACGCCGTCCGCATTGAGTCTGCGGTCGAGCGAGCCTGCGGCCACATTTTCGCTTTAGCATAGCCGAGAACGAGTTGACGATAGCCCTCCTCACGCTCTCTGCCGGACGATGGCAGTGAATTGAAAACACCCTGTGCGTCGATCATCTTCCCCGTGTTTGCCATGGCGGTCAGACGCCTGACCTGCAACAGCGGCGTGACGGACGCAGGAAAATTTGTCGCCAATACGCCATAGGCGGTGAGGGCATCTGCGAAGTTTTTTGTGTTAAAAAGCCGCTCGGCACGGCCTATCTGTTCCTCGGAGTTCTGCGGCGTTAGCGGCTGGGAAAGCGACGTCAATTTCATCTCTGCTTCTTTAGCCGCATTCGATCCGGCGGAGTAGAAAAATGTCTTGCGGTAATAACGGATCGCCTCGGTCTGCGAACCCTGAGACTCGTAAGCCTTTGCCGTAAGCAGCATTGCGTCCGCGTCATTATTTTCGCTCAACTCTATTAAAAAAGGCGGCACCTCGACGGCTCGGCCGGCGGCGATAGCCGATTGTGCCCACAGCAATTTAGCATCGCGAACACGGATCGAATCGGCATGATCATTAAGGATCGCGGCAAAAATATTCAACGCCTCGGCATGATTTCCGGCGGCTTGCAGAGCCTTTCCGCGCAGCCAGAGCGCATGATCGGCAAGCTTTGTCCGTTTCTTAAAGACATCCGAATTTAGTATCGCGGCTGCTCCGGCGTAGTCTTTGTTTTCAAAGCGGATGCGGGCACGGAGCAGCTTTGCAAGGGCTCCAGTTTTTTTGTTGGCAAAACGCGTCTCGATATCGGCGACGATATTCTCGGGCGGCAGTTTGCCGCTGCTGGTCATTTCACGCAGTTGTGCCAACGCCTGTTCCTCGGTCTGCTGTGCCGAGCAGCCGACTGTAAAGATCACGAGAGTCAGGACTGTCGAAATTCCAAATTTAGCTAACCATTGCATCATATATTTTGGCGGTATTTACCGGGCGGTATGCCGGTCAAGTATTTACTGCTACGGGCAAAATACTATCTATAAAAAGCGAACCGTTATATCATAGCAAATATATAAGGGCGTTTTGGAGTAGTTTTTATGACGAAATTTTGGCTAATGATCGCGTTCCTAGTCGCATTTACGGCGCCGGTCATCGCTCAAAATGTCGCACCTACGCCCAAACCCACGTTGCCCGACGACGATGTCGTAAAGATCTCTACCAACCTGATCCAAATCGACGTAACCGTTACCGACGCCAAGGGCAAGCCGATCACTGATCTCAAAGCGGGCGAGATAGAGATATTCGAGAATGGCGAAAAACAAAAAGTCTCAAATTTTTCGTTCGTGTCCTCGGTAAAAGAGAGCACTGAGCAAGGCAAACCAACGGGCATCGGCGTTCCGATCCCAACGCAAAGACTACGTCCGGAACAGATACGGCGCACGATCGCTCTGGTCGTAGATGATCTTTCGCTTTCATTTGAAAGCGCGTATCAGACGCGACGAGCGTTAAAGAAATTTGTTGATGAGCAAATGCAGGACGGCGATCTGGTCGCGATAGTGCGGACCGGTGCAGGCATCGGGGCTTTACAGCAGTTTACGGGTGATAAACGGATGCTCTACGCCGCTATCGAACGTGTAAAATGGAATCCAAATGGAACCGGCGGCGTCAGTGTCTTTGCCCCGATCGAGGCGACGCCCGAAACAGATACTAGCGCTGAAGTACCAACGGACGAGCCTGTCCAAACCGGCACCGGCCAGAGCCTCGAAGATTTCCGGAGTGCCGTTTTTGCGACCGGTACGCTCGGAGCTTTGCGGTATATCGTTAGCGGCATGGCCGAACTGCCCGGACGCAAATCGGTCATCCTGTTTTCCGACGGATTTAAGATGTTTGAGACGAGCACCGACGGTTTTCAGGAATCGGGCCGGGTGATGGATTTTCTCAAACAGCTTGTGGAAACAGCTAACCGTGCCTCGGTCGTTTTTAATACCGTCGATGCCCGCGGCCTGCAAACAGCCGGATTTACGGCGGCCGACAATATCTCAGACACAACCCCGGACGCGATGAACGCGCAAGCACAGGCACGCCGCGACCAACTGATCGACACGCAAGAGGGGCTTTCATTCCTTGCCGACGAGACCGGCGGGATCGCCATCAAAAACAACAACGACCTAAGCGGCGGCGTTCGTCGTGTGCTCGACGACCAGAGCTATTATCTCGTCGGCTACGAGCCTGATGCGGATACCTTTGATCCAGCCAAGAGAAAGTTCAACGCATTGACCGTAAAGGTTTTGCGGCCTGGTGCGTCGGTCCGTTACCGCAGCGGTTTCTTTAACGTCGCAGACCGCGAAAAGTCTGCAGAACCCGTTCCGCAGGCCACCGGCCAGCAGCTAAATGCCGCGCTGCTCTCGCCGTTTTCCGTTGGCGGTATCGGTTTGCGGCTAAACGCTCTGTTTGGCGATGATGGCAAAACCGGCCCATTTGTCCGTTCGCTCTTGCATATCAACGCCGCCGATCTCAAGTTTACAGATGCCCCTGACGGCAATAAAAAAGCTTCGTTCGACTTACTTGCCGTCAGCTTTGGCGACAACGGCCAGCCGGTCGATCAGCTTGGCAAATCGTACGTTATTTCGATAAAACCCGCCGCGTATGCCAAGATGGCCGCGAGCGGTTTTGTTTATCATTTCGCTTTCCCGATCAAAAAAGCCGGTGCGTATCAATACCGCGTTGCTATCAAAGATTCATCCGGGCGCATCGGTTCGGCAAGTCAGTTCATTGAGGTTCCGGACCTTAAGAAAAAGCGTCTCACGCTATCGAGCATCATCCTCGAAAATCTCTCAAACGATGATTGGCTGCGTAAACGCGACAACGCCGGGACACGGATCGCTACCGACCCGATGTCCGATACGGCTCTTCGCCGTATTAAGGCGAATTCGGTCATGCGTTACGGCTTAGAGATCTACAACGCAAAGATCGGCTCTACAAAACAGCCGCAATTGCAGACAAGAATACGCGTGTTTCGCGACGGCAAGCTTATCCTGGACGGTACCCAGAAGCCTTTTGAGCTTTTCGGTCAAACCGATATGACACACTTAAAGCTTACGGGTGCGGTCGCCATCGGCGAAAAGATGCTGCCCGGCGATTATGTGCTGCAGATGATCGTTACGGACACGCTTGCGAAAACAAAACAACAGATCGCGACCCAATTTGTCGAGTTTGAAGTCACAAACTAGCCCACCAAGGCTCCTTTTTAACCCGCGAATAACAAAAATGTGACGCGTATCACATTTTTGGTTGACAAGTATTATCCCAAAATGAGAGTCTAGCTTTTCGTGGTAAGTAAGCACTTACTTAGTTAGGAGATTCTATTGATCAAAGACCTTTTCGAATGCGGACAACACGGCAAGATGACCGGCGACGCCCGCCGTCAGCAGATATTGCAGACGGCTGTCTCGTTGTTTTCGCAGCGTGGTTTTAAGGGAACGACGACCAAAGAGATCGCCAAAGCGGCCGGCGTCTCTGAGGCGATGGTGTTTCGCCACTTTGAAAATAAAGACGCCTTGTACGGTGCGATCCTCGACACAAAAGGCTGTCAGGACGGCGTTCACCGCTTTCCGTGGGAAGAAAATGATGTTCTCAAAACAGCGATCGAACAAAAGGACGATTTTGCCGTATTTTACAACATCGCGTTTGACGCTCTAAAAAAACATCAAGCCGACGCGGGGTTTATGCGGCTGCTGTTTTACTCGGCACTTGAGGAGCATGAGCTGGCGGAGCGGTTCTTTCACGAGTTTATCGAGCGGATTTATGAGTTTATAGGCAGTTATATCGAGGAGCGGCAGCGTGATGGGGCGTTTCGCCAAATGAATCCGCGGATCGCCGTCCGGGCGTGGCTGGGGATGCTGATACATCATTCGCTAAACAATATTTTGTGGGACAAAAAGCGGGTCATCCTCGATATCCCAAACGAAGAAGCGGCAAAGAATTTTGCAGAGATCCTGCTGGGCGGGGTCAAGTCGTAATTAATACAGACACGACAATTATCATGAGAGACAAGAAAGTAATTATCTTTTTGGCGGTATTGGTTTTGACTGCAACCGTAGCTGGCATCGGTTGCGGCTCAAAAGCGGCAAACGCCAATGCAAATCCTAACGCACAGCCGACAACCGTCGATGTCACGACGACTCAGGCCGTGGTCAAACCGATCCCAACATATTTTGAGGCTACCGGAAATCTCGCCGGCGACGGTCAGAGCGATGTGGCTCCGACGGTGGCGGGCAAGATCGTTGAGGTCAATTTTGATGTCGGCAGTTTTGTCGAAAAAGGCAGTGTGCTCGTGCGGCTCGACGACCGCGACGCCCGCATCCGCATCGAACAGGCTCAGGCTCAGGTCGAACAACAAAAGAAAGCGGTCGATCAATCGGTCGCGGCTTTGCGTCAGGCTCAGATCCGTCTGGGGCTGAAGGACGGTGAGTCTTTCGACATAGCGACATTTTCACAGGTCAAATCTGTGACAGCTCAGCTTGTACTTGCCGAAAAAGAATTAACGCGTGCTCAGCGGCTTTTTGATACAGGCGATGTTTCGAAATCGATCCTTGATACGCGGCGTTCGCAGCGTGACGCTCTGATCGGCCAGTTGGACGAGGCCCGTTCGAACGCAGCCGTTGCTGTCCGTGCGATCAACTCCGCCGAGGCCGCCGTTGCGACCGCAAAGACAGGCATTAGAACGGCACAGACTCAGGTGGAGCAGGCACAAAAATCGCTCTCCGATACAGTTATCTATGCTCCGATCAGCGGCTACGTTTCCGAACGAACCGCCGATCCGGGTGAATATCTTTCGCCGGCTGCACCAAATACAAAGATCGGCACCATCGTCCGCACATCGCCGCTCCGACTCAAGATCGACGTGCCTGAGGCATCCATCGGAAAGGTCGCCATCGGTCAGGGCATTTCACTCCAAACCAGTGCTTATCCAGATCGTAACTTTGCCGGCACGGTAGCCCGTATTTTGCCCGGATTAAATACGACAGCAAGAACGCTGACCGTCGAGGCCGAGGTCGCGAATCCCGACGGGCTGCTCAAACCGGGACAGTTTGCGACGGTACGCATCACGCAGTCTAAGCCCGAAAACGCGGTGATGATACCCGCTACTGCAGTTAAGGCTGAGGGTGATATCAACAAAGTTTATGTGGTCAAAGACGGGGCGGTTAGGGAGAAATTGGTTCAGACAGGCTTGCTCGAAAACGGGCTGATCCAGATCAAAGCCGGCATCAACGAAAACGATGTCGTGGCGACAAGCAATATCAATACGCTATATGACGGAGTGTTAGTTCGGGTTGCGAACTAGGGGTTAAAAGAATATGCAATGGCTTGCTGAAGTTTGTGTAAAGCGTCCGGTTTTCGCCACGATGTTGATCCTATCACTCGTGGTGGTCGGTGCATTTTCGTTTTTGAGCCTCGGCGTCGATCTGTTTCCGAAGATCGATTTTCCGACGATCACTATCACCGTCGTCAACCCCGGCGCAAGTCCGCAGGAGATCGAGACTGAGATAACGGAAAAGGTCGAGGAAGCAGTCAATACAATTTCGGGAATCGACGAACTGCGTTCAACCTCGATCGAGGGTATTTCGCAAGTATTTGTTGCTTTTGTGCTTGAAAAGGACGTTAACGTCGCGGCGCAAGAAGTAGAAAATCGCGTCCAGACGGTAATCCCAAACCTGCCCGAAACAGCTAAACAGCCGACAGTGCAAAAGCTCGACACCGACGCTGCACCGGTTTTGCGTATCTCGATATCCGCACCGACATCGCTCCGCGAGGTGACCGAGATCGCCAAGAACCGCGTAAAGGAACGAATCGAATCCGTCAGCGGTGTCGGCCAGATCTCGATCATCGGCGGACAAGAACGGCAGATCAACGTCTGGGTCGATCCGGACAAAATGCGTTCGTACAATGTCACTCCGGCCGAGGTTTCGGGTGCGTTGCGGATCCAAAACATGGAGTTTCCGTCCGGCCGTATCGACGCTGGACAAACCGAAACTGCGGTACGAACCGTGGGGAAAATTCAGAAACCCGAACAATTTAACGATGTCGTCGTCGCTACGCGTGGCGGTTATCAGGTCAAGGTCAAAGATCTCGGTTACACAGAGGACGGCGGTGCCGAGACCCGTTCCGAGGCACGGCTTAACGGCCAGCCGGCGGTGACGCTGATCGTTTCAAAGCAGTCAGGGCAAAATACGGTCGCCGTCGCCCGCGAGATCAAAGCTCGCTTAAAAGAGATCGAACCAACGCTGCCAAAGGGCTTTCAGATGCGCGTGATCGGCGACAACTCGATTTTTATCGAAAACTCGCTCCACGCTATCGAAGAGCATCTCATCGTTGGTTCGATACTAGCGTCGATAGTCGTCTTTCTATTTCTGTGGAATTTCCGTGCTACTTTTATTGCGGCTATCGCCATTCCAACGTCTATCATCTCGACGTTCGCCCTCGTTTATGCAATGGGCTATACGCTCAACTCGATCACGATGCTTTCACTGACCTTGATGGTCGGTATCGTCATCGATGACGCGATCGTGGTGCTTGAGAATATCTATCGTTTTGTCGAAGAAAAGGGGATGAACCCCTTTCAGGCGGCGATCGAAGGAACACGTGAGATCGGCCTGGCCGTTCTTGCAACGACGTTGTCGCTAATGGCGGTGTTCGTGCCGATCGGATTTATGCAGGGCATCGTCGGCAGATTTATGTCGTCTTTTGGCCTGACGGCGTCGTTCGCCGTCGCAGTTTCGCTGATCGTGTCGTTCACGCTGACGCCGATGCTTGCGGCACGCCTGATAAAGAGGAAAAAGGAGAAACCTGACTCGGACCTCGACAAGGTCGAGGGTGATGCCGCGGGCGAGATCGAAAAAGACGACAGCCATTACACCGGCTGGTTCAAGCGAGTTGATCTTTGGTATGCGTGGATGCTGCGGTTTTCGATGGCGCGTCGTTGGGTGATCGTCACACTTGTCGTGCTGGTTTTCCTGAGCATCGTTCCGCTCTTTATGTTCGTCGGTAAAAACTTTTTGCCGGTCGATGACCAATCGCAGTTTGAGATATCGGTGCGAACGCCTGAGGGCACAAGCCTCTCGGCATCGTCACAGTCATTCGAGCGGATCGCCGCAGAGATAAGGAAAATGCCGGGGGTGACGGACACGCTCGCGACGGTCGGCGGAGGACAGCAGCAGGTCGTCAACGCCGGAACTATTTATGTGAAATTGAGCGATGTCGGGACTCGGGCAAAATCACAGGAAATGATGATGGCCGAGGCCCGCGAGGTTTTGGCTAAGTTTCCGCCCGAATTGCGAACAAGTGTCCAGATCGTCCAGGCATTTTCGGGCGGCGGCTTTCGAAATGCTAACGTCCAGTTTCTGATCTCCGGCCCGGACATAAAGGTGCTCGAAGAAGCTTCTGCCAAGGTCCTCGCGAAAATGAAGACCATACCGGACGCGGTCGACGTTGACACGACGCTCATCTCGGGTAAGCCCGAATTACAGCTCGAGGTTGACCGCGATACCGCCGCAGATCTCGGCGTAAGAGTCGGCGACGTTTCGCAAGCACTCAACACCCTTGTCGCCGGACAAGAAGCGACGACGTTCAATGCAGGTTCGGACCAGTACGACGTCTATGTGCGGGCGATCAATTCGTTTCGCACCAGCGAAGAGGGTCTGAAACGCATGATCGTACCGTCAGCCAAGCTCGGCTGGGTCACGCTCGATCGCGTAGTCAAAACCAAACCCGGCACCGGCCCGAGTGCTATCGACCGCACAAACCGGCAGAAACAAGTCACGCTGCTCGCGAATACAAAACCGGGCGGTTCGGCCGCGAGTATTACGTCGGCGATCAACAGCTATGTTAAGGAGCTAAATCTTCCCGTCGGTTATCACACGGGTTACGTCGGCCAGTCAAAAGAAATGGGCAAAGCGGGGTTCTATTTCGCACTTGCTTTCATGCTGTCTTTCATTTTTATGTATATCGTGCTGGCCGCACAGTTCGAATCGTTTATCCACCCCGTGACGATCTTGCTGACGCTGCCGCTCTCCATTCCGTTTGGAATTTTCAGCCTTTTGGTGATGGGCCAGACGGTAAATATCTTTTCGGGGCTCGGGCTACTGCTGCTGTTTGGCGTGGTCAAGAAAAATGCAATTTTGCAGATCGACCATACAAATCACCTGCGTTCACAGGGCATGTCGCGTTACGATGCGATCATCCAGGCAAACCGCGACCGTCTGCGTCCCATCTTGATGACCACGATCGCCCTAGTCGCCGGTATGATCCCGCTCGTGGTTTCGACCGGTGCCGGTTCGGGAACGAACCGCTCGATCGGTGTGCTCGTGGTCGGCGGCCAGTCGCTTTGTTTGCTGCTGACACTGCTGGCGGTGCCTGTTTTCTATTCGTTGTTTGACGACCTCGCAGAGCTGCGGCTTTTCAAATACGTCAATCGTTTTGCCGAGTGGCTTTTTGGCGGCGTAAAGCGGCGTTTTGTCGGGGCAACAAGCTCAATGTTTAGGTCGATCAATAAATGATACGCACCAGTTTCGATCCGGGTATCGGTTTTATGAAGGGACGTTTTTACCTAATTTTAATAGCTGCATTTTTTGTGCTCGGCACTCAGGCGCTCGGTCAAAGCCCGACGCCCACGCCCGATGCTCAAAATGTAAAGACCGAGGACGTCAAGGGCGTACCGACCGTCGCGCCGGAGTATCGTTCGGATGACCGCAGTTTTCCAGACCTCGGCCGCGTCGGCGTCGATATGACGCAGCAAAAAACGCTGACGCTGCGCGATGCGATCGAGCTAGCCCTAGATAACAACCGCGACATCGAGATAACACGTAAAAACGAGCGTATCGCCGAATACGATCTCGATGCAGCCCGCGGCGTCTTTCAACCGCGGCTCTCAGGCCAGACATATTACGACCGAACGACGGTGCCAAACGTCAGTATTTTTAGCAGCAATCAAAAAACGACCAACGGCACGCTGCTCGGCAACGCGTCATTACAGGCGTTTGCTCCGAAATATGGAACCGTCTTTACCGGAGCCTTTAACAATCAACGCGTCACCACCGACAACCCGATCTCGATCCTCAGCCCGCAGTTGAACTCAAGCCTCGGCTTTAATGTGTTGCAGCCGCTGTTTCGCGGACGAAAATTTGATCAGGCTCGCCGCACCATCGAGATCGCCAAGCGAAACGTAAGCCTGACGGATACGCAGTTTCGCCAGCGGTCGATAGAGACGGTCGCTTCGGTGCAGAAAGCTTATTGGGATCTTACCTACGCTCTTCGCAATTTGCAGGTACAGCGTGACGCCGTCCGCGACGCCAAGGCACAGCTTGAGCACAACCGCCGCCTCGTCAATGAGGGCCAGCTTGCCCCGATCGACATCGTTGCGGGCGAAACACAGGTCGCCAATTTTGAACAGGCCGTCTATGACGCTAAACACTGTCAATTTGGCCGAAAACGTACTCAAAAATCTCATCTCGCCAAATCGCAGTGACGTGCTCTGGGGACAGGCGATCGTACCGGTCGAGCCGATCGAGGTTACGCCGCCCGTCACGACGCTCGGCGAAGCGATGAGTACCGCGATCGAAAATCGCCCTGAGCTTGAGATAAACCGGGCACAGAAAGATATAAATTTGCTCGATCAACGGTTGTATCGCGAGCTGAAAAAACCGCAGATCGACTTTGTCGCCAGCTTTAGTTCGGCTGGCATCGGCGGTAGCAGTAATCCGAATTTTAGCCCGACGTTTCCGACGGCCTGCACGACCAATCCCGGTTCGCCCGCTTGTATACAGCAACAGGCAAATCTCGCTCTGCTTACCGGCAGCCCGTTTCGCGGTATTTTTGCCGACCGCTATCCGGTTCTGCGATTTGGTATAAATTTCAATCTGCCGCTCTTTGGCGATAAGACCGCCGCCGCCCAGCTCGGCCACGCAAAAGTCGAAGCTGAAAAACTAGAAATTCAACGCGAACAGATCGAACAGGGCGTACAGGTCGAGGTGCGAAATGCCTTGCAGTCAATACGCACTGCAGAAGCGAGATTGCGTGCCGCCTCGGTCGCCCGCGAAAATACCACAAAGCAATACGAATCAGAACAGCGTAAACTCGACGAGGGCCAATCCGATGTCTATAAAGTGCTCGAACGCCAGACCGCATTAACAGCCGCTCGCAGCATGGAGCTTCGAGCGCGGACCGAATTAAACAAAGCCATCGCCGAGCTACAGCGTGCGACTGGTAATTCGCTCAAAGCAAACAATATCGAGACAAAATTAAAGTAGTACTTACCTCTTACTCTGATAAATTGCCCCTGACTTTAGTCAGGGGTTAGGATGTAAGTTGATCTCGGCTTTAGCCGAAATTGGGCTAAAGCCCGCCATATTTTTGCACCCTAACCTCCGGCTAAGGCCGGAGGCAATTGATATGAAAACCATCTACATCAAAGAATTCGGTTCACCGGAAGATCTCGAATTAACCGAAACACCCGATCCCATTCTTTCTAATAAAAATGAAGTCCTAGTCCGCGTTCGTGCCGCCGGATTGAACCGCGCCGATCTGCTGCAAGTTCGCGGGCTCTATCCGCCGCCCGCCGGTTATTCGCCAAATATTCCGGGGCTTGAGTTTGCCGGTGAAATTGCCGCCATTGGTGATGAGGTTTCGGATTGGCAGATCGGAGACCGTGTATTTGGCATCACCGCCGGTGAGGCCCAAGCCGAATATTTGACCATCGACAGCTCGCTGCTGGTCCGTATTCCAGATAGCCTCAGCTTTACCGAAGCCGCAGCAGTCCCCGAGGCTTTCATTACCGCCCATGACGCGATCTTTACGCGAGGTAGTTTGGAACAGGGCGAGACACTGCTCATTCACGCCGTCGGCTCGGGCGTGGGGCTTGCCGGATTGCAGCTTGGGAAAGCTAATGGTTCGATGGTCATCGGGACTTCGCGAACGACCGACAAGCTCGAACGCTGTGCCGAATACGGACTCGATCACGGTATTTCGACAGCAGATGGTATTGCTTTCGCGACACAGATCAGCGAGATCACCGATGGCAAAGGTGTCGGTGTAATACTCGACCTCGTAGGCGGAGCTTATTTTCCGCAAAATCTGGCGAGCCTTGCGGCAAAAGGAAGGTTGATACTGGTCGGCCTTACCGCCGGACGAACCGCCGAGTTTGACATGGGTATGGCCCTGCAAAAACGCCTGACCATTACGGGCACGGTTTTGCGTGGCCGCTCAACAGCCGAAAAGGCAGAGGCAACTCACAAATTTGCTGACGAGGTCGTGCCGCTTCTCGCTAACGGCACGATCTGCCCAAACCTCGACCGCGTCTTCGCTGTCAATGACGTAATTGCCGCATACAAATATCTGGGTTCGAATGAGAGTTTTGGTAAGGTTGTCCTAGAATTTTAGCGGCTGATCCGCAGAGCGGCGTCATCTGTAATGATGCATAGGCCCGTTACACCGCGAGCGTCGAGTTCGGAAAGCAGTGCGGCGGCTTGTTCGTAGGTCAGGCTGTGGGCTTCGCGCCTTTCAAATGAGACGACTGACCAGATGGCTTCGTCGAGTTCGCACACGGACACAACGTTTTCAGCCTCGGTCATATTATTAACCAAAGCCAGCTTTTCGAAATAGTTTATCGGCCGTTCGATCTCCATCTTTTTCTTTAGATGCGTGATCCCCGACCTCATTTCCTGGATTCTCATACAAAGCGCACCGCGCCTGACAAGATAACACGCGCCGAAAGCGCAAGTAAATCTTTTTTTGCAGCGCCGCACGGGCAATTCGAGCAAAATCTGTCGGTGACTTGTTAGAATAAAGTTCAACGTATGCTGTACAGAGAAACGATCTTCCTCACAGGTTTTCCCGGCTTTATCGCCGGACGGCTCGTAGAGCGCCTCGCAAAGCCCGAAACTCAGTTCTTTTTGCTCGTCCAGCCGCAATTCATCGATAAGGCGATGGACGAGATCGAGGAGATCGCCGAGCTGACAAACACGCCGCTTGAGAGCTATTCAATCGTCGAGGGCGACATCACCCGGCCAAATCTCGGCATCTCTGATGACGATCTGCAAACTATACTTTTCGAGACGACCGATGTCTTTCATCTGGCCGCCGCATACGATCTGGCTGTTGCAAAAGACATCGCGTTTAATGTAAATCTCGAAGGCACAAAAAACGTCAACGACCTCGTCCGCTCGGTGCGAAATCTAAGGCGGTACAATTACATTTCAACCTGTTATGTAGCGGGAAAGCGTGAGGGTGAGATATTTGAGACCGAACTCGAACACAATGCAGGCTTTCGCAATAACTATGAGGAAACAAAGTATCTGGCCGAGCTCGAGGTAGAAAAGCTAAAGCCCGCCTTTCCCGTCACGATCTACCGGCCGTCGGTCGTTGTCGGCGATTCACAGACTGGTGAAACAGCCAAGTACGACGGTATCTACTATCTCATCAACTATTTACGCAAAGCACCCTGGCTCTTTCGTGTGATGAATGTGGGCAACAACACCGTCAAACTCAACCTTGTCCCGGTCGATTTTGTCGTCGATGCGATAGTAGCTCTCGCTCGTGATAAAGCCGCCGTTGGCAAAACCATCGCTCTTGCGGACTCAGAGCCGCTGACGACCGCCGCTCTTTTTGACGTGATCGCAAAAGAATTGACCGGACGCAAATCCGAGTTTGGCCCGCCGGTAAAACTGACCGAGTGGTTTTTGCACACACGCATCTCACCCGCGATCACCGGGCTGCCGCACCACGGCGTACCGTATTTTTTCATCTCACAGGCCTACGACACGAGCATCGCCACCGAGCTTCTACGCCCGCACGGTATCGAATGCCCGAGATTTGAAAGCTACGTCGGTAATCTGCTCGACTTTGTCGAAGAGTTCCCAACGCTCTGATCTCGTGGCGTTCTTTGCGGCTTTACGGGAAATGTTCTTCGGCAGTACGGCAAAGTTCGCTAGGGCAAAGGAAACCACATTTCGAGCATCGAATTAAGTAATGCCAAAAAGGTCAAAAAGCTTTAACTTAGTTTTCCTCATTTTATTATTCGCAGCGGCGGTATCTGCCCAGAGCGGTCGCGTGCAAGCGACCCCAACGCCTACGCCTGAGGACGACACCGTTCGAATTGTCACTGAGGAGATCAAGCTCAACGTTCTTGCCTTTGATGAGAAAGGTGATTTCTTTCGTGACGTTAATGAACGCGACCTTGTGATTAGCGAAAACAATATCCTGCACCAACCCGTCAGCGTCCGGCGTCTGCCGGCAAATGTCCTGATAATAATGGATACGGGAGGTGAGCTGCGGGTGGTCAAGAGCCTCGATCAAACGCGAAAGGTCGCTAAGGCCGTCGTTGACGCTCTCCGTCCCGGCGATGCTGTCGCGGTCATGCAATACTCCGACAAAGCGGAAATTGTGACCGAATGGACGAGCGACAAATCGCAAGCACTTGCCGCAATAAAGCGGGCTAATTTTGGCCGCCGGTCAATGTTTGTCGAGGCGATAAAGCTTGCGACCGATTTTATGCTGCGGAGCGGCGTTGATAACAAGCACATTATTCTCATCACCGACGGTACCGACAGCATGGGGCGTTCGTCGGCAAAATTTGACGCATTCCAGCGGCTGATGGCGACCGACATCAGCGTCCACGTGATCAGCTACACATCCATGGAGGCCGCCGACATTGAGCCCCGTACAAAAGGCATTTCAAACACGCCGCCGCCAAAAGCAATGCCCGACGAGATAGCCGCGACCTTGCCAAACGGGGTGAAAGATAAAGGTGTAAAGGTGGGCCCAACGATCAGTCTCGACCGCACGCTCATCAAAAAGATGAAGGCCCGCCAGCTCGAACTCGAGACGAGCCAGGAACAGCTCGAAAAACTAGCCGAGAGCACAAACGGCGAATACATACTGCCCAATTCGCTTGATGAGATGGTCGAAAAAGCCGCGCTCGTCGCCAAGATGGTCGATGCCAGCTATGTCGTCACCTATATGCCAAAGATCTCGGTAGTTGAGACCCGCGGCATCGCCGAGCGAAATATCGACGTCACCTCACGCCGAGCGGGGCTCATCGTGGTCGCACGCCGAAAGCTGCTCATCGACACCAAAAATCAACCCAAATCAGTTTCCTCCAAACCTTAACGGTTCATTTGACGTAAATTTCTCTGTTAGCAAAAGCCTAAACGAAATATCTTGTAACCGGCCACCGCCGGTGCTCGTCTTAGCTTTCGACGGTCAAAACAGTAACGGTACGTAGAATGAGCAGTTATCAGACGGCTTTGAATAATGAAACTCTAGCCACGCGCTCCGATGTGGACGCTGGGAATCTGTCGGTGTGCTCCGAGATGACGGACCGTCAGCTCGTCGATCTGACGCTCGCTGGTGACAATTTTGCATTCGAACAGATATTTGACCGCCACAAACGACTCGTCGCTGTCATCGCTGCACGCTGTTTTCGCAAGCCCGACGAGATCGAAGATATAGTTCAGATCAGTTTTGCGAGGAGTTTTACCCAGCTAGACAAATTTCGGGGCGAACACGACCGTTCGCTGGCAAGCTGGCTGATCCGGATCACGGCCAATATTTGCTTTGACACACTACGTGCCCAAAAACGCAAACCCGAGACGTTGACCTGTGACCTATCTGACGCCGAGGTCGATTCATTGGTCGAGTTGACTGCCGACACGTCCCGCTCACAGGAACGGTCACTTGTCGCGGCCGACCTTTCGGAAAAGCTGCTCGCGCAACTTCCCATCGAAGAGCGGGCTTTGCTGCAGATGCTTTACAGTGAGGAAATGAGTGTCGCTGAGATCGCCGATGTGCTCGATTGCACCGCCGCAAATGTCAAGATCCGGGCATGGCGGGCTCGTAAAACCCTGAGAAAGTTATTGCAAAAAATTTTGTAACCGGCGAACCATAAAAGTCGTCATTTTTTATAAGCATGGACAGTAAGCGATTTAATAAGAAAGATCTGGATGCGATCGGCAAGATATTGCTGGCAAACTCAGCCGTGCCGGAAGATAAGATCGACGAGATCGTTGCAAAACCAAACCTATTTGCAGGGGTTTTGAATCGGATCGCCGACGATAAAGCGCAGACCGCTGGCATCGCTCCGAAACGAATATTTGTCCCGCAATATGCTGCCGCATTTGCCTCGGTCTTGATAATGATCGCCGCCGTTTTTGGGACGTATAGATATATACAAATTAACAGCAGCAATAATAGTAATGAGTTCCGTGCGGCCAAAACAGTAGTACAAGTTCCGGTAGAAATACCGGTTGCCGCACGGCCCGACTTTCCTCCTAAGGAAGAGAATTTTGGTAAACCTTCTCCGGGCCGTGCGTCTAATCCGGATACTGTGGCCGAAAGGGTCGCATTTAGACCGCCCGTTAGAAACACTACTCGTAAACAGGAAACAGAATTTATCGAGGAGCCGCAGGGTGATTTTTACCCTGTTTCGTACGCCAGCGACCTCGCCGAATCAGTCGATGGCGGGAGCGTTATTCGAGTCGATATGACGCGTTCATCGCTATTTGCACTCGGAATAAGTTTGCCGCTCGAAAACGACTCAGAGACCGTTAAGGCGGATCTGCTCGTCGGACGCGACGGCGTAACACGCGGAATACGCGTGGTTAAATGACCATTATTAGCATCATCAAGGAGATCGAAATGAAATTATTTTTAGGAATATTCGTCGTTGCGGCATCAGCAACATTTGCCGCGGCTCAACAAAGCCCGCCTCAGCCCACCGCACCCCTCGAAGCAAAGATCGTTGCCGAGCTTGCGGCAGTTCACCCGTATGTTGCGACTGAAAATGCTCCTTTCTCAGCCGAAGAGGTGAACGAAAGTGTACAAACTCTGGCTGACGGCAACCGCATCGTTCGCAAATCGAGCGGAAAGATGTATCGCAACACAGCCGGACTCGTCCGCCGCGAAATGACCGGTGGTCTCGGAGCGACGATGGGTGCAATGGCCCCGATGGGTTCGATGGGCACACTTTACAGTACCGTTCAGGGGATCTCTATCGCAACGCCGGCAACCGGACAGTCGCAAAATACCAATCTCAAGACTGCACGTGTCGTCGAAGTGCCGGTTGGCCAAACCGTCACGGTGACCGCAGCAGGGAGCGAACTGACGCCTGAGCAAAAGAGATTAGTCGAGGAAAGAGTGAAAACGGCTGTGGCCGGTGCCCCCGTAGCGATCGTCTCGCAGGGAGGACAGGTCTACGCAACCGGTGCCGTCGCGGGATTTCCTTTACAGGGCGGAACCTACGGCGTAGGCGGCCAGAGCACGAAATACGACGTTAAGACCGAAGAACTCGGCACCCGCGATTTCGAAGGCGTCTCTGCTCAGGGAACCCGTCGCACGACTGTAATTCCTGCCGATTCGATCGGCAACGAACGCCCGATCGAAATCGTCTACGAACGTTGGTTCTCAAAGGACCTCGGTCTGGTCGTTTACTCAAAGAACACGGACCCTCGTTTCGGTGAGCAGACCTACAAATTGACCAATATCGTCCGAGCCGAGCCGGACCCATCGCTTTTCACGGTGCCGACTGGCTATAAGACATTTCCCGCACCGTCCGCTTATAAATCGTACGGCGACGCCACGACAGTCTATCGTATCGCGACAACCGAAGCAGAAAAAGCCGCCCCAAAAATAGCCGCTGAGCCTAAGAAACCCTAAGCTTTTCTGTTACTAACCCTCGAAACTTTGGCGGGCATCAGATGCCCGCCTTTTTTTGGTCCACTTTGGTCCACCCTGGTCCACCTGGTCCGGACCGGACCAATATTGGACCAAATTTCCGGGTTGATATGCGTTTGGGGTAGAATTTACCTATTCCAATCGAATACAAGGAGATACTCACTTAATGTCAACAGCAACAGGAACTGCAACCGAAAACACAGCGGTCATCGCGAAGGTCGGCACACCGGCACCGGATTTTAACATGGCCTCGACCAAAAATATCGAGACGCTTGGCGAAAACGTAAGACTGTCGGATTACAAAGGAAAATGGCTTATCATGCTATTTTACCCGCTTGATTTTACCGGCGTCTGCTCGACCGATCTTACGCATTTTTCGGCGAGGTTTGACGAATTTAGCAGCCTCAACACAGAGGTTTTAGGTGTCTCGACCGACTCGGCCCATTCGCATCGTGCGTGGCTCCGTATGCCAAAAGAGTTGAATGGTATCGGCGAGATAAAGTTCCCGATCGCCTCCGACGCTGGCGGCAAGCTGTCGCGTCAGTACAACATACTGATCGAGGAACCCAACATCTCGCTTCGCGGCCTATTTATCATCGACCCCGAGGGCGTACTGCAACATGCCTCGGTCAACACACCTGCGATCGGACGCTCTGTTGACGAGACCCTACGTATCCTACAGGCTCTGCAATCCGGCGGTTTTTGTGCCGCTGACTGGAAGCCCGGCGATAAGAATCTGTAAATTCAACTAAGTTAACCGCTGATGAAGCAGATAACGCAGATAAGAGGCCGTTTGAAATGGCTTTATATCTGCGTTTTCTGCGTTTATTTGCGGTTTAAACTTCCTAAAACGTTGCCCGTGTGACCGTCCACAACAGCCAACTGAAAACATACACACTCGCGAGTATCGAACCTAACAACGTCAATATCAATAGCCCGATCAATCCAAATACAAAGACATAATCGCTCGTCGTGCCTTTGCCGTGGCCGGCGGCCCGCGTGCGGATGAGGTTCATGTTTTGCTGGTTTGCCTTCCACACAAAATCAAACGCATCACCGATAAACGGAACCATACCGACAACATAATCCAGCCCGATATTAAATGCCATACGGAGCAAAGTGATCTTTGGAACGCCGTAACGGACGCCCGCAACCAAAATATACATCGACGGCAAAAAGGTGAGCGTATCGCCGACATTTGGTATCAGCCCGATGAGCGCATCAAGCCCAAACCGCCACCCGACACCCGGCACCTTAAACAACCCGTCGAGATAAAACGACAGATCGTCCAAGTTCTTGTCCACTTCTATCTGCTTTCGCTCAAGCTTATCCATAAATGGTCTTTGCCACGAATAGCACGAATGACACAAATAAGAATTTTCTGATTCGTGCTATTCGTGTAATTCGTGGCTAAAAGTTCTTACTTTCCGGCTATCGTTACTTTTAATATCTTATCGCCGCGGACGATCTTGTCCACGACCGTCATGTCCGCTTCGCTAACATGGCCAAAAACCGTGTAGCCACCGTCCAGATGTGGTTGAGGAGAGTGCGTGACGAACCACTGCGAGCCGCCCGTGTCCTTGCCTGATAGCGCCATGCCTACGGCACCGCGATCGTATTCGCGCATGTTTACCTCGCAACGGATCGACCAGCCCGGCCCGCCGTTGCCGTCGCCGCGAGGATCGCCGTCCTGCATCACAAAATTGGGCACAACGCGATGAACCTCAAGCCCGTTAAAATAACCGCTGCGTGCGAGCTTTACCCAATTATCCACCGTTAGCGGAGCGTCTTCGGGATAAAACACGATCGTAAAGTTTCCTTTTTCAGTCGTCAGAACGGCCTTGACCGGTCCGTTCTTTCGCGACAGTGCTCGTCGGTAGTCAATGTCCTTATTGAGCACTTGCCCAAGTTTTGTACCGAAAACAGGCTTGTATGGCAGCACTTGGTCTTTGTGGTTTTTTCGTTCGCTCGCGACCGTTGCGGTCATTCCCGGATACACTGACTCGAGCTCTTTGTCGGCGAGTATCTCAAAAGCCTTTTTCCTCACTAGATAATCCGGCGAGCTAAGAGCAATGCTGTATGAACCAACGCCGGCCTTTTTGTCGAGTTTTACGAGCGCGTCGAGGATCGCGAGCTGCGCATCGTTCTCAGTCTTGTCGGCTGCCGTCGCACGGGTAAATGCGTCATTAAGGGCGCTAACATTTTCTTTTGTCATGGGCTGATCGGCGATCGCTCCGGCGGCGGCGGCTCGTATAAATACGTCGTTGTTTGCGAGTTGGCCGCGCAATATCTCGTCGAGATTGCCGGGCTTTAAGGTGGCCATTGCCCCGGTTAGATCCGGCATTGCTTTTAGCATCTTTGCCTGATCAGCCGCGCGAACACCTGTCGCCATTCCGGCAATAAACTTTGTAAGAATTTCGCCCGCCTGAGCATTCATCGCCTCGTTCTTCAGGGTTGCAATATCCGCGAGTCCCTGGCCGTAGGCCGAAGCTGCGTGAAAATCCGAATACAGTATTTCGAGCGGTGGTTTCGATGCTAAATACGCCTTTGGAGCGATGCGTGCAAACGCGATCTCGGTTTCGGATGATTGGTATTTGTCGGCGATCCTTAGCTTTGTCAGAAATTCTATCGCCGCCGCGTTTTCAGTATTTGCGAGCAGACGGCTGAGCACCGTGGCGATCTCAAGCAACTCACTTTTCGGGATCGGTACCTCGATCGGTTTCAGATCGCGGACCGGGCTGCCGGGTTTTATCGGTCCGGGGTCGCCGTGCATCGGGGTAAGCAGATAATTGCCGCGTTCCATCAACGTGTCCGCAGCCTTGGCGTCTTTCAGGCTACCCAAAGCACGGATCGCCGAAACGCGGACACGGCTGTCGGGGTCCGTGGCCGCCGCTTTCATCAGCAATTCAAAAGCTTTCTTATCTTCGGCCGCACCTAGCGCACGAGCCGCATTAGCACGGGCAATCGGGTCCTTGTCGCCGTCGAGTATAAAGCTCAGAGTAAGTCCCGCGTTCTTTGAGCGAAGCCGCGACAGCGTGTTTGCCGCGTCGGAGCGGATGCGTCCGTCTTTTGAATCAAGGAACTTTGCTGCCGTGACATCGCCGCCCTCGGGACGGACACGCAGCACCGCGGTCAATCCGAGCAGCACGGTTGTACGGTCTTGCCCAAATGTTGTTCTAGCCTCTCTTTCCAACTCCTCAAGAATCACCTTGCCGAGTGCCTTGGCCGACTCGTCTTTTGCATTAGCCGCCGCAATTTTTCCAGCCGCCTCGATAAGCCTGGCGGTCACATTTGCCGGTTTTAGCGAGAGCGTAGGCACGCCGCCGGGTGTCCCGGGCCGAGTATCACTCTTGATCGCTTTGATTATCAAAACCGCAGCTTTGACCGATTCGATCTCGCCGAGGGCAAAAGCCGCCATCGCTCGAACATCATCATTCGTGTCATTTTCGAGCAAAGCGGCGAGAGCGGGTATTGCCTTTTCGTCGCCGATCCGCCCGGCCGCGAGAGCCGCTCGTGTACGAATTGCCGAGTTTGGCGATCTCATCAGCCCCTCAAGCACAGCGTCGTATCGACGGGCATCCTCGGCCTTAAGGATCTGAATGCCTGTTGCGATCGGCACCTGAGCAGTTGCAAACAAATTAAGTGCCATCACTGCCGCAGCGATAAAAATTAGCTTTTTCATATTTTAATGATTGCCCTTATTACGTTCCTGCTTCTGCCACCTCGATGATCTCGTAACTCGTCGTTATATCAGCGGTCGGTTTGACTGTCGCGGCGACCGAGCAATAAATATCGTCTGACAGCTTGATGGCGTCGGCGACGGCTTTGTCGGAAACGCCACGTCCGTGCACTATATGGCGGACGTGAAACTTGATGAATTTACGCGGATGATCGTCAGCCCGCTCGCCCTCGATCTCAACATTATAGTCGGTCACATCCTGTCTTTTTTTGGCGAGGATCGACTGCACATCTATTGCCGTACAGGCCGCGACGGAGACCAACAGCATTTCCATAGGTGTCGGTGCTGCGTGTCTATCTCCTTTAGAATCCATTAGTTGGGCGTGGCCGCTCGGTGGTATTCCGATAAAAAAACCGTCGCCAGCGTATTTAATATTTGCTTTGTTAGTATTGCCGGACATCGTATATTTCTCCTTATAGTCGCGATTTTAACATAGTCTATGAAAGGTCAATTGCATTCGAAACAACCATTGGCACGAAAAATGCTTCAAAAGGCTCGTAGGGGGCACGTGTGCTCAAAACCTGACAATTATATAGGATGGCTATTATGAACAGATATCGAAATTCGTTTGCAGCGATCGCTTTCGTTACGGCAATTGTTTTTGGAACGGCGGGGCTTGTTTCGGCCCAGCGGACTGTCGCCATCGCCGGTACGTACGACATCGACCGCGATGTCAGCGATCGGGTTGATGAAGTAGTCGCCGATGTAAATGTCGCCGACAACCAAAAACAGGACCTGATCGACAAGCTCGACGCACCGGACCAGATCGCCATCGACCTGCGAGGTACGCAGGTCACGCTCGCAACCAGCAAGGCACAGCCTGTGACCTTTACAGCCGACGGCCGTGACAAAACGGAGACCGACGGCAACGGCCGCACCATCAGGCTGCGTGCAACGCTGACAGGCGACAAGCTTATCCTTTCGAGCATCGGCGGCGATACGGATTACACGATCACATTTACCTCGTCGGACAATGGCCAAGTGTTGAAAGTCTCACGCCGCATCACGACCGACTATCTCAATCAGACCGTCTTTGCTGAGAGCACGTACAACAAGACCGACTCGGTCGCAAGGCTCGGCATTCCCACAAGCGGAGGCGTCAATGACACGACTACCGGCGGTAACACCGGCAACGGCAGCAATAATAACGGTTCGACAACCTACGATCCGAACGGCGGATATTCTGACAACGACCAGAACGGCAGTGTATCAAACGGCGGGTCGAACAACAGCTCGAACGGCAATACAAACGGCGGCTCAAATACTGGCCGTCCAGCGGCTGTGTATGTAAAACCGGGCAATTACGTGGTCGCTGACGGCACGATGATGACCGGCGTTCTTGATAACGAGCTCAACACCAAGGTTTCACAAAACAACGACCGCTTTCGCATGAAGGTACAGTCGCCGGACGCGTATCGCGGAGCCGTGATCGAGGGATACGTTTCGGGCATCAACCGTTCGGGCAAGGTCACGGGGGCGTCGACGATCAATCTAAATTTTGAAAAGATAACCCTGAATAACGGGCAGTCTTATGATTTTGCCGCAACGCTTCGCGGCGTTACCGATACTACAGGCAAGATCGTCAAGGTCGATAACGAGGGCACGATCAAGGGCGACAGCCAAACCACAAACACCGCAAAACGCGGCGGTATAGGTGCCGGGATCGGTGCAATTATCGGTGCGATCGCAGGCGGCGGTAAAGGTGCGGCGATCGGCGCTATCATCGGTGGCGGTGCGGGTGCCGGCTCGGTTGCTGTACAAGATAGAAAAGACGTGCAGATAAACAAAGGTTCCACTGTTTCGATCCAGGCGGCTGCACCGAATCAGAAATAGCTTTTCCGCAGATGACGCGGATAAAGCGGATAGCAAACTAAATATAAGACGGTCAGCATTTATTGCGACCGTCTTTTTGTTTATTATTTTTCTTATCTGCAAGATCTGCGTCATCCGCGGCTAAATTACGTTATGAAAATTCTTCCCGACGAGATCGAACAATACCGTGACCGCAAATGGCGGCGTGAGGACAGTTTGAAGATCGACTCAGCCGAAGAGGCCGAGGCGATGATCGAAGATCTCGGATTTTCGCTCGGGCTGACCGACGCCCGCAAAGATTTGCCGTCGATCTACATCGCCGTCTGCGGCCGCCGCGATGCTCATATGCCGCGAAATGTGCAAAAAGATCATGAGGCAAGCCGTGCGTGGGTGCTGAAAGATGAGATCATGGCCCGCGGCAAGGTCTATTACGCCAAGTTGATTAAAGGAAAATCTTGGTTCCTTGCCCCGCGAATGATCCCGGTTTTTAACGCGATCTGGGGCTGCTCAAAAAAAGGCGAGAGCGGCATTCTGTCAAAGAATGCCCAGATCGTGCTAAAAGTGCTCCGCAAAGAATGGGAAATGGCGACCGCCGACCTGCGCGAAGAGTGTGGTTTCAAAGACAAAAAAGATCTCAGCAACGCCATCGACGAGCTGCAAAAACGGATGAAGGTCGTTCCGCAAGAGGCTCTCTACGTACCAAAATTTACCTATATCTGGACGCTAGCCGAGGCGCGTTTTCCCGAACAGATGCAGATCAAGATGAAACGCGAAGACGCCGTCCGCGAACTCGCACGCACATACCTACAAGCATGCGGCATGACACTGCTCGGCGACCTATCAGGCAAATTTGGCTTTTACAGATGGGAATCAGGCAAGGCAAACCACGAACTTGTGGACGAGGGATTCGCTGAGAGACTGGCGACCGGGGTTTACAAACTAAGATAATTCACCACAGAGTCACTGAGTACACAGAGTAATTAATAACCGTTCTATACTCTGTGCCCTATGTGACTCTGTGGTGAATACTTCCTAATATTTCATCAATTCCTGCACTGCCTTTTCGACATCCTCAGACTGCGGCAGGATGTAATCTTCGACCTGCGGGGCGTACGCGACGAAGGTGTCGGTAGCTCCGACGCGGCGGACCGGGGCGTCGAGGTATTCGAACAGGTCATTGCCGATACGGGCGGCGATCTCGGCTCCGTAGCCGTATGAGACCGGGTCCTCATGAGCGACGATGACGCGGCTCGTCTTTTTGACGGACTCGGCGATGGCCTCCCAATCGTAAGGGACGAGTGTCCGCAGATCGAGGATCTCGACCGAGATGCCCTGCTGTTCGAGACGTTTGGCCGCCTGATTTGAGCGTTCGACCAGTGCTCCGTAGGTCACGATCGTGATGTCGGTACCGGAACGCACCGTCTTTGCCTTGCCAAACGGGATAAGGAAATCGCTCGACGGATATTGCGATTTGTTATAGACCTGACGGTAGAGATGCTTGTGCTCGAGGAACAAAACCGGGTCGTCGCAGCGGATCGCCGTACGCAATAAACCATTTGCATCGAGTGCGTTAGACGGATAAACGATCATCAATCCCGGCGTGTGCGAAAAGAGCGTCGTGCCGGATTGCGAGTGATAAACGGCACCACCTTTCAGATAGCCGCCGACCGGCACACGCATCACCATCGGGCATTTTGTGTCGCCGTCAGAGCGCCAACGTGTGACCGCGACCTCGTTGCGGATCTGCTGCATCGCCGGGAAAATATAGTCAAAAAACTGTATCTCGACGACCGGTTTCAAATTGCGGAGAGCCATGCCGACCGCACGGCCAATGATGTTTGCCTCGGCAAGCGGCGTATTAAAAACGCGAGCCGAGCCAAAGCTCCGCTGCAGATTTGCGGTGACTTTGAACACGCCTCCTTTGCCCTTGACGGTATCAAGATACTCTTCGCGTGAGCAATCAGCGACATCCTCGCCAAAGACGACGATGCGTTCATCACGCTCCATCTCCTCGTGCATGCAGCGGTTGATGAGATCGACCATTGTGCCTGCATTGCCGCTGAGTTCGGCTCCGTCCTCGGTGTCAAAAAGCTGACGGTCGGTCGGATCGATGTCCGGCGAAAACACATTGCGATGTGCCGTCTCGGGTGCGGGCTGCGGCGTTTCGATGGCGATATCAGCGGCCTTGTTGACCTCGTCATCGACCTCGTTACGCAGAGCCTCGAGCGCTTCGGACGAAGCAATCCCCTCGGTCATCAAAAACTCGGCGTATTTCTTGATCGGATCGATCGCGGCGTCGGCTTCAAGTTCCTCGACCGGACGATAGAGCTTTTCGTCGTCCGACAACGAATGCGAATACGGACGGACCACCTTGCCGCGAATAAACGCCGGGCCTTTTCTGGCACGGCAATAGTCAACCGCGTTTTTGAACACCTCGTAGGACGCCAGCACATCTGTGCCGTCAACATTTTGGATATAGAGATCAGGGAAACCAACGACTAACTTCGAAACGTCACCGCCAGCGGTACCGACCTCGACGGGAGTCGAAATGGCATAGCCGTTGTCTTCGACGACGAAGATCACGGGGAGCTTTAGATTGCTGGCTGTATTGAGCGATTCCCACCATTCGCCCTCGCTCGTGGTGCCGTCGCCGACCGACATATAGACGACCTCGTCGCCTTTGTAACCGGTTATCTTGTCTTTGAGCCCTTTGACCAAATCGGCACGATAGCTCGCCTCGGCCGCTCCGACCGAATGCAAAGCCTGTGTGCCCGTACACGACGATTGCGAAGGAACATTTAACTTAACGCTGCCCCAGTGCGAAGGCATCTGACGCCCATGCGAATTTGGATCAACCTCTGCCCCGACCGCCGACCACAACATCTCCTGCGCCGTCATCCCAAGGCCGAGCATCAATGCACGGTCGCGATAATACGGAAAAAACCAGTCGTAACCGGGTTTCAACGCGAGAGCCGCAGCGGCAAGCATCGCTTCGTGTCCTGCACCTGAGATCTGAAAAAATATCTTGTTCTGGCCCTTGAGTTGGATCTCTTTGTCATCGACCCGCCGCGAAGTGTACATTGTGCGGTACAGTCCGACCAGTGTCTCGGTATCGAGACCGTGGTTTTTGTCAGTTGCGGCTACTTTGCCGTTCTTTTTTGTTCCGGTCGCCATTTATCTAGTTCCTATTACAGTAAATATTACTAATGCGGCAACTTTTTAAGATACCAAATCGCGGGAACACGGGCAATTTGTGGTAACCCACGTTTTATTGCGCTTTCAACACCCATCCGTCAGGATCAACTGCGGTTACCGCCCCCCCGATGGTTGCCTGGCCGTCTTTCATTTCGACACGCTGGATTTTGCCATTGACAACTACGTCAATTGGCATGTTAAACGGCATATTATCGGGCGTTTCCCACGTCAAGACCGTTACGTTTGGATTGATATTAGTGTCGACAGTCAGAATGCTAACCTTCAGTTTCGGCAGCTTGGGCTGTCGTAGGTACATCTCGAACAGCCAGTCGAGCTCCATCCCCGAATCTGCCTCGGCGATGGTGAGGAAATCGTCGGTGTTCACGAGCCGCTCTTGGCGGCCGTCGGTGAATTTTTCCATTTCCTTGGTCGGGTATGCCATGTGGCGTAGGGCGTTAAAAAACGCTTTGTCGCCGATCAGATAGCGGAGCGTGTGCAGAAAATAGGCTCCTTTTCCGTAGATGTCGCCGTCGGAATTTAGATAGTCCGGCTCGGACATGTAGACCTGATAGGCGATCTTTGGTTCACGCGGAGCGATGGGCTGTTTGTTTTTGAAACCCTTTTGTCGGGCTACCATCGCTTTCATATACGCGTCTTTGCCGTGCAGATGCTCTTGATATAGCGTGTCCATATACGACTGAAAACCCTCGTGTATCCAAAAATCACGCCAGTCGCTCGCCGTTACGAGATTGGCCCAGTATTCGTGACCAAATTCGTGCAGCAGCAGCCAATCGGTGCCGTCTTTGTCGTATTTATACTGGTTGCCGTACGCGATATTGGTCGAATGTTCCATGCCAAGATGCGGCGTCTCGACAATGCCGACCTTAACGGCACGAAATGGGAAAGGCCCGAGATATTTTTCGTAAAACGCGAGATATTTTTTCTGCTCGGCGATCAGTCCCGCACCTTTGTTATAGCTTTCGGGCAGGATGTAAAAATCGATCGGCATCGTCTCGCCCGTGATCGATCTGTATTTGTCGCTGATCAGTTTGTACGGGGCGGCGTTGAACACGATCGAGTAGGTCGAGATCGGGTTGTTCATCTCCCAGTTATAGGTCGATGTGCCGTTTTTGTTTTTGACCGTGCTGACAAGTTTGCCGGGGCCGTTTGCATTCAGCGGGTCTGGAACGGTGATGTGCATCTGCACGTTAGCTGCCTTGTCGGACGGATGGTCTTTACAAGGGAACAGCAGATCGGCACCGTCATTCTGCAGTGCGACCGAGATCCAGTCGGCTCCGGACGGAGTCTTTTTCCACATAAAACCGCCGATCCATGGCGGACGCGGGGCCTCGCGGGGTACTCCGGAGTAGGCAACTGCTATCGTGACCGTTTCGCCGACCTGCTTGGTCATCGGAAACCATATCCATATCTTGCCTTCTTTGAATTGATACTTGCGATCAGTGCCGCTTTCGCGAACAGTCGCGACGGCGTACGGTGTGTCGAGATCGAGCTGTATGACGTTGGTCGGTATCACGATCTTTGCTTTTATTACCGTCGAGCCTTTGATCGACTTGTTTGCCGGATCAACATCGAGCGAGATGTCATACGACTGGACATCGTACACAGCCTGCTCAAACCGGAGCGGCCCGCCTGTCTCGGTCGGACGCACGCCCAACGAGCGTTGGGCAAAAGAAGATGCGGAAAACACTAAAATTGCTATCAATACGTAAATTTGTTTCATAATCCGATTCGGCTCCTCGCAGACTTAAACCAACGAACCCACCCGCTCACGCAGGCGGTTCTGCCTTTTCTACTTTACACTCAGTTCGGTTTTGCCGAAAATGAATCAATGTTTGGACGTACGGTTTTTACGTTAATTTTGCTTGCTATGTTTTCGGTGTCGATCGCGGTCGGCCAAGAGAACGCGCAAAAAGCAAACGCCCGCCCGACGCCGACTCCCGCGATAGTAATGGAGCCGTTTGACCGTGCCGACGTTAAAACAATGGCGTCAAAATGCGTCACGCTCGATACCGAATCAGGCATGATCGAGATCGAACTCTATCCTGAAAGCGCGCCGGAATCGGTTCGCAATTTCCTCAATCTTGCCGCTATCGGTGCCTTTGACACGACACTCTTCAGCCGCGTTGTGCCGGGATTTGTTGTACAGGGCGGTAACGTCTGGACTCGGGCTGGCGGCGTTCCGGCTGGCCTGGGAGCGCGTACTCGCCGCACCATCCCTGACGAACCAAACAAGATCCTCCACGAACGCGGCATTGTCTCGATGGCCCGCCCCGACGAACCCAACATGGCGACCTCTCACTTTTTTATTCTTGTATCCGAAGCGTCTTATCTCGACGGCAAGTTTGCGGCTTTTGGCCGCGTTACCCGCGGGATGGAGGTTGTGGATCTGATGAATAAAGCCGCCGTGACGGATGAAAAGCCCGATAAACCTGTGCGGGTAAAGAAAGCAACGGTCTCAGGCTGCACTCCTGTCAGCCAGTGATACCGTCCGGCGTCAGACACGCAAATGCGATCACATTACCGTCTTTATCTATTGAGTACGCCGCCGAATGTCCCCAGTCTCGTGCTAGGTACGGGCTGATCTCTCTTGCTCCCGCCGCGAGTGCACGAGCATGAAAATTATTGGGAGCATCCACCATGAGATAAATCTCGGCTCGAGGTTCTCCGCTACTTAATAACTCTTGCCCTAAAAGCCGTGATGCACTCGAGAGCGGCATTAGCCCAAGGACTGCATCATTACCGAGTGCGAATTCCGTCATACCCGGAACCATAAGGTGCGGTTCTATCTCAAGCACTGAGGAATAGAACGCCGTACTCTTTGTTTGATCCGCAACGTAGAATATGAAATGCGTCCTCATGGAAAAGGTTTAGTCGCTAAATTCGAGGTCAAGTGTCATCCGGTATTCATTAGCCATCGACGGATGGCCGTGAGCCATGGATACATCGATGCCCTTTCGGTACGTCTCAGCGGCCTTTTCGCGATTGCCGGAGAGGGCGTAGGCATTTGCAAGCACGCCGTAAGCATTGCCCTCGTCATCTGCGCTTGCGAGATAATTTTCGAGCAAAGCGATGACCTCGGCGTGTCGGCCGAGCTTTTCGTATTCTTTGGCGAGGCCGAACATGACCATTGTATTGTCAGGCTCGGCCTCTAACATTTGACGAAAAACTTCGATTCGATCTTGCATGTAGATAGAGTAGCTAATCATCGACCGTAAACCGAACGATGCTCATTTCTTATTTACTTTGGCGGTAAACTTTCCTTTCACAGAATCGTCACCGTCCTGTAAAACTATCTCGCCGCTTACAGTGTCATCGGTGACGGATGTCAGTTTCACAAAAGAATCTTTAGTTCCTCCCATGCGTGCCCAAATATCTTCTTTGCCGTCCGCAAAGGTGAAAACACGAAATGAACCAAGCTTGGGTTCCGGTGCATCCATTGAGGCCGAATATTTGTAGGTTTCCGGCTTAAGTTTCATTTCCTTTGTTTCGCCTTCGAGCACGTTCAGTGCAAACTGCACCTTTATCTGCCCCGCAGTCGTCAAATCGGGGCCATACTTATCAAGTTCCTTATCCGTCTCAAAATTGCTGAGGATAAAGCTGTAACCCTGCGTCCGCTTACCTGAGGGCAGATCGACGGGATCGTACTTGGTATAGACAGCTGTCTTTACTGTCATGGGCGTCTCTTTTTTATTTATTTTGAGTACAATGTCGGCACCGGGCCCGCCCGCCCCGCACGCGGTCAATAAGATGCTGCAAGCAAATAACGCCAAACCAATTTTTAACTTTGCTGATCTCATAACAATTCTCCTATTAAACCCATTGGCCGAGCTTTTATAATCGATCAAAACGGCAAAACCCTATCGATCTCCCTAAATGAAAAACTTTTGGCTATTGTATTACAGAATGATTTAATAGAGAAAACCAAGATAGGCAGCATTTTCTTTCGACATTAAAACAATCTCTGTTGAACTGGCATTACTTCTCCGGCCTTTTCAACTTTAGGTTGTTCCCGCATTTTTTCTGCATTAAACCCGAGCCGTTTGGCGTGAAAATCGAACAGTTTTTTGGTCACTTCCCACTGCTCGGTCTTGCCGGTCATCCGGTCCTTGTAGGTTGCGTGACGGAGCGTGCCGCCGCGTTCGCGTTTCATTGTGTTTATGACCTTTGCGGCGGCGGTTGGCGGCAAACGTTCGTGCATCTTTTGCACAAAATACTCTTCGATCGAATCGGTGTCTAGGTGGAGCATGGACATAAAGGCCCGCGTTGCCCCTGATTCTTTTGCTCGTTCGAGCAGGCCGGGAATATCCGACTCGTTATAACCGGGTATCACTGGCGCGATACCGATACCGACCGGAATACCGGCGTCGGCGATCTCACGCATTGCACGAAAACGAGCCTCGGGAACTGGTGTGTACGGTTCAAAAGGGTTCGATCTTTCTTTTGTAAGAAACGGCATTGAAAAGAATACGCTGCATTTTAATTTCTTAAGAATATCGATATCCCGCGTCACAAGTGGCGCTTTTGTAATTACACCGACGGGCACTCGAAACTCGGCACAAACCTCAAGGCATTTACGGGTCAACTCATAACTCGCCTCAAGCGGCAGATATGGGTCGGTCGCAAACGAAAAATCGATGTGCGGCATTTTGTCACGGGTTTTTTTTAGCTCTTGGCGCAGTATTTGGGGAGCGTTCGGCTTGACGACGATCTTTGTCTCAAAATCTGTCCCCGCACCGTAGCCGAGATATTCGTGGTACTGACGGGCAAAGCAATATGTGCATCCGTGGACGCAACCGCGATAGCAATTGACGGTATACCGCCAACCGCCTTCCCAATCTGACGCGAACGCCTTTGTGATCATCTTCTTAGTCGCGGTTTCTTCAAAGATCTCAAGCTTTGTCGGCGGCGGCTCGCCTACATATTCGGCGGAGTATTTGTTGTAGGGATTAGGAGGGTTTTTGATGTATCTCACAGATGCAACGATAACTCATTATTGATAATTAGCGCAACTTAACTTCTCATCCGGCGGGCGATGAATGGCGAGAAAAACATAATGAGCAGGCCGAGCGGCATAAGGCCACCTTGGCGAGGGTCATAGTCCATTGAAACTCTGTCCCAGCCGCCAAACACATAGCCGAGCCCAACCTCAAAAGCTAATGTTAGAAGCACCCAGACTATACCGACTGTCAGTAATTCGCTGATCCGGACAGCTTTGATCCATTTGATCGTCAAAATCGAAATAACCAAGATAAGCAACGAGCCGAACGCAACGCCGATCTGATTTGCCCGTATCTGACCGACCAACGGTACGAGCAATAGCCCCCGCAAAATGCCGTGTATCGTCTCGGCCAGCATTAACAAAAGCCAAATAACTAAGGCTCGAGTGATCATTAAGGCTAAAGGGTTCGCTGCATCAAAAGATCGGTCTGAGGGTCTGATCCAAGCTGAAAGGTATGTTTGCCAACTTCACGAAAGCCGTTCTTTTCGTAAAACCGCTGTGCCCGCGGATTGTATTCCCAGACGCCGAGCCACATTACGTCGTGCTCGTGCAACTTTGCCAGTTCAAAACAAGCATCCATCAGATTTTGCCCAACGCCCTTGCCAAGATATTCCTGATGAGAGTATAGCCGCGAAAGCTCTATGGGCTTTTCTGCAGTGACGCCATCCTCAATGCTTTCGACGATCAGTTTGGCGTATCCGGCGGGTTTGTCGTCAAGCTCGGCTATCAGAAAGATCGTCTCGTCATCAGCGAGCTCAACGGCGAGCTGCTCGATGGTAAAAGCCTGACGCATGTAATGGGCGAGGTCGTCCGGCGCATTTTTAGGGTGATGGGCAAACGCGTCCCAAAATGTCGTGTACGACAGATCGGTCAATAGTTTTGCGTCGTCGGGCGTTGCACGACGTATGTCGATCTCAGACATTACTTTCCGCTCATTATCAGCTTGGCGATGGTCTGTAACTGCATGTTTGACGTGCCCTCGTAGATCGAACCGATCTTGCTGTCGCGCCAGTATTTTTCGACCGGATAGTCTTTGACGTAGCCATAGCCGCCGTAAAGCTCGATGGCCTTGGACGCAACGGCCTCGGCACAGCGTGAGGAGTAGAGCTTTGCCATCGCTGCTTCTTTCAGGAACGGAAGACCTGCGTCCTTGAGACGGGCGGCGTTGTAGACGAGCAAGCGTGTCGCCTCGATCTCAACAGCCATTTCGGCGAGCTGAAACTGCACCGCCTGAAAGCTATTGATCGACTGGCCAAACTGCTCGCGTTCCTGCGTGTATTTGAGAGCACATTCGTACGCTCCCTGAGCGATACCTAGCATTTGGGCTCCGATACCAATGCGGCCCTCGTTGAGCGTTTCGATCGAGACTTTATAACCTTTGCCGACCTCGCCCAGGACGTTTTCTTTAGGCACTTTACAGCCGTCAAAAATTAGCTCGGTCGTCGATGACGCCCGGATGCCGAGCTTGTCCTCTTTTTTACCAACCGTAAAACCCTCAAAGCCTTTCTCGACGATAAATGCAGTGATACCTTTATACCCGGCGGCGGGGTCGATGGTTGCAAAAACAATAAATATTTCGGCTTCGTTGCCGTTCGTGATCCAGAGTTTTTGTCCGGTCAATTCCCAATAGTCACCCTTGTCTGCGGCCTTAGTTGAAAGGGCAAACGCATCCGAGCCTGAACCAGCTTCGCTCAATGCGTAAGCCCCGACCTTGCCGCTCGCCATTTGGGTCAAGTATTTCTTCTTTAGTTCGTCACTGCCCCACCGCATAAAGGCATTTGTGACGAGCGTATTGTGAACGTCGACAAAAACCGACACGCTCGCATCGACGCGGGCAAGTTCTTCGATCGCAAGTATCGCGTTAAAAATAGTCGAGCCGGCACCGCCGTATTCCTCGGGCGATTCGATGGCCATCAAACCGAGTTCGAAACATTGCTTGATAAGATCCGGGTCAAGCTTTGCGGCCTGTTCCATATGCTCGACGCGAGGACGAACCTCGCCCTCGGCAAATTCGCGAACGGACGAGCGAAACAATTCTTCTTCTTCGGATAAGACGGTCAAACCTACGTTTGATAGTGCGGCACCTGCGGCTGTTGTCATAATTATGGTTCCCTTAAAATATCTAGTTACTCAAGTTTTGCTAAAATACCATTTTAGCCACCGCAGGGCACAAAGGCAAAGCATTGGACGAGACCACCGAAACACAAAAGCCAACCTCAAAACGCATCAAACGCCTACATATCCTGGGCTTTGTGCTGACCATATTTGGCATTGCCCTGTTTGCATATTTTATTTACTCCATCGGGTTTCACGAGATATGGGACGGCATCAAGCGGTTTGGTTTTGACGGTTTTGCGATCATCGTGGCGTTGTTTTTTGTGAGGCTGTTAACGCGTGCATACGCATGGACACTGACCGTTCACCCGCCATATACCCTAACGCTAAAGGACACGGTTCCCGCAATGATGATCGGCGAAGCGATGAGCAGCACGATACCGCTAGGCTTTTTTGCCAGCGGCACGGCCAAGGCGATCTCGGTCCGTGGCCGCGTACCACTGGTTGCGGGCCTATCGTCCGTTGCAACCGAAAATCTTTTTTATAGCTTTACGACCGGGCTTTTTTTGATCGTTGGCGCGGTGGTGCTACTACGCGGATTTGCGGTAGATGAAAATGTCGCCCTTACGCTAAACGTCGTCATCGGCACACTCGCGGTGATGATCGTGCTTGGCGTGACGATGGTGATCCGCCAGTGGCATTTTGCGAGTTGGATCTGCAATTGGGTTTACAAACACGGCATCCTGCACAATCTTTTGGGTAAGTGGCGTTTTGATGTGCGGCGTTTCGAAGACCTGATCTATGGATTTTACCGCCATTTTCCACGCCGTTTTGTGCCGATCTGTTTACTCGAAATGACCTATCATGTGCTCGGGATAGTCGAGGTTGCGTATATTCTTTACCGGCTGACCGGTGCCAGCCCGAGCCTCATGACAGCGTTTCTGCTCGAATCCATCAGCCGTTTTATCACTGTTCTTTTCAAACTTGTACCGTTCACGATCGGCGTTGACGAGGCTGGGGCTCAATTTATCGGTGAAACCGTGGCACTCGCTGCGGGGGTTGGGGTAACGTTGGCGATCATTCGCCGAGGCCGGATATTCTTTTGGACGGCTGTGGGTATGATAATGATCATCAAACGTGGGCTCAGCTTAAGCGAGATCACAAAATCGATCCGGCATTAGAGCGGCCAAAACACCGGCACGAGGGTGATCGACACAACAAAAACGATTATCGTGAGGATCGTTCCGATCTTTACAAAATCCATAAACCGATACCGTCCCGGCGTATAGACCAGCACACAGGCTGGCTCGAGCGGCGTAATGAACGAGAATGACGCCGCGTACGTGACGCCGATGATAAACGTTCGCGGATTGAGCCCCAGAGCGACCGCTGTCTTGATAGCGACCGGCAGAACGACGAGAGCCGCTGCCTGATTCGACATCGGTTGGGTCAGCAAAACGGTGAACAAAAAGAATCCGGCAAGCACAGCAGTGGGGCCAAATTGCCCGAAATATTGTTCGATCAGTCCGGCAAGATACACATCGGCTTTGGTGTTTTCCATCGCAACGCCAAAGCTCATCATGCAGGCGATCAGTACGAGCAAGCGAAAATCGATGAGATCATACATCTCCGAGTAGCGAACCGTTTTGGTCGCAAGCAGCACCATCACGCCCAAAAGCACGCAAACGGCCAGCGGTATCTCGTAACCAACAACGACCTTTGTCAGCGAAAGTGTAAGGAAAAGGGCAAATGCCGCCACTGCCCACTTTCGTTTTTCAACTCGGATACTGCTGGCCGAAACGTCTTCGAGCAGCATCAGCTCACGGTCGATAACGAGCGGATCGATCAACGTGCGTTTGCCCTGAACGAGCAGCACATCGCCAAAGATAAGCTCGAGGTCGCTCAGTTTTTCGATAAACGTCTGACCGTGACGGTTGACCGCGAGTACGGTCAGATCGTAGCTCTGGCGAAACTTCATCGTCTTGAGCGTGTGGCCGACAAACCTCGAATCACGCATTACCATCAGCTCAAAAAGCTCGACATCATCATCCTCGAGCACTACATCATTGAGCATAAAATCGGCCTTGATCTCGAGCCCGATCTCTTCTTTTACGCGCAGAATATCGCTTATCTTGCCCTCGACGATCAGCGAATCACGCCGGCGGATACGCTCACTGGAACTAGGGGCGATGATCCGCTCGCCGTCTCGGATGATACCGAGCACATTCAGCTCAAGTAGATTGTTGATATTCGCCTCTTCGAGCGTCTTTCCGACCAGTTCCGAATCGGGCAGGACAAGCAGCTCTGATATGTAGTCGCGGATCTGATATTGCTCGGTTAGCGAAGCCTCACCGCCGCGGCTAGGCAGCATCTTACGGCCAATAAAGAGCATATAGAGCATGCCGACGGCAAATGTAATAATGCCGACCGGTGCTAGCTCAAACATAGAGAAAGGCTCTTGGCCATAACGGGTAATCGCACCGCTAACTGCTAGATTTGTTGACGTACCTATCAGAGTACAACTGCCGCCGAGGATCGCCCCAAATGCAAGCGGCATCAGCAGTTTGGAGGGCGGCACCTTTGATCTGGCTGCGAGGCCGATGACGACCGGCAAAAACATCGCCGCTGTCGTCGTGTTTTTGAGCACCGAAGCGGACACTGCCGCCGTCACCATTATTAGAGCGGTCAATACAAACTCATTATCACCCGATATCCGCCCGATCCGTCGCCCGATGACATCGACCATGCCGGTCTTGGTCAGGCCGCCAACGAGAATAAACAGCCCGCCGATCGTGATTATCACATCGTTGCCAAATCCGGCAACCGCCTCGCCGACCGTCAATACACGCGTCAATATCAGCGCTATAACGAGAATAATGCCGATGACATCGACAGGCAGCTTTTCGGTCGCAAACAAAACGATCGCAACGAGCAGCAGTATTAGCGTGATCGCAATTGGTGACATGTGCCGAAAAGAATATCTGAATTTGTAGTGTTTTGAAAGAAAAAACTGAGCAATATGCGTGGTATTATTGTGAAAAATATCTCTGGACAAAGATCAACTGTATGAACAATATGAAAAAGCTATCGTTTTTACTCATTCTCATTCTTGGATTTCAATTCGTCGCTAGTGGCCAAACGCTCGATGACAAGCTCAAAGAGATCGACGCCTATGCCAATACCGTAATGGACACTTGGCGCGGCCCGGGCATGGCGATCGCTATCGTCAAAGACGATAACGTCGTGATGGCCAAAGGCTATGGCGTGCGTGAGCTCGGCAAACCGGATAAGGTTGATGAGAACACGATCTTTGAGATCGCTTCTAACTCCAAAGCATTTACGACCGCAAGCCTTGCTATTTTAGTCGATGAGAAAAAGCTCAACTGGAACGACAAAGTCTCAAAATATCTACCGGATTTCCAGATGTATGACCCGTGGGTGACGAGTGAGTTGACCATTCGCGACCTCGTTAGTCATCGCGTCGGCCTCGACACATTTAGCGGCGACCTGCTCTGGTTCAATACGACATACACAGCGGACGATATGCTCAAACGCGTCAGATATCTAAAGCCGGTGTCGAGCTTTCGCACCCGCTATGGTTATCAAAACTTGATGTTCGTAGCTGCCGGTAAGATCGTCGAAAAAGTGTCGGGCAAACCATGGCCGGTCTTTGTAAAAGAGAGGATCATGGACCAGATCGGTATGACGCGTTCGGTAACGAGTATTAACGCCCTGCCGGACAACGTCGCTCGCCCGCACAACGAATCCGGCGGAGCATTGCGTGTTCTGCCGCAGATCAAAGGTGCAAATTACGAGGGAGCTTACGGTGCTGTGGGCGTCAATGCCTCGGTCGCGGATCTTTCTCGTTGGATAAGATTGCAACTCGGACGCGGCACGTTTGAGGGTAAAAGATATTTTCGAGTGAACAATCCAACCAAATGTGGCAGCCAAATATGATGATGCCGCTATCCGAAGGAGCGATAAGATCAAACCCGACCCGCCATTTTAGCGGGGTCGGTATGGGCTGGTTTCTCTACGATTATCTCGGTCGCAAAATCATCAATCACAGCGGCGGGCTCGACGGTATGCTTTCTTATACGGTTCTTATACCTGAGGAAAATGCCGGTTTTGTCGTCCTGACAAACAACGAATCGCCGTCGTTCCTGATAATGATGTCGAAGATACGCGACATGCTCGTCGATGCTCCAAAACGCGACTACAACGCTGAGGCCGTCAAGCAAGTTGCCGACGGTAAAGCCACTAATGCCGAAGAGATCAAAAAGGTAGATGCCGCCCGGATCCCAAATACCAAACCATCACTCGCGATCCCGTCCTACGCCGGAACATTTACCAGCCAGATGTACGGCGATATCGCCGTTGCGGAGGAAAACGGCAAGCTCGTGATGCGTATGGTGCCGACACCCGGATACGTCGCCGATCTCGAGCACTGGCACCTCGATACATTTCAGATCAAATGGCGTCCGTCCGCCGGTTACAACTTTCCGCGCGGTTTTGTGACCTTTGTGATCGATAAGAACGGTAAGGCAAATGAGATGAAGATCGACCAGCCAAACAACGATCTGTGGTTTTACGAGCTGGAACTGAAACGAACGAAATGACCGCAAGGCTCGACAAAATAAGGCGCTGTGTGTAGAATTCTCTTTCTATTAACAGTTTGTAATAGGAAATAGATCGATAGGAGAAATTTGTTTTAATGTCAGAAGAAGCAGTACAGGCCGCAGAGGCACCAGAGGAAACTCCGGCAGCCGCACCGGTCGCAGAAGCGCCGGTTAACACCGAGGACGTTTCATATCAAGCGGTTGAAAAAGAAGGAACGGTAACGGCGATATGGGAAATGCAGGGCCGCAAGCATCTGCGTACCATCGACCCGCGTTCGATCGAGGGCAAACAGATCCTCGCACTTTTCGAGACCGCAGGGTAACAACCCGGAAATTACGAATCTACACGAAGGCAGACGAAAGACGATTTCGCGCTCTTCGTGTATTTTTGTGTTTTCAGATGGTGGTTGAGAGCAGTTTGAGGATCGGGTGATCTGTCCTTTCCATCGTTTTGGACTCGTATTCCGCAATCTGCGTTATTCCCAAACCTGCGGACGTAAGAAATATAGCGTCGGCTTTTTCTAACTCGTCTATCGCAGCCTCCACCTCTCGGCAGTCCAGATTCTCCAACACAAATTCCCGCGTCGTTCCCGGCAAGCATCCTGTCGCAAGGCTCGGCGTGTAGAGCACCTCGTCCTTTAACCAGAAAATATTCGACATACAGCCGCCGGTAATGTGTCCGTGTTCGTTAAGACGGACGGCTTCGTGACCGCGTGTCCTTGCCTCTTTGAGACCCAACAGATTTTCAAGATAGTTGCACGATTTAACGCCCGCGAGCGGCGAACGGGAATTAACGGTGTACGGCGAAACCGTTAATCGAAACTCATCCGGCACTGGACGCAGATTACCGGTGATGATATGGAGACTTGTTTTAGATGGAGAATCACTCGGCCAAATAGGGCTGGGACTTTCGTCAAGAAATGTGATTCGTGCCCTGCCGTTGACGATGCCGTCCGTTTCGATCGACGTGGTGAGTTGGTCTAACGAGTGTTCTTCCGAATATGCCGGGAGTTCGATCCCGACAGTTTTGGCATTATCAATCAACCGCCTCCAATGCTTATCCCATAGTAACGGCTGCCGGTCGCGGATAGCGACGGTTGTGAAAACCCCTTTGCCATATAATGCCGCGGCCGTGGCTTTCATCAGGCTTCCATCCGCACGTCATCGCCGTCTTTTGCAGCGATGCGGCCTTTGCGATCTCGGCAAAATTCGGTGACAAGGTCGGTAAATAACTCGCTTTTTTCCTCTTGCGGGACGTGGCCGCAGTCTTTAAGGATGACAAAGCGGGAATTCAAGATCTCGCGATGCAGCGTGTAGCCGTGCTTGATGGGTATGACCGTGTCCGAATCGCCCCAGATGATGAGCGTCGGTTGGTTGATGAGGTTGGCATCGGCTTCGAGCCGGTCGGCGTGCCAGTTACGTGAGGTTGCGAGAACCGCGTGATGGCCGTCGGCAGCGGACAGCGGACGGCGGATGTTATCGATACGCTCGTCGGTGATCATGTGGTGATTGGCTTTGGCAAGCGTGCCCTGCATCCGCATTCGGAGAAATGCTTTTGAATCAACAAGAAACGGTGTGATCGCTTCGCCGACTCCCGGCAGAGAAGCAAGACGCAGGATCGGGTGATCTTTTGGTTCGTCATTACAGACAGCGTCGACGAGGACAAGCTTTTCGACCATTTCCGAATAATCGAGCGTCAGATTTAACGCAACGGCACCGCCGTACGAGCTGCCAACGACGGTCGCCCGCCCGACCCCGATCCGGGCCATAAACCGTGATATCATCCGTGCCTGTGCCTGGATCGAGTAATCAAACCACGACGGCTTTTCCGAATATCCGTAACCAAGCAGATCGACCGCGATGACGCGAAAACCAGCGTCGGCAAGCATCGGTGCGACCGTTTTCCAAACATAGACCGACGCTGTGTAGCCGTGTATCAGGATAAGCGGCGGTTTTGTCGGCAGCCCAAATTCCTGATAATGCACACGGGCACCGTCAACATTTACAAAATGCGAGTGGTCGGAGTGGATGACCCGATCGGCCACGTCATCCCAATTGACCGTGTCGGCACGTGTCAACAGCTTGACCGCGACTGCCGCCCCAACCGCACCACCGATCGCCAATGCCACATTTCGTTTTTTCATACGTTTTTACTCTGCCGTCATTTTATACCAAAACGACTTTTGGACGCACAGAATTTTCCGTTTCGTCATAAGCTCCCATCGCGATCAACGTGCCATCATCGTCGATCATCCGGATCGGTTGCCCAGCAGTAAACTGCGGTTCGAAAACTCTCGTCGACATTCCGCTCTTTGTTTTGCCAACCCGGTCAGTGTTAAGCGTAAACGCGGTAAGGTGCGACACAGCCTCTTCCATCGGAATCAGGACGCTTTGCTTATCGTCGATCTGTTCTAAATTTTCAAGCGTTATGCTCTGTTCGATACCAAATTTCCCCGCACGGGTTCGCCGCAGTTCGGCAAGATGCGCTCCAACGCCGACCTTGCGTCCAATGTCCTCGGCGAGCGTGCGGATGTAGGTCCCAGCCGAACAAGTAACTTTGAGTCCCAAGTCGCAAGACTCTAGCCCCAAGTCGTTTCGGCGGAGATCGCCAAGTAATTCCAGTTTGTGAATGGTAATTGTTACAGACTTTCGTTCAATCGTTTCGCCCTTGCGGGCGTGTTCATACAGCTTTTTGCCATCGACCTTTTTAGCCGAATACATCGGCGGTGTTTGTTCAATCACGCCTCGAAAGCTTGAAAAGACCTGGTTCCAATTAGTTCTATCTAGAATCTCCGCAACCTCTGCATTCTGCATTCTGCATTCTACATTCTTCACTTGGCCTGTCAGGTCTCCCGTGTCCGTCTCAAACCCAAACCTAACCAACGCCTCGTATTCCTTTTCGTCCTTGTCCAAAAACTGCGCGAGCCGGGTCGCTTGGCCGATGAGGATCACCATCACGCCGGTCGCAAATGGGTCGAGGGTTCCCGTGTGACCGACACGTTTTGTTTGTAAAATGCGGCGCACTCGTGCGACCACATCGTGCGATGTGATACCCGCCGGTTTGTCGATAATGAGGATGCCTTCCAAGACTCAATTTTAGAATGCACAATGCATAATGCACAATGTGAAAAGATTTTTGCATTTTGCATTGAGCTTATGTGGGGAAAACGCACAAGAAAGGTTGATGATGCCAACCGGGTGGTAAAAGACCCGATCCGCTCGCGTGAGCGGACGATGAACCGCGCCGTTAAGCTGCTCGCCGCCAAACCGCGTTCTGTCAAAGAGCTGCGCGACCGATTGCTCGAAAAGCTCTGGACCAATGATGAGATCGTCGATGCCGTGCTCGAAAAGCTAAAAGAGTATAAATATCTCGACGACGAGCAATACGCCCGCGACCTCGCCGTGTCGAAACTCCGCCAAAAACCACAGGGCAAACGCCGTCTGCAGCAGACCATGTCGCAGAAAAAGCTTGATAAAGAAACTGTTGCGAGCGCAATAACTGAGGCATTTGAAAAACTTCCCGAAGAAGAGTTGATCGAACTCGCAATAGCCAAACGCTTACGCCTAAAAGGCAAGCCCGAGACCCGCGAAGAAACAAAAAAATTCTATGACCACCTCCTACGTCAGGGCTTTGGCTTTGACCTCATCCGCGAAAAAATGAACGGTATTGCGAACCGTGAATTTGAATAGGATTGACTCGGTTAGCAGTATCTTGTTTTCATCATGTATATCCTGTTTCAAATTACCCTCCAAAATTTTGAATCTAAATTCCCCCTCTCGAAAACCAGATCAAAGGGAAACAAATCCTTTTGAAAAAAAAGTAAAGATTCCTGAATCCAAAATACAGATAGATTCGAAAACGCTTTCATAGGGTTCGGAAACGAACTTTTTTTAGTAGTAAATTTCAAAATAAGAGGATATTAAAAAAATAAGAGGATATTAAAATTATGAAAACATTATTCGCATTTGCAGTTTTAGCTATTGGTATGACATTTAGTTCGGCTGCCGCTTCGGCACAAAGCAAGTCGATCGTTGATATCGCAGTTGGTTCGCCAGATCATACGACGTTGGTTGCAGCGGTCAAGGCTGCTGACCTCGTTGGAACGCTTCAGGGTGCAGGGCCATTTACGGTGTTCGCTCCGGCAAACAGTGCTTTTGACAAGTTGCCGGCAGGCACTGTTGCTACGCTTCTCAAGCCTGAGAACAAGGCAACGCTTGCCAAGATCCTGACCTACCACGTGGTCGCAGGAAACCTCGACTCGACGGCAGTTGTCAATGCGATCAAGAAAGGCAACGGCAAGGTTGAGTTGACGACTGTTTCGGGCGGAAGGCTCTGGGCAATGATGGAAGGCAAGAATGTTGTCCTAAAAGACGAGAAGGGTGGAAAATCGACCATCACCGCAGTTGATTTGAAAGGCACGAATGGCGTGATCCACGTAATCGATACGGTTGTGATGCCCAACTAACTTGGGGTTCTACAATTTCGCTCGGCGGTCTGAGGCAATATCAAGGATTCGAAGCAAAACATTTCTGGAGGGGGATGTTTTGGTTGGAAAGGGAATAGTCCTCAGACACGTCGGGCGGATTGCTTTTAAACATTGAACCGAAGATCAGAAATAAAATGGCTTCGCGATAGTATTATTAAGTCATGAGATACAAAGTATTATTTTCAACGCTCGCACTGATAACGCTTACCTCGATGACAGTTATGGTCGGTTTATTCGGCTGTGCCGCAAAAGCATCGATGAATGTACAGACAGCCGAGACTGAGCCGACGCCAGTTAAACGAACTGATGGAACAACCCGTACGGTTGAGTTCACCGATGGCGAATATGACGGCAAGGAAATCGTTAAGACCGACGAAGAGTGGAAAAAAGAACTGACGGCTGATGAATACTACATCATGCGCGAAGAGGGCACTGAGCAGCCGTACTCGGGTGCATTGAACAAAAACAAGAAGCAAGGCACATATTATTGTGCCGCTTGCGGGCTGGCTTTGTTCAAATCGACGGCAAAGTTTGAATCAGGCACAGGTTGGCCCAGCTTTTTTCAGCCGATATTCAAAAAGAATGTTGCCGAAAAAGTTGATAACTCGCTTGGCGAGGTTCGCACCGAGGTCGAATGTGCCCGGTGTCATGGTCATCTCGGACACGTCTTTGACGACGGACCGCAGCCGACGGGTTTGCGATATTGTATGAACTCGGTTTCGTTAAAATTTAAGGCTGACAAATAGCCTCAGATCATATCAAAAGGATATGCCGGATGCCGCAAGGCGTCCGGCTTTTTTGTGCGATTCCCGCCTCTCGTGCTTTGTGCTAAAGTTTTTGTATGACCGGAGACGAGATCAGAGCAAAATTCCTCGATTATTTTGAGCGGAACGGGCACAAGGTTGTTCATTCATCGCCGCTACTACCCGCAAATGACCCGACGCTGTTATTTATCAACGCCGGGATGAACCAATTTAAGGACGTGTTTCTCGGCAACGAAAAACGTGATTACACTCGCGCCGTAACCTCGCAAAAATGCATTCGTGCCGGCGGCAAGCACAACGACCTCGACGAGGTAGGCAAAACCGCACGCCATCACACATTTTTCGAAATGCTCGGCAATTTTTCGTTTGGCGACTACTTTAAAGAAGACGCGATCCGTTTTGCCTGGGACCTGCTCGTCAATGAATTTGGGCTCGATACTGAGCGGCTGTGGTTCTCGGTTTTTGAGGGCGACGATCAAGTTGATCCGGACGATGAGGCGCGTGAGCTTTGGATAAAGGCCGGAGCGAAACCGGAACGCGTATTGGGGTTTGGCAAGAAAGATAATTTCTGGCAAATGGGCGACACTGGCCCGTGTGGACCGTGCTCTGAGATCCATTATTACATGGGCGACGACCCGGGTGACCCGGTAAAGAATTCACCACACTGGGTCAACGGTCCCGGCGACACGACCATGGAGATTTGGAATCTCGTCTTTATGCAATACAACCGCACGCAGGAGCCGGACGGCTCTTTTAAGCTCACCCCGCTGCCCGCTCCGTCTGTCGATACCGGTATGGGGCTCGAACGTATGACGGCAGTGATGCAGCACGTCAAAACAAACTATGACACTGACCTGATCCGCCCGATCGTCGAATTTGCTGCCGGACTGAGTCCCAATGTCTGACCCAATAAAAGTCCTGCTTGTCGAAAGTCAGCCGCTTACACGTTTCGGCGTGAGAGCAGTTGTCGAGCAAGAAAACGATATTTTTTTTGCAGGCGAGGCGGACAATGCCTCTGGCGGATTCAAAGCCTTCAAAGAGAACCGGCCCGATGTAACGATACTTGGGTTGCGATTTCCCGATTCATGCACGATCGATGATCTGGATAATTATTTTATCAGCGATGCAAAAGCAAAAATCATCGTTTTGGCCGACCACGCTGGCGATGTCGAGATAAGCCGGGCGTTGAAAAAGGGAGCGTCCGGGTATATCTGCAAGGACATTGAGCCGGACGAATTGGTCAAAGCCATTCGCACTGTCGCGTCGGGTCGTAAATACATACCCGATGCGATCGCACGGGTCCTCAGTGAGCATCTTGGCCAGGAAGATCTAACCGCGACGGAATCCAACGTTTTGCGAATGATCGTCGGGGGTATGTCTAACAAAGAGATCGCGTTTGCACTCGATAATTCCGAAAACACCATCAAGACACACGTGCAAAATATTTTTGGAAAGATAGGCGTCTCTGACCGCACGTCGGCCGCGACGCTTGCGATAAAACGGGGCTTGGTAAGAGTAGATCTATGAAAGACGAAGTAATTAAATATGCTGAAAGCATGACATCAGACGAAAGTGCGGTGCTGCAGGAGTTGCGAGCTCATTGCTACGCACACTACGAAGATTCGGCAATGCTGTCAGGCTTTTTCCAAGGCCGTGTTCTGTCTATGCTGTCGCACATGATACGTCCTAACGTGGTTTTGGAGATCGGTACGTATCTCGGATATTCTGCACTTTGTTTTGCAGAGGGACTGGCTGACGGCGGCAAGGTAATTACATTGGATATACAAGAGGACACGAACCGCGTTGCTCGCCAATTTGTCGAAAAGAGCGAATTTGCAGACAAGATCGAGTTTCACCTTGGCTTTGGCACTGACATAATCCCCGATCTGCCGGAAATATTTGATCTCGTATTTATCGACGCTGACAAGCCTAATTATTCAACTTATTACAACCTAGTTTTCGACAAGGTTCGGCCAGGTGGATTTATCATTGCCGATAATGTGCTCTGGAGCGGCAAGGTGATCGAAGACGAAAAGGATGAGAACACACAGGCGCTTTATGACTTTAACCAGATGGTACTTGCCGACGACCGTGTTGAAAATGTTTTGCTTTCGATCCGCGACGGACTGATGATAGTTCGAAAGAAATAATTCCCTCACCTAAAAGTACTAGATAACCCTCGCCGTAATTGATGATTACAACCAACTCGCAACCTTGTAATATCTAAATAACAAGGAGCAATTGAAATGATCAAAATTCGACGATCTAAAGAACGCGGCCATGCAAATCACGGCTGGCTCGACACGCGTTACACATTTTCATTTAGCGATTATTACGATCCGCAGTTTATGGGCTTTCGCGACTTGCGGGTAATAAACGAGGATTTCATTGAGCCGGATCAGGGCTTTCCAAAACACGGCCACCGCGATATGGAGATCATCACCTATATGATCTCAGGCGAATTGTCGCATCGCGATTCTATGGGAAACGGTGAGACGATCAAGCCAAATGAAGTCCAACGGATGACTGCCGGAACCGGCGTGCTGCACAGTGAATACAGCTCACCTACGGACAAAACCCATCTGCTGCAGATCTGGATATTGCCTGAGGAAAACAGGCTGACACCCGGATACGAGCAAAAACTGTTCGCAGCCGAAGGTAAACAGGGCAAGCTAAAGCTGATCGCGTCTCGCGGCGGCGACGATGGCTCGGTCCATATAAATCAAGATGTAAAGCTATACGCCTCGGTACTTGCGGAAGGTAAAAGTGTCTCACACGATATCGCCGATGGCCGTCACGCATGGGTACAGCTTATTAGCGGTGCTCTCGATGTAAACGGATACACACTTGAGGCAGGTGACGGAGCGGCTATTAGCGAAGAAACAAAGCTAAAACTCACAGCTCACGAGGACAATACTGAGTTCTTATTCTTTGACCTCAAATAAAGTGTAATTACATGGAGACTACATAATAGCGGCGGTCAAGATATGGCCGCCCTTATTATGTCTGCAAAGACTCCGGCGGCTGTTACGTCTGCACCGGCTCCCGCACCCTTAATTACAAGGGGCTGGTCGGAATAGCGGCTTGTGTAAAATAGTACCGCGTTATCTTTGCCGGAAAGGTTGGCAAAGTTGTGGTCAGGCCCGATCGACTGTAACCCCACGGATGCCTCACCGTTATCAAACGATGCGATGTATTTCAGCTTTAGCCCCTGCTCCGTTGCGTCGTCAAGCAACTTGCGGAAATGGGGTTCGTGCCGCTCCATTTCAGCGTAAAAATCATCGACGCTGCCCGCAAGGCACGATTCCGGCAGAAAACCGGCATTTGAGATATCATTCATCTCCATTTGCTGTCCTGCTTCGCGGGCGAGGATCAAGATCTTTCTGGCGACATCGGTTCCGTTAAGGTCGAGCCTTGGGTCGGGCTCCGTGTAACCTTCGGTCTGTGCCTGGCGTACGACCTCGGCGAACGGTCTCGAACCATCGTAATTGTTAAAAACAAAATTAAGCGTCCCCGATAACACCGCCTCGATACGATTCACACGGTCGCCGCTGCGGAGCAGATCGCCGAGCGTATGTATCACCGGCAGACCGGCACCGACATTTGTCTCAAAGAAAAAATTTGTTCCGTATTCGCGAGCTAGGTTCTTTAATTGAATATAGTTATCGTAGTCTGACGACGCGGCGATCTTGTTACACGCGATCACAGATATCGCTTTCGCGAGCAATTTGGGATAAGTCTCAACGACTGCCGGGCTCGCGGTGATATCGACAAAGATCGAGTTTCGCAAATTACGCTCGATGATCGCATCGGTAAATGCGTCAATGCTCAACTCGTCTGCGATCGGCAGCTTGTCTTTGTAATCACTTAGGTCAACGCCTTCCTCTGCGATCAGAGCCCGAGTACTGTTGGCGATCCCGACAACTCGTAAATTTAATCGCATGTCATCGAGCAGATGCTGATGTTGCGACATTATCTGACCGATCAACTTGCCGCCGACCGTCCCGACGCCCGCGATGTAGAGATTGATCTGCTTATTGCCGTCGGAGAAAAATTCCTCGTGTAGCGTGTTCACTGCCTTTCGAACATCTTTTGAAGAGATAACGGCTGAGATATTTCGTTCGCTCGAACCCTGAGCGATAGCGTGGATGTTGATGCCGTTTTGTCCAAGCGTGGTGAACATCTTGCCCGACACGCCGGTGTGCTCTTTCATGTTGTCGCCAACGAGGGCGAGGATCGAAAATCCGCTCTCGACCTTGAGCGGATCGATGCGGCCCATGTTGATCTCATTTTCAAACTCGAGGTCAACGGCGAGCTTTGCCATCTCGGCGTGCTTTTCTTCGATGGCAACGCAGATCGAGTGTTCGGACGAGCTTTGTGTAATGAGTATGACGTTGATCGCAGCCCGTGAGAGAGCGTCAAACAAACGCTTTGAAAAGCCGGGAATGCCGACCATGCCGCTGCCCTCTAGGTTGAGGATCGTGATCTTGTCGATGCTCGTGATGCCGCGGATCATCTCGGTTTTTGAGGCAGATTCGGCTTCGATCAATGTGCCGTTATGATCGGGCTCAAAGGTATTTTTGATCAGGATCGGTATGCCCTTCGCCATCACTGGCTGGATCGTCGGCGGGTAGATGACCTTCGCTCCAAAGTGCGACAACTCCATCGCCTCACGATATGTAATGTGCGAGATCTGTCGAACATTACGGACAAAACGCGGATCCGCCGTCATCATGCCTGATACATCCGTCCAAATTTCGAGCACCTCAGCATCAACAGCCGCCGCAATTATCGCCGCTGTGTAATCCGAACCTCCGCGTCCAAGCGTGGTGGTGTAACCGGCCGCGTCGGACGCAACAAACCCCGGAAATATGGTGATGCGCGATGGATTGGCTGTCAGATGTCCGGTTATTCGCTCATTTGTCTCGGCAAAATCGACACCAGCAGATCCGTGATTGGAATCGGTCCGGATCAGCAAACGGCTATCCACCCATTCGTTCTCAAGCCCCTCGACGGTCAGCAAAGCCGAAACTATCCGCGTCGAAACGATCTCGCCAAAACTCAATATGCGATCGAGCGTTTTGGGCGAAAGCTCGCGAATGAGTCGTACGCCTTCGCACAGATCTTCGAGTTCCTTGATCGTCGATTCGACAAAATCAATGACCGACGGATTTGTGACCTCGCCAAACAGTTCGTGGATCGCTGCTACATGCCGGTCGCTGATATCAGTTATCGCCTCAATATAACCGTCATCACCGCGTTCGGCAGATCGGCCGGCGGCGATGAGAGCATCGGTCGTTCCCTGCATCGCCGATAACACGATAGCGCATTCGCCATCGACACTCGCCCGGCGAATGATCCCAACAACTTGTCTTATGGCTTCGGGGCCGCCGACCGACGAACCACCAAATTTAAGTACCTTCATATCTTGTTCAACAAAACCTCGCGCAAGGCGTCGTAGTGGTTATCCATCTCGGTGCTGACCTTTTGTCTTAAATAAAGTTCCTCAACCGATGGTGGCGTTGCTCCAAACGTCCCGATTATCTCACGGACAGAATCGAATTTCACCGGATGTGCGGTTTCTAAGAATATGCCACGTGCATCCGGGTTCGTCTCCAAATGATCTGCCAACGCTCTATAGCCGACCGCACCGTGCGGGTCAAGGATGTAGCTGGTCTCTTTATAAACATCTAGCATCGTCTGAGCCGTGACATCGTCCGAGACGCTGACCGACTCTAGCTTTTCCTTGAGGTCTACAAACTTATTACCAAATATCTCTAATATGCGAACGAAGTTGCTCGGGGCACCAACATCCATTGCGTTCGAGAGTGTGGCGACGGATTCGTGCGGTTCGTAATTTTGCGTTGCAAGAAATCTCGTGACGACATCGTTGGCATTACACGCCGCGATAAATTTCTTTACCGGCAATCCGGAGATGTGCGCCAAAATACCAGACGCAAGATTTCCAAAATTACCGCTTGGTACGGAAATAACCGACGGTTCGCCCTGCCATTGCTTTAACCCAAAGAAGTAATAAAATTGCTGAGGCAGCCAGCGGGCGACGTTGATCGAATTGGCTGATGTTAGGTGAACTTTTGATTGCAGCTCGCTGTCAGCGAGTGCATGTTTTGCCAGCGCCTGACAGTCGTCGAAATTACCATGTAATTCCAATGTAGTTACATTTCCGCCAAGCGTTGTCAATTGTAATTCCTGCACCTTACTGACCTTTCCCTTTGGGTACAAGATAACAACCTCAATTCCCTGGACGCCGTGAAAGCCCGCCGCGACGGCACCGCCCGTATCACCCGAGGTCGCAACGATAACGATCGTTTTCTCTTTGTTGTCTTGTGAAAAATGCCGCAAGCACCGACTCATAAACCGCGCACCCACATCTTTGAACGCGAGCGTCGGCCCGTGAAAAAGCTCAAGTGTCGATATTCGATCAGTTATTGGAACAAGAGGGAAATCAAAATTAACCGTCTCACTGCATATCTCAAACAGAGTATCGTCAGGTATATCGCCATCAACATACGGCCGGATCACGTCGAAAGCGATCTGTTCATTTGGTATGTCGGTAAGTCGATCAAGGAAATCGGCATCAAGTCTCGGTATCTCAGACGGAAAATATAGACCCTTGTCGTCGGGCTGGCCATTGAGTACGGCGTCGCGAAACGAGACATGAGGCGACACGCGGTTTGTGCTAAAGTAGTGCATCAATAGATCGGGTAGGCAGAGCAAGCTAAGCAATAAATCATATAACGCATTGCCCGCTTTTAAGAAATATGCACGAGGTCAGCGTTAGGTCACCGGCAACAGTTTCAAACGTCGTATGCGGATTCGACTGTCTCGGCTTTGCTCTCGAGGAGCCGTTTGATGAGATGACGGTGCGCAAGATCGAGGCCCGCGAAGTGCGGATCATCAACCGCGACGACTATGGATTGCCCACCGATCCTGCAAAGAATGTTGCCGGAGTAGCGTTGCAAGCACTGATGGACGCGGGACATATGGATCACGGTTTTGAGATCGAGATCACCAAACACATCAAACCCGGCAGCGGCATCGGGTCGAGCTCGGCAAGCTCTTGCGGGGCGGTAGTTGCGGCAAACCGGCTACTCGGTGACAGATTTTCAAAGCTTGAGTTGGTCGATTTTGCGATGGCCGGCGAAATGCTCGCCTCAGGCTCGCGTCATGCCGACAACGCCGCACCCTGTATCTACGGTGGATTTACCCTCGTTCGGTCGGTTGATCCGCTCGATATTGTCGAAATTAAGTTCCCGGCTTTGTTCGCGACAGTCATCCACCCGCAGATCGAGATCAAGACCTCCGAGGCCAGAGCAATCTTGCCCAAAGATGTTCCGTTAACAGATGCCGTTCAAAATTGGAGCAATCTCGGAGCACTTGTTGCAGCCCTTAGCTCAGGCGATTACGATCTAATGGCCCGTTCGATGGTAGATCTAATTGTCGAACCTGCTCGAAAATCATTGATCCCAAAATTTGACGAAGTAAAGAACGCGTGTCTCGCGGCTGGTGCAATAGGTGGCGGCATTTCCGGATCGGGGCCGTCGATGTTCATGCTCAGCCGAACCCAGGAGACCGCCGAAGCAGTTAAAACTGCAATGCACAATGCCTATTCGCAATCGGGTATAGAATTCAATATCTATGTCTCGCGGATCCACCCCGAAGGCGTCCGATTTGTTTGAGACGCGAACTGGCTATTTTCATTCAACATAAAACTGGTAAGATATTTGTAGATGTTAACGCGTGAGTTAGAAGAAACACTGAGCTTTGCCGTCGATGAGGCGGTCAAGCACAAGCACGAATTTGTGACGCTCGAGCATTTGCTGTTTGCCCTGCTCGAAGACACGGCGGCGCGTGAGATATTGTTTAATTGCGGTGCACAGATCGAGGAACTTGCGCGGGCTTTGCAGGAATATTTCGAGACCCAGCTCGAAAAAATACCGGCTGACGTCAAGACAATGCCGGAGTTGACTTCGACGTTTCAATCGACGATCTCTTACGCGGTGCTTCAGGCCGAAGGTAGCGGACAACCGGCGGTTGACGGCGGCAACATACTCGCTGCACTTTACCAGGCCGAGCAATCGTATGCCGTTTATCTGCTCTTGCAACAGGGCGTTTCGCGGCTCGATATCCTCAATTACATTTCGCACGGTATCTCAAAAGTTGATGAGGGCGACATGCTGCCCGATTTTGATCTTGACGATGACGAAAATCCGTTTCAGTCGGGACCTCGTAAGAAGCCGCTTGAGAGTTTTTGTGTCGAGTTGGTCGCAAAAGCCGAGGCCGGCGAGATCGATCCGATCGTCGGACGCACCGCTGAGATCGAACGAACGATCCAGGTGCTGTGCCGACGTAAGAAAAATAATCCGCTTTATGTCGGCGAACCGGGCGTCGGCAAAACAGCCTTGGCCGAGGGCCTCGCTCTAAAGATCAGCGAGGGCAATGTGCCCGAGGTTTTGCAGGGAGCCAAAGTATTTGCACTCGATATGGGTGCGGTGCTCGCCGGCACGCGATATCGCGGCGATTTTGAACAGCGTTTCAAAGCGATCATAACAGAGCTGAAAGAACACGAAAATGCGATCCTTTTTATCGACGAGATACATACCATTGTCGGTGCCGGAGCAGTGTCGGGCGGCTCGATGGATGCGTCAAATATACTAAAACCAGCGCTGGCCGAAGGGGCATTGCGGTGTATCGGCTCAACGACACATGCGGAATACAAGGCTGCTTTTGATCGCGACCGGGCTCTAGCACGTCGTTTTCAGCGCATTGACATTAACGAACCAACCATCGAGGAAACCTACGAGATACTCAAGGGACTCAAGCGGTTTTACGAACAGCATCACGGCGTAAAATACGGCAACGATGCCCTACGGACCGCTGCCGAGCTTGCCGGCAAATATATCAATGACCGATTTCTGCCGGACAAGGCGATCGACGTGATCGACGAGGTAGGAGCATCGGTAAAATTATTACCCGCAAGCCGCCGTCCTAAAAAAGTCTCAGTCCAGATGGTCGAAAACACCATCGCCCGCATGGCAAAGATCCCGCCAAAAACCGTCGTTGCGAACGAAAAAGAACGGCTCAAAACGCTGCGTGACGACCTAAAGAAAACCATCTTTGGCCAGGACGAGGCGATCGATGCGATCGTCGATGCAATACAAATTTCGCGAGCCGGCCTCGGTGCGCAAGAGAAACCGGTCGGGTCATTTCTATTTTCGGGTCCGACAGGGGTTGGTAAGACAGAAGTTTCAAAACAGCTTGCCGAGGTGCTGGGTGTCGAGTTTATGCGTTTCGACATGAGCGAATACGCCGAACCGCACACCGTTTCTCGGCTGATCGGTGCACCGCCGGGATACGTCGGCTTTGACCAAGGCGGCTTGCTTACCGAGGCGATCATGCGAACACCGCACGCCGTGCTCGTGCTCGATGAGATCGAAAAGGCTCATCCAAATCTCTTTAATCTGCTCTTGCAGGTGATGGACTCGGCAACGCTGACTGACAACAACGGAAAGAAAGCTGATTTTCGCAATGTCATTCTGATAATGACGACCAACGCCGGTGCTAGGGAATTATCGTCGGGCGGAGTCGGTTTTAGAAACGCTTCTGATACAAAGGGCAACGCCAAAGGCGTGATCGAGCGGACGTTCACGCCCGAGTTTCGCAACCGCCTGGATGCGTGGGTTCCGTTCAAACCGCTCGATATCGACATTATCAAGCTAATCGTCGATAAATTTATTAAGGAACTCAACGGCCAGCTTGCCGAAAAACGTGTACTCGTAAAACTGACCGAAGGTGCCCGCGAATGGCTTGCGGTCAACGGCTTCGACGCCCGATACGGCGCCCGCCCGATGTCGCGGCTCATCCACGAAAAGATCAAACAGCCGCTGGCAAACGAGATCCTCTTTGGCAAACTCACCGATGGCGGCAGTGCTTTGATTGATGAGAAAGACGGTGAGCTCACGCTGAAATTCTGATCACTGATAATGGATCACAAATAAAAGCCCGTCGATCGCTCGGCGGGCTTTATTGTTGAGAACGCTTATTTCTTTACCTTTGCGGTAAACGAACCTTTCACAGATTTATCGCCCTCGGTCACGTCGATCGAACCGCTTACTGCGTCAGCCGTGACCGAGGTGATCTTGATCTCACCTTTCGCGTCAGCCGCTCTGAGATCGAAATACGTTTCCTTGTCATTACCATCGGCAAACGTCATTACCGTAACTGTACTGACTGACATGAACCTACCCTCTTTATCGACCTTATAGGTTCCAGGCTTTACCTCATCTTTAAGACCCGTGCCAGATTCACCGTAGATGGAAAAAGAAACTCTTGCCTGATCGGCAGATGCCAATTTCTTTTTCATAGTAGCGAAGTTGGTGGTGTCCATCTCGTAGTTTCCAAACATAGCAGAAAACGAGGTCGCCGTTTGAGGTGGTTGGCCGGGTCCGGGCGTGTAGGTAAATACACTCTTATCAGAGCCGCTCGATTTCACGGCAAACGGAACGTCTTTGCCGCCCGCCTTTACGCTCAGGCTTGATCCACCTCCTGCTCCGCTACCGCACGCGGTCACAAAAAGTGCGCACATTGTAATTATTATTAGTTTTTTCATATTGCTCCTATTTCGTCACCTCGCCAAAATCTAGGTCTTTCTGTTCGTCGCCCGTCTTTCGTTTGACCGTTACCTTGCCAGCTTTAGGGTCGATCGCAACGACGGTCGCCGGATCGAACGATGACATGAACGCAGCTTTGACCTCATCGCCGACCTTAAAGGCGAGCTTATATGGGATCGGTGTCAGATCTGCCTTAGCTCTTACCCTTAGCTTTCGAGCAAATCCTGAGATCAATACCTTGTCACCATTTACCCGAAGTACATAGGCAAATTCGGTCCCGTTAGCGTCTTTTGAAACAACGGGTGCTCCCGGCGCCCATTCGCTATTTACGACGATAAATGAATCGGGCTTTAGCTTGTCGCTCTTGTCTTCGCGAGGCGACATACCGAGATAGCGGACTGTGGGCTCAGCCGGGTTAGCCGCCTCGGTCACATAGCCACGCATCATACCGCCGCCCGATTGCCACCACGTCAGAACCACATCACCGACCTTGGCTTTCTGTCCCTTTGGAACGGCGATGATATAGGCATTTGCCACTTTGTACTTTTTCTTAAAGCTATCCTCGACCTCTGATTCTAGCTCGCCTGGCGTCACCATCACGCGATTCTGATAGATAGCCGTGGGGTCTTTCGCCCCGCCGGCGATCTCGGCGATCTTGCTTTCGTCGATGGTCAAAACGATCTCGCCCGCTTTGGCTGTAGTGGCGACGTTAGACATGCCGTCAAACGGCACTTCGCCGGGTTTGAGTGTCACGGCTGGCTTTTCTTCTTTTTTCTCAGGTGCTTTTGCCGTAGCCGCATTGTTTGCGGTGCTGTTGTTAGTTGCCGCGCCGCCACATGCCGAGGCAAAAAGCCCGAGCCCGGCGACCATTGTTATCAGTAGTATATTTTTCATTGTTTTCCTTTTTTATTTATAGGTGTTTGGACAATATTTTTGCTTCAAAAGGCCCACTGATCGTTGTATCACCTTTTGTGATCTCCATCGTTCCTTTGATCGTTTCGCCCGTGACCTCGGTTATTGTGAGTTTGCCGGGGACAGCTGCCCCGCCCTCCGAAAAAGTGACTCGGTCTTTTGTATCGCCGTTAGCCACCCAAACGTATTTGATCTTGTCGGAGAAATCGCCCGGTTTTACCGAATCTTTGAAATCCTTTGGGTCATTATTTTTGAAATAGACCCCGACTAGGACCTGACCGGCCTTTTCCGGGTCGGCGACTCCCATTACAGATTTGTCTTTTATCTCAATGTCGTAGTTTGCGATTACAAGCTGGCCCTCGCTGAGGTCCGGCCTGATGGACGACGCTGAGGTCTTTACCTCAAACGGCACGTCCTTGCCCTTGTATTTGACTTTCCACACCGACGAACCGCCGCCGCCCGCTCCGCCGCACGCCGCGATAAAGACGGTAAGCATTGCTAATATAAAAATTTTCTTCATTCTATTCTCCTTAACTTATTGCTATTGATAACTTCCAAAATTGCTGCGATAACGCTTTAGGGCCCATAAAGCCAACGCAAGAAAAACTGTCCCGATCATGAACAAGCCGACGATCGTCACCCAATAATTAACCGGCTTTTGTGATGCATTGATGTTGCCGTAACGAGTAACCTTACTCGATGGAACAAACCCTAAGACCAATCCCAATAACATCAGTACATAAGAAGCCCCGCTGATCAGGAAGTTGAATATCACGCCCTTTAACCGTCGTTTGTTTTGAAGTCCCGATGCCATTATTTTGCCTCAAACTTAGTGCTGCATGTCCCGGGCTCGCCTGCGGGTGAGATCGTGAATAGGTAATCGCCCGTCTGCGGTAGTTTTTCCACGCCCCAGGTGTCGATCTCCGTCCCCTCTTCGTAAGGAGTTTTGTTCGGATAAAAGAATGAGATGCCGCAACCTGGTGCAAACACCGAGATGCTCTGACCTGCTCGCAGATTCAGCCAAAAACTCTGCTTCTCATCCTTTGTCTTAAAGGTAAGATCCGACGACCACGAGGTCGAACCTTTTGCAAATGAGATCCGCTTTGCCATCGATTTGGCGGCATCGTATGGTGAGATGCACGCACTGTAGTTTACCGTGTAATTGCCCCATTTATTGGTGTTGTAGTTTTTGCCATAGAGCGTTACTCGCAATATGCCCCCGAGAACCGTCCATCGTTTTGTCGGCGGTGAAACAGGCAGCGAATCAGGAGCCTCGCCGGCAAATTTTACTGATACTGTAGAGCCGGTGACCGTTCCCTTAAATGGATAGATCTCAGCATTATCTGAATCAAAATCCCGAGCAACGCGAAACTCGCCGGTGACCGTTTTTCCTGATAGGGTGTATCTGATCTCGTGTCCGTCTTTCAGCCCGTTGTTAAAGAAGCACTTTTCTTGGGCCGCACTTACCATTGAAAGCGTCAGCATCAAAGAAAGTATTCCGGAAATGTACGTTGCATTTTTCATTGTAAAAACCTCGTAGGTACTGTTGTCCTAAAGGACAATAATAACTTCGTCATCGTTTGGATTGTCCGAAGGTCCAATATTTTTCCACGGCATGGTTTTGCCATCGCGATAGAGCCTTGCCCGGTACGGCTTAGCAATTCGACGTGTTGTCGTGTAATTGACCTGCTCTGTGAATGTGGCATAGACAGTAAACGAAACAGAGTTGAGGTTGTGCCATTCGAACCGCGGTTTATCCGCAAGCTTTATGCCTTCGATCTTGACCGCTGAATAAAATTCGCCCATCATGATTTTTTGCGGCCCAAACTGTTTCAGCAGAGCAGCAACCTCGGCCTCGGTCGGATTTGGAATGCCCTCATAAATATTCGACCCGACAAATGATCTCCAGTAAACATAACGCCCGCCCACGATGTCATATGAAGCAGTTGCTTCGACGAGTATGTTCACGCCTGGCTCTTCGCTTTTTACCTTTGCCGAATACGGCACGTCCCAAACCCATTTCGAATAGCCTTTGCTCCATACCCGCGTCCCTTTTCCCAGAACGGTAACTGAGATCGTCTTAGCTCCGGACACATCCTTTTTTACCTGCGTGGCATTCGGTTGGGCGACCGCACCTATCACGCCGATACCTAAAACGATCACAGCCCAAATAACAATGTTTGAGAAAATCCTTGAACTCATTTTTACTATTTACTCCTTGTATTTAATGATTTGTTAGAACCTAATGACAGTTACTGTTTACGGACACATTACAAAATAGCCTGCACCACCTACATTCTCTGCCACGGAAGCCGAATAGCCTCCGCCTTTGTATGCTTGTTTAATGACCCATTCCTGAGCCTGACAGTAAGGACGGCCGGGGATCTGCAATAGGATTTCACCGCGAATATAACGATTCGTCGGTATGCCGAGCGAGTTTTTGAAAACGTTCCAGTCTTTGTAATTCGAGCCGATCTTGAGGATCTTAACGCCCGGATATTTCGCGAGATATTTCGTCTTTACGATCGCTTGCTCCGTTGGCCTTTGGAACGGACGCTCTTTCCAGACTTTAGTTTTTCCGTCGTTATCCGCAATTGCTTTAAGCTGGTCGTAATTGTCACGAACGCGATCCATCCAATTTGAAGGAAAGCTCGATGGCGAACAGTTCATAACCTTTGCGAGTTCGGCTTTCCACACATCCGGAGTAAAGAGCAGCTTTTGCATATCGTCACTAATAACGTGGAACGTATCTGCGAGCGAGCTTTTTAGCGCATTATTGGCAAAGCCCATATTCACATCCAATGCATTGCACATGCCTTGAGCACCAGCAATACCCACAGTGGCTGTAATTATCGTGATCAATAGGACTAATCTTTTCATTTTGTTCTCCTTTTATGAACCTATGGTGTATCAATTTTCTCGACCTGTAATACACAGGGTTTAGACTCTTTCAAAACGCTCCCGGTGATCAGCAGCCTGTCATCGGCGGTCACCTGTCGGCCGGAACTTGTGTTGATCCGCACGTCGTTGTACGTATAGCTGATGGGCAATTTGTCGATCCTGTTTGGCTCGTGCGAGCCCGTGCCCTCGATCAAAACTGTAATAAATGCCCCGGTTCCGCTGCTCTTTTCGACAAGCAGCATATTGTAACGGTTCGCGGCGGCTGGGTCTGTTAATTCTTGGTCAGACGACTGGCGGGGCCTCAGATACCCCTCGACAAACACGCGTTTGTTGTCAGTTTGGCGGCACACCTCGTGAACCGCGACAGTTGCCGGAGCCGTTCCGCACGAACATAAAACCGCCATCATTACGGTACTGAGGTATATTTTTACTGTTAACAGCCTCATCAAATTGCTTTGTCTGGTCTGAAAGTTGTCGTAAAATAACTCTTCTCTTCAGACACGAATCATTGTGAATAAACAGGGTGTTATTAGTCCTAAAGAAAACATCAATTTTTTCTCAATTGGCAGATTTTGATGAGCGAGCCTGGTAAAAATTGGTTTCAGTTCGGCGGGTTTCGCCTAAACACTGAGGAGAAGATCCTTAGGCGAAATGACGAAATTGTGCCGCTGGCGGCCAAAGTGATAGACGTTTTGTGCCTGCTCGTCGCGAAACGGGGCGAGGTCGTCTCAAAAAATGAGTTGATGGAAACGGTTTGGGCCGACTCGTTTGTCGAGGAAAGCAATCTGACGCAGAGCATATATTCGCTGCGTCAGGCACTTGGAAACGACGTCGACGGGCGACCGATCATCGAGACGCTGCCAAAACGCGGTTATCGCATTGCCACAGCGGTAACGAGCGATTTTGACCGCCGTGCGTCGAGCCCCGACATCCCAGATACAACAAATAATGCTCCCGCCAAGTCACCCGCCCATCATCGCTACCGTAATGCCGCTTTTGTCATTGGATTGCTCACCGTCCTCAGTGTTTCAGCTTATTTTGGCTCACGATATTTGTCGGCTCGTTCGTCGCCGCCGGTCGAAAATGTGACGTTTCAAAAGCTGACATTTACGGGCGAGATCGCGTTTCCGATCATTTCGCCTGATGGCAGGTCGATCGCGTATGTCCAGGAAAATAGAGTATTTCTGCAAGACGTTGCTTCAGGAACGAGCGTAAAACTCGAGATACCGGGGCACGAAAAATTTGGCAATCTACAGTTTTCAAATGATAGCGGATCGATCATTTTTCGTAACGAGGACAGCTTTGACGCAGGCGGCGACGTGTTTCAAACTTCGCGTTTTGGGGGTCCGGCAAAACTGATCGCCGAGCGTGTCTGGAGTACTATCGGATTTGCCCCGGATGGACGCAATGTCGCATTCGTCAGATTTTTGCCGACGCAAGGCGAATGGGCGGTGATGATAAGAGACCTCAGTTCGGGTAACGAGAGAAAACTCATTAGCCGTAATTTGCCCTTCACGATCTTTCGCAGCGGATTTCCTGCATGGTCGCCCGACGGCCGTAAGATCGCGATCATCGAGCAAACACCTAACTCCGCAAACATCTCACGTCTATTGCTCGTAGATGCTGCCACCGGTGATACAACGACAATCAAAACCGAACAACTCATTCAGATCGAACAAGTTGTCTGGCTACCAGAAAACTCAGGTTTACTAGTCACCGGACGTGAGAACAACCGCTTTTTCCAGCTTTGGCGGCTGAATTTGCCAGACGGCGAATTGCGTAAGATAACTAATGACCTGAACAATTACAGATCAGTTTCGGTTTCGGCTGATGGAAAAAATCTCGTGGCTAGGCAATTCACCACGTTCTCGCACATCTGGACGATGAGGGCCGGTGATACTACGGAACAGAAACAGCTTACTTTTGGCAATCTCAACCGCGATGGCGGTTCGGGGCTTGAATGGACACCGGACGGCAACATTGTTTATGCGACACGCATTACCGGTAATATTGACCTATGGTCGCTCCGCCCGAGCGATGGCTTGCGAAAACAATTGACAGACAATAGTGGAACCAGCAACGAAAATCCATTTGTGACCGCTGACGGACGCTTCGTATTTTTCGAATCGACCCGCAGCGGCAAGCGACATATTTGGCGGATAGATATCGACGGCGGCAATTCCACACAAATCACATTTGACGACAGCAATCCTGATTTTTTGCCCGTAGTATCGGCCGATGGCGGAACGCTCTACTTTATCCAGCGAAATCCTAGATCGAATGTGCTATGGCGGCAGTCGTTGGTCGATGGCAGCAAAGAAATGCTGACCCAACAGGGCAAACTTGCCCCCGGCAGCTTTTTGACGATCTCGCCGGACGGACATTATCTTGCGTTCAAGAGTCAAAAAGAAGATACAGATACAGACACCGCTGATATCATATTTTTTGACCTTTCAGGAAAAGAAGAACCCCGCACCATCACGATCCGGTCGCAAAACCCCGGCATCGTGTGGTCCGATGGCGGACGCAGTTTTGATTACGTAGATAACCAGCCTGATGCAGCCAGGATCTGGCGACGTAGCCTTGACGGAAAAGGCGATAAAAGACTGGTGCTGGAAATCCCAAAAGCTCGCGTGTTCTCATTTGCCTGGTCCCGCGACGGCAAAACGCTCGCCCTCGGCCGCGGTCGGACAGGAAATGATGCGATCTTGCTCACCGGATTCTAACAACACTTTGCAGATCAATTCCCTCCGATCGGGTCTCCGGGCGGAGTCGCGAGCGGCGATGTCTGCTTACGCGGAGCATCGGGCCGCGTCAGGAAACGCTCGATATCGTCAACCGTTGAACGATAATGTGCCACCGTATCACCGGTTACCGCGGATCCTTTGAGCGAGGCACCAAGAGCACGCAGAGCCTCGGTCGCAACCGAGCGAACCTGTGGCTGGGTTCGATCATTCGCCGCAAGATCCATAAGACGCAAAACTAAAAGAGTTTGCACCGCCCGCTGTATTACGGCGAGGTTTCCGTCAGCAGATGTCGGAGCTTTCCACGTCGAGCGGATGAGAGCATCTACGACCTCACGGAAATGCGGATTCACTTTGTTGCGGGCGTTTTGTCCGATCATACGGGCGGCACGGTTGGGTTCCAACATACCGCTGATAGCCATGTCTGCCGCGATCTCAGCCGCACCCGTGCTGTCAAAGATCGGGCTAGTTCGTTTTGCAAAAAGCTCAGACCTGCCCGAACCATAACCATACGCAACCGGCGGCAATAGCTTGATGATGTTTTCCGAAATTACGAGCTCCTCAGGCTTTATCGTGTCGAGAATGGCGGCGAGAGCCTGTCGTTGTTGGTCGGCAGGAACAGGGTCGGCAACCTTTGCCGGTATCGGTCCCGCCTCAGAGCGGACGGCAAATGTATAATAAACGCCGCCGAGCATCTTTGTCGCCGCCGTAAGTTGATAGCGGTGGTGCAGATACAGCGGCAAGAATTTATTCTCAAGCTCTGACATCGGCGAGCCTGTCGGTATGTTTTGCGGGCCAAATTGGTCAAGCCCGATCCGCCGCACCTGCATCTCGTGCTTGAGCATCACCACCGGATCCGGGCCGTTGTCCCACAGATTTGCAAGAGGATTTGCTCCGGACGCCGGACGTGCGTCTTGATCTGAGAGAAACAGCATCCCTGCCGCGACGCCTTCGCGGACAATCTTTTCAAGCTCGGCGTTTTCGTTCACTCCGCTTGGAAACTGCGCGTACGAGTATTTAACTGCAAATTTATCAAATGCCCCGATGCCGACGGCGTAAGCATTCGAAAGATCGAGCTTGCCGTTTTTGATCTCCACCATTGGTGCGGGATAATCCATGACCGATCCGCGGTTGTATGTGCTGGCGGCAAAGTTATGCGTAAACCCAAGCGTGTGGCCGACCTCGTGAGCGGAGAGCTGACGGATGCGGGCATACGCCATTGCCGTAACTTCGCTTGCCGAACCATCCGCCGTTAGATAATCGACATCCGGCGAGAGGCCAAATTCACAGGCGTTTGAGCTCGACCGATATTGCGGCATCATACCTGTTCCGAGAAGAAAATCCTGTCGTGCCCGCTGCGAATCGAGCGTCACGTCGCCCTTTAGTATCTCGCCTGTTCGCGGATCGACGACACTGTCGCCGATCGACCAGCCACGTGTCGAGCGGTGTACCCAGTTGATAACGTTGTAGCGAATGTCCATCGGATCGGCATCCGCGGGCAAAACCTTGACCTGAAAAGCATTGCGAAAACCGGCCGCTTCATACGCCTGATTCCACCAAGATGCACCCTCGATCAGAGCATCCTGGATCGCTTTTGGCGCACCATTATCGACGTAGTAGATGATCGGTTTGACCGCCTCACTGACGGCGGCGGCCGGGTCTTTTTTCTCAAGCCGATGACGGATTATCCAGCGAACCTCGAGGTCTTCGTTAATGTCCGTCCCGTAATCGTAAAAGCTCGTCGGTATCGCACCCGTTCGCGGATCGAAACGTCGCGGACGGTATTTGTCATCGGGCAACTCGACGAAAGAGTGACGCTCGCGAACCGTCACATGCTTGCCGGTCGGAGTTACTTGATTTACAAAATTATTGGTGTCACCGCCGGCGGTCAGTGTGACGGTCGCCTCGACCTCGGTGTTTTTCGGAAAGCCTTTTGTGTTAGGCAGATAAAGAGCGCTGCGGCTTTCATCAAAACCATACGTCCCCTGCCGCTGCTGGTTTATCCTGTCGCCAACGCCATGCGCATCACGAACGATAAATGCGGTCGCATCGACCAAAATACGGTCGCCCTCTGTAGCCTCGACCTTAAACCCCCAGATGACCGATCTCGCAAACGATTCCTCAACCGACTTTTTCTGCTTGGCATCGCCGGTCGCGCGAAACTCATAATTTGGCTGGACCAACAGCACCTTGTTACCCGCACGTTCAAACGACACGACCTTTGTCGTACCCAACTGCCCCCGATCGAGCCCAAGCGGATTTGACCCGACGCCAGTCGGCAGACTGACAAGATAAAGAAACTCTTGGTTAAACCTCGCGATCTCGATGTAGATCTTGCCATCGTCGCTATTCACATACAGCGGCATAAAACCGTCGATCTTTTGCATCTTTTCAGTAAATGCTGTGATCGTCTTTTTCGCAGCCGGCGCGGTCTGAGCCTGTGAAATAAAGACTAATGATACGAGTGCAAAAAACGTAATGAGGATTCGTTTCATATATTTAAATGCGGCTAGTTTTAGCGAAAGTTAACACTAATACGCGCCGAGAATCAAGATGGTTATCGGAATCGAACGTTAGATGCTCAAACTCCACTATAATAAGACTCAAATGCGGATCAACGAAAGAGTCATCCAACTAAATAACCAACCGATAAACCCGAATGCGCGGTATGTGCTGTATTGGATGCAGATGTATAAGCGGGTGGACAATAACCATGCGTTGATCTACGCAATACGGCGGGCGAATGAGCTGCGGCTGCCGCTAGTCGTGTACGAAGGACTTAAATATTACTACCCTTGGGCGAGCGACCGGATCCATACATTTATTCTCGAAGGCGTCGAAGAAAAGCGGCGTGAATTCGAGCAGCTCGGTATTCGTTATGCGTTTTATCTGCAAAATAATGCGGATGCTCCAAAAAACACGGTCGCCGCTCTCGCCAAAGACGCCGCTCTGATCGTCACTGACGACTACCCGTGCTTTATCATCCCCGAACATAACCGCGGCGTCGCCGAGCGAGCCGAGATACCCGTCTTCGTCGTCGATTCAAACAGCATTATCCCGATGTCAAAATTTGAAAAAGAAGAGTACGCCGCCTATACGATCCGGCCAAAGATAAAAAAGCTGCTGGACCGCTATCTAAAGCCGCTGCAAAACGAGACTGTCGAAATTTCGAGTCTTGGGATCGAGCTAGATTGTCCTGAGACGCTTGTGACCGCCGACAGCATCGCTTCGCTCGTCGCCGGGTGCGACATCGATCATAGCGTTCCTGCATCGACGAATTACAAAGGCGGAACGACCGAGGGCCGCAAGCGTCTCAAGAAATTTGTCGAAGAGATCTTGCCTGACTATGACAAAGCCCGCAGCAAACCCGACCGTGACGGCTCTTCACGGTTGTCTTCGTATCTGCATTTTGGCTGTCTGTCACCGCTTGAGGTCGCACTTGCAGTTCGCAATGCGGACGCTCCACAGGCGTCGATCGATGCGTATCTGGAGGAACTGATCGTCCGCCGCGAACTGTCGTTTAACATGACACGGCACAATCCAAATTACGATTCGCTTGCGGCTTTGCCAGCGTGGGTGCAGAAAACGATGCGTGAACATGCCGACGATGAGCGGGGGTTTAACTATTCACTTGAGCAACTAGAGCGCGGTGAGACACACGACGAGTTGTGGAACGCCGCTCAACGCGAAATGGTGGCGACAGGCGAGATGCACAATTATGTGCGGATGCTATGGGGCAAAAATGTCATCGCGTGGTCACCGTCATATGAGGTTGCGTTTGAAACGCTAGTTCATCTCAACAATAAATACTGTCTGGACGGCCGCGATCCAAATTCCTACGCCGGTATCCTCTGGTGTTTTGGCAAACACGACCGCGCATGGTTTGAACGGCCGGTTTTTGGACTGATCCGGTACATGGCGAGCCAAAGCACCGGGAAGAAATTTGATTCGAAAAAGTATATCGAATGGACTAAGTCCCTTTAGTGATCGTTGCCCGACCGCGATCGCTTTTGCCAGACGTACGAATAACTATGAAACTAATTGACGATTCGTCCGTAAATATTTTGCTGCAACGATAAATTTATTCACCAGGAGTTTTCTAAGATGCTTTCTGTATTTAGGCCTTTTATCGCAATTTGCGTGTTGTTTTCTCTATCGCTCGCGACCCTTGCCCAGAGCAAAGGTTTTGATACGGGGCGGATGGATACTTCGACGGAAGCTTGTAACGATTTTTATCAGTACGCCAACGGCAACTGGCTCAAGACAACCAAGATCCCTGCTGAGTACCCTAGCTGGGGGAGCTTTACGATCGTTTACGAGAACAATCAGAACGTTCTCAAGAAGGTGGTTGAAACGGCTGCCAAAACCACAAATGCTGCCAAGGGCAGCGATACGCAGCTCGTCGGCGACTATTACGCTTCGTGCATGAACGAGGATGCCCTCGAAAAGGCCGGTATTGAGCCGATCAAACCTTTCCTGGCCGAGGCCGCCAAGGTTTCGACCGTCAAGGATCTGCAGAAGCAGATCGCGATGAACCATAGCCGTGGTTTGGGCGGATTTTTTCGCTTTGCTATCGGGAACGATGACAAGAATAGCAGCGTCAATCTCGCGTCCGCCTCGCAAAGCGGTGTCGGGTTGCCAAACCGCGACTACTGGTTCAAGGACGATGCAAAATCGGTCGAAACGCGGCAGAAATATGCGGAGTACATGACCAATATGTTCAAGCTTGCGGGCGACACGCCAGAAGCGGCCGCCGCCGAAGCGAAGACGGTGATGTCGATACAGAAGCGTTTTGCATCGGCTGCAAAAGCACCGGTCGACCTTCGCGATTCCGAGGCGAATTACAATAAAAAGACTCTCGCCGAGTTGGCACAGCTAACGCCAAATTTCTCGTGGACTGATTATCTAAGAGAGCGCGGTGTGCCGAACGTTAAAGAAGTAAACGTTGGCCAGCCGAAGTTTTTTGAGGAAATGAGCAAGATGATGACCGAGGTTCCTGTCTCTGACTGGAAAGCTTATCTCCGCTGGGTCGTCATCGCGGATTCGGCCGGCAGTCTGACCAAGGCGTTTCGCGATGAGTCTTTTAATTTCAACGCAAAGTACCTATTCGGAGTTCAGGAACAGCAGGCTCGGTGGAAAACCTGCACGGCTGAGGTTGACGGCGTTATCGGCGAATCACTTGGGCAGGAATTTGTAAAAACCGCGTTCTCGCCGGCTGCCAAAAAGCGGATGAACGAGTTGATCGACAACCTATTCGCAGCCTATCAGGAGCGCATCCAAAAACTCGACTGGATGAGCGGCGCAACGAAGGCTAAAGCCCTCGAAAAACTCGCTGCCTACACCCGAAAGATCGGTTACCCCGACAAACTTGAGGGCTACAAGGGCCTGGAGATCGAACGCGGTTCGTATTTTCAGAACAACTTGAAAGCGAGCGAATTCCTGGTCAGGCGCAACATGGCAAAAGCGACAAAGCCGGTCGATCGTTCAGAATGGGGAATGACGCCGCCGACGGTCAATGCGTACAACAACCCGCAGTTCAACGAGATCGTTTTTCCGGCCGGCATTCTGCAGCCACCTTTCTTTGATTCGGCAGCGGATGACGCGATCAACTACGGCGGGATCGGAGCAGTCATCGGTCACGAGATCACGCACGGTTTTGACGATGAGGGCAGCAAATACGACGCTCAGGGTAACCTGAAAACCTGGTGGACCGACGCTGACCGAAAGACGTTCGATGAGCGCAGCGCGTGTGTCGTGGAGCAGTTCAGCAAATTCAAGGTCGGCGGCGACGTGTTTATGAACGGTAAGCTCACGCTCGGTGAGAACACAGCTGATCTCGGCGGCCTGACAATGGCATTTGCCGCATTCGAAAAATCGATGCAGGGCAAACCTAAACCGGCAAGCATCGACAAGTTGACCCCCGAACAGCGATTCTTTTTAGGTTGGGCACAGGCGTGGGCTGAGGTATCGACACCGCAGGGCGAGGCGTTTCAGGCTCAAAACGATCCTCACGCGATCGCCCGTTTTCGTGTCAACGGCCCGCTCTCGAATATGCCTGAGTTTGCTGAGGCATTTGCCTGCAAACAAGGTGCCGCGATGGTCAGGGAAAAGGTTTGCAATATCTGGTAATAGATCAGTAACGGCATCAAATTCCCGCGGATCGGTCTCGTTGCCGACCGCGGGAATTTTCTATTGGGCAGGCTTACATTTTCAACGGGCGGTTAGGTTGTTGCCGAACGGTCCCATGAGCCGTTCCAATCAAACTCCTCTGTCGCGGTAAATCGTTTTTTGTAGTCATAAAACGATTCCCCCTCATAGGCGTATCCCTGATAGTAAAAGAGTTTGCCCGCGTCGATCGAAAACTCGATCTCTTTTAGCATAGTAAATACACCGAGCCCGCGAGTCCGTTCCTCGGGATCAAATGCCGCGTAAATACCGGACGTGGTAGTCAAACCGATGTCAAAATAACTGACCGCTACGAGTCTGTCATTATCGTAAACCGCTATCTCGCGAGCCTCACAGGGAATGGTTGACGGTTCGAGCGAAAGAAAATCATAGATCGACGCGGGTACGCCTTGGTCGAACCGCTGCTTATGCCGGTGAAAAAGATCTTCGGATTCCGGCGTGATCTCGATTGGGCGGATCTCAACGCGGAGGTCGCTATTGTTTCGTAGGTTGCGGCGTTGACTTTTTGAAAATTGAAAATCTGAAAGCCGTATCCGCAAAGGGATAACGCGGCGGATATCGTCCTGATAGATGCCTAAGTTGTAACGAAAAAAATGAGTTCCAAAATGCCGCCAAGCATCGGCAAGCAAAAGATCTAATTGCCCCCGCGTTACCGCGTCGGCATAAAATTCTTCGTTTATTAGCTCCACCCTGTCGAGTATCATAGTACCAGTGACGGACTTACGATCTACAAAAAAACAACACCTGCCGACAAAGATCTGCTCGCAGTGCGGCCGGCCATTTACGTGGCGACGGCGCTGGGCCAAGGTTTGGGATAAAGTAAAATATTGTTCGCGGCGTTGCAGTAACACCAAGCCGAGGAATCAGAGCCCGGCGTACCAGTCATAACCATTTTCCGCCCAATAGTCGCGGGGCCGCTCGTTTGTAAATTCGATACTGCCGATCCGTTTGATCTGTTTGATGCCGTATTTTGTTGGGCTCGCAAGCCGCAGCGGAGCACCGTGCTCGTTAGTTAACGGAACACCGTTCATCTCGTACGCAAGCAGTGTCTGCGGGTGCATTATCGCCTCTATGTCCCAGCCAACATAGTACTTTTCATCGGGTGTTTTCATCGCAACGTATCGCGGCAAGTCGTTAGGCGAACCTCCGCCACAAGCCGCTACAAGATCAGAAACACGCACGCCGGTCCAATGCACGATCGTGCTCCAGCCCTCGATGCATTTGAACTCCGTGATCATCTCCGTCCTTGGCATCGCTTTGATCTGTTCGATCGTGAACGCAGAGCCGCGGCCAATTCCAGCCACATTTAACCGCCAATCGGACGCGGTGATCTCATTCTCTAGACCCAATGCTCCGTTGTATCTCGCGGCTGTGATCCGCGACGGCGGGAACTCGGGAGCAAGTCGTTTGGGGCTATAAAAGACTTGGCTGACACGCTCGTTAAATTCGAGCGTTCGCCTCAGCAATGCAGACTTTGTCTCGTCCGGCATCCATCGCCAGCCAAAAATGCCGAGCAAGCCGGCCATTCCACCGACCAAAAATCCTCGCCGCGAGCGTGTGGACATCTGACGTTTAGCCTCTGCGTCGCTCATCGGTTCGCTGAGGTAACGAAATTCTTTCAACGCCGTTGCCGTGTTTTCAGGATCGTCCGGCCACGAGCGTCCGGTCGTGCCGCTTTTGTCCTCAAGTCCGCGAACGCCGTCAATGAGGATCTCTTTGTCTTCGCTCATACTTCGACCGTCTCCTCTTTCGGTGTTGTCGGCTTTTCAGCATCGACAACATCGTACCCCGTTATCATTGAACGAAAATTTGCCCATCCGGCCATTGCGACCTGAAAAACATGCACCCCAAAAAACAGCACGAACAGCACCATCAGCCAAAAATGCTCCCAACGCGCCCATTCGTAACCACCCAGCAAGCTCGTAAGCCAGCCGATCTGAGTCGGTTTGTAAATCGACAGGCCTGTGATGACGGAGCCCGCTCCCATCAGTATCACTCCTGTGTAAGCGATGCGTTGGGCGTCGTTATATTTGCCTTGTGGCGGTTTGCTTTTGACTATGTGTGCGTCGTGCAGAGCGACGAGCGGTGCTCGCCGAAACGATGCCGGAACCGGAAGCAGTGCCCGCCATTCACCTGAAAGAAATGTGTAAATTATGTAGGCGATTCCATTTATGGTGAACAGCCACATAAAAAAGAAATGTAGCTGCAGTCCCTCAGCGAGGCGGAACGGTATCCCAAGCGTCTCGTAGAACCCGGCGGGGAAGAAGTGAAAAACTTCGTAGCTGCCTAGCCTAAGCGAGTAGACTGCGTTCGCCCAATAGATCAGCAGTCCGCTCCATATCATCAGAGCGAGCAGCGGAAAATTTATCCAGTGCATCCAGCGGACGGCTAGCGGGTGTTTTTTTTCTAGTTGCTTGTCCATTAAAGCAAAATGATTATGCTCCTGCCGCTGCGATATGTCTACGCATTGCCGGCAGGATCGCTTGGGCCAATAGTGTGTTGTCGGCGGCATCCATTTCCGATACGACAAAAACCGCATGATGGTCTAACTGAAAACCCGAAGCGTTAAGCGACCCTTCAAAACGTAGATTTACCGGTCCGTCAGCCGCAGTAGGCAGATCTGTATCGGCGACGAGCACGGAGATCAGCTTGCCCTGACGCTGCAAAACGATGTGAGCAAATCGACGGCCATTATAGATGCACGAATGGGCCTCAAGAAACTTTATCCGCGACTGAGCCTGGTCGTCAAAAATATCTTTTGCAGCGGCAAAGATCGTCTTGTCGATATCCTTATTTGCCGCCCCGTATTTCTTTGCGGCCTCAGCAAGTGAGACCGGGTTTTCCGCGAGGTTAAATTTGACCGCGCAATTTTTATGGTCGCCCACGGCGTGCTCGGCCAGCTCTTTCCATGCAACTTTTACAGCCTCGACAAGGCGGGCCTTGTTGGCCTCGATTATCGTATCGTTTTGGTTATTCGCATTAACCGTCACTGGTGAACGCGGCGAACGTAAGAATAAAAATGCTCCGATAACAATCAGGATCGTGCACGCAAATCCAATCGCCGGAATGAACGGACGAGACGTAAAACGCTGCCAACCACTGGGCCGCAGAGCTGTCTGTCGTAGGTCTGCCGTAAGGCGTGAGACAAATGCAGGCTCGGCCTTCATCTCGGGCATCTCCATGACCACATCACGAACACGGTTTCGTAATTCACGACAATCGGCAAGAAAGACTCGGCAATCGCGGCAATTTTCGAGATGCCTAAGCACATCGTGATTCGTCTCAACGAGCAGTTCGTCGCTGAGATACGAGTCGATCATTCTCCTAAATTCCTGACATTCCATGGTCTATTATCCCTGGGCGGCGATGCCGTGATCCCTGGCCGACTTTGCTAACACCTGTCTCAAAAGACGCCGTCCGCGATGAAGCCGCGACATAACCGTGCCGATGGGCAAACCCATCAGATCGGCCGCCTCCCTATAAGAAAATTCCTCGACATCTGTTAAAAGCACTACGTCAAGATACTTTCGCGGCAGGCCCTCTAGAGCACTCAAGATCTCTTCGTCGGTTATCTCCTGAGGGATTGGCGGCTCAAAAGCGACCGTTTCGGCTATCTGCTCCTCTGTATCTTCGACGAGCTTTAACTGGCCGAGCTTCATCCTGCGTTTTCCGTTCACGCGGTAAAGTATCGTTATCAACCAGGCTCGGCAGTTTGTATCAGGAGCGTAACGATGAAAGCTTTTTAGCGCCTGTACAAAGGTTTCCTGCGTCAGATCTTCGGCAATCGCAACGTCACCGGCCAACCATCTGGCAACCCTAAACACGTCCGGCATCAACGGCAAAGCCTCAGCCTCAAAGGCCGCCCAATTATTTTCCTGCTTTCCCCCGATCCCAAACATAAATAAACGGGCCGCCTTATATCTAATGTCTTATACCACTCTGATTATTCCACGATGTTGCAAAAAAGAGGTGTTGGAATAAACCGCTGTCCGTTGGGCATTTTAGATTTGACGGCACCCGATCATCGCAGACCTGGCTTGGCCGACAAAGGAGAAAATAATAATGAAAAGATCAATGATGATATTTGCCTTTAGTTTACTGCTCTTAGCTGTCGCGGTTATGTCAGCATCGGCCCAGGAAATGATGGCCAAGCCTGACAATATGATCTCGGAAGATGATCGTCCGGTGGTGGTTTTTGTTCGTGCCGACTGGTGTCCGTACTGTAAAGCTCTTGAGCCAAAGATGTCGAAACTCGTCGAACAATACGGCAATAAACTCAAATTTGTAACACTCGACATCACCAACCAAGCAGCGACTGAAAAATCAGCAATGCTCGCTAAGGAAGCCGGTCTTGCCGAATTTTTTGAAATGAACAAGACCAAAGCGTCGACGATGGCTATTTTTAAGGACAAGAAGAAAGTCTATTCGCTGTTTCACAATTCCGATGAAAAAGAAGTCGCGGCGGCATTTGAAAAAGCTTTGAACGATTAATCGAAAATGAAGCAATACTCAGTTTTCGCATTTATTTTTGTCTGCTGTGCCGCTCTGACCGCTTTGAGTTGCGGCACGATATCCACCGGGCGGACTTTCGCTCTCAGCGTGGAGGCAACCACAGCCAAGCAAGCATTTGAGCCGCTCGCAGTCGACCCCTTAGCAGGAGATTCGTCCGAGGACGTATTGATCCCGGCAGCCAAAGCTCACACCGCACCCGAACTAACCAAGGGCGAATGGATCAACTCCGACGCCCTCAGCCTAGCCGGTCTCAAAGGTAAGGTCGTGTATATCGAATTCTGGACATTCGGTTGTTACAACTGCATCAACACACTGCCTGCTGTCAAAGGTTACGACAAAAAGTTTCGTGATAAAGGGCTGACCGTTATCGGGATCGAGACACCTGAGTTTGACTCGGAGCGTGTCCTCAACAACCTCACCGCTGCCGTTAAAAAGCGCGGCATCGAGTACCCGGTTCTCACTGATTATGGTTCTAAAAATTGGGAAGCGTACAAAGTAAATGCCTGGCCTACGATCGTAATCATCGACAAGCAAGGGCGCATACGCTACCGCCACATCGGCGAAGGCACGTATGACACGCAGGAGCGGGTGATCGAAACATTACTTGCGGAATAACGGGAGTCGCTACCAGTTGACCTTGCCTTCTTGCGAGGTGTCGATCTGGGTAAGTTCGACGCCTTCGTTGTAGAAAAAGATCTTCATGTTGTCAAACAAAAACTGGTGCGAATCGGGATTTGAGACATCCAGGCCAAAATGGTTAATAAGCTGTTTTTGCTTTTCCTGCCACTCGGCCCAGCATCCTTGGCACATCTCTGCACCGATCTGCTGCCCAAGCTCGGTCGGGATCGGAGCGTATCCAAGCGGTTCGTTTTTCTGCCCGCAGCGGGCACATTTGAATTTGTCACCAAATAAAGCCATACGAAAATCTTATCACAAGCCCTGAGCAAGCAGAATAGCCGCCAGCACGTCATCGTCCGACGGTTTGAACAGGCTGACCGCCTGCACCTTGTGATAGGCGATCTTACCGTTACCGTCGATCACAACCACGCCGCGTGCCGAACGGCCGGGCAGCCACGATTTCATATCGTATTGCTCTGAAACCTTTCGGTCGGCATCAGAGAGCAGACGGAGCGGCAAACTGTGCTTTTCAGCAAAACCGCTGTGCGACTCGACTGTGTCAGTCGAGATCCCGACAACCTCAGCACCGGTTGCCTGATACTCAGACCAATGATCCCGCACCGAACAAAGCTGTGCCGTACAAACCGGCGTATTGTCACCCGGGTAAAACAACAGCACGACCGTACGTCCTTTGTAATTACTTAGGGTCCAATCATTACCCTCGCCGTCTTTTAATGTGAAATCAGGTGCAATGCTGCCAGTGTTCATATCGTCTCCTGTTGAAAATCTCTAATATCTCTAAACGGTTTCTCCGCGTCGTTAAAATCAGGCCGGTAGTAATGCGATGCCGATTCGTATTCCTGCATAAAGCCCTCCTCAATGCCGAGATCTTCGAGTAAACTCACGGCTTCGAACCATTCGACTTCGGAGACGCGGCGTGACAACAGGATATATCTATCGTCGGTCGCGGCTTTGTTAGTTGCGTAATATTGGGCCATAAGCGAGATCGCCGTCTTTGGCGAAAGCTCATCGCGGATCCAACGGAGGTTTGATTCGATATCGGCGATGCCATTTGGCAGGACGAGAAGACGGATCATCAACCCGCGTTTTAACAAGCCGTCTCCACCAAAAACTAGTGTGTCTCCCATTTGGCGGTGCATTTCCTGGATCGCGGCACGAGCGTGTTCTTTGTAATTCCGGATCTTAGAATATTGAAATCCGGCGTCCGAATCGGCGTATTTTAAATCGGGCAGATAGATATCGACGATGCCATCGAGCAGCCGCAACACCTCGACCGAGTCGTACGCATTGGTGTTATAGACGATCGGCAAACGCAACCCTTTTTGAGCGGCGATCAATATCGCTCTTGCCATCTGTGGCGCAAAATGTGTCGGTGATACAAAGCCGATGTTGTGACAACCGCGATCTTGTAATTCGAGCATCATCTCGGCGAGGCGTTCGTGGGTTATCTCGTTCTTTTTCTGCTCTTTGTGGGTTTGCGAGATCTGATAATTTTGGCAATAGACACAGCGGAGATTGCAGTTGCCGAAAAAGATGTTTCCGGCCCCTTTCGTGCCGCTCAGACATGGCTCTTCGCCGAAATGTGCGGTGTAACTTGATACGATCGGCAGGCGGCCGGAGTAGCAGGCGGCGATCTCGTCCTTGAGACGGTCGTTACCGCAGTCTTTTGGGCAGACGGTGCATGAACGCAGAAGCTCTTCGAGAGCAATCACGCGTTCCTCGAGCTTATTCTCCGCCAAGAGTGTCAGGTATTTTGCGTGCATTCTTGATCTTTGCCGTCTTCATTCCCTTGCTTTTGCCTTTGCGGGTGTACTTACTGGCAACCTCTTTCGGGGCAACCTCTCGGGCAAGTTGCCACGTAAAATCCATCTCCGCGTTGACGGTTGCTGTTGCCATGCGGGTTTCGCGGATCATAAAGACCGTGCCGATAAACAAGAACATGATACCGACAATACCGACCGGTATCGGGATCCATCGGTATGTGTTAAAGATCGCTGCAACCGCGATGGTTACGCTGCACAGCACAAACATACCTAGCCCGTAGTAAAACGTTTCCATCGCCCGCTGCAGTATGCGTGAGCGGCTCGTGACCTTGTCAAGTAGATCGACAATTACCTCGACCCGCTCGTCGTAAAGCGGCACATCATCTTTGTCCTCGAGATAGATCAGATCGCTTAGACGTTCCTCAAGTTGGCGGACACGGTCGACGACCCTACCCAAACGTGTCGATGTTGACAGCACCAGCGAACCGGTCGCCGATATCAGCAATGCCGGCGTGACCATCGCCGTCAAAAATTCGATGGTCGAATTCAGAGCGTCCGGATTAATGAGGTCGTTTGCGGGCATAGGACAATTTTGCCACAGATAAACACAGATGCACACGGATAAGAAGAAATTAGACCTTAATTAATTCTTATCCGTTTTTATCTGTGTAGATCTGTCGCTAATTTTCTTTCAAAACTCGAGCGACCTCGCGGCCCATGCGTCCGGTGACCATGTACCACATCATTTTGAAATCGCTGATAAATGACCAGAGCGGAAAACGAAAGCTGGCGGGTTTGTTTTTTTCGACTACAAAATGGGCGAACCACGCAAAAGCATAGCCAACTACAAAGAACGCCGGAAAGAAATACCAACGCCCTGACCAGACAAACCACGCGAGCAGCAATATCCCGAGCGAAGTGCCGACAAAATGCAGCAGTCGCGTCATCGGCCGGCTGTGTTCGGCAACGTAGAAATCCCAAAATTCGGTGTAGTTCGCTGGGTTTGTCGTCATGTTCGTTTACGCTACGTGGCAACGATAATATCACGAACCGCCGTTCAATTTTTCGCTTACTTGCTTCACTCTTTCGATCGCGGCAGTTAGATTTTGCATGTCTTTGTATTCGAGGGTTCTCACCGCTTTCATTTGCGTCAAAATAGTCAGGGCGTCCTCGTAATATTTCTTCGCTTTTGTTATGGAAACGCGATCTTTGATGGTTATCTCCTTCTTATCCGACGGGCAATAACCGCGCTGGTTGGAAAAGGCGTCAAATGGGGAATTTGCCATACTGCACACGCCCAAACCGGCGGCGAGGTCGCCCATCGTCAAATACAGACGGACGAGCGACTGATTGTTAAGGCGTTGCGGTTCACCGTCGATAGTTTTGAGATAAAACGCCTCAGACCTTACAAAAGCAGCACGAGCTTCGTCGATTTTCTGCATCCGGGCCAGCAGTTTTCCGCCCAGAAAATAATTATAAGCCGTTCGATCCAGATTCCGTGTTTTTCCTTTGTTTATCTCGAGATCGGCGTATTTGCCCCAGGCGTTCCATGATTCGTGAAGTGTGTCTATCGCGGCCTTGTTGTCACCCATCTCGTAATAATTTTCCGCGAGATCGAGCAGAAGTTCTGACTCTTTTACAACGAGGTAACCATCAACAACATGTGCATTTGTTTTCCTTACGGCAGTTAGACCGGAGCGATATGAATCCGTCGAAGCGCGAAAATCGCCGGTTCTTTTCAAAATCAATCCCAGATCTAAATGCGACGAAGCCACTTGTCCCGCGGCGGTGTCGCTGTCGGGACTTTCCTTATACAGAGTGTCGGCGATCGAGGCCGCACGGCGATAAATTTCGATGCTCGGCTGTAAATTCCCCGCGTCCGATTGATTTATCGCCAACATACCGTAAAGCGTCGAAATTTTTGCGCGTTCGTCGAGAGTTGTAGCTTTCGGTTCGCGTATGTCCAGAAGTCGCTGATACAGTTCGCCCGCACGTTGGGAATACGGTCGGGCTTCGTCGCTGCGCCCCATGAGTTTCAGCACCCATGCGCAGCTATTATTCATATTTGCCAGAGCGGCTAACGATTTATCATCATTTGGGTTAGCCGCATATATCTCTTCATGAAGCCGCAGCCTTTCCATGTGGCTCCGGAGCGATTCGTCGCGATCATGCCATCCGAAATATTCGTCGTACTTCCCAATACTCCGAATCAGCAGTTCTTTGGCATCGAGATCATTCGCATCGGCAGCGATCAAATTGCGGGCTATCGACTCGGCTTGTTTGAAGCTCGCCTTTGCCTTTTCTTCGTTTACATATCCCCACGAATATTCGTGTCCGAGTTTTAGATAGGCCTCGGCAAGCTCTTTCAATATCGTCGGGTCGCTCGTTTCGTTTGCCAAGCCCTCAATATATCCCGACGAAATATCAGCGATCCGCCCGCGGACGAGGCTCGTTATCTGATTTTCCGGAATGTCTTTGTCCCAGCCGGAGACTAGATTGCCGGTGAGTTTTCTGATCTCGGCGAGACGGTTTTCAGCACGGGTTCGCTCTTGGCGAGCGACAACCGCTTGCCAAACGGCGATCGAAGAACCGGACAGGATCGCGATCAAAGCAAGACTAGCAAACGCTGAGGCTGTTCGGTTGCGTTCGATAAACTTTGTAAATTGATAGCCATATGTTGCCCGGCGGGCGGTCACTGGCAAGCCGTTCAAATGTCTGTCGATGTCATCGGCGAATTGCTCGACCGAAAAATATCGCTGACCGGAATCCTTTTGGAGAGCCTTGAGAATGATGTTATCGAGATCGCCTTTAAGCGTTCTCGTTACACGCGTGCTCGATCTTGTCAGGTTACGGTGACGCTGAGTAGTTTCGACAATTGGCCACGACCTGCTGACGGGCACTACCGACGAAGGCCGTTCCGGTGCTGTTTCGCAGACGACCCGCATTATCTCTACCGCATTCCGGCTTGTGATTTGATACGGTTTGCGCCCGGTCAGAAGTTCGTAGAGCAAAACGCCTAGGCTGTAAATATCACTCGTGGTCGTTACACGCTCGCCGCGTATCTGCTCGGGGCTAGCGTATTCGGGTGTTAACAGACGAAAACCGGTTTCGGTCGTCTGGCCTGCTGAGTCAGGCGTTAGGAGCTTTGCGATGCCAAAATCGAGCAATTTTGGCTCGCCGTCGTTATCGACAATGATGTTTGACGGTTTGAGGTCGCGGTGGACGATCAGATTCTGATGGGCGTATGCGACGGCTGAGCAAATTTTGCGGAAAAGGCCAAGACGTTCGTCGATATTGAGAGCCGTTTGTTCGCAAAAATCATCTAACGGCGAACCCTCAACATATTCCATTACCAGAAACGGCAACCCGTCTGCAGTGGTTCCCCCGTCCAATAGGCGTGCTATGTTTGGGTGATTTAGCGCGGCCAGGACCTCACGTTCCTGCTCAAAACGGCGGACGATCTCGTCGGTATCCATACCGCGTTTTATGATCTTTAGAGCAACGCGGTGTTGGAAATCTTCTCGCTCGGCGAGATAGATCGCACCCATCCCGCCGCGGCCGATCTCTTTGATGACCTTGTAATTTCCGATCGATCTTCCGACGACAACGTCGTCAACCGAGCTTAGAGCGAGGATCTTAGCCCCGGCGGCGAAAGCATCCGATTCGAGAAAGTCCTGCTTTGCCGCACGATCGCTTGCCGCAAGTATCGCCTCGGCTTCGCGAAGCATATCTTCGTCACCACGACAGGCATCAGCCAAATACGCGCCCTGCTGCGTGGGCGCCAATTCGACCGCACCGGCAAATATCCGGTTTAGCTTTTCCCAATCTGAGCTTTTTTTCGTCATGCTCAAGTTTCCTCTGTCAGTGTCTTTAACAACCAGCCGCGTGCAAATGCCCAGTCGCGTTCGATGGTCGCAGTTGACCTGCCTGTTACCTCGGCGATCTCGTCGATCGTCATTCCGCCAAAGTATTTCATTTCGACAAGTTTCGCTTTGTCTTTATCAAGCTCCTCCAACGAGGTCAACGCCTCATCAAGAGCGAGCAGATCTAGATCTAGTTCGTCGGTGACGGCGATCGTGTCCGCCAACTCTACCTGTTTTCCGCCGCTGCCGCGTTTTTCTGCCCGCCGCTTTTCGGCGTGATTTACCAGTATTCGCCGCATCATCTCGGCCGCGATACCGTAGAACTGTGCCCGGTTTCGCCAGTCAACATTGCGTTGATCGACGAGCCGCATATACGCTTCGTGGACCAATGCGGTCGGCTGCAAAGTGTGTCCCTCGCGCTCGCGGTTCAGGTAATTTGCCGCGATGTGACGGAGTTCGTCATAAACGAGCGGCAGCAATGCATCGAGCGCGTCACGCTTTCCCGCACCGTGATCGATCAGCAACTGTGTTACCGCTCCGTTTGTCGTCATTTATGCGTATTTTACACGCATTTGCCACAAACGCAGATTTTTTTTGCCTTCGATGATGGAGTTTGCCCCGATTTCCGGCGTTATCAATATAGAGCGAAAAATTTATTTCACTCTAAGCCGAAGCGGGCGATGAGTTGTTTCTAACAGGTAGAACGGATTATCACCCGTTTCGGCAAATTTGGCAAGAGTAAATGTCCGGGAGAAATGAAAATGAGAAAGCTTGTATATGCGGTTTTGGGCTTGGCATTGATCACACTGTGCCAGTTATTTGCATTCGCCGCGGATGGTGATGTCGACACGACATTTAACCCAAATGCGAACGGCGTGGTTTATTCGATCGCGGTTCAGGCGGATAGTTTATTGCTGGTGGGCGGCGATTTTACCAATATCGGTGGCCAGCCGCGCAATCACCTAGCCCGGCTGGATCCGGCCACAGGGCTCGCCGATTCCTTTGACCCAAATGTTGACGGCGTCGTCCGCGTCGTGGTTGTACAGCCGGATGGAAAAATACTGATCGGCGGGTCATTTGCGAACGTGTCAGGCATGCCGCGAAACTGTATTGCCAGGCTTAACGCGAATGGCACTCTGGATACCGCGTTTGACCCAAACTCCACATTCTCCGGCTTTCCTGGTTTTGTAAATTCTATCTCGGTTCTAGCCGGTGGTAGTGTTCTGGTTGGTGGTGATTTCAACTCAATTGGGGGACAGACTCGTGAACGGATCGCCCGGCTCGACGCCATTACCGGAGCGGCGGACGGCTTTAATGCAGGCTCCGTGAACGGAGGCGTGTTGTCTATTGCGGTACAAGCAGACGGAAATTTCGTAGTGGTAGGCAACTTCACGACGATAGGCGGACAAAACCGGAGCAAAATCGCCCGGCTCGATGCAGCCACAGGAGCCGCTGACACATTTGACCCAAATCCAACGGGCCAGCCCTATAGGGTGGCGTTGCAGCCGGACGGAAAGGTGTTGGTGGGCGGCCAGTTTTCGGCGATCGGTGGACAGACGCGCCGAGGCATTGCACGTTTGGACCCCGTGACGGGCCTGGCTGACTCGTGGGACCCGAACTCAAACGGCGTAGTATGGTCGATCGCCATGCAGGCGGACGGTAAAATTTTTGTGGGCGGCACTTTCTCTATGATCGGCGGACAGAGCCGCAAATTCATCGCACGTCTCGACGCGGTGACCGGCCTTCCCGACGCATTCAACGCAGGCACCGTCAGTGGCTTTGAGAATGGTATCCAAGCGATCATACCTCAGACGGGCGGTAAAGTTTTGATCGGCGGGGACTTTGCGAGTATCGCCGGACAGCCTCGAAACAATATCGCACGGCTTTTCGCCAGCAGCGGTCCAACGGCCGCCGACGTCTCGATCAGCGGCAGAGTAACAACAGCAGAGGGACGTGGTATTAGAAATGCTGTGATGACTCTAACTGACTTAAACGGCAATCCTCGAAATGTGATCGCAGGTGTAAATGGATATTACCGGTTTGATGCGGTCGAGACCGGACAAACCTATGTTTTGTCGATCAGAAGCAGACGCTTTCAGTTCGACAATCCGACCAGGGTCATTTCGGTTGTGGACAACATCTACGGCGAAGATTTTTCGGCCGTGCCTTTTGTGAACAAAGGCTTTCCTCAACCTGTCCGTGCGAGATAGATAGATGTTGATCGCGTGGATACTTTTGGCAGAGGAGCGATCCTCTGCCATTTTTTATGCGGCTTGTTTCAATTCGACGGGTCGTTTGTCCGCCTCAAAAACGCGGATATTTTTTGCCCAGCCGAGCTTTTCAAAGATGCGGATGGCGATCCAGTTCATGTCGAACTGATACCACTCGGTGCCGTGTCGGGCAGATGTCGGTGACATGTGATGGTTGTTGTGCCAGCCCTCGCCAAACGTGAGGATCGCGACGAACCAGTTGTTGGTCGAAAGATCGCCCGTATCATGCGGGCGTTTGCCGTAGATATGCGAGAGCGAATTGACGAACCACGTCGTGTGCCAGCCGACGACGACGCGGGCCGCGACGCCCCAGACGACCATCGTCCAGCCACCGATCGCAAACAATAGCGCGATAGAAACTGCGATCGGTACAAGATAAAAACGCGAAATGAGCACATGGCCGCGGTCTTTTAACAGATCAGGCACGTATTTTTTCATTGTCGCTTCGTCGTGGTCCTGGGCTTTGCCCCAGATGACCCAGCCGATCTGCGGCCACCAAAACCCTGACCGAGCCGAGTGTGGATCCTTATCAGTATCGACAAATTTGTGATGCATACGATGGGTCGCGATCCACTTATCAGGCGGGTCCTGCATCGACATCGTCGCGAAAATAGAGAGCGTATATTCGAGCCATTTCGGCGCCTTAAACCCGCGATGTGTTAGCAAACGATGCCACCCAAGCCCAACGCCCAGGCTGCCGACGATCCAGTTGCCGATCAGTAAAGCCGCGAGATTCTGCCAGCTAAATGTCCATAAAACCGGAATCGCCAGCAGATGAAACGACGTGACCATGACGACATTTTTCCAGTTCGGGCCCTTTCGGGGCGATTCAAACTCAAGTATATTTTGCATTAGATCGATATGAGGACGGCTAAATTATAACGTTATTAGAGTAACAGTTTGCGGGCGGAGCAGTTGTAATAGATTTGTCAGAACTCTGAATGCGGAAGCCCGCACGTTGGATTACGCTCGATCCTCCGCAATTTGCTTGAGCTTGGCGTTGCGGGTAGAAACGAGGTCAGTTAAATGCCGCTCCAGAAATAACTTATCGACGATCCTGCCGATAATACCAAAGGGCGTTTCCCAAACCAGCGTATCGCGCATCAGCGTGCCGTTCTCGACAAACAAAAATTCGTGTATGTGTCTGAAAGATCTGAAAGAGCCCTCGGTCATCTCGTCAGCGAATATAGTCGGGCGTTCAAATTCTGTGACCTTGACCGTCAAAGACTGATCCAACCCGAAATTTTTACTTTTGAAGGTCACAGTTTGACCAATGCCAAACTCCCCAAAGATCGCTGGCGGTCGCTCCGTCTGAATTCGCTTGTCACGAACCAGATCAAAACATTCTTCGGCACGGGCGTGGATGAGAGTTTCGAGGACGATAGTGGGCATCGCTAATAATTCACGCGAACGTAGTCGGCGATGCCGATCCCGATCAGGCAGCACACAAACTTAAGCCCTATACCGACTATCGAAAACACCGGTATCGCAATGAGGGCCGACACGACGCCGGAGAATTGCTTCTTTTGTAAAAGGTGAACCAATAAAAACGCTCCGGTGCTCATTAGGAGAGTGACGATGAGGGCAAGAATAATATATGCCCCAAAGCCCCAATTAGCATCGCTCTCGCTTAATCCATTCATCGCAACAAGCATGAAAAAAAAGATCACAACGCCGCCGGCGATGTTGGCTATCAAGGTGATCAATGCTGCAATTATTTTGGCGGCCATAAAGTTTAATCCGCAAACGCCACGGTCAGCTGTTTTAGTTTCATCGAATCGCTTTTGTCGAGGTCATCGATGCCTTCGCGGTTGATGTAATTGTAGAGAATGTCTCGTTGCTGAGGTGTGAAACCGGCTTCGCGGATCTGATAGCGGAGGTCGCGTTCGTTGGCCTCGACGTGAGCACCGGCGGCAGATACGACGTTCTCCTCGATCATGATCGAGCCCATGTCGTCAGCACCAAATCGCAGTGCGGTCTGGCCGAGCTTTAGCCCTTGGGTCAGCCATGAGGCCTGTATGTGCTGCACGTTGTCGAGGAACAGACGCGAGACGGCGACCATTTGTAGGTAATCGATGCCGGTCGGTTCTTCCGTGATCTTGCGGCCGAGAGCGGTATTTTCGCGTTGAAATGTCCAAGGGATAAATGCCGTAAATCCGCCCGTCTCGTCCTGAACATCTCGTATTCGCTGCAAATGCCGCACGCGATGCTCGATCTTATCTCCAATCCCAAACATCATCGTCGCCGTCGAGATCAGGCCGACCTTGTGGACGGCACGCATCACGTCGAGCCATTCCTGCGTATTACACTTGGTCGAAACTCGGGCACGGACCTCGTCATCGAGTATCTCGCCGCCGCCGCCGGGTAAAGAATTCAAACCAGCGTCTTTGAGCCGCTGCATTATCGTTTCATAATCGAGCCCGGAGATCAGATGAATATTGTGTATCTCAGGCGGCGAAAAACAATGCAATTGAAATTTGGGGTATTTGGCGTGCAATATCGAGAGCAGATTTTCGTACCACTCAATATTAAAATCGGGGTGCAGCCCGCCCTGCATCAGCACACCGGTACCGCCAATGGCAATGGTCTCGTCGATGCGTTTTTCGATCTCTTCGATCGAGTGGACGTACGTTTCCGGCTTTCCAGGCCGACGGTAAAACGCGCAGAAAGTGCAGACGACGTTGCAAACGTTGGTGTAATTGATGTTGCGGTCGATAATGTATGTGACAACATCACCCGGATTTTTCCGCTGGCGTATCTCATCCGCCGCTAGCCCGATGCGGACAAAATCTTTTGATTCGAGCAGGGCAGTACAGTCTTCGGAGGTCAAACGTTCGCCGGCTAAGGCTTTGTCGAGAATTGGTTGGATCATGGTTTCCACTTATGTTTGATTCTATCAAAACGCAATAGAAATTCACCTCAGGCCGCCAAAGGACAGTGAGAAAATAATGTGGTGAAATATATGAATGGCGATAAGTATGAAATTTAAAACAGAATTGACCCGTGCGATGCCTGAATCGGGTTGGGTCTTTCTGGTAATTACACCTGAGATCGCTAACAAATTTCCGACCGATGGGAAATCGCGACGGGTGGTTTGCCGGATCAATGACGGCGAGCCGTTTCAATGCGCAATTTTACCGTGGGGCGAGATCTTTTACATCATCGTCAACAAAAAACGTCGTGACGCGATCCGTGTCGATGTCGGCGACACCGTAGATGTCGTATTGACTGAGGACGATAGTATATATGGCCTGCCAATGCCTGACGAGTTTCGCGAAGTGTTAAATCAGGACCCCGAAGGCGACAAATTATTTCACTCACTCACCGCCGGCAAACAGCGTTCGATCCTATATCTACTGGGCAATATCAAGAATATCGATGATCGGATACATCAGGCATTGATCATCGTCGATCACATGAAAGAAAACGACGGCAAGATTATCGACAAAAAGCTATACGAGGAGCTAAAGCGACCGATGTTTTAGCGGCTCTCTGCAAGAGTGAAAAGTGACGGGCGTTCTCATTGAGAATGGGAGAACTGACCTAACATGATAAATGGCAATTTGATCGGATTTGCGATGGTCGTGCTTTCAGCATTGCTCATCGCCCTGCCCGGATACCTGCTAAAACTGCCTAACGCCCCGACTATGATAGGCGTCGGAGTGCTGATTATCGCGGCCGATCTCGTAATGCGTCTTGTAAATCGAGCCAAGGAAAATTGGCTGATGAGCGATCGTGCCGGAGGTTATCTATTCTTTATTCCGGCGTGGATATTTGGCGTCGCCGTTATCGTGATCAATATCTTAAACACGTTTATCATCAAAAAATGATCGACGAACTCAAATCACTTCAGTCGGAATACAATGCACTTTGCCAGCGGGTCGAGCCGAGCGGCGGAGAGTATACGTTTCTAACCGAAAGGGAGGACGTCGGCGTTCCGCATGTCGAATTCATCGACGGCGAATATCACTACATCGTGACCGAACGCGGACTCGACCTAGAAAGCAGATCGACCGCCGATAGTTCTGAGATCCTATACTGGATGCTCTACGATCTGACGTTCTGGATGGGCGTTGCTTACGAATTCAAAAACCGCGTAGATGGGCCGGACGTACGCCGTGTAATATTTGCCCATTGGCTCGATCTGATGAAAAAAGCCGATCTGGCATATGCCGACCGGCTCAAAATACATATTGCTGAGACCCTGGCTAAAAATCCGTTTGTAGATCATGACCCGCTTGGCTGAGCAGCATCTTTTTTGCGATTTACAAAAAACGCGATCGCACCGAAGACAACGGCCATACAAAGAAAAACAATGCCGATAACCGGATCGTCAGGCAGCGTGGACCCTCCGAACCCAATATTCAGCCCAAAGAGATAATTAAGAAAAGTACCGAACGCCGCTAGCCCAAAAGCAACGACGCTAAGATTAACGACCAGGACAAGAAAGTTTTTCATCTATAAGCTCCAAAAAAATGTGATGTGTAGAACATTTTTTGAACGTCCGCCACCATGTCATCTTGCACCGATCTCACAAAAATACTAATTCACGATTTTTAGCGATCAGGCCATGTTTTGCGGCAAGCTCAAAATACAGTTCCATACCATGACGCATCGAATCGTTGATCGAGTAAGAGATATTTTCGGTCAGATAGCTTTTCATCTCGTCGCGGCTCAGACCGATCTCGGCTGCGTAATTTGCGGCAATATCGTCCGCGTGCGCAAAGCCTTCGTCGCGGGCGGCTGCAAGATCTATCGTGCAAGTCTCACGCCGCGTCATCCACATCGCGAAAACAAAACCGAGTCCGGTGTGTTGATGCCATAATTCAGCAAGGTCAAATTTTTTATATCGCGACTCGTCGATCATCAACGCGGGATCACCAATAAGCAGCGCTGCATCTGATGTGGAAAGCATCGCGTCGATATCGGGTTCGGCGTCTATCCACTTCGGCTCAAAACCCAGGAATTCGCGAAAGATGATCTTTGTCAGTGCGACTGAGGTTTTTGACGAGACGTCGAGCGAGACGCTCTTAACATCAGAGAGATCTTCGCCTTTTGTTACCAGACAAACACTACGTACACTTTTCTTCGCACCGACACAGACATCCGGTATCAGCCGAACGTTGTCGATCATTTGATACGCAATGACAGGTACGAGAGCGGCGTCAACCCGGTTTTGAAAAAGCAACTCTGCCGATCTCGCGGGAGCGTTATCGAGGATCAGCTCAACGCTGCCGCGCATTGCTCCATACAGAAAGGACCAAACGAGCGGAGCTGTGTTCGAATAACTGGAGGCTGAAATTCTCGGCGTTTCCATGTTGAAATAAGAATTTTCACGCAAAGAGGCTAAGAACGCAAAACTGCTACGTGTGGTCCATTGGCGAATGATGAATTGTCTACTATTCTATCTTTGTGAAAATATACGATATCACTGTCGCGATCAGCGCAGATGTGCCGATCTACAAGGGCGATCCGGGCGTTGAAGTTACGTCTTTCAAATCGATCGCCGACGGCTCATCAGCAAACGTGTCGCACATCTCGCTCGGCGTTCATACTGCAACGCATATCGACGCGCCAAATCATTTCATCGACGGTGCAAAACGCATCCACGAGATCGATCCCGAAAAACTTGTCGGTCCGTGTCGTGTCATCGAGGTGCCTGAGGGTGTTGTCGCAATTGAACCTGAGCACGTTGGTGATCTCGGCGGCATGACTCGGGTGCTATTCAAGACGCGTAATTCGGCTTTTTGGGCAACCCCGCAGGATGGATTTCGGACAGATTTTAGTTATCTGACACCGGCGACGGCAAAATTGCTTGTTGAAAATGGTGTGGTGTTGGTTGGTATCGATTACTTATCGATCGAAAAAAGCGGCTCGCCCGGCCATCCGGTGCATATCACGCTGCTCGAAAAAGAGGTCGTCATTCTCGAAGGCGTCGATCTGCGTGATGTTACCAGCGGCGATTACGGTCTGATCTGTATGCCGCTGAAATACATCGGCGGTGGAGGTGACGGCTCGCCCGCGCGAACAATGCTCTGGCATAACGAATGAACGTCAACGATCCGCTATACCGCGAACGTGCCTTTGCCATTGTCCGCCAGATCCCCAAGGGCCGTGTGATGACATACGGCCAGCTAGCGATCGTGCTTGGCGAAGGCTACACCGCCCGTACCGTTGGCTATGTCATGCACGCCTCAGACGACGATGTGCCGTGGCAGCGGGTTATGAATTCGCAAGGGAAATGCTCGACCGGAAAGCTCACTATTCCGATCAACTTACAACAAGAACTGCTCGAAGCCGAAGGCGTAATTTTTAACGCAGCGGGAAGATGCGATCTAGGGATTTTTCAGTGGTGGCCCGAGGGATTCGAGCCTAAAGATGACGAGCAGATAAGCTTATTTGAGAGTGTTTAGGCTAATTGTTTTGATTTTGCATTCTAAATTTTGCATTTTGCAATGTCCTACCGTCCCCATTTCAGTTTGTCTCTCAACACATCAAAATAGTTTCGATGACTTGGTTGGACGAGGTTAAATGTTGCTTCGCTTTTGCGGATAACGACGCGGTCGCCGGCTTTCATTCGATGGCCTGTCTGCCCGTCAAAGGTGAGAAAGACTCCCTCATTCTCTTCCTTTAGCATCAATTCGACGGCAGCAGCATCGGGTATGACAATGGGGCGATTGGTGAGTGTAAATGGGCAGATCGGCGTCATCACGACCGCGTTCATTGACGGGTAAATGATCGGCCCACCAGCCGAGAGATTGTACGCTGTAGAGCCGGTGGGCGTCGCAACGATCAACCCGTCCGCCCGAAATGAATTTACAAATAGGTCGTTGAGATGCACATCGATCTCGATTATGCGTGCAAGTGCGGCTTTGTTAATTACCACGTCATTGAGGACGCGGCCGGCGGCCTTTCGTTCATCGCCCCTCAACAACTCCGCCTCTAGCATTACGCGGCTGTCGGTCTCATAATCTCCGGCAATGATCGCCTCGATAGCGGGAAACATTTCTTCGATTCGAAAATCGGTCAGATAGCCGAGACTGCCGTAGTTGATGCCTAAAACGAGGACGTCACCCGAACCAATGAGCCGTGCGGTCGAGATCATCGTGCCGTCGCCCCCGAGCACGACGATCAGGTCGGCATCTACGGTCGAATTTTCGGTGTCAGAGGTTCCCGCTTCGATTACCTCGCCGGCCTGATCGATGCCTTTTGTGCGTAGCCACTCCGACAGTTCGCCCGCCGTCGCCCTTGCTTCGGGGTGATTTGGCTTTACTACAATGCCGACTGATCTGATCTCGTTACCTTTCATTTCGCTCAATATCGAGGTTTATCATCGATGAAATAGACAGAAACTGCAAGTATTTTCGGCGCTTCTGGCGTAATTACGTTTGATTTGACGGCGCTTTTTGCTAGAATTACGGTTTGTCCATACAGACTTATTTTGTTCGTATTCTGAGTTAAGTTAGGTACCAATCGATGTTAAAGTTTTTCACCCGTCTCGAAAAAACGCGCAATTTCGTTCTTTTCCTTTTCGCCATCCTGATGGTCGGCAGCCTTGTGTTTTTCTACACGCCACAGAGCAATACACCCATCGCCAATCTTTCGCAGAGCGATGAGACCGCCGCTACTGTTGCCGGGAACAAGATCACGATCGGCGAGCTTGTCCGTCAAAAGGAAAATTACAGCCAGTTTAGCCGCGGCCAGAGCTTTCCGGCAAAGATGATTCTCGAGGGGATGATCGGCAGTCGCATCTCGCGTGTCGAGGCAGAGCGTTTGGGCTTGACGGCAAGCGATGCCGAGGTCGCCGCCCGCATCCGCGAACAGTTTAAGAGCGAAGACGGCAAGCCGTTTGACGAGGAAAAATACAAGCAAAATGTGACGGAGCAGTTTGGCAGCATCTCGTCATATGAGCAGAGCGTTCGCGACGATATCAGCTATAAAAAGCTCGATGCCTTTATCACCTCAGGCGTAACCGTTTCCGAGGAAGAGGTTCTAAACGATTTTCAGCGTAAGAACACCAAGTTTGACCTCTCATATGTGTCGGTAAGCACGACCGACCTTGCGAAAGCCATCACGCCGACGGACGCCGAGCTGCGTGAGTATTTTGATAAAAACAAGATCAACTATTACATCAACACCCCGCAGAAAAAGATCAAATATATCTTTATCAACACCACCAAGATCGGCGAAAAACTACAAATATCCGAAGCTGATCTAAAAGCAGAATATGATGCCTTGCCTGCCGATAAAAAGATCGCGGGTGTTGCGGGACAGGAGATCGTTCTCCGCATTCCAAAACCCGATCAGGAAAGCGTCGTTCAGGCAAAGGCCGCTGACCTGGTCACGCAGCTTCGTAAGGACGGTGCGACTGTGACCGAAGAGGCTTTTGCGACAATGGCCAAGGGACAGTCGGAAAATCCGGCGTCGGCATCGAGCGGCGGTAAGTTGGTCGGTCCGGTCCGTGAAAATCCCAACAAGCCCGACGATCCGTATCAACAGCTTTTGAAACTAAAACCCGGCGAGGTTACATCACCGATCAGTTATCAGAGCCGTATCTTCATCCTACGTCGAGGCGAGGATATCCCTAAGAGTTATGAGCAGGCTAAGAAAGAGATCGAGGTCAGTCTTCGCAATCGTAAAGCATACGCCGTCGCTGCCGAGCTCGCTCAAAAGATCGCTGACGCATTCAAACAAAGCAAAGATATTCAGGCTGTCGCCAAACAGTTTGCCGCTCAAGCAAATATGAGCGTCGCGGATATGATCAAAGAGACCGGCTATATCAAACCGGGTGATGACGTGCCTAATATCGGTGTCTCGCCGCAGTTCGAGGAGGGCATCGCACCGCTCGAAGAGGTAAATGCAGTCGGCGACAAAACGCCTATCCAAAACGGATTTGCCGTGCCTATGTTAGCCGATAGAAAAGAGCCGCGTGACGCCGAGTTTGACGAGGTCAAGGCCCAAGTTATTGAAACAGTAAAGATGGAAAAGGCCCGCTCGCAGGTCGAGGAAATTGCTAAGGCGATCGCGTCGGGTGCGGCTAACGCCGGAACCTTGGCAGCCGCCGCGACGGCAAAGGGCTTGTCGGCTAAAGATCAAAAGAGCTTTATCCTCGGCTCGCCCCTTGGCGAAGGGCCGACAGCCGGTACGAGCGAAGAGCTCGAAACTGCGGTCTATGCGCTCAAGGCCGGCGACGTTACAAAAACCCCTATCAAGGTCGGTGACAACTGGTACATCGTCGGTGCTACAACCCGTACGGACGCAAACACCGCCGATTTTGCCAAACAGCGAAGCGGCCTGATCGAACAGATGTTGTCAAAGAAACGCTCGGATGTTTTCTCAGACTATCTGGCAGCGACACGTCAGCGGCTCGAATCGAGCGGCTCGATCAAGATCTATAAGGACGCTCTTGCTAAGGTCGACGCCCCTGTCGATGGACTACCGGGCGGCGACACTCAATAATGTAAGGCAAAAGGTAAAAGTAAAAAGGCAAAAGTGAAGAAGAAAACTTCTTTGTTTTTGCCTTTTACCTTTTTACCTTTTCCTTTCTCCTACCACCACCCAAGCAGTTTCCACCACAAAAGCCCTGCGACAGACCAGACAGCGATGTTTATTATCGAAGTGATCAGGCCGGTTTTCCACCAGACGCCCTGTTTGACGTAGCCTGTGCCGAAATAGATCGGGCCCGGAGTCGTTCCAAAATGCGTGAGGCTAGCGTTCAAGTTGGAAAAATATATTAAAACTAATACTGACAATCCGACTGGTGCGCCCGCCGCCATTGTTACGACCAAAAATGGAACGAGCATCGCCAGCACATGTGCGGTGATCGAAGCAAAGAAATAATGGCTGTAGAAATAAACCAGTGCGATGATCGCGAGTGCGACCGCCCAGGTCAGGCCGCTCGTCATCCCGCCGACCCTATCCGCAAATACCTTTGTCAGCCCGGTCTCACCCACAGCCGTCGCCATATTAACAAGGCCGCCGTACCAGATAAATGTTGACCACGCATTACGCTCTCCCATGATGTCGCTCCAGGTAATGACACCGGTCAGTAACATAACCCCGATGCCCACGAGGGCAACGATCGCCGTATCAACGGTATGGAGTGTATCTTTGGTGATCCAAAAAAAGATGACGGCGATGAGCGTGCCGACCACGATCTTTTCGGCATCCGTGATCGGGCCTGACTTCTCCAGCTCGCTTCGGGCGAAATCCGCAGCTCCGGGCGTTTCGCTAATCTCGGGCGGAAAGAGCCGATAGATGACGGCTGGAACGATTGCGAGCGAGATCAGGGCCGGGACGATGGCCGCAGCAAACCAACCGACGTAGCTGAGCTCGATACCGGTGTTGTCCTTGACGAGTTTGGCGATAACAAAATTGCCGGCCTGGCCTGTAATAAAGGTCGCACCAATGATCACATCACACTGATAAAGCAAGTTCATCAGATACGCCCCGAGCTTGTTTGCCGTGCCGTCATCAGGCCGCGAATCGTAACTCTCGCTGACGCTGACAGCTATCGGTATCATTATGCCGCCGTTTCGGGCCCCATTTGACGGAACGACCGACGCGAGAACAAAGTCAGTGGCGATCAGTGCATAGCCGAGGCCAAACGTATTGCGCCCTATGGCTTTGATGAAAAGAAGTGCTATCCGGCGGCCAAGCCCTGTTTTGATCACTCCGCATGAAAGGAAAAATGCGGACAATACCAGCCACACTACCGGCTCGCTATATCCGCGCAAGGCGGTTTTCGCGTCAAGCGTCCCGGTGACCGCAGTTGCGACCACTCCCAACAGCACCATCGCACTACCGGTCAGAGGTTGGACAATCGATCCGACGATGGTCGCGATGAAGATGGCGAACAAAGTCCATGACCCGCTGGTGATACCCTCAGGGCGCGGAAGTGCGGCTACAAGCACTCCGCTGCCGATCACGGCCACCCATTTAACGAGCTTGCTCTGCATAACTATGAATACAAAGATGCCACAGAGACCGCAGAGAAATTACTGCTCCTTGATCTCTGTGGCTATTTCCGACAAGGTCCTATTACTTAGCTACGTGTAACTCTGCGTAATGGACAAAGAACCAATAGGTGATCCCGATCCAAACAGCAAGGTTGAGCAGGGTCGCGATAAGCCCAAGATTTCGTGTTCTGGAGGTACGAACCGCATTGCGGTCGCCTTTTCCATACATCAGCACAATTACTAGTACCCCTGTCACGCCCCAAGCAAATAACCGAACGGCCATTTCGATCCATACCAGATGCGAAACCTGCCAGACGGTCAACGCCATCGCCAAAACGATCGCTATCGCAGCGGCAATTGGAGGCTTGTAATTTGCTTCGGTGTCGTCACCGGACCGGTCTTGATCTATTCCGATCTTGCTATGGGTATAGCTATAGGCAAAGTAGATCACGAGCCCGATCGACATCCAGACAATAAGCCGGATCCAGGTATCGAGCGGTAAGCTGTTCATCAAATACGCTGCCGACAGTACGGTAGCGATCGGAATGAACGGCGAAAGAGGCACTTTGAACGGCCGATTGAGCGAAGGGTTGGATGAACGCAGGATAATAATACCCACGCCCACGATCACAAACGCAAAGAGCGTTCCGATACTAACCAACTCGCCAAGCAAACTGATCGGAACAAATCCGGCCAAAATAGCCACGATCACACCGGTTATAGCTGTGGTGATGTGCGGTGTCTGAAACTTTGGATGGATCTTAGCAGCCCATGCCGGCAGCAAACCATCCTTAGACATCGAGTAAAACACACGCGGTTGGCCCATCGTCATAACGACCATGGTCGAGCTCAAACCGAGAACGGCACCGACTTTGATGATCGTCGGGAAGACGGCCAAAATCGTTCCCATGGTCGTTCCCTGGGCTTTCTGTAGGGCGGCGTCGATCGCAACGGCAATAGGTGCGGCGGCGTTGGTCAAGAGTTTGTAATCTACAAGACCCACCATGATACCAGCGACCAAAATGTACAGAACTGTACAGATCGCAAGCGAGCCCATAATGCCGATAGGCATATCACGCTGCGGATTTTTTGCCTCTTGGGCCGCCGTCGAAACCGCGTCAAACCCGATGTAGGCAAAGAAGATAACAGCCGCACCAGTTACCACACCGCTAAAGCCAAATGGCATGAACTGTGCACAACCGGGAGCTCCCATCGTACAGCCGATGCCGATGTTATCGGTGTTCACGTAACCTATGCCGGCCACGATGAACAGAACAACGACCACGACCTTGACGATCACGATGATCGAGTTAAAGCTCGCTGATTCCTTAATGCCCCGAATAAGCAACAGCGTTACGGCCACGGCAATGAGAGCCGCCGGCAGGTTAAATGCTCCGGTTGCGACGACATTGCCCGCGGCATCTTTTAACACCGTCCCCGGCGGGGCACTTAGAGCGAGCGGGAAATTTATCCCCAGCGTGTCTCTAAATAGGCTGACCACATAGCCCGACCAACCAACGGCGACCGTAGCCGCGCCAAAAGCGTATTCGAGGATCAGATCCCACCCGATGATCCATGCGATAAATTCGCCCAGCGTTCCATAGCCATAAGCATATGCCGAACCTGAGATCGGTACGCTGGCTGCGAATTCCGAGTAACACAGTGCTGCAAATGCACTGACGATACCGGCAATGACCATCGATATGATGACCGCTGGCCCTGCGTGTTTTCCGGCAGCCTGGCCGGTCAAAACAAAAATACCGGTACCAATGATCGCTCCGACCCCGAGCATCGTCAGATCAAGAGCACTCAATGTCTTTTTCAGAGTATGTTCGCCCGTCTCCTGAGCCTCGGCGATGATCTTTGAAATTGGTTTAGTCGCAAAAAGTGACATGAAAACCTCCTAAGGTTGATTTAACTAAGTTTGCTCCGATGCGTCCTTTTTACCAGACACAGCTTTCCAGATAAAATAAACCGGCACTCCCGTAAGAACGATGAGCAATCCCGGCCAGGTTGCCGTTGTCTGATAGACAAACAGGACAATGAGAATTATCGAGGCCCCTATTATATAAAGAGCCGGAATTATCGGATATCCAAATGCTTTATACGGGCGTTCGGCATCAGGTTGTTTCACCCGGAGCACAAAAACCGCCACGATGGCCAAAATGTAAAAGATCAGGGCCGCTGATATCACGTAGGTGAGTAGGTCGCCGTATAGATTGCCATAGGTTACCTTGCCGTCGGCGGCTTGATTTACCGTGCGTGGCAAAACGTACAAGACTGACAATATTCCCTGGATCACGATCGCCCAAGCCGGGACGTGAAACTTGTTAAGCTCGCCTGCCGCCTTAAAGAACAGGCCGTCCTTTGCCATTGCATAATAAGCTCTTGCTCCGGCGATGATCAGGCCATTGTTGCAGCCAAAGGTCGAGATCATGATCGCGACCGCCATTATCACAGCACCCGCGCCCGGGAAAATAACATCAGCCGTCGCGGAACCGACGCGGTCGCTCGGAACTTTTTGTATGTCTTCAAAGCGAAGCGTTACAAGGTACGCGATATTCGCGAGCAAATAGAGGGTGATGACGCCGCCTGTTCCGAGAAGTAGCGAGAGCGGCAAATTTCGTTTGGGATTTTGCACCTCGCCAGCTGTAAATGTCACGTTATGCCACGCGTCTGCCGAAAAGAGCGAGTTTGTTTGCGCGACGCAGATCGCGATCAGCATTCCCATAGCCGTCAGCAACGAGGCAATCGCCGCCCCGGAGTCGTTGGCCGAAGTTGCTCCGACATTCTGTATGCTGCCTCGAATGGTCCAAAGATCGCCAAAATTTGCGGCGGCGATGTCGGGATACCAAACAAGTCCAACAATTATTCCGAGAACAATAAGGGCAATGAGCGAGCCTGTCTTGGCAAATGTAAAGCTATTTTGAATGAGCTTGCCAAGCTTGAGGCCCCGCGTATTCATAAGCGTCAGCAGGACGATCATGACGATCCCCAAAAGCTGGGCTGTTGACAGCGAAAAAGCGTAGCTTGACGAACCGATACGAATTGGCTCGATCAAATAATTTGCTTCGGATATTTGCGGGAGCAAAACCCCGGTGAAACGGCTAAAAGCGATCGAAACCGCTGCGATAGTTGCCGTGCCAATTACAAGAAAATGTGTCCAGCCGTACAAAAAACCCCAGAGCGGCGAGAATGCTTCTTTGAGATAAACGTACATTCCACCGGCCCGAGGCATCATCGCCGCAAGCTCGCCGTAAGAAAGTGCGGCTCCGACGGTCAAAAGCCCGGTAACGATCCAAACGACGAGCAGCCATCCCGGCGAACCGACCTGACGCGAAATATCGGCCGAGACGATAAAGATCCCGCTGCCGATCATCGACCCGGCGACTATCATCGTCGAATCGAGCAGCCCGAGCCCGCGTATAAAACCCGTATTAGATTGTTCAGTCTCTGACGGCGAAGTTGCCATAAATTTCTGTCAGAACCATCAGCTGTAGCCGATAGTTTGGTCAAGCCCGGAGTAGGCCCACTTATCTTTCGTGTTCGATCACCAGCTATTGCCCGTGATACTGACTAATTGTCGTTGGCGAGATAATCGTAGGTGATATTATACTTTTATTCCAAATACTGTCGAGTGGTTTTTACCAATTTCCCGGGTTTAACTAAATTTAAGGCGTCGGGGGACAAATGCGTTCACCGGCAAATCTCATAAAGACCTGACGATAACTGCGGCAATCGCGACCGAGTATCATGCCCGCCTGTTGATTGTCGCCGTCAAGAGTTTTGATAAAGCCGAGCATGCTGTTGGGCTTTTCGAGGCGGTCTTTGCTCCCGAGATCAGCCATTAGCTGGTTGACGCTGTCCTTGCTGAGCAGCAACAGCTTGCTCATAACCACCGTGTCATACGCCGCACCCACATTTTTATAATCTATGGTTTTGTCCGCGGGTTTCATAAAGAGCATGTCCGTATCAAATTTACCGCGGTTGATAAGCTGCCCCGGCCCTTTGGTCATCTCAGTGTCGAAATATGTCTCAGGGTCAGATGAATAGCGTTTTAGCTCGTCGCTCGACATCCCCGTCGCCCGTTTGATGATCACGTCGTACAGGTTTCGTTTGAATTGTTTGATCGGCTCAACCAGAGCGTCCGGGATCGCTTTAAGAATAATGTCCTGCACCTTGCCCGAAAGGACGGCTAGACTGCCGACGGCATCGGGCGGACCGGACATCGATATGAGGTGGCGATTTACATAGTCGTCGAGTATGGCTTGAGCCTTATCAACATCGGTCTTTTTCTCGGCATTGAAAAATAACGCCTTAGCAACACTGTCGCTCGTCGTCACCCAAGCCTTTAACCCTGTGTCGATATCCTTGATCCAAGCCTTTTTGTAATTCGCCTCTGCCTTGAGTAACACTGCGCTGCATTTTGGATTCCAAGGCTTACATTTCGCTGCGTCAGCGGTGAGTTTTTCAACGTCGGCCTCGAGTTCCGCCCTCAGCGTCGAATAAACTCGCGGTATAGACCCGTCCGTTCCCTCGCCGTCTTTGACGAGCAGTTCTTTGTCGAGATATGTGCCCGGCCGGGCGTCCACCATTTTCTGATAGATAAAATCTTCGACCCCCGCGATGCTTGCCGCGAACGTCGGATCAGGAACGCGTTTACCGATGTAGCTTTCGAGCAGGATGTGTTTTTTGGCGTTGTCGGCTGGCTTAAAAGTGAACGCACCGCCGGTGAAATTGTTGATAAATGTATGCCCGTACATATCGCCCGCCGCATGCGTCAGGTAACCGGTGACAAATGCTTTGATAGCGGGCGAACTGTCAGATTTAGACCACAAATACTCGAGCCAGCGGTTTGTTCCATCCGGATTTGTCGGCGGATGTATCACTTGTTGCCCGGTCAAAACGTCTGGATATGCATCGGGCCCGAGAATGCCCGCTCGATACTGATCGGGATTTTTCTTTAATGCATCAAGCACCGCCGTATCGACCGCGTATTCGCCAATAACTCCGACAACCTTTCCCGTCGTGGGGTCGAGCCGCTCGATCGTCACCATTCCGTTATCGAGAGCGTCCTCAAGCGCACGCTCGGCGAGATAGACGTGCGTCGTCGGTTTCCACGCAAATACGAGGCCCGAATTGCATACAAATACGCAGACGCACACGGCTATCGAAAACAAAACTCTCTGAATACGCACCGAACCAGTATCCACGTTTTTCATAGTTGTTAACTTCTCCGAACGGAAACAGCGATTGTAAATAGGCTTCTCAAAGATATTAGACCAAAACGACTCAAATTTCAGCTTGTTTTTTCATTGTGCTAAGTTAAAGGATCATGAGTGAAAAATTAGGTAAATTTGGCGATATGCCGAGCGGAGATTTTCGTAAATTTGGATATCAGATCATCGACCAGCTCGCGGATTATTTTGACGAGATGGAAAAGTATCCCGTGTTGTCGCAGGTCGAGCTTGACTGGCTCAAAAGCAATCTGCCCTCGTCGGCTCCCGAAACAGGTGAGGATTTTGGGGACATTCTCGGCGATGTCGATAAACTTATAATGCCAGCCGTCACTCATTGGAACCATCCAAATTTTCACGGCCTCTTTTCCACATCGACCAGCTCGGTCGGCGTTTTCGGCGAGATGTTTGCGGCGGCATTTGATATGAAAGCGATGCTCTGGCGTACGTCGCCGGCATCGACCGAACTTGAGGATGTCGTCCTCGATTGGCTGCGGCAGATGATGGATCTGCCCGAACATTTCGAAGGTATCATTTACGACACCGCGTCAGTCTCAACAATGCACGCCATTGCTGCAGCCCGTGAAAAGGCAAATTTACGAATCCGTGACGAAGGTATGAGCGGCCGCGACGACGTGCCGCTGATGCGTGTCTATTGCTCGGAACATGTTCATTCGTCAATAGATAAAGGTGTAATAACACTCGGACTAGGTTTAAGATCTCTGCGAAAGATCGAGTGTAACAACCGCTTTGAAATGATCCCAGAAAAACTTGCCGAGGCGATCGACGAGGACATCGAGGCGGGATATCTGCCGATTTGCGTTATCCCGACCGTCGGCACAACATCGACATCGAGCGTCGATCCGGTCGATGCCATTGCCGATGTTTGCGAAAAATACGGCATCTGGTTGCACATCGATACGGCTTACGCAGGTTCGACGGCGATCGTGCCGGAGTTTCGAAAATATTTCAAAGGCTGGGAGCGTGCCGATTCGATCGTCGTCAACCCGCACAAATGGCTCTTTACGCCGTTTGACCTGTCGGTACTCTACTGCAAAGATTTGAGCGTTCTAAAAGAGGCATTTTCGCTCGTCGCCGAGTATCTAAAAACTACCGACGAGCAAACCGTAAAAAACGGGATGGATTACGGCATCCAACTCGGGCGGCGGTTTCGTGCATTAAAACTGTGGTTCGTCATCCGCTATTTCGGCCGCGAAGGCCTGGTCGAACGCCTGCGTGAACACTGCCGTCTCGCCCGACTTTTCGCCTCATGGGTCGAGGCAAGCGACAATTGGGAAATGATGGCGCCGGTGCCATTCGCCCTTGTTTGTTTTCGTGCTTGCCCGGCGGGCGTTGACGATCTGAACGCACTTAACGAAAAGATAATGAACGAGATCAACGCCTCCGGCGAGGCGTATCTATCGCACACAAAACTAAACGAAAAATATACGATCCGGCTATCGGTAGGCAGTATAAGAGTCGAGGAGCGGCATCTAACGAAAGTTTGGAATCTTCTGAACGCAGCCATTTCCGACAAATCATGAAAAAGCTCCTATTGATCTCCGTCGCCATTATTCTTGTTTCAGCAACTGCGTTCGGACAAAAAACCAAGGTTAAAGCGGTCAAAAAGCCGCTTGCGAAAAAGGCTGCTGTCTTCACGCGCGAAAAGTTTGACCCAAAACGAGATCCGAAGCTCGACCTCGCTACGGCTATCCTAACTGCGTCGAAAAGCGGCAAGCGGATAATCCTCGATGTTGGCGGCGAGTGGTGCGGTTGGTGCATTCACATGGACAAGTTCCTGTTTAGCAACAAGGCCCTCGACAAGCTCCGCAAAAACAACTTTGTCTGGATAAAGATCAATATGAGTCCGGAGAACGAAAATGTGGCTTTTCTCAGCGAATATCCCGAGATAAAGGGCTATCCACACCTTTTCGTTTTGGACGAATCTGGCAAGTTGCTCCACTCACAGGACACTGTGGCTCTAGAGAAAGATGAAACGTACAATCTTGCCAAATTCACCGAATTCATGAAACTTTGGTCGCCTAAAAAGTAGCAGTTCATTTCCCGACCTCTTCCCATATTTTGTGCCCGTGCGTTTCTTTTAGAAAGATCGCTCCGACGACTGCGGTTATCCCCGCAACGATCATCGGATAATATAGACCTGCATAAATATTACCGGTTTGCGCAATTACGGACAGCCCGATCAACGGCAGTAGGCCACCAAATACCCCATTCCCGATGTGATATGGCAGCGAAAGCGCGGTGTATCGTATCTTAGCCGGAAACGCCTCGACGAGATAGGCGGCGATCGGGCCATAGACCATGGTTACCCATATCACCTGAATAAATATGAGCATGATCAGAGCCCAAGCTGTCCGGTTTGAGGTCAGATCGCCAAACGATGTGTAAGGCAAAACTTTTGGCGACGAGGTGATAATGCCGCTTTCGTCAACCGATTGCGGCGTTAGTTTAATAGCTCCGGTCACCGGGTCTTTTTGTGAGGTAGCGGTCACAACATTGGATCCCGCGACCGATTGCATCGCTTTGTAGATCGGTAGATAGGTACAAACAGCCAGTACACATCCGGCGATGATTATCCATTTGCGGCCGAGGCGGTCACTTAACCAGCCAAAGAAAACAAAAAACGGCATTCCTAATAGCAGTGCGATGGCGATAATGTAGTTTGCCGAAGTCGCGTTTACATTAAGTATCGATTGCAGATAAAACAGGGCGTAAAACTGTCCGGTGTACCAAACGACGCCCTGTCCGGCGGTCGCTCCGAATAGCGAGATGAGCACTATTTTCAAGTTTTCCCATTTCGTAAACGCCTCGATCAGAGGATTTGCCGAACGCATCCCGCTGCTTTTTAGCTGTTCAAATATCGGCGATTCTTTCATCCTCAAACGAATATAGAGCGAAACGCCGACGAGAGCGATCGAGATCAGAAACGGTATCCGCCAACCGCCAATGCCGTCGGATTTGCCGCCAAACTGCTCGGGGCTCATGGTGTTTTGCACCGCTAAAATAACCGCCAGCGATAAAAATAGCCCGAGCGTTGCCGTGATCTGAATAAATGACGTGTAAAATCCGCGACGATTATCGGGGACGTGTTCGGCGACATAAACCGCCGCTCCACCATATTCACCGCCTAGTGCAAGTCCTTGCAGCACACGGATCAGCAGCAAAATTATTGGCGCCGCAATACCGATCTGCGAGTATGTCGGTAAAAAGCCGATCACCGCGGTCGCTCCGCCCATTATCAAAAGCGTGACGAGAAACGCATATTTTCGTCCCACAATGTCGCCGATCCGCCCAAAAAACAAAGCGCCGAAAGGCCGCACTACAAACCCGACCGCGAACGTCGCGAGATAGGCGATGTACGCAAATGTCTGATTCTCCGGCGGGTAAAAAAGCGGTGCGATGACTGTCGCCAGGCTGCCAAAAATATAAAAATCGTACCATTCGATCATCGTCCCGACGGCGGACGCACCAATGACCTGCCAGATCTTTGCTTTTGAGATCTCGTCGTTATAGATCGCTCCGAGGTCGGTTGCGGCTTCTTTCATATGATTTGAGGTATTAAAGCAGTTTCCCGCTCCAAATTCAAAGGTAAATCCAATATCCGCGTGTGCTAAGGTTAATAATAATGAGATTTGTAAAAGAAAGTGTGTTCAAAGCGTCGCCCGAGCGGGTTTTCGCTTTTCATGAATTGCCGGACGCTTTCGAGCGGCTGATGCCGCCATGGGAAGACGCCACGATCATCCAAAAAGCCGACATCTCGGTAATTGGCTCGCAGGCGATCTTTGATACAAAAATACTTGGGTTGATAACTGTTCGATGGGTCGCTGAGCACACTGCGTTTGAACCGCAGCGGATGTTTGAGGACACGCAAGTCTCCGGCCCGTTCAAAAACTGGCGGCACCGCCATATCATTACGCCGCACGCCGACGGAGCAATGTTGCGGGACGAGGTCGAATACGAGCCGCCAATGTGGTTTTTAGGTACGCTCGCCGCACCATTCGCCGTTGTGCCAAAGCTCGAAAAGATGTTTGACTATAGGCACGAAGTGACTCGGAAATGGTGCGAATCAGACGAAAACTAGCTAAAAATGGCTGTTAGTTCGCCAAACTTGCTGCCAAACAAAAAATCGCCTAGACCTGCTCGCTCATGCGACATGTCATAACCGACAAGTTCGACATACGCCTTGCCGCCTATGCTGCTGCCGTCCTTGCTCCCGGTAACCTTACAGGCACCTTCCCAATACACGATCATTGTCGTACCGCGTGTGTCCAGTTCTTGGTCCGCGATCAGCGCGGCGATCTCAATATCAATACCCAAACTCTCGACTCTGACTTTCCAGCGGCTCGGATATTCTGCTCCGGTTTTTTCGCTCGTCCAAGTGGATAATACCTCTATCTCGTAATCTTTTCGCTCAAGATATTTACAAGCTCCATCGCGGTCGACAAACGTGCCGGTCGAAGCACCAACCAGCTCATCCGCCTCACCGCTAAATTGATAGATCATCAGCTCAGTATCGTCGTCAAATTGTATGCTAAACCAATCCCAGTTGCCCGGGCCCCAAATGCCGTATTCGCGGTCCATCCACGCGGAGCCGGTAAATTTCTCGACATGACCATCGGTCGATGTTTGCCCGCTGACATTCATCCGTGTGTAGGAAAAATGCTTTGACGAACCGTCTTTTTTGCGTGTTATGCCGCCATCTCCATTCAAAACCAAAGGTTTGTCCGATTCGAGCACGGCGTCAAAAACAAAACCGCCCTCAAGCGTGCCGTGCAGGATATGCTTGCCGGCAACCTCACGCAGCGACCAGTCGCCTAACCTCACGTCACACGCTGTTTCGCTCATTGAAACCGGCACGTCAAAAGGCTTGTTGAAACTACGGATATGCTCATAGCGAAACTTTTGCTCGTCGATATCCGATATCGCAAAATGGGCAAAATACATCGGGTTTGCAAGCACAGTCATCGGCACGATACCGATCCGGTCGAGGTCAGTCCGGCGTTTGAAAAATACAAGCTCAAAGCCAAATTCTTTTCCGCTCTCGCTCTTGCAATGGCCCGTGTAGTACCACCATTCGGTCTGCACATCGGGCTGAGCAAACAGATCATTGGGCAAGATCACCTTGCCGTCGGACGGCGGTCCGCTGAGACTTTTTCCGGTATTTCCTAACAGGCCCGCTATGCCGTCGAGGGCGGTAGCCGCAAGGTCTTCGAGCGGTGCAATAAACTCTTTATACATATAGTTAGTATTTCGTCTATCCATCAACAACGGTTTCAGAGAACTTATCCAAGGTTAATTAAATTGACGGGATTATGCGAAAATACTTTAATGCTGATCCATATTGTCTGCTGGAAATATAAACCCGAAACGGACCAGGCCGCACGCGAAGACCACCGTGACCGACTAAAAGCGCTTACCGGCGTTATACCTGAGATCGTTACATTTGATGTTGGCGCTGACGTTTTACATCTCGACCGGTCGTTCGATACGGGGCTCGTGGCGACATTTGAGGGTCGTGCCGAGCTTGATGCCTATACGGATCATCCTGAACATCAGGCGGTCGCCGCGCTTGGGAAACAACTGGCGGAAAAGGCCATTTCGGTCGATTTTTACCGCGACAATTAATCAAAAAGCGCAAAAAGCAAACGATTTGGGATTTGCGCACATCCTAAGAGAGCACATTTGATCGGACAGTTTTTGCTGAAACTCGACATGAAAAAGTTTATTACTCACCTCGTCAAAATAGCCGCCGTTGCGTCGCTGTTCACGCTGCCGGCTATCGCCCAACAAGTAAAAAGAACGCCGTTTGACGTCACAAATTATGTGATGGACGTGTCGCTCATGCCAACGGAACGCAAGATCAACGCGACCGTCGACGTTACCTTTACGCCGCTCGAAGACACGCGTTCGGTCTCATTTGAGCTAAACGGCAGCCTAAAGGTCGATTCCATAACGCGTATCGGCGGCGGCATGATACCGACAACGCCAGTTGTCGCCACAAAACCAGCAGTTCGTCCGACACCAAAACCCGTGTCACCGTCAGCGGCACAAGTCACGTTTATTCAGGACCAATCGGCGAGTACTGATCTAGGCCCGCATGTGCGTATTGACCTAGGTGAAAATGTCGTAAAAGGAATGCCGGTCACGCTGCGTTTCAAATACAACGGCATCCTCGATCTGCCTGCGGGCGGGCCACTGCTCAACAAACGGCTTGCTTACATCGGCGACAATCAGGGCTATTTGATGTATGCGGCACGTTGGTTTCCGTTTCACGATTATGCCGCCGACCCGGCGACATCAGACATCAGCATTTCGATCCCTGCCGGGCTGACATTGACGGGCTTTAGCACCGTTCCGGTCACGACAACCGGCAACAAATCACGTTTTGTACAATCTACACCAGCTCTCATCGGCAACTTTGCGTACGGCAAATACGCGGCTAAAACCTTGCGTATTGCCGATTATGATATCCAGTTTTTGGCAAAACCCGGCAACGACGCCAACGTCGCGAAATATGCGGAAACGCTCGGCACGGCGCTCGATTTTTATACAAAACGCTTTGGAGCACCCGCCAGCGGCACGCGTCTGATCGTCGCTCAGATCGATGACGACAGTCTCGATTTTTATTCGTCGACAGGGATGCTCTTTATCGCCAACCGCCAATTCGAAGAGGCCCGCGATGTCACCGTCGAACGTCTCCAGCGTGAGGCCGCTTTTCAATGGTGGGGACTGACCGTCGGGCTCAAATCGTTTGACGACGCCTGGCTATCGCAAGGTTTGGCAGAATATAGTGCTTTTACATTTCGCGAGAGCCGCCTGGACGGAGCTAAACTCGATGCCATGCGCCGCGAACTGCTCGAAAAATCGCTGACGTTTGAGCAGACATCGTCGCTGCTGCGTGCACCAAAAGACCTCGATGATCAGAGCAGCGCCTATCAATACATCATGTACGCCAAAGGGGCGTTCGTTTTCAAACTGCTCCGCGACACATTAAACCCAGCAAAATTTGACCAATTATTAAAAACCTTTTTGCAGGAATATCGCGGCAAATCGGCGTCGATCGACGATTTTGAAAAGCTCTCTTCGCGAGTGGCAGGCGATAATCTGCGATACTTTTTTGCCCGCTGGGTCGAGGGAACCGGCGTGCCCGAATTTACCAGCGATTATCTGATCATCAGAACCCGCGGCGGCAAATTTGTTACCCGCGGCACGGTCAAGCAAAATTACGACAATCTAAAGCTGCCCGTGGATGTCCAGCTACGGTCCGAGGGAGATTTTGGGCTCGCAACCGTCACCCTTGATATGCAGGAAACGAGTGCGGACTTTAACATCGAATCAACTGGGCGGCCGCTTGCCGTTGTCATCGACCCGAGCTATAAGCTCTTGCGTATTTCGCCCGATTTACGCGTCTCGTCGATCGCTCGTCGCGGCATAGAGCAGTTGAAAGAGGGAAATTATCCTGAGGCCCAGCAGCAGTTTGAAGCCGCTTTAAAGCTAGATAGGTCTAATTCGTGGATCTACTATCACCTCGGTTTGTTGTTTCTCGAACAGCGAAACTACGACGTTGCTATCGATAATTTCAAAGCCGCGTTAAGCGGCAGCCTCAATCCGGCATGGCTTTCGGTTTGGTCAAATATCAAAATGGGCAACGCCTACGACGGCAAAGGCGACCGGACGCGTGCCGTCGCCGCATACAAGCGTGCTGCCGACCTGGGAGATAATTACGACGACGCCCAGGACGTTGTCAAAAAATATCAGGCCACGCCCTATGATCCGCGTGAACCCAAAACAACGGCTGTTAAATAGTCAGAACCGACTAGGTTCTTGAAAGTAAAAATAGAGGCAAGCATAATGCTAGCCTCTATTTTTTATTGTTTGGCCTTGCCTGCTTTTAGAAGTTGAACCTAAAAGCAAACTGGATCTGCCTGTTCGAACCCAGACCTACCGTTCTACCAACCGTCGAGCGAAGCAGTCCAAATGTCGAACCTGCCGCCGATTGTGTATAAGCCTGTCCCGGCTGAACCACATTTGACGTGCTCGCCGCATAGACCGATGTTCCTGTGTTAAAGGTCAGCGTCGGTAATGCGAGCGCCAGCGTCGTTGATGGGTTGGCAAAATTCGTCTGGTTAAAGATATTAAATACCTCGGTCCTGAATTCGACATTCATCGTTTCCGTAATGTGAAAACGCTTTGCGAGTATCATATCGATCTGACGAAATGTCGGCCCCGACAACTGGTTTCTGCCGAGATTGCCCCAATTACCCGGTGTCGGTGTAGCAAACGCCGCCGGGTTAATAAAGTTGCGGTCGTTGTTTAAATAAGGATTTACTCCCGCGATCAGGTCAGGCCGGCGGATGTTACGCGAATTGCCGCCGCCCGGTGTGTTGACGACCGCGATAAAGCCAGTGGGCAATGCCGGAAAGCTTGCCCCAAACGATGGTAGCTGTGCGACAAATCCATTGGCAAAGAATGTGCCGTCACCTCGTGGACATCCGCCCACCGCATTACACTGGATGACGACGTCGGGCCGCGTTATCAACACCTCGACCGGTACGCCGCTTCTCGCGTTTGCGATACCGCCGATCTCCCAGCCGCCGAGCAATGTGTTTGCAACTCCGTCGAGGTTATATCGTTTACCCTTGCCAAATGGCAATTGATACAGCGCACTCAGGTTAAAGGTGTGCCGCACATCAAAATTGTTGCGGCCGCGGTCAGCCTCAAAATTGTCGAGCTGTGCTCCCGTACGTGCTTCGTTCGACCCGGCGCTCGTGCCTTTGCTGCTGGCGAAGCTGTACTGAGCGTTCATCGTGAGCCCCGAACGCGAGCTTCGCTGAAAAGAAAGCTGTAGAGCGTTGTAACGGTCGTCGCCACCCGAGGTTTTGTAATCGACCTCGGCGTACGGGTTTTGAACCGAGTTCGTTCCGCTGACGATGCTAAATTCGCGGATCGTATTGACCGCAATTACCTGTCCACCGGCGTTTGTCCGGTTGACCACGCCAAATGTAGTCGGTAACGCGGTGCCGTCAAGGATCGTCGTCTGTCCGGGTCTGATCTTGTTTGCGACGCTTCGCAAAAACAGATTGCGGCCCTGGCTGCCGACATAAGCAACCGTTGAAGTGATGTCATACGGCAACTGTTGCTGCCAGGAGAATGTGTACTGATAGATCTTTTCAGGGATCTTGTAGTCACCGGAATAAGCACGCGGCTGATAGCTGCGGTTATTTACGTTGGTCGCAAAGTTGCTGACGATGCCGGGAAGATTTGCCGGGAACGCGAGCAGTGCGCCGCTTGTGATCGTCGAACTGACGCGATCGCTCTCGATCGGTTGGATCTGGTCCTCGGTCTGGCCGGGGCCGTAATACATACCAAACCCGCCTCGGAGAACGGTCTTTCCGCCGCCGAAAAATCCTGAGCCATCATGATTTGGCGACCACGTCATGGCAATGCGTGGGCCAAAGTTTGTTTTTGACGACTTAAATGCCGCCTCAGACGAAGGACGAATCGTGCCGGTCTTGATGTCGAACAGAACCTGTCCGTTATTTGCCTCTCGCAGAGGTGCGTAATATTCGTAACGCAGCCCGTAGCTCAAGGTCAGGCCCGGACGGATCTTCCATTCGTCCTGTCCGTACGCGATATAGTATTCCTGTTTAGCAAGACGCTGGCCGGTTAGTCCGTTGTTGAAAGGGCTGGCGGCACTCACATCGCCAAGATACTGAACGGACGAAAGCGTATTGGTCAAAAAGTTTGCGAGGCTTGAAAATGTGTATGTCGTGCCGCCAAGACGGTCGGTGTACATACGGATCATGCGGACCTCACCGCCAAATTTGAAATTGTGGTTGCCGCGAATGTAGTTAAGGCTATCGATAAAACCAAGCGAGTACGGTGTGTACGGCTGTCCGCGTCCGTTGGTCGCCGAGTTTGCACGAACCAAACCGCCCGGTATCGAGATACCTGACGAAGTGCCCTGTCCGGCAATGCCGGTATTTGCGACGCTGCCAGAAATGTTGAGGATGATCGCCGAAAAATCGACGCCGTTGACCGTCGGGGCACTGCCGTTTACGCGTGTGCGGGCACCGTTGTATCCGACCTTAAATTCGTTGATAAGCGTGCCGTCCTTACGCAGGATCGACTGCCAGCCGAGAACGCCGTTCTGCGGAACTGCTGAGATCTTGACGACGCGGCCCGAAACCCCCTCAGGTGCGATGTCTGTTCCCTCGTCGCGGAAAAAGCGGAAATAGATCTTATTTAATTCGTTTAACTGATAATCGAATCGTGCGGCGTAAGCTTTTTCGTCGGTTTTCTGATTTGCCTGAAGTTGTAGGATCTCAAACCCTGGTGCGGTTGTAGCACCCGGTATCACGACCGCATTTGGCGAACGAAACGCAGTGATATATGGCTGAATGAGCGGGTTGACCGGGGTTCCGGCCGGGTTACCCGCCGTGACAGAACCGGGAATGATCGCTCCGGGTGCCGCTAGGCTAAGGCTCGGAGCCGCCTCAACAAAGTTTAGGCCAAAGCGGCCGCGATAGCGTTCGTAGCTGCCAAAGAAAAAGAACTTGTTCTTAATGATCGGGCCGCCGATCGAGCCGCCAAACTGGTCAAGCGTCAGCGGGCTCTTTGCGATACCCTGTGAGATGTTGTCAAAAAAGTTACGCGAATCCAGTCCAGTCCGACGCATGTATTCAAACACCGAACCGTGAAACTGATTGCCGCCGCTTTTGGTCACCACAGAGATCTGGCCGCCGGTTCCGGTGCCAAACTCGGCGGGGAAATTGCTCGAATCTACGCGAAACTCCTGAATATTTTCCAGGCTCGACTGCAGTCTAAAAGGCGACGGTATCTCTCCGTTTAGATTACCCGGGCTCGAATCGATGATCGCCGTGCCCTCGACACCGTCATAGCGTACGACGTTTTGGTTATTCGCACGTCCCGAAAAACGTATGTCTGAGAATGTTCCGGTTCCGCTGTTGACGCCGCCCGGAGCTTGTAGATAAAGCTGCGATAGCTGGCGGCCGTTGATCGGCAGCCCCTCGACCTCGCGTTGATTTACGTTCGCGCTCATGCCGGCTGATGCGGTGTTAACGATCGTGTCCTCACCGGAGACGACATCGACCTGTACCGACTGGCCCTTGATCTGTAACACGATGTCCAGATTTAACTCTTGCCCGACAAGTACCTCGACCGATTTACGGGTAGTGTCAAATGTGCCGCCGCTCGCCGCGATCGAGTATTTCGCAGGTTTTAACGCTACGATCATAAACGAACCGTCGCCCTTTACACTGACCGTGCGGGCTTCGCCCGTCAGGTCGTTTGTGACGGTCACCGTCGCACCTGGCACGACGGCGCCGTTAGCGTCGGTCACATTACCGGCGATCCGGCCCTGATCGGCCTGGGCCGATACGTTGATAATAAATGCAAATATTAATATTGCTATGCTCGTGAATATTCGTAACCAGCGGTTCGTTTTCATCTTCGCTCCTTTGTGAAAAGAAAGCCGGCCGGCGATACAACTATCTCCGAAAACCGTCTCCCTCGTGTCCTCTCAAATCTCTAAATTGATAAATTTCTTTGCGGCAAGAATTAGGCTAGTGTGCGGACGTTAACGCGGAGTGAAATGGGTGTTAAATGAGTGTTAATTCTAAGCAGAGAGAAAGAAATCTCTCCACAGATGAACACAGATGACACAGATAGGCGAACCGACCTTACATCTGTGTTTATCTGTGTCTATCTGTGGATAAATCTTTCCGTATCTGCATCCAGATGTCGTAGTATTTCCACTCGGGCGGCGGGTTTTCTTCGCCGTGGTGGTCGGGTTTTAGGGTGAGGTCGCCGGTGGCTAGGAGGATGCGTTTTACTTCGGGGTTTTGTTCGAGTTTGGCGCGCATGGCGGCGAGGATGAGTTTGTAGTGTTCGCCGGGTGTGGCGGAGCGGTATGGAAAACGCTTGCCGTCGAATGTCACCCAATCGATGCCGAGGATTTTCATGTTTTCCTCGGCGAGCGTACCGGCGGATTTTGCTTCGAAGGCGGTCATCTGGGCGACCTGTTCGCGGGTGTATTTCCAGGTTACGCGTTTGTCTTTCGCCCGCACGTCGTCCGGCCCTTCGGGATAGAGCATCATCTGCCAAAAGCCCTCGACGCTCGCGTATCGCTTGCCATAAAGCTCAAACGGCGTCGCCGCAAAGTTCGACAAAATGCCAAGCTCATTCCGCTTCGACAAAATAACCTCCCCCGCCTTCGCCTCCTGCGGCAATATCTCCCAGTCGGGTTTGTTCGGATCGTTGATCGGAGCGAACCAGACGGGCGGATATGGCAAAATAGTGGCGGCGAGTCCACTCAGAATATTAGTCGCTGTAGTGACCAGACTAATTTTTTGGTAAGACTCGAAGGGGGTACTCACATCCGTTTCTGACGAGGTGCCACAAGAATTGAGTTTCAATGCGGGGGTCGGAGACGAAACAAAATAGCAAATCCGTAAGCTGTCGCCTGGTTTTTTGTTAAGCTCCGATAGAGGAACTAGCATTGTATCGACTCTGGTTTTTTGGCCTTTTTCGACGCTAACATACTCAATTTTTCCTCTTCCAGTTGTGTCGCTCTTAAGAGTTGATGTAGCTTCGGCTTCCCTCGTCCTTTTCCTTCCGTCGGATAAAGTCTCTGTGAATATTACTAGTCCAGAATAAATTGTATAGTACAAACCTTTGTCATGGGGCCGAGGGTTTATGTAGTAGGTCCGGTCGACTTTTGGTTTCCGTTTACCGCTATCTTCGGCTGCTGTCAGCAAAAACGAATAATCGCCCCATAGTTGACCGCTAGAATCTTTCCCAGTCTCATTACTATCGTCCTTCCAGACCACCGTTTGAACGGCGAGATAAGCTGAATCATTCAAAATTGAGATTTTAAGATCTTCAGTATCAACCAAAACTTTTGCCTTCGTCTGAGGAAACCCGCTAGCGCCGTTTGTTTTTAAGTCTGAAATGGAAAGTGTCTGCCCGCTGGCAGGAAGGGCGGTCAACAAAGAAACTAAAATTGCGGCAAAAAGCAAAAATCTATTTTTCGACATAACAATCATTAAATCATTCCTTCTCATTGGATGCATTTAACTGGTTAAGCATCTCGCCCAGCTTCTCCAGTTTATCTAGCGGGAGTTCGCGGAGGGTGGTTTGGATGTCGTTTTTTTGTTTGATGAGGGTGCGGAGGGCGTGGGTGTCGTGGACGACGGTTTTGCCGTCCTCGCGCCAGTCGAAAAGGTCGTTCGGCGTACAGTTGAGCAGCAGGCAGAGGCGTTCGAGGTGGTCGGGTTTGATGTAGCCGAGCTGATAATTAAGCCAAGAATGCACCGTCTGCGGCACAAAACCATTCTTGACCAGCCAACGATACGGCTCGTCGATCCCGCGCGTCTTTAGGATCCTCTTAATGTCGAAATAAAGCATCTCTCACCCTCTTTGAAGAGAAAGATAGCACGTTTTTTGAAATGTGAAAAGAATTTTTTAGAATGTGATGTGCTTAATATTAAATATGAGGTGTTAAATGTGAAATATGAAGTGCTTAGTCTGGATAGTGAAGTGTTTTTTATTAAATCTAACTTATGTTTTCTCAATACTGACTAATAATTTCTCAATAATGATTTGAGGGGTATGAAAGATGACGTTATATTTGACCAATGACGTACACGTAGTTTGGATGATAGTGTCTATTTCCATCGGGACAATTGCCGTTGGCTTTAGCCAACGGATCGGGAGTTTGCAAATCATCTGGCTTTAGCCAAATGAGCCGGCAGGGCTAAAGCCCGGAAGCGATATATCTGCCTTTCCGTTGCCTAAAGGCAACGGCAATAACCACACTGCCCACTTTTTCTTTCGATCGTCATCCTCAAATTATCGTCGTCACGATCTCTCTGATACTTCGTTGCAGCTCGCGGTCGTCTGTAATTGGTGAACAGATGGCGACTTCGGCGGCGGCGATGGGGGAGATGCCTTGGGCGATCATTTGGGCGGCGTAGATGAGGAGGCGGGTTGAGACGCCTTCTTCGAGGCCGTGGCCGCGGAGGTTGCGGACCTTTTGGCCTATTTTAACGAGGTCGGCGGCGGTTTCGATGTCGATGCCGCCTTCTTTGGCGACGATCTCGGCTTCGGCTTCGGCGTTCGGGTAGTCGAATTCCATCGCGACGAAGCGTTGGCGGGTTGACTGCTTGAGATCTTTGAGGATCGACTGGTAGCCCGGATTGTACGAGACGACGAGCATGAACTCGGGCGGCGCTTCGATAACCGTGCCGCGCTTTTCGATCGGCAGTCTTCGTCGATCGTCTGTTAGCGGGTGGATGATGACGACCGTGTCCTTGCGGGCCTCGACGACCTCGTCGAGATAGCAGATCGCACCATGGCGAACGGCGGTCGTCAAAGGGCCGTCGTGCCAGACGGTTTCTTCGCCCTCGAGCAGAAAGCGGCCGACGAGATCGGTCGAGGAGAGGTCTTCGTGACAGGCGACGGTGATGAGCGGGCGGTTTAGGCGATGCGCCATGTATTCGACAAAGCGCGTTTTGCCGCAGCCCGTCGGGCCTTTGAGCATCGCGGGCAGCTTCGCCGCAAACGCCGCTTCGAAAAGCTCGACTTCTTGTCCGATGGGTAAATAAAACGGCTCGTCTTTGACCTTGTATTTCTCGACTGCTAGTTCCATAAAAGAATAATGTTATACCATACGATAAAAATATGCTCACGATCACTCAAGCCGAGTCAGACGAACAAATAACCGAGGCAAAAACGCTCTTTCGCGAATACGAAACTTGGCTCGGTATGTCGTTGTGCTTTCAGGATTTTGAGAGTGAGGTCGCAACATTGCCGGGAAAATATGCGATGCCGGACGGACGGTTGTATCTTGCGTACGTTGACGACGATCTCGCGGGCTGTATTGCAATGAGGAAGCTTGAAGACGGGATATGCGAGATGAAACGTCTGTTTGTCCGCGACGAGTTTCGCGGGGCTAAGGTCGGCGTCTCTCTGATCGAAAAGCTGATAGCTGACGCAAAAGAGATCGGATATAACCGGATGCGTCTCGACACTTACCCGCCAAAGATGGGAAAAGCCGTGAAACTATATGAGTCTCACGGCTTTGTACCTATTCCGCCGTACTACGACAATCCGCACACGGACGTTTTGTTTATGGAGCTGGCTCTTTAGTTAGCGGGCATTCCGCTGCCAAAATCACCGTACGCCGTCGGCGGTGGTGGCGCCATGTTAAATTGCTGTTCGATGTACGGGAACACCTGTCGATAGACAAAGGCGTGTGCAATGTAGATGATCGGCACCGAGATGAGGATAACGCCGATACCGCACATTAGCACGCCCAAAAGCGTTACAAGGATCTCGAGGATCAATAGCACGATAAGCCCGCCGATATTGCTCATTGCGGCCTGAGCACTGAGCTTGATCGCCTCGACGGGGCCGAGGTCATATTCCATCGCGAGTGGTATCGCAAAGAAAAATACTAGCCACCAAACCAAAGCAAATATTGCGAAAAATAGTCCCACGACGACCGCAACTATAACTAATCCGCTCGCGATCGCAACGTCCTGATCCGACGCCATAAAGAAATTGATCTCGCGGTTACGTCCACCGCCGAGGCCGATCTGTCCAAACCTGACACCGTATTGCATGACCTGGCCGATGATGCCGGGTATCGCCTGGATCAGGCCGATGACCATCAGCGGGACAAATTTTTCAAAGCCTTTGAACATCATCCCAAATTCGATCGGCTCATTTCGCATTGCACGTAATGCAAAGAAATAAACGCCGCCCATGACCGGGCCCATGATGAATATATTAAGGCACGGGATGCAGCCCGTGAGCACCATCGCGACAACGGCGACCCCTAGATACAAACCGTAATTTCCCTTGATCAGCTCCCAAGCACTGCTGATCGCGGTTGAGGCATCGACGGCCCCGCGTTGAAATTGGATGTTAGTCATATGTTTTGTGTTGAAACGCCAAGATTTTAACTCAATTCCATAAAATTCAAAAACAAAAATGCCCGGATCTGTAGAAAATTACGACAGATCCGGGCGATTAGTTGCGTCGAAAAGACTGGTAACTATCTCGGTGTCTTTCTCGGCATCTTGTCGTCCATCATCGCTGTTTGATAAACAAATGCTGCGAGGATGATCGCCATTTGTTTCATATCGTCAGCCTGGATGCGGTCAAAGACGTCCATGTTTGAGTGGTGCGTACGGGTGTCGTACTCGATCGCATCCTGGATAAATTGGAATCCCGGCAACCCGATGCCGTCGAACGCAAGGTGGTCCGTACCACCGGTGTTTGCAAGCGTCAGGGTATTTGCACCCATGTCTTTGAACGGGGCCAGCCAGCTCCGAAATATCGGACGCACGTTTTCGTTGCCCTGCATATAAACGCCGCGGACCTTGCCGGTGCCGTTGTCGATGTTGAAATAGGCTGAGAGTTTGTCGTACTCAGGCAGCTTGGTAAGAGCAAGCGGAGCAACATTTTGCCCGCCTCCGCCGCCACCACCACCAAACGCAGGTGCCGTGCCGTCACCAAGATAGCCGAAATGCTGCTTGACATAAGCACGCGAGCCGAGCAAACCCTGCTCCTCACCGGACCATAAAGCGATGCGGATCGTACGGCGTGGTTTGAGGCCGGCGGCTTGCAAAATGCGGACTGCTTCCATCATGACTGCACATCCGGCACCGTTATCGGTTGCTCCGGTTCCGCCCTGCCATGAGTCGAGGTGGCCGCCAAGCATGACGATCTCATCTGCTTTGTCGGTGCCGGGGATCTCAGCGATAGTGTTGTAGACGTTAGGATCCTGATCCTGATATTCGACGCCCAGATCGACCGTCATCGTGACCTTTTCACCGGCATCGATCATACGTGCGACACGGTTAAAATGCTCGACAGCGGCACTGACTTGGATCGGAATGGTCGCGGTTTTGTCATACAGACGGACCGGCGGATTTGGTGGAGCACCCGCAGCGGCCGGAGCCGGTTGGACAGCTGTTGCTTGTTGGACAAAGATCGTCCCCCCATCGCCACGACCGGCATCGATCAAAACAGCGGCTCCTTCTTCTACGAGGAATCGCATACGGCGCGAGTTAAACTGCTGTGCCTGAGCAAAGTTATTTGGCAAACCCGCTGGCGGTCCTGCCGGACGGCGAACGGTTGCCGGATCAGGAGCGTCGGCGAGATCTAGCAATTCTTTTTCGCCTGCACGTTTGGCCTCGGCCTCAAAATGGGCTTTGACCTCGCGGATTGCTCCGACAAGCACGATCTTGCCCTTGAGCTTGCCTTTGTACTGTTCGAGTTCTTCTTCTTTTGTAGCGGTAAAACGCACGACTTCGGCCGTGTAAGCGGTATTTGGCTTACCCGCTGCGACCGGGGTTTGCCCTTTGCTTTCGGATCGACGACCGGTGCCGGGATCAGAGTGTCTGTTCCGGGCGACCATGCTTTTGGGTAGGCGATCATTGGAAATGCCACCGGGCCATCGACCATCGCGTAAAATTTCTTGAGCGTCCAGCCGCGGCCAAACGGGCCCCACGATTCAAGGTGCGCGTTTTGCAGGCCGTACGATGTCAGTTGGTCGCGCGTCCATTCGTTAGCGCGTTTGAGCCCGGGGCTGCCGGTCAGACGCGGGCCGATCACGTCGGACATGTAGCTGAGGGTTTTCATTACCTGCGACCGGTTCATACCCTCGTCCTTGATCTTGTCCATCACCTCTTTCGGCGCTTCGAAAACCTTTGTTTGCCCAAAGGTTAGCCCCGGCAACATGACACTGACAAGCAAAAATACGCCTAAAACTTTGCGTTTTAACATTACTTAGTTCTCCTGAAAATTTAATTGAATCTTTATGACGAGATTTAGCTATTTATACCACAAACATCGGGGAAATGTTTCAAATCAGCTAAATAGTCGACCAGGTGAGCGTAAATGCGGGCGGCATGTTCTTGAGTACTAGCGGGCTGCGTCGTGATGTGCCGTAACGATTTTTCAAAAATTCACGCAGCTTGATCGCCGGCGGCAGAAAATATCCGTGAGCATATTGGAAAATGCGCAGCTCACAACCCTCGTCCATAAACTTGGCGATCTCGGTCAAAACACTTTCGCTGACCTCTTTGGGCAGTGAGACAAACGGCAGACAGCAAACGAGATATCGCACCTTGCCGAGGCCGAGTTCCTGATGGATCGAATATGCCTCAGCCGCATTTCCCTGAATAATATTCATATCGGGAAAGTTTTTGTTGAGAGTTTTTACAAGGTCGCCGTCCAGTTCGATACCGAGGTATGAGTCGCGGCTGGGGATCGCTCCACGTAAGAATTTAGTTATCGCACCCGTACCAACGCCCAACTCAAGCACAATATTATGATCGTCCGGATGAATACCCGCCAGCATCTCCGCCGCAAGTTCCGGCGAACTTGGCGCGATGGCGCCAACCTTTAATGGATTTTTTAAGAATGCTTGCAGGAATTGGAGATTTTCGTTCATACGCATCCGATCTCACCGGAATAAATTATTCCGTTTAGCTGTCGGAACTTTCATCGCTTGCCTAGAGTGCAATTCTATACTCAGAACCCTCGTTTTGGCAATACCTTACGAGGCCTGTCATTTTATCGGACCTTACTCTTCGCAGCTTTCCTAGGCTTTGCCTTTTTAGCCGCGGGCCTCGTTTTCTTGGTAAACGCTCCCGGCACCTCGGCCTCGATGAGTTTTTTTACCTGCTCGAGTGTCATTGCCGCTGCCTCATCTGCGGTTGCGCGGCTGCCATCAGCTTTTTTGGGGATATAAATGATCTTTTTGCCAAATTTAATGATCGGCCCCCAACGGGCATTCTCAAGCGAGATCTTTTCTTCTTCCCAGCGTTGGATGTAACGGTTCGCTTCCTTTTCGCGCTTTGCTTCGATAAGTTCGTTCATCTCAGCTTGGGTCAGATTCTCAAAATCGTACCGGCGCGGCACGTTGATAAACATACCGTCCCATTTGATAAACGGCCCGAACCGTCCCGTTCCTTTTGTGATCGGCTTACTGTCAAATTCACCAACCGGGGCATCCGCGATCTGTTTGGCTTTAATAAACTCGATCGCCTTTTCTGTGTCAACCGTGCCTAGATCGGTACCGCGGGGAATTGAGATGAATTCGTCGCCCCATTTTACATAGGGGCCAAAGCGGCCAATACTGACGGACAGATCTTTGCCCTCATAATTGCCCATCGCGTCCTGCAATTTAAACAGCGCGAGTGCCTCGTCAAACGTAATGGTTTCAATGCTTTGTCCTGGCGGGACCTTAGCAAATCTTGGCTTTTCCTCTTCGTCAACACTGCCGATCTGTATGATCGGGCCGTAGCGGGCCATACGGGCAACCACCGGTTTACCGCTTTCGGGGTCGTTGCCAAGCACCCTTTCGCCTTTTGCACGTTCAGCATTTTCGATGGTGTTATCAACGTCCTTTTTGAATGGGCCGTAAAACTCCTCGAGCATTTTATTCCACTTCAGTTTTCCGGCGGCGACCTCGTCAAACTCGCCCTCGATCTTGGCGGTAAAGCCATAATCCATGATGGCGTCAAAATGTTGTTTCAGAAAATCCGTCACCACGAGCCCTAGGTCACTCGGAAACAGTTTTGATTTTTCTGCACCGGTATTTTCAGATTCTTCGCGTTTACTGATGGCGTCATTTTTCAAGACCAATACGCGAAAGGCCCTCGGCGTGCCGTCTTTATCACGTTTTTCTACATAACCGCGTTTCTGGATCGTGGAAATTGTCGGGGCGTAGGTGGACGGGCGGCCAATGCCGAGTTCTTCTAATTTCTTGACGAGTGATGCCTCTGTGTATCGCGGCTGGGCACGGCTAAACCTTTCAGTTGCTCTCAGTTCAGACAGCGGCAGTATCTGCCCAACAGTCATTGGCGGAAGCAAGCCTTCGGATGATTCTTCCTGTTCGTCCTCGTCTTTATCTTCCCGATAAACTTTCAGAAATCCGTCAAATTTCAACACCTCGCCCGACGCGGTCAATTCTTCTTTATTAGTCGATATCTCAATACTGACCGTGGTTTTTTCCAGTTCGGCATCGGCCATTTGCGATGCCATTGTTCGTTTCCAGATCAGCTCATATAACTTTTGCCATTCCGGGTCATTGATCGTTGTTGCGGTCGTATAGGTCGGGCGAATGGCTTCGTGAGCTTCTTGTGCAGATTCGTTTTTGTTTTTGAATTTGCGAAATTGCTGATATCTGTCGCCGTAAAGGGCGCTCACGGTTTGTGTAATATCGGTAAGCGCTGTATCGCTCAGGCTGACGCTGTCCGTACGCATGTAAGTAATATGCCCGTTTTCATACAGCTTTTGGGCGATCTGCATCGTCCGTGCCACGCCATAACCCAGTTTTCTTGAAGCTTCCTGTTGCAGTGTTGACGTGGTAAATGGCGGGGCCGGAGTGCGTTTACCGGGTTTAACCTTTATATCGGTGACTTTATAATCGGCTCCAACACACCCAGTCAAAAACTTTTCGGCATCCTCGGCACTGTCCTGTTTTCTGCCCTCGGCTTTGAATGTGACAGATTTTCCGGTTATATCATCGGCAATAAACAATCCTTCGATCTTGAAATGGCTCAGAGATTGAAATGCGTTGATCTCGCGTTCGCGGTCGGCGATCAGACGAACCGCAACGCTCTGCACACGGCCCGCGCTCAGGCTTTTACCGCTTGCGCTGATCTTGCGCCATAGCACGGGGCTTAACTCAAATCCGACTATGCGGTCCAGCACCCGGCGAGCCTGTTGAGCCATCACCAGATCCATATTTACCGTGCGTGGATTATTTACCGCCGCCTCGATCGCGGGTTTGGTGATCTCGTGAAATACGATCCGTTTGGTCGTGATCGGGTCGAGACCGAGCACCTCGCACAAATGCCAGCTTATGGCTTCGCCCTCACGGTCTTCGTCAGTTGCGAGCCATACTTCGTCAGACTTTTTTGCCAAAGATTTTAGTTCGTTTACTACCTTTCTTTTATCGTCAGGGACGGTGTAGCTGGGCAGAAAATCATTTTGGATGTCGATACCCATCCCCGCTTTTTCGAGATCGCGGATATGGCCAAAGCAGCTATTTACCTGAAAATCCTTTCCGAGGATCTTTTCGATGGTCTTTGCTTTGGCAGGGCTCTCAACAATTAACAGGTTCTTTGACATATTACTGGCTAGTGAAAAAAATACGCCAGCACCTAAATTTTTGTGCTGACGTTTAAGACTTCTAACACCTCGCTCTTGAGCTTGTCAATGCGAGGCTAGAGCATAGCGAAATTTTTTAGGATGTCAAAACCCTCAACTATCAGATCCGGCGGGCATAATGTTTTCCCGGCAAAACGCGGATCAGATCACGGATATCAAGAGCGACGAGGGCACTGTTAAGATCGCCAAATGACAATCCTGAGGCTTCAAGCAGCAAGTCGATATGCGTAGATTCGTCGGCCGTCAGAGCGTCCCAGACCTTGCGTTCGTTGTCGGTCATATCCGCCGGGACGAGCTCCGGCTGGCGTTGTACATCCTCAGCTTTTTGCTCATCGATCTTTGGCGGCAATATCGCGGCCGATATCTCGCTCGGCATCTCGGCGACGATGTCTTGCCATTGCTGCACGAGCTTTGCCCCGGTCTTGATTAGGTAATTCGTGCCAAACGAATTTCTGGATGTTATATTGCCCGGAACCGCCATCACCTCTCGGTTTTGTTCCATCGCGAGCCGCGCCGTTATCAGCGAACCGCTCCGCTCGGACGCCTCGATTATCACCACACCATGACTCAGCCCGCTTATGATGCGATTGCGGTATGGAAAGTTTTCGGGTATCGGCGGCGTGCCAAGCGGAAACTGCGTAACGACGCATCCGCCCGCAGCTATGATCTCGCGAACAAGGCCGTTATTTTCCTTTGGATAAACGCTGTCGAGCCCCGTACCCATTACGGCGACCGTCTTGCCCTGGCCGCGGATCGCCCCGCGATGTCCGGCAGAATCAATACCACGTGCAAGCCCCGACACAACCGTTATCCCTCTCGACGCCAGATCACGCGACAGCATCTCAGATGCATTCTCGCCATACGTCGAACATTTACGCGAACCGATCACACCGATACACGGCTGGTCAAAACACGACTGCCAGTCGCCCCTGACATACAGCACCGGCGGCGGATCGTCGATCTCACGCAGCAACGCCGGATAACTGCCGTCATCGAGGATCAGAATGTCGCCGCCAAGCTCTTTGACCCGCTCGAGCTCGCTGGCCGCACGGTCGTAAAATTCCCGCTTGATGATACTGTCGATGGTCTCGGGCTTTAACCGCAAAGATTCAAGCTCCGTCCGGCGTGCGTGAAACACGGCGTCTGCCGAACCAAACCGCTCAAGCAGCATCGTCGCCGCCCGCGGGCCAACCCCGGGCGTCATATTTAACGCGATCCAATCGATCATCTTTTCATCGTTTTACTGACTTAATAATAAGGTAACGAGAGTCGCCCGGTTCGCGATATCGCTCACCACAATATGTTCCTCGAGCGTGTGTGCACCGTCACCGGCGATCCCAAGCCCGTCCAAAACCGGCACGCCCATCGCCGCGACAAAATTGCCGTCCGATCCACCGCCGACTTGCGCTTCGCCAAGCTCGTATCCAAAACCTGCCCCGATCTCACGTGCACGTTCAAACAGCGCAACTACAGCATCCGTCCGCTCTAGCGGCGGACGATTGATACCACCCGTCAACTCTAATGACACTCGGCTGTCTGTCGCGATCAACGATCTCAGCTCTGCATCGATGCGTTCAACCTCATCCATGCGGCTAAACCGAACGTCGATCTCGCATTCGGCGTGTTCGGGGATGACATTGGTCGTCGTCCCGCCGCGAATGGTCGTGACATTAACGGTCGTACCGATATCAGGCCGTGCGACCGCGTGGATATGCTCGATCTGACGGGCGAGCTCGGCAATGGCGTTGGCACCTTTTTCGGGTTCAAGCCCAGCGTGTGCTGGTACTCCGTGAGCTTTAAGCGTGTACGTCCCGGTTCCTTTGCGGCCGGTCTTGACGCGGCCGTCAGCCGAAGGTTCAAACACCAGACATTCCGCAGCCTCCGCTGCCTCACGCTCAACAAACTCCTGTCCGCTGTGGCTGCCGACCTCTTCGTCGCACGAGAGCAGTATTGTGATCGGCCGTGCGGGACGCTCTTCAGTCACCGCAAAAAACCGAAGTGTTTCAAGCATCAGCACAATGCCCGATCTCATATCAAAAATGCCGCAGCCGAAAAACTTATCGCCCTCGATCCGCGTTGGGTTTTTGAGATTTGTGCCAACTGGGTGGACCGTGTCGGTATGGCCGAGTAATAAAGTATGTTTCTCCGCGCCGGGAAACGCCCGAATATTGAGATGCTCCCCATCCGTGACCGCAACGCGTTCGACAGTCAGTTCTGCTCCTGTCGCGAGAGCGGCCCGCTCGATCCAATCGGCGACCGCGCGGCTCTGTGCCGCATCGTTCGACGGAGCCTCGATATTGACGATCTCGCGGATCGCATCGACGATCGCTGATTGGCGGCCGGTAAAATATTGAAGCGTCTCGTGTGGAGTCATGTTATAGAGATACTAAAAACTAATGTCAGTAATATTGTTATCTGCGGCGTATTTACGGGCTTCTGCCTCTGACTTAAATGTCCGCACCACATCGTATTCCTTCATCACCATTTCACCGCCGATAAAAAAGCTATACATCGGCCGTGATGCGACCTGGGTTGGACACAGATCCAGCAGGGCGATTTCAAGCGTCTGCTTGACCGAACTTGTCTTAGTGATCGGGTACATCACTTTGCGAATGATCTTGCACGGAATGGCCTCGGCGGAGGCAACCGTCGCTTTCGCCCCAAATGCCTGATTAAATATCTCGCCCATCCGGTAGCCGGCCAGAGTCAGTCTTTCCTCGGCGATCTTTAGACCTTTTTTCTTATATTTATCTGACGGCATTTCCCCGCGTATCAGGTCAGCGGAATAAACATCATTTTGCGCAAACGTCAGGCTCTCTTTCGCCCATGAGGCGGGGTCGGACAAAGCCAGACGGCTCTGCATTCTGTCGAACGGATATTTTTTCATGAATCCGTTAGCGAGAGGTTCAAGAAAGTCGATATCGCAGACATTTTTAGTGTTTGGGATGTTGCGAACCACCATCGAATCCCAAAACCAGTGCAGGTTTTCCTGTTTATCACGCGGTGTGTCTTTTGGTGTCAGCGAAAACAGATTGCCGCCCTGATCGCCTTTTGGTTCGGTGTCGGTCACGCGGGCGGACGAATGCAGCGGTTGGTGAATATCGCCGATCAGATGCTCGAGCCAGGCTATCGCGACCGCCTTTTCGCTGTCGGGTGCAGTGCCGCCGATCAGTTTTACAAATTCCGTGATCCGAGTCAGGGCCTGGCCGCCGTCATCAGGAGCTTTTAGAAATTCGATCTTACCGTCTTTCGACGTCCAAAATTGATCATCATAATGCCAGTTACCCTTGTGGTATTTCTTGTAACGCACGTCAAAATTACGGTCGCGCACCACGTCTGCCCATGTCGCCATGAACATAAAAAAGTCCCGCTTTCGCGCGTCTACATTTTGCGAGCCGTACGGCATGTAATACGTCCCGATCGTCGAGTCCTCAGGCGCTACAAGCAATATTTTCAACACGCGCTCACGCACATCCGGCGTCATTCGCTGCCACGCGATATAGGCGGTGATCTTGTGCCCGGTATCGTCCCACGCTAATGTCGGCAACGCCGCACCTAACAAAACCACAAAAATGAATAGCCCCGGCAAAATCCGTCGTAACATATTTTTATTAACTCCTGAATCTTTTTCCACGATTCTATCGAATATATCAGACAAGAGAAAGATTCTGCCCTAGAAGCGAAAAATTTTATCAAACCTTTTCGCAAAATGGCTCATCTTACTGTTGCAAAGCTTTTCCCCCAAAGCGTTCTACACAAGGGGTGGAGGAAAAGAAAAAATATGCAAGCGGTTTTGGAACAAAATGTGGTCGCCGAACGTGTAATAGATAGAACAAATGGTTTGTTCGGCAAAAAGATCGGTCTGCTGGTAAAACTACTAGGATGCAGACACAGGCAATTGACCCGGCCATTTACAAATAAAAAGGGTTCGTATCGTGCGTGTCTTAATTGCGGAGCACGAAAAGAGTTTGATATAAAAAGTTTTAAGACATTGGGGACGTTTTACTATCCCCCGTCGGTGTCCTCGCGACCGTAACAGCGGGGAATTCATACAACCTTCATTTATACCTACCAAATGAAACCTACCGGGTGCGGCGTTACAAAAAACGCCGCACTCATTCTTTTAAAACCAAATAATTTGGCCGAAACATCTCTTGCGGTTGGGGCGTAATATTGGTTACAGTAACTGGCAAAAGGAGATATTTATGATCAAGAAATTGATTTTGGGCCTACTCGCCCTGATCTTTATCGGTGTCGTCGTATTGTGCGTGGTCGTGGCAATGCAGCCGGCGGATTTTAAGATCACGCGGTCCGCGACGTTTAACGCACCGCCCGAAAAGGTTTTCGAACAGATCAACGATTTTCACAAATGGGAAGCCTGGTCGCCGTGGGCAAAGATCGACCCCAATATGAAAACCACCTACTCCGGCCCGGCAACGGGTACAGGTGCTGGTTATGCGTGGGCCGGCAACGACGAGGTCGGCGAAGGCAAAATGACCATCACCGAGAGCCGCCCGAGCGATACGGTCAAGATCGATCTGGAATTTATCCGCCCGTTTGCCGCAAAAAACGTTACCGATTTCAGTATCAAAGCAAACGGCGAGAAATCAGATGTCACGTGGACGATGACAGGCACAAACAACTTTATGATGAAAGCCTTTGGCCTGGTCATGAATATGGACAAGCTCGTCGGCGGTGATTTTGAAAAGGGCCTAGCGCAAATGAAACCGATCGTTGAGGCGTCTGCCGCGACCAAATAGGAGTTTTTGCCGTGAATATTTTACTTTGGATAGTTCAAATTCTGGTCGGACTGCTTTTCATCTTTTCCGGCGTGATGAAATTCGTGATGCCCTACTCGGAAATGACCCAAGACGCTCCGTGGGTGCTCCCGCACTGGTTCCTGTTATTTATCGGAGCATGCGAACTGCTCGGCGGCATCGGCCTGATCGTCCCCTGGGCAACCGGCATCAAACGCTCCCTCACCCCGCTTGCGGCCGCTCTATTGGTCGTGATCATGATCGGAGCCGTCGCATTCACCGCCCTCTCGCCCACACCCGCAATGGCAGTGGTTCCCGCTATTGTTGGCATTTTGTGTGGATTGATAGCCTGGGGCCGCAAGGCGTCCGCGTAACCGCTCAAAGCCGCTTTCCTTCACGGGAAGCGGCAACCAATTTCTCAAACCGCGACCGCTTTGTCTTTTCCTGTTTCGCACTGATTACCCAATAGATCATCAGCTTGTGAAAGCTCGGCGGCAATTGCTCAAAGAATTTCCACGCCGCTTTGTCTCGCTTGAACTCTTTCACCAATTCCGCATCCATCTCTTTCGGCGTATTCTCATACGCATAGACTCTCGCCCGGTCATCTTTCTTTTTCTCGTATGCGGCGAGCCCCGCCGGGTGCATTAGCCCTTTGTCGATGAGCACCGCGACCTTGTCGATATTGATCTGGCTCCAAATACTCTTCGGCCGTCGCGGCGTAAATCGTATCGTGTACGAATCATCATCCACCCGCTTTCGCACCCCGTCGATCCACCCAAAACAAAGCGCCTGATCGACCGCCTCCGGCCAAGTCATCGAAGCCTTACCACTCCCAACTTTCCAAAACCCAACAAGCAGCTCTTTCTCAAGCGCATGATTTTCCTCAAGCCAATCCCGAAAATCATCCTGCGTTTTAAAGAATTGCGGCTTTGTCATAGCCATATTGTACAAAAAAAGAGCGTCCTTTCAGGGACGCTCTTAGTCGCTATTATTAGAAGTCCGCTTTCAAGGTCATATCCGCAGCGGCATCACGATGTATTTGTAGTCGTAGGTGTTTTCGCCGGCGATCGACATTTGGGTCTGGGCGTTGGCGTCTTTGAAATCAAATGCGATGCGTGTGCGTGACTCTTTGGCGGTAGCCGTGCCAGCAGCCGAACCGGTGCCGTCCGACGAACTGCCGTCTGCCGCTGCCGACTCGCTGCCCGCTAACTCACCGGCACCGACGTTGTTGAGAAATTCGATCAGATATTGCCAGTTGAAACCGAGCTGGATCTCTTCGCCGGTGTAATCGGCCTGGACGACCTCGCTGCCGTCGCCTTCTTCGGTAGATTGGGCGATGACCTCGATCTCGCCCTCGCGGATGGTGAGCCGGATCGAGCGGTTGCGTTCGTCGGCGATCAGCGACATGCGGCGGACCGCGTTACGCATTTCCTCAAGGTCAAAGACGGCCGATTTGTCGTTGTCCTTAGGCATGACCATTTCGTAATTTGGGAAATTGCCCGAGAGCTTGCGGGTGATCAGCAGCCGGCCCTCGACCTCAAAATAGATGTGGTTTGGATCCTCGCCAAACGAAACCTCGCCCTCGCCGCGTGATATCTTGACCAGCTCGAGCAGCGCCTTTTTCGGGATGAGCGTGTCCATCACGGCTTCCTTATCGTCGATCGCCCGCTCGACATACGCGAGCCGATGGCCGTCGGTCGTGACCATCTTAGCCGAGCCGTCGCCGATGATAAATTTTGCGCCCGACAGCGTAAAGCGTGACTGCTCATTGGTGATCGCGAACGCCGTGTTGCGGATCATGTAGTTGAACGTGTCGGCCGAGAGTTTGAGCGGCGTGCTCTTGAAATTAGGAATCTCGGGAAACTGTTCGCGGTTGACACCGGCGAGACGAAAATTAGCCCGGCCCGCTTTCATCGTCACCCATTCGTTATCCTCTTTTTTGAAATGGGCGTCACCCGGCTCCAGAGCACGGGCGATGTCAAACAGCTTGCGTGCCTGTACGCAAATCGACCCCGGCGTGATGATCTCAGCCACGGCATCGCAGCGGATCGTCACATCCAGATCGGTGCCGACGATGCGGATCTCGTTTTCGCCTATCGATTCGATCAGGATGTTGGACAGCACCGGGATGGTCGTTTTACGCTCGACGACGCCTTGGATAAATCCTAACTCTTCTTTCAATACGCTCTGCTTGATCTTGAATTCCATAATTAACTCCTAAATAAAACTTAGCCACGAATTACACGAATGTCACGAATAATATCTGGCTAACTCCCGCGTTTCATAAGTAATACAATATATTAAACATCATACAACACTTAGTTTCTCGTTTTCAATCCTTTTCTGATCCCCTGCCTTTTCTGTTACTAAATAAGATCTCAAATCTATTAAGAACTAGTATTAGTAATAGAGCCTGTGTAAATGTGTAAAAGCGGCCTAACCCTTTATTAAATAAGGCGTTTTTCCTTCCACAACGGCCTGTGGATAACTTGTGGAAAAACTAGCAGCCTGTGGGTAACTTCTGATTACCCGAGTTATCCACCGATGTCCACAGCCCGCTTTTGGCCGCCCTTGCGGAAATGTGGAAAACATTTATTCAAATAGCTAAAAACAAACCACTTACACCGACGATTACTCTTTGTTATGTGTGGAAAAGATTTCCCGCATTTCCACGCTCAAACAGTTTTAATTAGTTGCAAATACTATCGATTAGCTCTTCGACGTCCCTGTGGAAATTACGGTCGTCCTTACAGAGCGTTTCGATCTTGTCAACCGAGTGCATCACGGTCGTGTGATGCTTGCCGCCAAACTCGCGGCCGATCTCAGGAAAGCTGTGCCGGGTCAATTGCTTGCACAGATACATCGCTATCTGACGCGGCAGAGCGATCGCACGCGAGTTGCTCTTGGCTTTCATCTCCTCTACCGTCAGATCGTAATGAGCGGCCACTCCGCGGGCAATACGGTCCATCGTGACACCCGCAGGCCGCGAGCTGTCGAGGATATTTTTCATCGCCTCTTGGGCCAGCACCTTGGATATCGGCACGCCCTTGAGTGACGCGATGGCGACGAGGCGGACGAGCGAACCCTCAAGCTCGCGGACGTTGCTCTTGACCTTGCCGGCGATGTAATGGGCGATGTCGTTGTCGAGATCAAAGCCATCCATGTCGGCTTTGCGTTTGAGGATCGCGACCTTGGTCTCAAGATCAGGCGGTTCGAGATCGGCGATTAGTCCCCATTCAAATCTCGAATGCAAACGCTCCTCAAGCGTCGGTATCTCACGCGGCGGGCAATCGCTGGTCACGATGATCTGCTTTTGGCCGTTGTGCAGCGTGTTGAAAGTATGGAAAAACTCCTCTTGCGTACGCTCTTTGCCGGCCATGAACTGAACGTCGTCCATCAGCAGCACATCGATCGAACGGTATTTGTCGCGAAACGCCGGCGTCTTATTAAAACGAATTGCGTTGATCAGCTCGTTCATAAACCGCTCGCTAGTGATGTATGAGACGCGCATGTGCGGCGAACGCAATTTGATCGAGTGGCCTATGGCGTGCATCAGATGGGTCTTGCCCAAACCGACGCCACCATAAATAAAGAGCGGATTATACGTCGTGCCCGGCGACTCGGCCGTCGCCTTGGCCGCCGCGTGGGCAAACTGGTTGCACGAACCGACGACAAATTTTTCGAACGTATATTTTGGGTTGAGCGAATCGCCCGCCGGCTCGATATCTATAAAGCTCGCCCGGTCGCTGTTGAGCGGGGCGGACGCCGGGCCGTTTTTGGTCAGGAACACCAGGTCCGGCTCAGGCGACGTGTCGGGGCCAAATTGCGGGGCGTGGTCTTCGTCGATCAGCCAGCTCACTTTGTAGTTAGACATCCCGATCTCGGCGAGTGTCTGTTCGAGCAGTTCGCTGTAGTAAAGACTGACCCAGTCTTTGGTCACCTGGCCGGCACGGAGCTGTAGTGCGGTGTGTTTTTCGTCAACGCCGTCAAACTGTATCGGGCGAAACCACGTGTTAAAAACGTCGTCGTTGAGACGCGTTTTTATGTGACTAAGAGCGTCTTCCCAGGCAGTTGTTTTTTGCGAGATCTGTTTCAAAATAGTCTGTTTGCGGCGGGCATATTTTATGCTCGCGTTGCGTGTAATGTTGATCGCTCCGGTTAGGCTGCTCGACGGGTCTAGCCCGGTCGGCGAAGTCGTTATTTTCTCTAGCTTTATGGCCGTATAATGTTTCGCGGCCGACGAGATATTCACAGCCTTTTCCACAAAGGATAGGCGGAAACGCACAAAACCTAAAGTAGCGCATTAAGCCGTTTACTTTCAACAGGTTACAGATGCCCATTTACTGGAAACGGGATACAGACTAACACGAAAAATACCCATTCGCAAACCATTATCCACAGCTTTTTTTCGGCGCGTTTAACACGAATTTAACTTCCTTTTCTGACAACAGTTCAGCCATTTTTTTGAATGTGATAGACTAAGAAAAATTACAATTTTCCGACAAAAAAGAGGCCAAAATCGGCAAAAAAATGCAAGATTTTTTTCAAGTAAATAACAATATTTCGATCGAGCTACCAGCGATGCTTGCAACCGCCTGTGACGGTCTCATTTACATCAGCGAAACGGACGCACCCGTGACCCCGTTTTTCGGATCTGCGGCGGAGGTTGTAACCGGAGAGACCATCTTGCGGCAGGCGAACCTGCCGGGCGATTCGCCGATTTCGGAACTTTCACTTAATGCATTTTTTGGCCGGCTGACACAGATCATGGACTGGTATGGCGACGTTGAAAAGTTACGCGCAAAAAAATTCTCCGAGCTGCACAAGCTGCTCGGAGAAAATCTAAGTGATCCAAAAGTGTTCCGCGTTGGCCGTGTCCAAGTCGATATCTTTGCCGTTGGGATCGATAAAGACGGATGCGTCGCCGGGGTCAGGACCAAGGCCGTCGAGACCTAGTCTTTTTTGGTGACCTTGCTCGCTCCGCTCGTGTCTTTGATAATGTTGGTCGGCGTACCTGTATAGATGATGCGGCTCGCCCCTGAGGCATCCGCCTTCAACTCACCGCTTACATTTACCGTCACGCCGCTTGCACCACTCGCATCGAGATTTGCGTTGCCGGTTGTGAGTGCCTCAGCGTCGATCTTTGTGGCGCCGCTGACATCAACGGTCAGTTTCGCAGTTTCGCCGGTGACCTTGATCTTTGACGCGCCGGATGAATCGATCGTCAGACCTTCATTCTTAATATCATTCAATGTGACATTTGCCACACCAGAAACTTCGAGGCTGTCGATATTCGGGGCTCCGATGATGATGCGGATCTTGCTCTTTGGCGATATGCGGCGTTCGCTCTCGATCTTGAGTATGCCACCGTTGACCTCGGTCTGGATGAGCGGCAGCAGATTGTCGTCGGCTTCGATCCGCACGCTGTATTCTTTCTGCGCGGTGATCTCGACCTGATAGACGCCGCCGACATCTATGCCGTGAAAGCCGCTGACATTTCGGTCCTCGGCGGCAATGTTGCCGGAACCTTTGACGCCGCTAAAGTTCATAGAAAAGTTAAAAATTTTACCGGTCGAACGACCGAATGAGAACATGTTTGAAACGACCAGCCCGATGACGAGTGCCGCGACAAAGATCAAAATACCTATCTTTTTCATAAATCCCTCCAAAGGAAAAATCCTTTCGTAGAAAGGCAAACGAGCGCTCGGCAGGAAAAGTTCATGAAAAAATGCTGATGTTCTGGTCCGGTCCGGACCAGGTGGACCAAGATGGACCAAGGTGGACCAAAAAAGCGGGCCCGAAAGCCCGCTTCTTAATTAGGACGCAGTTGAGACGCCTATTTCTTAGGCGTCTCGGCCGGCTTTACGTCTTTGTTGACGTTTTTGCCGTCGTCTTTTTTGACCTCAGGCGAGGCTCCGGGTTTTGCTGGTGAGCCAACGGGCGACGCTGCCGGTGAAGCGGCTGGCGATGCCAGAGGGCTGGCCGTCGAGACCGGTGCCGGCGTTGCGACCGGTTTGTTTTCCGGGACCTTGGTTTCGGTGCAAGCACCCAAAACGGCGACGCTCGCCGCCAAAACTGTCGATAAAATTATCGATCTTCTCATTGTATTTCTCCTAGTGTTTTAAGACGCGGACGCATTTACCGCCCGCTAAGTCAGACATCCACAGCCGGAATGATAAGGGGCGTCTTTCCGTAAATGACACGGGTTTTGGCCTGTCATTTACCGTCCAATACCAACGCTGCGCTCGTATGAACGCGCGGGCGAGAGAAACTTGCAATATATTTTTACGAGATCGAATTATTTACAAAGATCTTTGTTAACGTACGTTTTATTGCCGCTCGCATTGAGGTAATAGCATCCTCCGCGGCTGCCTTTAAGATAGACGCGCGATCCGGCAGTTGATGTTGTAGAAGGAGTTGAAACAAGAGGAGCCGGCTTTGTTTCGGTCGAAGATGTTTGTCCGGCGGGTTTTGGCTCGGGGATGATCGTAGATTGCCAGGCGACTACCTGCCACTTGCCCTTGCGTTTGATAAATGTGCCGGTGTTGAGATTGTTTGAGACGGTTTTTGTGCCGTCAGCTTTGGACGTGTTGCCGACGAGCTTAAACGCAACGACCGCCGCATCGCCGTATTGCTGTATGCGGATGTCCTCGGCGGTATAGACGGTCACAGGGTCGCCGGGTTTTGCCGCCGGAGCCGACCGGAGGCCTTTCATGATCTCTTCTTTATTAGTGCGCACGCCAGCCGAGCGTGTGTAGATCAGATCGTCGGCCCAAAATCTGTCGTGGACGGCGGCGTCATTCTTTCCCGCACCTGCAAGAAACTCATTTAATAACCGCGTCAACTCAGCCGCATCGGGAGCGGTTTGAGCCTGCATCGAAAAAGCCGCCGCCAAAACCAGTGCAAAGATCGAAAGGTATCGTTTCATAATTTATGCCTCGAGATACGCATACCTTAACGCAAATTGACCGCCGGGTTCAATCAAAAAAGCGAGTAAAAATCGCAAGATGCCTATTGCACGCCGTGTTATACTTTCGGCAAACCAATCAAACGCTTATGAAACGATGCCCTGAATGTGGGAGAGATTACAACGACGATTCGATGAGCTTCTGTCTCGATGACGGATCGGAGTTGCTCTTTGGCCCGGCGTCGATGGACGAGCCGGCGACGGCGATCTTGCACACGACGGCGGCTCCCGGCGAGGCACCGACTCGTGCGCAGATTCAGATAACGGACCAGACGGCGATCTTGCCGAGCGGGACGGGCGATGTTACTCCTAAGCCTCGCGGGTTCGATAAACGTCTGTTGTTCGCTCCGCTCGCCCTTGCGGTCATCATCCTCGGCGGATTTTTCGGATATCGATACGTCACGCCTGCCAAACAGATCGAATCGATCGCCGTCATGCCGTTTGTTAATGAGAGCGGGAATGCGGATGTTGAATATTTGAGCGATGGAATGACGGAGACGCTCATCAAGAGTTTGTCGGAGCTGCCAAATCTGAATGTCAAACCGCGTTCGTCGGTCTTTCGTTACAAAGGCAAAGATACCGATATGAAAACTATCGGCAAAGAACTTAATGTCGAAGCGATATTGAACGGCAGAGTGATCCAACGCGGCGACCAATTGACGCTTAGTTTGGAATTGGTCGATGTCAAAAACGACAAAGTGCTTTGGACGGAAAGCTATCAACGCAAGCAATCCGACATCGTTTCCCTACAAAGCGAGATTGCCAAAGATGTTTCGACCAAACTCAAATTAAAACTTTCGGGGGCGGACGAAGCCAAAGTTGCCAAAGCTTCAACCGTCAATCCCGAAGCGTATCAGGCGTATTTGAAAGGACGATATTACTGGAACCGGCGGACGGCGGAAAACCTCAAAAAAGCGATTGAGCAATTCAAGATTGCAACCGACCGTGATCCGAATTATGCACTCGCTTACGTCGGTCTTGCCGATTGTTACGCTATCTTGAATAACCTCACGGGGACTCCGCTAAGCGAAGCATTGCCGCAAGCGAAGGCTTATGCCGAGCGTGCGATAGCCATTGACGATCAATTGGGCGAACCACACGCATCACTGGGATTGATTTATCAAAAGTTGTGGAAATGGGCGGAAGCTGAGCAGGAATACAAGAGGGCTATCGAACTTAACCCAAATTACGCAACCGCGTATCAATGGCATTCGCTTCTCCTCAGAGATCTTGGGCGGTTCGATGAGGTAGCTTTGATGATCAAGCGGGCAAAGGAACTTGACCCGCTCTCAAGTCCGATCAACAGCAATCTTTCGACGGTTTATCTGATTCAAAAAGATTATGATGCGAGCATTGAAAACTCTCTCAAATTGATTGAACTTGATCCGAATTTTTCATATTCCTATGTCATCTTGGGACTCTCATATCTAAAAAAAGGACGCACCACCGAAGCCATCACAAATCTGGAAAAGGCAGTCGAACTGAGTAACAGAGATGTAGGTCTTTCGGAGTTGGGTTATGGATACGGCGTTACGGGAAAACGTGCGGAAGCAAACGCCATTGCCAAAGAATTAGAGGAAAAATATGCGAGTAAGGAATCAAATGGATTTTACGTCGCCGGCGTGTATGCGGGCTTGGCTGACAAAGACAAGGCATTTGAATGGTTGGAAAAAGACATTCAGACCAAATCGGGCAATATTTCAAATATCCGGTGGGCGATCCCATTTGAATCTCTCCGCGACGACCCGCGATACAAGGATCTGCTGAAACGGATGGGTTTGCCGGAATAAGAAGCTTATGAAACGATGCCCGCAATGCGGTCGTGAATACGACAATACGATGATGTTCTGTCTTGATGACGGATCGGAGCTTCTCTACGGCCCCGCGTCGATGGACGAGCCGGCGACCGCGATCCTGCACTCGACGGCGGCTCCGGGCGAGGCCCCAACTCGTGCACAGATCAATACTACTGACGCGACGGCTATACTTCGCACCGGAGCGGAGGCGGAGCCTCTGAGGAAAGTAGGCAGTAAGCAGCGGCAGTTGGCAGTTTTAGCAGTTACAGTCTTGATACTTGCCGTTGGCGGGTTTTTCGGATATCGATACATAAATTCTACAAATGCCGAGCAGATCAATTCGATCGCGGTGCTCCCGTTTGAGAACCGGAGTGCAAATGCGGATACGGAATACCTCTCTGATGGTTTGGCCGATTCGCTGATCTACCGACTTTCTCAACTTCCTAATCTAAAGGTGAGCCCGACCAGCTCGGTTATGAGATACAAGGGTTCGGCGACCGATGTTGCCCAGATCGCAAAGGAACTTGAGGTCGATGCGATCATGTCGGGCCGATTGACTCAGCGCGGAGATGATCTTTCGATAAGCGTGCAGTTGATCGACTCTCGCACCAAAAAATTGATATGGGCCGAGCAATACGATCGAAAGATGGCGGACCTGTTGGTTACCCAGCGTGAGATGGCGTCGACGATCACTCAAAAACTGCAACTAAAACTGTCGGGCGAAAGCGAGCAAAAGCTGGCGAAGAAATACACCGACAACAACGAAGCCTATCAGCTTTATCTGCAAGGTCGTTATCATTGGAACAAACGTGAGGCAAAGGAACTTGAAAAGGCGATCGTTTTTTTCAAACAAGCCATCGAAAAAGACCCGAACTATGCACTGGCTTACAGCGGATTAGCCGATACTCTTAATTTGTTTCCCAACAATGGCGATTTCAGACCGAAAGATTATCGCCCCCAAGCCAAGCAAGCGGCACTCAGGGCTCTCGAACTTGATCCGAACTTGGCGGAAGCCCACACATCACTGGCAAAAATCCTTTTTGATTATGAATATGATTTTGAAGGTGCAGAAAAATCATTCAAACGGGCGATCGAACTCGATCCAAATTACGCATCGGCTCGACAGTGGTATAGCGAACTATTGTCTGTAAGCAACAGAAACGACGAAGCAACGAAAGAAATAACCAAAGGCCTCGAACTCGACCCGTTTTCGTTGGTTATCAATAATTGGATGGCGATTCATCTTTACCGTCTCGGACGATATGACGAAGCACTTTTGCAGACAAAAAAAGTTAGTGAGCTATTTCCCAATTCAACATTTTTTCATTCTTTAAACAGTTCGATCTATGCCGCTCAAGGCAAATATGATCAGGCTGTCGAAGAATTCCTGCTTGCTGCGAAGGCGAACAAAGATTTCAAACCCGAAAATATTGCGAAATTAAAGTCAGCCTACGAAAAAGGCGGCTGGGACGGCTTTCAGCGAATACGTCAGGAAATACGCCTCGAAGAACTGAATGCCAAACAGGCGGAAGACCCAAACGGATATGTTAAGGCGATGAATTATGCCATTGCATATTCTTTGGGCAAAGACAAAGATAAGACGATCGAATATCTGAACAAAGCGTATGACGAGCGTGACGAAAGGATGCTCGACCTAAAGGTCACTAAAACCTGGGACTTCGTGCGAGACGACCCGCGATTTAAGGAATTGGTCAAACGAGTCGGGATCCCGGAATAAGGCAACTATTAAGGAACCGTTAATAGTTCGACTGGCGAGTGACCGGGGAGTTATTCGTACCGCAGCGAATCGATAGGGTTTAGACGGCTGGCGCGGTATGCCGGTAATACTCCTGCGACGAAAGCGACCCCAGACACCAGCAGCATAACCGTTGCGATCGAGGGCAAGGTAAATGCGAATAGGCTGAAGCCTTCGAATGACTCGGCATATGCCGTGAGCAGTACCTTGTTTGCGATCAAGCCGACGGCGATGCCGCCGAGCGTTCCTAAGAGAGCACCCCAAAAACCGATCAGAACAGATTCGAGTGAAAAGATAGCAAAGATCTTTGCGCGGCCCATGCCGAGAGCTTTTTGCAGGCCGATCTCTTTTGTGCGTTCGAGAACGGCAATGACGAGCGTATTGATAATGCCAAAAGACGCTGCAAGCAGAGCGACGAGAGCGAAAAGGCTCATGCCTGTCTTAAAGATACCGATCGCGTCGTAGGTTCGTTTTTGAGTGTCGGCGATGGTGTCTGCCTCAAATCCGTTTTCGCCCAGTTTTTTCTTGACCGCGTCGATCTTCGCGGCCTCGGCGGTCGCCATCTGGACGGTAAAGCCGGTAAATTTATCGACGCCTTCGCCGGTGCGTTGGGCCGAATGGATCAGCCGGGCGGTGGCCGTATCGACAAACGAATTGTAATTGGTCATAAACCCTTTGGTCGCGACGCCGACGAGCTGTAGCGGCAGGGTTTTCATCTCGCCGTTTGCGGCTTTGTAGCCGATTGTCGCCGTTTTGCCGATCAGGTTTTCGATGTTTGGATCGATTTCGCGGGAGAGCCCGAGCGGGATGACGATCTGGCCGTCGCCGTTGATAGTTTTGCCGGCCTCGGTCTTTTGCGTGATGCCCTCGGACAGCACGCCTAGCTCAAGCTTGTACTTTTTGGTCCCGTCAACAGTGATGTATTGTCCCTGTAGCGAATAACGAGGCGTGATGCTTTTTACTCCGTCGATGCCGCGAACCGCGGATTCCATCTGCGGGACGGTGAGCAGCATTGTGTTTGGGTCAAAATCGTCCTCGCCATCGCCCTCTTGCGGAGATTCTTTGTATTCCTCAGGGGCTCCGGCACGCGGGCCGCCGACCGGTTTGTCAAACTTTTTGCGTACCATTATGACGCGGTCGCTCTCGATATTTTTGACCTGGCTCTCGACATAATTGCGCATACCGTCGCCGAGGCCGTTGGTCATCGTCAGTGTAAATGAGCCGACAAAGATCGCGGCGACGGTCAAAAACGTCCTTAGTTTATTGCGAAAAAGATTGCGGTTGGCGATGCGGATCATGTCCCAGGTTTTCATATTGTTTCACCTCGTCGTTTTTCAGACACGATCTGCCCGTCTTTCATCTCGATCACACGGTCGCAGCGTTTTGCCAGATCGTCGTCGTGGGTGACGATGACGAGCGTTATCCCGGCGTCGCGGTTTAGGTCAAAGAGCATTTTTTCAACCGCCGCCCCGGTTGTCGAATCAAGATTACCGGTCGGCTCGTCAGCAAAAATCACTTGCGGCTTGCCGACCAGAGCCCGGGCAATACAGACACGCTGTTTTTCGCCGCCCGAAAGATCCTTGGCTTTTTTTTGTTTTTTATCGGCGAGCCCGACGGCGGAGATCGCATCGGAGGCATCGGCGGAGATCTGATTGGCCGAAGCTCCGCGAATACGCATCGGCAGGACAACATTTTCAAAGACCGTCTCGCGGCCGTTCAGGAAAAACTGCTGAAAGACAAAGCCAAATTTTTCGTTTCGTAAGATATTCTTTTCCTTTTCCGAAACGGCGGAAACATCGCGGCCATCGACAAATACTTGCCCGGCGGTCGGCACGTCGAGACAGGCGAGCAGATGCATCAGCGTCGATTTGCCGCTGCCGGATTTACCGACGATCGCGAGGCAATCGCCTTGATCGATCCGCAGATCGACATTTTTCAGTGCCGTATAATCGACGCCGTCGCCGGTGTATGTTTTACAGAGATCTTTTACTTCGAGCATAAATGTTTTCTTCGTTCGCCGGAAGAATACACTTACGTCAGTCGGTCAGGAATGTTCTGTGAGAATGTTAAAAGACCTGAAAGCCTTTTGATTTGAGACAGAAATCGGCAAACTCTGCCAGCCAGTCGTGGGTGACGCTGTAGTTTTTCCATTGCTCGTCGCCGTCACGGCGGATCGCCATATCGTCGGGTTCGGCGGTTATCGAGAGATTGGCAAAGATGCGTTTGTTAGGAGCGAGCTTTGGCAAAAACTCATCACGGATACGGGTGCCGATAGCGTGAGCTTCTTCCATTTCGACCTTGACGCCGGTCGCGTTGTAGGTCATTTGGCGGATCGCCCCTTCGCCGACGATGTCGAGGCTTTTGATGACCTCGAGGGCGGCTTTCCAGTTCCAGACGTTTGCCGAAAATTCAAAATTTTCGCTGCCGAGATCGATCAGGGTAAAGCTCATAAGTTTCTCCTACCGAAATCCTAAACGGCAAACGAGGATTGGTCAATGAGTTTCGAATAGGAAAACGATATAATTTGGTTTTTGACTAAATGAAGTTTCAAATTCCTATCAGGATAAAAGTCTTGGATCCGCTGCCTAATGTCGCGATGTTGGTGCAGCGGGGAAAGGACGAGCTTTTGCCGCCAAACTCTAAGTCTGCGGAGCAACTGGTATTTGATTTTGAACTTACGGTTGACACGACAGAAACGAGACCTAATTTCCTCGGCAAATATGCTCAGGGACCGAAAGTGGAACGGTTTGTCTATGTCAATTCCGGGACGTATGCCGATCAGCATTCTATCTGGGGACGCCGGGCGAAAATTTCGCTGATGACGATCACCGGTGATCAGATCCAGGCGGTTGTCACAAATGACAGCGCTGTATTGCAGACAGAATTTAATGGTGTCGGGCGAGACGGCGGGCCGATGTGTGCGAGCGTGAAAGGAATAGAATGGAAAGTGGTGAAAAAATGACACAAAAAGCGATCTCATACGCAGACGCCGGGGTCTCGATCGACAACGCCAACCTTGCCGTTAACAAGATCCGCGAGTATGCTCGGTCAACGTTTAACGAGCGGACGCTCACCGAGATCGGCAGTTTTGGCGGGATGTTTGCCGGGGCATTTCCGGATATGGCCGAGCCGATACTGGTCGCGTCGGCGGACGGCGTCGGGACAAAGCTCAAGCTGGCGTTTGAGACCGGCATTCACAACACGGTCGGTGCGGATCTGGTAAATCATTGTGTCAACGACATTTTGGTACAGGGAGCAAGGCCGCTGTTTTTCCTCGATTATTTTGCGACCGGAAAGCTTGAGCCAGATGTTACAGCGTCGGTCGTCGAAGGGATGGCAAGAGCATGCCGCGAGAACGGATGTGTACTGCTTGGCGGCGAAACGGCTGAGATGCCCGATTTTTATCCGCCGGGCGAATATGACCTTGCGGGTTTTATCGTTGGTGTTGTCGATAAAAAGCGGGTCATCGATGGCAAGTCGATCACGCCGGGCGATGTTGTTCTCGGCATACCGTCGACCGGTTTGCAGACGAACGGCTATTCGCTCGCACGTAAATTGTTTTTCGAGATCGGCGGCTATGCTGCCGATTCGTACATCGACGAACTTGGCTCGACCGTCGGCGAAGCATTGCTTGCAACGCACGCCAGCTTTCTGCCGCAGATCGGCCCGCTGCTCGATAGCGGTGTGATCAAAGGCCTAGTCCACATCACCGGCGGCGGCTTTCTCGAAAACATCCCGCGTATTTTGCCCGACGGCGTATCTGTCGAAATACAACGCGGCACGTGGACCGAGCTGCCAATATTTGGGATGATGCAGCGGCTCGGCAATGTCGAAACACATGAGATGTTTCGGACATTTAATATGGGGATCGGGATGGTTGTGGTTTGTACTGAATCGGACAAAGATGCAGTCAAAAAACATCTTGGCGAATGCCATGAAATTGGGCGTATAGCGAACGGTAAAAAAGACGTAAGAATAATTTAGCCACAGAGAGCACAGAGAGGAACAAGAAAAAGGATAAAATCCTCAGTGATCTCCGTGCCTCTGTGGTGAATCTCTTATGAAGATCGGAATACTCATCTCAGGCCGGGGCTCGAACATGGTCGCAATCGTCGATGCTGTAAAAAGCGGCGAGATCGCTGATGCTGAGGTCACGGTGGTTATCAGCGACAAAGCAGATGCTGCCGGGCTGGAAAAGGCTCGCGAGCGAGGCGTTGAGACAGTAGTCGTTGAACGAAATGGCCGTTCGCGAGTCGATCACGATGCCGAGATCATTAGCGAGTTGCAGAAACGTAGCGTCGAACTAGTCTGCCTTGCTGGCTACATGCGCCTTCTCTCGCCGTCTTTTGTTCAGGCTTTTCCCAACCGGATCATCAACATCCACCCGAGCCTGCTCCCCGCGTTCCCCGGCCTCGACGCCCAACACCAAGCCATAGAGGCCGGTGCAAAGTTAACCGGCTGCACCGTCCACTACGTCGACGAACTCCTGGACCACGGCGAGGTCATCTTGCAACGAGAGGTCATGGTATCGGAGGACGACACCAGTGAGACTTTGTCTGCAAGGATCCTTGAACAAGAGCACACAGTCTATGTCGAAGCGGTTAGAGATCTGGTTTGCAAACAGAAAGCTTCGATGTTTAGTTGATTCGTGCTATGGTAGGCCAAAACAATTTATCCTGAGGAGAGAGATATGATGAGGATCAAGAGTTCAATTTTGCCGATGCTGCTCCTGTCCGTTTGCTTCATAACGACTGGTAGAGCCCAAGCCAAACTCGATATTTTTCCTGATGCCGTTTACGGCCATAAGGACGGTATGGCCCTGACCATGGATGTCATAAAGCCGAAGGCGGGCGCGAATGGTGCGGCGGTTATTTATGTGGTTAGCGGCGGCTACGTCTCAAACTATAGCCCTCCCGAGCAACTGGCGGAGCGTGATCTGCTCAAGGAGCTGCTTAATAAGGGATTTACCCTGATCGCCCTACGGCATGGGGGCAGCCCTAAGTATTTGGTCCCTGAGATCGTGGCTGATGTTCGGCGAGGGGTTCGATACGTCCGCTTTAATGCCAGGAAGTGGGGCGTTGATCCAAACCGCCTCGGCATCTTTGGCGGTAGCGCGGGCGGCCATCTTTCCCTGATGATCGGCACTGCCTCAGATAACGGCGATCCTAAGGCGGCCGAAGAGTTTATGAGGGAAAGCGATCGCGTCGCGGCGGTGGTAGCCTGGTTTCCGCCAGTAGACATGCGTCCGCTTGCGCGCGGCCTGGGGGCTCCGAATGATGGCAGCATCCTTTCCAAATTCCCGGCCCTGAACTTCGAGAAGGAGAAAGCGGCAGACTATTCGCCGATCGTTTTTGTGACACCGGATGATCCGCCGACGCTACTCATTCACGGCGATAAGGATACGTTGGTTCCGATCAGCAACAGCCAAATTCTTTATGACGCTTTTCAGAAGAACAGAGTTCGATCCGACTTCGTCACCATGGAGGGCGCTGACCATGGATTCCAGAAGGAAGCTGCGACCCGCTCGAATGCGTTGACGGTAGGCTGGTTCGAGCAAATATTGGTCAAAGACACCGGTAAACCCAAAGGTAATTAGCGAATACTAAATATAAGACAAGCTTTCACGGCATCACGCATTAATACAAAAGATAACGATTGAACGTGTTAATGTTCTTGCAACGAAAATGGTCTATTTTACTTTGACATGCGCGACTTTGAGCGCGTACACTCTAGGTTTTCACTTTTAGGTGAAATAAACGTGGAGAGCAACTATGCCAAAGAGAACATTTCAACCGAACAACCGCCGCCGCGCCAAAAAGCACGGCTTTCGCGCACGCATGGCGACAAAGAACGGCCGCGCCGTGATCAAACGCCGTCGCGCCAAGGGTCGCAAGCGATTAACGGTTCATCATTATTAGATCTGTCTTTACCAAAGGAAGCTCGGCTGCTGAAACGCGCCGAGTTTCTTCGTGTTTATGAACAGGGTGCGCGTATCGAGGGCCGTTTTATGACGGTTTTTATTTTGCCCGGCGAAAAGGGCTTGCACCGAGTCGGTATAACGGCGACAAAAAAGGCGATCGGCAAGGCGCACGACCGTAATCGTGCAAAGCGGCTGTTGCGTGAAAGCTTTAGACTGAGCAAAGCGGAATTGGATACCGTAACGCAGAGATTTGACTGGGTACTGAACGCCCGCCGCAGCATTTTGTACGGAAAGCTGGAAAAGCCGCTAGCGGAATTCAGGCAAATTGTGGCAAAAATTGGGAAAGAGAATTTGCCCGCGAAACACACGAAAGAACGCGAAAATATAGAAGATTGATTCTGTTTCGTGTCTTTTCGCGTATTTCGCGGGCAAACATTCTTTTATGCTGTGGCAGAATAACCAAAGATGAAGTTTTTGGTCCTCGACATCCTAGGCATTTACAAGGCGTTTTTGTCGCCGTTTTTACCGCCCGCTTGCCGGTTCGAGCCGACATGCTCGGAATACGCCCGCGAGGCCGTCGAAAAATACGGAGCTTTGCGCGGAACATGGATGGGACTCACGCGTATCTTAAGATGTCAGCCGCTTTGTAAAGGGGGGCATGACCCGGTCAGGTAATAATTAATTAGAGTGGAAAACAACAATAATCCTAGCAACCAATCACGCTTTTTGATCGCGGCAGTTTTGTCGATGGCGGTACTTTTCGGGTGGCAATATTTCTTTGCCCCGAAAGCTCCTCCCGCAGGTGATGCGAATACAAACGCAAATGTAGCGGCCAACACCGCCCAACCGGCGGCTCCGCAGCCCGCACCGACAACACAAACTCCGCAGCCGACGACCGTCGAAGTCACCCCCGACACGACGCCAAACCGGACGATCACGATCAAATCACCGCTGTATGAGGTGACGCTCGATTCGAAGGGCGGAGTTGCGACAAGCTGGATCATACTCAAAAACCTTTCTCCTAAAAATGAGTTTCCCGTATATGCCGACGGGTCGCACAATGGGGATCAAAAGCCTTTGCAACTCATCTCCGAAGAGGCGCTGAAACGCAGTCCGCGAGAGATACCATTTCGTCTTGCGACCGATGATGCCGCTCTGAATACTTCGATAAACGACCGCAATTATCAGATCTCCGCTCCGGAAGAAAGCATCACGCTCACAGCCGGACAGGAAAAGGCGATCGAATTTACAATGACCGATGCCAGCGGTGTCGAGGTCAAAAAGAGTTTTGTTTTCCGTGCCGACAGCTATATCGCCGATCTCGCGGTCAGTCTTAAGAAAGGCGGACAACCGGTACCGAACACCAAGCTGCTCATCGGAGCCAGCATCGGCGACCACGCGATAAATAATCATAATTTTTACCACATCGAATCTGAGACCGTTTCTGTTGTTAACGGCCAGGTGATGCGTCATCAGGGCAACTACACATTTACCTACGACGCCAACAATCAATCAACTCTGACCGATAACGGCAACGTCGATTGGGCAGGCGTCGGAGATGCTTATTTTGCAATGGCGGCGATTCCCGCGACCCCGTCACAAAACGTCGAATACCGTGCGTCAAAATACGACGTTACGACAAAGCCTTATTTTGAAAGCATATTTCAGTGGATACTGCGTAATTCTAAAACGACTGAAACGCGACACCTTGTAACGGCATATCTGCCGATCACGGCGGACGGATCGACGACCAAGATATTTACCGGCACAAAAGATTATTTTCTGCTGTCATCGCTTAATGAAGGTCTTTCAAAAGACGTCGGCCGAAAGGTCGAGATCACAAACCTGATCAATTTTAGTAACTATTCGTGGATCCGCCCGATCACCTCGACGCTTTCGATCCCTATTCTCTACTCGCTCAATTTTTTTAACGGCCTGACGCATAACTACGGCGTCGCGATCATCATTTTCACTTTCCTTTTCTACATGCTGTTGTTCCCGCTGCGTTGGTCGCAGTCAAAGTCCTTTAAAAAGGCTTCGGGCAATGCGCCGAAGATGAAGGAAATACAGGACAAGATCAAGGACCTGCAAAAGAAAGGCGTGCCCAACGACGACGCGCGTATGCGTGCCCTGCAGATGGAGCAGCTCAAGATGACCAAGGCGTCACTACCGATCGGCGGCTGTCTGCCTATGCTGCTGCAGTTTCCGCTACTGATCGCTTTTTATACGGCGGTCACCGTCTCGCTTGAGGTCCGTCAGGCGACGTTCATCTGGCTGCCTGATCTGTCGGCGGCAGATCCTTGGCATCTGCTCGAATTTGCCTTTGCCCTGTCGATGATCCTGTCGATGAAATTTACGCCGCAGACGGCGACCGTAACGCCTGAGCAACAGATGCAGCAGAAAATGATGACCTATTTTATGCCGCTGATGATGCTGTGGGTGATGTGGGCGGCACCGTCGGGGCTATTGCTTTATTGGTTCTTTGGAAATATTGTAAGCTTTGGCCAGCAGATGGTGATCAACCGCATGAACAAAACGAACACCCCTCCGGGCACAGAGATCGTCGATTCGGTGCCAAAGGGTGCAAAGCAGGTCAAGCCTAAATTTGGGACGACGTAAAGTGTATGAATGAAACTTGTGAAAAGGCAAAAGACCTCTTGTCCACGGTTGTTTCCGGGATGGGATTTGACCTGACCGTCTCTTCAGAGTGGACGGACGAGGGCTGTTGGCTAAACCTGAGCGGTGAAGACGCCCATTTTGCACTGGCTGAGAATGGCGAACTGCTTGACGCATTCGAAGTGATCCTCTTTCAGGCCTATGGCCGCGAGATCGACCGCGAACACCGATTTGTCGTGGATGCTGACGGGTTTAGACAGTCGCGAAAGGCTGAGCTGCACGCGATGGCTCGGTTTGCCGCAGATCAGGTTCGCAAGGGCGGCCGTCCGTTTACCTTCGGCGTGCTCAACTCGACCGAACGCCGCATCATCCACATGACCCTGCAAAAAGAAGAAGACCTTTTCACCGAATCTGTCGGCGACGGCCGCGACCGGCGGCTGCAAGTCCGGCTCCAATAACGAAATTCGAACAGGATACACAGGATAGGCAGGATAAAAGGGTTTAGTAATCCTGAACATCCTGTGTATCCTGTTTATGATTTATGCCGAACACCATTGTCGCATTAGCAACACCCACCGGCCGCAGCGGTATCGGTGTCATTCGCCTGAGCGGCGACAACGCTTTCGGTATTTCGCAGAAACTCATATCCGACAACGGTTTTGCTCCGAGTCCGCGTACTACCCACTTGAAACAACTTTCCGATCCAAAAACCGGCGACGTCATCGACGAGGCGTTAATAACGTATTTCAAAACACCGCATTCGTTTACAGGTGAGGATGTCGTCGAGATAAGCTGTCACGGTTCACCGGTTTTGCTCCGGCAGGTGATCGATAATTGCCTCTCGCTGGGAGCACGGATGGCGGAGGCCGGGGAATTTAGCTTGCGTGCTTTGGCAAACGGTCGAATGGATTTGGCCGAAGCCGAAGCGATTCGCGACCTGATCGACGCGCAAACTGTGGCATCCGCACGTCAGGCAGTCAGACAGATGCGCGGCGAGTTGTCGCATCAATTGCAACCGCTAAAGGATGAGTTGCTCAACGTCATCGTCGTACTCGAATCCGCTCTCGAGTTTGTCGAAGACGATCTGCCCGCAATGCAGCTCGAGAACGTTAGGAAAAGCCTCACAGAGATCGCCGCTGATACTGCAAAACTGGCGGATACATTTAAGGCCGGACACCTGATCCGAGAAGGATTGAGAGTCGCCCTCATTGGAAGGCCAAATGTCGGCAAGTCTAGTCTATTCAATGCTTTACTGGGCAGCGACAGGGCAATTGTTACCGAGATCGCCGGAACGACTCGCGACCAGATACATGAGCGGTTCACGATCGGCGACATCCCGATCTCGTTGATAGATACGGCGGGCCTGCGTGAGACGACCGATACGGTCGAGAGCATCGGCGTAGCCCGTTCAAAAGCGACGATGGCCGACGCGGATATCGTTGTTGTTTTGCTGGACGCATCCGAAGAGATCGAATCTGAGGATCATGAGATACTCGACAGCGTACAAGATCTCAATTTCATCATTGCTCTGAACAAAATAGATAAGCAGCCGTCGTCTGATGTCGATAAGTTGATCGCCGGCAAACACGCAAAACTTGGCCATCTAAGGCCACGGATCACACCGTTGTCCGCGAAGACCGGCGAGGGCATCGACGACCTTTGCAATGCGATCATCAGGCCGTTCGCACCGCAGGATATCTCAAGTGCCGGATTTCTAGTCAGCGACGCTCGGCACCACGATCTGCTGCAACGGGCAAAAAGTGACATCGAGCAATCGGTAGAGCAGTTGGACCAGAAACTTAGCGAAGAGATCGTACTGATCGGGCTGCACAACGCTCTCCGTTATCTCGGCCAGATCACCGGAGAGACCACAACCGAAGACATGCTGACCCGGATCTTTTCGACGTTTTGCATCGGTAAGTAAGAAACGCTTTCTGCGCTGTTCCCGTATCAAGTGAGTAGCGGTTATCATATTCTCATTCGTAGGAGTCAAAAGAAAATGCGTAATAAAGTCACTGAGATCTTTCTAATTCTGTCGCTAATGGGTTTTTTCTTGGCAACATCGTCCACAGTTTCGGGCCAGCAACCTACCCCACAACCAACACCGGTCGAAATCAAGATCGACGCAAAAGTTTTCGACGCGTATGTCGGGCAATACGAGGACACCGTTGACCTTCCAGGGGTTATCTTCTCAATATTTCGCGAAGGCGATAAATTTTTTGGGCGGGTACCGGGGCAGGATAAATTTGAGATGTTTCCATCGTCGGAAACCAAATTTTTCTTGAAAATAACCGAAGCTGATGCCGAGTTTAGACGCGATAGTTCGGGCAGCGTAACAGGCATGACCTGGCGGCAGGGCGGCCAACAATTCGACGCAAAAAAGACGGCGAATACACCCCAAATCGATACTCGCATACCGTACAAACGCTCCGAAGTGATGATTCCAATGCGCGACGGCGTTAAGCTCTACACCGTGATCGTAACGCCTGAAAAACAAACGCAGGCCGCTGCGATACTGATGGTTCGCACTCCGTACGGAGTAAAGGGCAACAATGCTAACTCCCCAAATCGCAATCCGGAGCTGGCAAAAGAGAATTACGTGTTTGTTTATCAGGACATTCGCGGCCGTTATGGCTCTGATGGACAATTCATAATGAATCGGCCATTGCGCGATAAACGCGATGCGAAGTCGGTCGATGAAACGACGGACACATACGACACGATCGACTATCTGATCAAAAATATCCCCAATAACAACGGGCGGGTGGGCATCTACGGCGTTTCTTACCCTGGGTGGTTGGCGGCTGTCGCGCTCATCGATGCACATCCAGCCTTAAAGGCTTCGTCGCCTCAGGCCCCGATGACCGATACATGGATGGGAGACGATTTCTTTCACAACGGGGCTTGGCGGCAAAGCTACGGGCACGAATATGTAAAATCGATGGAGACGAACAAAGAGGGCGTGGATGTTTCGTTTGATGTCGACGCTTACGATTGGTATCTGAATCTCAAAACAGTCTCCGCTCTTACCGATAAGCTTGAAAATAAGTTGCCGACATACAACGCCTTTGTCGCACATCCGGCCTATGACGATTATTGGAAGGCCCGCGCCGCTGACCGTTACCTCAAGGAAACTAATATTCCGACTCTCGTCGTAGGTGGTTTTTGGGATCAGGAAGATATGTTTGGGGCCTTTGCCACTTACAAAGCACTCGAAAAGCTTGATAAGCAAAACAAGGTATTTTTCGTGATGGGGCCTTGGAATCACGGGGGTTGGAACGGCCGGGGCCGAACGCTCGGGGCAATTGATTTTGGCAGCGATACCGGTAAATACTTTCGCGAAGAGATCCAGGCCCCGTTTTTTGCCTGTCAGTTAAAACTCAAATGCAGTACAACGCTGCCTGAAGCGAGCATTTTTGAAAGCGGTTCGAACAAGTGGATGAGCTATGATTCGTGGCCGCCGAAACAGAATGTTGAACGTGCGCTTTATTTTCACGCAAACGGCAAGCTTTCGTTCGACAAGCCCAGGGAATCCAAAACCGCTGGTGACTCTGATTCATACGTTTCAGACCCGGCAAATCCGGTGCCTTACCGCAAGCGGCCTATTCAGGCGACCTATGATCCGAAAGGCTCGGGGTGGAGGCAGTGGCTCGTTGAGGATCAGCGTTTTTTATCTGACCGGAAAGACGTCCTTCGCTGGCAAACTGATGTGCTGACTGAGGATACGACGATCGCCGGCGATATCATAGCCCGCCTCTACGCAGCAACGACTGGAACGGACAGCGATTGGGTCGTAAAGCTGATCGATGTTTACCCGGATAGCTATCCGGCTAACGAGAAGATGGCGGGGTATCAATTGATGGTCGCTGAAGAGATCTTTCGCGGACGCTATCGTAGGAGCTGGGAAAAGCCCGAGGCAATGACGCCGAATAAGCCAGCGGAATATTCGGTCGATCTGCGAGGAAATGATCATACGTTCCTCAAGGGCCATCGCATCATGGTACAAGTTCAGAGCACGTGGTTTCCTCTTTACGACCGTAATCCTCAGACCTTTGTCGAGAATATTTTCCTGGCTAAAGAAAGCGATTATAAATTGGCGACTCAGAGTATCTTCAGGTCGGCAAAATATCCGTCGCACATCAGTGTTTCGGTACCGCCGGGGAAATGACAATGGAAAGAAGGGAGCTTTTGAAGAGTGCGGCTTTACTATCGTTGTTCGGGGGGGCAGGTTTTGCAAATAACTCAGCGAATGCAGGTTTCAGGACAAAGATGATAAAGCCAAAGCGTTTGCGTGCGGGTGACACGATCGCGGTGATAGCTCCATCAAGTAGCGCGTCGGCGGAGGCATTTGAACGCGCGCTTGCCAACGTCGCGACGCTTGGCATGAAAGCAAAGGTCGGCAAGTTTGCTCGCGGCAGTAACGATTTCTTTTCAGGCACTGACAAGGAAAGGCTTCACGACCTGCATTGGGCTTTTAGCGATAGTGAGGTCAACGGCGTTTGGTGCGTTCGCGGCGGCAGCGGGGCGCCCAGACTGTTGCCCGATATTGATTATTCGCTGGTAAAAAAGAACCCTAAGGTTTTTATTGGATATTCTGACATCACCGCTCTGCACATGGCGATCTCGCAACGGACGGGACTTGTCACTTTTCACGGGCCCGTGGCCTCTTCCGAGCTTTCGGACTACACAAAGTCAAATCTTGTAAATATGGTGATGGGTGGAACGGCAGATCATAAAATCTTGCCGTCGGAATTCAACATCGCTCAAACCTCCGCTCTATTCAAGCCAAACGTCATCAGCCCCGGAAAAGCCCGCGGCCGGCTAGTCGGCGGCAACCTGAGTTTGCTCGCAGCTCTCGCCGGGACGCCTTATGCTCTTAAAGGCCTCAAAGGAGCGATACTATTTGCCGAGGACATCAATGAACCACCGTATAAGGTCGACCGGCTTTTTACGCAACTCAGACAGAGTTGTGAAATGCGATCGCTTGCGGGCGTGGCATTGGGAGTGTTTTCCAGTTCGCAAAGCGCAACCGACGCAGAAACAGCGTTGACGCTCAAGGTTCTTAAGGATCGCCTCGGCGATCTTGGTATTCCTGTTGTTTCAGGATTGTCGTTCGGGCACATACGCGACAATTGTACGCTCCCGTTTGGGGTCGAAGCCTTGCTCGATACCGCGACCGCGTCGATCACTATCGCCGGTTCGCCGGTGATATAAGTCTTGACGAACCCTGTAGTGATTGATACGGTCTATATTCGGCTTTTTGGCGTGCGGAATTATGTTTGACGAGAGTTTTGATGTGATAGTGATCGGTGCGGGGCACGCGGGCTGCGAAGCGGCGTCTGCCTCGGCGCGTCTTGGTGCGCGGACCGCTCTTGTCACGATAAACCTCGACCTGATCGGCCAGATGTCCTGCAATCCGGCAGTCGGCGGTATTGCCAAGGGGCACGTTGTTCGTGAGATAGATGCTCTTGGCGGAATCATGGGCCGTGTTATCGACCGGACAGGGATCCAGTTTCGCTTGCTAAACCGTTCGCGTGGGCCAGCAGTTCAAAGTCCGCGTGCTCAGGCTGACCGTGCCTTGTACCGAACAGAGATGCGCCGCGTGCTCGAAGCCACGCCTGACCTACACCTACGACAAGGTGTTGTTGTTGATCTAATTGTTGAAAACAATAAGGTTACAGGTGTAGAAATGCAAGATTCACGTCGATTTGGAGCAAAGGCCGTGATCGTCGCGACCGGTACATTTCTAAATGGCACCATCCACACGGGCCGTAAAACATTCTCAGCCGGACGTGCCGGGGAACCGGCCTCTATCGAGCTCGCCGAGAGCCTCAAGCGTCACGGATTTCCCGTCGGTCGTCTCAAAACAGGGACACCGCCGAGGCTCGACGGACGCACTATCGACTGGGACGCATTTGAGGCCCAACCGCCCGATGAGAAACCTGTGGCATTTTCATTCGCGACCGACAAGATCGATCAGCCGCAGATACAGTGTTTTATAGGATATACGAGCGAGCGTCTGCATCAGACTATCCGTGACAATCTGCACCAGTCGCCGCTGTATTCCGGCAAGATCACCGGCATCGGCCCGCGATATTGCCCATCGATCGAGGACAAGGTTGTAAAATTTGCCGACAAGGACCGGCACCAGTTATTCCTCGAACCAGAAGGGCATAACACGCACGAGGTTTATCTAAACGGATTTTCCACCTCGCTACCGTCCGACCTCCAACTCGAGCTGCTCAGAATGGTCGAGGGATTTGAGAGCGTGCAAATCATACGACCCGGTTATGCGATCGAATACGATTTTGTCGATCCCCGAGAACTACGGCCGACGATGGCCTCGACGCGGATGGACGGGCTTTTCCTGGCAGGGCAGATCAATGGCACGACCGGCTACGAAGAAGCTGCTTGTCAGGGTTTGCTCGCCGGTATCAACGCCGCGTTTACCGTGCAGGGCCGCGAGCCCTTTGTTTTACAGCGAGACGAAGCATATATCGGCGTGCTTGCAGATGATCTGATCAGACACGGTGTCGACGAACCCTATCGTTTGTTCACATCGCGGGCGGAGGCAAGGCTTACATTGCGGCATGACAACGCAGATGAGCGATTGTCGCCAAAAGGCCGGGAAGCGGGGCTTGTCGGGGATACGGATTGGGAACGATTCAATCACAAACGCGACCGCATCGCAAACCTCCGAAACACGCTCGATTTTACCCGGTTCAAACGCTCTTCGGTTGAATATGCGAGCATTTCGCAGATTTTAGACGCCGATCTCGGTGATTCGATCACTCTGTCGCAATTGGCGATGCGGCAGGGGGTGAAGGCGGATCTCGTATATAAATTACTTCCGGAAGAAATGCGGTCCGACTTGAAATTAGCCGAACTTGAAACCGCTCTTGCTGACTCTCTCTACAGCGGCTATATCGAAAAGCAAAAAGCCGCAACTGAGCGTGTGAACCATCACGACGCGTTAAAAGTACCTGAAAGCTTTAGATTCGACAATATCAGCGGACTTTCTAATGAAATGGTCGAGCGCCTCGAACGTGCCCGCCCGCGTAATTTTGGACAAGTACGCACTATCGCTGGCCTTACCCCGGCGGCGATCTCAACGGTTCTTGTTCACCTGACCGCGCAAACACCCTCCGGCCCGGGTCAAAACTAACAATCACGCAAATTGTGGCACGTGCCACATCCAAACCGTAAAAATGTGGGACGTGCCACATTTCGGTTTCGGTATTGCTTTGGCGCTGTGCTACCTTAGAAATTCACGTTTCAGGGAAGCATGGGAAGAATAATTGCAATAGCAAATCAGAAAGGTGGTGTTGGAAAGACCACCACATCAGTAAACCTAGCTGCAGCCTTGGCGGCAGAGGGTAAAAAAGTGCTGCTTGTGGACGCTGATCCGCAGGCAAACGCTACGTCAGGAGCGGGCATTACTCGCAATGTTGTGCGAAAAACACTCTACGACGCGCTTATTTCGGGCGACTCAGTCCGCGACATGGTTCTGCCGACAGAAATTCCAACAATGTGGGTTTTACCTGCGGATAAGAACTTAGCCGGAGCCGAAGTCGAACTAGTCGGACAAACTAACCGCAATTTCGCTCTCAAAGAGATACTGGTCAATGTAAAAGAGTATTTTCATTACATCCTCGTCGACTGCCCGCCTTCGCTTGGTATCTTGACCATCAATGGATTGACTGCGGCGGATTCTCTCCTTGTCCCGATTCAATGCGAATATTACGCGCTTGAGGGTGTGACAGAGCTTTTTGATACGCTTGCGAGGCTTCGTCGCGAGTTGAACCCTGAGCTAACTATCGAGGGACTGCTTTTGACGATGTACGACGAGAGGACGAATCTTTCGGCGGCCGTTGCAAAAGACCTTCGTGATTTTTATGGTTCGCAGGTTTTGAAAACAGTTATTCCACGAAACGTTCGCCTCGCTGAGGCCCCGAGTTTTGGTAAGCCGATTCTGCTCTACGACCCCAGATCACGTGGGGCGGAGGCTTACGTTGAGCTTGCTAAGGAGATCATAAAAAATGGCTAGACAAACACTTGGCCGTGGATTGAGCGCGTTACTTGGTGACGAGAAACCGGCTGCTCAGCAAGAGGCGATAAGCCCCGAGATCGACATCGATCTGATCGAGCCAAATCCAGACCAGCCTAGGACACGGTTTACCGAGGCCAACTTAGAAGAGCTTGCCCAGTCGATCCGTGCAAACGGCGTCGTTCAGCCGATCGTGCTTCGGCAGATCGGCGGCCGCTATCAGATCGTCGCGGGCGAACGTCGGTGGCGGGCTTCGCAGCGTGCGGGCCTCAGACGGATACCCGCTGTTGTTAAAGAAGTATCCGACGACAAACTGCTAGAGCTCGCACTGGTCGAAAACATTCAGCGGCAAGAGCTAAACCCGATCGAAGAAGCCAAGGCATATCGCAAGCTGATCGACACGCTAGGGCTTACGCAAGAAATGGTGGCGGAGCGGGTCGGGAAAGACCGGACGATCATTACGACCTCAATGCGATTGCTCCGCCTACCGGGTGAGATACAGCGTGTTATCGAGGAGGGCGGCCTATCTGCGGGGCACGGGCGGGCGTTAATGATGACCGACGACCCTAAGATCCAGCGGCGCCTGGCAAACGAAGCCATCGACAAAGGGTGGTCCGTTCGCGAAACAGAAAGGGCGGTAAAGAAAGCAGTCAAATCACCGCAAATATCTGAAAACAAAGGGGTTATTCGCACAGTTGATGCCAATGTAAAGGCGGCTGAGACCAAACTTATGCGGTCGTTGAACACAAACGTTAAGATCATTGCCGGTAAAAAAGGTGCGGGCGGTAAGATCGAGATAGAGTATTACGGAACCGACGATCTTGACCGTATTTTTCAACTTTTGATCAAGAAATAAAAGACGTAGTGGTAGACTGATAGGGTTTAAGAAGGTTATTTGATCGAGGTTAATTAGTTGTATTTATTCATCTTCGAATCTATAGGAACTTCAGAGTTGATGCTTATTGGCATTATCGCTCTGATCTTTCTTGGTCCGCGCCGTTTACCTGAGATCGCAAAAAAGGTTGGCAAGATCATGGCTGAGTTTCGCGGGACCGCGAGTGAGTTTAAGGAAACATGGCAGCGCGAGGTAAATTTCGAAGAAGAAGCAAAGGCTCTGGACATAAACGCTCTCGAAGCCGAACAACCTGTCGCCAGAACTGAATCGATCGATGTTGCGACCAAAGACGCTGCTCCAAACGCACCGCAAATAAAAGAAATGGATCCGGCAAAGTTTGAAGAATTAAAAGCCAAAGCGGACAGTACTGAAACCACCGAAAAGCTCGAGACCGTCGAAACCACAAACGATAAAAAGACTTGGCTTTAGCGCCGAATGGAAGAACTGGAAAAAGAGCTTGAACCGGGCGGACAGATGTCGTTTCTCGAACATCTGGACGAGTTGCGCAAACGGCTAGTAACCTCTGTAATTATTATCGTTATAGCGTTTACTGGCTGTTGGTTTTTGTCAGGCAAGATATATCAATTTCTCAGCGTCCCCATTAGAAAAGCCCTTTCCGAAGCAGCCCGAAACGAATTACCACAAACCGGCATTACCGGCCAGGAGCGAATCCTACCGCTAGAAGAGCTAAAAGTCGGTGACAGCGGACGTTATATTTTTGATAAGCCGACGAACCTTGGTTCAACCGTCGTTTCGCCTGGTGCATCTGTTCTTGCGGAGGTAGCAAAAGATTCCGAAGGTAAGCTGGGATTGTTTACAACTGAACCCTTAATAACGAGTAATGCCATCGTTCCTAAAGGCGTCCGGTTGCCGATCAAGTTTGAAGAGCTTGCGAAAAGCGAACCAAATGCCGACGAAAGGATGATCGTCACCACTGCGCAGGAGCAGTTCACAATGTATGTGACGGTGTCGATGTATTCGGCGATCGCGTTTTCGATACCTTTGCTTTTATGGCAGATATGGATGTTTATCTCGCCCGCACTGTATAAACATGAGCGTTCGTATGTAACGCCGTTTATAGGGTTGTCGACCGTATCGTTTGTTATCGGAGCGGCCTTTGCGTATTACATTCTGTTTCCACCTGCGGCAAATTACTTGCTAAATCTTGGGCAGGGCGAATTTCAATTACTGCTGCGAGCGAGCGATTATCTAGACCTCATAACAATAATAATGCTTGCGATGGGATTGATCTTTCAGATGCCGGCAATTACCTATGTATTGGCACGGATCGGGATCGTTTCGGCGGGATTACTTGTTAGAAGCTGGAAAATTTCGCTGGTTGTCATTTTGATAGTAGCAGCGGTTGTTTCGCCGACCGGTGACATACCTAACATGATGCTTTTTGCGACTCCGATGATGGGATTGTATGTCATATCAATTTTCATCGCATGGTTTTTTGGCAAGAAACGTCAGAGTGATGCTGAGGCCGCGGCACTTGACTAAAAGCAACCTGAAACGACCCATTTTGCATCTTGAAATAGTAGGGTTTAGCGCTTAGAATCATAAGGTTACGAAAACGTGTGGATATGCGGCCCTGAGTGCTACGCAAAAGATGGAGTTTTACCGTTATGTTGAGAGTTAGAAATTTTCAGATCACATTGCTTGCGGCTTTTATGCTTTGCCTAACCGCCGGCGTACTATTGGCCCAACCGCCGGACAAAACTAAATCCGGCGACCCAAACGACAATCCGCGCAATGTTAAGCCCGAGTTGAAACAGGCCTACAAGAAATGGCTTGAAAATGATGTGGCATACATCATCACCAATGAAGAGCGAAAGGCCTTTAAGGCTCTTGCAACTGACGAAGAACGTGAGAACTTTATCGAAAGTTTTTGGCGCAGGCGTGATCCGGATCCCGATACAGAAGAAAACGAATATCGCGAAGAGTATTACGAACGGATCGCTTACGCAAATGAAAAGTTTACCTCAGGCATACCGGGATGGAAAACTGACCGTGGGCGCGTGTATATCGCCTGGGGCAAACCCGATTCGGTCGAAAGTCGTCCTGCCGGCGGAGCATACGACCGTCCTAGCTATGAGGGTGGGGGTTCGACAACGACATACCCGTTTGAGACTTGGTTTTATCGTCATTTGGAAGGCGTAGGCGACGGACTCGAGATAGAGTTTGTTGACCCTTCCGGCACAGGCGAGTATCGTATGGCTCAAAACGCCAGTGAAAAAGATGCATTGCGTATGGTGCCGGGGGCTGGCCTAACGGCATCAGAACAGCTTGGACTCACGAATAAAGCCGACCGAGTCAACGGAACCGGAGGCGGTATGGCTACAAATTACATGCGTGAGCAGGATTCCCCGTTCCGTAGGTTAGAAATAATGTCTGGCCTGCAAAGGCCACCAGCAGTAAAGTTTAGCGATCTACAGGGAATTGCCGGCGGTGACTCTGGATCAGTACTCGACAAAGACCCGTTGCTCTTTGATGTACGGGTTGATTATTTTCGTCAATCCGACGATCGAGTGATCACTACATTTACGATCCAGACAAATAACAAAGAACTCTCATTTGAAGATGCAGGCGGATTGCTAACAGCTAAAATGAACGTCTTTGGCCGTATTACTGCCGTTTCTGGCAAAAGATCCGGCATTTTTGAAGATTCCGTCACGGCAAATGCAACGGCTAGTGAACTGTCGGAAATGCGCGATAGAAAATCTGTCTACCAAAAAGCTATCGCCCTTACGCCGGGAACCTATAAAGTCGATGTTGTAGTTCGCGACGTTAAAACTGGCAACAAAGGCATTGTTAATATGGGGTTTGTCGTTCCCCGCTATGACGACAAAAAACTATCAACGTCTACAATGGTCCTGACCTCAAAACTGAGAACCACGACCGATCGCGATATCGGTCAAATGTTTGTCATCGGCAACACAAAGGTGATACCAAACCTGTCTGGTTTGTATAAACAGGGCCAAGAAGTCGGCATATATTTGCAGGTATATAACTCTGAGATCGACCAAACAACACTCAGACCCGCAGTCGATGTGCAATATATTTTGACAAAAGACGGCAAGGAACTGCTGCGTCAAACCGAAGATTGGGGCGGAATGAGTGATTCAGGGCAACGTTTGACACTTGCCAGACTCTTGCCGACAGCCGGAATGACCCCGGGGGATTATGAGATCAAGGTTTTGATCAAAGATCGTGTTCGCACCGAAGGGCAGCAGGTGATAGAAAATAAAGGTAAATTTACGATCACGCCATAAGGCCTGAACACGTGGATATTTGGAAACGCCGTGCTGTCAAAAGTACGGCGTTTTTTAATTTCTGCGTTTTGCCTCGATAAGCGGTGAGTTCTTTTTTTCGCTGGTTGCAAAGATTGCGGTGCCGTCGACGTTGTAGGAAACAGCCTCGCCTATAGTTCGTTTACCTAAATCGATCGAGGCAGGCTCTTGTGACCAAATATTGGCAAAATTTGTATCGCCGTCAACCAGCGTCCACTCATAAGCGCGTGTGTAATCGCATATCACCACATGACGGCCATCCGGAGAAATGTCACCACCAGTCACAAAACCATTTGGTATCGCCGGAACCGAGATCTCAGCTATTTTCTCAGCTTTGGCTACATCTTCGCTGCCAAAGTCAGAACGTAGGCGATAAACACCGGCCGGGCCGCTTACGCGTTTGGTAACGATATAGATATCTCCGGTTTTCGGGTGGACCATTAAAGTTTCGGCATCCTGATTAAAATCTGGGTAGGTAAAATGCAGAACCTCGGCGTTTTCGGTCAAAAGCGGGGCTTTGCGGTTTGAAGCAGCATCTGATGCCTTAATGACCGGCTCGGAGATTCGATAAACAGGGTGTTCCGGGCGTTTAGCGCGGTTATCGCCGATCTCGCCGATGTATAGAAAGCACTTGCCACTTTTGTCTTTGTACGCGGCGATATCTTCCCAGTCGATGTTTTGGGCATTTTGTACTTTCCACGTTCCGAGGTTCTCGCCGGTCATATTTAGTGCAAAAATAAATGCTTCGTCACCCGAATCGTTATGCGTCCACAGGACATTATTCTGACAACGCGACGCCGCGATACCGCTGCTTTCGGTGATATCGGGCGATTTTATGGTGCCGATCACCTTGGGCGGATCAAACGGAGAATTTGCTTCACGCTCACGTTCGTTTGACGGAACAATCGCGCAATTCGAAAAAAGAAAACAGATCGAGGCTAAAGGTATGACAAATGCAAAAAATTTAGCTATAGTTTTGTTCGACATACTTCTCTAGTCCTTGCATTATAACGCGGTTGTGTAGAATGCAGTTCCAAACTTTGCATTCATAATTTGCGTATAGTTTTTTTGGATCTAACCCTATGATCGTAGGAACTGAATGGCTGATCGAAGCGACGGGTTGCGACGAGGCAATGCTGCGCGACGAAAATGCGATCAGGACGATCCTTTCAAATGTGATCGCCGAACTCGGATTGCGCCCGATCGGTTCGGTTTGGCACAAATTTGAAGGCGAGGGCGGCGTCACCGGCCTGATCGCGCTAACGGAATCACATCTCGCGTGCCACACCTATCCCGAACACAGCACCGCGACATTTAATCTTTATTGCTGCCGCACCCGGCCGGAATGGGATTGGGAAACGAATCTCAAAAATTCGATCGGCGCACAAAAAGTAACCGTCACCAAGATCGAACGCGGCGAAGCTCAGATCACGGACTTGAAATTTGAAACTGCCGGAGGTGAGCAATGAGCGTCTTGCAGGCAAATTGTCCGTCATGCGGAGCCCAGATCGAATTTAAAGCAGGTTCGACCATTGTCCTTGTTTGCCCTTACTGTCGCTCTGCGGTTGCCCGGACAGATCGCGGTTTAGAAGATCTGGGCAAAGTTGCCGAGATCGCCGAATCGGAATCTCCGCTAAAGCTTGGCCTAAAAGGCACATTCAAAGATACAAAGTTTGAGTTAACTGGCCGTGCTCAGTTAAAACATGAACTTGGTGGATCTTGGGACGAGTGGTACGCGACATTTTCAAACGGCTGGGTCGGTTGGCTTGCCGAGGCCCAAGGCCGCTTTTATCTAACGTTTTATCAGCCTCTGCCGCAGGGTACCGAGCTCCCGTCATATGCCGGCTTGCAGCTCGGCCAGACGATACCCGAGATACCAAGCCCATCGCCGCTGATGGTGCAGGAAAAAGGCAAGGGGACGTCGGTCGCGGCTGATGGAGAAATACCTTACAAACTCACTCCAGGCGAACAGTTTGAGTATGCGGATCTTGCCGGCAAAAACAATGCCTTCGCGACGATCGATTACAGCATGGACCCGCCGTGGGTCTTTGTCGGGACGCAGGTGACACTTGACGAGATCGGACTCGGCGATGCAAAGCCTGTCCAGCGTGAGGCACGACGCGTGTCGGCAGCGGGAATGGGCTGTCCCAACTGCGGCGGGCCGCTCGAATTGCTAGCTCCGGACAAGACGGAGCGTGTCGTATGTCCAAACTGCGATTCGCTGCTCGATGTAAATCAGGGCAATCTTTCTTACCTAAAAACGCTCAACCCGCCGACAAGCCAGCCAGAATTTGTTGCTCCGATCGGTGCCGAGGGAACGTTCCCCGGCGATGTAAAATTTAAGATAATCGGTGCCGTTGTTCGCAGCGTTTTGTTTGACGGGATCCACTATTACTGGCACGAATATCTGCTCTACAACCCGATGATCGGATTTCGCTGGCTGGTTCATTCCGACAATCATTGGAATTTTGTCGAACCGGTCAATCCGGCGGATGTCGCGACCGACAATGTATTTGCGGCGGGAGCCACGGTTGATTACAACGGCAGCAAATTTAAGATCTTTCAAAACGCAGAAGCCACCGTTGAATACGTTAAAGGCGAATTTTACTGGCGCGTCGAACAGGGAGAAAAGGTTTGGGCTGCAGATTATGTGGCAGCTCCGATGATGCTATCACGCGAATCGACGGCTAATGAGATCAATTGGTCGGTCGGCACCTACATGACCAACGAAGAGGTCGAAAAGGCGTTTGGCATCACTGGCCTACCAAAACCGTGGGGCGTCGGGCCAAACCAACCATTTACCGGCCGCTTTTATTACACTTGGGGAGCTCTGCCGCTTTTGCTTCTGTTTGTCGTCGCCATCTTTATGATCCCTTTTAGCGGGATCACCAAGACGGCGCTCAATCAAGAGGTCGTGCTACCGCCGATGACAAATGCGACTACGGCTCAGGCAGTGTTTAGCCAAACATTCGACGTAAAGGCGAACAGCAACGTCCGTATCACCGCGGGAGCCCAAGTCGATAATTCATGGGCCGACCTAGATATTGATCTCATCAACGATCAAAGCCAAGAGGTCGAGTCTGTAAATGTCCCGGTCGAATATTACAGCGGCAGCGACAGCGACGGTGCATGGACCGAGGGCGGTAAATCGACGGACGCGACATTATCGTCGCTACCTGCGGGCAAATACACGCTCCGGGTCGAGGGGACGTGGCAAAATTGGCAAACTCAGATGCCGGTCTCGGTCAAGGTCGAGCAAAACGTCAACCGCGGCGTTAATTTCTTTTGTGCATTGATCGTTTTACTTATCGTTCCGATCCTCGGACTTATTAGAAAGATCACATTTGAATCCGGCAGGTGGAAAGACAGTATGTTCAGCACGAGCGGCGGTTCTGATGATTCGGAATAGGAGTTTGTTATGTTGAAAAAACTATATTTGGTCTTTGGCATCGGCGTCCTGGGTTTTTACGGGGCTGCATCGTGGTTTGGTTGGGAGCTTGCTAATTCCGGCAAAAATTCGCGTCTGGGTACGCCATTCTTTTATTCAGGATTTCGTGGAGGAAAATAATGCTTAGTCTTGCTTCAATTGCCCCGATGTTGGGCATGATCGTAAAGATGGAAGAACTGTTGCCGACGATGGCGACAACGGTCATATTTGTCGCGATCGGTTTGGTCGTGTTTGCCATTGCGTTCGCAATAGTCGTTTTGGTTGCTCCGTTCTCAGTGAAAAAAGAGATCGAAGAAGACCAAAACACGGCGCTTGCTATCATTATTGGCGCATTGATCATAGGTATCGCGATCATAATCGCGTCCGCGATCAATGGTTAAGATCGGGATTCGATTGGGATGGACTGGATAGACGGGATGTTCTACCAATCCCGTTCATCCTGTTTATCCTGTTTGATTCCCCTGCATGAAAAGCACTCCGTTACTTTTTCTTAACGTCATCATCATTGCGACTTGCGGCCTGATCTATGAGCTGCTCGCTGCGACGGTGTCATCCTACGTTCTCGGCGACTCGGTAACCCAATTTTCGTTTATCATCGGCGTCTATCTATTTGCGATGGGTGTCGGTTCGTATCTGTCGCGATTTATCGATAAGAACATCGCTGAGAAATTCATCGATATCGAGCTTGCGGTTGCGGTGATCGGCGGATTTTCGGCTCCGCTCCTGTTTCTCACTTTTGCCTACGTCACGTATTTTGGCATTATTCTCTATTCGATGGTTTTTATCATCGGCACGCTCGTTGGGCTCGAAATACCGCTATTGATGCGAATTCTGCAGGACAAGCTCGATTTCAAAGAGCTTGTCTCTCGCGTACTCGCACTCGATTATGTCGGAGCACTCGTCGCGTCGCTGCTTTTTCCCATCTTTTTGGTGCCTAAACTTGGGCTTAACCGAACCTCGCTGCTGTTCGGGATGCTCAATGCTGCCGTCGGTGTCTGGGCGACCTGGCTGCTCGAACCGCTTATCACCAAACGTAAAGCCATGATCCTGCGCGTCAAGGGCGTGATCGTTCTAGCGTTGCTCGCCATTGCACTGATCAAAGCCGACCGCCTGACAACGCTCGCCGAGGACGCTCTGTTTGTCGATAACATCATTTATACAAAAAGCTCGCCGTATCAACGTATTGTCGTCACAAAAGGAAAGACCGGCTATGCGCTGTTTCTCAACGGCAATCTGCAGTTCAATTCTTTTGACGAATACCGCTATCACGAAGCTCTTGTCCATCCGGCATTTGCTGCTTTTCAAGGTGACGTAAAACGCGTTTTAGTACTCGGCGGCGGCGACGGGCTTGCCTTGCGTGAGATCGAGAAATACAATTCGGTCGAATTTATCCAGCTTGTCGACCTCGACCCCGATATGACCAAAGTGTCGAGCGCTGTTCCGGCTCTGGGTGAACTAAACAAGCATTCATTTAGCGACCCGCGGGTACATGTTACCAACGGCGATGCTTTTGTCTGGCTTGACGCCGTACAGGCCGAGCCGTTTGATATCGCTATTATCGATTTTCCGGATCCGAACAATTTTGCATTGGGTAAGCTGTACTCGACACGTTTTTACAATTTGCTCAAACAAAAACTTAAACCTGATTCGTCTGTCGTTATTCAAACAACATCGCCGCTGATCGCCAGAAACTCGTTTTGGTGCGTGATGAAAACCCTCGAATCGAGCGGTTATACCGTTAAGCCTTATCAAACGACGGTACCGAGCTTTGGCATCTGGGGATTTGCTCTCGCAAAATTGCAGCCCTTTGACAAACCGGCAAAACCGCCAACAAACGTCGAGCTGCGGTTCCTAAACAACGAGACTTTTGCATCGCTATTCGAATTTCCTGCCGATACATCAAAGCCCGACATAGAGCTCGAAATAAACCGTCTCGATAACCAGGCATTGGTCAGATATTACGAAACCGAGTGGCGGCGGTTTGAGCAATGATAAGTCTTACCCGCCGCGAATTGTTGACCATATTCCTAGGCGCACCGTTTGCGATGAACGCGTGCCGGAGCGGTGAATCTCGCCCGTTTCCTGAGGGTCAGATCGTTGGGCAATCGGCGACGCTTGGGCATATCTTGCGGGAAAACCGCACCTTTGATGTTCCGCCCGATAATTGGGAAAGCAAAAAGGTTGCGATCATCGGCGGCGGCATCGCCGGACTCTCGGCGGCGTGGAAGTTAAAAAAACAAGGCTTTAACGATTTTGTCTTGCTCGAACTTGAAAAAGAGGTCGGTGGGACATCGGCTAGCGGCAAGGGTGAGCCTGTTGGTTATCCGTGGGGAGCTCATTACCTGCCGGTCCCGTTTCAGGAGAACACAGAGCTTATCTCTTTGCTCGAAGAGATGTCGCTGCTTGAAGGCCGCGATGCGAGTGGCGAGGTGATCGTCAAAGAGCAATTTCTCTGTCGTGAGCCTGAGGAGCGTGTCTTTTATAAAGGCCGCTGGTATGAGGGGCTTTATCTAGCAGTCGGTGCGAGTGACGAGGACAAGCGTCAGTTTGCCGAATTTCAAAAGCAGGTTGATTCATGGGTCAATTGGCGTGACGCAAAAGGCAGACGGGCGTTTGCTGTGCCGCTCGCCAATTGCTCGGACGATGCTCAGGTTACGGGCCTCGATAAGATATCGTTTGCTGATTGGCTGCAGCAAAATGGTTTTACGTCCGAACGGCTGCTCTGGTATTGCGACTACGCGACGCGGGACGATTACGGGTTAAAGGCCGATCAGGCGTCGGCGTGGGTCGGGCTGTTTTATTTTTGCTCGCGTGTACGAAAAAGCGGCGTCGAGTCGCAGCCGTTTATCACCTGTCCCGAAGGCAATGGACAGTTCGTCAATCACTTTTTTGAAAAGGTCAGGGATAATGTTCGAAAGGGGCAGATCGTTGTCTCGGTCGTGCCGACCGACAAAGGCGTCGATGTGATATGCCTCGACGGTAAAGAATTGCGGGGAATTCACTGCGACAAAGTGATCTATGCGTCACCGATGTTCACGGCACCGTACGTGATACGCGGGTTTCGCGACGACCCGCCGTTTGCGGCAAATGAATTTCAGCATAACGCATGGTTTGTCGCCAATCTTTTCTTAAAAGACCGGCCAAAGGCTCGTTTTGCAAAGGATTTTCCGCTTTCGTGGGACAACGTGCTCTATGAAAGCCAGTCGCTTGGGTATGTGACCGCGACGCATCAAAAGGGGATCGACTATGGCTCGACGGTGCTGACATATTATTACCCGATGTGCGAAGACCCGAATGGCCGCACGACGCTCTTTAATTATGACTGGAAACAGCTTGCCGATGTATGCCTGACAGATCTATCCCGAGCGCATCCTGACATTTACGAGCTAACACAACGTATCGACATAATGCGTTGGGGCCATGCGATGATCTCGCCCCGGCCGAATTTTATCTGGAGCGGCATCCGTGAAAAGGCAGAAAAGCCATATCGCAATATCCATTTCGCCCACACGGATCTAAGTGGCATCGCATTGTTTGAAGAAGCGTTTTATCATGGACTGCGCGCGGCGGTTGAGATCTTAGGTCATGGACGGTAGCTTATCAAAACCAAACTACTGGCTATTTTCCCGATCGATCGATCTGTCGGTCTTTTTGGGAAGCGCGGCTGTGTCCCTGTTGCTGCTTGCGGTTGGTGCGCAGTTTGGGGTGCTAAACGGCGATTCGCCGGAATGGACTTGGATAATGGCAGTGTTATTTATCGATGTCGCCCATGTGTGGTCGACGTCATTCAGGGTCTATTTCGATACGGCGGAATTTAAGCGGCGGTTTTGGCTTTATTTGCTGGTGCCGGTTTTTGGGTATGCGATCGGGGTGGCGCTCTACTCCGAGGGCGAGCTTGTTTTTTGGAAGGCTTTGGCGGCCGTTGCCGTATTTCACTTTATCCGCCAGCAATACGGCTGGGTGGCTTTATACCGACGCAAGCTGGGAGAGACGGGCCGTTGGACGTGGTGGATGGATGCGTTTGCGGTCTATCTCGCGAGCGTTTATCCGATAGCTTTTTGGATGACGCGTCTGCCGCGAAATTTCGAATGGTTTGTCCAAAACGATTTTATTTCGCTGCCGGTGATTGTCGAGACTGTTTTGTTTCCCGTCTATGTGCTCGCCCTGACCGCGTATTTTGCAAAATCGATCTATAAATATTTCACGACCGGCTTTCTCAATATCGGCAAAGACATCGTCGTTGCGACGACCGCGATCTGCTGGTATGTCGGCATCGTCTATTTTAATTCGGACTACGCGTTTACGGTGACTAACGTCATCATCCACGGCGTTCCGTATTTTGCGTTGATATACGTTTATGCCCGGGTTCGTCGCGAAACGACCGGAAAGGTATATAAATCGCTCACCTCAAATTGGCTCGTATTTCTCGCAACTCTATGGGCCCTCGCATATTTCGAAGAGCTTTTTTGGCATCGCGGCATCTGGCATGAAAAGCAGTGGCTTTTTGGCGGCGATTGGGAATGGTCGCGAAATATCCGTATGTTCGTCGCCCCGCTGCTCGCCCTGCCGCAGATCACGCATTATGTGCTGGACGGGTTTATCTGGCGGAAAAAGAGCAATCCGGACTTTCGACTGATTTAGAAAATTCCTTATCCTCGTTCCAATTTCCCGAGCCTTTCGGCTGCGGCCTCAAGCGTTTCGTCTTTTTTACAAAAACAAAACCGCACCAACTGCGAGCCAAGCGTAGCGTCATGATAGAACGAAGATCCGGGAACAACTGCGACGCCGATCTCGCGGATGAGATGTTTTGTAAATTCGATATCGTTTGCAAAGCCAAAATCTGAGATATCGCACATCACATAATACGCCCCGTCGGGAAAGTCGCATTTAAATCCGGCGGCTTTGAGTGCAGGCACGATAAAATCACGCTTACGCTGATATTCGCTTTGGAGAGCGTCGTAATAGCTAGGCGGCAGGCTCATGGCATACGCCCCGGCGTGTTGGAGCGGGTTGGCAGCTCCGACGGTCAGAAAATCGTGCACTTTACGGATCGCAGCGGTGATATCCGGCGGGGCAATGCAATACCCGACTCGCCAGCCGGTTACGGAGTAAGTTTTTGACAGCGAATTAACGACAACGGTGCGTTCGCGCATTCCTTCGATATTCGCCATGCAAATATGCTCAAACGGGTCATCGTCTGCGTGGCCGGTGTAAATTATGTGTTCGTATATCTCGTCGGTGAAAACAAGAGCGTCAAATTCTTTACACAGCTCGGCAATAAATTCGAGCTCATCGCGGGTAAAAACCTTCCCCGTGGGATTGTTTGGATTGCAAATGATGATCGCCTTGGTCCTGTCGTTAAAGGCAGCACGCAGCTCTTCGCGGTCAAAAATAAAGCCGTTATCGGTGCGGTAAAGTGGGACATGCCTCGGGGTCGCGTCGGATAATATGGCGTCTGGCGCGTAGTTTTCGTAAAAAGGCTCAAAAACAATGACCTCTTCGGTCGGGTCGACGGTCGCCATCATCGCGGCGATCATCCCCTCGGTCGAGCCGCACGTTACGGTTATCTCCGTTTCCGGATCGATATCGAGGCCAAGATACCACATCGTCTTTTTGGCGATGGCGTCACGAAAATCCTTAACGCCCCACGTTATCGCGTATTGATTATGGTCAGCGGCGATCGCCTCCATAGCTTTTTGCTTGATGTCCTCGGGTGCGGCAAAATCCGGAAACCCCTGGCCGAGATTGACCGCCCCGTATTTCATCGCTTCACGCGTCATCTCGCGGATGACCGATTCGGTAAAGCTCGCGGCTTTTCGCGAGATGCGGTTTTTTGAGATCAATGGTTGGCTCATTTCTTGAAATTACAGCGAGGCTGTCGCTACTGTCAACGCCGAAAACCAATCAGCGGAAAACCAGTTGTGGAATTCGAACATCAAAGTTCGCGCCATCTCTGAGAACCAAAAAGGTTGTAAATGCGCGTCCGTATGCGTTAAACTCCTTGTTTACAAGACAGTTTGAGGTCCTATCATGAAATTGAAGTTTCTATTTGCCGTCATAATTTCCCTATTTGTTTTTAGTTCGATCAATTCGCAGGATCTCCCGCCACAACTCTCCTCTGCCAAAGGCTATTTGCTCGGGCCCGGGGATGAGATAACTGTGAAAGTGCAGGGAGAACCGGATTTTGACTTTATCACTACTGTCAATGAGGATGGCAAGTTTCTCGTCCTTGACAAGATATTGATCGCAAAATGCAAGACAGAAGCGGAGCTTAAATCCGAGGTCACCAGGATACTTGAAAAATATTTAAAGTCTCCGCAGCTAAGTCTTAGAGTTACTGATAGAAAGAGCAAGCCGCCGGCAACTGTCTATGGTGAGGTGCGTACCCCTTCGCAGGTAATGCTGATGCGCAAAGTGACGCTGATGGAAGTGATCTCCTTTTCCGGCGGGCCCACCGAGGATGCCGGCGGAAATGTTCGTATTTTTCGTACTCAGCCGCCAATCTGCACTGAAGATTATGAGGATAGCAACTGGAAACCCGACACAACCGATCCGTCTGACGTGCCGTCAAAAATGTTCACCCTGAGTAATGTAAAACTCGGCAAAGACTCTTCGAACCCGGTCATTTATCCCGGTGACGTCATTCTAGTAGAAAAGGCGTCACCGGTGTACGTCACGGGAGAAGTTGCTAACCCGCAAGCGGTCCTGATCAAAGAGGGCGGACTTTCGCTTTTTGATGCTATCTCAAAACTGGGCGGCCCTAAACGCGAGGCTAAAACCAAGGATATTAAAGTATACCGACGTAAAATAAACTCAGATTCGCCGGAAACGATCAGTGCTAATTATGATCTGATAAGGACCGGGAAACAAAAAGACATCATGCTTGAGCCCTACGATGTCGTGGTGGTTGATAAAGCGAAAGATAGTATCGGCAAGGTTTTGCTGGATCTGGCCATCGGAACTGGTAAGAGCGCAATCAGCAGCGTTACCAATGGCATTGGGTATCGTGTGATGTACTAACACCCTATAGATAAAGGCTGTCAATTATATCGCTATATTTTTCGTCAACGACCCGTCGTTTTGTTTTCAGAGTAGGAGTAAGTTCGCCGTTCTCGACCGTAAGTTCATGGTCAAGAAGGGCGAATTTTTTTACCTTTTCATACTGGGCGAGCCCGATGGTATGGGATTCGATCTGCCGTTGAAACAGATCTATGATCCGCGGGTGGCTGCAAAATTCTGCTGGCGTTTTGATATCTAGTTCTTTGAGATTTGCGTATGATTCGAGCATTTCAAAGTTGGGCACGATAAGCGCAGCCGGAAATTTCCGCTCGTTGCCAACCAAAACGGCTTGATTGACGAACCGCGACGACCGGATCATTTGTTCGATCGGTGACGGAGCGATGTACTTACCGCCGGATGTTTTGAAAAGCTCCTTTTTTCGGTCCGTTATCTTTAAATATCCGTCGCCGTCCACCGTGCCGATATCGCCCGTCTTAAACCAGCCATCATCAGTAAAAGCTTCGCGTGTAGCGTCTTCCTTGTGATAATAGCCGGCCATCACGCCGGGACCGCTGACCTCGATCTCGCCATCTTCGGCGATTCGAACCTCAACATTTCGAATTGGTCTGCCGACTGTGCCGACCCGTACAGCAGTAGGATTATTAGATGAGATCACAGGCGACGTTTCCGTCAGCCCATAGCCCTGCATTATCGAGATACCTGCACCGGTAAATATCAGATATATTTCGTCCGGCAGTGCTGCACCGCCGGTGATGCAAAACCGCAGATTTCCGCCAAAAAAGTCACGCAATTTTGAATAGACGATCTTGTCCGCTACACCGTGTTTTGCGGTCAATGCCATTGGTATCGGCTGGCCAGATTCTTTTAACGCCGCAAATTCCTTAGCAATATCTATCGCCCAATCAAAGATCAGCTCATTGATGCGGCCTGACTGTGTCGCTTTGAGACGGGCACGTTCGAAAACCTTTTCGAATATACGCGGCACCCCGATAAACACCGTCGGACGCACCTCTTTCAGATTCTCAGGCACTTTTTCGATCGATTCGGCGTAAAAGACCCGCATTCCGTACATGATGTAGACGTACATCCCTGTGCGTTCGAAAACGTGAGAAAGCGGCAGAACCGATAACGAGATATCCACGCCTGTGAAGACAAATCGTTCACTCGCATCGATGACGTTTGAGATCAGATTGGCGTGCGTTAGCATCACGCCCTTTGGCTCGCCGGTAGTCCCGCTGGTGTAGATCAGCGTCGCGATATCCTGCGGATCGATGGCGTCGGCCAATTCTTGTAAAAGAGAATGATGCGTATCTCTAAGATCTGCTCCATCTGATTCTAGACTCTCTAACGAGACAACATTGTTGGCGTCAATCCCGCCGTCAAAAAGGACAAATTTATCGATCGAGCTGCAACTCTCTAACGCTGGTAGCAGACGCTTGTACGCATCTGCGTCTTTGAGAAAGAATACACGTGCGGCCGAGTCATCGATGATGTAACGAACGGTGTCCGGCGAGAGTGTTGTGTAGATGGGCACATCGACCACGCCGGCAAACTGGCATCCGGCGTCTGATAATGTCCATTCGGGTGAGTTTGGGGCTAGGATCGCCGCACGATCACCTTTGCGAAGGCCGAGCGAATACAGGCCTAGAGCGATATTCTCCGCTCGTTCGACCATCTTGGCAGATGAGATCGATCGCCATTCATCGCCGTCTTTGTGATTTAATGCGTCGGGCAAGCCGTACTCAGTGACCGAACGCCGGAATAGCTGCGGCAAAGTCTGCGGCTCGTTATCCATCAACGGCACACCCCGGCCAAGCGTGTTTCGACGGGTGTCTATCAGATTTCCGGCTTCGGTTATCATTTACACGACATGCCTCCAAAGAAAATGCTCAATACCTCGCCCGCCATCGGCGGCAATGGATATGCTTTTTTTGAAAGCACCCAGTTTGTCACCATCTCGTCGAGAGCACCGTAGAGGATCTTGGCGGCTACGACCGGTTTGACCTCTTTGCGAAAAACCCCTTCGTTTTGTCCATCCTCGATCGTCTTTCGGATAATGTCGAGATACTCACCAAAACCTGCAGCCGAAAATTCCTGCATGAATTTTGTCGACCCCCGAAGTTCGACCTGAAAAACGATCGCCATGTCGCGGTCGGCCCCGAGGCGTTCGAGATGCAGCTCTGCAATGCGGGTCAACTTTCCGACAGGGTCGGCGATCTCGGCAAGTTCTTTTTTACCTTCGGCGATAAACTCGGCCATCGCACGGTCAAAGATCGAATGCAGGATCTCGTCCTTACTCTTAAAATATAGATAGACTGTGCCGTCCGCGATGCCTGCCTCGCCGGCGATGTCAGCCACCTTGGAGTTAAAATAGCCCTTTCCGGCAAACACCTTGATCGCCGCACGCAAAATTGCCTCACGTTTGTCGGTAACAACGGCGCGAACCGCAGAGCCGTGTCTGGCTGGTTTTGGCATACTTGTACTTATGAATGAACCGTCATTCAGTATGCACTTAGGCTATAACAAAAGTGAAATTGAAAGCAAGGAAAATTATTTGGATGAGATTTTAGTAAAAGAAATAAATGGCGGAGAGGACAGGACTCGAACCTGCAAGCGCTTACGCGCGGTAGTTTTCAAGACTACTGCCTTACCAATTAGGCTACCTCTCCGCACGAAGCGGACAATCTAAAAATATACTGTAAGCTGCCGAGTTAGACAAATCTCGAATTAGTCAGTACCGCCGCTTTTTACAAACTGCGTTGCCAACTCGGCCTTTACCGCTTCGATACCTTTAATGCCCTGAGCCTTGGCAACTATCTTACCGTCGCGGTCTAGAACGTAATGCATCGGGAATGGAACGCTTAGTTCGCCGTTTTTTCCGGGATCACCAAATTTGCTGATGATTATCATCGAACCGTTTGGTATTACACGATATTTGAAAGGATTTTTGACGAGAAATTTTTCGAGGTCGGGTTTTCGGCTGGCGGCAACTCCTAAAAATACGACATTTTTATTGTCTTTGTACTGATCAACGAGAGCGTTGAGAATTTTGACCTCTTCGACACAGTTAGGGCAACTTATAAACCACAGATTAAGGACGATTACCTTTCCCCGGAACTCTGTGGTATCGATCTTTTGCCCGGCCAAATCAAGCGCCGCAAATGAAGGGCTTGCTCCGATCTGATTTTGCGCCGACATAGAAAACGCGAAAATTAGGAGGGCGATCAGGGCGTAAATATACCTCATACACCACTTTTAGTGGTAAATGAGTCGTATGTCAAGAATTTGGAATGGTGGTTACTTGGAAAGGAGGCGGGTTAGGGCCGAGTTAAGAGCCGTAGTTTTGTCATATCCGCTCGATCGAAACTCGATATTGCCGGCATCATTTACGACATAATATGACGGATAGCCCATGTCGAGATTTCCGTTTTTGTCCCGGTCGGCATATTGCAGCAAGACGCCAAAACTATTTGGCAGTATCTGCGTTTCGAGCGGGTTCTTTTTAAGGTACGCCTCGATCTTTTCTTCATTCTCCGTTGTGAGTGATAGAAAAACGACCTTTTTACCTTCATATCCCTTGATCAAGCGGTTGAGTTTGGGAAATTCGACGTGGCAAATCTCACAACGCGTTGACCAAAATGTAATAACGACAACACTGCCTCGAAGTTGATTAAGATCAAAATCCGAACCGGCGAGCGTAACTCCGGTAAAGGCAGGTGCGGGCGATCCGACTTTTAGATTGCTCTGCGCAAATGCAGATGAGGCAAGAATAAGCGTAAGAAATGTGATCGTTAAAATTCTCATCGTTTCGGGCGGGAAGCAATCTATCGGTTTAAGAATGTTGAACACTCCTACTTTAAATAAACTGCTAATGGATTATACATCCAGAAAAGTCGAAATAGAAATAAAAAAACGTCCGTCCGTCCCGCAGTGCCGGGCATGTTAGAATCACAAAATGTTTCTCGAGACGATCGCAGCCGAAAATTTTCGCAATTTACGCGGCGGTATTAAGTGCGGCAACGGACTAAATATCCTTGTTGGTGAAAACGGCCAGGGCAAGACGAACTGGCTAGAAGCGATTGCGGTCTTGGCGTCGGCCCGGTCGTTTCGGACGACAAAGCTGCAAGAGGCGATCAATTTTGGTGAGGCTAGCGCGTTTATTCGCGGTGAGGTTCGCGAATCGCCCGAGATCAAGCGCGAGTTGCGGGTGGTGATCCAAGGCAACATCAAAACGCTTTCGATAAACGATAAGAAAGAGACGGTGCAAAGCTATCTGGGGCAGCTTCACGCGGTCGTATTCAATGCAGATGAACTGGATATCGTTCGCGGCCAGCCGGATGCTAGGCGGCGATTTCTCGATGCCGGGATCGTGTCGCTGCACCCGCCGTTCGTACAGGTTTTCACCGATTACAACCGCGTAGTGCGGCAAAAAAACGCTTTGCTGCAAACAGCACGGGACAGCGAACAATCGCTCGAAAAGACGTCGGATCTGCTTGAGCCGTGGAATACGCAACTGGCTACGCTCGCGACCAAGATACACAAGGCCCGTGTCCGCTTTGTGGAGCGGCTTAACGGCGTACTTGAAAAAAAGCTATTTGCCCGCGAAGAGATCTCAGTTGAATATCTGTCGTCACTCGAAGGAAAAGGCGATATGACCGACTACGCCGCCTTGATCGCCGAACGGCTCCAGTTACGTGTTCAGGCAGAGGTCGTCGCCGGACACGCTCTGATCGGCACACATCGAGACGAGCTTGAAATAAAGTTTGACGGTCGTGATCTGCGTAAATTTGGCTCCGCTGGCCAACAAAGAAGCTCTTTACTCCTGCTACTCCTGGCAAACATCACTGTTTTTGAAGCCACACGAGGCGAATATCCGCTCTTTCTCCTCGACGATATCGACGCCGAGCTCGACTACGCTCGCATCGGCCAACTGCTCGAATATCTCAACGGCAAAACACAGCTTTTTGTTACTACCTCAAAGGACAATTTTGTCGAAAGATTTGGCGCCAACGCGACCGTTTTCAGGGTCGCCGCCGGTGAGGCCAAAATACAATAAAATAAAGCTATTTATTGGCTTTGGCGGCTGTCTATAATACCCAACAAATGGTAAAATCTTCCTTTGGGATTCATGGGAATTTTACATCTGTGAGAACCATCAAAACCGCACCTACTGAGCGGCTCGACATATTCCAAAAATAGACAAGATCTAAGGTTACAGAGGTTTAAAAATTGGCTAAGGCAAAACAAGAATACGGTGCTGATTCGATCACCGTTTTAGAGGGCCGCGACGCGGTCCGCAAGCGTCCGGCGATGTATATCGGCTCGACGAGCGATATCGGTTTGCATCACCTGGTGTACGAGGTTGTCGATAATTCGGTTGACGAGGCCCTAGCGGGTTTTTGCGACACGATCGAGGTTGTCATCCACATGGACAATTCGATCACCGTCATCGACAACGGACGCGGCATTCCGACTGATATTCACAAGCAAGAGGGGCGCAGCGCGGCTGAGGTCGTCATGACCGTGCTACACGCGGGGGGTAAGTTTGACTCAAATTCGTATAAGGTTTCCGGCGGACTGCATGGCGTAGGCGTCAGTTGCGTTAATTTTTTGAGCGAATACCTGCGGCTAGAGATCTGGCGTGACCGCAAAACGCACGAGATGGAATTTGAGGCGGGCATCCCCGTTGGTGCTCTGAAACAGACAGGCACGACAACAAAACGCGGCACCAAGATCACTTTCCGGCCTGACTCGAGCATTTTTGAGACGACCGTCTATAGTTTTGAAAAGCTGTCGGAACGGCTTCGTGAAAAAGCGTTTCTTAATAAAGGCATTCGCATCCATATCAAGGACGAACGCGAAGACCCCGAAAAGTCGCACGAGTTTTATTACAAAGGCGGGATCGCCGAATTTGTAAAACATCTAAACCGCAATAAAGCCCCGCTGCATGATGAGCCTCTTTATTTTGAGATGATCTCAGACGATCTCTCGATCGAGGTGTCGATGCAGTATAACGACAGCTACGACGAAAAGATCTTTTCGTTTGCCAACAATATCAACACGGTCGACGGCGGTACGCACCTTTCGGGTTTTCGCGGTGCGATCACGCGTACGATCAATAACTACGCGGAAAGCTCAGGCATGGTAAAAAATGCCAAAGTGGCACTAACCGGTGACGATGTCCGCGAAGGTTTGGTCGCTGTCATCAGCGTCAAAATTCCTCAACCCCAGTTTGAAGGGCAGACGAAGGGTAAGCTCAATTCGCCGGTCAAAGGGCCGGTCGAATCGTTTCTCAATGAAAAACTAGGAGACTTTTTCGAACAAAATCCGGCAGTAGCCAAAAAGATCGTCGGCAAGGCCGTCGATGCTGCACGTGCCCGCGATGCGGCCCGCAAGGCTCGCGAGATCGTCCGTAAATCGGCGCTTGGCACATCGACGCTGCCCGGTAAGCTAGCAGATTGTCAGGAAAAAGATCCGGCTTTGTCAGAGATCTACATAGTCGAGGGAGATTCGGCCGGCGGGTCGGCCAAACAAGGCCGCGACCGAAAGAATCAGGCTGTCTTGCCGCTCAAGGGTAAGATCCTCAACGTTGAAAAGGCTCGTTTTGATAAGATGCTCGGCCACGGCGAGATCAAGGCGCTAATAACGGCGCTTGGCACCGGCATTGGCAAGGAAGATTTTGACGTAACAAAATTGCGTTATCACAAGATCTGCCTGATGACCGACGCCGACGTCGACGGCAGCCACATCCGCACGCTGTTGTTGACATTTTTCTACCGCCAAATGCCTGAGCTGCTCGAAAACGGCTATGTTTATATCGCCCAACCGCCGCTTTTCAAAGTAAAACGCGGCAAGAAAGAAGAGTACATCAAGGATGAAAAGGCGATGTTTCGCTATCTGATGCGGATGGCGACGGGCGATTCGCAGATCAGCTCGGACGCACGTCCGATCGAGGGACGTGAGCTTTCTAAGGCTCTCGAACAGACGACCGAACTCAAAAATTATTCGTCCAGGCTTGCCCGCCGTCTGCACAACGATGCGGGCCTCGTCAGTCTGATACTCGAAGCATTTGCCGGAAAGGACGGCATTTTGACCAAAAATCAGGTTCGGCTCAGAAAAATATTTGGCGAGCAAGACATGATGGCCGAGATAGAGGGCAAGCTTATCAACGCCGGTTTTAACGCCGAACTGACGGGCGACGCCGAGCACGGATTGCTCGAGATCGACATCACCTATCCAAACGGCCAAGGCGTCAAGATCGACTGGAATCTGGCAAGTTATGTCGAATTTCAAAAGGCCATCGAGCTAAAACGCACGCTTGATACAGATTTCCCCGGCCCGTTCATCCTTGGTGAAAACGGCAGCAGCGAGACACTCGCGACCCGCGAAGAGCTGCTCGAAAAGGTCATGGCGATGGCCAAAAAAGACCTTACTATCCAGCGTTACAAGGGTCTCGGCGAGATGAACCCCGAACAGCTTTGGGAAACCACGATGGACCCGGAAAAGCGGACGATGCTGCAGGTGCGTATCGAGGACGCGATCGAGACCGACAGCATATTTACCGTGCTAATGGGCGATCAGGTCGAACCGCGGCGTAAATTTATCGAAGACAATGCCCTCGACGTTAAGAATTTGGACGTTTAGCGACGGTTTTATCTATTGCCCATGCGAGACATAAAGGTTAAAAAATCGACGTTAGAAGAATCTGACAAAAGAGACGATCTAAAAGACAAGACGGCAGGCGAATTGATCGAGATGGTAGATCAGCTAACCCTCGACGCATGGGCCTTCAAGGAAGATCTCAATGTTAAACCCAGACTTCAGAGACATATTGTTGTCGTTAAGACGCGCCGAAGTTGAGTTTATCGTCGTTGGAGCATATGCACTTGCATCTCACGGCAGACCGAGGGCCACAGGCGACATAGACATTTTCTTACGAAACAGCCCAAATAATGCGGAGCGAGTAATGAGGGCGTTACGCGAATTTGGAGCTCCGCTTGAGAATATTTCGACCGAAGATTTTACATCCGGTGATAACGTTGTCCAACTAGGCGTCGAACCGCGTCGTATCGACTTGATGACTCGGATCAGCGGCGTGTCATTCGACGATGCATGGAAAAATAAGATCGCAGTTTCGATCGGGGACCTTGAGATATTCGTTTTATCAAAAAACGATCTGCTTGCAAATAAGAAAGCCGCGAATCGCGATAAAGATAGCAGTGATATTATGTGGCTGACCGAGAATTCTTGATCGGTCTTGAGCCGAAACACCGCCAAAACCCAAGACAGGTTTATCGAGGGCTACACGCCGAAAGTTAGCAAACAGGATTGTCCAAAAACTCCCTCCTTACAAAAAAAGGAGGCCTTACTTAAAATAGTATGAATAAATTTATTTATCTTATCGTTCTGATCTTGTCCGTCGCATTTTTTGCGGCCGTGGCTTCGGCTCAGACACCACCAAAATTTTCCCAATACGCGGCAAAGGTTGAAAAAACCAAAAGCGTCACCGTCAACCTAAAAAGCCACAAAGACGCATCGATGTTTCGCACCAATCTGCGTAACGCCGCGAAAGAAGGCGTGAATTTCGCCGGGCATTTTATCTTGACCGGTTGGGGCTGTGGAACGAATTGTTCGCAGTGGGCGGTAATTGACGCCAGAAACGGAAAGGTTTTTTTCCCTAAGGAATTTGCCGGAACAGGCTCAGGATTTTGTGAATTGCCCAAAAACGGATTGCCCTCCGATGCACCTAAACAAGAAGAACCGGAATATCCCGATGTTGTGATATTCAAGGCCAACAGCCGTATGGCCGTCATTAACGGATTCACCGGTGGTGGTTTAAACAAGGAAAATGCAAAATGCGGCAATTACTTTTTTGAGTGGACCGGCACCAAGCTCAAACAAGTCAAATTTATCGAAGGAAAACGCGTCGATACGCCGTAATCTTAAACAACATCCTGTCTCGACACGGCATCGATCTCAAGCACGAGGTCGGCGCCGTATGCTTTTGCGGGGGTTTGATAACCCGCGGTGAAATTGCCGGCGAGGATCTTTTCGGCGATGTTTAATGCGGCGATGGCGGTAAGGGTGTAGCCCTCGGGGCCTTGAAGTCTCGATTCAACTTTGTTGCCGTTACCGTCGGATGCTTCGCCCCAGAGGAGGGTGCGGCCTTTTTCGCGTTCAGCGTCGGACGGGCCTCCGGCGGGAATTTTCTTTTGCAAATAGCTCTGAATTGGCCCGGTTGCGAGCAGCCAACCGATGTAGCGGGCCATTTTCATCATCTTTAGATTTGACGGCGGGACGATGGTAAAGACCTCGATATTTGGGATGCCTGTCGAGTAATATGCAGTCGCAACGTCACCCCAAGGGATGGTCACCCCTGTCTTTACAACTCCCTCACCAAAGTCGATCTCGCGTGTTTTCCACGCCGACGGAACACCGGTGATCTTGCCATCGCGGCGGATCGCACCGCCCTTGCCAACGTTCATCGTCATCGTCGCTTGGGTGCCGTGCGAGATGCGGCCCATGCCGTAAAATGCCAGGGATAAATGAGTTGCGGACGGCAGACGATCCATTAGATGACGTGCGAGACAGTCGCTCGGGACGACATCAAAACCGACGCCTGGCATAACCATGATCCCGGCATCCTGTGCCTTAGGATCAAATGCCGCACACGTCTCAAAAACGCTGATCTCGCCAGTGATGTCGGTGTAATGCTTTTTATTTCGCAGACAAGCCTTGACCATTGGCGCGCTTGTGATCGAGAACGGCCCCGCACAGTGCAGCACCATATCGACCTCTTGCAGGGCGGCGTCGACACGGTCGGTTTCGTCGAGCGAAAAGATGCGGTATTCGAGATGATGCTTTTTCGCCAATTCTTCGACCGCGATCGCGTTACGGCCAGCGAGGATCGGTTTTAGCCCGCGTTCGGCGGCCATGCGTGTGATCAATTCGCCAGTGTAACCGTTTGCTCCGTAGATCAGGAATGTGTTGCTCATAGTGTTGTCAGAAAAGCGTCAAGTCTAAATTTTGTGTTGCTTTGAGTTTATCCAAAAACTCGCCGCGGTCAATCTCTTTCGCACCTAATGCTTTGAGATGCGGCGTCATAACCTGTGTATCGAGCCAGGTAGAACCACGGCTTTGTAGATGATCGATCAGAAAGAGCAGCGAGAGTTTTGAGGCATTTGGTGCTTTGTAAAACATCGACTCGCCGCAAAACACACCGCCGGCGTCAATGCCGTAAAGTCCTCCGACAAGGTTATCCTCGGCATCCCACGCCTCGATACTATGTGCCATACCGTCTTTGTGAAGTTGCGTGAAAACCTGCTCAAACTCCGGCGTGATCCAAGTACCGCGTTGGCCGGGACGATAGGCGAGCGAACACTCGTGCATCACGGTCGCAAAGGCTTTGTCGATGGTGAATGTCAGGTCGCCTTTTCGGCGTTCTTTTTCTAGGCTGCGGGGAATGCTCAGATCGGCAAAATCCAGGATCGCACGCTCTTCGGGACAATGCCACGGCAGCGGGATGCCGTCGGTGTACCAAGGGAAAATGCCTTTTAGATAAGCTTCGCGAACAGTATTAACGGTCAGAGGCGTGCCAAACGAGATGACATCATGCGAACGGAAGAGGTATTCGCCGATCTCGACCCAGTCGGGGTAATCAAAGGTTTTTGGATCGGGAAAGGTCGGGAAAGGCATAAATTAACCACAGATTAACACAGATATAAGGACTGCTCTCATCCGTGTTTATCTGTGTCTATCTGTGGTTAGTTGTTCTAAACCGTCTTGAGTTTCCACTTGCCGCGTCTAAAGAGTAATCCGCTTGCGACCGCCAACAGTGAGAACGCGAGTGTGATCGCCCAAAAAACACCATCCGGCCCAAAGTTAAACCGATACGCCAGTGCATAAGCGAGTGGTATCTCAAATATCCAAAATACAAGCAGATTGAGATATGTCGGCGTCCAAGTGTCGCCCGCCCCGTTAAATGCAGTTTCGAGCACCATGCCGAGGCCGTAAAATGCAAAGCCGCAAGCGATGATGTGCAGGGCCGAGGTACCGTACCGCAACACCTCTGGTTCTTGTGTAAATATGCCGATGATCGGATGCGAAAATATCAAAAAGATCAGGCCGATCGCAAAGTAAAAAGCGGCGTTAAACCACGCGGCTTTCCAAACGGCAGCTTCCGCGCGATCGGGTTTTCCGGCTCCGAGATTCTGGCCGACCATGGTCGCGGCGGCATTGCTCAAACCAAGTGCAGGAAGCAATGCGAACATAACGACCCGCAAAGCAATCACATATCCGGCGATCGCAACCTCGCCAAAACCAGCCATTATCGGCATCAGAGCAGTCCAACTGGCAGTGGCTACCAGCAATTGAAACACACCGGTCGAAGAGAGCTTTATCAACTTCCAAAGCAGCGTCGGATCAAATCGCCAGCTTTCTCGATCGACATGAATTCGTCCGCCAAAGCGGAACAAGCACCAGGCAGCATAGAGAACACCAACACTGCGGCCTATGGTCGTCCCAACCGCTGCTCCGATAACGCCTAATTCCGGAAAAAACGCCACGCCGAAAATAAAACACGGCGAGAGGATCATATTTAGCCCGTTAGCTAGTATCAGTACACGCATCGCGATCGCGGCATCACCTGCTCCGCGAAAGATCGCATTTAGCAGGAAAATGAATAGGACCGCAGCGTTACCGCCGACCATGATCCGCATAAACTGCGAACCTTCAGCCAAGATATGCGGTTTTGCTCCTAACAAAGTGAGAATTTGAGGGGCAAAAATGATCCCTATTGCGCTGATAACGAGCGAAACGATCACGCCGCAATAGATGACGTGGGCGGCAGACTTAGCGGCACCTGCGGCATCCTTTTCGCCTGTCCGGCGGGCAACCGTCGCCGTCGCGCTGATCGCAAACCCAAATGCGACCGCGTAGATCAGGGCCATGACGGATTCGGTAAGGCCGACGATCGCAACGGCATCGGCACCTAGTTTTGCGACAAAGAAAATGTCTACGACCGCAAACAGGCTCTCCATACTCATTTCGAGTATCATCGGCACTGCAAGCAGAAATATACCAAGCCCGATCGGCCCCGTCGTGAAATCCCGACTGGACCCACGAACCGCCTCGCGTAATACCGCCCAAAAAGAATTATCGACCGCCACCGCAGACGGAGTTTCAGAATCAAAAGACATAATATGTACCTTAAAGGATCAAAAGTCGGCGGCACGAGAGAGGTGCCGGGAAAGCCCGGGTTTTGCGCGAGCATAGAGCGCTGGTATCGAGCACTAATTCTGAGGTTCGCCTAGCGGGTGGTCGGCTTCATAGTTTTTTGAATATAGCACAAGACATTTGAGTCCAAAAGGGGAACTAAAAGAAAGTGCGCTTTGTCACAATCCGCTGGGCAGAAATCGGGTAAAATTTTTTCAAATGCAGTGAAAATATTTTTGTTAAATGAATAAACTTTCACGACGCGAATTTCTTCGATCCATAACGGCAACGACCCTAGTCTCGGTCGTCGGCCGATCATCAGTTTTACAATATTTCAACTCAAGCCGTCCGTTCGAACTCCTCGTGGTCGGAGATTCGCTCATTTGGGGACAAGGGCTCGAGGAAAAGGACAAGTTCTATTCCCTCGTCGCCGAATGGCTGCGACGTGATGCTTTCGGGAAACCTTGCGACGTTAATATGAAGGTCAAAGCTCACTCCGGAGCAACGATCTTCTTTGACCCCAAAGAGGCCGCCAAGTATCGCGCCGCGGGTCGCGACGAAAACCATTTCTACAAAGGCGAGGTCAATGTATCGACGCCAAGCATATCGAAACAGGTCGAGACCGCAGCAGCCGAATATAGTTTGCAAGGACGGACCCGCGGAGCGGACCTGGTGTTATTAACCGCGGGTGTGACAGATATATCCGTTGAGGGCGTTCTCAACCCATACGAGGATCCGCAAAAGCTCAAGCCTTTGATCGAGGAAGTATGTGGAAAGAGGGTGGGCAAATTGCTTGAGCAAACCGGTCAATCCAATCCTGATGCACAGATCGGGGTGATCGGCTATTACCCTATGTTATCGAAGAGATCGTCGCGAAAAGCCGTCTTCAATGCGTGGCTCGAGGTGCTTGATGTTCCAAACTGGAAACAAGGTTTTGCAAATAACCCGATAATGCGTCCGATCTTGTTCGGTCGGCTTTTCAACAGGGCGGTCGAAAGATCACGGATATGGTCCGCTGAGTCCGACCGGCAGCTAAAAAAGTCAATTGCTGAACATAACTCCAAGGTAGGCCGCGAACAAGCGATTTTTATTCCATCGCCCTTGACGGAAGAAAATACAGCCGAAGCACCGAATACACTGCTTTTCCGAATGCGAAAGAACGGAACCGTTGAAGATCCTCAATACTTGGCTCGTAAATCGGACTGTAAAGAGGCATTCGTAGATCTCGAACGAACGACAGGTATTAAATACCACTTGAAACGCTGCACGGTCGCGGCAGTTGGACATCCAAATCCAGCAGGTGCGAGATCCTATTTCGAGGCGATCAAAACCGCCATCCGGCCGATCCTCACGCCGCCAAGTTAGGAAAGTGTTTCCATCCATCTGCCCAAATCGCTATACTCAAAGTTTGGTGTAGCGATGAAGATTGCAGTTGCAATGAGTGGGGGCGTCGATTCGTCGGCAGCCGCAGCACTGTTAAAAGAACAGGGGCACGAGCTGGTCGGCTTTACGATGCAGCTGTGGAACCAGCGCCGTGGCGTGAGCGTCGATGAAAATGGCGATCCGCTTCCCAGCAGATGTTGCTCGCTTGACGACGTTTATGACGCGCGGCGCGTGGCCGAATCGCTCGGGTTTCCTTTTTACGTCTTGAATCTCGAACGTGAATTTGAGGAATCAGTCGTCGAGCCGTTTATCCAAAGCTATCTGTCGGGCGAAACACCCATTCCGTGTGTTGCGTGTAACTCAAGGTTAAAATTTGCTTCGCTCGATAAGATGGCGATCTCTCTGGGCTGTGAAAAGGTTGCCACAGGGCATTACGCACGCGTCGAATACGACGAAGCAAACGATCGTTACCGGCTGTTTCGCGGTAGAAATCATTGGAAAGATCAGAGTTATTTTCTTTGGGAACTTACCCAAGAGCAGCTTTCGCACGCTTATTTTCCGCTTGGTGAAATGCAGAAAGAAGAGGTCCGTGACATCGCCCGCGAAGCCAATCTCTACACGGCTGAAAAGCAGGAATCGCAGGAGATCTGTTTCGTACCGGACGGCAAATATTCTGAGTTTATCGACCGATATCTCGATCACGAAGGCCGGTCTGCCGAGACACCGGCGGGCGGCGACATAGTCAATACGGCGGGTGAGACGATCGGAACACACACCGGCATTCACCGCTACACGATCGGCCAGCGGCGTGGGCTTGGCATTTCAAACGAAAAGCCGCTGTACGTGACGCAGATCGAACGTTTAAAGAACCGGATAATTGTCGGCGAAGAGGATGAACTCGATTCACTTGAGTTTGTTGCAAAGGGCGTGAATTGGGTCGCATTTGATGAGCCGGCGGAACCGGTCAGGGCTAATGTAAAGGTTCGATACAGGCACGAACCTGCTCCGGCGACGATCCACGCTTTGCCGGATAACAGGGCTCGGATCGTATTCGACAAACCGCAGCGGGCGATCACGCCGGGACAGGCGACAATATTCTATAATGAAGATGAAGTTGTCGGTGGCGGTTGGATAGTTAAGAATTAGGTAGGATGATATTATGCCAAAACCAAAAAAGAGACTTAGTAAAAGCGCAAAAGCCGCACAGAAACTGTTGAGTGATTCGAAAATGCTCGCGTCCGCCAAAGCGGCGGTGAACGCGGGACAGGAATTCAAATCATCAGTGGTAACACCGCGGGCAAATACCACCGCGATCAAACCGCGTCCTGAAAAGAAGAAAGGTTAAACTCATTTTCTCGATCACACACAAACAAAAAAGAGGCGGATAAACCGCCTCTTTTACATTTGATGTATGTTTGAGATCAGACAGTAGCGGCATCTGCCGCTTCGTCTTCATCCTCATCCGTCAGGTACGCATCCGAATCATCGGGCTCGTCATCAGCGATGGCGATGGATGTCGGTTGCGGCACTTCATATTGAGCGGCAGCGGTGACGGCCTCTTCCTCTTGAGTTTCGCGTGCCTTGAGCATATTACAGCTGCCCTCAAGTATCGCGCCTTCCTCAACGATCAGACGCGGGCTCTGGATATTGCCCATCACACGGGCGGTGCGGCCGAGGTGGAGTTTTTCGGTGGCAAAAATATCGCCATTTACGGTTCCATTTACCATCGCGGCGGCGACCATAATGTTGGCGTCAACCTGTCCATTTGTTCCGATGATCAAAGTGCCGGATTCCGATGAAACGGTGCCGATCAGGTGGCCGTCAACGCGGAGCATCGCGTGAAACTCCGTCTCGCCCGTCAACGTCGTGCCGTGGCCGACAAAGCCGCTCAGCCGTCCCTCTTTGATATCACGCGCCATCGAATCGCTCTCCGATATCGCACGTGCACCCGCCGTTTCACTGGTGTAATTCGCCGGTGCCGGTTGTGTAGGTTCCTGAAAGTCGTTCGTTTCCGGTCTGTTGCCGCGTCCCATTCTGATCATAACTAAAATACCTCGCTCTATAAATTCGTCCGTAAAAGAAATTGTGAATGGGAATTTCTTGGAAATTTTTCCCGTCGGTGAGGCGAACACATCGCCATTTTGCGGGCCCATACCTGCCGAACTTTTGTGTCCACTAAATAATAGGTCACTTATTATGAGCGTGTCTAGCGCTATTTTAAGGTTGTAAATCGTGTGAGAGGGTGTCAAAATCAATAGTTTTCCGGCGGGAGAGGTAAATTTTTGCAGACTGAGACAAAAACCAAAGGCAAACTGCTCAAAAAGATGGGCCGCGCTATCGAAGATTTTTCGATGATCGCCGAGGGCGACAAGGTGATGGTGTGTCTGTCGGGCGGCAAAGACAGCTACACGCTGCTCGATCTGCTGCTCGATGTCCAGCGGCGTGCGCCGGTAAAGTTTGAGATCTTGGCGGTAAATCTCGACCAAAAGCAGCCTGATTTTCCTGAGGAAGTGCTGCCAAATTACCTGACGACGCGCAAAGTGCCGCACCGCATCGTCGAGGAAGACACATATTCGATCGTGACGGCCCACATCCCTGAGGGCAAAACGTATTGCTCACTGTGCAGCCGCTTGCGACGCGGTATTTTGTACAACGTCGCGGTCGAGGAAAAATGCACCAAGATCGCGCTTGGGCATCATGGCGACGACATCATCGCGACGTTTTTGATGAACCTGTTTTATGTCGGTCAACTCAAAGCGATGCCGCCGATCCTGCGCTCCGATGACGGGCGAAACACCATCATCCGGCCGCTCGCGTATTGTCAGGAAGCCGAGATCGCGAAATACAGCGAGGAGCAGCAGTTTCCGATAATCCCCTGCAACCTGTGCGGTGCGCAGCCAAACCTCAAACGTGCCCGCATCAAGCGGTTGATCAACGAACTCGAAAAAGAAACCCCTTTTATCCGTCAGACGATGATGACCGCCCTGACCAACGTTACGGGGTCGCATCTGCTAGATAACGAGCTGTACGATTTCCGCAATTTCGAGCCGATGATCAAAGCGATCCCCGCCGGCCACGGCTCGGTCGAAAAAGAACTCGACGAAGTTTTCGACCACAGCGAATCAGCATTTGCCACCCAAAACCCCACCATCCGAACCGCCGCCGCCGAACTGGTCCAGTAGATTCGCAGTGTCGCTTCTTCGGATTTTGCTTAACATTTTCTCTCAAAAAAACTAGAATATTTGCTAGTCAAATCATTTCGGGTTCCGTTGTAAATTGATGAAAACATTAAATCGGCGGTTGGTTGCGATTCTTTCTGTTGCAATCGCGGTTATTTTTACGGTTTTGCCTGTTAGCGGGCAAGAGGGGTTGTCGCGGTGGGCTTTGGGGCGGCCTTCGTTGTTGATCGATATGCCGGGGAATCCGTCGGGGGGCGGGGTGGCTTGGGCGGAGAAATCGATCTACTCAATATTTCCGAGTGCGTGGTCGGCTGAGGGGTCGGGTGTACGGGTCGAGGTTGCGAGGATATATACGGCCAAATCGCCGACTGACTTGCTGGCCGAGATCGGGCAAAAGGTTACGGTGCCGATGACGCCGATGGGGCGTGGGCAGTTGTCGGGGCGTGAATTTGTAAATTTTGCTAGTGCAAACAGGATCGCCGCCGTGATCGGCAATGACGGCGGGGTGATGGGCGGTGCGAGTTGGGTCGTAATGGCGACGTTTAAGGACGCGGCGGGACGCGTTCTGGCGGGGTCGATATTCGAGGGCATCAAGGTCGAACGCGAAGGTGCTCGGCACTGGGCGATCCGCAGTTTGGGGCCGACATTTCTCGCTTCTGAACTGCCGTTTGAGCTGACCAAAGTTCCGAGTAATGAATCGGGCCGCACACGTTACGAGAGCAGTTTTGACGGGATGGATGTGCGGGTGACGGACGAGACTCCGTCGGCGGGGAGCAGTTTTGACAAAGAAACGACGCTGAAGAATTTTATTGACGGCTATCGCGGGCGGGTGGGCGTCACAGATTTTACGGTTACACGCGAAAAATACAAACTCGACACCCGCGATGGCGATCTGGTCACGATGACATTCAAACGCGGCGGCCGCAGCTATCGAGTGTATGACATCGCGTTTATCGAAAAACAGCGAGCCGTCGTCGCCAGTATCCAGATCGACCCGAATCGCACTGACCATTCGGACACGACGTCGCGGATACTGCGTACGCTCAAGACGACGATCAATCCGGTCTTTGGATGGAAAACGTACGATGTCGGCGGCAAGGGCCTTTATATGGATCTGCCGGTCGCGCCGTCCGCTCCTAAAATGATGGGGAGCGTGCAGGTTTATAATTCGGACACGCCGCTGGCGATGACGGAGATACGGCAGCTTGAGGTCGGTTATCCGTCGGCACATGACCCGGATTTTTCGGCGAAACAATATTTTGAAATGCAGCAGGCTTTGTCGGCGAATCAAAAGTTTGAGCTGCAGGGCATCGACAAACTGTTGATCGACGGGCTAGAGGCACGGCTTGTGCGGGCGACTTGGAAAAACGGACAAGCCGTAAATAAGCGTCAGATCCTCACCATCTATGGCTACGAGACGCAATGGATCGTAGATATGCTGGCGTCAAAAGAGACCGATCTCTATATGGAGAGGGTGATGCAGAGCGTGCGTGTGAGGGTACCGTTTCCTGCGACGGCCGTGCGTCAATCGTTTGGGACACTGGGGGCGTCTTTCATAGTTGGTGATAAACGGCTCGAGCCAAAGGTCACGCAGAATGCTGCCGATAATGATTTTGCGAGAGAGGAATCCGCGACTGCACAGATAGACAACACGATACTTGCGGTCTATGAGATCGTTTTTAAGAATCAGGCTCCTCCTATCATTGATACACGCGGACAGACTTTTATTGACGGGTTTTTACGCGGACTCTCGAAGGCAGCGGGGCTAACACTCGCGGCAAAACAGCGCGACAGTTATGCTATAAATATTGACGGCATTGAGGGCCGCCATATCATCTACGATATAACAGCGAACAACATGAAACCGGGTGCGGTGATACAGGCTGACCTGATAATTTTGGGTCAAGACAAGAAATTTTGGACCGCAACCGTCATCACCAATTACGAAGGCGGACTGTCTGCCCGTTACAATAGGGCGAGGATTTTGAATTCACTAAGAGTTGGAATGTAGCAGTAGTAAGACCGGAGGTTGATCTATGAAATTGGGTTTAGGAACGAGCAGGGTTCGTTTGGTTGGTACCGTCTTTATCTTTCTAATGGGCATCGTGACAGCGACCGCTCAGCCGGGTTCGCAGGCAACGCCGCAGACGCATGATGAATTTGTCGCGGCGGGTCGAGCGGCAGCACAAAAGGGTGACCTCGCCGGAGCCGCGAAATGGTATTCAAAAGCTATCGAGAAGCAGCCCGATGATTACGACATTATTTTTGCCCGCGGTGGTGCATACGCCGCGACAGGCAAATACGATAATGCACTCAAGGATCTTAATGTCGTGATCGGCAGGTATCCTACATCCATCGCAGCTCTTCATCTGCGCGGCAGTCTTTACAATGTTAAAAAGGATTGGAAAAAGGCAATGGCTGACGCCGAGGCGATCATTGCTCTCGAGCCAGCAAACGGACTGGGTTATCAGGTGCGCGGCGGCACCTACGCGGGGCAAAAGAAATATGCCGAGGCTGAAGCCGACCTGACGAAGGCGATAAGCCTCAACCCCCGCGACCACCTCAGCTATTTGTATCGCGGTGCCGTCTATGAGGAGCAGGGCATGGCCGGAAAATCGCAGGCTGACAAATTAAAGGCCGAGCAGATACAGCGCGGGCAGTGACGTTTTGTTCATTTGAAATCGAAAGAGACGCGAAATCTATTCGCGTCTCTTTTTTATTTATTTGAGTTTCTTTGGGGCAAAGGTTTTATCGTCGATCTTTATGTTGTGTTTGACGGATCGGATCGTGGTGACGATGTTGCCGTTGCCGATGTTGTTGTTGACGGTTTTGAACGGCATTTTGATGCCGTCGACGTCGCGGTAGTCGGAGTATTCGACCGAGTATGGTATCTGCTGCTCGCTGGTGCTGGAGGGGATGACGCCTTCGCGTTTGAGCAGTAGAAATGTCGTGGTCGAGTAATACTCGGTAAACGCGGTGCCCTTTTCGGGCGTGAACGTGACGGCGTAAGCGTCTTCTCCATTAACCTTTTTTACCGCCGTGATCTCGATCGTCTTATAGTTCGTTTTCCAATTTAACAGCGAGTAAAAATCATTGACGAGACGGATGTCGTCGAGCTGTTTGCCGGAATAGACCGTGCCCGGAGCGAACGAGACCACATCCTGTCCGCCGTTGCCGTCAAAAAATTCCCATTCGGAGGCGATCTTTTTGCCTAGAGCGGTAAATGTCGTTTCGGCGGCAGACTTGTTCGGAGCCATTTGGTATTGCTTGCCGTTTGCCTGAACGCCCTGATTCTCAAAGTCCATAGCAAATTCGGTTACTCGTGAAGTGATCTTGCGCCAGTTGGCTTCGCCTCCGGCGGCGGCGAGTGCTTTTTGCTGCAGCTCATCGGCGGTGATCTTTGGTTTATCGCTGGCGTTTGTCGCCTTAAATTCGAATACGCCGGCCGGTTGGGTGACAACAACGGCGGAGATCTTACCGGCGGCGTCGCGTTTTGCCTTGAGCGAAAACTGATCGGCCGGGAGCGGGTTCATTGAAAATGTGCCATCCGGTTTTTGGACCAATGTGTAAGGCTGTTGGCCGGGAATGTTGAGAGTTACCTTGCCATCGGCGTCTTTGATCTCAATGTTGCCCATCTCTGTGACGTAAGTGCCGACCAGCTCTTTTGCAGCCGCAGCGTCCGCTTTGGGTTCGGTTTTGGGTGCGGCGGTGCCATCGGCTTTGAGACGGGGCAATTTATGATTGCCCTGCGGCTGGATCATCTCAAGCTCGGTCGCGTCGCCGGTTTCGGGTGAAAATTTGGCGCCAAAACCGTCGGGCAGACCCTCGGCCCTGAAAGTACGCGGAGCGGTGCGGATCAGCTTGTACGGCGGCTGGCCGGGTACGACGATAAACATATCTTCGCCCTCGATCTTGATCTCGATATTTCGCTCAGGCGTGCCGTATTTGCCGGCCATAAATTGCATCGTTTTGAGCGGCAGTTTGACTGCCTCGTTCTTTGGTTGCTCGTTGAGATTTGAAAAAATAACGGGCATGATGTCGCTGCCCATTGACGAGCCTGAAACGTTTGTCAGTAGGACAAAGCCTAGTTTCTTCTCGGGGATCATGGCAACGAGCGAATTAAACCCGTCAATATTGCCGCCGTGCTGTACGACCTTTAGGCCGTTCCACTGCTGCAGAAACCAGCCAAAACCATAGTCCATTGTGCGGGCGATCTTCATCTGCGGCTTAACCCATTCAGCGTAGCCTTTTTCACTGACGAGGCGCTTGCCATTGACCGTGCCGCCGTTCATCACGAACCGTAGCCACTCAGCCATATCGCGTGAGCTTGAGTTGATCGAGCCTGCCGGGGCGATCTCATCGATGTCGCGAAACGGACGTTTTGTCGTTGCTTTAGTGTCGAAATTGTAATCGTAGCCAAAGGAAAAATCTTTGGCCTTGGCCATCTGCTTCATGGACAAGTTGCTGTTCGTCATCCCGAGAGGTGCGAAAATACGTTCGGAGATCAGCTTATTGTACGGTTTATTTTCAACGATCGACGCGATCTCACCAGCGGCGGTGAACATTAAGTTTTGATACTGCCATTTTTCACGAAGCTTGGCGGTCGGCTTTGCCTGTGCGGCGACCTGGATCAGCTCTTTGCGGTTCAGCTTTCCGGTGATCATCGCGAGATCGGTGCGGTTGAGGCCCGAGGCGTGGCACATCAGATCGCGGATCTGGATATTTTTGTCGGTCTCGGGGTCGTACATTTTGAAATACGGCAGATATTTTTTTGGTGAATCTTCGAGTGAGAGCTTGCCCTCATCCATCGCCATCAGGACGGACAGAGCGGTAAAAGCTTTTGTGGCAGAGCCAATCGCAAACTGAGTGTCGGGCGTGACCGCGATCTTATTCTCATAGTCTTTATACCCGAGACCCTTCATGTAGATGATCTGATCATCTTTGACAATGACGAGCGAAATGCCGGGGATGCCGAGCTCTTTGCGTCGTGCCTCAACCTTTTCCTCGATCGTTTGAAGCTGTTTGGAATAGTCGGCCGCTCCCGCGGTTTGAGTCGCAGTTTGCGCATAGCCGACCTGCGGCAGCGCCGCCCACATGACCGAAAACAAAAGTATTACTGACAAAAATGTGCTCGAAATAGATCTTTTCATTATGATTCTCCGCAAAATATGTCTTTGGTTGATTACGGAAAAATATAGCAGAAAGTTCTGTTTGAGTTGCGGCGAGTAGGTTCTACAATTTAACTAATTTATGGCCAACGATAATTTGCAAACCGATCTGGCGATGACCGCCGAGATCAATCTTTATTACGATCTTTATGTGCCTGAAAATATAACGCAACCAGCACCGCTGTTGGTAGCGGTGCACGGGTACGGAGCACACAAACGCTACATGATGCGTGAAGCGAGGCTGGTTGCGGGTGACAATTTTGTTATCGCGGCGATACAGGCCCCGCATCCGCATTACAGGCGGACGGACGACGGTTATCGGATCGGTTACGGCTGGCTTTCGGATCAGAAGCCGGAGGAGCATATTCGGCTGCATCACAAATTTGTGCTCGATGTGATCGAAAAGCTGGCCGCGGACGGCGTCATAGATGACAAGCGTGTGTTTATGTATGGGTTTTCGCAGGCTTGTGCTCTCAATTTTCGTTTTGCGTTCACGCACCCTGAGATGTTGAGCGGTATCATAGGAGTCTGCGGCGGTATTCCCGGCGATCTCGAAACTAACGAGAAATACAAGCCCTTTACGGCCGACACATTCTTTCTGTTCGGCGACGACGACGAGTTTTACACCCAGGAGCAGTTCGCCGGTTTTAATGAAAAGCTCGGTACGAAACTGCCAAATTACCGCTCAAAACATTACACGGCAAAACATGAAATCACCGAGGATATGCGGGTGGATATCAAAGATTGGCTAACAAAATTTATTTGACCGTCAATTTCCGTATCTCGGCAATGTCCTGAAGTTCGGCGGGCAATATCACCTGCGGTGCGAGTTCACCACGGTCGTTTAGGATCATTTCTGCTTTGAGATCAGCCGCCTGTAATTTTTGCAGCAGAGTCTTTGGAGCAAACAGGGTGAAAGTTGCAGTTTTACCTATCTCACCAGCAACAGGAATAGTGAAGGAACGTTCAATGCGCTTTTCGCCGATGCGGAATACGACATCGACGAACGTATTCAGCACCGCCGCTTTTGGATTTGGGGCGCTTACGGGGATCTGTTTTGCGGTGAACTCAGCCGTTTTACCGGTCAGGTCGATCTTGTCGGTTTGGACGTATTCGAGAATGCGGACGACGCTGGCGGGGCCGCGAACACGGATCTTTTGCGGTAGCACGGCGGTGTCATATACCTCAAAGCCTGCGGCGGGCTGGCCTATTGTTTCAGCCTTGACCTCGATCTCTTTTTCTTCGACGGCCTCTAGATTTACGGCGATGCGGCTCGGTGCGACCTCGACCAGTTTGATGCCTTGCGGCAGAGCGACATAGACAGTATCGGGCGAAAGCGAAACGACGCGGTCGCCCGGTGCGAGATCGGTCAGGTCGAGCGAGGCGACAAGTTCGCTGCGGTTGATCTGCTCGATCTTTCGTTTATCGCCGCTGATCTCGATATCGACCTCTTGCTGAGGCACGTTCATGACCTGTGCATCGCTCGAAATACTTAAATTCAACGGGACGGTCAGCCGTTTGGTCGTCGGTGTCGACAGGCCCGTAACACCGAGCCAGAGGGCGAGAGTGATGACTAGCGCCAACAGCTTGAGGCCCAGATCCTCAAGAAACACTTTTCGAATAACATTTTTTGCAATGCGCTTGTCGGCCATTTTCGTCAAAGTATCTATCCGATAGTAGTGTCGGTCTCAGCCTCTTTCATTGCTTTTGGAATATCACGGCGCGGTTCGATCAGCGGTATCTCGAGCGCATCGAGCAGCAATTTACGTAGCTGATTTGTGTCCAGATTTCGGTGGACGGCACCGGCCTCGACATATGTTATTAGCCCGGTCTCCTCGGAAACAACGATCGAGATGGCGTCCGAACCCTCGGTGATGCCGATCGCTGCGCGGTGGCGTGTGCCGAGCTCGCGTGAAACTTGCGGGTTTTTTGTAAGCGGCAAAAAGACCGACGCGGCGGCGAGGCGTTCGTTTTGGATCACAACGGCACCGTCGTGGAGCGGCGTTGCAGGGTTAAATATTGTGACGAGCAAGTCGTAGCTCAGACGCGCATCGAGCTGAACGCCGGCGTCGATAAAGTTTCGCAAACCGACGTTGCGTTCAATAACGATCAGGGCGCCCGTCTTTTCGGTGGCGAGCGTCGTCACCGCGAGCACGATCTCGTCATAGACGCTACCGCCAAACTGGCCGCGTTGGCGATTCAAAATAGGAAACCGAAGCCGGTTCGCAAAAAATATCAGTGCCTGTCGGATCTCGGATTGAAACAAAACGATGATAGCGATGCCGATAAAACCGACCGCGTATCGCAGCACAAACTCAAGCGTCGATAGCTCTTGAGCCGCCGCCAGCCAATAAAGCAGAGCAAGGATGACCATACCGACGACCGTCGGGACCGCCCGCGTACCGCGAAACAGTTTGAGCACGACATAGACGATGACAAAAACCAGCGCGAAATCCAGGATGTTACGCAGGGTATTTATCGTCGGGATGTAATTGGTAAATTCCATCTAACCAACCATCTTGAGCCATTCTATAAGCGTATCAACGCCATAAGAATAACATAGCAACGGGTTTGGAGACGCGGAATATTTGACGGGTTTTACGCTCACGCCTCGAAGGGGATCTCGGCGTTTTGCAGGATGCTCAACTCGTTAAATGAAACGCGTTCGAGCAGATCGGGGTCGTCAAACATCTTAATGAGGCCGTGGACGGTCGCATAACGCGGCTCGTCGGCGATCGAGACTGGCAGATTGATAAACGAGCGTAAATACTGATCGATGCCCTCGAGCAGAGCGCCGCCGCCGGTGAGGATGACACCGCGATCGTAGATGTCGGCCGCGACCTCTGGCTGCAGTTCGGTAAGCGTATCTTTTACCCGCAGAGCGATGCGGCGCACGATGCCCTCGACGATCGGATAGATCTCGCCGGAGGTGATCTCGACAGCTCCGGGGCTGCCGGTCTGGACGTCGCGGCCGCGTATCTCGATCGTTTTGGCAATGTCCTCGGGCAAAAATGTCGAGGCAAATTGGGTTTTGAGCATCTCGGTCGTTTCTTCGCCAACCTGCAGCCCGCGATGTCGGCGAAGGTGCGTGGCGATGCTCTCATTGATCGCATTGCTGCCGTAACGCTCCGATGTCGAATGGACGACCGAGCCTTTGGCAATGATGGCGATATTCGTCGTACCGGCACCGATGTCAACAATAGCGGTCGCACGTTTATCGGTTGGCAGCACTCCGGCACCAAAAGCGGCGGCGAGCCCCTCTTCCATCATAAAGACCTTGCCGATATGTGCGTCCTCGGCCGCGTTGAACAGAGCACGCTGCTCGACGTGCGTCACATCCGAAACTAGGCTCATGACCGCCCGAATAGTTATGTTTGGTCCGCCTGATTTTGCCTTTTTGACAAAGTGGGCGAGCATCTTTTTTGTTCGTTCAAAATCGGCGACGACACCGCCGATGAGCGGAGCTTTTACGTTGACATCGCGGCTTTCGCGTCCTGTCATGTCAAAAGCCTCTTGGCCAAATGCGACGATCTCCTCGCTCATCTCGTTGATCGCGACGAGCGATGGTTCGTCGAGCACGACGCCTCGGCCCTTGACGGCAATGATCGTACTTGCGGTACCGAGATCGATAGCCATCGAATCGGTAACCAATTTTTTGAGAGACGAGATCTTTAACATAAAGATATTCCTGTTAGAGGAAAGTATCCTTGGATTATATGCCTATTACGATACCACTTCCAAGAGTTGTCAAGCCCAAATTACCTCAAAAAGCTCGACCGGTTGGACGCGGTTCTTAACGGTCAGCGGCTCGCGTTTGACCATTGGAAAGATGTCGCCGGCGGCCGTTGCAGTTGCCTCGCTAATGAGGATCTGCCCGCCCGCGGCGTTGGATTCGAGGCGGGATGCGAGATTGACGGTGTCGCCGATGGCGGTGTACTCAGAACGTTTTTCGGAACCTATGTAGCCGATAGTCGCTTCGCCGGTGTGAAGGCCGATGCCCATGGCGACAGATGCAAACCCGGTGGAGCTGAGCTCGGCGTTAAGTTCGACGAGCCGTTTTTGCATTGTAACCGCCGTCATTACAGCATTTATAGGGTCAGCAACGGTCGCCGTTGGTGCTCCAAAAAGGGCCATCAAACCGTCACCGATGTATTTATCGAGCGTGCCGCCGTGGTCAAAGATTATCTCGGACATCACCGAAAAATATTGATTGAGCAGGCTAACTACGCGCTCGGGATTTTCTTTCTCAGAAAAGGCCGTAAAACCGCGAATGTCGGCAAAGAGAACGGTGATCGTCTGATTTACGCCGCCTAGTTTGAATGAGTCGGGGTCCTCGAGCAGTTGTTTTACAACATACTCGGGCATAAAACGGCTGTAATTTGCCCGGGCAACCTCTTCACGGGCGAGACGTTTGTGGGCCTTAACGGTCTCGACTGTGACCGCGGTCTGTGCAGCGACGGCGCTGATCAACTCGAGATGGTCAGGCGAAAATGCGGCGAACGGGTCGAGCCGGTCAGCGTAGATGACGCCGTGAACGTTTGATTGCGTGATAAGCGGGGCACATATCGTCGAACGCACCCCTTGCGACACGATCGATTCGGCTCCCTGAAACTGCTCGTCTGTCTTAGCGTCCTGCGACAGTATTGCCACGCCCTCGGACATGACTTTTTTTGTGATCGTGCGGCTTACCGTAAGTTTTTCGGTCAACTTTTCAAAACTTGCATCGCGGGTTTTGGCACCGATCCGATAAAGCTTTTCGGTGTCTGTCTTGCCGCTTGGCGTGTCCTCCGCGAGCAGGGCGACGACGCGGTCGGCGGGGGTTCCACGAAAAATGAGGTCGGTTGCTTTTTCAAAGATCTCTTCGAGCTCGAAAACGGTACCTAGCGTTTTGCTCATCTCAAATAGCAGTTCGAGTATCTTTGCTTTGCGGCGGAGGTCTTTGACCTCTTCGGGGGTTGCGACAGCCGATTCGAGTGAAATATTTGATTTTCGGCCGATGATCTCGTTGACTGAAAGCTGGACCTGGGTATGCCCGAGCGGCAGATCGTCAAAAGCGACGCTCCGAGTTTTCATCATATCGGAGTCGTAATTGACCAATTTATCAGGTATCGGTTCCCGAACGGGTTCGGCAACGGCCGCGACTGTTTTGAACTCAAGCGTGCTCTCACCGATCGTCATCACATCGCCGTCGGCCAGCACATATTCGAGATGCATATTGCCGTTGATGAAAACGTGATTGACACTGCGGTTTAGCTGGCCGTTCTCGACAAAACCATCGACAAGTGTAAAGTTATGAGCATCAGCAGTGATAAAGGCGTGTTTGCGCGAAACGCGGCGGTCGTTGAGCAAGATATCGCTCTCTTTCGCCCGGCCAATGGAATATGTGCGGCCCGGAGAAATAGGCATTTCCCATCGGTGTCCGGTCGGTTCTGTGATGATCAATTTAGCGCTCAAGGTAATCGTAATTGTAATTGGTAAAACGTAAATGGTAAATTGACGGCGTCCGTATTAACTTGACCGATGATCTATTTCGACAACAATGCTACTACGCAGATCGCCCCGAAAGTGTTCGAGGCGATGCGGCCGTTTCTCGAAACCGAGTACTGGAACCCGTCATCGGCATACGATCGAGGTAAGGAAACCGCAAAGGCTATCGAGATGGCGCGTGAGAAAGTTGCGGCTTTGTTAGGGTCTGCAAATGCAGACGAGATCGCTTTTACCTCAGGCGGAACTGAGAGCGACAATTGGGCGATCCTCGGTGCTCTCGAGGCCAACCCCGAAAAAGACCACATCATAACGACGCGGGTCGAGCACGACGCCGTCCGAAAGCTGTGCGAAAAGCTCGAGCAGCTTGGGAAACGCGTGACCTGGCTGGATGTGAACGAGGACGGGTCGCTGGATATTGATTCGTTGCGGACATCCCTCGATGAGCGGACGGCTATTGTTTCAATAATGCTGGCTAACAACGAAACGGGCATTTTATTTCCGGTCGAAGAGATAGCTGAGATCGTAAGAGAAAATTCGGCTGCTTTAGTTCATGTCGACGGCGTCAATGCCGCCGGGAAAATAGCGATAGATCTAAAAGCGACAAAGATCGACCTTTTCTCAATATCGGCGCACAAGTTTCACGGGCCAAAGGGCGTCGGGGCGTTGTATATTCGTGACGGTGTTGATCTGCCGTCGATGTATTTTGGCGGCGGGCAGGAAAACGGTCGACGTGCCGGGACCGAGGCCGTTCATCAGATCGTCGCGATCGGAGCGGCGGCAGAACTTGTTCGCGATATGTCGCCTATGCGTTCAATTTCCGAGATGCGTGACCGTCTGGAAAATGCAATATTGGCGACGATCCCGGACGCCTACTTGAACGGTACGGCCGACGCGACAAAACGCTTGCCAAATACGTCGTATATTTCGTTCGCAAATACTAATGGAGAGACTATCCTTGCTAAACTCGATGAGGCGGGCATTTGCGTTTCGACCGGCTCGGCGTGCAATTCGCAAGACCACACGCCGTCCGGCGTTCTACAGGCGATGAACGTGCCGTACGCGCGGGCGATGGGTGCGATAAGATTTTCGCTTGGCAGAAATAATACAGCCTCCGAGGTCGAAACCGTCATCGAAGTGCTGCCGGGTATCATTGAGAACTTAAGAAAATTGGGAAATTAACTATTATTTTGGAGAAATTTGTGAAAAAACAGATCTTGTATTATTCGTTTGCGGTCGCTTTGATAGTGGGTTTTTACGCAGGTGCAAACCGCGTTGCGGCTCAGGACGGACAGATAACCGGCGGCTACGGCGATGCCGCCGTCGATTCAAAAGAAACAAAAAAGATCGCTCGATTTGCGGTCAAAGCACGAGCAAAGAGCACACATAAATCGCTAAAGCTGGTAAAGATCGTCAAGGCCGAGACACAGGTGGTAAGAGGCCTAAACCACCGGATCTGCATGGACGTGCGTGAGGGCAGCAAAAAAGCACGTCGAGTAACGGTTGTGGTTTGGGAAGACATTAACAACAGGCCGCTGCAGCTGACCAACTGGAAAAGCGGCGGATGTACCGAACTGTAGATCCGTACTTAGCGCGACGACTGCATTTTCTTTGCGATCTTTTGCACCTGGTCAAGAACACGTAGCAGATTGCCGCTCCAGAGTTTGGCGATCTGTTTTTTAGAGTAGCCGCGTCTGACCAGTTCGATCGTGACGTTGAGCGTTTCTGACGCATCGTCCCAGCCCTCGACACCGCCACCGCCGTCGAAATCTGAGCTGATGCCTACGTGGTCTATCCCCATCTTTTTGACGAGATAATCGATGTGATCTACAAAATCCTTAACATTTACATCCGGGGCGATTTCTTTTAATCGCTCCTTAATCATCGGATTAACTTTTGCGCGAAATGTACGTAATTTGGCCGTATATGCCGTGCGTTCTGCCTCGGGCAGTTTTACGACATCGGCCCGGTCGAGGATCTTGAACCCATCTTTATCACCGAGTTCCTTTAATATCTCGTTTGTTTTCGCCGTACGCAGTTCACTTTTTTCCTTACTGACATAACTGCGAAAGGCAACCGCCTGCACTACGCCGCCATTTTGTTTGATAAGAGCAAGCTGCTCATCGTCCAGGTTACGGCTGTGGTCGCACAGCGCACGAGCCCCTGAGTGTGAAGCGATAACCGGGGCTTTTGTCAGAGCGAGAACCTGAATATTGGATTGCTTCGAAGGGTGTGAAAGATCTATCATGATCCCCCATTTGTTCATCTCGAAAACGGCTTTTTTCCCTAATTCGCTGAGGCCGTTGTGGAGCCACACTTTATCCCTTTCACCGGTGTTTGAGTCCGACAGTTGGCTATGGCCGTTGTGGGCGAGCGACATATAACGGGCGCCGCGCATCGCAAAATCCTTGATATTGTTGATATCCAGACCGATCGGATAGGCATTTTCCACGCCTATCATTGCGACTTTTTTTCCTGATCTGGCGATCCGCCGTACGTCTTTTGACGTTAGGGCAAGTTCGATCTGCGTCGGAGCTATTTTTTCGGCGAAACGGTGGATAGCGTCGAATTTATCGATAGCGTTTGCGTATGCGGCTTTGTAACCAGCCTCACTTAGTTCGCCCTGTCCGGTGTAAACGATCATCCACGAAACATCCAAACCGCCCCGTACCATTTTCGGTAAATTAACCTGCGTCGGTAGATCCTGCGTGTAGTTGACCGCATCGGTAAAATTGCTTGTATTTATGTCGTTGTGTGTGTCGAGCGTTATCACCTCGGCGTGGATCTTTTTCGCCTTGGCGATGAGAGCTTCTTCGTCCGTTAGCTTTTGCGCGTTTATTGCGGGTGAAGAAAAAGAAAACAGAAAGGCGATCGTAATTAACAGGGTAAGAAAGCTCTTCATAAAATACTCCGGATATATATTTAGGAGCGTTTAGATTACGTTGAAACACATTATGTTGGCAATTTGAGTTACGCCGCTTTTTCAATACCGTAACGCGAGAGCTTTAGATAAAGACCGCGACGGGTTAGGCCAAGCTCATTGGCGACGCGTGAGATGTTCCAGTTGTGTCGCGCCAGGGCAGCGCGGATGAGCTGCATTTCTAGGTCAGAAACTGCTTCTTCGAGCGTGCCGCCTTGGGTGAGATTTGTAAAAGGCGAGATCGAGCTGTCGTATGAGGCGATCGGACGGACGTTCGAGCCGGTATCAAATGTCGTGAGCGGCTGGGCGCTGCGTTTTAGATCGGGCGACAGATGATCCGGCGTGATGACCTCGTTATCGACCGCGCGGGCGACGACACGCTGTATCTCGTTGCAGAGCTGGCGAACATTTCCTTCCCAATTACAGACCATCAGCATATCGATGACCTGCGGCGTAAAGGTGATGTCATGCTTACCGAACCGTTCCGAATAGTGATTGACGTAGTAATTTACGATCGGCGGTATCTCGGAGCGACGTTCGCGTAAAGGTGGTACGCGCAGACGGATGACGTTTAGCCGGTAATACAGGTCTTCGCGAAAAGTGCCGTCGGCGACCTTTTCCTCAAGCGGCATATTGGTCGCGGCGATGATGCGGACATCGACCTTTAGCGGCTGTTTGTCGCCGAGCGGTTGTATCTCGCCCTCTTGCAAAAACCGCAGCAGTTTTGGCTGAACGTCGAGCGGCAGATCGCCGATCTCATCGAGAAACAGCGTACCGCCGTCAGCCGTGCGGATAACGCCGGGTGAATCAGCAACGGCTCCGGTGAACGCACCTTTTTTGTAGCCGAACAGATGGCCTTCGGCCAGTTCTTTTGGAACGGCGGTGCAGTTAAACGGCACAAAGACCTTATTTTTTCGATTCGACAGCGTATGTATCGCACGCGAGACGAGCTCTTTACCCGTGCCGGATTCGCCGGTGACGAGGACGGTAACGTCAGACGAGCGGATCTTATAGACTTCCTCAACCAGGCCGGTCATTGCCGGCGAAGAGTGGATAAATCCCGGCATCAGGCTGTTTGATGTGTACGGGCTGAGCGACTGTTCGGCGGGCTGCGATTTGTCTTTTTCACGAAGAGCGATCACATCCATCCCAAGCTCAACGACGCGGAGCAGCGGCTGAAGCGAGCTATCGTCATTGAGAACTGCACCTAAACGCGGGTCGATGATCAACATCGCCGCCGGTGACGCGGAACCGCGGAGATGCATCACCGCAATGTTTTTGGCACGTGTAAATGATTTTTCATCGCCCTTGTCTCTCGCGTCGTGCAGCTTAGTGACTAGCTCGTTGCTCTCCTGTGGCGAAAAACCGTGGGTGATAAACGGGTAAAGCCGCTTTTGGTCGTTGAACTGAGCGATGACTATTTTCTTGGCGTTGCTCTCTTGTTTGAGAACAGCAACCAACTCGCGGAAAAGCAACTCGCGTGACGCCGTCGCCTCAGCCAGACGCACGGTCAAAAGCTGCGACACGACCGAGTTGGTTCGCCTGGGAGCGTGTGTTTTGTCGCCATTCACCGAACGCGAAACGAGATGTTTCATCTCGACGCTCGCATCATCTAAAAGGGCAGTTGCCCCTAGCTTTTTAAAAATATCGGCGGCCGTCGTCAGGTGTTTTTTAGCACGCGGTGCATGATCGGCGTCTAGATGCTGGCCCAAAAGCAGATGCATGAGGGCAGTGTGAAAAATGTCCTGTGCAGCTTCAAAGATCGTTAGACCGCGACTGAAATGGTGAACGGCAAGCTCGTCATCGCCGCCGCTCTCGATCGCGGACAGGCCGCGAATACGCTGAATATTGCCGAGTACAAAAAAATCAGATGACGGATCGGTCTCTTCGATCACCTGCAGAGCTTCTTCGGCTTCGTCGGGTTTGTGTTGTCTGACAAAGCTTTCGGCGAGCACGAGCCCGGCCATGTTGGCGTAATGTTTGTCACCAATCTCGGCCGAAAAGCTGATCGTTTCCTGTGCCTTATCAACCGCTTTGTCGAGCTGTCCCTGAGCGAGATAGCAGCGGGCGAGGCTGCGCATCGACTGGACCGTGTACCACTGATGCTTTCGCCGTTGGGCAAATTCGACGGCCATATCGAGGAATTTTTCAGCTTCGGCAAGATCGCCGCGCAGGATATTTAGCTCACCCAGGCTGTCGTAGATACCGGCGACGTGGACGTGATCTTCTTTGAGGGCGATGTCGAGAGCACGCCGGATCATTTCCTCGGCCTTGGTCCATTCGCCGACCTGCAACAGGTGGATGCCGAGATTGTTATAGGCAATAACAGAATTTAGAGCGTGTTCGGTTTGGTCAAAAAACTCGATCGACTTTTCCAGACAGGCGACGCCGTCCTGTGGGCGACGGAGGAACCAATACGCACCGGACATATCGGTATAGAGTTTGCCGAGCATGAACGGGGCCGAGTTGCTGCCGATGATCTTGATGCCCAGCTCAAAATTTTCGATAGATTTTTCGCTATTACCCTCTTGGTGATATGTATTGGCGATCTCACGATATGCCTCTGCCATGCCGAGCCAATTAGCATTTTCGCGAAAATGATCGAGGGCTCTCTGGGCAAAATCGCGGCTGATCGGATATTCGCTCAATTTGCGATAAACACGAGCCAAGGCGATGTCAATATTGCCGCTCAGGTGGCGCAGATCGTTTTCTTCGGCTTTAACAAGCGTGTCTTTTAAGAGCGTGACGGCCTTTGGCTGGTCGGTAAGGTTGTTGTAAGCGATCGCAAGCTGGGTCGTGACGCGAACCTGCGTCTCGGTCGATAGTTTTGCCAGTTCAGCTTCGTCCTCAAACGGGCGGACGGCCTCAAGAGATTCTTTGTAGCGGCCGGTCGTCTCGAGCGTAAAGGCGAGCAGTCGCTTGAGGTTGGCAAAATTATCCGGCGTGTGATTAAACCCGGCGATAGTTTCAACGAGTATCTTTTCCGCCGCCGCCGAGTGGCCTTCGCGCAGTTTTTGCCCGACGCTTGCAAAAAGCGTATCGAGACTGCGCGGATCGAGCGCGCGGGCGGCCCTAGCTCCGCGGGCACTATCAGATCCTGACAACCTATCCGTTGTGGGTTTATCCTTTTTCATTTTCCGGTACCAAACAAAACGACCAATCGCTGCCGGATTTCAGATCACGGCGACGCAAAAAACGTTTGATTGCATACTAAGTAAACAGCGCACTCGAAATTTACCAAATAATTAGCCTCGAGTCTACATATTTATTAACGCGCTTGAAAATGTTTTTTATCGGGCCGACTGCCAAATCAAGATCCCTTGCATCCAACGTGACCTATGACCTAGATCACGGCGATAAAATCGTGCGATTTGTAAAACTAACATCGTTGGCAAACGTATTGGGTTTGGTGGGATATCAGTAAACGGTAGGCGAAAATGGAAGCGGAAAATAAAGATCAAAACAAGTCGGTTTTTCTAGACACTAAAGGCCGACGAAGAAAATATTTTTCATACCTCAGCCTCACACTCGCAGCCACTGTAACTATTTTCCTGACCTTTTTTGTGATCAGCGTTCTGATCAATCCTTTTCTGCCCCAGATAAAATTAAAATCAGTTACCGCGTTGCCTCAACGATCGGACACCGCGCTGTCGATCCCCGAAGCGCCGCTTACTCGACATGAGCAGGCACTAAAACTCGAAGCCGACAAAGTAAGGGCTGAAAAACTAAGCCGCGAGGAACAAAAAGTCCAACGCCTCACTGACCGAACCCTGCGCCGCGCCGCACGCTCGGTGACGGTGGATCAAACCGGCGTCGGAAAGCCCGTTTCAATTGGATTCTACGTTAATTGGGACGACTCGAGCTTTTCGTCGCTCCAGCAGAATTTAAGATCGCTGGATTGGGTCGTGCCGGAATGGATACGTCTATCGGGCGACGAGACAGCTCCTCTGACCCTCGATATAGATCAAAAAGCTCTCGAACTGATCCACTCGGATAAGCCTGACACCAAGGTGCTGCCGCTGCTGCAAAATTATAAGAATGAGCAATGGGATGCGTCGGCGATTGCTAAGGCTCTCGGGTCTGAGACCGCAAAACAAAAACTGATCACGTCGTTACTCAAGGTGATCGATGAATATAAATTCGGCGGGATAGCGATCGACATAGAGGAGGTCCCGGCCGAGGACCAGATGCGGCTTTTTGGATTTATTAAGGATCTGCACGCTCAGTTTCAGCAGCGAGGGCTGATCTTGGCACAAGCGGTGCCATTCGATAATCCAGATTGGAATTACGCCGCCTACGCGGTAGAGACCGATTATCTGATGCTGATGGCGTACGACCAACACTGGGCAACGAGTGAGCCTGGGCCGATCGCAGGCCAGGTGTGGTTTGAGACTGTTTTGAAAAAGCGGATGTCTGAACTCGCGCCGTCTAAAACGATCGTCTGTTTTGGAAACTACGCATACAACTGGACCAAAGGGACGGCCGAGGCGGAGGACGTCTCATTTCAAGACGCGGTACTGACTGCTCAGGAATCGCTCGAGAGCCCATCGACATAAGTTCAGAGCCACCGCAACCACTTTAAATTCAGAGGCAAAGACCACGAGATCTGGTTTTTGGATGCCGCCACAGGTTTTAACCAGATCAAAGCTGCCGAATCCAAATCGCGGAGCGACCAGAAATTTTGATGCGTCCGATATTGCAACCATCAAGTACGGCTACGATGTGGATTTTCAGGGAACCGGAGAGATACTGCAGGTCAAGGCGCAGCCCCAAGACGGAAAACGTGATCTCAAACTTGAGCCAGATGGCACGGTGGCGGATGAAACGTATCTGCAGATACCGTCGGCCTATGTCATCCAGCGAACGGGCGATAGCCCTGGCAAGATAGTGCTGACATTTGACGACGGGCCGGATCCGGTGTGGACGCCAAAAATACTCGACATTCTCAAACAAGAGAATGTAAAAGCAGCTTTCTTTATCGTCGGTTCGAACGGGCAATCAAACCCCGCGATAGTAAAACGCATATTGGACGATGGACACGAGATCGGAAATCATTCGTTCACACACCCAAATCTCGGCGAGGTTCCGCGTCAGGTGGTCGATCTCGAACTCAATACTACCCAGCGGCTGATCGAATCTTTGACCGGGCGTTCGACGCGTCTTTTCCGGGCTCCATATTTTGGTGACGCTGAGCCGCGGACTCCGGATGAGATCGACCCCACGGTACAGGCCCAAAACCTGGGTTATGTTTCTGTGGGGCTGCACATTGATCCGGATGACTGGAAACCGAAAAACGACGACGGCACGCCCCACACGGCCGAACAGATGGTCGAAGAGGTTATCCGGCAGGCGGCAATAAAAACGCCCGAGGAAAGAGGCAATATCGTTTTGCTCCACGACGCGGGGGGCGATCGTTCGGCGACTGTAGCGGCGTTGCCTCGTATAATTAGCGAGCTGCGCGGCCGAGGTTATGAGTTCACGACGGTCGGCGAACTTGCCAATATGACTCGCGATCAGACAATGCCGCCAGTCAAGCAAGAGCAAACTTTTTACGCCAAAGCGGATGCTTACGTCTTTTATGGCGTTTCGATCGGGGGTTGGCTGATGCGATGGCTCTTTCTCATCGGAATCATACTAGGTATCGGGCGGATGGCGGTTATTGGCGTCCTGGCGTTTGCTCAATTTATTAGGTCTAAGCGGCGGGAAATCACCCATTTTGGCGAGGAATATCAACCGCTCGTATCGATCGTCGTACCGGCATTTAATGAGGGAAAGGTGATCTTGCGGACGATCGAGAGCCTGCTCTTATCCGACCACCCAAATTTTGAGATCTTGGTCGTTGATGACGGTTCGACAGACGATACTTACAGACTGGTGTGCGATGAATACGGCAGCGATCCGCGGGTTACCGCATTTACAAAAGCGAACGGCGGTAAGGCAGAGGCTCTGAATTTTGGGTGGAGCCGGGCAAAGGGAGATATCATAATCGCGCTCGACGCTGACACTTTATTTACAGCTCAAACGGTGTCGGCTCTTGCTCACCGGTTTGCCGACGAACGCGTTGGAGCCGTCGCCGGCAATGCTAAAGTTGGCAACCGCATCAATATAGTGACCAAGTGGCAGGCCCTCGAATATGTCACATCGCAAAATTTTGACCGGCGTGCATTTGCGTCGCTAAATTGCATCACGGTCGTGCCCGGTTCCGTCGGAGCGTGGCGTAGGTCCGTGCTGGAGGAGGCAGGCGGATTTTCATCGGATACCTTGGCGGAGGATCAGGATCTGACGATCCAAATTCGCAAGCTCGGTTACCGTATTGGTTACGAAGAGACCGCGATCGGTATGACCGAGGCTCCTGATTCGTTAAAAGACCTGGCAAAACAGAGATTTCGTTGGTCATACGGCACGTTACAATGCATGTGGAAACACAAAAATGCTTTGCTCAATCCGCGTTACGGCTCGCTCGGCTTTGTTGCAATGCCTAATATTTGGATCTTTCAGGTCATCTTTCCGCTGATATCGCCGATCATGGATCTGATGTTTGTCTGGACACTCGTAAATGCGCTGATCGGTTACCTCGAGCACCAGCGGGAATATTCGACAACGCCATCGCATTTGAACGAGGTGCTTTTTTACTACGCTTTGTTTTTAGCGGTAGATTGGATCGGTGCATTTGCGGCATTTCTGATGGAAAAAGGCGAGGAGAAAAAGCTGCTCGGGTGGCTGCTTATCCAGCGTTTTGGTTATCGTCAGGTGATGTACTGGGTCATGGTCAAATCTGTATGGACCGCAATTCGCGGAGCATTTGTCGGTTGGGGGAAACTCGAACGTAAGGCTACGGTTACTGCGCGCGTATAATAAAACGGTATGCCTAATTTTCCCGATATTGAGGATGGCGGCGTTGACGTGCTGCCGGAGCGAAAGACCAAGCTCGAAAAGCCAAAGCTTTTTAAGGTCCTGCTTCACAACGATGATTTCACCTCGATGGAATTCGTCGTCTTTGTGCTGCAATATGTCTTTTCGCGATCGGACGCCGAATCTTTTACGATCATGCTAAAGGTCCATAACGAAGGCGTCGGCATCGCCGGCATCTATCCGTACGAGATCGCGACCATGAAATCCGAAAAGGCGATGAATCTCGCCAAGTCCCACGAATATCCGCTGTTGTGTACGGTCGAGGAAGAATAATCTGCGGGCGTGTGATAATATTATTTCTATTATGCGGAGGCCATCGCCCATTATTATAGACAACAATGGACTCGCGTTCGACGAAAGTTGAACGATTGCAAACGTATGTTTACGCGAGTCCCAAGCTACAGAAAAGCTTGGGGCTTTTTGATTTATCAATGAGTGAAGAATTAGATCTTAAGAAAACAGTGAACCTGCCCCGGACGGATTTTTCGCAAAAGGCGAATCTTGGGCAGATGGAGCCTGCGCGTTTGAAAAAATGGCAGGAGATGGGGCTTTACGATCAGGTGTTAAAGGCTCGTGAGGGCCGGCAGAAATTTATCCTTCACGACGGCCCACCGTATGCCAATGCCGACATTCACATCGGTACCGCTCTCAATAAAATACTCAAGGATTTTGTCGTCAAAACGCGTTCGATGATGGGTTTTGAGGCGCCGTACGTGCCGGGATATGACTGTCACGGGTTGCCGATCGAGACCATTGTTGAAAAGAAGCTCGCAGATAAAGGGAAGAATAAGAACGACATACCGGTCGCATCGTTTCGCCGTATCTGCCGCGAACACGCATCGACGGCGATGAACGGCCAGTCGCGCGACTTTCAGCGACTCGGCATCCTTGGCGAATGGCAGACGCCATACCTGACGATGTCTGCCGAGTACGAATCGTCGACCGCACGGCTCTTTGGCAAATTTCTCGAACGCGGTTTTGTCTACAAAGGCTTGCGTCCCGTCTATTGGTGCATCCACGACCAGACCGCTCTCGCCGAGGCCGAGGTCGAGTATCGCGAACACACCTCACCGTCGGTCTATGTAAAGTTTCCTCTCAAGACCGACCCGGCCGAGATCGATGGTGCGCTTGCGGGCAAAAATGTCTTTGTCGTCATCTGGACAACCACGCCGTGGACGCTGCCGGCAAATCTTGGTATCACGGTTCACCCGGATTTTGATTACTCGGCGATCGAGGTTTCGGATGCCGAGGTTTTCATCGTTGCTTCGGAACTTGCTAAAGCATTTTCAGAAACGTGCGGCTTTGCCGAATACGAAGAGATCGCCAAATTCAAGGGCACAAAGCTCGACCGGATGGAGGCTAAACACGCTTGGCTGGATCGTACGTCGCTGATAATGAACGGCGATCACGTCACGCTTGGCGAGGCTGACGCCGAAGTTGAGCTCGATGTCAGATTTGAAAATAAATCAGCGGCGAAATCAGGCACGGGTTGTGTTCACACCGCTCCGGGACATGGTGCGGACGATTTTGCCATCTCGAAAAAGTACGGCCTTGAGATATATGCACCGGTCGACGCGGCGGGTAGATTCACCCCCGAAGTCGAGCATTTCGCGGGCGAGGATGTCTTTACTGCTAACTCAAAGATCGTGACCTTCCTACGTGAGACTGGAGCCCTAGTTCACAGCGAAACTTATGCACACCGCTATCCACATTGTTGGCGGTGCAAAAATCCGGTCATTTTTCGGGCGACGCCGCAGTGGTTTGTTTCGATGGATGAAGCTGTCGATGGCTCGAGTTTGCGAAACCGAGCTCTCGATGAGATCGCCAAGGTTAAGTGGCACCCCGGCTGGGGAGAGGGCCGGATGGGTAATATGTTCAAAGGGCGGCCCGATTGGTGCGTATCGCGTCAGCGATTTTGGGGCGTGCCGATTCCGGTTTTTTACTGCCAATCCTGCGAAGAGGCCGTCGCCGATCCTAAGATAATCGAACATGTTGCCGATATTTTTGCTGTCGAAACGGCAGATGCCTGGTATGCACGGCCCGAACACGAACTGCTGCCCGAGGGATATAAATGCGTCAAATGCGAAAGCTCCGATTTTAGGAAAGAGACCGACATTCTCGATGTTTGGTTCGATTCGGGGTCGAGTTGCGTTGCGGTCCTCGAGACGCGGGGCGAGACTCTGCGTTTCCCCGCGGACGTTTATCTTGAGGGCGGCGATCAGTATCGCGGTTGGTTCAATTCATCTCTGAGTTGCGGCATCGCGGCACACGATCAGGCGCCGTACAAGCAGATCATCACGCACGGGTGGGTTGTTGACGGCGAGGGCCGAAAACAGAGCAAATCCATCGGCAACGTGACCGCTCCAAATGAGATCATCGACAAATCAGGAGCCGATGTGCTGCGGCTATGGGCGGCGGCGGTCGATTATACCGAGGATGTACGATGTTCGGAAGAGATACTGAGCCGAGTGGTCGATGCCTATCGCAAATTTCGCAACACTTTGCGATATGCCCTCGGCAATCTTGATGGCTTTGATCCGGTCCGAGATGCCGTGTCGGTCAACCACATGGAGGAGGTCGATGTCTGGGCGATCGCCGGTCTCAACGAGGTTACCGAAAAAGTGCTCGCGGCATACGAAGCATATGATTTTCAGGCGGCGTACAATGCGATCTACAATTTCTGCACGGTCACGTTGTCTGCACGCTATTTCGACATCATAAAAGACCGACTCTATATCCTCGCCCCAAAGTCCGAAGCGAGACGCTCGGCACAGACGGCCCTTTATCAGATCACGGATACGCTTTGCCGTCTGATGTCGCCGATCCTTGCATTTACGTCGGATGAGGCGTGGGAAAATCTGCCGGGGCAACAACTGGCGTCTGTACATCTCGCAGAGTTTCCTAAGGTCACGGAAGTTGATAACTCAGGACTTGCGGCCAAGTGGGAACGTATTTTCGAGATCCGCGATGAAGTGCTAAAAGCACTTGAAATCGCTCGCAACGACAAACAGATCGGCTCGTCACTCGAAGCAAAGGTTATTCTCACCACCGATGCCGAGACGACACGGCTGTTGCTCGATTACTATGAGCAACTGCGTTACATATTTATCGTTTCGCAGGTCGAGGTGCACGAGGGTGATGGGTTTGCTGTCGGTATCGAAAAGGCCGACGGCAAAAATGCGAGCGGTGTTGGAATTATTCGACGCGTGTCGGCGAATTTACAAAATACCCGACGGTGTGCGAACGTTGTTCCGATGCTCTCGACGAGATCGGTTAGGAGGGAGATATGTTAAATAGATCTTGTTTATTATTGGTTGCGATGCTTGTTCTAGTGGGTTCAACACTTGCTCAAGGTGTTTATACGCCGGAAAAAGGCTCGCCCGAGCGAAAGGCGATTTTGGATGCGCTCCGACTGCCTGTCGAAAAGGAATTGAAGCAGCAGATCGTTTTTGTCGCTAATGATTTTAAGGTTTTAGGTAACTGGGCATTTATCGGGGGCGATCCGCAAAGCCCGGACGGCGGCCAACCAAACTATCGCGGCACGCCGTATCAAGAGGCAAAAGATGCCGATATGTTCGACAATAATTTCTTTGCTTTGCTCAAAAAAACAGGCGGCAAATGGAAGGTCGTACACTACGCAATAGGGTGTACCGATGTTTGCTATGCAGATTGGTGGAGCCGTTATAAAGCCCCAAAGGCGATTTTTCCGTATACTGAATAACACGTGAAGAAAAAAGACTTTTTTTGGAAACTAGGGTATCTCGCGATCGCTGGCGGGGTCTTTATGGTCGATCAGACCAGTAAGGCGTGGGCGACTCGCACACTGCGTACGGGCGGCGACAAGACGGTGATCGACGGGCTGCTCAATTTTGCCTACGCGCAAAATACGGGCGTGGCGTTTTCGATGCTTGATGAGCACGGTGATGCCGGACGCTGGGGATTGTCGGCGATCGCGTTTGTCGCAGCGGCACTCGTACTCTTTTTCTTTTGGCGAACACCGCGAAGTGACGACCGCATCCTCGGTGCGTTGGCGCTGTTGCTCGCAGGTATCGTCGGTAACGTTACAGACCGCATGCGGCTTGGGTTCGTCGTAGATTTTATTGATGTCCAGTTTGGCTCGTGGCATTACCCGACATTTAATGTCGCTGATGCGGCAATATGTGTCGGGGCCGGTCTACTTCTAATTGACATGTTCTTGAGCAAGAAAAAGGTTATCGAAGCGAAAAATGAGCCGTTGACGACCAACACCAGCGATGTATCCTGAACTTTTCCGCATTGGCACATTTCCCATTACGACCTACGGCATTTTTATGGCAGTGGGCATGTTGCTCGCCCTTTTTGCGGCATCGCGGTTGGGTGCGCGTGACGGCATACCGCGCGAACGCATCTACGATCTCGGCCTGTGGACGCTGATCGGCGGGCTCGTCGGGTCAAAACTTTTGATGATCCTCGTCGAGCCGGATGTGCAGATATTTACGCTCGATTTTTTGAGGTCGGGCGGAGTCTTTTACGGCGGGTTGATCGGTGGCTTTCTGGCGGTCGCTATCCTTGTGCCGCTCTACAAACTGCCGTTTTGGAAAGTTGCGGATGCGTTTGCCCCCGGCGTTGCGCTCGGACAGGCGTTTGGCCGTCAAGGTTGTTTTGCCGCCGGTTGCTGCTGGGGAAAGCCGACCGATCTGCCGTGGGGCGTGCATTTTACGACCCTCGGGCACGAGTACACGGGCGTGCCGATCTATACCGCCGACGGCCTCGACGCTCATCTGCACCCGACGCAGATGTACGAGTCCTTGCTGATGCTCGCGATCTTTGGCCTGCTGATATACCTTCACCGGCATAAGAAATTTGACGGCCAGATCCTGATCATTTACGGCGCGATCTATTCGATACTGCGATTTTCGATTGAGTTTATTCGCGACGACCCGCGCGGCGACCTGCTTGGATTTACATCCGCGACCGGGCTCTCGACTTCGCAGGGCGTGAGCCTTATCGTTGCGATAACGTCTATCATTTTCCTCATTTGGCGGCTGAAAAAGGCCCGCAATACTGCTCCGCAAACCACAGAGTGACCGAAGAAAACCTAGCATTAACTTTCAAAACAACTGCAGATGATACAGGCATGCGTCTCGACGCTTATCTTGCCGAGCGGATCGAGGGTTGGTCGCGTTCACGTTTGCAGCGGCTGATCGAGAATGAGGATGTGCTTGTTAATGAAAAGCCCGTCAAGCCATCGTACAAACTACGCTCCGGCGATGAGATCGAGGTCGATCTGGTCGAGGCACAGGCCGCTCGGTTTGAGCCGGAAAATATACCGCTCGACATCGTTTTCGAAGACGAGTTTCTCGCCGTCATCAATAAACCCGCCGGCATGGTCGTCCATCCCGGTGCCGGTGTGCAATCAGGCACGCTGGCAAATGCGATCGCTTATCATTTTGAGTTTGAGCAGACTGAGGTTAAAGATGACCGTTCGGAATTGCGGATCGGCATCGTCCATCGCCTCGACAAAGACACATCCGGGCTGATCGTCGTCGCAAAAAACGACGAGATACATGAGGCTTTGTCAGAGCAGTTTCGCTCGCGTGAGGTTTATAAATCGTACGTCGCGCTCGTGCATGGTTCGCCCGATCAAAATATGGGCAAGATCGAGGCACCGATCGGCCGCAACAAACACAACCGCCTCAGGATGAAGGTCGCGACGCATGGCCGCTCGGCGTTGAGCCTGTGGAAAGTGCGGACACGTTACGCCAAATTTACCCTTCTCGATATCGAGATCAAAACCGGCCGCACGCACCAGATACGCGTCCACACGGCGTTTATCAACCACCCGGTCGTCGGGGACGAGATCTATAACGAGGGCCGCGACAACACGGTCGCCGACACCAACACCCGCAACGCCATCGCCTCAATGCCGCGATTTTTTCTCCACGCCGAACGGCTTTCATTTACCCATCCGAAAACCCAAGAGCGGCTCGAATTCACACAAGAACTCCCAATTGAATTGAAACAATTTTTGGATTTGTTATAGCCGGGAACACAGATTCCACAACCCATTTCTTCCTTTGCGAACTTTGCTTACTTAGCGTCTTTGCGGGAAACGGTCATGCTCAATTACATTTCCCGCAAAGCCGCAAAGCCGCAAAGCCGCAAAGCCGCAAAGCCGCAAAGCCGCAAAGCCGCAAAGCCGCTAAGGCCGCAAAGGATTGAATCAAACCAACGATTTGTTATGATTGTGGCGAAGTTTCTAAATTAGTGGTCCGGTCCGGACCAGGTGGACCAAGGTGGACCAAGATGGACCAGTGTGGACCACGCACAGTCAAAAACAATGAAAACCACGCTCTTCGCCGCCGCGTTCTGTCTTTTGCTTGTTTCTTTTTCGTTTGCTCAGAGTGACGAGATCAATATTATTCCGAGGCCTGAGAGCCTCACTAGAGGATCGGGATATTTTCCGCTGACTAGGCAAACTGTCATCGTAGTTGAGAATAAGGCTGACCGAATCATCGGTGATTTGCTTAATAACGCAATAGAGCGACAGTACAGAATTAAACTGAGAATTTCCGAGTTTGCCCCAAAGGGTTCGACGGCAATTTTCGTTTCAAACATTGGTCCTCTTCATTCAGTTGCTGGAGCATACGGTCTAGCAGTTGAGAATAATCGCGTTCGTATCTTTGCCGACGACGCGGCCGGTCGCTTTTACGCTGCGCAGACATTTATCCAGTTATTGCCGGCGAAAAAAGGCGAAAAGGTTAATATTCCAGTTGTTTCGGTCGTAGACGGGCCCCGTTTCAAATATCGCGGGATGCATCTCGACGTCTCGCGGCATTTTATGTCGGTTGAGCTGGTTAAAAAATACATCGATCTGATGTCGCAGTTTAAATTCAACACATTTCACTGGCATCTGACGGACGATCAGGGTTGGCGGATCGAGATCAAAAAATATCCGCGCCTGACCGAGATCGGTTCAAAACGTCCGGAGTCGCATCTTGGGCCTTACACAACGACATTTAAGGGTGACGGCGTGCCGGTCGAGGGGTTTTATACTCAGGACCAGATCCGCGATGTCGTCGCTTACGCCAAGGCGCGTTACATCACCGTCATCCCTGAGATCGAGCTGCCGGGGCACGCCTCGGCGGCGCTTGCGGCGTATCCGCAATTTGGATGTAAAGCGGATCATAAATACAACGTGCAGAAAACGTGGGGCATTTTTAACGAGGTCTTTTGCCCGACGGAAGAGACGTTCAAATTTCTCGAAGACGTGCTTGACGAGACGATCAAACTCTTTCCCGATTCGCCGTACATCCACATCGGCGGCGACGAGGTGCTGAAAGATCATTGGAAAGAATCACTGTTTGTCCAAGATCTGATGAAACGCGAAAACCTAAAAGACGAGCACGAAGTGCAGAGCTATTTTGTGCGGCGGATTGAAAAATTTATTAACTCACGGGGCAAAAAGATCATCGGCTGGGACGAAATACTTGAGGGCGGCTTAGCTCCAAACGCGACCGTAATGTCGTGGCGCGGTACCAAAGGCGGCATCGAGGCGGCCAAGGCAAAGCACGACGTGATAATGACGCCGACCGATTTCAGTTACTTTGACTACAACCAGGGCGACCCCGCAACCGAGCCGTTAAATATCGGCGGATACGTCACGCTTGAAAAAGTTTACAGCTTTGACCCTGTGCCAAAAGAGCTGTCATCCGCCGAGGCAAAATACATCATCGGCGCCCAAGCCAATATCTGGACCGAATACCTGAAAACACCCGCTGCGGTTGAATATATGGCTTTCCCGCGAATGCTCGCGATGGCAGAAAATGTCTGGTCAACGCCCGAAAATAAAAATTATGCGGATTTTACCCGTCGGCTCGCGGCACATCTGCCGAGACTCGATAAGCAAGGCGTGAATTACCGCATCCCTGAACCCGCAGGGCTAAAGAACATTGTGACTGAGGATGAGAAAGTCACGATAACGCTCACGCCCGCAAAGGGAACGGTGGTTATTTACACGATCGACGGTTCGGATCCGAATATAAAATTTTCGGAACAGTATTACAACCCACTTACTATCCAGTTAAAGGCCGGCGAAGTCAAAACTCTTAAAACCCGCGTCATCAGTGCCGCCGGCCTGACGAGTGCTGTGTACACCGCGACCATTATTCGCGGCAAGATGCTGCCGGCGGTCGAGCCGTCCGGGAAAACGGCGGGCGTCAAATATTCGCTCTATGTACCGAGCAACGCTTACGCTCAGGACACTGTGCCGATAACGGGCGAGACAAAATCGATCGGGCTCGAACAGTTTGCCAAGCAAATAGATCCAAAACAGACCTGGGGCGTGTCGTTTGACGGTTATTTTAACGCTCCGGTGGATGCGATCTATGAATTTCAGATCGATTCGACGAACGATAGACAGCTCACGATCGACGACCAGACTCTGATCGACGAAGCCGGAACCGAAGACCGTGCTGTCACTTCTACGCTCGTCCCGCTCAAGGCCGGTTGGCATAAAATATCAATGCACTACGACCACCGCGAAGGCGAACCATTTTGGCGCGTCCGCTGGGCGATCAAGGGGCAGAATTGGCGGGGACTCGAAATGGTTCATTAAGAATTTGCCCACGAAAAACACGAAACACACAAAAATTGAAGAAATAAGAAAATGAATAGTACTGTCAAAAACAAACGTCTGATATCCATCTCTATTTCGTGTCTTTTCGTGTTTTTCGTGGGCAATCTCTTTGCTGCGGACTATGCAAAATGGGTCAATCCTTTCATCGGTACAGGCGGGCATGGGCATACTTTTCCGGGGGCGACGATGCCGTTTGGGATGGTGCAGCTATCGCCCGACACGCGCATAGACAACTGGGACGGATCGAGCGGCTACCACTACTCCGACGACACGATCTTTGGCTTTTCGCACACTCACCTGTCGGGGACGGGAATTCCGGATTATTGCGATATTTTGTTCATGCCGACGGTTGGTGAGCCGCAGTTTTTTGCCAAAGACGGTGACAAATCGGTAAATGGTTACGCTTCGAAATTTTCACACGCAAACGAAAAGGCCGAGCCGGGATATTACTCGGTAAAGCTCGATGACGATAGAATCGTTGCCGAACTGACCGCTACAACACGGGTTGGTCTTCATCGATATTCATTTCCGACGACAACTGAAAAGCCAACTGTAATTCTCGACTTGGTATGGCGCGATAAGATATTTGGTTCGGACTCGAAAGGAAGCCTTTATCAGCAAGCTCATAATCCGGAAAATGGGATTTACCTAAAGCTGGTTAGTAAAACTCGCATAGAGGGTTATCGGCGTTCATCTTCTTGGGCGAGAGATCAGATTGTCTACTTCGTTGCTGAGTTTTCAAAGCCGTTCTATTCAACTATTTCAGCGGTGAGCGGAAAGGGACAGTATCTAACTCATCCTGATGAAAAATCGAAAAACGGAGTTAGTGGAAATAACGTTAAGGCAGCATTTCAGTTCGACTCACTCGGACAAGAGCAGTTACTTCTCAAAGTCGCCATCTCCTCCGTATCCATCGAAGGAGCCCGTAAGAATCTTGCTGCCGAGCTTCCCGGTTGGGATTTTGACAAGGTTCGTGCCGATGCGAAAGCGGCTTGGAACAAGGAGCTTTCTAAGATCGAAGTTTCGGGCGGGACCGATGCTCAGACGACCAATTTTTACACGGCGCTGTATCACACGATGATCCAGCCGAATGTGTTTAATGATGTCGATGGCGGTTATCGTGGTCTCGACGGGAAAACGCACTCCGTGCAGAGTGGAGGAGTAGAGGAGGGAAGGAGTAGGGGAGCCAATCTCAAATCTGAAATCGCAAATCGCAAATCCGAGCATTACACGGTCTTTTCCCTCTGGGACACATTCCGGGCGGCGCATCCGCTTTATACGATCATTGACCAGAAACGGACCGTTGATTTTATCAATACGTTCATTCGCCAGTACGAACAGGGCGGGCGGCTGCCGGTTTGGGAGCTGTGGGGCAACGAGACCGATTGCATGATCGGCTATCACGCCGTGTCGGTGATCGCCGATGCGATGGCAAAAGGGATAAAGGGGTTTGATTATGAAAAAGCCTACGCCGCCGCCAAACATTCCGCCGAGCTAGACCATTTTGGCCTAGCCGCCTACAAAAAACGCGGCTATATCTCGATGGAAGACGAGAACGAATCGGTCTCGCGTACGCTCGAATATGCGTATGACGACTGGTGCATTGCTCGGATGGCAGAGATACTGACGAGGCAGAAGGTGATGAACTATGCGGCGACGGCGTCCGACGGGTCGCCAAGGCCAATGCCCGATATTAAAACGCAAAAGGCCGATTACGAAAATTACTCTAAGCGCTCTCGGTATTTCGAAAACCTCTTCGACAAAAAAACCGGCTTTTTCCGCCCTAAAAAGAATGGCGGGTTTGTCGAGCCTTTTGCTCCTAACGAAGTTACATTTGGTTTTACCGAGGGCAATTCTTGGCAGTATTCGTTTTTTGTTCCGCACGATGTAACGAGGCTTGAGGAATTGATGGGCGGGCGGGAAAAGTTTGTCGCAAAGCTCGACGAGCTTTTTACAACCGAACAAAAACTCGCGGGCCGCGAACAGGCTGATCTGACCGGGCTTATAGGTCAGTACGCTCACGGCAATGAGCCTTCGCACCATATCGCTTATCTGTACAATTACGCCCAACAGCCGTGGAAAACGCAAAAGATCGTCCGGCAGATAATGGACGAATTTTATAAGCCTACGCCTGACGGACTGATCGGCAACGAGGACTGCGGCCAGATGTCGGCTTGGTACATATTGTCTGCCTCGGGGTTTTATCCGGTCGCTCCGGGCAATGGTGTGTACGCGTTTGGCACGCCGCTTTTTCCCGAGATGACCTACCGACTTGAGAACGGAAAGACATTTACCGTCCGGGCAAAAAACGTCTCTTCGGCGAATAAATACATCCTCAACGCCAAACTCAACGGAGCGCCGTACAAAAAAGCATTAATCACTCACGAAGACCTGATGCGCGGCGGTGTGCTCGAATTTGCGATGATCGACCAACCGGTGACGACGGCGTTCACGGAATTTCCTGTTTCCGCAACGGGTGTGACGAGTGTTTCGGTTCCGGTTATCGAAGGAAAGCGTACCTTTACTGACAAAACTGTTGTGAGCTTATCGACGACCGAGAACGCAGAGATAATGTATACGGTGGTCAGCCTTATTAAAGAATCTCCCAGCCAAACCAAAAAGTACTCGGGGCCATTTACGATCAGCGAAAACTCTAAGGTCGAGGCATACGCTAAAGACCCGAAAACCGGTGCCGTGAGTTTTACGACCGAGGCAAATTTTATCAAACAGCCTAACGACTGGACGGTAAAGGTAATCTCGCCGTACAGCACCCAATACACCGGCGGCGGCGACAACGCGATCGTTGACGGCATCAGAGGTACGACAAATTTTGCGAGCGGCGAATGGCAGGGCGTTCAGGGCAAAACTTACGAGGCCGTCGTCGATCTGCAGCGTGAGACGGAGATCAAGGAAGTCGGGGCAAGCTTTTTACAGGTCGCCGGACCATGGATTTGGATGCCGGCGAATATCAAATTTGAAATCTCAAATAACGGCACAGATTGGACGCAGGCTGCCGACATCAAGACCGATGTTCCCCAAACCGATATGACGCCGACGATCAGAGAATTTAAGCAGTCCGTCACGCCTGTAAAGGCACGTTATGTTCGCCTACGAGCGTACAATTTTGGCAAGATCCCGTCGTGGCACCTCGGGGCCGGCGGTGACCCTTGGATATTTATTGATGAAGTGATAATCAATTAGGCGAAAGCCCGCACGAAGTAAGGGCGTTTCACGCACCAAAACAAAAAACCATGTCGCTGCCAGATCCAGACAACTCTTGGGACGATCGATATTTCCCGATAGCATACCTGATCACGTTTCGCACTTACGGAACTTGGCTTCATGGTGACAAACGCGGTTCGGTGCTAAGGAAACGCCGAACTCCAAAGGGAATGAAGACCGTCTTACCGAATGTGCCATTTGAAGACAGCATGAGTGAAAAGATGGATCAGGAGCCATTCCTTTTGGATAGTACCGCTCGGATCGAAGTAGAAACGGCAATAAGAGAATTGTGCAAAGTTCGGGGTTATATCCTCTATGCGATCAATGTGAGAGGAAATCATGTTCATGTTGTGATCGGGGTTACAGCCAAGCCAGAGCGAATTGCAGATGCATTAAAAGCCGCAGCAACGAAAAGACTGCGTGAATTGGGACTGATCTCACAAGATCGAAAGGTATGGTCACGCGGCCGAAGCCGCCGATATCTCTGGAAAGATTCGCATGTGGATGGCGCGATCGATTACGTTCTGTATGGTCAAGGCGATCTGCCGTTTGAGATCGACGGGACGGAATTTGATTGACGACGATTTGTTTAACGCCCTTACTTCGCGCGGGCTTGTGCCCAGAGTCGGAGCTTGCTTCGAGTGTAACGCCCTTACTTCGTGCGGGCTTGCGCCCAAAGTCGGAGCTTGCGCGCCCAGAGATCGCAATAATTTAGGCCAAGTGATGTTAGTGTGCGTCTAAACATTGCCGACATAAGATATTTGCGGCAGAGGTAATTATGGACAGACGATATTTTTTGAAAACGAGCGGCATTGGGTTGGCGAGCTTTGGGTTGATGGCGGCGGCGCCTAAGTTTCTGCATCAGTATGCAAACGCGGCGGCGTTGACCGGCGGCTATGGCAAGAAAAAGGTGCTGGTGACGATATTTCAACGCGGGGCGGTCGATGGGCTCAATATGCTCGTGCCGCACGGTGATAGCGAATACTACAACCTGCGTCCGACGATCGCCGTGGCAAAACCAGGCAAGACGGACGGCGCGATCAACCTCGATGGCACGTTTGGGTTAAATCCGGCGATGACGGCGTTTGAGCCGTTTTGGAAAAGCGGACAGCTGGCGGCGATCACGTCGGTCGGTTCGCCTGACAACACACGTTCGCATTTTGACGCGCAGGATTATATGGAATCGGCCACGCCGGGCAACAAAGGCACAAAGGACGGCTGGCTCAACCGTTTGTTGCAAGCCAACGCCGCTAAGGACACGTCGCCGTTTCAGGCAGTATCGATGACGCAGCAATTGCCGCGTGCTCTGTACGGCAAGGCTCCGTCGGTGGCGATGACAAACCTCAGTGATTTTTCGATCAAGGCAGGACTTTACACCAGCGATATGAAGGGCGGTTTTGAGGGCATTTATCAGCAAAACGCAAAAGACACGCTTGGGGAGACGGGTAAGGAGACTTTTGAGGCGGTCAATTTCCTGAAACAGGCAAACCCGTCGCAGTACAAACCCGAAAATGGTGCCGTTTATCCGGCAAGCGATCTTGGCCGCTCTTTGCAGCAGATCGCCCAGCTTATCAAAGCCGGCGTCGGGCTTGAGGTCGCGTTTACCGATACGGGCAACGACATCCGCTGGGACACGCACACAAACGAAGGCGGCGGACGCGGACAGCTCGCTAATTTTTTACGCACTTTTTCACAGGCGATCGCCGCTTTTGCCACCGATCTCGGCAAACGTATGGACGATGTTATGGTGCTGACGATGTCCGAATTTGGCCGCACGGCCCGTGAAAACGGCAGCCGCGGCACCGACCACGGCCACGGCAATACGATGTTTGTGCTAGGCAACAGTGTCAAAGGCGGCAAGGTGTACGGCGATTTCCGAGGCCTAGGACGCGACAAACTCTACGATGGCCGCGACCTCGACGTCACCACCGATTTCCGGGATGTCTTTGCCGAGGCGGCAAATAAGCATTTGGGAGCCAAAGACCTCGCAAAGATATTCCCGAACTACACGACAGCCAAGGAAAAGTTCAGAGGGTATTTGGGATAGCCACACAAGGCAAATAAGACACAAAAAAAGAGATGCCGGTTCAATGGCATCTCTTTTTTGCTCTTGGTTGCGAATGCGGACGAGTTTTATTCCATATTTCTGAGCCTTAACCGCAAAGCCTGTAGCTTAATAAACCCTTCGGCGTCGTGTTGGTCGTAGGCGCCGGCGTCGTCTTCGAATGTGACGACGCGTTCGCGATAGAGCGAGTTGGGCGAGCGGCGGCCGGTGATGGTGACGTTGCCTTTGTATAGTTTTACGCGGACATCGCCGTTGACGACCTCTTGGGTCTGATCGACCATCGATTTTAGGATCTCGAATTCGGGTGCGAACCAGAATCCGTAATAGACCGATTCGGCGAACTTTGTACCGAGCGAATCTCTCAATCTAGTGACCTCACGGTCCATGGTGATGGATTCGAGCGCGCGGTGGGCGGTCTGCAGGATGGTGACGCCCGGCGTCTCGTACACGCCGCGTGATTTCATACCGACAAAGCGGTTTTCGACCAGATCGACGCGGCCGATGCCGTGCTCGCCGCCGAGATAATTTAAGTGCGTGAGCAGATCGACCGCACCGTGCGTCACGCCGTTGATCGCGATCGGCTCGCCTTTTTCAAAGGTAATGGTGATCTCTTCGGCGGTGTCGGAGGCAGTTTCCAGCGACTTTGAAAGTAAGAAGATGTCGTCCGGCGGGGCGGCCCAAGGGTCTTCTAAAATACCGCCTTCGTAGCTGATGTGCATCAGATTGCGGTCCATCGAATACGGTTTTGCGGTCGTCGCGGTGACCGGGATGCCGTGCTGCGTGCAATACGCGATCAGATCGGCACGGCCCTTAAATTCCCACTCGCGCCAAGGTGCGACGACTTTGATGTCCGGCTGCAGAGCGTAATATGTCAACTCAAAACGCACCTGATCGTTTCCCTTGCCGGTGGCTCCGTGGGCGACGGCGTCGGCTCCCTCCATCTGGGCGATCTCGATCTGGCGTTTGGCGATCACAGGCCTCGCGAGCGATGTGCCAAGCAGATAAACGCCCTCATACAAAGCATTTGCCTTGACGGCCATCCAGACAAAATCTTTGACAAATTCTTCACGAAGGTCCTCGACGTACAGTTTTGACGCACCGGTCGTAAGCGCTTTTTCCTCCAGGCCGTCCATTTCCTCGCCCTGGCCGACATCGGCGCAATAGCAGACGACCTCGCAGCCGTACGTTTCTTTGAGCCACAGCAGCATCGCCGATGTGTCGAGCCCGCCGGAATAGGCGAGGACTACTTTGTTTATCTTTTTGGCCATTGGTATACAATTATACTCGCGCGAGGATACAAATGACTAAATCAGGCCAACTGTGGGGCGGGCGGTTTGCAGAAAAGCCGCATGAGACGTTTGCCGAATTTAACGATTCGTTCAAATTCGACCGGCGATTGTTTGCGGCGGATGTGCGGGCAAGCATCGCTCACGCAAATGGCCTATATGATGCACGCGTGATCATGTACAAAGAAAGCCGTGCGATCGTCGAGGGACTGCAAGTATTGCTTGAATCAGCATCGTCGCATGATCTGTGGGACGGTGCTGATGCGGAGGATGTTCACTCTTTTATTGAAATGAAACTGATCGAAATGATCGGTGATGTCGGCCGCAAACTCCACACCGGGCGAAGCCGCAACGACCAGGTCGCAACGGCATTTCGGTTGTGGCTGCGGGATGAGACGGACACAATATCGGCTTTTATTCGTGATCTACAATCGGAGCTGGTCAATCTCGCCGACCGGCATAAAGACGCGATCTTGCCGGGATACACACATCTGCAACGTGCCCAGCCGGTGATGTTTGCACACTGGTGTCTCGCCTATTTTGAAATGCTGCGGCGTGACAGCGAGCGTCTTTTTGACGCGCGAAGGCGGATCAATATTATGCCGCTTGGGTCTGGCGCTCTTGCGGGAACGGGCTTTGCGATAGATCGTGACGCCGTCGCCGCCGAGTTGGGTTTTGAGAGGATATCGGCAAATAGTCTTGACGCCGTGTCGGATCGGGATTTTGCGGTCGAGTTCACGTCGGCCTGTTCGCTGATAATGGTACATCTGTCGCGGTTGGCGGAGGATCTGATCTTGTATTGTTCGACCGAGTTTGGTTTTGTGACGCTGAGTGATGCTGTGTCGTCGGGTTCGAGCCTGATGCCGCAAAAGAAAAATCCTGACGCGCTTGAGTTGCTGCGCGGAAAGGCGGGCCGGGTTTTTGGCCACAATATGTCGCTGCTTGCGATGCTCAAGGGCCTGCCGCTTGCTTATAACAAGGATATGCAGGAGGACAAACAGGCGGTTTTTGATACGGTCGATACGGTGCAGATCTGCTTGCGTGCGGCCGCGATCGTCATCGAAAATGCTACGGTCAATGAAGAAAAGACGCTTGCGGCGGCGACTAGCGGTTATCTGAACGCTACCGAGCTTGCCGACTATCTGGTTAAAAAAGGCATTCCGTTTCGCACCGCACACGAAACGGTCGGGCGGATCGTGCTGTTTGCGATGGAACAGGGAAAGGAATTGGACGAACTGACGATCGAGGCTCTTCGCGAGTTTTTGCCGGAGATCGACGAGGATGTATTTAACGCATTAAGTATTGAATCGACACTTGCGGCAAAAAATACGCTTGGCGGAACGTCGCCCGAACGTGTGGCGAATGCTCTCTCGGCGGCAAAGGAATATCTCGAAAAATAAATGGATAAAACTGCCCTATTAGAATCGGTCGCAAACAATGAACTGCTGCAATTTCTCGGCGTTAAGATCGAGGTCGCGACAGCCGACCGTGTTGTTTTGACGATGCCCGTTACGTCAAAGGTGCATCAATACACCGGCATCATGAACGGCGGAGTTTCGGTTTATTTGGCTGAAACGGCAGCTTCGATTGGTGTTGTAGCCGGGTCTGATCTTGAAAAAGTAACGCCAGTCGGCATCGAGATCAACGCCAATCATCTGCGTGCTGTCAGCAAAGGCATCATCACAGTCGAGGCAACGCCGTTACACACGGGACGTACAATGAGCGTCTGGAAGATAGATATTACCAACGACCGCGGCAAACTCGTCTGCACATCGCGGATCACGCTGCTCATCCAAAAACGCGTCGCTTACCAACCGGGATAAGATATTGCCCGCGAAATACACGAAAAGCACGAAAATAAGATTTGTTTTTGTGTGTTTCGTGTATTTCGTGGGCTAAACTCTTTTTGTGCATTCATTTGTCCGAAATCTGATCACCGAATGGCGGCGGCTCGATCTGCCGTTTGAAGACGGTACTATCGTCGTCGCGGTTTCGGGCGGTGCGGATTCGGTTAGTTTGCTGCTTGCGATCCATGATCTAACTCAGCGTAAAAAGCTCGGGCATCGTATTGTCGCAGCGCATTTTGATCACGGTCTGCGAAGTGCGGAAAGCGATGCGGACGCTGAGTTTGTCCGTGACTTAACAACAAATCTCGGTGTCGAATTGTCGATAAAACGCGGCAAAGTCTCGATGAAAGGCAATCTCGAGCAAAACGCCCGCGATGAACGATATGTATTTCTCACCGAAACCGCAAAGAACCTCGATGCCTTTGCCGTTCTAACGGGCCACACGATCAATGACCAAGCCGAAACTTTTCTGTTAAATCTTATTCGCGGAAGCGGTGTTGCGGGGCTTGCGGGAATGAGAACAGTGAGACCGTTGGGAGTGGAGGAGTGGAGGAGTGGGGGAGTTGGGGAGTCGGAAGATGCCCCTCTACTCCCGCCCTCCTCTACTCCGCCACTTCTTATCCGTCCGCTCCTGACCTGGGCAAAACGCGCCGACACCGAAGCGTTTTGTCACGCGATGAATATAGTTTATCGCCGGGATTCGATGAATGACGACACATTGTACAAGCGTGTGCAGATACGTAAGGTTTTGCTGCCGATGCTCGCGGATATGAACCCGAATATTATCGAAACGCTTGCTAATACTGCCGCATTAATGCAGGCGTCGGTTGAAAATTCGAAAAACAGCAACCAAATTGAGATTTCGGACGAATTGATATTGAGCGAGGTAAAAGACTTGCCGGTTTCAGAGCTTAATTTGCTCATTCGCGCCTGGTTAAAGCGGCATCGTGGAACTACGCGGGCATTACAACTGAAACATATAGATGCGGTTAGTCGTTTGATATTGAGCACCAAGAGCGGCAGGGCTGCCGAATTGCCGGGCGGCGGGCGTGTTGTAAAATCGGCGGGCAAGCTGGTTTATGAGGAAAATTAGGTTGAATATTGTCGGGCGCACAACTAGAATTAAAGGTTAGGGTTATGACACGGGACGCATCGTTTTAGAACAACGTCCCGGCAGCGGCTTTCATCAAAGTAAGGCTGGTTGTTAGACAGGTGAAAGTTGATTTGGAGGCTATAAATTGAGTTCTAAGGCAAAACAAGTTTTATTGTGGCTGATGATCATTTCGAGTGCGTTGGTATTCGTGTGGTATCTACAGTCAAAACAAGCACCGCTGACAAAGGATCTATCTTTTGACGCGGCTCTCACACAGATCAAGAATAAGGACATCAAAGAGGTCACTGTAAAACAGGACACTCTCGAGCTCGTCAGCAAGAGCGACGTAAAATTTACGGCAAAGCTTGACCTGAGCGACTCGACCCGTGACCAGATCTTTGCTGCGGCAAAAGATACTGACACGGTAATCAAGCTTGAGGCCCCGTCAACCGGGCTAGGCTGGCAGGTGCTGATATCGCTGCTGCCATTCGTGTTGCTGATGGGCTTTTTGGCCTTTACGCTCAGACAGATGCAGGCCGGCGGCAACAAGGCTCTGTCGTTTGGCAAGTCAAAGGCAAAGCTGCTCAATAACCAGCAAAAACGCGTCACGTTTAAGGACGTGGCCGGTGTCGACGAAGCAAAAGAAGAGCTGCAGGAGATCATCGAATTTCTAAAAGACCCGCAAAAGTTTCAAAAGCTGGGCGGCAAGATCCCTAAGGGCGTGCTGATGGTGGGCCCTCCAGGCACCGGTAAGACCTTGCTTGCAAAGGCGATCGCTGGCGAGGCGAACGTGCCGTTTTTCTCGATCTCGGGATCGGATTTTGTCGAGATGTTTGTCGGCGTCGGTGCGAGCCGCGTTCGCGACCTGTTTGAACAGGGCAAGAAAAATGCTCCGTGTATCATCTTTATCGATGAGATCGACGCGGTCGGACGCCATCGCGGTGCGGGCTTAGGCGGCGGACACGATGAGCGCGAACAGACGCTTAATCAATTGCTCGTCGAAATGGACGGTTTTGAATCGAACGACGGCGTTATCCTCGTTGCCTCGACCAATCGGCCTGACGTGCTTGATCCCGCATTACTTCGTCCGGGTAGATTTGACCGTCGTGTTGTCGTCGGACGTCCTGACGTTCGCGGCCGCGAAGGTATTTTGAAAGTTCACACGCGTAAGATACCGCTTGATGAGGGTGTCGATGTCAACGTAATTGCACGCGGCACGCCCGGATTTACGGGTGCCGATCTTGCAAATATCGTTAACGAAGCTGCGCTAAACGCTGCTCGTTACAATAAAAAAGTTGTCGGCATGGCCGATTTTGAGATCGCCAAAGACAAGGTAATGATGGGCGCCGAGCGTAAGTCGATGGTCATTTCCGACGAGGAAAAACGCATCACGGCTTATCATGAGGCGGGCCACACTCTGGTCGGGCTCAAGGTGCCAAACGTCGATCCGGTCCATAAGGTGACGATCATCCCGCGCGGCATGGCGCTTGGTGTGACGATGTATCTGCCAGAAAAAGACCGTTTATCGGCGACCAAGGAATATTTGCTTGGGCAGATCGCGATGGCGATGGGCGGACGTATCGCTGAGGATGTATTTATCGGTAGCATCACGACTGGTGCCGCCAATGACATCGAGAAGGCGACCGAGGTTGCCCGTGCGATGGTCTGCGAATACGGCATGAGCGAGCTGGGGCCGCTGACCTTTGGCAAGAAAGAAGAACAGATCTTCCTAGGTCGTGAGATATCGCAGCACCGTGATTACTCAGAGGACACGGCGATCAAGATCGATCTCGAGGTCAGACGCATCATTGCCGAGCAATATGAGCGTGCCGAAAAGATCATCAAGGAAAACCGCGAGTCGCTCATCAATATTGCCGAGGCTCTGCTCGAACATGAGACGCTCGACGCAGTGATGATCCGTCGAGTAATGGCCGGATTACCGCTCGACCCTGTTGAGAGGCAATCAACGAGCAAGGACGATGATTCGACCGAGACGGAAGATTCGGCGACTATTAAAGGGCAGATCTTACCGCCTATTACCGGAAATGATCCGGTCGCGGCCTGAGGCCAAGTCAGAAGGTAAAAGGAAAAAGGCAAAAGTGAGATATTTTCTTTACTTTTGCCTTTTTACTTTTTACTTTTGCATTTATGAAGTACTGGCAGACATCACGTCGAAAAATATCGCTCGAGCAGCCGCTGGTGATGGGCATACTAAATGTCACGCCAGACAGCTTTTCTGATGGCGGTGAGTTTTTGTCGGTTGATGATGCCCTGCGTCATGCCGAGGCGATGATCGCAGATGGAGCCGATATCATCGATGTCGGCGGCGAATCGACGCGGCCGGGCAGCGGGCAAGTTTCGGGTGACGACGAGATACATCGTGTCGTGCCTGTGATCGAGGCAATTACTAAGAGGTTTGATACGCCTGTCTCGATCGATACGACCAAATCGGAAGTTGCTGTCGCGTCGGTCGATGCGGGGGCGGAGATCATCAACGACATTTCAGGATTGCGGTTTGATAAAGGGATCGCCGCCGTTGCGGCACGGACAAATGCGGGGCTTGTTCTGATGCATTCGCGCGGGGATTTTTTGACGATGCATAGCCAGCCGCCGGTCGAGGATATTGTCGCTGATGTCACAGCCGGCCTCGCTCGTGCGCTCGAGATAGCCATGGCTCACGGTGTTCGCTGCGAACAGATCGCTGTCGATGTTGGGATCGGGTTTGGTAAGACGCAGGAGCAGAATTTAGAGTTACTGGCGAAACTTGGTAATATCGTAAGCGAATTCATAGCGTATCCGATGTTGATCGGCACTTCGCGGAAATCTTTTCTGACGCGTATTCTCGGCGACGTTCCGCCGGCAGAACGAACGGGCGGCAGCCTTGCGACGGCACTGGTCGCGATTCGCAACGGAGCAAAGATATTGCGTGTCCATGACGTTCGGGAAACGGTCAGTGCGATCAAAACTACGGTTGCTATTTCGGGGGTTAAATAACATGAAGATATTGATGACGTTGGCGTTGGTATTCGTAACACTGTCTTTCTTTACAGCCGTCTATGCTGATGTGCCGCCCGATGCAGGCTACAAACGCATCACGCAAAAGCTGGTGATCGAGCCTAAGGACGACTTTGCGGACTATCGCTTTTTTATCAAGGTCGGCGCTGACCTAAAAGAATATGTTCTGAAAAAGGACCAGCTTACGACCATCGAATCGATGGGCGGCGGAGCTTGGTATCGTAACGGCAAGTTTCTCGCCGTTCCCAAAAAAGCGCTGATCGGTCTAAGCGAAACTGCGACGGATCAAAGGTTAAATCCCTTGCAGCAAGCCATATACGACGATAAGGTGACTGGTACCATCGTGCTTGTCGAACATGGCTTTATTCGCGATGTGCCGACAGCCGAAGCAGCAGGAGCAAAAGATCCTGTTTATCGTCTGGAAAAGGATACAGAGAAAGGTATAAAAGCGACACCTGTTACGGGCAGCCAAAACAGCAATAAGGCCGGCAACTCACAGGGCTCATACTATTCGACCGAACCAAAAACGCCTGAGTTTTGGGCGACGGTGGTCGGGGGCGTATTGCTCACGCTGGCGTTTATCTGTCTAGGTGTTTTTGCTATTCGCCGTTCAAAGATGAAAAGCATCGGCTTTGACGCAACAACAAAATGAAATATCTCAGAGTCCTACCGCTCGCTTTTACCATATTTCTTGTCTCCGGCTTTACCGAGTGTTATAAGCCTGTGACCAATTCGGGTCTGCCTAATAACGTAAAGACGATCGCCGTCCCGGCGTTTCAGTTTGAGGCAAAAGGACTGCGTTACAAGGTTGAATCGCGTTTTACGGACGCTGTCAGCCGCGAGATCATCCGCCGCGGCAACGGGTTAAAGGTGCAAGGTTCGCGTACCGGTGCTGATGCAGTGCTTGAGGGAACGATCCGTGATTTTGCATTCTCCGGGGTTCTGCTCGACAGCCAGGGTCGCGCCCGCGTGTATGAGGTGACGATCGTGACCGCGGTGACAATTCGCGACGTGCGAAACAACACGATCCTCTACGATAACCAAAATTTTACCTTTCGGGAATCGTTCGAATTTACGAGCGACCCGCGTTCCTTCTTTAACGAGGAAGATCCCGCCGTCGAACGTATGGCGAGGGCATTTGCGGAAGCCGCAGTTTCCGCATTCGTCAACGGCATCGGTGTAAAAGAAGAAAAGAAATAGAAGAGTTCTTTACCGCAGATGAACGCAAATAAACGCAGATCGGAAAGGTTAGGATCAGTAAATACTATTTTTATGAATCTGCGTGCATCTGCGTTTATCTGCGGTTAATTATTTTTATGGTCCTGTCCCGCGAACAGCTTAGAAATCAGCTAAAACAGCGTGAGATCGCACCTGTTTATGTGCTTTTTGGCGCTGAGACATATCTGCGTGACTTGGCCGCAAAGACCATCTCCGACCTATCGTTTGCCGAAGGAGATTTTCGTGATTTTAATGATACTTCGTTTAGCCTGAACTCTGACGGTAATCTCAAACAGGCTCTTGCCGTTGCCGAGCAGTTGCCGATGATGGCTTCGCGACGGGTTGTACGGATCACGGATATTCGTATTTCGGCGACCGGCTATCGCGACACCATTACCGAAGACCACGAGGCGATGCTAAGCGCGTATTTCGCTAATCCTTCGCCGACATCGACTGTCATATTTATTGCGGACGACCTCAACGGCGTGCGGAAAATGGGCAAGCTGCTGCGTGATAAGACGACAGCGGTTGAGTTCAAACCGCTTGAGGATGCCGAGTTGGCTGATTGGGCACGAAGCGAATTTCGTAAAACCGGCGCCGAGATAGACGGAGCGACATTAAATAGCTTTATTAACCGCATCGGTCCAAACGTTTGCCGCCTCAACAATGAGATAAGCAAGCTAGCGACCGCAGCGCTGCCCGGGAAAGTTGTGACTACCGGACTGATAGAAGAGCTTGTGCCCAACAGCCGCGAGATCGACAACTTCGAACTGACAAAACAGCTCGTCGCTGGACGGCGTTCGTCGGCGATCAATTTGCTGAGGAAAATACTCGATGACGGTGCCGAGCCGCTGGCTCTTCTTGGGCTGATCGCCTACAACTACCGCCGTTTGCTTATGGCAAAAGAAATGATGGAACGGGGCGTCGACCGCCGTGAGGTGGCAAATGTGGTCAAGTTGCGATACAACGACCAAGAGCCATTTCTGGCAGCGGCCCGCCGCGTTGAAATGAAAAAGCTCGTCTCCGCAATTCAAAAAGTCGCCAAAACAGACGTCGCTATGAAAACATCGATCGGCGGCAGCGGCCCTGTGGGTGCTCGTTTGCAGATCGAGATGCTCGTCTGTGACCTCGCACTGCTGTAACTATCGTTAGATTGACGCCAGGCCTGACGCCCTATTAAAATGGTTGTAGAGATCGTTATAATCGCCCAATGAGCGATTGAGTATTAAGGGCAGCTGCGCAATGTCGTTGGTGTTTACGATCAGATTGAGGTTGCGCAAAAATCCGTCGTGGGCGTTCATCGTCGTGCCCTCTTCCTCAAGTGAAATGAGAAATAGCCGGCGTCGCTCGGATGAATACATCGCGTTGGCTTTTTGCTGGATCACGGCAGCACCGCCCATCTCGGCGGCAAAATCCGGCGAAAATATTAGTATCTCGGTCTTACCCTCGCGCAGTCTTTCATTCGCCTGTGCAGGGGTCTGAGCAACATAGACCTTGTAACCCGATTTTGCGAGCAGCTTGGCTGTCTCGTCTGACTTTTCCCCTAAACACAGCAATATGCGACGCGGCTTTTCGTCGTCATCGTCGTCGCTTTCCATCACAGCTTTTTCAGACTGAAGAGCGGTCAACAGCGAACGGAGAGCGCTGTTGATCTGCATATCATTTTCCTTAGCGGCAAAATCGGTTGGGCTGTCAGCGGTCGGAGCTGCCGGCTTGCTGGCGGCCAACTGATCGACCGTCGAGAGGCCCTTGCCGGACGCGTCTTTTTGAACGCGGAGCAGATTTTGGCAACGTGGACAGCGAACCGAAAAGTTTCCACTAGGGATCTTTGATTCGTCTAACTGTAAGGAAACAGAGCAATTATCGCAACGGATTATCATTGTAGTGAATAGTGAACGGTGATTAGTAAATAGTTATTCGATCATGCTGAGTACCGAGTCCGGATTCTTTGGCGGCGGAGCCTCGGCCATTGGTTTCGGCATAGGGGCAGGCTTACCGGCGTTAACGTAATCCTCGGTCGAGGATAGGCCTTTGAGCTGGAGCAGCAGGTTGTTTTGATTTGTCGCAAATGACAACCCGTCTTCCATTTTGATTAGACCCTTTTCGATCATATTTCTGAGGACTGAATCAAAATCCTGCATACCGTCTATCTCGCCATCGCGGATCGCGTCGAGTAGGGTCTTGCCCTCGGTCTCACCTTTTTCAATATATTCGCGAGTTCGCGGATTTGAACGCAGGATCTCGACGGCGGCGATACGGCCACGGCCATCGGCGGTCGGGATCAGTCGTTGAGAGACGATATAGCGAAATGTCTGTGCGAGACGTGTGCGGATGACACGCTCTTCGTTTTTGGGATAAAGACCGATGATGCGGTCGATGGTTTTTGACGCATCGATGGTGTGGAGTGTCGATAGCACAAGGTGGCCGGTCTCGGCGGCTTCGAGAGCGATCTCGGCCGTTTCGAGATCTCGCATCTCGCCGACGAGGATGACCTTAGGTGCCTGACGCAGGGCGGCACGCAGTGCTGAGGCAAAATCTTTTGTATCGGCACCGACCTCACGCTGGTTGATCGTGCTCTTTTTGTGATTGTGGAGAAACTCGATCGGGTCTTCGATAGTGACGATGTGATACGCCTTTGTCTCGTTGATGCGATCGATGATCGCGGCGAGCGTCGAGCTTTTACCGGAGCCGGTCGGGCCGGTCAGCAGCACAACGCCATTGCGGATCTCGGCAATGTCAGCAAGCTGCTGCGGCAGACGGAGCGAGTCAAAACTTGGTATCTCGTGGGGGATGACGCGCATAACGATCGAGTAAGAGTTTCTCTGTTGGAAAATATTTACACGAAAGCGGCACTTACCGGGCAGCGCGTAGCTAAGATCGGCGGTGCGATATTTGACCAAATGTGCGGCCGCGTCGGGGTTGTCGCGTATCAGAGACATCGCGATCATCTCGGTTTGAAACGCTGATAGCTTGCCCAAACCGATGGGCGAAGCGGGATAGAGAACGCCGTTGATCTCGACCTGCGGTTTTTGGCCGCACGAGAAATTAAGGTCACTTACGTTCTCAGAGACGAGCAGCATCTGCTCAATAATGGGTGCTATGTCAAGCAAACTCATGTTTGGTTTCGACTCCTGATGGCTGACGAAGAGGCGGGCTGATGTGGAATATGGTCTGGCTGATGCCAAACCGTCAATAAGTATTATTGCTTAAAGCGAGGAGTTTGTGCAAGTAATATTTTAACAATAAACAACAATGTTGATGTAGCGAGGTTTAGGTATTGTTGAACGATCTCATTTTGGCCTCGATCTGATCGGGGTCTGAGAGTATTGCGCTGATGATCGCTACTGAATCGGCCCCGGCAGCTAGAACGGAGCGGTAATTATCGCCGTCAATACCACCGATAGCGACTAACGGTCGATTCCCGATGATCTCACGCACCTTCATTAACGGCGACAGGCCAACGGTCGCGTCAGGATCTTGCTTTGTTCTAGTGTCGAATATTGGGCCATATGCGATGTAATCTACGGGGAGCCTCAAAGCCTCGCGAACTTGTTCTAAAGTGTGGGTCGAAAACCCGATGATCGCACCATCACCAAGTATTTTCCGAGCCTCGGAGAGCGGCAGGTCGTCCTGGCCGAGATGAACTCCATTGGCATTATACGCCGCAGCAATGTCGACGCGGTCGTTAATGATGATCTTGACGGATCGCTCACGGGCATAGGCGATCGCAGCACTAGCGTCTTCGCAAAACTCGGCCGGTGACAGATGCTTTTCCCGAAGCTGGATCAGAGTCGCTCCGCCGGCGACCGATCTTTTCACCTGCTCTAAATGAGACAGGCCTGAGATGCGGGTGTCGGTGATCGGATAGATCTTTGGCAGGACGATATTCAAGATTTTAATAGAGAGATTTCATCATCAGAAAGCAATCTTCGCCGTTATTGTAATACTTGGCGATGCGTTGGACGACGGTGTAATCTGCACGGCGATATAGGTTTTGGGCGATGGTGTTGCCGACGCGGACCTCGAGCATAATAGTGCCGACCTCACGTTTGCGAAGCGCGTCTTCGATATGGCTCAGCAGCCGTGCGGCAAGGTTTCGCTGGCGATGTTCAGGGGCGACACCGATGGTCGTCAAGTGAGCGGCATTACTTTCATTGACCATGACAAACGCAAAACCGACCAACTCATCCTGTGGCGTGACCACACGATAGCTCAATGTTTTCGCCTCGTTAAGCAGATATTCAAAAGTGTATTTTGTATAGTTATCGCCATTTCTAAAACAGCGGATGTTGAGGCGGAGGACGTCGGGCAATTGATCTAACGTCAGTGGCCGGATCTCATATTCACAGAGCGGAGCCGGAACGATAACTTCAGGTTCGGCAAAACCCGTGGGTGTGAAAAAGTTTTTGATCGTCTCTAAAACAGCCATGTTTCGAGTGATGAGTTCTTAGAGTTTATTTGGTTCATTGAGGCAAAAAAACCAACGAACACTGACCACTATATAACTCTACGAACTAAATAATAAGCATACAGTCGCCATAGCTGTAAAATCTATACTTCGATGCAACGGCGTGTTGATAGGCGTCCAAAATTAGCCTGTGACCGCCAAATGTCGTTGTGAGAACCAAAAGCGAGCTCTTTGGCAGATGAAAATTCGTCAGCAATGCCCCGATCGCCTGAAACTCATATCCCGGCAATATCGTTATATCTGCCGTATCATTGCCGGCCATGAACTTGCCGTGATGTTGCATCGCACTCTCGAGTGCCCTTGTTGTTGTGGTTCCTATTGCAACGATCCTACGCCCGTCGGCACGTGCCGAACTGAGGGCATCTGCAGCTTGGTTTGTTATGCTAAATCGTTCGGGCGAAACGCTGTGTTCGGCTATGTTTTCGACCCTGACAGGCTCAAACGTGCCATACCCGACGTGCAGTGTTATCTCGACCGTATCGACACCGCGTTCTGATAATTGACGGAATGTTTCCTCGGAAAAATGAAGGCCGGCCGTCGGCGCGGCAATAGCACCGCGGTCGCTTGCATATACGGTCTGATATCGTTCGCGATCGTAATCCGTCAGGTCTTTGTCACGTTTGATATACGGCGGCAACGGTGTTCGGCCATATTTGTCGATAGCTGAGTACAGGTCGCCTTTGGCATTAAACTTTACCAGAACTTTGCCGTCTTCAAGCCGATCCAAGACCTCGCAACTGAGATCGGAGGCGAAATTTACGATCTTCCCATTGGGCAGCCGCTTGGCCGGTTTCGCGAGAGCCGTCCACAATCCATCTGACTGTTCTGAAACCAAAAAGATCTCAACCAAAGCTCCAGTCTCGGTCTGTCCCTCGAGCCTCGCGGGAAAGACCTTTGTGTTGTTCACGACGATAATGTCGCCCCTGCCAAAGTGATTGGCAAAGAGTTCGAACCTCGAATCAGCATAATTGCCAGTCTCCCTATTTACGACCAACATTCGCGATTCGGCCCTGTTTTCGAGCGGTTCTTGAGCAATGAGTTCAACAGGTAACGTGAAGTCAAAATCAGCGATAAGCATAAGATTGTTGTTAAGCCATTCGCTTTAAAATATAATTATTGCAGCGATATAAGAAAACTATACATCAAAGAGTCTGAAGTATTTGCAGCTAGCTGCATTGAACTTTTTTGAAATTTTAATTGAAGTTGATTGTGATGGCTTTGACCGCCATAGATCTAAATTCCAGACGGTGATTCGCCGTTATTCGAAGAATCATTATAACGAGAGGTGTTGACATGAAAACAAGATTTAATTGGCTATTTGCCGCTTCGATAGCGGTAGTGTTTGTGCTTGGCGGAACGATCGCTTCGTTCGCACAAGAAGACCGATTCTTTGGTGGAAACGGCATTACTGTCTTTGTCGACAAGAATTTCAAGGGAAATACGCAGACTTTTCAAAATGACGTGCCTGACCTGAGTTCATATGGTCTAGACCGAAAGATATCAAGCTTTAGGGCGGGAAACAACGAAGAGTGGCAGATCTGCGACGGCAAGAGATATAGCGGAAGATGCGCTTCAGTTTCGGGTGAAGAATACGATCTGAGCATCAATGGCTGGAATGATCGCATTCGTTCGTTCCGCAGAACCAGTGGCTCAGGCGGCGGCGGCCAAACTAGCACTCCTCCGAGTTGGGCACAGGGCACTTTCTACGGAACAGCTCCGGATGGCTCGCAGATCGTTCTAACGATCACTCGAAACGGCCAGGTTACTGCAAATATTAATGGGTCCATGTCGTACGGAACGTATTATCGCGGCGACATAAATATCAACGGTGCACAGTCCAACGTTTCACAGTCGGGCAACGGTATCCGCACGCGTCGCAACGATAATGGTGAGACGATCAACTATTCACGGAACAGTTGGGGCGGCGGATGGAATGGCAACGGCCAGACCAGTACTCCTCCGAGCTGGGCACAAGGCACGTTTTACGGAACAGCTCCTGATGGCTCGCAGATCACGCTGACGATCGCTCAAAACGGTCAGGTTACTGCAAATGTTAACGGGTCCATGTCGTACGGAACGTACTATCGCGGCAACCTAAATATGAACGGTGCACAGTCCAACGTTTCACAGTCGGGCAACGGTATAAGCACGCGTCGCAAAGACAATGGCGAGACGATCAACTATTCACGCAATGGTTGGGGTAACGGCGGTTGGGGTGGCGGAAACAACCCGGTCAGCTGGGCGGTTGGTACGTTCAATGCTGAAAACCCGCAGACCGGCGGCACGATCTACCTCACCATTTCTCGTGACGGCAAGGTAACCGTGAATATGGACGGCAATATGTCCTACGGTACGCTCAACGGCACTACTCTCACCATCAACGGTGCGACCGCGACCGTACAGAAGAACGGCAACGGCATCCGTACCGTTCGCAATGACAACGGCGAACGCATTAACTATCGACGCAATTAATCGGTAAGCAGCTACGCAAAAAAAGACGGCTCTGGTCACCTATTTGGACCAGAGCCGTCTTTTGTATTGTGGTACCGAGGGTCGGAGTCGAACCGACATGGGCGTTAAGCCCGCTAGATTTTGAGTCTAGTGCGTATACCAATTTCGCCACCCCGGCTTGGAATTAACGATGATAAAACTCTCAGTGCGATAGGTCAAGACCGGGTTGGTCAAACCAGCGTTCTATACCTCGATCAAAACCTCGATCACAACGCGGCGTTTTGCTTCGTCCAAGAAAGCCTCGATATTTACTGCGACCTTTGAGCGCGTCAGTATTTCGTGTATCTCGGTACGCTTTTCTTCGAGCGTCGGGACAACGACGCCTGGTGACCTTCGTCTAAATTCCGGCACGAATATGCTGCTGTAATAGTTGCCCTCATCGTCGGGCGTAATTACGACAAATGACCCAAAGCGAAAATCAACATATTTTTCGATCGCCACACGCTGAGCGATCAGCCGTTCGAAATTATCGTCCTTGATAGATTCAAAGCCGACCTTTTCAGGCGCTCCTCGAAAACTGCAGGCGAAGGAAAATAGCTCAATGTGGCGGTTATCTTGTCGGCGATCTCTTTTTCGGACGGGGCCGAACGCGGTAATCTCTCGGCCTCAAGAGCAAAAAGCCGTTGATTAATCAGTAGTTGTAGGGCTTGATTGAGGTCCTCTGATCGTGGTTTGTCGAGCGGTGTACGCGGTTGCAAGGCAAGCTGCCATACGATGTCCGAATATGTGATCAGCTCCGTTCGCGTTCCGTCACTGAGCACGGCGACGGTCTTATCGACGATCTCTTGAGCATTTATGGTGGTATTCGTGCCCGCAATGCCGCAAAAAATTGCTGTCACGAGGCTGAAAAATAAAAGTTTTTTGATAGAGGACGTCATTATTACGGTAATTAGATTTTCGGCCTGTTTGGAACAGGTGTCAATCAACAGGAGGCAGGTTAAATCTGTTGACAAGATGTTAAAAATTGTTTTTAATTGATAAGGAGGACTGCATAACTTCTACGATCCCGGAGCCTCCGCTTAAACGTTAGTTCTGCACCGATATTACCCGGCTGCGATCAATAAAACATGCTGACTTCCTCGCCGCCGAAAAAACACGCTAGTTCAATATCTCCGATAACCGAGCAAGATGGCCGTACGAACGACCTTAGGTTCATCTCGGAGCTTGGGCGGAGCCTGCTCTTTACCATCCATCCAAAGCGGGTCGCGAGCCGCGTCGCCGACGCGATCTATAATGGAGTAGATGCAAAGATTTGCGTGTTTGTTGCCGAGCTCGAGAGCATCGGGCTAATAACGTGCGCTTTTGGTGCGGACGGCGTTATTGGCGAGGGTTCGCTCGACCGGGCGGCATTTGATAAATGGCTGGCGTTTATGCCGCCGCAGATCGGATACTCAGAGAGTTCGGCTGATGAATTTTTGATCAATGGTGATAACCACGACCACGAATATATATCGCCGCTGCATATCAACGGCAAGATCAAAGGGGCGATAATCACGGGATTTGCGCATCGTGAAGATTTTACCGACCACAAGGCACGCCTGATCGATGCCGCCACACAGATGGCGGCGATGAGCGTTAATCTGTCCGCTCATTACGAGGGAGCACTTAACGATTCGATCAACGAGGCTCGCGAAGAGCATCGTAAATTTACCGAAGCTATCCTTGATACTCTGCCAGTGTCGCTTTACGTCGTTGATCGCGATTACCGCATCGTCACGTGGAATCGGCACCGCGAGGTCGGCACACAGGGCATACCGAGAGACATTGCGATCGGACGTGACGTTTTTGACGTACTCGAAAAATATCCACAAGGACGTTTGCGTGAGGAATTTGAAAGAGCATTTCGAACCGGCCGCATCGAGCGCATCGAACAGCAGACGGTCGCCGATGACGGTTCGACGCTGCACTGGATGGTCAGCAAGATCCCGATGAAAAACGCGGACGGCGACGTCACGCACGTCATCACTGTCGGCGAGGATGTTACAGTGCGTGTCGAGGCGATACATGCGATCAACCGTGCGGAAAAGCTTGCGGCTGTCGGACGGCTTGCGGCCGGTGTCGTTCACGAGATAAACAATCCGCTGGCCACCATCGCGGCCTGTGCCGAATCGCTCGAACAGCGTATCGACGAAGGCTCATTCAACGCCTCAGAGGCGGTGGATGACCTGACTGAATATCTTGGGCTGATCAAAAGCGAAGCGTTTCGCTGTAAAACGATCACAACAGGCTTGCTCGATTTTAGTCGCATCCGCACCGGCGAACGCTCGCACATCGATGCGGGCGAGATAGTGCGGTCAGCGGCAAATCTTATCTCGCATCAGAAACGCGGCAACGGCATCGCCCAAGAATTGCAGATCGACGAAGATCTGCCTATGGTCAGTGCCGACGGAGGCCAGATACAACAGGCTGTCATTGCTCTCGCAACAAACGCGATCGACGCAATGCTCGACGGCGGAAAATTGACGTTTCGTGTTTCCCAACGCGGCAATCGCGTTGTCATTGAGGTCGCGGATACGGGCTCGGGCATTCCGCAAGAAAATATGTCCAAGATATTCGAACCTTTCTTTACGACCAAAGAGGTCGGCCGCGGCACAGGGCTCGGCCTTGCGGTCTGTTACGGCATAATCTCCGAGCATGGCGGCCGGCTCAGCGTCCGCTCTACGTTGGGCAAAGGCACGACGTTTTCCATCTTTTTACCCGCTACTTTCTGATCTCACCCCATAAATCTATGTCTAAATTACTCGTAGTCGATGACGAAAAAAACCTCCGGCTTGTCGTACAAAAAGAAATGACACGACAGGGCCACGAGGTGATGTGTGCCGAGGACGGCGAAGCCGCCTGGGAACTGCTCGAGGAGCAGGATTTCGATGTGGTGTTGTGCGACATCAATATGCCGCGGCTCGATGGCCTCGGCTTGCTCCGACGCACACGCGAACGCAGTCAAAATCCCCCCGAGGTGATAATGCTCACCGGCCAGGCTACGGTCGAATCTGCCATCGAGGCTATGAAACTCGGTGCTTATGATTATCTGACAAAGCCATATCGCATCGGCGAATTATCGGCTCTCGTAACTGCTGCCGCCGAAAAACAGCAGTTAAAGGTCGATAACCAGCGGCTGCGTGCCCAGATCGCTCGGACACACCAATCGCTGCCCGAGATCGTCGCGGATTCCCCGCAGATGAAAGAAGCTTTGAGATTGGTCCAGCGGGTTGCTCCGTCGGACACTTCGGTGCTTATCACCGGTGAATCCGGCGTCGGTAAAGAATTGATCGCACAGGCGATACATCGTCTGAGCGGACGCTGCGATAAAGCGTTTATCGATCTCAATTGTGCTGCACTTCAGGACACGCTGCTCGAAAGTGAGCTGTTTGGCCACGAAGCGGGAGCGTTCTCGGGTGCACGAGCTAGAAAGCTTGGGCTTTTTGAGATCGCGGATGGCGGCACGTTATTCCTCGACGAGATCATGGAAATGCCGATGCAGCTTCAGTCAAAGCTGTTGAGGGCACTCGAAACACGCACTTTTTTCCGCGTCGGCGGGGTAAAAAAGGTCGAGGTTGACGTTCGGCTGATCGCGGCGACTAACCGCGACAAAGACACCGCGATCGCTGACGGTCTATTTCGTGCCGATCTGATGTACCGCGTCAATAGTTTTGAGATCAACGTGCCGCCCCTGCGTGAGCGCCGCGAGGACATCGAGCCGCTGGCTCGGCATCTCCTGCACAAGCTCGCCGGTCAAAACGAGCCGGAGATGTCGCCCGCCGCTATCGAGGCGTTGAATGCGTTTGACTGGTCGGGAAATGTCCGTCAGCTCCGAAATTGTCTCGAGCGTGCGATATTGCTTGCCGACAACGGCATGATTACACCGCGTGAACTACCGCCCGAGATCGCATTTCGAACGGAAAAGACAAGCGTTTCGATCAGCTATAACGCTCAGCAAACCACGACCGTCGCGTCATTTCAAAACACCTCGCCGTCGAATCTGCGCGATGTCGAACGCCAACAGATCATCGGTGCACTCGAAAAGACCGGCTGGCATCGCGGAAAGACCGCCGAGTTGCTCGGCATCTCGCCATCGACGTTATATCGGCGTTTGCGTGAATATGATCTAGATGTGAGGTAGCGAGTTTAACGCTGCGAAATAAATAAAAAGCGCTGTTCGGACATCGGCATCAGCTTTTGATCGAATAAAACACCTTGTTTTTGTAGCGCGAGGGATAGATTTTTTCCCCCAAAAAATAAGAGATATCGTTTACGTGACCACTTTAATAACCGAGGCAGTTTTTCAGTAAACTTGTCGAGAGCACGGCAGGTGACGTATTCGCAGTCTCCAAGTTCGGCTTCTTCGAACTGGTTGTGAACTATCTTAACCCTCGTTGTTAGGCCGAGACTCTCGATCGCAAAATCGAGAAACTTGGCCTTTTTCTCTTTTGATTCGATCAAAATGGCTTTTAGGCCATCACGTACGAGCAGGCACGGGATCGACGGCAGGCCCGCGCCGGCGCCGACATCGGCAAGCTTTGCCGACATCGGGAGATATTCGAGCAAGGTAAGAGATTCGAGAATGTGACGGATCGCAAATTCCTCCGGTGACATCGGAGCGACGAGGTGGAGAAATTCGTTATGCTCTAGGATCAGTTCGTAGTAATCAGCGAGACGTGTAATTTGTTCGTCGGTGAGCCCTAGGCCAAAAGCAGATTGGTGTTCTTTTATCGCTTTAATAAATTCCGCGGCCATGATTTTGGAGTTTTACGCAAAGCCGCAAAGAATGCAAAAAGTGAGATCGTTTATATAGAAATGGTTTGATGCCAAAAAACTGGCCCCCCCGCTAACGCGGGGGTTCTGACCAGATGTGGTGCGGACGAATGGAATCGAACCATCACGGCCTTGCGGCCACGGGCTTCTGAGACCCGCGCGTCTACCAGTTCCGCCACGTCCGCGAGCGAACATTGAGGATACTAATTCGGCGGGCGAAATTCAAGACGTGGTTACTCATCCGGCTCTTTGCTATATTGAATGAGTGTCAACTGATCTCGCCGACAATCTAAGAGACATCCGCCAACGCATTGCTGAGGCCGCCGAGCGATCTGGCCGCGATCCCAGTGAGATAAAGCTCATTGCTGTCAGCAAGACGCATCCTGCAAGCATGCTACGCGAGGCAATGGCTGCGGGCGTGACCGTTTTTGGTGAAAATAAGGTACAAGAAGGCGAAGGTAAGATCGTCGAGCTAGGACGCGATGTGGCCGAGTGGCACCTGATCGGGCATCTGCAATCTAACAAGGCTCGCAAGGCGGTGCAGCTTTTTGATGTGATCCATTCGGTCGATTCGGTCGAACTCGCCGAGCGGCTCGAGCGTATTTGTATTGACGAGGGTCGCGAGGAATTACCGGTTTTTGTTCAGGTCGATCTAGCCGGTGAACAGACAAAATCGGGTATTCCCGAAAGTGACCTGCCGAGGTTAATTGCGTATTTGAAAACGTGTAAATGTTTACGATTTAATGGGTTAATGCTCTTACCGCCGTTCTTTGATGATCCGGAGGCAACACGGCCATATTTCAAACGTCTGCGGGCCTTGCGTGATGAGCACATTCCCGGAGGTGAGCTTTCGATGGGTATGAGCCATGATTTTGAGGTCGCGATCGAAGAAGGTGCAACAATTGTACGGGTAGGGACGGCAATATTTGGAATGCGATAATTTATGCTTTCAGTTCTAGTTTATCCAATATTTAGCATCATTGTTTGGAGCATTTTTGGCCTGTTTCTGGGGCTAATGCTGCTCAGGATGATCTTTAACTTTACGGATCCAAATCCGTTTGGCAAGGTCGGCAGGTTTGGGTTTAAGGTTCGCAAACTAACCGAAAAATGGGTCTATCCGGCGGCGCGGTTTTTTGCGATGTACGGCATCAATACAAAATGGGCGCCGCTGCTGACGATATTTATCGGGCTCGTTTTGACCTACTTTTTTACACAGATCGTCGGCAACACATTTTTTGTGATCGACGGCCTTACCGCCGGGATCGCCACGGGTAGTCCAAAGGTGGTCATCGGTTTTATTTTGTACGGGCTCCTGAGCCTACTCGTGCTGTTCATATTTATTCGGTTCATTGCATCGTGGTTCGTCTTTACCCGCAAGACCTTTCTCGGTTTTGTAATGAAAGTAACGGATCCGATAATGCGGCCCGTACAACGGCTGATACCACCGATCGGTATGTTTGATATTTCGGCAATGCTCGTGCTGCTGGTGATCGGATTTTTGCAATCGATCGTGCTAAATATATTTGTGAGAAACTAGCATAGACGGCCCTATTCGTCATCGTCTCCTTCGTCAACCTCTATCTTTTCCTCGGGTTTCATGCCGGCAGTCATCAGTTCAAACGCAGGTAGCCGGGCAATACCGGGGATCGGAACGTCGCCTTTAACGGAAAACCATATTATTTCATTCAATTGGCGGGCGTTTGCCATGTCGGCGTGTTCGAGATCCTGCTGGTCCGTCAGCCTCATGTACTTTAACATCGCGGTCGTCGGGCGGTCTGGGGGATATAGGTTATCAAGGGCGACGACCGGAAAAACGGCAGTGTAAGGCCGCAGATCGGCCGTGGTCGTAAAGATATCGATCGGCGTTGCATTAGCGTCCAAAAAGTTCATCGGCGGCAGCCCGAGACACATCTCAAGCGTCCGTATCAGGCTGACGGTGTTGTGAAATTCGTGTACGAGAGCGCCGCTACGGTTATAGGCTGAGATGACAAATCCAGGCGAGCGATGAGCATCGACATGATCGGAGCCGTCCTGTGCGTCGTCCTCGACGACAAAGATCGCGGTGTCTTTCCAATACGGGCTTTTCGAAACTGTTTCTACGAGGCGCCCGAGCGCATAATCGTTTTCGGCTACAAAGAACTGCGGCGTTGGAACGCCTTTATTCAGGCCGGCGGTGTGATCGTTCGAGATCCTTACGATCGAGAGATTTGGCAGCGTGTTACCCTTGCCGACCTGTTGGTTCGCCACGTAACCGCGAAATTCTTTTTCCCATTCTCCAAATCTCGAACTGCCGCGAAAATTCACGTCCGAGTGATCAGGTAGAATTGCCGGGTCAAGCGGCGTGGCCGATTCGCGTGCCCGCCGGTACGTATCGGTGGTCATGATATCCGGCGAAAGCATATCGTAATTCCGAGCGGTCGGCGAGTATTTGCCTTCCAGAGATTTTTTCGTCGCAAATGCGGTCAAGGTCGGGGAAAGATCCGGATATTTCTTTGGCTTGCGGGTGTTGACCTCTTTGACGTCCTCAGCGGAAACCGTCGCCACAAATTCGCCATAGTTCCTATAAGTCAGCCCGGCCCGTTTGGCGGCGTCCCAGAGATATAGGGTTTCAGGCTCGCCGATGTCGCGGTTGCCGCTCAGGTACGGAACGTATCCTTTAAGAAATTTCGCAATATCCTGCTCGGTTGCCGGCAGATCAAAAACCGACGGCAATGCTACCGGCGGTTGGCCGGCTGGCGGATCATACGACGGAAGACGATTAAAACCTTCGTAATCATATGTCCGGCCGCGGCCCGAATAATTCCAACGAAATGCTTTATCTATGTAATCGTTTGAGAACGCCGCTGTCGACCAATTGTGGCCGTCGGGGCTCGCCTCAGCATTTACAAAAAATCGATCGAGAAGCCCAAAACGCATTGCAAGGGCTCTCGCATTTGGCGTAATGTCCTGTTTAGCTCCGGTCGGTGATCTTGCGGCGTCACCTGATCCAAATATCGCGACCGATGCGTCGCCATCAGCCTTTCGGCCGTCGCCGCTTGATTGCAGGTCGCCAAAAACCTGGTCGTATGTGCGATTCTCGCGAATGACATAGATCACATGCTTGAACGGCGATTTACCGCCCCCAAAGATCCTTCGCTTCTCGCGGCCGATCAAACCGTTGTTTCGCATTACCGCCTGGGTATAGGAAAACAGTTGCGGTTCGTCGGGCGCCGCAACCATGCTGATATTCCCCGAGACGATCACACCGCTGTACATACCACGCCTGTTATAACCGCCTGCCGGAAACTGCTCATTCGGCATGTTTGGGTAGAGCCCGGTGTTGTTACTAAAGTGAGACGAATTTTCTGCACCGGTGCCCTTTCCGTTTGCAATAAAGAGCTGTTTTCCAACCACCGCGACGGCCGATGCATAATTTCCCGTCGGGATAAATCCCAATAACTTTGAAGGCTCTTTCTTCGATGGGTACTTTGCCAGGCTGATCGCGGCGACGGCATTTGCATGGGCATTGGCGACGTACAGCGTTTGTTCGTCCTCGCTAAGTGCAAGGCCTTCGGGGCTGGCTCCGACCAATTCGGCCTCGGCGAGTTTTACTTTGATCGTTTCGATCACTTTGTCGCTGGCCGTATCGATCACCGTGACGCTATCGGCGTTTGAATTTACAACGTACAGGCGGGTTTGTTGACCGTTTAGGACCATCGCGGTCGGATGCCTGTCGACGTTGATATGGGTGATCTTATTTCGTTGAGTCTTATTGACGACAGCTATCGAGCCATCGCCCCAAAGTGACAAATATGTTTTCGTAACCGCTTTACCCTTGGTCAGCAGCTTTACGTCATACGGATAGAGCATTTGCGTCGAGCCGGTTCGGTGAAGATCGAAGCGCTGCAATCTCCGCGAGTTGCGAATGTCCGAGACTATCCCGAGCGTGTCGCCTAGGTTATTCGCAATAAAGAGCGTTTCGCCATCCGGACTAAGGCCGAGGCCCGTCGGGTAAACGGCTGCGACATTGCCGTTGTAATTTGGCGAAGGGGCATTTTCGGCAAATGCGGTGACGTCGATGAAGGGAGCTTCGAATCTGGTATCGGGCTTGTTTCCCGGAGCGATCGGCGTTGCGGATGCAGGGTTAAAATCTAGGATCCATATTTTGTTTTCGTAGCCGCCCGAGAGAAAAAGTTGAAACGTACCGTCGGCCCTAGCGTTTTGATTAAACACGAGCCCGACATTCGCACTCTGCGGCGACGGAAAATAGATGTTTTGTATCACCTTTGGCTCTGGCTTTAGATTCAGGTCAATTACCGAGAGTGTCTGTTGAGCTTTACTTTTTGAATTGACCGCAAGGCCATAGCCACTGTTAACGGCGATCAGATAACGGCCCTTACCATCCGGGCCATTACGATCCGGTGTCCTGACGAGATTCATCGTCAACGGAGCAACCGCCGGAACTCCCGTTGCGGCATCAAGAATAAGTTTGCCGGCCGGCGTCGTAAAATTTTGGTCAGCGAAAGGTACGGGAATCGTTTCTACCTTAGCTGCCGATCTGCTGGTTACTAGATAGGTCGCAATTACGATCGCAACAAAACCTAACCCAAATGTGATGACCGACCGAAATTTTCTGATTCGCGACATTGTTAAACTCCGTAACTGATAGATTTGACAGTTATGATATCGTAAATCAACAAAATCCGTGTTACGCGGATATATATTCCATCGCCGCATGTCCATCCATAAGTCCGAACACGAAGAAGCTGTGATCATTAATGTTCGGGTCATTACGCGTGCTTCGAAAAGTGAGATCGTCGGCATTCACGATGGAGCGTTAAAGATCAGGATCTCAGCACCGCCGGTCGATGGGGCCGCAAATGTTGAGATCGTTCGATTTCTCGCAAAAACTTTTGGTGTTTCGAAAAGCGACATTTTCATTCTTAGCGGCGAAACTTCGAAAAATAAAAGAATTAAGATCGAAAACCTGTCAAAATCGAGTTTTGAGGAAAAAATAAGATGAAAAATCAGATCTCGTTCATGTCAGGTTTGTTCGATACGGCAGAATTATCACCACCAGTGCCCAACGACCATCACTTTGGCGAAGACCTAGCTCTTTGGGTAGCAAAAAAATCGGATGGCAGCGATTATGTTTTTAGTGTACCGGTGCGGAACGCCGATGGCTGGTCGGAATCCGTTACGGACGGTGGTGAAAAATTTGTTCTCGAGTTTGGGTTGGTTGACGGGTCGGCGGGTTCCGATTACGCTCACTGGCAGATCACGATCGACAAACCGCGTAGCTGGCGTTCGTTTGGATCTAAGGACTCGCCGTCACGCTCAAGGCTCTGTGATCTGATACATAATATCCTGCGTGACGAGCGCCAGATCCGCGAGGTGCAATGGAGCTAACGGCATCGGCATTTTGCACGGTAAAATCGGGCGTGATATATTCGTTTATTCAAATTTAATTCAACAAAACAAAGGTTTTTAGCACATGTCAGGACACTCCAAGTGGCACACAATTAAGCATAAGAAAGGCGCTCTTGAGGCTAAACGCGGCAAGATCTTTACCAAGCTGATCAAAGAGATCACGGTCGCGGCACGCACAGGCGGCAGCGGCGACGTTGATACGAACGCACGGTTGCGCAAGGCGGTGACCGATGCTAAGGGCATGAACATGCCCAACGACACCATCGACCGCGCCATCAAACGCGGCACCGGCCAGCTTGAGGGCGTCGCGTACGACGAGATCACCTACGAGGGTTACGGTATTGGCGGTGTCGCCGTGTTGGTCGAGACGATGACCGACAACCGCAACCGGACGGTCGCCGAGATTCGGCATATTTTTTCGAAAAACGGCGGCAACATGGGCGAGGCGGGTTCGGTCGCGTGGATGTTCGACAAAAAGGGATACATCGTTGTCGATAAGACCGCGATGGGCGAAGACGCTTTGTTCGAAGTCGTGATCGAGGCCGGGGCAGACGATATGCAGGACGAAGGTGAGGTCTATGAGATATTTACCACGCCCGAAGCTTTTGAAGCCGTGACCGACGCTTTGACAACTGCCGGTGTTGAGACTCAGGCCGCCGAGATCTCAATGATCCCCCAAAACTTCATTGCCCTCACCGGTGACGACGCCCGCAAAATGATGAAACTCTATGACGCCCTCGACGACAACGACGACGTCCAAAAGGTCTATGCAAATTTTGATATAGACGAGAGCGAGATGGAGTAGTCTAAAAAGCGAAACATCCGACGATTGCTCTGTAGATAGATAGACTCCCGCAACCGAGTAGCACGAGGCCGAATCCCGCCATCTTTATGTGGTTCGGCAGGTCGAGCGGAAAGTCCTGGTAACCTCCAACCTCGCGATCATTTTTATTAAAGAGCTTTCGTCGGCGAATCAAGAGGAATACTCCTCCGCTCATCAACGCCAACCCGAGCACCAAATAAGTAAACTCCCTCATTACAGTGCTCCTTATTCGATCAACTGCCCGAAACTTATCCTGTGTCCGTCGGGCGTGACAACGCTAAATTCGCGGATGCCCCATGGTTTATTTCCAATACGGGACAAGATCACGGCACCACGCGAAACAAATTCCTCGTACACCTCATCCACATTTTCTACCAAAGCATGAGCGAACCACGAATGGTTACCGGTCGCCTCAGCCGTCATTTCGTCGGAGCACTCGCCGAGCATCAGCTTGAATTCGCCAAACGACAAAAACTCCCAGCCGGGAGCAGTGAAATCAAGGTCAAAGCCAAGTTTGTCCTTGTAATACGCGGCCTCGACAGCGAGGTCTTTGACGGCAAGGACGTGGCGGGTGTGTACTACTTTTCGTTCCATTGGTTAAGCTCCAAATCGTATTGCTGCACGCTCTTTCGCACGGGCCGCCTCGACCTCGCGGTCACGCGGCGGGGCGTTTGTGACGAGAGTGTTGAGCATCTCTTGAGCGGCGGCGGCGACGCGTTCGATGGCGAGGTTGAAAGCGGCTTCGTTTGCTTTAGACGGCTTACTAAATCCTGAAAGCTTTCTGACGAACTGAATGGATGAAGCATGAACCTCATCTGTCGTTGCGGGCGGATCAAAATTGAAAAGAGTTTTGATATTACGGCACATAGTTTTTGTTTATTTGTCTTGCTAAAGCAACGTCAACGTCCGTGACACCGCCACGGTCGTGGGTGGTGATCGCAAGTTCGGCGTATCCCCAGCCAAACGTGATATCCGGGTGATGGTCGGCGGCCTCGGCGAGTTCGCCGACTTGGTTAACAAAAGCAAGGCTCTCGGCAAAGTTTGCGAACTCAAAACGCCGTTTTAGATGGCCGTCATCGGTTCTCCAGCCGTCTAAATTCAAAAGAGCCTGATCGATCTCAGCGGCGCCCAGTATTTTGCGTTCCATTCGTTTTTTGCTCCTTTGATTTACGCTATACTTATTATTTTTATGCGTTTGGTAAAAGGTATCGGCAAATTGGGTATTTGGTCAAGAATTATGGTCGTCTTTTTGGCGGCGGGACTGTTGCTTGCGTGTGGCGAACGGCCGTCAGCAACGCCGGTCGAGACGTTTAAGACCTATATCAAGGCGATCAGGCAAAAAGATACCAAAGCGATGAAGGTTCTGCTCTCGAACGCCACCCTCAAAATGCACGAGCAGCAGGCCAAAGCCCAGGGCGTGACCGTCGATGAGATCATCAAACGCGAGAGCCTGATCGGCGAGAGCCAAAAAGCTGTCGATTACAAGGACGAAAAGATCGATGGCGACAAGGCGACGCTGCAATTCAAGAACGGCAGCACGTGGGAAACGATGCCTTTTATCCGTGAGGACGGCGTTTGGAAGATCGACAAGCAAGGCTACGCCGACCAGATGATGAAGGACGTTGAAGACAAAAACAAGCAGATGGATGACCTTATCAACGGCACCACAACGCCGACACCGTAGTTAGTTTTAGGAGTAAAAAGTTTTGGCAATTATCAAGCCGTTCAGAGCTTTGCGGCCCGTTGCGGACAAGGCAAAGAAAGTAGCGTGTGTGCCGTATGATGTCGTGTACGAATCAGAGGTTCGTGGGTACATAGAGAGCAATCCATTAAGTTTTTTGCGCGTGACGCGTGCCGAGGGCGAATTTCCAGAGGGTTCGAAGCCTGAGGCCGACGTTGTTTTTGAGCGTGCGCGACAAAATCTGGAACAGTTTATTAAAGACGGTATTCTCGTCAGCGACCCTGACAGAGTGTTTTACGTCTATCAACTGGTCGCGAAAAGCCACACCCAGACGGGACTCGTAGGCTGTGTTTCGATCGATGATTATGAGGCTGGTCATGTTAAAAAGCATGAAAAGGTCAGACCTGACAAGGTTGAGGATCGTACTGGACACATGCTCGCAGTAAAGGCTCAAACAGGGCTTATCTTTTTGGCGTTTCGCGGGACAGATCGTATAACAGGCCTGTTTGCAAATGCAACGGCCAATAAACCGCTATATGAATTTGAGTGTCCGGCGGGTGTTTTACAGCGGGTTTGGCGTGCCGAGAATACTGCCGACTGGGCGGCGGCTTTTACAGGAGTCCCTGATCTATACATCGCTGACGGCCATCATCGAGCGGAAAGCGCGCGTTTGGCTCGCGAAAAAATGCGTGCCGACAATTCTACACATACCGGACAGGAAGATTATAACTTTGTCGTTGCCGGAATGTACCCTGCCGAGGACCTGCGGATATTACCGTACAATCGAGTCGTTGAAGACCTCAATGGCCTGACCAGCGACGAGTTTCTCGAAAAAATTCAAGGTGAGTTCACGGTCGCGGATACCGGCCAAAAAGTGCCGCAACGCCACGGCGATGTCTGTATGTATATGGACGGCGTTTGGCGGACGCTGAGTTATACGCATTGCGAAGAGACTGACCGTGACCCGATCGAACGCCTGGATGTCAGCATACTCCAACATCATCTTCTCGAACCCATACTTGGTATTCACGATGCACGGACCGATCAGCGAATAGGTTTTGTTGGTGGGGCACGCGGCACTGACGAGCTTGTGCGTTTGGTTGACGGGGGCACGGTAAAAGTGGCATTTTCGATGTATCCGACAACGATGGATGACTTATTTGCGGTGTCGGATATGGGCGAAATAATGCCGCCAAAATCGACGTGGTTTGAGCCAAAGCTAAAAGACGGTTTGCTGGTGCATAAGATCTAAGCACTATGATAAATACCAATCTAGCAGGACTTAGGCAAGAATATTCTCGGAGCAAGTTGAGCAGATCGTCTATCGCATCTGATCCATTCGAGCAATTTGCTCATTGGATGGATGACGTCATTAAGGCTGAGATAGTTGAGCCGACAGCTATGATGCTTTCAACCGCAAGCGCTGACGGGAAGCCGTCCGCACGTGTGGTGTTACTGAAAGGGTTTGACAAGGAAGGGTTTGTCTTTTTCACAAATTATGCCAGTAGGAAGGGACGAGAACTAGCGGAGAATCCGCACGCTGCTCTGCATTTCTTTTGGGCCGATCTACAAAGGCAAGTTAATATTTCAGGCAGCGTGATACGTGTTACTGCGGAGGAATCGGACGAATATTTTCAGTCGCGTCCGTTCACAAGCCGGGTTGGTGCCTGGGCTTCGAACCAAAGTGAAAAGATCGACTCGAGGACGGTGATCATGACCAAGGTGGCCAAATTGCTTTTACAATATGCGAGCGGCAACGTCCCGAGACCCGAGCATTGGGGTGGTTTCCGTGTTATTCCCGATCGGTTTGAATTCTGGCAGGGAAGAGAAAGCCGTCTTCACGACCGTATTTGCTACACACTCAATGATCACAAATGGGAAATATCAAGGCTTTCCCCATAACTCAAGATGCTTGAAACTGAGCGACTCATTATCAGCAAAATAACCCCCGATGACCTGCCGTGGCTGATCCAGATGCGCGCACCCGACGCGGTCAACCGATATTTGGGCGGCCCCGCGATGCAAAATGCCGATGCTCTGACAAAGCGGTTGCCTATTTATATCGAATGCCACGATAAATATGGCTTTGGCTTTTGCACGATGACGCTCAAATCGACGGGCGAGATGATCGGCACCAGCGGCTTGCAACCGCTTGAGGAAACGGGTGAGATCGAGGTTGGCTATAATCTCGCTGAAAAATATTGGCGGCAGGGGTTTGGCTACGAATGTGCAATGGAGTGGCTCAAATATGGTTTCGAGACCGCCGGACTCGAACGCATAGTTGCCGTCGCCGATCCGGCCAATACCGGCTCGTGGCGCATAATGGAAAAATGCGGGATGAAATATGAAAAGACCGAGAAACACTACGGCATGGACTGTGTCTATTACGCGATCTCGCGTTCTGAGTTCCTGACCTAGCAGTCAATTAATGCGTCCTAATGTCCCAAAACTCATCTTTGCTGTGCTGCTTAGCATCTATTTCCTGTGGATCGCTTGGGATCCGATGCAGGGCAGCTTTCTAGACAATGTCGATCTGCCGATACACGAATTTGGGCATCTGCTGTTTCGCATACTCGGCGAATTTATGGGCATCGCCGGTGGCTCGCTCTTTCAGGTGATCTTTCCGGCGGTTTTCGTCGGTTATTTCGTGTGGCAGCGGAGCTTTTACTCGGCGGCGATAGTTTCGCTGTGGGTCGGGCAAAGCATACTAAATGTATGGGTCTATGCTGCTGACGCCGTTGTGATGCAGCTCGTCCTGACAAGCGGATCTACGGGTGCCGAGGGTAGTTTTCACGATTGGAATTATATGCTCACGCATTTTGGGCTGTTAGGTTCGACCAAGACGGTGGCCGGAATTATCCGTTTCATCGGCACATCAACTATAATCATATCGAGCGTGTTTGCGGTCTATTATTCATTTATCCAAGCTGACGAAGAGGTATGAAAGTAACCCTCATCACAGGCGCATCAAGCGGTATAGGCGAGGCGTTTGCACGCCGTCTCGCTGCGGAAAAGCACGACCTTGTGCTGGTCGCTCGCAACGAAAAAAAGCTGCACGAGATGTGTGACGAGCTGATGTTAAAGCATCAGATAATGGCACATTATGTCGTGCTTGATCTGACTGATACCGAGGCGGTCAACAAGCTGTCTGAGGAAACTACACGTCACGGATTTGAGGTCGATTGGCTAATAAACAACGCCGGGTTTGGTTCAATGGGCGATTTTGTCGATCTGGATATCGACAAAGAGCTAAACATGATCGAGCTGAACATTTCATCGCTCGTTGCTCTAACGCACCAATATTTACCCGCGATGCGCTCACGAAAACGCGGGACTATAATCAATATCTCTTCAGGTGCGTCATTTCAACCGATCCCGTTCATGGCGACCTATGCGGCGACAAAGGCCTTCGTATCGTCATTTTCCGAAGCTGTTGCCGAGGAAAATCGCCCGTATGGCATAACGATCACCGCACTTTGTCCGGGTGCGACGACGACCAATTTTTTCGCCGCCGCCGATATCCGCGACCCTTTGCAGGTCAAGGGACTGCAAACTGCCGAAGAGGTTGTTGAGACAGGTTTGAAAGCCGTGCGAAATGGCCGGACGAAAAAAGTGTCGGGTTTTGCAAACTATATCGGGGCTCTGCTCGGTACATTTTCACCGACTTGGCTCTCATCACGCGTGATCGCTAGGGCTTTGCGGCCCAAGTTTCAGGGAAAAGAATGAAATTCACAGTTCTCGGCAGCGGTTCGACCGGAAACGCGGTACTTATTTCGAGCGAGACGACGAATGTGCTCGTTGACGCCGGAATGAGCGCTCGCGAGATACTGCGGCGGCTAGGCGAGATGGGGGTGGCCCACGACCAACTCGATGGTGTGCTGATAACCCACGAACACGGCGACCACGCCGGAGGACTTCGCGTCCTGCTGGGGACGGTTGATTGTCCGGTCTATATTTCGCGGCCCACAGAGGACGCCTATTACGACACCAAAGCCGGAGGCCAAAACGGCGACAGCGAATCATCTAAACGCCGCAATGCCCTCAAAGACAAAACGCAAGAGATCGAATCGAACCGCGAATTTCGCATCGGTGATATCGATTTCGAGCCTTTCAGCGTTCCGCATGATGCGGCGGATAATTTTGGCTTTGTCGCAAAAAAAGACGGCGTAAAGGTCGCAACGCTAATGGATTTTGGCCATATCAGCGACCTTATAAAGGAAAGCCTCAAGGGCTGTGATGCGATCGTCGTCGAGTCAAACCATAGCCGGGATATGCTACGAGCTTGTTCTGTTTACACTTGGGAATTAAAGCAGAGGATAATGTCCGGCACCGGCCACCTCTCAAACGAAGACCTCTCCGATTGGCTGCAAAATGAATTTGACGGCACCGCCCGGCACATTGTGCTCGCACATCTTTCGCAGCGAGCGAACGAACCGCACCTTGCCCGCTTAACAGCAGAGACCGCACTGAAAATGCGGTCTCCTTTATTCAAAGCTGAAACAAAGATCTCGATCTCACATCACAAAGAACCGACCGAGTGGTTTCGGTTTTAACGACTTACAACCAACAATATTCAAATGGCGGATCACTGTAATGCAACGGTTGACGAGGGCGTTCCGTTTGTTCCATTACCGTCTATTACGTTATTCAGAAACGAAATGATCTGAGCACCCCTGAGTGTACGTAACAACCCGGTCAGATTATTCGTGATAACATTTCCGGAGATCCGTACAGTCGATTCCCCGCTCACAGAGACACCAATTCCATTTCCGGTTATGAGACTATCACTGACCATTACCTGAGATGTTCCGGACGAGGTAGCGCTGATGGCAGTTCCGACCACATTGCGGATCGAGGTTCGGGATACTACGACCTGCGTTCCTAGATTGACCGAATTTTCTATCGAAACGCCATTTTGCGTAAAACCATCGATGATCGTGTCTTCGACCACCACCCTATTTGCCTCGACTATGCGGATGCCGTTGAGCCCATTTGAAACTCCGTCAATATTGAGGCCTCTAATGTTTACAGCCTTACGAGTATCCCCTGCATTTGTAATGTTGATAATGATACCAGTCGTGAATGATGCCAAAATCCCGCCCTGCGTATCTTTACAATCGAGGGTGATCGATTTTGTTATCGTGACCGCACCAAATCCGCCCGGATCGAGGCAATTGATCTCGCCGTTGGTCGCCGTTTTAGAGATCGCACCTGCAAAGGTTTTGCATGGAGCTGTCCGGCTGCACGGATTAACATCGTCGCCGACACCGGAAATCCATGTTCGGGTCGCCTGTGCTTCGGTAAAGATCGAAGCCGATAATAGGAAAATAGAAATGCCAACGATACGAATGAGAAGTTTGCGGTTCATAATGGTCTCCTATAACGCTGAGAATCACTTTTAAAATCGATATGTGCCGAATGGGCGCTATTGTATTACACCTCGAAAACTTTTTCTATGCAAAATACATGGGCCGTGCTCACGTAATGCTTCGAAATGCGATGCGGCACCGTAGCCTTTGTGGCCGGCAAAGCCGTATTCCGGATATTCGATGGCATATTCGACCATAAGATCGTCACGGAATGTTTTCGCGACTATAGACGCGGCCGCGATCGATGCTGAGATAGTGTCGCCCTTGATTATTGCCTTTTGCGGCAGGTTTGACTGTTTTAGATGGAGTGCGTCAATAAGTAGGAAATCGGCCGGTGCCGATAACGACGCGATGGCGAGAAGCATCGCTTTTTTTGTCGCTTCGAGGATGTTGATGCGGTCGATCTCGTCCGCCTCGACTTGGCCGACGGCGTATGCAACAGCCGAGAGTTTTAATTCTTCGGCAATTTCCTCGCGAGCCTTTGCCGTAAGCTTTTTTGAGTCGTTCAACCCCTTGGGGAGTTTGCGGTCGAGGTCGAGGATACATGCCCCGGCAACTACCGGCCCGGCGAGACATCCGCGGCCGACCTCATCAACTCCGGCAATAAGCATGAATCCCGCGTCGCGAGCCTGTCGCTCAAACTCGATCCCGATGCCCGATATATGCATATCCGGGAACAGCGAAACGCGGGAGCCGGTCTCATCCTCAATGAATGGATCCGGTCTCTCCGCGTTTTGCACTTAATGACTCCTGTGTCTTAGCTGGTCTGCTTTTTAGCTCGCGTATCTCGTTCCTTGATACGGGCAGCCTTTCCACGCAGATCGCGTAGATAGTAAAGCTTGGCACGGCGGACCTTACCGCGACGGATAACGTCGATGTGATCGATGACCGTTGCGTGCAGCGGGAATATACGCTCGACGCCGACGCTAAAGCTGACCTTGCGGACAGTTATCGTTTCGCGAATGCCGCCATGTTTACGGGCGATGCAGATGCCTTCAAAAGCCTGAAGACGTTCTTTATTGCCTTCTTTAATGCGGACGTGTACGCGAAGCGTGTCGCCCGGTTGAAATGCCGGAATATTTTCTTTAACTTGTGTGTTCTCAACACTATCTAGTCTGTTCATTTTAATGTCGGCCAGAGGTCAATCCCGTTTGTGCGGGACTCACATATCACCATTTTCTCCTATTAATAGGTCCTTACGGACCGATCTTGTTTTTTCGAGCGCCTTTTCGTGACGCCATTTTTCGATCTCGGCATGATTGCCGTTCAATAAAACCTCGGGAACTTTCATCCCTCTAAATTCCGCCGGCCGCGTGTAGTGCGGGCAATCGAGCAATCCGTCGGAAAACGAATCATTTTCGGCTGACGTATCGCTGCCCAGAGCACCGGGCAAAAGCCTGACAAGCGTATCAACAAATACCGCCGCCGCCGGTTCGCCGCCCGATAGTACATAATCCCCGATCGAGATCTCGTCAGTGACGAGAGCCTCAGTCACCCGCTCATCAACTCCCTCGTAACGGCCGCATATCATAACGATATGCTTTGCGTCATCGGCATAGTTTTGAGCGTCGGCCTGTTTGAGCGGCTTGCCCTGCGGTGTTAGCAAGACAACGCGTGTCCCCGCTGGATAAGCGTCTCGGTCGCTTGTGCCTGTCAAATTTTCAATTGCGGCAAATAACGGTTCGACCTTTAGGACCATCCCGTCGCCGCCGCCAAATGGCCGGTCATCGACCATCTTATGCTTATCCGTCGCATATTCGCGTATATCGTGAACGTTGATCTCAACGATCTCAGCGAGCTTTGCACGGCGGATAATTCCAAATTCAAAGATCGAGTCAAAATACTCCGGGAAAATTGTTAAGACATCAATTTTCACCTAAAACTCCAACAATCCTTCGGGTGGATCGATGAGAATAACGCCGTTCTCAATATCGACTTCGGTGCAGATAGCCTCGGCAAAGGGTATCAGATACTCTTTTTCGCCATCGACGACCAGTATCTCGGTGGCACCCGTCCGCATTAGTTCGCGGACTTTACCTATCTCTTTGCCAGAGATGGTTACTACGCGACAGCCTACCAATTGCCAATCGAAATATTCGCCTTCGTCTAGGTCGACTGCGTCCGATTCGGGAACGCAGATCTCCGCGTTTCGGAGCGTTTCACCATCCTCGATCGAGTTGACCCCGGCGAATTTGAGAACCATCCGCCCCGATTGGAACCAATGATTTTCAAGCGTTAACTCACGTCTGCTCTCGTCGGGCATGACGGCGATGACCGTTTTCAGGCCCTCAAACCGCTCGGGAAAATCCGTCAGGATATCGGCGATAACTTCGCCCTTGAGCCCGCGCGGCTTTGCTATCCTTGCGACTGCGACGAGATCGCTCACTAGTCCTCGACCAGATCAAGATGAAAACGCTTGCCGTGCTTTTGCCCGGCGGCGAACAGAATGCTGCGGATCGCTTTGACCGTGCGACCCTCGCGGCCGATGACGCGTCCCATATCGCTGTCGGCTACGCGAACCTCAATGCGGACGGTTTTGCCATCCTCAAATTCGGTCACCTCGACAGCGTCGGGTTCACCGACCAGCGATTTGACGATCTTTTCTACAGCTTCTCTCATCTTGTTTGAGCGATCAGCCTAGGCTTTCTCAGCCGACTCTGCCTCAGCGGCATCTTCGGTCGTTTCAGCGGCCGGTTCTGCTTCAGCAGTTTCGGTTGCTTCCGCTTCTACTGCCGGAGCAGCTTCTGCTTCGACCGGTGCAGCCTCCGCTTCGACTGCCGGAGCAGCATCAGCCTCAACAGCTTCGGTCTCAGCCGGTGCTTCGGCAACCTCTGCCTCAGCGGCAGCAGTAGCGGCAGCCTCAGCAGCTTCAGCCGCAGCGACCGCAGCAGCAGCTTTTTCAGCCTCTGCTCTCTCGGCAGCGAGTTTTTCGTTCTCGGCTTTCTTGGCGGCGGCGCGTTCAGCTTCGGCGGCGGCCTTTTTCTCGGCACGGGCCGCGAGCATTGCAGCACGCTCTTCTTCCGTCTGTACCGGATTATTCTTGATCAGGCTTGCTACCGTCTCGGTTGGCTGTGCACCGACACCGATCCAGTATTGGATGCGGTCATGGTTGAGCTTTACATCCGCCGGATCCTGCATCGGATCGTATGTTCCGACGTTTTCCAAGTACTTGCCGTCACGTTTAGAGCGTTTTTCCTTAACTACGACGCGATAAAAGGGATTCTTTTTCGCACCCATTCTCATTAAACTAATTGCTAACATAATTTTTGTATCGAGAGGTTGAGGCTCTTATTTTAAGAACATCAACGTCGTTTTTTGTGCCTCTTTTTCTTTCTTAAATTGCTACGTGTCGAGCCGTTAGACTCGTCGTCAAATTGATCTGCGGAACCTCCGCCCAACATCCCCATCGGATTGCCGCCGCCGAGCATGCCGCCCAGACCGCCGGCCAAACCGCCCGCCATTTTTTTCGCCATGCCGCCAAACAAACCTCCGCGATTCATCTGGGCCATCATCTTTTTCATCTGCTCGTACTGTCGCAGCAGCTGATTGACCTCGGCGATTGTCGAACCCGAACCGCCCGCGATGCGAGTTTTACGGCTCGCGTCTAAAACCTTGTGATTATTGCGTTCCTGCCGCGTCATCGAATCAATGATCGCCTCGGTCCGTTTCATCTGATGATCTACGACAGCCGATTGCTCGTCGCTGATCTGCATTCCGCCGGTCATCTGTTCCGGCAGCATTTTCATCAGCTTAGACATCGAGCCAAGCTTTTTGAACTGTCCGAGCTGGTTGCGAAAATCTTCAAGCGAAAACTGATTCGTCGTCATTTTCCGCAGCTGCTCTTGTGCCTCTTCTTCGTTGATCTTGCCCTGAACTTCTTCAATGAGGGTCAGGACGTCGCCCATGCCGAGTATGCGTTGGGCAATGCGATCAGGGTAAAAAGGCTCGATCGCGTCGTATTTTTCGCCGACGCCGACAAACTTAACGGGCTGGCCGATGACCTGCTTGATCGAGAGAGCCGCACCGCCGCGTGCGTCGCCGTCCATCTTGGTCAGGACAACACCGGTGATGCCGACACGCTCGTGAAATACCTGTGCCGAATTAACAGCATCCTGTCCGGTCATCGCATCGGCGACAAATAAAACCTCGATCGGCTTGGTCTCTGCTTTGATCTGCTCGAGCTCGACCATCAGGTCGTCGTCGATGTGCAGACGGCCGGCGGTGTCGATCATCAGTGTGTCAAAGCCAAATTCGTTGGCGTGTTTGACCGCACCCTTGACCAGCGTCAGCGGGTCGTTGGAATCTTTGCCCTCGTAAACGGCTACGTTCACGGCATTTGCGACGACCTTAAGCTGTTCGCGGGCGGCGGGACGATAAACGTCGACCGACACGAGCAAGGGCTTACGCTCCTGATTGTCAGCGAGCCAACGCGAGATCTTACCTGTCGAGGTCGTTTTACCCGAACCCTGCAAACCGACGATCATCACGACGTTAGGCGTTTGCTTGGTAAAAACCAGCCGCGACGACGTGCCGCCCATCAGCTCGGCAAGCTCGTCATAGACGATCTTAACGACCTGTTCGTGCGGTTTTAGGCCGTTCCAGACCTCTTCGCCCTCGGCCTTTACGCGTACCGATTCGACAAAATCTTTGGCGACTTTGTAGTTAACATCCGCCTCTAACAAGGCCATCCGAATCTCGCGTAACGCCACGTCCACGTGCTCGGGCGTCAGCTTGCCCTGCCCGCGAAGATTTCGCAGTGTTAATTTGAGTTTGTCGGATAACGATTCAAACATATAGAGACAGTTCGGCTACAATAGTCGAAACTATAAATACTAGTGTTTCAAAGGGTAAGTGTCAACATTTGCGCCTACGAAAGTACGCGCTCAAGCGCCGTAAACACGGCGCTTGGGGTCACTGAGAGGATGCATTTCGGCTCGCCGAAAACCTCGCACGTATAGCCCGGGCAAGGCTGGCAGGGAAGCGGTTCGAAAACGATCTCGTTCGGTGCGTCGGTCCACGGACGCCAGTGGTTGCGGTTTGACGAGCCAAAGACCACTACTGACGGTGTGCCGACTGCCGCCGCGATATGAGCAATGCCTGAGTCGTTGCCGACAAAAACTCGTGCTTTTGAAGCTAAAGCTGTGATCTCTGGTAGCGTTAGGTCGTCGAATGTTGTGATGGGAACATTTGATTCGCGTTGTAGCTCCCCGAGGACATTGTTTTCGTTTTTTGAAGCGATGGCTATAACGTTGAGCCCTTTTTCGTTAAGGAATTCCGCAGTTCTTGCAAAATTCTCGGTCGGCCATTGTTTTGTGGCAAAAGCAGTCGATGGATGAATGATAGCTATCGGTTTCGGTTCCGTGTCTTCGGTGTTTTCCGTGGTTTGGTTTTTTTCAGAAGTAACCACGGAATGCACAGAACCCACGGAATCGGACAGCTTTTTGATCACTGATTCCAAAGCCGCCACCGTTACAATAAGTCGGGTTTTTGGTCGATCTTCTACTGGAACGCCGACAAAGCCGATCATTGCCAGTTGCTGTTCGGCTGAGTGGGTGGTTTCCTGGTCCCAAAACTCAGCGGCTGATGGCAGTAAGTGATTGTAAAGATAAGGGTACTGATAGCTGGCGGCACCAACGCGATGACGAGCTCCCGTTGCTCTGACGAGCATTGTCGCGGTTGTGCCACCGTGGAGGTTAAATGCTACGTCATACTTTCGTCGGCGGAGATCAAGAGCAGTTTTTATACGGTCGCTGGTGCTTTTGCCGATGGTCAGCACATTTTCAACGGCGTCAAAACCATCGAGAACAGGTGCAACCCAGTCTTCGAGCAGGATATCTATCTGCGCATCCGGCAAAAAGCGTTTGAGGGCAATGAGCGAAGGCGTTGCGAGGACCGTATCGCCGATAGAGCGCAGCTTTACGACGAGCACTCGTTTTACAAGAGACCAGTCGATCTTATCAGCATTAACCATCTATCACGTTGGGATTCGCACCCTCATTAAGTCGAAAAGTCTCGACGGTTTCCCATATACCGCCATTTTCCTGTTGGATGAACGCAACCTCATCAAATGTATAAGAAAATGGTTCGAAAACCGAAATGATCGATGCAAAATCGGCGTCCGAACATACGCCGTTGCGGGGATGGATCAGTGTGATGTGGGGATTATGCTTTCTAGGTTTTGCCGACGCAGACCCTAAGAGCATGTTCCGAAGATCATCAAATGCATCCGTCGAGCCAACACACGGAATATAGACTAGATCGCCATCTCGATGCGGGGGGCCAAATTCGAGTGTCACGACCTGTGACCGCAGATCTTTCAGACGATGGCCTAATTCACTCCAATCGGAAACCTCGTCCTCGCGACAAAGCGTTACATGTGCGTCGATCAGTTTTGCCTGTGCGGGATTGAGGTCGATCCGGAGCCTATTGACCCAAGACGGACGTTGTAAAAACAGCGTTGCCTGTCGCCGCGAACCTTTCATGCGTCAGATCTATTTCTCGGTAGTTGCTTCGGTTACAAGCATGACGGGGATGTCGTCGCGGATCGGATAAACCAGAGAACAATCAGGGTTTACGCATTTGAGACGGGTCTGCTGGTCGTCCATCTCAACCTCAGATCTGCATTGCGGGCAGCGGAGAATTTCGAGTAATTCGGGATTAATTGGCATAGTCCGATTCTAAAGTAAAAAGTAAAAAGGCAAAAGGCAAAACAGGATGTTACTCCTATTTTGCCGTTTTACTTTTGCCTTTTAACTTAGGCCGCTTCGGTCTTTGTTCCGCATTCGGGGCAGAATTTTGCACCCGGGGCGAGTTCGTGCTGGCAGCCGGCACATTTTGCTTTTTCCTGTGTCGAACCGCACTCGGAGCAGAATTTTGCTCCTTCGCGAAGTGTTGCGTTGCATTTTACGCACGGGACCTGAGCGATCTCCATCTTGCCGCCGCATTCGGCACAAAATTTTACTCCGGCTGCGTTAGCTTTGTTACACGTCGGACATGCAACGGTCGCTGATGACGCACCGGCGGCTCCGCCTGAGGTACTTGCCTGCGGCCCGGCACCAAAGGCACCTGCCATCTGGTTGCCGACGGCAAAGCCAGCGCCGAGACCAGCACCGAGTCCTGCACCTCCGCCCTCGTTTTGAGCAGCGTCACGCAGAGCGTCAGCGGCTTGGAATTTCATGTAATTATCAACATTTCCGAGAGCGCCCATCGCTGCACGACGATTGATCGCGTCCTGGACCTCTTCGGGAACGCTGACGTTCTCGACGTAAAATTTGGTGACTTCAAGGCCGTAGCCCTTAAAATCTTCGTTGATCTGGCCGCGGATCTTTTCGCCGAGCTCTTTGTATTGCGACGCGAGTTCGATGGCGGGGATCTTCAACTCGCCAAGCGAATCTGAAAACTCGGTGACGATGGCACGTTTTAGCTGGCCCTCGATATCGTCGGTGCTAAATTGAGCGTTGGTACCGGCGATCTCCTTGATAAAATCACCGGGCGATGCCACTCGCAGACTATATGCGCCAAAAGCACGCAACTGGACCATGCCAAAATCGGCGTCGCGGAGCATGATCGGGTTTGACGTTCCCCATTTCATGTCCGTAAATTGTTTGGTATTAACGAAATAGACCTCGGATTTGAATGGCGAGTTAAAACCAAATTTCCACGCCCCGAGTTTCGACAGGATCGGCGTGTTGCCGCCATCGATCTCATATTTACCGGGCGTAAAGACGTCGCCGATCTGGCCCTCAAAGACAAAAACGGCTGCTTGTGATTCGCGAACGATCAGCTGCGCTCCATTTTTGATCTCTTGTCCGGCGACCGGAAAGCGATAGACCAGCGTGTCCTGGCTGTCGTCAAGCCACTCGATGACCTCAATAAACTGGTTCATCGCGGCGTCTTTTATCTTGTCAATAATGCTCATTTATAGATCTCCTTTATCAGTAACCCTTAACGATAAAATATGCCATAAAGTTGCGCAAATTGGAAGTTATTTGCACTGGATCGCTTCTACAGAACGGCGTGACGTCTAAGTTGGATGTTACGCCCTTACTTACGTGCGGGCTTCCGCAATGTATTGAAGATCCATAAAAATATCACCATTGCTAACCCGCCGGAAATATCGAGCATGACGTCGAAGATCGAGCCGGTTCGCGAGATCTCAAAGCTCTGGTGAAACTCGTCGATCGCGGCGATGCTTATGACGAGTAAGAGCGGTAAGATGTAACGCCATTTGTGCAGACGAACCGTTGCCGGTATCGAGAGCGCCCTGACGGCGAGAAAAGCGAGAACAGCGTATTCGGTAAAGTGGGCAGCTTTGCGTATGTAGCCGTGATAGATGAGCAGGGTTTGCTCGGATGCGGCGGGAAACAGAAACTCGAGCAGCGGCCTGATAAAACGTGAGGTCTGCGACATCGAGCCCTGGTCGCTCGATAGGTAAAATATAACGGCTATCCAAAAAACGACCGGCGCGTACTGCCACAGCAATACACGCCGGTCGAACGTAGAATTAGTTGCCACAGATTACTGTGGTAGATTGCCCATTGAGAAGCTCGCTCCGCCACCGACGATCATCAGAATGAATCCGCCGATGACCAACAGTAGAGGCACGAGGCCCTGTTTTTTGACAAAGTAAAAAACGATGCCGCCGAGGGGCTGACAGAAAAAATTGACCAGGCCCCAGATGACCTTGTCCGCTGTATCCTTGCCTGTCTGTACCGCTGTCACGATAAGCCAGATCATTCCTACCAAAAAGACCACATAACCTAAGATCGCAATCATTGATTTGCCTCCGAAAAGTAAGTTTAAGTTGAATTGGAAAAATCAAAGCAAGAATATACGAGATTGGGGTGTAAAGTCCAACGTAAAAAGCCCAAAGTCACTTGAAAAAGCGACTTTGGGCCTTGGGGTAATTTTTATTGAATAGACTAAGCGGCGGCTGCTCCCGAAACCACCTCGATGATCTCTTTGGTGATCGCAGCCTGCCGGATTCGGTTCATGTTGAGCGTGAGCGTGTCGATCAGCTCACCGGCGTTTTTCGACGCCGAATCCATAGCCGTCATACGCGAACCTTGTTCGGACGCAACCGATTCGAGCATGCCCTTGTAGATCTGCGTTTCGATCTGTTTTGGCAGCAAACGGCCAAAGATCTCGGCGGCGGGCTGCTCATAGATATACTCTGACTCGACGCCGGTCGATTCGCCCTCGGTGTCGGCAACGTTACGCTGGATCGGCAGGACCTGTTCGATGACGGGTTTTTGCGAGAGGACGGTCTTAAATTCGGTATAGACGATAAAGACCTTGTCGATGGTCGTGTCTTCGGTAAATGTTGCGATCACCTTGTTTGCGATCTCGACGGCATCCGCGTGGACGACCTGCCCGGAGCCGGTCAGACCGATGTATTCCTCGGTAAACTCGACCGCACGGCGTTTGAAAAAGTCGCGGCCCTTGCGTCCGACGGGGATCATCGTGGACTGTTTGCCCTCGTTCTCTTTTAGAAATGCCTGCGTGGCTTTGATGACGTTAGCATTAAACGCACCGGCGAGCCCCTTATCGGCACTGACCAGCACGATCAAATATTTGTCGTCACCACGCTCATCGAGCAGCGGATGCGATATCTCACCCGCGAGCTTTCCGCTCAGGTCACCCAGGACCTGACTCATCTTGCCCGCAAACGGACGGGATGCTGTCACGCGATCCTGCGCGCGTTTGAGCTTTGCCGCGGCGACCATCTTCATCGCTTTGGTGATCTGTTGTGTATTTTTGACCGACTTAATGCGTCGGCGCATGTCTAACAAACTAGCCATTTTTTTAGTGACAAGTGACGAGTGACAAGTGACAAGTAAAAACCTGTCACCTGTTACCGTTCACTGTTTACGCTGCTGCTGACGCAGCTGTTGCCCAGCGCGTAGCTTTGAAATCTTCGACAGCCTCTTTCATCAGAGCCTTGAGGTCGTCGTCGATCGATTTTTTGTCGCGGAGCGTGTTCAAAACTGCCGGGTGCGCCTCTTCGGCAAATTTGGTCAGTTCTTCTTCGAACCGCTTGAGGTCCGAGATCTCGACATCGTCGGCCAGGCCGTTGCTCACCGTCCAGATGATCAGCACCTGTTCGATAACGTCCATCGGGACGTATTGCGGCTGTTTGAGGATCTCGGTAAGGCGTTTGCCGCGTTCAAGCTGCTGCTGCGTCGATTTATCGAGATCCGAGCCAAACTGTGCAAATGCTGCGAGTTCGCGAAACTGTGCCAGGTCGATACGAAGTGTACCGGCGACCTGCTTCATAGCTTTGATCTGAGCCGAACCGCCCACACGCGAAACTGAGTTACCCACGTTGATAGCGGGACGCACGCCTGAGTTAAAGAGGTCTGACTCAAGGAAGATCTGTCCGTCCGTGATCGAAATAACGTTGGTCGGAATGTACGCCGAGATATCGCCGGCCTGTGTCTCGATGATCGGCAAGCTGGTAAGCGATCCGCCGCCCTGCTTGTCTGACATCTTAGCCGCACGTTCGAGCAAGCGTGAGTGTAGATAGAAAACGTCGCCGGGATATGCTTCGCGGCCCGGAGGACGGCGGAGCAGCAAAGAAATTTCGCGGTACGCCGCAGCCTGCTTTGAAAGATCATCGTAGATCGTCAGAGCGTGGCGGCCGTTGTCGCGGAAATATTCGCCCATCGCACAACCCGAATAAGGAGCCAAAAACTGCATGGCTGCCGGGTCGGACGCCGAGGCGTTAACGATGATGGTGTAATCCATCGCACCGTATTCCTCAAGTTTTTGACGAACCTGAGCAACGGTCGAAGCTTTCTGCCCGATCGCGACATAGACGCAGATAACGTCTTTGCCTTTTTGGTTGATGATCGTGTCGATCGCGACAGCGGTTTTACCCGTCTGGCGGTCGCCGATGATCAGCTCACGCTGTCCGCGGCCGATCGGCACCATCGAGTCGATAGCTTTAAGGCCGGTCTGGAGCGGCTCTTTTACCGGCTGACGATCGATGATTCCGGGTGCGATCTTTTCGACCGGATTATACGTCTCGGTAATGATCTCGCCCTTGCCGTCGATCGGGTTGCCGAGAGCATCGACCACACGACCGATCATCGCGTCGCCCACAGGCACGCTCATGATGCGTTTTGTCCGCTTGGCTTCGTCGCCCTCTTTGATCTTTTGAAAATCGCCGAACAGCACGCAGCCGACCTTGTCTTCTTCGAGGTTCAAGGCGAGACCGCGAACGCCGTAGGGAAATTCGAGCAGCTCGCCGGCCATGACCTTTTCCAGGCCATAGATCTCGGCGATACCGTCACCGACCTTGATGACCGTACCGACCTCGTCGACTGTCATGCTCGAGTCGAAATTGTTGATCTGAGCACGAATTATCTCGTTTATTTCGTTAGCTTTGATTGATTCCATATCACTATCCGTTTACTAATTGTTCTCTTAAATTCTCTAACTTAGTTTTGACAGAGCCGTCGTACACGGTCGAACCGATGCGGGTGACAACGCCGCCGATAATGTCTTTATTAATTGCGAAACTTATATTGACCTTTTTACCGGTCAGCTTTTCAAGATTTGATTGAAACTCGGTACGCTCGTTATCCGGCAACTCGCGAGCCGAGACGATCTCGGCGGTCACGACACCGCTACGCTCTTGCAGCACAGCGTCAAAACGGTCATTTATCTCACCGATCTCAGTGAGACGTCCGTTTTGCAACAGTACGCGGAGAAAATTTGCCGTAGCTTGCGAAGGCTTGGTTCGCGTTATCAAATCTTCAAGCACCCTTTCTTTACCCATGTGGGCAATAGCCGGGTTGCTAAAAACTGTCTGCAATTCCTCACTGCTGCGAAAAAGCTCGGTCCAACCGGCAAGCTCGCCTTTGACGGCATCTGTTTGACCGGTTTCGAGGACAACATCGGCTAGTGCGGCGGAATATCGGCGGGCGATCGTCTCTCTGCTCATATTAGTTTAGCCCTCCGATCTCGCTGATGCTGCCTTTTACGAGTTGTGCGTCGACGGTACCATCGATCTGAGCACGCAGCTTTTTCTCGGCGAGGTCAATCGTGGTATTGGCCGACAGGCGGCGAAGCTCGGCACTCGATTGCTTGGAAAGTCGGGCAAGCTCGCCCTCAGTCTGCTGACGGAGCCGCTCGACCTCGATCTTGGTCTGGTCGGCAAGGCGTTTCTTTTCAAAAGCGGCTTCGTCCTTGGCTTTTGCCAAAATCTCGGTTTTTTCGGTTTCTAGCTGTGACAGGCGGGCTTCGATAGATGTCAGTTTGGCAAGTGCGTCCTGTTTTTCGGCCTCGGCTTTGATCAGCTCAGCACGGATATCTTCGCGTTTTGCCTTAAAAGCTGCACCGAGAGGCTTTTTGAGGACATAGACCATTAACGCGACAAATATCGCGAGATTGATAAATTTCCACGCCTCAAAGCCTGGAATATTAAGATATTCGTTATAAAAGTGCGTAAAAGCGCTCTCTTTTCCAGCAGGGCCGCCGGACAAAAGAAAAGCGAAATTGGATATAAACGCTAACATAAAAACTTAGCCCTTCAGGATATTCGCGGCGATCTGGTCGGCGATCTTTTCGGCGTCGCTATCGATGGCCGCACGGGCCTCAGCGGCCTCTTTTTCAAGCTCAGCCTTGCCGGCATCAAACATATCGGCGGTCTCGGTTTTTGCGTCGGCAAGCTTTTGCTCGCGTGCGGCGACCGCTTTTTTCTGTTCTTTTTCTATCAACTCGTAGCCCTTGGTACGCGTGTCGAGCAGTTCGCTCGTGTAACGCGACTCTTTTTCGCCGACATCGCTCATGATGCTCTCGGCCTCAGACGAATGCCCGCCCTTGTTCTTTTCGCGAGCCTGTATGATGCGGTTGATCGGTTTGTAAAACGTACGGTTGAGCACCCATATCATCAGCAAAATGATGCCGATGTGGATAAATATCGTCCCGTCCGGGAATAGCTGAATTGTTTCGGCAAAGGCCAGCAAATGCATAATCGTGATCGTCCGTGTTTACGGTCGGAAACAGCGCAATATCTGCCTGATTCTCAAAAGATATAAGAGTATCACGCGCCCTTTTTAAGGGTCAAGGACGCGCCGCAAGCGCTTTCATTCGATTACTGGTTTTTAAAGTTTTGCCGCTGTGCTACAGTTTTCATCAACAAAGCCCGATGACCGCCGCACACAAAAAAGAAAAGATACGCGCACCGCGAAACCGCACACTAGAGGTCGGTGAAAACGAGGTTGCGACCTTGCTTTCAAAGCTGGTGGTCGATGACGGATCATTGGATCTGTCAGATGTGCGGAATACGATGATCTGCGGAGATGCTTTCAGCGTGTTGGAACGGCTGCCAAAGACAAGCGTCGACCTGCTGTTTGCTGATCCTCCATACAATTTGACCAAATCGTTTGGTACTGAAAAATTTAGCGAGCGGCCGTCGGATGAATACGAAGAGTGGCTCGATTCTTGGTTACGGCTGTGTTTGCCGCTGCTCAAGCCGACGGCGAGCGTTTATATTTGCGGAGACTGGCGCTCATCAGCGGCGATACAGCGTGCGGGGTCGCGGCATTTCACGCTTCGTAACCGGATAACGTGGGAACGCGAAAAGGGACGCGGGGCAAAAGCAAACTGGAAAAACTCGGCTGAGGATATCTGGTTTTTCACCGTTTCAGACGAATTTACATTTAATCTCGACGCCGTAAAACAACGCCGCCGCGTGATCGCACCGTATCGTGAAAACGGCGAGCCAAAAGACTGGACCGAGACAGCCGATGGCAATTTTCGCGACACCCACCCGTCAAACATCTGGACGGATATCAGCGTGCCGTTTTGGTCAATGCCCGAAAACACCGACCATCCGACGCAAAAGCCAGAAAAATTGCTAGCAAAGGTCTTGCTCGCCAGCACGAACGAGGGCGATATGATCCTCGACCCATTCGGGGGAAGTGGAACAACCGCCGTCGCTACCAAGAAACTCAACCGTGATTTTGTCGCGATCGAATCCGATGAACAGTATTGCCTGCTCGCCCAAAAAAGGCTCGAATTGGCAGATTCTGACAATTCTATACAGGGCTTTACCGAAGGCGTCTTTTGGGAAAGAAACAGCAAGACATCGTCCACAGATAAGCACCGATGAACACAGATCTTTGCTCCTGTATCCGTGTTAATCTGTGTGCATCTGTGGATAATATTCTTATATGAAAGTAGCAACCTGGAATGTAAATTCGATCCGTCTGCGGCTCGAATCGATGCTGGTTTGGCTGGAAAAGACCGGTACGGATGTTTTGTGCGTGCAGGAAACAAAGGTCGTTGACGCAGATTTTCCGTTGCAGCCGATCATAGACGCGGGCTATCACGTGGCATTTTTTGGCCAGAAATCTTACAACGGCGTGGCGATCATTTCTAAGCACGAGATCGAAGACGTTCAAAAAGGCTTTCACGACGACGATGACGAGCAACCCAAACGCCTTATCGCCGCGACGATCAAAGGCGTCCGCATAGTCAACACCTACATCCCGAATGGCACCGAGCTATGGACCGACAAATTTACGTTCAAGCTCGATTGGCTGCAGCGGCTGCGAAAGATGTTCGACGACGACTGTGACCTTGATAAGGACGTGCTGTTATGCGGTGATTTTAACGTCGCACCTGACGAGCTTGACGTCTGGAGCGTCCCCGCGTGGCAGGGAAAGCTGCATTTTTCCAAGCCCGAACGAGCCGCCATCCATCACGTCAAACAATGGGGGTTTGTCGATGCATTTCGTCAGATGAACGGCGACAAGCAGGAATTTTCGTGGTGGAATTACCGCGAAGGCTCGTGGCAGCGTAACCAGGGGCTGCGCATCGACCACATCTGGGTCTCGCCCGCACTGGCCGCAAAATGCACCGGCTGCGGGATCGACAAAGAACCGCGCGGCGGCGAAAAACCGTCGGACCACACGCCGGTCGTTGCGGAATTTAGCTTGTAGAATTTACACATGAAAGGAAAACTCGTAGTTCGCGTCATCGCATTCATCGCTGTTGCACTTTTGCTCGTATTGATAGGCGGGATAGGATTTGTGTATCTAGCCCCCGAAACCGCGACGCATACGTTTCTTGCGATCGAGCGAAAACAAGCGGGACTCGAACGAAAAGAGATCGACCTTCCGGACGGGACGCATTACGTTTATCTCGAGGGCGGCTCCGGCGAACCGCTAATGCTGCTGCATGGGTTTGGCGCGAATAAGGACAGTTTTGCGCGGGCATCCCGTTATCTCACAAGCCGTTATCGCGTGATCGTGCCGGATCATATTGGATTTGGCGAGTCGTCACACCCACCGGACGCAGATTATTCTCCGATCGCCCAGGCCGAGCGGCTGCATGCTCTTGCTAAGGCGCTCGGTATTTCAAACGTACATCTCGGCGGCAATTCGATGGGCGGACACATCGCGATGTCGTACGCCGCGCTATACCCTGCTGAGGTTAAGAGTTTGTGGCTGCTGGATCCAGGAGGTATTTGGACGGCTCCCAAAAGTGAGCTACGACGGATCATCGACGAAACGGGCCAAAATCCACTGATAGTGCGGAACGAAGAAGATTTTGCTGCACTTTTAACGATGGTGATGACCAAGCGCCCATTTATTCCTAAGCCGATAATGAATGTCATGGCCCAGGAACGAATAAAAAATTATGAATTGGAAAAGCGAATATTCGGCCAGATAACGAGCGACTCGATCGAAGAACGGATAAAGGGACTCGCGACCCCCTCGCTGATCGTTTGGGGCGATCAAGACCGGTTGATCAATGTCGCAACCACGGAGATCCTGCATGGCCTATTACCAAACTCAAAGGTCATCATTATGCAGGGAATTGGCCACGTGCCGATGGTCGAGATGCCGCAAGAGAGTGCGGATGATTATCTAAGGTTTCGAGCGACATTATCCAATTAGTTTAGTCGCGAGATCACTTCCATTAAGTCGCTCAGGGGTTTCAGGCTTGATATTTGAGAGTATTCTATCTCACAAAAACTTGATATACTGCCAATCTGTTAGGAAATGGATATCAGAAAAGCATTTTTAGTCTTTTTTGGCACTGTCTGTGTCGGACTCGGCATTTTGGGCATGTTTTTGCCGTTGATGCCGACGACCGTTTTTCTGCTAATGGCGGCATATTGTTATTCGCGAAGCTCCGACAGGTTTCACAATTGGCTCCTGAATAACCGCTGGCTCGGCAGATACATCAAAAACTACAAATCAGGCGACGGGATCTCGGTCAGGCAAAAAGCCACTACGATCGTGATACTTTGGGCGTCGATCGGATTTAGCATTTGGTTTGTCGCAGCTTCGTTTTGGCCGACGCTTTTCCTAGCTGCCGTCCTTATCGGCGTTACCATCCACCTACTTTGGATCAAAACTGCTCGCGTCGGTGAACCGGCCGTACCGCAGATCGCACCGATCGAAAAAGCCTAAAGTTAATTACCGCTTCAGCAATTCCCTTACTCTTTTTGCAAGCTGTGGGAGCAGCATTGTCGTTTTTATGATCGAACCGCTAGCAAATGTGGTCGTCATTTTGCGAAATGTTTCGACGGCGGTTGCCGAATACGGCATCCACCAAGCGTCGGGCATGAGAGCGAGTTTGTTTGTATGGATATGTTGCGGTTGGACGAGTTCCATCAGGCCCTCGCGGCCGTGAGTGCGGCCACGTCCCGAATTCTTAAAACCACCCCAAGGCGTTTGGCCGATGCCGTGCGTATAGAGCACCTCATTAATGCAAACCGATCCGGCCTCGATCTTTTCAGCAACACGTTTGCCCTTTGCTCTGTCGCGGGTCCACACGCTTGCCGTCAGGCCAAATTCACTGTCGTTTGCCAGCCGGATCGCCTCTTCTTCAGTTGTAAATGTAGAGATAGGAAGTGTTGGCCCAAACGTTTCCTCCTGCATCGCCCGCATATCGTTGTGGGCACCCGTAATAACGGTCGGTTCGTAGAAAAGGCCTTCTAGCGCCGGGTTTCGGCGGCCGCCGGTTTCGATCTTTGCTCCGGCGGCACGGAAATCTTCGACGTGGTCCTCGACGATCTGTATCTGCCGTTCGGACGACATTGCACCGATCGATGTCGTTTCTTTATCGCCGGTATCTTGCTGTAATTGTCTGGTTTTTTCGATTATCTTGCGGGTCAATTCCTCAGCCGCACCTTCCTGAACGTAGAGCCGCTCGACCGATGAACACGACTGGCCGGCGTTGCAGAAAGCGCCCCAGACGGCGGCTCCGGCGGCGAGTTCGAGATTGGCGTCGGCGAAGACGATCATCGGGTCTTTGCCGCCGAGTTCGAGTACGACGGATGTCAGATTTTTTGCTGCCGCCGCCGCGATCTTTTTGCCGGTCGCAACCGAGCCCGTGAACATTATCTTGTCCGGGGTCGCTTCGACCAAAGCCGCACCCGTCGCGCCGCCGCCACTGACGATCTGCACACAATTTTCCGGCAATCCGGCTTTTTCAAATATCTCGCCGATCTTTAGCCCGATCATTGGCGTAAGTTCGGACGGTTTTATGACGACCGTGTTGCCCGCCATTAGTGCCATTACAGCCTCACCAAGCGGTATTGAGAACGGATAATTCCACGCCGGGATGATGCCGACCACGCCGAGCGGATGATAGACGATCTTTGATGCGCGACCCATCAGGCCATAAATGCCAATGCCGATCTTGTGAGGCTTTAACAACTTTTCAGTGTTGCGTGCAAAATACTGCATCAGATCGAGCACCGGTGCGATCTCCATCGAGAAAGCCTCAGCGACGGGCTTGCCGGATTCGTCTGAGATCAGACGCACAATTGTTTCCTTATCCGCAAGCAACACCTCACGGGCACGCATGATACAAGCGGTTCGTTCGCGAAATGACGTTTGTTTCCAGCTTTGAAACGCTACACGCCCACGCTCGACCGCAGCGGTCACCTCTTCGTCGGATGTTTGAGTCACACGCCCGACCTCGGCCCCTGTTGCCGGGTTATAGGAGACTATCTCGTCTGTTTGAACGGGTAGAACTGCACTCATATATTTTTACCGCAGAGTCGCAGAGACAGTACGATTAGCTTTTTTCTGCGTCTCCGCGTCTCCGCGGTTCAGACCAACATCTTTTCAATTAACTTATAAGCGGCCTCGATCGCCTCGACGAGCTTTCCGGGCTCAGTGCCGCCGCCTTCGGCCATGTCGGCTTTGCCGCCGCCTTTGCCGCCCACAATTGGAGCGATCTCGCGGATGATGTCTCCGGCCTTGACCTTGCCGGTCAGATCGTCAGAAACGCGGACGATGATGCCGACTTTGCCTTCGTCAGCTCGGCCTATGATGACAACTCCGGATTTGAGACGGGCGAGCAGCGTGTCCGAAAGCTGACGCGTGCCATTAGCATCAAGCCCCTCGACGACCTTGCCGAGAACTTTGACGCCGTTTATCTCCTTTGTTTCGTCACCGCCGGATGTTGCTTCGCCGATAGCACCGGTCGCGATCTTGAGCTTTAGCTCGTCCATTTCTTTGCGCGTCTTTTTGAGGTCTTCTTGTAACCTCGCAATGGCGTTTGGCAGATTGTCGCGCTGCGTATTCAGAGCTCCGAGCGAGGCTTCGATCAGTTTTTCGTCATCGCGAAAACGCTCGAATGCGTCAAAGCCCGTGATAGCACGGATGCGGCGGACGCCGGAAGCGATCGCTTCGTCCGAGACGATCTTAAACGAACCAATGTCGCCGGTCGCACGGACATGTGTGCCGCCGCAAAGCTCTTTTGAAAACACACCGTCTCCGACACTCAACACGCGAACGTCCGCACCATATTTCTCACCAAACAGAGCCATCGCACCGCCGGCCATCGCCTGTTCGATAGGCATGACGTTGGTATTTACGGGCTCGTTCTCTAATATCTCGCGGTTGACCAGATCCTCGACCTCGGCGATCTCGGTGTCGGTCATCGGCTGATAATGCGTAAAATCGAACCGCAAGACATTTGGCGCGACAACCGAACCGCCCTGTTTTACATGCGTTCCTAAAACCTCACGCAAAGCAGCATGAACAAGATGCGTCGCCGTATGATTTCGCCGCGTTGCATCGCGTTTTTCGGCATCGACGGTCGCGGTCACGAGTTCGCCAACCTTTATCGTGCCTTTATCAACCGTGACTTTGTGAATTATCAATCCCTGAACCGGTGAATATGTATCGGCGACGGTTACCGATGCGTCCGCACCGATCAACTTCCCGACATCGCCGACTTGACCGCCCGCCTCGGCGTAAAATGGTGTTTGGTCGAGAACAACGCTGCCTTGCGAGCCGGTATCGAGTGAATCAATTTGCGTATCACCATCAAGAATTGCAATGACCTTAGCGTCTGTGAGATGCGTCGTTTCGTAGCCGTGAAACTTGTTTGACCCGACCTTGTTCAACACTTCGGCGTAAACAGGCGATGGCTGTGATTTTCGCTCGGTTTTACCAACGTCGCCTTGGGATTGTAGTTCTTGCAAAGCAGTATCAAACCGATCGTTGAAATCGTCCTCTTCAAATTCGAGCCCTTTTTCTTCGAGATAGACGCGTATAAGATCACGCGGCGTGCCGAATGTGTCGTAAAGTTTGCCGATCGACAGGAACAGATCGTCGTCCTTTGGCGTACTGGCGGAAATGCCAAGTTCATTGAGCTTTCCGAGTCCGACGGTTACGGTGTTTCCAAAGCGCTCTTCTTCGACCCGAACCATTTTGCCGATGAAATCCCGCTGCGTCTCAAGTTCGGGGTAGGCGCCGCTCATTTCACCGACGACAAAATCGCAGACCTTGTAGAAGAACGCATCCGTCAGGCCTAGATGTTCGCGGCCGTGATAGATGGCGCGCCGCATTATCTTGCGGAGGACGTAATTGCGGCCTTCGTTACCGGGTAAGATGCCGTCGGCGATCGCAAACGCGGTCGAACGCGCGTGGTCGGCGATCACGCGGCAGGCAAATTGTTGAGAATCGGTCAATCCCTCGTACACACTCATTATCTAAATAATATAACAAAAGCTTCCTGGTTGCTTTATGCGGTTCTGCCCCTCTGTTTGCGGAGGAGCTATGCTTCACCATTTTTTGCCGACGATCTTCCATGTTTTCTAAATATTGAGATAGCTGATCTATTGAATTTAAACAGCCAACGGTTTGACACAAAACCACCTCTAACCACAGAATTACCGAGGTCGGTAACATTTAACTAAGCGCGAGGTTCATTATGAGAATAGGTTTTAGGACAACGTTTCTACTTTCCGCGATGGCGGTGATGTTTGCTTTTGTTTCGGCGGTCTCAGCCCAACCCGATGGCTTTAAGCCGGATACTCGTTATAAGGCAGTAGAAATTAATGACCCGGGGGCAGACCTTGCCGCCCAAAACGCGGTTCGCCTGCAAACAGCAAAAACAAAGGCAAAGATCACATTCGGCGAAATGATCAAGGTAGAGGATAAAGAACGAAGTCTCGGAACAAGAGATTTCCGATTGTGTATGTCGGTAAACTACAACGGCAAGCCGAAAAGAGCACAAGCGCTTGTTTTGATGGACCAATACTCTAATTTCAAGCTTGTATCGTGGGTCAATACGAATTGTGGAATGTCGTCGGATGGCTTTACAACTGTCGCAAATACTGACGCGGGGATAGGACTAGCCGCGGATTTTGCGGTACAGCAGCATTCCAAGGACACTAAGGTGCCTCATAAACTTGCGAGCATCATCAAAGCCGAGAACAAAGGAATGTTTGCGATGACCTATCGCGTTTGTATGAACGTGTCAGAAGAAGGCGAAACGCAGGTCATACAAGCCGTCGTGACAATGGATCAATATTCGAATATGAAGTTGGTGAGCTGGAAACACTCGACCTGCGGTAAATGATCAACTTAAAACATGGGGATCATTATGAAAAATTATTTTTTTGGTGTGGTTGTTTTTATTGGAATGATGGCGATGTTTGCCCTGACGGCGAATGCGCAAAAGGTGGGTGGTTATAAAGAGATCGCGAAAGATGACGCGGGCGCACAGGCGGCAGCCGCATTTGCCGTTAGCTCTCAGGCTGAAAAGACGAGCCGGTCAATCGAGTTGGTCTTGGTCCACAAAGCCGAGAGGCAGATCGTCGCAGGGTCAAATTACAGGCTTTGTCTAAAGGTCACTTCGCAGGGCGAGGACGGCGAGGCCGATGTGACGCATTTTGTGCAGGTGGTCGTTTACCAAAATTTGAAGCGGGAATACAGTCTTACTAGCTGGACAAAATCTGACTGCGATGAGGACGATGACTAACGGTTTTTGGGCGCTGATATCTCAGATCAGCGTTGCCCATGATGCCGGATTTGACTCTGAAACCGGTTGGCCAAATTTGTTGTCGTCCGCATCCAAAATTAAGTCGCGAAACTCGGTCATTACCCGATCGAGTCTCGCGACTTTTCTATAAGATCGCCCTCGCCTTTTTGATAACATTCGCGACAGTGAATCCGTAATCGCGGAACACGTCTTCGGCCGGTGCTGACGTGCCAAATTTATCGACGCAGAGCACGTCGCCTTTGTCACCGGTGTATTTGTGCCAGCCCTGCGAAACGCCGGCTTCGATGGCGAGGCGGGCGGTGATTTTGGCGGGCAGGACATCCTCTTTGTATTTCGCGTTTTGAGCGTCGAAAAATTCCCAGCATGGCATCGAGACGACTCGGGTTGGTGTGCCGTCGGCATTTAGCTTTTCACGGGCCTCCATCGCAAGGCCGACCTCGGAGCCGGTCGCGATGAGGATCAGTTTTGGCGTGGTAGCCTTGCCCGCTTTGGTTTCGGCTTCGGCGAGGATGTATGCACCTTTGTGCAAGCCCGATGCGGAGGAGTATTTTTTCCGGTCGATGAGAGCGACCTTTTGCCGCGACAGAGCGAATGCGGTTGGGGCGTGCTGGCGTTTTATCGCGGCGGCCCAGGCTTCGCGGGTTTCGTGAGCGTCGCACGGGCGGATGACGGCGAGATTTGGTATCGCACGCATTGCGGCAATATGCTCGACCGACTGGTGGGTCGGGCCGTCTTCGCCAAGCCCGATCGAGTCGTGCGTAAAGACAAAGATCGTCTGGATATGCGATAGAGCCGCGAGCCGAATCGCCGGACGCATATAATCCGAAAACGTCTGAAACGTGCCACCAAACGGGATCACGCTGCCGTACAGAGCCATGCCGTTCATCGCCGAGCCCATCGCGTGTTCGCGGATGCCGTAGTGGATGTTGCGGTTTTCATAACGCCCGGCTTGAATGTCGGCGGACGAATTGATGTAAGTGTTGTTTGACGGTTTGAGATCTGCCGAACCGCCGACCAAACTCGGCAGAGCGTCGGCGATCGCGTTTATCACATCGCCGCTGTACGCACGGGTCGCTTTTGCTTCGACGTCTTCGAATTTAGGCAGTGACTTCTCCCAACCTGCGGGCAGTTCGGAACTGCGAATACTCTTAAACGCCGCACCAAGCTCAGGGTTAGCTTTCTCGTATTTCTTGACCGTCTCGTTCCAGTCTTTTTCCAGCTTTGCGCCGGTTTTTACTGCTTGGCGGAAATGAGCAAGAGCTTCTTTTGGAACGTAAAAGCTCTTGTTTTCAGGCCAGCCGAGATTGCGTTTCGTCTCTTTGACCGCGTCTTCGCCGGGAGCATCGGAGTGCGCTTTGCTCGTGCCTTGTTTTGGCATTCCGAATCCTATGATCGTGTGAACGCGAATCAGCGAAGGTTTGTCTTTTACCTTTTGAGCGTCTTTGATCGCGGCCTCGATGGCTTTGAGGTCATTGCCGTCTTTTACGTCGGAAACGTGCCAGCCTGCGGCTTGAAAGCGTTTGGTTGTGTCTTCGGTAAACGCTAGATCGGTCGAGCCGTCGATGGTGATCTGATTATCGTCGTAGAGATAAATGAGATTGCCGAGTTTTAGGTGTCCGGCCATCGAGGCGGCTTCGTACGAAACGCCCTCCATCAAATCGCCGTCCGAGCAGATGCAGTAGATGTATCCGTCCGCGACGGGAAAGCCTCGTTTATTAAATCTCGCAGCAAGATGTGCCTGTGCGATGCCCATGCCAACACCATTTGCAAAACCCTGTCCCAGCGGCCCGGTCGTGACCTCGACCCCGGCGGTCATGATATTTTCCGGGTGCCCCGGCGTTTTTGAATGCAGTTGACGAAACCGCTTGATCTCATCCATCGAGAGATCGTATCCAGTCAGGTGTAGCAGGCTGTAGATCAGCATCGAACCATGTCCGCCGCTCAGCAAAAATCTGTCGCGGCCAAACCATTTCGGGTTTTTTGGGTTGTGCCGCAGAAATTTGGTCCACAGCACATAAGCCGCCGGAGCCATGCCAAGCGGCAGCCCTGGATGGCCGGAATTTGCCTTTTGGATCGCATCGAGCGAGAGCGTGCGGATGGTGTTGATACAGAGTTGGTCGAGTTCTGATCTTGAAATCGTCATGTTGTTTGTTCTACGAAGCGCGTAAATTTTGGGTCGGTAAATTACATTTTGCCAGTAGTTTCGAGTGCAAGCAAAACCGCACCGCGCGAAGATGCCTCCGGCGTGTCATTTACGAGCAATTTTTCACCGAGCACACTCGCGATGATGTCTGTCCAGACGGGCGAATCACGCAAAGCCCCGCCCGAGGCAACGATGTCAGTGATCTTTACGACCTTTTTAAGGCGTTGATAAATGTCGTCGAGCCGAAATGCAACGCCCTCCATCGCCGCCAGCAAAACATCGATGCCGTCGTGCGTGGCGGTGAGCCCGATGATAGCTCCGCGAGCATTTTCGTCATAGCCGGTGCTGCGTTCGCCAAAAAAGAAAGGGATGACGACGAGATCGTCGGGAGCCTCTCGCGACAGTAGTAGTTTGTCTACGTTCGAAGGCAGGTGAAATCTTTGCTTGATAAGCGAGTAAAGATTACCGCCGTCTGACAGGGCTCCGCCAATTATCACCCTTTCGCGATCAACTCGGTAGCACCACAGTCCGTCTGGTATTTTAGCGGGTGGCTTCCCACGAAAAGCGACCCGCATGGCGGCGGACGTTCCGACCATTAGGCTTGCCCCGCTTTTGCCAAAACCGCATGACCCAATGTGGTCGGCGGCACCGTCGCCGATGGCAAGCGACCACTTTGCATGGGCAAGCTGCGGCCAACGCTTTGCGAAGGTTTTGTTTAGCTTGAACGTGGTAGAGTCGGTTTCGGATATCTCCGGTAGATTATCTGGCGAGATCTTGAGAGCCTTGAGCAATTTCGCATCCCACTTACATTTTCGAATATCAAAAATGCCGGTTCCCGATCCCATAGAGATACTCGTCGTGGCCGTACCAAAGAGCTTTAAGGCGACATAGTCGCTAAACGACAGCCACTTTGCCGTCTTTTCGAAAACATCGGACCGCTCGTTTTTGAACCACAACAATTTTGCCGGCCAAAAGCTTGAGTGAAAATGAGCGCCAGTGCGGTTATGTGTTTCTGACTCATCAAAGCTTTTTTTTAATACGCCTGAATATTCACGGCTACGCGTATCGGCCCAACCGAGTACCTTTGTCGTCGGTTTGCCTTTGGCGTCGATGCCCATCAGGCTGTGCCAGAATGAGCAGGCCGCGACATGGGTGATCTCGCCTTTTAGTTTTTCTGATTTTTCGAGAAGAGCGTCGATTGCGGCAACTACTTGAGCAAATGCCTCGTCGGCATCGATCTCAGATCCGCCGTCGTCTGTCGTATCGAGGGTGCGTTCGATCTTGACCGACATCCCGCGAAGGGGTTCGGCCGCGTCGTTAAAAATAGACGCACGGACACTCGATGTGCCGATATCAAGAGCTAAGATGAGGGATTTTTCCACCGTAGAAGGGTGTCAGGGAATTCCTTTAACCAAACGTCTTTTTTATCCACCAACGCATGCCGACAAACAGGAATCGGTAATCTTTCATAAACTCAGGCGGCTTGCCTTCGAAATAGTGGCCGATGAATTGGAGTATCCATCCCACGACAAACAAGCCGAGTGCGATACGCCACGCACCTGTGACAAAAAATGAAACAGGTATCATCAGCAGCGAAAGAGCTATCATCGGTATGCCGAATTGATGCGTGATCTGATTTACGCGATTTTGGTGCCCCTCAGAGTATTCTTCGATCCAATCGTCCCAAGTTCTGCCGCCCATCATAAGCAAATTCTCCTGTCTGCAATTTGCGATTATGTTACACCAATTTTATCCGCGGTGCAGTATTTTGACCGTTAGTTCGTCGCCCAGATCTATCGTTTTTTCAAGTTCAAACTTGTCAAGGAAATCCTCGGGCATAAATGTATCGGCATCCTCGACCGTAGTGGGGATCTCGGTGACGATCCATTTATCGATGATGTCGGCAAGATCGCGATAGACCTGAGCCCCGCCGATGATAAAAATATCGCCTTTTGCATGTTTGGCGAGATCGATGACCGCTTGTTTGTTGTTGAGCTTTACGACACCCTCGGGCGTATCGACGTTGCCGGAGCGGCTGAGTACGATATTAAGCCTGTTAGGCAGCGGCCTGCCGATCGACCGCCAGGTATTCGCTCCCATAACGACGGCGTTTCCGGTCGTTGTCTCTTTAAAGAATTTTAAGTCGGCAGAATAGTGCCACGGCAGTTTGCCGTCTCGGCCGATGGCGTGGTTTTTTGCGATGGCAACAATGCCGGTGATCATATGTCTTTCTTATTTCTTACTTAGCGGCTTTGCGGAAATATCTTTGCGGCTTTGCGGGAAATGTCCTAATCCCCACGTTCGTCTCCCGCCAAGACGCTAAGCCGCAAAGGAGCCGCAAAGAAGAACTGTAATTACCATAACAATCCAGAATTATTCTTCCAGATTATTTACAACGCGTTTGATGCCGTTCTTGATCAGGTCCACATTGAAATTTATGAGGAGCCCGAGCCTCATATCCATCGCGATCAAGTATGTTCGTAGTTGTTTTGCGTGAACGGGTGCCAAAGCTTCGACGGATTTGATCTCGATCACGACTTTGTTATTGACTACGAGATCCGCCCGAAATCCGATAGGCATTCGAATCTCTTCATAGACAAACGGAACGCCACGCTGTCTTTGGACCTCAAATCCGAGTTTCTCGAGTTCGAATTGCATAACGCGTTCATAGACAGATTCGAGCAATCCCGGCCCGATTTGAGTATGCATTTTGAACGCGATGTTCACTATTTCGCGAGCGATATCATTCTCTTGCATGTGATTCACTGACTCAATTTTAGTTGTTGTCCTTTATAGACCGCAACTTCCGAGCCTTTAGCCAGCAAGACGGAATATGGTTTTTGTCCGGTCAGAAAGCTAAACTCGTCGCCGTATGTTCCCGCAAAATCGACGTCGATCGTTTCATTTTTGACCGAGAAGAGTTCCCATTTTGGATGCTCGACTTTATATTCATCGACCCGGCCGTTGCCTCGTTCGGTATAGCCCCAGTAATGTTCGATGATAAATTCGCCGTGCGATCCCTCAGCCGGAACGCCGTCGCTTTCGTCGATCTCGACGCCGAGATGATTGTTACAACCGCTCTTTGACCAGTCGTATGAAACGGTAGTTTCCGTTCGGGCGTGATCCATCGACCAGCATTCGTAGGGCTCGCCGTACATCGTACGGGCGACCGCCGCAATCGCAAAACGCGGCACGATCTCTTTTACAAAGCACACAGCCCGGCGGGTTTCGTTACCAGTCTCTCGTTTTACGTAGTAGCGAAGATTGACCTCTTCGAAATTCACGTGAAACGGAATCGGAATACCTAAAACACGCGTGTCGAGAAACATAAATCCGACAAGACTGACAAAACACTTACCCTCGAAAAGGTCGATCTCGGTACCGCGCGGCACTCGGCTCGCGAGCAGAGCTGGGTCAACTTCGTAGTTGGCCATTATCAGGTCTTTCCAGCGTGCTGTCAGGAATTTATTCATATTAGGACGGTTGACCTTGTTCGGATTCGTATTGTTCCAGCTTACGATACAGTGTTTTTCGCCCGATGTTCAGTAGACGGGCGGCGTGTGATTTGTCGCCCTCGGTATAATCTAGAGTCGCCTCAATGACTTGCTTTTCGATCTCGTCCATCGCCGACGGCAGCTCGATCTGGATGCCGATGGCATTGCCGAGCCCGGCGGCGGTGGCGCGTGCCTCACGGGCGTGAGCAAACGCCTGATTTGCCGTGCGGCCGATCGCCTCGGGCAGGTCGTCGAGCTCGATCTGGCGGCCGGATGCAATGATGACGGCACGCTCGATAGCATTTTCAAGTTCGCGGACATTACCCGGCCAATCGTAATTTACGAGGGCACGCATTGCTTCTTTTGAAATGCCCGAAACAAAACGGCCTGATTTTGATTTATAGCTTTCGAGAAAGTGAAAGACGAGCAGATTGATGTCCTCAACGCGTTCACGAAGCGGCGGCAGCGAGATCGGAAAGACGGAAAGGCGATAGTAAAGATCTTTTCTGAACGTACCATTCTCGATCGCTGTCGCGAGGTTAGAATTTGTCGCCGCAATGACGCGAACATCGGTCTTTACGACGTGTTTGCCGCCGACGCGCGTAAATTCGCCGTCTTGCAGAACGCGTAGCAGTTTGACCTGTGCTTGCAGAGACATCTCGCCGATCTCGTCGAGGAAAAGCGTGCCGCCGTTGGCCTCTTCGAAACGGCCGATCCGCTGATTGCGGGCATCGGTGAACGCGCCTTTTTCGTGGCCAAACAGCTCAGATTCGAGCAGCGTTTCGGGTATCGCACCGCAGTTTATCTTTACAAAAGGCTTGCCCTCGCGGCCCGAATTGTAATGGATCAGGTTGGCGATCAGCTCCTTTCCGGTGCCTGATTCGCCAAGCACGAGTACGGTCGTGCTTGTGTCGGCTACGTTCAATCCCAGCTCGATCGCACGCCGGATGGCGGGTGCCTGACCGACCAGCTCGCTCTGCCGTTGGTGTAGCTCGCTCTTAAGCCGCATGACCTCGGTCGAGAGCTGGTCGCGTTCGAGAGCGGTGCCGATCTGGTCGGCGATGCCTTCGATCAGCGCGATGTCGTGATCCTCAAATTTACTTTCCTTGCTCCAGACAAAACCGAGCAAGCCAAATGATTTGCCGCCGACATGAACCGGAGCGACTAGAGCCGCTTTGCCGCGAAGCATCTTGTTAAAAGAGCCTGATTGTAAGCGGCATCTCGGAATCGACCAGCTTTAATGTCTTGCCGTCTCTAAGGATGTTGCCGAGCGTTGCAAAAGAATCGATATCTACGCCCTTGTCGTACTGGTCAAACATCTTGAGCATCTTGCCAAGCTTGATGCCCTCAGCCGATTTGAACGTTTCAAGCGAGATGCGTTTTCCCGACTGGTCGAGTACGCCGAGAGCCCCGTAATCAGCTCCGACAAGTCCTATCGCCCGCTCGACGACGCGCTCGGAAACGTCTTTGAAATCCGAGTGCGAATTCAGCGTATTTGCTATCTCAAGCAACGCATTTGTACGTCGCGACTCCTGCTCCTGATTTACGTACAGGCTAGTGTATTGATAGCCGATGGCCATCTGGCGGGCGATCGATTCGAGAAAGGCGACCTCTTCGTCAAGCCAGACGCGGGCTTCGTGCGTGTCATGCAGGCCCAACAGCCCGAGCACCCGGTCGTTTTGGATGATCGGGATGATGAGCAGCGAGCGGGTCTCTAGCGCCTTTGCAAAAAATTTGAGCGTCGCGTCCTTCGTCTTTGACGTGTCGTTGATCCGGATCGGTTTTGTGATATCGAGGCGTTCGCCGAGTTTTGCGGCGTCAAACGGAATGGTCGTGCCCTGGCTTTTTGGCACGGATTTGTCCTTTCGCCATTCGTGGTTGATGACCAGATCCTGGCCCTCGGATAGCTGGAGCAGATCGCAGCGGTCGGCGTGGAGCATACGGCCGATCTCGGAAACGACGACGTTTAGAAAGCGTTCGAGGTCGATGCTCGTCGGCAGGTCACGGGCAAGACGGTCGATGATCGCCTCGCGGGCCTCATGCATGCTTACCTTGCGCTCAAGCGAAAGCGAAGGGCTGTCGTCAAGATCTAACTTCATAAAATACTGACCCTAAAGAAAATAGCCGTCTTTAGCTAATTTGCGATGAGGCTAGGCGAATGTCAAGTTGACACACATCTATTGCGAGATGTGTATTTTTGAACCACAAATCGGGAAAATGGGTATTTTTAGCCTTTTTTACCTCATTTTTCGTTTTTGTCCGCTTTAGGGGGAGTTCCCTTAACCTCGGGTTTTGGCGGTTTGGCGGTGTTGGCAGGTGGCGGTTTTACCGCAGAGTTGGCGCTGGTATTCGAAGCCGAATTTGCATTAGCGTTGGCCGTATTCGAGTTCGAGTTTGCTCTGTTGGCAGTATTTGCTGGCCCTACGTAATTGATCCTCTGACGACCAGCCTCGGCGTCCTCGAGCAGGCTGGCAGCACGTTCGTTGCCAGCGTCAAGCTCGACGGCTTTCTTTAGCGCCGGGATCGCCTCGCTATACTGCGCGAGTTTGATGAGGATCGATCCGAGCTCGGTCTGATATTCGCTATCGTCGGGCTTGAGCTTTACGGCCTGACGAAATTCTTTTTCGGCCGCTTCGTCCTTGTTCAGCTTGTTGTATGCCCGGGCTAGATTGTAGTGGGCGTTATCGTCATTAGGATTGGCGGCGATCCATTTTTTATAAGCATCGACAGCATTTTCAAATGATTTTTGCGAACGCGGCTTTGAACGAGCGTCGGGATTTGCCGGGTCTACGGTTCCAGTTTGTTCGTATTGCATTTCGAGCAACGCGTAGGCGATGCCGAGTTTGAAATGAGCGTCGGCGAGATCAGGGTTGAGCTTGATCGCCTGTTGGTAGGCCTGGATGGCCATCTCGGTCTGGTTCTCATCAAAAAGACGGTCGCCCTCAGCGAGTGCCGCCGCCGGGTCAGTTATATTTGCAAACGGCGACTCTGCTGCCACGTTGGCATTATTCGCCGCTGTGTTTGAGCTGTTTCCAGAGCAGCCAAAACCAAACCCCACGAGCAGCGACAGAAAAACAATCGTAAAAACTTGCTTCATACAAACCTAACCAACTATCTAGAGAAATTTTACCCCGGCGGAAATACAAACTGCCGTCCGGCGAGCAGATGCACGTGCAAATGAAATACGGTCTGGCCGCCGTCGGAGTTCGTATTTATTACGATACGATATCCGTCCTCAGCAAAGCCCCGCTCACGCTATCTCAGCCGCCGTCAACAATAGATGCCCAAGCGGCCCCGCGTGTTGGTCGCCGGTTTTATCCATCGAATCGATATGTTCGCGAGGGATGATGAGGATATGCGTTGGGGCTTGCGGGCTGAGGTCGTTAAACGCAACGCAAACATCGTCCTCAAAAACCTTGGCCGCGGGTATCCGGCCATCGGCGATCTTGCAGAATATACAATCTTCGGCGCTCATATCGGGGATCATTTCGCGGCTTCGCTGGCCTGTTCGTCTGTGACACTCTCGGTAATGCGTTCGATATCGGCGCCAAGCGAGCGAAATTTGCGAACGATCGTCTCGTAGCCGCGGTCGATGTGATAAACGCGGTCGATGGTCGTTTCGCCCTCGGCCGCGACAGCGGCAAGCACGAGCGACGCCGATGCACGCAGGTCTGAGGCGATGATCGGAGCACCCATTAGCTTACTCTTGCCTTTGACGACGGCGGTGTTGCCGGAGATGTGGATGTCGGCTCCCATACGGATCAACTCGGACGCGTGCATGAAACGGTTTTCAAAGATCGTTTCGGTGATCTTTGATTCGCCATCGGCCTGTGTCATCAGTGCCATGTATTGAGCCTGCATATCGGTCGGAAAATCAGGGTGCGGCTCGGTTGTCATATCCTTGGCCCGCAGCCCGCCTGCGCTTGCCCTTACGAGCAGGGTGCTCTGATTTAGCTCCTCGATCTCGACGCCGACCTCACGCAGCTTTGCGATGACGGCGGTGATGTGTTCGGGGACGCAGCTTTTGATCTCGATCTCGCCGCCTGTGATCGCGGCCGCCACGATGAACGTGCCCGTCTCGATACGGTCGGGGATGATGGTGTGCTCGGCAGAACCGAGAGCCTCGACGCCATCGATCTCGATGACGGAGGTTCCGGCACCTTTGATACGGGCGCCCATTTTATTCAACAGTTCGGCGAGATCGTCGATCTCAGGTTCCTGAGCGGCGTTTTGGATAATGGTCTTGCCCTTAGCGAGAGCGGCGGCCATCATCACATTTTCGGTGCCGGTAACCGTCACCTTTTCAAAATGGATGGTGTTGCCGATTAGACGTCCTTTCGGTGCTCGTGCGACGACATCGCCCGACTCAAGTGAAACGACCGCTCCAAGCTGTTCAAAAGCCTTGAGGTGCAAGTCGATCGGGCGTGTGCCGATGGCACATCCGCCGGGTAAGCTGACCTTTGCCTGGCCAAAACGCCCGAGTAGAGGCCCTAAAGCCAAGACGCTAGCACGCATCGTTTTTACAAGCTCATACGGAGCCTCAAACGTCTGGATATTGTTCGCGGTGACCTTGTGCGTTCGCAGCTCGGGCGTCAGGACGGTCGCCCCGAGATCCTCGAGCAGACGACGCTGGGTGATGAGATCCTTTACATAAGGTACGTTGTGAAGAATGACGGTTTCAGATGAGAGCAATGTGGCCGCGAGGCACGGCAGAGCTGAGTTTTTAGCCCCGCCGATCTCGATCTTTCCTCTCAGCGGATTGCCGCCGCGAACCAAAAATTTATCCATTATTTAACAATTAGATGCCCTGCGAAAAGTCAGCCGCATCAAGATTTCCTTATATATTCGAAAACGGAATGTTATCACAGACTGTGACGATTAAGATAGCAAAACCGCGGGCATCACGGGCGCAAAAATGAGCGATATTTATAGCAACGACCGGGCGGGTGGCTACATCATAACTACGTCTTCAGACATACCGAAAGTATTCGCTATTATAGTTTGTTTGAAGCGTTAGCCCGGCTGGATCACCCTCCTTTCAGCCGGGCCTTTTTTTATTGGCGGATCTTTGTGAGCAGCTTTTCTAGCTGGATTGTGTGCCGTCTTTCGTGACCGCCGATCAAAACCAACCACTCTGTCGCCGTCAGGTCGCCGAAATACGGGTGCGGAAATTTGTGCTCTGTCATATCGTAGGTTTCGAGATCGTGTTGCAAAGCTGCCAGAGCTCCAATATTCGTTGACAGTTGGTCGAGAGCGTCAGCGATGGGAACATCGCCGGTGGGCTGAACACGTTCGGGAGCTTCGAGTTTGGCGTCCGATGACGCGGCCCATTTGGCCATTGTTTCATTTGAGACGCCGATGTTGCCGTCGGCGAGCTTGCCGCCGGTTTTTGCCGCACCGACCAATCTTGCACAAAGCCGCGTAATGTTTTGCTCGACAATAGCTACGTGTTCGACGAGTTGACGGACCGTCCATTTTTCTCCGTCGGGCAATGCGGAAGCTTCGGCGTCGGTGACGTTTGCGATGGTTGCGAGAAACCCTTCGCGGATCTTTTCATTAGCCGAGTAAATATCGGCGATAGATTCATATCTCATATATTTTGTTATCGAGCCGGCCCTGCCATTTGTGCGGTCAGTGCCAGCCTATGCCAGCGGGCAAAGCTCATGACGCTGTCGGCCTCATTTTTCATTCTTCGAATGTATGCTGTCTTTAGATAGAGCAGGTCTTCGGCGGTCCAGGCCAGCTCGACGATCGGGTTAAACGACACTAGCAGCTTTTCATCCGGCAGCGTCGATAGGGGCTGTTCTGGATTTGCCGGCTGCGCGTTAGCATTCGGGTCGGTATTTGCCGCTTGGGTCTGCCGCGTCTGTTCGCGGTCATAGGCCTGCGACGATATAAGTAGTTGGTTTCGCAGAGGGATAGCCGCCTGAGTCGGGTTGGTGCCGTTTGCGTCGTAGAGCCTGATCTGGCTGCCAAATGCAGCGGCGACCTTGACCGAATCTGGTGACCAGACGGGCCGTACGGCGGTCAAGTTATCGTCTAGGCGGCGTTCGCGGCCGTTCTTTTCGATGATGCGCGGGCGGCCCTGCGGTATCAGGGATTCGCCTTTGCTGGCGGCGGAGATGTCGAGATATTTCCACTCACGCGAGGTTGCCGCAAGTGCGGCCAGCATCGTGCTGTCGGGCGACCAGGCGTAGTAAAAATAGATAAGCCCTTCATTTTCCGTGACGGGTTTGACGCCGCTGCCGTCGGCGTTACTGATATAGATCTGCTCCGTTCGAAAGGTCAGAATACCCGTTGGTGCAGGCGGTGTCGGAACGGCTACCGGTGTCGCGTCGGGTACGGCGGTGTTGGTATTTGTCTCGGTGTTGGTGTTGGCGTTGACAGGAGCGGCGGTATTCGCGGCGGTGTTTGAGTTAGTATTTGTTGCCGGAGATGCGGACGGTGATGCTCCCGGAACAACTCCCAAGCCGGCACGGAGCATTGCAACAAACGCCAGTGAATTTGAATCAGGCGACCAAACGATGGTGTCGGGGAAATGGACGGCCATCGCATCAGAGGTTAGCTTTTTTAGCAGTTTGCCGTCGGCCAGATACATATCGAGCCGGTATTCGGCCTGCACGTCCGTTACGCGGTGGTAGATGGCGGCGACATGCTTTTTATTTGGAGCGGCGATCGTGCGGTCAAGTATCTCTAGCGGACGATTGGCATCAAAATCAGCTTGGATCGCTTCGTTGCGTTCTTCGGCGGATTTGGCGGCATCGAGCGTCGGAGCCGGGACATCGCCCTCATATCTGAAATTAAGTCGAACAGCCGGCACCTCACGCAGAGCCGTCGTCGCCGACGGCTGTGACTGAAAGATGTTATTCCCACAGCCAGAACCGAGAAAAGTGATACAGATCAATAAGACAAAGGTGCCTATTCGCATGAATGAATCATAACGAGCAGCAAATTTACTGTCAATAAGGTCAGCTTTTTGGTCCGGTCCGGACCATGTGGACCAAGGTGGACCAAGAAAAAAGACCGGACAGTAGCCCGGCCTTTAACTACCATTGATATATTTCTATAGATCAGCGTTCAGGAAACCATGATAGAGCTTTTTCTGGAGATCGGTCGGTTCGGCGAGCTTTCCAAATGAATAATCCCTTCGGCCATCAGCACCGAGCACTATTTTAACATCCCGTAGCTTATCGTATCGAAACACCGTCAGTTTTATCGTGTCTTTCGGTTTTCGCTCGTCCAAATAACTCTCGAGAAAGGTCTTGCTCGCACGATATCCATCCACCGCGACGATCTGGTCGCCTGAGTTTAACCCTTGTTCATATGCCGGAGTGCCTGCCGGTATCGACCGCACCACAAGTTTTCCCGCGTCATCTGCAACGACCGCGCCGAGATAGGCCCAGCCGGAATTATCGTCGCCGCGTTTGAAGCTGAGCCCGATGCTGCTCACGATCGAATCAACGTCGAGGTCGGTAGTTCCGCGAACATATTTAGCAAAAAATCGTCAAGGCTCTTACCGGCCATTGTTTCAGAAGCTTTCTGAAAGTCCACCGGGGTAAAATTCTTGCCCTTTTTGTAAAACTCGATGTAGAGATGCCGAATGACGTCATCGAGTGACTTGGCGCCGCCCGAAGTGCTGCGGATGCTGATGTCGAGCAGCATCATGACCAACTCACCCTTATCGTAATACGATATCTGGTTATTTATGGCGTTTTCGTCGGGGCGATAAAACTTGATCCACGCGTCAAAGCTCGAGTCTTCGAGGCTCTGCTCTAAGCGCCCAGGGGTTTCCTGTAAGCTCTGAAAACCCGACGCCCGAGATTTCAAATACTCCTTATCGGTGATAAATCCGGCGCGGAGGAGGAGAATGTTTGAATAATATTCCGTGCCGCCCTCGGCGACCCAGAGCAGCTTGGTGTAGTTTTCGTTTTCGTAATCGAACGGCCCGAGAGCGTCGGGGCGGATGCGTTTTACGTTAAAAGCATGAAAATATTCGTGTGCGACGAGCCCGAGAAAGTTTTTGTATCGCGAATCGGGCTTGAACCCGAAACGATTCACCTGGAGGGCGGTCGAATTGAGATGCTCCAGCCCGCCTCCGCCGCGCAAGTTTACGATAAATGTGTAATCGTCATACGGCAACTCGCCAAAGATCTTGTAGCTTTCCTCAACGATCTTGGCAAAATCGGCGGCACAGCGTTTCATGTCGTAGTTGCCCTCGCCGCTAAAAACGATGCGGTGCGATTTGCCCTGAACGTTAAAGCTGATCTCGTTAAAATTGCTGACCTCAAATGGCGAGTCGTACAGAACGTCAAAATTTTCCGCTCGAAATGTATCAGCCCGTCCGGCAAATTTTGGCAGACCCGTTGCAACTTTCCAATTACCAAACGGATTGACCGTGACCGTGGCGGGTGCCGCGAGCTGCCCTTTGATAAACATCAGCGTCGCGGCGTTGTTCCAAAACGCATGCTCGTCGTTTAGCTCGTTCGTTCGCACGGTCAACTCGTTGGCATAAACCTTATAGCTGATCGCGACCGCACCGGCGGATCTTGTTTCGACAGCCCACGTATTCTTATTTATTTTCCGCCAGGCGAGTGCGGCGCCGGCAGCGTCTTTTGCCGAAAATCCCTGCGCATGACGCGCGTATTCGCGGATCATGTAGCTGCCGGGTGTCCAGACCGGCATTTTTACCTCGAGTGTGCCGGGCATCTGACTCCAGTTAACCGCCATATCGACCTCGAGCAAGTGTGTCGATGGTTTTGACATCGAAACGGTATAGGCGATGTCCGGTGCGACAGGCTTTGCCTCGACCACGGGGTTTTTAGGGCGTTTTTTCTGAGCGGGCGTTTCCTGATTCATAGAAAAGCAAACAACAACTAAGAGGAATATTATAGCTTTGACACCGATTTTTTTTGACATTACTTTTGGAATCTCCGACTAGGTGGTAGAGTTTATTTTCTTGCTATCTTACTATATTTTCACGTTTTATGAGCCCCGAAGAGCCGACCAATACAACACCTGACGCGAAAGGCGAAAAATTTTTTACCGCGCCGCTTGTGATCGTATTTGTGACGATCTTTATCGATCTGATCGGGTTTGGGATGGTCATACCGATCTTGCCGTTCTACGCGGGAAACGACCAGTTTCGTGCGACACCGTTTGAGATCGGGATGTTATTTTCGGTCTATTCGTGGATGCAGTTTTTCTTTTCGCCGATCCTCGGACAGCTCTCAGATAGATACGGTCGGCGGCCGATATTGTTTATCAGTTTGCTTGGCTCGGCGGCCGGGTATTTTGTGCTCGGTATCGCGTGGACGCTGCCGCTCGTGTTTTTGGGACGCATCATCGGCGGCATAACTGGCGGCAGTATCTCGACAGCACAGGCGTATATTGCTGACGTCACCACAAAAGAGAACCGTGCCAAGGGCATGGGATTGTTTGGTGCGGCGTTCGGACTCGGCTTTATTTTGGGCCCCGCATTAGCCGGTATTTTGAGCAAATATGGCATCCATGTGCCGTTTTATTGCGCCGGGATACTATCATTTGTAAATGCGATCGCCCTATATTTCGTACTGCCCGAGTCGTTAAAACCGGAACTTAGACTCCATTCATCGAAAAAGAAAGGCAAGATTGCTGAGACATTCGAGTCGCTGGCTAACCCAAATTTTCGCAACATCACGATCGTCTACTTTCTGCTGGTCACGGCGTTTTCGATCATGACTGCGGCTTTTGTGCTGTTTACGCAGTTTACGTTTGGCTACGATGCCGAGCAAAACGGCTATCTGTTTGCCTACGTCGGCGTGATCGCGATCGTTATGCAGGGAGCTGTGTTTGGCGTCGCTGCCAAAAAGATCGGCGAATACAAGCTCGCGATCATCGGTTGTGTGCTGCTGACGATCAGCCTATTTGTGATACCGTACGCGTCACCGGCGTTTGGCGGGCTGGCGGGACTGCTGTTTGCAACGGCTTTGCTCGCCGTCGGCAATGCTTTGGCGACGCCCGCATTGACGAGCATTGCATCGAAAAATGCGGCGGAAAACGAACAGGGCCGTGCGATGGGTGTGATGCAATCCGGAGCGAGTCTCGCCCGGGCGATCGGCCCAACGATCGGCGGTGTGTTGCTAAATAATTCGCTCAATAAGGTAGACCGGTTTACAGTTTTTCGCACCTACTGGGCGGCGGCGGCAATAATGTTTGTTGCGTTGTTGATGGCGATATATCTTGCGAGGACGGTGCGGGAAAAGGTGGCGGTCTAGATAGCAGCGAGCTTGCGTCCGTTCTTTTTTGTTACCGGAAAGACCAGAGTAAATGTCGTACCCTCGCCCTCAGCGCTGCGAACCTCGATGGTGCCGGTGTGTTCCTGGATAATTCCGTATGAAACAGCGAGCCCCAACCCGGTGCCGCTGCCAACTTCTTTTGTAGTAAAGAACGGGTCAAAGACCTTGGTCAGATTTTCTGCCGGAATACCCTCGCCGGTGTCGGCGACCTCGATGATCGCACCTATGGCAGGGTCAAGTTTTGTCGTCAGCGTGATCGTGCCGCCGGCGAGCATCGCGTCGCGGGCGTTGAGTATCAGATTTGTAAATACCTGCTGCAATTTGCCGCCGCTGCCCATGATCTGCGGAGCTTTTTCGGCGTAGTTTTTGACGATCTCGATATTCGATTTGCGAAGCTGCGGTTCGAGTAACTGGAGCGTGTCGTTGAGCAATTTATTAATATCGATCTCGACAAACTCCTCAGCGTTTCCGGTACGCGAAAAATTCAACAGGTTGCCGACAATGTTTGTCGCCCTGTCAGTCTGCCGCTGCATCTTTTGTAGCAGAGCATGTTTCGGGTCAGTCTCGGGGATCATACCGAGCAGCATCTGCGTGTAGCTAGAGACCCCCGTCAGCGGCGTGTTGACCTCATGAGCGACACCCGCGGCGAGCAAGCCAATGCTCGATAGTTTTTCGCTTTGCTGGACGGTTTCCTCAAGCTTGACGCGTGAGGTGACATTTTCGAGGACGATGATCGCACCGGTTTGCTGATTTGAAACAGACCTAAGCGGAGCGACGGCGACGTTTAGGATCAACGAACTGCCGCTGCGGTCGAAGGTATGCAGCTTATACGCGTTTCGCACTTCGGTCAGATGCCATCGCGATTTGCCGAGGATGTTGTCGAGATTTAGCGCGAAGCTCTCATCAAAAACATCGTCCACTAGTTTTCCGACAGCCTCATCCCGGCCAAAACCCATCATTTCTTCGAACGGTGAGTTGCAGCGGATGATGTGCCCCGTTTCATCAACGGCGAGCAGGCCGACGTTGACCGATTCGACGATCGATTCGTTAAATTCTTTGAGCAGGGCGAGTTCTTCGGTGTGTTGTTTTTGCTGGGTGTACAGGCGGCTGTTTTCGATAGCAACGGCGATGTAGCCTGAGACGGTTCGTAGTATCTCAAGATCCTCTGACGACAGCAGCGAGCCGTCGGTCGCACGGCCAAGCCCAATAACGGCTACCATTTTCCCGCCGGCGACGCATGGCACAAAATAATGCAGCTCTTGTCTGACCGGCGCCTTACCGTTGCTCTTTAGGTCGGCTCCGATCATTTCCAGATCCTGAGCGTCGAGCTCATCGGCGCGTACGACACCCTTTGACGCAGATTTTTGGCGGATCATCGTGCGGAAATCCGCCGGTATCTTGTACTTTTCGCTAAGGCCGACCGATTTAGCGAGTCGGTAATGCACTTTTAAACTTTCGTCTTCGATAAAGACGGCGACCTTTTGCACGTCGAGCACTTGTTTCAGACGCTCGATCAAACCATCAAGCAGCGGGTCGAGAGCCGTTGTCGCCGATAGCGTTTTGCCAAAATCTAGCAGACCCCGACGCATGTCGTAACGCTCGCCATAAAAGAACCTATCCGCTCGCTCTTGTAGATATTTTTTGAGAGGTTCGCTGAGCAGGACGATCGCCCCCATCGCCACAATGGCGATAAGTCCACGGAGCGCGATCTCGGTATTAGAAAGATTATTGCCGACAGCTAAAAACACGAGTCCCAACGCGACAGCGCCGATCATCATAGCGATCGCGGCGGTGGTCATCGCATAGACGAGAGCACGGCGGACAACGACATCGACATCCATCAACCGGTATCTGACGACCGAGTGGCCAAAGCTAAGCGGTATCAGCGCCAGCGGCAGAGTCGTGATCGCGGTGCTGAAATTGTCGTTGGGTATCTGTATCGCGAGCCGTTCGACTAGCTGCATCAGCACGACCGGCGTTATCGCTGCGATCGTACCCCACATCGCCCATTTTAGACGCTGACGGACCATGGGCTGACTATTTTTAAAGAAACGCCAAACGAGCAAAAATGCACCGGCGGAAACGCCCGCGACAAAATGGTAGAAAGCCACACGATATGACAAGCCGGTCAGGTTGAACCGGTCGTCGAGATGGGCCATCGACTCGGCAACGCCGGTTCTCCAAAACAGTTGCGGCGTCAATGCGAACAATACCTGCCAGATCGAAACTAGGGCCGCTGGGATGTAAAGGACGTATGTCCGCCAACGCTGCTGGTCGAAAACGTCGCTGCGAACCGGATATCTGATACAAAAATGCAGAAATAGCGGAACAAAAAATGCAAAGGCGATGCTGTCGATGAGATCGATCGCAAGGTCAAAATCTTCACCGGTACCGATCGAGCGATAGACGTGAAAGACGAACGCCGCCAAACAGACTATCGCAAAATGCAGTACGAATGGCGAGCTGCTGCCTTGTTTGAACAGCACAAAAACACCGACACCGAGCCAGATCAGCCCGACGATCGAAAGGAATATGATCGATGGGGTCCATCTAGGAACTGGGTCGATGTTCTTGAGGTCAGCGAAGTAGAAATTGTCAGTAAATGCGTAGGAGGGCTTTTGATAAAAATAGGTGAGACTGCCGCCGACCCCGGCCGATTCGAGATACATCTGGACGTCAGCGGGCGAGGTGATCTCTTCGGTCTTGTCGGAATCAAAGCCGATGCCGATCAGTTTGTCGCCGAGCGAAATGCCCGCACGGGCACCGGCAAATCCAGGCGTGACCTTAGCGGCGTAGATGCCGTCTTCACGCTGTTCCCAACGAACTCCGTCGGTAGGAGGCAGCTTTTGAAAGGTGCGTTGAGACAGGTTTAGAGCCCCGCCGGCCACAAACAGCACGGAGGCCAAAAGCCATATCAGGCTCCAACTTGTCAGCACTTTCCCTTTCATTTACTCAGGGCAAACATCTCCGGGCTTTTTTAATGCAAAATGTGTACCATTTGCTCAGAAAAATACAGATCGAAAACAATGCTCGATTTTTAATACAATCGGCGGTTTCAATCGTCAGTTTGACCGGGGTATTACAGCCGCAGATTCAGTATTTTGCTCACAAATCCAAGAATTTGGAGAAAATAATAGCCACCGAAAAAACTCATGTTTCACAGAGAAAACTCAGATTCTGTGAACCCCAGGGTTCTTTAAGTGGCAAGACCTAAAATCTTACTTGTATTCCGCCGCGAAACATCCGTCCCTGAGAGTTCAGCTTAAGTCCGCCCTCTTCGCCAAAAACGCCGGCTTGAAAGTCGAACAGATTGCGTGCGTCGACGATCGCCTGTGCTTTGATCGGCAGCCCCAATGTCGGCAGTGACTGGGTGACCAAAACGCTCAGACCCGGATCGTATATCGCCAACCGCCCGCGAAATGGGTCGATCGCAAACACGGTAGCCTGAGGCGACAGACGGAAAACAGTTTTGACGTTTGTTCCAGTTTTAAGGTCCGCTACGAGCTGGGCAAAAAACGAATTGAAAAAGTCGCTCTCGAAAGCATTTGCCGGGTCAATGATACCCGACTCGGACAGCTTTTGCCCGTTGCCAAACGAATATCCTGCTACGGTCGAAAATGTCCCGTTTATCCGACGAGAATACACGACCCGCACACCGCTCGCACGGCCTTGTTGGTTTGCGACAAAATCTCCGAGTCCATCCTCGCCCAGATTGTCGAACGAAAAACTATTGAGGCCGACACCGCGTCCGAGCGTTGTGTCAAAGAAAACATTTGCCTCGATGCTGGAGTGGTTGTCGATGATCCGTTCGACGCCAAACTCAAACCGGCGGCTCTTGTTCATCATCGGCTTGCGGTCGGCGACCACAAAATCATCAACGGAGACCGGCTCGGTAAAACCGACGCTCATGCCCTCGAGATCGAGAGCGTGTGCCCATGTTTTTTGTTCGGTCTGGGCAGTGTAAGCGGTCTGAAAACGCGTTTTTGCGTTGATGTCGTATTGCAGCCCGAGCCTCGGTGTAAGCGACGAATCGCTGCCCGCACCTGTAAATCTTGAGTAATCAAAACCGAGGACGACGATCACGCCGTCGCGGATCTTCCACTCGTCTGACGCTTGAAATGACAACTGGCCGAGAACTTTGTCTTCCGGACCAGCCGTAAAATTACCAAGCCGTGCCATCGCGCCGTTGACGCGTATTTGGTGGTCGTCCGACGGGCGGAATTTTAAAGACGTCTCAAATCTCTGCGGTGTATTCTTGCCCTTACCAACCTGTCCGGCAAAGACGATCTCCATATCCCGACTGACCGGAACGAGAGTCGCAAAATTAACGCCGACCGAATTGCCCTGTCGTGAGCTCGCAAAATAAGTTTCGATCACGGTCTGGCCGCGTCTCTTGCTTGGAGTATCTTCCGAAGGTTCGTCCGCATCGGCTGTTGTTTCAGCTTCGACGACCGGATCTTTGCCATCGCGGTTTTGGTAGATCGAGCGTTGCGATTGTGACGAACGGATGCGCCATTTTGAGCTGTTGCGATCTAGCCGCTTTTCGGGCAGCGTGTTGCCGCTGCCTGACCGCTCTAGTTTGAAACCGTAATTGACCTCGGTCGCACGGGGTACCTCGACGCCCAAAAGCGTGACCGGGTTAAATCCTTGAGCAACCGCTAGGACGGTATATGTTCCCGGCAATATCCTAGCTAAAAAGCTACCGTCGCGTGACGAATTGACCTGTTTGAGCAGTTTTGATGTGCCGGTGCGAAATATCGCGACCGTCGCATCGGCGATCGGGCTGCCGCCGGCATCGCGGACAACACCACGGATCGCGCCAAGGCCGCTCTTTTTCTCAATTGTTATGGTTGTAGGGTTCGCGGAGGGCGCAGCTACCACTGTTGCCGAAACCGCGATCAGCAGCAAAAAGACCGGAGCAATATATTGCTTTGTTTTTGTCGTAAAACCCATCGAAAAGAGCCAATACCAGTAACCTTCGTATTTTGTTCGTAAAAATCAAGCGTGTCAAGCCGAAAGAGACCGTCTATTTGCTATCTAAGATGCAATTAACTTGACAAAGTTTGCCCTTCGGGTAGAATTGGAACTTGCTTTTCTAAGGCAATGCGGAGACGTGGCTGAGCGGCTGAAAGCGGCGGTTTGCTAAATCGTTGTAGTCTTAAAAACTACCACAGGTTCGAATCCTGTCGTCTCCGCCATTAACATTCAAGGCTGTTCGGGTGCATGACTCGAACAGCCTTTTGAATTTTGTTTATTAGGAATAGACTCGGGATTGAGGTAATTCCTATATGTTTATCGATTTTCACCCCGCATTTGCAGACATTTCAACGTGGGCAAATATGTTCACACTCGACGTTACGGCCACCTGGGCGGAGAAGATACTTCGCCCCGTGATCGTTTACATTGCCCTGATCGTGATGCTGCGTATTTTTGGCAAGCGCGAGTTGGCACAACTCAACCCGTTTGACCTGGTCGTCATCCTATCGCTTTCAAACACGGTGCAGAACGCGATAATCGGCCAGGATAATTCGGTTGTAGGCGGCGTTGTCGGAGCCGTTTCGCTGCTCGCGATCAACTATGTCTTGTCGCGTCTAAAATTCTCGTCCAAAATGATCGAGGCTGTGAGCGAGGGCGTGCCCGTGAAACTCATCAATAAAGGCGAGGTCGATGAGCGGCAATTACGCCGCGAGCTTATAACCAAACGCGATCTCGATATCCTCGCTCATCAAAATGGTTTTGAGGACGCCGGCGACCTCGAAAAAGTCGTGCTCGACCCGAACGGCACGTTTCTCGTTGATGGTAAGGACGAGATAAAAGATGCAAAATTTAAAAGCGAAGTGCTCAAGAAGATCGAGGATCTTTCGAAACAATTGACTGAACTCACTGCTTTAATGCAGAATTCCGCGCGTTAGCAAGGGCGTGCATCTGCAACTTGTTTTGCGTTCTCGCGGCTTTCTTGTGAAACTATTTTGTTATGACTACACGCGTTCGTTTTGCACCCAGCCCGACCGGCTATTTACACATCGGCTCCGCGAGGACCGCACTTTTTAACTATCTTTATGCACGCCACACGGGCGGCAAGTTTCTGCTCCGTATCGAAGACACCGACCTTGCGCGTTCGACCGAAGAATCGACCCGCTCTATCCTTGACGGCCTCGCATGGCTCGAACTCGGACACGACGAAGAGATCGTCTTTCAATCCGACAATGCCGACAAGCATCGTGCGACCGCCAGAAAGCTGCTCGCGGAGGGTAAGGCGTATCGCGATTTTACGCCAAAGGCCGCACCAAACGACGCCAACGTCAAAGACGCGATCAAAGACCGTGCCCGTGCAAATCAAGGCGAAAAGAACATGCGCGACAATCCGTATCGCGACCTTTCAGCGGAAGAGAGCGATGCGAGAGCCGCCGCCGGAGAGCCGTTTGCGATCCGTTTGAAAGTCGCCGAGACCGGCAAAACCTCATTCGAAGACGCCGTCTATGGTTTGCAGGAACGCGATTATCGAGAGACCGAAGACCTCGTTTTGTTGAGATCTGACGGCCATCCACTCTATAATCTCGCGGTCGTTTGCGACGACATCGAGATGGCGATCACACACGTCATTCGCGGCCAGGATCATCTGACGAACGCCCACAAACAGGTGCTGATCTATGAGGCTCTGGGCGTCACGCCGCCAACATTTGCCCATCTGCCGCTGATAATGGCGCCAAATAAAGGCAAACTGTCGAAACGCAAACACGGCGAGGTCGTCTCGATGACGACGTACCGCGATGCCGGATTTTTGGCAGCAGCGTTTCGCAATTTTCTCGCACTGCTCGGCTGGTCGGCGGGTGAGGAAAAAGAGATCTACTCTCTCGACGAATTGGTACAGAAATTTTCGCTCGACGGCATCCATCGCTCAAACGCAGTCTTTAACTTTACCGAAAGCGACCCGCGACGTTGGACCGACGACAAGGCACAATGGATGAACGCCGAGTACATCCGCACAATGCCGGTCGATGAGTTGATGCCATTCGTCAAACCCGAACTAAAATCCGCCAAACTCTGGCGTGACGAATATGAGGACGATGACAAGGCGTGGTTTGAAAACACGATCAACCTCATCCGCCAGCGGTTCTTTACGCTCAAAGATTTTTCATCACAGGGACGCGCCTATTTTAGCGAAGACTACGATTTCGACCCGGCGGCGATCGAGAAAAACCTCGCAAAATTCCCGGATCTAAAAACGTGGCTGCCCGAGCTTGCCGACCGTTTTGAGTCAATGGAATCATTCACCGAACCCGAGATCGAAGAGGTCGTAAAGGCATTTACCGAAGAAAAAGGCACAAAACTCGGCGTCATCATGAACGGAGCCCGCACCCTACTAACAGGCGTCGCCGTCGGCCCGTCGATGCTGTCGGTTTTTGAGACCTTGGGTAAAGACCGGTCTATCCTCAGGCTAAAAAGTCAGGTCGTTTGGAATACTTAAGTTTTCTTGTGCATGTAATCGGATCTCGTTCGTTCTATTTCTACGTGCATGACGTATGAAACAAATCTATTTGCGCTTATTACCCGTTTTCGTTCTCTCAGTTCTCCTTTTGTGCTCTTTCTCCGCTCTTGCCCAGCCCGATGATGTTCAGCAAAAACAGATCGCGGGAAAGGCGGCGTTTGACGAGGCGATAAAGCTGCGTCAGGAAAACACTTTTAAGTCGTATCAACTGGCTCTTGAAAATTTTCAACTTTCAGCAACGATCTATGGCGAGATCGGCGACAAAGCCAATGTCGGCAGCGCGTTGTTGGGTGCAGGTCTGATCAAGAATCTTCTATTTGAAAACGATGTGGCGTTTGATCTTTACAACCAGGCGCTCGCCATATTTCGAGAGATCGGAAACAAAGGGCTTGAAGCGAGAACGCTAAACAATCTCGGGCTTTTGTACGACGAGACCGGCAATAAGCAAAAGGCCATCGAGTATCACAATCTTGCTCTTCCGCTCAGAAAGATCACGGGTGACAAATACGGCGAAGCTAATACGCTCAACAGTCTCGGCTCCGTTTATTCAGGGCTCGGCGAGCGAGCAAAAGCGCTCGACTATTACAAACGCGCGTTGGCGATCCAGATCGAAACTGACGACAAGCGTGCTCAGGGCATCACGCTCTCAAATATTGGCCGGGCCTACGACGACATCGGCGACAAAACAAAGGCCCAGGAATACCTCGAACGGTCTTTGGCTTTAAGACGAGCAGTTGGTGATAAGGCAGGTGAGGCGACCACTCTTAACAATCTTGGAATGGTGACCAGCGATCTCGGAGACAAAAAAAAGGCCGCCATGCTGTATGAACAGGCGCTCGCGATCCTGACCGAGATTGGTTTTGAAAATCGAAAAGCTGCGGTTCTGGGTAACCTCAGCGTCGTATATCTGGATCTCAATGAGCCTAAAAAAGCTCTCGATTACAACCGTCAGTCTATCCCGCTGTATCGTGCAATGGACAATAAGCAAGGCGAAGCAACGGCATTAAACAATCTCGGATTTGCAAACGCGAGTCTGGGTGACACCACGTCTGCTTTAAATGATCTGAATAGCGCTCTCGTTATGGCGAGGTCAGTAAACGAGCGCGGCCTCGAGGCGATCATTCTGGGCAATCTGATGCATGTCTCAAAGCAGGTCAACCGCCCCGCCGTCGCTGTGATCTACGGTAAACAGTGCATCGCGACTTATCAAGAACTGCGGCGTGCGATCACCGATCTGGATAGATCAACCCAAAGTCTGTATCTCAAGTCGGTCGCGGACAATTACCGGTTCCTGGCCGATCTGCTCATCGAGATGGGTCGATTTGCAGAGGCCGAGGAAGTTCTCCAGATGCTAAAGGAAGAGGAATTTTCTGAATTTGTCCGCCGCGACGCGGATGAGATCAAGAGCCTCAACCGCCGCGTAAAACTGACCGATAAAGAAAAGTCCCTGGTCGACAAATACACTCTGCTTGCAAATCGTGCGTCGGAGCTGGGTGAGCAATTCAAAAAACTCGATGACCGCAAACGCCTGCTTTCCCGACGCGAGCAGACACTCTCTTTCGACGAAGAAAAGCTCTATCAGCAGCTTGCCGCACAGATCACTGAGGCAAATGCCGCGTTTCGACTCTTCCTCGAAAAAGATCTTGTGGCCGAACTCGGCACTGAGAACGTCCGCCAGATCGAGATCGACCGCAGCCTGCAGGACAAACTCCGAAAATGGGGCAACGGCACGGTCGCTCTTTACACGGTCGTAACCGAAAATCGTTATCGCGTCGTGCTGACGACGCCGACGGTGCAGATCGACGGCAAGACCGACATCAGTGCGGCGTTGCTGAATAAGAAGATATTTGCATTTACCAAGGCGGTCAAAGATCCCGATGTTGATTCGCGGCCGCTGGGCAAAGAGATCTATGACATCCTCATCAAGCCGATCGAAAAAGATCTGATCGCGTCGGGGGCAAAGACTCTGTTGTGGTCGCTCGACGGCACGCTGCGGTATTTGCCGCTGACCGCTTTGTCACCGGACGGTAAGGCCTTTATGGTCGAAAAGTATCAAAACGTCATCCTTACGCCGCGGACGCGCGATTCGCTCGCCGATTCGACCGCCGAATGGAAAGCTCTTGGCATGGGCGTGTCCGAGGGGCAAATGGTCACCTATCCCGATCAGCCCGAGCAAAAGCAAAAGGTAGAGCCGCTGCCGGGAACGAAAGACGAGCTAACTGCCATCGTCCGTGACGAAAACAACCCTAGTGAGAAAGGTATTTTGAGTGGGCGGCGGTTTCTTGATAAAGATTTTACGCTCAAAAACTTTACTGATTCGCTCGCGGCCGAGACCGCCGACGGCAAGCGTAAATTTACGGTCATCCATCTCGCCAGCCATTTTCACCTCGGCAGCAGTTGGTCAAATTCGTACCTGTTTATGGGCAATGGCAAGCTGTTGACGCTTGAGGAACTGAGCGGTTCGCCGCAGATCAATTTTGGCGACGTCGAACTGGTCACGCTTTCGGCGTGCAACACGGCACTCGGCGGCTATGCCAATGGACGCGAGGTCGAATCCTTGGCCGGGGCGATCCAGGCAAAAAGCGGCAAAGCCGTGCTTGCAACGCTGTGGGCGGTGTCCGACCGCAGCACGCCGCAATTGATGAGTGATTTTTACCGTTTTCGCAAAGAAAAACCCGGCACGACCAAGGCCGAAGCGTTGCAGCAGGCCCAGCGGAAAATGATCGCGAGCGCAACAAAAACCGCCGCCGGCTTTTCACACCCTTATTTTTGGTCGGGGTTTGTCCTGATCGGCAACTGGCGCTGATCGGCGGCGAAAGGCGTATAATGTACTTGTAACTACAACGTCACCTTGGGTGACAGTATCAAGGCAAGTGCATTATGAAAGGATTCAAATCAAATATCGAGAAAGACACGCTCAAGAATAAGAATTTTCGAAAGGTACTTTATACAGCTTCACATTGTCAGTTGGTGCTGATGACCCTCAAACCGAAAGAGGAGATCGGGCTCGAAACGCATAAGGAAAATGATCAGTTTTTCAGATTTGAGGCGGGCCGCGGCCGCGTCGAGATCGACGGAAATAAATACACCGTGAAAGACGGCGATGCAGTTATAATCCCGGCCGGAGCCAAGCACAACGTCATCAACACGTCAGCAACCGAAGAACTCAAGATGTACACCATCTATTCGCCGCCGCACCACAAAGACCAGATCGTCCGTAAGACGAAAGAAGAGGCCGAGGCTAACGACGTGGAATTTGACGGCAAAACAACCGAGAAATTGCCGAAAAAGAAGTAGTCTCCGGCAAGGGTTTACACCTCGATGGTTCGCCGCTTGACCGGCGATGACAGCACGATCGTAGTCGTTGTGATGCCGTATGGCGTCAGGCGGTCGATCATTTCCTGAAGATGCTCGACCGAGCGGACGGCGACTTTCATTATAAACGAATCGCCACCCGTGCCGCGGTGGCATTCGAGCACTTCGTTTGACTCCTGCGCAACCTCAATGATGTGGCTGTAATCCACGCCTGTAATGCTCATCCGCACAAACGCCATGATCGGCAGCCCGACCTTTGCCGTGTCGATCTCCGCACGATAGCCGCTTATGATGTGTGCGTCCTGGAGCTTATGAACCCGCTCGATAACGGCCGGTGTCGTCAGCCCGACGCGACGGCCAAGCTCGGCGTAGCTCGTCCGGGCGTCCTCTTGTAATTCTCTTAATATTTTTCTATCAATTTCATCGATCATGATGTTTTTGGTCCGGTCCGGACCAGGTGGACCAACATGGACCAGAGGTGGACCATATAATATAAACTTAGAATCAGTTACAAACTCATATTCTAAGGCTGCGACTGCATAATAACTTACATTCATTATTCAACCAAGCCGCGAGTTTTATTACAATTGCTTATTCTCGGATAACTTTGCCTGACACACGGACATCGAATATATGAAAGGAGCCGCCACACAGATGCTCAACGAAACTACAACTGCGACCGAAGCCGATTTTGCGATCGAAAATTTTACCGTCTCGGATGCGGAACTGCCGGAATTTAAGGACTTGAAGTTTGAGAATATCAACGAACTTCACATCGATCATCCCGGAGCAAATGACGCCGAATATCGCACCCGCCGCGACTATATCGCGCAGTGTGCCAAGAGCTTTCGCGAGACGGGTGAGATCACGGATGTCGATTACAACGCCCGCGAACAGCGTGTCTGGCGGTATGTTGCAGAGGAATTAGAGGAGCTGCAGCAAAAATACGCATCGCCATTTTACCTACGTGCAAAAAAAGATCTTGGCATCACAACCGATCGCATACCGCAGCTTTCAGAAATGAACCGCCGTCTAAAAGAATTGACCGGATTTCGGCTTGCACCGATAGAGGGGCTGGTTGAGACACGCGGATTCCTGTCGTGGCTCTCGTACCGCGTGATGCTCTGCACGCAGTACATTCGCCATCATTCGCACCCGGCGTACACGCCCGAGCCTGATATCGTCCACGAAGCGATCGGCCACATCCCGATGTTTACGAACCCGAATTTTGCCGATTTTTCGCAGTTTATCGGCCACGGAGCCCGCATCGCCACCGACGAACAGCTCGAACAGCTCGGCCGCCTCTATTGGTTCACCGTCGAATTTGGCCTGGTCGAACACGAAGGCGACATCAAGGCATACGGAGCGGGCCTGCTCTCCAGCTTCGGCGAGCTCGAACATGCATTCTCAGACAAGGTCGAACGCCGCCCGTTCAACCTCGAGCAGGTGATAAATCATGAATATACTTACAGCGACATGCAGCCGGTGCTGTACGTCATCCCGTCGTATGCTGAGTTAAAAGAAATCACAAAGAAATATATAGAGAGTTTTTGATTATGATCACAGATATAAATACAGCAGTTGAGACAAATACGGCGGTGCAAAATCCGCTTGGGCTTAAGAAAATACATCACGTAGAGTTTTACGTCGGCAATGCTAAGCAGGCGGAGTTTTATTATCGCAAAGCGTTCGGGTTTTCGCGTGCCGGGTATTCGGGGCTTGAAACGGGTAATCGGGAGACAACCTCGTATCTGATGCGGCAGACGAATATCAATTTTGTGCTGACGACGCCGCTCAATCCGGAGCATCCGGCGGCGGAGCATATCAAGCAGCACGGTGATGGGGTGCGTGATATCGCGTTTTATGTAGAGGATGCCGATCACGCTTTTAACGAAGCGGTCAGACGCGGTGCGACGCCTGTGACCGCGCCGCATGATATGGCCGACGAGAACGGCAGCGTTCGCCACTCCGCGATCGCAACGTATGGCGATACGATACATTCGTTCATCTCGTACAACACCAACAACGGCCATAATTACAACGGCGTTTTCCTTCCCGGATTTACCGAGCAAAATATCGCGGGCGAACCGACCGGCATTATGATGGTCGATCATATTGTCGGTAACGTCGAGCTTGGTAAGATGACGCATTGGTGTGATTTTTACCGCGATGTACTTGGGTTTTTCCGCTACATCACGTTTGACGACAAGGACATCTCGACCGAATATTCCGCACTGATGTCGATCGTTATGTCGGACGGCCAGCACAATATCAAATTCCCTATCAACGAGCCCGCGACAGGCAAAGGCGGCAAATCGCAGATCCAGGAATATATCGACTTTTACCGCTCCGCCGGTGCCCAGCACATCGCTCTGCTGTGCCGTGATATCCGCAGCACCGTTACGCAATTGATGGAAAACGGTGTCGAATTCCTTACGATCCCGGACACATATTACGACGACCTCTTAGATCGAGTGGGCCCGATCGACGAAGACATTGCATCGCTCAAGAAACTCGGAATACTGGTCGATCGCGACGACGAAGGCTATCTGCTCCAGATTTTTACAAAGCCGGTCGAGGACCGTCCGACTGTGTTCTACGAGATCCTGCAGCGCAAAGGATGTAAAGGTTTTGGCAAGGGCAACTTTAAGGCGTTGTTTGTCTCCATCGAAGAAGAGCAGCGTCGGCGTGGAAACCTTTAATTAGCTAAATTTACCCATCCAAAATATCCGCGAGAATTTCCACAATTCCCGCGGATTTTTGCGTCTTGTGATCGAGTCCCGTGCGGACTTTCCTCAATACCAAAGCGGAACGCTATTTGCACTAATTTGCTGTAGATAATGCCGCTTACAGCCTGTAAATGCCTTGGCGGCGTTTCGGGAGGTACCAAGATGTTTGTGAATGGCTTAAGTCGTTTGACTATAACATTATTGTCAGTCGCGTTTTTGGTGTTTTGCGTTGAGGGTCAGGAAGGTCTTGCGTCTAAAGCTCTGCCCTCAGTTGTCACGCTCACGGTGCAAAAATCGGACGGCTCTAGCCAGACCGGCAACGGGTTTCTAACGATTCGTGACGGGATCGTCGCGACCGCTTGGCATATCGTCAAAGACGCCAAGCGCGTCGTGGCGAAATTCCCCGGCGGCGATGAATATGAATGCTCGGGGCTCATCGACAAAGACGAAATCCGCAATGTTGCACTAATTCGGATCAAGGTTTTTGGATGCCCAATGCTAAAAATGTCACCCGACGATGTAGCTGTGGGCAAAGGGCTAAGTTTAGCGGCCGTGAAAGATTCCGCTTTCGGCATCTTGCCCGTAAAGGTCGTCGAGGCCGCAAATAGCGATGGGACGGTCTGGGCAAAACTTGATGGCGACTCGCCGCCCAATAACAGCGGCAGCCCTGTGATCGACGATGAGGGGACGGTCATAGGAATCTTGACGCTGCGAAAGCCCGCGGACAAGATCGTCGGGTACATGATCCCGGCACGGTTCATTTTAGCTCTCGACAGTTCTTTGCCGACGCAGCCTTGGTCACAGATCCCCTCGTCGGTCCCTTTGCCGCAACCAACAGCTACGCCCGCGGTCGTGCCAAAGCCAACCCAGGACCTAACGGAAATTGATGTTTTGATAGGTTCATCATATCAGAGCTTAAGCGATAATTTGAGTATTCTTGCCTGGGCCGACCGACGGAAAGCCGGTTACGGATTTAAGAACGGTGTACCGAAAGAAGTCTATGATCTGCAACAGGCCTTAGATGCGTATGGAGCCAAGCTGGCTGAGGTCCGTACGGAAGACCAACTGAGGGCCCGCGTCATAAAATCTCTGCTCCAGATGATCACGGCGCAAAAGGCATCAACAGAAAATTTCATTCGAGCCGTTGTTATTGCTCAGCAGTATCAGGTCTGGGGAGCACAATCGCAGGATGCCCTATCGCGGGCGTCGTCATTGCAGAACAGCATTTCGGCAAAGATAAAGGAGTCACTAACCGACAACGCGGCACTTGAAAAGGAATCGGCCACATTTCGAGATTACTTATTTCCTGCGATCCGATATTGGCTAGGGTTGGTGCCGCGTCCGAGCGGGTACGTACTTGGCATCGAAACATATAGCCGTAATCAGTATTACCTACTTGTGGTCTACTCTAATGGCTTGGCGGACAAGATCGGGTTTAAGCCCGGAGATACTATAAAGACGGTTGCGGGACACGATCTTTCGAAGTCACTAGATATCGAAGATCTGAAATTGATAATCAAGGAAAATCTAGGAAAGAAAATAGACGCTGTTGTTGAACGTGACGGTAAGATCGAAAGTATTAAGTTAAAGATCCCGAAAGAGATACCGGCGGAGGCGATCATTAAGTAGGCTACTCTAACGGCCGCTTCGGATGATATCTGTTGTCGTTTCTCTCGTACCAAGGATGATCTCCTCAAAATTGAATCTATGTCTATTTGTGTTAATCTGTGGCTAATTTTCTTATGAATCTCAAATATCAAACAGGTTTTGGAAACGAATTTGCGACTGAGGCTGTCGAGGGGGCTTTGCCGGTTGGGATGAACTCGCCGCAGCGGGCTCCGCTGGGGCTGTATGCCGAGCAATTGTCGGGGACGGCGTTTACGGTTCCGCGTGCGGGGAATAAACGGACTTGGACATATCGCATCCGGCCGTCGGTGATGCACAAGCCCTTTGAGCGGATCGATAACCGCCGTTGGCAGAGCAAACCGGATGATATTGACGTAACGCCAAATCAACTACGTTGGGATCCGCTGCCGATCCCGACCGAGCCGACCGATTTTATTGACGGCATTACGACCATCGCTCTCAACGGAGACCTGATGTCGCAGGCCGGCATCGGCATACATATCTACACCTGTAACAAGGGGATGGGCGACCGTTATTTTTACAACGCCGACGCCGAGATGTTGATCGTGCCCGAGATGGGACGGCTTGGATTCTTGACAGAATTGGGGGCTATCCAGGCGGGTGCCGGTGAGGTTGTTGTTATCCCGCGTGGCGTGAGGTTTAAGGTTGAGCCACATCCGGAAGACAAACAGTGCCGCGGTTATATTTGCGAAAATTACGGCGCACTGTTTCGCTTGCCCGATCTCGGCCCGATCGGGGCGAACGGCTTGGCCAATCCGCGTGATTTTGAAACGCCTGTCGCCTGGTACGAGGACCGCGAAGGCAAGTTTGAACAGGTTGCCAAATTCGCCGGTAATCTTTGGTCGTGTGAAATAGAACATTCCCCGCTTGATGTTGTTGCTTGGCACGGGAACTATGCTCCTTACCGTTACGACCTGCGGCGGTTTAACACGATCGGTTCGATCTCGTACGATCATCCTGATCCGTCGATCTTTACGGTGCTGACCTCGCCGTCCGGCGAGGCGGGTGTTGCGAACTGCGATTTTGCCATCTTCCCTGAACGCTGGCTTGTCGCCGAAAACACCTTCCGTCCGCCTTGGTACCACCGAAACTACATGTCCGAATACATGGGTCTCGTGTATGGCCAGTACGACGCAAAGGAAGAAGGTTTCCTGCCCGGCGGCGGCTCGCTCCACAACCAAATGTCCGCCCACGGGCCCGACCTCGACGCCTTTGAAAAAGCGTCGAATGCTGACCTAAAACCGCAGAAACTCGAGGGCACAATGGCGTTTATGTTCGAATCACGCTACATCATTCGCCCGACAAGATTTGCGATGGAAACCTCGCAATTACAGGCTGAGTATTTTGAGGTGTGGCAGAGGTTGAAGAAGAGTTTTCGAAGTTGATATCCATGGAAAAGGAAATCAAATTCCTCGCCACGCCCGAAAAAGGTGAAGTGTCTGCTTTGCTGATGCGGCCAGACGGTGCAAAACTTCTGCTTGTTTTGGGTCACGGAGCCGGAGCGGATATGCGCTCGGCGTCGATGCAGAAAATTGCTGAGGCTCTTGCCAGGCAACAGATCGCCACGCTTCGTTATAACTTTCCTTTCAAAGAAAACGGCCGCGGCGGTGTCGATTCGCCAAAGGTTGCGACGGCGACGGTGCGTGCGGCGGTCGCTGAGGCGAGACGGCTCGAACCAAAAATGACGCTGCTTGCGGGCGGGCATTCGTTTGGCGGGCGAATGACGACAACGGCGCAGTCGGAATTGCCGCTCGGAGGGGTGAAAGGGCTCGTACTCTTTTCGTTCCCGCTCCACGCGCCGAATCAGCCCGGTGATTCGCGTGCCGAGCATCTGGGCGCAATCGAGATCCCGATGCTGTTTCTAACGGGAACGCGAGACGCGCTAAATGACCTCACGTTATTTCGCCCGGTGATAAAAAAGCTCGGCAATACTGCGACGCTTCACACTATCGAAACAGGCGACCACAGTTACAAGACTCTCAAAAAAACGCGCTCCTCACCCGAAGATGTTTTTGACGAAATGGCACGTGTAACCGCTGACTGGATACGGGAAAGCTTATCTTAGTCTAACTTTTAATACTCGATCTATACCTTGCAGATCCGGAATGAATTCGTGTTTGCTCCAAATTGTTTGGTCAATATGACCTCTCAATATTTCCGCTTGCCCAAACCCGATCTCTATCAATAACAAACCACCCTTATTTAGATGCTCAGGCGCCTCGTCGATGATCCGTCGAATAATGTCGAGGCCGTCTGCTCCGGCGAATAGAGCATTGTGAGGCTCAAAATCCCGCACCTCTTTTTGCATATCCGTCAGATCTGCGTCAGGGATATACGGCGGGTTTGAGACGATCATGTCGAATTTGTTCGTCACGCCGGCGAAGACATTGCCAATTTGTAACGACAATCTATCTGCAACACCGTGATTTGCGGCATTACGCCCCGCGACCGCGAGAGCTTTTTCGGAGATGTCGATGCCGATAGCAGTTGCGTTTGGGACGTTGTGAAGTATTGAGACGGAGATACAGCCGGAGCCGACACCGATCTCGCAGAAAGCGAGTTCGCTGAGTCTATTGAGTTCCTTGAGTTTGTTGAGTTCGCGGATCGCTTCTTCGACGAGTATCTCAGTCTCGGGTCTAGGTATCAGGACGTCCGGCGAAACCTCAAAATCCAATCCATAAAATTCCTGCCGTTCGGTGATGTATTGAAAGGGTTCGCGGTTCGCTCGGCGAGCAATAAATCCATCAAACCGACTCGCTTCTTCGTCGGTCAGTTCGTATTCGGGATGCGCGATGAGGAATGCGGACGGTTTATCGAGAGCAAATGCGAGCAGCGATGACGCTTCGCGGCGGGGGTCGGCGACGCCGGCGTCGGACAGACGGTTTGCACTTTTGTTTAAAAGATCGAGGATCGTCATCGGGCACCGTCGTCGCGCATCATGGCGGGTAATGTTAGGAGGATGATCTTGAGATCGAGCCAGAGCGACCAATTTTTTACGTAAAACAGATCAAGCTGGACCATTTCTTCGAACGTGAGGCGGTTGCGGCCCGATACCTGCCATAGCCCGGTAATGCCGGGTTTTACGTCGAGACGTTTGCGGTGCCACAGAGCGTATGCCTCGACTTCGTATGGGATCGGCGGCCGAGGCCCGACGATGCTCATGTCGCCCTTGAGCACGTTTAATAGCTGCGGCAGCTCATCGAGACTTGTACGCCGTAAGAATTTGCCGACGCGCGTTATCCTCGGGTCGTTTCGCACCTTGCCAAAAACCGGATTGGCCTCGTCACCGGCGTTCGCATTTTTGTCGCCCTCGATGTTTCGTTTGTATGCCTCGCGATGAACATTCTCATCGGCACCGGCGATCATTGTGCGAAATTTGTAACAAAGGAAAACACGCCCATCCATACCGACACGTTCCTGCAAAAACAGGACCGGCCCCTTCGAATCGAGTTTGACCAAGATGATTATCAACGCCCAAAGCGGAAACAGGACTAGAGCCGACATCGCGGCCATAACAATGTCCGAGACGCGTTTTATAAACCTTTCAATATCCGAGAGCGGTTCGCGAAACAGCCTGACCATCGGCAAAAAACCGATCTGTTCGATGCTGGTCTTTTGCGGCAAAACGTCGAGCGGACTGGGTGCAAAACAAAATTCGACCCGCTGCTCTCGCCCGATCTCCATCATCGAATCAAACAGACGCTCGCTGCCAAGTTCGTTCGAGGTGATGATGACCTCTTGAATACGTAGCTCGCGGATCAGCGTCGTTAGGTCATCGATACGGCCGACTACCGGAAGATCTGAGATCGTTGTGGGCGGCTCAACAAGATCACTTTCGGGGTCATACCAAACGACACCGATGACGCTGTAACCGAGTTCGGGCAGCAGTCGCAGCTCCTCAGCCGTTCGTCCGGCATCCTGTTCCGACCCAACTATTAATGTCGGTATCAGATTGACGCCGCGGCGGCGAAACAGAGTTTGGACATACCGGAGCGTCAGATGAAACGCGACAAAGAGTACAAGGGCTATCGCATAATCAAACGCAAAAACGCCGCGCGAATACGAATATTCGCGAAATGCGTAACCGCCGCGAAACACAAATGCCCACGCTACGATCAATAGCGAACTGACCGAAACCGCCTTAAAAATGCGAGTTGCGTCTTGGGCATACGAAAATGAGCCGTAAAATTTATAGATCCGCTGGTACAGCAGCATTGCCAGACGGATCGCCGCACCAAAAAATAGAATTCCGACGTACGGGGCAAATTCGCGTGACCAGCCGAATCCGTCGGGTGACAGCACCGGACGCTGCTCGCGTAGCTTAAAAGCAACGATAAAACTAACCGACCCGATAACGAGATCTGCAAATATCACGAACGCGCGGATGAGCGGCATCACCCAACGCGGAGCCCGGCGACTCTTTTGTGTCACACCAATAAATTGTGGTTTTCGCGCAGCTTCCATGCTCAAGCTTCTAAGATCAGATCGGCGACCTGCCGCCGCACTTCGTTGTTACGGCGAGGGTTGCGGGCAGGCTTTTTCCTGAGCGGAATTAGGTCAAGATCCGCCGACGAATCAATCCGCATCATACGGTTTTCGCTGATCAGATACTCATCAATCGCCGCAGTTTTGCCCGCAAAGATAGTTGCCACGGGTACGCCGAGAGCGGCCGCCTCACGATTCATCGTGCCACCTCCGGAGATCACCAAATCGGCGGCCGCTATCAGGTTAGCACCATCTAAGACGCGATCAGGAATAATAATATTGGCATGCGGATGCTCACGCCTCAGATCATCACCCTGATAAGTCTTTCGCGGGAGTAATATTATCTTGCATCCGGGTACGGCGGCAAATTTCTCCAGCGCCTCAGAAAGTAACTGATTTGCGACGCCGCGATGATAGAGCGCCTCAGGTGCATGCGGCCTGATCACAACTAATTTATCATCGCCCGAGACGCCCAAGGGCGCGAGGACGTCAGGAAATTGTTCGTCAGGCTCAAAATCTGCGAGGTAGACGTCCTCTTTGATGCCGTCGAAACGGCGAACTTTTGACTCGGTTACGCCAAATTTCCGAAGAGCCGCGTCCGGGAAACTTTGCGGAACGACCAGTTTTTTCGCCGTTCGAAACGAAAGATGATTGCCGGGATGGTGCTCGTAATCCATGAGGTTGACGCTCCGGATCCCAAGCAGGCGAGCAACGACGAGAGGCTCTTGTGAATTATGAGAAAGGGCCAGATCGATCTTTTTTCCGGCCGCCCATTTTCTAAGCTCCAAAACTCTTGACGCGAATTTCACCGCCTTAGACACGATATTCTTTCCGCCGTGAATGCCAAAAACCGTAGGATCGAGGCCCGCCATTTTAGCCATTTCGACCGTCTGGGCATAGTCGCGTGCGGTCCAGACGATCTCATGCCCGCGCTCAACAAATTCCTTAGAAAGCGCGAGGAAAAAAGGGATGTGCGGCGAGTTTCCTAGATCGATCCAGATACGCATGAATATTCAATTTATCACAGAACGCGGTCAGCGTTTCCGATCAATCGAGGAACTCCTGCATCCACATTTCAAGCGTCAATAAGTGAAAAATCTGTAGGTTGAGATCTTCGCGGCACGACAGATTTGTGTCGATGATACGTCGAACCTCTTTTGCGTCAAATAGCCCCCGGCGAGTGATCCTCTCCGCCGATAACATGTCCTCGACCAACGGCCGCAAAGCACCTCGTAGCCAAGATCGGACAGGTGCGCTAAAACCGGCCTTTTTCCGCCAGACGACTTCGGCGGGCAGCAGACGCTCGGCGGCTTTTTTAAGGATGTATTTGCGTTTGATGCCCTTGATCTTTAGATTTGACGGCAGCCGTGCCGACAGATCGACCAACTCTTTGTTCAGAAAAGGCACGCGGACCTCGAGATTCGCCGCCATCGACATTCGGTCGGTCGTGTCGAGATTTAGCGCGGGCATAAAGGTTTTGAAATCGACGTAGAGCATCCGGTTTAGGGGCGATTGTCCGGCGCAATGTTCGAAATATTCTTTATGATAACGATAGGCGTCAAAGCCGGACATTTCGCTTTTTAGATCGGTAGAATAGAGGCCGCCCTTCATCTCGTCCGTAAAATATGTGCCAAATCCGAGATAGCGCTCTTCGAAATCCATCCCGGCACTGCGGGCAAATTTCTTGAGGTTGCGGAGCGGAGCGGTAAATTTTCCGGGTACTCCGCCATAGGCGAGGCTCTCGATGACCTTCATCGCGGGGCGGCGAACGGCAGTTGGCACAATGTCGGTCAGGCCGGCGAGCTTCATCGCCATCTGACGCGGATAGCCGGCAAATATCTCGTCGCCGCCCATGCCGGAAAGCATCACGGTCTGGGTCTGACGCGATTGTTCTGAGATCAGATAGGCGGGTATCGCCATATCGATGATCGGTGCTTCTTGGTGCCGGACGAGTTTTGGCATCAGGTCGGCGAGGTCGGGCGTGAGCATCGTTTCGTGATAATCGAGGTCGAGAAACTTAGCGACGCGGCGCGACCATTCGACGTCGTCGGGGATAATGTCGTATTTGAGGTCATCGGCGGAGATGCCGGTCGTATAGGCCGAAACCTTTTGGTTTGAATGCTTTGCCATCAACGCAACGATCGACGACGAATCAACACCACCCGAGAGAAAAGCCCCAAGCGGAACGTCGGCGACCATCTCCATCTCGGTAACGCGGTCGAGAGTTTCGAAAACGCGATCTGTCCATTCGGCCTCACTGCCGCGTTTCTCTTCGGTAGAGTAGTCTAGGTCCCACCATTCATGCGTCGATATCTCGCCGCTTTTCCACGTTAGGAAATGCCCCGCCTTGAGCTGGTAGATGCCCTTAAACATTGTGTGAGGCGGTACAGGCCAGAGGAATGTCAACGACTGGTGCAGGGCTTCGTGGTCAAGTTCGGCAGCGATGAGTTTTGTCGCAAGAATCGCTTTGATCTCGGATGCAAAGACGAGGGTCTCGCCGACCTTAGCGTAAAAAAGCGGCTTGATCCCGGCACGGTCGCGGGCGAGTGTGAGGGTTTTTTCGAGATCATCCCATACGGCAAAGGCGAACATTCCGTTGAGCTTGTCGAGACAGCCCGTGCCCCATTCGCGAAATGCTTTGAGCAGCACCTCGGTGTCGGAGCCGGTCGTAAACGTGACGCCTTTTGATTCGAGCTCGGTGCGGATCTCTTTATAGTTATAGATCTCGCCGTTGAGGATCAATGCGTAACGCTTATCGCCGGTCAGCATCGGCTGATGCCCGGCGGACGAGGTGTCGATGATCGACAGGCGGCGGTGGCCGAGACACGTTTTCAGCCGATTTGAGCCAAAGGTTTCGGACACAAAGACACCCTCGTCGTCGCGACCGCGATGCTCAATTGCGAGCAGAGCCGCGCCAATTCGCGTTTCAGGATCAGGTGAAATTATTCCGGCAATGCCGCACATAAATTGAAAGGCAAAAGTAAAAAGTAAAAAGGCAAAACTAAAGAGAATTACTAGTTCTAGCCTCTATCAACCGTGCAAGTGCATAGGCCATCCACGCCTGTCCCCAACGTATGAATGGCGTTTTAACCATGCCGCTCTGCCGCCGTTGATAATAAAAGAAACCCGTCGGATCGCAAAGGTTACCAAGCGTCCACTCCGCCACCTTTTGTGCAAGATCGAGCATTTTGTTGTCGCCCGATGACAACTCACTCAACGCCGCAATGGCCGCCGCCGCCGAGTGGATATCGACGGGATAAACGCTTTTGTCGTAATATTTTGGCGTTCCGTCATCGAGGAAAAAGTTTTTGAGCCAGTATTCCGTGCCGCGTTTAATAGCAGGTTTTGTTTCATTTTCCACGCCTGGAACGCAATCCAATATTCTCTGCAGTGATTGCAAAATAAAAGCCGTATGAAAATTATCGACCCAAGCTTGAATGTTGTTACCGCCATACGTCCAAGCGCCGTCTTCGCGTTGACGGCGAATGACAAAACGGGCAGTTTTGGCGGCAATACCCAAATATTCCGCGTTTTGAGTTAACGCACCGATGCGAGCCAAACACTCGCCCGCGAGCAGGCTGGCGTTGTAGATCTCGGTCCGGTCGAGCGGCGTGTAGCTGAAACAGATCTCGTCCGTAGTTTCGACAGAGCGGTTTAATCCGGTGAGAATAAAACTGCAAATTTCCTCTGCCGCTTTGAGGAATTGTTCATCGCCAAAAGCAGCGTACGCTTCTAATAACGCCTGTTGAGCAAATGCCGTCGGCACGATCGCGGGCGTGCCAAGCGGCGCATAAAAATTGCGCGATTGCCAGTTGAAATTATAGCCAAATGCGAGCGTCGATTGACCGTCGACCGCTATACCGCGAATGGCGATATTCATCAGGCGTTCGAGCAGATCTTTTGCGGTCGCGGCATATGCAGCGTCATTTGTTGCACGATAACGTGACAATTCGGCGAGGGCAAAGAGAGCCAAGCCCTTTGGATTCACACCCTTTTTCACACCCAAAATTGGCCGCAAATTTACCGGCGAACGCTTGACGGCTTGGAGCAAAGCGAGCCTTGCGAGACGTACGTGTTTCAGCGGGGTGATCTGAAACAAAACGCTATTGAGCCCGTCAAACGGGTCGTATCCTGCAAAATCTTCGCGCTTACAATACGCAAACAGCCGATCGTAAGATTGTTTGAGGTCAATGGACATCGAGGGTCGGTAAAGGGAAAGGTTATCACAACTCTCGTCTTATAATGACGCCGGATAAAGGGGCGGCTTGCCTTTTGCCCTTTGCGGCGAAAAGCTAGATAATAAGACCTTACTTTGCGGCACTTTTTATGAAGTTTTTCTCGGACATACGGCTACTAATTCTGGCGATTTGGCTTGGGGCGGCGGTGTTTTTTATCGGCGTTGCTCAGACCGCGTTTGCCGTGTTGCCCGAGCGTGAACTAGCCGGTGCCGTGGTCAACCGAAACCTGATGATCCTCAATATCGGCGGTATCGGGATCGCGCTCTTTATGCTGCTCACGTCGCTGGTCGCGACGGCCCGCATCAGTACGTTTTGGCTGTGGATCGAGCGGTTTTTGCTACTACTGCTCGCGGCGGCGTGTGCGGTGGGGCAATTTGTCATCGGATTTTGGTTGGCGTCGCTTCGCGGACAGATGGGGCGGCCGATCGACGAGGTTGCGGTCGACGATCCGCTGCGGATCCAGTTCAACACGCTGCACCAATATTCGATCTGGGTGTTAATGGCGGCTATGGGTGCGGGGCTGATCGCATTTTTTATTATCTCGAACCGCAAATTTGCCGGTAAGGCGGTCGCGGACGACCCGTACGATTTTTCAAAAGAATTTAAGGCCTAACAATTATGGAATTGATAGAAAAAAAGAATGATTTTGCATCACGTTTTGCGCGGTGGAACGCTAACGAAGAGCTTCGTGGTTATCCGTATGTCGAAAATATCCACACGCCGTTCACGCCCGTCCGACGGGCTTTGCCGATGCTCAATCTGGCGCTCGTCACATCAGCCGGAGCATATATTGACGGCACCGATGCCTTTGATCTTGAGTCAAAAGACGGCGATCTGAGCTATCGCGAGATACCGGTCGAGGTTACCGGGGGCGATCTGAGATACGCCGCCAAGGGCTACGATGTAAAAGCCGTCACCGACGATAGAAACGCTCAGATCCCCATTGACCGCCTGCTCGAATATCAGGCCAATGGCGTCATCGGCGGCCTCAACAACGTTTGGTGGAGCATCAGTAGCCACATCCCCAACGCCGAGCGTGTTGCCGCGGAGCTTGCTCCGGCGATCGCCGACAGGCTCGCGAGATACGATATCCACGCGGCGCTATTTATCCCCGCATCGCCGCTTTGCCATCAGACGCTTGGCATCATCGCCCGTTGCGTCGAAGCCGCCGGAATCCCAACGATGCTCGTTTCGGTCGATGCAAAGCTGACGGATAAGGTGCGTCCACCGCGAACCGCCTATTACAACGGAGAGTTTGGCGCTGTTGCCGGAAAGCCGAACTGGCGCGAGTATCAACTGCGTGTTTTGGACGAGGCCCTGCGCTGGACAGAAACGTTTGACCAGCCGGGTTCGCGAAAACTGGCCGTCGATCTCGAAACATCGGTCGAAGCCGCCCGCGGCGAAAGATAGGATCAACCGCGAAAGATGCGGAAATCGCTAAAATTCTTTTTTAGCATCTTGTGCGTTTTTCGCGGTTAAATCAGTGTCCGCCCATTTGCCAGGCTTTGAGCGCCTCGATCGGGTAGATCAGCATTATGATGTTGATTAGCAGGCTGTCACGGATCCACACGATGAGGACCGCCTCGGTCGCAAGGAATAGGGCGAGCGATTTCCAGAATTTTAGTTTGTAAGCGATCGTGAAACCGGTCGCACAGCACACAATATCCGCCAGCGAATTAATGATCGAATCGCCAAAATAATCGAGCGACAGCGTCACCGTGCGGTAGCGTTCGATAATGTAGCTTGAGTTTTCGGCGACCTCCCAGGTGCTTTCGATCAGGACCGCGATAAACAATCTCCATGAGAGCGGCATACGCCGAAAGACCAGCCCGATCAGCCAAAATTCTAAAACGCCGTGTAGTACATGCGTGAATGCATACGGGTCGATGATGTGTTGTGAGTTGTGTGTCGACCAGATGTTCCATGCCCAGGGGCTGTAGTCGCCGGCTTGGCACCACCAAACGCGGCCCTGCCACACTAGGAGCACCGTCGAGACGACGATCACAAAAAGACAAAGTATGACGGGGGTTTTTTCGAAAAGTCTGGGCTGTTCAAAGTTTGGTTCGTTCATTTTGCCAACTTGTCCCGGATGAATGAGAATTTAACTTCAGTATGGATCGCAGCAAAATTTTAGCACGCGTTAGGGAACGCACACAGCTCTGGGACATCGTCATCATCGGCGGCGGTGCGACGGGTGTCGGCTGCGCTCTCGACGCGGCGTCGCGAGGGTTCGATGTTCTGCTGCTCGAACAGCATGACTTTGGCAAAGGCACCTCGAGTCGTTCGACCAAGCTCGTCCACGGCGGCGTCCGTTATTTGCGGCAGGGCAATATTTCGCTGGTGCGCGAGGCCTTGCGGGAACGCGGGATATTGCTTAAAAACGCGCCGCATGTGGTGCATAAACAAGACTTTATCGTGCCGTGCTACAGCCTGTGGCAAAAGCTATTTTACGGCGTCGGGCTGAAGATCTATGACTTGCTCGCCCGTAAATACAGCCTCGGCAGATCGCGAATATTGTCGCGTGCCGAGACGCTGCAAATGCTGCCAAATGTTATTAAATACGGGCTTTCGGGGGGCGTTTTGTACACGGATGGGCAGTTTGACGATACCCGTTTGTTGATCGATATGGCGGTGACGGCGAGCGAACACGGAGCCGCTTTGCTCAACTACGCGGCCGTCCGTTCGCTTACAAAAGACGCTGACGGAAAGGTCAACGGCGTCCAGTTTGACGACGTGTTAACAGGCGAGAAAATTGCTGTAAATGCCAAATCCGTGATCAACGCGACCGGCGCATATTGTGACCCGATCCGAAAGATGTCTGACCCCTCTGCCCAGCCCGTTATTACATTCGCAAGGGGTTCGCACATTGTGCTCGATGCAAGGTTCCTGCCCGGCAACGCGGCGCTGATGATACCCAAAACAAGCGACGGCCGTGTGCTGTTTTGCATACCGTGGCTCGGACACGTACTGGTAGGCACGACCGATGTGCCGTGCGAGACCGCAGCTCTTGGAGATGTCGTTAGCGAAGCAGAGATCGATTTTTTGCTTGAAACAGCGGGGGCGTATCTTTCCGAACAGCCAACACGTGTTGACATTTTGAGCAGATTTGCCGGTGTACGCCCGCTCATCAGCCGGGGCGGTGCTGCAAATACGGCCAAGCTCTCACGCAGCCACGAGCTGTTTGTAGATGGGGCCGGCCTCGTAACGATAACGGGCGGTAAGTGGACGACATATCGACGAATGGCAGAGGAAGCGGTCGACGCCGTAACTAAGGTGGGCGGGCTCAGTGCCGAAAAATGCATAACCGAAACACTGCCGATCAAAGGGCCGATACGGACCGCTGGCGAGCGACTACATCCCGATCTGCCATACACTCGCGAGGATGTCGTCAGGGCTGTTCGTGATGAGATGGCGATGTGCCACGAAGACGTACTTTCCCGGCGAACGCGGGCCAGGTTCGTGAATGAACGTGCCGCAATAGAGCTCGTTCCGATGGTCGAAGAGATAATGGCAGAGATTCGATCTAAAACGTAAGCCGCATTACAAACGCTTCCCACTTACGCTGAAACGCCGTCATATTGCGGGTGCCGAGGACTTTTTGCAAAGTTTGATATCCCGTCGGGTCGGTTTTTTGGTTTGCGACAAACTCTTTGTAAAACTTTCTGAGCAGCCCCTTTTCCTGTAGGTAATAACAAAGATATCGTGCCTGAGAGTAGTTTGTGCCGGTGTCTTCGTTGTAAAACGTGGTATCGGACATCGAGGTCAGAGCCTTGAAGGTCGGCACAATTTTCTTCTCAATGCCATTCTGTAAGCCTCGCAGACGCCAGTTTGTATAGCCGTAGATGTGGCCGTCGACCGTGCCCGATTGCCCATAGAGCGAGCCGAGACCCTCGTTGAACCACGCCGGAGCGTCTGGGAAATTGGCCTCGACGAAAGGGTGTACGATCTCGTGGACAAGCGTGCCGCCACCGGTCGCGATGTTCATTATCAATGCTTTTTTTGACGGGGAATAATAGCCGTATGGCGTGTCAGGCGTGTCGTTAAAAAATTCTAGGGCGTGTTTGCGGTAAGAGGTTTCGTCTTTGAAAAGCCAGATCTCAAGGATGTTTTCCGGGTCCTTCGCAAAATAATCCTGTTTTAATCGGGTAACTGTTCCGCGGACAACACCCTCCGCCCACTGAGTGACACGCGACTCAGTATCGTCGCCCACGACTATAAACGGTCGTTCTACAATGACCGTAAACCCTCGGCCTTTAAGCTTTGTTTGTAAGGTTTGTGCTTGCTGTTCAAACTCGGCCTGAGAATGATCGGCCAATACAGGGAATGCCGAAAATACGACCACGCACAGGACAAGAAAATATCGTTTGGCGGTTAGCATATTCCTCGGAAATTTAGATGCAGGAAGTCGCAAATGTGCACCTAAAAATTCACTTCGTCCGTTTTTCGATCTTTACACCGCCGTTGAGCTTCTGGTCGAGCACGTTGGCGACAGCTTGAGCACGAGCCTTTGCCAGATCGGCCGTCTCGCCCGCGAACAAGCGGTCGACTGTTGCAGCAAATATCGAAACCCAGTGTGCAAAATGTTCGGGCAGGAGCGGCGAATGGGCGTGGAGCACCTGGTGAAAAGACAGCGGGTTGTTGAAATAGACCGGATTGCCGAGCAGTATCTTTTCCCAAAAATTGGCGATCATCGGCAGATGATGGTCGAGATTCAGGCCGCCAAAATGATGGCCGATCTTATTGTCGGCCATCGCGATGCTGTAAAAATCGGTCAACAGACGTTCGATATCCGCCCGAGTTTCGATATCCCGTTTCATCTATTCGGTCGAGACGGCATCCTCGCCATGGAGAGCGGCATTGAGCGTGTGCCAGCTAAGTGACGCACATTTGACGCGTGCCGGAAACTCTAAAACGCCTGAAAAGATCCGCAGTTTCCCGAGATCGTTATCGTCAGTCTCGATGTCGAGCTCGCCGGTGACCATCTTGTGAAACTCGTCAAAGATAGCCTCTGCCTCTTCACGGGTCTTGCCTTTGACGGCCTGGGTCATCATCGACGCCGAGGCTTTTGAGATCGCACAGCCCGAGCCCTTAAATGCGACATCGGCGATCTGGTCGCCGTCCATCGCCACATAAACGCGCAGAGCGTCGCCGCAGAGCGGATTTTTACCGTCGGCATACTGATCGGCATCAGCGATCTCGCGAAAATTTCGCGGATTTTTGTTGTGCTCCAAAATTACTTCTTGATACAGGTCACTTAGTTCGGACATAGCCCTATTTTATTATGTCCGAACCGATTAACCTAGTTAGAAAAGCCCGACAATATTGCCTTCGGCGTCGATATCGACCCTTTCGGCGGCCGGATGCTCGGGCAGGGCGGGCATTGTCCGCATATCGCCGCAGACGGGATAAATAAAGCCCGCTCCGACGCTGGCACGGACCTCGCGGACGGGGAACGTGAAACCTGTCGGAGCTCCCTTAAGCGTCGGGTCGTGGCTTAAGGATAGGTGCGTTTTTGCCATGCAGATCGGCAGATCGCCAAAGCCGTTAGCTTCGTAGTCGGCGATCTGGCTCGACGCCTGCGAAGTGTACGAAACGTCGGCGGCACCGTAGATCTTTGTGGCAATGGCCTCGATCTTTGCCTTGATCGGCTGGTCGAGATCGTAGAGGAATTTGAATTCGTTCGGGTGGTTTGCAGCCTCGATGACCATTTCCGCAAGCTCGATCGCACCTTTGCCGCCCTCGGCAAAATGCCTTGAGACGGCCGCTCCGAGTGCACCGGCCTCGATCGAGATACGTTTGACAGCCTCGATCTCTTCGGGATGATCGGTATCGAAAACGTTGATCGCCACGACCGGCGTCACACCGTGAAGTTTTACATTTTCGATCTGCTTTCTCAGGTTTGCTGCACCGGCTTCGACATCGGCGACGTTATTTTCGAGCATTTCAGGCGGCAGAGGCTTGCCCGCAACGATGCGGTATTTACCGCTGTGCGATTTGAGCGCGCGGATGGTGGCGACGATGACGCAGGCGTCCGGTTTGAGGCCGCTGTAACGGCATTTGATGTTAAAGAATTTTTCGGCACCGATGTCGGCACCAAAACCCGACTCGGTAAAGAGATAATCACTGCATTTTGCACCGATCAGGTCGGCGAGAATACTGCTGTTGCCGTGGGCGACGTTGGCAAATGGGCCTGCGTGAACGAGCGCAGGGGTATTTTCGAGCGTCTGCATGATCGTCGGGCGAATGGCGTCGCGCATCAGGACGGTCATCGCTCCGGCGGCACCGATCTCTTCGGCGGTGACCGGCTTTTTGTCGTGCGTCATACCGACGACGATGCGCCCAAAACGAGCGCGCATATCCTGGAGCGAATTTGTCAGCGCGAGTATCGCCATTACTTCGGAGGCGACGGTGATGTCAAAGCCAGTTTCGCGCGGGATGCCGCCTTCCATACGGCCGCCGAGTCCGACGATGATCTTTCGCAGCGCACGGTCGTTGGTATCGACGACACGTTTCCAGGTGATGCTGTGCGGATTGATATTGAGCGGATTGCCGCGAAGCAACTTGTTGTCGATCATCGCGGCGAGCAGATTGTTTGCTGCGGTGACAGCGTGAATGTCGCCCGTCAGATTGAGATTAAAGGTCTCCATCGGGACGACCTGTGCATAACCGCCGCCGGCTGCACCGCCCTTGATCCCGAAAGTAGGTCCTTGCGAAGGCTGCCGCAGCGAGACGACGGCTTTCTTGCCGAGGTGCTTCATCGCTTCGCCAAGGCCAATGAGCGTGGTCGATTTGCCTTCACCCAACGGTGTCGGAGTGATCGCGGAAACGTCGATGTATTTTGCGTTTGGACGGTCTTTTAGCTTGTCTAGGACGCTTAGCCGGAGCTTTGCGATATACGGGCTGCCGTAGAGGTCCATGTCGTCCGGCGTCAGGCCGAGCTGCTCGGCAATTTCCTGAACGGGCCGCATTTTTGAATGTTGTGCGATGTAAAGATCTGAATACATAGGGATGAGTATCTGTTAAGTCTCAGCCAAATACTGTGACATTTCTCACATTCGCATCATTTAGCGTCGAATAAACGTCGGTGGTAATTGATCTGGCCGAGGTGATAACCGAGGTGCGTCGCGAGATGCATCAAAAACCATCCGGTCGTCATCGGCTCAGTGCGGTCGGCAAAGACCTTGATCGGATACTCGGCCTCAAGTTGATCGGGCGTGAGTTTATCAAGCCCCGCCGCGACATCGGCCATAGTCTCATCTACCATTTGCAGCAGCTCTGCTCGCGGCGTTCCCTTGGTCGAAAACTCAAGGTCACGCTGGCGGTCATAACCGGAATCACCAAGCGTTGCCCCGATAAATGCCTTTAGATTACCGACGAGATGCAATGCGAGATTACCGCCGGAATTTGGTATCTCACCATCGACGAGCCATAAGGTGGCCTCGTCACTATAACTTTCGATCTCAGTTTTTAGTTTGTTGAGATCGCGGTTGAAAAGGTCTTTTAGGGTGTTAATTAGCATCTCTTACGAATACACTCCCTGCGGACGGCATTTCCGCCCTTTAAGCAAAAACTTCGATAACTTTCTGAATGGCATCCGCAAGTTTGTCGACCTCTTCGCGTGTATTGTAAAACGCAAAGCTTGCTCTCGCGGTTGCGGGGACGTCGAAAAATTCCATCACAGGCTGTGCGCAGTGGTGGCCGGCGCGGACGGCGATGCCTTGTTGGTCGAGGATCGTGCCGATGTCGTGCGGGTGGATGCCTTCGATGGTGAATGACAGCACCGAGGCTTTTTCGGCGGCGGTGCCGATGATCTTGACCTCGGGGATGTCGGAGAGGCGTTCGGTCGCGTATTCGAGCAGCTCGTGCTCGTAGGAGGCGGCGGCTTCGAAATCGATGGCGTTGATATAGTCGATCGCGGCTCCGAGGCCGATGCCCGCGGCAATGGCCGGAGTGCCGGCTTCGAATTTGTCGGGGATCGGAGCAAACGTCGTTTTTTCAAATGACACGGTGCGGATCATGCCTCCGCCGGTCTGATAGGGCGGCATCGCGTCGAGCCATTTTCGCTTGCCATAGACAACGCCGCTGCCCGTTGGACCAAACATCTTGTGACCGGAAAAGACAAAGAAATCAGCGTCGAGATCCTGCACGTCAACCGGGAAATGCGGCACGCTCTGGGCCGCGTCAACGCAGACCGGTACGCCGTATTTATGGGCCGTCGCGATCATTTCCTTGACCGGATTGACGGTGCCGAGACTATTTGAGACGTGCGTTAGCGCGACCATTTTGGTCTTTTCACTCAGTAGATTTTCGTATTCGTCGATGATGAGCTCGCCGCAATCATTCATCGGTATCACGACGACCTTAGCACCACGTTCTTCGGCGGCCATCTGCCAAGGGATGATGTTCGAGTGGTGCTCCATCTGGCTCACCAGTATCTCGTCGCCCTCGTTAATAAATTTCCGCCCGTACGAATGCGCGACCAGATTGATGCCCTCGGTCGTGCCGCGAACGAAAATACACTCTTTGACGTCAGGCGCGTTGATAAATCGCTTGACCTTTTCGCGGGCGGCTTCGTATGCGGTCGTCGCGTGCTGTGACAGGTAATGCACGCCGCGATGAATGTTTGAGTGTTCCTCAGCGAGATATTTTGACGTGCGGTCGATCACCGACTGCGGCACCTGCGAAGAGGCTCCGTTGTCGAGATAGACCAGCGGCTTTCCATTCACCGTCTGTGACAGCACCGGAAAATCGCGTCGGACCTTTTCAACGTCCCAAGTACTCACGGGTTTTGCTGCGGCCATGTTAATGCTTTTTTGCCGGCGTCTTTAGCGTTGCGGCCACCTTTGCTTTTGGCTTAAGCTCTTCGCGGGCGATGTACTCGCGCAGGGCGGTTTCGACGACAATAGCTCGGCGATGTTTTTCACCCGCGATCTCGTCGATCTTTTGCATGATCTCGTCTTCGATAATTAGTTGTGTTCTGATCCTCATATTCTTATACTTCCAGTTTGACGCTCAACCGGTTTAACACCGCTGCGTCGAGATCCGTCTTGATCGATTCGATACCGATCTTTCGGATGATTGCCTCCGCAAACCCATAGGTTAACAGATTTTTTGCCAGAGTTTCGGGTAAACCGCGCGTCAGCAGGTAAAATAGCTCCTCTTCCTCAAGCTGTCCGACCGTCGCTCCGTGGGCACATTTAACATCGTCGTTAAATATTTCAAGCTGCGGCTTGGTGTCGACGCGGGCATCGTTTGACAGTAGCAGGTTCTTATTTGACTGCTGAGCATCGGTACCGTGGGCATTTTCGCGGACGAAAACTTTGCCGTTAAAGACGCCGCGCGAGTGGTCATTGAGCACGCCCTTATAAGTTTGATGCGAAACGCAATTTGGCACAGTGTGGTCGATCACACTATGCGTGTCGCTGTGCTGGCGGCCGCCCAACATATACAGCCCGTCAACCCAAGCCTCGCCTCCCTCGGCGGTAAATTTGAGGTCGATGTCGTGCCGCGAGATGGCCGCCCCGAGATTGATATTTGTCGAATCGTAACGGCTGTCCCGCCCAAGCGAAACCTCAGTCGTACCGATATTAAAAGCCTCGGCCCCATCTTTCTGAACGCGGTAATGCGTAATGCTTGCATTGTCCTCGACGATGACCTGGACAGCCGCGTTAGTAAAGCTTTTTGCGGTCGAGGCGTAACTCTCGATGATCGTCGCCTTGCTGCCCGTCTCGGCGAGCACCAAAATATGCGGAAAGATCGCCGTGCCTTCGTCGGCTGCAAAATTAAGCTCGAAAGGCTCGGCAATGCTCGTATTTTTTGCAATGCGGATCACCTTGATCTCACCAAACGCGAGATTTAATGCGGCAAAGCCATTGCGGTCAATCGCAAAGCGTTTGGCAATTTCGAGATCCGCAGAAGTGAATTCCTGACTCTCGCCAATCGCCACCCGCCACTCGCCACTCGCTATCGACGCGACATTCGTATATTTCCAATCCTCGTTCTTTGGCGTTGGAAATCCCGATGCGGTGAACGATGCGAACGCCTGTTCGCGCAAAACTCTTAGGGCGTCATTCTTCTCACGCTTGATAAACTCTCTAAATTGTTCCGCAAACTGCGTTTCCATTACTGCTGTCGTTAATGCCATTTCTATTAAAATAACTTTACCAAACTAAACTTGGTGTCCGAGCGAATAGTGTTCGTCGGATCTAAAATAAACTCTCTTGCAATCTTTAGTTTTGCTTCATTCTCGGCTCTCGTTAGTTTTTCGTCTACAAGCGTCGACCTGTCAAAATCGAACAAAAAATCATGCCGCGTGAGTACATATTTGATGCCCATCGCGGCGGTTTTGGCGCGCAATTCCTGAACGCTTCGCGATTCCCAGAGCATCTTTCGCAGCGTCCAATCTTCGAACAGATAATCCGAGAAAACGGGGCGGTCGATGTTGTAGGTATCACGCCGCATATTGATCAGCCAAATGCGCGCGTCCGGTGCCGTATCGTTATTGACCGCTTGATAATACGGGTAATAGTCCAGATTTCGCGTCAGATACTGGTCCCGAGTCTCACCGCCGAGCACGACACGGAGCGGAGCCCTCTGGCAGAACCATGCGACGGTTGTAAGCGTCCCGCACACCGCCGCAGCTATAAATGCATATTGAGCAACCGTTTTTAGCGAGCCTTTCTTCCCTCCGATCGTCTCAACAGAAGCGGCGATTGCTATCGCCAGCAGCGGCACGATCGGAAGCAGATATCTCAGCTGCTCGCTCGAAAACAGCCAGAACAAATACACTATCGCCGCAACGCCGCTCATGATCTTGATCTCTACGGCCAAATCAAATTTCCAAAGCGCCCAAACCAGCAGCGGCAGGCCGATCAAAAATGCCACGCCCAAAACGCCGTCATAATTCGCCGGTTGTTCGGGTTGGGCCATTATCGAGACTCTGGCCGGCGCCGTCAGATAATTCAGTTTATTCGTGTCCGCACCGCCGTATTGCGAGTTCATCCCTTGAAACAGGTTTGATCGCTCTACGTCCCAGCCGTTCGCTTTACCCGGCCAAATGCTCATATAAAATGGGAACACCGGCGAACCCGTCGCGACCCAAGTCCTGATATACCACGGCGACGCGATAACACCCGCAAGCAAGAGAGCGGCAAAGCCAAGGCCGACGATCTTACCTGCATTTTCTGCACCCCTGGCTCTAAGCAGCACGATCAACGCAAACGCCGCAAAAACAAAAACTGCCGTCAGCTTGATCGACAAAGCAGCCCCTAGAAAAATGCCGATCAATATCACCCAGCCCCAAGTCTGCTCCTTCCACCAACGCGTCAGCCCGTACGTCGCAAGCGTCACATACAGAGCAAGTGACAGATCGATATAGCCACTCGATGCGACGTGATACGCAGACGGCACAGTTGCGGCAATAGCAGTCGCGATCAACGCCAAGTTGCGCGAGATATTTAACTCACGAGCCCATCCGTATATCGCTAAAAGTAACAATGGAAAGAACAAAAACGTCGTAACCCCTGCCGCTGCTTCACCTGCTCGCGGACTAAAAATATTGCCGAGCAGCATCGCCCAAACACTTTGCATCTCCGTCCCGAGTGCCAAATAACTCGCAATATTGCCGTCAATAAACGCATTGCTGTGCTGAGCGACAAACGCTCTAGGAACTGCAAAATGATAAAGCAGAGCGTCCTTTGCCGTCGGTGGTGCAAGAGCGGATATAAGCGCTAGCAGTACCGGAAGGACTATTAAGCCCAATAAAGGCAATTTAGATCCGGTGATCAATTTGGGCCACTTCAGAGGCACTACCAGAAAAACGTAGCAACCATTGAAGATAGCCGCCACTACACAAACTACCGCTGCGTATGCGCTGTACAGCCCTAGTATGCCGAGAAACCACCAAATGATTGACCAAAACGCAGCACCCGCTGCGAAACCGCAAGTCAGTGTACGCGACGGCGAGTTTTCAAATTCGCTCGTCACCCCCAGAAACTGGCATATCAATGTTCCGGCCGAAAACCAAGAAAAGAGGATCAAAATAGATGCGGCAACGCCGTAAGCGAATTCAACAACAGCATTTCCAAACAACGGGCCACCGCCAAGATTCCCAACCAGCTTCGGCAACTGCCCGACATCTCCGCCGCGAAAGCTAAGAAAAGCGACAATGCACACAACGGCAAAAACCGCGAAGATTATCGCGGACGTATTGCTGTTTGTATTTTCACTTTTCTGCGCCATCAACTATCTATCTAAGAAAATTTTCCGGAGTAGTAACTATTAATTTGATAATTACTAATTAGTAATTAACTTAAGGTTTAGTTCGTCGCGCCTTTGACCCAGTCATAACCTTTTGCCTCAAGTTCGAGTGCCAGCTCTTTGCCGCCTTCTTTTACGATCTTTCCGCCGTCGAGGACGTGGACGAAATCAGGCTGAATATAATTCAATAGACGCCGATAGTGCGTGACGAGGATGATCGCGTTTTCGGGCGAGCGGAGCTTGTTGACGCCCTCGGCGACGATCCGCAGAGCGTCGATGTCGAGCCCCGAATCGGTCTCGTCGAGGATCGCAAGCTTTGGCTCGAGCACCGCCATCTGCAATATCTCGTTACGTTTTTTCTCACCGCCCGAAAATCCTTCGTTTACTGAGCGTTTGAAAAACTGCGGATCCATATCGACGATCTTTGCCTTTTCTTTTAGGTAATCGTTGAATTCGAGCGGGTCGAGTTCTTCGCGGCCGTGGTGTATCGCTTTTTGGTTGTAGGCAAGCCGCAGAAACTGTGAATTTGACACACCCGGCACCTCGACCGGATACTGAAACGCCATAAACACACCTTCGCGGGCACGTTCGTCGGGTTCGAGTTCGAGTAGATTCTTACCCTCGAATAGCACATCGCCCGAGATCACTTCGTAGGTCGGGTGGCCGGCCAGGACCTTTGACAACGTAGATTTGCCAGAGCCGTTTGGCCCCATGATCGCATGGACCTCGCCCTTTTTGACCTGCAGATTGAGGCCCTTCAATATTTCTTTGCCTTCGATTCCGGCGTGTAAGTCTTTTACTTCTAACAACATAAATTTAGTTAACTTTCGGATATTTCTCCGCTAATTTCGGGAGCAGCGTCTTGTCCTGCACAAACAGCTCAACAAACCCGCAATCTTTACAAACGTAATAATTCAAAAACGCCGTCGCGGTCCACCCGAGCCCGATCGCGACTTCGGTCGCAGTGTTTTCAACCACATGGATCTCGGTGCCGTTACATTTTGGGCAAACTCCGGTTTTCATATGTAGATCTCGCCTTTCAAATACAAAACCGCATTGCCACCGATCTTTACGCGGTCACCTGCGAGTTTGCAATACAGCTCGCCGCCGCGTGCCGACACCTGTCGTGCAAACATTTCGGTCTTGCCGAGTCTTTCCGCCCAAAAAGGTATCAGATTGCAGTGAGACGAGCCCGTTACAGGATCCTCAAACACGCCAACTTCGGGTGCAAAAAATCTAGAAACAAAATCCGATGAATTTCCAGGTGCCGTGACGATAAATCCATGTGCATCAATTTGAAGAATCGCGGCAATCTTATGGAGAGCGGAAAAATCCGGTTTCAGATCGAGCACGGCCTGCTCGGTTTCAAAAACAAGGAAGTAATCGCGTGCTTTGAAAATTTCGCTTGGCTTTCCTCCAATTGCTTCAAACAAACCTGCCGGAGCGTCAACCGGCAAAACCGGGCGAGATGGAAAATCAAGCGTCAATACGTCGCCATTTTTTTCGACAGATAAAGCCCCGCTTTTGTGCGAATAAAATTTGATCTTGTCAGTTGCGAGTTTCAAAACATTAAAAATCACGTACGCAGATGCAAGAGTTGCGTGTCCGCAAAGATCAATTTCAAAAGTCGGTGTAAACCAGCGGATCTCGTAAACATCGTCTCGTTTGACAAAAAAAGCTGTCTCGCTCAAATTATTTTCGAGCGCAATATTGTGCATCACCTCATCCGGCAGCCAAGCCTTAAGCGGAACGACCGCCGCCGGATTCCCGTGAAACGGCTCGCTCGTAAATGCGTCAACCTGAAAAATGTCCAACTTCATTCCTTCACCGCCGCGATCGCCTGAATTTCTATCTGCGTTCCAAAATGCAGCTCCTTGACCGGGATCATCGCTCTCGCCGGCCGATGGTCACCCATCACGCGGGCATAGGTCTCGTTGACCCGTCCCCACAATTCCATGTCCGAAACATAAATCGTCATCTGCAAAACGCGGCTAAGGTTGCTGCCGGCGGCTTTTAAAACTGCCTCAACATTCCTCAACGCCAATTCAGTCTGCTCCTCGATCGAACCCGTAAACGGTTCTCGTGTCACCAGGTCCATGGGCAACTGGCCGGACACATAAACAACGCCGTGATGTTCTATGCCGGGTGAATAATGTCCCTTTGGGATTGGTTGATCGGACGGTTGGATCGTTTTCATTAACCTACGCTGCCCTCAAGCTTCAATCCCAGCAGCTTTGTCGCCTCGACCGCATATTCCATCGGCAGTTCGCGAAAAACCTCTTTGCAAAAACCGTTGATGATGAGCGACACGGCGTCTTCCTGGCCGATGCCGCGTTGCTGTAAATAAAACAACTGGTCCTCACTGATCTTCGACGTGGTCGCCTCGTGTTCGACGCGGGCGGTGTTGTTCATCACCTCGATGTAGGGGAACGTGTTCGCCTCAGAGCTGCCGCCGATGAGCATCGAATCGCACTGGGTGTAATTTCTCGCACCCTCGGCTTTTGGCATTATTTTTACAAGCCCGCGATAGCTATTGTTCGACTTTCCGGCAGAGATGCCTTTTGAGATGATCGTCGATTTCGTGTTTTTGCCGAGGTGGATCATCTTGGTGCCCGTATCGGCGATCTGGGCGTTGTTTGTCAGTGCGACCGAGTAAAATTCGCCGATCGAATTGTCGCCCTGCAAGATGACGCTCGGGTATTTCCAAGTGATCGCCGAACCGGTCTCGACCTGTGTCCACGAAATTTTTGAGTTGACGCCGCGGCACGCACCGCGTTTTGTCACAAAGTTATAAATACCGCCCTTGCCCGTCTCGTCGCCGGCGTACCAGTTTTGCACGGTCGAATATTTGATCTCGGCATCATCCAAAGCCACAAGCTCGACGACCGCCGCGTGGAGCTGATTTGTGTCAAACTGCGGAGCCGTGCAGCCTTCGTTATAGGCGACATAACCGCCCTCTTCGGCGACGATCAGCGTGCGTTCAAACTGTCCGGCCTCTTGTGTGTTGATGCGGAAATAGGTCGAAAGCTCCATCGGGCAGCGGACGCCTTTTGGAATAAAGACGAACGAGCCGTCCGAGAAAACGGCCGAGTTCAAAGCCGCGTAATAGTTATCGCCGACGGGCACAACCGAGCCGAGATATTTCTGGATCTTGTCGGGATAAAGCTCGACCGCCTCGGTAAATGAGCAAAATATCACGCCCGCCTCAAGCAGCTTTTTCTTATATGTCGTCGCAACCGAAACCGAATCGAACACAGCGTCGACCGCCACATTTGCCAGCATTTTCTGCTCGGTGATCGGGATGCCGAGCTTTTCAAATGTTTTCAGCAACTCAGGATCGACCTCGTCCAGGCTTCCTTTTTTCTCTTTTTCTTTGGGCGCCGAATAGTACGAGATATTTTGAAAATCGATGTTTGGATAATCAAAATTTGCCCAGTTGTCGGGCTGCTCCATTTTTAGCCAATGGCGGTACGCCTTGAGCCGAAACTCAAGCATCCACTCGGGCTCGTTCTTTTTCGACGAGATCAGACGGACCGTGTCTTCGGACAGGCCCTTAGCGATCGTCTCTGTCTCGATGTCCGTAACAAAGCCGTATTTGTATTCCCGATTTGTGAGTAATTCTGCTGCTGTCGACATACTTATTTAAACTCTTTGCGGTTCGATGACCCGGTTGATCCCTTTTATACTGTGAAACATCGCATCGACCGAGCTTTCCGTGCCGACGATCTGGGCGAGTGTTATTTGCGACAGGGCATTTTCGACTATCTCGTGCAACCCGACGATGACGGGCCGTATGCCGCAGTCGCCTTTGTGCACACAACTGTCGAGCACACCGGTGTAGCTCTCGCAATGTTTTGCTACTGCTTCTTCACCAAGTACCTTGATGATCTCGTTGAGATGTATCTCGCCGGCGGGCCGCGCCAGAAAATAGCCGCCTTTGGTCCCGCGAGTCGATAGGACAAATCCGGCCTTGTTGAGCAGCCACATCAATTTCCCGGCGTTAGCCGTCGATATGCCCTCAAGCTCAGCGATCTGCGGCAGCGTCAGGCTGTCGCCCGGCCGCAAACCAGCCAGTTGCACCAGGCATCTCAGGCCGTATTCCTCTTGTGCCGAAATTTTCATAAACCAGTCCTAGACAATAGTTTTGGGCATTACCGTAATGTAGATACTCTCAAATCGTTACTTTTTTGTCAAGATTGGAAATACTCACCACAGAGCCACAGAGTACACAGAGAACAGACTGAAATAAAAATCTCAGTGACCTCTGTGTCTCTGTGGTGAATTCTTAGCGGTATTTGCTGCGGATCTTTACGGCGCGTTCGATGAGGTCGACGTTTTCTAGGATCTTTAGCCGGAGGTCGCGGTCTAGGTTGGGATTGTCAGCAAGGAATTTGTTGACTATTGAGAGGGCTGTCTCGCTTTTTTGGCCGCCGATGAATGCTCCGAGCCAGCCGTTGACGAAAAATATCTTGCGGGTTCGTTTGTGGTTTGGCAGCTCGGCGAGGGCGCGTTCGAGATACGGCAACGTGAGGTCGCTATGGCGGACGGAATTGAACGGGCCAAATGCCGCCTCTATCCAGCTCTCGCTGATGTCTTTGTTTGCAGTAAAGTCGCTCCAGTATTTTGCTTTGTTTTCTGCCGTCGCAAAACCTGCCCTTGCGGCGTAGGCGTAACGCTTGGCGTCGTCGCCGGTCTCGGTTTTTTCGAGCTGTGCGAGCCGCTTTGGCGCGTCCGCGTCGCCTAGGATGATGAGGCGTGTGACGATGTCAAAACGGTCTTTGGTGCGGAGGGGGACCGCACTCTGGCTCCCCTCCTTACGAAGGAGGGGTGTCGGCGTTTCGCCGACGGGGTGGTTCTCTCCTGTACGCGTGGCAGATGACCCCTGTGCAAGCATCTCTTTCAAAACCTCGCGCCCCTTTGCTGTCGAGGCGGTCGTAACGAACGCCCGGTAAAACGTGATCCGCTGACCGGCGGTCGGGGCGTGCTGGAGGCGGTCGAGTAGTATGGTTTCGAGGCGCGGTGCTATGGCGTTGCGTTGTGCGTCGGGCAGGTAGTAGTTCATCGCCGTGCCGACACGGCCCAGTATCGACGACACGATGGTCTCGTCCTGCTCCGTGGCTAAATTCTTAACCACCAACTCAACATAAACCTTAGGATCAAGCTCGGCCTCGCGGACGCTGTCCCAGAGGCTGCCCCACATCATCGAACGCAGGAATGGGTCTTTTTCGTTCTGGATATTTTTCAGGACGTATTCGCGGCTTTTGTCGTCGAGCAGAAAGATGCCGTAGCCGTAGTCTTGATAGTTTGGAAAAATAAATACGGGAAATTTGCTACTTAACAAAATCTCCGAACCCGGCTGTGATGGCTCGAAATCTCCGATAGATTGACGCTGTTGATCCTCAATTGCCCGGGGATCTCGGCTTACAGAGAGGAAAGACTTAGTGTGATAGCCGGCATTGCCCCCGACATTAACGCCTCCGAAGATGAAATCGTGTTTCTTTTCCCGATTGCCCGCAGAGACAATATCGATTCTAATCTTTTGTTGCCAGTAGTTATTTGATTCCGGATTAAAGAGTTGACGTATATCGTATGCGGTATAGGTCAGGGCTATTTGTGTGGAAAGCTCTTCAGAGCCAACCCGCATTTTAGGCACTCCGCGTGTTTCAATCCATTGAGATGCCCAGTCGTCTAGTTGTCTATTCTGAAATTGTGCAGCCGTCTCAAACTCTCGAACTAGATCCTTCCATGTCGCATTCGCATATTCGTGTTTCTTCAAAAACGCGCGGGCAGCGGTTTGGAATTTTTGTTCACCCAGGTAAAACTCGGCTTGGCGGAGAAACGAAGGCGCCTTTCGATAGACGATGTTGCCGTAGGCGGATTTGGCGGCGGAGAGGTTGTCTATTTTTTGGTAGATCGGCGTTGTGCCTTTGGTGCTGTCGGTGGCGTAGGCGGCTTGTTTGTTGCGTTCGTAAAAGACCTTCCACGCGTTTGCCTCAGGCATCACTTTCTCCAAGGTCTTATACGCCATAAACTCGGCAAACCCCTCTTTGAGCCACAGGTCGTCAAACCAACGCATCGTCACCGTGTCGCCAAACCACTGATGCGCCGCTTCATGAAAGATCAGGTTGGCCCGCGAGATATGGTCGCTCTTGGTCGGCTCGGTCGGGAAAATGATCGACGCCTCACGCAAAAAAGTCGCCCCAGCATGCTCCATCCCGCCAAACGGGAACTCCGGAATCAGGACCAGATCGTACTTCGGCCAGGGGAATTTATAGTCGAAATAGGTCTCAAGATACTTAATGCCCTCGCGGTTAAGCCGGAAGATTTCTTTGGAGTGAGGTTCGAATTTTTTCGCTTGAGACTTTCGAACGTAGATGTGCGAAGCAAGGTCGGTATCAGAGGCGGAAACACGACCGGTAGGGAGTGTGTTCTTCGGTGTCGGTAATGTTGACTCTTTATCACGCGCAAGAACACCCTCGCTACCGCTCAGGTTTCCGCCTTTGTCCGCGAACGCCTCAAACGGCCCGGCCGCGAATGCGAAGACGTAGGTGCTGATCGGTTTGGTTTCAGCGAATGTGTTGGTAATTGAATATTTTTGTGGGAGCTTTAGGATCCGAACCATATTCTCTATCGGCGGGAGCTCTGAGTTGGAAATAACTTCCCAGCCGGTCGGGGCCACGACGGTCAATGCAAACCTCGCCTTCAGATCCGGTTGGTCAAAAACAGGGAACGCCGTGCTGGCGTCGGACGGGACGAAGAGCGAGTAGATATATTCCGCGCCGTCCTCTTTATCGACATACCGCGTGATCGCCGACCCGCTGGTCAGTATCGGCGAAGTAAAATCGAGCTTGATGACGTTCTCGCCCGCGACAACGCCGTCGCCGAAGATGAGATGTTCGCGGTCCTCGATGATATACGGTTTTGCGTCGGTGATCTGAAACGCCCCGCCGCCGCGAACTTCCATCGGCTTGCCGTTGATGGTGACGTTGGAGATGGTCGAGAGACTTTCTGAGCCTTTGATCTTTCTCCAATCGAGTATGATTGCTGGAATGCCGGGATCCGGCTGCCGCATCGGTGAGGGAGAGGGTGCTCCATTTGGCCGAAGGCCTCTGCCAAAATTAACCCCCCTGGGCAGCGTCAACACATTTACCCGTATCTCCATCGTGCCTTTCAGCACCGGCGACATCTTTTCGAGCGTCAGGTTAAGTTTGTAACGCACATCGCTATACCGAGCCGCACGCCATTGTGCCAATGCCTGTGACACGCCGGGTTCGATCGGCGGTGCGGATTGCTGCGCAAAAGCCGTCATTGCTGCAAAAAACGTGATAAATAGGACTCGGAAAAGCATCACCTTCATGATATCAGATGAATTGCCGTTGCCTTTTGGCAACGGTTCGGAGGCAAAGTTAACCCGGGCTTTAGCCCAAAGGTTCGGCTAAAGCCGAAATGACTTGTTTTGTTGCGCATCCGTTGGCTAAAGCCAACGGCAATACCAATAAGTTAGGCGGCAAACCTCGTGAAAAGGTTGCCGCCTAGTACCTGTCACCCTTTTAAGCTCGGGCTTGAAATGGCCTAAATCTTGCCCTTACTTACGTGCGGGCTACTGACACTAGAGTGAGAAATTAAAATTGACGAATCCGGTTGCCTTGACTGGTTGGCCGTCTTTTACGAAGGGTTTGAATTTCCACTTTTTGATCGCGTCTTTCGCCGCATTTTGAAGCATCATCGGGCCGCTTGTTTTTTGCACCTCGGCAACGTCGCCGCTTTCGCTTACGGTGACCTGGACCGTGACGACGCCTGTTGCCCTTAGGCTCTTGGCCGCCGGCGGATAGACGGGCTGGGTTTTGTTGGTCGCGTAGGCAACAAGCGAACCGACATCGATCGTGTCGCCGGAGGCGGTGGTGACGGTGTCAGCGGGCTTTTTTGGTTCCTCTTTGACGGTCGGTGGTGCGGACGAGACTATGATCTGCTTTTCGTTTTTGGCGACAGATGTTTCGCCAGTTTTTACTTCACGTTCGCGGGTCGACTGGGTATTGTTAGGAACCGGCTGCATGACGATGGGCTGCGTGGGCGTGCCCGTGTTAGCAGCGACTTGTCCCGCGTTGTTAGGGACGACCACGCCGTCGTTGACTGCATTGGCGACGACGCTGCGCGAATTTACCATTTCTTCGCGAGTGTCGGCGACCTCGTCTTTCCAGCGTTTGGCGTCGTAATCGTCACGGGCGATCATCGTGCGCGAGTTTGTCGCTTCTTCGAGCAGTGCCATCGCGTCGTTGGTTTTGGCCGTGTTTTTGCCAAGCTCTTTTGACTGCGTCACGACGATCTCAAGCGTCTCACGCATCTTGTCGAGATCATTAAGAGCCTCAAGCGGCAGGGTGCGATCGGTGATAGCGAGGCCGAGGGCACGATAGCGTTCGGCACGGCTGCGGGCACCTTTTACGACTTGTCCGGCGACCGACATATAGTTGGCGGCGGCGTTTGGCTTGCTTGTTTTTTGCTCGTTGTAGCTTTGGTTGAGGAAATCCTGGGCACGTTTGTAATCGCCCTGTTCGAGATAGCTGTTCATCAGTAGGACGCTCACCACGGCCTGAACCGAGGTGTCGGCCGTCTCGCGGCGGATATTTTCCAGCTCATAGATGGCGGCGTTGTAATTGCGGACGACGATAAAGGCTTTTGCCTTCGAGATGCGGTCACGCATCACGTCACCGGAGGTCGGTGCGGGCGGCTGGACGGTCTGCGACGGCTCGGTTGTCTGAGCCTGTGCGACTAAAACGGAGCTTAATACGACCAGTAAAACCGAAGTACAAATCCTTTTGACATTTAACGGCATTTCTTCATCCTCCTTGAGTCGAATGTTTCCGTAAAGGCCCAGCGAACTCGTAATAGGCTCACTTAAACGACCCAGAATAACGAAAATACAAACCTTAAAAAATCACGCTCACGGGCTTTGGTTATGGCCCGCAAAATCACTGCTTTAGACTATTGATGATTTTTTCGCGGTAGCGGTTTGCATCTACTTTTATAGCAGTTTCATTTAACGTGAGCAAACGCCGGTCGAGCATGACGAGGCGGCCGTTGATGATGACGGAGCGAACATCTGTCGCCTTTGTCGTATAGACGAGGGCGGAATAGATGTTGAAATACGGCGTCTGATTGAGGCTGTCGAGGTCGACGATCGCGATGTCGGCACGCTTTCCGATCTCAAGCGAACCGATCAGATCGTCGAGGTGCAGAGCACGTGCTCCGCGTATCGTCGCCATTTCAAAAGCCATCTCGGCGGGCAGAGTTTTAGGGTCGTTTGAGGTGAGTTTGTGGAGCTTGGCGGCAAGATCGATCTCTTCCCACATGTCGAGGTCGTTGTTTGACGCGGCACCGTCGGTGCCAAGGCCGACGGCTATATCTTTGGCAAGCATCTCAGGGATCGGGGCGACGCCGGACGCGAGTTTCATATTCGATGTCGGATTGTGAGCTACGCCGACACCGTGTTTCTTGTAGATATCGACTTCGTCAGGCCGGAGCCAGACGCTATGCGCCGCGATCGTGCGGTTCGATAGAAAACCGATGCTGTCGAGATAGGCAGCAGGCGTTTTGCCGTAAAGGGCAAATATGTCATCACGCTCTTTTTTGGTCTCGGCGACGTGGATGACAACGGCGGAATCAAGACGGTCGGATTGGGCACGGATCGCTTTGAGCGTCGCGGTTTCGAGCGTGTAAGGTGCGTGCGGAGCGGCCGCAGGAACGATCAGCGGATCGTTTTTCCATTTCTTGATAAATTTTTCGGTGTAAGCGAGCGCGTCTTCGGGTGACTTATTGTCAGCAACTGGAAACTTAATGATCGTCTCACCGAGCACACCGCGAACTCCAGCCTTTTTTGTCTCGTCTGCGATAGCGTCCTCAAAATAATACATATCGCAATACGTCGTCGTACCGCCGCGGATCATTTCGGCAAGGCCGAGCCGCGTGCCCGCACGGACAAATTTTTCATCGACATTTTTCGCCTCAGCCGGAAAGATGTATCTTGTTAGCCAATCGTTGAGGTCGAGGTCGTCGGAGATGCCGCGAAAGAGCGACATCGGTACGTGCGTGTGTGTGTTGATAAGCCCGGGAATGATGACCTTGCCACGGGCATTGATCGTGCGTTTGGCGGTCAGATTTTTCGTGACGACCGCCGCCGGGCCGACTGCAACGATCTTGTCGCCTTTGATCGCGACGGCACCGTTTTCGATCACTCGCCGGCCACTGTCCATCGTGACGACAGTCCCGCCGGTGATAAGGATGTCACATGACCACGGGGCGATGTACTTTTCTGTGTGGGGTATTCGCTGCGTCAACGCTGAGGATGAAAAGGTAAAAACTAGAAGAAATGCGAAGTAAAATTTGAGCTTATCCATAGCTGAAGTTACACTTTTCAGGCGATTTTTGCAATATCGGCAAAGCGCTCCCAATTTTTCGTTTGACTCGTTCGAAAAACCAACTATCATTACAAAATATGCCCCTTTCCAAATTTAAGATCAAAGGTTTTCGCTCGCCTCGCGAAGCGGTGATAGCTTCGCTCGGCACGCTCGAACGCAGCACGCTCGAAGAGGTCTGGCGTCAAAAAGAAGTAAACGTTCGTGATGTCGTCCGTGCGTTTAACGACAGGTTTGCCTACACGACCGTCATGACGACGCTCGACCGGCTGTATAAAAAAGGCTATTTGGAACGGAAGAAAGTTGAGCGGGCTTATGTCTATTCGGCGGTAATGTCTGACGAACAGTTACAAACCGGCATCGTCAATGACGTGCTAACGGGCTTGATCGAAGGTGCGACGCGTAACGTCGAACCTGTACTTGCGTGCATCGTCGATGCAGTAAGCGATAAGGACCGGGAACTGCTCGATGACCTCGAACGGCTCATCAAGGCAAAAAGGCCGCCCTCGGAGAAAAATAACCTCGATGTATTACCTGGTCGGTATCTCATTGTTATTTGCGACACTCTACGCCGTTAACCTAGCGGCGTCGCTCCTGACCACGTTTGCATGGCGGATTTTTTCGGGTTCTGCGGATGATTGGAACGCCTCGACGCGGTCAAACACGCTATTTCTCCTACGTGTGCTCCCGCTTACATTGGCGATCATCATTACTGGTGGCATCATCTTTCCTGCATTTGTTTTGTTTGAACCTAACGATCCGCGAGAAACGATCGGTCTAAAGATGGCGGTGATCGTTGCTATCTCTGCGTTTGGATTGACAGCTGCGGTCTATCGCATTGTGGCAAGCTGGTGGCAGACGCGGCAATTGATCGGCGACTGGATGCTGACATCAAAGGCTGTGGAGATCGAAGGCGTGTCGATGCCGGCATATAAACTCAGGCATCCGTTTCCGGTGATCGCAGTGGTAGGAATATTTAGGCCAAGGATATTTGTCGCCGAACAGGTTTTTTCAGAACTCGATAAACCGGAACTCATTGCCGCACTGTCGCACGAAGCCGGACACATCTCGGCGTTTGATAATCTCAAGCGTGTTGCGATGCGCGTCTGCCGCGACCTGTTGGTTTTCCCGCTGGGCAAATCGCTCGATAACGGCTGGCTGCTTGCGGCAGAATCTGCGGCGGACGAATATGCTGCGGTTCGCGGCGGCAGCGGTTACGCATTAGATCTCGCGTCTGCGCTCGTCAAGATCGGGCGCATAACTCCCAAGGCGCAAACACAACGGTTGCCGATCGCCGCATATCTCATCGAGCCGGACGACACGTCGCTCGCCCAACGCATTGACGGGCTTTTAGCCTTTGCCGATAAGCCGTTTGGAGTTTCGACAAGGCCACCTTATTTAACTGCGATGGTTTGGATCTCTGTTATTGCGACGGTCGCCGCCGCGATCGTGATATTGTCCAGCACACCATTTTTGGAAGCAGTGCATGATGTCACTGAAGGTGTTCTTCACCGGCTTCAATAACGCTCTTTAATTTCTATTTCAAAAACTTCGAATCAAATGCTCTTGGCAACAGTTCGCCCATCATAAGGGTCTCTTTTTTGCCGTGGAGATTGGCAAGAATTACCGGAACGTCGCCACAAAATTCCCAGATGATCTGACGGCAGACACCGCACGGGGGCGTCAGATCCTCGGTATCGACTACGACCGCAATGCGGCTGAATTTCGTTTCTCCGCGCGAGATACCTTTCCAGATGGCGACACGCTCGGCGCACACGGTCAAGCCGTAACTCGCCGATTCGACGTTGCAGCCTGTGTAAACGTTACCGTCCTCGGTCTCGACCGCGGCACCGACCTTAAAATTAGAATACGGCGCGAACGCCCGTTCGCGGACTTCCTTTGCGATGTCGATCAGGCTCTCTTCGGTGTGTACCATTTATTATTTTTCGGCTCTTGCTTGTTCTTGACTTAGTTTTTCACGCACGAGCCCGCACAGGATCTCGACGCTGACGCCCGTCTGGCCGCCCTCGGGGATGATAATATCGGCGTGGCGTTTTGACGGCTCGACAAACTCAAAATGCATGGGGCGGATCGTCCGGCCGTATTGATCGAGCGTCCGCTCAAAGCTGCGTCCCCGCTCGGTAAAATCGCGCTTCAGACGCCGCATCAGCCTGATATCATCAGGCGTATCGACATATATCCGCACATCGAGCAGGTCGAGCACACGCGGTTCGGCAAAGATCAAAATACCCTCTACGATAACAACTGGCTTAGGCTCAATTATCTCTATTTGATCGCTGCGGGTGTGCGTTTTGAAATCATAAAGTGGCATCTCGGCCGATAGGCCCTGCTTCAAACGCAGGATGTGATTGACGAGCATGTCGCTGTCGAGCGAATCAGGATGATCGAAATTAGCCTGATGGCGTTCGTCCAGCGGCATGTCCGACAGGTTGCGGTAATACGAATCCTGCTCGACAAGCACGACCTTTTTTTCACCGACCGCCTCGACGATCGCACGTGCAATAGTTGTTTTGCCGGAGCCTGTCCCGCCGCAGATGCCAATAATCATAGCTCTATCCTAACCAAATCTTGACGACAAAGAAATTCAACCGCAGATAAACGCAGATGGACACAGATAAGAAATTATCGATCTGCGTTTAATTGCGTCCATCTGCGGTTAAATCATTTCTGCGACAATTCTCCGCAAAAGCTCTTTGAAAACCTCAGCGACGCGGGCTCCTGTGTCCATTACTTCTTCGTGATTGATCGTTTCGCCGCTCATACCCGCGGCGAGATTTGTTATGCATGAAATGCCGAGAACCCTGAGGCCCATGTGACGTGCGGCGATAGCCTCCGGAACGGTGGACATTCCGACGGCGTCAGCCCCGAGTTGGCGATACATGCGGATCTCTGCCGGGGTCTCATAAGTCGGGCCGGACAGGCCGCAGTAGATGCCGCGATTTAGGAAATCGACCATTGTCTCGTCGAGACCCTTTTCAAATCTTTCGTGAGCAATGTCGTGAGCCGCTGTTTCCGCGAACTCCTGAAACTCACGGTCATAAACGGTAGTCATATCCGGGAACCGAGCTCCAAAACGACTGTCATTTGGCCCCCGCAGCGGGTTGGTGCCCATGCAGTTGAGATGGTCAGAGATCAGCATCAGGCTGCCGGGCTGCATATCAGAGTTGAGGCTACCGGCGGCGTTGGTCAGAATCAAATTCGTGACGCCAAGCAACCCGAAGGCACGAACCGGCAGCATAACCTGCTCCATATCGTAGCCTTCGTAATAGTGAAATCGGCCCTGCTGGACGGCAACGGCCACGTCACCGATTTTGCCAAGCACAAGCTGTCCGGCGTGTCCCTCGACAGTCGAACGTGCAAACCCCGGGATCTGCTCATACGGGATCTTTATGGCGTCAGTCAACTCATCGGCAAACGCCCCGAGCCCGCTGCCAAGCACGATCGCCGTGCGAACCTCGCCCGAATACTTACTTTTAATAAATTCAGCCGCCTCAGCGGCCTTTTCGTATGTCATAAATGGAAAGACAGATTAACACAAATGGGCTCGGTTGCAGGAATCGAGCCCTTCGGTTCTTATGATCGAGACAAAAAGACTAGTTTTCCTTGCGATAGGGAATGCCCAACGCTTTCGGTGCTCTCGACAGGCCGATAAAGCCTGCGAGCACGATGATCGTTAGGACATAAGGGATGATCTGGATGAACTGGACGGGGATGTCTTCGCCGCCGATCTTTGCCCACGACGCTCCCTGCACTTGGATCGCGATCGCCTCGGTAAAGCCAAAGAACAGACATGCGATCAGCACCGGTACCGGCCGCCATTTTGCGAGGATAAGTGCTGCGAGTGCTATAAAGCCGCGTCCCGCCGTCATATTGCGGGTGAAGAGCGAACTCTGCCCGATCGATAGGTATGCTCCTCCGGCTCCCGCGAGTACGCCCGATATGATGACCGCAACGTAACGAAGCTTGAGCACATTGATACCGGCGGCATCTGCGGCTTGCGGGTTTTCGCCTGCAGCTCTGATCCTGAGGCCAAACGGCGTCTTGTACATCACATACCAGACAACCGGTATCAGCAATAATGCGATTATCGAAGCGAGCGAGACGTTGTTGAAATAGTTAGGCAGTTGATCGACCTTGTCGATCTGCGGCGTCGAACCCGACGAATCGTACACCGCACCGCTGATAAGAGCGGGCAGGCCGATCATCAAAAAGTTGATCGCCATACCGGCAACGACCTGATCGGCTTCAAATTTTATACACGCGATCGCATAGACGTACGCCAGCAAACCGCCGGCGAGAATGCCGAAAACAAATCCGAGATAGGGGTTTTGAAACTGATACGTCGTGACCGCAGCAGTAAAAGCTCCCGCCAGCATCAGCCCTTCAAGAGCGATGTTAATAACACCCGACCGTTCCGAGAAAAGGCCGCCGAGAGCCGCAAATATAAGCGGCGTCGCCAGGCGGAGAGCCGAGAAAAGCAATGCAATTGTTAAGATCTCGCCCATGACTACTTCTTAGTAAATTTTTGAAAACACGCCACAAACAATATGATGATCGCCTGCAGCACCCATCCGAGGTCCTTTGATACCTTTGCGGTAAAGGCATCGACAAATATCTCGCCCCTGAGCAGCACGCCAAAAAATATCGCCGCGATAAAGACTCCCAAAGGGTGATTACGCCCAAGTAACGCGACAGCTATGCCAAGAAAGCCCCACTCCGCCGAAAAGCCGTCATAGTAATTATGCCGCGTTCCCATAACCTCGCCGATGGCTACCATTCCGGCGAGCGCTCCCGAAAGCGTCATCGCGAGGATTATCTGTTTCTTGGGATTGATGCCGCCGTATTCTGCTGCCGATGCGTTTTGGCCGACGGCCCGCAGTTCGTATCCCCATTTTGTTTTCCAGAGGAATACGTAAATGAGCACGCACATCAAGATCGCCAAAATGAATGACAGATTGAGCGGCACGTCCTTGGGGATGAATGTCAGAAACTGATTGAGCTGAGGTATCTGTGCCGCGTCGCCGATGTTGGCCGTCTGCAGGATCGGATCGCCGGGTATCTTGTAATAATATTGCGTGAAATAGCTGACCAGAGCGATACCGATAAAGTTGAGCATGATGGTGTTGATGACCTCATGCGAACCAAATTTCGCTCTCAAAATACCGGGTATCGCACCCCAGATGCCGCCAACAACAATAGCCGTTAGTATGCAAAGCGGTATCAACACGATCGCGGGCAGATCGGCAATGGCTGTGCCTTCGCCCACGACCTTGGTCGCAACACCGCCAAATTTCATCCCTACCCAGGCCGTCGCAAAAGCCGCGACGTATAGTTGGCCCTCGGCTCCGATATTCAACAGTCCGCAGCGAAACGCGACCGCAACCGCGAGGCCCGTAAATATCAGCGGCGTCGCGTAGTGCAGCGTCCAGCCGATGTCCTTAACCGACCCGAACGAACTCGACAGCAGCCAGCCATAGGCCGTCAGCGGATTGTCACCGAGGATCAATATAATGATCCCGCCAACGACAAATGCCGCAAGGACAGCTACTAAGGGCCAGAGAACTTCGCGAAAAAGATTCTTCATTCTAAATAGACAGGGTGCGTCAACCAATATACCCGACAACGTGTCAGGTGTCACCTAAAAATGCCAAAAAAGTTCAAATTTCGATCAAAAATATACTTGACAATGTCACACTCATATTTTATTATTCTTTTAGACTAAGTAATTAGTCATTAATCTAGATTTTTTGGAGGAAATGATCATGAACATAGTCAAATACGATCCATTTAAGGAGTTTCGCGGATTGCAGGAAGATATGGCACGCATTTTTTCGGGAGTCGCACCACTTGGTGCAAATCGCGAAGAGATGCTCAACGGAGCTTGGGCACCGAAGGTCGATATTTTTGAAAATAAAGACAATCTCGTGCTTGAGGTCGAGTTGCCGGGCATGAACCGCGGCGATTTTGAGCTATCATTTGAAAATAATATGCTGACGCTATCGGGCGAACGCAAATTTGAGAAAAAAACCGATGGCGATAACTACCATCGCATCGAGCGTTCGTATGGCGCATTCACACGTTCATTTACGCTGCCACAGACGGTGACCGCGGAGGGAGCAAAGGCCGAATTTAACAACGGCGTTTTGCATGTGACGCTGCCAAAGCGTGAGGATACCAAGGCTCGCAAGATAGAGGTTTTGGGTTTTGACTCAGAGCCGAAAACGATCGAGGCGAACGACAAAGCAAAGACCGCCGGGGCATGACACCCGCGTCTGAGCGGCAGATAATAAAGCGGTGAATGGTGGGTGTAACATTCATCATTCACCGCTAGTCATTTAGGAAGGGCGTTATGAAATTTGATAGATTTACAATTCGCGGACAAGAAGCGGTACAGGAAGCCATCGGCGTAGCCGAAAAAGGGCAGAATCAACAGGTCGAACCGGAGCATTTGCTCGCAGCAATGCTTGAGCAAAAGGAGGGCGTCGTAAAACCGATACTCGGAAAGATCGGTGCCAACGCTCAGACGGTTGCGGCTGAGGTGCAAGCGGCCATTGCCAAGTTTCCGCAGGTGTCGGGCGGCCAGCAATATTTCAGCTCGCGAACAAATACAGTTTTTCAGAATGCGCAGAAAGAAGCCGAAAAGATGCAGGACGACTATATGTCCACCGAGCATCTGCTGATGACGATCGCCGATGAGAAAGAGGGCGACGCCGGACGCATTTTGCGTTCGAACGGAGTAACTCGTGACGACCTCGAAAAGGTAATAACCGATATGCGCGGCGGGTCAAAGATCACCGACCCTAATGCGGAAGAAAATTTTAAGTCGCTCGAAAAATATGCCCAAGACCTGACCGAACGCGCCCGCAAGGGCAAGCTCGACCCCGTCATCGGTCGGGACGACGAGATCCGACGTGCGATACAGATCCTGTCGCGCCGCACAAAAAACAATCCTGTCCTGATCGGTGAACCCGGTGTTGGTAAAACGGCAATTGTTGAGGGGTTGGCGCAACGTATCGTTTCAGGCGACGTGCCCGAGACGCTCAAAAACAAACGCCTTGTCTCTCTCGATCTAGGAGCAATGCTTGCAGGAGCAAAGTATCGCGGCGAGTTCGAGGATCGCTTAAAAGCCGTCCTCAATGAGATAGAAAAAGCCGAGGGACAGATCATCCTGTTTATCGATGAGCTGCACACGCTGGTCGGAGCCGGTGCCAGCGAAGGCGCAATTGACGCTTCGAATATGCTCAAACCCGCGTTGGCACGCGGCACTTTGCGTGCGGTCGGCGCGACGACATTGGCCGAATATCAGAAGTACATTGAGAAAGATAAAGCTCTCGAACGCCGGTTTCAGCAGGTCTATATCGGCGAGCCGACGGTCGAAGACACGATCGCTATCCTTCGCGGATTGAAAGAAAGATACGAGGTTCACCACGGCGTGCGTATCAAAGACGCTGCAATTGTCGCCGCGGCGACGCTCTCAAATCGGTACATTACAGACCGTTTTCTGCCGGACAAGGCGATCGATCTGATCGACGAGGCCGCGTCGCGGATCCGCATCGAGATCGATTCGCTGCCGCAGGAGATCGACGTGCTTGAGCGCGAGATCTTGCAGCTTGAGATCGAGCGTCAGGCTCTGACCCGCGAGACTGACGAGAAATCGAAATCGCGGCTCGACGATATCGAAAAGCGTATCGCCGATCTGAACGAAAAATCGTCGGCGATGAAAGCCAAATGGCAATCTGAAAAGAAGAGATCGAAAAGATGCGCACTGCCAAGGGCGAGCTTGAGCAAGCCAAACTTGAGCTTGAGCAGGCTCGTCAGGCGGGCGATCTGACCAAGGCAGCGGAGATCCAGTATGGCCGCATTCCGGAGCTCGAAAAATTACTTGAGACCGAACAGGCACATCTTGCCGAGCTGCAGCAGGACGGCGTCTACCTAAAAGAAGAGGTTGACGAAGAGGATGTCGCCGAGGTCGTTGCCAAATGGACGGGCGTGCCGGTGACGAAAATGCTCCAGGGCGAAATGCAAAAGCTCGTTGAGATGGAATCTGGCCTACGCAAACGCGTCATCGGACAGGACGAGGCACTCGAAGCCGTTGCCAATGCTGTGCGCCGAGCACGTGCCGGTTTGCAGGATCCGAATCGTCCGGTCGGTTCATTTATTTTCTTAGGTCCGACAGGTGTGGGTAAGACCGAAACCGCGCGAGCTTTGGCCGAATTTCTCTTTGATGATGAGAAAGCGATGATCCGTCTCGACATGTCCGAGTACATGGAAAAGCACGCTGTCGCCCGCATGATCGGTGCCCCTCCGGGATATATCGGTTATGAAGAAGGCGGCCAGTTGACCGAAGCGGTTCGCCGCCGGCCTTATTCGGTCGTGCTCTTTGACGAGATCGAAAAGGCGCATCCGGACGTATTTAATGTGCTCCTGCAGATCCTCGATGACGGCCGTCTGACGGACAGCAAGGGCCGCGTAGTTGATTTTAAGAACACCGTATTAATAATGACGTCGAATCTCGGTTCGCGTGAAATACAGGCGGCACAAACAAATCCGCTCGTAGATCGCGACATCAGAAAAGATGTGTTGCAGGTTTTACGCGATCATTTCAAGCCGGAGTTTCTAAATCGTATCGACGACATCGTAGTGTTCGACCAACTGACCAAGGATCAGATCGGCCAGATCATCGACGTCCAGCTTGAGAAGCTGCGTAAGAATCTTGAGGATCGCGGCATCGTGTTGGAGCTTGATGATTCTGCCAGAGACCTGATCGTTCAGGAGGGCTATGACCCGGTCTATGGTGCCCGCCCGTTAAAACGTGCGATCCAGACGCTGGTGCAAAATCCGCTTGCGGTGAGCTTGCTCAAAGGCGATATCGCCAGCGGCAGTACTGTTCGCGCTTCTGCTGAGAACGGCGAGATGAAATTTGCGCCGAGCTCGGGCGGAAAAAAGGCGTCGGCCAACTAAAGTTGGAACTCCGAACAGAAAGGCTTAGTATTTATATATAGTGTTTAATAAGAGAAAGATGAACGACGAAGAAGTAATTATCGACGCAGAGGACGAGGGTAAGATCCCCGTCAACGACAAACGCCGATTTAACGCGGACGGCGAGATGGTCGCTGAGGACGAAAAGCCTGCCGAGCCCACGAAATCGGTGAACGAGATCGTACTCGAAGCGGCTCTCAAAGCCGAGATGGAGCGGCGCGAGGCTGCGGAATCAAAGCTCGTTGGTGTACAGGCAAAGTTTGAAGAGGCAAAGGCAAATCTTGAACGCGAGACTTCGGAAATGCGCTCGCGTCTGATGAAAACGCTTGAGGACCGGTCAAAGCAGGCTCAATTTAATTTCCTGACGACGCTGTTGCCGGTGCTTGATAATCTCAATCTTGCGGTCGCGGCGAGCGAGACCGATCCGTCAGTCGATCATCTGCGGAGCGGTGTGATCGGTACAGCACGCAGCTTTGAACAAGCCCTGATCAGCGTTGGCGTTGAGCCGATAGCATCTGTCGGGGCTGATTTTGACCCTGAGCTGCACGAGGCGGTCGATATGGCCCCCGCCGAAGAAGACGGAAAGATCATCAAAGAATATTCGCGCGGCTATAAATTTGGCGACAAATTATTACGTCCCGCACGTGTTCAGGTCGGCAAAGCGATGGCTGATTCGGCAGGGGAATAAGCTGCAGTTCGACAAAGCGGAATTTCCTTTTCGGCGCCTAGCGGCAAATGTTATTATTGAATTTAGGCAAATCAACTCCCCTCCGGCGGCATCATAGTTTCGGGTTCACACAAAGGGTTTTATGGCAGATATAGACGCATACAAGGACAAGTTTAGCGAGAGCGGACAACGCATATTGGAGACCGCTCTGGGCGAATCCAAAAAACGCGAGCAGAATTATGTTTCGATCGAGCATATCCTGCACGCGATCACATTCGAAGAGGACGAGCTTTTTACCTCGACGATGCGCGACCTCGCCGTCGACCCGCGTTCGGTAAAATTGCTGATCGAAAAACGAATGGAAGACGGCCGCCAGCACAGCGGCAAAGGTTATCGTATTGCGCCGGAGACGACTGAACTATTTAAGCGCGCGATGGATCGTGCCCGTTCGCAGGGCCGCCGCGTCATCGATGCCGCCGATATTTTTTACGTCCTATCAAACGACGAACGCAGCGTGCTGAACGACGTGCTGCAAAATTTGGGAGTGCCGTCCGAAGAGGTTGCCCAGAGTGCCCGCACGCGTATCCGTAAGCGTGAAAAAGAAGAGGAACGCGTCCGGCAAAAATACGAGCTGCCTAGTTTCCTGCGTCATTTTGGCGTCTCGATGAACAAGATGGCCCGTCAGGACAAGATCCCTCCGACCATCGGCCGCGACCAAGAGATCCGTCAGATGATCGAGATCCTGTCGCACCGCGAGCGGTCAAATTCGCCGATGCTTGTCGGTGAACCCGGTGTTGGGAAAACTGCTGTCGTTGAGGGCCTCGCGCGTCTTATCGAGCTTGAGCCGGAAAAGGTCCCGGCACGTCTGCGCGATTCGCACATTGTGCAGCTGCAGATGGGCGGACTTGTTGCCGGAACTATGCTTCGCGGAATGTTTGAGGAGCGTATCAAAGGCATCATCGACGAGGTCAAAGAAAAAGACAACATCATCCTCTTCATCGACGAAGCCCACACCATCATCGGTGCCGGTGCGGCGATGGGGACGACGTCGGATGCGGCCAATATGTTCAAATCGGCGCTCGCTCGCGGCGAACTGAGGATCATCGGTGCGACGACCATCACGGAATACAAAGAATACATTAGCGACGATGAGGCTCTAGCCCGGCGTTTTCGCCTGGTCAATGTCGCCGAGCCGACCATCGACGAGACAAAAGAGATCCTGCTCGGCGTGCGGCCGCGGCTTGAGAAAAATTACTCGGTCACGATCTCGGACGAGGCCATTAATATGGCTCTCGAGATGTCGCCAAAATACATCCGCAATCTCCACCTGCCGGACAAGGCGATCGGTTGGCTCGACACGGCTTCGGTCAAGGTCGAGATCGGTGAACTCACCGATATGATCGTGCGGCCGGAGCATATTATTGACGTCATTTCACAGGAATCGCGTATTCCTAAGGACATGATCTATCGCGACACGTCCGACCGTTTTTCGGCTATGGAAGCCGATCTCGGCGAGCGTGTGATCGGACAGCACGACGCCGTCCGTGCGGTTGCCGAACGCCTGCGTCTCAACAAAGGCCCGCTCAAAGAAAATCATTACGCGCCGGATGGCGTGCTGCTTTTCCTCGGCCCGACAGGCGTCGGAAAGACCGAGCTTGCCAAAGCAGTTGCCGAATTTATGTTTGGCGACGAGAGCAAGATGGTTCGCATCGACATGTCTGAGTACGGCGACGGCACCATCGGTATTGAAAAGCTGATCGGTATGCCCCGCGGCATTGTCGGCAGTGAACGCGGCGGTTTGCTCACCGAGCAGCTTCGCGACAATCCTTACACGGTGTTGCTGCTCGACGAGGTCGAAAAGGCTTCGCCGTATTTGATGAACATCTTCCTCCAGGCTTTTGACGAAGGCTGGATCACCGACGGACGCGGTAAAAAGGTTTACCTGTCCGATGCGATCGTCATCATGACGTCAAATCTCGGCTCGGGTAATTTCAAAAAATACGAGCAGCCGCTTGGGTTTGGCCAGAAATCGCTCGGCAGTATGAAACAGATCCGCGGCGACGTGATGAAAGCCGCCGAAGAGCGGTTCACGCCCGAGTTTCGCAACCGCATCGACGAGATCGTCATCTTTGCACCGCTCACGATGGACGAGGTCCGCGAGATCGCAAAGCTCTACATCGCCAAGATCCAGCGAAATATGGAGCGCCAAGGCAAGATCGTCGAGGTAACCGAAGCCGCACTCGATCTGCTGACCGAAAAAGGCTTTAGCCAGACGTACGGCGCCCGTTTCCTAAAACGCCACATCGATCAAAAGGTAAAATTGCCGATCACCAACGAGTGGAAAGCAGCGATCAAATTTGTCGTCGACGTAGCCGATGGCGAACTGACGGTCAAACCCGGCGAGGTTTTTAGCCTTAACTAGATTTCGAGCTCCCCTCCTTACGAAGGAGGGGTGGCCGCTTCGGCCGGGGTGGTTCTCTAAGATTCAAACCCGAACGAAAATTACCGCATCAAAGGCTTTGTTGATAAAATATCGGCAAAGCCTTTTTATTATGACCGCCAAAAACCTTCGTCTCATAAATCTCTGTGTTCTCGTTGCGATAGCCGTCTGCACGGCGGCTGGACAAGAAACTACGCCAAAAGATCCGCAAACTGAAAAAGCCGAGGCGGTCATTGCCAAGGCGGTCCAGGCCGTCGGCGGCGAGCGTTATTTACAGGTGCGTTCGTTGGTGGGGCGTGGTAAATACAGCGTTTTAAAAGAGGGAGCGGTCGTCTCGTTTCAGGCGTTTGTCGACGTGATGGTCTTTCCCGATAAAGAGCGTGCCGAATTCAGGGGCGGCGGTTCGCATCTCATCCAGGTTAACACCGGCAATACGGGCTGGGTGTACGACGGCGATCAGGATGTCATCAAGGTCCAGACCGAAACGCAGGTCGCAAATTTCAAACAGGCCATCCGCACGAGTCTCGACCATCTGCTGCGGGGGCACTGGAAAGGCACCGCCGAGCTTGCCTATATCGGCAAACGCCCCGCGACGCTCGGCAAACGAAACGACGCGATCAAACTTACCTACAGCGACGGCCTCATAGTCGAATTTGAATTTGCCTCCGACGACGGCCTGCCGCAAAAAGCCATGTACAAACGCCTGGGTGCCGACGGCGAAGAGGTCAAAGAAGAGGACCGCTACGCCCAGTTTGTCGAGACCGGCGGCATCCGCTCACCCTACATCATCGACCACTGGACCGCCGGCAAACCCTCATCCCGCATCAACTACGAATCGATCGAATTCAACAAATCGATCCCCGACTCGATCTTCGCCAAACCCGCGAACATCAAAGACGCGAAGAAGTCGTGGAATTGACGGCAGTTTGACCCGCCGCCGCAGAATCGCAAACCTAACCCCGATATTTTTGAAACTGATATTTTTACGTGCTCGCGAAGGAGGCCTCGTCATTTTGACGAGGCCTCCTTGCATTGGATGATACAAGATGTATAATGGATAGGTGGATGGATAGATAGGTGGATAGATTTACTATTGACAAATGATACCATCTTATGATACTCTCTTATTACTATGAAAGATTATTTACGGTCGAATTTAGAACGATTAAAGGAATTGAGGACTCAGGTTGACGAAGAGCAGGCGAATCTTGAAAAGGCACAGGGAGCATTCGACTCCGTGCGTAATCGGTTCGTCAACTTACGCCGATTCCTCGAAGCAGAAATCGAGGTCGAACGGGATACTGCTGCACTCTCAGAGTTTCGAGAAATCGTTCGCCGAAGGGATTTGGCGGAACCTGACGATATTCGGCTAAGAGTACAAGCCCAACGCAGAATCGACATCGGACACGGTCGCCCTGTCGCTCAAAATACTCGTTCGGTCGAGGATCACGAATCGGTGCGATTCCCGACCCCAGAGCCGACACCTACATTCAACAAGACCAGGTTCATTGTTGAATTATGGGCTAGCGAAAACTCGGCGGGTCGCGGAGTCAACGCAAGGAGTTTGTTGCAGGTCGCCCGCGACATCGAAGGAGGTAAACAGATCACGCCTGCATACGTACACAACACAATCAGCCGTTTCAAGCAGGCAGGTCGTGCAGAACAGCGGGAGGATGGACTTTATTATTTGACAGCCGAAGGGCTAAATTATCTCGAAGGAGGGGATGCATGACGCAGACAACAAGTGCCCACGTCGCGGTAACGACAGTAGGCACCTGTTAACTTAAGCCGGGGTGGCGGAATTGGTATACGCAGCGGTCTTGAAAACCGTGGCCTGTCGCAAGGATTGCGGGTTCGAACCCCGCTCCCGGTACTCACTAGATGGAATTCAAAAAACAACTCCAGCTATAAATTAGCACTGTTTCTGGGGTTCTGTCTAGCGGTTTTGTCGCCGTAAAGAAACTAGAGGAGATTAAATAATATGATGAACCCATGGAAATTGAAGAAAATTCACCCACCCAAACCACCCAAGCCATTGGACCGGCTTCAGAATATGAAGACAATTCGGCCCTTGGGCAAGAACGAATGGGTTAAAGCCCATTGGCGTTATGATTATGAGCGACGTCAATGGGAATGGGTACTGGGACATTGGCGTAAGTAATCCGGCTGAAACGGTAAAGGCCTCGTCACCAGACGAGGTCTTTCCTCTTGCAAAGCCAACTAATTTAATGCTAAATTGCGGCAAAGAAAAATTGGCGGTCGGGTCTATCGGAGGCGTGCAATGAAAAGTATTTTCCTGTTAACGGTGGTGATCATAAGCGGCTTTGCCTTACCCGGAATTTGCCAAGATCGTCCCGTTGAGAATGGTCGCTATCTGGGCTCATTGCTTGTGTGCGACGACGGATACAAAAATGTCGGCGGCAGATGCGAGGTTTTACCGTCGGTCACTAATGGTCGCTACCTAGGCTCGTTGCTTGTGTGTGACGACGGATACAGAAATGTCGGCGGCAGATGTGAGGTTTTACCGTCGGTCACTAATGGTCGCTACCTAGGCTCGTTGCTTGTGTGTGACGACGGATACAGAAATGTCGGCGGCAGATGTGAGGTTTTACCGTCGGTCATTAACGGGCGTTACCTCGGCTCACTGCTTGTGTGTGACGACGGATATCGAAGGGTTTCTGGTAGTTGTGAAAGTTTGCCTTCAGTCACCAACGGTCGCTACCTCGGCTCGCTGCTTGTGTGTGACGACGGATATCGAAGGGTTTCTGGTAGTTGTGAAAGTTTGCCTTCAGTCACCAACGGTCGCTACCTCGGCTCGCTGCTCGTGTGTGACGACGGATATAGAAGGGTCGACGGCAGTTGTGACGTCCTTCCATTAATGGCCAATGGTAGGTATTTTGGCGATATAATTATCTGTGAAGACGGGTTCATATTTCAGGCAGGTAGATGCATTCGAGCCACCACATCCGAGCCAATTACCCGTCGATTCGACTCAATCGTAGTGGATAGGTCACGGCAGGCCCCTATCGCTACCGATCCGTACTTACTATTTAGCCCGTATTTTTCTCAACCACCTTCGGTGCAGTATCGTTCTGGTTCAACATTCGATGCAACTAGCGGTAACAATTACACGTGGACACGTCAATACGATGGTTCGACAGTTGTTAACGGAATGAATGCCCGCACTGGTTCAATTTGGAAGACAACAATTCGGCAAGATGGCTCAATGAATGGTTTAGACAAGAACATGAATCCATGGACGTATAATGCGGGAACGGGATTCTACATGAACTACGGCACGGGAAAGATTTGTGTAGGCCGAGGAGCTGGCCGCAGTTGCTTCTAATGGTAGCAGGAGTTCAGGTTGCGACCGACTTGGTAGCAAAAATGGGATTGGAAAAGGATTGGGGTCAGACCCCGCGATTCTGCAATTCTCTACCGAAATTCAAAAAATCGCAATATCGCAGGCCTGACCCCGATTCTCCGTTAAGGGTTGATACATTTTCAACGATGGAGACAATGATTAAACATGCCCGTCTCTCGAAGTAAAAGATCTAAAAAGGTTGCAGCCACGCGGCGTAAGAAGCGTCTTCCGGAAGCGAAGTATCCCATGTATGTAGAATTGCGCGCTAATGCATTAAACATTTTACGTGATGATCCGCACTTCCTTACCAGTTTGAAGGTTGGGCGTGCAATGAACGCAGTCAATTTTTCGAGGCGTGTAACCCACGACTATATGGGACAGACTTCAAGTGTGGCGAAACGTCAGTTACTTCGGTCGACTTTGGTTACAGGGGGATACCTGTATGAGGGATTCCTTTTATTGGAAAGCCTATCCTTAAAATACGCGAGTAAGGGCTCTTTCTCGATGTGTATGGAGCTTATAGGCCCTTCGTATAAAAATGACAGAAAGGTCCTGCAACTTATGAGAAATAACGTTGCGTTCCATCTAGACTCAGATGACAAATCGACAAAAGAAGCTCTAACTACAATCGAGCTTGGTAAGTACAATTATCTTTCGGTTGAATCCGAAAAAGTAGACTCGATTTACTTCGACTTCGCTGATGAGCTTGAATGGAACTTCGTATTCGCAAAAGCGGCTCAACCGGATCATCGACCTGATGATACCGTCGAACACGTCATTTCTCTCATTGATTCGGGAGCAGATGCTTTTGCGTCGGCCTGCTTTTATTTTCTAGAAGGCCTCAGACAAATGTCAGGTCATCCTGAACTTTTCACGATCAAGTATAAATAAGTGGGTCGGTTCGGCTCACGATTCTATATATCGTACATAAATGCGACTTCGCCCGCGACCGCGATTGGTACCAAATGTGAGGCCGGTCTCGTTCCATGGGAAATCCGTACGGTTTAGATGGTTAATCAAACTTTTCACGCGGGTCGGGTTTCCAGCCGTGGCCGGGGTTGCGGCCTCGGGTTACGCGGATGGTTTCGTTGAGGTCGAGTATCAGGATGCCGTTGTGGTTGAGCTCGGGTTTGAGAAATGACTCGGTGCCGGCGCTCCCACCACCTCGTCAGTCCCGATAAAGGATGTCGGGACTGCCACTCCTCCTCGGGCAGGAGGAGAGCCACAGACGAATGGGGTCAGTCTGCGATCCTCCTAATCCTATGCTTCGAGAAATATCTTGGGGTTTTTCATTGCGATCGACAGCAGCTTTAGGCTTGCGCCGTTTGGTTTTCCGTGCCCTTGTTCCCATGACTGGACTGTTTTGGGTGAGATATTGAGATATCTCGCGAACAGCGCCTGAGAGACGTTGAGTTGTTTACGCACCTTTACGATCTCTTTAGCCGACAGTTCCTTAGGAGGACGCGGGAGAGTTGTGGTCCGCATATCCGTCCGCTTGCCCTCGGCGTGTTCGATAGCCGATTGAAGACCAGCTTTAAGGTCTTCGAAAAACTCATTCATCTTTTCAGTTTTTTTCGCCATACAGCCCCTTTAATATCTTGACCAACTTCGCAAGCTCGTTTCGTTCTGCCTTTGAAAGGTTTGCCTTTTCGTTCTTGCCAAAAAAATGGATCAGATATATCGTTCCCGCGATCTCTATATAAACGTAAACGTACCTAAAACCGCCGCTCTTACCTCTTGCAGTGGTCCTATCGCCAACACGTGCCTTCCGTGCTCCGGCGCATCCCTGCATTAGATCGCCGAGTTCAGGATCCCGGACCAACTCGTTTTGTAATGAAAAAAGCACATCTAACGAAGCGAGTTTATCGATCCGTCTTGTAAAGCCCGGTGATTCAACAAAATGAACAAGCTCGGAACCCATCGTTTAGACTATACTATCAACTAGGATAGTTGTCAACTTATTTATAAGGGGAAAAAAGGCGGCCATGTGGCCGCCAATTCCTCAACTATTCACTGTTCACTATTAAATAAAGGCAAAGTCGAACTGTGCCTGGTGGATATGCTTGTCGGCGGTGACATCGACGTTGCCGAGGTGAGCCTCGATCTCTTCGAGCACTTCGCGTTCGGTGGTGCGGAGGGCTTTGGAAACCTCGGGGTGAACGCGGATCGTCGTGTGCCGGACATCATCGACCTGTTTGGACAGGCGTCGAGCCTCGGAGAGGATCTCGTAGCAAATAGTGACCGGCGATTTGACCCAGCCGGCGCCTTCGCAGTATTCGCACGGGGCGCACATTGTGCGTTCGAGCGACTGTTTGACGCGTTTGCGGGTCATGATGATCAGGCCAAAATCGTTGAACGACAGCACCTTGGTCGGCGATTTGTCATGCGACAGAGCCTCTTGCAGAGCCTGTGAGACCTTGTGCCGGTTGCGGCGGTCTTCCATGTCGATCAGGTCGAGCACGATGATGCCGCCGAGGTCGCGCAAGCGAATCTGACGGGCGATCTCATCGACCGCTTCCATATTGGTGCGGGTGATCGTGTCCTCGAGACGGGCGTTGCCTTTGCCGACGAATTTGCCGGTATTGACGTCGATCGCAACGAGAGCCTCGGTCTGATTGAGCACGAGATAGCCGCCGGATTTCAACCAAACGCGTGGTTTCAGAGCCTTGTCGATCTCCTCTTGAACGCCAAACGCTTCGAGGATCGGCTCGTCGCGGGTGTAGAGTTTGACGCGGTTGACCATCTTGGGCGCCATGCGGTTCATAAACTCGACGGTGCGAAGATATTCCTCTTCGCTGTCGACGCGGATAGCGGTAAAGTCTTCGGAAAGTTGATCGCGGAGCAAACGCTGGACCAGATCGAGGTCCTGATGGACGATCGCGGGTGATTTACGTTTTTCGGAATCCTTTTTGGCATCGGCCCATGTGCGGACGAGGAATTTGGCGTCGTTCCTGAGATCTTCTTCGGAAATGCCGATGCCGGCCGTGCGAACGATAAATCCGCCCGTCGTGATCGCGACATCCTGACGGATACGCTGGAGCATGCCCCGCAGACGGCTGCGTTCGCTCGACGATTCGATCTTACGCGAAACACCGAGATGCTCGATCGTCGGCATATACACGAGGAATCGGCCCGGTAGAGCGATGTGCGAAGTGATGCGTGCACCTTTCTTTGCGATGGGCTCTTTGGCGATCTGGACGAGAATTTCCTGGCCCTCTTTTAGCAGATCTGAGATCGTCGGCTGAGGCCCGCGGTCACGTCCACGATCATTACGTCCACGGCCCCCGCGGTCACGGTCACCGGACGGGCGATCGCCGGATGGACGGTCACCCGATGGGCGATCTTCCGAAGGACGGTCTTGTGAGCGGTCACGCGACGGTCTGTCGTTCGAAGGGCGATCCTGTGAACGGTCACGCGACGGCCGGTCGTTTGACTGACGGTCCTGTGAGCGGTCACGCGACGGGCGATCATTTGATGCCCTATCGTCAGAACGCGGTTCGTCATCTGACTTTTCGGCAGATTGGTCGTCCGCGGGCGGCTCATCGTTTGTAGCTTTATTGCCGCGTCCGCGACCACCGCGACCACGTCCGCCGCGACTGCGGCCCTCACGGTCGGGGCGTTCGTCCTGACGGGGCTTTTCTTCGTCTGAGCTTTCCTCGGCAGCATCGCTGCTTTCAGGAGCGGTTTCCGAGTCAGCTTCGGGTTCGTTATCTGTTTCAGGAACTTCTTCTACAGTTTCAGCAACCTCGGTGATTTCGGTGTCGGTGTCAGCTATTTCTGCCGATTCCTCGCCATCAATTGTTTCAACAGAATCGTCTCCAGCTTCCTTTGCCTTTGGCTTGCCGCCCCGACGACGGCCACGGCCACCGCGTCTGACGGCCATTTCGGCAGTTTCATCAGATGCTTTCAGGCTTGCCTCGGCATCCTCGAGAACCTCGTCAGCTTTAGCTTTTTTGCCTTTGGCAGTCTTACTTTTTGCGGCAGGCTTCTTTGCCGGAGCCTTTGCCTTTGCAGCCGGCTTCTTTGCGGTCGTGGACTTTGCCTTTTTGCCCTTGGCAGGTGCTTCGTCTTCTTCGTCGGCTATGCGTTCAAAGCCGCCGGCATCTCCCGCGACCTCGGCGAGCAACGTGCCAACCTCAGCTGTAGCGATGCTTTCCATATCAAACTCGACCGCCCGGACGCGGTCAATGATCGCTTCCTGTCGATAGGCATCCTTAAACATATCGCCGGTGTCATCATCATCAGCGATCCGCTCAAAGCCGGAGTTGTCATAATCGATCTCGATTACCGGTGCGGGCTCGGTTTCTGCTTGGGGTTCCTCGACGCGGTCTTTGCGTCCGCGTCCGCCACGGGTGCGTTTGCTGCGCTCGGGTTTTTCTTCTTGAGCCGCAGGAGCGGCTTCGACACCAGGTGCGTCGATGTCCGGTTCGTTGTCGCCATTCGTTTCGGTGAGCGGTTCGGCAAGCTCCTGGACAGATTCCATTTGCTTTTCGCGCTCGATGCGGCTGCGGTCGATCCGTTCGTTGACCTCACGCGTGGCTTCTTCGACAGAGGTTTTCTTGCCCTTTTCCATTACGATGCGTTCGATCTCTTCTTCTTCGTCGAAAAAGTCTGAGACATACAAAAACGCATCGCGCTCTAATCCGATGTCGACAAACGCCGACTGCATACCGGGCAGGACGCGCATCACGCGGCCCTTATAAACATTACCGACGACGCCCGAGTTTTCCTCGCCGCGTTCGATATAAAATTCTGTAACCTTACCGTTGTCGAGTATCGCGATCTTTTTTTCGCGCCCGTTACAACTCACAATCATCTCTTTAGACATAGATATATCATCCTTAAAACCATCAAATTTACAGCTTTGCCGTTATTTGAAAGCAGAGGCGCTATCGGATGTAATTGTTCTCGAGAAAAGACTACGGAGTTAGCTTGATCGGTAGAGAGGTCGCATGCGGATTGGTTTTATAGCTTGGGTTTGGAATTGGTTTCCAAATAGACAAGTATTGAAATTTGTTCACGCAGGAATCTCTGTCACGCGAATAGCGACTTCGCTTTTTCGCCTCGGGGAGCACCTATTTCGATTTAGGAAACGTGCTCAGACCCGTAAAATCTTGATCTTGTTAACTCATTGTCTCACTATGAGATCTATCTGACGGCTGCTGCTTTTCAAACCAGCGACATAAGCGCTGACGCGGCAAACTGATGTCAGTATAAACAAACCAGTCACTTATTGTAAACATAAATTCCAAATACTTTGCCGTGGGCACGGCGGTGATACAATCGAGATAAGTACTAATTAACGCGAAATGGAAATATATTTTCAGCTTATTAGCGATGGCGCGTCGCTGCAGAAAGCCTGTGACGAACTAAAAAACGAGCCGTATCTTGGCTTTGACGTTGAGACGACGGACCTCGATCCGTATAAGGGCGATCTGCGTCTGGTGCAGCTAAGCGACGGTCAGAATACTAAGGTCATTGATCTCAAACCGTTCAAAGACAAGGGCGATCTGCGGACGAATCCGGACCTCGCCCCGCTGCGTGAGTTGCTCGCGTCCACCAAACAGGTCAAGATCGCGCATAATGCAAAGTTTGATACCAAGTGGGTGCGGCATCATCTGGGGTGCGAGGTTGGCAATGTTTATGACACGTACCTAGCAAGCCTTCTCGTGTCGGCGGGCGATGGTGACCGGCGGCATGGGCTTGCGGATGTGGTGCAGTTTTTTCTCGGGCAGACGCTGGATAAAAGTGAACAGGTCAGCGACTGGGCGGCGGCGGAGCTGTCGCATTCGCAGGTCGAATATGCTGCCCGCGATGCGGCGATCATGCCGGAGGTTCGTGCCAAGCTCGATGAGCGTATCGCCACGGACGAACTGACCCGAGCACTAAAACTTGAAAACGAATGTGTCGTGCCGATCGCCGAGATGGAGCTTAACGGCATCTATCTCGACACCGGACGCTGGCGTGAGCAGCTCGACAAGATGAAGACGGCGCAGGCAAAGTTTGGCGACGAGTTGCAGGATATGCTGTCGGCGGGTGTTGCCCAGGCGTCGCTGTTTGGCCGGCCTGAGATCAATCTTGACAGCCAGGCACAGGTGACGGATGCGCTGGTCGGGCTCGGGATACCGATGCCGGACACGACGCGGGCGTGGCAATTGCAGCCGCTGGCCGAAAAGTATCCGGCCGTTGCAAAGCTACTCGAATACCGCACGGTGGCCAAAGCGTCATCAAGCTTTGGCGAGAACATTCTCGAGTTTATCGAGCCCACTACCGGACGCATTCATGCCGATTTTCGCCAGATCGGAGCGCCGACAGGGCGCTTTTCGTGCTCAAATCCAAACCTGCAGCAGATACCGCACGAGGCAGAATATCGCCGCTGCTTTATGGCCCCGGCGGGCAAAAAGCTGGTAATCGCGGACTATTCGCAGATTGAGCTGAGAATACTGGCGGATTTTTCGGACGATAAAAATTTTATCGAAGCGTTTGTCTCGGGCCAGGATTTCCACGCTGCGACCGCCGCTCAGGTTTTTGGCATTGAAGCGGCAGACGTCACGCCAGACCAGCGTTCGTTTGCGAAGCGGCTCAATTTTGGCGTCGTCTATGGCATCGGAGCATCGCGGTTTGCGTCGATGACGGGCCTCACGCAGACCCAGGCCGAGGACACTCTGCGGCGCTATTTTGCGACCTATCCACAGATGGACGCTTGGCTGCGGACGGCGGCAAACAATGTAAAGATCGAGCGTTCGACACGGTCGGGTTCGGGGCGGCTGGCGAGGTTTAACTTTGACGAGAACGACCGTTCATCCTTAGGCTCGGCACAGCGTTACGCTAAGAATATGCCGATCCAGGGCACATCCGCCGACATCCTCAAACGTGCCCTGCGGCTGCTCCATGACGATATCCGTGATACATCGGCAAAGCTCGTGAACATTGTCCACGACGAGATCGTCGTCGAGTGCGATGCCGCAGACGCTGACCAGACCGCAGCGACGCTCGAATCCGCAATGCTCCGTGCCGGTGCCGAATTTGTCTCAAAAGTCCCGGTCAAAGTCGATGTCCACACAGCCGACGAATGGACGAAATAAAGCAGTTGTCAGTGGCCAGTTGTCAGTGAGAATCAGAAACCGCGATGATGTTTCTTAGCAGCGTGAGCTGTGACGCGGTGAAGGTAAAATTTGCCGTTCCTAGAGCGATCTTACCGGTGGAATTGGCGATCTTGGCGAGGTCGTCGCGGGTTAATTTGAAGTTGAGATACTCCATATTCTCGTTAGTTTTGGCGGCGTAGCGGGCGTCGCCGAGGTCGAGGGTTTCGGTGCCGATGGTCGCTTTCCACGCGTGTGCGTCGCCAAATTTTGGCTTTTTGCTCATTACCCAAAACGTAAAATTGATGGTCTCGGGCGGTGCGGCGAGGTCTTTGCCGGCGTAGTTGAAAGCCATGCCGAAATTCATCGCCTGGATGCCGGCGGACTTGGCTTCGGAGTCGGCAAAGTTGTCGGCGATGGCCATGATCTTTGTGCTGCCTCCGTCAAAGGTCAGCGTGATCTGTTTTTCGGCCTTGAGCGACTTGATCTGTTTTTGGATATCTTCGTTGGTTTTTTGGGCGGCGGCGGAAAGCGCTAGGAATATTAGGAGAAATGTTATGGAAAGTTGTCTTTTCATAATAGCTGCCTTAGAAAACCAAACTGAGAAAGAACCCACCCGCTCACGCAGGTGGTTCTGACTAAGCTGAAGCTTCGGAGGATTCGCGGCCGCGGATATACATGATGCGTGTGCAATTTTCGCAGGTGATGATCTCGTCGCCTTTTTTGACGTTGACCTGGACCTGCGGGCGGAGCAAAACGTAACATGCGCTGCACGAACCGTTTACGACTTCGGCAACGGCGATGCCGTCGCGGCTGCGTTGGGCAAGGCGATTGTAAATAGCGGCGAGGCGTTCGGGCAAGGTCGCAAATGCGGTCTCGCGGTGGCCGGTCTCGGTCTTAAATTCTTTATTGTGAGCGGCGATCTGAGCGTCAAATTCTTTGAGCGCCTCGGCACGTTTGGCGTCGAGAGTGTTGATCTCGTCGGCGCGTTCGGCCAGCTCTTTTTCGACGCCCTCGACCTCTTCCAAGACCTCGACGATCTGGGTCTCAAACGCCCCGATCTGCTTTTGCAGAGCGTCGGTTTCGCGCATGGCGGTCTCGTACTCTTTTGAGTTTTGGGCGTGTTTTAGGTTGCGCTCGGCACGCTCGAGATAGGTCTTGTTTTCCGCGATCTGCTTTTCGGCGTCGGCACGTTTTGCGTTTAGCGTGTCGCGCCGGTTTTGTATCTCTCGAATAGAAAAGGCGTGCTGTTCAAACTCTTGTTCGATCTCGGCACGCCTGGCTTCTGCTGTTTCTATCGACTTTTTCAACCTGCGGAGGTTGGTGTCGGTAACTTGTAACTCTATCAATTTATCAAGATCTGGTATCACTGTTCGAATGTCTCCCGTATATCAAGGTCAACTTATAATGTTACCTCACATCTCGCCGTGAAACAAAGCGCGTTTTTACGCGCCGAGGAAGATGTCGAAATGCTGACGCAGATGGCCGCTGTCGATGGCAGTGTCAGAAACGTCGAGCCAAGCGGGCAACTCTTCGCCGTGGACGAGCCGGATCTCGGCGGTATGTTTTGGCATACCAAAATGCGCGATGCGGGCGTAGGCGAGCGCACCTTTTTGCATGATGCCGTCGGCGGGAAGACGCGCCCAACCCGCCTCGACCGTCAGACATCTTACACCTTGACGAATACGGAGCACGGCACCGGTCATCGTCGAATTGCCGCGAGTAAAACTGTGCGGCTCTTCGCGCTCGACGAGGACGGGATCGTGGCCGCCCATCGCGGGCCCGGCGATCTCGATCACGGTGTCAAAGAGCCAGTCGACGCCATTACGCCGAATCGCGTCGTTCGTCGCCCGCAAGCGGAGGTAGGCGGCGACGTGTTCGCGCCCCGTCGCATCCGCCTTTTCGGCAGAGTCGGTGAGCATCCGGGACCATACCTGATCGAGTTCGGTCATAGATGCGAGGATACGGCGGGCAGAGCCGAAAGGCAATTTCGTGGTATTATTTTTACATCAGCGGCGAGTATTTGAGAGTTTTTATGAGATCTTTGACGACCATCTTTCTATTTTTGCTGTTGTCACTTTCAGCGTTTTCCCAGACCGCAAAACCGAAGCCCACGCCTTTAAAGCCTAAACCAAAGCCAACGGTAACACCGACAAAAAAGCCGGACGAAAAAACGGCATTCGATAAAGCTGTCGCCATCGAGAGCGCAGCGGAGCGGATAAAGGCCCTGCAAAAATTTAATGAGACGTATCCCAAATCGGCCAGACGTGGCGAGGCTCTTGAGCTGATCGCGACGGCGAGAGGTGAGCTTGGCAACGAAAAGATCGACTCTAAGGATCTCGATGCTGCAGCCGCTTTTTTTAAAGCCGCAGTGACCGATGCTCCAAAACCCATAGGAGATAAGCTTTGGGCCGACACGTTGTCAAAGGTTGGGGCGAATCTTTATTTTCGCGGCAAACGTAGTGAAGCCATCGAGATCGTCAAAATTCTTGAGGACAAGGCTGACGCAAATGCCGCACAGATGCTTGAAATCGCGGCGTTTTATATGAGCATCGAAAATGGCTCTGAGGCGAAACGTATCGCAGCGAAGGTGATCGCGTTTGCTCCAAATTCGGCAGCGGCGTATCAGACGCTCGGACTCGCGAACCGGATCGATTTCCAATTAGAGGACGCGGCGGTCGCGTACGCAAAAGCGTTGGAGCTTGAGCCCGACTCGCTGACAGCACGACGCGGGCTGGCCGAGATGGACAGGGCCGCCGGGAAAGCGGACGAAGCTGTGACGCTCTATCGAGAAATTCTCGCTAAAGAGGCCGACAATGTTCCCGCACAAACGGGGTTGATACTTGCTTTATTTGACGCGGGAAAGCGTGCCGATGCCGAGACTGAACTCGCAAAATCGCTTGAGGTAAATCCGGGCAACGTCATTTTGCTGGCGAGTGCGGCGTATTGGTATGCGGCAAATAAAGAGGGCGAAAAGGCTGTCGATCTTGCAGCCAAAGCCATCGCAGCGGATCCGCGATTTATTTGGTCGCATTTAGCGCTCGCACGCGGTCTGCTTATCCAGCGGCGGCCGGCCGATGCGGAAAAGGCAATGCTAGGGGCCCGGCAATATGGTAATTTTCCGACGGTGGAATACGAGATGGCGTCCGCAAGGCTTGCGGCGGGATATTACCGCGAGGCGGCTGATGTGTTGGTTCGAAACTTTTCGATCAAAGATGGCCTGCTCCAGACCAAGCTTGGTGGACGCATTACGCGTGAAGCGAAGAATTTTTCTGAGCTCATCGGCTATGAGCGGCGGGCAAGCATCTTTGCCCCGACGGCCGCTGACGATCCCGAAAATGCGGCACGGCTCACGACGTTACTCGAATTAAAACAAACACTAGACGCCGCCCAACCTAACCCGGAAGCGGCGGCCAAGCTGGCGGATGAATTTGTTCGCGGCGAAGACAAGATGCGCGTACATCGCCAGATATTTGCCGCGTCGCAGCTGTTGGAAAAGAAAATAGCGTTGGGAAAGGTGCTTGAGCTAACCAAAGCGGCGGCGGGAGGCGTTGATGCCGGGCTTGACGTGCCGAACGCGTCTGTGGCTGTCATGGGTAGTGAGCTATACGATGCACGCGGGCTGGCGGCGTCTAAGGGCGAATACATTCAGGTGCCGGAAGTGCCGCGGGCCACATTGTCGTCGATCCTGCGCGGACAGATCGAAGAAATCAGCGGGTGGGCTGCCTTTCAGATGGAAAATCCGGCAGATGCCGTTTTGCGGCTCAAGCGTGCCGTCGGTGTGCTGCCGGTCGATAGTGCGTGGTGGCGGTCGAGTATGTGGCGGCTAGGTGCGGCATTGTCGCTGGCGGGTAAAGATGCCGAGGCTCTGGATGCATATGTCAAAGTCTATAAAAGCGGCGGCCCCGATGTCATTCGTTATACCTTTATCGAGGCTCTCTACAAGCGTGTGAACGGCAATACAGCTGGCCTTGAGGAAAAGATCGGCCCAAACCCGGCGGCTCCCGTGGTCGTTGAAACACCAACGCCAAAGACCGAACCTTCGGCGTCACCAACGCCCGAAACAACATCGACGCCAGAAGTTAAGGCTGAACCTACGCCAGCACCCGAGGAAACAAAACCTGTGGTGGTGCCGACTCCGTCACCGACACCTGAGGAAACTCCAAAACCAAGCGAGGAAAAACCAAAAGAGTTGTTTCCTCCGGTTATCATTACTATCCCTACATCCGCTGAAACGGCCGGGGATATCAAACGCTGCACGATCACCGTGAGCGAAGAGATCGTAACGCTTGCGAGCCGGGGTGGCGATCTGGCTGTAATTATCGGAGTTGAGGGTGGTAGTGATTTGGACGGGATCAAAGCGACATCGACGAGCCCGGATGATGTTACAGTCCGACGTGAGGTTATAGCGGCGGTAAAGTCACGAGCGATATTTGTGTTGCGTTCGATCAGCGCAAAAGCGGGGACGTATCAAGTCAGCTTTGAGTTACCCTGCGGCAAGAAAGACATTATTGTGAACGTGAAGTAGAGCGGTGTTTCTTTCGTCGATGGGAGTCGCCGTCGCTCACTGTTTTTACCGAGACGGTCGCGATAGCAACTAGTAAGAGAAAGAAAAATCCATTTGAGGGGGTGCGCAGCGGAAAATCTACAAAGCTGTGGACTAATATTCCTAAGCATCCGGCTAACGCGCCGATCGCCGCATGTTGTCTAAATCCGCTGCCGGCATTTGCTACGGTTCTCAACCCTTTTCTAAACAACAAATAGATAAAAGCCGCGATGCAGGCAAAGCCGACGATACCGGTTTCGGCGAGTATTTGCAGGTATTCGTTGTGAGCCTGTTCGACGCGAAATATGCCGTGCCAAGTGTCGTGTTTTGTAAATGCTACGCCAAAAGCGTCTAGGCCTGCACCGAGGATCGGATGGTCAAGAAATATCTTGATAGCGACCCACCAGAAATGCAGCCGGCCATTTGAGACGTCGTCAGTACCGGCTCCCATCGTTACGCCGCGGACGAGTGCGTCACTACCGCCGAGGAAAACAACCGATCCGATCAAAAGCAAAATTATACCGACAATGGCAGTTGAGGTGAAGGCTTTTTGCAGCAATGTGCGATCCTCGGTTTTATCTTCATCACTGCGCGCACTGCGTTTTCGAATGACAAAATTCATTGTCAATACAAATGTTATCACGGTGATAGACGCGATCATGCCGCCCCGCGAACTGGTGAGAATGATCGCGATACTCATGACGGCTAACGCAATCATAAACAGCGGCCTTTTATCTTGCAGAGCGGACTTGCCGAGTATCAAACTGAGCGTCACGCTGCCTGTCATTTCCATGAACGCGGCAAAATGATGTTGGTTGACGAACGGGCCAAATGGTACTGCCTGACCTGGATTCCTCAGGCCATAGATCATATCCGGACTGGCAAGCCGCAGTAGAATAGCTACAAAAGCCATGATTGCTCCAAAGATCACAACCAAAATGACTACTTTTCTTAGCCGCTTTTCGCTGTTGATAAAGGTCAGGCACGCCGCAAAGAAGACGATATAGACGATCAGATGCGAAAGAAAAAATCGGGTTCCGTTTGGGTCAAGCGTGAGAGAATTTGTTGCAGGTACAGCAATACTGGCATCGCCTACACCTGAGCCGAACGGTAAGAGTTGGATGAGCCCGATGAGCAATAACCCGATCAGCGGCAGTTGTAGATAACTTGACTCAAATATCAGTCCCTTTGCCCTCCAGGCTTCGACCAGCCACATCAAAATGATTGCCAGCCAGCAGATGGTTACGATTATCCAAGTGGTGTTATCGACGCCGCCAAATAAGACCGTTGTAAATACCGGAACAAAGCACAACAAAAAAAAGATGACCGAACTAAGCCGGGATGACTGGCTGCCGACAGTGACGTTTTCGATCACGCCGGGCTTTTCAGTTGTTCTAGCTTTGTCGTTCGTCATGTTTATTGCTGTTTTAGAGAAAGGTCGTCAAAAGCTATCTTGCCGCTGACCGGACAAGCTGCAACTCCGCAGCCTTCGCGTATAAAACGGATCAAAACGCCATCGGTTGATTCAGGAACCGTAAATTTTACCCTGAGCGTAGTCCAGTCACCGGCAAGTGTTAGATCATCGCTCACAGCGATCCGACCCGAATTGGTCGGATCGATCACTTCCCACTTGAAAGTGGCCTTAGATTTAATGTCTGCCCGGTAAAAGCCTTCGAGCTCGTATGTTGCTCCCGGGACAACTGCGACGGTTTGAAAGATCGAACGAAAGGCCTTTGACTCAAACGAATCAAATGTCAGCCAGAGGCTGTAATTGCCTGAGCGTTTCGCGGCCGTGCTTAGTCCGATCTGGGGGTCAGTTCCCTCGGCAATATTCCACTCGAAAGCCTGGGCACCGCGCATTTTTAGGCTATCTTCAAATCCACCATTGCTGATCTGGCCCGTCACAGGTTTTGCGCCATTTCCACCAAAAATATCGCCTGTCATAGCCGCCGCGATCCGTATTTTTCTAGCCTCAGACACGACGCCCAAAAGAGTGACGCTCATATCCTTAAACCTTGTGGTCTTATCATCGAGGCTAAGCCGGGACCATGCGTCAAAGGCTTCCTCGTACCGTCTTTCGGCCGCGAGTACCTTTGCCAGAGCGGCATTAGTATCAGGGGTGTCTCCCAGCAGACGGCGAGCCTGTACCACGTCACCACCCAATATCTGCAACGATATCGACGCGGCAGAGTCTGCGTATTTAGGGTCAAAAGCTGCAGCGTTTGCGATCATCGCAAAGCCCTCATCTGTCTTTTCATGTCGGATCAGTGAGTTGCCATAGGCCCATCGGACAGACGCGTAATTGGGTGCGAGGGCCAACGCTTTTGCAAAAGCGGCTTCGGCACCATCCACGTCGCCGCTGCGGTCGCGGGCACGCCCGAGGTTGGTCCAGACGATATAGTTGTGCGGTGCGACGGCGACCGACGTTTCATATTCGGCCAATGAACGCGTCAGATCTTCGGGTTCAAAGGTGCGTTCGTAGACGATCGCAGCCGCGTAATGGGTCTCAGGGTCGTTTGGGGCAGTCTCGACGAGCCAGTCGGCAATGATCTTTGCCTCGGGTCTTGTCGTATCGACCATTGAGGCGATAGTGTTGGCGAAATTCCACTTAACAAATAAATATGCTGCCAGTACAAATAGAACAGCGGTCGCTATCATTACGACACGACCGTACGGGGGAGCGAATTTTAACATTTTGTGCGGCAATGCTTTGTTCCGTTTTGCTTATGATATCACCCGAAATCAACCGGTTCTATCTTAATATGCGCTCGTTTAAGCGTGACGTTTGCTTCGCGGCAGGCTTCGCGGATCTCTTTCATCCGTTCAGGGCCTATGTCTCTCGCCGAGATCAGGACCTCGGAAATTTCTTTTTCCATGCAAATTTCGACAAGTGATCTTTTGCCATCAAAGACCTTGAGTCCGTGCATTACCTTATTTGTCTTTAGCGGATCGTCGTCAACAAAGCCAACTGCAATATACTGCCATTCGGGATTGTTGTTAAGTTCGCGAAGAACCATTTCGCCGCCATCACCCGCACCATAGATCAACACCTTTTGCCCCTCGTTGACTGCTTGGTTTGGCAATATTTGCCTAAACAGCCGAAATGCCATCCGACTGCCTATAACTGCCAAAAGCAAAAGCAAAGCGTCAACCACGAACACAGCTCGCGAGAAATATTGGAATCGATATAACAATAAAATGGCGAGAACGCTCAAAACTGACCCGAGTCCGACACCCTTTGTAAAAGTAATAAGGTCGCCGACACTCGTATATCTCCAGAGACCGCGATAGACGCCTACCATCAAAAATGATGCCAACTTAATGAGGACTATCAGAGGCAGCGTTTTGAGGAAGAGATCCCAGTTGGTAGTTTGCTCGAACGACCCGAAAAGAAGGACAAACGCACCGTAGTACGAAAGTGTAATGAGAAATCCGTCCAGAAAGACCTCAAAAATACGCCGTTTGTGCGACACATTTACCAGAAATGCGTACATCGCGTTTTCGCCGACAGCCTGGTCTTCTTCGCGGGCATCGTAGGCTTTTACTTTAGAAAGATAAACGCCGATTATTACGAGCACGATTATAAAAAGAGCAATGAGGGCCATGCTCTGAGTGTTTTGGAGTCGACTGACAAGCCAGGCCAAAACTCCTGCCGAGATCGCAAAAGCGTAGAGCATCCAGACCGCAGATCTTTCGGACAGGCCCAAAGCAACAAGTCGGTGCGATGTGTGGTCACGCCCGCCTTGGGATGCGGGTTGGCCGCGCAGCTTACGCAAAATAGTGACAAACGTTGTGTCAAAGATCGGCACAAAAAGAACGAGAACTGGCACCGCAATGACTGCGACGATGCCCCGCGAGCGTCCGCCGATCTGATTTAGCAGCACCGAGCCGGAAAGAAAAAAGCCGACGAACATCGATCCGCAATCTCCCATGAAAACGGATGCGGGATTTGAATTAAACACCAGAAAACCAATCAGGGCACCAACAAATGCAGAGATAAAAAGGACCTCGGCCATACTGCCATTGGCAGCAAAATTTACCGCCAGCGAGATCGCGGCGATTACTGAGATGCCGGCGGCGAGGCCGTCCATGTTGTCGAGCAGATTTATTGCGTTCGTGATGCCGACGACCCAAAAGACGGTGATCCAGATATCGATGATCTCATACCCTGTAAGCGGTAACTTTAGGCCAAAGGAAATCAATATCCCTGCCCCGATCAATTGGCCGATAAGCTTTTGATACGGACGGATAGTGATCAGATCATCGATGAGCCCTACCAAAAACAAGAATGCGCTGCCGACAAGAACGACTAGCGATTCGCCAGTGATTGGCAAGAACGAAAAATAAACTATCGTGGTCGATGCAAATATAGCAACGCCCCCGAGCATTGCCGTCGGACGCTTATGCCAGCGATCGCTTTTTGGCTTTGCGACAAAGCCGAAACGCGTAGCAAAGCTCCGCACCGCAAACGTCATCAGCAGGCCGATCGAGAGACTGATCGCTCCGATGACAAATGGATTTGTGGTAAAACTAAGCATCAATAAATGATCGCATATCAGGTTTTCGTCAAACTGCGGTAGAGAGCGCTTACATCTTTAACAAGACGATCGACCGAGAATCGTTTTTGAACGAAATCGCGGCCATTGACCGCTAGGCCTTGACGTAATTCTTCATCTTTCGCCAGATAAATCAAGCCGTTCGAGAAACTCTCCGCCGAAGCATTATCTATGGAAATACCTCGTACACAGACAGCAAAACCGTCAAATTCTTCCTTTCGGTTACCGAGCAGATCGACGACGCCGCCGACGGCTGTTGAAATTACCGGTTTCCCCGCCGCCATTCCTTCGATCAGCGAAAGCGGCGTCCCCTCGTTTTTCGAGGTGAGGGCCACGATATCCATTCCGGCGAAAAGCTCGTTAACGTTCTCACGATTACCCAAAAACGTGACGACATCGATTAGCCCGAGCTTGGTAGTGAGACCTTCTAGTTCCGCACGAACATTACCATCGCCGACGATTGCTAATTTCAGCCTAGGCATATCTTGATCCGCCGAGTTTATGCATAAAGCGATGGCATTGAGCAGAAGAGGGACGTCTTTGATCTCGGTCAAACGTCCGACAAATCCGACAACGATGTCATCAGCAGATGCATTGATCTGAGCTCTCAGAATATTCCGACTATAGCTGTCCTCGGCGAGGGCCTTTAATTCGAGCCCTAACGGTATTATCTCAAACTGTTCCTCAGAACCCACGCCATAACCTTGATTTATCTCACGGAATTGCTGTTCAGTTATGACTACTATCTTATTGGTAGCAAACTTTGCTAAGACTTGTTCGATCAAGATGAAGAAGCTTGTTTTTAGTTTTCCGTAATAGCTGTGAAAGACGTGTCCGTGAAATGTGTGTACGACTTTAACCGGCCTTGGCTTACCGATCAGTGTTCGTGAAGTCATCCAGCGGTAAATAAATGCTGCAATGCGGCCGATTGTTCCGGCCTTGGCCGTATGCGTGTGGATGATATCGGGTTTTTGGCGGCGCAGTTCGCGGTATATTTTATAGAGCGAGATGATGTCTTTTGGCGACAGTTCGCGGCTGAGTTCGGAGATGTAGATCGGTTCAACGCCATGCTCGGCGGCAAAATAGCCCATGTCCTCTTCGCCGACGGGCACGGTGCCGGCGATCAGAACACTTTCAAATTCGTCATTTTGTAGTTTTTCGGTCAGCCAAACGACGTGACGGGCTGGGCCGCCGACATTGAGCCGGGCGATAATGCGGACGATCTTCATCGGGTGTTGAAAAAAAGATGGTGACCGACAGAACCGCCGCGCCAGATATTTTTCAATACCGAGGGGCAGCTGAACATACGACCGTGCGGGAAGATCGTTGTCGATCACCAAACTATTGAGGATATCTTATCACTATCCGCAATTCATTTTCTCGCATTGAAACTCATTTCTTGTAGCCAATTGCCGTCCAAAATGAGGTCGTGCTAAAATTTATATTTTCAAGTCCGGCACGCTCCATCATTACCTGCATCTCCGCTTTTGAAAACCGACGTTCGAGACGCGTGCCAAAACGGTCGAGCGCATCGTTTCGCATCACATAAAAACTGTTATTGCGATATTGCGACAAAGGGAAATATTCGACATTAACCCCAAATGTTTCCATGAGCTTAGCCGTTTTTGCCAACGGAAAATAGACGATTGCTGCCAGGATCTGACTAAATAGATAGCGCAGCGAGTTTGGCAGGGAGCTGATGCCACGCCGTAGCACATCGCTCATTTTCCACAACATACGGAACCACACAGGCCTGTTATCAAAGCTATAATACAGGTAACACAGAAATGGGGCACCGGATTTTAATTTGCTGACACAAGACCGCAGGCCGGCCGCGGTGTCCGGTATGTGGTGTAAAACGCCCAAAGAGTATCCAAAATCACAACTATCATCGGCAAGCGGAATGTCGTCGGCCCCGGCTAGGGCAAACTCGCAATTGGTTGAGTCACTAAGGTTGCGTTTCGCAACCTCTAACGCATCGTTGCTCGGATCGAACAGATATAGTTTTCCTACGCGTGGAGCCACAAAACTAGCCCAACGGCCGCTTCCGCATCCGAGATCAAAACCAATCGAGCCGGAATCGACCAAATGCCACGGAAAGATGTTGAAATAGTTATCAAACATCTTTTGCAGCTCGTACCGATCTAGACCAGCTTGATCGAAACGGGCCCATTCGTCGCCAAATCCGGCGACAACTTGATTGTCTATGTTTGTTTTCATTGCGGGTCGATGAACCGCTGGAACCAGAGTTCGAGCATTAGCAGAGCCCAAATGTGATGTGTATGATCGGCGACCGCAGTTTCGTGGTCCTCGATCCATTGCCTGACCACGACCGGATCGGTGATGCCGCGATTCATTGCTTTTTCGGAAAACAGCACCGAGTGAACAAAATCTTTCATTTCGCCGCGAAACCACTTACCGATCGGCACGCCAAAACCCATTTTTTGCCGGTAAATGACATCTTTAGGCACAAGTCGAGCCGCGACTTTTTTGAGCAGATACTTAGTTTGGAATCGCCGCATTTTCATATTCTCGGGAAGACTTGCGGCAAATTCGATCACTTTGTGGTCGAGAAAAGGTGAGCGAGCCTCAAGCGAATTAGCCATCGAGGCAATATCTACCTTTACGAGCAGATCATTTGGTAAGTAGGTCATCTGATCTGCCAACAGCGTTGCGTCAAGCATCCCGGCGCCGTTTGCTTGTTTGTACCATTGTTCGAGGAAATGAAATGGACGATTTTCTCGTGTCGCATTTTTGAACTCGCTGGTGTAGAGATCGTCTTTGAAACGGTCTTTGATATTCGACATCCAGTAATAGTAACGCTCATTACGCGGTAGATTTGCGGCCATAACAAAACGCTGAACGTCCCGGATTCGCGAGCGTTTTAACTCAGATGAGGGCAAAAGGCCTACGGGCTTTTCTATGAACGCTTTTCTTAGCAAAGAGGGGAATCGCTGATATAACTCTGCGAGCTGCATCGCCGCATATCGCTCATAGCCACCAAAACTCTCGTCGCCGCCATCACCATTTAGAGCGACGGTAACGTGTTGGCGAGTTTCTTTTGAGACGTAGTAGGTTGGTATCGCGCTCGAATCGGCGTATGGCTCGCCGTAATGCTCAACGAGTGTCGGTAGGACGTCGATCGCATTGGGACGGACGATAAATTCGTTGTACTCGGCACCGACATGTTCGGCGACGCGCTTTGCGTATTTGAGTTCGCTATAGTCTTGTTCGTCAAAGCCAATCGAAAAAGTCTTGACCGGTTCGCTGCTTTCCTGTGCCATAAGGGCGACAACGACCGAAGAGTCGACGCCACCGGAAAGAAATGCCCCCAATGGTACCTCAGAGATAAGCCGCATCTTTGTCGCTTCGCGAACTATGCGGGTAGTTTCAACGATCGCGTCTTCCTCTGAGATCTTTATTTTCTTTGCAAAATCAGGCAGCCAATACCTTCGCGTTTCTATCTCGCCATTTTTCCAACGCAGCCAGTGACCGGGCTCAAGTTTGCGGATCTGTTTAAATGCAGTCTGCGGTGCGGGCACGCAGAGGTAATTCATAAAGCTGTCGATGGCGTTCATATCGACCTCACGCGAGACCGATGGGTGCTGCAAAACGGCTTGAAACTCCGATCCAAAGATCAGATCGCCATTGGTTTGGTGAGAATAAAGCAATGGCTTTTTGCCGATGCGGTCGCGGGCGAGGAACAGTGTTTTCTCAGTCTCATCCCAGACCGCAAAGGCGAACATACCGCGCAGATGCTGCAAACAACCCTCGCCGTATTCGTCGTAAAGCCGGAGCACGACCTCAGTATCCGACTTTGTATACAACTTTTGACCGCGATCCTCGAGCCCTTTTCTAAGATCTTGATAATTATAGATCTCGCCGTTAAAGACTATCCACTTTGTCTTGTCGGCGTTGTGGATCGGTTGCTGGCCGCTGGCAAGATCGATGATCGAGAGCCGCCGCATCGCAAGGCCGACGTTTTCACGCACGTAAAAACCGTCCTCATCTGGCCCGCGATGGAGGATCGCCTGATTCATTCGCTCAAGCACCGCCCGGTCGACGGCACTCTTGCTGTTATTTGCAAAACCTGTAATTCCGCACATTTAGATTGCTTTTTGCTGCTCGTGAAACCGAGCTCGTAATTTTCGGGCGATTGTTTTTTGCCGGTCTATTTCAAGCGTCCTTTTATCTTCTATTTTCTCTAGTATAAGTCCGATAGCGACAGCTATGAAAATAAAAAGAAAAACCTGGATCTGCGTTCGTTGCCGATAGGCGGCGCCCAGATTTCCCTGAAAGATCGAATAAGAAATGGTTAACATCAATGTAAAGATCAAGACCGGAAAACTCGCACGAAGCCGCTGGCGTATCGCAAACCACAGTCCATAAATAAGAAGAGGGATCATGGACCACCAAAGTATAATTTCGGGGAGAGTGAGACTCTGGCGGAAGTTCTTCAATTCCCAAGGGAACGGGGCAAACATTATTATTGAGAACCCTGTGGGCAAGGCCGCCAACGCTCCCCCTACTGTGGAGACGTTTTCATTCGCTCCGTAACCCGATTCACCAGAAGTTGCCATGTCCGCGCGGCTTACTTGAATTCTCTCGAGAGAGCCGTAAGTTTCAAAATCAATACTCGCTATTCTTATCACACCCAAATAAGTCATTGCCAAACCAATAACTAACAAGATCAAGGTCCGTTGAATAATTGCTTTTGTTGATGTTTTTAGACCGACAATAAAACTCCCGATTACCGCCGTCGCCACCATATAGAATATATAGAATCGTAGCGACATAATCCCAGACAGTGAGAGGATAAGCAGAATGACCCCGGTAATAGAAAATTGTTTTTGGATCTGCAGCACGATCGTCATTGCAAGAACAAGGAGAAAAACGATCAGACCGTCCTTAAGTAACTGCGATGACCAGATAATAAACGCCGGAAAAAATGCTACCCCAAACGCTGCAAACTTAGCAGAACGTCTATTGTGAAAAATTTCATTTGAGCAGTAATAGACCATCGGTACAGTCGCAGCTCCGATCGTTGCACACAGAGACTGTGCGGCAAAAATGCTCTTTCCTGCGACGAGATATATAAACCCAACAAAATAGTTCATCCCCCAACCTGGACCCCTCAGAGAAAGGGCTCTAGTTACTTCTGGGTCGGTTGGATCGCCGAGCCCGAGCCAGAAATCTACAATTTTAGAGCCAATAATGCCGTACGCCATCGAATCCGGTCCAACAAAATCGCGAAGTTCATATGTGTGAATGATTATCCCAAAGACCATGCGGGCAGCTAGTGCTGCGAGGTAGATGTAAGTAACAAATTCCTTTTCATCTGTGAACCGGCGAAACAGATATATGAACACTGCCGACATCACAAAGATCGTAGCAATTGCGACAGGGCCCTCTTGAGGGTCGGCGGCAACCATTGCGATCATTACTGATACGAGTATGAATATTATAAATAACCGGATCATTTAAAGATTTGAGTATCAAAAACGCTAACTAGCCCTCACTTACACCATCCATTAGTTGCTCATCGATGATGCTGTTAAATTCCTTGATGACGATTGTATGATCATATTCTGCAGCCCTTTCAGCCGAAACCGCGCGAAACCGCTCTCTTAACGCAATATCGTCGATCATATCGTTCATGGCCGCTGCCATTGTGTTTGTTTCTTTGACCGGAACCAAAATACCATATTTGCAATGCTCGATGCCTGTTGTTCGTGGTACCGGCATTTCGTCTGAGGGTGAAAGTAGCTCGCGAGGGCCCGTCAAACAATCGGTCGATATCACTGGTGTTCCGCATGCTAATGCCTCGATCAGCACGTTTGGAAAGCCTTCAAAATCCGAAGGAAGAACAAAGCAATCCGCCCGAGCGACGTACTTGAAAGGATTGCTCTGATGGCCAAGAAATAAAACCCGTTCTTGCAGATTCAATGATGCCACCTGCGACCGTATCTTTTCAAGCAATGCTCCTTTTCCGATCAAAAGCAATTGAGTATTTTTGTCACGAACCTTAGCAAAAGCATCGATCAGGATTCGATGATCTTTCTGCTCGCGAAAACCGGCGACACATACAAAAGTGAACCTTGAAAAATCGATATCATCGACTAACTCGACCTTCATACGATGTATTGCTTTAACTGAAATGAGATTCTTGACGACGTTGTATTTACCACGGATACCGTAATGATCTTGAAGAGCTTTCTTCGTACCCTCGGAATTAGGGAGTATTGCATCTGCATGCGGATAAAGCCTGGAAACGAGCAGCCTGCCTAGTTTTCCGCGGAGTGTATCTTCACGATACCATTGCGGCGTGTAAATACGTTCGCTGATAAGGACCCTGGCCCGAAGTCCCTTTTTCTTAGCGTAACAGGCGACGAAATTAGGACGCGGGAGAAATGAAAGTACCAGACCGATCTCGTTTTGCTCACAATATCTGATAAGCCGCCGTGAAATGACCGGGATCTTTAGAATATTGACGGCGTCGCGGCGCGTATTGTTGCCGTCGTCCAGAAAACGGACTATCTGGCCCTCGGGCAGCTCGTAATCGACCTCGTTACTGAATAACAAAAGATGGGTTTCGTATTGATTTTTTAGATGATGCAAAAGATTAGCTACGGTTCTCTCGGCACCGCCCGCTTGCAACGTGTTTATTAGGATAGCGATCCTTCTTTTGGGCATTATCGTTTTGTGAGATAGGCCTCTATCACCTCTCCATGACCGACTGCCGCTGCTGGTGCACGGACAATGTCTTTTATGAAATTGTTCGAACGCCTAAATGGAGTGTTCAAAGCCATAACCGAAAGGTTAGCTTTTTCACAAATATCACGCAGGCTCTGCGGGGTAAAGTACCACTCGTGTTGAAAGTAAGTCGTAACGGACGAGCCGTCCAGTTTTAGTATCCGCCGCAAACGCTGGGTCAGTGCGGAAAATTCATTTGGCACCTCAATAATTGCAAGGCCATCCTCCTTTAGCAGATTCCCGATCACTTTTAGCACCCGCAGCGGGCTCTCGACATGCTCAAGGACATGATTCATATGTATCAGATCAAACCTCATTGCAAGCAAATCAGGCTCATCAAGATCGCCGGTAAAACACGGTATTCCATATGCTGCAAGTTTCTCTACAGCCGACGGTTCATGTTCGGTGCCGCAGACAGACCACCCTTGTTTTTTTGCATGAACAAGTAGAGCCCCCGAGCCGCAGCCAATATCGAGCAGGGTTTTTCCACTAACCTTACCAGCCGCGTGATCTAGGCGGATTTTTATATGCTCAGCAATGCTTATCGTATCACCACCGATAAAATCCTCATCCCGTCTTACGTCAACAGCTGCTTCTCTGTTGAATAGCGGGTCGAACAGGGACGGCGAACGGGTCACGATGCCGCATCCACAGCACTTAACGATAAACTGCTCCGGGAGCTGATCAAGTTTCTTAAAGCGCGTCTCAGCGTCGAGCCTTTTATATTTCTTCGAGCCGCAGATCGCACAAATTTTATGTGAAACAGATTCCATTTACTAGCACTTAAGTTAATTAATCGGCGGAAGCTTCACTAGCCGTCGCAACATACTTTCGTGCTTTGTCCGCAGCGTTGAAATGTGTACGTGCATGTTCGTTCAGTGCATTTCGATCATAGCGGTCTCTATTGTTTGTGATATCGATCATCGCTGCAGCATAACCGTTAACATCGCCTTGTTCGATGATCATGCCGAGGCCATCGCCTTGCAATATCTCATTTACAACCGCGCCGTAGTTAGTCGTCACGACCGGTGCACCGCACGCAAGTGCTTCGATGACGACATTGCCAAAACTCTCGTAGCGAGAGGCGAGTACAAATACGTCGCATAACTTCAGGTAGTCCTCGGGTTTTTTGCTAAAACCCAGTAGAAAAACTCTGTCATCCAAGTTTAGCAGTTTGATCCTTTCTTCAATAGCTTGCTGCATCGGGCCGGTGCCGAGAATAAAAAGCCGTGCATCGGGTATCTTATCGGCTGCAACCGCGAAGCTCTCGACCAGGAAAAATATGTTCTTTTGATGATCGAGCCGCGAAAGACACAACAGCCGGGATGATGCAGCCATAAATTGCTCGTCGATATGCGAAGCGTCCTGCGGCGGTTCGAGGTCAAATTTATCGGTATCCACGCCATTATGGATCACGGTGATTTCTCGTTTGACGCCGAGTTCACCAACGAGAAAATTTTTCAGGTTCTCTGAGACAGCGATGACGCGATCGGCCCGGTTATATGCCCACCCGACGGCCCGCTTAATTATTACTTGTTTCCACCTCGCCATTTGGCTATTGGCAAAAAACTCATGGTCGGTCGTCTGTTCGACGGCGATATGTTTAAGTTTGTTCCGTCTAAACGAATTTGCGACGCAGACCATGACGTTATAAAAATCGAGATAGCTTACAACCGCCGCATAGCCGCCGCTCATTGTCATTTTTCTGAGGCGTATGATCACCTTGATTGCGTTTGCTGCATTTTTCAGCAACCCGCCACCGGCAATTGGCAGATCGAGAGGGATGATATTTACCGCCTTAGGTACCGCGTAGCTGATCTTGTTTTCAACCAGCACTAGATCTACATCGAACGCATCCGCGTAAAAAGGCAACACCTCGGACAACATTCGTTCGCATCCGGCGCCGTGTAGAGAGGGGATTGTTATGCAGATCTTTTTCTTCATCAAGGGTCTTTATTGCGGGACGATGGTGCTCTTATAGTTGATAAGCAAACGCACGCCGCGGGCAAATATTTTTCGATACAGCAATATCAGCAGGCCCGTCAGCAAAACGACGGCTGCTAAGCCATAGAATAAATTGCCCGACCAATAAGCAAGCCACACACCGGCTGCGGCTGGGATCGTCGCCTGCACGGTCCACTTGTGCTTGAGGTCAAATCTGCGGTTAACGAGTATCACTATCACGACGAATGCCAATGCCTGGCCCAGCACCGTCGCCAGAGCGCTGCCTAATAGTCCATAACGCGGGATCAGAAAGATATCGCCGACTATATTGACGCCTGCGGCTACAGCCGTATAGATCGTCCAGAAATAGGTTGCCGACAGCGAGTTAAAAAATGGCATATACCCAAACAAACACGGAGCAGCAAATACGGTGCTGAGAGCGAGTATCGTCAATACCGCGGTTATCTGCGGCCCATTTTCGCCAAACGCAAATCCGATGAATATCCCTGATAACAGCACTATGGCAATTATCCCCAAGCCTACCATCGCCGTCAGTACCGGAAGAATATCCTGCATATATGTTCGCACTTTTTCAAAGTCATCCTTTGCTTTCAGTGTGACAAAGAGCGTTCCCAAAAGTGATCCTGCAAGCAACGGAAACTGCAAAAAATACCGTTGAATTGAAACGCGATGGAATAAATACCAAGGTCAGCCTTAGTTAGATATTGCGAGATAAATATCGCGTCGATGTAGCTATTCGAGAGATTGAGTACAAAAAAAGCAAAGAAAAGCGGATATGAAAATTTTAGGATCCTCTTCAGAGCGTCAATATCGAGCTCAAATTTCCATGAGACTAGCCCGCGGAGCATAAACATCCCAATCGCACTTACAATAAATTGCGAGGCGACATACGAGCCGAGAACAGTGGTCGGATTGAGGTGCCCAAACCACACCAGAACGAGCATTAGCGTCACTGTGATCACGCGCTCGATTGCAAGCAGAGTGCCCTGTTCCCGGGGGAGTTTTGCACCGAGCAGAGCGTGTTGGATATGCAACCAAATTGAAATTGCGATAAAAAAGCCGAGCACCAGCCAACCTGAGCCCGGCTGCAGCTTGAGCCAAGATGAGAGCCACGGCAGCCAAAGAAATGAGAGTGCGAGGATCACCAACGTATTTGGCAGCAGGATAAAGAAACGCGCCCAGAAAGACTGTGTTATCCGCCCGGTCCCGACAAATTCGTCGGTGCCGTAGCGTGACAATGCGATGGCTGTCCAAGCTGTAAATATCTGCACGATCTGTGCAGCAGCTATGATGGCGGCGATCTCACCATAGCCGTCAGCACCCAAATAATGTGTCGCGAGCCAGACGGCGGCAAATGCAAATGCCGCACTCGCGCACTGCATCACGACCATGGTCGCATAGTTGCGAAAAGCGTTACGCAGATCCCAATCGGCACTCTGCCGTTCTGATCCAATTATAGAGGGTTGAATGTCTTTGATAGCTTTAATGCCCGGCCCACGAGAGCGTTAGGCTCCGGCAGTATTCTTAATTCGGCGGATCGCCAGAAAGTTAACGCAATGAAATATCTCCAAGTTGCGGGTATATTCACCTATTTCGCGAAGTCCGTCGGGTAAAATGCGGTAGATAGTATAGTCATAATGCAGCATCTCCCAAAAATCGCGAAAAAAGACCCGGGAATCTATCATGCTCTCTCCAAATTCGAACTGAATATGCTCGATCCGGCCATCTTTGAGAGCTTCTTTCGCCCCTTCGAGCACTTTTAGTTCGTGCCCCTCGACATCGATCTTGAGATAATCTAACTTTTCTATCCCCTCTGACCGCATAAACCCGTCGATCGTCTTAATGTTAACTTGTTCCGTGTTTAGAAGAGCACGGTCTGGAATATTGTTATAGAGCGATGTCAACTCCCCGATGCCCTCATTGTAATATATAGCCAATATGTCCTCTTCGGCCCCAAATCCAAAGTTGTATCTCTGAATGTTTCCGATACCCTCAGTCGTATCACACATTAGGGTGTACATTTTCGTTAAGGGTTCAAACGAATAAATCTTTGCGGACGGCGGCAAGATCACGGCGATAGCTTTTACATATTTACCATCGTTCGCACCCACATCGAAAAAGATAGCCCCTTCTTGTTTAGAACATAGATTTTGCACTAAATGGATTTCACCGCTCTCGACAAATTTACCTGCTCCCCAGTAATTCATGCCGACGAGCGACTTGTTGAAAAGGTTCTCCCAGAAAGGCTGTAATATCCCGGACCGTGCGATCTTTCTGAGTCTTTTTTTTATGGGTTCAAATCCCGGCATTGTTATGTTTTGCTCTGATAAATAGGCTATCAACAATTTGCAGCATTGCACAATCTACTCGAAAGGGTGGAACGCTCCAATGTCAGAAATGGTTTTTTCTCGCACGACCTCGGTCGTTTACCTAATTCTCGTTTGTGGACGATTTAAGGGTGCGGTTGAGTGCCGCGACGTACTTTCCCATCAAGAGATCTCACGTACAAATATCTTCCCGCACCTCGAACGTCCTCAAAACCATTGACCGCTCCGCCGACAAATTTGAATTTATCGGACCTGCGGTTTATCAACAATCGTCTTGCCATTCGAAAGACAAGAGGAAATTTTCGCATCGCCTGTTTTAGTTTGAATGAAAGTTTCTTTATGTTCGACATCACCCGTCTCTGTAAAGCCTCAGGTTCTTGGGCCAGTACGTCAATAAATTCGCGCACTTCCCTATCGACATTAACCCCGGCCGAACGCAGGTACATTAGATTATCGAATGAGAAAACATAATAGCGATACCAGCTAACCTTTACCTCGTCCGCCAGATCGAAATCAGCTTTGGCCCGAAGTATCGCGTCAATTATGCAGTTGAGCGGTAGCGCAAACTTTAGCGGAGTATATTGCAGAACCTCTCCATCTAGGAGCTTTTCATAGTGCTCTCGCAAACTATCTTGCTTCTTGTGAGCGGATGCTGTCGTGTTGCTCGACCAATTTTGCAAGACAAACATCGGCTCATCCAAACAGTAATAGTGATCCGTTGCAAATATCACGGCCGCCGCGAGGTACATATCGATGGGCGTTACGGCAAAGATCTCATTTCTAACGGCCTTGATACGGGCATAAACGCTGTGATGAACTACCGAATTGCTTTGATAATACGGGATGAAGTCATCATTTTGCTTAATGCCGTTGAGACCATACATACGGAAAAGGTTTCCGATCGCCTCTTCGCGGGTCAACCGATGGACATTTCCGCCAAATTTAGAGGTAGCTAGGGTATTTGCGGGGATCTGCCGCTCGTGTTGAAAATCGCCGTCACGATAATACTGTGATCCCCGAAACACCATTACCTCAGGGGAATTCTCGTCGATCACTTGCCTTATCCGCTCAAGTGTAACAGGCGTAAAGGCATCATCGTCCGACAAAAAAAGGATGTACTCTCCGGAGGCATGACTAAGCGCGTGTTCATGGCTGTCGCACATGGCGAGCGGTTTTTCCGAGCGAAAGTACTTGATACGCTTATCGTCAAATGCTTTTACTACATCAGGTGTCGAATCCTGTGAGAAACTGTCGCCTATTACCAGTTCAAAATCTCGAAAGGTTTGATCTAAAACGCTCGCTATAGAATTCGGCAAATGCTCTGCCCGGTCACGGGTGGGCATCACTACCGAAAAAATAGGTTTAGTATTCATCTGAATCAACTTACTCCTTTAGCGGATCAATTTGACTCGACGACATCCCGGTCGATTCCAGGTTGAACTGCAAATTGCATGTGTCTCCAGTCCTTGAAATGTCCAAGAGTTAGGGCATTTAGGATACTGTATTTTAGACTGAATCCGGAACTTAGACCCTCAATTTTTAGGACTCGGTATCCACAGGTTTCAAACATTCGAATAATACTTTTCTTTGTAAAAAGCCGGAGATGAGTATTATCCAACACACCTTCATCCTCATATTTCCAATCCTGTCGTATAAGGATCTTTGCAATTTGCCGGTAATATAAAATATTTGGTATGGATGCGACGATCATTCCTTGAGCGGTCAGATAAGATTTGCAAAATTCCAAGGCCAGATCGGGGTTGACCATGTGCTCCAAAACATCATTAAAGCAAATGATGTCAAATAATACGCCTTCAAGCTCAGGCATATTTGCGGCAAATTCTTTATTGATTACACGGTCTAATCTCGTAGACGCCAAGTCTGAGGAGTTTTTGTCCGGTTCTATCCCCCAGACAACGGAGCTAGGGCTCCGTTGTTTGATAAGGTTGCCAAATGCACCTGAACTGCACCCAACATCAAGGACCAAAGAACTCTCAGCTGGCACATATGCCAGCATTTCACTACGATCAAACTCGTAGTAGTCTTCTGGCTTGGTTGCGTACTGCTTAGTCAAGCTTTCGTATTGAGGATTCATTTTCTACAGCTCTTAAATTTCGCAAATAGTATATTCAGTATATTGAATGAAGAACGGCGATATCCCCTGAACACAAAACACGAACATTCGCATTTATCTTTTCAATCGGCCAATCCCACCATTTAAGGGCGAGCGGGAATTGAATGTCTTCGCCAGCAGACCGGTTTCTGGCAAAAGTCGCCGGATTGCCCGCAGCGATAAAAAACGGAGCGAGCGACATCTCTCGATACTCCGCTGTGGGCCAATCACCGCGGCGGCACCGTATGACACCACCAGCCAAAGGTAATTCCTTGACGCGTTTAGCATGTCCCATCCCGGGCTCTGCCGGTCTGAAATCAATGGGTCAGGTTGACCAACATCATAGGTTGATGAATTTTCAGAATTCATTGTGAGGATGTTATGCCAACAGTCCCTCTGCAAAGATCAGGGCCAGATAATTACTACGGGCGTTTTCTATGTCCCAATGGATGCTTCGTCGAGAATCACTTTTGCTCATATAAAGATCGTATCCCGGGCAATGAATATTAATAGCAATCGTGCCGGATTTCACGGTTGAAGTGTATTTTTCGTACTAATTGGTGTCAAACCACACCTGATTCTAATTCGCGCCTACAAATAAACGGAATGATTCGTTCGCGGGGCGGTGACAGCTTTCTACTATAATACGTTGCATTTCCGCGCGGCTAAGACATGTTTTCGAGCGAGGCTAGCACTATTTCACATGGCAACGACGCTTTTCCGCGCGACGATCTCACTTCTTCGCGCGACAAAATCATTGTTTCGCGCAACGCAGACCTGTTTTAACACGAAAAGAACATTTTCACCCGACACTTAACATTGTCATCTCCTTAATAACACCAAATTTCGGTAGACAGGAACTAATGTGCTTGTCAATTTGCCTTTCAAAGACGTCGATCATCCGTCCAAGAATAGGTTTAGGCGGCCGTTTAGTTCAAATATATATGGGCATCAGCCGAAAGGCTTATTAATAAAAGTGCGAAGGATCAACAGAACATCAGCCATTTCATTGAGCTCTGATGTTATGGTTTGCGTTTCGCATAGGCACATTTTCCGCGGTGTTTGATCTTCGCGCAAGTCGTCGATGGCGTTAGTGGGGTTGGTTCTGAGGGCGAAAACACCCTTGCTGTGGTCAATGGGGCAGTGCTTCTTGCAGCCGAGATCAATGAACGAGTGATGGGCTCGACGTACTTTACCGGATGTTTATCAAGGATCCATAAGTTTAGAATCTGCCTTTTCTTTCCACCATGCCACAGTATTTTCCAATTCTTCGTGCAGGTTCATGCGGCGAGAAAAGCCGACTTCGTTTTTTAGCCGATCTGTATTCGCCACGATTGAGGCGGGGTCGTTTGCCGGTGCGGAAATCGCACCGTATTCTACTTGATCTTCGCGGCCGATAATTTGGCTGACTGTTTCAATAAGCTGTCTGATCGTTATAGCTTGTCCAGAGGCGATATTGACGGCGCCTTCGACATCACTTAGTAAGAACTTAACAAATCCCTGGGCAACGTAGTCTAAACTAGCAAAATCGCGTATTTGTTTTCCGTGAGAGACTTTCGCGGTCCCGCCCCGTAACAATGTTGTCACCACATATGGGACAATTCGCCGCTCATTTTCTCCGGGGCCAAAAAGAAAGAAGATCCGCCCCCACCCCAAACTTATACCCAGATCCTTAACAAGATTTTCTAATAGAAAATACAGAGACTGTTTAGATGCGGCATACAAGCTCGCGGGGCGAAGCGGTGATCCGTATTCGGTCAAATGCTCAGTCGTTGAGTGATCGTATTCAAAACATGTGCCGGCGCAAACGGCTCTTTTTCCGCCGACAGCGGCAAACTGTCTTACCAGATGCAAACTGGCACTCAGCCACGTCAGATTTTCGGGAGCCGACCAGAATTTTCCATGCTCGACATACCACGCTAAATGCAAGAGATGAGAGGGTTTTACTGTCGCAAGGGTCGAATCGACCTGCTTTTCATCGAGTAGGTTTACTGTGTGCCATTTCAACCGTTTGTGAGTCGGCAAAGTTGCGTCGTCCGACGGTGTCACCGCATGAACAACGCATTCTTCATCCTCGAGTAATTGTCTTACAACGGCGGTTCCGATAAAGCCGGTCGCTCCGGTTACGAGCACGGTTTTCATAATGTATGTCTAAGGAGCTCGTTAAAACGGCGAGTCAAATTCAGAAAACAGAGGCATTTTTTGATCGCGATCGGAGATCGTCACGTCAGTTACGCCCCAGTCGATATTTAGTGCCGGATCGTTCCAAAAGATGCCGCCCTCAAGCTCCGGCGAATATGCCGCATCAACCTTATACTGGATCAAAACATCGCTTGTCAGGCTGCAAAAACCGTGGGCAAATCCTTTTGGTATATAGATCGCTTTGTGATTGTCCTCGGTGAGTTCGATCGAATCCCATTGCCCAAAAGTTTCCGAATCTTTCCGTAGATCGATAAAAACGTCGAGCACCGCGCCTCGTACAACTCGCACGAGCTTTGTTTCGGAGAATGGCGGCGCCTGAAAGTGCATGCCGCGGACAGTATTTTTTATCGACGAAAATGACTGATTTTCTTGTTGCCAGTCAACGGTCAGCCCGTGTTCTTTAAAAGTTTTCTTGCAGTAAGTTCTCTCAAAATAGCCCCGGTTATCACCGATCGGTTTTAAGGTTATCTCCCAGCAACCGGCCATTTTCCTTGGCTCGATTTTCATCGGAAAAACTCCTTATACCATTCGATCGTTTTCGTTAAACCGGATTCTAACGAAAACATCGGCGACCAACCGAGCATGTCTTTAGCTTTCGCCGCAGACAGGTATTGATGCTTTATCTCATTACTAGCCTCGTTTTTTACCGTCGGCTGTAGGTCCGAATTCATCAGCGTTAAGATCTGGTGTGTCAGGTCGAGAACAGTAACCTGGATCTCATTTGAGAAATTAAATGCCTCACCGACGAGGCTCCGGTCTGCGGCCAATTTCTCTGCCAGCAACATATAGGCGGCAGCACCGTCTTCGACATAAAAATAATCGCGAATAAAGCTGCCGTCGCTGCGAATTGTCGGGTTTTCGCCGCGAATAACTGATCGAATTGTGCCGGGGACAATACGGTTCCAGTTAAGGTCGCCGCCGCCGTAAAAATTGCCGCAGCGAGTTATCACGAGGGGGAGATCATAGACATTTGCGTAGCTTTTCGCTATTAGATCCGCGCAAGATTTGCTTACGTCATAGGGGTGCTCACCGTTTAGTGGCGTTTCTTCGGTATATGGCAGCACGGTTTGGCTGCCGTATGCCTTGTCCGATGAGGCAATGACGATCTGCTTTACAAGCGGCGACCTGCGGCAAGCCTCGAGCAGCGACCATGTGCCGGCGATGTTTGATTCGAACGTCGAGACGGGATTGCGATTTGCGACACCGACGATAGTTTGAGCCGCCAGATGAATAATCGTGTCTATTTCGTACTCGCCTAGGATGCGTTCTAACCCGGCCTGATCGCAAAGCTCACCGCGAACGACTTTAACCTTGTCAAGCGAGTTAGATCGGACGAGTTCGCTTTGCGGCACCCAGTCGCGCACGAGACAAACAACATCTGCCCCTACCGCAACCAACCTTTTTACCAGCCAGCTGCCGACTAGTCCTGTTGCCCCGGTTACAAATACCGGACGGTCACGCCAAAAATCCGCATTTAATGTTGGATCTATTACCATACTTTCCAAGGAGGAGCGTCACTGTGCCAAGCTGCCTCAAGCTGTCGTTTGTCACGCAGAGTGTCCATACACTGCCAAAATCCATTGTGTTTGAACGCGACCAGCTGCTTTTCATCGGCAAGCTTTTCGAGCAGATCGACCTCGAGCACACTCGAATCGCCCGCGAGATAATTCAACACCTCAGGCTCGAAAACCATAAAACCGCCATTTATCCACCCTTCTTTTGTTTGCGGTTTTTCGCTAAAACCCGCCGTTAGGTCATGCTCGATAAGCATTTCGCCAAATCGTGCGGGCGGGTGGACGGCCGTGACCGTCGCGAGTTTTCCATGAGTCTTATGAAATTTGACCAACTCAGCGATATCGATGTTGGCGACCCCATCGCCGTAAGTCAGCATAAACGTCTCGCCATTAATGTGATCGGCCAGCCGTTTTAAACGTCCGCCGGTCATCGAGTCTTTTCCGGTATCGACAAGATGGAGTTTCCAGTTTTCTGTTTCGGCATCGCCGAATTTGGTTATTCCATTGGCGAGATCTAAGGTGATATCCGGTTGCAGGCTTTGGTAATCGAGGAAATATCGCTTGATCAACTCGCCCTTGTACCCGAGCGCTACGATAAATTCCTTATAGCCAAAATGGCCATAGATCTTCATTATGTGCCACAAAACCGGATGGTCGCCAATTTCGACCAGGGGTTTGGGTTTTACTTCGGTTTCTTCGGCAAGCCGGGTTCCGAGACCGCCTGCGAGGATAATAACTTTCATGTCACGGGACTGTTAGGTACGCTGTTAAGTGTAATTTTGACCAAACCACGATGTCAATTAACAATTACAGTCGTAAGACGACATTATACATGTCAGGTTAGAGCCACTTAAGGTGACTGGTCGATAACGTGGCTCCTTAAACTTAATAGTACTTCCGCCATTTCATTGAGCTCTGATTTTATGGTTTGCATTTCCCACAGGCACATTTTCCTGGGTGTCTGGTCTTCGCGCCAGTCATCAATGGCGATAAGAGGTTCGGGAAAATCGAACGGGAAGAGCTCGAGATTCAATGGCCGGTACCCGCCCGAATAGGCGTCATTGTTGCCGGTGCATTCGTGATGATGGGTGAGTAAAAGATATTTAATATCGCTGTTCACAATGTTTTCAAATATGCGGCCAATGTCTTTGAAAGACAGGTGCGCGAGCAGATCGCGGCATATCATCAGATCGGCCGCGGGCAGCGGGTCGCGAGTGATATCCAAATGAATAAAGTCGGTTGTTTGGTCGCCATATTTTTGGAGGTTTTGCTCGACCAATTCCGGCACGATATCGACGCCGAGGTATCTTATTTCCCCGCGTTCGACCTGGCTAAACCAATTATGGTCGCCGCAGGGGGCATCCAAAATGCTCTTTATCTCAAATTGCTCAAACAGGGCTGGCAACTGTGATCTCAAGTTGACCGTTGAGTTTAGCCGCGAACCTACACCCGAAACCGTCTCGTCGTCGCCCCAGCTATTTGACCGATAATAATCAGAAAATATCTCTGACAGTCCGCGAGTCGTCGCTGCCATTTTGCCGTTGAGATCATCGGTAGTTGTCATCTAGTGATCGTGCCCTCCGCCGGCTCCATCGGCACCGTTGCCGATCTCGCTGCCTGTCACGACGAAATTCTTCAGGCTTTTTTCGAACTATTTGCGTCTTAGCATATTAATTAATTAATAACTCAGCCGAACAAATTATGATAGCCAAATTTTCTTTTTTATTCTCAGCACTTTTCACCGTTTTGCTCTTTAGCATTGCTCATAATGCACAAGAGGTCAGGAGAATTACCTACAACAAAGTAAGCGTAGATATTGTCATTGATAGGCCCTCAAACTACTCTGTGGATGTTTTAATTGCATTTCCCGGCACGGTCGCAACTGACGCTGAGACGATTCCTGCAGCGCGAAACATATTGGCCAGGGTCAAGGAAATTACGAACCGAACCGACATGATGATCGTCAGCGTGGCCTATCCGCAAGAGGGCCTGCTGTTTGGCGACGGCATCCGAGAGGCTGAGGCGGCTCTGCTCTGGGTCAAGGAGAAAAGCAAAAAAGAACTAAAAAGAAAGATAGGGAAGATCTTCCTGATCGGTCACTCACAGGGCGGGTATATGGTCACTAGACTAAACACGATGCACGCGACCAACGGCGTTATCGCTAACGGCCCCGGGCCGTTGAACCTGGTATATCGATGCGGACTCGAAGAAATGGGCCAAGCCCCGGCCGGTGCCGTTTGCGGACTGCTAAGACAGGCCTATGGGACGACGGCCAAAAATCCTGCGGCTTACATGGCGAGATCACTTTTAAGCTTTACCAGCGGTTTCAGATCCGACATTCTTTTCGTGCAGGGATTGCAGGATAAGCCGATCCAACTGGCATCGTGGCCAACCTTTAAGCAACAGGTTACAAATTGCACCACGTGTCAGAGCCGACAGTTTGTCGAAATTGCCGACGCAGGACACACCGCATTATTCGACAGCCCTAAAGCCATAGCGGCGTACAACGCTTTCATCGATCGCTGATCTGATCAAATAAGCTACCCGCCGGGTGGGTCTTAAGCACTTTTTCCAACACGATTCCTTCCAATACGGGGGCCCTTGTCGGAAAGCTACATTCATATTCTGTCGATTCAAGTCCCTTCGCTTTGAGGATAGAATAAAAAAATGGCTGAAAAGGCACCGGAAATTGAAGTCATCATTCGAAAACCGAAAAGGCAGTTGTTTGAAACGCCCTTACTTTTCGTTCACGGAACGGGCCATGCTGCGTGGTGCTGGGATGAATATTTTTTGCCGTATTTTGCGGAGCGAGGTTTTGATTGTTATGCATTGAGTCTGCGAGGCCACGGAAGGAGCGAAGGGTTCGATAAGCTGAAATGGACCTCGATCGCCAACTACGTTTCGGATGTCTCCCGGGTGGCTTCCGATTTGCCGAGAACGCCAGTCGTCATCGGACATTCACTCGGTGGTTTAGTGGTGCAAAAATACCTGGAAGATCACGAGGCACCGGCGGCGATCTTGATCACACCCTCGCCGTCGGAAGGGATGTTTTGGTCCGCGTTCTGGATGCCGTACAAACATCCGATCCTGATGATGAAGATCGCTTTCCACCAGAATTATTCGCTGATGTTTGCCACACCGGAACTCGCTAAAAAGTTCTTGTTTTCAAAGGATACGGATATTACAAAAATAGCAGGCTACGTCAGAAAGTTCGGTAAAGAATCGTATTGGGCGAATTTGGAGTCCATGTTCAATTTGCCGAAGCCGGAAAAGATCAGGACGCAAATGTTGGTCTTGGGAGCAGAAGAGGACGCACTGGTGTCAAAACGAGCGATCGAAAAAACGGCTCGTGTCTACAACGCCGATCTTAGATTTTTCCCTAAAACCGGGCACGACCTAATGTTGGAAGACAACTGGCAAGAGGCCGCAGATCACATGATCGAATGGCTGAGTGAAAAAATACGATAAAGACTGGAGGTCCAAATAGGGATGTACCATTATACAACCCCAATCTGGGACGCGATCGCGATCGTGCGAAATCTCTTCTTTGCGCGGAGGCCAATGATCCTCTTTTGCGCCGTCGGGCACGTTAATTTTGACGCAAAAGTTAATGATGGTCTCCGCCAGCGGCACCGTCTGGGCCGTGGTAGATCTCGCTACCGGTCGCGACGAATTCTTTCGCCTTTTCGCTCATTCCGACCGCCAAAGCTTTTTCCGCCTCAATGTTTTGGGCATTGGCGTAATCGCGAACGTCCTGCGTGATCTTCATCGAGCAGAAATGCGGGCCGCACATTGAGCAGAAGTGGGCGAGTTTGGCTCCTTCGGCGGGGAGAGTTTCGTCGTGAAACTCCTTTGCCTTTTCCGGGTCGAGGCCGAGGTTGAATTGGTCTTCCCAACGGAATTCGAATCGGGCTTTGCTGAGAGCATTATCCCGATACTGTGCTCCCGGATGGCCTTTCGCTAGGTCAGCGGCATGTGCGGCAAGTTTATAAGTGATGACGCCTTCTTTTACGTCTTGTTTGTTTGGCAATCCAAGGTGCTCTTTGGGCGTAACGTAGCAAAGCATCGCGCAGCCGAACCAGCCGATCATCGCGGCGCCGATGCCGCTGGTGATGTGGTCGTAACCCGGAGCGATATCGGTCGTCAGCGGCCCGAGCGTGTAAAACGGAGCCTCGCCACAGACGGCAAGCTGCTTGTCCATGTTCTCTTTGATCAGGTGCATCGGCACGTGGCCGGGCCCCTCGATCATCGTCTGGCAATCCATTTCCCATGCGATCTTGGTCAACTCGCCGAGAGTGTCGAGCTCTGCAAACTGTGCCTCGTCATTCGCATCGGCGATCGAGCCCGGACGCAGACCATCGCCAAGCGAGAACGCCACATCATAGGTCCGCATGATCTCGCAGATCTCTCTAAATCTTGTGTATAAAAAGCTTTCTTCGTGATGAGCGAGACACCATTTCGCCATGATCGACCCACCGCGTGACACAATGCCCGTCGTGCGTTTTGCCGTCATCGGAATGTACGGCAGACGAACGCCCGCGTGAATGGTGAAATAATCAACGCCCTGCTCGGCCTGTTCGATCAGCGTGTCGCGGTAAATTTCCCACGTCAGGTCTTCGGCTTTGCCGTTCACCTTTTCGAGAGCTTGATAGATAGGGACCGTGCCGATAGGAACAGGGGAATTTCTGAGTATCCATTCGCGAGTCGCATGAATATTTTTACCGGTTGAGAGGTCCATCACCGTGTCGGCACCCCAGAGCGTTGACCAACGCATCTTTTCGACCTCTTCTTCGATCGAGGACGCGATCGCAGAATTGCCAATGTTCGCATTGATCTTTACAAGGAAATTACGCCCGATCGCCATCGGCTCGGATTCAGGGTGATTGATGTTATTCGGGATGATCGCGCGACCGCGAGCGACTTCGTCACGGACAAACTCCGGCGTTACAAATTCGGGTATCGCCGCTCCGAACGAATCGCCTTTGTGCTGATGATTTAGCGACGAACGGTCGCTGCGCTCCGAAAGCGTGAGGTGGTCAAACGCCGTTTGGCGTCCTAGATTTTCACGGATCGCGACGTACTCCATCTCGGGGGTGATGATGCCCTTGCGCGCGTAATGCATTTGGGTAACGCACGACCCACTTTTTGCTCTATGCGGTGCGCGTTTTAGGCCGGGGAATTCTTCGAGTGTGCCGCGTTCATTGGCCTTTGCGATCTCTTCGGCACCTTTGGTCAGGTAGCCGTTATCCTGCGGCAAAACTTGGCGGCCCTCATATTCCTCGACATCGCCGCGAGCGACGATCCAGTCCCGACGCAGAGCGGGCAGGCCTTCGCGAACATCGCATTTCGTCCCCGGATCGGTCCAAACGCCGCTCGTGTCATATACACGAACGGGTTCATTCGCTTCTAAATTCCCGTCAAAATCCTTCGACGGCGACAGTGCGATCTCGCGAAACGGCACTCTTAAATTGTGCTTGGCTTGATTGACCGTCGAGCCATTAGTCTCGACGTATATCTTCTGCGACGCCGGCAACTTAACCTGATCGCTGTTCTTCTCTTCTGACAACTGACCACTGACAACTGACAACTGATCTTTCATCGTTTTTCTCCCTTCGTCGGTATTATCCGCATCAGGTTTTTAGGGTAATGTTCGACGGAACGAACAACTCTCAGCTCTTGATAAAGCTCCCCTGAAAACTTGTACCTTCGATTGTAACTAAATACCTCCACTTTGCCCATATCAGGCTAGTCACGAACAAGGACCCACGTCGTCATACACCTCAGGTTCTCGACGTTAGTGGTTTTGATCGGTTCGAGAAAGCGGCCGTTGATACTTTTCGTCGCGTCTTTCAGGATTTGCTCATCGACGATGAAACGCTCAGTACCGTCCGGCATCATGTAGCGGCCGTTTGAGGTAGGAACGAGTAGTTCTTTTATGCCGATGGACGATGCAAGCCGGGCGAAAAATATACCGCCGGGGTTGAGCACACGCCATAGTTCGGCTAGCCAGCGGTCGAACTGGGCTCGATCTTCGGCAAAATGTAAAACCGCATTGCAGATCACTCGGTCAAAACTCTGGTTCGGAAAGGGTATAGAGTCGAGCATGGCAATCTCGAAGTTCTCGGGTGCGAGGTGCGGAGCGAGTCTTTTTGCTAGCTCTCGTACATATTCTATTGACTGCTGATCTATGTCTATTGCCGAAACATCAAAGCCATTTTGCAACAACCAAATTATATTTCGCCCGCCGCCGCAACCCGCATCTAGGACATTCATCCCGGGAGCAAAGCGGCCTTTTTGGATCTGGTCGAAAAGATAAATATCGATGTCGCCAAACGTTTCGCGAAGATTGATCATTTTTTATCCGGCCTATTCCTCAAAAACTATCCAACCGATTTTCCCTTCTTTATTCATTCGGAAATAGTAATAAACATTTTTACCGGCGACCGTCATCCTGTAACGAACAAATTCGGCGGCGGTCGCATCAAGCATGAAATGGTCGGTCGTGATCTTTTCGCGGCCGAGATATGCGAACGATCTCATTTGCTTGAGATTTTCGCCGAGCTGCTTGCGAAAAGCGTCGCTGACCTTTGCGGCAAAGTTTGCTGACATTTCCTTTGGAGACTTATTATCGGCGATGTCTCGGAGAATTTGCAGGGCCTTTGCCGTTTGATCTGAGTCGATCACTTCTTTGATGCCGTCGGCAAAGGCTCCGGGAATATAGTGATCGGCGACGCGTTTTGCGATGTACTCGGCTCCAAATCCGCCATCCTCGAGATTTCCGATGACCGCAACCGTCACTTTTTCTTTCGGATAATAACGGACGATACTGCCAAAACCGCCAACGGTCGAGCCGAAATGTTGGACCACTTTATGTCCGTTAAATACGTCGGTAAAAAACGCAAACCCATGGGCGACCGATCTGCCGTCATTCAACTTTGTCGGGGAGAGCATCTGATCCAGACTCGCCTGTTTTACAACACGCCCAGTCATCACGGCTTCCCACCAGCGAGCGAGGTCAGTTGCGGTTGCCAAAATGCCGCCGCTCGCGGCGATAACCCGCGGGCGAAACGGCTCGCCATTTTTCCAGACGCCGTTTCGCAAAACATATCCGGTTGCACGATCCGGGACCACGTCTTCCTGATGTTTGAAACGGATCGACGGGAAATTAAGAGGCTTTATGATCCGTTCATTTACAAAATCTTCAAAGTATCGCCCGCTCGCCCGCTCAACAATTATGCCGATCAGCGGCAGATTTGTATTTGAGTAGCCCCAGTTTTCGTTTGGCTGAAACAGTAGTGGAAAGCCCTTGACGAGGTCAATGAATTCCTCGGGTGAATACTCACGGCGATACGTAAATTCTTTGATCTCTGTCCAGTCTTTCAGACCTGAGGTGTGGTTGAGCAAATTGCGTACGGTGATGTTTTGCCAAGATTCCGGTGCGTTTGCGGGCAAGTAATTTCTTATAGATTCGTCCAGGTTTAGCTTGCCGTCTTCGACGAGAAGCATTAAGGCTTCGGAGGCAAACTGTTTAGATATCGAACCTATCTCATAAACCGAATCTTTTGTCGCCGGGGCCTGTAACTCAAGATTTGCAAAGCCGTAACCGGTTGCTTTGATGATCTTTCCTTCGCGGATGACGGCGATAGAAAGTCCCGGTATTTTTCGCTCTTTGATCTGAGCGGCGACAAATTCATCGAGCTTATCCGCCCTCGCAATTTCAAACGCCCCGAAAAGGAGCAGCACGAATACGGAAATATTAAATATTTTCTTCATGACGTAATTCTACCGACGATGGTTTCAAGTCCATATTACGCCCTAGCCGGATATGTCTGCAAAGAAACAAAAGCGTGCGGCGTGCGTTTTATATGATATAAACGGAATATTAATGATCGTTTATATGCGAGGAAATCCGATGTTTATTTTTGCATTTTTACTGACGATATTTTGCTCGTCGTGTTCATCGTCGGGCGTATCTGAAAACAATATTATTTCGACGGCGAGCGGCGATGTTAGGTTTCGCGTTGAGACGGTTGCGACCGGCCTCGAAGTGCCGTGGGGATTTGCGTGGTTACCAAATAAGGATCTGCTGGTGACCGAGCGGCCCGGCCGTGTGCGGATCGTCGAGAGCGGTAAACTGCGTGTCGAGCCGGTTTACACCGTGCCGGATGTCGAACCGTCGAGCGAGAGCGGGCTGATGGACATCTCCCTTCACCCCGAATTTGCCAAAAATAATTTTGTCTATCTCGGTTATTCCTACAACAAAGACGGCAAGCGGGTTAAGGTAATGCGGTACAAATACGCCGGCGGCAAATTTACCGAGCCAAAGGTGATCATCGAGGACATCCCCGGAGCGCCAAATCACGCCGGTATGCGTGCTCGTTTTGGGCCGGATGGCAAGCTTTACATTACGACCGGCGATTCGACCGACTGGACGCTCGCGCAAAAGCTTGACTCGCTCGCCGGTAAGACCTTGAGGTTAAACGACGACGGCACCGTGCCGCAGGATAATCCGTTCGTCAAAACGCCGGGAGCGAGAACAGAGATATGGACTTACGGCAACCGAAATCCGCAGGGAATTGCGTGGCAGCCCGGAACGGGTCTGACCTTTCAGACCGAGCACGGCCCGAGCTTTTTTGAAGGGAAGGGCTCCGGCGGCGACGAAGTCAACATCCTCGAAAAGGGAAAAAATTACGGCTGGCCCGAGATCCACCACACCGATAAAAAAGAGGGAATGGAATCGCCGCTGCTCGAATACAGCCCGGCGTGCGCACCGGGGAGCGCGATGTTTTACAACGCCACGGCTTTTCCAGGATTTGGCGGAAATTTCTTTTTCGGCTGCTTGCGCGGAGCTAGGATCATCCGCGTCGTGCTGGAGGGACGAAAGGTCGTGAGACAAGAGAATCTGCTCGAGGGAACTGTCGGCCGTATCCGCGAAGTCGGCCAAGGGCCGGATGGATACATTTATTTCTCAACCTCGAACCGCGACGGCCGAGGCAACGCCGGAAAAGACGATGACCGGATCATGCGGCTCGTGCCAGAAGATTTGGGTAAAACTGAATAGTAGGACCGCTCACTGCCCGAGACGAACCCGGTCACAGAAAACGAGCCATCGAAGCCATCTCTCGGTGGCGTCGGGGTCGGGGCTCGACTTCTGCTCTGATCTAACAGGAAACGTTAACAGGGTCCGGCCTGAGGCGAAACGATCGTTCCCCACACCTTGTAGCAAGGCGAGTCTGTCCCCTTCATATCGAACTTGGTATTAAAAAGGTCGTTCTTTGTGGTGGCAAACGCAGTAATGATCAACGTCACCGGCATACTGGGCATGTAATCGTCAGGCATGAAAAATTCCGAGTCGAACAAGAACCCGACTATCGGACCATCCGTCATCTTGGCGATCGGGACCGAAACGCCATTGATCTTTTGTTCGACAAAGTACATGAGGTTCATCTGAGCGTTAAAGCCCGCCTGGTTTTTGAATGTAATGTGCCTGGTCCTATAGCTGGGGGCATTCTTGTCGCAGGACTCGGCCCACGGCTTCGCAATTTCGCCAAGCATTTGATAACAAACGGTGTTTGCACCGTCAGACGGGACAAGGGCCTGATAGACGGGCTGATAGTGGCTCGATAAGTTAGCAAAGAATAGATCAATGCGGATCTTTTTGCCCGTCCGCGCCGCCGCGGTAACCGTATAGTCAACATCCACGCCGCCCCCTCTCTCTCCTATTGAGTAGAGGCTGCTCTTTTGCCCGGACGGATCTATTGCATAGACCTCCACCCTTCCCAAGTAGGCGCCGCGCTGCTTTATGGATATCTTAAGGGGTTGGACAGCGGTCTGAGGCGTTGTAACGGACGGCTTGGTCGGATTGATCTCAAAAGCCTGCTGCTCGCCGACCTTTTTTAATCTGCCTTTATCAGTGATGCCCCACTTGGTGCCGTCAAAATCTAACGCGACCCGCTCATATCCGATTTCCGTCCCGCGTATGGCATCTTTGGCGATCACCCAGTTAGATCCCTGTCTCGTCCAAAATTTGCCGGTTCTGTCGATGGCCTGAACTACGCCCGCATTCGGCACGGAATTGATCTCAAATCCGGCGTTGAGCGCAATATCGCTCTTCCAACCGGTGCCTGTCCATTGGTAGACAGTGCCGCCGTCTGTGATCATCCACACGTCGCCCACGGCATCTACAGCAATATCCACAACCCTATAGCCCTGTGGGGCGGGGATCGGCCTCCACTCGTTGCCCGCGCGCTGGAATACCGCCCCTTTAGAGTTGACTATCCACGGGCTGCCGTTGCCGCCGATCGCGATCCTAAATGCGCCGCCGCTGACCTTTGTCCACCCATTGCCGGACCTTTGCCAGATCTCATAACCGTCGGGACCCGGTTCGCCGCCCACTACCCACAAGGCTCCGTTTCGGACGTCAACGTCGACGGCGTCGGCGGGGAAGATGCCGTAGGTGGGCCTTGTAGTGCCGTTTGTGGTTTGGGCTGCTGCCGTCCAGACGGACAAGGTCAGGATGGCAAAGGCAAAAATTAGCTTGTTCATGGCAAATCGTTCTCCTAAGAAAGTACGGGAAAGATCGCTAGTAGCGTACACGAAAAAGGCCGGAATCGCTAGCCTTAGACCTCAGCCAAGGACGATGGCCGGGTCATGCGGCTCGTGCCCGATGTGCAGAGTCCCACTCGTGAGTAAGAGAGTTTCTTAACGCAGAGACCGCTGAGAAAACAAGAACCTATTTTTCAGCTTCCAAAATGGCTTTTGATTCCGCCAGTTCGGCTTTATGTGCTTCGGTAACGGCGGGATATTTTAGATCGAGCGATTCGAGCCGTTTGACGATGACCTCGGAAACCGCCAACCGTGTGAACCATTTTTTGTCCGCCGGGATGATATACCACGGCGAATCTTTTGTAGATGTCGCCTCGATCGCCTCGGTGTAGGCGTTCATGTAGTTGGGCCAAAACGCGCGTTCCTTAGCGTCACCGGCAGCGAACTTCCAGTTCTTTTCGGGCAGGTTGATGCGTTCGAGAAAGCGTTGTTTCTGTTCTTCTTTGGACACGTTGAGGAAAAATTTAATGACGTGCGTCCCATTCTCGGCCAAATGATTTTCCCAGTCGCGAATGTGTTCAAATCGCTTTTTCCAGATGTTTTTGTCGTTCTTCATCGCATCCGGCAGCTGTTGGCCCTGCAAAATTCCGGCATGTACGCGGACGACGAGCACCTCTTCGTAATGCGAGCGGTTAAATATGCCGATGCACCCACGGGCAGGGAGCACCTTTTGCGAACGCCAAAGATAATCGTGGTCGAGCTCCTCGGCGGACGGAGCCTTAAAAGCAGTGACCTGACAGCCCTGCGGATTGACGCCGCTCATCACGTGTTTTATCGCGCTGTCCTTGCCGGCGGCATCCATGGCTTGAAAAATGATGAGAAGTGAGTGAACATTCTGTGCATAGAGAATGTCCTGCAGCTCGGCTAGCCGGGCGATATTTTTCTCAAGGTCCTTGGCGGCTTCTTTCTTGTCTTTATAGTTGTCTGCATAGTCGGTCGGGTGTTTTTTTAGATTAACTTTCGAGCCCGGTTTTACGAGGAATTTGTCGGTATTCATAAGGATTTAGCCACAGATTAACACAGATGAACACAGATATTTCAAAACTTTTACTCGCCTGTTGTCTGACCGTATTGCTTGTCGGCTCAGCTTTTGGCCAAGCCAAGCTTGTCCCGAACAAGATCACGCTCAAATCCGGCAAAACATTTAACCTCAATCTGCCGCCCGGTTACGAGATCATCCCGGCGGCGGAGGGCTTAAAACGCGTGAGGTTTTTTGCTAAGGCACCGGACGGACGCATCTTTGTCACGGATATGAGAGACCTGACCGACAACAAAAAAGGTATCGTCTATATCCTCGACGGCTGGGACGCGAAAAAAGGGAAATTTTCTAAGGTCGTCCCGTATATAACCGATCTCAAAAACCCGAATAGCTGCCAATTTTACAAAGACGAGAATGGGCAGGATTGGTTTTATCTCGCCGAAACGGACAAGCTGACGCGGCGAAAGTTTATGCTTGGCGAGACCAAACCTACCGACACCAAGCCGGAGGTTCTAGCGACGTTTCCCGATTACGGCCTAAGCTACAAATACGGCGGCTGGCACCTGACCCGCACGATCGCGTTTTCGCCGGACCGCAAGCTGTATGTCTCGGTTGGCTCATCGTGCAACGCTTGTATAGAAAAGGAACGTATTCGAGCAAGCATCATTGTTATGAACCCTGACGGCAGCGAGCAGCGTGAGTTTGCTCGTGGCTTACGCAATGCCGTCGGGCTGAAATGGATCGGCAATTTTCTGTGGGCATCTGGGCAGGGCTCGGATCATCTCGGGCTGCAAAAACCGGACGAGACATTCTACGCGCTCAAAGACGGTACCGATCATGGCTGGCCCTATTGCTATTCGGCGTCGGGTAAGGTCATTGCCGATACGCAGTTTCCACGCCGCGAGGGGTGTAAAAATGTTGCCGCTCCATACGCATATTTTCCGGCACACGGTTCGGCGTTAGGGTTTGATCTCTTTGACGAAGCCGACGGGCTTTTTGGAGCAAACCCGGCGTTTTTGATGGCGTTGCACGGCTCGACCAATAAGACGGTCGGCCACGGTTACAAGATAGTTAGCTTTCGCAAGGGCGAAAAGGTGCAGGATCTTATTACCGGTTTTCTTAATAAGGGCACGGTAAATGGCCGTCCGTGTGACATTATGAAACTTGACGCCAACTCGTTTCTGTTTACCGACGACAACAAGGGAATCATTTACTACGTTCGGAAGAAGGGCTAATTTGTAACGATTTATGTTACAGTAGAATGCGATGAACATTGGGATCACAGTTTATCCGACCTACGGCGGCAGCGGGATAGTCGGCTCGGAACTCGGCCGCGACCTCGCGGAACGCGGGCATAACGTCCATTTTATCTCGTCGGTTTTGCCAACGCGGCTGACCGAGTTGAATGAACGGATCCACTTTCACGAAGTGGAAATGATGTCGTACGCCCTATTTGAACATCAGCCATACGACCTCGCTTTGGCGACAAAAATGGCGACCGTTGCCCGTGCTGAGAAGCTCGATCTGCTCCACGTCCATTACGCGATACCGCATTCGATATCGGCTATTTTAGCCCGCGAATCGATCAAGCAAAAACGCTATGTGCCCGTAATTACTACGCTTCATGGCACGGACATCACGCTCGTCGGAGCCGACCGCAGCTATCTGCCGATCACGCGATACGGTTTGCAGCAATCGGACGGCGTGACTGCGGTGTCGAAATTTTTGAAACAAGCAACGATCGAGACGTTTGATTTTGACGAGATCGAGGTCATACCAAATTTTATCTGCGGCAAGCATTACTTTCGCACACCTGATGCTCCGCTGCGTTCGGAGCTTGCTCCAAACGGCGAGCGTCTGCTTGTCCATGTGTCGAATTTTCGTCCGGTAAAGCGTCCGATGGATTGCGTCGACATTCTCGCAAAAGTCCGGGCGGAGGGTGTCAACGCTCGTCTAGTGATGGTTGGTGACGGCCCGGAATTGTCGGCTGTTCGGTATCACGGTGAGCAGCTTGGCATGAATGGCAACGTGGTTTATGTCGGCAAACAGGCCAATATCGCGGACTATCTCGGCGTGGCGGATGTTTTCCTGCTGCCGTCTGAACTCGAATCGTTTGGCCTCGCGGCGCTTGAGGCGCAGGCGTGCGAAGTGCCGGTGGTCGCGACGCGTATCGGCGGCATTCCTGAGGTGGTCAATGACGGCGAGAGCGGATTCCTGAGCGATGTCGGCGATGTCGATAAGATGAGCGTCGATACTCTGAAACTACTTGGCGACGAAGATCTGCGACGGGCCTTTGGCGAAAAGGGCCGCGAACTGGCCGTGTCGCGTTACTCGACCGAAAAGATCATCCCGCAGTACATCGCTTTTTACGAAAAGATCGTCAAAAAAGCCAAAGCCGCCGCCGCGTGAACGGGAGTATCCACCACAGATAAGCACTGATCGACACAGATAGGAAATTTATTGATCTGTGTGTATCTTTGTCCATCTGTGGTTAAATTTTCTTAAGTTATGCTGAAACGCTACATGCACAACCGGGAACGGCACCTGGCGTTGTTGAACGACAATCGCTCGCCGCAGCAGTTTGGCTGGGGGCTGGAGTTTGTCGCCGACCACGTCAATGGCGACGATCCGCGCAAAGTGCTGGCGGATCTTTCCGATCGAGTGCTGGCAAACAGCGACGAGTATTTTGCGGCTCCGGTTATCACGGATTTTAAGCTTGAGCGGCGGCTTTATCCGTCGGTCGGGTCGTTGAGTGCTGAGGAGCTGAAATCGCCGGTCGCTCAGATCGAGGTTCCGGTTTTGTCGTGGCAGAGCGCAGTTGAAACAATCTCCGTTGATAATAATACGGCGGTTGCGACCTATTTTCCGCATGGCGACAAGAAAGCGGCTGTTGTAATCTTGCCGCATTGGAATGCCAAGGCGGGCACTTATTTTGATCTCGCAAAGTTTTTGAACAAGGTCGGCATGTCCGCCCTGCGGTTGACGCTGCCGTATCACGAGGACCGTATGCCGCCGGAGCTTGAGCGAGCCGATCATCTCGTTACGCCAAATATCGGGCGTTCGCTGCAATCCGTTCGTCAGGCGGTGCTTGATACGCGTGCTGCAATTGGCTGGCTAAAACAGCAGGGTTACGAAAAGATCGGTTTGGTCGGAACGAGTATCGGCTCGTGCGTTGCGTTTCTGTCTTACGTTCACGACCCCGATGTTGACGTTGGGGTTTTTAATCACGTCTCAGGCTATATGGCGGATGTGGTGTGGCACGGACTGTCGACCTATCACGTTCGCGAAGGCTTTGGCGACAATCTCGATCTCGACGAGCTTCGCCGCTACTGGCTGCCGATGTCGCCGATGGCTTATATGGACAAGCTTGCCGCCCTGCCGCCTCGGCCGACCCGTTATATCTACACAAAATACGACCTGAGCTTTCCGGTCGACCTGACACGCGACGTTTTCAAAGAGCTGCGGCGGCTCGGCATCCAGCACAGCGAGACCGCCTTGCCCTGCGGCCATTACACGCTCGGCGAAAAGCCGTGGAACTATATCGACGGATACAAGATCATCTCGTTTTTGCGGAAACAACTGAGATAGTGCTTAATGTTTCGGTTTTGGGTGACGTTTTCGCCGGTATTTGGTCGCGGAACTTTTCGCACCATTAACATTCGGGCTTGCCGGCACCGAGGTCCCGGTAACTATCATTCCGTTTGATTCCGGACTCTGTGGTTTGAACTCCTTTGTTGTTGCTGCCGAACGGGGAGCACCACTCCGGGCATCGCTCGGATCGCCGTTAACGTCGCCGCCAGCAACATTCGGAACAGTGGGTGTGCCAGCAGTCTGGGCGGCACCAGTCTTTTTGACTGTCCTGGGCTGCGAGCCATTGGTGACTTTTCTGGGAGTTGTCGTGGCCAATGGTTTGATACCAAATTCCGCGTTGGAGATCGTGGACTCAAATGCCAATGATCCCGCGACGACGACGGCAGAAATGAATGATAAGCAGAAAAGTCTCAGTTTCATAAATACCTCTCAGTTTTTGTTTTGACGCTAATATAACCCATCTAGCCGAAAAAAGGTCAAAAAAACACAAAAAACATATGCCCTAGCGGATGTTCCTGACAAACAACTCGGAACACTAATACATTCATCAAAAGAGTGCTAAAATTTGGTCAACTTTTGAATGAGTCCGATCGCCGAAAAGCAAAAAAATACGGTTGAAGAAGCGATAGAGCATCTCGTCTCTCGTGCGGAAAATGCACGCGGGCTGTCGGGTACGGACGTTTCGGCGCGCATTCACGCGGCGCTGAATAAGTATCTTTTAGGCGACGACCCAAACGCGTCAAATAATGACATCAAAGAGTTTATCGACGACATCAGGGCCGACGATCTGTGTTTGATAATCGCTTGTGAAAAGGGAGACGAGCGGGCTTGGGAAGATCTGGTCACAAATTTTGACTCGACCGTAAAATCCGCCGCCCGCAAGATCTCGTCAAATAACGAGGACGCCGAGGATCTTGCAAGTTCCATTTGGGCCGAGCTTTACGGGCTGCGCGTCGATGCTGACGGTAATAAAAAGAGCAAACTGGCATATTATTCAGGGCGGGGCAGTTTGGCTGGTTGGCTGCGGGCGGTGGTTTCGCAGTTAGCGGTCGATCAATTTCGCAAGCAGTCAAAATTTGTCCAGATCGAAGAGGATCGTGAATTTGAAAATCTGGCGAACGAGGCCGCAAATAATGACCACAACCATTTTGCCTCGCACACTGAGTCTCCTGAGGAGCTTTTTGCGGTGGGCGAGGCCGAATCAGATGTGTCTGAGGCTCTGCAAGCGGCGATCGGCGAACTTGAGGCAGAGGACAGGCTCATATTAAAGCTATACTATTTCGACGATCTGAAACTAAAGGACATCGCCGCGACCTTTGGCTATCACGAGGCGACCGCGAGCCGCAAGTTGACGCGGGTGCAGTCCGAGATCCGCAAAGGTGTTGAAAAGAACCTGCGTGAGCAGCACGGCTGGAGCGACGTTGAGGTGAAAAAACACCTGTCCGACACGGCCGCAAGCCTGGGGCTAAACCTCGAAACGATGTTCGCCGTATTGATGGTGGCGATACTCGTGCAAGATTTTTGGACGTGATGCGTTCATTAAGTGTGGGAATAGGACTCACCACAGAGACACGGAGAACACAGAGATAAGAATGCAGGCACTATAGATATTTATAAATACTTTGAGCGTATAAATGCTCAGTAATATTTTTGCTCTGTGCCTCCGTGGTGAATAAATTTGATGGAACTAGAATTCGACAAAGAGATTGATGCGATCCTGCGAAAAGGGCGGAGCGGGCAAGTTGCGGCTGTAAAGGCTGCGACGGCCAGCCACCTCGACGCGGACAGCATCTCTGCGTTTGCCGAAAATGCATTGCCGCCGCGAGCCAAGCTGCTCTATATGGAGCATTTTGCCGATTGCGACCGGTGTAGAAAGGACCTGTCGCAAGTCGTAAGGATGAATTCAGCGGCGGTTGCTGCTGACGGGATCGCCGTTTCTAGTGTCGCGGCAATTGCCGCCGAACCGGCAGCATCATGGCTAAGCAAACTTTTCCGCACGCCAAATCTGGCGATGGCGATGGGTGCTTTGATCCTGACTTTTGGCGGCGTGCTCGGATATTTAGTCATCAAGAATAGAACTAATACACAAAACTCAACGATCTCGCAGGTAACCGAACAGGAGCAAAATAAGGGCGGGCCGTTTGTTAACGGCGATGCGTCTGCGGTTTCTAATTCGGCAAATGCGGTTGCGGCAAATGCGACACCTCCGGCGGCTCCATCAATGCCGGCGGCCGCGGCGAATACCGCTGCAAACGCGTCAGGAACCGGAACGGGTTACGCAACCGGTACTAAACAGCCGGACAGCGGCTATACCGTAGACGGCACAACTACGGATATCTCCAAATCGGGTGAGATTGCTCCGGCGGCTCCGGTTACGGAAAACAAGCCCGCAGCGGTCGAGGAGCGTAAAGACAGCGACGATAAGGCAAAAGAACGGTCGGCTGACGAAAAACGTGCCAAAAACGAATATGACGACCGTGCGTCCCGCGATGCCTCGCCGGGCGCGCCGAAAAAGACCGATACCGGAGCGACCCGATCAGGCCCGCGTCAGGACAATACGCTCCAAAATCAGACTCAAAATCAAATAGTCGGCGGTGCGATATCGGCCACGAGATCAGCGGGCGGCAAAAATTTTGAAAGCCGCAACGGTGTCTGGTACGACTCGGCGTATAAAGGCCAGTCAACGACCTCGGTAAAACGCGGCACCGAAAAATACATCCGCCTCGACAGCGGGCTCCGCTCGATCGCCGACAACCTCGGCGGCACGGTCGTGATCGTCTGGAAAGACAAAGCGTACCGAATTCAATAAAAGAGTTATTAACCACAGATAGACACAGATAAACACAGATTTTCTGTGGGTATATCTGTGTCCATCTGTGTTAATCTGTGGCTAAATCTTTTTGCCAGCGGACTAATTATGAGATCACGAATTTTCTATATCTTTGCCCTGTTTCTTTGTGTTTTAACGACCCAAACCCTTGCCCAAAAACAAGCCGTAAAACCGAACCCTGAGATCACCAAGATGATCAAAGAGGTTTCGGCTAAGAATATTGAGGCGACGATACGCAAGCTTGTTTCGTTTGGTACGCGAAACACTTTGAGCGAACAGGACAACCCGACTCGCGGCATTGGTGCCGCCCGCGATTGGATATACAACGAATTTGTCAGTATCAGCAAGGCTTGCGGCGGCTGTCTCGATGTGCAGAAAGAAGCGTTTGTGCAGCCAAAAGCCAATCGTATCCCTGAGCCGACGACGCTAACAAACGTTTTTGCCATCCTCAACGGCACGACCGATGCGAAACGATACTATGTCGTCTCGGGCCATTACGATTCGATGTGTACGTCGCCGACAGACGCAAAATGCGATGCCCCGGGGGCAAATGACGATGCGTCGGGGACGGCCGTTTCGATCGAACTGGCACGTGTAATGTCAAAGCGAAAATTTGAGGCGACCATTATCTTTATGGCGGTTCCGGGCGAAGAGCAGGGTTTGCTCGGGGCGGCAAACTTTGCGGAAAAGGCTAAGCAGTCAAAGATGAATATCGAGGCGATGTTCACCAACGATATCGTCGGAGGTGTGACGACGCATAAGAATTCGCAGTTTCGTAAAAAGGTCCGTGTCTTTAGCGAAGGCGTGCCGTCAAGCGAAACGGAGGCCGAAGCGGGCACACGCCGCAGTGTCGGCGGTGAAAATGACAGCGCTTCGCGACAACTTGCCCGGTATATCAAAGAGCAATCAGACCGTTACCTCAAAACCTTTGGCGTGATGATGATCTATCGCCGCGACCGTTACGGACGCGGTGGTGATCACATTCCCTTTGTCGAACGTGGTTTCACTGCTGTCCGTATTACTGAATCGGATGAGGATTACAACCACCAACATCAAAATGTGCGGACGGAGAACGGTGTCTTTTACGGCGATACACCGGAGTACGTCGATTTTGAATACACGGCAAACGTCGCCCGCGTAAATCTCATCGCACTAGCGAGCCTTGCCCTTGCCCCGGCAAAGCCGAAGAATGTTGGCATCGTCACGACGCGTCTGACCAACGACACCGAGCTGAAATGGGACGCAAATACCGACGGCGACATCGCGGGTTACGAGGTCGTTTGGCGTGACACGACCGCCGCCGAGTGGCAGGGTAGCCAAGTGGTTACGGGTGCGACGACGTTCCTCGCCAAAGGCATGTCAAAAGACAATTACTTCTTCGGCGTCCGCGCAGTCGATAAAGACGGCAACAAAAGCCCCGTCGTCTATCCGCGTCCGGTGCGTTAACTCTAATGTTTTCGGGCAGTTTTCGGATTCCTTTTGGTTCTGAAATATGCTAAAAATAATGTTTGCCCTTAAGTTTGTCGGTATCATTTCGTTTTTTACGATAGGCAGTTATTTATGAAGAAGTACGTTTTAGGATCTTTGGTTGTGTCGATGTTCGCAGTCAGTTTGTTTTTTGCGTTTGGGATCTCTGCGCAAACTGAACAACTGTCTGCCTCAGACGATGATCGGGTAATTTCGACTGACAGAAAGCCTAAGTCGGATTCCATTGTGGTCTCGACAACATTGGTTCTTAGTCAGGTGTCCGGCGGAAACGGTACTTATGCGGACGATTGGGTAGAGATCAAGAATGTTTCTACGACGAGTCAATCGCTTAATGGTCTTTCACTCTATTACGGTTCTGCCACCGGTGTTTTTGGCGCTGGTACATTTGCTTTACCAAATGTCTCTCTGGCACCCGGACAATATTATCTAGTTCGTTTACCGCAGTCCGGAGGAGCAGGGTCCCCATTACCTGTGACGCCGGATGCGACGGCGGCGGTCGGAGCGATCGCAATGTCCGGCTCAAACGGAAAGGTAGGGCTTGTTGTAGCCTCGCAACTCGCCGCTAGTACTTGTGGTTCGACTGGGACGCCTTGTAACACCACGCAGCTAGCGGCATTTGTTGATTGGGTCGCGTATGGTTCCGGTGGAAACGGATCTGCGGGTAATGGCGAAGGCGGTACGTCCGTTAACAACGGTGTTGCGTTAACAAGCACTCAGGGTTCTGTTAGAAATGGTGCGGGCTGTACTGATACTGATAATAACAATGCAGATTTTGGCGTAGTTACAAATTCGGTACCCCGGAATTCGGCCACCGCAGCTGCTCCGTGTGCCGGAATTGATCCGTCAGTACTGTCCGCGGGTATTTTGGCTAGCCCGTCGACCGTTGCGGTCCCCGGTGACACACTGTTGACTGTCACGGTCGTACCCGCAACAATCCCTGCGAGCACGGGTATAACGGTAACCGGCAATTTAACGGCGATCGGTGGAGTTTCAGGCCAGCCGCTTTATGACGATGGTACCCACGGTGACGAAACGGCCGGCGACAATATCTTTTCGCTAATTACCACGATTCCCAATACCGTCAATGGCGGCAGTCGTAATGTCAGTGCCGTCGCCGCCGACCTCGAAGGCAGAACTGCAAATGTAAATCAAACGATAATTGTTACGGTTCCGTCTGAGGCTGAAAATCCTCTTCTTTTTGGAAATCCGTCTAATGCGACCGCGAATATTAATAATTTTGAGAACTTTCTGATGGTCAAACCTCAGTACACGCTCTCATACAACCGGACGAACAAAACGCCAAATTGGGTCGCTTGGCGGCTTGATAGTTCATGGATCGGCTCGTCAGGACGTTCGGACGCTTTTGGCCCTGATACGACTCTTCCGGCCGGATGGTATCAGGTCACACCGACAGACTATTCTGAGCCTATCTACGACCGTGGTCATATGTGTCCGTCCGGCGACCGGACCAATTCCGTTGCGAATAATATACCGACATTTTTGATGACGAACATGGTTCCTCAACTCCCGGACAATAATCAGGGCCCGTGGGCGGATTTTGAAAACTATTGTCGGACGTTGGCCAGCCAAGGCAATGAGATCTACATCATTTCCGGACCAAACGGAAACAATGGTGTTATCGGCAATGGCGTCGTAATACCGACCTCAACATGGAAAATCGTACTTGTTATGCCCAACGGGAGCAACGATCTACAGCGCGTCGGTAAGCGAACCCGTATGTTTGGGGTAATTATGTCAAACATCGCCATCACGCGGAGTTCTCCGTGGCGAAACTTTAGGGTCACGGTCGATCAGGTCGAGACGCTTACCGGATACGACTTCTTCTCTAACCTAAGTCCACGGCTCCAGGCTCGGATGGAATCTAGCGCTGACACGCAATAATGACAATCACGAACCGATACTCACGTTTTTTGTGCATTGGCCTGATCTTGTTCAGCGGGGCATTGGTTTCCGCATTTGCTCAAAAAGAATACAAGATCTCAGAGATCCAGGGTGATAAGGGTTCGTCGGCTCATGTCGGCGAGAGCGTGCGCATTACGGGCGTTGTCACCGCGATCGTTGCCAAGGGGTTTTACATGCAGACGCCGGACGGCCAGACGGACAATGATCCGAAAACGTCTGAGGGGATTTATGTTTACGGTGAGAACAGTGTCGGTTCGGTTTCGCTCGGGGCGCTAGTGACGGTCGATGGCACAGTCACAGAGTTCCGACCTAGAGGTGAAAAGATATTCCTAAGCATCACCGAGATCACGCGTCCCACGGTCAAAGTTATCTCTAAAGACAATCCGCTGCCCGCACCCGTCGTGCTGACAGCCGCCGAGCTTGACCCGCGTGGAAAGCTCGATCAGATGGAACGTTTTGAGGGTATGCGGGTCAGAGCCGATATTGCCGTGGTCGGGCCGACTGGCGGTTTTACTAACGAAAAGACCGGACGATCTACATCTAACGGAGTTTTTTACGCAACGCTCCAGGGAACACCGCGACCATTTCGCGAACCGGGCATGGATGTACTTGCGATCATTATCGATAAGTTGCCAGCGGCGACGCCGGCTTTTGATATGAATCCTGAGATCCTGCGTGTCGATAGCCGCGCCCAGACAGGATCACAGGCAATCGACGTTCCGGCCGGAGCGACGATCAAAGATATGACGGGTGTGATCGATTATTCGCGAAAGTTTTACACGCTAATGGCTGATCCTAAGCAAGCAGCACCCGAGAATGTAAAGGGTTTTGTGGCTGTCAGCGCGGCAGCCGAGCGTGAGGTGACGGTCGCGAGTTTTAACATCGAGAATTTTTTTGACGACGAGGTCAATTCTAAGGACGTCGAAAAAGAGGCGACCGTTTCAAAGGAAGAATTTCAGGGCCGTTTGAACAAGGCTTCGCTGGCGATCCGCAACGTGCTCTCGATGCCGGACGTTGTCGGCATCGTCGAGGTCGAAAATCTCAAGGTGCTGCAAAAACTCGCCGACAAGATCAACGCCGACGCCGTTGCGGCAAAGCAGCCCGACCCAAAATACGTTGCGTATCTAGAGGATGGCAATGACATTCGCGGTATCGACAACGGTTTTTTGGTCAAATCGAGTAAGGTCAAGGTCATTGAGACCAAAGCTCTCGGCGGAACGGAAAAACTAAATTACGGCACCGGTTTTCCGGACGAAAAGCTGTTTGACCGTCCGCCGTTTTTACTCAAGGCTGAGGTTGCCGACGCCAAGCTGGGCAAGCCGTTTGGCTTTACGGTGATCGTCAATCATTTCAAATCATATCGCGGCATCGACGACGAAAAGGATGGCGACCGCGTCCGCAACAAACGCCGGCTTGAGGCCGAGTGGCTCGCAAACTTTATTGCGGAACGCGCAAAAGCGGACCCAACCGAAAGACTGTTGGTGTGCGGCGATTTTAATGCGTTTCAGTTTAACGACGGTTACAACGATCTGATCGGCATCTTGAAAGGCAAGTCAGACCAAAATGTGATCGTTCCGTCAAAGACCGCTTACGCGACCGGGCTCAAGGCTCTGATCGATTCGATGCCGAATCCGAATAACCGTTATTCGTACGTTTTTGACGGATCGGCACAGGCGCTGGATCACATGCTGGTCAACAAGCCGGTATATTCGGGCGGTGCGATCAAGTTTGGCTATGCGCGGGTCGATGCGGATTTTCCGCTCGTTTGGGCTGATGATTTTAACCGGCCTGAGAGATTATCGGATCACGATGCTCCGGTCGTTTTTATGTCGATGGATCCGCTTCCGCCGCCGCCAAAACCTGCGGCCACCGCATCACCGACTCCTTAGATCTTTTCCAAAATAACCTCGGCGACCGCGTGTTCGGTTGTGTGGGACATTGATAGATGAACTCGGTTTGCGCCTAGTTTTTCTAATAATACAGCGGCCTCGCCTGTAATGTTGAGCGACGGAGCACCGTTCTTATCCAAAACGATCTCGATATCCTGCCACGCGATCTTGCCGCGCCATCCTGTTTTCAAAGCCTTGAGAAAAGCCTCTTTTGCGGCAAACCGTCCGGCGTAGCTTTGCGCGGCGGCGGCACCTTTGCTCTCGCAGTATTCGCGTTCAGCGTTAGTGAAAACGCGCGCCGTAAAACGCGGCGTTCTGGCGATGGTGTCGCGGATGCGGTAGACTTCGGCTATGTCGATGCCGATAGAAACGATCATGGATAAAGCGTCATTTGACGATGAACAAACTTTAGCAGATTCGCCGCTTTATTGGCGAGAGCGTGACGGCGTAAAGGTGCTCGTGTGCAAGCCGCTCGAGGACGCGGGTTTTGCGAATGGCTTTTCGACGCGTGTTGGCGGCGTGTCACCATTTCCCCAAAATGACCTAAATCTTGCGGGTTTTAATGAGGACGAGGCCGATAATATTTACGAGAATCGCCGACGTTTTTTGAACGCGTTTGACGGCGATTTTCGCCTCGCGACCGTCTGGCAGATACACGGCGACACGGTCAAAGTTATCGGGTCGTATGAAGACATTGGCGAATCGGATGACCACGCCGATGCTGTTTTATCAGATCTGACAGGTATTTTAGCAGGTGCAAAAACCGCCGATTGTGTACCTGTTCTGATCGGTGATCCGGTCACTGGAGCCTATGCGGCGATACACGCGGGCTGGCGGGGAACGGTCGCATCGATAGTGAAAAAGACGGTGATGAGAATGTCAGAACTTTACGGCAGTGATCCCGCGAACCTTATCGCCGCGATCGGCCCGGCGGCGAGTGTTTGTAATTACGAGATCGGCGAGGACGTGTTGAGCGCCTTTTCTGAGAATTTTGCGGATAGCGAAAAATATTTTACGCCTACGCGGGAGGGCCACGCCTGTGTCGATCTGCACCAAGCCAATCGCGATCAATTGATCGCATCTGGTCTCGCTGACGCAAATATACACGCCGCTCCATACTGTACTATGGAGCGGCCGGATCTATTTTTCTCTTATCGTTTGGAAAAACAAAAACTCGGCAAGACCGGCAGATTACTCTCCGTGATCGGCCGACGAAGCTAGTTGACCCGGGCGGTTAGAGTGATCTGCTTGGTCTTTGGTGCGTAGCAAACCTCATTGGTACAAGCCTGATACCGGACAGACACGTTGACCTTGATAGTGCGGCCGCGAAATGTGGCGGGGACGGTCACATTAAAGCCAAAGCGAACACGTCCCTCATATACATTCAGAGCCTTTTCGGAAAACTCAAATTTGCGGTTAACGCCGCGTGGATAGCTGACGGCTCCGATCTTAGCGTCCCTTGACGAAGCTCGAACCGTTGTCGGGATGGCGTATTCGCCGCCGGGACGGCTTGAATTTGTATGTAGCCCGCCGGGGATGTTCAATGTCACGGTCGCACGTGCGGCGGTGCCGCGGGTAACCGTCCCATTAGCGATCGAACCGCTTACGCTGATGTTCTGAGCAATGACACTTGAAAAATGTCCCGCTAACACAATGACCGCCGCCAAAATTCCCGCTCTGATAATATTTTGTATCATAAGATCACATCCTTACACGTCGCATTCCCGCAAGGGAAATAATTATTCTATTTTAGCTCAAAACTGTTAGCAAACGCTTCGATTTTACGCGCAAACTCGTCCGAAGTTTCAGCCAGCCGTATCGTCTCAAGCTTGTAAACTCGCGAATCCTTTACCGCGATCTTATAAATTACGCAGAGATCGTGGCCGTTTTCATCGCGTTTTGCCTCGATCAAACGGTATCGAGTCGCCCCAATGATCTCGGTGACGTCTTCTGCGATCTCGTCGCCGTCGTCCGCAAGTCCAGCAATGATCTGATCAACATTCGCATTGTTGGTGACCGTCAGTTGCACACGCCCTTGACGGATATCGGTAGCGTTGGTTCCAAACTCTTTCGAATACGCCTCAAACGTATATTTCGGGTCGCCGTTCAGGTTATTCAAAAATCCTTCAGGTTTTTGGATGACAAAATCGTCGGTTTCGACGGTCTCTGCTTCAAACGCGGCGGCCGCGATACGTTTGATCCGCGTCGATGCCCAGACCATCAACGCGACGATTATCAATCCGGGGATTAGTATTGCCAACATAAAATATTAAGCCGCGACCTGAACCAGAGAAGGCGAATCTTTTGCCGCGAGCTGTCCGCAAGCGGCGTATATGTCACGGCCACGCGGGCTGCGGACGTATGCCGATACGCCACGCGATTCGAGCACGGCTTTGAATCTCGTGACGCGATCCTCCGACGAGGTACTGTAATCAAGCTGCTCTGCTCCGTTGTGCGGGATGAGATTGACCTTTACCCGGCGGAGTTGATAGCGTTCGAGCAGGCCGGCCAGATCGTTGGCGTCGCGATCCGAATCATTGACGCCGCCGAGCATCACATACTCAAACGTAAATCGTTCGCCGCGTCTTAATGACGCCTCAAATTCCTTTGCGGCGGACATCAGTTCGCCTAAATTCCAACGCTTGTTGATCGGCATCAACCGGTCGCGAAGCTCGTCCGACGCCGACGAAAGCGAGATCGCCAGATGCGGCCGATCCTCGATATTTGCCAGATCATAAATACGCGGTACGATACCGGCGGTCGAAACGGTCACGCGGTTTGGGACGATAAACAGGCCGTTCTCGTCCGCCATGATCCGCAAAGCGGAGATCAGATTTTCAAAGTTAAGAAACGGCTCACCGGCACCCATTCCGACCAAGTTAGTGCCATGCGGCGTTTCTACTCCGACGCCGTAGACGTCATTGAGCACAATAATTATCTGCTCGACGATCTCGCCGACGGTCAAATTGCGGAGCAGGCCAAGCTTTGCCGTCAGACAAAAATCGCACTTTAGCGGGCAGCCGGATTGCGACGAAAAACAGATCGTGTCGCGCCCCTCGGACGGGATAAAGACCGTCTCGACCGGGTTGCCGTCGGTCGTTTTCATCAGATACCGCCGCGTGCCGTCGGTGGAGACATATTTAGATTCGACGTTGAGCCGTGATATCTCAGCAGATTCCTCAAGCCTCGCCCTAAACTTTTTCGGCAGGTCCGTTATCTCATCAAACGTTCGCAGCCGCCGCTCATGAACTGCCTTAAAGACCTGAGTCGCGCGATATTTCGGCTCGCCAAACCCGGCGGCCAGTTCCTCAAGCTCCGCCCGCGACAGGCCCGCAATGTGTACTTTATCCGTCACACATCCATTTTAGCGTAATTGACGAATATCTGCTTATAGAGGGCATAAACACCTGGTTTTGTTAGACTTGAATTAAATGGCTGAATACATTTTTAAAACTTTGCAAGAACTTGATCTGCCGCGAGCTGAGGTATTTGAATTTTTTTCAAACGCGGAAAATCTTGAGCGGATAACGCCGCCAGAGCTTGGGTTTAACATCATCACGCCCCTTCCTATCGACATCAAAAAAGGCACGCTGATCGATTACAAACTGTCGCTGCACGGCGTTCCGATCAAATGGCAGACCGAGATCACGCATTGGGAACCGCCTTTTGAATTTATTGACATGCAGTTAAGCGGCCCGTATAAACAGTGGATACATCTTCACCGATTTACCGAACCGGAGCCGGGGAAAACGCTGATGGAGGACGAGGTACGATACCGTTTACCATTTGAACCCATTGGCGATATAGGAAACTTTATGGTCGGCGGTAAGATAAAAAAGATATTTGATTATCGGCGAAAGGCGGTGGAAGAGTATTTTTCGATAGGGGCCTAAGACGTACGTGCGGTGGCCTCAAAGAGAAACTCGAGTATCTCGATGTTTCGACGGGCCTGCTCGACCGTTTCACCCCAAGAGAACAGGCCGTGGCGGCGAATATAGATTCCGTTGATAGCGGGGTTTTCGATCAGTACGTTAGAAACTACGTGCGACAGGGCAAGTTGGTCCTGCGAATTTTCGACTATAGGCACGCGTTCGCTATGCTCGTGGCTCTCGACTCCCGGTAGGCCTTTCAGCACCTCATAGCCCTGTAAGTTGATCGATCCGTCAACAAAATACTTGTCCGAAAGTATCACGCCAGCAACCGTCTGCGAATACAAAATACAGCGGGCACGCGGCCGCAGACGGTAGATTGATAGGTGCAGCAGCGTTTCATCCGATGGCCGCCCAAACCCCTGCAATATCTCGGCGTCATCATCAAGCTCAAGAAAATTGGTCTCGTCGAGCGTACCTTTTTCGTTGCCAGCCGCTGTGATGCAGAGACGCATCGGCTTGCGGGCGAGCAGTACCGAATAGTTGCCGCTTGCCCCGCGCGACCAGCCGCGGCGGTAAAATTCGCGTCCGGCTTCGGTCAGTTCTTGTGTCGGGCTAAGTGGTTGGGAGTCATTTGGCATATCTATTCCTCGTCTTCGCGGAGTTTTTCGAGCACCGAAAGATCTTCGAGTGTGGTCACGTCACCGGCTACGCTGCCGCTCGTTGCCAACTCTCGCAGAAGACGGCGCATGATCTTGCCCGAGCGGGTCTTTGGCAGCATGTCGGTAAAGCGAATGTCGTCGGGCTTGGCGAGGGCACCGATCTCATGGGCGACGTGTTTGCGCAAGATCTCTTTGAGTTCGTCGTCGCCTTTGCGTCCGCCTTCGAGAGTGACAAACGCGGAGATGGCCTGGCCTTTGATCTCGTCAGGGCGGCCGACCACAGCGGCTTCAGCGACGGCTTCGTGACTTACTAGGGCCGACTCGATCTCGGCGGTACCGAGGCGATGGCCGCTGACATTTATCACATCATCGACGCGGCCCATGATCCAAAAATATCCGCGGCTGTCGCGGCGGGCGCCGTCGCCGGCGAAATAGAAGGGCGGAATTTCGGACCAATACGCTTGTTTGTATCGCTCGTCGTCGCCCCACAAAGTGCGGAGCATCGACGGCCAAGGATGCGTCGCGACAAGATAGCCGCCCTCGTTGTCACCTACGGGTTTTCCCGCTTTTGTGACCACATCGAGCATGATGCCGGGTATCGGCAGCGTCGCGGTTCCGGGCACTGTCGGCGTCGCTCCGGGTAGCGGCGAGATCATGATCGAGCCGGTCTCAGTCTGCCACCAAGTGTCAACGATAGGACATTTTCCCTTGCCGATGACCTCGTGATACCACATCCACGCCTCAGGGTTTATCGGCTCACCGACCGTTCCTAAAAGACGCAAACTCGACAGGTCGTGTTTTAGCGGATATTGCTCACCCCATTTGATGAACGAACGGATCGCGGTTGGTGCGGTGTAAAAGATCGTGATCTTATGCCGTTCGATGATGTCCCAAAAGCGGTCAAACCCAGGATGGTTCGGAGCGCCTTCGTACATGAAGACGGTCGCGCCATTGGCGAGCGGGCCATAAACGACGTAACTGTGGCCGGTGACCCAGCCGATGTCGGCCGTGCACCAATAGATGTCGTCGTCCTTGAGGTCGAAAACGAACTTAGCCGTGTACGCGGTTTGCGTCAGATAGCCGCCGGTCGTGTGGAGGATGCCTTTAGGCTTGCCCGTCGTTCCCGAGGTGTAAAGGATAAAGAGCGGATGTTCGCTGTCGAGTTCTTCGGCGGGGCAATCGGCGTCGACGGTTTTGGTCAGCTCGTGCCACCAATGGTCGCGGCCGGGCGTCATTGAGACCTTGGAATTTGTCCGTTGAAAGACGACGACATTCTCAACGCCCGGGCATCCGATGACGGCTTCGTCGACGATCTCTTTGAGTCTGACCTCAGATCCGCGGCGAAAACCGCCGTCGGCGGTCACGATCAGCTTGCAGCCGCAATCATTAACGCGGTCACGGATAGCGTCGGCCGAAAATCCACCGAAAATAACGGTGTGCGTTGCACCGATACGCGCACAGGCGAGCATCGCGACGGACAATGCAGGAATTAGCGGCATATATAGAGCGACGCGGTCGCCTGTTTTGACGCCAAGGCTCTTGAGTACGTTGGCGAATCGCGATACCTCTTGATGTAGCTGGAGATAAGTTATCGTTTTGATCTCGCCGGTCTCGCCCTCCCAAATGATCGCGGCCTTGTTTTTACGCGAGGTCGTCAGGTGCCGGTCGAGGCAGTTGTATGAAATATTGAGCTTGCCGCCGACAAACCATTTCGCGTGAGGCGGGTTCCACTCGAGTACCGTGTCCCATTTCTTGAACCAATGCAACTCCTCAGCCTGCTTCGCCCAAAAGCCTTGCGGGTCAGCGGCCGCTTCGGCATAAAGGCGGTCGTACTCGTCCATACTCTTAACATGAGCATTTGCCGCAAACTCAGCCGGCGGCGGGAATATACGGTCTTCGTTGAGGACGGATTCGATGGCGGTTTGGTCGGTCATATCTTTCAAGTATAAATTATTGGACAAACGTGCGTAAACATTATGTTTGTGTCGGATAGCCACCGATTTTGGAATCGATGCGCGAGCGTGTAAAATCGGCGAAGAAAATCCATCCACATCAAAAATATGCCGCTGCTCGAAATGCGAAATATCGTCAAGGAATTTCCCGGTGTCCGGGCACTCGACGGCGTTAGTCTTACTCTCGACGCGGGCGAATTTCACTCGCTCGTCGGCGAAAACGGAGCCGGAAAATCGACGCTGATGAAGGTGCTGTCAGGTGTTTATCCCGAAGGGACTTTTGCCGGCGAGATCCTTGTAGATGACGCGTCGCGACATTTTCGTGGGATACGCGATTCTGAAAAAGCGGGCATCGCGATCATCTTTCAGGAGCTGTCGCTCGTTAAGGAATTGACCGTCGGAGAGAACATTTTCCTCGGCCGCGAACCGTCGCGGTTTGGCATCGTCAACTGGTCAGAGCTATATCATCGTGCAACTAAGTTATTACAGGATCTGAATTTACCTATCGACCCGCAGGTAAAAGCCGGTAGCCTCGGCATCGGACAACAGCAACTCGTCGAGATCGCAAAGGCTTTGTCGCAGGACGCGAAGATCCTTGTTTTGGACGAACCGACGGCGGCCTTGACCGAATCTGAGGTTGAGACCCTTTTTGGCATTCTCGAAAATCTGCGTAAACGTGGCGTTGGTATGATCTACATATCGCACAAGCTCGATGAGGTCTTTCGGATGAGCGACCGTGTCACCGTGTTGCGCGACGGCAAAACGGTCGCGACGCACACCGCCGCCGATACAAATACGAATGAGATCATTGCCGCCATGGTCGGACGTGAGGTCGGCGATATCTTTCCGGTCACAACTCATTCCCGTGGAGCCACGGCTCTGAGCGTCTCAAATCTCACCGCCTACTCGGCGGACATTGCCGGTAAAAAGCTGGTCGATAGCGTATCGTTCGCCGTGAAAAAAGGCGAGGTTTTGGGCATTGCGGGGCTGATGGGAGCGGGGCGGAGCGAATTGCTGATGTCTATCTTTGCCGCTTGGCGCGGAAAACATGTCCGTGGTATCGAGGTCGATGGCCGTCCAGTCAAGATAAATTCGCCGTCAGATGCGATCGATAACGGCATTGGTTTTGTTACCGAGGACCGCAAACGTTTTGGCCTGATCCTCGAACAAACGATCGTCGACAATATGACCCTCGCCGGGCTCAAACGGCTCTCGGGCCGTATTTTCACAAACCGTACAAAAGAGAACCACGCCGTAGCCGGGGCGATGAAGAGCCTGCGGATCAAGGCAAATTCGCCGCTGACCGTTGCCGGAACACTGTCGGGCGGCAATCAACAAAAGATCGTTCTAGGCAAATGGCTACTGACAGATCCGTCGGTGCTATTTCTCGACGAGCCGACACGCGGCATAGATGTCGGGGCAAAACAGGAAATTTACGCCGAGATAAATCGCCTTGCTAAAGAGGGAATGGCGATCGTGCTTGTCTCGTCGGAGCTGCCCGAGGTGCTCGGCCTTTCGGATCGGATCATCGTTTTGCACGAGGGCAGAGTGACCGGTGAATTTACGCGCGAAGATGCAACACCCGAAAAAGTAATGGCGGCGGCGACCGGGAATCATTAAACACAAATGGAAGAAGCGAAAACATCACGAATAAACGCGACGGCTCTGCGTGCGTACATTATGCTCGCCGTGCTCGGCCTGATCTGGATATATTTTCATTGGGCGACGCCGGGAAACACGTTTTTGACCGCCCGCAACCTGTCAAATCTGATGACACAGATGTCGGTGACCGGCATTATCGCTGTTGGTATGCTGATGGTGATCGTTTCGGGCAATATCGATCTGTCGGTCGGTTCAGTGGTCGGATTTGCCGGTGGGATTGCGGCTTTTTTGATGACAACATGGGGATTTGGGCTGCCGGTGGCGATCATTGCCGCGATCTTGGTGGGTGTCGCCGTGGGAGTTTTTCAAGGTTCGCTCACCGCATATCTGAATATCCCCGCGTTTATCGTTACGCTTGGCGGCCTACTGGCTTGGCGGGGTGCGGTCAAATGGCTGCTTGGCGGCAATACTATACCGGTGGCAGATGAGACTTTTAAGGCGATCGGCAATGCAAATATCCCGGCGACCGTCGGTTGGGTGCTGGCCGGGATCGCGGTGCTTGCGGTTATTTACTCGGCATACCGTCGGGCAAATTCTGTCCAGCAATACGGGCTCGGCGAGGCTAACTATAAGGGTGAACTGCTCAAAGCGATCATCCCGGCCGGAGCGGTCATCGCATTTATTGCTGTGATGAACGCTTGGCAAGGCGTGCCCGTGCCGGTGTTGATAATGCTGGCGGTGGCACTGCTAGGAGCGTTTCTGACCAATTCGACCGTCTTTGGCCGCTATCTCTACGCCATTGGCGGCAACCCCGATGCCGCACGGCTTTCGGGCATAAACGACAAGCGAAACATCCTCAAGGTCTACGCTTTGCTCGGAGCACTAACCGGCGTCGCTTCGCTAATATTTACCGCCCGCGTCGGCAGCGCCGCACCTGATGCCGGGGTGCTAAAAGAACTCGACGCCATCGCCGCCTGCGTCATCGGCGGTGCAAGCCTCATGGGCGGACGCGGCACGATATTTGGTGCATGTCTCGGGGCACTTATAATGGCGAGCCTCGATAACGGAATGTCACTGCTCAACGTCCGCGATTTTATGCAGGACATCATCAAAGGCTCGATCCTCGTAGCAGCCGTCGGCCTCGATATGGCGGGTAGGAAACAGACATAAAAACGCCGAACTTGTGTCTTACGTCACATCTTTATTGATCGCAAAGGCAAATAATCAACTCGTATTGCGGCGCGGCTGACAGACGGTTGATCGTTTTTCGGGGGTCTTTCTGATGCCTGATGCTGCAAGTTGCGCTTTTTCTTAAACGACACATATCCGCCGCGTCCCGCCGCTCCCCACAAGGAGAAACGGATATGTCACCCAACACATTGCTTACAATTGGCCAGCAGTTCGAACGCCGCTCGTGGGCCGAGCCGTGGAAGATCAAGATGGTCGAGCCGCTGAATATGATCACCCGCGAGCAGCGTCAAAAGGCGCTCGACGACGCGGGGTTTAATACCTTTCTGCTCCGTTCTGACGACGTTTATATCGACCTGCTGACCGACAGCGGGACCGGGGCGATGAGCGACCGCCAGTGGGCCGGTATGATGCTTGGCGACGAAGCCTACGCCGGCAGCCGCAACTTTTACCATCTCGAAGCTGCGATCCAAAAATATTACGGCTACAAATTCATCGTACCGACCCATCAGGGTCGCGGAGCTGAGCATCTTATCTCTCAGGTTGCCATCAAACCGGGCCAATACGTACCGGGTAATATGTATTTCACGACCACCCGCCTGCACCAGGAACTCGCCGGGGGCATCTTTGTCGATGTCATCATCGACGAGGCCCACGACCCGCAGATCCTACATCCATTCAAGGGCAACATCGACCTCGCCAAGCTCGAAACACTCATTAAACGCGAGGGAGCTGAAAAGATCGCCTACGTGAGTGTCGCCGGCACGGTCAACATGGCCGGAGGCCAGCCCGTGAGCATGGCAAATATCAAAGACCTGCGCTCGATGACCAATAAATACGGCATCCGTCTATTCCTCGACGCGACCCGTATGGTCGAGAACGCATTTTTTATCCAGGAACGCGAAGAAGGTTACGCCAACAGATCGATCGCTGAGATTCTGATCGAATTTTGCAATTACACCGACGGTGCGTGGATGAGCGCGAAAAAGGACAACCTCGTTAACATCGGCGGCTGGCTGGCCGTCAATGATGAGACAATTTATGAAGAACTTCGCAATCTGGTCGTCGTTTACGAAGGCCTGCACACATACGGCGGGCTCGCCGGACGCGACCTTGAGGCGATCGCGATTGGCATTGCCGAAAGCGTTCAGGACGAACATATCCACTCCCGCATCGGCCAGGTCCGTTACCTCGGGGAACTGCTCACAACGTGGGGCATCCCGATCGTTCACCCGGTCGGCGGCCACGCGATCTTTCTTGACGCACGGGCGTTTTACCCGCATCTCGAACAGCTAAAATTCCCGGCACAGACGCTTGCCGCCGAGCTGTATCTCGATTCGGGCATCCGCTCAATGGAACGCGGCATCGCCAGCGCCGGCCGCAACGCTGAAACGGGCGAACACAATCAACCAAAACTCGAACTCACGCGCCTGACCATCCCCCGCCGCGTCTACACCCAAGCCCACATGGACGTCGTCGCCGAATCCGTCCGCGCCGTCTACGAAGACCGCGAAAACACCACCGGCCTGAAAATGGTCCACGAGCCGAAGTATCTGAGGTTTTTCCAGGCAAGGTTTGAGCGATTGTAATTGAGGCCTATCCGCCAATAAAACTCATCGTCCTCGCCGGCTGAACAAAGTCCGCGTCATTTATATAGTGACGCGGTTCTTTTTTCGTAACGGCGTTTTCGATAAAGCCTACGATCTCTTCGCGGCTGGCACCGCTGCGGACAAAATCGCGGAGGTTGTGTTCGGTCGTTGAAAACAAACAGGTGCGGATCTGGCCGTCGGCGGTTAGGCGGATACGGGAACAGGCGCCGCAGAACATTTCGGTCACGGGTGCAATGATCCCGATCTCACCTTTTGCTCCGTCAGCAAATTTGTATTTCCAAGCCGTTTCGGTGCCGCGTGACGATTCTTTTAGTTTCAACGGATAGACAGCGTTTATTGCGTCGTGAATTTCTTTGCCGGGAACCACCATTTCACGGCTCCAATCATGGCCGCTGTCGAGCGGCATAAATTCGATGAACCGCATCGCCACATCATATTCGCGAGCGAACCTTGCAAACTCGATCATCTCGTCATCGTTGCGTCCGCGAACCAAGACGGCGTTGATCTTGACCGGATCAAACCCATGTATTTTCGCCGCGTTGATCGCAGCATAGACCTTATCTAGAGCATCGACGCCGGTGATGTCGATAAATTTATCGCGGTCGAGGCTGTCGAGGCTGATCGTGACGCGGTCGAGTCCGGCGGATTTTAACGCCTGAGCGTGTCGCGGGAGTTCGTGTCCGTTGGTGGTCAGAGCAAGGTCTTGTAGCTGTGGTTTTAGCTTTGCAAGCTGATCGACAAGCGAGACGATGCCTTTTCGTAACATCGGTTCGCCGCCGGTCAGACGGATCTTTTCGATACCTAAGGACACAAAAATATCCGACAAATACGCGATCTCTTCGAATGTGAGAATGGTCTCTTTACGTGCAAGAGGCGGCTCGCCATTAGGCAGGCAATAAAAACAGCGGAAATTACAGCGGTCCGTCAGGGAAATGCGCAGGTCGCGTATTGTCCGGTTGTGAGCATCGCGTAGCATTATCTAATGATACAAGAAACTCCTCGTTTTCCGGCTATTTGTATGAGCTTTCAACCTGCTTTAGCTTCGAAAGAGCTCTTGCTGCTTCCGGTTTGGGTACTTTTGTAAGGATGTTGCGAAGGGCGCGAATTGCTTCTAAAAATTCCGCTTTGTCGCCGCTTTCGGTCGGCCCGTCGTAGTTTCTTTTAGAAGAAGCGGCATCATCCGCAATGCGGGTAAAAGAAACTATCATTTCCTGAATCGCTCGTTTTCTATACGCTCCTCTGGGAAAGCGTGTCAGATACTCGCCGTAGGTCATTCGGAGCACGGAGAGGTAGCAGATGACATAGCCTTCGCATTCGCCCGGCAGCTGATTCTCGGCGGCAGTCCACGCGATCTTGTCGGCAATGGGGAGCTTGCGATATTTGGCCGCGAGGCCCCAAAATCGGCTTGAACGAACATACCATTCCCCCGCAGGATCGCTGTAAACGATGTCTTTGTCGTTCCGCTTGAGAAAAGATCGGTGGGGTTCTTTGTCCTGTCTTGTCATCGGGATCTTGCCCAAGGCTGTCTGAAGGTTCACAAGACGTTTGAATTCCTTAGCCGCAGCGGCAGATGGAGCACTCTGAGCGGTGCCGATGCCGGTGAGCGCGAGAATTGATGCAGCACCTAATATAATTGTTACCAGAAATGACTTATTAGATCTCATTTTTATCTATCCTTAGAACGTATTATTTTAGCGCTCTTGCATTACGTTTGAGGCCGCTGAGTTTTGTGCGTTTGATTGCAGAGCGGCGAAATCGTGTCACATATTCGCCGTGATCCATTTCGGCAAGGGAATCGAGGTCGAGGGATTTTTCGCCGTTACGGGGTTCAAAACGTTTCTCGTCTGTTGGCTGCTCGAAACGATTCCACGGACATACATCCTGACAAATATCACACCCATAGATCCAGCCGTCTAGGTTCTCGGTTATGTCGTGCGGAAAGGTTTCGTCACGAAGCTCGATCGTCGCGTATGAGATGCATTTTCGCGAATCGACAACATACGGCTCGACGATGGCGTTTGTCGGGCACGCATCGAGACAAGCTGTGCATGTACCGCAGTGATCTTCGACCGTTTCCGTATCGTAATCAAGTTCGATATTTAGAAGCAGCGAACCGATAAAGAACCAGGAGCCGATCTCTTTAGTGATGACGTTGGAATGTTTACCTAGCCAGCCCAAGCCCGCTCTAACGGCCCACGCCTTGTCCATCATCGGTGCAGTATCGACACAGATCTTGCCTTCGGCTGATGGGTCTTGCGACTCTATCCAGAACAACAGTTCGGTCAGTTTTTCACGAACCACATCGTGATAATCGTCGCCCCAAGCGTAACGCGAGACCTTGCCAAAACTTGAGTTTGGTTCGTGCTGATGCGGGGTGAAATAGTTTAGGGCGACGACAACAATGGATCTTGCCTCGGGAAATAGCAGACGCGGGTCGCTGCGTTTTTCGGGTTCACGCTCCATCCACGCCATCTCGCCATGAAACCCTCGGCCGAGCCAATCGCTTAAACGGGCACCTTCAGTCCAAAGAGGCTCTGGAGCAACGATCCCGACCTTAGAGAAGCCGATCTCTGACGCCTTGAGCTTTATCGTTTCGGCGAATGTCCGCATACATCGATTATCGACAAAAAAAGGCCAGATGGCTAAAACCACCCGGCCGTAATTTATGTTCTAAGAGTTACTTAGAAGCTGAATTTCGCTCCAAACTGGAACTGACGCGAATCGTAAGCGGCCGTCGGACGGCTGAAATACTTACCATCGCTCCTACGCTGGCCAAAAGCATTAACATCCGTAAAGAACGGCGTTGCCGAACCTTCGTTAAAGCGATTGAAGAGGTTAAAGCCCTCAGCGATCAGGTCAAGACGGTAACGCTCTCCAAATCGGATAGCACGCGAAAGACGCATATCCATTGAAAAGAATCCGTGCGTGATACCACTGTTGCGGGGTAGATTGCCGGTCGAAAACCGACCATTCGTGATGAGCGGTGTGATACAGCCGGTTGTGCCTGGTACACAAAGCGAACCATCCGCATTTACGCTCGGGCGATCCGTCTGACCCGTCTGGTCATTATTGGCATCAACATTTGTGATGATGTTGAAAGGCCGACCCGACGAAAACTCAATAATCGGTGCAACTGTCCAGTCCGCGAAGAACTTGTTCCAACCATTACCAGTTCTCCAAGCGGTTGGTGATGTCCATAGTCCGCTGAAGACGAAACGATGACGCTGGTCAAACAGCGAATCCGACCGTTCTGCCTTAAAGTTGGTTGTGTCCTGTGCGATGAGCAGTGTCTGCAGATCGGACGAATCGTCGATCGATTTCGACAGCGTGTAGCTCGCAAGGAACGTAAAGTTACTGGCAAAGCGGCGTTTGAATTCGAGATTAAATGCCTGGTACTTCGAATTACCATCCGAGATCTGAGCATTTACCGAACCGTACGGTGTGATAGCACCAGGAGTGCGTAGGCTGCCGGCTAACTGAGAGTCGAGTACCGCCTTAGTAACGCCACCACCCGAGAGAGCAAACGCGAGGAAATAGTTAGGTGCGTTTGGACGGAAGAAATTAGCGATTGCCGGTGCGACAACGCGGCCCGTCGGGCAGTTTGCGACCATGCCCGGTATTACAACCGTGCAGCCAACTCCCGTTGGTGTTCCCGGTGCCGTCGTGGCGATCGCGAGAGTTGCTACGGCTTGTGTTGAGGTTGGCAATGCACCACCGTTATACCGCTGGAAATTTTGGATCTGTAGAGCGGTGTTTGGTGTGTTCGAATCTGTAGGGTGCGGCAGATGGTGGGCTCCGACAAAGATGTACGAACCGGTGATCGCCATGTCTCGGCCGATCTGCTGTTCAAACGATATGTTTGCCTGAGTTGCCGAAGCATATTGAAAATCTTTTGCTATCGGCAGCGAGAACGGCAGAACTGCACCAAAACCCGAATAGGTCTGGTCGTTAAAACGCATGCGTCCAAACTGATATTGAGCGGACGATGCGACACCCGGAGTTGTCGGGTTGCCATATCCTGCACAAACCGCTGCATTTGACCCCGAGTTTCCGCAAACCGTTCCGTGAAACACAAGAGCGGCGTTTAACAGGGTAGCTGCACCGGTCCCTGTGTTGATAGGCACTGGGCTGCCTGCCGTCAGAACAGCCTGTTGCTGTTGCGACGAGTCGGCGATATCAGAGTTAAAGGCGACTGCGAGCAGCGGATGGTCATAGTAGAGGCCGATCGAACCGCGAACGACCGATTTGCCTGTACCAAAAACGTCATAGGCAAAGCCAAAACGCGGAGCCCAGTTGTTGCTGTCCCTGGGTATGCCCTGCTGTGCACCGACAGCATCCTGGGCCGCTAGAACATCAGCGGCTGTAAGCGTTATTCCTGTCAGCGGATCACGAACACCCACAGGTGCGATAGTCTCAGTAAACTCGTAGTCATAACGAATACCGTAATTGAGTGTCAATCTGCGGGTCGCTCTCCACGAATCCTGTCCAAAAAACGCGATCGGTGTATTTTTGATCTTACTGCTCTTGTTGCCAAATCCTTGGACGTATGTCGAGGGCAGCCCGAGGCCATAGCTTTGGACCGGAGTAAAGGCCGGCAAGCCCGCGGTGGCAAAGGCCGGGTTGAGGTTGCCTGCGGCGAAATCACCAAAGTTGAAAAGTGCCGCAAAGTTAAGTTCGAAATCCGCTTTTGGGATCCGGACAAAATTAAGGTCACCGCCAAATTTTAGTGTGTGATTTCCTGCTACCCAAGTGAAATTATTAACAAATTGGTTTCTGTTTTCGATACGGTCAACCGGTGAGAATAGCTCACGTCCGATAAATGCTGTGCCCGAAATGTTAAATGCAACGGCCTCTCCGTTCTGCGAACGGAAAGATGTGTTTCGTCGGCCAAAGCTGTAACGAAAATCGTTTGCCATCGTATTGCTCAGCGTCGATGTCCAGCCAACGTTAAACGACGTATCTTTAATATTCGTAATACCCGTTCTGGAAAAATCGTTTTGACCGAGGGATTGGTTCTGAGATTCGACCTGGATACCGGTAACGTTGCCGGTGTTGTACCCAAAGCGGACATTCAACTGATTGTTTGCATTTAGGTTCTGGTCAACACGGGTCGTAAAAAAATTGGTTCGGTCACTGATCGGAAATATCTTTTGCAATCCGTTAAGAGCACGGAATGCGATCGGCAGTCCGTTTGTGCCAACAGTTCCATTAGGAACCGGAGCGCCGGTGATAAAAAAGCGGGGACCCACAACACCTGGTCCGATACCGGTGATCGGCGATGCGTTACAAGCACTGCCGTCACCATTTGGGCTCAGGAGCGGATTTGTACCAGTCAAGGCTGTTTGTCCACCGCTCGATGCAAACCAAGCATAGGCACGGGCCAGACAAATATTTGCACCGCCCGCTGTGACAAGGGCATTGATGCCTGCTGCCTGAGCTGCGGTTAGGTTGTTGTATGTTTGGGCTACCGGATTAAATGTAGCGATCACGGGGATCGTGACCGACGATGTTAGATTGCCGACAACATTGGATGTGAAAAATCCTGATTCGTCGCGGCGGCGGCCCTCATACGCCATGAAAAAGTGTGTTTTGTCTTTGACGATCGGTCCGCCAAGCGTGGCACCGTATTGAGTTCTGCGAAAATCCGGATTGGCGATCGGAGCAAATGCATTACGTGCCTGGATCGATTTGTCTCGGATAAATCCAAAAACATTACCGCGAAAATCGTTGGTTCCGCGTTTAGTGACGACGTTAACAACGCCACCCGTGGCACGGCCAAACTCTGCTGTGTACGAGTTGGTCGCGACTTGATATTCCTGGACGGCTTCCATTGAGACCGTCGTACGAGCCGCGTTGATCGAGTTGTCGGTAAAGTCTGCTCCGTCAACATTGACCTGGGTCGAACGTCCGCGTTGGCCGCCGATATTCAAACCTGATGTTGGGGCCGGGCCGATCGGACGTCCATTGTCGCGGCCGACGGTCGAGAGCGTCAGAGCAAAACCGGTAGCACTGCGTTCGTTAATAGGTAGGTTCTCGATGCTTTGCTGGCCGATCGTATTTGATACGGAAGATTTGGTCGTTTCTACGAGCTGCACGTCATCGCCTGTCACGTTAACGACAGCGGTTGCGGAGCCAAGCTCGAGTTTGATCGTGAGGTCCGCACTTTGGCCGACTGTAAGCCTGACTGGTGAAATAACAACCTTTTTGAAGGTTGCTGCTTCGGCAGTGATCTCATAGTCCCCTGGCGGGAGTCCGATGAACTGGTAGTTTCCCTCGCCGTTTGCTGTAACGGTACGATTGATGCCGTTGCCGATACCCTTGGCGCGAACCGTCGCCCCGGCGACGACTGCACCCGTTGGATCGGTTACTGAACCTGAAAGGTCGGCCGCTGCTGACTGGGATTGTCCCAAAGCTGAGGCCGCCATAAATGCACAGGTTACTATTGTGATCAAGATCGTTGCCGCTTTGGCGGAGATCCCTGACGAAAATACTCTCATTATTTTTTCTCCTTCGAACCTATTTGAAATCCTTTTATTAACTGTAAGCAAATTCGAGAATCGCGCTGCTTGAATCGGTGTTGATTCGTCGCTTTTGTTCTCGTTTCGGCAAGCCGCGAATCGATATTTTACTAACGTCTTGTCTTACAGATATTTGAACGGAAATGAATTGCTTTGAACTTTTTACCCCAAAAATCAATTTTAGGCAAGCAAAAACGTAATATTTTTGTAATTCTGTCCGAAAAAAATTGGATTTACTAATATTACTACATTTTAGGTCAATATCGAGCCTCAAACAGCGTTATATAGTCATTTTACGTGCTTAGCTTTTTCTTTGTTTCGGCGAGGCTCGGAGCTCGTTGTTTTGCTAAAATGTTCGCAGTTCGCTCGCAGTTATTATTGGCTCAATTTGTATGAAGATAATCCCTTTATCGATCCCGACACCGTTCTATGTCGGCGACGTCAATGTCTATCTGGTCAAAGAAGATCCGTTGACGCTGATCGATGTCGGGCCTAAGACGCCACAGGCGGCGGCGGCGTTGAGAGAAAAACTTGCTCAGAACGGCGTGCAGTTTTCGGATGTTCGCCGAATAGTGTTGACGCACGCGCATGAGGACCACTGCGGATTGGCAAAACAGGTTCGCGATGAGGCAAAGAATGCCGAAGTGCTCATCCACGAATGGGAGACCGGTCATCTTTTCGGGCGGCTCGCTCACGAGGAGCATCGCCAACTAATGTTGCGATCGGGCGTGCCGGATACGGTCTTCGAAGAGATGAAGTCGCTTTATGAAGACATTAGCCTCTTGACCGACTCGCTTGACGTTGGCGATCTCAAGCCGCTGCACGACGATATGGAGCTTGAGTTTGACGGCGGCTCTTTGCGGGTGCTGCACACGCCCGGACATACGCCGGGGTCGTGTTCGTTTGTCCGCGAGGCAGACCGTACGCTGATCTGCGGCGACTGCGTATTAAAACGCATCACGCCAAACCCGATACTCTCGCCTGATCCGCTCGATCCGTCAAAACGGTTCCCTTCATTGGCCGAATATCTCGTTAGTCTTGCCCGGCTCCGCAGCTTTTCACCGACCCTCGCACACGGCGGCCACGGTGAACCGGTCACAGATTTCGAAGAGATCTTTCACCGTTATGTTCGGGCGATCGACGAGCGGCAAAAAAAGGTCATCGCTCTGGTATCAAACACAGGCGTGACCGCTTTCGAGGTTGCCAAACAGCTTTTCCCCGATTCGTTTGACCACGACGTACATAGATTTTTGGCTATTTCCGAGTCGATCGCGCATCTTGATTATGCTGAGTCCGAGGGCAGGGTTGGTGTCGAGATGAGCGGCGGCGTGGAATTTTACCGGCCAAACTAAGCAGTTTCAAACTTCATCGCCGAGCTTTCGGCCATTCCACCTATTGTCTCGGTCATCTTGGTGATGCCGTCAAAACCCGGTAGTTGGCGGATTCGTTGCGTCACAGCTTTATCGAGGTTGTCGATAGCCCCGTCTTCGGCAAACAGGGTTCCGATCGTATATTCGGTGCGGCTTTTGGCTAGCGAACCTTGCCCGACCGGAGCCCAAAAATGATCGATCACCCATCGAGCCATCTTTTGGGCGAAAGGGCTTCGCTGCAGTTCGAGACGTGCGACGCTGCGGTAAAACTGTGCGTGGATCGCTTCTTCGCGTATGATGCCGTTGACGATGTGGGTCAAGACCGGGTGATCGGCGAGAGCGATCAATCGGCGATAGCCCATTGCGGCCTCCATCTCGTGGATCGCGCCAAAGGTCATATGCGTCGCCGTAAATTTCTTACCGACCAGATTGGTAATTACTGTAAGGAAATACGCATTTGCATTGTACGTGGTGGTCACGGCCTTACGGACCTGTTCCTGCCAGTCGTCATCCGTCTCGTACCCCATCTCGTTGAGAAAGCGGTTGAGCACCTCGCCGTGGGTTATTTCCTCGACGCCCCAACGCTCCATAAATTTGCTGATGTGCGGGTCCTTTCCGGTCGGCGTCCGGAGCAACTCGCGGTGATACATATCGGTCAGGGTTTCGACATCGCGCATGTATAGTAGGATCGGGATCAGCTTTTCATCGACGTGAGTATCTTTTACCTTGTCCCACTCGATGGCGTTGATAAAGTCTGGCGTTAATGAACGCTCTTGCTTTTCAAACCAATCCAGGACATCTTTGTTCGTCTCAAAGTTCATAAGGCAAGATCTAAGCAAACCAAAGCCATTTGACGTGCACCAAACTCTCGCTTAACCAGCTAATTCGGAAAACTTCTTATTTCGGATGCGCAAAATCCGGTCGGTAATAATATAATCGAAAATATGAAAAAGTTGTATTTTATCGTTCTAGTAATTATAACCTCTGTGTCAACCGGCCTCGCCCAGCACAATCCGCTCGCGATCACTGGCGAGCGCCACCTAACCAACATCAAACAGCTTACGTTTGGCGGCGAAAATGCCGAGGCTTATTTTTCGTCCGACGGAAAACAGCTGATCTTTCAGTCTAAACGCGACGGCCGCAATTGCGATCAGATCTATCGGATGAACATTGATGGCTCGGGCGTCAAGATGGTTTCGAACGGCGATGGCCGCACGACGTGTTCGTACTTTTTCAAGGGCGGCAAAAAAGTACTCTACGCGTCGACGCATGGAGGAGCTAAAGAATGTCCGCCAAATCCGGATTTCTCGTTGGGCTATGTCTGGCCGGTGTATTCTGATTTTGACATCTACACATCGACGCCGGACGGCAAAGACATTAAGAAACTGACAGATTCCCCCGGCTATGACGCCGAGGCGACGATCAGCCCAAACGGTAAGAAGATCGTTTTCACCAGTGAGCGTGACGGTGATCTCGACCTCTATTCGATGGATACTAACGGCAAGAACGTCAAACGTCTGACCGACGGTGTCGGCTATGACGGCGGTGCGTTCTTTTCACCGGACAGCAAGATGATCGTCTATCGACGCTCGACGCCGACGACACCCGCTGAGATCGCAAAGTTCAAAGACCTGCTTTCGCGGCATCTGGTAGTGCCGACCGTTTTTGAACTGTGGGTGATGAACGCCGACGGAACCAACAAACGTCAGATCACAACGCTCGGCGGCGGCAGCTTTGCACCATTTTTTACGCCGGACGGCAAACGGATCATCTTTTGCACAAACTATTTTGCGACCGATCCGCGTAAACGCAATTTTGACCTCGCGTTGATCAACCTCGACGGCACCGGCATCGAGCGTGTAACGTACAACGAATCGTTTGACGGTTTCCCGATGTTCTCGCCGGACGGTAAAAAACTCGTATTTGCGTCAAATCGCAATGCCGCTAAAGAGGGTGACACGAACGTATTTATCGCGGACTGGGTAAATTAGTATTATCTCTGCGTTCTTCGCGGTCTCTGCGTTAATTACTTAAACGCGGAGGCCGCAGAGGCAGCTGGGAATACAAGATTTGTCTGAGGCGTTCGTTCATGAGTGTATGAAAAAACAAATATCCAGCCTCGCGTTTCTCTTATTGCTATCAGTTTGTGTTTCCGCCCAGACGACCGATAGATCCGTCGAAAAGATCCGCACCTTTTACGCTGACATCGCCGAAAAGGCGCGTTTGTGTGAGGCCGATGACGATCAGGGTGAATTTGGCGAGCTTTTTATGAATGAGCTTGCCGTCAACAAACGCAACCATCAATGGCGTGCGGTCGGCATCCATAACCTTACCTACAAATTCTTTTATCGCGGCGGTGATAGCGAAGAGCATATGTATCCCGACCGGCTTGTCATGGTCAAAGTCGAGCGAAAAGAATCGAGCCGCACTTACAAAGAGGAGTATCTTTACTCGGACGCTGGCGTGCTGATGTTTTATTTTCAAAACGCTGAAAATGACGATCAGGCCCCTGCCGAGCGACGCGTTTATTTTTCCGGTATCAAAGCCATTCGCATCACCGAGGATGGCAAGACCCGCGACAAGCTAAACACCAAAGACGCCGCGACTGTCAAGGAGCTCACGAGCCAAAGCTCTAAGATCAAAGATATTTTTTTAAGATCTCTGAAATTCTAGTGAAGCGTCTAAAGGTCTGCGAAATGAAAATAATGTACTTCTCACTTGTCACCGTTGTTTTGACGTTTAGTTTTGGCTGCGGCGGCAGCACCGTGCCGGTCAATGCCGTTCCGCCACCGATCGCTTCGCCGACACCGACAACCGCCTCGCCTGTTCCGACCAGTTCGACCCCAAAAGACGGAAACTACAACGGAAAGGGTAAAGTGACTAAGATAAACACACAGATCGGCTCGGTCGAGCTCGATCACGAAGAGATCGTCGGCTTGATGCCCCGGATGATCATGGAGTTTTACGTCAAGGACAAAGCTTTGCTCAATGGCCTCGCGGTTGGCGACACCGTTGATTTCGTTATTGAATACAAGCATCCGGCGGAAACGGTGGTAAGCATCAAAAAGATCAATTAATGGCGATCCCGTTTTGCAAATTTCACGGCTTTGGCAACGACTATATCGTCATCGAGCGTGACGATATCGACGCCTCCGTCGATCTTAGTCATCTGGCAAAGGCGATCTGTCAACGCAACACCGGAGCCGGTTCCGATGGCATCGCCGTGCTTGAAAGGCTTGATGATACAGAGGCCGATTACCACTGCGAGATCGTAAATCCCGACGGCAGCATCGCCGGTTTTTCGGGCAACGGCACACGCTGCGCAGTCGCTTATCTTCATTACAAGGGTTTGTGGATTGAGACCGACCTTCGTCTGCGGACGCGGAGCGGGGTTAAGAATTATCGCTTGATCGACCGCAGCGGCAATGGATTTGTATTTGAGGCCGAGATCGGCAAACCGCATTTTGCCAGCGAAGAAGTTCCCGTCCTTGTCGAGACCCGCCGCGATCATATCGTCAACGAACCGATCGTCGTCGATAGCCGTCATTACGTTTTCTCGGCCGTCAATGTCGGCAACCCGGTGGCGTGTATCTTTGTCGAAAATTTTAATTTTGACTGGCGAGCCGTCGGCCGAGTGATGGAAACACACGAGAAATTTCCCGAGCGTGTGAACGTCGTTTTCGTCAAAATAGACGATCGCGAAAATATCGAGATCCGCATCTGGGAACGCGGTGCGGGTGAAACCTCAGCCTCCGGCACTTGCTCTAGCGGAGCTGCCGTCCTGAGTGCCTTTATGCTCAAAACCGGCGGCAAGGTCATGGTCCATTCCGAAGGCGGCACAACCAATGTCCTCTGGCGAGACGACGACGAGATCGTCATTACCGGACGAGCCGATCTTTCATACAGCGGCGAATGGCCCGCCTAGCTTCAATTTCCATCAAATCAATCCCTTTTGACTGTAAAAAATCCACGTTTAGGTCTACTATGTCAGAAACCTAAATATGGAAGATCCGACAAAACTCGACAGTTCCGGCAACGAGAACAAGACCGAGATCAAAGGCAACACGATCGGCGGTTCGTTGACGGGTGATTTTGTAGCGGGGACCGTACTCGCGAGCCGCTACCGCATCATCAGCCTTGTCGGTAAGGGCGGGATGGGCGAGGTTTATAAGGCTGAGGACCTGCAGCTTAGCCAGGTCGTGGCCCTCAAGTTCCTGCCCGAGTCGGTCGTTGGTGACGAAGATATGCTCGCGCGATTTCGCGGCGAGGTCCGTCACGCACGGCAAGTATCTCACCCGAACGTATGCCGAGTTTTCGATATTGGTGAGATCGACGGGCGGCATTTTTTGTCGATGGAGTTTGTGGATGGCGACGATCTGTCTGATCTGCTGACGCGAGTCGGACGGTTTACGCACGAACGGGCGGTTGAGGTATCGCGGCAGCTTTGCGTCGGGATGGAGGCTATCCACAAGGCCGGGATACTGCATCGCGACTTCAAGCCGGCCAACATCATCATCGACAAGAAGGGCGTCGCCCGCATCACCGATTTCGGCATTGCCGGGATCGAGAGTGAGATAGCGAAAGACGGCATTAGAGCTGGGACACCGGCCTACATGGCTCCCGAGCAGATCACGGGAAAAGAGGTGACGGTTCGCAGTGATATCTATGCACTTGGCCTCGTTATCTACGAGATATTTACCGGCAAGCAGGCGTTCATGGCGGCGACAGTCCCTGAGCTGATCAAGATGCATCAGACGGCGACGCCTACCAGCCCTTCCACACATGTAAAAGGCATCGACCCGCTGGTCGAAAGCGTCATCGCCCAATGCCTCGAAAAAGACCCGAAAGACCGCCCGCAATCCGCTATCCACGTCGCGATGGCTCTGCCCGGCGGCAATCCGATGCAGATCGCACTCGACGCCGGACAAACGCCGAGTCCGGAGATGGTCGCGGCGTCGCCAAAGAAAGGCGCATTACGGCCTGCGGTTGCCTTAGCTTGCGTCATTGGGGCAGTTTTGATGCTTGGGGTTTGCTTGTTTGCGTCGATGAAAACTCTGCCTCACAATCGGATCCCATTTACCAAATCGCCCGAAGTTCTATCTGAAAAAGCCAACGAAATTATGCAGAAGCTCGGCTATACCGAGCCCCCGGTTGATAAATTCAGCCGGTTTTACTACGAAACTTCTTTTCCGCTTTATGCTACTGAAAACTCAAATCCCGAAAACTGGAACAAGATCAGCAAAGGCGAACCTGTGGTTGTGGTGTTTGCCGAACGGCATAGCCCGCGATATATGGATGTCTATCTGGCGGGAGCTCCGCGTTGGTTTATCGAACCGCAAACGTCGAGCGGGATGCGGACAATTTACCTCGATACACGCGGCCGTCTGTTTGAATTTAGTGCCGTTCCGCCGCAGTTTACCGAAAATTCAAACACCACAAACGAAACGGATTGGTCCATTGCTTTTAACGCCGCCGAACTCGATCTTTCCAAATTTAAAGAAACTTCTCCTCAGTGGACACCTCCGATGGCGTTCGACAAAAGAATGGCTTGGGAAGGCGTTTTGCCTGACCACGCGGAAATTCCTTTGCGGGTCGAAGCCGCGAGTTTTCAAGGCAAGATCGTTTCTTTTCAGCTCGTCTTTCCGTGGACTCTGCCGACTGTTCATTCGTCAGCACTTTTATCATCAAAAGATTGGATCGGAATCACGATCGGATTTGGGTTTTTCTGGGGAATGATACTCGTCGCAATTATTCTGGCACGAAGAAATATTAGATCCGGCAGCGGTGACCGCAAAGGCGCGGTCAAGATCGCATTTGTCGTTTTGATTTTGACTGCCTCGGCGATGCTCTTGAAGATCCACCATTTTCCTTCGTTTTTCCCGGAATTGGATCGTGTATCACTCGCCGTCCGTCTCGGATTATATTTCGCCGGTATGACCTGGCTGATCTATATGGCCCTCGAACCGATCGTCCGCCGCAATTTGCCCGAATTGATAGTCTCGTGGAATCGCCTTTTGGCGGGCGATTGGCGAGATCCGTTGGTCGGACGCGATGTGCTTTTCGGCGTGGTATTTGGCATAGCAAGTGTCACATTGATATTTACCGGCGACCTGGCGGAACGATATGTGAACAATGATTTTTCGATAGATCGTGCGAATGTCAACGAAACTCTTTTGGGTTTCGGTTTTACCTTGGGGAATCTTTTTGACAATGCGAGCTTCTCGATCCCGCTCGGGTTTATGCAGGTTTTCTTTCTGGTAATTTTGTTTTTGATCTTTCGCCGCCGGCTCTATGCAGAGATAGTTATTTTCATCTTGTTAGGCATAATCGGAATATTGTTACTTACTCACTCATTGGTCATGTTACCAATTACATTATGCATTGCATTGATGTGGACCTTACTCGTTTCGCGTTTCGGTTTGATTGCCACGGTAACGCAAACAATGGTCTTTACCTGGCTAGCCGCCACACTTTTTACGCTTAACTTTTCCGCGTGGTACGCAACGCCGATGTTCGTAACGCTCGCGCTCATCCTATTTCTGCTCGGATATGGTTTCAAAGTCTCAGTCGCGAACCGGCCGATATTCGGCGGAGGTTAGTTTCTGTCAGCTACAAAGACAATAGCGGCCGTCCGCTGAGGGCCTGTGCAAACAAGAACATAAACGCCGCAAAGTAAACAAACGCAAAACCGACGGTCAGAGCGGTTCGTGCGGACACGCGGAACTTTTCAAGCAACAGACCAACGATCGGTACCGCCTGCAGTGAATGGAGGCCGAGGAAATGAGCCACGCGCAGATCGCCGGCGACGGTCGACCAGTTAACTAGAGGCAACCCGGGGCCACCGTCCGCAGCGCCGACCGTGTGGCCGATCTGCGAAGACATATAACCGCCTTGGATGCTGCCAAAAACGAACAACAACAGCCCAAACCGTATTCCCCAGACGACGGCCGGCGGCAGGTCGATGTTCGATCGAAAATAATGGTATGTCAGCACTCCGACGAAGATCGTGTTGATAACGATCGCCGTGCCCATCACCGCAAAGATCGCCGCGTCGACTGGATTGCCGATATTAAAATGCGATGTCGTACCGCGAATCGCTTGTCCCGTCACCGCCGCCATCTCAACGGCGAAGATGATGATCATCGCCCACGACGTTATTCGCGAAAATCGTTCTTTGTTCGGCAGATACTGCAGCAAAACGGCGATAGTCCAGACAAATATCGCGATCGAGATGTAAAACTTCATCGGCTTGATCCAGAGGTTGGTACCGAGGATCTGAGTATTGTCGGCAAGCGACAAAATAAGCGTTGCGACGAAGCACACGAAAGAAATCACTCCGGCGACCATCAGCGGCCGCTGTTCGTTAAACAGTTTCGAGATCATCTTCGCCTCCTTTTCGCGGCATGAACAACTTGATCGCCGCATAGAGCAGAAATCCGATCGGGCCCAGCATGAACGTCAGGAACAGGCACGGGATCACCAAGACATGCGAGATGCCGCTTCGCTGCGAATCGCGAACCTCCCAACTGCCGACAAAAAGGTCAAACGCCAGGTAATGTATCCAACCTGCGAGCACGGCCCATTCGTTGGTAAAGAGCTTCATAACGTCGGCGAGCGACCCGAATCCGCCCTCGGCCTTGCCGAAAAACAGGACGATCAAAACCAGATACGCCACAGAGAGCAGCAACGGGACCGCACCCGACAGCACGAGATGCCGCGTGTATTTCCAACGCGGTAATATCGCTATCAGCAGCCAGCCGAGGATCGCGATGATGTTAACAACCGAGAATATTTGTTCAGCTTTCATAATTGTTCTCCGGTTTTTTCGGATTTCACATCGTTGATAACATATCCCCCAGCGATTCGCCAACCGATATAAAAGCGTCGACCGCCAACCTAGGCCGTAGGTTCTGACGCCTATGTGCGGGCTAGGGAAGACATGTCGCTGAGGCACGGAGACCAATGAGGCTATTTGATATGGAGCGGTCGTCCATAAAAATTTGGTAGAATTTCGTTATGGATAATTTGGAAACGGCGACGTTGGCGGCGGGGTGTTTTTGGTGTGTTGAGGCGATATTTGACGATCTGAAGGGCGTCGAAGATGTTGTGTCGGGTTACTCCGGCGGGCATACAGAAAATCCGACTTACAAAGAGGTCTGCTCCGAAACGACCGGCCACGCCGAGGTGGTGCAGATCAGATTTGACCCGAGCGAGTTGTCATACAAAGAGCTGTTACAGGTTTTCTTTACCGTCCACGACCCGACCACTCTCAACCGCCAAGGGGGCGATATCGGCACCTCATACCGCTCGGCGGTCTTTTATCACTCTGATGAACAAAAGCGGGTTGCCGAAGAAACGATCGTGGAGTTTAACGCCGAGGGTATATACGACAACCCGATTGTGACTCAGGTCGCAGCGTATGATAAATTTTGGCCCGCCGAAGATTACCATCAGGAATATTTCGCCAACAACCCAAACCAGCCTTATTGCAACGCGGTTGTCGCACCAAAGGTCGCAAAGTTTCGGCAAAAGTTCCTTTCGCGGCTAAAAAATTAACCACCGACCGTGTTAAATTTTGTTTGACACATCGGTATCGGATGCTGTATCTTTACTACTAGCATTCGCTGATGACCTGTATCAGCGGCTCCCCAAAAAGCCCCACTCCAAATCCACACCCTTGGAAATTCAACCCTCGAATTTCTTAAAAAGGAACCCTCATAAAATGAAGATAAATGTTTTTCTTACCCGTTACCGGGCAGTCGCTGTCCTTTTGTTGATCGCTGTGCTGTTTCTGTCGATCGTTTTTTCAAATGAGTTTTACTCAAACGCTCAGAGGATGACAAAATCCTCAGTCGCTGCGGACGAAAAATCGGATGCCGCAATGGCGGGTACCATCAGCGGTAAGGTCTTTCAGGACTTTAACGGCAACGGTGCTTTTGATAACACGAGCGGATTAAACTCGATCGACGGCGGTGTCGCCGGCGTGACGGTCAGCGCGTATGACGGGCTCGGCAATGCATGCGGCTCGACTACGACTGACGCGGCCGGTAGCTATTCGCTTAGCGCGACCGGCACTGGTCCGTACCGCGTCGAATTTACGACGCTACCAAGCGGATTTATGCCATCGGCGAGAGCGACCGATTCGGTCTCAGGTGGCACCGCTGCTGATTCGGGTTCGACGGTACAGTTTGTGCCGAACAGCAACACGGCGAATGTAAATCTCGCCCTCAACCGCCCCGAAGAGTTTTGCGAAAACAACCCGGCAGCCGTCGTCTCGAGATTTGTCGAGGGTGCGCAGAACGGCGTCTATGCTAACAACAGCGTGCTGTGGGATTTTCCCTACAATTCGGGAACGGCATACAACGATACAACCGTTGCGAATTACGATAACCCGTCGACCCACGCTCTGAGCGTAGCGGCCAGCACGACCGGAACGGTCTTTTCGCTGGCATACTCACGCATCAACCGCCGCGTCTATGCGGCATCTTTCTTCAAACGTCACGCCGGATTTGGCCCGGGCGTTGACAACATCTTTAACAACGCCGACGACGCGGGTGCGATCTACGTCATCAATCCGGCGACAAACGCTATTACATCAAAATTCACACTGCCCGCAGCGACAACCAACGCACACGATCCGCTGGATTACACCTCGGATAACAACGATGCGGGCTGGGATGCGGTCGGTAAGACCAGCATCGGCGGTATGGATCTGGCGGCTGACGAGAGCAGATTGTTTGTGATGAATCTCGAAAACCGCAGGCTCTACGCATTAAATCCTTCGACCGGAGCGTCGCTTGGCAATAGTGCACAGGCTTCGACGCTGACTCTTCCAACACCCGGCGGCAGCGCTGCAAATTGCCCGGCGGGCGACATCCGACCTTTTGCAGTCAAGGCTTATCGCGGACAGGTTTATGTTGGAATGGTTTGCTCTGCTGAGAGCACCAACGTTGCAACCAACCTGTTTGCATACGTTGTACAGGTTGATCCTACATCGCTTGCATTTGGCCCGGTAGTTCACAGCTTTCCGCTAAACTACACACGCGGTTTTGCCGATCCGGGACAAGCAGCGGAATGGCGTCCGTGGAGGCCAACAATTCAGTCAAATTTTGCGTTTCCTCAGCCGATGTTTGTCGATATGGAATTTGAGAACGGCAATCTGCTGATCGGCCTGCGCGACCGTGCGGGTGATCAGGCGTTCGACAACGGCCCGGATGCAAAACGAACAGCCGGTGATTCGCTCAAGTCGTGCGGCTCGTTCGGCGCGTGGACGCTTGAGAACAATGGCCGCTGCGGCTCCGCTCCGTTGCTCGGACAGGCGCCACAGGCTACCGGTCAAGGCCCGGGCGACGCCGAATTCTTTTACGAAGACGATTTTTGTCTGACGCCAAATGGCGCCAACTATCACGACGAAGTCGGTTGGGGCGTTATGCTCCATATCCCCGGCCGCGAACACGTGCTAACCACGCTGCTCGACCCGATCTCACGCACCATTTCAAGCAGTGCGACGTTTGACGGCGGACTGCGTTGGATGAATGTCAACTCCGGTGCCAGCAACCGCGCATACCGCGTCTATAACGGAACGGGCGGCTCGGGTGTGCCTGATTTTGGTAAGGCGAACGGACTTGGCGGTACGACAGCCATGTGCAGTGCCGCACCGATCGAGATCGGCAACCGTGTCTGGCGTGATATCAATAACAATGGCGTTCAGGATGGCGGCGAAAACGGCATTGCAAACGTCACGGTTCGTCTCTATCAGGGATCCACGACAGTTGGAACGGCTGTCACGGATGCCAACGGCGAATACTATTTCGTTTCGTCCACGGCGGTTGACCCAACGCCGACCGACAACATCGGCCAGGTAAATGGCGGTATTCAATATACAACGGCCTATCAGGTGCGTTTTGACAATCCCGCTAATTACAACAGCGGCGGCCCGTTATTCGGACTGTTTTTGACGACGCAAAATGTGACGTCACAGCTTGGGTCGGACGACTCATCTGATTCTGATGCTGCTAATGTGGTCAATCCGGCAGGCTCGCCTTCAACGGGAACGTATGGTGTCGTCAGTCTGACTACGGGCGGGGTCGGTGCCAACGATCATACGTTTGACACAGGTTTTGCGGCGACCCCGCTCTCGTCTGAGGTATCGGTCAGTGGCCGTGTTATGACTAGCGAGGGCCGCGGTGTGACCAATGCTGTTGTCTCGCTGACCGAGGCAAACGGTAATGTTCGCAACGTCCTTACGGGACGACGGGGCTACTTTAACTTTAGCAACGTCGAAGACGGCCAGACCGTGATCGTCAGCGTTCGGTCGCGACGATTCTCGTTCAGCCAATCGACGCAAGTCATTTCGCTAACGGACAATGTTGTTGATCTAAATTTCGTCGCCGATCAGTAATTGAGCGGCTGACAATTCTCTCTCCCAGGCTAGGAGCGGTCGTCCCACACGGCCGCTCTTTTTTTGTTCACATCTTGCCGAGTAGTATCAGCACGCCGCACACTCTTGACTCTCAAACCGAATTGGTTCAAAATTCGCGTTAAACCATCCCTTTAGACAAATTAGCTTAGACCAAATTTGATCGCGCGAGGACCATTATGAATCTATTCAGGACCAAATCCATTTCGCAAATTCAGGCCGATGCCGCTGCCGGGATGACGGAGCATGTCGGTGATGCGGCTCCTGCCGGAACGCTACGTCGAACGCTCGGCGTTTTTGACCTGACGCTGATGGGCGTTGCGGCCATTATCGGTGCCGGCATCTTTGCTATGGTCGGTAAGGCGTCGTACAACGGCGGCCCGGCGGTCGCTCTGCTGTTTGTCTTTACGGCAACAGCGTGTGCGTTTTCGGCACTTTGCTACGCTGAGTTTGCCTCGCGGATACCTGTTGCCGGTTCGGCATACACATACGCGTATGCGTCGATGGGCGAATTTATAGCCTGGATCATCGGCTGGGACCTGATCGTCGAATACGCCATCGGTAACATCGCTGTCGCCATATCGTGGAGCGATTATTTTACCGGTCTTTTGAAGGGTTACGGTATCGACATACCGCTGCATTTTACGATGGATTTTCTGACGGCAAAGCGGGGCTACGCGGCCGTAACTGAGGCTGTCGCGGGCGGTGCAACCGTTGATGCTCTAACGACCGCCTGCTCGGCGACAGACGCCGCCATAAGCTGCGGTCAGATGGACGGCTATCTCGCGTGGCTCAACGCACCAAAGCTCGGCTCGATCTCGGTCGTCTGCGATCTGCCCGCGTTGCTGATCACGCTCGTCATCACGACGCTCGTGTTTATCGGCATCCGCGAATCAAAATTTGCGTCGAACATCATGACCGTCCTCAAAATCGGTATTATTTTGCTGGTCATTTTCCTCGGCCTCAATTACGTCAATCCGGCCAACTGGTCGCCATTTGCCCCGAACGGCGTCGAAGGCGTGCTCAAGGGCGTGTCGGCCGTATTCTTTGCCTACATCGGTTTTGACGCACTTTCGACAACTGCTGAGGAGTGTAAGAATCCGCGACGCGACCTGCCGATCGCAATGATCGCATCTTTGATCATTTGTACGATACTTTATATCGCGGTCGCCCTCGTCCTAACTGGAATGGTCAGCTATACCAAGCTTGATGTCGGCGATCCGCTGGCTTTCGTTTTCGGCCCCGAGGGTGCAAATATTCCGTGGGTCGCTGGCATCATCGCGGTGAGTGCTGTGATCGCCTTGGCAACAGTTTTCCTTGTGTTTCAGATCGGCCAACCCCGTCTATGGATGGCGATGAGCCGCGACGGTTTGTTGCCGCGTATCTTTTCGTCGATCCATCCAAGATTTAATACTCCGTGGTTTGCGACCATTATTACCGGCATTGTCGTCGCAATTCCGGCTCTATTTATGAACCTGACAGAGGTCACGGATCTCGCCAGTATCGGTACTCTGTTTGCTTTTGTTGTGGTCTGTGCGGGCGTGCTGTTTAAGGAGAAAGAGTTTAAGGAAAGTGGGACGCGATACGTGCCGTATATCAACTCGCAATTTCTGCTGCCTGTGATATTGATCATCGTCGGATACGTAATTTATTACTTTAGCCCGACGTTTTACAGTGATCTGATCACCATCACGCCTAAGGACGGCGAGACGATGCTCGGGGCATTTTCGCACAAGATACCGATGATCTTTTTTGTCATCGTGTCGGTGTTGCTCGTTTTTTTCAGCCTGACCAAAAAGCTTTCGCTCATCCCGATACTTGGGCTGCTTTCGTGCCTGTATCTGATGACCGAGCTTGGCGTGACCAACTGGATCCGCTTTGGTGTCTGGCTGCTAGTCGGCATGGTGGTCTATTTTATGTACGGTTATCGCAACAGCCATCTCAATCGCGACAGCGAGGAGGCAGCGGGCTAAGAGAGGACTTACAATTCTTTACACTTCGACCAAAACCATTTGGACTAAACTAGCGTCTTACAAATGAATCTTGTCAGATATCAATTTTAGTAGGAGCTATATTATGAAAAAGAACTTTATGTTTGCGGCGGCTTTGATGCTGTTTGCAATGGCTATCTCGGCATCGGCACAAAAGACGGTCGATTTTAGCGGAACCTGGAACCTCGACCTCGCAAAGTCGAAACTCTCTGACCGCGAAAAAACGAGCATCGAATCACAGACGCTGACCGTTACCCAGACGGCGACCGACCTCAAGGTCGAAACGACGACCAAACGTGCAGCACCTCCGGCGGGTGGTCCACCTGCGGGCGGCCCTCCAGCTGGCGGACCACCTCCGGGTGGCGGTGGCGGTCGTACGGGCGGTGGCGGGATGATGGGCGGTGGTGACGGTACCGTAAGCTATGCCCTCGACGGCAAAGAGGTCAAGACCGAGATGTCCGGACAAATGGGCACGATGCAGATCTCGACCAAGGCAAAACTCGATGGCGGAAAACTCGAGATCACCCGCACGGTCGGCACACCGATGGGCGACCGCGTCACGACCGAAAAATGGTGGTTAAACACTGACGGAACCCTGTCAGTCGAATCACAAAGGCCAAACCGCGACGGCGGAACGGACTCCACGACCAAGGTTTACGTTAAGAAATAACTGGATCAATTCCAATGGGAAAAGGCGGCTTTCGGGCCGCCTTTTTTATTGTCCTAAGCTTTTGGTCCACCTTCGTCCACCTTGGTCCACCTGGTCCACCTGGTCCGGACCGGACCAAGCCTTATTCGGCAAACTGCAACTCTTCGATGATCTCCTGCATATATTTTTTGCCGAGTTCGAGATCCTCGGGCTTTAGGCTGACGGCGCCGACGACGGCGTGGCCGCCGCCGCCGTAGCGTTCGCAGATCTCGGCGATGTTGTGCGTGCGTGGGCGCGGTGCCCAGGGGTTTGAGCCGACCGATATTTTGGTGCGAAACGCGCTTTGGCTCAGGGACACGACGTATGTCACCTCGGGGTGAAAATAGTAGGGGATAAATTTGTTATAGCCCTCGATGCCCGTGCCGGTCAGGTCAAAATGTACGACACCGCGCTCGGCGACCGAGCGGCCCTTGATCAGCTCGACTGTGCTCCAATGCTGTTTGAGAATTGGCTCAAGTTTAGCCTGTATCTCGGCACTCTCGATGATCTCGTCAAGCTGCATCGTCGTCAGCATCCGAATGATCTGCTCGACAAAGGCCGGATCTTTTTCACCCTCGATGACCTGCATGAGCTTTAGGGCCGACGAGCGAAGCTCGACACATTGAGCTGGGGATTCGTACAAGGCTCCGTCGATGATATGTGCCCAGTGGATCAGTTCGGCCAAGGACTCGTCCACCCAGCCGTATTTCTCTTTGGCGATGCGGGCGATAAACTCGGCGCAGGATTTGCTCGTTGTATCGAGAAATTTCTGGCCCGATGTGTCGGCGAGAAAATGCTCTTCGTCGGGTTTGGAGAGAAATGCCGATTGATGATGATCAAACCACCACGTCAGGCGTTCGTCTGGGCAATATTTGAAATCGACGATCGCATTCTCGTCGCCGTCAAACTGGTCTCGGTCAAACGCATTCCCTGCACGGTGCATCGTTGGCGTATAAGCGACCTCTGCATCCGGTGCAAATGTCGCCCGGTAAAATTTGGTAAAGATGGCAGCTGACGAGACGCCGTCAAAGCAATTGCCGTGGTAAAGTATCCGTAGTTTCATACACTGAAAATTGCCAGTCGGCAAAACATATTAGGCTAGAGGACGGCGAGGGGTTCGTCAAGCAAACATATATGAATATTAGGCTTGCGACGGCGGATGACGCCGATTCGCTGATCGAATTTAACCAGGCGATGGCACTCGAGACCGAGGGCAAACAGCTTGAGAGCAACATTTTGCGAAGCGGCGTCGAGGCGGTTTTCGGCGATGAAGAAAAGGGCTTTTACGTCGTTGCCGAAATCGAAAACATGATCGCTGGCGGCCTGATGATCACGCGCGAGTGGAGCGACTGGCGAAATGCGTGGTGGTGGTGGATACAGAGCGTATACATCAGGCCGGATTTTCGCGGTCAAAAGATCTACGCTAAGCTCTACGATTTTGTTAAGGCAAGGGCCGCCGATGCAGGCGATGTATGCGGATTTAGGCTCTACGTCGAAAATGATAATTCGCGTGCACAAAGAGTTTACGAAAGAGTTGGGATGGATGCCTCGCATTATTTGATGTACGAAGAATCGGTATGACTAAGATAAGCGAAGCCGAATTTGCACGGATCTGCGAGGGAATTAGTGAAGACCGCGAGAGCATCATCAAACACAATCCGCTCGGTCCGCCCGACGAGATATTGTTATGGATGCTGTTGAGTTGTCTGATCAGTTATCTCAATCTGAGCGAGATCGAAACACCGTGCTTTACCGCAAAACCTGATGCAAACACCTATCGGGACGCCATACATTTTGTCCTAAAGGATCGCCGCGAGACCGATTTTGATATCGATAAATATTTGGGTACTTTTGAGTGATGATAATAGAGACTTTTGTACAAACAGCGTTTCAACAAAACACGCGCGTCGTCGCTTGTGAGCAGACGCGAAAGGCGATCTGCATCGATCCGGGCGAACCTTCGGATGCGGTTGTCGCGTTTATTAATGATAACGACCTTGAACTGCAAGGGATAATCCTGACCCACGGACACCTCGACCACGTCGGCGGCACGCTTGCGCTGTCGATGGCATTTCCGGACGCTGAGATCCTGATCCACAAGGACGAAGAGCCGCTCTATTACAGCTTGCCGCAACAGCCTCTGTTGATGGGGATGCAGCCGCACCAGATGGCGGCGATGGGAATGGAATACGAAGCTCCGCCACGGATCACACGCAATCTCCAGCACGGCGAGATCTACGAGGTTGGCGAGCTGCGATTTTCGGTGCGGCACTGTCCCGGCCACACGCTCGGGCATATCGTTTTGGCCGAGGAAAGTGAGCGAAAGGTCTTTACCGGCGACTGCCTTTTTAGCGGATCAATTGGCCGTACAGATCTGCCGGGCGGTGATTACGACCAACTGATCGCTTCGATCACCGAGAACATCCTCAGCCTCGGCGATGATTTTACAGTCTTTTGTGGTCACGGAGACGATACGACCATCGGCCGCGAAAAGGCGTACAATCCTTTCTTAACGGGCGTTTACCAGTTGTCGAAAGGACGATTTGTTTAGCAGATATTTGGACCAAATTGGAGTAGAAAACTATGCGTAAATTGATCACATCGATCATATTGTCCGGAGTGTTGTGCCTTTCTGCATTGGCTCACAACGACGATAGCCATTTTGAAAATAAACAGGACGTGACCGTCAAGGTCACCAAGGTTAGCGGCAATGTTTATATGTTGCAGGGCCGCGGCGGCAATATCGGAGCCATCGTTGGCCCCGACGGCATTCTGATCATCGACGACGATTACAAGGTCGTGAGCGAAAAGCTGCGTGACGCTTTGAAAGAGCTCGGTTCTGCAAGCCCAAAGTTTATCGTCAACACGCACTGGCACGGCGATCACACGGAGGGTAATGAGTTTTTTGGTAAACAGTCGATCATTGTCGCTCACACAAATGTTCGTAAGCGTCTGATGGATCCGCCCGTGATATTTGGGCAGAAAACCGCTCCGTATGTGTCATTTGCATTACCGATGCTCACATATACCGAGAGTATGTCGGTTCACATTAATGGCGAAGAGGTTAAAACGGTGCATTATCCGAACGGCCACACCGATGGCGACTCGGTCGTGTTTTTTGTAAAGGCAAATGTCGTTCATCTCGGTGATGACTTTTTTGTGGGACGATTTCCGTTCGTCGATCTCGACAGCGGCGGCAGCGTTCAGGGGCTGATCAGAAATATTGATTCGCTGATAAAGACCCTGCCGGCAGACGCCAAACTAATTCCCGGCCACGGGCCGCTCGCAACTATTACGGACCTCAAGGCATATCACCAAATCCTGGTTGAGACCTCGGCCATAGTCCAGGATGCTATGAAAGCAGGGAAATCGCTGGAAGAGATCAAAAAAACGGGGCTACCGGAAAAATACAAAGACGCCGGATCCGGATTTATTAAGACGGATGTGTGGATCGATACGATCCACAGGAGCTATTCGAAAAAATAGTTCTCTATAAATTCAGACGAGAAAGCCCGCAGGTTGATCACTCAAACTGCGGGCTTTCTTGATGAAAAGATTATTACGCGATGGTTATATCTTTTGAAAGATAAACGTCCTGAATAGCGTTGAGCAGTTCAACGCCTTCGGCCATCGGGCGTTGGAACGCCTTGCGACCTGAGATGAGGCCGGTGCCGCCGCCGCGTTTGTTGACGACCGCCGTGCGGACCGCATCGGCCAGATCGCTCTCGCCCTTTGATTCGCCTCCGGAGTTGATCAACCCGCAGCGTCCCATATAACAATTTGCTACCTGATAACGCACGAGGTCGATCGGGTTGTCAGTTGATAGTTCAGAGTAAACCTTTGAATGCGTCTTGCCGTAGCTGCCGGATTTATTGAGCGCCGTGTAGCCGCCGTTTCGTTCGGGCAATTTCTGCTTGATAATGTCGGCCTGAATTGTAACCCCAAGGTGATTTGCCTGTGCGGTCAGATCGGCTGCCGTATGCATATCGCCCTCAGGCGTCTTGAATGCTGAGTTGCGTAAGTAGCACCAAAGGATCGTCGCCATCCCCAGCTCGTGGGCAAATGCAAAAGCCTCAGCGACCTCGGTGATCTGTCGCGTCGACTGGTCCGAACCAAAATAGATCGTTGCACCGACCGCTACCGCACCCATATTGCTCGCCTGTTCGACCGTGCCAAACATTACCTGATCGAATTGATTCGGGTACGTCAGCAGTTCGTTGTGGTTGATCTTTACGATGAACGGGATCTTGTGGGCGTATTTGCGGGCGACCGAGCCGAGCACGCCATAGGTCGAGGCGACGGCGTTACAGCCACCCTCGATCGCGAGCTTTACGATATTTTCGGGGTCGAAATACATCGGGTTTGGAGCAAAAGACGCTCCGGCCGAGTGCTCGATGCCCTGGTCGACCGGCAAGATCGACACATAACCGGTGCCGCCAAGTCGGCCATGATCGTGCAATGTTTGAAGTGATCTCAATACGCGAGGATTCCGATCGGACTGCGACCATACACGGTCGACAAAATCGCCGCCGGGTAAATGAATATTCTCTTTTGGGATGGTCGTTGAAACATGGTTCAAAAGGTTGTCGGCTTCCGCTCCCAACAGATCTTGGATCTTACCTATATCAGACATTAACTATCTCCTAAATAATATGAATGTATTAAAACTAACTGAGTTTTTCGCAATTATATCATAAATAGCCGCAGCCAAAACCGAGCCCGATTTCGACGCTCAATAAAAAAGGCCGGGAAACAAATCCCGGCCTAATGATCGATCAGCAGATCACAGTCCTACTGCGAAATAGGATTTCCGTCTGCATCGAGCAGCCACATCGGGTATCCGAGGTCTTTCAATCCAGGCTCGACGACTTTGCGGTCGCCGACGATGACGATCGCCATCTTGCTCGGATCGAGGTACTTGTTGGCGACGCGGTTTACGTCGTCGAGAGTTACCTTGTTGATATTGGCGATGTAGTCGCTAAAGAAACTGTCCTGCAAGTCATAGACCACCAGGTTCGACAACTGCCCCGAGATCTGGCCGGGCGTCTCAAACCCTGACGGGAATGAGCGGATAAAGCCCTGCTTATTGATCTCAAGCTCTGCAGCAGTAATCGGCCGAATGCCGCGAACCCCGCTGATCTCTTTCATGAACTCCTGCACGGCTTCTTTGGTCGAGACCGTCTGGATCTCACCGGATGCCGAAAACGGCCCGGCACCTTTGCGGAAAACAAAACGGCTATAGGCTCCGTAGGTGTAGCCTTTGTCTTCGCGAAGGTTCTGATACAAACGAGCCGAACCGTCGCCGCCGAGGATCGAGTTCATCACCTGCAGAGCATAATAGTCCGGGTGACTGCGGTCGACCCCGACTAGGCCGATATTGACAGACGACTGGGCTGCACCCGGTTTGTCGACGAGATAGATACCCGGTTTTGCGGCCATCGTCTGTGCGGTAACAGCGGCTGTCGCTGAATCGCTAGATTTCCACGAACCAAAAGCCTTTTCAAGCTTTGCCTTGATCGCCGCAGAATCGACATCACCGACAACGATCAGAGTCGAATTATTAGGTGCGTATGCTTTTTGGTAAAAGCTCGCGAGATCGTCCCTCGTAAGAGCTTTGAGCGATTTTTCGTCGCCCGAGAGTTGACGGCCATACGGCTGATCGCCGTAAAGAACCTTGCTATACACAACTCCTGCGACCTGTTGGGCATTTGATTTACGCTGAGCCAGACCGACGATCGAACGCTGACGTAGCGATTCAAATTCTTTCGCCGGGAACGACGGGTTGACGACCACGTCGGCGTAAACATCGAGTGCCTGATCGAGTGTTTTTGTAAGCGACGTCATCGAAACCGTCGTCGCATCATAGCTGGCTCCGGCATTGACCGATGCACCGATCGCCTGCAGGCTGTTTGCGATCTCAAGCGCCGAACGCTTTTGCGTACCCTGATTGAGCATCGATGCCGTCATCTGCGTAACGCCCGATCTTTCAGCAGGTTCTGTCGCACCACCGGCACTGCCGACGACCAGATTCATCGAAACAACCGGCAATTCGTTATGTTTGACGATCCAGACGTTGAGACCATTAGAGAGCTTTGTCTTTTCGATCGCGGGCAGGGTGACCTTAGGATCTGGGCCGGCTTTTGGCAGAGCCGCTTCTTGACGGGCGATCAGATCCTTATCTTTTTTCTTGGTCTCGGTCGATGCCGGTTTATCCGTGCTTGCCTTTGGCGGCTCGGCTTTGCTCGGGATATAACTCATCACAAAACGGTTGCCCGTGAGGTACTCATTTGCAACACGGGTCACATCCGCCGGCGTCACCGCACGGTAGCGGTCGAGATCGGCCTGAAAATAATTTGGCTTGTTGAGGTAACCGGCATAGCTTGCAAGCTGGCCGCCCTTGCCAAGCACGGTCTGCAATCCAAAGATCGCCTGAGACTCACGAATGTTGAGGGCTCGGGTCATTTCCTCAGCTGTCGGCAGCTCTTTCTTGATACGATCGAGCTCAGCATTTATTTCTTTTTCAATATCTTCGAGTGATTTCTGAGGGCGTGCGGTCGTCTGGATCTGAAACATGCCAGCGATCTCGCTGGTGCCGTTAAAAGCGCCGACCTGCTGAGCCATCTCCTTGCCAAAGACAAGATTGCTCTGTAGACGCGAGCCGCGGCCCGTTGAAAGTATCGATGACAGGATGTCGAGGGCGGCCTCATCTTTGTGGTAAGTATGGACACCGGGCCATATCATATATAAACGCGGCAGCGGGATGCCCGGTTCGTTCACGACCTGACGCACCTCGCCGGTAAGTTTTGGCTGCGGTGTATTAGGACGGGTGATATCTGTACCCTTAGCGATCGGGCCGAAATATTTTTCGATCCAAGCTTTAGCCTGTTTTTCGTCAAAGTCCCCTGCGAGGGAAATATAAGCATTGTTAGGAGCATAGTACTGACGAAAGAATGATTTAACATCGTCAAGCGATGCAGCCGACAGATCGGCCATCGAACCGATCACCGACCAGCGGTACGGGTGGCCCTGCGGATACATCGCTTCGAGAATGCGTTCCTGAGCACTGCCGTACGGCACATTATCTACGCGGAAACGGCGTTCGTTTTTAACAACATCGCGTTGATTGTCGAGCTTTGCCTGATCCATTGCGTCGAGCAGATTGCCCATGCGGTCGGCTTCGAGATAGAGCACGCGTTCGAGAAAGTTTGAGGGGATCGCTTCGAAATACCAAGTGCGGTCTTGGTCGGTCGTGCCGTTAACGTTGCCACCAAGCTCATCGACGCCACGCCATCCGTCCACAAAATTCTTTGACCCTTGAAACATCATGTGTTCAAAGAGGTGAGCGAAACCGGTGCGGCCCGGAGCCTCGTTCTTCGATCCAACGTGATACCAAAGGTTCACCGCCACGATCGGCGTCGAGCGGTCCTGGTGCATTATGACGGTCAAGCCGTTTTTCAACTTGTATTCTTTTACATTGATCGGCGGTAGCTTGCCGCTCGACTGTGCAAATGTGCTCGTTACTGTGAGCAGCACGGCAAGCATCAGAGAGCCAAAGATCTTAAATTTTCGCATTTTCTATCTCCTGTGTTTGATCGCTTTAAATATTGTAAAAAGGCCAAAGACTCTTCTTAAAGCAAAGAATCTCTAACCTATTTCCAGACTGTTGTAATGTTTTACGCTGACGGCTTGGAAGGGGTTTCAACCTTTGCGAGAGCGGCGATCTTGTCGCGTTTTGACACGACGACACCACCCGGACGTTCGACCGTGATGGCAAACATCTCAGGTGCTGAGGCGGCGATCTTGGCGTTTATCGGAACGATGACCTCGCCCTCTGCATTGACATTAAATACACCGCCGTCGATCGGCGTTGCCTTATCCTGATTCTTATCAAATATCCAGAGCTGATACTGCTCCTTTGTCGGGTCATTGACCGGCAACCCCTTGAACCGCATATAGCCTGTCTGTTTCTGGTCGCTCCATACTACATCGCCAACGATCTGTGTAAGATTCTTAACGTTGCCGACGGCCCAAGATGCTCTGATAGTGTCGGTTGCCGCTTTTAGCATTTCTTCACGCAGCTCAGCGGTAGATAGTACCCGGGGCGTCTCGATCGGCGGTTTTGTTCCGGCGACCTCGACCGGCTGGACCCGCGTAAACCATAGATTCAACGCTAATGCGATACACGCAACTGCGGCAGACGCCCATCCGAGCCAACCAAGCCAAGAGCCGGAGGATCTTTCTTCCCGGTCGACAACATAACCTTTGTCGTTTTCAGCGGCTGCCGGCGGCCAAGCGACGGTCAGCTCGTTTTGTTCGACTACAAATGCGTTTGCGTCCGCAATGATCTTAGAACGCAGGCTCGCCGGCATTGGGTCATTGTCAGCCCCCATCAAGCTGATCGCAGCAGCAGCCATTTCGAGCGAGTTAAACTCAAGCTCGGCATTACCCGGATCCATTGCGTCAAGCTGATCTTGCTCCGCCGCGTCGAGACCGTAGATGGCCTTTTTCGTCAGGAGGTCGAAGAATATATCTTTTTGTTCTTCGTTCATATTGCTGCCTCCATCGAAACGTTAGATCCGCCTAAACCCATATTTTGCCGCACGTGGAGCAAGCCGCGGCGTGCGTGTGTCTTTACCGTGCCGAGCGGCATGCCCGTCGCGTCTGATATCTCCTGATGCGACATTCCCTGTACTATTGAGAGTCTCAAAACCTGCTGTTGCTCCGGCCGCAAACTCCGCATTGCCTCAGCCGCTTGTCCCGCCTCTACACTTACCTGAATTGCTTTGTCCGCTCTGGTAAATGGTTCAAGCAGCACGTCGTCGAGCGAATCGGCCGAAATGCGTCGGTTCGAATGCCTGATGCGGTCGATCAGACGGCGGCGGGCGATCATGGCGATAAACGTCGTCTCTGACGCCTTTGACTCGTCAAAGCGGCCCGCGTTTTTCCAAATATCGACAAAGATCTCCTGCACAGCATCCTCAGCATCGTCCGAATTACGGAGCATTTTACGCGCGATCGACCATACAAGGCCGCCGTATTTATCCAGACAATCCTGGATCGCGTTGCGGTCGCCGTCAGAGATGCGTTGTAAGATTGCTTCAGCCACTAAAAATTCCGAAAAAATCAATTTCGTTTTAATTAAAGCTACCTTATTTGAACGGATGTTGCCAAGTTATCAACATCCGAAAGCATCACTGCTGGCCTCCGCAATAGATTTCGCCTCTATTGTGGGATTGGATTCAGAGATGGATGTCAGGTAGTTTTGGGTTTAATAAAAAGCGAGATGACAAAAATGGTAAACAGCGTACCGGTGATCGCCGCTGAGATGAGGCAAAACTGGCAAAATGCTCCGATGAGAGCCGCTTGGACGTAGATGAGCCATCCGGAGAAAGCCGCCATCAGGACGACCTGTGCTCCAAACAATTTCCACATCCGCTGGTCGCCAAACGCTGTGAGCGTGGCCAGTGCAAACGCGACAAAATACGCCGCCGCACCAAACGCTGCCAACGGGATCTCGCCTATCGCAGTGCCCGGGGCGATCGTGCCCGCAGCGAACCAATTGATTATCCCGCCGAGGGTCGCGAACGGGCTAGTCAGGACCATTTCGCAGTCAAACGCCGCGCCGCATGGGACGGGTTCGGCGTTGTAATGATGTGCGGTGAGATAGACGGCGTCGGCAAGGCCCGCCAAAGCAACGACCGCCGCTGCGAGAGGCAGCTTGGCGATCGTGCGTTTGGCTGAGGTTATCTCCGGTTCGGTCACTTATTTATTCGTGTTGCCGGTATTTGCGGGTGCAGCGGGTGCCGTTTGATTTTGCGGAGCAGCCTTAGCCAGCTCGGCGTCGATCAACGCTTTTAGGCCCGTTACATTCATCTGCTGAAAAGGTACGTCAACGCCGTTGATATAAAGCGTCGGCGTCGAATTTATCCCCATTCCTTTGGCTCGCCTCATATCCTCGTCAACGCGTGATTTGGCGGCGATGCCGGCCATATCATTTTCCCACTTGGCGACATCGAGCCCGATCTTTTGGGCGTAATCTTTCCACGTCGTGCGGTAATTAGGGTCGGCGGTCCATGCCTTTTGATTGGTAAAGAGCAGATTCTGCATCTCAAAAAACTTGTTCGGGCTCTGCATACCGGCGGCCTCACAGGCGACAGCGGCGTTGTACGATTTGTCGTGGGCCGGGATCGCGAGCGGATAGTTGCGGAAAATAAACCGGATGCGGCTGCCGTATGTCGATTTGATCTCGTTCATTATTGGGTGAACGGCACCGCACTGCGGGCACTGAAAATCGGCAAATTCCTCAAGCGTAACAAGCGCTGTCGGCGAGCCCTGTTGGTTTGGCGGATTTGCCCCTTGCGGAGCATTTGCCGGAATGGTATTTGGCTTGGTCGTATTGGCGGCATTTGCCTTGGCGGTGTTACCGTTGGTGTTCGTCGCCGTCTTTGGCGAACTCAGCAGATACCAGCCCGCCAGCAGAGCCACGACCAAAACCACACCGATGATCAGTATCGGAGTATTACTTTTCTTTTCAGCTACGTTTTTTGTATTGTTCATTGATCAAAGTTTATTACGATAGACGGCCCCACACGGCCATTTATCTAAAGCCCATATTTTAACAATCTTTATTTTACCCGTTAAGCCGTTTTCTTCAAGCATCGCGCAATAAAAGAGCCGCGAGCGTTATGCCGGCGACCGTGATCTGTGCAGAAGCCCGCACTTTAGTAAGGGCGTACACCCAACTCGAGAGCAACGCCCGTACTCCGTGCGGGCTTGTGTCCAAAGATGGTTCTTTTGGTCCGGTCCGGACCAGGTGGACCAAGATGGACCAGTTGGACCAGGCTGGACCAAGACATCGTCCTGAACCGTCGGAGACGGCGATATACTTGTAGCCCACATCGCGAGATGTGGGTTAGGTGCCGAACAACGTTCCGAACCGTCGGAGACGGTGGCATAACAACAGACGCCGGATATTATACCGCCGTTTCCAACGGCTCAACTATTTGGTTGATCCGTTACCACATCTTGCGATGTGGGCTACAATTATGCCGTCTGCTCCGCAGACTCAGGAATCGTGTTTGCGTCGCCGTTGGCGATGGACGACCTTTCCGCCGGTCCGATCCCCAAAAACCCCGCCTAACACCACCCCGCCTATGCTAACATTCTAAAAATGAAGACATATCGCAGGATCGCACGCCAGATGTCATTCTTTTATTTCATTTTGATCGCGGGCACGATGCTTGCGGCAACACTGTTGCTAAGCCTCAACGTGTACGCGACGAGCCAGCGTCCAAACAGAATCTATTTTGATGGTAAGAAATATGATTTGTGCACGGACCCGATGGAGGAATACTTTAAGACATATCCAAACGGGAAACCAAAGATCTACTTTCGCGATACGAGTTTGTACCGGGGTTATTTGGCAACGTTCGAAACTGATGGCGGCTCTTTATTTGTGAAAGATATAGAGGCAAATAAACCGAGGGTTAGCGGGGATGATTCGACCGCGGAGTGGCAATCAGTGCTAGCTGACATCGTACCGAGTAACGAGCGGTTAAAGGTTGATTGGGTCACCGGATTGCTAGTCGCCCCCTTCGGCAACTATCGCCAGTTGGATTACACGGAATACGATTGCGAGCTTGCCTACGAAAATTATCTCGTCATCGAGGTGAAAGACGGGCAGGTTGGCCGATCTAAGAGACTTGTAGGATTTGAAAATTGGATGGAATTCCAACAAAAGCAGAGCGATGCGTTTCGGAAAACGAAAGAGTTTAAGGATTTGGTAAAGAAATGGCGGTCCGAGGGAGACACCGACGAAAGCATCAATTCGGCGATCAAATACTCAATCCTTGCCCATTCCAAAAAAATATTGGTCGATTAGTTTGCATTATTTTCACAACGAAAAAGAAAAAGGCTTCGCATATCGCGAAGCCTTTTTCGTTATTTGACCGCTTTGATGCGTTTGCGGCTGAGGTCGGTTTCGTTCATTGTTTCGAGGGTCTCGTGGACCTTGGCGTAGATGCCGTCGGGGTCGAGGCCGTATTTGGCGAGGAGGATTTTGGGGTCGCCGTGGGTGACGATCTCGTCGGGGACGCCCATGCGGACGACGCGGATCTTGTCCGACAGACCGTTTTCCTCAAGCAGTTCGAGCACCGCCGAGCCAAAGCCGCCCGATAGATACGCGTCTTCGACGGTGACGATCAGGCTCTTGGTGCCTGCGAGTTTTTTGATCAACTCAGCGTCGAGCGGTTTGACGAAACGGGCGTTGACGACCGTCGCGGCAATACCGTCTTTTTCGAGGCGTTCGGCTGCTTCGACAGCGGGCCCAACCATCGAGCCGTAGGCTATGATCGCGACATCACCACCTTCTTTGAGCACCTCGGCTTTGCCGATCTCGATCTGTTTGGGCGGCGAACTGATATCGACGCCAAAGCCGTTGCCGCGTGGGTAGCGGATAGCCGCCGCACCCGGATGCTCGATCGCGGTGAGCATCATGTCACGCAGCTCGGCCTCGTCTTTGGGCGCCATCAAAACGATATTTGGATAACCACGCAGATAAGCGATGTCGAGCAAGCCGTGATGCGTCGGGCCGTCGGCTCCGACGATGCCTGCACGGTCCATCGCGATGGTGACGTTGAGGTCCTGCAGACAGACATCGTGGATCACCTGATCAAAAGCCCGTTGCAAAAATGTCGAATAGATCGCTGCGACAGGTTTTAACCCTTCGCACGCCATGCCCGCACAAAATGTGATCGCGTGCTGCTCGGCGATGCCGACGTCAAACGAACGCTCAGGAAACTTTTCTAACACCTTATCGACGCCGGTGCCATCGGGCATTGCGGCGGTCAGGGCGACGATGGTCGGGTCGTTCGCCATCAGCTCGCACATCGTCTCGCCAAAGACGGTCGTGTACGACGGAGCGGCAACTTTGCTCGATTTGTAGGGAAGCCCGGTTTTCGGGTCGAACGGGCCTGTCGCGTGATAGGCGTAGTAATTTTTCTCAGGGTTCGGAAAGCCCTTGCCCTTGGTCGTCAGAGCGTGGACGATGACCGGGCCGTCGTCGACTTTTTTCGCAGCTTCGAGTGCTTTTACAAGCTCCGCAACGTTGTGGCCATCAACATAGCCGATGTATTTGAACCCGAGCTCGTTGACCAAAGCACCGGGCAGGACCGCAGCGGCGATGGCGTCTTTGACCGATTTTGCGGCCGCGCGAAGCTTCCCGCCGATGCCGGGAACACTTTCGAGCACGTCGCCGATCTCTTCTTTCCAGTGCTGGTAGCTTTGGGCTTCTTTGATGCGGTTGAGATAGCCGCTGAGCGAGCCGACCGCTGGGGCGATCGACATGCCGTTGTCGTTGAGCAGCACGACGAGCCGCGATTTTAGATGGCCGGCCTGATTGATCGCCTCCATCGCCATACCGCCCGCGAGGCTCGAATCGCCGATCATCGCACAGACGTGAAAGTCTTCTTTTTTGGTGTCGCGGGCAACCGCCATACCGAGCGCCGCCGACAGTGAGGTCGAGGCGTGTCCGGCGCCAAAAGTGTCGTATTCGGATTCGTCACGGCGAAGAAAGCCGCTCAGTCCGCCGTAGGTTTTTATCGTGTGCAGCTCGTCACGGCGGCCGGTCAATATCTTATGAGCGTAAGCCTGATGGCCGACGTCCCAGACGAGCTTGTCGTCCGGCGTGTCAAAAACGTAGTGCATTGCCACCGCAAGCTCGACCGCACCGAGGCTTGCACCCGTGTGGCCTCCGACCCGCGAGCATGTGTCTATGATAAACTGCCGGACCTCGTCCGCAACCTCTTGCAGGTCTTCGACCTTGAGCTGACGCAGATCCGCCGGTGAATTGATCTCTGATAAAAATCTCATTGCTTTCTCAATTTACCATTTACCATTGAGCATTTACACCTTTGCGGCTTACATTTCTTTACATAATATAAACAAAATTATTTCGACCTTTCGCCGAGGCGTTGCGTCATAGATAGCGACAAGCGAAAGCTTAATAAAAATATAGAGGTAAAAAAATGTCATCAAAAACTAAATTCATTTCAGTTCTTTCAATAATATTGGGTATCGCAATGTTTTCGACGGTCAGCTTTGCACAGGACGGTAAAGCAACGACCACGACGACTACACCGGACAAGGTCGAGCGTCACAAAGGCGAACGCGGCTTTGGCAAGCGTATGGGACGCGAGGGTTTTGGCGGACGTCACGGCAAAATGCGTCACATGATGGGCGCCCGAATGCTGATGCGCGGCATTGACCTGACCGACGCACAGAAAGCTCAGATCAAGGCTATTCGCGAGGGTAACAAGCCCGACGCGGCGACAATGGCTGAGCTAAAAGCTATCCACGAATCACGCAAGGCCGGAACGGCCCTAACTGTTGAACAGCAAAACCGCATGAAAGCGTTTCGCGAACAGCGTCAGGCAAAGATGAAAGCTGCTCACGAGCAGATCCTGAACGTCCTGACCGTCGAGCAAAAGGCTAAGATCGAGACCCGCAAGGCCGAGATGAAACAGCGTTTTGCAGAGCGCAAGCTCAAATTCGAAGAACGTCGCAAAGAACGCGGTACAAAACCGGCAACGACCACGGATAAGCCGAAAGATAACTAAGCGGTTTTTTCAGGAAAAGACAAACGGGCGTGGAGCGTGAGTTCCACGCTCTTTTTTTGTTGGGACGATGTAAACAGGGGCGGCCAAAAGCTTGACTATTAAGGCTAAATGGTAGATATTTTTAGCCATCATGAAGAACAAATTATTCTGGACTGTAGGGTTAAGGGTTTTGGGCGGCTTCATGGTCTTGCTGGCCGTGGGGTTGTCGGCGAGGGCTCAGACGCTGACGTTGGCGGATGTCCAGACGGTCATCGCACAGGCGGTTTCGACCGCAGTTTCACTCAATCAAAAAGTCACAGTTTCGGTTACGGATAAAGAGGGGCATCTGCTCGGCACCTTTGTAATGACGGGCGCCCCCCCAATGACGCTGATCCGCAGTGTCGGAACGGCGGGGCAGGGGCTGGAGAATCTGCTGGTAGCGTCGCCAGCGGCGTCGCACTCAAAAGCGGGAACCGCCGGGCTGTTTTCGACGGGCGGCAACGCCTTTACCACGCGGACGGCAAGCTTTATCATTCAGGAACATTTTCCGCCCGGTATCGACAATCGTCCCGGCGGGCCGCTTTACGGGGTTCAGTTCTCTACGCTTGCCTGCTCGGATGTTGCTATCGCGGGACTGCCTTTGGGCCTTTCGGGTGACCCCGGCGGCATACCTTTATATAAGAACGGCGTGGCGGTGGGCGGCGTCGGCATCGAAGGCGACGGGCTCTATACGATCGACCGCGACCCGATCGACAACGATCAATCGGCTGAAGAGATCATCGCATTTGCGGCGGCACGCGGGTTCGAGTCGCCGGCACTCATCCGTGCCGACAATATTTTGGTCGAGGGCATCCGTTTGCCTTGGGCAAATGTCACGAATCCTCCGGTGGTGCCGACAACGCCGTTTGGTAGCCTGCCCGGAGCGGTGACGAGCCCGGTGATCGCGACTCCCGTGAGCGATTTTGTGCCGACGACCTTAAACGGCGTCAGCGGGCAATCGAGCGTACGATTTCCGACCGTAGCCGGATCAAATCTGACCGCCGCCGAAGTGAACCAGATACTCGGGGCGGCCGCAGGTTATGCAAATATGACGCGAGCCGGTATTCGCCAACCGCTGGGCAGCAACGCCCGCGTGACCGTTGCAGTCGTAGATACTAATGGCAACGTGTTGGGCATCTTTCGTCAACTTGACGCTCCGGTTTTTGGCTTGGACGTTTCGGTGCAAAAAGCCCGGACTTCAAATTTCTTTGCCCGAACGGATGCGGGCTCAAAGCTGACCACCGCCGGTTTTGGCTCATACGTGACGCGGGCAAATGCCGATGGTTTATCACTGACAGGCAACATCGCCTTTAGCGACCGCAGCATTGGTTATTTGCACAGGCCACTTTTTCCGGATGGGATCAATTTTACGCAAGAGGGGCCGTTTAGCACCTCTTTGACAAATTGGAGTCCGTTTAACGACGGCCTGCAGTTGGATCTGATACGGACAGCTTTGACGACGCCTTGCGCTCCGAGAATAAAGGGTCGTAGCCCGCGAGGCGGAGTTTCAATCCCGGTCGCGTGTCCGTGTTCGGCAATACCCGAGGTGCGAAACGGCATACAAATATTTGCGGGCGGCATACCTCTCTATCGCGGAAATGTGCTGGTCGGAGCGATCGGCGTCAGTGGCGACGGTATCGATCAGGACGACCTGATAGCGGCCGGCGGGGCCAATAATTTTGCACCGCCGCAAGGGATGTGGTCGGATAAGTTTTTTGTTCGCGGCGTGCGGCTGCCTTTTTTGAAGTTTCCGGCCCGGCCTTTTCTATAAATAGACTAACGGCTTTTTTATATGCGTTCGATCCTGCTCATCTTAATGCTGGGAGCTTTTGTCTTTGCGGGGGCACAGGTTTCGGGCGGATCGGGTTCTATATTGATACAGGCAAAGCCTATAAAATCGGGCGATAAGCTCAAGCTCGCACGCAAGCGATTTTATCTATTCAACGGTGGCCTTAAGGAAAACACACAGCTTCTCGACCGGATCAAATCGGCGGCTTTCACATCACGCGATTGCTATTACACACAGGCTAAGGCAAGCCCGGCGTTTATGTGCTGGCTGCAGCAAGAGAATTGCGACGGCCCGTTTTGCCGCCCGGTTTTACAAGGAGAGGTTGCGGGTGTACCGGAATTTGACGTCGCTTATAAAAAGGGGTTGACACTCTATAATAGCAAGCCGGCACTCGCTCTTAGCTGGCTAATTAACAATCTCGATGCACCGCTCGTCGCAGGATATTACGATCAGCAACGCGCTTTTGTTGATCGTGTGTTGGGCGGGCTCAAGCCTCTGCAGACGACCCAGGCGACGATCACCGCCGCCGAGGCGTATTTTGTCGATCTGCCGGTCAGCGACAAGGGGCAAAAGTATCTCGTCTCGACGATCATACCGGTCGAACTGGGGGATAAGAGTTTTGTCTGGACGTGCGAGGTGACCGATCTCGGGCCAAACAAATTCCTTTCCAAGGTGCCGCTACCGCTCAAGACCAACGCAAAATGTCAGGTCACCGAGGTCAAGCAGCAGATCTGTAAGACGGAGGCGTGTCCGGCAAAGTGAAAAACTACCTAAGAATTTTGCTTGTGATCGCCGTTGCCGCATTTTTTGCGAGCGGGGTTTTGAGTACGTCAAGTGCCCAGCGGCGTCTGGGCGTATTTTCGCACGAGACCAAGGCTCACAAAGACGGCAAATACAGCAACTGTGCGTCGTGCCACGCGTTGCCGACCAAAAACTGGACATCGCCACGCCGTGATAAGCTCGATGCCTATCCTGATGTTGCTACTTTCCCTTCGCACACATCGTGTTTTGGTTGTCACACGCGCGACATTTATAGCAACGGCGGGGCATTTTGCGGCACTTGCCACACGGTGCCGACGATGCGGGCGAAGGCCGTGCTGGCATTTCCGATAAAATCGCATAAAAGCCAGTTCACGACCATTTTTCCGCATGACGTTCATCAGGATCTCATCGCTTCGAACAAACAGACGACGACGTACGCCGTCGCACATTTTGTTAACGCGTCGTATTCGCGGCCGGTTGACGACGATAAGGACAAGGCGAAATATTACAGTTGCGCGATATGCCATACAACGGCTACCGCGATGCCAAAATACGTTCCGCAGACACTGGCTTCGCTTGCGGCAAAGTCCGCATTGATCGCCGATGTCTTTGACCGTCCGGTCGTCGCGTCATTTTTTAAAAGTTCGCCGACCGGACACGAGTCGTGTTTTACCTGTCATTATCAATTTAAGAATCTGCCAAAAGACAAGATGAGCTGTGCCGGGTGTCACGCTCCGGCGACCCCTTATTTTAAGTCAGACGAGATCAAACGCTACTCGTTAAAATTTGACCACGAACGTAAGGATCACTCGGTCAAAGACTGTACTAGCTGCCATCAACGGATAACGCAAAATGCGGATGTCAACGCGTTGAAAAAAGCGGATGTTCCGGTCTACGCCTGTGCCATTTGTCATGTGAACGGGCAGGAAAACGGCGAAAAGTTTAAGCGAATACTCAATATCGAGGTGGCCGAACGTGATGGGTCAAAAGACAAACCTGTCGGCTGTACCTACTGTCACACATCCGCGATCGGCCGTTATGATGTGCCGGAAAGCCATCGATTAATACTTAGTAAATGAGAACTGCTGCGAGCAAGAGAAATGCGATCAAGGCTGCTTTTTTATTGGCGGCCTTGCTCGTATTTGCGGCAAGCTGTCTTAAACAGGGCGAAAAGGCTAACGTGCCGCTGACCGCCGCCGAAACGCCCGAGCCACCGGTGATCAAAGCCTCTGACTCGACTTTTTCAAAATTTTCGCACACCATCGCTGAGCATAAACAGTTTGACTGCGTTTCATGCCACAGGCGCGAGAGCAAACAAAAACAACTCGAATATGCCGGACACGATTCGTGTGTCGGTTGCCACCTCAGCCAGTTCACAAACCCCGGCGAAAAGCCCGCGATGTGCTCGATCTGTCACGACAAGATGGATACGACCCCGCCGACGATGCGTGCATTTACGACGCGGTTCAAAGAGGGCTTTAACATGAAGTTTAACCACGCGGCGCACGATTCGGGCAAGGGCCGCCCCGCCCAAGGTTGCGCGGCGTGTCATTCACCGTCGGGCCCCGGCCAGTCAATACCGTCAGGTATCGATACGCACAGCACTTGTTACGCCTGTCACACGCCCGAGAGCAAGATCGGTTCGTGCAACGTCTGTCACGCACTGGCTCCGTACAACCGGACGCTGCAGTCTGAATATAATTTTAAGGCACTCTTTCGCCACGGCGATCATGCGAGGGGCATAGGCTGTAACGATTGCCACAATGTAGTTAACGGAGCACCGATGGGGCGTCAGGTGACATCGATCGCCGTGCTCCAGCATCGTGCCGCTCCGGGTACCAACTGCCTAGCTTGCCACAATGGGCGGCGGGCGTTTACCGGAAATAACCCGCTCGATGTCGGCAGCTGCGTACGCTGTCACAAAGGCTCGGGTTTCTCAGCCTTACCCCCGGAAACCGTGCCTGACGAAACCGCTCCGCCCGAAAAATAATTTGAATATTTCGCAACTTAAACCCCTATTTTGAGCATCTTTGAAAACATTGACATTCGGGACTAAAAGAGGTTCTAATAGGTGCACATATTTAAGTGCGGAAAAGCTATGAAGAATTCGATCAAACTATTTGTTATCACCGTTTTCGGAGTATTTGTTCTTGGATTATTACTGAATAGTTTTGGTCCATCGGCGGCGGGTACGAGAGTGTTTGCAAAGGGTGAGCCAACGCCCACGCCGGCGGCGGCAAATGCCAACAAACCGGCAAATACGGCCCCGGCGGCTACTCCAGCATCCGGCGGTGACGGTAAAAAGATCACAAAGTCATTTACGCTTAGCAAAGACAGCCTTTCAGAATATGGCGACGCCGCGTTTGACCACGAGAACCACGCCTTTCAGATGTATAGCCCGGACGGCAAATCGGTCGTCGGCTGCGTCGAGTGTCATCATACGGACCAGCCAAAATCGGCTCTTAAACCGCCGCTTTTGACGTCGGAACGCGACGTTACGCTGACGTTCGAATCGTGGAAAGGCTCGCCGCAAAAGGTCAGTGAGTGCCGCACCTGTCATTTTCAGGACGGCAATGTCCCGGAAGGCAAAGAAATGCCCACGGCGACATATACGGATGGTGACAAATCGATCAAAAAAGATCTAAATAATGAGCTTGCATATCATATCAATTGCAATACTTGTCATGATGCAGCGTTCAAATTGCGGCCCGAATTGAAAAAGAAGGCGGGCTTTTCCACGTCCAAAGACTGCACGATCTGTCATAAGGCCAACTAAGTCAAATGGCTCTCAGGCAATGTGACAAATGCAGCGAAATGGTCGATGAGGCAAAAGCATTTTGCCCCGAGTGCGGCAATGTCTTGGTCGAAGAAAAGCAGCGTGAAGAAGAGTCTGCCTACGAGAGCATGGACGGAACGATGCAGTTTGGCCAGACGATGTATAACCAGATGCTGTCGGACATGGGGCTGAATATTTCGGATACCCCTAATAAAAAGACTGAGCCGACGACACCACAGGTTATCGAGCCTGCTGTTCAACCGACCGTGCAGCCGATGCATCAGATTTTGCAGCCGATCGATACTGGCGCTGCCGTTATCCCGGCTGCCGCGGTGGAAAAGCCGGCGAGCGGCAATAAATGGGCCATCTCTGGCGTAGTTGGGTGGTTGCTTTTGCTGATTTTGTTAGTCGCTGCGATCCTGGTAGGGCTTGCCCTGTGGTCGCGTTTTGGTTAAACCTTAATTTTCTCGAACAGTCCAAACTGCGATGCCACGTGTAATCGAAAACCACTCGAAAGTTATCGAGGCGTTTCGCAATGTTGATATCGTTTCTGAGCTTGTCGCCCAACTACCGAACGGCGAGTTTAGGAACGAGCTCGACATGGATATCATTTTGTTTGGCCGCAGCTATCGGGGCAAACAGGTCGGGCCATACGTCCGACTGCTTGAATTTCAGCCCGGCGAGATCATCGTCAAAGAAAACACTTGGGAAAGCAGCATTTTTTACATCCTCGTCGAAGGCCGTCTCGACGCCTCGATAGCCGACGGTAATAAACAAAAAAAGGTCGGCGAGATACCGGCGGGGAACTCGTTTGGTGAGATGGCCCTGCTTTCCGGAACTCCGCGAACGGCCACGGTTTCAGTTGCGGATGGAGCGGAACCCGCACTCGTCCTCGAATTTACACGCCCGGCGATCCGTCTGCTTCGCAAACAGCCAAAATTTGGCCGGGCTCTCGACCGCAATTACCGCGCTTACGGGCTCTCGCTCACGCTTAACGAGATCAAAGATTTTACTAAGGCCGACATCGAACCGGCTCTGTTGCGGCGTTTGGACGACGCCGCCCGCTTTGCTGTTTATGAAAAGGACTATGTGCTTTTCCGCGAGGGCGATCCGGTCAACCGGCTCGTGTTTGTCCGAAACGGCTGGATCCAGCGTGTTAGCGGCGTCGAGTTTAATCCAAAGGCCGCCGATCTCTTGCTCGAATCGGACGAATCGGTCGGGCTCGATTTCATCGGAGCTGGAACGTGTCTGGGACTCGATGCCGTCGATGTTGAGGGCGACTGGAAATATACCGCGGTCGTTCGCGGCCGTGCCGAGGTCATTGAGGTCGCGATCAGCCGGTTGCGAGATGATAAAGAGCTAAGCTCCGCGGTTGTACCGTTCCTAAAAAGCTCGACCGGCAATGGAGCCGCGATCCCTGAGCACCCGTCGGACGCACGTGTCGTGACGGCGATGACAAAAGAGATCGAGACCGGCGTTGTTGACGGCGTTAATCTGCTCGTGATGGACATGGCAAAATGCATCCGCTGCGGAAATTGCTCGCTCGCGTGTCATCACGTTCACGGCAATTCGCGGCTGGTGCGTCGCGGTATACATATCGAACGTCCGTTCAAGCCGAACAAAGCCGCGACCCAGAGCATCCTCGTCCCGTCCGTTTGTATGCACTGTCAGGATGCCGAATGCCTGACCGGGTGCCCAACTGGTGCGATCGCGCGTTTCCCGAATGGCGAGATCGACATCAATCCCGTCACCTGCATCGGCTGCGGCGATTGTGCGACGCAGTGTCCATACGATGCGATCTCAATGATCGTGCGTGACAGTTCTAAGGCCGGTCCGGAACAGAGCCGTCTGGCATCGCTTTTGTCGCCGTTCAAATTGACCAAGGAAAAAATACCGCCGCCCGTCACGCAGACCGAAAATCTACTCGCGATCAAATGCAATCTCTGCAACAACACTGGACTTAATCCGCCAACAGCCAAAACCGCAGCATATTCGTGCGAGGAAAACTGCCCGACGGGAGCGCTACTCCGCGTCAATCCGCGTGAATATTTCGACGAGGTCAACGAATCGATCGGCTTGATCCAACGGAGCAAGACCCACGCGATCGGCGTCAACATACACAAATTTGATCTCAGGTCATGGATCTGGCACATCCTCGGCACTTTGTTGGTTGTAATCCTCGGCGGCGCGGCGGGGTGGTCGACGTATAAATATTCACAAGACATTGCCCTTATTGAGGGCTCATGGGTCACCATGCGTTGGCTGACCGGACTTGCCGGACTTGGTGGCATCGTTTGGGTGATGGCGTATCCGCTTCGCAAAAAGGTCTATCGTCGGCGGGCCGGGGCGTTGCGTTACTGGATGCTGTCGCATATCTATCTCGGTGTGTTGGCCGGGGTGGTGTTGCTCGTCCATGGTGGTGCAAAAACAGGTGGACTGCTGACAACGTGTCTGATGATCTCGTTTGACATGGTGATATTTTCGGGCATTTTCGGAGCGTTGTGTTACTTGATCGTGCCGCGTTTTATGACGCGCATCGAACGCGAGCCGCTGCTGATCGAAGACCTCGAAGCCCGCCGCGAAGAGCTGCGTGCACAGATGGTCCAAGCCAGCGAACAGACCGACAACCCCGAACTCAAACGCTTGATAGAACGAAAAGTTCGCCGCCGTTTTCTGAGCCTCAGTTATCTTTTCCGCCAGTATTTACGGACCGAAGACCTGCCGTCGATGCTTGCGGCTGCGAGGGCTAGGTTTAGAGATGATGCCGACGGATTATCGCGTAATGACGAGGCACGGCTGATGGAAGCGGTTGAGAATGCCGCGACGCTTCGCCGTGTCGATGCTCTTTGTTACCTCCACAAACTACTCAAGCTATGGCTGCCGCCGCACGTACTTTTTACGTCGTTGATGTTGGTACTGATGGTGGTGCATATCGCACAGGTCGTATATTTTAATGTGAGATGAATCTGGATTTTCGAAAATTTGCGATCAACTTTGCTGACGGGTCAGTCGAGCCACAAGAGCTGACGGACGATACGATCATGATCGGCCGGCTCGATACGTGCGCTGTGCGGCTAGACCATCCTGCCGTTTCGCGCATTCATGCTAGCATCAATTTTTCGGATTCAAATTTTACGCTCGCAAATCTCTCGACTTCAAACATCCTGACCGTCAACGGACGACTGCTCGGGCCGAAAAAAAGCGATGTGCTCGCTGACGGCGACATTATCCAGATCGGGCCGTTTACGATAAACGTCGAACGCGTCAAGGACGCGCTGCTGCTGGTCGTTAACCGTGCCGCTGCAGACAAGGTGCCGGAAGCCGGGCTGACGAAAGAAAGGCCGGCCCTCGATGCAGCGGTCGGCGGTGTGCTCGATGTTTTTTGGGAGAAACGGTCGCGTGACAAGGAGGATTGGGGCACGCGTTTGCGTCCGACTGAAAAGCCCATCCCGGGCAAGGCGATGTTCAACTGGAAACCGACCGGAGACCTGCGGCGTCCCTGGCGAACAGGGCTGTTCGTCTGGGCGTTTATCCTGGTCGGCGGCATTGCGGCGTTTGCGTATTTTCGCTATCCGCAAGTTTATGCTCCGGAGGCTCTCGCGAGCCCGCATGCGTCAAAGATCGACGGCAGCCCGATCGCCGCACGGTCGAACGGTAATTCGTGCACGACCTGTCACAATGCACGCGAACCGCTCGAAAATGCATGTATCAAATGCCACACTGCAGAGCAATTTCACGCCTCGAATACCAAGGCTCATCAGGAGGCGGGTATTACTTGCACCGTTTGTCATCAGGAGCATAAGGGCAGTGACCATTCGCTGATGACATCGGCGATACAGTCGTGTGCGGCGTGTCATGACAACGGCAACACAAAAACTTTTAACGGCAAATCGGTCCGCACCGCGCATGGTGGGTCATACGGATATCCGGTTGTTGACGGTGTCTGGAAATGGAAAGGCGTCTATCGCGAGGTCGCCGAGATGATACCTGAGATCAATTCCCCGGCGACGGGTGACAAGGACGAACAGGCAAAACTCAGCAGACATTTTCACTCGGTGCACGTTGCTCGGCTCATCGCTCCGTCGGGTGTGGCGGCTGACAAATTTGGCTTAGTCTCGTGTTCGAGCTGTCATAAGAGTTTTACGCCGATCGACCGCACGACGCCGAGGCAGACTTGTGCCGCATGCCATACAACCCGCGAGGGCGAAACAAACCGCGACCAACGCTTCGCCTTGGGTCAAACGAATTGCATTTCCTGTCATGTCCAACACGCTTACAGCGGCAAACGTTGGAGCGAGTTTTTGTCCGAAGAATCTCTGAAACGCAGAAACGATGCGGTCGCCGCGCAGATCAAACGGCTTGAGGAAAAATGAAAGCGTTTCACCTGATAATTTGTCTTGGTATTGTCACTGTGCTGATCTGGTTAAACCGTATCGACGCGGGTAATGCCGTGACGATGTACGGTGGGCTGTCGTGGATCAGCTGGGCGAGCATCGCGATCGTAGTATTTGGGATTTGCGTGTTAATTATTGCCAATGATTCAGCACGTGCGTTTGGCTTTTTCCGTTCAAAGGACACACAGGCGTTGCCGCCGCCGGACATCCGCGTCCTCACTGGGAGCGAGTTAAGGGAACTCGATCTCGACAAATATCGCGGGCCCGCATACCCTCACCCGATAATTTTCCCAGAACGATGCATCGGCTGTCAGGCTTGCGTTGATGCGTGTCCGCACGATGTGCTCGCGATCGTTGACGGTGTGGCGGCGGCCGTTGCACCCGACCTTTGCATGGAGGACACTGCATGTCAGGCTGAGTGTCCGGTCAACCCAAAAGCGTGCATCGTCATCAACACGACCAAAGAGGTCCGCTCACTGCCGACGCCGACTCGTGATGGAGCGTCTTTCGAGACAAACGTGCCCGGCTGTTACATCATCGGCGACGTTTCTGGTGTGCCGCTTATTAAGAACGCCGTAAAAGAGGGTGCCGACGTCATCTCGCGGATCGCAACTGACCTGGAGTCTGCTACGCTCGAGCAAAAGGCAGATCTAGATGTCGCCATAATCGGCATCGGTCCCGGCGGGGCGTCTGCGGCATCCGCCGCGAGCGATGCGGGCTTAAGGTATGTCGGCATCGAACAGGGCAAGACGCTCTCGACCATCGACCTTTACCCAAAGGGCAAATACATATTCTTCAAACCCGACACCAAAGATTGGTCCGGCGGCATACCGGTTTTGGGACTAGGCCTTTCAAAAGCAAAATATGGCGGCGGCGAGGCAGATGAAGATCAGCCTGTAATTGACGCGTTGGGAGCGGAACTTACAGATCTTGTTCACGCCGAAGCATTATTGCTGAATCGGCTGCTCGCGGAAAAGATACCTAATAATCTGCGTGATGAGCTTTCGCCAAAGTTGACCGAAAAGCTTGAAAAGGAGCTAAAGAAACGCATCGTCGCGTTTGTGCGTTCTAAAGGGACGAGTGATTGGGCAAGCAGTTATCGTACGCATTTCGTGCCAGCGAAGGATGAATTGCTAACGGCATACAAAGCCGAGATCACCGATCAATTGCAGACAAAAATACCCGGGGATCAGCGTGAGAATATTCTCGATATCTGGCTAAACACTCTCAGCGACAAGGGTGTTACGATCAACGAAGAAGAGAGCTGTAAGGCCGTAAAGCGGGCTGATGATGGCGATTATTTTGTCATTGAGACCGAGCGTGGCAATGAGAAATCTCCGCAGACCTACAAAGCCCGCCGCGTTATTATCGCCATCGGCCTGCGTGGTGCACCAAACAAACTGCGTCTGCCTAACGAAGACCTCAAGGTCAGCATCGATGGCCGCGAAGAGCAAAAGGTCATCTACGCCCTCTCAAACCCGATGGATTTTAAGGGCAAGCATTTGATCGTCGTTGGTGGCGGAAACGTCGCGGTCGAGGCGGCAGTCGACCTGATCGCGGTCCGTGACGGAGCCTCGATCACGCCGCGAAAACCTGAGGACATGAATAAGGTCACGGTGCTCGTTCGCGATTATCTGGCACCGACCGTGAAATTTGGCAATAAATTTCAGCTCTATCAATGCGCCGAGGACGGCTTGCTCGATCTGCATTTTGGGGTCGGCATCAGGGAGATGACTGAGAGCGAGGTCGTCATCGAAAATGTCACCACCAAGGAGATCGTCGCGACAATCCCCAACCACTTTATTTTTGCCCTGATCGGTGGCGAGCGGCCAAATAGATTTTTAGAATCGATAGGTATTACTATTAAATAAGGTCATTCGCCGAAAGTAGTAAAAGCAGTAATGAAAAAAGATAATGTGATGTTCGTGGTTTTGGGTTTGGTCGTTGGGCTAGTCGTCGGCTTTGTGGGTGCCAATAGTATTAACAAAACTGCTCCCGGCCAGTCGGCTTCCGCTAATCAGATGACGGCGAATACGTCCGCGTCGGGCATTCCAAATCTACCGGCGGACCACCCGCCGCTTGGGACCAGCAGCGGCAGCACGACCGGCGGAGGCGGTGATGTCGACCAGGCGAAAGCTGCACAGATGCCGGAGATCGCCGCGGCGATCGACAACGCTAAACAAAAGCCAAACGATTACGAAGCCCAGATGACCGCCGCCGACCTTTATTACCAGATACAAAAATTCGACGAGGCAGCCAAGCTCTACGAAGCGGCGATCAAGCTCAAGCCGGGTGAGAACGAACCGCTGATCAAGGCCGGCAATGCCTACTTTGACAAGGCCGAGACTGCGTCCGAGAATGGCGACAAGGCCGGATCGACCCCGGATTTTGTAAAGGCGGAAAAGTTCTACACCCAATCGCTCGCAAAAAACCCAAACCAGATAAACGTCCGCACTGATCTCGGGCTGACATTTTTCCTGCGTGAGCCCCGCGACATCGCCCGTGCGATCAAGGAATACAAAACCTCACTCGCGATCGACCCAAACCACGAGATAACGCTGCAAAATCTGGCGCTCGCTTACACCGAGAGCGGCGACAAAGACGCCCTCGCCCGCACGCTCGAAAAGCTAAAACAGGTCAACCCAAACAACCCAGTGCTCAAAAAGCAGTAGCTCTAATTTAGTGGTTTGTTATCGCCCGGCTTGCCGCGGTGATGACCTTCCAGGTCGAGACGTCGCTGTCAAAAACGGAGTTCAAGCCCTGCTCTTCCATCGGCGGGTCGCCCATCAGTTCGTCGCCCGCTTTCCAGAATATTTGCCCTGCGTGTGGACGTGCCGTGCCGCCAAACGCCCAAAAGTTCGCACCGGCGATGTTGGCGTTGCTGCGGATGAATGAGAGCACGTTGGCGTAATATTTATCGCGATAGGTGGTCGCGGCTTGAGGTGAGAAAGACTGTCCGTCACGCGGCAACCCAAATTCCTCGATCACCAGCGGCTTATCGAGCCGAACGGCGACCGCCAGATTTTCGGCGATGTAGCTTTCGGTTTCGCGAGTCGCGTTAGCCGCACCCTCGGCGAGTTTTCCGTTCTCAAACCAGCCCCAGTTCTTCGGCCAGATGTGTATGGTCAGATAGTCGATATTTTTGTCGTCATGGACCGTCTCGTACAGCTTGAGGCTTTCGGTACCGATACGCCCCTCGTGGCCGGTCGTGACGAGATGGCGTTTGTCGAGCGACTTTATCAACGCCGCCGAATCCGCTATCCATTTCGCGTAGGCTTCGTTAGCGCTTGGGCGCATCGGGCGGGGTTCGTTTGCCAGCTCCCAAGCCATTATCGCCGGGTCGTCGGTGTAGAGTTTGCCGCTGTATCTGTTTCGCCGCGACAGCACCAGTCGAACTTGCTCGTCATAGCCCGCCTTGCACGGCGCACAAGAGTAAAACTTCGCGACGTTATCCCGCAGCTCATCCCAGGTCGGTTTTGCTGTCAGCCATTTCTCGCCGATCACGCCGTTCCAGATCAGGTATTGCTGAAAACCGCCGCTCCATTCCCAGTTGTTGCTCAGAAATATCACGGCCGTCATCCGCCGCTTGCCCATCTCATAGAGCACCAGATCGAGCCCGTCGAGCACCGCCTCGTCAAACTTTCCCGCCAACGGCTGCAGCGAAGGCCCGACCCGCGTCACGCCGTTAAGCTCACCCACACCCTCGGCCCCCGCGATAAGGCGCAGATTCATCACGCCGTGCGATCTTAAAAAGTCGAGCTCCCGGCGTAATCTCTCGACCCCGCGTTTCTTGTCTTTTTCAAGTCCGAGCAGCCCGCCGTACCAATAATTCGCCCCAACAAAATAATACGGAGCGTTATCTCGATAAAGTACGTGACCCTTGACCGAAACAAACCCCTTTGGCACCACCGCAAAACTCGTGAGGGATCCCGCGATAAAGAGAAATATCAGTAATGTCGATCGTATGATCATAGTAAGGCCGCCGTCTTCCGAAACTTCGAACGACCGCGTCGCGTGTGTCTGCTTATCGCCCGAATCAAGCCGCGGCATTACCCCACCGAGCGAGACGATGTCCCAACTGCACTCGCTCTTTGGCACGGGAGATCGTTTGTCGCGGATGTACATGAAGTCAATTTAGCCACGAATGGACACGAATGTCACAGATCAAAGTAAGAGCCAGAAATTTTTAACCAATAAAATCAAGAATTGCACGAAAAAAAGAGACCCCCAACGGATGTCTCTTTCGAATTTGGCTCCGCGGGTGAGACTCGTGCCTCGTCAACGGGAGATGCGGCCCGGATCGGTTGTTAATTAAAAAGTGCGGCTCGCGCGATCAGGTCTTCGATGCCCGGCTCCTTTGGGTTGCGGGGCTTTCCGGGATGGATGATCGAGACCTGGCACCCCTCGGCGGCTTCGACCAACTGGCGAAACGTCCCGGCGTCCGGATCGGCGATATACGCCTGTTTTTCGGCGTTATAGGCAAACATCCGGTCATTGAGGTTAGTGCATTCGTTGCAGGTGGTGCAGCGAGCTGACTCGATATATGGATCGTCGCCGTGATCCTCTGCGGTGGGTTCGTCGATGGGTGCGACGGCCGCAGGCGTGGGCTCGGCGACAGCGGCATCTTCGGTTTGTGCGACCTCCGCCGCACCGACGTTGGCAGCGGCTTCGGCCGAACGTGACTTTAGCTCTTTGGCTAGCAGACGCTCAGCGTGCGAATTATGGATACCGCCCAATTCCTGTAGGCTGTGCCACATTGTGAGGCACCGCCGCGTTTCGAGCAGTAGCCTGTCGTCGATAATTGCCCGCTGCATCGTTAGCTTGTCGTCAACGAGGGTGATGTATGGCACTTCGCTGGGCAACCCCGTTACATCCGCATGCAAGGCCTCAGAAATCGGTATGAGACCGTCGCTCTGATAAGACTCCTCAACGATCGCGTAATGTCCGTAGAAACGGTCGTCCATCGACATGAAATCCGCCAGCGTAAACGCGAGGTTTTCCGATCCGGCCTGCAAAGTTTCGTCCTCGAATGCAAAACTATGGACCGGCCAATCATCGTCGAGATTCGGATTATCGCTGACCGCTAGCCGCGTCGCCCAGTCCGCACCGGCAGACGGGTCATATACCAGGGCCGGAAATGAGCGTGACTCCATTGCGGCGGCGGCTACCAGATAAGGCGGCATGTCTGCGTTATGGCCGGTCGCACCCGAAAAGACGCTGAACAGAGCCGGCCCGTCGTACGACAGAGCACGGATCATCGATTCACGCATCTGAAAGAGATGCGATGCACCGGATTGAAATACGAAGACATCAGTCAATCCGATCGCGGTATCAACCAGTTGCCGGGCTCTCAACCCCAAGGCAACGTGGCCTTCGGCGACCTTCGAGGGCTCAAGAATATCGTCAGTGCGAACTAGTACCTTGATCGGCAGCCCGGCAGCGAGAAGCTCGACCATCTGTGCCGTATCGACAGCATCAAGCGTTCCGGCGTCCGTACAGACGAGATAGTCGGGCAATTCGGCAAGCTCTTCGGCATCGAGGCCGTTCGAACCGAAACCGTCAAAGAGCACGTCGTGCACCGATTCGCGATACTCGCCCTTTGTCTCGAGGTCGGCGATCGCAAGTGTTCTTAAGAGTTCCACGGCTTCATCGTGCCGCTCTTGGTACGCGTCGAGTGCATCAGAACACTTGAAGAACGCGAAGGAGTAAGGCTCATCAACGTTCGTTCCGACCGGATAGAATCGTTGTCTTTCCAACACTTCGATAAGGCCCTTGATCCGTGTGCGCCGTTCGCCCGAAAGCTCAAAACCCGGCTTTCCTTCTACTAGGATCCGCGACATCGCATTGAAATCGAATGTTGTCCCAAATGACGTTCCGACGCCCGCTCTCAGCCGGTCAGGCGCCCGTCCGGCGGCTGAGCCAATGGCTTCGGCATCAAGAATGTCGCGAAGTTTCTGCAGCAGACGCTCAGCTTTCTTCCGAAACCGCTTTGCCTTAGTGTCCTGGACAGCATTCCACGCATGATAGACGACGCGAGACGGAAATTCTGCATCTGCATCGACCAGCGTTCCGGCTACGTCAAAATGTGACCATAACTTTTGGGCTGAATCTTGCATCGACGGATCGGCATTGTCCGAAAGTCGTGCGGCCGCATCGCTCCACATCTTCCCAAAATCGTCCGAGCCGTTCGCCGTAGATCCCTTTCGCAATTCCAGTTCTAATTTATACCCGTGACGGGCAATGCGGTCTCGATCGGCGCTTTGGCCGAGTGACTCGACTGCTTCATCAATGAGATGGCTGAGCGATAAGACGACCCGGTCAGCCGTTCCGCTGACGTTGAGTATCAAAGGAAGGTCATACCTCAACGAAGCGAGGTCACTGACGCGGGCGAAAAGAGCAGGGCGGTATGAGCCATCAAGCGGCTTAAGTTTCGACCCTTCACGGCGGCCCGTAAGATAGAATGCGATCTGATCTTGGAAATTCGCTTGCATCTTTTTTTTCTAAGCGTGTGTTGCTCCCTCCGGCCAGACAGTGAATTTGTCTAATTCAGCATTTAGTCCATTTTTGACCATTTCAGCCGTTCTGAGCCGCGAATCATGCCGAACGTCCTCGTAGCACGGAATATCGTCATCACGATAAAGAATACCGACCGGGATCGGGTCATCGCTGGATGCTATTTCGCGGGCCCGGTTCATATTTGCGGGGTCGTGCTCTTCCATCTTTGTGTAGACCTTAGCCAAAGCAGGACTGATCTCGAGGCCGTTCTCGTGATGTAGCAGAAGGACGCGTTGCGGATCGTGCATCCACGGATCCATCTGTTTTGGAAGCCACTCCGGGCAACGCTGTACGATACGTATAAATGAAAAGCCTTTATGATGAAACGCTGCCGAGATAACTTGATAGAGCACCTCAGGTATCCAATCAACCACTTGAGCGACGAATGAGACATTTGAGATCCCGAGTGTGACGGTCAGCGGATTCAAAGCTTCGAGGTACGATCCGCGAGGAGTCGTGTTGCTCTTGGTTCCGATCGGTGAGGTTGGCGAGGCCTGTTTTTTCGTCAAGCCATAGATCTGATTGTCATGGAGCATCATTGTCAGGTCCATGTTGTATCTAACGGCATGGATCCAGTGGGCCGCTCCTATACTGCAGCAGTCCCCGTCCCCGGTGTTTACAAAAACGTCAAGGTCCGGACGTGCGAGCTTTGCCCCCTCGGCTACCGGCAGAGCCCGGCCGTGGATACCGTGAAAGCCGTAGGTATTCATGTAATGCGGCAAACGGCTGGAGCAGCCGATTCCCGACACGAACACGGTCTTTTCCGGCAGCAGCCCTTCATCCCGGCACAGCCGCTGGACGGCGGTCAGTATTGCGTTGTCGCCGCAGCCGGTGCACCAGCGAGGAACACCTTTCTGGTAGTCCTCGATCTCGTGGTGTTCATCATACATTCGGAGCAAGCACTCGCTTGCACTGATGGTTTGAGTCGCAACTTTCATGAAAGTGCCTCCAGTATCACGCGGCGGACCGTATTCGGTTTGAGCGGCGTACCGCGGCACTCGCTCCAGCAATCAATGTCAAAGAGATAACGGGAGCGGAGCAGCATCGCGAGTGCGGAGTACCGCCGATTGGTCTCGTCGATGATCTCGTCATTCGGATCGTCGCTCCAGTTGTTCTCGATCGTGATGATCTTCTTGAATCCGGCGAGTATCTCTTTTATCCCTGGCGGCATCGGTTGAATGAACGTCAGGTGAAGCGACGAAATCCGTTTCCCCTCTTCGCGAAATTCCTCGACAGCCTCTTCGATCGCACCTTTCGTACTTCCCCAACCGATCACCAGAAGATCCCCGGTGGGATCGCCAAAGACCGTCGGCGGCAGAAGCGTCTTTTGCAGAGCTGCGAGTTTTAGGCTTCTCGCACGCATTCCTTGCTGATTGATCTCGGGGTCGTAGGCGACATGGCTGTTTACATCGTGTGCGAGCCCGGTCAGCGTGTGCATTCCGCCCGGCTGGCCCGGAATGAATCGGCGTGCCAATCCGGTTTTCGGATCCCAGTCGTACGGTTTCGCTCCCGCCGGAACGGCACTCTGGTCGATCGGAGGAGCCAACCACGCTTCGTCGAACGACGGACGTGTGAATGGTGCTTGAGACGTTGCGAGATTAGCATCCGAAAGGATCACGACGACCATATTGAATGTCTCGGCGATCTTTCGAGCGGTGATAACAGAGTAAAAACATTCTTCGATAGTTCCAGGTGCGATCACAACCTTTGGCGCGTCGCCGTGGCTGCCAAAGATCGTCGTCATCAGGTCACCCTGCTCGGTCTTCGTCGGCTGTCCGGTGCTTGGCCCGCCACGCATTACATTGACAACAACAAGCGGTATCTCGCCCATTACAGCCAGGCCGATCGCTTCCTGCTTCAGCGAATAGCCTGGGCCCGATGTGATCGTCACCGTACATTTACCCGCATACGACGCTCCTATCGCGAACGCACACGCTGCGATCTCGTCCTCTGCCTGATGCACAACGCCGCCGACCTTTTCAAAAGCGTCGCTGAGGTAATGCGACGCCGATGTCGCCGGAGTGATCGGGTACATCGCGCAGATCTCCATTCCCGATGCAAGCACGCCGAGGGCAAGCGCAGTATTACCATTGACGACTATTTGAGGTTCTGTGGTCTTGGAAGACGGTATTTCGTACCTGAAGTCCAGATTGGCCTCGGCCCATGCAAAGCCGGCCTCGAGCAACTCGATGTTTGTGTTGATGACCTTTTCTGATTTTTTTCCAAATGTAAGTGCCACCTGGTCGCGAGCGACCTGCAGGTCGAGGCTGTAACAACTGCAGAGCATGCCGAGCGCGAACATGTTCTTTCCCCTTCTCGAGTCTGTGACATGCTTATGACATTCTTCCTCCATCGGGATCTCGTAAACTCGATAGCCTGCAGCGACAAGCTGTTTGTACGTCTCAACATACGAACTTCTGATGCTTAGGTTCGGATCGTCACGCCACATCGATTCGAGCAATATAGTGCAGCCCTGTTTTAACTCATTTGACCGAACACGGCCGAGCAAGACCTGTTCGTTAAAAGCGACAACAAGGTCCGTCTCGTTGCCGCCATTAGTGACGCGCTTTTCGCCGATGCGGATGCGGTTGCCGCTCGCACCAGCGACGCTGCGAGCCGGAGGACGGATCTCAGCCGGAATGATCTCGACTGTCCAGACACCGTGACCCATTCGCGCAACGATCGAGCCAAACGACTGGCCGCATTTCTGTGCGCCCTCGCCCGAGTCGCTGATGATCTCAACGATGTGTTCCTTAAGCCTGGCAGACACGCGATTTACGTGATTGCCGTTAGCGGCAGGCTTGTTTGGTTTAATGATGTCGTCAGGTGCCATAATTATGCCGACCTTACTCGTGTAAAATTGTGTTCGCGTACGGAAAGGCCGAACAGCATTTCCGTCCGATCTGCACGCCCAACGTCGCGAATTCCCAGGTAAGCTTTCATCCCGCGGGCTGCCTTTCGGCCCGCTCCCATTGCTTCGATCACAGTTGCCGCACCGGTGACGATGTCTCCGCCGGCAAAAACTCCCGCCATCGAGGTCATCAAATTTTCGTCCGTCTGGATGTAGCCCCACTTGTTGAGTTTAAGTTTTGACGTCTGGCCGATGATCGGGTTGGCGTTCGTGCCGATCGCGAAAACAACCTGATCGGTCTCGATCTCAAATTCGCTGCCGGGGACGGCGACCGGACGTCTCCTTCCTGACTCGTCGGGCTCGCCGAGTTCCATCCGGATGCATCGCATCGCGTAGACCGAACCCTCACCATCGTCGAGGATCTCGACCGGATTGCTTAGCCAGTGAAATTCGATCCCCTCTTGTTCAGCGTGGTGAACTTCCTCGGCGCGTGCCGGAGCTTCGGCTTTCGAACGGCGATAAACGCAGGTGACGTTTTCCGCTCCAAGCCGCTTGCTAACACGAAGTGCGTCCATCGCGGTGTTACCTGCTCCGACGACGACCACCTGCTTGCCAAGCGGTAGTGGTGTGTCGACGTTAGGAAACTCGCGGGCATTCATCAGATTGCATCGGGTCAGAAGTTCATTCGCCGACAGCACGCCGTTGAGCGAGTCACCGGGAATCCCGAGCATAGTCGGATATCCTGCGCCGGTGCCGATGAATACAGCATGAAATCCAAGCTCTTTGATCATCTGCTCGATCGTGAAGAGCCTACCGACAAGCGTATTGCATTCGAATTTAACGCCAAGTTGTTCTAATTTCTCGATCTCGGCATCGACGACAGTGTTTGGCAGCCTAAAATCAGGAATGCCGTACCGAAGGACGCCACCTGGCTCGTGGAAGGCCTCAAACACAGTTACCTCGCAGCCGGCTTTTGCCATGTCAGCAGCACATGCCATTCCGGCCGGGCCGGACCCGACGATACCGATCTTGTACACGGTCGGTTCAATGTAAGGCAGACTCACCCAATTATTTTGGATCGCGAGATCGCCGACGAACCGTTCGAGCCGACCGATCGCCACAGGCACGAGACTCTCACCGACGACACATACGCCTTCGCACTGGTTCTCTTGCGGGCAAACGCGGCCGCAAACCGCCGGGAGCAAGTTTGTACCGGTGATGACGTCGTACGCACCGCGAAAATCCTTTTCGCCGAGTTTCTGTATGAATCCGGGGATGTCGATGCTCACCGGGCAGCCATCGATACATTTCGGTTCGGGGCAGAAAAGACAGCGTGTCGATTCGAGGATGGCCTCGGGTTCCGTGTATCCGCAGTTCACCTCTTCGAAATTTGTCGCCCGTACAACCGGGTCAAGTTCACGGACCGGCGTCCGCTCCTGTGGAATACTTCTTACTGTCCGTTTCTTCGCCATCTGGATCTAACTCTTTGCCTTTAATTACTATTCAGGAAAGGCGATCACCTCTCCGCCCACGTTCCGCATCCTGCACGATTCCGACCAACGTTCGGTCGCCGCCTTCTCTTCCTCCTTGTAACGCCGGAGCCGCACCATTAGGTCGGCGAAATCGACCTGGTGGCCATCGAAATCCGGCCCGTCAACGCACGCAAACTTGACCACGTCGCCGACTTTCACGCGGCAACCGCCGCACATTCCTGTACCGTCGACCATGATCGGGTTAAGACTGACCATTGTTTTGACGCCGGACGGGCGAGTAGCTTCGGCACTTGCCTGCATCATTACGGGCGGGCCGATCGCGACAACTTCCTCGATGTCGGGGTGTTTTTCGAGTGCAAGCTTGATGCCATCGGTAACAAAGCCTTTAATGCCGGCCGAACCGTCGTCCGTACAAATGATCAGTTCGTCGCATATCGCTCGAAACTTGTCCTCCCAAAAAACGAGGTCTTTATTCCGGAAGCCGAGCACCCCGATCACGTACGCCCCGTTTTCTTTCCACGCTCGGGCCTGTGGATACACGGGAGCGACACCGAGGCCGCCGCCGACGCACACGACTTTTTTGGCGCCGCTTAAATGGCTCGGGATTCCCATCGGCCCGGCCATACCGTACAGGGATGTGCCAACCTGACAAGTCTGCTGCATCTCAAGCGTCGTCTTACCGACCGCTTGGATGACAAGTGTGATCGTTCCTTTTTCACGGTCGAAATCGGCGATGGTCAATGGTATGCGTTCGCCGTCAGAATGGGACATCACGATCACGAACTGACCGGGTTGGGCAGCCCTCGACATCATCGGATGGTGAACCTCGAGCAAATAGGTGACGTCGGAGAAATCCTCACGCCTAACGATATCGAATCGGTTGATTAATGTGTCGTTCACGGTTTTCCTTTTGCTCCTTGTGGTTCTCATCGAGAACACACATGGTCAACGAATGATTTACTCCGCAACCAACGTGCCAAATACCAAAGTGCCTCTAACACTTGTATATACGGGCAAAAATAGAGGTCGTGGATCCTATTATCCAGCGAATCGTGGAATACTTTGGAGAAATAAGCGGATAAGTGCGAGATTTTGCACACTCAAAACCGGAAATTAGGTAGCGTCGATCTCATTAGGAATTTTAAAAATCGAGTCCTAGTTCAATATTGGAAAGGTCAATTTAGGTTTCTCCCGGAACGAAACAAACCTAAATTTAGTGTAAATCGATGTTAATTACTGCGACGCGATCAAAGTCTGACAACTTGGCGAGCCGAACTTTTTAACGCAGTTTTGTAAGCTGGTAAGAATTGTGTGCAGTAAGGTGCTAAATGAGAAACGGACACCGTACCAGTGCCCGTCTCACGCTGATTAAATTGGCTCCGCAGGTAAGACTCGAACTTACAACCCTTCGGTTAACAGCCGTTGCTTTCTTGTAACATACGATAACATACGTTATCAAACGAAAGTTCATAAGTGGCCATAACCTTATGTTGCCCCTACATTTAGGGCCGCTTTCTGTCATTACTTGTAACATTCGATAACATAGATTATCATCGCAGTCCTAGATAACTTTCTAGATAACTAGATCTTGTTATAGCCATGTGAGTACAGAAGTGAAGCCCGAATCCGACATCGAAAATTCGCAAAAAGATATAGTTGACTCCACAATAATAGTTGACTTGTAAAAAACGCCGAAGAAACGTTCGGCTCCCAGATATTGGGTGGAGATCAAGGGGCGACTTTATGCCCGCTTGCAATACAAAACCGATAACGGCAGATACAAAGTAAAGTACAAACCAATCACTGACAAACGAACCGCCAAGCGGGTCGTCGATGATATGCGGAGCGAACTTGAAGTTCATGGTCAGGAGACTCTTCACTCTGACAAATTAACTTTCAAGGAACTTGCTGAAAAGTACGAGGAAAATAAGCTCTTTGCTGCTGTTTACCAAAACGGAGTCAAGATCTCGGGAAGGCGTTCCCTTTTACCGGTGAAGTCGTCCCTTGAAATCCTGAAAGACTATTTCGGAACTAAGGTTATACGCTCGATAAAATCGGCCGATATCGACGCTTTTAAGAAACACCGATTGAATACTCCGACGATTCATGGCACTCAAAGAAAGATTGCATCGGTTAACCGGGAACTCGAATTGCTTCGCGGAGTACTTAATTATGCCGTTCAAAATGAGTGGTTAATTAAAAACCGTTTGCGTTGGCGAAAGGAGTGATATCCAAGGCGGCAGAAGTAGAGCGGGAAACGAGTCTTATCAGCCGACGAGGAACATCAACTCCTTGAGGCCTGCACAGGAAGACGAAGTCACTTGAGGCCATTGCTCATTTGCGCACTGGACACGGCAATGAGGCGGGGCGAAATATTCAAAATGCGTTGGAGCGACGTCCGGTTCGAAACGATGGAAATCTTCATTCCGCAGACTAATACCAAAACCGAAGAAGCCAGGACAGTGGGTATAACCTCTCGGCTAAGGGATGAACTTGAAAAACTCTGGGAAGCGTCGTCGAAAGATCCTAACCAAACGGTCTTTGGCATTACGAATACCGTTAAGACCGCGTTCAAATCCCTTTGCGATGAAACAGGCATCGAGGACTTTAGATTCCACGATTGCCGTCATACCGCAACCACAAGAATGATCGCCTCGGGATCACCCCATTCGGAAGTAATGAAGATAACAGGACACTCCCAAATAAAGACATTTTTGCGATACTTGAACATTACGAGGGAGACGGCAAACAAGGTGGCCGTCCGACTTGATGATTATCTTTCAGAACATTCGGGTGATACGAAGGTGATATCGGATGTTGTGAATTGATCTGCACAAGAAGGTGGTGTCTCGATGTCGACTTTAAGTCCCGGGTAGCTATGGCCGGAATGTTTTTAGCCTTTCCGAATTTGATCGAGACATGATCCGTGAACGCGTCAAGGCCGGTATTGCAAATGTTCGGGCTCAAGGCAAGTCCATTGGACGGACGCGGACGGCTTCGCTCAAGAAAGACGAGAGCCGGAGGCTCAAGGCTAGTGGATTAAATAATTCACAAATTGCGAAGAATTTTAATATCAGCCGAGGATCCGTTATCAATCAGTTGGTTAAGTAGCGAACACCTCGATATTGCCAACTCAATTCCATCCCAAGACAATCAGGTCAGTATACTACCCTCGCGGCCTTAAGCATCGTTGGGCAAGTCTCATCTCGGCGGTTGTCCGTTCGCCTATCTCTAAATGACTAATCCAAGGGAGGCATTGCTTCGTCGATCTCACGCACAATCGCAGATTCAAGATCTCGCAGTTCGTATCAACTCTCGCAGCCTCCAGACGAGTTTTCGATCTGTTCCTTGCTTTATAACGGAGCTCAGGAGGCCGGTTAGAAAAGCTCGGCTCATCTTACAACCGTATTGTTCAGCATAATCAAGCAATTCATCAACCTCTGCATTTGAGCCCTGAGACATTTTCTCCTGTAACTCGTCGTGGAAGAAGTCTAAAAAATGCTCCTCACTTAGGCCTCTCCTTCTGAATTCAGCTCGTGCCTGAATACTATCCTTATAGATTGAATATTGCTCCGCATAACCATTTCTTTCGATCTGAACACCAGTTTCATCGTCTTTCACAAGCGATAGTGCCGATGCGTAGGAACCGTGAAACGTGTGAATGGTGACCCCGACGGTATTCTCTACCTCAAATTTTAATGAGTTTGTAAACCAAGAACCATATCGATCTTTGAATTCCTCGAAATCATCAAACTGTTCTCCTTTGAGAAATACCGGTAATTTGCGGACACGTAATGCCCGTGAACAACGATTGAATAGATCCTTTGACAGCCAATCGTTTCTTTCCTGAAGGGTGGCCTCACTATAGTCGATTTCCCATTCGGAATCCGTAGCTAGGAGCGACACAAATAAATCATCTGGGGGTTGTGACGGCCCAACCATTGACGTACCACACCGGGGCCCTTGATGATTCTCACAACTATCATTGTCCTGCTCCTTGAAGGATCGTCTTAAATCTCTCATCGCTACCTTGGAAGACATTTAGGTCCACCGGAAAACTGATTCCGTCGATTTCTCCTCGACGGCTATACTGCCAAAAAACCCATTCATCTCCGTAAAAAACATGAGGGTGCCAAATGATTCCCCGGGCCCATTTGATATCTTGGTGTCCTGAATTATTGCTGAATCCGGGAATATAAGTCCGGTTGTCATAGACAATCGGTCTTCGACCAGTAGTCCGTTCGATTTCGTTTAAGAAAACTAATAGTTCATTTCGAGGGTTTCCGGTAGCCCCTGCACATGGAAGTCCAGACGATACGTCTACAGCCGGTGGCAATGCAATTCCACGGTCGCGCCAAACTAATAGAAAGTTTCTTGCCTGCTCGACTCCTGTGCTGCAGTTCCCAAAAACGTGAAATGCTCCGGGAATAAGCCCGACACGTCGAACCTCCTGCCAGTTTCGCTCGAAAAGGGGGTCCTGCAGGTCATTACCTTCCGATGCCTTGATGTACGCAAATTTTATGTTCTGGACTGCGACTCTTTCCCAGTCGATCTCACCATTGTGATGAGATACATCGATACCCCGCACCGGGTAATCTGTCATCGATGGGGTCAATGCAAGAATTTTTAGGTAAACAAGGATGAAAACTAAAGCGATTGTTAGTAAAAGAGAAATAATGGCTACGGCTACAAATCTGTCCATCAGCCAAGTTCGCAGTCGTCTGGCGATAGCCAGTGTAGGGCCCTGTCGAGATGCCGTAGTATTCGGGGGCTTCATTTCTCTTTTCTAAGCATGTGTAGTAATCAAATTTTAGGCAACTGCGATGGTGATTTCGAAATTCCTTATTCTGAAGGAATCGCAGAATAATTAGTAATAAATGAATCGTCAATATAGTGTCGGTATTCCGGATTCTTTATAGCTCCAATCGCGATGAGTCCTGCAACTGTTTCATCCCAGTCCGGGTAATTAAATTGCAAAACCCACGGAACTGAGTCTAGGGGGTTTCCGTAACCAACTCCCAATGAAATACAAATCTCACTGTCGAAGGTATTTGGTGTAAATTCTTTCAATCGATCAGCGCCTCTCTTACAATCATATAACGCCCATTTCCAACCGTCAGCCATGGTATTCACAAACGCCTGTACAGTTTCCGGGTTTGATCGCACAAATTCACGGCGTGCAAAATATATTCTTCCGACGTAGACTACATCGTAATCCAATGGCTTAATTGTCCTGTGACTGTCGTAGAGATACTGAAGGTTCTCTAACTCAAAGAAGATTGTTGCCGGGTACACGTCGTATTCGCCTACCTGTAATGCGTACATAGCGTAAACATAATCACCTGGGGGCAACACAACTTCGGTAAATTGAGTTGGTGAGAGTCCCTCTTTTTTTAATAAGGATCTATAGACGTTTTCTGAAGGGTCTCCCGGGATTACCCCAATTCGTTTACCAATCCAGTCTTGTGGCGTTCTGATCTTAGTCCGACCAAGCGAAACAAAACGAGTTGGCGTAAGCTCATTGACGACACCTACGGCCACAAGATCTGCCCCTTTCTCGTTAGCCTCTAGAAATTTATCGGCCGCAATAATGCCAAAATCATTTAACCCACTCGTCACCGCTGTAACCGGATCGGGTGTTTTGTCGCCGCTGGGTTCAAGCTTTAAGTCCAAGCCCCATTTCCGAGCAAAGTCCTTTCGTCCGATAACTTCGCCTGCAAACCTCGCACCTGTAATTGAATTTCGGTATCCATCTAACCGAAGGGAGACCGCCTTTCCCTTTTTTCCACAGGAGTTGCAGGACCAGAACACGACGGAACAAATCGCTAGAACTGAAATACGTTGGATACTTATTATTTTCATCACTGCCTCCACGCTCTGACTTGGCCCTTGAAAAGGGCCAGGCTTCTAGAATAGCTCCCTTTGACACTTCATAAAACGCTTAAAGCCGTCAGACGTCTCTCCTTGTTGAGACCGACATCACTTCTCGATTCAAGAAAATTGCCTAAATTGAATTGTCAATGAATATTTGATCTTATGGGGGTAGTCATGGCGTCTGAGCCGCCTTGCACTAAACCAAACTTTGTTTTTTTTGATTTATTCGTCACGTTAAGTATCGTCATTCCTGCATTGCACTAGGCGTGGCTGCTGGCACAAAATACGGGCGATTGAAACGATGTGCAGCGGGGGAAAGGACCGCTCGGCGGAGGCTGCGAGTTTCAAAGTGTGATCGCAATAATCTTTCCATTGATCGTCCGTCATCCAACCACCGTCCAGTAAATTGGATGTCTTGTCGAAGAGCTTAAGTAGTTGGGCCAGATCGCTGCGGTTCCATATTTCCACCTTCTCCGATGCATAACTAGCAAAAGTTAATTCGTCAACGAGCGTTTTCACAGTCGAGGCTGTGTCGGGCGGTAATTGTACTTTTGTATCCTCGATTATGTCATGCCACAATAAGGCTTGAAAAGCCCACTTCGCACTTCAGCAGAAAGATTCGTTTCGGATAATAGGCTCATCGCACACCAAATTGGGTGTATGACGTAGGGGGTTTTACGGTCCCAAGTTCGAGTAGAATGATTCAGGGTTTTGGAATTGAAGCAATGGGCGTCAATCGCGAAATCGATCGAGAATCGTAGCTGGATAGCAAAATCTTCGCGGTTCATAATAAGTAAACACCAATGGGACTTTTTCTAATAAAAATACCATAACCCCTTTCAAGATAGGGCGCCGGCGCATACTTATAGCGATTTGCTTATTGGGCAGCATGGAATACTAACCTTTTATTACTTCCGTCTTACCGATTGTAAATATGTCCATCAACCTGCATTTGATTGGAGTAGAAGGTTTAGATCGGGCGATTATCAGATGGATCGGCATTTTAAATAACCAGTTGGTTTTTTTTGATTAGAGGGTGTGGATGATCCAGATTTGGAGAGGGTTTAATGAGGTTTGCGGGCAGGTTTTCTTTGTCAATAAGTGCAAGGATCCGGGGTAAGGGTGGGGATAAGAGGGCCAGACCTGAGGTTAATGTGAACTAGAAGTCTCGGCGGCCAGACCGTTGCAATCATTACGTCTGGCACCCCAAGTTCCGCAGCGACCTGAACAGTCGGTTCCAAACTTTCTGGTACAGACGGGGCAACTTTTGAGGTGAATTCTTTTCTTTTTAGTCAGCTTTAGGGTGGTTGACACGGTGGGCAATCGGGCATGAAAGTGCTTATAGAGTAGTTTGAGGGTAGGGAAGAAAGAAGATTGGTTTTGGATGGTAGGTTATGGGTGATGTGTGGAGTGGCAAAGGAAAACTTAAGGGTCGGCCCGTCAGCGGATTAGAATCGCTGGTTTACGTTTTGATGGTCGTAACCGCGAAACAATCTCAGCTGACAATTTTGATTCAGTCTCCCAAATATCATCAATTGCCATTAGGAGTACTTTTCGATCGCAATTTGCGCCGCTGAGTGTATGCTCAAGCACAATCGTCCCGTCAGTTTCGACAGCAAATTTACCAAATCTTAAACCCAGATTCTTTTGTAGTAGAAAGTGCGCGAGCTCTTCACTTTGCTCGGCCGCTCTGGCAACGCGCGCTTGTATTGTAATTAAGAGTTTGTTTCGCCACTCATAAACGAAAATCTCAGCAGATTTGTTTCTCCGAACAATTTTGACATGCGAGTCGGCATCGCCAAGTTTCACTCTAAAACACTCGGCGAGCCAAACCAAAACGGAATTAAAGATCTTCTTTTGTTCATCAGAAATTGAACAAGAGCTTTCAAGATCGGGCGAAGCTGCGTCGGTAATTTCAACGATAATTTCATCGTTATCAAAGCCAATAGTGAGGGCTCTTGGCTGCTTTTCGGCATTAAGGGTGGTAATTACCGTCGGCATTAGCCAAGAATTGACCAGCGATTCCCAATCTCCCACATCGTCGGTTTCACCCTGGCGGCGCACTAGTTCCTGAATGATAGATTCTTCCCAATATATATTGATCCCTTTGTCGGCAAAACGAACCGTTAAGTCGTATAGCAAATTCTCCTTAAGCCATTGTCTTCGCCGTATGTCAGTAATTCGTTCATCAGCCGTAAAAAAGAGGTCAATGGACTTAATAAATTCCTTGCCTAATATCTCGGCAGATTGAAGGCGTATTTTTGTTTCGTCACGAGCGTTGATAGTGCCAGCGCCGTTGAAACCAATCCTTCGGGCTGAACGGGAGAGCGTGCTTGCGGTCATGATAAATATCGCGTCGCTGATATAGACCTTTTTCCCGACCCCATCTGTGAAGAATCCTTCTCGGAGCGCTCCTTCAACCAAATCTCTGATTATTGGATGGCATTTGTCGATCGACTTGCAGACAATTACGGGCCAAGGCACTTGAGCTATCCTGTGTATGGGAACCATATTACCGGCACTTACTAAGCCAGGCCCGGCTCCAATCAATCGGCTTACATCGCTTGGTTCCATCAAATTCCCAAAGTCAATGGTAATGACTCTTTCTTCCTCTGCAAAAAGGCACTAGAAACCACTTTTCCAAGGGAATCAGCTTGGTTGCCCGTGTCGCCCGCCAAAAGCATCACAGCCTTAGGCCGTTTGGGATGAAGATTCATCCCTTGCATCGACACGCTTAGAACGTCGCATAAGTTGCGGGTTTGACTCTCGGTCAAAATTCTCTTCTCCTTAATACTCTCACTCAACTGCAGTAGAGAGCCTTCTATGTTTTCGGGGATGCCAATTGCTCGCTTGATCGCGATTTCAACATCTTCTCTAGATACTATGGCAATACCCTCGGATTCCGCGTAAGCAACCGTGTGTTCAAACAGATCAATCGCCGAGTCGGGAAAACATCGCGTCGGCATATATTTCTCGGCATAATTCAAGACGTTTCGCAAGGCGTCATCCCTTATACAGAGTCCGGTTTGGCTTTGTGTCACGTCCCGAAGACTTCGTAGGATACCAAGCGTCTGATCTTTTGAAAGCGGCGCAATGTAGACTGGCTGAAATCTCCTTTCCAATGCTGAATCCGTAGCAATATACTGTCGATATTCTTCATCGGTTGTCGCCCCGATACAGATAATCTCCCCGGACGAAAGGGCAATCTTGAGCTGCTGAGAAATACTCCGATTAGAATCCCCAGGGCCTGAATTTACTATCGAGTGAATTTCATCAATAAATATGATTACCCCTGGGGTTCTTGCTTCCTCCAACAGATGGGACACGCGACGCTCCAGCATTCCGAAGTAGGTAGCTCCTCCAATAAGTGCAGAGGCGGTAATGGAGAACATTTGGTGATTTGAGAGCCGCTTGGGTATTTCGTTGTTTGCAATCCGTTTTGCTACAGCCTCGACAATCGCAGTTTTGCCAGCCCCTGCATTGCCTATAATAATCGGGTTTCTTTTGTTCGCTTCGAAAGGATTTCGATCACCCGTTGAATTACTTGTCGCGGCCTACAAATAAATTTAGTTTGCCTTCGCGTGCTTCTTGGTTACATTACGCCCGAATGTATTAAGGAACTCGAAGCTTGAATGATCGTAACTTGGTTCGTCCGGATAGTTGTTGCTCATAGTTTTTTAAGATTCTCCTTTGAAATGTGCAAAATCGTAGTGACGTTAAGGTCGAGTGGCCGCTCGAGGTCGGAACGTATTCAAAAAGCGACATGACACTAAGTGGTATGTGGTTCTTGATTGATGAACTGAAGTCGACGGGGGATTTGATTGTTAAGACTAAGAGGAGGGAATAGATGCGGCAAGGGAAAAATAGACTGTCCTATACAAATTCCAGCTTTCAGTGGCTCCTTGGACCCAAAAGCCAACAAAACTTGCCGTCCCGGCAATTCCCATCGCGATAGCTCCTCCAAAAAAAGCGAAATTTGCAACGGGCAAAAATGCGGAAGAAAAGAGTAGGCCGGCTCTCTGCAAATCAGGCTGTGTTGTAAATAGTTCACGTTTTGTGGATAACAAGTGATAGGCAACGGTGGCCGCCAAAACCGCAGCGTACGTCAAGACAAATTTGGCGGGAATGATCCACGCCAGCGGGATCAAGAGATAGGTTATGGTCGGGAGAAAATAGGGTGAAAGCGTAATGAGAAAATTACTTCTACCCGAGTGTTCTACGTAACCTCGGTCGCGGGTCACAACAAACGAATACGGTATACGAAGAAACAAAAGCCCAACCAGTAAATGGGTCAGCTCATGTTCGAAGGTGCAAAATACCTCAAGGTGTCGCTTAAAGCATACCCATAAAAGGGCGAAACCTGCAAAGCCAACGGCAAATGCTAAGAATCTCGGAGAACGGAGGCTCAAATGATCGAATGGTGTGACGGCCGTATAGGCCGCCACACCAAATCCGTAAGCGAGAAATGGTAAATTTAGAACCACGACAAGTCGGCCGATATTTTTCAGCATAGCTGTTTTACGATTTCTCCTTGTAATTAATGAATTTTGGCAATTGGCCGATTCCGTCCGTTGCAAATTGATAGCGGACAGCTCCCCCGCTATGGAAGAATTCGGCCCAAAATTCACGGACGCCATCGCGGCGCTCACTCGACATTTGCTGCAGATCTGTACTTTCCAGAACACCGAGGTATATCTCGCTTGAGCGCCAGTCAAAATTCATATTCTGAGCAAACGTTGTCGCGTGTTGTCGGGCCATATCTGGTTTCTGGAAAACCGCATCCTTATCCATTCGGAGGCCCTGCGTACAGTTGACCATATCGCTAAGAACGACCAGTACCACTCGATGATTTTCTTTTTCAGTGACAGCGATTTCATCCTGCGCAACCCGAAGGGATCCAACTATATCCGTTTGCTTGTATTTCTTGGCATTCGTCTGCATTCCGGCGAGACCCTGTCCAACTTCCGCGGCAAACTTCCGCAGATCCCGATCAAAAGCCTCTCGTTTGTCAGCCGTTTGCAGTCTAAGAACGTGACCGCTCGTCTCGCTCACCGCATCGCCTGTGATCGGAATCACAGTCACAGAATCACCCCGTTTGAGCTTTGAGCCTGGGTCTTTATCGTCTCGAATGCTTTTGACTTTGCGTCTTCCGACACACTAACACTGAGATCTACGATGAAGATATAAGAAGTCTTCCTATCCCCACAGCCCACCATAGAAAGTGTGATGGCTATCAGTATAATGGACGGAAGAAGGGTTGAGAAAAATCTTAGAAAGTTGATTTTGTTCATAATGTTTTTTGAGTTTCTAGCTGATTAAAAAATACGACCGGTTAACGAATTAACCGGTCGCGGTGGTGGTGAGGATGAGGAACTGCTCAGTTGGCTTTTGCCAAACTGCCGTTACTCGCGGATTTTTCCACTATCTCTCGTTGAAATGTGGGTTCGATGAGAACTTTAGGTGCCTCGTTCGAGGGTTCAAGTTGAAGCGGGGAGATGTCCGTAACATGCCAGACAGGGGACCTGTTTATACAACCTTGGGCGTCGGGCTGTTCCAGCGTTTAAGCATCATATAGCTGAAAATCCCTATCAGGCCGATGGAGACGCCCAGGTAGATTGCAAAGCGTCCCAGATCGGGTTGCAAAACTGACGATAGACTGTCGTCGATGAAATAGTAGGCGATGGCCATTACGAGTGAAGTAATTAGGACCCCTCCGCCTGCAAGGAGAAATGCAATCTCCCACAGAGGCTGACGCCGTGCTCGGATTGCTTGCCCTTCGGCATGAGCATGCCGAGCGGCATTTATCCATTCCTCTCGAGTAGCTTCGGTTTCGGCAAGACGCATACTCAATTTCTCGTTTTCCGCTTCGAGCTTCGAATCTGTCTCTTCCTCGTGCCTGGCGAGTGCCAGAGAATCTTTTCTGGATTTACGCCATTGTTCCCAGTATCTTAGTTTATCGAAACCGAAATTCAAGGCGAGTGTCGCTGCCAGCGGAAGGGCAATTGTCGCCAAAATCGAAAGGGCTATATGGACACCCAGGTTTTGACCGAGAAAGCCGCCCAGTTCAGGGTTCATCTTGGCGTCGTATTCTAGTTCGTAGCTTCTGAATATCCCCAGATACACTGCCAGGATCAGTGCAAGCGCCGAAAGGGAAATGGTTTTGAACCAATTCCGCCCGGAAGGCTCCTTACCCAGGTTTTCATAGCTTGTGAGTGCCGCCTTCATGAGGACCCCGAGCGAAAACACAAACACTGCGGCCACAACGAATTGCGGGAGGGGCTCTACAATATTCCATCCCTGGAGCACTGGGGCGAGGAACCAAGCTTCGGCTGCGACCGCGAACAGCGAGAATAGAACAGCCATCAGCGGCACTGAAAAAGGAGGTTTCTTGCCCCCAGTCTCGTAATTAAACATCTGCCACCGATCGTCTGCGTCCTCACGAAGATGTTTGGTAGCTTCCAACTCACCTTCCAGACTCTTGATTTCATCCTGAGCTTCCATTTGAGTGTGTTCACTTATTTCTTTGAAGGCGTCTGAGATCTCGGTCACCATGGATTCGATCGGCACGTCGTGGGCCCCGGCAAAAAATGCCTCGGCTCTTACCTCATGATCTGTTGTTTTTCCAGTATCTGGTTTTGGTTGATTAATAGTTTTCATAAGCGTTTTACTTTCCTCTATGCCGGCTTTCGCCGGTCTTTTTTCAAAAAGCCGATGGGCAATCCACACCCCGTATCGGCCACCGGGTTGTGAAAGAAAAAGGACAGCGATTCGACGCTGTCCTAGATCAGGGATTTGATGGAATTGGACTCGGACGGTTTCTAGTCAAATTGACGGGTAATATGGTATTTCATCTTTCGCTTGATGCGGCGTAGTCCCCGGCTGTTGCGATAAACTGTAACAATGCCTCGCCAATTAACTACAACAATTGAGCCCACAAGCCGGGACATGCTACGGGCATCCCTATCCGGGAGATCCCGGACTCCTAAGAAGAAGAAGCTAGCGCCTGTTCTATGAATCTCTTGTCCGTATCGCAGAACAAAAGCGATATCTTCTTCGCTCAGGTTGCGCTGAGCCTGTCTCAGCTTGGCGTGGTTACTAATGTTTTCGATGTGCATAATATTTGTTTCCTTAAGGCCTCCAAAGGTTAATGGCAACAATGTGTCCAAAAATAAAAAGGGAGGATCGTTCAACCCTCCTATTAAGAAGTTTAGAAGACGCGCCCCTCTCTATTGACGGCGTACACGCAACAGATTCATAAGCAGGCTTCCCGAACCCGAGGGGTTAGTTTGTACGGGATTGTTATTCACAGGCTGCGTCGTCGATGGGTTTGATGCCTGAGGCTTTCTAAAATCGTTTTCGGGGCACCTCCCAGTTTCGATACAGATTGCGTCCATCACACCAATTCCGATTCGAATTGCTGGCAATACATAACGTTTCCTAGCCGATCGGCGTTGATCTGGCGTAGTCGCTGGATCGATCCCGGTTTCCTGCGGGTAGGAAACAGTGGACCCGGACTGTGAGCCGCCACTATTGCCCGGTGGCGGAAACTGTGGAACGTTAGAGCTGCTCTGGGCAAACATAGCTATTGAAAGCATTCCGACGAAAAGGGCTAGAAGTAGAGTTTGTTTGAACATAATTTTTTGTTTTTTCTCCAGAAATGAAGGCCCCACCCGGTACAACCGGATGGGGCCATCGTAACTCAGTATTGTTTTCCTAACGGACGCTGATCCTAATTCCGTTAGAGGACATTCCGCTGTTTCGATTGAAGAGATAGAGCGTGTAGTATCCGCTCTGGTTGAGTACCACTGGAATGGTCGCCGTGCTTGAACTGCGACTCGTTATTGCGTTAGTTGGAATGACACATTTTTTGAAGGTGTCACACCAACCCCCCAGTACAATCGCCTGCATAGTTGCAGAATCAAAACCAGTCCCCGAAACCGGTACCGAAAATACTTGTCCTTGCCGGGCCGAGACCGACCGCGGACCGTCGACTCTCGGGAACGACGCCCCAGTTGAATAACTCGGGTCGAAAAAGCCACGGATCTTCAAAGAGTCGGTCGAACCGAATCGCGTCGTTATCTGACAACGCCTATAGTTCGATTCTGTTATCGAAACTCTAAGACTTCCATCTGAACCCACTGTGACGTTATCCACCACAGCGACGTGCCCAACGTTATCGCCAACATCGATTACTGCGACGGATCCAACTCGTGGAAAAAGATGATTGATCTTGCCGAGTTTTGACGACCAGTCATTGAGGCCTGTCGGAAGTCTACTGACCCGGCTTCGGGCATACGAAACGCAGTTGCACTTCTGTTCGTCGGTCTGCCCTGCGACCGCCGAGACAAAGAAAGTAAGGACAACTACAACAAAAAGGAATGGGAAAGGGTTTGTTAGGTTTTTTCATAATTTTGCAGTTCTATGAGTGAAAGGGTATTCACTTTGATTTAATCCACGGTAAAGTACCGTGAATTGGTGAGTAGCTTTCGTCTCAAGGAATACTGGCAAGATTCTGTCCAATTCTAACAATAGGAACAAGGGGATAGGCACTCGGAGCAACAAAGCCTGAGAATTACGTATTTTATTGACGTAATGCGCGACCAAACTATTAATTGGCCAGCGCGTCCTCGCCGCCCAAATTAAAACTCTAAATCTTCTTCCAGAAGGATATTGCGGCCATCCTGTCGTGCTCGGAAAATGGCCCGGATAGGATTGCTTCCAGTTCGCGAAAATTTCCAGGGAACTGGTATTCCTCAAGTCGTGAAAGAGCTGACAAGGTAATCTCGTCGATCCACCGCTTTGGTTCCTCTGATTCTCCTTTGTCCGGGTTCAGAAGGCGGTTAATAGCAGAATTCTGTAGAGCGAAGTCGATTAACGCACGAATATCATAACGTCGCTCACGAAGCGGAGGTACCGTTAATTTATGAGCAAATCGATAATACAAGTCCTCTCTAAACAGCCCTTTTTCAACGGCTTCCTTCAAATTCTTATTGGTCGCAGCCACAATAAAGGCCGGCGAATGTACTTTCCAATCATACGGCCAGCCGTCTGGGGCGAATTCAAACGTGTCGAGATAAACGAGGAATTTCGACTGCATTTCAGGAGTCAAGTCACCGATCTCGTCCAAGAAGATAACTCCACCCCACCCCAGGAGCACCTTCCCGATGCGAGTTACCGAGCCTGTCCAGGCACCCCTCATTACGCCAAAGAGTTCAGATTCTACTATCTGTGCACCCAGATTAACTGTCGAGATCTGTTGAAATGAAATTGGTTCATCTCGTTGAAACCTACAAAGGAGCTGATGGATTTTCTTAGCGATAAGAGTTTTCCCTACTCCCGTCTCTCCCTCCAACAGAATCGGGACGGGCTTCATTGGCCTTGCCTTTACTAAGAATACTTCTCGCTTCTTTTTCGATTTCCGCCCCGTCGCCCCTCCCCTCAAACGGTCCATTTTCTAGGAATCCCTCAATCCGTCCAAATATCTCCCTGAACCTATTGGTATTTCGCCTTCGCCTTTCCGCCTTTGGAATATCAACATTTACGCTCTCGACGACAAACAAGAGTCGCTGCATGAAGTCGCGCATCGCTGGATCAAAGAAAAGACTTATCATCAAATCGGCCGTGGTACCACCGACATTATTTCTTTGAATTTTCCACCCTATCTTTTTTTTGGCCTGGATTCCATGAAATTCCTTTTGTCGCCGGAAACTGCTTACGATTCTGATTATGTGACCAACCTCTTCTGGGTCCAACGTCGACTCGTGAAAAAACCCTCGCGTGTAGAGGTATGGATGTTGATATACTTCATCGATTTTGTTCGAATCGTATGACTCAAGCAGCACGAAGAGCGGGACCTTTATCCCGTTATTGTCGAAATAAGTCGCCACACGTGTAAAGGAACCGTATGAGCAAAAGCAAAGAAAGGTTTCCTCAACTAATAAGGAGGGTACAAGCGTCTGTGGATTGGGCTCCTCCGAGATCGATGCCGTGGTTTTGTAATTCTCCAAACTCATCGCTTTTTTTCTTTCCAGCTTCTATCGGATCCTGAAGCATCTGCAGGAACTCGGTGCTATCGACAATAACAATCTTCATGGTAATGACCTCAGATGGCTCAGAGTTGTAAACAGAATACTGACCTCTTTAAGACTTTTTGTCATATGGAAAGTCGTTGTGAAAGAAAGAATGCAGCACTCTCCCATGGTTGCAATCCTCCGGAATCGTTAGCGATGTGTTTCTCAATACTCGATTTCAGGTTGAAAAAGCTTTCCGATATTCCATCAAAGACTGCCTTCTTATTCGCCACCGTATACTTTTTACCTTTGTCCTCAATAAACGACTTGCTTAACGCGGTGTCACCCATCTTATCTTTACCCACAAGGTATTTCAGCAGTTCGAATCGATCCAGCCCGGCATAGCGCCCCTCACCGCGAAGGAACTGCGTCAGAGAATAGACCTTTCCATTAGGGAGCTGAATGTTTTCGAATCTTTTAATCTTACTCACATAGGGGGGAAGTGTCTCACTTGATAACCGACTCCCATTCTTATGCATCAATGACGTATTTAGTTGTAGTTCATTAATCAGCTTTTTTTGTTGGAGATTCCCATCTATCGGTATGTCTCTACCAGAAGTTGCGATATTTAACAGTAAGTCCCCTTCTCTAATAATGAAATCGCCGATAAGTTTGAGTATTTTGCATTTTACGACAAGATCCGATTGCTGATCGGAGAACCGGGGGATACGAATGTTTTGGAGAATTGACCTTCGATTTGGTCCAGCCTGCACAATTGCCAAAAAGGCCGGTCTCGCCCTTGGCACCGCCTCATCGCTCCGTTCAAAGAATATTTCAAACCCGTCTTCGAATTCTCCTTCGTCAAAATCCCTCATCTGAGGTTGCACCAACCGGCGATTCGTCAGTGTCATCCGCTATTTGTTCCGGCCCAATAATATCGGCCGGACTATCATCGCTTAGCAAATCGTCAAGTTCGTAGTCATTTACGTTGATCGGACGCGCTAAATTCCCCTGTTTTACACGTACCGTACTTCGTTGTCTGGCCCCCTTAGCTCCTCGAATCAAGTTTCGGCTCATTTATAGCTCCTCCGGTTAACAATGATCGAGTATTTGGGAGACTCCAAATCGTCGGTAGCACACCCGCTTTCAAGTGCCTCACGCATAATCCTTCTGAGTTCCCGATATGATGCTGCTGCCAAGAACCCCCTTCGACGCCACTCCATTGCCAATCGTTGACATCCGATCAAATTCTCGCCGCGTTTCATTGCCCTGAGAATGACCTCGAAATGAATCGAAAGGACGCTACCCTGATAAGTACCCGCCACAAGAACTCGGGCCAACTTATTAAATTGTCTCGTGTCAATGGTCATTTCGGAAGGCTCGTCGTCCATTAAATTTTCCGTAACTGAAGATGTCCTTTACATCAACTAGGGACATGCTGTCGGCCCCCGAATGGAATGTCCGCATAGACAATTGTGTGCCCCGTTCTCCGATGGACTGGCCGGCGATGACGCCGACTAAAGAGCCAATTGAGGGATGTCTTTTGGTTGCCGGATCGAGACCATAGCAGAACTGGCAGATCCCTGATTTCGACTTTGTCTCACACGTTAGAGGAGATCTGACAATTTCTGAGACCGCAGGGTGTGGAGTTACTGACTCTTGCGATGGTTGTTTTTGACTAAGCCTAATTCTCCCTTGGAGGTTATGGTCTTGTCCAATAGCAATGACGCCGGATTTTGTTTTGCAATCTTTTTCTGAAATAAAAATCTCATACGCACCTTCAACTAAGTCCCTTGTTAACGCCCCCGCCTCCCCAACAGCTAACTTCTTGTCTATCATAGTCCGTCGAGTTGAATGGGACAGATCCCAATATTGATCTGGTGACAGTCCTCCGAGAAAACAACTCTCGATGGGATCAAGGCATCCTCTCCGTCCGATAAAAATCGACCCTTCGCAATCTGACGCAGTTGGGAAATTCGATTCACCTGTTATAAAGTAAAGCGAAAACTAATTGTTCAGGAATTTCTTGATTCTCTGCCAAATCTTATCTTCAATTTTCTTATTTAGTTCTTTTGTTAGACTGCCCAGCCTTTGCCTAGACCCGTCTATTTTGGTCCTCTCATCGACGGTTTTTGATTTTCTAATCTCGTTCTTTAATAAGGCTGCGTCCGCCCGTTTGCGTTCAAACTGAAATGTAGATTTTTGTTGAGGCAGATAGAGCAATCCGTTCGATATCAAAAAAAACTAAAACTGGCGATTCCCGTCGTAGCGGCTGTAAGAGCATCATCCTGGAATAATTTTAGGGATTTAACTTGATCCCCAACATCGTCGATCGTGCCAAGCAAAGAACCTAAACGATCGGGGAGATGTTTGTTTTCCAAGAATTCCTTACCCATGCCCTTTTGGGTTACCAATGTATTTGCTTTGAGGTATGAGCCCAGAGCGTAATCCTGACCGAGCGAAAGATTTAGTTTTCCATTCGCACCCGAAAAGAGATGATTTGTAGAAAGCATCTTTTGGGCTTCTTTTTGTGATTTCTGAGTTACGGGGAGATAGACGGCAACTGTGTCCCCATCAAAGTCAGCATTAAACCCATTACAAACCATCGGCGGTATACCAACAACGTGATCCATTCGGATTTGCGGTTTAAATGCGAGAAGACTGTATCGATGTAGGGATGGTTGCCGATTAATAAGAACCAAGAGGTTTTGATCGGCGACAGTGTGCTCGAGACACTCTTTTACTGTTTCAAACGCGTAAGGGTCGCCACGCAATGCCCTCTCTATCACATTTCTAGCGTCGACCTTACTTAGTCCTTTCTCCTGAACAAGTCGATTCAGAATCAAGGGCTTTAACCAACTAAGTAACATCTCAAACGGAATTCCGCATTGGTCGATTCGAAGGAGGGGATCCGGAACTATTACCGCACGTGCAGAAAAATCCTGTCGTTTTCCTAAAAGATATTTGCGTAGCAGCCCATTTTTCCCTTCAAGATGACTCAGCAAAGAGCGAACTTCCGCTGTTTCGTTCGTAGGCACTACCGATGAATAGTCTCTCGACCGCTCTAAACAACTCTCCTCGTCGCTCCGTCTTTTCCGCGTCTCCACAATTTTTCAACCGCATGCTGGCAAAAAGAACGGCTTTATATAGTCTCGTAATTTCGCTGTCGAATCCCGCCGCAGATTCGGGACGATATTTGAGAGGAATAATGGGCAATACCGTTAGCATAGAGCAAGGCTTATACTCATTGCCCTGTTTGATCACATCCGACCACTCATTAAGACTATCTGGTGTTTGCTTCCAAAATAAAGGATGTGGAACGGGTTCAGCCAGTTGAAAATGCTGCAAATAAAACGGCGGATCCATGCCCTTTTTTTTAACAATAATCTCTTCTTTATAAAGATCGGATATAGTTACCACCTCAAGCCCTATAAACTTTTTAACTTTAGAGTTGCTTTTACGGAACCCCGCTTTGATCGTCGGGATATCAGCCAATCGAAGATCGTTTTTTGGCTATTTGAAATAAGTCTAGTCTCCAAATCGTCATTGTCCTTGTATTTCAACCCTATACCCATTCCATTCAAAAATATCTCGAAAGTTTTTAGAGTATGAGGAAACACACTTGTGATGGACTCGGGAAGCTTTGTGCCAGTTTCAAGATTGGTCCGGAGATTTTCCCGTGCGACGATATCATCCGACTTAAAAGTAGTGGCTTCATCAATGAATTCATTTGCACCGTGAGCCAGCAACGCCCACATTTCCATTTCACCTATTCTTTGTCCGCCACCAAGACGCTTACCTTTTAGAGGTTGCCCTGTGACAGCCGAGTATCTGCTTCCGCTGGTTCTTACATGGAATTTATCACCGGACAGATGGTTTAATTTAGCAAAGTATTGGAATCCTACGACCGCAGGCCCGACCTCCTTTTCGTCCACAAACAAAGTAGCCTTCCCCTCAGGTATCTCCAGTGCCGCAAGCTCGCGTTTTAGAAATTCAAAATCCAGTTTTGTGAAAGGCCTTCCAATTTCCGATGCTATTTTTTCGTATTTGACTAACCAGCTATAGTGGGTTTCAAGAAGTTGCCCAAGGTTCATTCTCGATACGACCCCCATTGGGCTCAATAAAACTTCCGTATATTGCTTAATTTTGCCCAGGAAAAAAAAAGGCATTTTTTCATCATCAAGGATCAGAGTAACTACTCCCTTGTTGCCATGTCTCCCGGTCAATTTATCTCCAATCTCGAGACGGCGATTAGCTTCAATCAGAACGATAATGTTTTTGTCGGTTTTATTAATGTCTTTAACCGTTCCCTCCGCCCGTTTGTCAAACCGGGTAGTAACCAATTCAGATGGATTCGTATCGGTTCTTTTTTTGACAGTGGTGATCAACCGATCCTGATAAACACTTCATCTCCGACTGGAAAGTGTGCAATCAATTGATTCGACATTTTCCGTCAACTCGACGCGGTATTCGTAATATGTCTTGAGAGGCAAAATTTATCGGCTACCGACTGACTAACGACAATTCCGTCGTCGATATTATGTCCCTTAAATGGGAGATAACCGACTAACACATTCCGTCCAAAAACCGCCTCATCACCGATAGTTCCTGTCCAGCTTGCGAGAAGATCGCCTCGTTTAACCTTCTTACCCGCGGTAACCAATGTCCGGTGTCCCAGAGGCGTGTCTGCGGCACTAGGATATTCCTGGAGCAACTGATAGGTTTCACTTGTCGTTTTGTTTGTGACTACCAGTTTCCCTGGCTTAACCTCGCTGACTATACCAGAGGAATGTGCTCTGACGAGCCGACCTGACCGCTCCGCCAACTCCCTCTATTCTCCGTCCGATAAGCGGCACCTCGGCTCGAGGATAGGGAGAGCCTGCTTCAGATTTTTCTCCCCATCATCGCCCTTGCCCCGTCCGAATGCTGAAGAAAGGGAACGGTCCACGACGAAATCCCTAGATAGTCATCGCTATTATCAATACACTGGGAAGGTTGCAGAATATAACCGATATGCTTTCTGTTTAAGCTGTCGGAATGAGCCCGGTCGAATTCCATATCATCGAAACAGTTAAGACCGCGGTTCGAGAGACAAAGAGCCTGAGACCAATCTCACTACTTTCAGGGTCTCCAGGGGACAAAAAATGCCCCAGTGAGTCATGAAGAAAACACGGCGGCCGGCATGTTTTCCCCTCCTGGAAATGAAACTTTCCGTTTTGAGGCGGCCTCGGCAAGCAGATTAGCATCATCGAATACTGACAAGTTTGGAATATATGTTTGGTTGATAATACCTTCCAGAAAATCGGGGTCATATGTTTTTGTTTGATTTCTGAATAATCCAATCAATTGATTCCTCAAAACAAGTAGAGGTAGCGGGTAGATTAGAGTGTTCGAGAATCGTGACGTTGGGCCGTCATC